>NZ_JACHMA010000001.1:0-2481783 GCF_014204735.1 Mobiluncus mulieris | reverse complement strand
AGACTCTCATCTGTCGGGAGACCTATTTCGAGCACAGAACAACCCTTTCGGATCTTCCGTAAACTCGCCATAAGGCCTGATAGTTACCATATCGACCGCTTCAGGCCGCAACAGCAACGGTATATAAACTTAGTGCACCTGCACGTTGGTGTCAAATCGAGAAAACTTGGTTTCCTCTTTTTGGCTAAATTTAGCCATTCTTTGGGCGTGTCGCGCGAGGCCTATCCTGTCGCGCGAATACGTCCTTCAGATGTATGCGGCTGCCGGTAGCCAAAATGCCACGTCTATATATCTTGGCACCCAGCCAAATCAATACCGGCAGTATTGCCAAGTTAATCAACACAGAAAGTATTGGCTCCCACCATTGCATCGTGGTAGAGACAATCTGTCTGGCCGGCATCAGGTAGCAGTTGACGAACGGCAGCATGGACACAACGTCGAGGACATCCTTCTTGCCGGGGAATCCCACCATGAACATGGCCGCATAGAAGCCGGCCATTTGCAACAGCATCAAGATAATCGTGGTTTGCCCCAAATCCTCTTGTTTAGAGGCCATAGCCCCGGCTCCGGCATAGAGCACCATGTAAGTTGCCAGTCCCAGAATGAACCAGACAATCAGCCAGCCGGACAGCGTTCCTAAGTCAATTTGGAACGATCCCGAAAGACCAGAAATTGCCATAGCTCCCAGGGCGGATCCGCCCAGCACCACCAGTTGCGTAACCCCTACTGCGGTTATTCCAATGATTTTCCCGACAAGTAATCTCGCCGGTGATACAGCAGATACCAACACTTCGATGACACGAGAGGCCTTTTCTTCCATCACCCCAGTGGCGACCATCTGCCCAGACATGAAGATGGCAAGGAAGAGAATCAACAGCATCCCTAAACCGCCCAGATAAGCGCCAAAGTCGTACCCATCGTCAGTATCATCCGCTTGTTCGGTTTCGAGATTTTTGGTTTTTAGCTGGGTGGAGGCTATTTCCTTACTCAAATCACGCATATCCCCACCCAGCGAGGTTACGTATTGATTCAGTTTCACGCTGGCATGAGTTGCCTGGATAATCATGCGCAGCATCACCGGGAATTTCCCTTTGCTAATCAGCACCGGTTCGTCTAGGGTTCCCCCTACTCCCGCCACCACTTCATCGTGTTGTACTGCCCGTTCCAAATCCTGTTCACTGGGGTATATTTCCGTCTTGTACTGATTTTCTTTGAGAGTGAAACCACCCGCCGCCGAATCATCACCTCCAGAATCGCCGGTAGCTCCTGCAGTAAAGGCCATAGCGTAATCCTGAGTTTGGGTGGTCAAACCAATCACGTCTGGTTCAAATCCGTTGGGGATGAAAATCCTGGCCGCAGTACCACCACCCAAGAACAGCAGAGCTATTACAATCATGGAGATAATGGCCGCTTTGGAGCGCATCCGCACGACATATTCGCGTTTCGCTACTAGCAAAACCTGTTTCATTGTTGTTTCTCCTCCCCCTCAAGATTCGCCACATCGCCGGACTTTACCTCCGATTCATCGCTAACTTCCGGTTCTACTACCGCACGGAATATCTCCGCCAGGCTTTTGGTTACGGGGCTAAAATCACTCACAGTGCCAGCTCCTAGTGCTGTCGCCAAAATCTGGTTAGCCGCTGCGGAATCCGAGGCCACATCCACAACCAGTTCATTCTTAAAATTATGTACTGTTCGTTCCAATTCGCGGGCTTTATCCGCACCGGCACCTAATGCATCCGCGCTTCCTCGCAACCGCACTGCCGGTGTTGATAACTCTGTACGCAGACTTTCCACTTCTCCAGTAGCTACAATGGTTCCCTTAGAAATAATGGCCACATGCGTACATAGATCCTCCACCAATCCCAGTTGGTGGGAAGAAAAAATCACCGGCACTCCGCGCTCGGCGTACTCGCGCAACACGCCGCTCATGATGTCTACGGCCAAGGGATCTAGCCCGGAGAACGGCTCGTCCAGAATCAAAGCCTGGGGATTACTGGCCAACGCCGCCGCCAACTGTACTCGTTGCTGGTTGCCCAAGGACAGTTTTTCCAACACGTCCTTTTCGCGCTCGCGCACTCCCAAACAATCCATCCAGTAATGCGCAGCTTTAGCCGCCTGCGGTTTACTAAGCCCATGCAGGCGCGCAAAGTAAACCAACTGCTCGCCGACCTTCATCTTGGGATACAGGCCACGTTCCTCGGGCATATAGCCAATATGGGTTCGCGCCGTGTCGTCTACCGGGGCGTCGTTAAACAGCGCCTGACCTTTATCCGCTTTGGTAATCCCCATAATGATGCGCATGGTGGTGGTTTTGCCTGCCCCATTGGCACCCACAAAACCCATCAACACCCCAGGGCTTACTTTGAAACTCACAGATTTGAGTACCTCGCGTTCCCCAAATGTTTTATAGAGGTCAATAACTTCTAGGGAGTTTCCCTGTTCAGGCATATACTCCTCCTTCCGTCGAGCACAGATTTTTCCCTCAGTCTACCAGCGCCCCCCTGTTTGCCACGTGAAAACACTAGCGATGGTTTTTCGCGTGAATTCCTGGCATAGCAGACACCCAAAGTACATCCCAAAACCTGATGACGTGTAGGATAAACGCATGACGTGGTGGGAAGCGCTTTTACTCGGTGTGGTTGAGGGGATTACGGAGTTTTTGCCGATTTCTTCGACTGGACACCTCACGATGGCCGAATTTTTCCTCGGAAAAGACATAGCGGATGTTGGGGTGGTAGCTTTCACGGCGGTAATCCAAATCGGCGCGATTTTGGCGGCAGTAGTTTATTTTTGGAGCGACATTTGGCGCATCGCTAAGGCGTGGCTCTCTGGACTGGTCAGTAAAGAAAAGCGCCTCACCCCCGATTACCACTTTGGTTGGGCGATTATTCTGGGTTCTATTCCGATTGCGGTGGTGGGATTGGCACTCAAGGACTTCATCGAAACTGGGCTGCGCTCCATGTGGTTCGTGGCCGGCGGTTTGGTGCTCTGGTCGGTGGTGCTTTTTGGGGCAGATCGTTTTTCCGCCAAAAGTCACGTGGGCATGAGTCGCGATTCGGCCACGACCATCCCCCAGGCATTCATTATTGGCCTGGTGCAATGTTTTTCGCTGATTCCGGGAGTTTCCCGTTCTGGAGCCACGATTTCTGCCGGACTGTTCCTGGGTTTTGACCGGGTGAAAGCCACGCGTTTGTCTTTCTTCCTGGGGATTCCTGCCCTGGTAGCGGCCGGTGCCTTGGAAGGCATCTCTAATTTTGGAACGATTGGTAAAACTGTTGGCTGGGGTTCAACCGCGATTGGAATGATTGTTTCATTCGTGGTGGGTTACCTTTCGATTGCCTGGCTGCTGAAATTTGTCTCTAAACATTCTTTCAACGCCTTCATTATCTACCGCCTGGTGGTGGGCGGACTTATCGCCTGTTGCCTCCTAGCAGGTATAATCCCAGCCGTGTAGCCTTTATCAGTAATCACTGTGTCTACGATTCAAGAAAGGGATTTACTTTGACTGCGGCGTTGAGCCTGTTTATTTCTGCTTTTGCCACCCTGTTCGTCATTATTGATCCGCCGGGAAACCTGCCGGTGTTCATGTCGCTGACAGCGCATCTGGACGAAAAACAGCGTCGCCGCACCGCCTGGGAAGCCAATGCCTTGGCCTTTGTAATCCTGTTGGTTTTTGGGTTTTTTGGTTTCAAGCTTTTTGGGATTCTGGGGATTACCCCAGCGGCACTGCAAATCTCTGGGGGGCTGTTGCTGCTTTTGGTGGCTTTGCAGCTGCTCACGGGCGAGGAGTCAAAGCCGAATAACGAAAAAGGCGAGTTCAATATTGCGGCGGTGCCGCTGGGGACACCACTTTTGGCGGGTCCGGGCGCAATTGTGGCTTTGATGGTACAGATGGATTCTGCCCATCACGAACCGCTGTTGATGATAGGGGTGGCTGGTGCCGTGTTCCTGGTTTTGGTGTGTTCGTGGGTAGCGATGTTTTTTGCTACCCCGATTTTGCGGGTTTTGGGTGGTTCCGGCGTGGCGGTTTTGACGCGTCTTTCGGGCATGTTGCTCGCGGCGATTGCCACCCAGTTGATGATTACCGGGGTGGTTACGGTTTTGGGTAACGTGGTGGCCGCCCGTCCATGAGCTGCTTCCCGTGTCCCAGTTCAGTCGCCTTTTCGCTGTTTTGCTTCGGGTTCATGAGGTGCCAATTTCAGGTGCTCGCCCCGTCGGTTATCTTCGCTTTTTCGGATTTCATGAAGTGCCATTTTGGCGCGCCCGTATCTTAAATCTTGGGGGTCTGCCCTTGGCAGACCCCCAAGATTTAAATAAAGCTTTGCGCCGCTCTCGCGGCGCAAAGCTAAACAGACTAAATCGTCTTACGCGGCCTTGTGGTAAGTCAGGCACTCTCCGTCTTTTCCGCCAACCTTTACCGCTTCTGCCTGGCATTCCAGGTTTTCGTTAAAGGTGCAGTCAGCCTTTTGGCAAGCACCTACGGCACCAGCTACAGAACGTCCCCCAATTTGGGGTAGCGCGATGAACGTGGTGCATCCTTTGACTCCCATGTTCATAGCGATGGCTTGGCAGCCATCGTGATTATAGGAGCAGTCCAACAAAGCACAGTTGCTAACAACAGGTTGAGTAGTCATTTGAATATCCTTTCAAGTTGCGATTGCGGCTTACGTAATTAAGTTTGCGCACTTTAGTAAGCCTCGTAAAGACCACCACAAGATAATCGCGTAATCCCAGGTCAAGCCGGCTTTAATTTACTTTAGGATTAGCTAAACTTACTGTTTCAAAACCTTATAGAGGTGTTTTTAAAATAATCACCTTGCCTTATTGGTATTGGTTATACAACCCTTATTAATCACATAGACTTCCCACTCTTTCGCCCTAACCTCGCATTAATATCATTATATGGACGTTTTTATCTCGTATACTAAGCAAGAGCTGGTCGTGGGGGTTTTCCTTCGACTAGAGTGCTTTTCACAAGCAAAACCTAGAAAGGAAAACAACCATGAAAACTAAGAAAATCTCTCTGTTCGGAGCCATCCTCGTCGGATGCCTCCTGGTATTTGTCCTGTGCCTACCGCTGTTAAGTACCATGAAGCACTCCACGACCGCCCAGGCAGCGGGTACCACCAGCCCCGATACCAAGAATGCCTCGGGCAAAATCATCCAGATTGGCCTGCTACAACTCATGAGTCACCCCTCCTTGGACGATATTCGCCAAGGCATCTACGATGGCCTGGCCAACCGGGGATACAAGGACGGGGAAAACATCAAGATTGACTATCAAAACGGCCAGGGTGACCAAACCCTACTCAAGACCATTTCTGACCAGTTCGTAGCTGACAAAAAGGACTACCTGGTTGGAATCACCACCACAGGTGCCCAGGCCTTGGCTAACTCTGCTCAAAACTCCATCCCCCTGATTTTCTCGGCCGCCTCTGACCCCAAAGGCAGCGGCTTGGTCAAAGACAACGACAAACCAGGAGTGAATGTCACCGGGGTGGCCGATCACAATCCCGTCGAAGAACAGCTGAAATTCCTCAAACAAGTTCTACCCAACGCCAAACGCCTGGGAATAATTTATTCCTCTTCCTCCCAAAACATGGCGGAACTCCTGGGCGAGGTTCGCACCTTGGCTCCCAAATACGACTTGACTCTCAAAGAGGCCACCATCACCACCACCAATGAACTCGCCCAAGTAGCCGAACAGCTCGCCGAGGATGTAGATGTGGTCTTCGCCCCTAATGACAACACCATCGCTTCGGCAATGCCCACCCTCGCCTCGGCCTGCAATGCCCACAAGGTTCCGGTTATCCCCGCAGTAGATCGCATGGTTGCCGAAGGCGGACTGGCCACGGTGGGACTCAACCAGCGTCAGTTCGGTTTAGACACCGCCAATATTGTGGCCGACCTGATTGAAGGTAAAAAAGCCGCAGACTACCCCGTCGTGTTCACCAATAAGCTGGAAACCGTTATTAACTCTAAGGTAGCCACGGAACTGGGCATCAAGATTCCTCAAGACATTATGGCGAAAGCCAAGGATGCCTCTAAAGAATAGCTACGCCTAGACTGCGGCTAACACCTCATGAAACGAAACCGAAAGAAACAACATGGATATTATCTTGAGCGCATTATCCCAAGGCGCGATTTGGACCGTAATGGGAATGGGAGTTTATATCACCTTCCGTATCCTCAACGAACCCGACTTGACCACCGAAGCCTCCTTCACGCTGGGGGCTGCGGTGGGAGCGCCGCTGCTAATCCTGGGGGTAAACCCGCTGCTGGCTTTACTGGTAGTAATGCTGGTGGGGGCTGCGGCCGGCGCCATCACTGCCTTGATGATTACGAAAGCCAAAATCAACTCACTTTTGGCCGGAATTATCACCATGACCGGGCTGTATTCCATAAATCTGGGTTTCATGGGAAGAGCAAATCTCTCGGTGGCGGGACTGTCCTCGCTGAAAACCTGGCTGGGAAACTTGGGGCTGCCGCGCAACGTAGACACCTTGGTTTTAGGGCTCATTGTAATCGGAATCTTGGTGGGATTGTTGAGCTTCTTTTTCCGCACCGATATGGGGCAAGCCCTGATTGCGACTGGCGATAATCCCACAATGGCCAAGTCCCTGGGAATTTCTACCGCCGAGATGACGATGCTGGGATACATGCTGGGTAACGCCTTGATTGCCTTGAGCGGCTACTTGGTGGCTTCCGATAATGGCTATGCCGATATTTCGATGGGCATTGGTTCGATTGTGATAGGACTAGCAGCTATCATTATCGGCGAAGTCGTGATTCCCAATGTGTCCTTGCCGGTGCGACTGTTGACAATTTTCTTCGGTTCGGTGGTCTATCGGCTGTTGTTGGCGGTGGTGTTACGTTTCAACTTTGACCCCAATAACTTCAAGTTATTCTCGGCTGTGATTCTGGGACTGTGCCTGTCGATTCCGACTTTGCAAAGGTATTTTTTCCAGCGTCAGATTCGCCGTGGGTTGTCCCGGAAAACTGCGGCGTCACAAGGAACGGATTCATGAGGTGCCATTCGGAAAAAGGAGAGAAAATATGCAAACTGCACCAGATTCTGGATCGAAGATCCCGGCCAGAAATGGAACGAGCGGTACAAAAACCGTGTTGCGTTTGGAACAGGTGGAAAAATCCTTCCACCAACGTACCGCTGACGCCTACCGCACTTTGCGCGGGGTAAACCTAGAGGTCTCTGCAGGGGATTTCATTACTATCGTCGGGGGAAACGGAGCCGGAAAATCCACTTTGCTCAATGTGATTGCGGGTTCTATTTTGGCGGATTCTGGGCGGGTCAAGATTGATGAAACTGACGTAACCCGACTGCCGGAAGAAGATCGCGCCGCCATGATTGGCCGAGTTTTCCAAGATCCGAAGCAGGGCACTGCTCCACGCATGACCGTGGCGGAAAACCTGTTGCTCGCCTCTAAACGCGGCGAACCACGCGGCTTCAAAATCGCGATGAACGAAAGCAAACGCCAAGAGTTTCGCCAATTATTGGCTCCCTTGAAACTGGGACTAGAAGACCGCCTCGACACCGAAATCGGGGTGCTATCCGGGGGACAGCGTCAATCCGTGGCACTGATTATGGCCACCTTGAAAAACCCCCGGTTGCTGTTGCTCGATGAGCATACGGCTGCCCTGGATCCAAAAACCGCGCACAAGATTTTAGACTACACCGCAAACGTGGTGGCCGAACACAGGCTGACAGCAATCATGATTACCCATCACCTAAAGGATGCCTTGAACTTTGGTAACCGGATGTTGGTGATGAATCACGGGGAAATTGCCCACGACTTTGATGCCGCCGCCAAATCGCGGATGACCGATGCGCAACTCTACACCATGGTGGGTGAACTCGAGGATTTAGACCGACCTGAAGTCTAAATCCTCGCCCCGGGTGTTGTCCCCCCAGAGGCCTGGGGGGGACAACACCCGTTTCGGCCAGCCCCTCATGAACCCTAGCCTCGCAACACGAAAGACAAGTCATGGGAAGACTTCGCCGCCACCACCTTGCGCGCTGCTTCTTCACTGGCCCCCAAATAGACGATTGCCTTGGAACTCGTGGCTCCTAGCAGACTGTCTTTGGCAGCCTCCATTCCTAAAACTCGCACATTAGTGGCCAACAGCTGATTGTCCACACTCGGGCTGGAACTCCAGATTTCTACGATTTGCCCGGTCTTCGAAAACCCGGCCACCGCCGGGTCTTCCACCGAGAGAGCAAAGGCAACTTCTCCGGGTGCCAAATCAGCCAAAGAGTTTTCCAACAATAAACCCGGTGCCACAACTGTACCTGGTTCTAGAGCCACGGCAGCCTTTTTCCCGGCAACTTCACCGGCCTGCACAAAGTAATGCTGAGGTAAAGCACCTGGATCAAGCCGACGTTCGCGCAAATCTTTGGGATTAATTTCGCATCCCGCACAAATCGGGACACGCGCCACTAAGGCTCTAGTCCCAGCAGGACGGGGCAAAAATATAGTCGCACCCACCACTAGTGCTAACGCAGCCGAAGCCGCCGCCAGGGGAAAGCGCCAATTCCAAAATCGTTTAAATCTCATACCTTCAGGCTACGAACGCCCCTCACTGGCACCTAATGAAGCCGCCACGCCCTGTGAATTACGACCCAAACGACAGCCTGTGGAAAAACCTACAAACGTGCATCTACCTGAGATTTTACGGCAATTCCAGCAAAGTTAACCGGTTTGAGTCGGCAAAATACCCTCGGTTTGGAACGAAGAGTCAGCCAGTTCGAACGCGAAGTCCGGGGTCACCACCCCAGTCACGGGATAGTCGTATTTATTGGTTGGTAAAACAATGTTATCCAGCAGTTCATTGCTGTACAGCAGCGCGAAAACAGGAGTACCGGTCTTGACATAGGGCAAGGCGCGATCATACCAGCCGCCTCCTTGTCCCAAACGATTGCCTTCCCGATCCACTGCCAGCGCCGGGGTAAACACGAATTCAGCCGCAGCCAGCACCGAGGAATCCAGGGCATCCCCGGAGGGCTCCTTGGGACGATTAGGGGACAAATCCGCTAAATCTTCCTTACCTCGATAATAGCTCCAGTCACGGTTGAGCCTCGGCCCCAACTTCGGAATCAGGATGTTTTTACCTTGTTGATATAGTTCTTCGACCAAATCCAAGGTGGGAGGCTCGGTTCGCACCGAAATGTAGCAGGCCACCGTCTGGAAATCAGCGGCCAGCTCCAGGGCTCGAGCCTTGATACTCCTACCCGCATCCTCGATTTGCGAAGGGTTAAGCCGATTACGAGAGATACGAATTATCCCCCTCAACTGCTGTTTTGCGTCCTCCGGTTCTTGACCACGCAGGTCTGGAAGACGAAGCTCCGTTGCAATCACTTAACCATTGTGCCCTATTTTCGATCCGTTTGTCAGGATTTACTTCAACAATACATTTAGGCTTGAGCTATGAAACAAAAGGTTGCCTCTGCTGTCATCCCTGCCGCAGGCCGCGGAAATCGGATGTATCCACTGACAAAATCAATCCCGAAGGAACTGCTACCCCTGGTAGATCGCCCCGTTATTCTCACCGTCATGGAAGAGGGAGTTCGGGCTGGAATCGAACAGTTCCACGTAGTGACTTCCCCCCAGAAACCAGCTTTACGCGAGTTTTTCAGTCCAGAACCAGAAGAGAATCCATGCCCACGCATAGAGTTTCCCCAAGTGAACTTTGTAGTGCAAGAACAGGCTCGCGGCTTGGGACACGCCGTGCTCCAGGCGAAAGAAGCCATTGGAAATATGCCTTTTGTGGTGCAGCTGCCCGACGATATTTTCCACGAAGAAGACCCGCTGTTACAAACCATGCTGCGGGTACATGAGCATACTTCGGGCTGTGTAGTGGCGCTTATGGAAGTCAGCCTGGAGGAAGTCGGGGCGTATTCCACCACTGCCGCGCAACGTGAAACCTTCACTGCGGAAGTAACCGGGAACCACAAGGTATTCCGATTGTCCCGGATTGTCGAAAAACCCACCCCGGAACAAGTACAATCCCCCTATGCAATTATGGGTCGCTATGTGCTGAGTCCTCAGATTTTCGAAGTATTGGAACGCACTCCCCCTGGCCGCAATGACGAAATTCAACTCACCGATGCACTGGCCGTCCTAGCGGATACGCCCCCGGAGCTGGGTGGGGGTGTTTGGGGCGTGGTGTCTCGGGGACGTCATTTTGACACTGGCAATATGAGAGGATACCTTCGTGCTCAAGCCGAGCTTTCCTTGGAACACAAGTTCCTGGGTACCGATTTGCAGGAACGCTTGCGCCACCTACTTTGCCAGGGTGAGGGAAACACCACCTCATCTCTTGAAACTACGGAAGGGGAAGGAAACAACTGATGCGCTCGGTAGGGGAGCATCTTAACCTGTGTTTACTGGCCGCCGACCCGCTCCCGGGATTGGCCGTACCATTGGAAGATGCCGTTGACTGTGTTTTAGCCCGCGATATTGTCTCGGATTCGTTTTTACCAGATACTAGCCGCGCAGGAATTGACGGCTACGCTATTGCTAGTGCTACCGTAGGAGCCCCCCCCTATACTCTGCCGGTAACGGCTGAAATTCTGGCCGGAGACACTACCTGGACTCAGCTGGTTTCCGCCACTGCCATCAGGATTGCTTCCGGGGCACCCATCCCCCCCGGAGCCGACACCTTGGTGCCTCTCGAGGCCAGTGATATGGGTCTTTCAGAGGTAGAAATCCGTCAGTCCTACCCCCAAGGTTCCTTTGTGATTCCCCAAGGAATAGACGTGTCACCCGACGCGGTATTGCTAGATGCTGGACAACGACTCGATGCCAAGAAAATCGCTCTGTTAGCTGCCCTGGGATTAAGCCACGTGTGGGTACATCCTCGAGTACGAGTGGTGGTGATTGCGGTAGGTGATGAACTGGTAGAACCCGGGGTAAGTCGAGAGCCGGGTCAGATAAATGACGCTAACGGGCATTCTCTCGCAGCCGCTTGCCAGGAATGCGATGCAAAAACATTTCGAGTTTTGGTCGGGGATGACCGGGGCAAGCTGCGCGAAACCATCGAAGATCAGCTGGTTCGTGCCGATGTTATCTTAACCACCGGCGGCTTGTCCTATGGAACCGCAGATACGGTAAAGGATGTGTTGACTTCCTTGGGTGAAATGCGTTTTGACAATGTAGCGATTGCCCCCGGAAGGCAGCTCGGAGTCGGCAAAATTGGAGAAGTCCCGGTGTATTGTTTGCCGGGTAATCCCGTAGCCGCCCAGGTAGCCTTTGAAACCTTTATCCGCCCGGTTTTACGCAAAATGGCGGGTCGATCCGTACTGTACCGCACCTCCGTACCAGCCACCATGACTCAAGGCTGGACATCTCCAGCGGGAAGGCGCGAGTTCGTCCCCATTGCTTTGACGGGGAATCCGGGACACTATCGGGGGGAGGTTCTCGGCCGGCATCCTCAAGCCAGGCTAGCAGCTTTGGCTCGTTCCAATGCTTTCGCGGTGGTTCCCGAGGACGTAACTCAGGTAGAACCCGACACCATGCTGCACTGCATGGTTTTACAATAAACGGTGTGGCTTTGTTTAGCGAGTGGATTGACAAAAAGATGCGTAAAACGCGAAAACGACGCTATTACCCGGGAGCCTCTTCGCGGGTGTCTATACAGCAGCTAGATTTGCACACCCGCAGTTTGTCCGCCGCATGGGATTGGCTGGAACTTCGCTCTTTGAAAGGCCAGGATTTCTATGCTGTAGAACGCCTTCGTGCCAGTAATCACGCCTGGTTGGCACCGTGGGAATCGAATGCTCCTCCGGGCATGGCTCCAGCCATCACCGTGGAAGAATACATTGCCTCGATGGCGAAAAACGCCCGGGAAGGACTGGGACTGTGCTTTGCGATTCTGCCCGAAGGACATTTAGCGGGACAGGTTTCAGTTGGCAGCGTCCAGCGCGGTGCCAGCCAGAGCGCAGCGGTGGGGTACTGGGTGGCCTCGAGTTTTGCAGGTAAAGGTTTGGCGCCATTGGCAGTGGCTACAGTACTGGACTGGTGCCTGAGCGAGTATGGCTTGCACCGCGTAGAGATTAATATTCGCCCGGAAAACGCTCCGTCTCTACGGGTGGCAGAAAAACTTGGAATACGCGAGGAGGGACTGCGGCAACGTTATCTCTATATCAACGGAGCCTGGTCGGATCATCGCTGCTTTGCGGTGACTTTAGAGGAATGGCAACCTGACTATTTCATCTCCCAGTTGTTGCCAAAGTGAATGCTGTGACTGTCGTTATCTAGTGGGACTGGGTCTGGTGACAAAGAAAACCCGTCCTCGGAGTGGCATCGCTGTTTTGCACCAAACGGTCGCTATTTTTAGGGTGTGAGTATCTCTGCTTGGATTCTAATTGGGTTGACTTTTGTAGTTACCGTGGTGCTGTTGCCCCAAGTTGCGAAGTCTCGACGCATGATGGGTCAGTCTCGCAACAATGACCGTTTCTCCGAGGGTGTGCGGGTGTTGGACGTGACGGACACTCCCAATGCCGACCGTTCAGTAGAAGTCGCAATTTATCGCAGAGATAACTCTAAAACTGACAGTAAACCCGCAACCCGCCCTATTAAAACCGCCCAAGATTTGCGACGCTACACAAACCTCAAAGCACAACGTGCTGCAGCCGCTTCCGCGCGCGCCAATTCGGCTCGCCTGCGAGCAATTCTGTTGGCGCTACTGCTTTTGGTGGGTATTTTGGTTTCCAGCTTCGCAGCTTTTGGTTTCCTCGCCTGGTGGGTACTGACTGGTCCAGTCGGCGGAGTCCTGTTGACCTTGGCGTGGGGCACTGTTTCGGCGAAAAACGGACGTAAAGAAGATTTACAGTTCATTGCGGATATTCGGGAAGTCGAACGTCGTCTGGAAAAGAGCCCGACCGGCCGTGCAGCGTTGATTTCCGGACGCAACCGTGACAATAACCACTGGGCAAAGGTAGCTCAGGAATCCCTACGTAACGCTTCGGAGGGAACTTTGTCAGATGCTTTACTGCGCACCAAGAAACACACCATTCCTGAACTAGTGGTTCAGACCAAGAGCCTTGACCAGTCGGTACAAAGTATCGAAGAGGTAGCCCGTGAAAACAAAACCATCACGCAGGAATCCCAAAACAGTAAACTGAGCCCGAAGGCGGACGCTGAAACGACTGCCCGGCCGCTGGTCGATTCCCCTCGTGATAGCAAAAAGTGGGAACTGGTGGGAATTCCAGCCCCTACCTATACCTTGCAATCCGATGCCCAGCACCGTGAAGTGGTGATAAGCGCCGCAGCTACCGATTCGGACTGGGAAGAGGCAGCGGTACCGATGCGTCCGAAATCGGCACGAGTCCTCCCAGCTGACACAGCCCTGTCCAGCGAGGAAATCCAGGGTGGCGCGATTAATCTGCAAAATATTCTAGATCGCCGCCGCGCCTGAAAACCTAGCCGCAACCGCGCTTGGACACCCGACACCCATTGAAATTTTGGTGATTCTTCACTGATGAGAGCCATTTTCTCGACACGCCCAAGTCCGGATTGGCATTCAGGCTTAGTTTTGAGATAGAATCAATGTCGCTTGGGGCATTGGCGCAGTTGGTAGCGCGCATCGTTCGCAATGATGAGGTCAGGGGTTCGAATCCCCTATGCTCCACCGGACAGATAAAATCGCAGGTCGGAGGATATTCAGGGTTGCGAAATTGGGGATAAAACAGCCCATGATGTCTCCAAGTTTTACAGTCTCCCGAAATGCGGGGGCAGGTTTTCAATGGTTCGCTTGTCATTAGATGAATCAACTTCAGTTGGGGTCTCGGGAGATGGTTCCATAGCGCTAAATCCAGCCGGAGCGAAAGGGTCGGTTTTCCCACGATCCTGTGGGGCGATAAACGTTACACGTCGGTGGTGGCGTGCACGAGTGGGTACAATATGCTCCATTCGGACACCTACAATGCGGCACTGCGACGCTGCACTACGCGGCGCAACACCGCGTCAACCTGCGCCCCACGCTTAGCCAGGTTTAAAGCTTCACGCAGCTCCTTGACCTGTTCATCCTCACTGCGTTCTATCTCGTCGGAACAAATCCATTCCAATAGTTCGTCTAGCTGGTCATCTCCGTAGGCTGCCAGAGGTAAGCCTTTAGCAATAGGAGGACGAACTCCACGCTTCTTAGCAACTAGCTGCAGCTTGGCTTTACCTTTCTTACTTCCCGCAGAATCCTTTGAGTCCCTTCCCTCTTTTTGGATTCCCTTCGGGCTTTTGCCCGTTTTCTTTTTTGATTTTTCTTTAGGTTCTTGGGCTTCCGCCTCGCTGCTGGGAACAGGTTTAGCCGCAAGCGAATCTTTTTCTTCCTCGGGCTCGGTTTCAAACTGTGGAGTAGCGATAATCGGAATCGACAGCTGGCCTTTACGCTCATTTAACGCTTGCGATAGGGTATTGAACACGCGTTGTGCCTGGGCTTGAGGATCGGCAAATACCTCGTTGGTGTAACAAGTTACTACCTTCCACCCAGCGGCCTCTAGCCTAGCCGGCCACAGCCTTTCACGTCGCCGCAATGAAGGCTCTTGCACATAGGTGTCATCGTCGCTCAGCACTGCCACTAGCAACTCTGAGGGTAAATCGGCATGGCCAATTGCAAGCGGAATCTGTATGCCGTGCGGCAGCCCGAAACGGGGCACTACGGTTAACCCTTGCCGCCACAACCTTTCCGCTAAATCTACTAGTAGCCGATCGGGCTCGGCTTTGAATGATTCTGGTGTGGTAAGCGCGCGCGCCATCCCTTCGGGATTTCCGGCTGAGGCCAAAAGTTCTATCAGCATTTTCCCTCCAGGACTCTTGACTTTCTTGGCATCAACTTCTTCGGCTGCGAAGGCCGACACAATCTCGAGTTTTTGTCGCACCACCTCCAGGCTACCCACCACATGAGCCACCCCCGAGGCACCCGATACCGGACCAAAGTTTAGTTGCACTCGTCCTTGGGGTGTCTTAGACATCCCCAGACACAAAATCACCACGTCACGACGCAAACCCGCCGCTTGGGAAGAATCCACTACCACAAAGGGCTCCACTGCAGGCCGCCCGTGGGGATGAGAGAAATACGCCTGGGCTTGAGAGATTTTTACGCGAGCATCTGCCAGAGCCTTACGGATTTTTCCAACTGCGGCCGGGTTGAAACACACCACGGCTAGGCTGAGCTGTGGACGGTTCAGGGCATGGTCTAGACATAGTTCCACGACCCGGTGTATCTCGGGACGTGAAATCACCAGGGTATGATCGCGAGACAATGGGGCTTTCGCTTCGGCTACCAGGTGCAGGTTCACTAAAGAGGCAGGTCTTGGTGAGGGGACGGGTATAACTGCGTTTTCGTATCCATGAGTTGCGAGGAAAGCCGCAACCTGTTCCGGAATCTCGCCCAAATCGGATTTCAGAGCAACCGTGGGTAAAATTTTGGCCGCAGTTTGGGTGAAACCCGGCCAGACCCTCCGCGCGTCCCCGCAAACTACAATCTGACGTGCCCGCGCTATCAGCGGCATCACCTGAGGAACACTCAAATAGTCAAGGTGATCTAAAACTAGTAAATCGATAGTATTTGTGCCATAGAGCTGGCCAGCAATAAAGGGCGACACTGCCCAGATTGGGCGCAAGGCTTTGACTAGCGGAGCCAAACGACTGTAATCCCCCAGCTCCCTGGCGCTAGCGGAGTCAAGCACCGAATGCAGTTTTTGTTCTAGTTGTGGGTCACTACTCAGTGCCTGTTTAGTGTGCAGGGAAATAGCGCGCGCCACTGGATAGAACAAAGACTCAATTTGAGCTAAATCCAGGGAGCGGAGTCGAGATACCATGTCGTGGAGAGCAGCACCGTCTACGGCTGCGAGAATCGGGTCGCTCTTCAGGATTTCGGTCAAGATTGAGGACCACCAAGCTAAATCTAGTTCCTGCATAGCTAAATCTGGAGCTACCTTGCGGTTTCGCAAGTCATCCAACAAAGGCTCTAGCCCCATCTGTTGCATTTCCTTTAGCAGCTGCACTTGAGAGGGCATTTGTTGCGCCTGGCTACTGGTGGCATTCAAAGAATGCAACAAAGCTTCTAATTCGGCAAAAGGCAAGGCTGTGGGAACCCGTCCAGAGACACCATCGGCCTGGGTAAGGATGGGTTCCAAAGCATTAAGTTGCGAAAAAACTTCCTCCGATAGCTCTTTTGCTATTGGCAAATCTTCGGGAACTCGCGGCCAAGCACCCGGCAGGGCGTGTCGGCGCCACAAATCTCGATAGCTTTGTACCTTTACCAGCTCGTGGTGGAAACCACGCGGCGTGGTTTTAGAGCGAGCCAAATCACGTGCCTGTTTAACCAAGATTCTGCGTTCTTTCCATTTCATCGGCAAAGAACGTTCTTGACGCCAGCGTTTACTGGCAGTGGCAATCACCATATCTG
This sequence comes from Mobiluncus mulieris, assembly GCF_014204735.1. Classification (NCBI taxonomy): domain Bacteria; kingdom Bacillati; phylum Actinomycetota; class Actinomycetes; order Actinomycetales; family Actinomycetaceae; genus Mobiluncus; species Mobiluncus mulieris. The sequence goes on along the minus strand of NZ_JACHMA010000001.1, from coordinate 2,465,358 downwards.
CAGCAGACTTTTCAAAAACCTCTGGTTTGAATACCTCAAGGACTCGCGCCACTCCTTCGAGCATCCCGAGCTGTTCCTTCCAGACATTAAGCGTTCCGGGAAGTACCAGTCCTGTTTGCTCAGATACCTGGTTTTGGTATCGACGCAAGGCAGGCAGCGTTTCAGTGGCCAGAATGCGGATTCTTGAAATCGCATCTTGGGCATCAGCCTCGGTAGATAGCACCACGCTGCGCCATGGAGAATACTCCAACTGGGGATCCAACAATCCCGTTTCTTGAGCTCGCTGCAACAAAACCCGCGCCAACTCGCGCCCTTGTTGGTCGCGCATTAGGGGAGTTCCCAACTCCAGTTTCACCTTAGTTCGAGGCCCTGGCTTAACGCTGGTTAAATCTGCCAGGGCTTGCAAGGCCTGATAAGCCGAGACCTGCCAGGGTTGTCGAGACATGTGCAAACGCCTGGTGTAGTTTTGAAGTTTTTCTCTGGTGTCGCGTAATTTAGTGTGCGCCACGCTTAGCTCTTCTAAGGGCACCGGCGCCATCGGCTCGTTTTGGTTCGGGGTAGCTAAAAGCTGGTCGCGTAAACTTGCTCGCCACTCTTTGGAACCCGTGAGATCGAGAATAAAATCTCCCAAGTTGGCTTGTTTCAGTCCGTTCAAGACTGTCTTACCGATACGACGCACCCCAGGCACATAGCAGATTTGTCTGCCTGAAGCTGCTGCGTCTGCCACCACTGCTTCCACTGTGGCGGCACCGGGGGCGCCGGGAGGAACATCCATAAACAAGGATCTGCCCGATGCCGCAATCTCTATCACCCGTGCCTGGGAAACATCGAGATCACCTATTCCGCGTTCGTAGTCTGGGTCACGGTCTTCTGGCGAGGTCTCTGCCGGGGGAGACAGCAGTTCTTCCTTGGCGCTCATATCACCGGCAAAGGCTCTTACCAAGGGATTTTCCAAGGCAATAGACGAAATCTTGTTCCAATCACTAGCTAGGATTGCCCCCGAAACCCCTAGATTCGCTACCAGCAAATTTTCCTTTAAATCAAAACTAGGAATGTGGTTTAAACCTAATTCTCTAAGCGTTTGCAAGGCTTGGCGAAAATCAAAATCAGTGCGAGTATCCAGCTCTAAGACCTGATGGGAATCAAGGGTGATGTTCCTGTCGGCAAATGCCTTTTCGAAGACGGGATTGACAATAACTTCTCCACCCATCACCAGGGTGAAATCTGAACCGGTGGCTTCAAGCTCCAAAGGACGCAGTAACACCGGCAAATTGAAGTGCTGCAACCGGAAATGAGATAAATCGGGTCGCAATCCTCTTTCTTCATCTCTAAAGGGTGGTAGCTGCGTCCATGAGGCCACCCCCATCACCAAGTAGGTGGGATACAGTCCATAACGAGCCAGTGACTGTTGTTTCTCGGTATCAATTCGAGACAACACCGAACGCGCTGATCCTAAGTCTAGAGGATCTCTGAACAAGGCAGACAGCTTCGTAGGTCTGCCTCCGTAGAGCTGGGCGATACCGGCGGGATGGGAACCAGTTAAATCCAGCAAGTTATCTAGGGAGTCAAGGTTTCGCAACGCACTACCCCCCGGCGCTTGGTTAGCCTCTGTAGACCACTGCTCGATTCGAGAGGCTACCGAATCTATTCGTACCGGTTCCAGCGCCTCTGTCTCGCAATCGGCATTACTCGCTTCGTTCTCCACAAGTCCACGATACTGACTACAGGCCTGAAAGTCGCGTTACCACGCCAAAGAGGTACCGTTTCAGAGTAAAGAGAAACCATTCTAGGGCACCACTAAATCGGGGATGCACGGGAGCCCGATTCTAAGTCGCAATGGTGCCCCCGAGCCGATTCGAACGGCCGACCTACCGCTTAGGAGGCGGTTGCTCTATCCCCTGAGCTACGAGGGCCAACAGCACCAATCTTAATGAGTGCATCCACATTTCGAAAAACCGAAAGTCAGAATCTATCTAGGATGCAAATATGAAAGCGGAGGGGCAGCAAACCCCTCCAGCAAAATCCAGGTTATTTCCCTACACGAACGTAACTAGGAGATCCGTAAACATTCACAACTTCCACTCGCTCACCGGGACGCGGGGAGTGTATCATTTTACCTTCACCGAGATAGATGCCCACATGCCCACCGTAGTAGACGATGTCCCCCGCACCAGCTTCACCTGCGGAAACCTTTGAACCAGAAGCACCTTGTCCCCAGGAGGTACGAGGCAGTGAGATTCCCGCCTGACGATAAACATAACCGACAAAACCAGAGCAGTCGAAACCACTAGGAGTGGTACCCCCATAAACGTAGGGAACCCCCTGGTAGCGCAATGCAATATCGGCAATGGAACCGCCAGCGATATTAGTGGGGATGGAAGCAGCCACCCCGCTTTGCCCCGCCCAGGCTCCCGTGTTGGTGCCCTGCGATACTGTGGCTGCTTGACGAGCCACTGATTTGCGTACAGTATCCCTGCCGCCCTGATTCTCCGCAGTGTTACTTTGAGCCTGAGGCGCTTCGGGTTCAGCCTGTTGCTGAACCGGAATCTCTACCTGCCCCTCGACCCAGTTAGCATTTTCGGGCACGTTAATCTCGGGATTAGCGGCCACTGCCAAGCGCGCTTGGGCTACCGCATCCCCCACCTGGGTCGCCACCGGTGCCGCAGCCTGCGGGGCAGTTTCCTGAGCCTCCGGAGAAGCTATAGCAGTTCCCGCCCAGACAGTCCCAAGAGCCAGACCGGTGGTGGCTGCCACCATCAGCCCTTTCTTTCCATCTACCGCAGATAGGGTGTCTTTCAGAGTATCAAAAGCTGTAACCGGCTTGGTGGCAGCGCGATGCCGCGCCCGAGAAGTCGTACTTGCCAACGAATGTCTCCTTCGTAATCCTTCAGATTTGACTCCGCAGTTTCATCCTCGCCGCGAAGGTGCTTCTAGCGTACTACAAGAAAAACAAAAAGTCACATTTGGATAACAATTTCTCGGTTTCGAGACCCAAACGTTACAGATTTTACTAAAGCTTTACAAAGAAGTGCTTGAAGTGAAGCTCGGGAATTTCCACGGACTTCTCATTGCCATCTGTAGTCTCACCTGCGGATATGTTTAGGGCAATTCCTAGGCGTTCCAAGCTATCAAAGCTGAAAGATACCTTGGAACCAGGTAACATTTTGGCAGCAGCAAGTTTGAACAAAAACCCGGGAACTGCCTGGGAAGGCTCCCCAATTCGCAAAATCGTGGCTTCACCACCCCGAGGATTCTTACGGAAAAAAGTTTCGAGAGACACCCCACCGTCAATGGCTTTCACACTCTTGCCGGCTTGGGGTTTTTCCGGAATAGGATTTCCATACGGATCAGTCTGTGGGTTGTTAAGCAACGGTATCAGCAGCGCCTCCACCTGTTCACTCATTACGTGCTCCCAACGGCAAGCTTCTTCATGTGCCAATTCCCACTGCAAACCGATTACATCAGTAAGCAGTCGCTCGGCAAGGCGATGTTTACGAACCACCTCGGTGGCAGAAGATACCCCCTTTTTAGTCAAAGCAATGCGGCGGTCTTCTTCGAGCGCTACGTAACCGTCACGCTCCATCCGCGCTACGGTTTGGGATACGGTAGGACCCGAGTGCCCCAAACGTTCTACAATGCGTGCTCGCATCGGCGGAACCCCGTCTTCCAACATCTCGTAGATGGATTTCAAGTACATTTCTGTCGTATCCACTAGTTCACTCATGGGTAACTCCGTAGCCTGGGTCGGGTATCACCACCAATTTACCAAAAAAACTAGCACTCTGCCCCGCTATCAAAACCCGAACCCAGCAGTCTTTCATGGCATAATCAAAACGTGAGCAATATCGAAAATCTCAAAATTCCCCATAAACTACTGCCTCAAGATGGCCGCTTTGGCTGCGGACCATCCCTGATAAGATCCCAACAGCTCCAGGAATTAGAACATTCCCAGTTGATGGGCACCTCACACCGCCAGACTCCAGTGAAGGATTTAGTCAAGGCTTGTCAACATCAACTAGCCGAACTTTTTTCGCTGCCGACAGACTACGAGGTAGTGCTGGGAAACGGAGGTGCCACCACGTTTTGGGGGATAGCTACCTGTTGTCTGGTGCAAAACCGGGCGGCTCACGCCGTATTTGGAGAATTTGGCAACAAATTTGCCATCGAAACCACAGCAGCTCCCTTTTTACAAGAACCTCGACTCACCTCGGCCACTCCAGGAGACTCAATATTGCCGGATGTAGCCACTGATGTCGATGTTTATGCCTGGCCGCAACAAGAAACATCTACGGGAGCAGTAGCTCCAGTAACTCGCCTAGGTGACTCAAAACAGCTGGTTTTGGTGGATGCGACTTCCATTGCCGGTGCAGTGCCGGTCGACATCTCACAAACCGATGCTTATTACTTTTCACTCCAAAAAGCCCTGGGAGCTGATGGCGGCCTGTGGTTCGCGTTCCTTTCCCCGGCGGCAGTGGCTCGCGCTGCCAAAATCACCGCAAACCCAGAAGAAAACCGCTGGATTCCCGCTATTTTGAACCTGGAAAAAGCTATCAACAATTCACGTAAAAACCAGACCCTGAACACCCCAGCGATTGCAACCCTGGAGTTGCTGCACTCTCAGTTATGTTGGATTCAAGACAAGCTCGGGGGACTGCAAGGAGCTGAAAAGCGGGTGCGTGAATCCTCCGAGGCGATTCAAACTTGGGTCAAATCCAAGAGCTTCGCCACGTCTTTCGTTGCTGACCCGGAAAAACGTTCTCCAGTGGTTTCTACCATTGATTTTTCGGATGATATTGACACGACTATACTCATCAAAACGCTACGAAACAATGGAATTGTAGATGTGAATCCCTATCGTTCTTTGGGGCGAAACCAGCTGCGTATCGGCACCTTCCCCGCCACTAATCCGGATGACACCAGGGCACTACTAGCCTGTTTGGATTACATCATCGACAGGCTTTAGACCCGAAAAGGTGCTTGCCCGAATCTCGACATACGCGCCGAGATTCGGGCAAGCACCTCATGAAGCCGTCTAAGATAACAATGCCTGGATGGGGCCGAGACAAAAGTAGATTACGAACAAAATCGAAACAATCCACATCAACGGCGAAATTTCCCGAATCTTGCCACGCGCCAGTTTCACCACCAGGAAAGTCACAAAACCAACCCCGATACCCACCGAAATCGAATATGCAAATGGCATAAAGATAATGGTCATAAAGGAAGGAATCGCGACTTCTAGGTTCTTCCAGTTAATCTCTGTCACCTGTACCATCATCAGGAAACCAACAAACACCAATGCGGTAGAAGCCGCTTCGGAGGGAATAATTTCCACCAAGGGAGCCAGGAAAATCGATACCAGGAACAACACTCCGGTAACCACAGCGGCAAAACCAGTGCGGGCGCCTTCCCCCACCCCAGTAGAGGACTCCACATAGGAAGTGTTCGAGGACACTCCACCCAAGCCACCGGCAATAGCCGCCAACGAGTCAACAATCAAAATCGCCTTGGTACGAGGGGGATTACCTTCTTTATCCAAAAGATTCCCCGCTTCGCCGATTGCGACCATAGTACCCATGGTGTCAAAGAAATCCGCCAACATCAGCGAGAAAATCACCAAGAGAGCCGCCACTGGTCCCATTTTCCCGAACGCCCCGAAAAAGTCGATTTGCCCCAGGGAACCGAAACTAGGCAGATGCCAAGAATCAACGCTCAACTGTGGCACAGTCTGTCCCCAACCGGTAGGAACCTTGTCGGATTTCACTTCGAGTTTGGCAAACAACTGCACGATTACAGCCAATACAGTGGAGCTCATGATGCCAATCAAGATGGATCCCTTTATTCGCGCGGCATAGAGCACCACAGTGAGAAAAAACCCAAAGACGAAAACCAAGGCCGGCCAACCCATTAGCGAACCGTTGATGCCCAAGCCCACTACCGTACCGCCTTGGGGACGGATTATCCCGCCGTTAATCAGTCCAATAAACGCAATGAACAGCCCAATCCCAACCGAAATAGCGGTTTTCATCTGGCGAGGCACCGCACGAAACACGGCTTCACGAAAGCCGGTGAGCACCAATACGGTGATAACCACGCCTTCCCAGAAAATCAATCCCATAGCTTCTTGAAAGCTCAGACCGGAACCAAGCACCAGGGTAAAGGCCACCATAGCATTTAACCCCAGCCCAGCAGCCAAAGCCATAGGATAATTCGCCACCACCCCCATCAGGATAGTCATAATCCCCGCAATCAAGGCGGTTCCGGCTGCGATATCGGGCATCGCAATAGACCCACCTTTGGACAGGGCGTGAGACAAGATAATCGGGTTCAACACCAGGATGTAAGCCATCGCAAAGAAAGTTACAAACCCGCCACGAACCTCGCGGCCGAAGGTAGAACCACGTTTAGAAATTTCAAAAAAACTGTCGATTTTGCCGCTAAGAGTATTCGGGGCGGCACCCGTTATTACATTACTACTCACGACTAATAAGCTAACGTTTCCGACTAGTGGTTGGCAAACCCCGGATTAAAGGTCTTCTATCAAAAGGGATTTATCGTCAAGAAAAATCCCACCCACCGGCAAAGAACTAGGGGTCATGTCGGTGTCTGTTTCGGAATGTGCTCCGCACGTGTGGTTCATCGCCACCACACGCCCATCATCGGGACTCCAAGCATTGGCACACAACCCGAAAACAAGACGCAACGAGCCATCAACTTTCCACAAATACCCACAGGTGGAACAGGGGTTTTCGGGAAGATTGCCGTTCCGGTCAAGTTCGGTGCGGGAATGTAAATCATGGAGCCAACGTTTGGCCGCCGCATCTCGTCCCGCTCGGTTAATGACACGCTTTCGTCCCAAGCCTAACTCCCACAAGGCGAGCTCATCCGCGTCTTCCCCGCTGGCTTCGTATCCTTGATCAAGAAACGGGTCATCGGGATTGTAAGGAGTGGCATCTTTACGACCCAAATCCCCCGGTTGCAAGCGTTGCGCCCAGGGAGTCCAGGCTGGTGCCAACAAGGCGTCTTCGCCAGGCAGTAAATCGGTTTCGCACACGGTTCCCAAACGGGCGTGCGGAACTCTCGCCAGAGTTGCCGCCCACGTCCAGCCACGGTATCCGAATTTCAGGCATTGAAAAAAGTGGGTGACCACCCGCTCGCCGGCAGATTCAACCCGAAGGTGTTCCCCAATTTCTTCGGCCTTGGCGATATCTGACAAAGCCTCCCGGGCGAAGTCAACCTGTTTAGCCAGTACACTATCGGGCTGTGCCGTGGTGTTTTCCAATACTTTCTTACTTACCACGAATCCCCCAAAATCCTTGGTTTCTTTACTTATCGTAGCTCGTTTAGGCTTCGAATGACTGGGCTACTACTTTTAGAATCTTTGCGATTCTCTTGCCATTATCCGGATAGTGCCCCTGACGCAGCCGGGTAGAGGCATCTTCGAGCAACCTGATGAGATCCTCCACAATAACCACCATATCTCCCGGTTTTTTTCGCTGTGCTTTGGCTAGAGAAGGAATCTCCTCGAGTATGGTCACGTTCATGGCTTGTGCTCCACGTTTACCGTCTATCACAGAGTACTCAACTCTCGTTCCGGCTTTGGGCTCGGTGACACCAGGGGGCAGAGCGGAGGCATGTAAAAATACTTCAATCCCATCCGACCCAGTGATAAAGCCGAACCCCTTGTCCGCGTCGTACCACTTTACCTTTCCGTTTGGCACTGCTTACTCCTTATTGACCACAGGTCTTGCCTGGTCCTCGCTAAAACTCCACGATAATCAAGTCTGCGCTCATCAATTCCAAAATAGCGCGCCTAACCAGTCTAATATCAAGACGGCGCTAAGATAAAGTTAGTCATACAGGTTGGAATTTTCCAGCCTGAAACAAGTAACGGAGAAACTTCATTGAAACGAATACATGCCCTAGCTGCCGGTTTGACCCTTATCATGGCAAGTTTCACCGGCACCACCAGCGCTTTAGCCTTGACCGCACGTCCTTCCGATTTTGACGCTGCTCCACTTGCTTCCTGTGAAACTGTGACCTCGACACAGTCGCTGGCTAGCATGACCGGCACAGCAGGCAATACCATCCTACCCGCTGCTAATCCCCTGGATCTTTCCGAATCTCAGATATATGACCCGATGGATGTACTGAAGGACGGCATTTACCAGGTGAAATCCTCGGTGGAATCCCTGAAAACCCACGGTCTGAAACTTTATGTCGCCGTCCTCGACGACTACTCAGGACTCACGCCGGATGAATGGAATACTCGCACCGCCGAGCTCACCAGTAATGAACCAGACACTTACTATCTGTCTCTCAACATGGCTGACAAACAGTTCTCGGCCACGGCCACCAGCGGTTCAAAACTCAATAGTGCTCAGATTGATGAACTGGCTAAGAACGCGGCGGCTCCACAGTTTTCTACCGGTGAGTTTGCCTCGGGTATCAGCTCTTTTGCTCAGCAACTGTTGATGCGTTCTACTGCTACTCCCACTAATCCTGCCGAAACTGCCACGCGAGAGGCTGTTCAGTCTTCGACGAACCGATGGCTAATTGTTGTTTTGCTAGCCTCTATGGTGGTAGCCGTGTTTTTGGCGGTAGCGCTGTATCGACGTGCTTCTACAGCTCCGCACAAACGCACCAAGGTTGATTTTGACTCAGTGGAGCAAGCTGACCGTGACGAAGAACACGAGGCTGTGGATAAATGTCCCCCGACCGCAAATGCTCCCATCGAAGGGGCTGTCGCGAACCAGCGCCTCATGAAAGTGACACCTCCAGTCGCCGTTGCCACCGATAGAGACATGTCAACCAATGTGGATTCCGATGCGGGTATATCTGATTCCCAAGAGGAAGTTAACTATACCATGGTTTTGAACCAGATTTCTGAACTGGCAGTGCTGTCTTGGGGCGCGCAAGAGGACTTGCGTATCGTCGAGTTGCTGCTGGGTGCGTCGGTTGCGGCTCCTTTTGCGGATTCATTAGGCGCCACCCAAAATCGTGCCGCTGCTTTACTGGCCGAGCTGGCCAGAACAGATGGTGCCATCAGCACTCCACGCAGCCAGGAAATAACTGAAGAAATCGCGAAATTACGCCAAGATATCACTCTTGAAGTTTCACAGTACGCCAAGCAATGCCACCCAGTTGGAGCTATAAAGTCAGACCTGAACCGGTTGGCATCTCTTTGGAACCAAATCCGCAAGGAGATAGTTGGGGCGCAAAGCGCGCAGCAAATCCTCAATGAGTCCTACCTTTCTGCCCCTATCGCGCATTCCCGCGCCAATCTATCCCAGGCAACTAAATTGCTCAAAGCATCCTATAAGGGGATTCTCTCTGGGCAGGAAAGTATCAAGCAGGGCGATGAGCAGACAGCTTCTCGCTATGCTCGCGGGGCGCAACGAGCCATAGTACAAGCCAAACTCGCGGCGGATAATATTTTGAAACTACAGGATTACCTCGGGTGGGTTAGTGACGAGCTCAGTACTTTGAAAGTCAACTTGAGTCTGGATGTGGATAGTATCCGCAGCCAAGACAGCAATGCCTCTGGCCCAGAAATCGCCATGGCGGAACGTGCCTTGAATAATGCGAATGCCGCCTTAATGGGAAAGGCTGATTCTATCGAAGCACTGGTGAAGCTGCGCAGCGCTCAGGCAAGTCTTTACTATGCCTATGCACAGCAAGCGGAAATCGAATCCAAGTTTAGAGAGTTGCCGGCGGACTTTGATTCGAGCCTCCAGCATACCAAGCAGTTGCGTTCCCTGTTGGAAACTGATTTGCGATTGCGGCGCAAGAATCTGGAGCCCAGGATGCTGGTGGATTTGGCACGCTGTGACCAGTTGCTGGCGCAAATCCAGCTGAAGCAACACCAGGATTCCACCATAGCCATGTCAATGTTGAACACATGCACCGAGATGCTGGTGCAAGTTCAAAACGATTTACCCGCTGGTTTCCAAGCCAAGATTGGTTAACGTTGCGGCGGATATGTTGTATTTCCACTGGAAAACCCACTTATCAGACAAGTAAACTTGCCAGAGTTGTTTAAATCCGTATAAATTGAACAAAAACTCTATGTATAGGTTGAAAATAATCCAGCATGAAACTACAAATACCCGAAGAAGAAATTACCTATTTACTGGTTGATGGCGAGAACATCGACGCAACCCTAGGCTTGAGCGTGTTACAAAGACGTCCCGATCCCGACGAACGTCCTCGCTGGGATCGGGTTCGAGACTACGTAGCAGAAAACAACGCCGGTGAAACCAAGGCACTGTTTTTTCTCAACGCCACCGCACACATGCCCATGACCTTTGTCCAGGCACTCTTAGCTATGAACTATCTTCCCATTCCGCTGTCTTCCGAAGGAACCGAGCAGGTGGTGGACGTTGGCATCCAGCGCACCCTGGATGCTATTGCCGCCAGGGGTGAAGGTAATATTGTTTTGGTTTCTCACGATGGCGACTTTGAACCGCAACTACAGACTTTGTTACGTAACGGGCACCGGGTGGCCGTGGTGGGGTTCGACGAATTCCTAAGTGGTGAGCTGCGTTCTCTTGAGGAACAGGGCTTAAAAATTATTGACCTAGAACGCGAGATTCACGCTTTTAACGCTCCACTGCCACGCATCCAGGTAATTAACCTCGACAACTATAATCCGGCAGCCTTTATCTGAGGCGCTATTTAAGTCCCGCCGCTGCCAAGCGTTCTTGGCGCAAACGTCGCACCCCGGGGATTTCCTCCATTGACGGCAAATCTGGAATACTTGTTCCAAACGCGCGTGCCAGCAGTAAATCAGCCAGTTGCGGATTACGTGCCAGACAGGGTCCGTGCATATAGGTAGCAATAATCGATCCTTGTACCGCACCTTCGATAGGTTTACCATCCTGGAAAGCCCGGTATCCGTCGGGAATTTCCACCGTGAGTCCATGTTCGGGACTAGTTCGCGCTTCCCGGCTGATACCGTCATCAAGCTCTGGCGCCACACCGGGTTGGCCATTACCTACCCCGGCTTGCACGAAACCCAAAGGCTGCGCCTGAGAACCTAAAACGGTTGATCCTCCATGATTTTCGAATCCTGTTAAAGCCTCACTCAGGCTCACTCCTAAATCAAGCTCTCGCGCCGAGGTTACCAGCTCTCCGATAGCACGTGCTCCTTGCGGAAGAGTCACCGCATCCAGGATTCCTACCCCGGGGCTACGTTCACCGCGAGAATCTGTATACCAGTCCCCCAGGATTTGAAAGGCTGCGCAGATAGCCAAAACTGGACACCCATTTTGTACCGCTCGGTAAAGTCCTTTTTCCTGTTGAAGCCGACGTGAGGCAATAGTTTGCGCCACATCTTCGCCTCCACCCAAGGTATAAATATCCAGGCTGTCTGGAATAGACTCTGTAACCCCAATACGCTGAATTTCAGCTGGGACACCGCGTAATTCACTGCGCCTCGCCAATACCACCGCATTGCCCCCATCACCGTAGGTACCCAACACTTCCGGCAGGAGCACCCCGATACGCAAGGTTGAGGTTTTAAAGACATCAGGAAGGCTCATGGCATCCATCCTTTCGCCCGAAAATCAGCACAGGCATCTCGAAAAGCCGTATAGTTGAGCAACATGTCTACGGCTCCAGGTTCCACCTTTTCCAAAGCATCTTCTGGCCGAGATGCCCAGATGGTTTCCAACCCTGCATAGTTGAGACGCACCTGCAAATCCGCTGCCCGTTCCCCGGTTGCGATAACGGCTTTGCCCTGTAAACGTTCAAAATCTACATCCCAGAGCCAGGATAAATCTATGCCGTCGGCACGCTGCCCGTTTATTCCTACAATCAGCCGGGCATCTGGGTTCAACATCGTCAGAGATTCCATCCACCCGGCGGGGTTCTTGGCCAGTAATATCCGAACTTTACGCCCCTTGATATCGAGCTGGGCATAGCGTCCAGCCACGTTTTGCACCTTCGAAATACCCTGTGCTGCCTCGGATGCATCTGCGCCTAACGCCAAGGCAGCCACCAAAGCCTGTAGCGCATTGCTGCGATTGGCTCGACCTGGAAGATTGACGCTGAACTCGGTCTCGGTATGTGACTGGATATTTATGGCGCAGAGCTTATCGCCGGCGGCGAAACTGTCTGCACGCCAAATCCAACGGGGTCTCGGTCGGGCGAAAACCTCGGGGTTTGCTTCAAGTTTCCGACTATCACCTAATGACAGTAAAGTATTTATAGGCACGGATTGCCAGTACACCAAAGTGTCACTACCCGAAGCAAGCGGTTCCACGCCATCAGCTAATTCTCTGCCCTCTGTCCCAGCTGTTTCTGTGCCCAATTTTGGCGGGGATGAAGTGTAGATAATCGCCCCACCGGTGCGCGGCGAAGTCAGGGAATCCCCGCTCCAACCTTTACCGGCGGCTACCCACACCGGCTGCGACGCATCCCAAGCCGCCGAGGTCATGAGGGGGTCATCCACATTTACCACCACTTGCGCCTGGGGATTTTCGTTTACGGCCTGACGGATTTTGCGTTCTATTACTGCTATTTCCCCCACCCGATCCAGCTGGTCTCGAGACAGATTTAGTAAGACAATCACCGCCGGCTTAGTGGCTTGTGCCACGGTTTGCAAGTGCATTTCGTCAACTTCTAAAACGGCAAGCGGAGCTTGGGGGCAACGTATCAAGGCGTTTAGAATCCCCGCCGTCATATTGTCCCCGCCCTGATTAGAGGCTACTTCGGATTGGGTTTTTAAGGCTTGAAACAGCATCCGAGTGGTAGTAGTTTTCCCGTTGGTGCCGGTAATCAGCGCGATACGTTTACCGCGAGCCAAGTGTTCCAGCAACCTCGGGGCAACCCGCATCGCAACCTCCCCTCCTATCATCCCACCGCTGCCATGCCCAGTAAGGCGTGAAGCTCTGGCCGCGAAACGTCCCAGGAAGATAGCGAAATGGTCGCGCGCGCTCAAGGCAACAGTGTGATGCAGCATAAGGGAAATCCTACCGCTAAACACACGCTACTTTCCGATAATTCCCAGCCCGCCACCAAAATTTGTATCGTTCGATACAAAATACGGCGGAATCGTTGTTTATCCTGTTAAACATCCTGGATACCTGGCCGATATACCGGACAGAAAGCGCTAGAGTGTAGATATGGCAAAAATAGCAGTTATCGGCGCTTCCGCGATGGGTTCGGCACTGTGTCGTCCGTTGATAGACACGGGTTGGGACGTTTCCCTGTGGGGAACCGAGTTTGATGATGCGGTTCTGGATACTTATGCGGCTGGCAAACCGCATCCCGCGACTAAAGCCCCCCTGGCGCCGCATGTAAAAACTTTTCGGTCACGTCAGCTTGAGGCCGCGATACGCGGATCAGAAGTGCTGGCTATTTGTGTGGCTTCGGTCGGTCTTCCGGCTATTACCAAACGTCTCGCGCCCTATTTTGACCGGGTGCGGGCTGTGTGGCTGACTACAAAGGGTTTCGTGGAAACCTCGGAGGGGCAGATTTTACTGTTAGCCGAAGCGATGTCAAAGATTGCTGCGGCCGAAGGCGCGACGTTACCGCCGGTGTTGTCTATCGGCGGACCGGTGATTGCTCGGCAGTGCGCACTTTCTGAACCTACAGCCACCGTATTTGCCTGCGATGATTTGGGGGCGGCAGTACATTATGCCCGAGCGGTACGCACTGATTATTACCGTGCCTTTCCCACCGATGATGTGGCGGGAATCGAGGTGCTGGCTCCTTTGAAGAATGTCTATGCGATTGCCTTGGGGGTGACGGAGGGTGTCCAAGAGGCCACGGGTGCCCCTCAGTCCAATTTGCGTGCGGCGGTTTTCGCTCAAGCGCTTCGCGAAATGTCCCTGGTGTGTGAAGCCATGGGGGGACGCAAAGAAACCGCTATCGGCCTGGCCGGGGTGGGAGATTTAGAGGTCACGGGGGTTTCGGGACGCAATAAATTTTTTGGAATGCGCTTGGGGCGCGGTGAGCATCCCCGGGATGCCGAGGCTCAAATGCGGGCAGCAGGGCATACGGTCGAGGGTGTTCCCACCACGCCTTTGGCGTTGAAACTAGTGGAACAACGGGTTCCCGATTTATTGGAACAGCTCCCATTGCTCCAGGCGGTGGCTGCCGCAGTAGCCGGCGAGGTGGATATCCGAACTGTGTTGGTTAACGCGGCTCTGCCGGCTTATCCGGCCGAGGAACAGATAAAAGCATATGCCGGAACTTGGAGTCGAGAGTGGAAGCCTACCGGTTCGCATTTACCGTGGAGAATTTCACGAATTTTCCGTCGTTTCCACCGAAAATGACGGGTTCATGAGGTGCCATTCGTGGATTCCAGGAATGTACCGCCTGTTCCAGTATTTCTGGAATCGAGTAATCCCGCCAGCGGGAATTAGCGGCTTCTTCCCAGCCTAGACTGGATAAAATCCGCAGTAGCACCCCTCGATTGTCCCAACCTTGGGCGCACAATTCCGGCAGTGTTACTGCACCATCCCGTTTAGCGAGACGCTGGCCATTTCCGTTCAACACCAACGGTATGTGCGCGTATCGGGGTGCTGCGCCGCCCAGGGTTTCCGTTAGCCAGGCCTGAACAGGTGCCGAGGAGAACAAATCCATTCCCCGCACCACCTGGTCAACGCCCTGCTCCATATCGTCAACCACCACAGCCAGTTGATAGGCCCAGTCCCCATCACTGCGACGCAACACATAATCGTGGAGCATCCCGGTGATGGTACCCAGCAAATCGTCTTGTACCTGGAACTCGACCCCCTCAGGAGCACGCAACCGCAAAGCTGGCTGACGACCTTTTTGTGCCAATTCCCGCCGTTTCGTAGTTCGCACAGCTTGCGGCAAATCCCTGCAGATTCCTGGGTATATTCCCGGTTTTCCGTGCGGAGCGCTAGCCGCAGCTGCGATATCCGACCGGGAACAGTAGCACTCGTACACCAAGCCTTTTTGTATCAGTCGTTCCAAAGCGGTCTCGTAAAGTGTGTGGCGTTCCGACTGGTATACCACTGGTAATTCGGATTCCAATCCCAGTGCCCGCAAATCTTGTAATCCTGCCGCAGCGTATTCAGAACGCGAACGACCAGTGTCGATATCCTCGACACGAACCAGGAATTGCCGGGAAGTAGTTTGGGCAAAAAGATACGCCGCTACGGCGGTGCGGAGGTTCCCGAAATGCATCCGCCCGCTGGGACTGGGAGCGAATCTGCCGGCTCCAGGCATCAGATTGGTTTAACCAGAGGGAAGGTGATGGTTTCACGGATTCCTAGCCCGGTCAGGGTCATAAGCAACCGGTCGAGCCCCATGCCCATGCCACCAGCTGGTGGCATACCGTGTTCCATAGCCACCAGAAAGTCCTCGTCTAACTGCATGGCTTCGGGATCCCCTTTGGCAGCGTCAAGGGACTGTGCTTCGAATCTTGCTCGCTGAATTACTGGGTCGTTTAGTTCCGAGTACCCGGTGGCCACTTCGAAGCCGCGAATAATCAAATCCCATTTTTGCACCTGGCCAGGCTTCTCGGGGTGTCCCTTGACCAACGGAGAGGTGTCTTCGGGGAAATCCGCCACAAAGGTAGGCTCCCAGATTTGATCTCCGACCAGGGTTTCCCACAGCATTTCGACAATCTTACCAGTCACATGGTAGTCCTCCACTTCGATGTCATGTTCTCCTGCGATTTTCACCAGAGCATCACGTGGAGTATTGACATCAATTTGCTGTCCCAAAGCCTCCGATAAAGAACCGTATAAATCCATCCACCGCCAAGTCCCGGACAAGTCAAATTTCTGCCCCTCATTGAGGGTCACTACTTCGGTACCATAAACTTCACGGGCGCAGCGTTGAATCATTTCGCGAGTTAAATCCGCTATTTGGTGGTAATCCCCGTAGGCACAGTAGGCTTCCATCATTGTAAACTCTGGTGAATGCGAGGAATCCGCGCCTTCGTTGCGGAAGTTACGATTAATCTCAAAAACCCTGTCAATTCCCCCGATCAGGCATCGTTTCAAGAACAGCTCCGGGGCGATACGCAAATATAGTTGCATATCATAGGCATTCATATGGGTTTCAAAGGGTCTGGCTGCTGCCCCACCGTGAATCACTTGCAGCATCGGGGTTTCTACTTCGATATACCCGCATTCATCGAGGTAACGCCGCAAGGACTGCACCACCCTAGCACGATTTCGCACCATGTCTCGGGCGGCAGGGCGGGTAATCATATCTAGGTAACGCTGGCGTATCCGAGTGTCTTCCGACAGGGTGACTTCCTCTCCTTTGTCGTTGGTATAGGTTTTCGGCAAGGGACGCAAAGATTTGCATGTCAGCTGCCATTTATCAACAAAAATGGACAGTTCACCACGTTTGGAGCTAATCACTCTCCCGTGAACATAGAGGTGATCACCAAGGTCTACATCTGTTTTGTACGCCGCAAGAGAATCGGATCCGATTTCCCCTTGAGATATCATGATTTGAATGGTGTTCCCGTTGCCTTCCTGCAAGGTAGCGAAAGCGAGTTTGCCCGAGGAGCGCATTAGCCGTACCCGACCAGCCACTCCTACCAGGTCATCGGTCTCTTCGCCGGCCTCGAGATTCGGGTATTTTTCACGAATCTCGGTGATGGTTGTGGTGATATCTACATGAACCGGATAGGGTGTGTTGCCAGCTCCGAGCATCCGGGCGCGTTTTTCGGCGCGTATCCGCATCTGCTCGGGAGCATCATCACCAGGTTCCGGGTTTGCGCTCGCCATTGTTTCTTTGTTCACAGTTTGATTATTAGCCACCATCCCAGTCTAATCCATCTTTCTCGCCCTAAAAACCCTTTACACGGTTGAAGACGTGGGTAAAATCCTTTTAAAGCACCCGCATCCCGGCAAGGCACTAGCAGAGGAAAAAATGCATTTAGATAAAACGGACACAGACACGTTCCTGGCGCGTTTGCTTGAAGCCAGGCAGAACTTAGACGAGATTTTCGCCATGGTTGACCGCCACCCGGATGCTGCTACCCTAATCACAAAGTTGAACAGTTGTTCCAAGCAGCTGGATCGAGCCAGTTTCGCCCTGATGGTGTCCAGTTTGCAAGGAACTGCGGGTGCCTCCGAGACGGAAAAGACCGAAAACATCAGACATTTGGAACACTTGTTCTTGAATCTGGACTAAGTCCTGGCCTTATCTGCCTCGAGGGTTTCCCGCGATTTTCCACAAGTTTTTCGGCGCTAACGAGGGACAGGCTTTCATCTTCCCGTGTGCGCCATTGATACTTCTTTGCTTGTGTCTGGTTTCGGATATCCCCCAGGTTCTGGGGTGGGGCAAACCGTCTTCAGTTTGTGCTTAAATCCGTTTGGGCTACACACCCATTCTACGAATTAACAGCAAACTAGCAAGGATGATTTTCATTATCTACATGAACTACGCACGGCTCGAAACTGCGCGCGGTTTCGTCGTCCAAGGTGGCGTAGGCAATGATGATTACGAGATCTCCAGGTTGTATCAGTCTGGCGGCCGCCCCGTTCATCTGGATTGTGCCGCTGCCACGTTTTCCAGCCAGCGTGTATGTAGTCAGTCGAGTGCCATTATTGATGTCCACCACATCCACTCGCTCTCCAGGCAAAATATCAGCGCGCTCCAAAAGTTCCTCGTCTACAGTAATAGACCCCACATAATTAATGTCGGCATCGGTTACCGTGGCACGGTGAATTTTCCCGCTCATCATGGTGCGCATCCGCATGTTTCCCCCTTGTTTCGCGTTTATAGGTTACGGCAGGGCTCCGTTTTCACAAAAGTACGGATTCATGAGGTGCCAGCCCCTGTTGTCTTACATCCACAAATCCACATTATCTATCAATCTGGTGTTCCCAACCTTGGCAGCAAGAGCCAAGGTGGCTTTCCCGTGATAGCCCGCCTGTGTAATCGGCACATATCCCTCGGAGTCTACCAAAGCCACATAGTCCACTTCAATGCCCGGAACTGCGGCTAGCCGCTCATGAACCGCGCTTGCCAGAGCCTGTGAGCCGTATTCCTCGGCGTTTTCCACACCCCACTGTAGGCTACGCGACAGTTCCAAGGCAGTCTCGCGTTGTGCGGTGGACAGATACCGGTTGCGCGAGCTCATGGCTAAGCCGTCTTCTTCGCGACAGATTTCCACCGGCACAATTTGTACCGAAAAGTCCAAATCCTTCACCATCTGAGTGACGATTGCCAACTGCTGGGCATCTTTCCTGCCAAAACAGGCAATATCTGGGCGGGTCAGGTGGAACATTTTCCCGACCACCAACAGTACGCCAGCAAAGTGAGTGGGACGGGTTTTTCCTTCCAGAATCTTCGCGGCCGGTCCTGGATCAAAGCGCACTTGCGCCTCGCCTTCGGGGTACATTACCTCAGGAGTAGGGGCAAACAACGCATCCACGCCTTCTTGACGGAGTTTTTCAGCGTCGCTTTCCAGGTCGCGCGGGTAAGTTTCAAAGTCCTCACCCGGGGCAAACTGGGTGGGATTCACAAACACGGTAACTAAGACCGTGTCAGCAAAGTCCTGGGCGGCTCGCACCAGCTCCAGGTGCCCTTCATGTAATGCTCCCATGGTCATAACTAGACCAAGCGTTCCAGATACAGTCTCGCGCCAAGCTGCAAGTTCCTCACGCGTTTTCAGTATTTGCATTGGTTTTCGTCTCCTCAGATTGTTTGGTAAAGGCACTGACAATGCGTTTCATCCACTCCGCAGGCGGTTCTTTCTCCCGAGCCATATCCGCATGACGTACCTGCAATTCCCACAATCGCTCGGCCTGGGATTCTTCGAGATGATACACCCAAGTGGGAACCACACCTGGCACCAGGTGCAGATGCACATTCGCTAGCTTTAGATACCGTTCCAGCGGTCCTTGGTCGATTGCTACCGATTGCATCCGGGAATGTGGCACGAAAGAAACCCGGTGGGTAATTCGCCCATCACGAATCATTATCATCGTGGTGGTCACCATGGCTGCCTTGCGATTCCAGGTAATCCAGTCCAACCAGCGGTCACGACGCGGAGGCACAAACATACCCGGTGCCGCCCCAGAACCGTACATCATGGTTTCCAAAAGGTCTGTACCAGCTGTTCCAATTTCTTGTCCATCAAGGTCAGTAACCACCCCCAGGTTCCGCTCCATCATCCACAAAGCCTGCAAGGCCTGTTGGCGAGTTCCCACCGGCAGTAACACATGAGAGCTGGTGTTTTTCTTGGCCTGGTCATTGCCTTGATAACCCGCCATAGTCAGTTCTACCTTCCACCAGTCTTTGCCACGCCACAGGAAAGGCTGTTCGAGTACTACGGCGTGAACTCGCCCAGGGGGAATGGTTTGGGCATCATGAGTGGTCAGTCCGTGTCGCAAGCGAATTCCATCTGGCGACATGGCCGCAGTAAAGTTCCATCCTTTGTTTAAATCTCTGATAATCGAGCCAACCACCCCGGATAGCACCACCACTACCCCGACAATCATTGCTGGAGTAGCGATAAGGGCGGCGGTGAGGTTCTCTTCTTTCCCGGACAGATAAACCATCAGAGCCGGCCAGATTGGTCCAAGAATAAATACCGCAACCAATCCGATATACACCCAGGTGCTGATGGATCGCAGTCTAGATTCAATCAGCATACCGGTGGGAATCTCGTAAAGGGGCACCTCTGGAGCCTGCATGGCAGCAGCGGGTAAATCCCCCACAATGCCCGAGGATGCCACCTCCAAGGCTTTCACATCACCAGTTGCGGAATTAGCGGATTGCGTCTTTAAACCGGCAGCTTTGGCCAGCACTTCGGCGCGCAAATCTTGACATTGCGAAACTTTCAAATACGCTATGTCTATCTCGGATCCCGAGGCTCCCGCCGAATCCACGTGTAGTTTCGCCAAACCCAACAATCGTGGCAGCAGGGGTGCTATCACATCCACTGCTTGGATGCGATTCAAACGCATATGGCGTTCTTTCTTAGAAATCAAGCCCTTACGGAACAATACCGCTTGGTCGGTAATAGCGTATTTGGTAACCCGCCACTCCAGGTAGCTATAGAGCACTACTAGCACTAAAACCAGGATTATGCCCCCCACGAAAAGCAGAAAAGGCCATACAAGCTGTCCAGTATGTCCAACATACTTCAGCATTTCCCAAATATCTTTGTCCTGTAACTGGCTACCTAACGCTAAAAATAAAGCTGCGATGATAGCCCAGGAATCCGCTAACGGGGTAAAAGGATGCACCCGCTTCCAATCCGCATCCCGAACAAGATTTGCCTCAGATGCAGCGACCCTAACATCCAAAGGCACCTCTGTACCTTCTGGTACAGAATGCTGCGCGGAACCCGCCTCCAAAACGGGTTTATCGTTGGGGGAATCAGGTGAAATACCGCTGTTAAGGGAAATACTCTCACTCATAATCCCGCCCGCAATGCTTCGCCACGTTCGGTCAAAATCACACGAACTCGATCGGCTTCCTCTCGCGGCAACCCTGGAATAGAAGCATCGGATTCTGCGGACGCTGTTTTCAAGCTCACATCAGCAATCCTAAACATCCGATCTATGGGACCTTGGGTCACATCCACAAATTGCATTCGCCCATAGGGAACCGCCCACATTTTCTTGAACATGATGCCCCGGCGAATATAAAGATCTTTTTCCCCTTCAGCATAGCCCCAGGCACGCACTTGGCGTGGAATCAACCACATCCGCCATATCAACAACACAGCAGGAACGGCTTCCGCAGTATAGATTAAAGGTTGGTGTGGAAAAAAAGCCCCTAACGCGATAGCGATAGCGATAGCAATAACGGCAATCCAAATAAACAACACTATGTAGCGAGCACTAATAGATTTCAGCGAAATCGGCTTGAATTTCACCCCAGCAGGGTTAAATATATCTGCGTCCATAGCTCCATCTTAGCTACTATTTACCTTTCTTGCCTGGCAGGAGCACAATTCCCTAGAATGCCTTCAATTTGTTTGTATTGCAACTCGTTTATCCCCCCACGATTCAATATCCGCGCGGCAGTGGCTGCAGCCAGGGCACGGTAAGTACTGGGTAAATCGGCAAGGTCATCTCGGGGCAAGGCCGGGTCTAAATCTTCGGAATCGCGCCATTGCCCGTTTTCTAAAGCCCGCAGATGTTTGGCTATGGTGGGGGCATCCCCGCGGCTGATGGGGCCGGACAGTCCTGCTTCCCCTTCTTGTAACGCTCGTTCCAAAGCTGCTTTCATGAGAGGCTGCGCGAAACTAGCCGAATCTTCAATTCCCGCCACTTGAAGTACCCGAAGCGTTTGCGTTACCAAGGTGACCAGGTGATTCGCCCCATGCGCCAGGGCAGCATGATAAAGCGGGCGGGCTCCATCCGCCAACACTCGTGGGATTCCCCCAATATCCAACACTAAAGCCTGAGCTACCGGCAGCAACGCTAAGGGTGCGTTTACCGCCCAGAAGCATCCATGCAGGCGAGCTAGATCCAAGGATGTTCCCGAGAATGTTTGCGCTGGGTGTAAAGCCAAAGGAATGGCTCCGGATTCCGCAGCCGGAGATAGAACCTCTAAGCCAAAGGCGCCAGCAGTGTGAGCCACCAGCTGTCCGGTACGAAAAACCCCCTGCGAAGCGAGGTTTTCGACCAAATCCGCCAACTCAGTATCTCGCACCGTAAACACCAGCAAATCCACTTGGGCGCAAAGTTCCTGGGGTGAAACAAATTGCACCCCTGGCAGCATGGCCGCCGCGCGTTCTCGGGAACCTGCGGAACGCGCGGTAACCCCCACCAGATTATGCCCCGCCTGTTTCCAGGCAGCCGCCAATACTGGTCCCACCGCGCCCATCCCGATAACTCCGAAATTTAGGGTAGCGCTGTGAGTAATCGGCACCGATATCGGGGGCGCGATTGCTGCCATCGGGGTCTGGGCACACTCGGGTTCAAAATCTTGGTTCATAACCCAAATGCTAAACCCTCGAAACCTCGTGGGGTAATCTCACTTCGAGACGGAGTCCCGTTAGCACCTCATGAACCCAAAGCACCCGAAACTGCCTCCAGATTCAACCATTACCCACCATTTGCTACTAGGATTGACTTAAGCGCTTTGCCCGTTTTTGTACCCAGCGATAGAGTATCCTGAGGGGGGTGCGAAACCGAAGTTCAAAGCAAAGCTACCGAGTTAGAGGGATGGTTATGGAACCTGCAGTGACTGAAGCACGTCTTCTCGTTGTTGACGATGAACCAAATATTCGTGATCTTTTGGCATCATCGCTCCGATTCGCCGGATATGAAGTGTTTAGCGCCGGAGATGGCACCGAAGCCTTGCGTTTAGCCACCACTGAGAAACCCGATTTGGTGATTCTTGATGTAATGCTGCCTGATATGGACGGCTTTACGGTCACCCGAAAACTTCGCGCCGCCGGGATTGATATGCCAATCCTGTTCCTGACCGCTAAAGACGACATGCGCGACAAGGTAGAGGGACTGCAGGCCGGCGGAGACGACTACGTCACCAAACCTTTCGGGCTGGAAGAAGTTGTGGCGCGTATCAACGCGATTTTGCGTCGCACCAAACACGGTTCTTCAGAGCAGCCACTGCTGCGGGTAGCAGATTTGGAGCTGGATGACAATCTCTACGAGGTGCATCGCAACGGAAAACTCATTGATTTGTCCCCCACCGAATTTAAGCTGCTGCGTTATTTGATGGTCAACGAGGGACGTGTAGTATCCAAATCCCAGATTCTCGACCATGTGTGGGAATACGATTGGGAAGGCGATGCGGCGATTGTGGAATCATACATTTCCTATCTGCGGCGCAAACTAGATGTGCCTGATGAACACGGGAATATTCCCCCATCGCTGATTCAAACCCGTCGCGGAGTGGGCTATCTGCTGCGCGATCCCAACGAATAGAATCGTTCGCAATCACCCATGGTTACGAAAATGTTTTGACCTTCTAACAGCGCAAAGGGGCAGCCAGTGCGAGCACCGACTAAAACGTGGAATTCTCTGGCTTTGACGACCAGATTAACGGTGCTGTTTGCCCTCTCTATGCTGATTGCCCTAGCCACTGGTGGAATTGTCACCATCGTGTCTCTCAGTACCTATCTGACGAATCAGCAAGATGCCCAACTCTCGGCGGCGGCGCGGGTGCTTGGCCCCAATGCGGCTAATCTCGAAGACTACTCACAACTATACAAAATGCTGCCCAATGACTATTACGTCTATGTGCATTTCATGAAGAGCTTTAACAAACCTGACCGTGAGTTTGTCACCGACACCACCAAACGTGAGGCGGGGGTGCCTACTTTCAGCTCCCTGCCTACCGAAAAAGATATTCCCGCTATCGCCACTTCTTCTTCCCTGATAATGCCAGGTACCACCGTACCTTCAACTAAGGAGGGGCAAAACTGGCGGATTCTTTCTATCATGCTGACCCAAAATAAAAAGGTTGCAGGGGCAGTGACGGTAGGGCTGTCGATGGCTCCACAAAAGAACATGATTCAGGCTTTGACCATTACCGTGATGATTTCCACCCTGATTATCGCCATGGTTGGCACATTTTTGAGCAACATTTTAGTAGGACGGGCGTTTAGACCTCTGCATCAGATAGAAAGCGTGGCGAATAAAATCGCGGCGGGGGATTTGAGCAAACGTATCCCTCCGGCTCCTACCACCACCGAAGTGGGTTCCCTCTCAAACTCACTAAACATCATGCTTTCGCACTTGGAACAGGCGTTCTCAGCTGTGGAGCTCTCCGAACGAAAAATGCGCCGTTTTGTTTCGGATGCGTCTCATGAACTGCGCACTCCCACCGCCGCTATCAGAGGCTACGCAGAGTTATACCGGATGGGTGGGGTGGAGCCGGAACGGCAAGCCGAAGTCATGGCTCGAATCGAGTCAGAGGCTACCCGCATGGGAAACATGGTACAAGATTTACTGACTTTAGCACGTCTAGACGAACGCCGTCCCATGGTATTTGAACGCACCGATTTGACTGCGATTGCACGCAATGCACTTTCCGACCAGACGGTGATTGATCCCGAACGCCCCGTGGCGCTGTTGAATTTAGGTAACGAAAGTATCGAAGATGTGCTACCGGTGTACGCGGTGGTTGATTCAGAAAAAATTTCTCAGGTAATTGCGAATCTGTTGTCCAATGTACGTCAGCACACACCACCGCGTACCGCCGTGGAAATTGCGGTTGGCTACCGCATGTGGCCCGATGAAATGGGACGTAACCTACGGGTCTCGGAGGCTTCTAAGATTCCGGCTTATCAACGCTGTGCCGTTATTGAAGTTCGTGACCATGGTTTAGGGGTAGATCCGGAGAATGCCGAGAAAGTATTCGAGCGTTTTTTCCGCGCCGATGCTTCGAGGGTTCGCACCACGGGCGGTACCGGTTTGGGCTTAGCCATTGTCTCGGGAATCGTTTCGGCACATAACGGCACGGTGGCGATGCTGACCACCCCGGGTGGTGGGGCTACCGTCCGCATCAAGCTGCCCTGTCAGGCACCTCATGTACCAGCGGAAAGCACCATGCATACCCGGTCAAAACCAACCCCACCCCCGCCACCGCCCCCACCACCAAATACCTAAATGAAGGTATTTGGGGCTAAGTTACCCCGAAACTTTGATTCAAGATATACTGGCGTGGTTGCCAGGGATGTCCGAATGGGCAATCACTAACGGCTTACAAAGGAAAGATGGGGTGTCGAGGGTATGACTGAGACAGTTCCTCAGTGGCTCATTTCTGGTTTTGCCCGGTCTAGTTCCAATTTGGGTGCCACCGCCAGTCGTGAAGATCTAGAGGCTTTGGCCACACAGTTGGCTCAGGTTTGGTCTGCACCAGAGCGCTGTTATCACAACCTCACCCATTTGAAAGACACCCTGGAAAATGTTGAGTTCTTGGCCGAGCAGGCGCGCGATATTGAAGCCTTGCGGCTAGCCGCGTGGTTTCACGGTGCTATCTTTGATGTTTCCCCAGACGCGATAGCACAAGGACTAGGTGGCATTGATATTCTCGCTTCCGCCCGTTTTGCTGCCGAAAAATTAGAATCAGTAGGTATGCCCCGTGAGACTGTGGCCAAGGTTGTAGCCTTGATTGAAAGCCTCTATCAGCACAAATCCAATGAAGATATTGATGCCCAAGTGCTATCCGATGCTGATTTAGCAGTTTTAGCCGCTGATCCCGAAGATTATCTGGATTATTTGCGCTTAATTCGCCAGGAGTATCACGCTTATTCTGATGCCGAGTTCCGCCAGACGCGCCTGAGCATCATCGTAAGCCTCCTGGCACGCCCGCAACTGTTCTATACGCACATGGCTAGTACTTGGGAAGAACCGGCACGAGAAAACATACGAGCCGAGCAGGAACGTCTCCTAAAGGCTGGGGGGCTGCCGGCGGAATCCCCCCAGACTCACCAGCCTGGTGATTTTTCGGAGGATTCCGAGGTATCCTCCAAAAAAATATCCATACCCGCCGAAGGGAGGAAGAGTGCTGTAGGATTTCAAGCCCCTGTGGTTACCCAACCAGCAGCCACCCCGGCAACCGACACGACGGCGGAGCCAGCAACCAGATTGACACAAGCTCTGACGCCAAGCCCAACAGACTCCACTGATACGGAAGAAGTGAATCCCTTGGCTCCCATAGACGATGCTGATTTGGGGTCCAGCTTGGAAAACGTCGAAGAGATTATGGACACCATGGTTATTAAAGCCTTAAAACCCGAGGAAAGTTTATTAAAGCCCATGTCAGACCCGAAAAAGTAAGTTTTCCACAAGAAATTGTTTTCGCCCTGTTTCCACAGGGTGAATTTTTTTTACTAGGCCATGCGGCCAGTTTTCTCTAGTCTGGGTATCAGAAAGCCAATACGGCTTTCATCCTAAAAAACCTACGTAAAGGAGAAGAATATGCAGTTACAAGTCGATAGCGAAGCCGTCTCGATGGCATCGAGCCAAACCCAGGCTTGCGCGGAAGAAGTTCGGAACCAGGTTTCAGCGATGATGGCGAATCTGGTGAATTTGCAATCCACCTGGACCGGCACGGCATCAGCCGCTTTCGAGTCATTGGCGCAGCAATGGCGAGCCACTCAAACCGTAGTTGAGGATAATCTGCGCCAGATTGGTTTACAACTAGCTACTGCTTCCCAAACCTATGCACAAGCCGAATCCCAAGCAGCCTCACTTTTTGCGGTTTCCTAAGAATTAACCGTGTTCAATACCTCCATAATTCTAATGAGCGGAAGGCCTTTGCCTTCCGCTCATTAGAATTATCTCAGCTATTGGATGCTCCTCAAAAGAGGGAAACGTTTCTAGCGAGAGAAACCGAGGTCTATCTTTTTGCCGGTAATCAAAGAAATAGCCCAGGCGGCTCCAAGACCAGCGCCCACACACAGCCCCATGATTAGAAGGAACGAAACCACACCAGGAACCGACTGAATCGGGGATGCCACAAAAGCTCGGGGAGAATTAGGGTTGATTTTCGACACGTCACCTTTAGGGGCGGCCTGCGGGGCTTGCGGCATAACTCCGGACTTAGCAACTGGACGGCTCTGCCCGACAACTTCCGGCCCGGCAGGAACAGACAAGTCATTACCCAGGTTTTGGTTGTTTTCGCCAGCCGCCAAGGAAGCACCCTGAGCGCGAACCTGTGGACCATCGGTCAGGGTATCAAGCTGCACAAATTCAACCGAGGAACCAGACTTGCCCGGAACCGATTCGGGTGAGGGAGCCTGGGCGGCCGCACCGGCTAGAGGAACCATAAATCCGCTCAGCACTAGCGCCATTGCTGCACCAATCAGTCGTTTCATCATATCCTGCCTTAACTCTAAGCCTTCATTCAGGTTTCCTGGCGACTAGTTCACCATTTTTCCCTGTAGATGTGAAGGTCTGCGGTTTTTCCTGACAGATACTATTGTATCCTTAGTTTTATTTTTCGGGAAGCACTCAGGCTTTATTAGGTTTTTTTCGATATTTTTTGGGTAAAACCCCAGGTTTCCAACGTTAAACAATCAGGTTTTGTCCTAACATTCAAGGTCTCAAACGCATTGTGATACCCAAAAACTTGGATTAAATCGCCAAGAGGTGCCCCGCGATTCGCTGGGAAGGTCTAACCCGAATCTTGCCCTAGATACTTTGGGCGGGACGGCCTAAGCCGTCCCGCCCAAAGTATCTAGCTATCGGTCACCGACCGGAGTAGTGGTCTAGTACATCCCACCCATGTCGTCACCACCAGCCGCCGGCGCTGGAGCCGGAGGTTCTGGTTTGTCCACAACCACGGCTTCGGTGGTCAGGAACAAACCTGCGATAGAAGCGGCGTTTTGCAAAGCAGAACGGGTTACCTTCACCGGGTCAGCCACCTTAGCAGCCAGAAGGTCTTCATACACACCAGTGGCAGCATTCAGCCCCTGTCCCTTAGGCAGGTTACGAACTTTCTCGGCCACAACCCCACCTTCAAGACCCGCATTGGTAGCAATTTGCTTCAACGGAGCTTCGACCGCAACTTCAACGATACTGGCACCGGTGGCTTCGTCACCCTCGAGCTTCAAGGTGCTAAAGGCTTCCTTGGCGGCTTGAATCAAAGCCACCCCACCACCGGGAACCAGGCCTTCTTCCTTAGCAGCTTTGGCATTACGCACCGCATCCTCGATGCGTTGCTTACGCTCTTTGAGTTCCACCTCGGTGGCTGCACCAGACTTGATAACCGCTACCCCACCGGCAAGTTTCGCCAGACGTTCCTGGAGTTTTTCACGGTCATAGTCAGAGTCC
This sequence comes from Mobiluncus mulieris, assembly GCF_014204735.1. Lineage (NCBI taxonomy): Bacteria > Bacillati > Actinomycetota > Actinomycetes > Actinomycetales > Actinomycetaceae > Mobiluncus > Mobiluncus mulieris. The sequence goes on along the minus strand of NZ_JACHMA010000001.1, from coordinate 2,437,645 downwards.
GTCTTTTCAATCTCCGCACGAATCTGCTTGATGCGCGCCGCCAAGAGCTCCTTATCTCCCCCGCCATCAACAACAGTGGTGTCATCCTTGGTGACAACCACCTTACGGGCGGTACCGAGTACTTCGATACCCACATTTTCTAACTTCAAACCGACGTCTTCGGAAACAACCTGACCGCCAGTCAAAATCGCCATGTCTTGCAGCATAGCCTTGCGACGATCCCCAAAACCCGGTGCTTTGACAGCCACGGCCTTCAAGGCACCACGAATTCGGTTGACTACTAGAGTGGCTAATGCCTCGCCGTCAACATCCTCGGCCACAATCGCCAATGGCTTTCCGGCCTGCATAATCTTTTCCAACAACGGCACCAAGTCCTTGATGGTGGAAATCTTGTGGTCTACCAACAGAATGTAGGCATCTTCCAGAACGGCTTCTTGACGATCAGCGTCGGTAACAAAGTACGGGGAAATGTAGCCCCGGTCAAAACGCATCCCTTCGGTGACTTCGAGGTTCAAACCGAAAGTATTGGATTCTTCAACGGTGATAACGCCTTCCTCGCCTACCTTTTCCATGGCCTCGGCAATCATTTCGCCGATAGCCTCGTTAGCGGCAGAAATCGAGGCGGTAGCCGCAATCTGATCCTTGGTGTTGACCTCAACCGCATCAGCAATCAGCCGTTCCACCACCGCATCCACAGCCTTTTCAATACCGTGGCGCAAAGCAATCGGATTGGCTCCGGCAGCGACGTTACGCAATCCTTCTTTCACGATAGCCTGTGCCAAAACAGTTGCGGTGGTGGTGCCGTCACCAGCCACATCATCAGTCTTTTTAGCAACTTCCTTGACCAGTTCCGCCCCAATCTTTTCGTAGGGATCAGCCAGGTCTATTTCCTTGGCGATTGATACACCGTCGTTTGTAATCGTGGGTGCACCCCACTTTTTCTCCAACACCACATTGCGACCCTTGGGCCCCAAAGTAACTTTCACCGTGTCAGCCAGCAAGTCCAGGCCGCGCTCCATGCCGCGACGAGCCTCTTCCTGAAAGGCAATCATCTTTGCCATTTAGTTTTACCTCCGCTTGAGTAAGTATTGCGGTGATGGGGAACGCCCGCGACGGACGGCTTGACCATACCAGTTCCTGTCTCTGGTGCAGACTTACCTCGTTCACCATCTTTTTTGTCACTCGCCTTATCCGAGTGCTAACTCAATATTTGCACTCTAGACTCGAGAGTGCAAGTTTTACAGATTCAAAGCTTCTCGACCAACACGATTTGCACCCCACTGATTCCTTGCTGCTGCACCAGCATGTCGATTTGCAGCATCTGTTGAATCTCTTTGGCTTGAGCTTCGTGGTTGGCCGAGTAGTAGATGGTGTTTTGTTTGGGTTTGGTTCCCGTAAAGTTGCTGGCAGTCACCGTGGCGTATCCTTTAGCCACAATTTTGGCTTTAACTCCTGCGGCTAAACCATTAATCCCAGAAGCATTAAACACCTCCACCGAGCTGGATTTGTCAACACTACCCCCTTCTGTCTCTTGCGGGGCAGCATTCGAGCTGTCCGCCGAAGTACCCGTGGTTTCGGGGGTCGTGGGGCTTTCGCTAGTAGAGGGACTTTCCGGGGCGGCCGGGCTTTCGTCTCCGGCTTCCGATTCATGAGGTGTTTGCGTAGCCTCAGGCGAAACACTTTGATTTGCGGGCTGACTAGCTTTCGAGGATACGTCGGCGGTGCTGGTATCCGCCGGATGGGAGTTTATCAACAGTAACATGACCCAGGCCAGTAACGGGGCGACAATAACTGCAATAACGAAGGGTAAAAACCCGTGCCACCAGGGCTGACCGGGTCGGTGTGCCCCTTGCGGCAGCCGTTTACCAATCCGGTCGAATTCGTCCTCGGGATACTGCGCTTCACTCACAGTTTTAAAGGTAGCTAATCAGAATGGGATTTGCTATGTGCCACGCCTAAATGTATTAAACACGCCGAATTAGGCCAGATGCCAGTCCACAGGAGTGGCTCCCAAGCTTTGGAGTAGCTGATTGGCTCGGCTAAAGGGTCTCGAACCGAAAAAACCTCTAGCAGCGGAAAGTGGCGAGGGATGCACGGATTCAATAACCGGAATCTGGGGCATGAATTGCTTGGTAGAACGTGCATCATTCCCCCACAGGATAGCCACCAAAGCTTTATCTTTCCGACTGGCCAGGGCTCGAATCGCGAACTCTGTGATGACTTCCCAGCCTTTGCCCCGGTGGGAACCGGCCGCCCCGGGTTGCACGCTGAGGCAACGATTGAGTAGCATCACTCCCTGATTCGCCCAGGGAGTTAAATCCCCTGAATTGGGCGGTTTAAAGCCAAGGTCACTTTCGAGTTCCTTAAAGATGTTTTGTAAGGATCGCGGGATTTCTGTACCTGGAGTTACCGAAAAGGCGAGACCCATAGCGTGCCCCGGGGTGGGATAGGGGTCTTGCCCCACAATCAGTACTTTCACTGCAGACATCGGCCGGGTAAATGCGTTGAATATTTGCTTTCCCGGAGGCAAATACCCACGCCCAGTTGCGTTTTGCGCTCGAAGGAAATCTCCCATGGCGTGAATCTGGGATTCTACTGGCCGCATCACCTTGGCCCAATCAGGTGCCATGATATTTTCCAAGCCACTCATGGTTCCATCCTTATTTCTGGGTTTAATCATCCGAAGAAACACCGAAAACCGACTCGGTATCCGTTGGAACGGAGCCACTTAACAGACTCGAACTGTTGACCGTCCGCTTACAAGGCGGGTGCTCTACCAACTGAGCTAAAGTGGCGGTTGCTTTCATAGCGATTTTCTCACATCTTGGGATATAAACCAAAGTTTGCATTCATCGAGGCCTGACACGGTTCGAAATCCCCATTATATTGCCAACATCTCACTATTTCAGGCTCGGACGACGACGAAAAACGCGGCAGATAAAAGTACTACCCCGACCAAAAACCGGGTTCCCCACTGTGGAAAAAACCTCCGCAGTACGATACGTGCCCCGGTTCTGGCGGGGGCAGAGCTCGGCAGCCACCAGGTTAAAGCGCCCCCTATCGCCAGCATCCCTAGTCGTAAGACCATAGTTTGTGGAATACTTAGTCCAGAAAAACCAAGAATCGCGGTGTTAATTCCAGGAAAGTGGGGGAATAATCCGGTTTTGATTGCAAGGCTACCACCCAAGAAAAATCCGATAACAAATGCACTTGGCAGAGCAGTAAACAGCCCTTTAACCAACGCTGTAGGTACAGAAAAGAGTTTATGTTTCGCACGTGTTTGCCAGCCCGCAGCCGCGAACAGCCACAAAATTAGCGGTGCCGCCACCCCGGCAATGAGTTCTTCGCGGGTTCCCAAAAGAGCCCAGGAAACAATCCCTGCTAGCACCAAGAAAGGCAGTCTTCTTGGAGTGAAAACCGACAAGGTCTCGGAATCTTCATTTTCTAATGGGGACTCTGACTCCAGCAGGGGGATTAACTTCGAATCAGGAGCGGTTTCCTCTTCTTCACCACGCTCAGGGGAAGCCTCTAGTTGCCAGGAAAGTTCTGTGCTTGACGGAATCGGACTTATTTCTACGGCGGGGGTTAATACAGTTGTGGGAGACTCTATATTGTACCGCTCGGTACAACCACCCTTATCTTGCAACGAAATTTGCAGCGGAACAGCTAACGCTTTCAGAATTGCATTAAAGTCAGCGCTCCGGGACTCTTGGGGAGCTAATGCATCCCTAAAGACGGTTGCTAAATCTACATCAAGCGTTTCAACAGCCGGATTACCAGCTAGAACCCTGGAAATCTGCACAGTTTGAGATTCTGCCCCAAAGGGTGGTTTCCCAGTGAGAGCAAATAGTAAAGTGGCTCCTAATGACCACCAGTCATCAACGTAACTTGGCGGATTACCACAAATAACCTCGGGAGAAATAAACCCCGGGGTACCAACCACCAAACCCGTTTGTGTCAGATGCGCCTCCCCGGTAGCAAAGGCAATCCCGAAGTCAATCAAAATTGGACCATTCGTTCCAAGAATTACATTGGCCGGTTTAATATCCCGATGACACACTCCTCGGGCATGAACCGCTTGCAAAGTTTTTGCCAGCAATGTGCCCAATTCATAGACATCTTCGCGTCGCCACGCCCCGCCTCGGCGCACATCTTCTTCCAGGGTGGAACCGGCAATGTATTCGGTTACTAAAAACGCTGCCACGTCCGAGTCAATTTCTAGATCCAACACGTGCGCCACTCCCGGCACATCGAGTTTGGTTAAAGCCGCCGCCTCGGCACGCAGTCGCTGCCGACCGGGTAATTCATCCTCATGACGGCGTTCCCCCAGGAAAATATCAGGGGACAAAAGTTTCAAAGCCACCTGATTACCCTCGATATTACGCGCCAAATAGACAGTGGCGGAAGCCCCTTTCCCGAGGGGTCTTTCCAGCACATATCCACCAACATCTTGTCCTAACAGGTGGCGGGAATCGGTCATAGTTTCAGAATACCGAAAGAAATCGGGCAAACACGAGATAAAAACTTAGCTACGCTCTGGATTTTCTGGCATACTATTTGGTGTCGATAACTTCGACGGTAGGGCAATGGAGCCGTTTCCGCCCCTTAGGCTACTACCTTTTACTCGGAACGTCCGGCACGTACCTGCCGGTGAAAGGATGAATTTGATATGGCTACTGTTACTTTTGATAAGGCCACCCGTATCTATCCAGGGTCTACTGTTCCCGCAGTTGATGCTCTAGATTTAGAGATTAAGGACGGGGAGTTTCTGGTTCTGGTGGGGCCTTCGGGCTGCGGGAAATCCACCTCGCTGCGGATGCTGGCTGGTTTGGAAGAGGTCAACTCCGGTCGGATATTAATTGGCGATAAAGATGTCACGGATGTGCAACCCAAAGATCGGGACATTGCTATGGTGTTCCAAAACTACGCTTTGTACCCGCATATGACAGTTCGCGACAATATGGGCTTTGCCCTCAAAATTGCCGGCACTCCCAAGGACGAGATTAATCGCCGAGTCGAGGAAGCTGCGAAGACCTTGGACTTGACGCAGTATCTAGATCGCAAACCAAAGGCACTTTCCGGTGGGCAACGTCAGCGCGTGGCCATGGGACGAGCCATTGTTCGTAAACCGCAAGTATTCTTGATGGACGAACCCCTGTCGAACCTGGATGCCAAGCTGCGTGTCCAAACCCGCACTCAGGTTGCCTCGCTGCAACGTAGCCTGGGGGTCACTACACTCTATGTGACCCACGACCAGACCGAGGCTTTGACGATGGGCGACCGTATCGCAGTGCTAAAAGACGGCATCCTCCAACAGGCAGGAACCCCCGATGAAATGTACCAGGTTCCGGCTAACGAATTCGTAGCCGGCTTCATTGGTTCCCCCTCCATGAACCTACGCAAGTTCAGAGTCGAGGGCGAGGTAGCTAAACTCTTTGGAGCCACGCTAACGATTTCCCCAGCACAGCGTTCCGCCATGGTGGATGCGGATAACGGTGAGGTTACCATCGGATTCCGCCCCGAAGACCTGTCCATAACCACCGAAGAAGGCCCGGGAGTTATGCCAGTGATTGTTGATGTTACCGAGGAACTGGGATCCGACGCTTATGTTTATGGGCACTTCCAGGGCGACGAAGCCGGAACCTCGGGTTCAGTTACGGATGACCACCTAGTGGTTCGGGTTCCCCCGCGTACCGCCCCCAAGCCAGGCAGCGTGTTAAATGTAAAGATTAACCCCGGACACCAGCACGTTTTCAGTGCTTCCACCGGGATGCGTTTGCCGGAATAGTCAGGTTAATTACTCCTTGCCGAGTTAGTCGGTCGGAGACGGGTAACCGTCTCCGACCGACTAACTCGGGGCTAGTAATGCTGTATGTAATTAGCATTTGAGAGAAAAATAGATAAGAATTTGAACGTGTCTGCACTATCTATTACCGCTGCTACTACCGAGCCGGATTTATTCGATTTACCGTGGAATCTGCCACTGAAAGAGTGGTCCGAGCCTTTTATCGCCTCCCTTCCTCACGGAATTTCTCGCCACGTGGTGCGTTTCGTGAACCTGGGAGAACGTATTTTGGCAGTCAAGGAAATCTCTGCCGAGGTGGCGCAACGAGAATACGCCCTGTTGCGGGATTTAGTCCGCCTCGAGCAGCCCACCGTTCACCCTTTAGCAGTTGTCACCAACCGCACCAGCGATTCCGGCGAAGAACTCAACAGTGCCTTAATCACTGAACATCTGCCTTTTTCTCTACCCTACCGAGCTTTGTTCACTTCATTGATGCGGCCCGAAACCGCTACGCGTCTGATTGACTCCTTGGCGGTACTTTTGGTACGCCTCCACCTGGCAGGATTCTTTTGGGGCGACGTATCCTTGTCCAACACCCTATTTCGTCGGGACGCCGGAGCCTTTGCCGGATATCTGGTGGATGCAGAAACCGGAGAGCTACATCCCGAAGGCTTGTCCTTTGGACAACGGTCTTATGATATTGATTTGGCACGCACGAATATTATCGGGGAACTGATGGATCTCCAGGCGGGTGGGGTTTTGGACGAAGATGCTGATGCCATTGAAATCGGAAATCTTATTCAAGACCGCTATGACGCTCTGTGGAACGAACTGACGTCGGAAGAAGCCATTTCCGCTTCGGAGCGCTGGCGGGTAGAAGACCGGATTCGCCGTTTGAACAACCTGGGTTTCGACGTGGGCGAGCTGCGAATGAAGGCTGATGAAACCGGTGGTACTTCGAGGTTATTGATTAAACCGAAGGTGGTGGATTCTGGACACTATCACCGCCAGGTGATGCGCCTAACTGGCCTGGATGTACAAGAAAATCAGGGACGACGCATGATTAACGACATGCAAACCTACCGAGCCTTAAATAATCTCAATGACGCCCCACTGGAATTGGTAGCACATCGTTGGCTCACCGAGGTTTTTGAACCGATTGTGGCCGCGCTTCCCCCGGAATTACAGGCTAAGCTGGAACCCGCTCAAATTTTTCATGAGGTGCTAGAACACCGCTGGTTCCTCTCGGAAAATGCCAAACGAGAGATTCCGATGAAAGAGGCTATTGACTCTTATATTCGCAAGATTTTGCCTTCGAAACCTGATGAGGCAGCACTCTTGGGAGCCTAGACTCTCAGACTTATAGTTCTAATACCACCGGGACGTGATCGGAGGGTTTTTCCCCGTCGCGCTCCTCTCGGCCAATAAAAGCTCCCGTAATCTTGTCCGCCAAATTTGGGGTAGCCAGGGCGAAGTCTATTTTCATACCCTGATTGCGCCGCCACCTAGCTTTTTGATAATCCCAGTATGTCCATCCCGGCGCGAACTGTCGGGTCACTTCCACTAAGCCCCCGCAATTTGTACTGTCTGTTCCAATACGGGAAATTGCAGTTTCATCCAGGCTGACAGCCTGTGCCAGAGTATCGGATTGGAGCAGCCGCGCAAAAGCCTCGCGTTCTGGAACGGAAACATGGGTTGCTCCCACGAATTCCTGAATATCCCAGACATCCTCGTCGCAAGGGGCAATATTAAAATCCCCCATGAACAGACCTAAAGCTGTGGGGTTAGCAGCTAACAGAGTGTGCGCATGAGAACGCAGAGCCTCTAACCACGCCAGTTTATAAGCAAAATGGGGATTATCTATTTCCCTGCCGTTGGGCACGTAGAGTGACCAGCACTCGATTCCCGCCACGCGAACCCCCAAGGCTCTCGGTTCAACTACCGGCGGTTTGCCAAAAGGTGGCTGGGGAATTTTCCCGCTAAATTCAGTGCCTAAAACCTGTGCGTCCAAATCGGCGCGCACTGCTATAGCCACCCCATTCCACTGGTTCAAGCCATTAACGAAAACTTGATACCCACTAGCCAAGAAAGCCTCAACGGGAAACTGACTAACTCGACACTTGATTTCTTGCATGGCAAGGACATCAACGTTTGAGCGGCACAAAAATTCCAACACCCGGGGCAAGCGGCTTCGGATAGAGTTAATGTTCCAAGTGGAAATACGCACCGTTTTCCCTTTATCTAAAGGTCACACTCAAACCCGTTCGATAATATCCGCTATGGAGGGCATGACTTCATTGGGGCGGTACGAGAAATCCGAAATTTGTTCGGCCTTAGTAGAACCCGTCAGCACTAGGAAGGTATGCAGTCCGGATTCGACCCCAGCAAGCATATCCGTATCCATGCGGTCACCAATCATCGCGGTTTCCTCGGAGTGAGCCCCAATTCTGTTTAATCCAGTGCGAAACATAACCGGATTAGGCTTACCGATAAAGTACGGCTTCTTTCCGGTGGCGGCAGTTATCATCGCGGCTATCGCCCCGGTAGCGGGAATCGGACCGTCCGCTGTCGGTCCGGTGGTATCCGGATTGGTGGCAATAAACTTCGCACCCTTGCTAATCAGCTGCACCGCCGTGGCAATCTGGTCAAAAGAATAGGAGCGGGTTTCTCCTAATACTACGTATTCGGGATCCGTCGAAGTCATAACATAGCCAGCCTGGTACAAAGCCGTAGTCAGCCCAGCTTCTCCCACCACGTAGGCAGTAGATTTCGGGGATTGGGTCTTTAAAAAAGAGGCCGTGGCCAAGGCTGAAGTCCAGATACGTTCCTCGGGAACCTCCAACCCGGAAGCCGCCAAACGCGCTGAAAGATCACGTGGGGTAAAAATCGAGTTATTTGTCAGTACAAGGTATTCACGCTCTTTATCCCGCAAGGTTTGTAAAAACTCCGCAGCACCGGGGATGGCTTGCTCCTCATGAACCAGAACCCCATCCATATCAGTAAGCCAGTACTTGAGCTCTTTAACTGGCGGATTAATCTCCTGTTCACGTTGTTGCTTGGTGCCAAAAGTGGCATCCATCATGGCTTCTAGCTGGTCGGTAATTTTGGTTTTCAAAGCGAACTTCCCCCCTGATAATCGTTGGGGATTTCCCAACGCCACAAATCCTCGCCGACACACCAGCGAGAACAACATTGGCCTACGACGTACTGTTCATTTTAAGGTTAAAGGACAAAACCTGAAAACACAAAGGATACGATATGAAGTGGGCACTAATCACCGGGGCTTCCAGCGGCTTAGGGGAAGAATTTGCTTGGCAACTGGCCGCCGAACCCCTTAACCTGGTTCTGGTAGCCAGACGAGCACATCGTCTCGAAGCCCTGGCCGGGAAAATCCGCGCCACCCTCGGGGTGAAAGTCGAAGTTTTAACGGCAGACCTAAGCACTGCGGCAGGACAAAATACGGTAATTAGGCGTCTGCATGACGAATCGCGCCCCGTTGCCGTGTTGGTTAACAATGCGGGCTTCGGACTCGGACAAACATTTGTGTCCGGAGATTGGACACAGGAAGAAAAGGCTTTAGAGCTGATGGGACGTGTCGTGGCTCGATTAAGCTGGGAAGGGGCACGCGCGATGCTACGCCGAGTTTCCCGAGTGGCGCCTCATGAACCCCACAGAAAAAACCCCACACTGTACCGAGCGGTACACTTTTTACGCTGTGGAGTCCCCGTTTCCCAGCCACACGGTGGTGGAGTAATAATCAATGTGTCCTCTGCGACCGCCTACACCGCTATGGGAACCTATGCGGCACTAAAGACCTGGGTGCGGTTTTTCTCGGAATCCCTAAGCACCGAATTGCGTGGCTCCGGCGTGTCCGTCACCGCCGTAGCCCCGGGGCTGATGCACACCGAGTTTCATGAAGCGGCGGGGATGAACGTCGGGGTATGGCCAAAAATTAGTTTCGTCGACCCCTCTCTAGTGGTACAAGAAACTATTGAGGCGGCGCGTCGTCGCCGAGCCTTGGTCACCCCGACTATTCGGTACAAAATTGTATTAGCGGCCTCTCGTTTCGCACCCCGCTGGTTGATGCGTCGGTACTTTGGTTCACATTTTTTCAACCGGGCACTGTGAAATAGGTTGTTTTGCACTGCGCTGTGAATCCGATTGATTCGGTCGCACAAACTGGATTTTGAACCGGTTGGTACAAAGCTAAAAGCGTTGGGGAAGCCCTTACGGACTCCCCCAACGCTCAGTTCTAAGGCTGGAATTACTTCATCATAGTGCCATCGGATCCAAGACGCTGGCAGGCTTCAACCACGCGGGCAGCCATCCCAGCTTCGGCGGCCTTGCCCCAAGCACGCGGGTCGTATTGCTTCTTGATACCAACCTCGCCGTCAACCTTAAGTACGCCCTCGTAATTCTTGTACATCCAGTCAGCAACTGGACGAGTGTAGGCATACTGGGTATCGGTGTCGACGTTCATCTTAATTACACCGTTGGCGACGGCGGTGGCGATTTCCTCGGCAGTAGAGCCGGAACCACCGTGCATCACCAGGTCGAAGGGGCGGTCACCCGCCTTGAAGTGCGCCCCGACTTCCTGCTGGATGGTGCCCAACAGTTCCGGGCGCAGCTTCACATGACCCGGCTTGTACACGCCGTGGACATTCCCGAAAGTCAAGGCGGTAAGGTAGTGACCTTTTTCGCCCAGACCCAGAGCCTCTACCGTCTTGATGCCGTCTGCAGTGGTGGTGTAAAGCTTTTCGTTGATTTCGCCAACCACACCGTCTTCTTCACCACCAACAACACCGATTTCAACTTCTAGGACGGTATTGGCAGCCACAGCCTTCGGCAACAAGCGCTTGGCGACTTCCAGGTTCCGATCCAGCGGGATAGAAGAACCATCGAACATGTGGGACTGGAAGAATGGCAAGCGGCCAGCTTTAACTTCCTCAATTTCGAGGTCAATCAAAGCTTCTGTCCACGAGGCCAGTTTGTCTTCAGTGCAGTGGTCGGTGTGCAGCGCTACCGTTACGGGGTAGTTCTTGGCAACTTCCTTGGCATAGGCAACCATAGCCAGGGAACCAGCGACACGGTCTTTAATACTGGAACCAGACCAGTACTCCGCTCCGCCAACCGACACTTGGATGATGCCATCGGACTCAGCGTCAGAGAAACCGCGCAAAGCTGCTGTCAAGGTCTGCGAAGAGGTGACATTGATAGCGGGATAGGCGAACTTGTTCTCCTTGGCGCGCTTGAGCATTTCCTTGTAAACATCTGGGGTTGCAATAGGCACAGTAAAACTCCTTCTTTTTGTTGTCGATATGACCCTTATATTCTTTCACTTTTCTCCATTTTTTTCGCCTTGATGGCCGGAGAAAATCAGTTGTTCGCAAATTCGCGTATCGTCGAGTCGCAAATGTAAACCCCGGTTCTAGGACAGACCCAAATCCGCTAGGTGTAAGGCCGCAAAATACGGATAACCAGCTTCCTCAATGCGCTGCTGAGCTCCGGTGTCGCGATCCACAATCACGGCCACGGCCACCACTTTAGCTCCCGCAGCTTCCAGGGCATTCGCAGCCTGGAGCGGCGAGCCCCCGGTGGTCGAGGTGTCTTCCAACACCACCACGCGCTTGCCCGCCACCTCGGGGCCTTCGATTTGGCGTTTCATCCCGTGGTCTTTGGCAACTTTCCGCACTACGAAAGCGTCAAGGTCTAGCCCCCGGGCGGCCGCCGCGTGCAGCATGGCGCTAGCCACCGGGTCGGCTCCCATTGTCAGTCCCCCCACCGCGTCTATCTCGGAGATGGGGAAGCCGTTTTCTTCGAGTAAATCAATCATGACATGTCCAATTAGCGGGGCGGCTTCGTGGTGTAGGGTGGCGCGGCGCATATCCACATAGAAATCGGCTTCCCTCCCGGAGGCCAGGGTGACTTTGCCGTGCACCACGGACAGGGTTTTTACCAATTCGGTTAGTCTTGACAGTTGCGGGTCGTTGTTTTTCACATTCCTAGCATAGAGTGAATGCGTGCAAGAAACGAACTATTCTGATGAAGAATCTGAGGTTGGGGTGGGACCGTGGCCGACCGATCAGCCACTGCCCATGGGGGATTGTTATGACGCGGCTTTACTGAGAGAAGGTGACCGGCGCAATGTTCCCGACCGGTTTCGCTATTGGAGCAATGCGGCTATCACCGCCCAGTTGGATTGGGAGTTAAACCCACATCCCGAGGATTTATCCGCACCCTGCCTGGAGATAGCCGTAGAAAATATCGGGCATGACTTCAATATCGGCTCGATTATCCGCACCGCTAACGGTTTGGGGGTGCGCCAGGTGCATATTTTAGGGCGGAGGCGTTTTAATCGTCGCGGTGCGATGGTTACCGACCGCTATCTGCATCTGCAATTTCATGAGGTGCCAGCCGCTTTGGCGACCTACGCTGCTGAAAAAGCCTTGACTATTGTGGGGATGGATAACCTTCCTGGCGCCGAAAACTTGGAGAGCTGCGAGCTGCCCCGGCGCTGCTTGATGATTTTCGGGGAAGAGTCCTCGGGTATCACCCCCGCGACTCAAGAGATTTTGGACCGTTTGATACAAATTGCCCAGTATGGTTCCACCCGTTCTTTGAACGTGGGGCACGCGGCCGCTATCTCGATGTGGGCGTGGGTGCGAGCCTATCCCCGCCGACTCCCCTAGGCCTTGGCGGAGCCTAGCCTTGGGCACTAAGCGCCAAGTGGCGCATCTGGGTGTTTAACTGTGGCCATAGCGACTTGTGGATGGAACCGAAGTTTTGGCCTCCTAAAAAAACGCCGGCCACCCCCGCGCCAAGGTCAACCCAGATAAAGGAACCCGATTGTCCAAAGTGTCCAAAGACCTCGGAAGGAAACTCTGGGGGCAGGTAGTGCGGGGTTTTATGTCCGTGAATCTCGACCCCGGTTCCCCACAGATTGTCGCGGTGGTGTCCATATCCGGGCAGCATGCCGCGCAAACCTGGGCGTACTGGGCGGGCGAAGCCCGCGATATCACTGGAGCTCAGCGGAGTTCTGGTAGAGTTGAGCAGCTCGGCGGCTAATTTAGCCAAATCGTTTATCGGGCTGGTGGCTCCCCAGGCGGGTGAACCCACCAGTTTTGTATCACTCATTCCAAGAGGGTGGAGGATTGTTCGCGCCACCCACTGTGTCCACGGCATAGCGAGTTTCGTGGCGGCGAAACTCGCCGCCACTTCAAAACCGTAGTTGGAGTAAATCCGTTTCGTAAAAGGGGCGATGGTTGCTGCTTGTGGACTGGTAATTCCGAGCCGCACTCCCAGCTGATTCTTGGAGTCTTGAACCCCGTCGGGATGTGGATTGTCAAAAGGCAGTCCCGAGCAGTGCGCCAGTAAATCCCGCAAGGTGACCCCCGGCGGAGCCGGAGAGGGAACTGAAGTATCCAAGGGCAGAATCTGGCCGTCCAGCTGCGGCAAGGACTGTACCCAAAACGCCGTTGACACCAAGACCTTGGTCACCGACATCCATTTGAATGACTGTTCCAGATCCGCGCGGCTGGAGCCACCAGTCCACACATAGATATCCCCGCTGCCCTGTCGGGATAGCACCGCCAACGCATAGGGGAAAGGCACCTCGTGACGCAGCGGGATATGCTCGGGGGACAGTTCCCCGAAAGCCACCGTATTCACGCGGTTTCCTTTCCTGTTCAAGCGAACTCTATCGACCCCAGCCGGATTCGGTCTAGCTCCGCGACCACAGCTGGACTTAACTAAAACTCGATGGAATTCAACTAGGTTAGCGCAGCCACCCGGCCTCGCGGTAGCGACCCAGGCTCTCTTGAGTGGCTCCCGGAGTGAACATGCTCAGATAGAACTGCGCCATCTGCCCGGGACAGTTCTTTTCATGTGTATAGAGCCATTGGCTCAAAATCCCATCAAACAGCGACATTTGGAGCACCGCTATATCACGGGCTTTCAAGGCGGTATGTGCAAGCCCTTGTGCCTGCAGCTCAGTCCAGGCTTGCGTCAAAAGAGTGCGGAACTTCCGGTTGCGCTCCTCGTAGTGATCATGAGCGGGATGCAACTCTGAAGAGGCCTCAGCCAACAGCATACATTCGGCTTCGATGATGGTCGCGTTGGTCGCCACATTCGACAAAACCTCTAGCAACGTATCGAGCAAGGCCATGGCATCAAGCTGCGCGAGTTTCCGAAAGTCAAAACCCATTTCTTTCTCGTAGCGATCAACTACACTCATCAACAGGATTTCTTTGGATGGGAAGTGATAGATAACCCCCGGATGTGAAATCCCCACGCTTCGAGCGATATCACGCAAGGACATACCGTGATAACCAACTTCTCCCAGCAAATCCACCGCCGCATCGAGAATCGCTTCACGCCGTGCTAACCCAGAGGCATAGGAGCCTCGTGTACGCCTATCACTAGAGGGCATTTCATCTCCAAATACTCAAAGAATAATTCTATTTTCTCTGTTTCCCAGAAACATCTAGGAAGTACACCTCATCCTGCATATAAATATAACTGGCATATGGCCTAGACACGGCATTTTGCTCTTAGAATTTGTAAATATCAGTCCATTAATCAGCTTTTACTCTTAGCTGCAGCCGGTACTGTTCGTTCATCGGCCCGGTTAGTTCACTGAGATCCCCGACTTCCACAAGTTCCCCGGCAGTGAAATCAGGAGCCTCCACCACTACAGTGGCACCACGTTTCACCTCTCCGGATAGCAGCTTTTCCGCCAGCTGATCGCCTATTTCGCGTTGAATCAAGCGGCGCAACGGCCTCGCCCCATAGGTGGGGTCGTAGCCAGTTAACGCCAACCAAGAACGCGCCGAAGGCTCCACCTCAAGGGATAGTTGGTTTTCCTTCAAACGTTGCGCCATCTTGGCGATTTGAATATCCACGATTCTTTCCAAATCCTCGGTAGAAAGGGCGTCAAAGAGGATGGTTTCATCTAGCCGATTCAAAAACTCCGGTTTAAATGCCGCCCGCACCAAATCCAACACCTGTTTTTGTACCTCACGGCGATCAGCTGTCGGATCGGTGAGGAACTGGGAGCCAAGATTAGAGGTCAACACCAAAATGACATTGCGGAAGTCCACGGTGCGTCCCTGTCCGTCGGTGAGGCGACCATCATCAAGGACTTGCAGCAAAATATCGTAGACATCGGGGTGTGCCTTTTCTACCTCGTCCAAAAGAATCACGCTATAAGGGCGACGCCGCACCGCCTCGGTAAGTTGCCCGCCCTCCTCGTAACCTACATATCCCGGGGGCGCCCCGATCAATCTTGCCACAGAGTGCTTCTCGCCGTACTCACTCATGTCTATACGAGTCAAGGCACGTTCGTCATCGAAGAGGAATTCCGCTAAGGCTTTAGCAAGTTCAGTTTTCCCGACCCCCGTGGGACCAAGGAACAAGAATGATCCGGTAGGACGATTGGGGTCGGCCACTCCGGCACGCGCCCGACGTACCGCATTGGACACGGCTCGCACCGCGTTTTTTTGACCGACCAGTCTTTTACCCAAGTAGTCCTCCATATGCAGCAGCTTTTCAGATTCGCCGCGCAGCAATTTCCCCACGGGAATCCCGGTCCATGAAGCCACTACCTCGGCTATCTCGGCGGCATCTACCTTTTCGGCTATCATCGGGGTGGTTTCGGTTTCGCCTTCCCCCGCTTCATGAGTGGCATGCCGAGCTGAAACGGCATCATGTTTTTCGGCGGTTTCAATTTGGTGTTTTACCTGGGGGATTTCCCCGTTTTGCAAACGTCCAGCGTCTTCCCACCTGCCTTCACGCATGGCTTGCTCCAACGCGGTGTTCAACTCGTCGAGCTTTACCCGCAATTCGCCGACCAGGTTGTGCCCAGCCTTTTCGGCTTCCCACCTCAAGTTCAACCGATCCAAGGCATTTTTTTTCTCGGTCAGATTAGATTGTAGATTTTCGAGCCTTTCCTTGGTAGCAGCATCTTCACGGTTAGGATCAGAGGATTCCAAATAGGACAGCTCCATTTTCAAACGATCTACTTCGCGGCGCAGCTGATCGATTTCTTCCGGCGAGGAATCCAATTCCATGCGCAGCCGAGAGGCCGCTTCGTCAATAAGGTCAATTGCCTTATCAGGTAGTTGCCGTCCAGTTATGTAACGGTTAGACAGCTGCGCGGCTGCCACCAGCGCCCCATCGGCGATAGTCACCTTGTGGTGTGCCTCGTATTTGGGAGCAATGCCGCGCAAAATTGCAATGGTATCCTCTACCGAGGGTTCGCCCACAAACACAGTTTGGAACCTTCGTTCCAAAGCAGGGTCTTTTTCAATGTGTTCTCGGTATTCATCCAAGGTGGTGGCTCCCACGAGACGCAACTCTCCGCGAGCCAGCATGGGTTTCAACATATTCGAGGCATCCATCGAGCCTTCACTCGCTCCCGCCCCTACTACGGTGTGCAGTTCGTCGATGAAAGTAACGACTTCACCCTGGGCGTTCTTGATTTCTTCCAATACCGCCTTGAGGCGTTCTTCGAACTGACCACGGTATTGTGCCCCCGCAACCATAGCCCCCAAGTCCAGGGCAATCAGGTGTTTGTGTCGCAAGGAATCGGGCACATCCCCGGCCACAATTCGCTGTGCCAGACCTTCTACCACAGCGGTTTTACCCACCCCAGGCTCCCCAATCAACACCGGATTGTTTTTAGTACGTCGACTCAAGACTTGAATAACACGGCGTATCTCGGCGTCACGACCAATTACCGGGTCAAGTTTACCGTCCATCGCCCGCTGGGTGAGGTCATCACCGTATTTCTCTAAAGCTTTGAATGTGGCTTCGGGATTGGGGGAAGTTACTTTCGATTCCCCCCGAAACTTGTTAATGGCCTTGAGGAGCTTCTTATCGGTTGCCCCGGCGCGACGCAAGATTTTTCCCGTCTCCCCTTCGCTTTGCGCCAAAGCCACCAGCAGATGCTCGGTAGAAACATAGTCATCCCCGCGTTCTTTAGCAGCCACCCCAGCCTGGTTCACAATATTCAAGGCTGCTTGGGAGGGTTGCGGTTGCGCCACTGATGCCCCGGAAGCTCCAGGTAACGTTACCAAGACATGCCGTACTTCCCGGGAAACCTCTTCGGTATTGGCGACTTCTTGCAAGATTTGAAAGGCAATCCCTTCATGATCTTCCAACAAGGCGCTCAGAATATGTATGGGTTCCAGCGTGGGATTTCCCCCAGCCGCAGCCGTTTGCAACGCCGATGCTATTGCCTCTTGTGACTTAGTAGTTAATTTCTGTTCCATGATTATTCGCTCCCATTTTGACCTGCTGCCCCCACAGTCAGGTTTAATTCACACCGATATTTTGGAACTAATGGTACAAAAGCTGGACTGACTGTTACAGTCTGTCTGCACCACAGTTCCTTATTTTTGCCACAACACCAGAGCAGAGGAACGAGACACGGGGAAACCAACAGATTGAGTTTTCTCCGCTCGCTGCCCCCAGCTCAAGGAAGTCACTTCCCCGGCAGAGGAAGCCGCAAACACCCGGTTGGACAGTTTTGCGGCCAAAGCCAGTTGAGTGTTCTCTTGTTCCAGTTCCTCGACTCGGCGCTGCAAATCCATAATGCGCCGGATTCCCTCTAAGTTAACGCCTTCCTCTTGGGAAAGCACCTGTATCTGACGCAAATGAGACAAGTCTCGCAGGGAATACCGCCGCCCCCCACCGCCGGTTCGCCCCGGAACCACTAGGCCAAGTCGGTCATATTGGCGCAAAGTTTGCGGATGCATCCCCGCCAGACACGCGGCATCTCCAATCCGAAAACGCGGCTGAACCCACGCTTGCTGAACCTCAAATTCACTGAGTTCTTCACTATTGCAAAGCGCCGCTTCCAAACGCACCCCAGCCTCGCGAAGCCTCGCCAGGCAAGTAGTCATTTCGTCGAAAAGGCTCATAGTGCCACCAACCTATCCAGTTGGGCACGCGGATTAGCGTTTCTCGTAGCCTCAGTGAAAGCCTGCATAGCCTGTTTCGCAGCCTTGGATAAATCCCTAGGTACCGCCACCTGAATCTGCAAACGCAAATCCCCTCGACCGGACTTGGTTTTCAAACCGTAGCCGGGGATACGGATTTCCTCACCCGACTGGGTTCCCGCCGCCACATTCACTTTCACCGTAGAACCATCTGGCAATGGCACGGTTATCAACGCGCCCTGTACGGCCTCCGCGAAGGTCACCGGCAAGGTGAAGCACAAATCTTTGCCGTCAAGGTGCAGATAGGGATGCGGCTCGACGCAACAGGTCACCACCAAATTTCCGGGCTCACCACCATTAGAACCAGGCTGACCCTTGCCCCGCAGACGAATCTTTTGCCCATCGTGAACCCCGGGAGGGATTCTGACGGTGATAGTTTCTTCACGCAGTCGCAATCGAACCGTTGCCCCATTGTAGGCTTGTTTAAAGGTCAGTTTGGTGGAAGCCGAAATATCCGCACCATTTTGAGCTCGAAAGGAAAACCAGCGGTTACTCCCCCCGTTTCCTTCACCATTTCCTGACCCGGAACCCCCGGCGGGGCGGGCAGTGTTGCCGTAATAGGACGAGGCGGAGGTATTGGGGAAAGTGGTACCGAAACCGGGGTAACTCGCCCCCGCCCCAGAATTCCGACTCCGCTCTGCCGCGTCGGCTGCATTAGAGAACATATTAAGAATATCGCCTAAATCCGGGTTTCCCGCCGTATAGCGCGCTGAACCGCCGTTTCCTCCCCCAAAACCGGAGGTAAACATGGCGGAAAAGGCGTCCTCAAAGTCTGCGGCCGTACCGTGCCGGGATGCCCCCGCTCTAAACCGTGGTCCTCCCGCCGCCATAGCTCGCAAGGCGTCATACTTCTTGCGCTGTGCTGGGTCAGAAAGAACCGCATAAGCTTCCCCGATAGTCTTGAATTTTTCTTCAGCCTCGCGGTTACCCGGATTTTGATCCGGATGGTACTGCCGGGCAAGTTTACGGTAGGCTTTTTTCAAATCCTTATCGGACACACCCTTAGAGACCCCTAAAACCGCGTAATAATCCTTATCAAGCCAATCATTAGAACCCATCGGTTTTCCTCCTTTCCACCAGGTCTACTGCCTTAGGCAGACACATTGTTACTCACTTACCCTCTACGTGCGTATTGTTAGCATCTTTAGCAGCCTCACCAGCCGTAGCGTTGCTTTCCTTGGCTCCCGTCTCGGTTGCAGCCTCGGCTCCCGCTACCACCACCATAGCGGGTCGCAAGACGCGCTCTCCCATCAGGTAGCCCGGTTGAGCTACCTGATCTATCACATGGGTTTTACCTTCCATTCCAGGAAGCATCTGGATGGCCTGGTGCAGGTTCGGGTCGAAAGTATCGCCTTTAATCCCGTAGCGTTTCACCTTGAACTTCATCTCGAGAGCTTGCTCGAGTTTGTTAGCTACTGCCTCGAAAGACCCCACTAAATCCCCGTGTTGGCGCGCCAAGTCAATGTCATCGAGCACGCTCATTAAGGCATTGACTACATTCGCCACCCCGAGTTCTTGCTGGAGGGGAACTTCAGCTTTGGTGCGGCGGGCATAGGCATTGTATTCCTGTTGCAGGTTGTACAAATCCGCCCGAGCTCGTGCCAAGTCGTCTTTCATGGCTTCCAGTTCTTGTTTAAGCTCGCTAATACGCTGTTCTTGTGCCGAGTTTAGTTCGGACTCAAGGTCAGCTACCTCCGATTTATCCGAGCCAGATGACTCTTTTTGACCAGTCGGCGGCTCTTTTACGTCGGATTTTTCGCTGGCACCTAATGAAGCCGCGTCCGCCGAACCGAACTCTACCGTGTCGCCGCCTGACGTAGTCGCGTTCGTTTTGGGCTGGTCTTTAGGTGTCTTTTTGGACTTGGCTTGCGCGTCGCGTTCATGAGCCGCATCGGACTCTTTTTGCGAGGCCGCATAAGCTTGCCGTGCCTGTTCATTCACTTTCTCGTCACTCACTTGTTTTCCTCTTCGTCGATAACCTCGGCATCAATAACATCATCATCGCTACCGGAGTTCTCGGCTGGTTTAGGAGCCTCGGTCTTTTCTTCACCCGCCGACTCATTCTGGGCATTGGCATAGAGCGCTTGACCGATAGCTTGAGATTTCTCTTCGAGGGCACTCATCGCGGCCTTAATAGCCTCGATATCTTCGCCCTCATTAGCCTTCTTCAGGTTCTCTACCGCTTCTTTCACCGGCGCAACCGCGTCCTCGGGAAGCTTCTCGGCATTATCTTTCAAGAGCTTCTCGATACGGTAAACTGCCTGCTCCGCCCCGTTACGCACTTCGGCATCCTCGCGGCGTTTCTTGTCCTCTGCGGCGTGAGCCTCGGCCTCTTTCACCATGCGATCAATCTCGTCCTTCGGGAGAGAAGACCCGCCGGTAATGGTCATGGACTGTTCCTTGCCGGTTCCCCGATCCTTAGCGGAAACATGCACAATACCGTTAGCATCAATATCGAAAGTCACCTCAATCTGGGGCAAACCACGAGGAGCCGGCGCAATTCCAGTCAGCTCAAAAGTTCCCAGCGGCTTGTTATCGCGAGCAAACTGGCGCTCACCTTGATAGACCTGAATCAAAACCGAAGGCTGGTTGTCTTCGGCCGTAGAGAACACCTCGGATCGCTTGGTCGGGATAGCCGTATTCCGCTCAATCAGCGGGGTCATAATCCCGCCCTTGGTTTCAATACCCAGGCTCAGCGGGGTCACATCAATGAGCAGCACGTCTTTACGGTCGCCCTCGATAACACCGGCTTGCAGTGCCGCTCCCACGGCCACAACTTCGTCGGGGTTAACACCTTTATTGGGTTCGCGCCCCCCAGTCAGTTCCTTTACCAGTTCCGTTACCGCCGGCATCCGGGTAGATCCCCCCACCAACACAACGTGGTCAATCTCGGACAGGCTAATCCCGGCATCCTTGATGACCGAGTTGAACGGGGTCTTGCAGCGTTGCAGTAAGTCCTCGGTCATTTCCTCGAACTTGGCACGGGTAAGTTTTTCGTCCAGGTGAATCGGGCCGTTTTCACTCATAGAAAGGTATTGCAAGTTAATGTTGGTGCTCATGGCCGAGGATAGCTCCTTTTTGGCCTGTTCTGCCGCGTCACGCAGCCGTTGCAAAGCAATCCTATCCTTGGATAAGTCCGCCCCATCCTTGGTTTTAACCTGGTCTACCAGCCAATCCACTATGCGCTGATCCCAATCATCGCCGCCGAGCTTATTGTCGCCGTTAGTGGCGCGAACCTGAATAGTGGAAAACCCGTCGTCATCTTTGCCAACTTCCAGCAAGGACACGTCGAAGGTACCGCCCCCCAGGTCGAAGACTAGGATGAGTTCATCTTCCTTGCCTTTTTCCAGGCCATAGGCCAATGCGGCAGCGGTGGGCTCGTTGACAATACGCAAAACATTCAGCCCCGCAATCTGGCCGGCTTCTTTGGTAGCGGTACGCTGGGCATCATTGAAGTAGGCCGGAACGGTAATAACCGCGTCAGTAACCTTATCCCCCAGGTAGGCCTCGGCGTCTTGCTTGAGTTTAGACAGGATTCGCGCCGAAATCTCTTGCGGAGTGTATTCCTTGTCGTCAATCTTCACTTTCCAGTCCGTACCCATGTGGCGCTTCACCGAGGCGATGGTGCGATCCACATTGGTTACCGCTTGGCGTTTCGCTACCTCTCCGACCAGAACTTCACCCGTCTTTGAGAACGCCACCACCGAAGGAGTGGTACGCATCCCCTCAGCGTTCGCGATAATAGTGGGTTCGCCGCCTTCCAGCACCGCCAGGGCGGAATTAGTAGTTCCAAGGTCAATACCTACTGCCTTTGCCATTGTTGCTTCCTTCTTCTTGTTAATTTTTGTTCATGAGTGGATTGCGCCGTCTCCGGCGCAGCTTCAAGATTTGCACCATCCGCAAATCTTGAGTTCTTATGACTCAAGTTTACGACAGGTCAGGAAGTTTGTCCAGTTAAAACTCAAAGACTTGAGTCGACCCGACTCAAGTCTTTGAAATTGCAGGATTTCTAGAACCCCAAAAGAATTTGGCCTTGCAGCTACCCAGCGAATTCCGGATGGCACCTCATGAAACCATTTAATGAACCGCACCCAAGCTACCAAAAGGATGCCAACCCGTATAGAACCCAATCGAATCTTTAGCAAGCCAGACAATACCCAGCAGAATCACGACAGCCAAGACGGCATAAACCAGCCATCCCACCAGTTTCATAACTGAACTGGGCTCGGTATCATCCACCACCGTCCCCGATTCATCGCGAATCGCCCGTCCGGCATGAGCCCGCATCCCCAAGGCGAACAGAGTCGGCACCCCAGCTCCAAACACCAAGGCCAAGGCTGCCACCCGCAAAATAGCCTCTATTATTTGTACCGCAGTCATCAGTAAATCCTTTCCCTGGTGCTACTTGTCTTCACTATCCGGGCGGACAACATCAGCAGGAGGCAGCGACGCAGCCACCTGATGCGGCGTAGCCGTTACCAAATCCTGGACAGTGGAATCATGCTGGGGCGCAACCAAAGACTCATCAGCAAAGAGAATCTCTTCCAGTTCACGCTCGATATCACGCAGCCTGGCGGCCAATTCCAAACGCTCTTCGCGCAACCGCTGAATATGTTCACGCCGCGACACATTTGGAATCTGGACGCTGGCCGCTGTCGCATCCATACTGGCACCCAGGATTTCTTCGATGTCTTGTTCCAAAGCCTTTTCCACCTCCAGCGGAGTAGCCTGCTGGGCAGATTCCGAAGCCTTGGAATCCTGGCTCCAATCTTCGTTAACATTATTGGCATCCACTTTATCCTGGTGGGAGCGAACCAAGATAATACCGACCATTGTCAAGAGCAGAGCCAAATCAACCAAAACTCCAATCAAGGGATGAACCTGGCCGAATAGAGCCGCAATCCACCAAGTAGCGTAGCCAACCAGCCCCGCACAGGGCAGCGTAATGACCCAAGCGGAAACCATGCGCTTGGCGACACCCCAGCGTACTTTGCTGCCTTTTTTACCAAGTCCAGTGCCGATAATCGCCCCAGTGGCTACATGGGTGGTTGACAACGCCATACCGCCCGCAGCGGAAGTCAGAATAATCGCCGCTGAAGTGGCTTCGGCTGCCATCCCCTGAGGCGCCTCAATTTCCACCAAGCCCTTACCCAAGGTGCGAATCACGCGCCACCCCCCGGACAGGGTTCCCAAGGCGATAGCCAGGGCACAAACCACAATCACCCACACCGGAACCCGTTGGGTTTCCGTGGCGTTACCAGTAGCAATCAAAGCTAAAAAGATAATCCCCATAGTTTTTTGGGCATCCCCCGCACCGTGAGCCAGCGAAATCAACGAGGCAGTAATAATCTGGCCGTGGCGAAAGTGTTCTACCTTGCGACGGTTGGGAATCGTGTTGGTCACCCAGTAAATCAGGAAAGTGGCGGTGGCGGAAACCAGTGCGGCGATAACGGGAGAAGCCAAAGCTGGAATGACAATTTTCCCCACAATGGAAGACCACTCTACGCCTTGAGAACCCATAGCCGCGAAAGCCGCACCAATCATGCCGCCAAACAGGGCATGAGAGGAGCTAGAAGGCAATCCCAGCAACCACGTGAGCAGATTCCACAAAATCGCCCCAATCAGAGCCGCAAACACCACTATCAGCAGGTTCAGGCCTTCTTGAGGATTATCGAGATTATAGGAACCCAAATCGACAATGCCGCTGGCTACGGTAGCCGCCACGTGAACTGAAAGAAACGCCCCTACAACATTTAGCGCCGCCGAGAGCGCCACCGCATTAAACGGCTTTAATGCCTTAGTAGCTATGGAGGTAGCCATGGCGTTACCGGTGTCGTGAAATCCGTTCGTGAAGTCAAAAGCAAGCGCGGTCAAAACCACGATTGCGAGAATAATAAAAACCGCTGCGTCCATTCCGTTCTCTTTACAAACAAGTCATCGAGAGTGGCTGCGGACTAATGCCGTTTCATCCGGCGAAACCCGCATCACTAAGAATCCTACGGGGGTCTGGTTAACAAGAGGTTCAATGAATGTAAATTCCAAGTTAAATTCTGTGCCGAGTCGAACACGACGCTAACAGTTGGAACGAGGCGACTGAAATCACGTGAATCGCTGAGAATAGACAACGAAGTGCCCGGATTTTTCCGCGCACTTCGTTGTCTATAGGAAGGAAATTATCGAAAAGTCTGGTCTTAGGCAGCAAATCCCTGATTTGCCACGGTACGAGAACCCAGGATATCCACAATCCCAGCAGCGGGAACATTGAAGGGTGGCTGTCCCACCAGTTTGTTCACCGCCTCCACCAATCCCATCGAATTGAATGCTCCCGACGAAGTAGCCTTAGTGACATTGGAAGGCGCCACCATCTTGGGAAAGGCCGGAGTATTGTCAGAAACCTTCATCCCAGCGGTAACCGCCGAAGCTATAGCGAACACCTCGCTGGAATAGCGCTGATTCTCGGTGTTCGAATCGCTCATTGGTTTCCATCCTTGGTTCGGTTTCGAGGCAGTTCTCTGCCACGTTCATTCATTTCGTCCTTAAACAGCTCCCCATTAGCTTTGTGGGCATAATCCGAACCAATTTCCGTTTTAACAGCAAAACTTGAGAAAAACATCCCAACTTTGTCAGGACAAATGGTTATTTTAGCTGTCTACCTGGGGATTTGCGGGGGATGAGACCCGAAGTGGAACCCCACCGGCAGGAATACAAGAGACCTCGTCACATAGCCAGCCTGACTACGGGTAAACTTTTTGTGTGGCAGAAAAGGAAAAATCTTCGGGAACACTCGTGATTGGCTTGGGTCGTTTCGGGTCAGCCGTAGCAATGACACTCAACTCCTTGGAAAGAGAAATCCTCGGAGTAGAATCGGATTCCGCACTGGTGGAACGATTTTCTCCAATTTTCCCCGTGGTGGAAGCCGATGCCTCCCGACTGGATGCCATGGAACAATTTGGTGCCCGGGATTTTTCGGCGGCTGTGGTTGGAGTGGGCGCTCTGGAGGCCTCCGTTCTGATAACCGCCAATCTAGTTGACATCGGTATGGAACAAATCTGGGTCAAAGCAGTCAGCCGTGAACAGGGAAAGATTCTGCGCCGCATCGGAGCCCACCACGTGATTTACCCCGAATTTGATGCCGGAAGACGCACCGCTCACCTGGTTGATGGGCGCATGCTGGATTATGTCGAGATGGATCGCGAGGGATTTTCTATCGTAAAAATGCGTCCCCCCGCAGAAATCCAAGGATTCACCCTAGCAGAATCCGATGTGCGACGTCACTACGGAGTTAATATCCTGGGGGTAATCTCGCCCGGACAGCACTTCGAGTATGCCGGACCAGATACGGTGGTAGCGGCTAATGACCTCATTATCGTATCGGGAGACGGGAAGCTTTTAGATGACTTCGCCAACCGACCCTAGGCATCTTGACGCCGGCCTACAAAACAATTCACCTAGAGGTTGAGCCAAACTGTGGATCCGGGAACCACTTGGTACATCATCGCCACGTATTTCTGGCCAGAAGCCGCCAGTTGCGCCACGCCATCAAAGTTTTCCCCCAGACGCGCAGCATCAAGTTCCACTCCGACATCCGCGCACTCTAAGACGGCTTGAAAGCAAAAATGAATCACGTCGTAATCCTTACGGGCTTCCTCCCAATCGATTCCGAGGAAAATCGCGTCCTTCCCAGAAAGACGCTGGAACTCGGTTTTCACCAGAGGATTGGTGAATTCCAGGGGATAGCGAGTGACTAAATCGACCCAAGCCGTCAGGGAATTGACATTGTAGGCTCGCTCAAAGGGTGGGGCAGGTGGATTCTCGAAACGCTGCGCAGGATTTTCTGGTTGCAGCTCGCATCCCGTCCAATCCGCATCAAATAAATCCACCGTGCACGGGAACTGTACCAAGGGAGCCTCCGGGAAGGACAGTCCCGATGACCAATCCGGCACCGGGGGAGTCGGGCCAATATAGCTAACGATGTAGGGAAAATTTGAGGGATGCGTTCCCGCGTGCGGATCACCGTACCCGGGGATTTTACGTGGCTCACGCACCACCGACTCCACCGTGGAAACAGTGTGCTGGGTTTTTTCGTCCAGGAACGGGATTCGATAGTGCTGCGCCAGGGGATGAAATTCTTGGTTAAGATATTCCAAGGGCGGCAGGCTCAACCAAAAGGATGCGATTTTATCAGCAACTTTCCGACCTCTGATTCCCAGTAACTGGTCACCAACCCGGGGCTGTAAATCCGGGAAAAACGTGTAGGTGACACTAGCGGCAGAAAGTCTTTCTACCAGGTGGGGCAACTGTTCTGGAGAAACACCGTTTCTAAGACCATCAAGAATCTCGCTATATCGCAACCGTAAAGAAGTTATCGCCACATCAGAACCGGGAATATCGCGAACATTAGCCCCGTTTTGCAAGGCTTTTAGGGCACGTTTTTCTTTTTTCGCCTGAGCTCGCGTGTACGCATCCATCATGAGGCGCCTCATGGATTTATCGCCTAGATGCAAACAGAACTGTTCTAAAGGAGTACTGCGGAAAATCTCTTCATACAAATTAGGGAAGGCTACCAACAGCACCCAAAAACGCCGCCATGCCCCCACCTGTGCTTCGAGGTGAGGGAAAATCCAATTCTGGACAGTCATGGTTCCCCTTACGAATACGTCTTG
Organism: Mobiluncus mulieris; assembly: GCF_014204735.1. Taxonomy (NCBI): domain Bacteria; kingdom Bacillati; phylum Actinomycetota; class Actinomycetes; order Actinomycetales; family Actinomycetaceae; genus Mobiluncus; species Mobiluncus mulieris. The sequence continues at coordinate 2,411,198 of NZ_JACHMA010000001.1, read as the reverse complement.
TACGCCTAAAGCCCCCGGTGAGCTTCAGCCGATACTAGGAGTCTCCTCGGGAAATCGTATCACCTTCCGCCTTGTCCTCATGGCCAATGCTGCCCCAAAAGTCATGGTGCCAAGACGACCGGTAAACATCAACAGCGAGAGTAAAATCTTGGCTGAATCCGGCAGGTTATCAGTTATCCCCGTAGAAAGCCCTACAGTGCCAAAAGCGCTGATAACTTCTAAGAGAACTTCCGACAGGGGCAATCCGGTAATCTCTAGCATGATGGTGGTGGCTGCTCCGACAATAACCGCTCCTAGAGCCACCACTGCCACCGCCAAACGTACCGTGCTCGGCCCTATACGACGACCAAAAACTTCTATGTCTCGATCCCCGCGGATTTCGGCCAAAATTGCCAACACCATAACCGCAAAGGTGGTCACCTTAATTCCCCCGCCGGTAGAAGCCGAGCCGCCGCCAATGAACATCATGATGTCATCAATAAACCAGGTGGCTTGGGTAACCTCGGAAAAGTCAACATTAGAAATTCCCAGCGACCGAGCGTTTACTCCATGCAAGACAGTGGCCAAGAACTTCCCCATCGGCTCCAGACGGCCAAAAGTAGCTGGATTATCCCACTCTAAGATAGCTACTATTGCACCCCCCACCACAGTTAACGCCCCGTAGGTAGTCAAAGTCAGCTTGGTGTGCAAACTGAACTTTCGGGGATGTTTCCAATTGCGCGTCACGTCCAGTGCCACCGGGAAGCCCAAGGCTCCAACAGCAGCTCCCACCGTGAGAGGGAAGAAAATGCCAAAGTTGGAGGCAAATTGTTGCATTCCGCCGGGAATAACCACCATGCCACAGTTGTTGAACACACTTATAGCCATGAAAATGGCGTACCAGGCGGATTGTCCAATTCCGTATTTCATGGCCATAAACTGCGGGAAGAACAAGACTGCCATACTCAGTTCCACCGTGATAGACACGAGGACAACCATCTTGATAAGCGAACCTACCTCGCCCAGTTTGGAGTTATTTTCCCCCGCCGCGAGAAGTCGAGCCGACAGACCAATATGGCGCGACACCGCTAGAGAAAGAATCGAAGCGAGAGTCATGACCCCCAGACCCCCGATTTTAATGCCGAACATCAACACCACCAGTCCGAAAGTGGACCAATAGGAATCGGTAGGAACCGTGGTCAGTCCGGTGACGCATACCGCCGAAGTACCGTTGAACAGAGCATCGACAAAACTGGCAGGTCGGGAATCCGCCGTGGAAATTGGTAGCATCAGCAACCCCGTAACCAGGGCAATAATGCAGAAAAAAACCAGTAGGGTGAAACGAGCCGGTTTTTTACGAGCAAAATCGCTCCACCACTTCTGGGTGGTTTCACGCAGTGTCTGCCAGAATCTCACTTTGTCTTGCCTTACTCTCGACACAGCCTCCGGTTTTCCCACCCTGCGGGATGCCCAAGAGCGCTTGTTTTCTCTCCAGATTTAGGTTCTGGGGGTACGCGGTTTTTACGTTACCCGAAGTTACGTCATTTAGGGTAAAAACCAGAGTTTTGAAGGTAGAATACTAACAGTTTGTCCAGAACTAACACTTCTGGGCAAAAAAAGATTATATTTTTAAGGTACAGAAGTTTTCCCTGTGACCAAAGTGGCCGCAGTTAAAGAAGCAACTAGCAAGAGCAGGATGACACGAATGGCGCAAAATCAGGCACCGCGGTTCCTTACTGTAGCCGAAGTAGCGGATTTCCTTCGCGTTTCGAAGATGACGGTATACCGCATGGTACATGCCGGTGAGCTGCCTGCCGTCCGCGTCAAGCGTTCCTTCCGGGTTCCTTTGAAAGCGGTGGAAGAACTCTCTGAGTCCAACCTGGATAGTTGGGTAATTGGAGATGAATCTGAAGCAGCTGCACAGTAGTTCGTTGCGCGTTTTGGTTCTTGTCCTAAAAACTCGTTAGAATTGTTCGGCTGTCTCCCAGCGCAGCAGCATGGTTTTATAAATTAGAGGAGGTCTGCGTGGGTTCTGTAATCAAGAAACGCCGCAAGCGGATGGCAAAAAAGAAGCACCGCAAACTGCTTCGTAAGACTCGCCACCAGCGTCGTAATAAGAAGTAAAGCGAAGTCGAGCCAGGTGAAACACTCCTGGCTCGCTGCTTTTTACTCCCTTCACGGCTAGTAGTCAGTAAGATAATCTTGTGGCTAAAACCGCAGCTTTTTTCGACATAGACGGCACTCTCATCAGGGGTGCTTCTACGTGGTATTTAGCCCGCGATTTGTTTTCTCGGGGCTATTTCGGCCTGGATTTCTTCTTTTTCGCCGCCTGGCAGTCCTTGCTTTACGTGGTTTTTGGTGAAAACAAGCATCGCCTGGCAATGGTCAAAGAGCGTTCCTTACGGATTTTGAAGGGAAAGCTGGAATCTGACCTTATCCTGGTAGGAGAAGAACTCTACGACCGTTTCCTGCAAGAACGCCTCTTCCCCGGCACCTTGGAAATCGTCCAAAAACACCTCGATGCCGGCCACGAAGTTTGGTTGGTTTCTGCCACACCCCGTGAAATTTCCCAACAGATGGCCTATCGACTCGAATTGACCGGAGGATTGGGAACAGTAGTGGAAGTTGACGAAAACGGCCGTTACACCGGGAAAATTCCCCAGTCTTTGCTCCACGGAGCCATGAAGGCACAGGCAGTACGGGATTTGGCGAGAGAACGCCACCTAGACCTGTCTAGTTGCTATGCGTACTCCGATTCCATGTCTGACGAAAAACTGTTCAACCTGGTGGGTCACCCCTGCGTGGTAAACCCGGAATGGAAGCTGCGCAATTTAGCAAAACATCGCCACTGGCCTATTTATGACTTCGCGCGGCGGCGTCCCTCGGTGGCGCTCGCGGCGCGAACTACCCTACTGCCAGCCACCATCGTCGGAAGTGTGTGGACGGCCAAGGTGCTGTGGCGCCACGTACTGAAACGTTTATTCCAGATACCCGTGCGGGTATGGCGACGGCGGCGAAAAAACTAGACAGATTACAAAGGATTCTTGGTAGGAGGATTTTATGCCCATTACTTCAGTTCATGTCATGCGACACGGTGAGGTAGACAATCCTCAGGGTGTCTTATACGAGAGACTCCCTGGTTTCGGATTGACCCAGCGCGGTCGAGAAATGACTTCGATTACGGCAACTTGGCTGGCTGATACCAACCGTGACATTGCAGCAATTTTCGCCTCACCCCTGCAACGTGCCCAAGAGAGCGCGGCTCCCGCCGCCAAGATCTTTAACCTCCCGGTACAAACCGATTCACGTTTAACCGAGGCGGGAAATAAATTTCGAGGGCAACAGATTAACTGCGGCAATATCTTGACTAACCCCCGTTACTGGCCGCGATACTGCGCCCCCTGGTTGCCCAGTTGGGGGGAGCATTTCCGAGATATCGCCTCGAGAATGTTTCGCGCCATCGCCCACGCCCGGGCACACACCCCAGCAGGTAGAGAATGTCTGGTAGTATCCCATCAACTGCCTATCTGGATGCTTCGCCGTCTGGTGGAAGGCAAACCCTTGGTTCACGATCCACGACAGCGCCAGTGCGCCCTGGCCTCGGTGACAAGCCTCCACTTTGATGGATCCACATTAATTGGCTGGGAATACGCTTCGCCGGCAGCAGATTTAGTAGCGGCAGCTAGTGACATGACCCCGGGGAATTCCTCGGCAGCAGTGAACCGAGGAACCCCCAACATTACCGAATAAGCTGCGGGGCGAATTAAGCTATTTTTACTCAAGACACCCCCAAATATCCCAGTGAATGCTAAAATTGTGAAGCTGCAAGCTCGGAGGCAGCTACACTAGGTACTACGAGGAATTGGATGCGCGAAAACTCTATTACGTATGAACAGATGCTGGCGAAAATCAACCCGAAAGTTGGGGGATCCTACGTGTTTGCTTCCCTGGCGGAGCTGCCACCCGATGTCGAGCCGATGGCTTTGATTCGAGAACAGGAGGGCGTTACCGTGGCTCTGAGCTTGGAAGATGCTCAAAAAGTTGGACTGGATTTACAGGAGCTCTACACCATAATTACGCTTTCCGCCCCGGGTTCCCTTGATGTGGTCGGACTGAACTCTGGAATCTCTCAAGTATTGTCAACCCGTTCCATTCCCTCCAATATTTTCTCTGGCATCTATCACACCCACATTTTTGTTCCCTCCGACCGCGTCGAGGAGGCCAAGGCACTCCTCGACGATATTTCCGGTCAAGCTAGGGCGTGGATGAATCACTGAATCCCAGAAATCCCGATTTGAAAAGAGGTGTCAGCCGGTACTTATGAATGCGTCTGCCCGTGACAAACTGAACCTTCATCCCGATCCCTTGGTGCGACTTCCCGACGGCACCATCAAACAGCGTAACCCTCTGACCGGAACCCAAGTGTGGACTGTTCCTGGGCGAAACAAGCGCCCCAATGCGCAGCATAACCGCAGCTCCACTCCCCTCGGGCACACCCTAAAACCTGAAGACTTCACCGCCACCTGCGCGTTTTGTATCGACCGTTACAATGATACTCCGCCAGAAAAATCCCGACTGGTCAAATCTTTAGACGGGCATTTCCATAAGTTGGAGGGTCTACCCGCAAAATCCATGCACGATATGGTGGCAGAATTCCGACGTATCCCCAATCTTTTCGAGATTGTCTCCTATGACTACTGGCACCTGAATCACAACCATTACCCCACGGTGGAGCAAAACCGCCGGATGGCCGCCTATCTAGCTACTCCGGAAGGGTATGACCACGTGTTGCACGTAGTTAAGATGCGACTGCGCGCCTCGGGGGAGGGCGACCCCAATGACCTGCCAGACGAAAAGCTGGTGCAATACGCCAACGGGTTGTTCGCGGGGGGGCACGACGTGATTATCGCCCGACGCCATTATGTAGACGGCGCCACTAGTGACACTCAAAATGCCTCTGCCGGAACCCTGACTGTGGCGGAACACCGCGCCTATACCGGTTACACGATTGACTCCATGCGGGATTTATATAATTTAAACCAATCGGTCAAATACGTCACCGCGTTCCAAAACTGGCTGCGACCCGCCGGAGCCTCATTCGACCACCTCCATAAGCAACTAGTTGCAGTTGATGAATACGGGGTACAAATTGAGCAAGAGGCACAGCGTGTCCAGAAGAACCCCTTGATATACAACCAGATTCTACATTATGCGGCGCATCGTCAAATGGCGGTTTTGGGTAATGAACATGCCATTGGCTTCGCTGATTTCGGGCATCGTTATCCGACCCTCGCAGTGTGGCCGCTGGGATCTGCCTTGTTGCCGTGGGAGTATTCACGCGAACAGGTAGACGGAATCTCGGATGTATTGCATGCTTTCCACTGCGCGCTTGGTCCTGAAATCCCCACTAATGAAGAATGGTATCACCGCCCGGTAGACCTCGAGATTCCCATGCGTTTCCGGATTCTGCTGAAGCGTCGCACCTCGACTATTGCCGGATTCGAGGGAGCCACCCGGATTTACCTCAACTCGGTGGATCCCTGGACGCTTCGAGACGAAATAGTGGAACGACTGGTACAACTACGGGAGGAAGGTTTAATTTCTGACACCCTGGAAATCGGCAGTGAGTACCGGCTTCCAGATAACCCCTTAGGGTAAATTTCCCCCCACAACTCATGAACCCCACCAAAAATCCAAAACACACTACAGTCATCACAAGGAAGGACAGATGAACATTAGCTGGAAAATTGTAAATCTGGGTGCAGTAGCCATGGCGGGACTGCTGAGCGACAGTATCGTGAAACTCGGATGGAAGGTCGCCACCGGCAAAAATCCACCCGAAGACGACGATTTAGAAGTCGGTTTAGCCGAAATTGTCACATTCGCGGTGTTGTCAGGGGTGCTGCTGGCCATAACCAAGCGCTTCACCGTGCAGGCAGCAGCGAAGTGGTACAACAAAAGCCACCCGGTTATTTCCGACACCTACAATATTTAAGCCGGCATCGCTAAAAACGCCTAGAGCGAGACCACGAACTCGTCAGCATCAACAATGACCCCGTTGGTGGCAGCCGCCAGGGGTTTCGCAAGGTTCTCGATTGCCTCGATAATTTTGAGACGATCCAAGCGGTAGGCGCGGCGCGGCTTGTTCATCTCGGTGAGCGCCATATCGGGGGCAATCCAACGCAGATCATAGCTGATTAGACCGTCCTCCCGGTGTCCCAAAGCGGGGGGAATCGCAGTTTCCCCACTGACAATAACGTGAACTGCCGACATCGGGGTGATATCAACGCTGATAGCGTAGGCATCCAAGACCGGCGGCATGGACATAGCTGCCTCATCAAAAGCCTCGGCTTCGGCATGCAGCCAGGCACGTTCGTCGGGGCTGACCCCCTCTTGGGCACGGGCGCGCAATCCGTCGGGGTCATGAGTGGCACGCGCTGCGGCGGTCGTAAGGCGTTGATTACGTCCCGACGAAACATCTCCATCCGGGGCGTTTCCCAGTTCCAGTTTGGCTTGGGGAAACACCTGTTGAGATATCTGGAGGCAGGCGGCCGGCTCCAGCCATACTTCTGAGAACACCCGCATTTCCACCGCCGAATCCGGGTCGGGAACAATAATAGGTCCGGTAGAAAATCGCAGCGCCCCCGCCAAGCGACGCGCCATGCGCCTGGTACCATTTAAAACCTCAAGTTCCAGACCCTCCGGTCCGCCTTCCCGGAAAGCATCCCACAGGGGGTCTCGACCCCACAGCTCCTGCGGGACAGGTTTGCCCCGTAGGGCAGGAACTGAAATGATATAGGCAAATTCCAGGTACAAGGGCAAACCGAGTTTCACAATAGCTTCGGGGGTTAAATGCCACGGCCCGGTCAGGTATGCCCCCGAAGTCAGCTCCAAGAGACCCAATCCCGAGCGGTTGGATTGTGGCCAAATTTGAGCCGCCAAAATGTCGATTTCTTCCGGTAAAACGTCGTCACCCACCACTAAAAGATGGAAGGGTGAGGCGGTTTCTAAATCCAGGGAATCTTGGGGGGAGCTAGGAGAAAGCATCGGCTATTCCTCCGTGATGCCGCGTCCGGATGGCACCTCGACGCGACTGAAATTCAGGTAGGAACGCGAGGCTGTGGGGCCACGCTGTCCTTGGTAGCGCGAACCTTTGGCACCACTGCCGTAGGGGGCTTCGGAGGGGGAAGACATCTGAAAAAAGCACAGTTGCCCAATTTTCATCCCGGGATACAGGGCTATGGGCATGGTGGCGGTATTGGACAGTTCCAGGGTGATGTGCCCGGTGAAACCCGGGTCAATAAAGCCAGCGGTGGAGTGGGTCAGTAATCCCAGGCGCCCCAGCGAGGATTTGCCTTCGAGCCGTGCCGCAATGTTATCGGGGAGTGTGACATGTTCGAAGGTAGAGCCCAGAACGAATTCGCCCGGATGCAGAATCAGGGGTTTGTCCCCTGAGTCGAAGAGCCGGGTGAGTCCCGGTTGTTCCTTGGCGGGGTCAATCATGGCGTACTTGTGGTTATCGAAGAGGCGGAAATACCTGTCGAGACGCACGTCAATGGAAGCGGGCTGTACCATGGTCGAATCCCATGGTTCCAAAATCACGCGTCCCTCGGCAACGAGAGCGCGAATGTCACGGTCTGAAATCAACACGAAACTATGCTACCGGTTGCGGCGCGGTCGGGGGTAACTTCGGGGTGGGGTCGGGGCATTTTGTAGATTTTGCCGTTTCATGAGGTGATTTTGCCCAATACGGGCAAAATGTGACATACTAGGATGGTTCCAAATCGCGGGCGTAGTTCATCGGTAGAACGACAGCTTCCCAAGCTGTAAAGGCGGGTTCGATTCCCGTCGCCCGCTCCACTAAAACCCCAGGTCAAGGCTGTCTTCGGAGGGCTAGAAAAGTGACGTGTGACACACCAGTGATACACCGCACAGAGTCACCGAGGCGACCCTGGAAAAGGGCGCAATCCGGGTTGGGCAAAAGGGGCATGGTCGCGCGAGAATTTCCTGAGCGCAATTATTACGAAGCAGCGCCTGTTCAGGGTCTGTAGACATCGCAACATATTTCCTGGCGACTCATGAACCCGAGTCCCCGGTAAGAGTGAACGGAAGCCCTACACCGGTCAGAAAACCCAAAACGGGCAAGCACAGCCCAGCGCCACCAGTCAGCGCAACCAGGCGGCAGGAATCTCGGCAGGATACTCCTCCCAATAGGCTTCAGCCTCGGCTTCTAACGCCTCACGCTCGGCGAGGCTCGCTTCATCTCGAATAGCCACCGGATGAAAACCTGCTGTTTTGGCAATTCGTACAGCATAGAGCGCGTCTTCAAAAACCCAAATGTCTTCCGGTTTTGCTCCCATAAGCCGGGCGGCCGTCAGAAACATATCCGGTTGACGCTTATGCAACCCGGTCTCACTGGAAGCCAAAATCTTCATAAAATTCTGTTCCAAGCCCAGCCTCGCCAACGCCGGACGAATCAAGGCTTCTGAGCCGGAACTGACAACCGTAAGAGGAATTCCGTGCCGTGTCAAAGCCTTAATAAACTCCCCCGCCCCTGGTTTTAGCCCGACTTTATCGTGATATTCCCGCGCGACTGTTTCATATATTCCCGTGGTAATTTCTTCCACCGTGGAGTCCAGGTTAAACTCGTCGCGAATTACTTGTGCAGACTCCGGCACAGTCATTTCAAAGAACTTAGCCCCTAGCGCCTTGTCTACCTCGATACCCAGTCCAGAAAGGTACCTCGCGGCTGCTTCTCGCCACAGCGGCATCGTATCCAGCAAAGTTCCATCACAATCAAAAATCGCGCCACGAATCATAGCGCTAGAATATCGAAACAACCTGAGTCTTGCCCAATCCGGAGAAAACCAGAACCACCACACCCTACGAAATTAGTGTACCAATAGGTACAATTAAGGTTGCTGCGTATCAAATCCTAGGCGATATCACGAGAATTGATTACCAGCAGTTTCCCCTGCTGGAAAGTAATCTGGGCGTAATCTCCTGTAATTTCATTGCTCACTCCCCTGGTGGCGTTTGGAGTTAGCGTAAAATTGGTCACCTCGTATTTGGCTCCCTCTATGGTCAAACCGACAACATTTTCATTGAAAGCGATTAATCCCATATAGTGATAGCCCCGTGGTTTCACGAGGTGCGTGCCCGGTTCGAGCATGGTTACGTAATTGATACCATCAAAGAAACGGATTCGCGCCTGTCCAACGTACTTAGACAGAATCCCCATATTGCCCATGGTGTGATCTATACGTCCAGAAATTCCTCCCAAGACATCTATGTCACGGAACCCTCTCTCGAAAGCCAAATCGATAGCGGCTTCCGAATCTGTGAGGTCTTTTACCTCGGGAAGAATTACGATTTCAGATGCTACGGGTTCTTGATTGAGAACTTCCCTTTCAGCCTCACTTAGCTGCTCTAAATCCGCAGGGTCAGGCGTGTCTTCACCAGAAGCCAGCAAGTGAGGAGACATCAATTCCAAATCTTCTACAGTTCTGGTTTTCCCTTCACAGCGCCTCAAGATTCCCTCCGGGCGTATAGAAGAATCAAAGTCACCCACATAAATGTCTATCTTCAAGCCCAACTTCCTGGCTATTTTTTGACCGCTATCGGCTGCGATTACGAAATCATAGCCATTAAAATCCAGCCAGGAATCATCCTTCCCCGAAATTTGTACCAATCGGTTTAAAGCATCCGTTACGCCCAAAACTACCAAACAACGAGGGGCTGCAATATCTTTATTCACTTACTACCACCAGTCTATTTACCAAGTTTATTATCGCTAAAAGCGATTCATTCCTTTTTTTGTCTGGAATTTGCACCAGAAGTCTGCTGCCCAGCTCTAGCAGCCACAAAAAGCGAGTTGCGCAGCTCAGCCATAGCATCACTGACCCCACCGGGGTTGGAAGGTAACATCAACGTTTGCGTATTAGAAGCTTTAGCCACTTCCTGCAAAGTATCAAAATACTGGGTGAGCAACAGCATTTCCTGGGCTTCGTTACCGATACCGGCATCGCGCAAGGATTCGTATTGTTCAACCAACCCGTCCACAATCGCCTTGCGCTGCTGGGCGATACCCTCGCCCTGGAGGCGCTTATATTCTGCATCAGCCTCGGCTTGTTTCACAATCTTGATTTTCTCGGCCTCTGCCAGACTAATCGCGGCTTCCCGCTCCCGCTGGGCAGCGTTGATGGAGTTCATGGAGGCACGCACGGTCGGGTCGGGGTTAATATCGGTTACCAGGGTGTTGATAATCGCAAAACCATAGGTTTTCATGGCCGTAGACAAGGTGGTTTCCACGTCCTGGGCAATCTGGTCTTTAGAGGAAAACGCGTCGTCCAAATCCAGTTTGGCCAGCGAGGTGCGCACCCGGTCATAAACATAGGACTGAATCTGGCGTTCCGGGTCAGCCAGGCGGTAATACGAATCCGCCACGTTTTGCACCTGGTATTGCACCGAAACTGGAATCGTGACGAAAACATTGTCCTTGGTTTTGGTTTCAACCACCGAGTCGAGTTGCATAATGCGCAGGGGTACTTTTTTGGCAATACGGTCTACGATGGGAATTTTGATTCGCAATCCCGGTAGGGAAACTTTGTGGAACTTTCCGAAACGTTCGATGATGTAGTTAGTCTGTTGTTTCACCACATACAGCGACCCTTTGGCGAGAAACAGTAGCACTATTATCACAACCAAAGGTACAAAGAATGCGGTAAGCAGGCTGCTGAGTTCGGCTACTTCTTCCATAATTCTCCTCTTTTCCGATAGGTTTGCTCTTTAGCCTATCAACTGGGTTCATGAGGCGCTAGCGGAAATCCCAGTTTCTTCGGGGAAAATCCGACCGGCAGCCCAGATGGCAAAAACCAGCAGTACGCACATCAGCCCGATAGTGAATGCGAAGGAAAAATTGGCGAAACTGGCTGTGAGCGCATAGACAATCCCCGCGTAGGCAATCAAGGAAGAGGAGCCGAAGGTGTCGGCCACCTGGAGCGCGGAAGAAATCTTGCCGTGTTTACTAGCCGGGGTCAACCCCAAAGCGTGCACCGAGGTCGCGGGGAAAATCACTCCGGTAGAAAATCCCGCTAAACACCAACCCACCAGTACCCACCAACCGCCAAATTCGGGGATAACAGACAGCATCGTAATCAAGGTTCCCAGAAGTTGACCGACCGGTCCAATAACTGAGAACCATCGCAGCGGTTTAGTACCGGGACACCGACCTTGAATCCAGGAGCCAATCGCCCATGTGACCCCACTGGCGGTCAGAACTAGCCCCGCGTGGGTCGGATCCCAGCCGTGGATATTCTTTAGCATCAGGGGCAGGAAAGTTTCTACCCCGATAAATGTTCCGTTCAACAAACCACGCAGCGCAATGGTGGCGGGCACACCCCGCCGCACCAAGAATGTACCAGTCGGTACAAGATGGCGGATAGAAAGGAACAGACACACTGATACCCCCAAGGCTAGCACCAAGACATAGATACTAAACTGTTCTGGCTTCAAACCCGAAAGAATCTGGAGTGTCGCAATCAGTACTCCACTGGCCAGGGTGGCGAACATGAAGCGTTTGCGCATTTTCAGAGGCATCTTTTCGTGAATTTGGGGGAATTTCCTGAATTTAACCCATGCCAATGGGAAAAACAGCACCATCACCAACGGGGTTATCCCAAACACCCACCGCCAATGCACGTAATCGACTAAAAAACCGGCAATCAGCGGCCCAAACAGGCTCGGCAGCACCCACGCGATGGCGAAAGCCGCAAAGAAGGCACCTTGTTTCTTGGGGATAACGTAGGAGCCCACCATCACATAGAGCGGCACCAACAGCATCCCGCCCCCCACGCCTTGCAGAGCGCGACCAATTATGAATACCAAAATTCCAGGTGCCAAGGCAGCTACCACCAGTCCCGATAAAAACAGGACAATTCCGATAATGATGACTTGTTGGGGGCCTTTAGCATCCACCCAGGGACCGGCTAAACCGGTGGTAATAAGCTGGGTCGCCAACGGTATTCCCGCCGCCAAAGCGTAGAAACGCTCCCCGTGGAGTGACTCGGCCACAAATGGCATGGCGGTAGCAACCGCGATGGCCTCGAAGGCGACAAAGGTAATCACCCCAACGGCGATAATTTTAAACCAAGCGGCGAGGTGTCCACTGAGATAAAGATTTGGTGTTTCCGGTTGCCTCACACGGATATCTTACAAATTCGGAAGGCTTTTTAACTAACTGGTCTAAAAAATACTCCTTGCCAAAACCGCCTCGTCCGCGCCTTTGGCTTGTGCCAAAATTTCGGGTTCTACCATTCCTAAATCCACCCAGGTTTCCAAGGATTGTTCAGCCTCTTCGACGGTCAACAGACTCATCGCAAATCCGTTTTGAATCAAGACATAATCCCCCACCTTAGCCTCGGGCACATAGGCCAGGCAGACATCTTGAATCTGTCCGACTACGTCGATACGCCCCATGGGCATCGGCCCGTCACCTATTGAAAGAATTCGACAAGGTACCCCCACGCACATTCTGTTTTCCTCCCTTTTGTGACTCCAAATCACTTTATGATTCATTAACAATATCCAGTTTTAATCCCATCTGCCCGGGTGGTGCCGAGCTGATAGGCAAGCACGGATCGGCTTCCCGAATCGATTGTTCCAAAGCCGCCTCACGTCGAGTCTCGTCGGTGTCACCGGTAGTAGCGGCCGTCAAGAGTGCCGCCAACCACGGTTCGTTTTGAGCGGTGGGGGTCAGGATTACCGCGCGAGTAATAATCCCCTCGGCATTGACTTCGTAGGTATGCGCGAGAATACCCCTCGGCCCGTCCACTAATCCGGTGGATATTCCCGCCTGCCATTGCTTAGTTGTTGACGCCTGCTCGTCTAGATGGTAATTTTCGCTCGTTTTCATGAGTTGCGAGACTATTTCTCCGCTTAGTTCCAATACATGCAAGCTAATAATGGCGCGAGCCAGGGCGGCATCTGGTGGTGCTGATAACCACTGTGCCTGGAGACTCGCAGCCCGGGGCGTGGAAACTTTTCCCACCGACAATTGCGCCACCGGCCCTACCCGATAGCGACCCATTTTTTTACCAAGCGTTACAATATAGGGTCGCGGGGCAGGACTCCCAGGAATTTCTTCGGCGATTTTTTCCGGCCACTGGGAAAAGTCAAAATCCTCGAGAACTTCCCCATTGTGAGCTATGCGAACCCGGGTGCCAAACACGTCGGGATATCCTGAATCGTCAATCAAAGCCACATCAGCAAAAGGCATCTCGGTTTGTACTTGGGTGCCTCTGCCCTGGTTTTGTAACGCCACTGCCACCCGCTGCGCGGCCGCACACGCCGTTTCGAGGCCGTCTGCCACCACCTGCAAATCCTCCAGTTTCGGCTCCACTTGAATCCCTCCGGGAGTGGCGGTGTCGGGGAAGTGACCCGGAGAACCCGCCCCGGTAAGCATCTGTTTGGAAAACTGTTTCAAAGTTATTCCCGCTTCACGATCCACAGCGATGAAACGCAAGGAATGCGCCTCAATCATAGATCCGTAGTGTAACAAGCGACGCACCATCTCAGCATAGGATTTCACCCGAACCCCCACTAAACCATCCAAGGCTCGGGTTCCCGCCAGGTGGTGCGCTACCGGACAGAGTCCACACAGCCGTTCGGTCATCTTAAGAGCCTCGGCTGCTGATTTACCCACCAAGAGGCTTTCTACCCGCGGCAAGCCCTGCAGGTCGAAGCGAGCGTGTCGGTGCCCCTTGGTATCGACACTGACAGTGATGTGTCCCTCGGTGGGATCAATAATTTCGTTAAGGTTGATTTTCATGGTTTCCCCTTGGAAAATATGGTTATGCACGAACTAGGTTTGCTCACAGCAGTGGTGGAGGCCATCTTGCAAGCGGCAGACACTGCCTCGGCCAGCAAGGTAAACGAGGTCTCGTTGAAAGTGGGCACCTTGAGCGGAGCTGTGCCCGAAGCACTTTACGGGGCGTGGCCAATAGCCACCGACCGTACTATCTGCGAGGATGCCCAACTGCGACTGAATGTTATTCCCGCCACGGTTTACTGCTCGAAGTGCCGGCAAAACGTCACGATAGACGAATTTTTCGCCTTGCTTTGCCCAGTGTGTGCTACCCCGACGGGGCAACTCGCCACGGGTCGGGAATTCGAAATCGAATGGGTGGAGTGGGATTGCCCCGACACGGTCGGTGCACCTGCAGCCGGTACTGATACCGGCTCGATGCTGGCCACCACTAACACCTCGAAACTGGACTGACCGTTTTAAATCATACGTTCCAGTTTTAGCCCAGCCATTCATCCAACACATCCACCGCATATTGTACCGCTTGTTCCAAACCGAAGGCTGCTTCACGACTCATCCCCAGCCTAAGCTCTACCTTGGCACCAACAACCCCCACCACTTCGATTACCTCTGGTTCCCGTTTAGTTAGACGTGCCGCCGTTAGCACATCTAACAAGCCCACCTGGTGGGGAGAAAGCTTCATGGAAAGCAGGCGTGGCACATGGTCACCTTGTAAACGTAAAGCCTGACCCGGAGGACGTGAATCCCCCGGAGCAATAGAGTCCAGAATTAACAGCCGCGAAGATTCTTGAACGACCGGTACAAGTTCCATACCGCTGATTCCACCCTCGACAAAAGCCAGTTCACCGCGCTGCACGGCCGCATCCCAAGAAGGACGCTGCCTAAGCATTCCTTGCAGTCGCGATAAAATCTCAAGCCCAATCCGATCGTCGCCCATAATCGAGTTTCCCACCGCTAACACGGTGTGTTTCGCCCCAGCCCAGATTGTACTGGGCGTTCCAGAGAACCCGGGATTGGGTCGTCCCACGGGACTGGGCACCGTGCTGACTGGCATCTCATGAACCGGCATAACAAACACCCTACAGTTCCGGCGCGTCAACGGGACGAGAGGTGCGGCGCATCCATACCCCACCACTAATCATGGCGGAAACCCCACCGTGACGCTCCAAAGAATCCGCCCGGAACGCCAGGTAAATATGAGCAATCACGAACCACCAGAACAGGAACATTATCATCACATGAAGCAAACGCATGATGGGAATCCCGAACCAACTGCAGGGCAACGCTATAAAAGCCCACACTGGATTGGACATGTGATAAAGCGCATAGAGCGACAGCCCGATGAGCATCTGGAGGGCACCCACTATGTAGATAGACGTATAGGTCAACTGCTGCAAAGGATTATGCGCCACATACAGTGGGCCTTCCTTGCGCAGAAACGTATAGAAACCCAGGGTGCGACCCAGATTCTTCATATCCTCTTTGCTGTGAATCGGCCAGAAAGTCTCCCAGCGCATGTAGCGATCCTTCGAAAAGAAAGCGATAAAAGCCCGCGCCAATCCCACTGCAATCCATATAAACCCACAGGAAAAGTGGATGAAACGCATCCACCCCATAAGGAACCCGGTTTCAATTCCCCTAAAGAACGTGTCACCGAAGAAGGGATCCATGATGTAGTATCCCGTTACCGACAGCAGCACAATCAGCACCACATTCAGCCAATGCAGGAAACGCAAACCGGCCGACCACAGCTGCAAGCGCACCCAGTCGTCCGAAGTGGGGGTTAAGTCTTCGTCCTGCAAGCCCGTCCCTACCGGGCGTACATTGACGAAGCCCTCCATCCGAAAGGCTCCCAGCTCGCCGTTATCCCCCACCGTGGCGGAAGCCACCGCCAGACAACGATACCCGCGAGACCCTGCCATCTGGGCATTTTTTCGCAGTAAGATGCGGTCTTGGTGGCTGGGTTTAGCCACGTTCATCACCGACTCTAAGTCACCGCGAATAATGACAGTTTTCTCGGCAGGAGAATCCTTAGTACGTTGAAAACCGTGTACCCGCGCCAGAGAATAACGGCGGTCTTTGGCCGGATCGAAGTCCTCGCGGGAAACACCTGTTTCCGGCGCGCCGTGGCGAAACAGGAAACGCAGCGAGTTTCTAAGCGCCACATCCACCGGATCGGTGCTGTCAGCCGGGCTTACAGCCGCCATCGTCAGCAGGCGCCGCAAGGACAAACCCCCTACGCTCAGGCCACCGCCGACTTCTACCCCGGGTTTGCGTTTTTCGCGGGATTGTTCTCCACTGGAAAAGAACTCTACCTGCCGTTGTGGGACATAGTTAGAGTTGCGATTGGTACTTTCATCGGGCCTCATGAGGTAACCACCTTGGTTACCTCATTGCCGTCCACATCCAAAACATGCACCCCACAAGACATGCACGGGTCATAGGAATGAACCGTACGCAAAGCTTCGAGAGGTTCTTTGGGATTCACCAGGGGATGCTCCCCCGTAGCCATGAGGGACTCTTCATACGGGCCGGGCACCCCGTTCGCGTCGCGTCCCCCCGCCAGCCAGGTCGTTGGCACCACCGCCTGGTAGTTTCGCACTTTGCCGTTCTTGATAGTTACCCAATGGGACAGATTGCCCCTCGCCACCTCGATTAGGGAAAATCCCGAGCATTCCTCGGGCCAGCTCTTGGGTTCCCAACGGCTGGGGTCAAAAACATCAATATTGCCGTTCTTAATGTTTTCTTGCAAAGCCAGATAGTCATCCATCAGATGCGAGGCAGAAAGTACCGCTTCGGCGGCGCGCGCAAGTGTCCGACCCATAGTGGAGTTGAGCTGCGTTACCGTAATACCGAGTTTTTCTGTGGCCGCATTAACCAGTTTCACGGTGGGTTCATAGCCTTGCGCATAGGACAACATGATGCGGGCGATAGGGCCGACCTGCATCGGTTTGCCGTCATAGCGCGGTGCCTTGCTCCAGGTGTACTTATCATTATCACCCAGCCATTTGAATGGCGGTTTTGGCCCGGTGTACTTTACAATGGTTTCCCCCTTGTCTGGGGTCAGGCCTTTATCATCTCCCACCGAGTATTCATACCAAGCTGAAGTGACAAATTCCTCGATTTTCTTGGGATTGAAGGGTAGGATCTGGCCGAGGTTTCCATCCATGATGACCCCCGGTTTTACTTCGTCGTGTCCGTGTCCGCGTCCGTATCCGGAAATGCGCGCTTCGCTCGGATCGCCTCCAAACATTGAACCGGCTAATCCTACGGCCAGGTAGTTGGGATGCGTCGCCCCGATATCGAAGTAATCCTTGTAAACCCCCGCCACCGCCAGCACGTCCGGGTAATAGCAGTCGTTTACGAATTCAATAGTTTCTTCAATCCAGGTGCGTACCTGATCCATCTGGACTTGGTTGATGGACTCGGAAGAATCCGGGTCAATGGAGCACGCCATTCCACCCACCAAAAAGTTCGGGTGGGGGTTTTTCCCACCAAAAACCGTGCAAATTCGAATCATAGAACGTTGAAATTCCAAGGCATCCAGGTAGTGTGCCACGCACATTAGATCCGCTTCGGGGGGTAAGCGATAGTCCGGGTGATCCCAGTACCCCCCGGTGAACACCGAGAGCTGTCCGGATTCCAAAACCTGTTGGATGGTTTGGCGCACCTCGGTAAAGCGTTTCAAGTTATTACCCCGCCACTTCGACCCGATGGAATGCGCAAACTCCAAGGTTTTTTCGGGGTCTGCCTTAGCCGCATTGGGCACGTTCACGAAGTCCAAGGCGTGGAGGTGATAGAAATGAATCACGTGGTCTTGCACCTCTTGGGATCCCATAACCAATCCGCGAATCAGCCGGGCATTGTCCGGAATCTTCGACCCGATTGCGTTTTCCACAGCCGTTACCGAGGCAATAGCGTGAACAGAGGTGCACACTCCGCAAATGCGCTGTACAAAGGCCCATACGTCACGTGGGTCTCGGTTTTCCACGATTTTTTCCAGGCCACGAAACTGGGTGGATTCACTCCAGGCTTTTTTGATTTTCCCGTTTTCTTCTTCCAGTTCTATACGTAGGTGTCCCTCGATACGGGTCAAAGGGTCGATTACTACCTTTTGGGTCGCCATGGCTCTAGTCCTCGCTATTCTTCGGGTCGGTGTTGCTGCTAGGGGTTGGGGTGTTGTTGGCAGGTTTCTCCGAGGATTCATGAGGGGCATCCCCGAAAGCTGCCATCGGTGAATTCGCGGTGGCTCTGCGATCTGCGGCCGCTCGCGCGGCCGTAATCCCGGCATGTACTGCCACTCCCCCGGCCACCAAGGCGGTCATGCCCCAACCGATTTGCTCGGCAGTGGCTTCAATCCCGAAGCCGGTCACATTTGGCAGCTTGCTGTAGAAAGGCGTGAAACGGTCATAGAAGTCCCTTTCGGTGCAACCGATGCACGGGTGACCGGCACCGATGGGCCAGCCTGATTTGAGGTTCCACTGCACAATGGGACAAGGACTGAAAGTGGATGGCCCTTTACATCCCACGTCGTACAGACACCAGCCTTCGCGGGCTCCAGCATCGTCAAATGTACGCACAAACTGTCCCGCATCGAAGTGGGGGCGTCGGGGGCAAGAATCGTGGATTCGCTGGCCATAGGCGAAGAGTGGACGACCTTCGGCATCGAGTTCCGGGGCTTTACCTTTGGTCAAGATATAGGCCAGGGTAGCGGTAATCACCTCGCCGATAGGGGGACAACCAGCGACGTTAATCACCGGCTTATCTTTGATGATTTCATCCACTCCCACAGCTCCGGTGGGGTTGGGGCGAGCGGCTTGTACCGAACCATAAACCGCACAGGCACCCACCGCCAGAATCATCGACGCATTTTCGGCAGATTCCTCGAGAACCTGTTGGGCGGATTTACCGCCGATAGTGCAGTAGATCCCACCATCTTTGACTGGGATAGAGCCGTTTACCACCAGAATATGGTCTTGGGCATTGACTTCCTCCAGAGCTTTCTCGGCAGCCTCCCCGGAGGCCGCCATTACCAGTTCGTTGTAGTTCACGGAGAGCAGATTCAGCACGACCTCTTCCACGGTAGTACCGCCACTGCGCAGCGTGGATTCCATACAGCCGGTGCATTCTTGGAGTTGCAGCCACGCCACCAGTGGCTTTTTCACCTCACCCAAAACTTTGGCGATATGCTCGGTGCTAGGTCTCAAGGCCTTCGCATTGGCCATCACCGGCGTACCCACCGCGAATATCGCGGCTAGCGAAGAACAAAACTTCATGAAATCACGCCGCGAAACACCGGCTTTAGCGATATTCTCGGCCAAAGTCCCTTCACGCCAGGGCTCTAAGCTGTAGGTCACTTCTTTATGTCCTTTCCCCGTGTCCTTGTTGCCGACACATGCCACTACCCGATTTTATGATAACTTATAAAACTTTGCCAAATGGTCAGTATAATGTAATAGTATCGAATTGTGCTAAGCAAAGGCTTACAATAGCGCAGTTTTAACCAAGGAGAGTATCATGACCTTGCAAGCTCAAAACCAGACGCAAAGGATTTTCTTGCCTGTCTTAAGGAAAGCATCTAATGACTGAAATCAAAATATCAGATAAACTGAGCGCTTCCTTGACGAATCTGGGGGTGGACAATCCACGCGGTGAAGTCTGTATCACCTGTTCTGACGAGGCTCGCCCCCTCGAGATTCTTGATGTTTCCCCAGATATGACCACCGCTGTGGCTCGGAGTGAAAGTGGCAAGGAAACCGTGGATGTGAGCCTGGTCGCCCCGGTAGCGCCCGGGGATAAAATCCTGGTTCACGCCGGACTGGCAATTACAAAAGTGGAGGCATGATGGTTCGAGCTGCTGATGAAGCGGAAGTGCTGGGTCGTATCGAAAAGGTGCGCGCTAGAGGAGACAAACTCAAAGACGACTTCGTCACCCTGGCTCACGGTGCCGGAGGCAAAGCTTCTGCCCAACTCGTTGACCAGGTTTTCGTCGCGGAATATGGCAACGATACCCTCAACGAGCTGACCGATGCCGGGGTGATGAATCTGACGGACTTGGCGCAACAGGCTGGCTGTTCATTAGGTGCTGGCGAAAAACTAGCCTTTTCCACGGATTCCTACGTGGTGAATCCGATTTTCTTCCCCGGCGGTTCAATTGGCGACCTGGCGGTTAACGGCACAATCAATGACCTCTCGGTTTCCGGGGCGGTACCCTTTGGAATTTCCGCCGCTTTTGTTATCGAAGAAGGCTTGGAAATCGAAGTATTACGCCGGGTAGTGGCTGATATGCACCATGCGGCCGACCGAGCTGGAGTCAAAATTGTAACGGGCGATACAAAAGTAGTATCCAAAGGAGCGGCCGATAGACTCTTCATCACCACCGCCGGGGTGGGAATTGTCCCCCCCGAGGTGAATCTGGGAGCCTCACTGGTTACCGATGGTGACGCGATTATTATTTCCGGTCCTATTGCCGACCACGGCATGGCAGTGATGTTGGCACGTGGGGATTTAGCCATAGCCGCCCCAATCGAAACCGACTCCCGGGCGGTAAACCACCTAACCCAAGCGCTACTCAAAGCCGCCCCAAACACCCGGTGGATGCGTGATGCCACCCGGGGAGGTCTGGCCACGGTACTAAACGAACTGGCTCGAACCTCGGGCAAGGGCGTGGCCGTGTACGAAGAAAAACTGGTGGTACACGAGATGACTCGAGGAGCCTGCGACATCCTAGGTATCGACCCGCTGTATGTCGCCAATGAAGGAATGTTTGTATCAATCGTTCCAGAATCGGAAGCCGCAGCGGCACTCGCCGCTATCCAAGCGTTACCTGGGGGGGAATCGAGCGCGATTGTCGGCAAGATTGTCCCCCAACCTGCTTCCGCAGTAGTGATGGTCACCGGCTTCGGGGGCACCCGCATGGTGGATACCCTGGTGGGAGACCCCCTTCCCAGAATATGTTAAATTGTTCAGTAAACTAGGAAAAGGAGACCCAAATGTGCTTAGGGGTACCGGCTCAAATCGTGGATTTTGAGAAAGCCGCGCAACGTATCGCGACTGTGTCGATATCGGGGGTAAACCGCGAAATTTCCGTTGACCTCATGTCCGGGGAAACTCTCGACGTTGGGGATTGGGTTTTGGTGCATGTCGGCTTTGCTCTGGCCAAGATTGATGCTGCGGAAGCGGCCGCCACTCTAGACCAAATCAAAAAACTCGGGGGTGACACTTTCGAATCCGAGCTGGATTCATTCGCGACTTCCGCCATAAGTTAGCCTCGCGACTCATGAACCCACCCCAAATAACTGCACTCGAGGCCACCGAACCCAAACCACCAAACCAAGGCCGAACACCCCGAGCCTGAAAGCGCGCCACAACGAGAAACTTAGCCCAGGAGGCGAACACAACAAACCACCATGAAATACGTCGATGAATACCGCGACCCAGTAGCTGCTAAAGCCCTGCTAGAACGCATCAAAAAACTCGCCGCCAAACTCGAAACCCCCCTGGCCTTTATGGAAATTTGCGGGGGACACACTCACACTATTTACCGTCACGGTTTGGAGCATTTATTACCAAAAAACCTCGAGTTGATTCACGGACCGGGATGTCCGGTGTGTGTCATCCCCCTAGGCAGGGTAGACGACGCGGGGTGGTTGGCGCGGCAACCCGGGGTTATTTTCACGACATTCGGTGACATGATGCGGGTTCCCGGCACCCAAGGTTCCCTACAACAAGCCAAGGCACAAGGATGTGACATTCGTTTCGTATATTCCCCCCTCGATGCCCTGCAGATTGCGCGGGAAAATCCCCACGCCGAAGT
Organism: Mobiluncus mulieris; assembly: GCF_014204735.1. Taxonomy (NCBI): domain Bacteria; kingdom Bacillati; phylum Actinomycetota; class Actinomycetes; order Actinomycetales; family Actinomycetaceae; genus Mobiluncus; species Mobiluncus mulieris. The sequence goes on along the minus strand of NZ_JACHMA010000001.1, from coordinate 2,389,578 downwards.
GGTGTTCTTTGCAGTGGGATTTGAAACCACGGCACCTTCCACCGCCGTGGCCTTAGATCGCGCCGAAAAAGAAGGCATAGAGAACTTTTCGATTTTCTGTAACCACGTACGTATTGAACCCCCGCTGCGCGCTATTCTGGGGCTAGACCAGGGACGTATCAAAGGCTTTATCGGACCGGGACACGTCGCCACCATTGCCGGCACCAAGGCCTTCGAGTTTATCCCCCGCGAATACAATCTGCCGGTGGTAGTGACAGGTTTTGAACCCCTCGATATCCTCCAAGCCGTAGAAATGCTGATAGAACAATACGTTTCAGGTCGAGTGGCATCCGGTCACGCTGAGGTGGAAAACCAATACGCCCGGGTGGTACTTCCCGAAGGCAATACGGCCGCGCTGAACCTGATGGCTAAGGTGTTTGAACACCGCGATACCTTCGAGTGGCGCGGACTGGGTTTCATCCCCGACTCCGGGTTTAAAATCGCCACCGCTTACGCGAAGTACGATGCTGAAAAGCGTTTTGACCTGCCGAATTTACGCGTCAGCGACCCACCAAGCTGCCAGTGTGGACAAGTTCTTACCGGTTCACTCAAGCCCTGGCAGTGCGGGGTATTTGGCACCGCTTGCACCCCAGCAAACCCCGTGGGTACCTGCATGGTCAGCCCCGAGGGAGCTTGCGCCGCATACTACAACTTCGGCCGGGTCGACCCGGCGGTAGCCGCCGCCTTGGTGTAATTACCGAAATTTACCGGCATTTGCTGGGATACCCAGTGACCCGCTAACGATTGCTTAGCGCCCGCCGTCATGAGTGGGCACCCAGCTGGTACCCACTGTCCTGGTGTTACCCGTCACAATCGACAAGTCATTACGGATATTAGAACCAGTCAGTAAACCGCGCGCCACCGGAATCAACTTGCGTGACACGGCGGCGCGAACCAAGGGGATAATCAGCTCAGCTTGCATATCAGGAACCCGCCCCACATAGGTTTTCTTGTCCAAATACGCGTGCAGATTCGACTGTTCCTCTACCATAACCAGCGCCACCGGTACGGTTTTCCCCGTGGAAATAAAGGGACGCAACGGTTCCACGTAATTCTCGAAGTCTTCTAGCACTATCTCATCGCCCGGAGGCAAAATAGTAAAGGCTCGCTTGGGGAAGAAATTCACCGGCCCCACCGCCCCCACCGGAGGCAGACTTAAGGTCACCCGGTTAGCCAGGCGGGTTTTGGTGCGCTGCGCCCACAGGTGTGCCGGCACCACCAGATTCAGTCCCTGGGAGTCCAAGCCGTTCATCTCTACAACGTATTTCCCGGCCGTGGCCTGGTCGAGACGCCCGATGAAATGTCCTTGCACCCAGATACAAACCGCCGCGTAATCGTCGGGATTATTACGTTCGCGCACCAAGTACGCCCAGTCGTCGAATTCGGCTCCGTTGATGTCATCAAGGTTACGCCCCGCAAACAAGGCCTCGAATTCAGCTTGGAACTCCATGGAATCCGCAACAGTGGCGAAAGTAGACGGGGCTTCCCAGCCGGCAAAAGACTTTGGATACGGCCGTGCTGGTCCGCTGCTGCGGCTCTTTGCGGATTTACTAAACAGACCCACGCTTCCTCCATTTACGTTACTGCTGGTTTAATCATAGCTAACCCCACTCTTACTCTTAGGAGTTTCTACGATGATTTAGGCAAAATTAGTCCAATTTCGAGCATTTTTCGCTAGGTTCAGGGTAGCTCCCCAGCTCGCCTCCCCCCAAAATTTCTTTGGACAATGCCCCCTGGAATTGTTCTCCCAACAACACCTTTATGCGGTCTTTTTTGGATAAATCAATGCGCACCTCCGAGTCTGGTAAAGCTCGGGACAAAGAATACGCTTTCGTGATTCCAGCCTTGCCGGTGGTGATGCGCGCTGAACCGGCATAGGATTCCGAGGCATTACCAATACTTTCAATCCCGACTCCAAAAGTCTTGAGCCGCTCGGCGGTTTCTTTAGCTAAACCGTTTCGCGAAGAACCGTTATAGACACTGACCTTTACCTGACTCAACGCTACTGGGGTGCCGCTGGGGGGACAGGGCGGAGCCTTGGCTTTGGCTTCTTCCGAGAGGGTAAAGCTATTGCCGAATGGCAGGGTAAAGATTCCAGTGGCGAAAGGTATCGCCGCGACGGTTATCGCCGCCATCCCCAATATTATCCACCCCAGTAAGACGAACTGTTTAGCAAAGAGCCGACGGCGGCGAACCTTACGTTGGACAGCAGCAGCCTTGGAATCGGTGGGGGGCGCGACTACTTCCCCCCAGGTGCTGTTGGGTGCTGGATTCATGAGGTGCCATCCCCTTTCTTAGCCTTGTCACCGCCAGCGCCAGGATTCCTTTCAGTGGCGCGGAGCTGTTTTGTTTTACCCTTCATTTTTGCGTTGACGTGGCGTTTGCGATAGGCAATCGAATCCAGTTCGGTTCCGGCCGGAGCGGAAGCCGGTGAGGCTTGCTCTAAAGAAGTACCCCTGATACTGGAAATCCAGCGCATCAGATGATAGATAACAATAGCTCCCAACGATCCCAAGGCTATGCCCTCGAAACTGACATCGCCAATCTTTAGGGTGTAGTTGGCTATAGCCATAACCATCGCTACCGCCGCCGTGTTCAGATTTACCGGATCTGAGAAATCCACTTGATTTTGCACCCAGATACGCACTCCCAACATCCCAATCATGCCGTAGAGTATCGTGGCCGCACCCCCCAAAACCCCGGGAGGAATCGTAGCAATGATTTCCCCAAACTTGGGCAGCATCGAAAGCACTATCGCTCCCAGAGCCGCCACAATATAAGCCACTGTGGAATAGACACGGGTAGCGGCCATAACTCCGATATTTTCCGCATAGGTGGTGGTTCCGGAACCACCACCACTTCCAGCAATCATGGTGGATAAACCATCGGCCATTAAAGCCCGTCCAGAAAGATCATCGAGGTTTTGCCCAGTCATGGCGGCCACAGATTTGACATGGCCAATGTTCTCTGCCACTAACACCAAGACGACCGGCAAGAACAGTCCCAGGAAGGACGGGTCGAAGGCTGGGGTGTGGAATTGCGGGAATCCCACCCAATCGGCTTTAGAAATGGCTTCGAATTCGACTTCCCCACGGATAATGGCGCAAACATAGCCAGCCAAAACCCCGATGAGAATCGAGAGTCGACCAATGATACCTTTGAAAAGCACCGTGATTAGCAGCACGGAGATAATCGTGACCGTGGCGGTGACCGGAGCCTGTTTTACATTGTTCCAAGCGCTAGGAGCCAGGTTAAAACCAATCAGCGATACAATCGCTCCGGTGACAATGGGGGGCATGATTCGGTCAATCCACACCGCTCCCGCGAAGTGTACAATCAGTCCGACAGCTAACAGCAGTGCTCCTGCTGAAATCACCCCGCCTTGCGCTAAAGCCATCTTGGCGGAGTTTATTGGGGCACCGCCACCTTGGACATAACCAGTTACTGCCCCTATAGGGGCGATTAGCGCAAAACTGGAACCTAGGTAGGAGGGCAGACGCCCGGCGGTGATACCGATAAACAACAAAGTGCCTAGTCCAGTGAAAAAGAGAGTGGTGGCGGGGGAAAACCCGGTTAGCAGCGGCACCAGGAAAGTAGCCCCAAACATGGCCACGATATGCTGCATTCCGATACCAAAGGTACGTGGCCAGGTCAGGCGCTCGTCGGGTTGAACTACTTCACCGGTGGTTATGGATTTACCGTCCCCATGTAGTTTCCAATGTGCTAAAAAAGATTTTTGCTTGTCTGCAGCGATTTTCGCCACGATATCTCCTTTGCTAGACCGCTGTCCCTAGTCTAATACGACAGTGCACTCTCTTTGAGATAGGCTGGGAGGGTGAGTGAAGGTTATGTCTCGCATTTTCCCGGTACCGCAGAGGTAGACCCGACGCAAGTTTTTGTCTCGAGTGGATATCACGAGCCCCAACAGCAAACCTCTGCGGTGGTGATAGCGCTGTTTGTGGCTTCACTGGTGAGCCTAATCCCGGTCTTTGGCTCTTGGATTTCGGTGTTCAGTCTGCCGGCTGCCCTTGCTCTATTCCAAAACCGTCGCCTTCACGACCGACAACTACCAGGAAACCTGTTGCTTAGAGCCGCTGTAGGGATTTCGGTTTTGGGTTTAGGCATTGGGCTAGCCTCAATTTTGCCGCTCCTAGCGCTTTCCGGGACTATGAACTAGGCGCGGGCAAGGCTCGACTGGTCTTGAGAAGCATCTTGAATCTCTGAAGACAGTAAGCGTTTAATTTGAAACTCTTGAATCCAGGTAGTCCAGATAATCCCGCAGAATGTCGTGACCACAAAGGCTATTAATGACAACCAAGGTTGAGAAATCAGCGAACGCGCCACAATAGTGGCGGATAGCAAGCCTATGGGCATGAAAGCTCCCAGCCAGATGGTTTTGTATCCCGTCGGGTCATAGAAACGCCCCGAACCGATGCGGGAGGCAAATGCGTAGGTGAACATCAAAACAACCGTCATTACGGCCATGAAAGCAATCAGAGACAAAAAGGCGTTCAAGGCAGATACAGCAGCCCCACAAACTCCACAGAATATGGAAATCACCCAACGCACCCAGCGAGGCACAGCCACGATACGAGCTAGAACCTGACGAGCATGCTCGGGATCACGGATAGATTCCATGATTAGCGAAACTTCGTAGCCCGTATAGTAGGATGGGTGCTCCCTCGCGATGTAAGGGATGGGGTAGCGAATATCTGGTTCCGGAACCGAACCTACCGAGAGACCCACGGCTCGGAACTGCAGCCCATCAGAGTCTTCTAGCTCTTTGGGTGAGGCGATGGTCGAGGCCGCCACATTGGAAACCGGTTGTCCCAGCAGTTCCTTGAAGGATAAGGCTGCATTGGGATCGCCGGGAAGGGTGAAGCCGCCTGGATTCGCATTGGAAGTAACGCTGGGGTCTTGGGCATTGGCCTGGCGACTTTTACGTCGCGAAGAGCGACTGACTGAAGCCGGCACTAAACCGGGCATATTGAAAGGCACTCGAGTGCGTAAATCCGCTAAATCGGGGTGTTGTTCCTCGGCGAGTTGCGCTACTTTACGAACATCCATCGGTTCATCGGAGTAGCGGCGCGACGGCGTGGCACTATCGAACGCAGGCACGCTAGGAGGCACGGGGTATTGTCCCGGGGTCAATCCCTGACCCATATTCGGATAGGGCACCGGAGGCGTTTGTGGATACCCCTGTCCAGTAGAAGGAGCCGCTGGGTAGCCCGCAACATTATCCCCACCTATACTCGCAGCGGGGAAAGGAACCTGTCCTTCGTAGGGTGGATATCCATAGGCATCGGGACTAGAGGGATTTATACCCGGGATAGCCTGACTCGCGTCTTGCGGTGGCATGTTCAAACTCACCGGCGGCACCTGGGGCGTAACCTGGTTGAGGTTCGAAGACCCCGGAAAACCACTATTCGGTTGAAACATGTCGCCCATAAGCCGTGACCCTCCTCTCTGTGAAACATTCACCCATCATTCTACTTGCTTTTTTGCTCTGGGGACACTCAACCGGGGTTAAACCCCTAAAGTTACGCCACTTATAACAGGCTGGTAGATTTAATTTGCTCATTAGCCATAGTTTAGGTATCTTTTTAGGGCGTTCAGTTTAACTGGCAGCCTAGCGCAGGTGGCGGAATTGGTAGACGCGCACGGTTCAGGTCCGTGTCCCAGTGATGGGGTGGGGGTTCGACTCCCCTCCCGCGCACAGTGAGTTTTTCCTATGGAAAAACTCACTTTCGGTTAAACAGCATTTTGAAAGGACGTGTTAGATGAAAAGCCTATTCTCGCGCAGCCTTGCCGCTGCAGCGGCTGGTGTATTCGCTTTGACCTTAGGTGCTTGCGGGGGTTCCACCTCTGAAAACTCCTCTGGCGGCACTGGTGATAAACTCACCGAATTGACCGTGGGTGCCTCCCCGGTTCCTCACGCCAAGATTCTGAAGTATCTCGAAGACTCCGGCGAAGCTAAGAAGGTCGGGTTGAAACTTAATGTGAAAGATTTCAACGATTATGTCTTACCTAACGAGGCTTTAGCTGGTGGCGACATTGACGCTAACTACTACCAGACGGTTCCCTACCTAGAGAATCAGTCTAAATCCCGCGGCTACAAGTTCACCGCCGGCAAAGGAATCCATTTGGAGCCTTTGGCGATTTTTTCCAAGAAAGTCAAGAGTTTCAAAGAAATCAAAGACGGCGCTACCATCAGCATTATCAGCGACCCAGCTAACCAGGGTCGCTCCCTGGCTTTGCTGGCAGCCAATGATTTGTTAAAGCTCAAGGGAACTGATGCTTCGGTGCTGCAAATCAAGGACGATCCGAAGGTTAACCCGCACGGTTTCAAGTTCCACGAAGTAGACGGTCCTTCACTGGTGACTTCTCTTCCGGATGTTGATCTTTCCGTTATCAACGGAAACTTCTATCAGTCGGCGGGTCTAAAGCCTTCCGAGGCACTAGCCATTGAATCACCTAAGGATAATCCGGCGGTGAATATCCTGGTGTGGCGCGCTGACGAGAAGAACAAACTCGAAGCCATCAAGAAGCTCGAAGACCTGTTGCATTCAGATGTTACTAAGAAATACATCGAACAAACCTGGCCCGGCAAAGAGGTTATCCCCTCGTTCTAGACTTCGATTTTTCTGTGGTTAAATGTTTTCGCGCCCCGCTTAGGGGCGCGAAAACATTTACGCTCGGGATAGGGCAAGCACCTCATGAACCCGAAGAATAAACCAAAATCTAGACTAGACCGTAGAGACGATCCCCGGCATCGCCCAAACCGGGCACGATATAGGCGTTCTCGTTCAGATGGTCATCAACCCCACCAACCACGACTTTGACCTCGGCGCGATTACCCACTGCGTCTTTCACCGCCGCGATGCCCTCCGGGGCAGCCAACAGGCAAGTACAGGTAACATCACGCGCTCCGCGCTCTAAGACATAGTTGATGGCTGCCACCAAGGTTCCTCCCGTAGCCAACATGGGATCAACCAAAAAACACTGACGCCCCGACAAATCTTGAGGGAGACGATTCGCGTAAGTCTCTATGGCCAGAGTTTGCTCATCGCGTTTCATCCCCAGGAAACCCACCTCTGCGGTAGGCAGCAGGCGGGTCATGCCCTCTAGCATCCCCAACCCTGCTCGCAGAATCGGAATCACAATCGGGTCAGGGCTGGCGAGTTTCCTCCCGGTGGTTTTCGTCAAAGGGGTTTCGACTTCAACTTCTTCGGTACGCACCCCCCGGGTAGATTCATAGGCCAATAGAGTGGTAAGTTCATCGGCTAACTGACGGAAAACCGGTGAAGGCGTGTTTTTGTCACGTAACAGGGTTAATTTATGAGAAATAAGCGGGTGATCCGCAATCTGTAACTGCATGGTTTTAACTTACCCTGAAACTGTCGATGCCAGGGCATTCTTCGGTATGGTTGAACAATGAACCATCCCAGTCTGAGTGTTGCCGAACAACGCGCCTTGGATACCGCCTTCGACTTAGCGGCTCGCGCTGCGGTCTCCGGGGATGTACCCGTGGGAGCCGTGCTGCTGACAGCGCAGGGCATCGTGGCTGGCTTAGGGCTAAACCAACGGGAAATTCCCCCGCATGACCCCACGGCTCACGCCGAAATTGTGGCCATGCGTGAAGCCGCCGGGAGACTGCGGACGTGGAATCTCGCGGGTTGTACCCTGGTGGTTACCCTGGAACCCTGCACGATGTGTGCCGGAGCAATAGTGGCCGCTAGGATATCGCGGCTGATATTCGGGGCTTGGGATTCGAAAGCCGGGGCGTGTGGGTCAATACGCGATGTGGTGCGTGATTCGCGCCTCAACCACCAAGTCGAGGTTATCGGTGGGGTGGCCGAGAAACGCGGGGTGGCGCTCTTGCAAGATTTTTTTGGGAAACGCCGCTTGAATTCAGCCTTGAATCCAAGGCTGAATTCAAGGCTGAATTCAAGGCTGAATCCAAGTTCGTAGCATCCCCTTCTAAAATGGTAAACTTACTCGATGTGTTTCCTTTCAGGAGACGCTTTACTGGATTCAGTCCCACAGCAGGCTAGTCCTGCTGGGTCTCGTTCCTTGAGGTAGCGTGTCCGAGCGGCCGAAGGTGCAGCACTCGAAATGCTGTGTGGTGAAAGCCACCGTGGGTTCAAATCCCACCGCTACCGCCAAATACTGTTGCTAGTGCAACGAAAGATTCGGGATTCTCGCGAGCGAGAATCCCGAAAAACTATTCCGCAGCGATGCAAAGGAGAATCGTGAGTCCATTCCCAGACCTGCAAATTCCGCTTGCCCCAGCCCGAATACCGGTGCTGGCCATAATCACCGCCGCCATGGAAGAAGAAGCCACCCCGATTCGAGAAATCGCCGCTGCAAAGGGCAATGTGGTACGTCTGGGTTTAAAGGGCTCCCTGCAGCTGCTCACGGTAGAGGACGCCACCCTCGCCCTGGTAACCACGGGCATAGGCCTAACCAATGCCGCCAGTTCACTTACCGCAGCTCTGAGCTATGTCTCACCGCGCTATATCTTTTCTTGTGGCTCTGCAGGCGGCTTGGATGCCAAAGCCACTGTAGGGGAAGTTACCGCCTCTAGTGACTGTGTTTATGGACGCGCCGATGCCCGCGAATTCGGCTATGAACTGGGGCAAGTCCCCGGGATGCCAGCAAGCTATGTTGCCGATGAAGACTTGCTCAGTCGTTTCACCGCTCTGCCCGCTCAGCTGGGTCACACCACCACACGGGCAGGCAGATTCCTGTCCTCGGACTGTTTTGTTAGCGCCGAACTGGCTGTAGAGTTTCGGAAATTATTCCCCAGCGCCATCACTGCGGATATGGAATCCACGGCTTTGGCACAGGTCGCAGCGGGAGTAGAAGTGCCGTTCCTCGCGATTCGCGGTATCAGCGACTTGTGCGGCCCAGAAGCCGCCGCCGATAACTATCAGCGCGCCCCCGAAGCCTCACGCTTGAGCTTCTTGGTAGCACTGTGCCTGATTGGGCTGCGCGAACCGGAAGAAATCGCTTAAATAAGCTCACTCTCCATGCCTGGATTTAAAGCCTTATTTCCTAAAGAATGAGTAAAAGTGCAGGTAATAGGCTTACCGCCACCACGATATAGGCATATCTTTCCTAGAGGCACGGAGGGTAAGTCCTCCACACATTCAGGGTCACAGACTTCCTAGTGTGAATAAATCTTGTCCCATTCCTCGCGATGATTCAACATAGTCTGCGCGGCTTGCTGCGCCCCACTTAAACTGTGGCTAGCCCCCCAGCCGCATTGAATTTCATTGGCAGCTGGAACTTCTGTCATGTGAACCACGTCAACCAAAGTTTTCTCTAATATCCGCATAAACTCCTCGGGTTCAATCCCTAAAGTCAAGGCATAGAAACCGGTTTGGCAACCCATCGGCGAGAAGTCAATCAGCTGTTTAGTGTGGTTGCGCATATGTTCCGCAATGGAATGCTCCAGGGAATGTACCACCGGCATCTCGAGGTGTTCTTGGTTTGGTTGACAAAACCGCACATCGTACTTGATAAGGGTGTCCCCGCCGGGAAGGGCTTCGCGATGCGCTACCCGCACAAACGGCGCCTTGACCAGGCGATGATCGAGCTGAAAAGATTCCACATTGGTCGGTTTTGTTTCCATACAGCCATTATCTCACGGCGCGCGTGGCAGCGACGAAGTCGCACGAGCCACGCGATAAGTGCCCCCACCCGGGGATGGCACCTCATGAATCCGAACCCACCAGAGCGACCGAGGCAACCCGAGCGACACGCCGAGAGGAAAATTTAAAACCAAAATTTGTTTTCCACAAGATGTGGAAAACTACAAGCGTGTAATTTATCCCCGTGACGTGCTCTGATAGGCCACTGTCACCCCACGCCCACAGCCTGGACACAACTTGTCCACAAGCCTAACGTACCCCAATTCCAACCACAACATGTTGTGGTGCTGGACTCGATGCTCCACAAGGTGTAGTGTTTTGAACTCGACAGCACTTTTGAGCTGAGATATAATAACAGCATTGTAGTTTTCACCCGGAAACTGAAGAGTTTGATTCCGGGAAAACTCGAGAGGGACATATTCCGGAAGGAACGAAACATGAGCATAATCGTCTACACCAAGCCCAACTGCGTCCAGTGCAACGCTACGAAGCGGACTATGGACAAGCATGGGCTGGACTATGACACGGTGGACTTAACTCAAGATATCAACGCACTCAATCGCGTCAAAGAACTGGGGTTCAGCCAGGCTCCCGTGGTTGTGGCCGGAGAAGATGCCTGGTCCGGGTTCCGCCCCGATAAAATCAAGGAGCTGTCCACCACAGTTGAAGCCGTGGCCATCTAAACCCACCTCGCCTCAAACAAATTTAAGGATTTAATGTGGGGGACGCGGGTGCCCCCAAAATTTACTGTCCCCACTGACTATTTTAGGTCAGCTCGGTGAGTGCTGCCCGGATACGCCTGGTGGGGCAGGCCTAGACATAGAAGCCCAAAGAAGGATTGACAGAATTTTGGAAACAACAGCATTCCCAACCAACCAGCCCGGCACCCCTGGCTCTGCCCCCAGCGCCATCGCGTCTAACGAACCACCCAGACTCAACCCGGAACATGACTATCACTCGCTAAACGCGAAACTAAATCTCTACGGGTCGGACGGAAAAATCCAGTTCGAGGCCGACGTTGAGGCAGCCCGCCAGTTTTTCGTCAACCACGTCAACCCCAACACGGTTAGTTTCAATACTCTTCAGGAAAAAATTGACTATCTGGTGACGGAAGGATACTACGAAAAGGAAACCATCGACCAGTACCGGTTCGAATTCATCAAGTCATTGTTTCAAAAGGCCTATGCGCACAACTTCCGCTTCCCAACCTTCCTGGGTGCCTTCAAGTACTACACTTCTTACACGCTCAAGACTTTCGACGGCAAACGATACCTGGAGCGTTTCGAGGATCGCGTGTGCATGGTGGCGCTCTATCTGGGGCGCGGCGACGAAACCCTGGCAACCGACATTATGGAAGAAATCATTACCGGACGCTACCAACCCGCTACCCCCACCTTCTTGAATGCGGGTAAAAAGGCTCGCGGCGAGATGGTCTCCTGCTTCCTGGTGCGAATCGAGGATAATATGGAATCCATAGCCCGGGGTCTCAACTCGGCGCTGCAACTGTCAAAACGCGGGGGCGGCGTGGCTCTACTGTTGACAAATCTGCGTGAAGCCGGGGCTCCCATCAAGCGAATCCAAAACCAGTCTTCCGGCGTGGTTCCGGTGATGAAAATGCTCGAAGACGCGTTTTCATATGCCAACCAGCTAGGGGCGCGCCAAGGTGCGGGGGCGGTGTACCTCAACGCCTTCCACCCCGACATCATGTCTTTCCTGGACACGAAACGGGAAAACGCCGACGAGAAAATCCGCATCAAGACGCTATCACTAGGGGTCGTAATTCCCGATATTGCTTTCGAATTAGCCAAGAACAAGGAGCCCATGTACTTGTTCAGCCCCTATGACATCGAGCGAGTCTACGGCGTGCCGTTCTCCGAGATTTCCGTGACGGAAAAATACCGTGAACTGGTGGACAACCCCCAGATTCACAAGAAACAGATTGATGCGCGCAAATTCTTTCAAACTCTAGCCGAAATCCAGTTTGAATCTGGCTATCCCTACATCCTTTACGAAGACACGGTCAATCGGGCCAATCCGATTGACGGGCGTATCGTCATGTCCAATCTCTGTTCCGAAATTCTCCAGGTCTCCGAGGCCTCCGAGCTGAACCCGGATTTGAGCTACCAGAAGGTAGGCAAGGATATTTCTTGCAATTTGGGTTCGATGAATATCGCGAAAACCCTGGATTCCCCTGACTTCGAGCAATCCATCCGGGTGGCGATTCGCGCGTTGACCGCCGTAAGTGATTTGACAAATGTGGAATGCGTGCCCACCATCCAGCGGGGTAACGCTATGAGCCACGCGGTGGGTCTGGGGGCAATGAATTTGCACGGCTGCCTGGCGCGCCACGAGATATTCTATGGATCCCCTGAGGGGCTTGATTTTACGAATATGTATTTCTACGCCACGGCTTTCTATGCCTTGAAGGCCTCGCATGAACTGGCGGTGGAACGTGGGCAACGCTTCGAGGGCTTCGAGCGTTCCCAATACGCCACCGGCGAGTACTTCGAAAAGTACATTAACGAGACGTGGGAGCCCAAAACCGCTAAGGTTCGCGAAATTTTTGCCCAATCAAGTGTGAAACTGCCCACCACCGAGGATTGGCGCCGCCTGGCAGAGGCAATTCAGCGTGACGGAATGTACAACCAGAATCTGCAGGCGATTCCGCCCACCGGGTCGATTTCCTATATCAACAACTCCACGGCTTCGATCCACCCGGTTGCCTCCAAGATTGAGATCCGCAAGGAAGGCAAGATTGGGCGGGTTTACTATCCCGCTCCCTACATGACCAATGACAATCTTGAGTATTACCAGGATGCCTACGAGATTGGTTACGAAAAAATTATCGATACCTACGCCGAGGCCACCCAGCATGTCGATCAAGGTCTGAGCCTGACGTTGTTCTTCCCGGATACCATCACGACTCGTGACGTGAATAAAGCCCAGATTTACGCATGGCGTAAGGGAATCAAGTCTCTGTACTACATTCGTCTACGTCAAGCCGCCCTGGAAGGAACTGAAGTCGAGGGCTGCGTCTCTTGTATGCTGTAGTAAAGTGACACGCTGTGGTGGTGTCGGCGGGTTCATGAGGTGATATTTCGCAACCCGAGCCTTTCGTTAAGGTTGTAGGGCTTCTGAAAAGAGGTACTGCAGCAACACCACGGCGGTGTCGTCATTTGGCGCGGTGCAGCCGGCACCGTAGATGAAATCATTGAAAATCTGGAGGCAATTATCCACGGTTTCCGAGCTAGCAGAATAGCCCATCTCAGCCAGGAACTTGACAGCCACCTCGGCGCTGGAACCTGGCAGCGCCCATTCTTCGGCGGCAAATATTTGGGCTAAAGCTCCCATGATGATGCGCAGGAAACTGCCTTCATCATCCTTGTCAGTTAGGGCGAATGCCAGCAAGGGCAGAATCGGTTGTGGATGACGCAGCTGGCGTATTCCCAGTAGAGACAGTAATACCTGGTCTCCAACCAAGCTGACCAGAGAAGACTTCAAAGCCAGGGTGAGATAGGCATGTAGGCTGTGGCGTACCCGGGTTTCTTCACAACAGGGGAAATCAGCGAGGAAACTTTGGGGTGGATGGGACAGTCGCGTCTTGAGAGCCGCAATGTCTACCCCGGTTTCCCCACCACAGGTGTGGCACTGAATTTCTTCGAGAATCCAGTTGAGGGGGCGCGACAGGGCGGATTCCGCCAGTTCCACCTGGGTGGCATCCACGCTCAAGTTAGACAGCCCCAGCAAATAGAGCCCTAGTTTGGAACCCGGCTGGAGATGCAACAGCTTTTCTCCGAAATCGGAGACGGGTAGTTGTGAGGCCAGACTGAAAAACTGGGCATCTTTAGATATGTCCACTATCTGACCTCCCCGAGAGTGTGCCATGCCGATTGTTTTTTAACGTCTCCCTTTACCTTAACGGCACAGGAGGATGTCAAGAGGCCGAATGACTAAACCTCTTGCCGAAAAATTGAAACTCCCGGCGCAGTCGCTAAACTTAAGGCCGGTGTTAAGAGGTAGTTAGACGGCTTTGCCGCTGACTGACATCAGAATTGAGTTGAATTTACTGTAAAAAGGAGCACTTATGGTCATCGGCATCCCTAAGATTGTCTCAGCCATCAACTGGAATGACATCGAGGATGAAAAGGATTTGGAAGTGTGGGATCGTTTGACCGGTAACTTCTGGTTACCTGAAAAAATCCCGCTGTCAAACGATATTCCCAGTTGGAAAACCTTGAATGCCGACGAGAAGCTCATGACCAACCGGGTGTTTACCGGTCTAACCCTGCTGGACACGATTCAGGGTACCGTCGGTGCCGTTTCTTTGATTCCGGATTCCAGAACCCCCCACGAAGAAGCGGTCTACACTAATATCGCGTTTATGGAGTCGGTTCACGCCAAGTCATACTCCTCCATCTTTTCCACACTGCTGTCCACCGAGGAGATTAACGAATCCTTCCAATGGTCAGAGAACAACGAATTCTTGCAGAAGAAGGCGCATATCGTCTTGGACTACTATCACGGAAATGATGCCGAAAAACGCAAGGTAGCCTCCACCATGCTAGAGTCATTCCTGTTCTACAGCGGTTTTTACGCCCCCATGTATTGGTCTGCTCATGCCAAGTTGACCAACACCGCAGATTTGATTCGCCTGATTATCCGCGACGAAGCCGTGCACGGCTACTACATCGGCTATAAGTTCCAAGTGGCGATGCGTGAATCCTCGTCCTCCCGGCAAGAGGAACTGCGTGATTACACGTATTCACTGCTCACCGATTTATATGACAACGAAGTGCTCTATACCGAGACTCTTTACGACACCTTGGGGTTGACCGAGGACGTCAAAAAATTCTTGCACTACAACGCAAACAAGGCACTAATGAACCTGGGGTACGAAGCCTTGTTTCCACCCGAGGAAATCGATGTGAACCCGGCCATTCTGGCGGCGCTTTCGCCTGCGGCCGAGGAAAACCACGATTTCTTTTCCGGTTCCGGCTCGTCCTACACCATCGGTACCGCCGAGGAAACCGAGGACGAAGACTGGGAGTTTTAAACATAAAATCTGCAACAATTTTCCTAAATCCTGATAAAATGCGAAAAAACTTCCCACGCGGGAGTGGCCTATTGTGCAAGGCAGTAGGTTTACTGTGATAAGTTGTAGTTAGAGTCCGAGAGATAAAGATAAACGTAATCGAGGTGTTCATTTCTTGTCGCGTCAAATAATTCTTTCACAAGGAGCCGTCGAAGCGGGTCTGTGGTACGTGCTGTCCCTGCGCTACGACGAGGAAATCACCCGCGAAATGCAACAAACTCCTCCAGACATGATTGACTACTGGTCACATAAGTTAAAGATTGACCCGCAGATGAAGGAGGACTTGGCTGTAGTTTTGCAGGAAGAAGTCCAGGTAGTGCGAAATCAGCGTAAAGCCGACCAGTCTTTGGGCGCAGAAAAAAGTCACTACATCTATCCGCAGTTCGACCAAATTTGGAAGCGGATTGTCCTGGTCAAGAAGCGGGCTAAGGAGCGCCCGGAAACCACCATCCCCGCTGCGGTTTACGAGCAGCTACGTATGAAGGAAATCACCTCTCGTGGGGTGCGTTCCTCGCAAGGCATGGTGCGCTGGCCTCCGACCTGCCAAACCATCACGAAACGCTGTGGGGGATCTTGGAACAACGCCTTGGAGAACATGGGGCTGATGACTTCCAAGCGGGGTCGTGCCCGAGGATCGCTCAAGTTCAGCGACGAAAAATATCTCCAGGCCTCGGTGGAGTTCATCCTGCATTGCCAGCAGGTTGACCGCGCCACCACTGTGGCCTATTACTGCCAGTGGGTGGCGCGCGAACGCCGTAGCGGCCGGATTTGGCCTTCGGCAGCGGCACAACGCCAGCTGCGGGGGACTTGGAATCATGTCATGGAACTGGGGCAAAAGATAGTGCAAAATAAAACTTTGTCCAGCTAGGGCGATACGCACTGGGTAAAACTGCGGTTTTTCCTTAGTTTCGTCGATTTGTTGGCGATTGACTACTGTAGATTGAATTTCAACCCCGGGAGGCTACCGTGAAACACGCCAATAACCGTCCGAACCACGCTGTACCCAGGATCGGTATCTCGATTGCGGCGGTAGTCGCTTCAAGTTCCCTCGTTTTTGCCGCGACTTCTTGGGCAGACAGGGGATTCAACAAACCGCCGGAAGCCCAAGAGGTGCCCACGGCGGCAGTGCAGGGGTTCAACCCGGGAATGATTATTAGCGACGAGCTGTTTTACAATCCCAACACCATGGATGCTGCGGCTATCCAAAACTTCTTGAACGCCCAAGGGCGTTCTTGCACCTCCGGCACCGCAACTATCACCGAAACCCTACCGGCTGACCCCAATGCGCCCAAGAATCCTGACGGAACCGCTCCGCAACCGCAGACGCAAACCAAACAGGTCACTATCCCCTGTTTAAAGGACTTCGCCCAAGACACCCCTGATCGCCCCGCCGATAACTACTGTCCTGGTGCCTACCAGGGAGCCCCGGGAGAAACAGCTGCGGTGATTTTGGCTAAGGTGGCGCAAGCCTGCCAGATTAATCCCCAGTCCCTGCTGGTGACGCTACAAAAGGAACAAAGCCTGATCACCGCCTCCGGGTCGTCCTTAAAGATTACTTCCTACCAACGCGCTATGGGTTATGGCTGTCCCGACAGTGCACCCTGCGACGAGCGTTACTATGGGTTCTTTAACCAGGTTTATAACGCCGCGCACCGCTTCCACTACTATCAAAAGCACCCTGCAAAGTTCCGCCACCGTGCCGGGAGAATAAACGATTTGCTGTTCCATCCCTCGCGCAATTCCGATGGCTCCTATAAGTGCGGTACCAAATCGGTCTTTATCGAGAACCAGGCCACAGCTGGGTTGTACAACTACACGCCCTATACCCCCAATGATGCCGCACTGGCTGCGGGGGGAGGTCTCGGCGATGAATGTTCTTCTTACGGAAACCGTAACTTTTATCGTTTCTTTACCTCTTGGTTTGGCTCCACCGGCTCTGTCAGTGCGATCCCTTCGGGTCGTCTCGCGGGCAAGACTCGGATAGACACGGCCGCTGCCATTTCGGCGCGAGCATTTTCCAATGGAAGCCAAAAAGTTTATGTGGCTCGCGCCGATGGCCCTATCGATGCCTTGGCTGGGGGAACTCTGGTGGACGGGCCGGTGCTGCTGGTACCCACTGATTCGCCTATTCCCGCCTCGGTGCGTAATGAAATCAATCGTCTTCGCGCGGTACAGGTGGTAGCCCTGGGGGGCTCAGCTGCGATTCCAGACACCGTTTTGGCCGATGTAGCCCAGGGGCGTTCCACTGCCCGTCTCTTTGGCAAGAATCGTTTCGCAACCGCGATTGCGATTTCTCGGGAAGCCTACCCGAAGGGCGCGAAACGCGCCTATATTGCTGACGGAGTGGGAGAGGATAATTCCGGTTCCCCAGACGCGGTAATCGGGGGTACTCTCACTGACGGTCCGGTTTTCTTGATTGACCCCAAGAGCTCCGACAGTTGGGATTTGGTGGCATCTGAGATAAAGAACCTCAAGCTGGACACCGTGGTGGCATTGGGGGGCGAAAACGCGGTGCCTGCCAAGGCCTTGAAACGCATCGCTGCCGGACACA
Organism: Mobiluncus mulieris; assembly: GCF_014204735.1. NCBI lineage: Bacteria > Bacillati > Actinomycetota > Actinomycetes > Actinomycetales > Actinomycetaceae > Mobiluncus > Mobiluncus mulieris. The sequence goes on along the minus strand of NZ_JACHMA010000001.1, from coordinate 2,372,240 downwards.
ATCAGGGACGCCTATCCGGCCCCAATCGCTACGCTACGGCGGTTGCCGTCGCTTCCTATGCCTTCCCACCCCAGCAGGGGATTGCGAACCCTCAGGGCGGTTCAGTGCTGTCTGACAAGGTGGTTTATATAGCGCGTGGCGATAACTTTGCTGACGCCCTGGTGGCGGGAGCCTTGACTGACGGGCCGGTTCTATTGCTGCCTTCCCGCACGGATAGTCTGTCGGCTGATGCCCACAACTATGTGGCTGCACTGCATCCGCACACGGTGTTGGCCTTAGGTGGGATGGGTGCGATTCACCCCGATACGGTAGAGGCTACCGTGAACGCTGTGAAAGCTGGTTTGCGCTAATTGCAGCGGTTTTTCCGGGGCATTTTATTCGGTATAGCCGGGCTGATTTTGCTAGCAGCGGTTTTGGGGGCAGTGTTAAGTGCTATCTCTGCAACCGTGTCTGTCCCGCCCTCATCGGATGATTCTTTCTCCGGACCGATTGCGCCGCGCCTGGATTTGACCGATTTTCGACCTGGTTTCTTGATTTCTGACGCGGTGTTCTATAACTATCAAGCCATGGATTTACCCAAAATCGAGGCTTTCATTCGGGAAAAGAACGCGGGTTGTCAAGACGGGGCGGCTCCGTGTTTAGCCAATTATCGTGAGAACACTAAAGATATGCCCGCTACGCAGTGGTGTTCGGGCTACGCGGGTAACCCGGAAGAATCAGCGGCGATGATTATTTTCAAAACCTCCCAGGCTTGCCACCTTAACCCCCAGGTTTTACTGGTTTTACTGCAAAAGGAACAGGGTCTGCTCACGGCTTCAGGTTTCGACCTTACTCCCGCCCGGTACGAGATTGCCACTGGTTTTGGTTGTCCCGATGAGCAAAACTGCGATGAGCGTTTTTTCGGCTTCTCTACCCAGGTTTACTACGCAGCCGCCCAGTTCCAACGCTACCGTCAGCAGCCGCATCTGTTTAAAATCCGAGCCGGTCAGATGACTCGGATTGCTTTTTCACCCGACCCGAACTGTGGCGATGCCGAGGTCTTCGTCGAAAATCAGGCCACTGCTGGACTGTATAACTACACGCCCTACCAGCCAGATGCGGGCGTTTTAGTGGGTAACCCCGGGCATTGTTCCAGTTTTGGCAACGCGAATTTCTATGGGTTATTTCGTACCTGGTTCGGTGATTCGCACCGCTAGACGCGGTTTTGTGCGGGTTCATGAGGTGCTAGGAGCACTGTGTCCTAGGGTCTTAGACCCGAAGCAACACCGCTGAATTTTACCCCTTGGACAAATTTTTCCGTCCCCGTCAAAGAATTTCGGCTAGGAGTTTCCGTAAACGTTTCGCCGAGACTTTTTCTATAGTGCCCAGTTGCTGGGCAAATAAAGAGAGCCTGAATTCCTCTAACAGCCAGTAGATTTCTTGAATCTTTCGGTGGGTATCGGCGTGGAAAGGCCGGGCTTTGATGGTGGCCACGCTGGTCTCGAAGTCGCGCGTTACTTCTGCGAGGCGCTGGCTATGCTCGGCGTCCGCCGCCGAGTTGTGTCGAGCCTTTTCCAGCCGCAAAGTATCTGCCTGGAGGTATTTTTCCAGGCGTTGCAGCCACTTATACGGGGTTCTAGCGAGGAAATCACCCTCCAGTAACTGGTTGACGTGGTTGACGATTTCTTGAATGGTATGGTGCAGGGTGGGGCTGGCCTTAGCCCGGGCATTCTCGATAACACGCTGCAACTCAACACGCTGCTGCATCGTTGCAGCGACACCTTGAAGTATCCGGTAAACCGTATCTTCGAAACGATTGGCGCACTCAGCTTGCAACTGGACTAGGTCATCTTCCCCTTCCAGCTGGTGTCCTGTTGCTAGCCATTCCTGGGTCAAAGCCACCCCAGCAGCGCTTTGGGCGGCTTGCACCAAGGCGGCGGTGCTGGGATAGGGCGAGGCCGCCAGGGCGGCGGCCTCTGCCCCGCGCCAGCGGGTTATCACTCGGGTTTGGGGCAGTTCCAGAGCCTCGGTAAGAGCAGCGGCATAATCGCGGGGTTTTTCGACTTTAGCCTTTTCGGCCTCCTGCTGATGCCATACCTTGCCTTGGTGGGTGGTGGTGTTTACTATCAGAGTGTTACGCAGCACACTGAAGTCATCTCCCTTGGCTAAAACCCGACCTTTGGCGGTAATGATAGCGAAATGGTTGCGTTGATTTTCGGGAAGCGCCTCATGCATAGCGGATAAATCGCCTCGGCTTAACTCCACCCTTCGCGCGGTGGCGATAGCCTGGCTAAACACCTGGTCTAGGCTCGGGCGCTCACTGGGGTTTACCCCAAGATAGGCGCTGATCGGCTCCCAAATTTCCTCTACCAGCGCGGCGGCGGGAACTACTTTTTTACGCACCTGCTTGGGCAGAGCCTTGATTCTAGCCAAGAGGTGTTCCCGCAAAGCCCCGGGGATGGGCCAATCAAAGCCCGTAGGGTCAATGGTCTCTAGGCTACGTTCGGGAATAATAATAGTTACCCCTTCAGAAAGGTCAACCACGTCAATCTCACGCTGCGGTATTTTCGAGCTTTTATGGCGTTTTGACTGGGTAGTATTGCGATGAATGTCTGCGGTGGGGGCGGGGGTAATCCCCCCACGTTTCCCCCCGAAAGTATAGGCCAGGGGTAGTAAAGTCTCGTTTTGATTCCAAAAGTCAGGGAATTGCTGGGCATCTTCGCTGGCGGGAACCAGCAGTTCCCACGGAAAATCCAAGTACTGAGGATCCTCAAAGCGTTTGGTTTTCCACCAAGCATTGAAAGCCGCCGCAGAGGTGACATTTTCCGGTAGCTTTTTGTCAAACCAGCTCTCTAAAGTGAAATCGTCTATCTCGCCAGGAATCTGCAGCCGTACCCGTGCCTCCTGCGCTGCCACCAAGCGCTCCCGGTTAGTTTGAATAAATGCCGGATTTTCACGCCATTCTCCGGCCACCAAAGCATGACGAATAAACAGGGCTCGCGCTAAATCCCGCGCCGGTTGATTCTCTACCAAGGTCGACCCCAGCGAGGCCAAGGTGTGTGCCCGGTCGGCCACCAGAGTAAGACCATAAAGCGTCACCCGTTCATGAATCATGGCGGCCTGGGCGCGTAAAGACCAGTAGGGCTCAAAATAGCTACGCACCAAGAGATATTTACCAGCCTGTTCAATCCACTCAGGTTCCACCCTGGCCACGGTGCGAGCAAACAGCCGAGAAGTCTCTACAAGTTCAGCAGCCATCACCCAGTCGTAGTGCTTCGAAGTCAGTCCCGAGCCTGGCCACACCACAAATTTTTGCCCCCGGGCACCGAGGTATTCCCTTTTTTGGGACGACCAATATCCAATCTGCGCCAACATCCCGTAAAGCAAGGCCTGATGTAGGGCATTAGCGTCAACCACGTCAACATTTATTTCGTTTAAACTGCGGGTATTTATCCCGATTTCTTGCAGCATTTCTCGCAGTTGCTTGGCGAGGTCAAACCATTCACGAACCCGCAAGTAATGCAGGAATTCGCGACTGCATCGGCGACGAAACGCACTGCCGGAAAGAGACCCCTTTTGCCGCTGGAGATACGACCACAAACGCAGGTAGGCCAAGAAATCCGAGCGTTCGTCCTCGAAGCGGGCGTGCATTTCGTCAGCCTCACTGCGTTTTTCGCTAGGACGTTCCCGCACGTCTTGCATGGCCAAGGCCGCTACCACAATCACTGCTTCCGAAGCCACCCCCAGTTCATCGGCTGCCAAGAGAATTCGCGCCAGTCTAGGGTCGAGGGGCAAACGGGCAATTTTTCGCCCCAGACGAGTAATTCGCACCGGTTTTTTCCGCGTATCCAAGGCACCAAGCTGGGACAATTCCAAAACCCCATCGGTAACGGAACGCGGGGAGGGCGGATCAAGGAAGGGGAAATCCGCGACTTCCCCTAAACCCAGGGAAGCCATCTGGAGGATAACCGCAGACAGAGAGGTGCGTTGAATCTCGGGTTCGGTATATTCAGGACGTGACAGGAAATCCTGTTGGGAGTACAGGCGAATACAGATTCCCGGGCAGGTGCGTCCACAGCGTCCCGCCCGCTGATTCGCGCTAGCCTGCGAGATGGGTTCTATCGGCAGACGCTGCACCCGAGTCTTGTTGGAATACCGAGAAATCCGAGCCACCCCGGGGTCTATCACATAGACAATTCCCGGAACCGTCAATGAAGTTTCCGCCACATTGGTTGCCAGTACAATGCGCCGTAGAGAATGGGGGGCAAAAATGCTTTGCTGGGCGGCTTCAGACAGACGTGAATAGAGCGGCAACACCTCGATAGCTCCGGGAACGTTTGACTTTGAATCGGGCTCTACAAAGCGATGTCCTAGGTGTCCTTTCAAAGCAGCAGCGGTATCGCGAATATCGGCTTCACCAGCCAGGAACACCAAAATATCACCCGGACCCGCTTCAACCAGTTCATCCACCGCCCGCAAAATCCCTGTTACCTGGTCGATTTCCTGGTCAACCACGTCCACTTCAGTTTCCTTTATTTCCAAGCTTTTTTTGGGGTTTAAGCTTGGTTCTATTGCGCAAGATTCGAGGTGTCCCGGGGAAACTTCCGTCACCAGAGGACGGTATCTGATTTCAACAGGAAAAGTGCGACCCGCCACTTCTATCACGGGAGTGTCCACCCCGAAAGCAGTGGCGAAACGCTGGGAATCAATAGTGGCAGAGGTGATTATCACCAATAAATCCGGCCGAATTTTCACCAAACGTTGTAAATAACCCAAGATAAAGTCGATGTTCAAGGATCGTTCATGCGCCTCGTCAATAATCAGGGTGTCATAGCGACGCAGCTGCGGGTCTTGACTCATCTCGGACAAGAGAATCCCATCGGTCATCAGTTTGATGCGAGTATCCGCCCCCACGTTTTGCCGGAATCGCACCTGGTAGCCCACGGTTTGCCCCAGGGTTTCGTCCATTTCAGCGGCGATACGGGTAGCGACAGTACGCGCCGCGAGGCGCCGCGGCTGGGTGTGGCCGATGATTCCATTGGTACCACGCCCCACTTCCAGGCACATTTTGGGCAACTGGGTGGTTTTCCCCGAGCCAGTCGCCCCGGAAATCACAATGACCTGGTGGTGGCGCATCGCATCGAGAATCTCTGCCCGCGCCTCGGTGACCGGCAGTTCGGGAGGATAAGTCAGTTTTCTAGGCATTCTGTCCCCTATTTTAGGGCAGGTGGGGGACAATGTTTAAGTGACAACTCGGCAAGCACCTCATGAACCCGAATCAACAGCGAAAACCACCCGCCACCCGGTGTGGGCACCCATCTTGGAATGGCTCCACCCAGAACTGCTCAGCACCACGGCACCGAGCACAAGCAGCGCTCCGACGGCTTTCAACGCGGCACTGCAATACATGCTGCAACTGGGGATACCGGCCGAGCGGGGAGCCATCGGAGTAAAGTTCCCTCGCGCCCAGCAAGCTACCTTAGGAGAGCAGCCCGACGGGACGTGGATAGGGCAATGTGCCCCGGAGCAGGCCGCCGCCCTGCGAGCTGTGGTAGAGATGACAGATTTGCTGGAATATCCCGAAAACTTCCCGTCCCTGTTAACAACCTTGGAGCGCGCGCACTGGTATGGAATCGAGATTCGCTGCCGTGAAGCGGATTTACCCCCCGAGCTTTCTAAGATTACGCGCCCAGTCACCGCTGCGGGGCTCCACCCGGCTTTAGGGATTAAGCCCGAGGCGCTGCGCGAGGAAAACCGGCAAGTTATCGGCAGCTTCCCCACCATCGCGCTGGATTTAACCCCGTTAGGCCAGATTTTAGCGCCGAACTGGCGGTTTTTATTGGGGATTCATGAGGTGATAGCCCTGGTTGTGGACGCTAATAGCGACGAGCGAACTAATCTGGAAGAGGCCTTGGCCAGCTTGATTGACCTGCGAGCTGCTCTGGGTATAGATACCGACCTAACCGTAGGAATCGCCGGGGAATTTACACCAGAAACACTCAATTTTGCCACGGAAACTCGCGATGGCGGCTCAGAAATTTTAGGGACTGGGCTCAAGCAGAGGCTGAAAGAGGTTTTAGATTTATCCACTGCTTTTCACCACGGTAAAGAGAACGTTGCTTGTGCGTTTGCCGCCGATGTGATTTTCCGGGCTGCCCAGTTAACCGCAGCACAACACGGGATAAACTGAGGCAGGCATTACCAACCCAGCCCAGTGGCGCGACAACACGCGGGAACGCGGCGAAGCGCGCACCGGCTAGAATTTTAGGCGGCACTCGGGTGGAGGGAGGCAGGGCTAAGGCCAAAATAGCTTTGCCTCGGGTTTGGGGCTCCAGTAGGATGGATGCAGAGCACACCCCAGATTTTAGGAGCGAAATGGGTAGCGGAAAATGGTTGTTTCTAGCCGGGATTGGAACCGGCGCTTTTTTGGTGCTGCGTCTACCCCAACACCAGATTGAATCGATTAAGGATTTCACCAGCCAGATTGCCCAGTCCCCCAATCTCACTGCTGCTAAAGCAGCGGCGAGTGAAAAACTCCGCGCGGCTTTACGGCACCACGGCAGTATTCTGGTAGACCGCATGGCCGAAGAATTGAAGCGGCAGCTTCACGCTGCGGATTTAAATCGCGAATCAGCCGGAAGCGAAAATCCGTCAACCACGTCAAACACTGCGGGTCAGAATGACACAAAAAAAGACAATCATATTATTATTAATGGGAAAATTGTTTCTTGATGAATAAACCGATTGACCCTAGCAGCCCCACCCGTGAGCAGCTTAGACGTTGGCGTCGTTACCTGGCCGAAGAACGTGACGAAGCCAGAATCTATCGTGAACTGGGTTTGCGTCGCAGCGGCCTAGATCGTGAAATCTTGTTGAATCTGGCAAAGGCCGAAGGCCGGCACGAAGCCCACTGGCTGCGCCTGTTGGGTAAACATGCTGAACCTGCCCCGAAAAGCTCGTGGCAAGTGCGAATTTTGCAAAACTTAGCAATTCGGATTGGCTCAATTTTTGTGCTGGCGCTGATGCAACGCTCCGAAGAGCGTGGCACCTATGACGTTGATGCCGATGCTACCGCCCAAATGGCAGCCGATGAGCACTTGCATTCCGAAGTGGTGCGCGCTCTAGCGGCTAACTCGCGGGCACGGTTTTCCGGGAAAGCTCGCGCCATGATTTTTGGGATTAACGACGGATTAGTTTCCAACTTGGCCTTGGTAGCTGGTATCGCCGGTTCGGGAGTAAACCGAGGTCTGATTGTGCTCACTGGTTTCACTGGCCTGATGGCGGGAGCCCTGTCGATGGCAGTAGGTGAATACATTTCCGTCACCACCCAACGCGAACTCCTGGAGTCTTCACTACCTAATCCGCAAATGCGTGAAAGACTGCCAATGCTAGACCGAGCAGCAAATGAGCTGCAGCTGCTGTTCCTAGCTCGAGGTGAAGACCTGGAGACCGCGACTCAACACGCCCGCGCCATTATGAGCTCCCTGGATTTGCCAGAACAGATTAAACCTCAGATTTCCTTAAATAAAGATAGCCATACCATAAAAAACGGTACTACCAGCGATGATAGCCGTATTGACGGCCAAGAAATAAGCATTAAAAACCCTAAAATGAGCCAATGCACCCCGGGCGATGATATCGCTGCAGCCACAGATTCTCTTGACACTATTGGCTCCGGATGGCAGGCCGCCGCGTTTTCTTTCACTTCCTTTTCGATAGGAGCGCTGGTTCCCGTATTACCTTTCCTTTTTGGACTCGACGGCTGGATGGGAATCATCAGCGCGACTCTCGCTGTGGCCATAATCTTACTGTTCATTGGTGGTACCATGGGAATCCTGGCTGGCAAACCACCGTGGCTGCGAGCTTTACGCCAAGCCGCCCTGGGATTCGGCGCCGCCACCGTGACTTACCTGTTGGGAAATCTCGCCTCTAACGTCCAGTTTTTTTAGGAGTCACCGTGTTGGAAATCTTGCTCTGGCAACCCAATCCTCCCGAAGAGCTGTTAAAGAATGGTTTGCCGGAACTCTTTAGATTCATGGACTTGACCGGGGTTTTCTTAAACGGCATCCTGGGAGGTCGACTCGCGCGGCAAAAAGGCTTCGACCCAGTAGGTTTCGCGGTGTTGGCCATTATGAGCGCCTTGGGAGGCGGGATTATCCGTGATGTCATGCTGAATAACGCCCCACCCGTTGCACTCACCGACCGCTATTATCTGACTATGGCCATACTCGGAGCCTGTTTGGCATGGCTGTGGAAATTCGATGGCAAATGGTCGCGGCGTGCCCTGATTATCTGCGACGGCCTGGTGTTGGGGGTCTGGGCTGCCACCGGCACCCAAAAAGCTCTGGCATTAGGATTTGCTTTTATTCCCTCGGTATTAATGGGGGTTATCACCGCTATCGGGGGAGGTATGGTACGAGATGTCACCGCTGGGAATGTACCGGCGGTTTTTGGTGGCAGCACGCTCTATGCCATTCCCGCCGTGATTGCCTCGGTTCTGGACGCGATTCTGTTCAGCAGTGGCTATCCCCTGTTGGGGATGCTCATCGCCGCCGTCGTGGGTTCGGGGATTACCGTTATGGCTTCGTGGCGACGCTGGATGCTGCCCAATATGAATGACTGGTCGATTTCGATGACCCCCAAACAATGGCGCAACTTTCAAAAAAAACGACAGCAGGCCAAACAGAAAACTCGACAAAACCAAGCGAAATCCAATCCTAAAAATCCTCCAACCGAGCCAAACCCCCAGACTTCAACTCCAGATTCGGCTTTCTGATGCCTTTTTAGCGAGCTAATTCGAAATTCCTTAAACCCTGTGGAAAACGGAGTTTTCCACAGGGTAAGCCCGGCAGAGTTGCCCCGACCAACTATTCCCTCCAGGCTAGAACTGTGTTTAGATTCCAACAAGTAACCCTCGGGGATATCGCTTTGGTTATCCTCGCGGGACTGTGTGCCTGGGCGGTGATTCCCGGCCTGGGACCTGAACTCGCTAATTTACCAACACCTGGGTTTTCTTGCCAGGTAAAACCCCATTCTAAAATTGACGTGGTTGACGCTTGGCAGGAACTTTGTTCCCTACGCTTGCGTCAAGATTCAGGACCGGGCGGGTATAAACGCGATTTCTTTGGCGGCTGGAAAGATCTGGATCACGACGGCTGTGACACTCGAGCCGAAATCTTGGCACGGGATTTTCGCCATGCTCGCTTCGATAGTGCCAAACCTTGCCGATTGGTGGGTGGGGTGTTCCACGACCCCTATACCGGGAAAACCACGAGTTTCACCGCCGCCCCGGGAGCCGTCGTACAGATTGACCACGTGGTGGCGTTAGGCGATGCTTGGGCCAGTGGGGCGAACCAGTGGAGTAACGCCCAACGGCAAAAATACGCTAATGATCCCGCCGTTTTGCTAGCTGCAGACGGAAAAGCGAACCAAGACAAAGGCAAACTCGCCGCCGATGGGTGGATGCCTCAGAATAAAAACTTCCGCTGCACCTATGCCCGCCAGCAAATCAATATTAAATACCGCTGGGATTTATCCGTAACCCCACCAGAACGCCAAGCGCTGCTGCTTGCCCTCAGCCGGTGCTGAATTGAACATGAGGGGCAGGTTTACGGCCTGCCCCTCATGAATCCGACCCCATAACGGGACGAAACGAAACCAGAAGGAGTACTCAGCTACTAGCCAAAGCTGCGGCGACTACCTGTTTAGCCTCGGCCTGAACCTGTTTAAGATGCTCGGGGCCTTGGAAGGATTCGGCGTAAATCTTGTAGACGTCCTCGGTCCCCGAGGGACGCGCCGCGAACCAAGCATCGGCGGTGGTTACTTTTAAGCCGCCAATCGCCGCTCCGTTACCGGGTGCCTTTACCAGACGATCCACAATGTCTTGACCAGCGAGCTTACTGGCCGTCACGTCTTGTGGAGTCAACCTCGCCAACTTGGCCTTTTCAGCTTTAGTGGCCGGAGCATCAACCCGTTGGTAGAAAGACTCCCCGAAACGCTGTACCTGGTCGAAGTGCAACTGCGAAGGAGTCCGACCGGTAACCGCCAAGATTTCAGAGGCCAAAAGCGCGGCCACAATCCCGTCTTTGTCCGTCGTCCACACCGTGCCGTCTTTGCGCAAGAAAGAAGCCCCGGCGGATTCCTCGCCACCAAACCCTACCGAGCCATCAAGGAGTCCAGGAACAAAGTGCTTGAACCCGACGGGAACCTCGACAAGTTTACGTCCCATCGCGGCGACCACCCGGTCAATCAAGGCTGATGACACCAGGGTTTTACCCACCGCGCAATCTTCACCCCACCCGGAGCGATGCGTGTAGAGGTATTCAATGGCCACCGCCAGATAGTGGTTAGGATTCATCAAGCCGTCAGCGGTAACGATGCCGTGACGATCAGAGTCGGCATCGTTACCAGTAGCAATGTCGTAAGGGGCAGAACCGCCCTCCATGACTTTACGCAGCGCCGCCATCGCGTAGGGCGAAGAGCAGTCCATGCGAATCTTGCCATCCCAATCCAAAGTCATGAACGACCAGGTCGGATCGACCTTTTCGTTTACTACTGTCAGGTTTAAGCCGTAGCGTTCCGCAATCGCCGCCCAGTAGTCCACCGCCGCGCCACCCAGGGGATCAGCCCCGATACGAACCCCCGCAGATTTAATGGCATCCACGTCAATCACGTTAACCAGTGAATCGACATAGGACGGGAGAAAATCAAATTTTTCTATACAGTCTGCAGCGAGAGGATGCGACTTGCGCGGCACATTACGCCAGCCCTCTTTAAGGATTTCATTCGCTCGCGCAGCTATCCACGAAGTGGCATCGGAATCGGCCGGTCCACCGTGAGGAGGATTGTATTTAAACCCGCCATCACGCGGCGGATTGTGCGAGGGAGTAACCACTATGCCGTCGGCTAGCCCTGCCCCACCCAGGCGCACTCCCCCGGGAGTGCCCGCCCCGTTGGCTTTCAAAATGGCGTGCGACACCGAAGGCGTGGGAGTATAGGCATCACGGGCATCGGTGTAGGTATGCACCCCGGCAGCAGCTAAAACCTCTAGGGCACTCTTCCACGCGGGTTCAGATAGAGCGTGGGTATCACGCCCAATGAACAGCGGTCCATCAATTCCCTGCTGGCGGCGATACTCTACGATGGCGGCAGTGGTAGCCACAATGTGAGCCTCGTTAAAAGCCCGGTCAAGGGAGGAACCACGATGCCCGGAAGTTCCGAAAACCACTTTTTGGCTTTCTTCGTTAACATCCGGTTCGAGGTCATAGTATGCGCCAAGTACGGCGGAAACATCAATCAAATCTTGCGGTTGCGCAGGTTGTCCAGCTCTTTCATGCATGTCCTCATTCTCTCACCAACTTGGGATTTTGGGAAGATTTTCACGCGGGTAGCCTGCGTTTGTAAAATCTTGGCTTTTAAAATTACTTTACTTAGTTTTTATAAATTGGAAAAATAGGCTTTAGAATGAAGTATGCTCGAAACCGAAAAACTCCCTAAAGTCGCGGTGGTTATCCCCGCTAAGGACGAAGGGGACTCCATTGCCGCCACGGTCAGAGCCTCGAAAGCCATTCCGCGTGCGGATTTATTCGTTGTCATTGACGACGGTTCTAGCGATAACACGGGAGATGCGGCTCGTTCTGCCGGTGCGGTCGTGGTGCGTCATTCGGTGAACCGCGGTAAAGCCTCGGCGATGGAAACCGGGGCGAAGGTTGTGGCCATGCGCGATTCCGAAGAAGATCCGGCTCGCTTAATTCTGTTTTTGGACGCAGATCTAGGTGATTCAGCGGCCGAAACCTATCCCCTGGTGAAAGCAGTAATGTCCGATGGAGTGGATTGTGCGATTGCAAATTTACCAAAACAAGCGGGGGCAGGAGGCCACGGTTTCGTCACTCGCCTGGCACGAAGCGCCATCCGCTGGGCTACCGGATGGGAACCAGCCCAACCGCTGTCTGGACAACGCTGCTTGCAGCCTAAAGCCTTCTTTGACTGTCTACCACTCTCCCCTAGCTGGGGAGTGGAAACCGGCATGACCATAGACCTGCTGGTACAAGGGTATTCGGTACAAGAAGTTCCCTGTGAATTGACCCACCGAGCCACCGGTAATGATTTCGCGGGTTATACACACCGTCTCCACCAGTTTCTCTATGTGCTCCTGGCGGCTACCATGCGCTTCATTCGTCATGTCCGCGCCCCGCGACAGCTACGCCTTAGTGCCAGCGATACCCAGGTATCCGGGGCTGTCTATCAACTTAAAACCACAGGATAATAGTTGACGTGGTTGACAAACTTGGCACAGCGAAAGCCCGGAGGATTGCCGCCGATTTCAATCCCAGAACAACCTAAGAGACACTACTTTGCTTCCAGGTATTTATGCGCAAACAGCGAAAGCCAGGCCGGGGCGGCGACGGTAAATCCGACTAAACCAACCAGCACCGTAGAATCATTGAGAGCCATCCCCAACATCATGGCGGTAAACCACGCCCAGATAAAGGCTTTTTCAGGCGCACTCAGTGGTATCCCTTCGGGGGCGGTTTGTGCCCGAGCAGATCCCAGAAGCCAGGCATAATCGCGTCGATAAGGATTGCGCCAGTTGGAAAACAAAGGCCAAGCTAGCAAGGCGATACCCACGAAGAAAATCGCGGTGGTTAGTCCCACTACAACGGGATTCCACCCGGCGGTAGAGAGCTGGGTGAGTTTCCCCCACAAGATTTCACCCAGCTTGCCGTCCCGCACCGAGTCCACAAAGTGACCCAGGTGGGTGCGCTGCGAGGGCGGGCGCAACCAATCCAGATAAGCCAATAGCGCCGCCAAGCCAAATGCGAACAAGAGCACCACTAGTGATAACAGAGGTTTTAAAGGTTTGGAACGCAGCTTAACGAACAGGACGACGAAAGCGGGAAAGGCGGCAAGTAGTCCCCCGAAATCTGCCCCCAAAAATGGAATCGCATCAATTGCCATTACCCCGACGGCAAACAACAGCAACACCGCAAACAGGGGGCGACGCGTATTTTCGCCGGCTAAGCCATAGATTAGCGAGCACAGCAGCAACGCACCGGTGAGGTAAATCGCAAACATCATATTGTCAATCCCGTAAAAACGTCCCCCGATGGTAGATTGGGCTCCCATCACAGCATCCAACATCATCGGCGAACCAATCCACGGGTCGAATAAGCCTATTACCAGCGACGATACGCTTATTATCGCCAAAGGGCCAAATAAAGCATTTAAGCCTAATCCCGACCAAAAAATGCTTATTATTCCAGCTACGGCAAAAGGCAACAACGCCCCAAACCAGTAAAACTCACCGACCGCCACTTCGGTTTCGCTCGACCCGGCCTCCCACCACGGCACAAGATTCATCAGAAATGAAGCGGCGGGCACCAAAGCCAGGAACAAACCCATCCCGCGCCAAAATCGCAGCAACCGACGGGGACTTTCCCAGGTGGAACCCAGATTCGGGTGCAGGCGCCGATTCAAAGACCACACCCCCGCAATCAAAACTATCGAGAGCAGGGTGGATAGCAGCGGGATAAAGCAACGTTGCGCTGGCAGAATAATGGCGGCGCGGCGCGCGGCCGATGCCAGCGTCCTGACCGACACATTTTGTTTGGCTCCAATCGGCTGACCCTTGACCTGGGGGGGAATCACCGCCCCGAAATAATCCAGAATAGTGGCACTCACATCCGCTAGTTGCACCAGGCCAGGGCGCCGGGTCGAAGCCGAAGTAGCCGCCCCACTACCAAAATAAGACCCGAAACCCAGAAACGCTTGCAGGCGCGGCTCTCCCCCAACACCCGGGGCATCAGATGCTGAAATCGCCATCAGATTCCAGCCTTGATCACGCGCCTGTTCAAGCAAGGCAGCCACCATCGAGAACTGTTTTTCCCGAGGCACCACCGTGATATCAATAAAGCTGACGCTCCCAGGCCGCAAAGCCGTGCCCAGCAAAGTGGCGAAAACTCCCGGGTCGGCATTCTGAAAATAGGCATCTGGATAATACAAATCCGACCCGGAATGCCCCGGACGCGATTTTTCATTTCGAAACCAGGTCGACACCTTAGAGCCAAAGGTATTAAGAGTGATGGCACCTAATGAATCCGCCGTCAACTGCGCCGCCAGATTCCAGTTCCTCGCAGCCTTCCCGGATCGGTTACCCACCGCCAGTGCCGCCAAGCCTTCCGAAACACTCGTCGTGTCCCCCACCGTGCGTGTTACCAGGTTGGCTTTTAGCCCGGTATCAAAAAACTGATTTACCGGTGAATCACGCCACACCGCAGTGTCCCAACGCCACTGTTGTCCCAGCACCACCACCAGGGGCGGACGCGAACCTAGCGGAGACAGCGAAGCGGCTAGGCTTTTGGGCCCGTGTGACCCACCGGGGATTTTCCCGAAGCGAGCGGCGGTTTCCCCCCCGCTGGAGGCTGGGAGGCCGTGGGCGTTTGCGGCGCACCGGGAACCTCGAAAGTCGCCCCGGGCGCCGGGCTTTCCTGGCTGGGAGGCTGGCTAGCGTTCGCCTCGCGGTCAGGCGATTTGCGGGGCGTATCCGTATCGCTTTTGTTCCCACTGTTAGTGTCGCCGGTTGCTTCGCTCGTCGTTTGATGAGTCTGACGTTTAATCGCATCGGAAGTACGGCGCCCCGACTGGTTCAAAGCCCCCGGATCTAAACCAGGAATATCGTTCTTTTGGAAGGGATCCCAGTGCAGTTCCTGTTCCGGAGCCCAAGGCTTGGTATCAAACTGGGATACGGCACTCATTGCCCCAGTTATTAGCCCCATGCTCAAAAGAATAGCCGTCAACCCTGCGACCAGATACCGCGTCGTAGGCAGGGGCTTATAGGGACGTTTCAACGGCTTTCTTGATTTAACCGTTGACTTTCCCGAGCCAGAACCGCGCAGGGTATTCATTCCGGACACGCCGGGTTTAGCTGCTCCCGGGCGCGGGGTACCCTTGGTAGCGGAGGCTGAGGTTCGCATAGTCAAATCATAGTGGAAATTGTCTTTTTTTCCGAGCTTTACGGAAATGTAACGTAATGAGAACCGGATTCTCACCGCCGAAATCTGATTCCTCGTATTGGGGCTGCCCCCGATGAAGCCAAGTGCTCTGGGTGGGGCGGTATGATTTAGCCATGATTGATATGCGCCTAATGAAAGAAAATCCCGAACCGATGCGTGCCTCCCAGCGGGCACGCGGCAATGACCCTGCCACCGTTGATGCCGCTATTGCTGCCGACGACAAGCGTCTAGAGGCCTTACAGGCGTTTGAAAATGCCCGCGCCGAACAAAAGGCATTCTCTAAGCAAATTGGGAAGGCTTCCAAAGAGGAACGCCCCGCATTGCTGGAAGAGGCCAAGCGGATGAGCGAAAAAGTCAAGACTCTAGAGGAGGCTGCTAATGAAGCCGCCACAGCGGCGAAGCAAGCCGCGATGGTGTTGGAAAATCAGATTCTGGACGGGGTTCCCAGTGGCGGCGAGGATGATTACGAAGTCCTGTCCCAGGAAGGCACCCCGATTCGTGATTTTGCCGCCGAAGGCTTTAAACCCAAGGATCACTTAGATTTGGGACTCGGCTTGGACGCGATTGATACCGACCGAGGAGTAAAGGTTTCCGGGTCGCGTTTCTATTACTTGAAGGGAGTGGGGGCTCGGCTGGAGCTGGCGATTTTGAACGCCGCGATTGATACCGCGATTGCCCACGGTTTCACCCCGATGATTACCCCCTGTATGGTTTCGCCCGCCACCATGAGTGGCACCGGATTCCTGGGCGAGCATTCAGACGAAATCTATTACCTGCCGGCTGATGACCTGTACCTGACCGGCACCTCTGAGGTGGCTCTGGCTGGCTATCACACCGATGAAATTATCGACCTGTCCGCCGGTCCAAAACGTTATTCCGGCTGGTCAGCCTGTTTCCGTCGCGAAGCCGGGTCTTATGGCAAGGATACGCGCGGGATTATTCGGGTACACCAGTTCCACAAGGTAGAGATGTTTTCCTATTGCCGCCCGGAGGAATCGGTGGAGGAGCACCAAAAACTGCTGAATATGGAACGTGAAATGCTGGCCAAAGTGGAGTTGCCCTATCGGGTAATCAACACTGCAGCCGGGGATTTGGGCTCTTCAGCCGCCCAAAAGTTCGACTGTGAGGCGTGGCTGCCGACTCAACAGCGGTTTATGGAGGTGACTTCTACCTCTAACTGCACGACTTTCCAGGCACGGCGCTTGAATATCCGTTACCGTGACGAAAATGGAAAGACCCAAACCTGTGCCACGCTTAATGGAACGCTCGGTACAACTCGGTGGATTGTAGCCATTTTGGAAAACCACCAGCAAGCCGATGGTTCGGTGCGGGTTCCTGCCGGTTTGCGCCCCTATATGGGGGGGCTGGAAGTGCTCGAGCCAGTCAAGTAATCGCTGTGCAGCGTGAGCGGCATGAGGTAAGGTTCAAAGTGGGCAGTTACGCTTCTATGGTGAGATTTCACGAGGAGAAGCTGCGGAATTTACGCCTTCCTTCCGCGCCAAGTTCGTTGCTGCTTGCCTTGGATATTGACGGCACTATTCTGGAAGAAGGCCATCCTCTATCGGAACGATTGGTACAAAATGTGCAATATTTGCGCCGAGTCGGGGTTCATATCTGTATCACTACAGGTCGCTCGGTACCCGCAACTGTACCAATCGTTCAACAACTGGGATTAAGTAATACCTGGATAGTTAGCGCCAACGGCTCGCTAATTGGACGCTATAGCACCGATACCGGATATGTTTTGACCAACCAGTACACTTTTCCGGTTCATGAGGTGCTGGCTCGGGTTTTGGATGCCATGCCGGATGCCCTGATTGGAGTCGAGGATTCCCCAGCCGGATTTCGAGTACTAAAACCCTTTCCCCCCGGAGAACTGCGAGAAACCATCGCGGTGCAATCCCTGGAGGAATTGGGCGCCAAACCAGTGTCTCGCGTAGTTGTGCGCAATCCCCTCATGAACAATGAAGAATTTGCCACCACCGTAGCCAAAATAAACCTTTCCGGCGTACAGTCCGCCATCGGGTGGCGCGCTTGGTTGGACATCAACCCCCCGGGAACTTCCAAGGCGAAAGGCCTGCAAATCGTGTGTAAAAATCTAGGCGTGGATTCCCGCCATACCCTAGCCATAGGGGATGGGGCGAATGATATTCCCCTGTTACAGTTCGTGGGCTACGGGGTGGCGATGGGTAATGCTAATCCAGCAGTGAAACACGCTGCCGATAGCACCACCCTGGCGGTGGAAGACGACGGCGCGGCGGCAGTTTTAGAGGCGATTTGTGCAATATTACCTGGTGAAACCGTATTTGAATCCCCCTCAATCGCGGACTAAATCCGAGTTTTTCGTGTCACTCACAGCTTAAAGAAACAAGAATCTTCCCACAATTCCCCAGTGACGTATAGAATTGAAACAACCGATTGAGGGAAGGTTCTAAACATGGCAAGATTCGATACTGCGGAGCACCTGCGGTGGTTATCCCATCACATGCAACAAGTCCTTGAATACGGACAACGTGCGTTTTTACCAGGTGGATTTGGATATATCTACGCTGATGGCACCACGGATAGAACCTCGCCAGTGGAACTAGATTTGACCGCTCGTTCCACATATATTTATGCGTTGGGGACATTGTTGGGAATTCCCGGCTCGGCACGCCGCTGTGACCACGGATTGAGAGCCCTGCAATACACATTCAAAGACCCCGAATATGACGGCTGGTTTAGCTTAGTAGAGCCGATGACCGAAAAGGCAGTCAAGGCACGCACCCCCGGGAAACCGGTGGGACCGGAAGAAAAACACAAGAGCTCCCGGTCTATGTCCTATCTGTTAGAAGCCGCAGCGGCAGCTACTATTGCGCAACGCCCCGGGGCGAAAGAACTGATGGAACAGGCCATTGCGGTAGAGGAAAAATATTTCTGGGACGAAACCGTCGGGCGGGTCAATGACTCGTTTAACCGAGATTTTTCCGCGATGGAAAACTATCACGGGATGAGCTCAAATCTGCACGCTGCCTCAGCTTTCCTGACGGCGGCGGATGCCACCAAGAATTCCGAGTGGATTCGACGTGCCGCACGAATTACCGAATTTGTAATCGAAGAAGCCCGAAAGAACAACTGGCGGATTCCCGAACACTTCGACGTAGAGTGGCAAGAAGACAAGGAATATCACGTTGGCACCCCCGCCGATCCGCGCCGCCCCTATGGAGTTAACGTAGGGCACTGTTTTGGGTGGTCACGAAAAATCATCCAGGTCGCGGCGGCGATGCAAGAATTGGGCGAACCGTTCCCGGAAGACAGCTTCGAGGTTGCCAAGAATATCTTCGACCGCATGGCCGAAGACGCGTGGAAACAGGACGGACACCCGGGTTTCTTCTTTACGGTGGACTACCAAGGCAAGCCCCTCATGCGCCAAAGTTTCGCGTGGGTGGCGAGCGAAGCAATTCAAGCCCTGACCGCCCTAGGTTTCGCCATGGCCGAAAGAGGCGTGAGCATGGATGAAATCGGCTACTACATGAGCTATTACAACGAGTGGTGGGACTATCTAGAGGGCTATGTTATCCAGCCGGATGGCTACTGGGTGGGAGAGTTGAATCCGAATAACCAACCTGATGATACCGTGTGGCCGGGTGCCCCCGATATTTATCACTCCGTGCGGGTACTGCTGGCTCCTCGGCTGCCCAATACCCCGTCGAAGCCTTTAGCAATTGCCAGTGGCTGTTTGGACCACCCCGTCGACCACGAACACCACATTCATATTTGGGTGTAACTGCGGGTACCCCAATTGTTTGGGGGATGGAAGCTTCACACTTCCATCCCCCAAACAATTCTAGGTTCAGAATTTTACACGTCGTCTTTACTTCCCACGAAGTGGACACGAATCGAGTTGGTATGCCCGTCTTGCCCCGGGGGCAACCCCCCGACATATATCACCACATCGCCTTTTTCCGCCAAAGACTTGGCAAGCACGGTTTTCTCGGCATCGTGAATCATGGTGTACATACGTTGCGCCAAAGTCACCGGATAGGCTTTTATCCCCCAAGCTAGTTGGAGTTGACGCCGGATTTCCTCGTGGTAGCAGAAGGCATAGAGCGGAGTAGCGGGGCGCAAGCGCGCCAAGCGACGCGCGGTAGCTCCCGAATTGGTGAAGGCCGCCACAAACTTCGCCCCGGTTTTCTGAGCGATAAGCACCCCGTGACGGGCAATAATCGACCCTAAATCCAAGTCGGTGTCACGTATCTTGGCAAAGTGGCGCGCCCCATCATTCTCGGCAGATTCGATAATTTTTGCCATGGTTTTCACGGCCTCTACCGGATACGCCCCTACGGCGGTTTCCCCGGAAAGCATCACGGCACTCGCCCCATCCCACACCGCATTAGCACAGTCGGAGGCTTCGGCACGGGTCGGGCGCGGGTTGAAAATCATGGACTCCAAAACCTGAGTCGCTACGATTACCGGTTTTGACTCCAAGCGGGAAAGTTCGATGGCACGTTTTTGTACCGTAGGGACTTCCTGCAGGGGCATTTCCACGCCCAAATCCCCACGTGCCACCATCACCGCGTCAAATGCCTGAATGATTTCCTTGAGATTCTCTACCGCTTGAGGTTTCTCGATTTTCGCAATCACCGGTAGACGTCGTCCAACTTCGTCCATAATCTGGTGAACATCCTCGATGTCCTGGGCACGACGCACAAAAGAAAGCGCAATAAAATCAACGTCTTGCTTCAGCGCCCAGCGCAAATCATCGGTATCTTTTTCGGATAAGGCTGGGACGGAAACCCCCACTCCCGGCAAATTTAAACCCTTATGGTCGGAAACCTTGCCGGGAACTTCCACCGTGGTCTGTACCTCGGTTTTGGTCACCCCAGTTACCCGCAGCCGAATATTACCGTCGTCAATCAACAGTTCATCCCCAGGACTGCAATCCCCAGGCAGGCCTTTATACGTGGTGGAAACCATTTTGGAATCCCCCTCAATATCACGGGTAGTTATAGTGAAATCCTGGCCTTTAACCAGTTCTTCGGATCCATTAGCAAAGGTACCTAGGCGAATTTTGGGGCCTTGCAGATCCACCAAAATCGCTACTGGCTGGTCAAAGTTAGCCGAAACTCGGCGCACCATGGCGATTACGGCTTCGTCTTCTTCCTGGGTGCCATGGGAACGGTTAACCCGCAATACATTCGCACCCGCTTCGATTAGACCCCGAATAGTTTCTTCCGAAGAAGTAGCCGGACCTAAAGTACATACAATTTTAGAACGTCTCATGCCTCTACAGTATCCAAGCAAAATGACTTTGGCTAGTGGTTTTACTCGCTTTTTACGCAATATTTTGAGATGGATTCATGAGGTGCTAGCCCGGTCACTTCGCTTTTTCCGAAACGGTGAACCCGTAATTATTGCCCAAGTGGCGGAGGGCGAGGGATTCGAACCCCCGGTGAGTTTCCCCACAACGGTTTTCAAGACCGTCACATTCGGCCGCTCTGTCAGCCCTCCATGCGGTGACTTTACATCCCCATTATTCTAACAGGTTGGAACCAAAGCTCTAAGTTTTCGACGTACCCGACGGTGACGCGATATAACCAGGTAAAAACTGATGCCAAGTATTAGGCAGTCAACACCGACCCAAAAGTCATAATTCCGGTCTGAAGCCGGCAAAATGGAATTGTTCCAAGTTAAGGTGCCCAAGCTACTAGACTAAGAGGTAAGGGTGAAACGAATCCGACGCAGAATCGAGGGATGATGACTGGAACAAACCAAGGCTGGAACCCAGGGAACAACCCGGGAAATTTTCCACCTACCGGCAGATCCGCCACCCCGGGGGTGCCTAATCCGGGGATGGCACCTCATGCACCCGTACCCCGACCTACTACCCTACCCGACCCCACCGAGAAAAGCCGCAAAAAATGGATTATAGCCATTGTAGCGGCGGCAGTGGTGCTGCTGGTACTGCTGATTACCTTCGGAGCCTTGTGGCTGCTGGGAGGCGATTCGCAAGGGGCACGTTCAGCCTGTACCAAAGCAGCGACGGATTTGACCAAAAAATACGAAACCCTGCAAGACTCCGTGAAAAAAGCCGAGGAACTGTTACAAAACACGGATGCGACTACCCTGACCGATCCGCAGCTACTGTCGGATTTGAAACTAAAGACACAACAAGCCGGTAAGGCGATAACCCCGCTAGCTTGCGACTCCACGATGAAACAGGAGCAGCTGGCTAAAAATGCCTCTGAGATGCTGGCCACCACTGAAAAACTATCCGCGCAGCTCGACGACCTGGATAGAGCCATTGCTTCTTTACGCGATTCCCAAAACATCAAAGATTTAGGCGAAGTGAAAACCGAGTTGGAAAACACCGTGAAAAGCGGCGATGACCTGATGAAACAGTTAGAAAAAGAAAAACTGGACGACACCGAAGCCCTGGCGGCGCTTCAGGCACAACTCGACGATGCCAAACGCCTCTTAGACCAGGTAAATTCCCTGAAATCTGCCAGCGAAGATAAGGTCAGCGACCTCTCTGAATCCATGCGCGCAGCTCAAACCCGGCTGCAAGAAGACATGGAGGCAGTCAAGAAAGCGGCAGCTAAAAAACGCGAAGAAAAAGCACGTCAAGATGCCGAAGACAAAAAGAGGCAGGAAGAACAAGAACGGCTCGAACGGGAACGCGAAGCTAGCGAAAAAGCTCGGACACACACACCTTCCCCCAGTACCACAGAAGGCGCGGATGGAGATTACGAAGGCCAACCCGATGGTACCGCCAACAAAAAACCACCGGCCTGCGCGGTGGGTTCCACGATGACCGACCCGAATGGCGGTAAGTGGCAGTGCGCAAATACGCTTGACCCCACCACCGGCACCTCTGCCCCGTCCTGGGTACAAGAGACTCCCGCCACTACTCCCGCGAACTAATTTAGGATGTAGCCGGGGATGCGGAATTCGACGGGACGCTAGGGGTTTCACTCCCTTCGGGGGTTTGAGAAGGGGACTCGGCGGGAGTTGTCGGCGGAGCGGGCGGTGCCACCGCCACAGTGGCACGCAACTGCGAGCCCAAGGCGACAATTTGGCCGGCCTTGTCCAGACTCAACACGGTACCGGGCGCGGCCGTGTCGGTTTCTTTCTCGGAAGTAATCAGGCTAACCCGGTTGGCTCCTACGAATTTCTGGAGGGCATCTAGGGTTCCGCCCTGCAGTTCGGAGGGAATCAGCACATTACCAGAAGCCAGCTGCAAATCTACCGAATCACCTTTTCTGGCCGGAGATCCCTGTTCAGGATTAGTCGACACTACCTTGTCTTTATCGATGGTGCCAGAGTTAACCGTGGAAATATTGCCTAAAGCCAGTCCGGCGGCCTTCAGGGCACTGCGAGCCTGTTGCTGGGTCAAGCCCTCTAGGGATGGCACCACCGTGTCGCCCGGCCCGGTAGAGAAAGCCACTTTCACCTTGGAGTCCTTTTTTACCATAGTTCCCGGAGCCGGGATGGATTTCACAAACAAGCCCGGCGCGATTGTCTCAGAATTCTCTCCGGGAGACATGGTCATTTTCAGCCCTGCCTCGGTCAAGGCGGTGCGTACCTCTTCTTGATTCATGCCTTTCAGCTGCGGAACCGCCACCAAGTCAGAAGCACCGCCCTCACCCCCGACGAAAATCCAGTAATACCCGAATCCCAAGACGGCGATAATCAACACTGCCAACAGCGTAAAGACCAGCGGTAACCGGCTTTTCTTCGTCGGGGTACCGGGACGCGTCAGGCTCTGAGTCCGGTAAAGATTGGAATTAGGCACTTGCCCCGGCGTAGCCGAGCCGTCCAGCGGCGCAGCAGCGGCAGGATTGGAAACCGGCGGCAACACAGTGGTACCACCCCCGGGGGCGGTGGGCGGCAATGCCCAGGTTTGGGTATCCGGCGCGGTTACTTCCATGCCGTGCAGGGCAGCATTCAAATCGGCACGCATCGCGGCGGCATCCGCGTAACGCTCCTCGCGGTTCTTAGCTAAAGCCTTCATCACCACCCGATCTAGAACAGGCGGAATATCGGGGGCAATCGAGGAAGGCAAAGGCGGCAGCTGCGAGACATGTTGAAAGGCCACAGCCACGGCCGAATCACCTTTAAACGGCGGTTTACCAGTCAACAGTTCAAACAGCAAACACCCGGTGGAATACAAATCCGAACGGGCATCTACCTGTTCTCCGCGAGCCTGTTCGGGCGACAAATACTGGGCGGTACCCACCACCGCGTCGGTTTGGGTCATGGTGGTTTGAGAATCAGACAGAGCCCGGGCAATCCCAAAATCCATCACCTTAACCTTCCCGGTAGTAGTAATCATCACATTGCCGGGTTTAATATCGCGGTGTACCAGGTTTTGGTGATGTGCATATTCCAGGGCATCCAAAACCCCGGAAACAATCTCGATGGCCTCGTCTATAGGCACGGGGTTTCCATCGGTCAACAGTTCGCGTACCGTGTGTCCCTCGACATATTCCATCACGATATAAGGAACTTGAACGGTCGCTCCATCCGAGGCGGTAAAGGTTTCTTCGCCCGTGTCATACACCGCCACAATCGCGGGATGGTTAAGATTGGCCGCCGCCTGGGCTTCGCGCCGGAAACGCGCCTGGAACACAGGGTCACGAGCCAAATCTTGGCGCAAAATCTTGATGGCAACAACCCGGTTCAATCGGGTGTCGTTGCCCACGTGCACCTGCGCCATTCCGCCGCGCCCGATGAGCTGGCGAATCTCGTAGCGTCCCCCAATAATCCTATCCGACTGGGTCAAGGCAGTCCTCCTCCGTAGCCGTTTGCGTCACAATCCTGGATTCACCCAGCGTCTGGCTGTAATTTACCCTAGCCGAAGCGCTGTGTCCTTGCGTTGAAGTTATCAATCCAATAATCAAAGTCATTAAAACTACTGCCGTAATCACAATAGCAGCAATAATTTTGCTCCTCTCGCTGCCGGAGTGTTTGTCCAAGCGACTGTCTGCCCGGCGCCGCGCGGAAGGCTCTAAACGGTGTGCCGCCTTGCGATTTTGGTTTTCTAGGGCAGTGCGGGACACGGGAATGGCGGCGCGTCTCGGGCTGGGTGGGGTGGTAGCTCCGAATCCGGGTCTCGCGGGGGAAGTCGCTGTGGAGGCGGGCACAGCTGCGGCAGGTCTGGGCGACACGGATAACGGGACTGGCGGGGCAGAGTCTCCCGGAGATGCGGCTGGCTGGGTGCTTGTTGGGGTGCCGGTCGTTGTGGAAACGTCAGCCGGGTGGGTCGCCTCCCCTTCATGAGGTGCCATCCCCAAGGCGTCCGCTCCCCTCGAGTCATGATCCGGTTCGGAAACAGTGGGGATACCCTGGGTAGGTTCTAACGGTCGGGTGGGACGCGCAAAACTCATCCGGGGAGTGAAAGCCGGGGGAACTTCGCCGTGCCACAACAGGCGAATTCGCTGCTGAATTTCGGCGGCCGAAGCGGGTCGCAGCGCGGGGTCTTTTTCCAGCATCGCATAGACCAGCTGCGCCACTTCCGGAGCAACCGTATTCGGCAGGGGCGGCACCGGGTTTTTGACGTGCGCCAAGGCGATATCAACCTGGGTGGAACCGGTAAATGGACGTTTTCCAGCCAGGGCTTCATAGGCTATCACTCCCAAGGCGTAAATATCGCCGGCTGCCGTAGCAGTGTGCCCCATGGCCTGTTCGGGAGGCAGATACTGGGCGGTTCCCATAACCATCCCCACCGCTGTCAAAGCCTCAGCTCGGGGTGCCAAGGAAATCCCAAAATCAGTTAGTTTCGCTACACCCTTGTCTGATATCAAAATATTCGAGGGTTTCACGTCACGGTGAATCACACTACCGGCATGGGCGGCTTGCAAGCCACCCGCCACTTGCATCAGTATCGGCGCGAGTTGATCCCAGCTCAAGGTGTGTCCCCCTGCCAGAATATCCGACAGAGGTCGACCCTCGACCAGTTCCATCACGATCCAGCCCTGACCTTCGGTTTCCCCCCAGTCAAACACAGCTGCCAGGTTCGGGTGGTGCAGTCGCGACGCATTAATGGCTTCGGCACGCAGCCGCGCCAGGAAGGTTTCTTGACCGCTCAGTTCATCTTTCAAGACTTTTACGGCCACCACATTTTGGCTGCGTTTATCCCAGCCGCGCCAGATTACACCCATACCACCTTTGGCCAGCACCGATACCAGTCTGTACCGGTCGTTCAAAACTGTGTTAGCTCCAATCATCAGCTCACCCCCGCCTGGAGGATGCGCTGGGCTAGGGGGGCGACGGTATGCCCACCGGTGCCCCGGATGCCCTGGGGATCTTCAATTACCACGGCCACCGCAATTCGCGGTGCTTCGGCGGGGGCAAAACCCACGAACCACAGGTCTTGCCCCGAAGCGATGCCAGTTTGAGCCGTACCAGTTTTCCCGGCCACGGTTATCCCTGGAATTGCGGCGGCCTTGCCGGAACCTGTTTTCACGACCTCTTGCATTAGAGTATTCAAATCGGCGGCGACCTGAGGTGAAACCGCGCGACCCAGTTCTTGGGGAGCGTGTTGTTGCACCACTTGGAAATCCGAGGATAAATCTTGGTTGATCAAATAGGGTTTCATCACCATCCCACGATTGGCCACCGCCGCAGCCACCATCGCCATCTGCAGCGGAGTGACCCGCACAGATTGCTGGCCTATCGCCGCATTGGCCAGGAAGGAGGGGGCTTCGGGCAGGGGGAATTGCGAGGCCACACCGGGCATAGGAATTTGGACGGAAGTAGCGAAGCCAAAACGTTTAGCCTGGTCTTGCAAGGCCTTGCCCCCCAGGTTCATCCCCAGCTGCGCGAAGGGCGTATTGCACGATTGCGCGAAAGCAAACCTGAATGGTACCTTTCCGTTTCCACACGGGTAGCCCCCGTAGTTGGACAAGGTAACATTCGTGTTTGGCAGCGGCAAGGTGGTGGGCGCATCAACCTCGGTATCGGGCTGGATTTGCCCGCTAGAGAGCAGCGCAGCAGCGGTAACAATTTTGAAGGTTGATCCGGGCGGGTACAGTTGCGATATGGCTCGATTCATGAGGGGCTTGCCCGGATTGGAACGTAATGCCTGGTAGTTATCCAGTACCTGTTTCCCATCGGCACCGCTCAAAGTATTGGGGTTAAAGGAAGGTGCGGAATACATCCCCAGGATTTCACCCGTAGCGGGATTTAAAGCAACTGCCGCCCCGGTTTGACCATGCAAAGCCTGGACACAAGCTTCTTGAATTTTGGGGTCAATCGTCAAGGAAACATTCCCACCCCGAGGTTGTGAGCCGATGAACAAGTCCTGTAGGCGTTGCAGCCATTGAGCATCGGATTTCCCGGAAAGCACGCTGCCCGCTTCTTTTTCTAGCTCGGTGACCTGGCCATGTACCGCCGCCGGGAAATAACCCGTGATATGCGCATAGTGTTCACCTTGGGGATAGGAGCGTTGATAGCTAGCATTCACTCCTGTACCAGTCGGTACAGATTGAGCCAGGATGAGTTGCCCCGCCACGATTTTGCCACGTTCTTGACCCCAATAGGCATCCGTTACCCGCCGGTTGTAGTCATTAGCATAGAGCCTGGGCGCATCAATGAAGGCGTGATAGGTCAAAGCCAACATTAGCGCCAAAACCATCAGGGTCAAAGCAAGATAGAGTCTACGAATTTGGGAATTCATCGGTTCACCACCTCGGTGGGAGCGCCAAGAATCGCCTCTACCGCACTATTTGTACCGCTCGTTCCATTATTTTGCCCGGGTTGGGATTTAGCATCCAGAGTGACTGGAGCCGGGCGGGGACGGCGCGCTGAATCTGAGATACGCAACAAGATAGCGATTCCAATCCAGTTAGCGAATAGTGAGGCTCCCCCGGCTGCTACAAAAGGTGTAGTCAGACCGGTGGAAGGAATCAGGCGCGTGATACCCCCCACCACAATGAACAGTTGCGCGCCAATTCCGAAAGAAATCGCGGTAGCCAGCAACTTCCCAAAACCATCACGCACCCCCATCGCAGTGCGCAAACCACGCTGCACCAAAATCAAATATAACAAGAATATTGCCAGCATTCCCGTCAAACCCAATTCCTCGGTTAGCGCCGAGACGATGAAATCGGAATTTGCCAAGGCGGTGCGCCAAGCCTGACCGCGTCCCCATCCATTACCGCTCAAGCCCCCTGAGGCAATTCCGAACAGTCCGTTTACCAACTGATAGGATCCCCCCGGTCGGTCGATAACCGCCGGGTTAAAAGCGTCCAGCCAGTTCGATACTCGCTCTTTGACATGTGAAAACATGGTATAGGCCAATACGGCTAGGGGTACCATCAGCAGAGCGCCGAAAATAATCCACGAGGGGCGGTCGGTGGCGACATAGAGCACCGCCACGAAAATCGTGAACATCAACAAGGCTACGCCCAAATCTTTTTGTGCCACCAGCAAAGCCAAAGAGGCTAGCCAGGCCACTAGCAGCGGAAGGAAGTCCCGCCACCTTGGCAATTGCAAAAACAGGATTTTCTTGCCTGCAATCGCCAGGGAATCACGACGGTATTCGAGGTATCCCGCAAAGAAAATCGCCAAACACAATTTCGCGAACTCGTTGGGTTGGATGGATTGACCCAAAATCCGTATCGAAATATAAGCCCCGTAGGATTTCACTCCCAGGCCAGGAATCAAGGTGGCCATCATCAGCAAAATTCCTAATACTAAGCCCGCCCAGGCGAATTTGCGGAAAAAACGGTGGTCGCGGAAACACACCAGGATGGTCAGGGCACCACCAGCCGCCACCAGGGTCATGATTAGCTGTTTATCCCCCGAAATTTGAGCCAAACTGGCCGGGGTGTTCATCCGCATATACTCCAAATCCAGCCGAGAAATCATGGCTAAACCAATCCCGTTTAAGGCCAGGGCAATGGGCATGATTACCGGGTCGGCGAAGGGCGCCAGGATGCGCAACGCCAGGTGCAAAATCAAGCCAGAAAAGGCGATACCGGCACAGTGCCAGTACCACAGCGCCGGAGCCTCCGGGTGGAATGCCATTACTGACAGGTAGCCTCCCACCCCCAGGGCGATGGCC
Source organism: Mobiluncus mulieris (assembly GCF_014204735.1). Lineage (NCBI taxonomy): Bacteria > Bacillati > Actinomycetota > Actinomycetes > Actinomycetales > Actinomycetaceae > Mobiluncus > Mobiluncus mulieris. The sequence continues at coordinate 2,344,202 of NZ_JACHMA010000001.1, read as the reverse complement.
AACAGCGTTAAGGTCAGTTCTGAGTTACGCCCCGAGCGCGCCGGATATTGAACCACAGTAGCCATTACTCGTCCTCCGCCGGTTGGGGTTTAGTCGCAGTTTCCGGGGGAGAAACCGTTGGTTTAGCGGCGTTTTTTGACCGTTTAGTCAAACCGGTTTTCCGCCAGGAATCAAGGATTTTGTTGGCTTCTTTGGGGGATTGCAACGCGATGGTAGCGTCGAGTCTATCCTGGATTACCGGAGCTAGATTGGCGTAACGTAAGCCCTGTTTTTTGACCGGATGGTACAAATCCCAGGTTCCGATTGACTGGTTGATTCCCTGGAACAAAGTAACTTCCCCGTCCTTAACACCCAAGAAATACTGAGTTTGGCTCCACTGATAGGCCTGATAGGTACCAAATCCCAGAGCCGCGAGCAACACCAACACCGTGAGGATAGTGAAAATCTTGGCTTTGAGGCTCAACTTTCGCGGGTCACGCACGGGAGCGCGTTCGGTTTCCTCCAAGGGCTTACCCCGGCGCAGCATCGCAGCGCGTTCGGCGGGAGTAGACTGCCCGATGCTAGCTCCCGCCGGGGTGGTAGAAGCCGCTCCCACCACCTGGGCGGCGGTGGGAGTGAGTTCGTCATCAGAATCCACTACATCAGCCACCACCACAGTGACATTATCCGGGGCGCCGGATTTCAAAGCTAGTGCCACCAGTTGTTCGCAGCAGGCTTCGGGATTGGGCTCAGAACGCAGGACATCCCCGATAGTCTCGGCAGAAACCACTCCGCTCAACCCGTCGGAACACAGCATCCAACGGTCGCCCATCACTGCCGCACGCATGGATTCATCCAGGGTCACTTCCCCTTTAGAGTCCCCCAATACCCGCAGCAAAACGGAACGTTTGGGGTGGTGAGCCGCCTCTTCGGGGGTGATTTCACCGGTTTCCACCAGATACTGTACAAAAGAGTGATCCGTGGTCACCTGAGTTAAATCAGCATCTCGCAACAGATAGGCACGCGAATCCCCAATGTGAACCATGCCCATCTTGTTTCCAGAACGCAAAATCGCCACGCAAGTCGTCCCCAGCCCCGCGAGTTCTTCATAAGATTCAGACAGTTCCACCAGCTCCTGGTGAGCTTCTTGAATCGCGGCGCGCAGCAAATTCAGCAGGTCATCGGCCGCGTGGGAATCCTGGTCAAGAGGAGCCAAATGCGCCACCGCCACCGAGGAGGCGATATCGCCACCGGCCGGTCCGCCCATCCCATCAGCCAAAACCAGCAAATGTGGCCCCGCATAACCGGAATCCTGGTTGTTTTTGCGCACCAAGCCAACATGGGAACGAGCCGCGTAACGTAACTGGATGGACATCAGCGTAGCTCCACTATGGTTTGTCCGAAGCGAACTGGAGTCTTGGCATTTAGCGGGGTGGGGGCGGTGATACGTACTCCTCCCACGACCGTACCATTGGTAGATCCCAAGTCCTCTACGTACCACTGGTTGTCTTGCAGATATATCCGGGCATGTTGCGCCGAGGCATAGTCATCATCTAACACCAGGGTAGAAGTGGGGGCACGACCGACAATAATCGGGCGATTAGAGAGCTGCAAGGAAGAACCCGTCAAGGGACCCTCCGTGACCAACAGGGTAGAGACCGCTTTAGATTTAGCATTTTTTTTGGGTCGTTTTTTGCTTTTAGCCGCGCGAGTTCTGCGGGTAACCATAGTGCCATAGATGTCTCGGCGTAATACCACCAAAGCACCCCCCACCAGCAACCACAGTAAAACCAGGTAGCCGATGCGCAGCAGCGTAAAGCTCAGTTCGTTCACTAGCCCTGACCTTTCGCGCCTGCTGGGTAAATGAAAACCAGTTTGCTTTGTCCGATGGTAATCGTATTGCCGTGCATCAGGGTGGCTTCGTGTACCTTATGGCCTTCGACATAGGTGCCGTTGGTAGACCCCAAGTCACGCAGGATATAGAACTGACCCTGACGAGCCACTTCGAAATGCCGGTGAGAAACACTCGTGTCTTGAAGCGAAATATCAGCAACCTCACCACGTCCCACTACAGTGAGGTCTCCGACCAACAAATAAGTCTGTCCACCCACGACTTCTAACAGGGGCTTGTCGGCATTTTCTTGCAACAGGGCTGCTTCGCTGGAAGACTCCGAATTGGGGGATACCCCGGGGTCAGCGGAAGATACCGGGGGAAAATTAGGTGTCCAGTTTTGACCATCCAGTACAGAGTGTTCCGGAATGTTTTGACCGTCTGGTACACTTTGGGCGGGGGTTTCTAGCGGCGCCACATTCTGTATCGAGTGGGCTTTCACCTCGGTTTTCCGCGTTCCTTCCGGGGCGACCAACAGCTCTATCTGCACCGATCCCACCAGAGAATAGTTTTGTTCCCGGGCATAGCTTTGGGCATCGCGAGTAAACTCGCTGAGCAAAGCCTCCTTGCCCCATTCCGTGAAAGCCGCATCGGTTTGGGGCGTGAGGAAGACCTGAAACTGGTTCGGAGCCACCGTACGTTCCCGAGACATTGGAATCGCCTGGCGATCCATGACCTGTCGGATAGCTTGAGTAATATCAATGGGTTTATCTGGCCCAGCCTTGTGAAACTTTTCAATCATCCGGTCGAAAATCTCCACAGTCCCCTCCCCTCCTCGCTTAATTAATCTTGGAAACGGGTCAATGTTATTATGCTGGGTATTTTACCGGCTTTAGATGGATTAACCCTATTCCTAGGACTTTTTTGTAAAAATCTAGCGATGATCCACTCTATGGGTCAGAAAATCTCCCAGATACTGAACCGCCATCACGATAACCCCGATAACGACTATAGAAACAATCATGGTGTCACTCTGCCAGCGGAAACGACCGTAGTTAATTGCCATTGCCCCCAGTCCGCCGCCGCCAAGCGAACCGGTAATCGCCGTATAACCAATGATGGTAATAACCAACACAGTGGTGGATTGCATGAGTGCCGGCAAGGCTTCGCGCACCTGTACTCCCCACATGATTTGGGTGCGAGATGCCCCCATCATCTGCGCGGCCTCGATTTTTCCTTTATCCACCCCCATGATGTTAGATTCCACCAAGCGGGCAAAGAACGGAGTCGCCCCGATAATCAAGGGTATAGAGGATGCCTGCCACCCGACAGTGGTGCCCACCACGAGGCGTGTAAGTGGGGTCAAAAACACGGCCAAAATCAAGAAGGGAATAGAGCGACCCAAATCTATGATGAACCCCGTAATCTTATTCACCACCACGTTGGGAATCAGTCCATCCTTACTGGTAGCAACACAAAATAGTCCCAGGGGAATCCCTAACAGCACAGCAAAAACCCCAGAAATAGCCGAGATAGCTAAGGTTTCCAAGGTGGCGGGCAGCATTTCCTTGGTAATAGCTGGGTTATCCCCCCAGGTGGGATCGCCATAACCCGTAGCAACTATGGTGAAAATATCAGACGCGAACTGAGTAAATATGGGATTAATCAAGTAAATCACCGACCTTTTTGGTTTCGATTTCGCGTTCGGTGGCATCAATACCTTTGGAACGCATTGTCGTCAACAGGTGGGAAACATTTTCCCGGGGCACCGCTAGAGCGAGACGCCCCACCTGGGTGGCACCGACAGTTTCAAAGGTTCCGGCCGCCACATCTGCCCCCTCGGCCGCCACCAGACCCATCACCGCTGATCCGGTGGGCTTACCAGGGGTGGAGTTAAATGCAATATCTATCACCGCTGCGGTTTTCCCGTTAAGTTTCGGAGTTTCGTCCAGACGCGGCAGGGGCACCAGCTCCAAAGCCAAACGGCTGTTGGGTTGGGTCAAAATTTCTTCCACCGTGCCGGACTGAATAATTTTTCCGTGTTCCAACAGAGTCACTGAGTCACAAATTTCGCGAACCACCGACATTTCGTGGGTGATGATTATCACGGTAACCCCCAGATCGTCGCGCAGCTGGCGAATCAACTGCAGCACCTGGCTGGTGCTTTCCTGGTCTAGAGCCGAGGTGGGTTCGTCGCACAACAGCACCGGTGGGTTCGTCGCCAAACCCCGAGCGATACCCACGCGTTGTTTTTGTCCCCCCGACAGTTGCGACGGGTACGAACTGGCGCGGTCTTTCAAACCTACCAGTTCCAGCAGACGCATCACTTGTTCGTGACGCTTCCCGCGCGGCACCCCTGACAAATACAGAGGATAGGCCACATTCCCAGCCGCAGTGCGTGAATCCAATAGATTCGCGGCCTGAAACACCATGCCGATATTACGTCGGGCTTCACGCAGTTGGGATTCGCTGAGAGCGGTCATTTCTTGACCGTCGACGGTAATCGAACCCTCGGTGGGCTGTTCCAAAGCGGTCAAACAGCGGATTAGCGTGGATTTGCCAGCTCCGGACTGGCCGACAATACCGTGGATAGAACCTTTGGATACCTCGAGGTTGATTCCGTCCAGAGCACGCACTATCCCCCCGGCTGCCGACTTCACGTGGTAAATCTTCGTGACATCCTTTAGCGCAATCATCGTTTCAGTCGTTTTCATCTGCTTCATTCTACCCCGTTAAACTTGGGTTCATTTTCAGGGGTTCATGAGGTGCTAGCCCGGATGTTGGACGTAAATTGAAATTTCCCCGGTCCGCTGGATCGCAGCGGGTTCCGGGGAAAGGGCGCGCCCGAAGGGACTCGAACCCCCAACCTTCTGATCCGTAGTCAGATGCTCTATCCATTGAGCTACGGGCGCAACAGTGTTTTAGTTTAAGACTTCTGGCTTAGATTTCCAAATTCGCTAAGCCTCGCGCAATTACTTACCGCCGCGCGAGAAAACTTGCTATATGTCGGTTACCCGGTTACCGGAACTCGCGAGGAACCGCAAACCCTAAAATTCCAAAGCAGACCGAAACAGCGGATTTGCGAAACTCGCACTATTACAGCAAAACCCCGCCTTATCACCAATAAGACGGGGGTCTGGCGGAGACGACAGGATTTGAACCTGCGAGGGACGGATGCCCCTAACACCTTAGCAGGGTGCCGCTTTCGGCCGCTCAGCCACGTCTCCAAGGGTTTTAACTGTACCTAAAATCTAGGTTTTTTCCAACCTGTGGGAACTCAGGGAAGACATGAGAAAATTAGATATGATGGAAAAAGAAGGATACGGTCGATTTTAGATGGGCAACTCATGAACAATTTAGTAAAAATGCGGGAAAAAGCCCGAGATCCCAACACGCCTTTGACCACTTTACAGGCCATCGCTCAAGATTACCCGACTTTACGTCCGTCTTTAGCCCTCAATCCCTCGACCTACCCTGATTTACTTAACTGGCTGCGGGAACTCAACGATCCTGAAATTAACGCAGCTTTATCCGAACGTGCCGACCGAGAGGGTCAAGAGGCAAAACCCCACCAAACAGACCAGGAAGATTCTAAAGACCCTGACAGCAATCCGCCAATCACCCAGTCGGCGCCAGTGGAAGATACCCCGGTGGACGACATTGATATCACCGACCAAATTATCGAGGTAGAACCCGACGACGTTCCCCTCGACTATGAAGTTGATTACGACGAGGAATACGAACTTAACGAAAACGCTGAATACGAGGCAGACTACCAAGAGGAGCCCTCGGCGGTGTCTAGTCCCCACCCAGCCGCCGTGACTTCCCCAGTGCCGCCCCCGGACAGCGCTATGTCCGCCCGCGTCGCCGCTCCGAAACCCGATACAGCCGACTTGGATTCCAAGGGCACCGCCCGGTCACTGTCGAGTACCGAAGTCGCCAGACGACGCCGCACCAGTTTCCTCGTGATGTGGACTTTGCTGGGACTGATAGCCGTGGCCATAACCATCGGGGTGATAATCACCAACATGGGCGGCTCGAAGCGCGGCAGCTCGGCCGATATTTCGGTAGACAGCCCCACCCCCATCACCACCGGCCACCCTGGTACGAAAGCTCCGGCTAGCGGAACAGCTACCGTCACCGAATTACCCCCCGGCTACACCGGTCCCGTGAAAACTATTGAAGTTCCCGGTGCAGTTCCCGGCCAGAGCATCAAAAAAATCGTTCCCGACCCGGAGGCAAGCGCGAAATCCTCCGCTTCCAACTCGGCATCGCCCAGTACCTCCGCCAGCGCTTCGCCCAGCGCCACCCCCACTCAAACCCCCACCAATCCTCTGGCACCGGCAGATAACGCCAAGACCTCCGGCAGCTTCACCACCACCGATGGAAACGTACGCTGCGTATTTGCGGCGGGACAAGTGCAGTGCTACGCGAACACCATTAAGGCAGCTACCAACTGTGAAACTCGACAAAACGACACGGGATACACACTGGTATTATCGGGGTCGAACACTTTGCAAGCCGATTGTGTGCCCCCGCAAAACATGCCGACCGAAACCACACTGCAGGCCAATGAAACCGCCAAAAACGGGCGATTTGCCTGTAAAAATTCACCAGCCGGCAACTCGGTGATGTGTTGGGATACTAAAGACGGAGACGGATTTGTAATCGGAAAGAACGCGGTGCGCCGCTTTGGTACCGGTTCGAAACTGCCGGAATTTCCCGGCTAAGACCCCCCGAAACTAAGAGGCGGCCACCCCGCGATTAGCGGAAACCTGAGCCATATCGAGATTGCGTACCTGGTGGAGCAGCTCGTCCAATTGGGTGCCCTGCAGCAGGCCAGCCTCGCGGAAAACCAATATAGATTGACGGAAAATCATCAAGGTCGGAATGGAAACAATCCCCGCCGCGCTGACCAGGGATTTTTGTTCCTCGGTGTTGACAGTACCGAAGTACACATCGGGATTACGGATGGAAGCTTGCTCGTACACGGGAGTAAACAACCGGCACGGCGCACACCAAGAAGCCCAAAATTCCAAGACTACGATGTCATTGTCGCTCATAGCGGATGCCATGTTCTCTTGTGTAACGACCTGAACAGCCATTTCAGAATCCTCCCTCCACTTTGAATGTTATCATAGAATTACTAATCGTCTTCCTTATAAAGCTGCGCAGCAACGATTTCCGCCAGTTGAACTGCGTTCAAGGCGGCTCCTTTACGCAGATTGTCACCACAAACCACCATAATCAGCCCCCGGTTATCCGGGACGGCCTGGTCTTGGCGGATTCGCCCCACCAAGCTGGGGTCGATTCCAGCCGCATCCAACGGAGTGGGTACGTCTTGCAGCTTGACTCCCGAGGCACCCGAAAGCGCTTGTTTTGCCTGCTCCACGGTGAGGGGGCGCGCAAATTCGGCGTGAATCGTGAGAGTGTGCGAAGTCAACACGGGAACCCGCACGCAAGTACCAGAAACCAACAAGTCCGGGATGCCCAAAATCCGGCGTGATTCATTACGCAGCTTTTGTTCCTCGTCGGTTTCCAGCGACCCATCGTCGACATAACTGCCAGCCAAAGGCACCACGTTGAAAGCAATCGGGGCGGCGTATACCTGCGGTTTCGGCCAAGACACCGCGTGTCCATCGTGTACCAGCGCGTCAGTATCCTGAGGCACTTTCACCGCTGCGAGCATAGTTTCGAGTTCTCGCACTCCCTTAAGCCCAGAGCCGGAAACCGCCTGGTAGGACGACACGGTGAGGCGGCGTAACCCCGCCAAGTCGTGCAAGACTTTCAAGGGTGGCATCGCAGCCATCGTGGTACAGTTCGGGTTGGCGATGATTCCTTTGGGGCGTTTGGCGAGGTCGCCGGGGTTTACTTCGGCCACCACGAGGGGACAGTCCGGGTCTTTGCGCCACGCCGAGGAATTGTCCACCACCACTGCCCCGTGTTCCGCAAACTTTGGGGCGAATTCGCGAGAGGCCGCAGCCCCGGCTGAAAAAATCGCGATATCCACCCCCGCGAGGTCGGCGGTGGCGACATCTTCCACCGTGATTTCCTGGTTCTGAAAAGAAACCACGGTGCCAGCCGAGCGCGGCGAAGCAAAGAACCGGTAGTGGGTGGCCGGGAAGTTTCGCTGTGCGAGAATTCGGCGCATTACCCGGCCAACCTGGCCGGTAGCGCCCACCACTGCTAAAGTTAAGTCCTGTTTCATCGTCCGGTACCTCCGTAAACTACTGCTTCTACTTCACTGGAATCCAAACCGAAAGCCGTGTGTACCGCCCGTACTGCATCGTCGAGCTGGTCGAGGGACACCAGGACGGAAAGCCGGATTTCAGAGGTGGAAATCATGTCAATGTTAATGCCGGCAGCCGAGAGCGCCCCAAAGAGTTTCGCGGAAACCCCCGGGTTGGTGCGCATCCCCGCGCCAATCAGCGAAAGCTTCCCCACGTTGCCGGTGTGCGCTATCTTGGCGTAGCCGATTTCGTTTTGAGCAGCTTCCAAAGCTACTAGGGTAGCCTTCGCGTCCACGTGTGGCATGGTGATGGTCAAGTCGGTAGCACCCTTTTGCACGGTGGACACGTTTTGCACAATCATGTCGATGTTTGCCCCGGCTTCAGCGATAATCTCGAAGATATGCGCGGCGGAACCCGGTTTATCGGGCACCCCCACCAAAGTGAGCTTGTCTTGTGAACGGTCGTGGGCAATACCGGAAATAACTGGGCCTTCCACGGTTTCCTCCTGACAGTAGTGGGTTAGGGCACTTTCAGGGACAATGCCTTGGAGTGCCGGATTAGCGGTAGTGTTAGAAATCCAGGTGCCATCTTTTTCGGAAAAAGACGAGCGCACATGCAGGGGCACCCGGTAGCGGCGCGCAAATTCCACGGCGCGCAAGTGCAAGATTTTGGCTCCATGAGCCGCCATTTCAAGGGTGGATTCAAAGTCGATGGTGCGAATGCGCCGTGCGGTAGGGACGATACGCGGATCGGCAGTAAACAAACCGTCCACGTCGGTATAAATTTCACACACATCAGCCTGCAGACTGGCGGCCAGTGCCACGGCAGTGGTATCCGAGCCCCCGCGGCCGAGCGTGGTGATATCGTCGCGCTTGTTCACACCTTGGAAGCCAGCCACAATCGCGACGTTACCCTCATTGATAGAACGAGCGATGCGCTCGGGCATCATCGAAACAATCGCGGCTTTGCCGAAGTGGTCGTCAGTGTGCACCCCCGCTTGTTGTCCGGTGAAAGACAGAGCGGTTTCCCCCAGTTCATTTACCGCCATGGCCAGCAATGACATCGAGATTCTCTCGCCCGCCGACAGCAGCATATCCATTTCGCGCTCTGGGGCGTGAGCCGTGACCTGGGCTGCCAAGTCGAGCAGGTCATCGGTGGTGTCCCCCATAGCGGAGACCACGACAACCACGTTGTGGCCGTGTCGCTTGGTTTCCACGATGCGTTTGGCCACACGTTTAATCGCTTCCGCGTCGGCAACGGAAGATCCACCGTATTTCTGCACTACCAGAGCCATCAAAACCTCCTTTGAAGGTGTTTCTGGGCTTCCCGCTAATATCTCCCACCACCGATTCCGAAAATCCCGATAATTTCCATCAAGAATGCGCGGAGCCGAAGCCATATTTGCGAGCAACAGGGTTAATCTATCGTGTTTTCAACAAAAAACAGTAATTTCGTGATTATTCCAAGCTGTGTCTTCCTTCCAGAGCGCGGCTCAGAGTCACTTCATCGGCGTATTCCAAGTCGCTGCCCACCGGAAGCCCGCTGGCCAAGCGTGAGGCCGGAATCTGGAGCGTCGCCAGCAACCGAGACAGATACGTAGCGGTGGCTTCCCCTTCCACATTTGGGTTGGTGGCGATGATGACTTCTTTGACCTCGGCATCTTGCAGGCGCTCCATCAGGGATTTGATGCGCAACTGGTCGGGTCCAATACCGTTTATAGGGTCGATTGCCCCGCCCAGCACATGGTAAAGCCCCCGGTAGGAGCGGGTTTTTTCCAGGGACGCAATATCCTTGGCTTCCTCTACCACACAGATGAGCGAGCGGTCGCGTCGAGGGTCGACACAAATCTGGCAGACCGGGTTTTCGGTGATATTCCCACAGGTTTCACAAAACCGAATCGTGTCTTTCGCGGTTTGGAGCGTCGCCGCCAGGTTTTTGATGTTTTCCGGGTCGGTTTGCAGTACCCAAAACGCGATGCGTTGGGCTGATTTCGGTCCCACTCCGGGCATTTTCCCCAGCGCATCAATCAGGTTTTGCAGGGCATCGGTGAAAATCTGGCTCATCGGGATTTGTTACTCCCGTCGAGAATTTTTCCGCCCAAGACGGCCTGAGCCGTCTCGATTCCCGGGAGCATCTCAGCGGCGGGGGCAGTGAGTTGCAAAGGTTTAGTTCCGGATTTCACCGGTGAGGTTTTGGGTTCCGGTTTCGGGGCTGCCACCGGTTTCGGGGCTGGTTCGGGTGCATGAGGTGCCCGCTCCGCTTCCTGGATTGAGGCAAGTTTTGGTGCCGATTTGGGTTCGGGTTCATGAGGTGCTGGCTCGGGCTCCGGGCTGGGCTCCGCAACGAGCGGCAGTTCAGGTTCACAATCCGGTTCCGGGGGATAGTCCGGTTCCGGGGGAAGCGACTCGGAATCCGGTGGGGCGGGCAACCGAGATACAGATTGGGGTGCGGTTGACGGCGAACTGGGAGCCCCAAAACCAGCCACCACCCCGGTTACCACTACGTTTTGGCCGGTTACCTGGGTAATAACCCCAGCCAAAGCACTAACGTGGCGTTCCCCAAAGGCTCGCAACATCCCTTGGTTTTGGAAGGCTATTTCGACGGTATTGCCCCGCATTCCTTGCAGCTGGCCGTGAGTGGACAGCAAGCTTTCGGTAGCGGAGTGATGGGCTTTTAAAACATCCATAATCTCGCCCCACCGGGATCGGATTGCCTCGTAGTTGTCGGATGAGGCTGGCATGGCGGATTCCAGGGCAGCTTTTGCGGGTTTCAAAGTGGTTTTACCCGAAACCGCTTCGCCCGAAATTCCCCAAGGCGTGGGTTTAAATTCCCAGACCGGCTCTGGTTGTGATTCTTGCGGGAACGGAGCTGGCACCTCATGAACCCTGGGAGAAACAGCGGCAGGCACCGGAATTGGCGCAGCGGACGAAACCGGTGCAGCGGACTGTTGCGAAACAGCCGTAGGGGCAGCCGGGGCGGGAACCGCAGGAAACCCGGCAGACGAGGCTGCGGCCGAAACAGCCGGTGTGGAGACAGACGATACCGGAACAGCCGGTGCCGGTGCGGACACGGCACCCCCAGACACGCCGAGCGAGACGGCCGGTTCCCCAACCTCCACGCCGAACTCCAGCAGTAACTGCGCCACCAGCAACTCCAGGGACAAACGCGGCGAAGAAGCCCCACCCATTTCACTCAAACCCGCATTGACTTGTTCGGCTGCCCGGGTCCAAGTGCGCGGGGGACGCGCCGCTACCTGAGCCCGCATGGCCGAGAGCTGGACGGCCGGAATATCACCCAAAACCGCTTCGCCACCCACCCCCGCCAACCGCAAAATCACTAAATTGCGCAGGTATTGCAAGAGATCTTCCACAAAGCGACGCGGATCGTGTCCGGTTTGAATCATGCGGTCAACCACCCCGTAAGCATCCGCCCCACAACCGTCAACCAGGGCATCCACCAATCCTTGCAATAGACCCGAATCCGTGTACCCCAACAGAGCCACCGCTCGGTCATAGTGCAAGATTGGCTCGGCTTCCCCCGCCATCAACTGGTCGAGAATCGACAGGGAATCACGCACTGAACCCCCACCGGCTCGCACCGCAAGACCCAGCACGCCATCCTCTACCGTCACCCCCTCGCGGTGACACAAATCCGCCAGATAATCGCGCAGAATCTCGGGGGCAACGAGGCGGAAAGGATAGTGGTGAGTGCGGGAACGAATCGTGCCGATGACCTTGTCCGGATCCGTGGTGGCAAAGATGAATTTAATGTGCTCCGGGGGTTCCTCTACCAGTTTCAGTAAGGCATTGAAACCCGCAGCGGTGACCATGTGTGCTTCGTCAAGGATGAAAATTTTGAAACGGTCACGAACCGGCGCAAATGTCGCGCGTTCACGCAATTCTCGGGCATCATCCACGCCCCCGTTAGAAGCCGCGTCAATCTCTACCACGTCGAGAGAACCTGACCCCCCGGTGGCTAAATCCCGGCAGGAATCGCATTTCCCACACGGAGTCGGGGTGGGTCCCTCGGCACAGTTCAAACAGCGCGCCATGATGCGCGCCGAAGTGGTTTTCCCACAACCACGCGGCCCGGAAAATAGATAAGCGTGGTTGATGCGGCCATTGGCCAGCGAGGCTTCTAGCGCCTTGGTAACGTGGTCTTGGCCGATGACCTCGGCGAAAGTGTCGGGGCGATAGCGTCGATACAGGGCAGTCATCATGTCTCTACTTTAGCGCGAGGGGCTAGGCCAAAAATTACGCTTTGCCGCATCCCCTAGGAAAGGCTGGGATTGCAAGGGAAACTCGGGATATTAGCTGGCACCTCATGCAGCGGGAGGCACCGCCAGCCTCGAGCCCCCCACGCAACGAGCAGCCGACGGGAGCGAAAATAGAGGATTCCCCGTACACCCGAAAGAGCGCCCTTATCCTTGCTGCCTTCCGGCCCTGGGGAGGTTCAGACGATATCGCCGCACGGGGAATCAAGGTCTATTTTACTGGAAGGGCGACGCGGGGGGAAATCTGGAGGGAAAATCGGAGAAAAGTTGGAGGGAATCTAGAAGGAATCCAGAAGGAATCTAGAGAGATAGGCAAAAAATTTCTTAAATAAGTAAATCTAGGAGGCGGATTTGCTTATTTAATAAAATCTGGATTGGGTTACTTGCGCCGAAACACAGCGTTTTACGCCGAGAGGACCGTATCGGCCGCTACAATCACGAATTCACCGGCTATGACCTGATTGGGACGCGGACGCGAGGGCATATCGGATTCGCCGACACAAATTGTAAGGGGAAAGCCCACATTGGCTTCGATTACCCAGAAGTTTTGGCCAGTCAAAGTGTTGGAATGCAGTTCGGCAGCCGCGATTTCCCCCGCCAAGACTGCCCCGGCGTGGGCGCCTTTTTGTGACAGTACTGACACGGCTCCCATGGAGATAAAGGTCGGGAGGGTAGCGGCGGGGTCGGTGGGGGTCGGTGGGGTAGGGACGTTTTCATGAGGCGCTACGGGGGTGGCGGGTTCATGAGGCGCCACGTGAGCCGAGGCAAAGATTCGGGCAGTTTCGGAATTCGCATAGCTACGTGCCCCCTCGTAGAGTTCGACGCGCTGCGCCAAGGCGGCTACGGCCAGCTCGCCCTGACCCCCGCGGCCCGGCTGGTTTTCCAGCCCGGCACGCAAAGCCACGCAGGCTTGCCCCACTGTCTGGCCGTTGGCATCGCGAAAATCAGCTAACGCGAAGCGGTCGGGCATCTCTACCCACCGCGCCGCGACGGTGGTGGTCGCCGCGAAATCCTCGTGAATATCTTGAATCTTTTCGTCAACCACGTCAAACACTAAAGCCGCTCCACTGCGGTCTTTTGAAATAAAAACTCCATTCTTCATGTCGCCAGCTACCGGGGTACATTTATCGGAGGCCTGCGCCAAGACCTCGTCGGCGCGAGCCTCGGAGGTCATTTCAAAACCAATCGCCCTCCAGGTAGCACCGGTGGTAAATACGTGGGAAGAAGAGGAAGCGGGAGGTTGTGACATGGATTCTCCTTAGAATATTACGGGACTGAGGTAATTCTAAACCAGTTCGGGTTTCAGGACAGAGAAATTCACAGCCATTTTAAGCTACAATAGTCACCGGAGCCGCTGAGTTGCCTAAGGTTACCCCCGAAAAACCAGACTTTTCCGCGTTATGACGCGCTAAACTAACGGGGAGTTTCCGGAACGAACCCGGTGGCTGCCAACCCAACAGTCGAAGACGATAAGTAAGGAAAACATCAATGGCAAGGATTGTTGTACTGGGTGCCGGCATCTCGGGTCATACGGCTGCCATGCATTTGCGCCGCAAGCTGTCCCGACGAGAACACGAGATTGTCGTGATTTCACCACGCGCCAACTGGAACTGGGTTCCCTCTAATATTTGGGTTGGAACCGGGAAAATGGATAAAGAAAAAGTGGTGTTCCCCCTGGCTCCGATTTATCGACGTAAAGGGGTAATTTTTCACCAGGCCGCCGCCAAGATTATCTACCCAGAAGGCCGAGATAATGACACCAAACCCCAGGTAGAAATCGAGTTCACTGCGGGGAAAAACCAGGGGCGACGCGCCTTTGTCCACTATGATTACTTGATTAATGCCACCGGCCCGAAGTTGAATTTCGCCGCCACCCCTGGGTTGGGACCAGATGCCGGAAATACGTATTCAGTGTGTACCCCCGACCACGCCCAACAGGCCGGCGCGGCCTTCCAAGAACTCGTGGCCGAGTTGAAGGCTGGGGGGCACAAGCGAATCGTAATTGGTACCGGCAATGGGTCTTGTACCTGTCAGGGCGCGGCTTTCGAGTATTGTTTCAACACGGAATTCGATTTGCGCCAGGCCGGAGTACGCGACCAGGTGGAGTTGGTTTACCTGACGAACGAAGAAAAACTGGGTGACTTCGGGATGCATGGAATGCGATTTCGGGAAAATGGTTATAGCACCGATTCGCAGCTGTGGACCGAGTCGCTTTTCCGGGAACGTCAGGTAAAGGCTATTACCGGAGCCGGGGTGCGCGAGGTGCGAAAGAACTCGCTGACCTGGGAAGATTACGATGGGAATATGCATGAGTTAAATTTCGACTTTGCCATGCTGCTGCCGCCATTTACCGGGGTTCCGCTAGAGGCTAGGAAACCGGACGGTGCCCCTATCCCGGAGATGTTCAACGCAGCGGGGTTCATGAAGGTGGATGGGAATTACGCCTCAAAACCCTACGAGGAATGGTCACATAAGGATTGGCCTTCAACCTACCAGTCCCCGCTGTATCGCAATATTTTTGCCATCGGGATTGCCTTTGCTCCTCCGCACGGGATCTCCAAGCCGCATCAGACCCCCAATGGAACGAATATCTCTCCGGCTCCCCCGCGAACCGGGATGCCTTCAGGCAGCATCGGCAAGGAAGTAGCTATGTCTATTGTGGACTTAATCAAGAAAGGCTCTAACGCTCCCCTGCACGAAGCCTCGATGGCGGTGCTGGGGGCGGCCTGTGTGGCTTCCACTGGTACCGGGCTGAAGAACGGATCAGCAGCTGCCATGGTGATGTTCCCGATTGTACCTAACCAGGAAAAGTATCCAGATAATGCAGGGCGACATCCCCGCTTGAGTTTTGGGAAAATCGGACTGTTTGGACACTGGACAAAATTGCTGTTGCACTTCGGGTTTATCTACAAAGCTAAGTGGAAGCCTTTCTGGTGGATTATTCCGGAATAACAGAGATAAGGATTTGACGTGATTTACGTTCAAAACGATGGAAACGCTTGACCTAGTTGACGAATCTTAGCTGATTTTTCAAGCCGGTTACGCTTCCTCTAAGTAATTGACGTGGTTGACTATAAATTGACATTTTGATGACTGACAATGAACTCAACGCTTAACGAAAGGAAAGCTTTATGAATGAAGAGACTTGGACTATAGAACAGATGAGTCCCGAAACCAATGAACGCATCGCCAATGCGCCGAATCCTTCCCCGGCGACTCTGCGACGTCGGCAAAATCCACTCCTGCAGCTATTCGCTTTTGCGGGTTTTAACTGGCGGATTTTGCGCTTGGTCACCATCGCGAAATTCGGTGGTCACAAATAGCGTGTGCCGCCGTTCCTTGGGTCGGGTTCATGAGGTGCGAGCCAAGATTACCGGCTAGGCTACATGGTGACCAGCCAGCCATAAAAGGCCTGACCCAGCGAGAGCCCCCCATCATTGGCAGGGATGCGCTGATGTGTCAACCAGGTCAACCCATGTTCTTTGACAGCTGCACCTATAAGCTCGGTTAATAGAGAATTGAGTGCGCTGCCGCCGGTGATACCGGCGGCAGCGCACTCATATTCTGCAGCCAGCGCACATGTGGTGGTGGCAAAGAGTTTTGCCACCACCACATGAAACCGAAACGCCAGTTCCCCCGGGCATATTCCGGCCTTTATCCCCGCTACCAGCTCGGTGATAATTCCCGCCATCGGCAGTTCCCGAGCAGCGGGGGGTACAGTCCCAATTCCCGACTGGGAAGCAGCCGCGTCGCAGCTGACTCCGGTTTGGGGCGGCGGGGAAGCCGTCCATTGCGCCACTACCGGGCCATCACTCGAGGTGGTACCGAGCTGGAATAGGTAGCGGTGAACAATCTGCGCGGCGGCACGGGGGTTTTCCGCCTGCCAACGCCTCGCAGCGGTTTGTACTGCGACTGGGGCGGCGGCCTCGTGACTTGAAATCTCGCACAGCCCCAGCAATGCCGCCACCGCATCAAAGTAACGTCCCAAAGCGCAAGACCAGGGGCTGGAACCGGAATCCACCTGGGATAACACCGTCTGGCCAAGGGGGCTGCACCAGCGTGACTCCAGAGGTAAACCGGTGGCGGAAAGCCCCAGGGAGCGCAACAGTGCCACCGCTTGACGCCACGGTTCACGCACCGCCAAGTCCGCACCCGGTAAGGGGAAATACGGCAGATGAGCCAGACGCGGCACGCCCGCTTCGCCTTGCGCCGCCACCCTGGACGTATCCACCAAGAACACTTCAGAGCCCCAGATTTTCGCGTCATCACCGTAGCCGGTGCCATCCACGGCTATCACAATAGCGTGGGGGACGCGGGTTTCAGCCAAGAGCGACAGGGCATGTGCCCGGTGATGTTGCAAAGCTAGCAGCCGTAGCGTCCGGCCAGAATCCCGAGCTGATGCCACGTAGCGCTCTGCCCAGGCAGTGGTGGCATAGTTCGGATGCAAGTCACGAATCACAATGGTGGGATGCTCGCGGTGAATCTTGGTTAACTGTCCGATAGCTTTTTCATAAGCCAACTGCGACGCCAGCGAACCCATATCCCCCAGATGAGCCGAAGTGAAAGCCAATCCATCCCTAACTAAGGTAAAAGTATTCTTCAATTCACCGCCTACTCCCAATATTACTGGATTGACCTGATTGACGCTTATGCATGGTTGTGACGCGGGGTCTCGCGATGGTTTTTCGGGCAGGGGGAAAGGCAGCGGCACGTAGCCGCGAGACCGACGCACCGGCAAAAAAGCTGTCTTTAGACTTAGGGAACTAGGTAAGGTGAGCGGCGCGGCCATAATCACCGAGTCTTCTACCGGCACGGCAATGCCCCGGTTGTGCAGCAAAAAAGTATCGGCGATACTTCCCAGGCGACGTAAGGCATCCGCATTCGTGTAACACAGGGGCTCGCTAGACAGATTCCCCGAAGTCGCTACTACTGGTCGTCCCACCCGTTCTAAGAGCAGCAAGTGCAACGGGGTGTAGGCCAGCATCACTCCCAGGTTGTCCAACCCGGGTGCTACCGAGGGAGCAATGGCCGCTCCGTGACGCACAGCCAGAACTATGGGGTGGGCAGGAGAAAGTAATAGTTGTGCTATCGGGTTTTCCGGGGTATCAATATCCACCAGCGCTCTAGCCGCCGCGAAATCCGCCACCATCACCGCCAGGGGTTTACCGTCACGGTGTTTACGCCGTCGCAATCGCGACACAGCGGTTTCATTAGTGGCATCCACCAAGAGGTGAAAACCTCCCAAGCCTTTGACCGCCACAATCTTGCCCGACCTCAAATCCGCTGCTGCCGCGTCCAGTACCGCATCCTGTTCCGCCGGACTGCGACCACCCCGAGACCCGTCAACCAGGTCAACACCTAAGTCTTGGCTAGAAAAGGGGTCTGCTAGACCGGTGGGCAGCTCCGACGCAGCGACCAGCCACAGGTGCGGGCCACAGTCATAACAGGAAATCGGCTGGGCATGAAAACGTCGATCGCCAGGGTCGCGGTATTCAGCCGCACAAGCGGCACACAATGGGAAATCCCGCATGGTGGTTTGAGGGCGGTCATAGGGCAAGTCCTCGATAATCGACAGTCGCGGCCCACAGTTAGTACAGGTGGTAAAGGCATAGCCGTAACGCCGGTTCCCGGGGTCGCGAATATCCGCTAAGCAAGCGGCACACAAGGACACATCCGGGGGTATCAAGGTGCGTGCCCCCACGCCCCCACGAGAGGCCACAATCCGAAACTCGTTTTCCGAGTCAACCACGTCAATCGTAGTTTCCTGGCACCTCATGACATAAGACAAAGGAGGTGCCTCACCAACCACCGCCGCGATAAAAGCCCTCAAAACCGACAACTCGCCCTGAGCCTCGATGAAAACCGAAAGGGAATCATTGCCGCAAAATCCAGTCAACCCCGCCCCAAAACGCGAAGCCACTCGGGCAACGTGAGGACGAAAACCCACCCCCTGAACGATACCAGTCAGAATCCAGCGTCGGCGCACCACCGTGTTGTCCATCAAGACTTTAGTGCCGCCCTGGCTTTACCTGCCAAGCCTCCCAGGCGGAACGCACGATCTGTTCCAGGTCATAGCGCGGCTCAAAACCCATAATCTGGCGAATCCGCGTGGAATCCGCAATCAAACGCGGGGGATCCCCGGCACGACGCGCACAAACCTCTGGAGTGAAATCAATCCCCGTCACCTTAGCAACCACGTCAACCACTTCTTTCACGGAATAACCGGTAGAAGTCCCCACGTTGAACACATGGTATTCCAAATCCTGACCAGCGGCTTCGGCACGGCTCATATAGTCCAAGGCCTCGAGGTGCGCCTGAGCTAAATCCTGAACATGCACATAGTCACGCACACAGGTTCCGTCCGGGGTAGGGTAATCATCCCCAAAAATCAGCGGATTTTCCCCCGCCACAATACGCTCAAACACCATCGGAATCAGGTTCAAAATCGCGGGATCACCCAAATCCGATGCCCCCGCGCCAGCAACATTAAAATACCGCAACCCAATCCAACGCAGTCCAAAGGCGCGTTGACAGGCCGCCATCATGGTTTCCCCAAACAGCTTCGTTTCTCCATAGGGATTAATAGGGCGTTTTTCAATATCTTCGGGCACGATTTCCGTGTCGGGCATCCCATAGACCGCCGCCGAGGAAGAGAAAATCATCTTGCCAACCCCGGCCTCCCCCATGGCTTGCAGCACCAAAGCCAGCCCGCCAATGTTTTGCTGGTAGTACCAGGCCGGCTTCTGAACCGATTCACCGACCTGTTTACGGGCGGCAAAATGGATTACGGCATCTACCCCACGCATGGCCGCCAATAGCTGCGGGTAACGCGAGGCATCGGCGCAGTCCAACTTCACCAGTTCCGCCCCCCCAATACGCTCGGGTGAACCGTAGGATAAATCGTCAACCACGACAATTTCATCCCCGCGTGTTTCCAACAATCGCACTACGTGAGCGCCAATATAACCGGCTCCACCAACCACCATTACTTTCACTGCATTCCTCCTAGTTCACGGTGTTTTCACCGAGGTGGAAGGTCTCGACCGCCCAGGGGAAACCCCACTGGAACAGCGCCGCCACCACCGCCAATATCACAATCATAACTTCCAAAATCCGTAACCACTTAGGTCCGGGCAGAATCGAAAAAATCCAGGCATACATTGAGCAACCCCCCTATTGCGCCGGAGTACCCGCCGGAGTACCCGCCGGAGTACCCGCCGGGGTACCCGCTGACGCATCCCCCGTCGCCCCGCCAGCGCCACCCACCGACTGCATTGCCGCGATGCCCTGCAAAGCCACCGGACGCCCCGCAGAACGCGGCACCCAATACGACAGTTTGGAATACACAATAAAACGCTCGGTACTCCCATATTCCGGGTGACAGGTCGTCAAGGTCATCAGTCGCTCAGTAGGCACCGTATCCTTAGGCTTGTGGGGCACCGGGTGGATGACCTCGCCCTGGGTGGGTAACACCACTTCGGTAGAAGACACCTGGTAGACCAGCCACGCCTGGGCAGTTTCCACCACCAGCGGATCCCCAACCTGCAGTTCCTCTACGCGGCGAAACGAGTTGCCATACGAACGCCGGTGTGCCGCCAGGGCAAAGTTGCCTACTTCTCCCGGCCCTTGAGTTTCCTGATAATGCCCAGCATATCCCGTGTCCAAAACGGCACTGGTGGTGCCCTCCATAATAGGGATTACCATTGCGTCCCAACGCGGCACATGCAAAGTACCGAAGGTCTGACCAAAGGGCGGAATCGTCACCGGCGGAGGCGGGTCAAACCGCTGTTCCTCGGTGGTTTTAGTAGCCTCTTGCACCCCCGATTTCGTGAAAGATTCCACCGCTGCGGCTCTCGCCCCCTGCACCTGCCAGGTAGTGACATAGAGCTGCCACACCACAAACAAGGCCAGCACCACCCCGGCAGTCAACATCGTTTGTCCCACCCCCGACATGACCAGCACAGAGACAGAGGTTTTCCGTTTCCGATGCGGGGAATTCGCCGCCACCGGACTGGTCGCCTTATTGGGTTTTTCACCCATCAGAGTGTCCCAGTCCGGTTCGGATTCTACTTTGGTGGGGAATGCTGGGGTGAGGTGGGGTTCATGAGGTGCTTGGGGTTCATGAGGTGCTGGCACCTCATGAACCGAGTTCGAAGCGGCCACCGAACCGGCTACCAGCGGCGACCCAACCCCCGTCGAACCCGCTTGTTCCCGCATTTCGCGGCGCTGCCGACGCGAGATTCGAGGCGGCGCAGAGTTTCCAGGAATTGAGCTTCCGGGCACCGAACTTACAAACCCTAAGCCTTCAGGCGCCGAACCAGAACCTCCCGGCATCGCATCCCCAGACATAAACCCACTCTCCCACCAAGAAAAAATTAGACACTTCAATTTTACCAATTTCCGCGTAACGCGACGAAAAGATATCATAGAAGTTAGATTTAAAATGTCTTTTACTTGATAGGGGAAACTGTGCCTGAATCAAAGAAACGCAAGCGCGACGCGAAAAAAGTCCAGTCCGACAGTGAACTGCGCCCCTCGTGGACCGAGGATATCAAGCGCTCGCCACGGTGGTATGCGCCGCTGGCGGTAACGATTATGCTGCTGGGGCTGCTGTGGATCGTGGTTTTCTATGCCCTGGCCTTGGGATTTGGCGGCTACAATCTCTTGGGTATCGGGCAATGGAACCTCGCCGTGGGATTCGGGGTTATTATGGTCGGTTTCATTATGCTGATGTGGTGGAAATAAGACCCGCAACTCATGAACGGTGACCCAGGGGACACCGACGGGCAGCTACCATCCGCGACCTAGCAAAACGAACCGGGCGCAAAACTCGAAAACAGGGTAACCGGCAGAATACCGAAAAGCTAAACCAAAGGGAGACTGGCTCGCCAACCAGTCTCCCAGAAGTTTTAAATCACACGCGCGGCAGCGAATCGCCGCCCCGACACGCCGGCACGGCGCAGCGGCTATTTATCTTCGCCTTCCTCGCCGTAATCCGTAACCACCACCAGGTCGTCGTCGTCAATATCTTCCCAAGATTCCTCGGCCCAGGGGTCTTCAACCGGACGCGACCGGCTCCACAACACAAAACCGATGACCGCAGCGGCGCCAGCCACCACAACAGTCAACAGCCAAGGGTGGCCGATTGGACACTTTTTCTTCGGTGGATTCAACGCTGTCATGACACCATCACTCGCTTTCATAACTTTACTTTTCAGGGAACCTTCACCGGTAACCGCCTTGGTTACGGCGTTTTGCGCCGCTTGGGCTCGCGGCAGCAGGTCTCGTTTCATTCTAGCAGAGAATTCCTCGACCGCATCACGAGCCAACACCACCGTGCCCGCAGCGTTTTGCGCCACGTCGCCAGAAACCCGCTTCACACAGTCCATGTCCAGGCATTTCGCGAAATTATCCAACATCAATATCCTTTCCAATATGGGTTCTGGGTTCCAGACATTTTCAAACCTAAAATCCCAACCATGCTCAAGCCGAGTCATTGACTCAGCGGGTGCAGCTGTCTCTATTTTGCACCTTTTTTGGCAAACTTGCCACCGATACACCGTTGTTTTGTATTCAGATTCAGCAACGCGCTTGTCCAGGCTTGTCGGGATTCCAGGTTTTCGACACATTTCCCGCCCCATAGCGTTGCGCCGGGGGGCGGGGGCATGAAAAGATTAGTCCATGGAAGCTATATTGCACACTTCAGAAGGTGACATCCACCTCGAACTCTATCCCCAATCCGCACCGGTAACGGTAAAGAACTTCGTGGAACTCGCCAGCGGCCAGCGCCAGTGGACGCATCCGTTAACCGGCGAGGTTTCAACCGACCCGCTATACAACGGGACGGTGTTTCACCGGGTTATTGACGGTTTCATGATTCAAGGCGGCGACCCGCTGGGCACCGGCACCGGCGGCCCGGGTTATGTCTTTGACGATGAAATCGACCCGAACCTTGCCTTCACCGAGCCGTACCTGTTGGCGATGGCCAATGCAGGCACTCGCGGCGGCCAGGGCACTAACGGTTCCCAGTTCTTCATCACGGTGGCTCCCACCACCTGGTTGAATGGTAAACACACCATCTTCGGACGGGTCACGGACGACGCTTCTCGCGTGGTGGTGGACAAGATTGCCACCACCGCCACGGATCGTACGGATCGCCCGCTGGAAGACGTGATGATTGAAACCATCGAGATTGTCGAGTAAACCTTGAGTGAATCCGAGTCCTATTCCGAGAATACTCGAGCCCCAAAGCCCCCAAAATCCTTTGTGACCTGGGGGCTTTGCCTTGCCATGTTGGTGATTTGGGTCGCGACGCTGTTGTTTCCGACGCTAATTCGCGACTTTGCTTTCATGCCGGCGGCGGCTTTGTTTGAACCGTGGCGGTTTTTGTCGGCAGCTTTCTTGCATTCTATCCCGATGCCTTTCCACCTTGGTTTTAACTGTTGGGCCTTGTGGGTGGTGGGTCGCGCCTTGGAACCCATCATGGGGCATACGAAACTGCTTTTGTCCTTTGTGATTTGCGCGCTGGCAGCTTCGTTGGCGTGTTGCCTGACGGCTTTGCTGAATCTCCAGGCCTGGTTGACTTTCACAGTGGGCGCCTCAGGGGCGGTATTCGGTTTTTTCGGGATAATGTTGGCGATTCAGCGGATGCTGCGCCTGCCGTACACCGAGATGGCCGCCTTGATTGGTATCAACTTCGTTATCGGTTTCGTTTTGCCTAACGTGGCGTGGGTGGCACACCTGGGGGGGCTAGCGGCCGGACTGGCGATTGGTGGGTTCACGGCGTGGCGGTTGCGTCACGCCACTTTGGTTGAAATCCCCGTTCACGAGGTGCCAACCCCGGATAACCCCAATCCCCCTAAAGCCGTCGTCTTACACCGGGTGATTACGACCCGCGACCGCATGTACGATGTTTTGTTTTACGCAGGTTTTGTGTTGTTGCTTTTGGGCGCGAGCTGGTTGTTCTATCACTTCAACTATCACACGATTTATAGCCTGCTTGGTTTCTAGGTTTTGCGCATAACTAAGGAGCCGGCTCAGCGAATGCTGAGCCGGCTCCTTGACTTACGGCCTAGTGCCGAAGGTTATTCTGTTGTTTCCCGCTTGCGCCGGGCTGCAAGCAACCCGATGGCGCCACCGGCGGCAATCATCGCCAGGGACAGCATGCCTACTAGTGCAGCCTGAGCACCGGTTCGTGCCAGTGTCGGCGGCATCTTGGCCTGAGCCGGCGGGATGGTTGTGGCCGGGGCTACCGGCGGAGCCGGCGGCGGCGGAGTCGTCGGCGGAGTGGTCGCGGACGGGCTCACCGGCGGAATCGGCGGAGTCGTCGGCGGAGTCGTGGTCGACGGACTTACCGGAGGCGTGGTGTACGGCGGGGTATCCGGCGGGGTGGTCGGCGGGGTATCCGGCGTCTCTACTACGGTGACGGTCTGGCCAGCATCCTTGAAATCCTCGTGAGCCAGTATCGGCTTCAGGTTGGGGTTGCTAGCAGCATCTTCCATTTTACCGAGATAGGCCTTTTCAAAGACCACCAGTTCATCGCCCTGCTTCAGATTCTTAGTCTGTTCAGCGGTCAACGGAATGTCCATTGTCCACTTGCCAGAACCCGAGGCATCCGCAACCAATCCTGTCTTGGTAACCGGGGTGGACACATCCTCGCCGTCGGTCTTTCTAACCAGTTTGCCTACCAGAGTGTAGACTCCGCCGGCCTTCAAGCCGTTGTAGGAAACGGTATCGGTAATCTTCACTGCCTCGCCAGTCTTGATGGTCTTGACATCCGCACCTATGGTGGCGACAGTCTGCATTTCCAGTTTGGGTCGGCTCGAAACTACCTGCTTGGGATCCTTGGGATCTTTGTGCTCCACTATCGGCGGGTTGCTGGGATCTGTGGGATCTGGTGGCTTGGTGCCAGCATCACCGGGCGTGTTCGGAACCTCAAAGAGGCTTTCAAAGAACACCAGGTCACGCTGCGAATCCGTGGTTTCAGGAACCACCAGCGGGTTTTCTCTGTCAACTACCCAGGTGCCCTGGCCATCTTTACCGGCACTAACCTTGGTCCAGCGCGCCAGCGGCTGGCCGTCAGCACCCAGTACCGGGGTGGAATCGTCGGTGTAGACCAGTTGCGTCAGCAACCAGTATTCGCGATCCGCTACCAGACCGGAATAGGTCACGGTATCGAGAACCGGGGTGGCCTCGCTAGGTTTGAGCATCTTGGCGCCGTCCACAGTGGTAGCCAAAGTAGCCAGTTTAGGATACGTGCTCTCGAAGTGGTTAGTAGCCTTCACTTGCAGCAAACCACGTGGCTGAATCTTGACAGTCACCTTGTCGCTCTTACGGTCACTGCTCCAAGCCTTGGTTTTCGCCTTACCGTCGGCAGTCGCCCAGGTGGTGCTCATGGTGGCACCAGTCGGCATCGTACCCTCCACACCGGTTTCGGTGATGGCCACCTCGGTGCCCACAGGGAAGCCCTCGAATACGGGGCTCTTTGCAAGAGCCGGATTGCTCGAATCCACCGTCAAGGTGAACTCACCTTTCGGTTGAGTGCCAGGCTTGAGCAAAGCTCCGGCGGGTAGTTTTGCCTCGTATTCGAACTTGAAGGTCTTGGGCAGTTGCCTCGAGACATTCTCGCTCAAACCGGCACCATTCTCCACGGTCTTTTCGACCTGGAAAGAGCCGTAGTTAGAGGAAACCTTGAACCACTGGTAGCCGTCACCCTGCTGTTCGCTAGTTTCATGGTGAGACACCACCAGTTTCGCGACCTTAGAGGTTTCTCCGGCCGACAGTTTATTCAGACCATCCTTGAACTTGGTCATATCCGCTGTCTGCGGTGCGACGTAAACGTCTTGCCACACGACAACCTTCTTGCCGACCTCATGCAAGGTATCCGGGATATCGACACTCACCGTCCAGGTACCGTTGTACCCATTTTCGGGGGTGGTGGCATCCGCTTTCACGGTTTGTTCCGTGACGTAGGAAGGCACGTAGTCAATCTTCTTGGCTACTGTCTTACCAGTGGCCTCGTCCTTGACCATCTCGACAAAGTAGGTGTGCAGCACGTAGTTACCCGCAGGCATTTGCTTGTAGGTTACGGTGTCGGTGAGCACCCCACCATTTTCGAGCACCTTGCCGAACTGGCTGATGGTGTTAGTGGTGATAACTGGGTCGTAGCTAAACGAGTTTTCTGCGGTTACTTCGACATTCGCCACCGTATCACTGCCATTAGCGGTGCCACCAATCTTGACGACAGCCTCACCATTCACCTGGGAATCAACAGTAACACCGTTGACCGCAGTGAACTTCACAGTATCTTTCAGGCCTGCCTGGTTCACCGCACCTTGGACATCCTCGCTAATGGTACAGGTGTCACCCAGCGGAATGCCCTCTACCGTCTTTTCTTCACCTTCCTTTAAGGTGAACTCATCGACGCTGCCCTTTTGAACACACTTGACAGTGAACTTGTAGCTAGCCTCGGGGCGTGCCACCTTGGCGAAGGCATCCTCCCAGCCAGTTACAGTCTTGGTCAACTTCAAAGAACCGAATTGCGGCTCGGCAGTGATTGACTGCGAAGAGGACTGCGGGTCATTGTGCTTCGCTACTGGTTCAGACTTGCCCTTCGGGGTAACTTCAGTATCGTTTACCTTTTCGTAGGTGCCTTCCGCCCAGAGTTGTTCGTAAACAACCAACGCTATATCGTCCTTTACCACCTGGTTCTTCGTCAAGTCTTCACGCTTCACGGTCAGATCCATCTCGGTTTCGTAAACCTTGACATCCTCGCCGTACTTGGTCTTCTCTACTTCGGTGGCAGGTTTAGCCATCGAAGCCGTGACCTTGACAGTCGTGGCAGCCTTAGCCAAGGCGCTACCTTCGTCCCCGGCAACGCTTTGTTCGTAGAGTTGGCCGGCAATCGCGTAGGTCTTGCCTTCCTCGACATTGTAAAGACGCACGGTGTCCTTGATGGTGAAGGCATCCTTCTTGCCATCGGTCACGTCGAAGGCCTTGAGCTTGTCTACCGTAGCGTAGGTGCCCACTCCAGGCTTCTTGGACGTAACCGTCTGGTTTTCATCCTTCGGGTCTTCGTGGGAAGCCACCGGGTTGCCGTCAATCGTGAGGTACTCGTAGGCCACGAGTTTCTCGTTACGTTCGAGTACTTCGCGCGGCACAGTGAACTTCACCACGGCCGTACCAGAAACCGTCTGGGCACCGTTAGCAGCAGCCGGGGTAGTGAATTCGGTAGTGGCTTTCACTCCCGTGTCAGACAAACTCTCGGCACTAGTTCCGCCCATCAAGTTGCCACTCAGGGTGTACTTGGTCTTGGGCTGCAAGTTGAAGTATTCCACCGTATCGGTCAGTTCGACCTTGTCAGCTACCCACACCGTCTTGGACTGGCCGTACTTGAGGGTGGTTCCAATCTTGGGAGCCTTCACCACGGTGACGGTCTGACCAGCATCGTTGGGATCTGCGTGAGTCGCAGCCCAAGTCTTACCGGTCTTGAAGCCCACCGCTTCAATCTCCGAAGTGGCTTCCTTGTTGACAATATCGGTGTCGCTGTCCAAAGCCAGGTATTCATAGGCCACCAACTTGAATTCTGCGCTCGGGTCAGACCCGGCGAGTTCTTGCAAGGTTTCCTTGGGTACCGTGAATTTCACGGTTACGGACCTCAACTGGTCGCCCGTGGCGGTGAATTCCTGCATTCCAGCGGACACAACTTGATCCGGGTTAGCCTGGTTGACCAGTTTCGAGAACACGTGGTACTTAGCGCCCTCAATCAGACCCGTCTGGGTGACCCTCACCACGTCCTTTAGCTGAGCATCTCGGGTAAGGCTAATAACCTTGCCGTCGGTGCCTTTGGCTGCCTGCGCATCCGTCAGGGTAGTAGTGATACCCGGGTTATGCTCCGACACCACCGTTTGGTTCGGATCCTTGGGATCCTCGTGTGGCGGCGGTACCGGCTTGTCCGGTTGACCGGGTCGAGTCATCTTTTCATAGGCCACATACTTGTAGCCAGCCTTGAGCTTGCCCGTAATCCCGTTGAAGGTCACCTGGGCGGTGCCATCAGAGGTCTTAGCGGTGAACTCAGTGTAGCCAGTAGCCACCGGAGTCTCCGAGACTTTCCCGGTAACTGGGTTGATTTCCATCAACTTGGCATCCAAACGGTAGGACACACCCTCGGTCAGACCGGTGTACAGTACCGTGTCAATCAACGAATCGCTGGCGTGAGGCACGGTCGGGATATTGGTATTGTTCTCGACCCATTCGCGCTTCCCGTCAGCCGAGAGCACGGTCTTTAGAGACGGGCTCGTGCCGGATTTTACGGTCTGGTTTTCGTCGGTAATATCCTCGTGGCTGGCTGCCGGTTGGCTCTTGCCAGTCTTCGTGTCCTTCGGAGTTACCGTCTTGGTCTTGGTATCCACCGTGACCTCATTGGCAACCCAGAGCTTCTCGAAGACCACCAGTTCGGTATCGGCCTTTACGGTACCGGCTGGAACCGTAAATGACACCGCATCAGTCTTAACGAAGGCACCAGATTCGGCCTTGAGAGGCTCGGACACAGCGGTTATCGCCTGCATGTCTTTACCGAGTACCGGCTGACCGGTAGCCTTGTCCATCAACACGCCCGAAAGCACGTAGGTTTCCCCAGTCTTCAAGCCGCTCAAGGTCACGGTGTCTTTGATGGTGGAATCCTTGTCCGCCAGCAACAGGTTGCGTTCACTGTCTACACGCGCCTGGGTCTTAACACTCGGGGTGTAAACCGTCTGGGCGTCATCATTGATGTCGTGGTGAATCAGGAATTCTCGACCCTCTTCGTACACCGTTTCGAAAGCAACCAGCACCTTACCTTGCGTCAGTTTCGCTGGAACCTGGAAGGACAGTACCACGGAACCGGCTCCGGAGGTGATTTCCTCTTCTACCGGGCGATTTTGGTCTCCCACTCGGTAAACCGAGTTGGCCGCACCAATCACGCGCTCTACTGGAGCAACACCCGCAACGGGTTTGCCAGTGGCCTTGTCCATCAGCTCACCCCTGACCAGATAGGCCTTAAGGGTGCCATCCGGATAGGTAGCCGCCAGGTTCAAACCGGAGTAATCTACCTTGTCGTTGATGGTCACAGCCGCAGCATTATCCGCATGCTTGTTACCATCAGCCGCATCGGTAGCGGTGGTATCCAGAGAACCAACCGTAACAGTTTGGTCATCGGACTTCGGGTCTGCGTGAGTAGCCACAACCTGGCCAGATTTATCCTTGAGAATCTGGTAGACCACGAATTGAGAACCGGACTTGACCTTGTCAACCGGCAGCTTGAAGGTCATCTGGGCTTCACCAGTGCTGGTGGTGGCACCGGCTTTGCCGGCGGCAACCTCAACCTTTTGGGTCTGTCCTTTAGCCACAGGGGTATTAGAAACGAGCTGGCCGTCCTTGACCTCCATGAGGGAGCCTTCTAAGGTGTAAGTTCCGGGAGCCAGGTTAGCCCAAGTAATCTGGTCGGTGACAGTGAGGTTTTCCTTGCTGTCCTTCTTCATCTGGATTACCTTCGCCCCATTGACGGTGGCAAGGGTGCGCAGGCTCGGGTGGTACACGACCTGGGAGCCATCGTCGATGTCCTGGTGGGTCGCAACTTCTACTGTCCCCTGGTACAAGGTTTCGAAGACAACCACTGGGGCGGTCGCCAACGCGGTCTTTTGCACCTCGAACTTGACGATAGCCTTTACGGCACCGGATTCGTCAGAACTGGCCTTGTTGGCCGTAATCTTGACGGGAGTAACGTTCACGTACTGGGCGGGAACCTCGTCCCCACGCTTGACCTGGGTGCCGTCGGCCAGGGTAGCATCAGCCTGGTAGTGCAAGGTACCGGTGATGGTGTATTCCTCGCCTACGTTCAGTCCCTTGTAATCCACCTGGTCGTAGATGGTTACGGTTTCCTTGCTGGCATCGAGGTTTTTATCCTTCGGGTCGGACTTGTCGCCCGCCGCGCCGTCGTAGGCCGTGGTGGTAATCTCTACCTCTTGCACGGTGATGGTTTGGTCGGGATCGTTGGGGTCTTCATGAGATGCCACCGGAGTGCCGTCTTTCTTCTTCGCATCGAAGAGCTTTTCAAAGACCACCATATTCTGGCCAGCTTTAATGTATTCGGCCGGAACCGTGAATGTCATCTTTTGCGCGGCAATCGCACCATCCTGGTCGCTTTGGAAGGTCTTTGTCTCAGTCTTCGTACCAGGAACCACCGTGCCATTCACGTAGTGCAGTTCACCAACCAAGGTGTAGCTGTGCGACTTTTCAAAGCGTCCGTTGAAAGTCACGGTATCGACAACTGCAGCGCTCTTCTGACCAGGAACCATAGCCTGGTTTTCATCGGCAGCATCTACCGCCTTGGTCTTTAGACCACCGTTGTAGACAGTCTGCTTCTCGTCCTTGATGTCGTGGTGAACCGCAACCTTCTTGCCGTCTAGCGAGAGATCCTCGAAGACCACAATCGGCTTGCCTACCAGCCCGAGATCCTGAGCCTGCTGCGCCGTGACCGGGAACTCTAGCACGGTCTCGCCGGTGCCATCAGCCTTGGCAGTGATGGTACCCGTCTGCTTGATACCAGTGGTCGCACCCTGAGGCGTACCGTTATCTACCATCAACTCACCGGAGACATCGTAGGTCTTGCCCGGAATCAAACCGGTGGCAGTAACAGTGTCCTTGATAGTGAAGTTTTGGCTCGAATCGACGTACTTGTCGCCGTCACCATCGGTGGCATCCGTGGTGACACCGGGTACGGTTACAGTCTGACCTTTATCTTCGGGGTCAGCGTGCGAGGCGATAGCCTTCTTGGTGTCCGGCTTGTCCACCTGGAAGTCACCGGCTTTGAACAGGTACTCGTAGACCACATAGGTCTCGCCGCTTTGCACCTTGAGGTCACTGAAGGTCACGCTTTGGGTTCCATGAACCCCCGTAACAGCATCCACAGTAAAGGAGTGCGAAGATGTCTTAGCAGTAGAAACTTCCTTGCCATCGCTCAGCTTCTTCAGCTCACCGTAAAGCACATACTTGCCGGCTTCGAGCCCGTGGTATTCCACGGTGTCTATGACAGCCACATTTCCGAGTTCCGCCTTGCGGGAATCCTTACCCTTCAAAGGCTTGGCATTACTCATGTCCACCGTGGCCGGCGTATCCGCTGTAGCACTGAATCCGGGTGCTGCCGAAGCAGTGGTGCCAATCTTGGGAGAGTAAACAGTCTGGGCTTCATCCGTGATATCCGCGTGCGCAGCTACCAGGATATTACCGTCCTTGACTTCCTCGAAGGCTACCACAATCTTTTGCTGCAGCTTCTCGACCGGAACGGTGAACTTCAAGGTAACCGTGCCGCTGTGACCCTCGGTGGCTTTCTGGCTTGTCAAATCGATTGTTCCGGAAGCCGAATCCACACCTGGCAGTTCGCCGCCATCAGTACCATCGGCACTCTTGAAGTGCAACTTACCGGTAACGGTGTACTTCTTGCCACCGGGCAGGTTCCGGTATTCCACCTTGTCAAAGACCTCCACTGTGCCCGTGGCATTGGCATCCACTGTCTTGGTGCCATTCTCGGAGCCCACCGTGGCGGTGGTTCGCAAGGTTGGGGTAAAGAGCTGCTGCATCACGTCGTTATCATCCACGTGCGAGGCCACAGCCTGACCTTTCAGGGTCTCCACAGCCGCCCCAGAAGTAGCACTACCCTTTGGCAACAAGAACTCGTAGGTCACGAAGCCCTTAGCGTCATTCTTTACGGCATCTTCCAGAGAGGCAGTGTTGACTTTAATCTGGTCGTTATTCCATTCGCCGGAAGAAAGCGCATTTGAACCCGCTTCGGCAGTGGTGACATTAGCGGTACCCTCACCTATCACTAGACCCTCGTTACCAAGAGCCACAATCCGTCCATAGAGGTCGTAGCTACCCGGTGCGACATTCGTGTAGGTCACAGTATCAGCGATGCTCTGGATTTCTGGAGCCCCCTTACCAACCTGAAGCATATTGCTCTTGGTAACCGGGTTCAAAACCTGAGTCTTAAGTTCGCCCTTCCAGATCGGCTTCACTTGCTGGTTTTGCGGCAAGGTAGGTTCGACTGCCATCAAGCCACAGTTACCAGCACACTGTGGATTCCAGTAGTCACTACGGTAAACCGCCACACCAGCAGCAATTCCATCGGGATTGGCTTCGAACAGACTGACCGGGATTTCATAGGTCAAGGTGACCTTGGCACTATCGGCATTAACCTCTTGGTACACGTAGTTCCAAGTGTGACCCTGCGGGTTCTTCCAATTCAGGTACTGGTTTGGATTATTGAAGTCCGCTGCAGTCAGTTTTCCAGACTTGGAGGCATTGAAAAGACGACCCATCACAGTGTAGTTACGCTTGGGTAAATTCTTGAACTCTACAACGTCAGTGAGAGTCACCCAGTCGGTGTACTTGTTGGTGCCGTCAGACTTCTTTTCGCTCAAATCAATCTGGCGTACTCCATTCACCTTCTTCGCGTCCGTCAAGTTGGTACCTAACTCCGAGGTCACCTTGGAGAAGCAGTCCCAGTTATTAGTCATCTTGACTTCGACCTTGGTCTTACCGCTGACATCAAAATCGATGGCGGCCTGAGCCTTATCATCTTCTACCGCATCGAAGTCATAGCGCTTGGAAACGTCGATTCCATCTAAGGACTTCGCGCTCATATCAACCGAGTGACGCCAACGCCCGTAGAACAGCATCTTGTAGTCATTGAAGCCCTTGTCAAGCTCCGCTACCGTACACTTCGAACCGATAGCCACCTTTACGGGCAGGTCAATCTTGCCGTTAAGCGGTACCTTCCAGATGCCCTCCGGGTGAGCCTTATCAGCCACCGGCTTATCGTTACAAGTCACCTGCATCTCTACAAAGTTGCGGGTCACGAAGCCGCCCCAAGCCTGGTAGTAGCTGTTCCAGTAATTGAACTTGTCTACCGAGAGACCCGGATCCCCGTTGTTATTGGAGGACTGCGCCACCTTTTCTAGGGACAAGTCCACATAGGTCTGCTTGACCTCGTTGGTCGCGGTCAAGATTTGCTCGGAGCCGTTCTTACCGATGGTGAACTTACCGGCAGAATCGCCTTGCTTGCCAAAGACGAAGGCCTGTTCAGAGTCCACCAACACCGGTGCCTTCACGGATGTCGCGCCCTGGGTAGTCTTGGTTTCGGCCAAACTCCAGGTGACCTCCACATTGGCTCCCACAGCGGCAAAGTCACCAGTGGGCTTCACTTCGCGAATGCCGCACTCGGAACCAGAGGCAATCTCGCCGGATTCGAAAGTTTCGCCCTGCTTCAAGGAGAACGTGTTCCACTTCTGGGGAGCTTCCGCACCCTTCGGTCCACACCACCATTCGAAGTTGTAGGTCGCATTGAGAGGCAACGCCAGTTTATCGCTGTTTTTAACTTCCTTCGTGACCTTGAACTTCCCGGTGGAATCCGTGAAGTCGTTAGTGGCTGTCAAGCTAGCCGTCTGAACCTCGGATTTCTGGATGACGAAGGTCTTTTGCGACAGGGTGTGTGCCCACTTCGCGCCCTTCACCTTCGGATCTACCTCGGAGACCTCGCACTTGTAGCCCACCGGAATCTGTTGGGAGGATACCGCAGCCTCGCCCACATTCAGGATGCCCTGCTTCACTTCCGCCTTGGAATCCTTGGGATCCTTACAGGTGTACTTGAAGTCGAAGCTGCTGGGTTTTTCGATATAGGACTGCGCGGTGGTCTTCTTTTCAATCTTGAAGATACCGAAGTCGCGGGTATAAGTGTTCTCGACGTTCACCGTCTTCGCCTCGACGGTGGTGATTACCTTAGCGGTATACCCCGGTTCTGACTTGGTCTGGTCGGCTTGTTTGGTTTCAACCGTCAGAGCCTTACCCCCGTCCTTCATGGTCACGGCCAGGCTGTAGTTTGCCACCGCCGCGTTCTTTTCGGTGACGGTGCATGAGGCACCAACGGGAATGGGCACGCCGTTTACATCAGCCTCGAAATTCTTCGAGTCCTGGCCGCCCTTTACAAGCTCATCTTTAGCGATGACATGCTCGGCATCATCAGTCGGATAAGTACAGGTCACATCGAACTTAAAGCCCTTGTCGGCTGGGACGTGGTATCCATCAGTCTTATTGGTGACAGTCTTGTGAATCTTAAACGAGGTGCTCGGAATATCGAATTTGTTCGTAGCAACCACATTTACCGGAGTGCCCTCGGTTTCCACCTTGAAGGTCACCCCATTGGCATTAGTGTGTTTAACACCATTGTGATCCGTGACGGAACCGCTGGAAACAGGCTTACCGTCAATAGTCCACGTGGTAGAAACCTTTTCAGCGTTCTTCGGGTTAACCTTGTTTTCCCACAGGGTACACTCGGTGCCCACCGGCAGGTTTTCCACCTTGACTGGGTCATCAGCGCTCTTGAGCTTCGCGTCACCGGAACGAACTTCCTTCGGGGTTTTACAGGTGTAACCGAAGCTGAACTGCTGGTCTTGGTACTTGCCAGCGTTGTTACCATCGAGCGTCTTCTTGAACTGGAAACCAGTAATTTCTTCCACGTAGGTGTTCGTGGCGCTTACCGTCACCATCTGGCCATCAGCAGTGAACTCCGCCGAGGTCAATCCAGTCACGGTCTTGTCGCCCACCTTAATGGAGGTGCCGTTTTCCTGGTACTTCACCGGATTGCGATTCGGGTCATTCACCAGCTTCGGCAAGTCCTTCGGATTAGCCTCGCTTACGGTACACTTCGAGCCCTGCGGCACGGTGATTATCCCGGAAGGTTGACCAGCCTTGACATTGATGGTGTCAACCCCAGTTTGTGCTCCGAAAGGAGCCTTCTGGGTAAAGGTCTTGCCATTCGGCGCTTTACAGGTGTAGGTGAACTTGAAGCCATCCTCGAAAGCCAGGTTTTCCGTGGAGGAGATCACTTTTTGGATTTGGAAGGTGGCCTTGTCGTAAACCGCCTTGTTAGTCGCGGTAAAGGTCAAATCCTTGAACCCGGTAGCGGGGATGGTGACATCGATGCCGCCATCGGTACGAGCCGTAGCATTCTGACTCCAGCTGACGGGGTCGAAGGTTA
Source organism: Mobiluncus mulieris (assembly GCF_014204735.1). Lineage (NCBI taxonomy): Bacteria > Bacillati > Actinomycetota > Actinomycetes > Actinomycetales > Actinomycetaceae > Mobiluncus > Mobiluncus mulieris. The sequence goes on along the minus strand of NZ_JACHMA010000001.1, from coordinate 2,309,820 downwards.
CGCCCGCAACAGTGGCTGGCACCTCATGAACGGAGCACTTGGTACCGACCTTCATCTTGCCCTCCGGCAGGGTCTTGGTTTCCCCACCCTTAAGAGTTACCTTCTGGTCGTCGAGACCCGGGCACTTCACGGTGAACTCGAAGTCTTTGGACTTCACGTCCTTGTCGTTTTGGGCATCACCAGCCAGCTCCTTGTGCAGACTGAAGATGCCATATTGAACCGTAAGGTCGTTGACGGCCTTGACGTTTACCTGCTGGACATCGCCCTTTTCACCGCCGATAACGACCTTACGGACATTAGCGGCATTATCCGGATCCACCGCATTGGTGCCATCCCCTTCCCAAGACAGGGTGCCAATCACGGCCTCGGTCTTAACCGGGGTTTCCTTAATGAAGCATACCGATCCAACCGGGGCATCCTTAATGACAGTCTGCGGTGGCGCACCCGCCTGCAGCGGTACCGTCACAGCCTGAGTCTTTGCTCCCAGACCATTGTCGGCTGGGTCATAGCAGGTCACTTCGAACTGGTATTGATGGTTAGGCAAGGGGTTGGCCTTGGCGTCTTTGGAGACATCATGGCCGTTGACTTTGGCAATCTTTTGCAGTTGCAAAGCGCCCTTGTTGCGATCATAGGTGTTGGTCGCGGTTATGGTTACATCCGCGTCGCCAGTAGCTGGCAGAGTGAAGTTCACCCGCTTCGCGTCCTTGTCCACGCTGGTATCCACGCCCTTGCCGTCTACCTGGTAATCCAAGGATTTCCAAGTGTGGGACTTGAAGGCTTGCTCGCTAGTCTCCTCAAGGTGACACTTCACCCCGGAAAGAATCTGGGGGGTCTTGAGTTCCGAGGATTCCCAAGTGTACTTGTTGTCCTTATTCAAGGTCACCGACTGGGTCTTGTCCCCACAGGTCACCTGGAACTTAAAGTCGCCGTCCAAAGTCTTGTCAGCCTTTATGACCTTCTTCAGGGTGAACTTCACCTGGTAAGGCGTGTAGGTGTTGGTGGCCACCACCTCAGCAGTCTGACCTTCCTTGATGGTAACCATGCCAGAGTCACTGGTGGTCGAACCAATCTTCCAGGTCGGAGCCGTCGGGGCAGCAAAGCCAGTCGGAGCCGTTGGAGCGGTCTCTTTCAGGGTACAGGTAGCATCCGTCGGAATGTCCTTGACTTCCACGGTCTGCTTGTCCTTGGTCAAGTCGAGCTTGCCTTTACCGTTTTTGACGGTCTTGCCGTCAAGAACACAGTCGTAGGTGAACTCGAACTTGCCATTATTGGCGTCGGCAGCCTTCGCGAAGTCAATTCCTTTGCCCGCAACTGCCTTGGTCAGTTTGAAGCCGCCCACCTCGCGCTTATAGTCGTTGACCAGCTCTACCGTGTTCTTGGCCTTGTCTTTTTCGGCTGACAGACCCTTAGTCGAAACCTGGTTGGGGTCTTTGACCTCGAGCTTCCAAGTGTGACCGGCCACCTTCGCGGAAGTTTCATCCTCAGTTACGGTGCACTTGGCTCCTACCGGAATCGCAGTACCGGTGTCGTCGGTCTTGAAGGTCTTGGACTGGCCGTTGGTCAAGGGCTCGTCAGTAGCAATGGTATGCTCCGCCTTATCGGTCGGGTAGACACACTTGATACTGACCTTGAAAGACTTAGAATCGGCAATCTCCGAATTGTTGTCCTTAGTGACGGTCTTCTTGACAGTCAACTCCGTGCCGGAAACCTCAAAGGTGTTCTCTGCCGTGATAGACACAGCCTCGTTTTCCTTGTCGACCTTGAACTTCACAGCATTGTCGTGAGGGGTGCCCTGGTGGTCTGTCTGCTTAGAACCAACAACCGGCTTAGCCGCGCCAACCGTCCAGGTGGTAGAGATTTTCTCGCTAGGCTGGGTTTTTTCTACCGATTCTTCCCACAGGACGCATTCGGTACCTACCGGCAGGTCGGTGACATTCACCGCCGGGTCATTAGCCCCCAGTTGTTCGGTCTTTACCGCAGTCTTTTGACCATTAGGCAACTTGCAAGTGTAGCCGAAGTTGAACTTGCCAGGGTGGTTGGCCACATTGTTGCCGGAAACTGCCTTAGAGAACTGGAAACCGGTGGTTTGTGGCACGTAGAGGTTCTTGGCGGTAGCCGTCACCACTTCCGTACCTTTCGTTACTGTGAACGACGCCGAAGTCAGACCCTTCCCGCCCGGGGTGAACTGAGTACCGGAGTACTTCACCGGGTTTGCTCCCTTGTTGTCCACTGCCGGAGTAGTCTGCGGGTCTGCCTCAGTTACCGTACACTTCGAGTCGGTCGGAACAATAATTTCCGCAGATTCCTCACCGGCAGCCACCGAAACGTACTGGGCAGATGCCTGGTTGTTGAATGGCGTGGCTTGGGTGTAAACCTTGCCATTAGGCGCCACACACCGGTAGGTGAATTGGAAGTCACCCAAGAACTTGGTCGCCACCGGGTCGACGGTCTTCTTGATCTTGAAAGCAGCCTTGTTATAGGTGACATTGTTCACGGCATTGATGGCCACATTCGGGGCTCCCACAGCGGGAATCTCGACGGAGACACCGTTATCGGCGACGGGCGTACCGGAACCCTGCCAGGTCAACTCAGAGCTTACGCCGGTGACCTTAGCTGGCACCTCATGAACGGTGCAGGCCGTGCCCACCTTGACCTTTTGACCAGTAGCGGTCGCGTAATCAACCGGCGCGCCACCGGGGATAACCGTGACAGTCTGTTCGGACAAGTCGCCACACTTCACCTTGAAGTTGACGGGAGTCTTGGTGACATCCTCATCGGCAGCAGCCTCGCCCGTGAGCGTCTTTTGCAAGGTAAAGGTGCCGTAGTGAACCTCAAGCCGGTTCGTGGCCGTAACCGACATGGCCGGGGTCTTGCCCTGGTCTTCAGCAATCACCACGCGGCGAGCATTAGCCACCCCATCCGGGGAGGTGACGGTAGTACCCGCATTCTCCCAGGTCAGCTGGTTGGTCACATCCGGGGTGTCCGCCACGGTTTCTTTCACGAAGCACACGGTGCCGACCTTGGCCTTTTCGACCACGGTCTTGGTTTCACCGGCTTTGAGAGAGACAGCCTTGGTGGAAAGTTTTTCACCCACCTGCTCGCCCTCACCGGGCTGGTAGCAATCCACCGTGAAGCCATAGGACTTGTTGTCCCACGGGTTCGCGGCATTGTCCTTGACGGAGACGGCCTTGGTCAGTTGCAAGGAACCCAGCTGGTGGTCATAGGTGTTGGTCGCGGTGACGGACACGCTCGCGTCGCCAGTCTTGGGCAGGGTGAAGGATACGCCCTTGGCGGGTGCCTTATTGCCTTTGGTTACGCCAGAGCCGCTGACCGTGTATTCCACGGACTTGTGGTTGTAGTTGGCGATGTCGGCCGTGCCGGTTTCCACGATGGTGCAGGTTTCACCCGACAGAATCGGCTTGCCCGCAAACTTCGAGGAATCCCAGGAGTAATCATTGGCCTGGTTCAAAGTCACGTCGACAGAGGTCTGAGCGCAGCTCACTTGGAAGGTGAAGTCGCCGTCCAGTTTCGCCTGGTCATTGGCTTTCACAAGCTTCTTCAGGTCGAATTTCACCTGGTAGGGCGTGTAGGTGTTGGTGGCATCCAGCGTAGAGGTATTGCCCTCGGTGATGGTGGCAGTACCGTCGGCGGCTTGGGCTCCGTCGAGCTTCCAAGACAGGGTGGGGACGGCGTATCCATGAGGTGCTTTCACCTTAGGTTCGCTGACCACACACTTGGCGCCAGCCGGGATACCGGTAATCTCGGTCGACATCTGGGTGGCAGAAAGACTAATCGTGCCATCCTTGACCGGCTTGCCGTCTAGCTTGCAGTTGTACTTGAACTCGAACTTGGCATCATTAGCGGCCAGCGCGGTGTTCGCGTCCACACCCGCGACGAACTTGCTCAGTTTGAAACTGCCGACCTTACGCTGGTAGTCATTGGTGATGGTGACGGTCTTGCCAGCCTTGGGTACCTTCACCTGGGTGGTGTAGGTCTTGACAACCGTAGATCCGTCCGCAATCTGCACACTCCAGTTGTGACCCGGCACATCCGCGCTGGCCACATCCTCGGTGACGGTACAAATCGCACCCACCGGAATCGGGTTCTTGCCGGACTTGTCAGTCTTGAAAGTCTTTTCCTGGTTGTGCTTGAAGACACCATCCTTTTCAGCGTCAGCAATGGTATAGGTTTGCCCGTCAGTTGGATAGACACAGGTGACATTCACCGTGAATTGCTTGCCTGCGGCAACCTCCGAAGCCTTGTCAGCCTTGACCAGTTTCTTGACTTTCAGTTCAGTGCTGGGAATATCAAACTTATTCTGGGCGGTGACACTGAAGGTGTCTTTTTCAGACTTAATCTCAAAGTTGACTCCATCGTGGGTGTTACCCTGAGCATCCTTGACCTTTTCAGTCTTGATTTCAGAGCTGCCCTGGAGCCACTTGGTTTCGGGCTTTGCTTCGTCCTCTAGCTTCTTGAAGGAATCCTCCCACAGGGCGCACTTGGTGCCCACCGGAAGTTTAGTAACCTTCTTGTTGCCCTTGTCAGACAGGTTTTGGCTACCAGAGAAGACCTGCTTGTCACGAGCCTGGCAGTACCAGTGGAAGTTGAACTTGTCCTGGGTGTGCTTGCTGGCGTTGTTACCCACGACGGACTTGAAGAATTCAAAGCCGCCTTCCTGGGAGACATATTCGTTGACGGCCTCGAACTCGATCACTTGGTCTTTCCCGACGGTAATCGCCTTCGAAGCAAGCCCTGGCACCCCTTGGAAACTGGTGCCTTGATACTTCAAGGGGTTCTTATCGTCGGCCACTACCGGCTTTGGAGCATCCTTGGGGTCGGCCTCGGTGACAGTACAGGTCGAGTCGGCTGGAACTGTAATCTCGGCAGAGGCTTCGCCGGCGGGAACATCTACCTCGCCGTTCAAGGCCAAATCCGGTTTCACCGTCTTGCCAGCCGGAGGGGTGCAGTTGTAAGTGAAGTGGAAGGCTCCCTCGAAGCTGGTGCCTTGCGGGACGACGGATTTGCGAATCTTGAACTTGCCAAGGTTGTAATCCACCTGGTTGTTAGCGGTGAACACCACGGGTTGCGCCCCAGGCTCGGTCTTAGCGACATTCACGGTGATGCCGTTGTCATCCGCAGGGGTGTAGCCGTTGCCTTCCCAACCAGCGAAAGTCGAGCTTAGACCGGGGATTTCGGCTGGCAACTCATGAACCGTACAAGTGGAGCCAACCTTTACCTTGCCGTCAGGCAGCGCCCAAGTGGCACCGGGCTTAATCTTCACGACTTCGTTGTAGGCCTCGCCGCAGTTGACGCGGAAGTTGAAGTCTGTGTTCAAAGCCTTGGCATCGTCGGCCGCGTCACCCGAGAGTTTCTTGGCCAGGCTAAATGTGCCGTACTGTACCGTCAGGTGGTTCTTGGCGCTCACCTTGACCCCGGAAGTGCCCTTCGAGTCGGCCTTGATGGTGACCTTGCAGGCCTGGGGGTGTTCGACACCCTGCTTGTCCGTATAGGGTTCAACGGCCTCACAGCCATTCTCCCAGTTCAGCTGGTTAATCACGTCAACAGTGTCAGCTGTGTTTTCCCAAACATGGCACACAGAACCGACCCAACGACCGCGATGCATCTGGCCTTTCTTACCAGCCTCGACCTCGACCCTGTCGTGGTCACTCCAGTTCATCACCGGGTTCGCACAGTCGGCTTCGAAAGAGTAACGCTTGCCATCCCACGGGTTTTTAGCATTGTCCGCGATGGTGACGATTTTTTCAACTTCAATCGATCCCTGCTGGCGTCGGTAGCTGTTGGTCGCGCTTACCGCCACACTCACATCGCCCTTTGGTGGGAAAGCAAAGGTGACGCTGTGCTTGGCTGCATCCGTGGCGGCCGAGGCATTGCTGACGCTGTATTTCACACCTTGGTAGGTGTAGCCCTCGAGTGTCGGCAACACGGTTTCGGTGACGGTGCAGGACTTCGCCGAAAGGCGCGAGAACTCGGGTGTGCTCGCGGAATCCCAGGTGTATTTATTGTCCTGGTTGAGTTTCACATCTTTAGTGGCACCTTGACCACAGTCAACGTGGAAGCCGTATTCTCCACCTGGCTGGGTGTGGTCATCGGTGTTCACAATCTTGCGCAGGTTGAACTTCACCTGGTAAGGGTTATAGGTGTTGGTGGCTTCGAGCACCGGGTTTTGGGTGGCATCGGTCTTTTCAACAATCTTAATCACGCCCGATGCGTCAGCCCCGTTAACCTTCCAGGTGGGGCTTTCGGGAGCCCGGAAGCCGCTGGGAGCGGTCACAGCCTTTTCGGTCACGGTACAGGTCGCGCCAGCCGGGATATTGTTGGCTTCCGCCCCGGTTTGCGGGGTGACTTCCAATGTTCCGGTCTTGACGGATTTGCCGCCCAGGGCGCAGTCATAGGTGAAGACAAATTTACCACCGTTAGCTTGGAGTGCTTCGGCCGTGTCTAGGCCTTCCCCGGTCACAACTTTGGTCAGTTTGAACCCGCCCACCTTGCGGTTGTAGGTGTTTTCGACGGTGACAGTCTTGCCCTCGGCGGGAACGGTGATGTTTTCAGCCTTATTGGCATTGGAATCCGCGATGTTTTTTCCGCCCACCTTCAGTTGGATGGCCAGGTTGTGGCCTTCCAACTCGGCGCTGGTGCGGTTTTCTTCCACGGTGCATGAGGCGCCAACGGGAATCTTGATGCCGTTTTCGTCGGCTTCGAATTTCAGAATTCCGTCAGCTTTGAGTGCTTTGTCGGTGGCGACAACGTGGTTGGTCTTATCCGTGGGATACACGCAAGACACGCTCACGCGGTATTCCTTGTTGTTATCCACGACAGCCTGGTCACCTTTCACGACCTTCTTTTGGACAGTCAGGATGGTGTTGGGAATATCGAAGGAGTTATTGGCTTCGACGACGATGGCCGCGCTTTCCTTGTCGACAGTGAACTCCACGGCGTTGGCATGATTGTTGATGGTTTTGCCTGTTACGGCTTGTTGGCCGGGCAAAGTCCACTTGGTCTGGTTATTTTCGTTAGCCTTCGGGGTAGCGACGTTTTCCCACAAGACACACTTGGTGCCCACCGGCAAATCGGATACCGTGTGGGAGCCGTTGTCTGCGAGCGTCACTTTACCGTCGATGGCTTTGCCTTCACGTGGCTGGCAAGACCAACCGAAGTTAAAGGTGTCACTGGCGTGGTTGGCCTTGTTATTACCGGTGACCTTCTTGGAAAGCTGGAAACCGGTGGTCTTCGGGGTGTAGTGGTTGGTAGCAGAGACCGTCAGAACCTGATTCTTGCTGGGGCTAAACTCCCCGGAGGTTTGGTCTTGACCAGCGGGATTAAAAGACAACTTGTTGTACTTCAAGGGGTTCTTGGAAGCATTGTCCTTGACACTGGGCAGGCTTTTACTCTCGGTGACATGGCACTTAGAGTTGGCCGGAACGGTGATTTCCTCGGAGGATTGACCAGCGGTTACCTCGATGAAGTCTTTGACCGCCTGAGCGCCATAAGGCTTGGTATTGGTATAGACGTTCTTGTCCGGGTCGGTACAAGAGTAGGTGAACTTAAAGTTACCGTTGAACTCGGTGCCCTGGGGCTGGACGAGTTTTTGAATCTTGAACTTCGCGGTGTCCTTGGTAACCGTATTGGTAGCCGAGACAGTTAGCTCGGGTTCACCGGCGGCGGGCACAGTAATCTTTAAATCATTGCCTTCCTGGACACTGTTATTGCCCTCCCAAGCGGTCAGCTGCGAGGTGATACCTTTGATATTCGCAGCATCCTCATGAATACGGCACTGAGTACCGGCCTTGACTTTTTGCTTGGTGTAAGTGGTGAAGTCCACAGCCTGATCGGGACGTACTTTTACGGTCTGTTCGTTTAGGCCGACACAGTTAATCTTGAAAGTGAATTCGTGGTTCTTTACTTTCGCGTCCCCAGCAGCGTCCCCGGTGACCTTCTTGGAAATCTTGAAGCTGCCGTAAGGAACTTGGAAGTCGTTGGTGGCTGTCAGGGCAATGCCCGGAGTGCCACCGTTATCCGCAGTTATAAAGACCCCGCGTGCCTTGGTGTGCGTCCGGGAAGCACCGTCGGTGTAGGTAACACTGTCGCCCGCACCAGTCCAGGTCAGGTTCGGCCTCACGTCACCACCGACTTCATTTTCCCACACCAGACACATGGTGCCCACCGGCAGGGTCTTGTTAGCGAGAAGCGTTGGCGTGTCGGGCTTGACATTTACCGGCCTAATCCAGACGGCGCTGGCCGCCTCGGCACCAGTACGCCTACGTTCAAAATTAGTTTGGCCTGCCCAAGAGTTTTGGCCGGGGCGCGGTACGAAGCAGTCCGCCTCGAAAGAGAAATTCTGGTTTTTCCACGGGTTGTCTTTAGCATTAGTGCTGACGCGCTTGGTGACCTGCAGCGATCCCTTCTTGAGCTCGTAAGTGTTGGTCGCAGTCACCACTGCCGTCGCCTGAGAGGCACTGGGCAGCACGAAAGACACGCCGTTGTCCTCCGGCATACCGGTCGTTCCTTGCACTGAGAAGCTCACTGATTGCCAATCGTGGTTGGGATGCTGGTGTTGCGAGACTTCCTTCACCGTACACTTGGTGCCGGCCTTGAGCGCTTTGCCCTTGAGTTGCGTGAATTCCCACTGATAGCCGTTTTCTCGCTTCAAAGTCAGGGCATCGCTGGGGTAACCCGCACAGTCCACAGTGAAACGATAGCCGCCGTCACCAAGAGTGGAACCGTCGGTGGTACGAAATTCTTTCTTGAGGATGAACTTCGCGGCATGATCAGCCTGGTAATTGTTAGTGGTGTTCACGGTAACCTGGGTGGAATTCGTCGGCACTGTGAAATTGGTCGTGGCGATGACACTGTGGCCACCAGCCCCCACCTGAACGTTCGTGGGAGCATTAAGCTGACCCGCTTGGTTCACAACCGTGAAGGATACCTGTTCAGGGGAGAACTTCAAATTTTTAGACTCGTAGCGCTCTCTAACTTGGCAGATAGAACCGGGAGCCACCGGAACTTCCTGAGCCGAGCCGTTTCCTGTGACAGAAGCCGGGCCACCTGTCGCCGGGGCGTAAAGGGTCTTGCTGGCAGTGGGTTTACCGTCCTGACTAATACAGTTCACATCGAAGCGTACATTGCCCTCGGCGTTCGCGGTTTCACCGCTGGCCACCTTGTTGATAACCAGCTTGGCAGCACCCTGCTTAACTTCCACGGTCTGGTCGGGGTTTTCACCTTCGTGAGAAACAACAACGCTCAACGGACCGTACCATCCGCTTTCCACCTTTTTGTTTTTCTCGTATCGAGGATCAGTGGTAAGGATGTACTCCTCGTAATAATACTTATCACCGGCTTTCATGTCAGAAACTTTAAGCTGTACCGGAAATATTCCTTGGAAGCTCCCTGCAGGAATATCCTTAATATCTTGCAACATAGGCCTCACCGGCATCTCTATGGTCTTCCCATCGCGGACTCGCTTAAGCTTACCAACGAGATAATAATTATCTTTGGAGATAGCGAATTTGGCCAATCCACTGTATGTCACACTATCTGTGAGAGTAATAGTGTCATTCTGACCGTATTTAGAGATATCTACTGTTTCCGGACCCCCGGGATTTTGGTTATTACCGTTAACCAATACAGTAGTGCCAACCTGCGGATCAGAAGAAGCCGTGGTACCCCACTGAATCTTCAAGGAACCAGAAACAGTTATTTTTTTAGAAAGAACAGTAACCTGCGCTTGGGTATCGTGACTCGGCTTATCCAAGAAGTACGCATCTTGCGCGTTATTCAAAGTACCGGCGAATGCAACGCTGAACTGGTCTTGATTTTTAACCAGGAAATGTACTCCCCTTTCAGCCTCTTCCAGACTTACTCTATCGACAGGTTTACCTTCAGGAGTAGTCGCACCTGTAACCCGCAAGTAAACACTGTTACCTATAGCCCTACGAATCTCGGAGCTCTTGTCGTAGTCATTCAGTTGCAGGAAAATTACCTTAGATTTACCATCAGGAGCTGTATCCACAGAAATCTGATCCAGGTGCATAGACTTCAGTGCCTGAACCACACTTGGACGAGTTTTATACGCTGACTCAGCAGCGCTGATAAGTCCTGCTGAAGATCCTGGTTCAGAAACCCAGAGTCTTCCTATTCTATCCCAAGAGCCAACCATACTTGGAAGACCCATAACAACAGACCAAATAGCGTTTTGATATTTGGCATATTCTTTAGGTTGAGCGAATTGCTTGTAATGCCAGGCCAGAGCCTTGACAAGCTCAGCCTTTTCTGGATGCTTTTGAGCCCACTCCAGGGTAGAAGGATGTGTATAGATATTGTGTGTACCAGGCTGTAACCCCTTAAGAGGTTCCACACAGAAAGAGTCGGCACCATCAGCCTTTATGTTGCCAGATCCTTCGCCGGCATATTGTATCAGCCTGCCGATAGTGTAGTCATTTTGTTTTACACCTAAATACCAGGCTTTCTTATTATGGTTATCATAGCGAGCTTCGTTAACCAAAACTAGAGAACCGTCAGGGACAATCGGCCCGCTCTGTTGGCAGTTACGCCACTCATCAGCGCCTATAGCACCCTTCGCGTACTTCTTTTCCAGGAATTCGACAGCTTGCCTCCGCATATTCTCAAACTGGATATTCAATTTAGTCCGGAACTTGTCCGCAATATCCTGGGGAACGCGGTTCTTTGTCACAAATTCATCGAGCTGCTGCAAGGCATCTTTCTGTATCTCATCAACCTGCTTATTAACATCTTCAATAGCTTTATCTTTGCTCTTCTGGGGATCGAACTTTACTTTTAATTCTTTAGTCTTCAGCTGAAACGCACTAAACAGCACAGCGCGATCCTGGCCGACAGCCGAGCGATCCTTACCCTGATTCTTATCCGCCTTATTTGAATCTTCAGCGCTATCCTTGCCTTGCTTAGAAACAGCAGACCGATCCTCGAGAGATTTTGATTCTTTATCGAGATTACCAGCCTTGTGTCCTTTTTCCTCTACAAATTGACTAGAGGGTTTTGTTTCCGACGGTTTTTTCGTCTCTTTAGGCTCAGTCTCAGTAGTACTAGTCTCTGCGGGCGTAGGCTTAGCTAGCTCAGGTGCAGATTCAGAATTCGAAGAGGACTCAGAGCCATTGGGGGGGACATCCTTGGCCTGGGTTTCGCCCCCCTCCTTAGAGGCTAGGGACTCTTTAGGGTTCTCCACTGGAGACTCAGCAGTCTGTTTCTGTTCTTTTCCCGTTTTCTCGTTGGGGAGTTGCGAATCAGAAAACTCCTTATCCGCCGCCGCCGCGGCATCACCAGCAACGTCATCGAAGCTCAGTTCATCCAACGTCAATTTTAACGTATCTTCAGTATCATCGGCATCGTCCACATCAGAGGGGGAATCCACTGAACGATCCGCAGAACGGGACTTCGAGCTATCCACTGAGAAACTCTTAGATCCATTTGGATAAAGTACCCACGCGCCATAGCGCCTTCCCAAGTATCCAGGTCCTCCTTCATCCATCTGGATGAAATCTTCTAAGGATTCACTAAAAATCCTGTCATCACGTACAAAGCAGGCGCGGGGCAAGTACTGCGCCGTAAAATCACCCAGTTGTTCCGTCTTCCCGTACATCTTTTGGGCATAGACACGGTCTACCGTGGTAAAGAGGTTTGTACTTAGAGCCGCATAGTACAGGTCTGCATTTTGTCCAGCCAGACCTACGTTAGCTGTGCCACCACCACTGATGTTAACCTCAGGATGTACTTTTCCTATCACCGCCGGTTCGGCCGCCATGGAGGGCATGACGAGGCCGCCGACGGTCCAGGCCACTGCGACGGAGGCAGCGACGAAGGCCGCCCCCCAGTTCCGAGTCGTTCGCCTCCGTTTCCCTTTCCCTACTTTAATGAGTCCACTTACTGGCATCCTGCCCTGCGTTCCCCTAGTTTTGTCACCCATTAGAGAATCCCTCCGTTGTAATTACTGTCCGGCAATCGAGCCTTAAAGTCTGACAGCTCTCCTGTCTATACACCTGGTAAGTTTATCAGAGCATTCAGGTAATTCCTAGATTACTTTAAGACATGTACTGACAAGCTTACCTACATCCATAATTACTTCGGTTATCTTCGGGGTACCTTTAGGTAAAGCCAAGAATTTCAAGTAAAAAACGCACTAATTGAGGGATGTTTCCAGGGTTTTACCAGGTTTTAACCCTGGAAATGTATGTTCCAATCCGGAATTTTTTGAGAGTAAATTAAGTGTAAAATATGAGTATCCACACTGGTTATCGCGCATTTCCCTAGATTTCTGAGATTTTGCTGAAATTTATAAGCCAAACCTGAAAACTACTCCACTTCGCTCCGCCGCTGTCCCAACCCGGCAACATGTAAAGAAAAACTCGTATTTCTTACATCTTGTTCTGGAGCGTAAAACCACTTTACATGTGAGAAACTCGGCGCGTCCTTCGCCATGCCCCGCACGCTTCCATAGATAAACTTAGGCGATTTACCGTGGTTTAAACCCAAATCCCGCAACTCTAAAACGCTCTGACCTAGAGTTTACTCCATCTGTGGAGCTAAGGGGACTCGAACCCCTGACCCTCTGCTTGCAAAGCAGATGCGCTACCAGCTGCGCTATAGCCCCTCATGAACCCGCCGAACCGGCAGAAAACTTGCGATACCAAGACACCGCGCGGTAGCGACTCCCGCAGCCTCGGGCGAACTGCCCCACCACAGTGTGGGCCTGGCTGGGCTCGAACCAGCGACCTCAGTCTTATCAGGACTGCGCTCTAACCAACTGAGCTACAGGCCCGTAGGCACGTAAAAATAGTAACCGAAAGCTGCGGTTACATGCAAATTCAGATTTCGACCAGCGCTCCAGGAAACAAGGCCTGGCAGAAATTCAGGAAAAATTGGGGGTGAGGCTCAAATATACAGAGCCTCACCCCCAAAAAATCCTTGATTTCTGCCAGCACTACAACCAAACCCACAGCGGAACGCAAATTCCCCACAGCAAAACCATCAGTACCCAGTCACGAACCCGCCAACGCACCTGGTGCAACTCGGTACGCTGCGGCCGCGCCCCAAACCCACGCGAATCCATCGACAATGCCACTCGCTCGCCGTGTTGCACCGCCAAAATCATCAGCGGAACCAGGGAAGCTACCCACCGCTGCATCGACCCCAAGGGGCCGAAGCGTTTTCCAATCCCGCGCAGCGCCTTCGCCACCCGCAACAGGCGAAAATCCTGGGTAAAACGCGCCACAAACGCCACCGCCGCCGTCCCCGCCGAAGTCACACGGTAGGGCACCTTGAACGTAGTACTGAGCGTTATCAACAAATCCTGCGGGTCGGTGGCAATCCCCGACACCAACACCAACCCCAATAGGGCACCCACCCCGGTGGCGGCACTGGGCGCATCATGAATCGAATACACCTTCGAGATGCCTTCCACCGCGCCGGCCCGCGACAGACTAAACAGCAACAATCCAGAGACTACCCACGGCAACAGCACACACAGTGCTGTGCGTCCCCACCCGGCGCGCGCCGCCAAACATGCCAGAGATCCCAGTGCCAGCAAAACCAGGTTAAAACGCAGGTTTTGCAACACGAATATCATCACCATCAGCGGCAACAGCGCGACAAACAATGTCACCGGGTTCAAACCGGTAAACAGCCCCGCGCGTTTTCGCGGACGCGGCGTAACCGACGCTAGCGCGGTAACTGTCGTAAAGGTAGCTACTGGGGCAACGTTAAAGTCTCTCACCTCAAGGTGGTTCGGTTGGGGTTTGTCGTTGTGTGGATGGTTGGTTTTCCCCTGGTTCATGAGGGGCTGACGTGAAATCACCGATTCGCCTGAATCCACATCCCGACCGGATTGCGCCAAGGCGGCCGGGGCGGCCGGGGCAGCGATGGTGGGAGCAGTCGGGGCAACCGATGAGGTTGCGTCGGGGGTTTCCCTTGCGGACGTGGTGATAGATGCGGATTGGGGCAGAGCCACCAGGTGGGTGCAGTTTGCCAAGGCCAGTTCCAGGTCATGAGTCGCCATCAGCACCACCCGCCCATCGGCGCGCAACTGTTGGATGAAATCCATCAGTTCACAGGTATTTGCCCAATCTTGGCCATAGGTCGGTTCGTCCAAGACGATGACCTGGCGTTTTTCAGCCACCATCGTGGCGACCGAGAGTCGGCGCAATTGCCCACCGGAAAGTGTCAGGGGATGCTGGGTGCGTACCTGGGTCAGATGGAAGTTTTCCAGCAGTTCAGCGACGGTTTCCGGGCTGGTTCCCCCGACCGCGAGTTCGCGTTCCACCGTGGATGCGACCATCTGGTGTTCCGGGTTTTGGAACACGTATCCCACGCGGTGGCGGCCACGTGCCGGGGGTTTGCCGGCAATCTGGGCGCGGGTCGCGCGGAAGCGCACCAGCCCCGCCAGCGCCGACAAAATCGAGGTTTTCCCCGACCCGTTGGGCCCGACTATCGCCACAAATTCCCCACCGTGCAACTCTAGGTCAATCGCCGGCGATCTCCCCGGCACCTCGAAATCTTCGAGCCACACCAACGCTTCGCCCTGGTCACCGCCGCGATTCCGTTCGCTTTTGCCCGCGCCCGCAGCCGCGTTCCATTCTTCTTTTCCGCTTTCTCGTTCCCAGGTTTCGGTGCCGTCCTCGGCAGTAGTTTTCCGCCAATAGCTGACCTGTTCGTCGCACAGGTCACTCAACTGCGGCAACTCAATGCCCGCCTCTGCACACGTCAGCGGGGGAGCTTCCCCCTCGTCCGAGCGGGGGCGAAGCGAATGCGCAACACGAGTGCGGGACTGAGGGGTTTTATTTTGGTGCTCCGGCGGCAACAGCGAATCGTCGCTGTTGCTTAATCGCCTACGCCGTTTAGCGTGTGGCTCATGCGGCTCCGCCGCTGCCACACGCCCCACTTCTGTCCCGCACGTGTGCGCATCGCGAGCCGCCGCGCCGCCACCACCGACGCCACCGCCGCCACCGGGCTTGGCGCAACGAGGATTCGCCCCAAACCGCACCGCGCGCGGCAACCAAATCCCGCACTCCGCCAACGCCGCAGAATGCCCAAAGAATACTTCGCGCGGACTGCCAGCGGCAATAATCCGCCCGCCACTATCCAAGGCAATAACCTGGTCACATATCGGCAACACCGGGTCGAGGTCATGGTCTATCAACACGACCCCAGTACCGTCCGAAACAAGCCTGGACACCAAATCATAAAACTCCACGCGCCCTTGGGTATCAATCGTCGAGGTCGGTTCGTCCAGTACTAGCAACTTCGGGCGCGTCACTGCGGCCGCCGCTATCGCCAGCCGCTGGCGCCCACCCCCGGACAAAATCCACGGGTCGTCCCACAATCGGTCTGTCAACCCCACCAGGCGCGTGGCTTCGACCACCCGCGCCTCGATTTCCTCTACCGGCACGCACAGGTTTTGCAGCGGAAACGCAATGTCATCATGCACGCTGCGGGTTATCACGGCCGCATCGGGGTTTTGTCCCACATAGGCCACGTTTTCGGCCAGGAACTGTACACTGGCATCGGCAATCTCCGTCCCGTTCACGCGCACGCTCCCGACGTATTCCGATGGCAGACAGTGTGGAATCAACCCGCAAATCGTGCGCACCAGCGTGGTTTTTCCACATCCCGAAGGCCCGACTATCGCGGTGACCTGCCCAGCCAGGTGCTCCAAGTTGACCTCGTCCAACACCCATTTGTCTTGCCCCAAATAGCGCACGGACAGCCCTTTGACTGTCACTTGCG
This sequence comes from Mobiluncus mulieris, assembly GCF_014204735.1. Lineage (NCBI taxonomy): Bacteria > Bacillati > Actinomycetota > Actinomycetes > Actinomycetales > Actinomycetaceae > Mobiluncus > Mobiluncus mulieris. Next base: position 2,294,049 of record NZ_JACHMA010000001.1, on the reverse strand, counting down.
CGGTGTTTCCGGTGGCTTCGGTTTCACGAGGTGCCAGTCCGGTTTCCGCGCTTTCGCCGGAAATCCCTGCTGGCGCCTCATGAACACCCGTCCCGCCGACAGCAGAAACACCAAAGTTTGTGAATCTAGTCGACGACTTGCCTAATTTCAGAGGTGTCCACCACCACGGGTTGATGTGCTTTGATATGCGTCAACGCCACCACCCCGGCAATCGCAATAAACCCACAAGCCATAACCGCCAGGCCAACCCCGGGGTTGAAACGCTGTCCCTCGCCCAGCACGAAAATCCCGAAACACACCGCTATCACTGGCGAAGTAATCGTCATCGAGGCCACCACCATCTCGGCCTGACCGGTGGCATAACCCTGTTGCACCATCCAGCCCGCCGTCACCGAGCCCACCAGCAAACACGCCAAAATCCCCCAAAACAAAGGGTTGTCCAGCCAGTTGTGCTGGCGCGCAAAGTTAATCAAAGTTCGCACCAAGGAAGCCTCGAGCCCATAGAACATAGCGCCGCCCGACCCCCAGAACAAGGATCGCCATGTTTTCGGTCCGTGCGTCCCCAACCCCCCGAAACTGGCCGCCAACAGGTAAATCACCAACGCACCTGCGAAAACCTTCCACACCGTCAACTGGGATTCACCCGCCGCATAGAACGAGACTATCGCCGTAAAAATCGCGGTCGCCCCCACCGTCACCGCAACCAGCCCGGCCTCAGTGCGCCCAATGCGCCGCCGCGCCAAACGCGCCTGGAGAATCACCGACCAGGGGAAAGCCATCAACCCCACGGGCTGCACCACCGTGACGGGGGCAAAGAACAGTGCGGTTATCTGACACCCCAAGGACACCCCCATAAAAGCCATCCCCTGCCACCAACGTGGATTCTTCAGGCTGGCCCACAGTTGTTCGCCTTTCAGCGAGTGCCGGTTCTGGTTGTGGCGCACCTCGCGGCGAATCGCGCTGTTTTGGTAGCGCGCCGACAGAGCAAAGCAAAACGAACCGATAAGCTGCAAGACAATTGCCAGGGGAATGCTCTGCACGTAGCCCCTCGCTTTCTGTAGTATTAGTCGGTTATGGGTCTTGTCTGAGCCACAGGTTGCGGCCTTGCCTGGCTATTCTACCCGGTTAAACTCCGCTAGTCCTGCGCAAGAAAATTCATATTCTCCCGTTTCCCCGCCAGGAACGGCGCCACCACATTGTCAAACCGCGACAGCGCCGAAGCAATCGCCATGTGCATATCCAAGTACTTATATGTCCCCAGGCGCCCCCCGAACAACACATTAGGCTCGGTGGCCGCCGCCACCCGATAGGCTTCCAGGCGCTTACGATCCGCGGCCGCGTTAATCGGGTAATACGGCTCGTCGCCGGGGGCGGCGAAACGCGAGTATTCCCGGGCAATCACGGTTTTATCCTGGGGATAGCAATCGGCGCGCTCGGGGTGGAAATGACGGAATTCGTGAATCCGGGTAAAGGGCACCTCGCGATCCCCGTAGTTCATCACCGCACAGCCCTGGAAATCCCCGGTGGGCTTGACCTCCAGCTCCAAATCTATCGTGCGCCAGCCCAGTTCACCCTCGCGGTATTGGAAATACTGGTCAATCGGGCCAGTGTACACCACCGGGACTTGCCCCACGGTCTGGGACTGGCAATAGGCGCTGTCGGGGTCGAAGAAATCCGTATTCAGTTTGACCTCGATATTCGGGTGATCGGCCAGGCGCGTCAGCCAGGCTCCGTAGCCATCGGTGGGAAGCCCCTCGTGAACGTCATTAAAGTAACGATTGTCATAGTTGTAACGCACCGGCAAACGCGACACAATCGCGGCGGGTAACTCGGTGGGATCGGTTTGCCACTGTTTCGCGGTGTAGCCTTCAAAGAAAGCCTCGAACAGGGGTTTACCCACCAGGGAAATCCCCTTGGTGCGGAAGTTGTCCTCGATATGAGCGGGGTCGATATCGGCCGCCTGCGAGGCAATCAACGCTCGGGCTTCATCTGGGGTATAGGCGGCGTTAAAGAACTGGTTGATGGTCCCCAGGTTCACCGGCATCGGGTAAACCACGCCTTTCACGGTGGTGTAAACGTGGTGGACATAGGGGGTAAAGGTGGTAAACCGGTTGACGTATTCCCACACGCGTTCATTAGAGGTGTGGAACAAATGTGCGCCGTATTTATGCACTTCAATCCCGGTTTCCGGGTCAGGTTCAGACCAGGCATTCCCACCCAGATGGTCGCGGCGGTCAATCAGGGTTACTTTTGCGCCGACCTCAGCCACCTCGCGTGCTATAGTAAGTCCGAAGAGTCCGGACCCCACAATCAGTAAATCAGTCATGGTTTCATCCTACCCGCCACGGTGGCTGGTCGCTGTTGGTCGCTACCGTGCGTCGGTTTTCGGCTTCATGAGGTGCCATCTCTAATCGAGGCAAAACGCGGAAAATCCAACCCGGCACACACTCCCGACGACAAACCCAAGACAAAACTGCCCGGCATGTAGTTTCGGTGACAAACCCAGGATAATCCCGACCCGGCACGCAATTTTGGTGGCGGATCCTGGATAAGGCCGGTTCGGTACTCAGTTTCGGTGACAAACCCAAGAAAATCCCGACCCGGCACTCAGTTTCGGTGGCGGATCCTGGATAAGGCCGGTTCGGTATGCAGTTTTAGTGGTAAAACCGGGATAATTCAGGGTTTTGGTGGGGGAATTGTGGCAATTTCAGGAAATAATAGCCGCACCTGTAGCCAAATCGGCCACCCTGTCCCGAAAAATCCTGAAATCACCACCAACCCCCACCCGAAAATCCCCGAAAACCCCCGAAAACCCCGGATTCGACACCAACTCCAGCCTGAACCGGTAACAAACCCCGAATTCGCCACCAACTCCAGCCTGAACCGGTAACAAACCCCGAATTCGCCACCAACTCCGGTCTGAACCGGTAACAAACCCCGGATTCGCCACCAACTCCGGTCTGAACCGGTAACAAACCCCGGATTCGCCACCAACTCCGGCCAACGTATCAAGGCGTTTAGAATCCCCGCCGGTGACAAACCCCGGATAAGGCCGGTTCGGTATGCAGTTTTGATGGTAAAACCGGGATAATTTAGGGTTTTGGTGGGGAATTTGTGACAATTTCAGGAAATAATAGCCGCACCTGTAGCTAAATCGGCCACCCTGTCCCGAAAAATCCTGAAATCACCACCAACCCCCACCCGAAAATCCCCGAAAACCCCGGATCAACCAGCGAGAATTGCCGGTGATTGTCCTCATAGCCGTAGACCATACCCGCCCTGAATCCGACACCGACTCAAACCTGAGGCTCTCGACAACACAACAACGCAACCCGTACCCTGTACCCCGACACCGACTCAAACCTGGGGCTCTCTGCGGTATTTACGTTTTTCGATTATTCCCGCTAGTCTTTTCTGAGTCTTATCCCATTCGCGCCAAATATGCGCGTAACTCAAACGCAGTACCTGGTAACCAAGCTCCTCTGAAGTAAAATCACGTTCCCTGTCCTTGTGGTAATTTTCATCCTGAGTATGGTGCGCCCTGCTGTCACATTCCACAATAAAAGACTTCCCAACCAGTAAATCCACCCTTCCCACCGACCGGATGCGTTCTTGGGTTCGCACCGGCAGATTGCGGCGGTTAAACCACAGGCGCACTCGGGTTTCACTGCCGGATTCCGCTCCAGGCGCAAAATGTCGCAGTAACTTTCGTTTCTGCGCAGACTGCCTAGCAATGAGAGCCTCGCCATCTCGATAAGTAATCAAACCCATATTTACCGCTGATTCCAGCATCACCAGCGCGGTCTCGGCATCATGGTGTTTCATTACATCGACTAGACAATCTTCCACCGAACGTATCGAAAGCAGTCTGGAATCAGCACCTCGATGCGTGATTACCCCTGATTCAGCCAGATTCGGCTGAGCATTTCTCCAGCTTTTCACGCATATGTGAAGGCTTCTCTGATATTGCGGGGGAATCCACAGTCCGTGGACATTACAACCGGAGATGCAGCCCAGTTGTCCTCCATGCTTGATGGCCGCTATTGCCCCAGGGTCGGCATGTTCATACGCGTACCATCCCCGGCGGATTTCTTTTAGCTCACCGGTGAACACAAGCTTCTTCAGTTGGCGCCAATTCACACCTTTTGCCCGCAACGAACCCGTAGTTTCTATTCCCGCATAAGAATCTTTAATCACGTTTAATATTGTTACATATTTTTCATTGCTTTTGTTACTTGTAAAGTGTTCCTGTGGAAACGCATCCGCCCAGTTTGAGGGCGTGACAAAACCAGGATAAAACCGAGCCGGAGCGCAGTTTTGGTGGCGGATCCTGGATAAGGCCGGTTCGGTATGCAGTTTTGGTGGTAAAACCGGGATAATTTAGGGTTTTGGTGGGGGAATTGTGGCAATTTCAGGAAATAATAGCCATACCTGGAGCCAAATCGGCCACCCTGTCCCGAAAAATCCTGAAATCACCACCAACCCCCACCCGAAAACCCCCGAAACACCCGAAAACCCCGAAAACCCCGGATTCGCCACCAACTCTGGTCTGAACCGGTAACAAACCCCGGATTCGCCGCCAACTCCGGTGTCGGAGATACGGGGATCTGCTGCCTCCCCGGTAACAAACCCCGGATAAGGCCGGTTCGGTATGCAGTTTTGGTGGTAAAACCGGGATAATTCAGGGTTTTGGTGGGGGAATTGTGGCAATTTCAGGAAATAATAGCCGCACCTGTAGCCAAATCGGCCACCCTGTCCCGAAAAATCCTGAAATCACCACCAACCCCCACCCGAAAATCCCCGAAAACCCCCGAAAACCCCGGATTCGCCACCAACTCCGGCCTAAACCAGTAACAAACCCCAGATTCGCCACCAACTCCAGCCTGAACCAGTAACAAACCCCAGATTCGCCACCAACTCCGGCCTGAACCAGTAACAAACCCTGGATTTGCCGCCAACTCCGGTGTCGGAGATACGGGGATCTGCTGCCTCCCCGGTGACAAACCCCGGATAAAGCCGGTTCGGTATGCAGTTTTGGTGGTAAAACCGGGATAACTTAGGGTTTTGCTGGGGGAATTGTGGCAATTTCAGGAAATAATAGCCACACCTGGAGCCAAATCGGCCATCCTGTCCCGAAAAACCCTGAAATCACCACCAACCCCCACCCGAAAACCCCGAAACACCCGAAAACCCCGGATTCGCCACCAACTCCGGTCTAAACCGGTAACAAACCCCAGATTCGCCACCAACTCCGGCTGAAACCTCGTTCAACCAGTCGTGTTCCCCGGTAACAAACCCCCGGATAAAGCCGGTTCGGTATGCAGTTTTAGTGGTAAAACCGGGATAATTCAGGGTTTTGGTGGGGGAATTGTGGCAATTTCAGGAAATAATAGCCGCACCTGTAGCCAAATCGGCCATCCTGTCCCGAAAAATCCTGAAATCACCACCAAACCACACCTACCCTTCAAAAAGCCTGAGGCCGCGACCAAGCCAAACTGGGAGTCCCGAGGCCTTCTAGGTTTACGGCCAAACCCTCGACTATTCCGCACACTCTCATCAAACCTGAACACCTAAAAGTCCAGGTAAAACCGCAAATCAAGGAGCCTAAACCAGAACCGCCACTATAGCACGCGGCATAGATCTCGCTCAAGCCGACTACCACCTGTCAAGCGCAGGTTTAATTTGAGCGTTGGGGCTGCGGTGGAATTCTTGGACCGAATTTGGACTGAGGAGGAGTCTCTCATGTTTAGTGTTGAGCAGCGTCGTGTGGCTGTGGAGTTGTTTATTAAATACGATTACAGTGTTTCCGCTGTGATCAGGGAGTTGGGTTACCCATCCGCTAACTCGCTACGGTCTTGGTGGCGCGAGTACCAGGAAACCGGAGTTAATGCCCATCAATTGGGTAATCGGCAGAAATACGTGTTTTGAGGGTTAAAACTATAAAAGCGTGTCTAAATATCCGGTTTCCACCCGAGCTCCACAGCTTTAGTGTGTCCGGTTTGTGACAAAACCAAGAAAATTTGGGGCCAACACGAAAGGGCTTGTGACAAAACCAGGAAAATTCAAGATAAGTTGACCGATTTAGTTCATGGTTGAGGCGGTTTTTCCTGAATTCGTCACAGCCGGATACGAATATTGCCGCCAGGCTCAGAAATCACTGCTACATTTCGGGTTAAAGCTTAAAAAGTGTGTCTAAAAATCGAGGTTTTGATTGGTATTCCAATGAAAAGTCGAGGTGTCTAAGCTTTTTGGGCTTAGCGGGTCGGGGTTGGGGTTAATAACCGAATTATGTGTCTTATTTTGGGATTTTTGTCTGGTATTCCAATGAAAAGTCGAGGTGTCTAAGCTTTTTGGGCTTAGCGGGTCGGGGTTGGGGTTAATAACCGAATTATGTGTCTTATTTTGGGATTTTTGTCTGGTATTCCAACGAAAACTCGGGATTGTTTAGCTATTTTTGCTTATTTCATAACCATGCTTGACATTTCTCAAAAGCGTGTCCTAAGCAACTGCACTCCTGTCGCTGGCTTATAAGCCCCAAATGACGTGCCCAAACGCCAAGGAGAGGCGAAATAAGCACTTAGGTAGTAAGCCACACCCCCGAAAATCCGCCAGCAACACGCCCGATAAAAACATACATATTTGTGCCAGTTACCCTCAATCTGCGGCTTCATGAGGTGCCATTTTTCTAGCTGGCGATGCTCCCCAAAAAGAGTTAAATCGTTTCGGGGACAGCATGGCTGTCCCCGAAACTCATTTTCACATCCAGTGCCGGCCTATTTTGCGGCGCGAATAATAACTTCCAGCGGCGAGCTCAGTTCCTCGAACAGACGCACCGTCAACTGGTAGGTACCCACGGCTTTAAGCGGCTGGTCAACCATAATCTTGCGCTTGTCGATTTCCACGCCCTTTTGTGCCTTGGCGGCTTTCGCAATCTGGTCGGTGGTAATGGAACCGAACAGGCGGCCATTCGCACCGGCCTTGGCATCAATCAGAATCGGGTCACCCTCGGTAAGCTTCGCCTTGACCATCTGGGCAGTCTCCATAGAGGCAATTTGCTGGCGAGCCAGCGAGGCCTTCAACCGATCGATAACCGTCTGGGATCCCTTGGTCCAGGGCATTGCCATGCGACGGGGAATCAAGTAGTTGCGGGCGTATCCGGGACGAACTTCAACCACATCCCCGGCCACGCCGAGCTTTTCGACTTCGTGGGTCAGAATAACCTTGGTGTTTTGAGTCATTGCAATCCTCCCTTTAGCGAGCCGAGCTCGAGTAGGGGAGCAGCGCCATTTCGCGGGCGTTCTTAACGGCCTTGGCAATCAAACGCTGCTCCTGGGTGGTGACACCGGTGACCCGACGGGCGCGAATCTTGCCGCGATCCGAAATGAACTTACGCAGCAAAGCGGTGTCTTTGTAGTCAATCGGCCCTACTTTATGAGCCTTTACCGGGGTGAATTTCTTCCGGCTGATGGGTTTGGATTTCCGGGCTTTGTTACCCATAGTTTCTCCTTGTATTTCCTAGTTTCAAACAGCCACTAACGGGCTTAAAGTTTGTGAATATTCACGGTTGTTGCTTAAAAAGGCGGGTCTTGGTCAAAGTTTGACTGGGGGGCACCGCCACCGAATCCGCCGGCGGGAGACCCCCAAGGGTCGTCCGCCCCGCCCTGGCCGCCGCCCGAGCCACCTTGGTTACCACCGGAGCCATATCCGGGCTGGGATGGCGCTCCCCCGCTACCTTGACCACCGGAGCCACCGAAACTATTGGCATAGTTTCCGCCAGCCGAACCGCCGGATCCGCCATAGCCAGCACCGCCATAGCCGCTCTGGCCGCCGAAACCGGCATCACGACGCTGATTGCGCTCCACATGAGCCGTGGCGTAACGCAACGAGGGTCCAATCTCGTCTACGGTCATCTCGATTACCGTGCGACGTTCGCCCTGCTGGGTTTCCCACGAACGCTGTTGCAGACGCCCCGAGGCAATAACCCGCATCCCCTTTTTCAGGGATTCCGCGATATTCTCGCCCATTTCGCGCCACGCCGAGCAGCGCATAAACATGGCCTCCCCATCTTTCCAAGAGTTGGTTGACCGATCAAAAGTGCGCGGGGTCGATGCTATCGTAAACGAAGCCACCGCCGTCCCGTCGCCAATCCACCGGACTTCCGGGTCTGCCGTGAGATTACCCACAATCGTGATAGTTGTTTCGCCAGCCATTGTTCCTCCTTACTTAATTCGCGAAATCTCGCCCTAAACTGCCAGTTATTTTCAGCTTAAACCAGACCCTGGGGCAAAAATTTCGCTATCTCGTCAGGCGTCGCGGCGCAGCAACTTGGTTCGTAAAATAGATTCATTGAGCGACAACTGTCGGTCAAGTTCCTTGGCAACTTCCGGGGTGGTTTCCATGTCAACCACAACGTAAATCCCATCAGTTTTCTTTAAAATGGGGTAAGCCAAACGGCGTTTGCCCCACACATCGAGCTTTTCAACCTTCCCCCCCAGGTCGTTAACCTGGCCAAACAGGGCGCTCATCGAAGGTTCCACGGTGCGCTCGTCAACCTCGGGGTCGACAATCACCATCATTTCGTATTTTCGCAAGGTTTTCTCCTCTGGTCTTTGCGGTTACGGTCCTTCCGTAACAGGAGTTCGCCCGCCCGACTAGCCCCTCATGAAGCCGCGACAAACAGGCCAAACCAGTCTACCGTTTCCGGCGCACTTACACCAATTGTTCCCCCACCCGAGCGCCAAGATAACACCCCCTCAGATTTTCCACTACAATCGATACGTTAAATCGTAAAGGAAGAGAGAAAATGACCAATAAGATTGGATTTGACCGTCAAAAATACATCAAAATGCAGTCCGAACACATCGCCCAACGCCGCCGCGAAATCGCCGGGGATGACGGGCGACTCTACCTAGAGATGGGTGGAAAGCTGTTCGACGACTACCACGCCTCACGGGTGCTGCCCGGTTTCACCCCGGATAATAAAATCGCGATGCTGCGCGAACTCAAGGACGAAATCGAAATCCTGGTGTGTGTCAGCGCGCTCGACTTGCAACGCCAAAAAATCCGCGCCGACTTGGGGATTACCTACGAAGACGACGTGTTGCGCCTAATTGACGTGTTCCGCGAGGGCGGTTTCCTGGTAAAGAACGTGGTGATGACACGCCTGGAAGACGACAACGTGCCGGCGCTGGCCTTCAAGGAACGCCTGGAACGCCTGGGACTAAAGGTAGCGCGACACCGCATTATTCCGGGCTATCCCACTGACACGCAACTGGTGCTGTCTGATAAAGGTTTGGGACGCAATGACTATGTGGAACTGGAACGCAACCTGATTGTGGTCACCGCGCCCGGTCCAGGTTCCGGGAAACTGGCCACCTGCTTATCCCAGGTGTATCACGACCACCAGCGTGGTATTAACGCGCGTTACGCCAAGTTTGAAACCTTCCCAATCTGGAACCTGCCGCTGGAACACCCGGTGAATCTGGCTTATGAAGCGGCGACAGCCGACCTCGATGACATTAACCTGATTGACCCGTATCACCTGGCGGCTTACGGCAAACAAGTCACGTCCTATAACCGTGACATGGAGACCTTCCCGCTGCTCAAAACCATGTTGGAACAGATTGCAGGGTCTTCGCCCTACCAGTCGCCCACCGACATGGGCGTGAATATGGCCGGGTATTGCATCCAGGATGACGCGGTGTGCCAAGAAGCCGCGCGCCAAGAAATCATCCGCCGCTATTACAAGGCGCTGGTAGAGGAAGCCAAGGAAGGCCGCGACGGCACGATGTCGGGGCGGATTGCCTTGATTATGGCCAAGGCGGGCACTTCCACGTGGCAACGCAAAGTGGTGGGCTCAGCTCTGGAGATAGAGCACGCTACTGGCCAACCCGGCAGTGCTCTAGAACTGCACGACGGCACCATAATCAAAGGCAAAACCTCGGCTTTGCTGGGATGTTCGGCGGCTATGGTGCTGAATGCCCTGAAATACTTGGCGGGAATCGACCCAGAAATCGACCTGCTGTCGCGCGCCTCGATTGAACCGATTCAGACTCTGAAAACCGAACATTTGGGGTCACGTAACCCACGGTTGCACACCGACGAGGTGCTGATTGCCCTGTCGGTATCCGCCGCCACGGATCCCAATGCCCGCGCCGCTTTAGGCAAGTTAAAGGAGCTGGAAGGCTGCAACGTCCACACCACCACTATTTTGGGTTCCGTGGACGAAGGGATTTTCCGCAATCTGGGGATACTGGTTACTTCCGAACCCAAGTTCCAGCGCAAGAGCTTGTATCGCAAGCACTAGGGCTGCGGGCGAATTTCGGTTCGCCGCGCGCCGGGTGTTCTTTCGTTCGGAGCGCCTTTTCATGAGGTGCCAGCCGGGATTTAGGCATTTTGCCGAATTTTCGGCTGGCACCTCATGAATTCCAAACCCAAAAGCAATACCCGCTAACCGGTGATATCGGCCTCGGTGCTGCCAGTGTCGGAACCACCTGAGTTACCACCGGGGTTACCACCTGAGTTACCACCGGGGTTGCTCGGCGCGGGATTATCTGGCGCCGGGTTATCTGGCGGGGGATCACCCGGCGCGGGGTTGCCTGGCGGAGTGGCACCACCACCAGCACCGCCACCAGCACCCCCGTCGGCACCGCCGTCGGCACCCCCGGTTTCACTGGGATTCGTCCCCGGGAGCCCAGGGTTACCTGGTCTGGTTTCGTGCGGAGCCGGATTGCCGCCCTCAGAGCCAGCACCACCCACATTGCCTGGATTCTCGGCGGGAGGCGAACTGGGCGATTCTACCGCCTCGGGGGCTTGCGACGGGCGCGAGGGGATGTCGGTGAAGTCGGGGGCACTGGAGCGCTTCACTTGGGCGTGCCCAATCTTGCCGACTTTGCCGAATTGCTCGACTTCCATGTCTTTCACCGCCCGGGACATGTATTGTTTCCACAGCCACGCCGGCCAGTTCGCCCCCATGACTTCCCTTTCGCCGCCGAAGGGGGTGATTTGTTCCTCGGTGCCACCCGGTCCGACTTGATACATACCCACCACGGTTACCGCCTGGGGGACGAAACCTACCATCACCGCCGACTTGTTGTCGGACGAGGATCCGGTTTTAGCCGCAGCTGGGCGCCCAATCTGGGCTATAGCGGCGGTGCCGCCGGGTGCAATCACGTCTTCCATGGCCTGGGTGGCAGTCAAGGCCACGTTTCGATCGAGCACTTGTTCGGGGGTAAAAGACGGCATGTACACGATATCCCCGCTCGCGTCAGTGACCTGGCGAATCAGGTGCACTACTTCGCGTTTACCTTCGTTGGCAATCGTGGTATAGGCCGTGACTAAGTCCAGGGCGGTGGGGGAAGAGGAACCCAAAATATTCGTCAGCACGGCATCCAGACCGGGGGTTTTCTCGGACAAACCCAGGCGAATCGCGACCTCCTTGGTCAAGTTCGGCCCTATCTTGGCGTTTATGAGCGCATAGGGCACGTTTAGGGATTTGGCGGTGGCGGTGGCCAAGGTGACATTACCGTAAGAATATCCCCCGAAATTCTGAATCGGTACCCCTTGAATAATGGCCGGGGAATTCGCGTTGTAAATATCATTGATACTGCCGCCTTGTTCCAAATACGCAATCAAACCGAAAATCTTAAATGTCGAGCCGGCCTGGAAGTGGTCTTGGGTCACCGCATTGGACTGGATTTTCATATAATCCGCACCGGGGTACTCGGCGATGATTTCGCCGTTTTTCGGGTCAACTGACACCATCGACACCCGCAGGTTCGGGGCGTGTCCCTCCGGCAGTTTCGCTACTGAGTCCACCATCAGTTGCTGTTTGGACTGGTCGATGGTGGTGACAATCTTGAGCCCCTGGGTGTCGATTTGTTCCTCGGACAGCCCGGCCAAGTCTTTGAGTTCCTGGCGAGCCTGGAACATGAAATAACCGTTTACCCCCCCAAAATTCTGTTTACTTTGTGAAGGCGGGCGCACGGCGGGGAATTCGGCGAAACGTTTTTCTTCAGGCGTGATATAGCCGGATTCCGCCATGTAAGTCAGCACCCGCAGCCACCGTTTCTTGGCCATCTCGGGGCTGACCGCCGGATCCCAAGCGGAAGGAGCTGGGATAATCCCTGAAAGCATCGCGGCCTCTGACACGGTCAAATCCGAGGCGGATTTCCCGAAATATGCTTTGGCGGCAGCCTGGATGCCATACGAGCCGCGGCCGAAATAAATCGTGTTCAAATAGTTACCCAGGATTTCTTCCTTGTCCTGTTGCCGGTTGATTTTCAACGCCAAAATCGCTTCCTTGGCTTTCGCCCAGTAACGTTGAAACACATTGCCTTTCGACGTGTTTTCCGACATATAGTAACGCTCTATGTACTGCTGGGACAGGGTCGAGGCTCCCTGTAGGGAACGTCCGCGCGCATTGTTGATAAACGCCCGGATAATGCCTTTCAAATCGACCCCAGAGTTTGTCCAAAACGTCCGGTCTTCGGAGGCCACCACGGCGTTACCCACGTATTTAGGCAGTTTCGTGGTGTCGACAATTTCGCGGTTGACCTCGGCAAATTTTCCAATCTCGGTTTTACCGTCCGCATAGTAAACCGTGGTGACCTGGGAGCGGGCAAATTGGGATGGTTTGGGAATCTCAGTGGTGGCATAGGTTATCAAAAACGTCGCAAATGCCCCCACAATTACCAGTAAAAATAGCAATAGCAAGCTCAAGAACGTATTGCGAACATAGTGGTGCTTGCGCCGCTGCGGGCGAACTTGACGCACACTTTGGCCTGTGACCCGCCTGGGTTGTACCCGACTGGGACTCATGAGCCCTCCCTTCCTGTAGCCTGACCATTGTGACATTTCTCCCACCATTCGCGCAGCACAGTTTCGGCGGTCTCGTGTCCCACCAGGCCGTTTTCCATGCGATACGCCAAGAGATACTTATAGGCCTTGCCTACCTGCGGGCCGGGGGAAATCCCCAGGATTTCCATGATTTCCGAGCCGTCAAGCTCCGGGCGTACCGCGTCGAGTTCCTCTTTGGCCTGCAGTGCCGCAATCCGCGCCTCTAGGTCGTCGTAGGCGGCCGACAGACGCTCGGCTTTACGCACATTGCGGGTGGTGCAATCCGCGCGGGTCAACCGGTGTAAACGTTGCAACAGGGGTCCTGCGTCGGTAACGTAGCGACGCACCGCCGAATCCGTCCACGGCTGTTCCCCGTAGCCATGAAAGCGCTGGTGCAGCGCAATCAGACGCGACACGTCACGAATCGTGGCTTTGTCGTATTTCAACTCCCGCAGCCGGCGCCGCGCAATCTTGGCTCCCACCACATCGTGCTGGTGGAAGGTCACCACTCCCCCGCCCTCAAAACGCCGGGTAGCGGGTTTCCCGATGTCGTGCAGCAAAGCTGCCAGGCGCAGCACCAAGTCGGGTTCGGGAACCGGACCGTCTGGGCCGGTCTCTTGCGCGATGGCTTGTTCCAGCACAATCAGGGAATGTTCCCACACGTCCTTGTGGCGTTTGTGTTCGTCTTGCATATCGCGCAAATCCATCAGTTCGGGCACTACTTGCGCGGCCACATCGGTGTAAACCATCAGTTCCAACCCGCGCCGTGGCCAGGGCGAGACCAGCAGCCGGGAAAACTCTGCCTGGATGCGTTCGCGCGAAACAATCTGCAGGCGCTCGCGCATATCCTGCATGGCGGTCAGCACGCTGTAGTCAATATCAAATCCCAGTTGGGCGGCGAATCGCGCGGCGCGCATAATCCGCAACGGGTCGTCGTTGAAGGATTCCTCGGGGGAAATCGGGGTGCGCAACATCTGTTGCTCCAAGTCGCGTTCGCCCCCCGTCGGGTCGACTAGCGTCATTTCGGGCAGGCGCAGCGCCATCGCGTTGACGGTGAAATCGCGTCGCCACAGGTCGCCTTCCAGGGTGTCACCGAATTTCACGAGGGGCTTGCGGGAATCTCGCTGATATTCATCGCAACGATAAGTCGTAATCTCGAAGCTGGCGTCGCCTTTGCGTGCCCCGATAGTGCCGAAGTTGCGTCCCACGTCCCACACGGCATCCGCCCAGGGCCGCAAAACGGTTTCGATTTCTTCGGGTCGCGCCGAGGTCGTGAGGTCGAGGTCATGAGGGGCTTGTCCCAATAGAGCATCTCGCACCGGCCCGCCTACCAGAGCAATTTCGAAACCGGCGCCGGTAAAAACATCCCCCAGGGGTGCCACTAGTGGCACCAATTCGGAAATCACGGCTGTCGGGTTTTTTCCTTGCACAATACCCACGTCGCTCCTTCTGTTGCGTTAGTCTTTTTTTATTTTAGCCCATGGGGTGACACGAAAAATATGCGGATTCCTTGGGTAAAGCCCCCGGGTGGCTTTAAAGTTGAGGTATGCCACCATTGCCGCCGGGTAACCCCCCCCGTGACGTGAACGTGGAGCCCGCCCCTCCAGGCTTTTATCGTTCCCGTTCAGGTCGGCTGCTGCCCATTGTGGAAGAGGTATCAGCAGGCGGATTAGCGGTTGACCTGGTTGACGGCCAGGTCTGTGCGGCGCTGATTTTGCGCCGGGCTCGCACGGGGCGTCTGGAGTGGTTGTTGCCCAAGGGCCATGTCGAGCCTGGGGAAACTCCCGGACAGGCGGCGGCGCGTGAAATCGAAGAGGAAACCGGGATTCACTGTCGCCCGGTGCGGTTTATTTCCGCGATGGATTATTGGTTTTCCGGTCCGGATCGGCGGGTTCACAAGGTGGTACATCATTTCTTGTGTGAAACGATAGGTGGCGAGATTACGGTGGAAAACGACCCGGATTGCGAGGCTACCGCTGCGGGGTGGGTGCCGCTGGTGGTGATGAATCAGCGTTTGGCGTATCCGGCGGAGCGTCGTATCGCCGCGATTGCTATGAAATTGCTGGGGGTCAAGCAATGAGCCGCAGTATCAGCCGCTAGACCGCTAAGCTAGCTTTGTGGTTCAGTTTGGTTTTTCGCTCCGTGACTTGGGGTTCGGGGTGCTGTTGGGAGCGCTTTCATTAGGTGCCATCCCACTGGTGTCCCCCGTCTCCCCTGATGCCCTGGCCGTAAATCTGTCAACCACGTCCACCACCGAAATGCCTAGTTCAAAGGAAAAACCAAGGGAAAAAGATGTGAACATGGCGGTGGTGGATATTGCGGAAATGACACCGGTACTGCACCCAGATACCCCCGTTTTCCACCTTAAAGCTACGGTCACCTTGCCAGCCGGCACCGATTTCCAAGCCGATGTCAGCCTATCGGTGGCCTCTCGCACGCCAATAACCCGCCAAGAACTCGCGGATTGGGCGGTGGATAAAACCCGCAAAACCACCTTGAAAACCGTGGCCACCATGGAAAATGTCTCGCTTTTTGCTGCGAAACCCCGGGAACTAGAATTCAAGGTACCTCGCCAAGACTTGCCTTTGGGACACAGCTCCGAGTGGGGACCACGTTTCTTGGAAGTCAGCGTCACCCCCCACCTGAAGAGGAAACCAGCTCAAGAACCGTTTTCCGCCAGGTCATTCTTGGTGTGGGATTCCGGGGCAGCCTTTAAACCCTCGCAAATGTTGGCTTTAATGCCGGTGGTGACCACCCCAGCTGATGCGGCACAAAGCGGGCAAGTACTGCCAGATTTCGCCGCTCACCCCGCCCCGCGACAGGTCAAACTCTGTGAACTAGCCCAGATTGCCCCCCTCACTCCGGTTTTCGACCCGCTACTCATGAACCCCCACGGAAAAACCCTGGCCACCGTCAGGCGAGCATTGCAACTCAAAGAAACCACCCCGAAGAAAACGAATTCAAAACCCGGCGCAACCGAAAAAACTGACAACCACGTCAACAATTTAAACCAAGAAACTCAAGGGCTATCAACAAACCAAAACCCGCCTTATCACCCGACCCTGGCTGAACTGCAGCGCACGGGTCAATGCGGCAATATGCCCCCCGCCTACCTGCCGCCCGGGGATTTCGCCGCCGCCAACACCGCTTGGCTCAACCACCATCAACCCGGCACAAACAACTCCCCCCACCAAACCAACCCCGAGGTCACTTCGAACCGGAAACTGCTAACAGCTGCGCAACACCTCGCCGCGCGCCTGAACGACACCCCAGGGATAGCTCACTGGCAAGAAAACCTGATATTGTGGCCCCAACTTTCAGGTTCACCCACCCCCAACATCGCGACAGAAGTCACCACCTGGGGCACCAAAGCACCCCTGGTGGTGGAATCCGACGCGCAATACACCGAAACCCCGAAACCAGAAACCTACCAAACCGATGCCCGCCACGAAATCGAGGTAAACCGCAACACCACCACCCTAGGCTGGGTCGCCGACCGAGAACTCAGCGACTTGCTAAACAACGATGCGACACACCTAGGATTCAAAACCAATAACACCCCCTCACCACTATTGTTACGCCAATGGGCGCTGGCAACCACCGCCGTGTTAACCCGAGAACGCCCCTTTGCACCCCGGCTATTTGTGGCCGGGACTAGTCGCGATTACGCGGCCACCCCGGCACAAACCACCGTTATCAAAGCCTTGATAGAAGCGCGGTGGTTAGAATTCCCCGACTGGCGCGAAGTCAGCCCAGATAACCGCGGACACCTTAAACTGACCCCACCCCCACCCCCTAAAAAAAACGAGTTCACGACGCTGACCAGCAGTGACAATACCGGGCGGACGATTTATGCCAACCCGGCTTGGAACCTGGCACAAAACCTGGAACGCAGCGCCGCCCTGGAAACCGTGTTGGAAAACAGTGCGGAATTCCGCGAAGCCTTCCAAGAAATCCAGGTCAGATCCATGTGTGCCAGCTGCGAAAACACCTTGCCCAACACGACCCTAAGCCCCGGCAACCACACCGCGAAACCCCGAGAGGACAACCACCCGGATTCCGCCACTAATCCCGGATGGCACCTCATGAACCCGCCACACCCCGGGGCAACCGCCCTGATAGACCCCGACGTGAGCGAAAAATTACTGAACCTGGTGAAAGCCCAGCCGGCCTCGGTGATAAACCTAATCGATAAAGAAGCCAAGATACCGATTTCCGTAACCAACAACTACGACACCCCAGTAGACGTGCGGGTGCGACTGAAACCCAGCAACTCCCGGTTACAATTCGACCAGTCGCCCCAACTGCGAATCCCCGCCCACGCCACCGCGCAAACCCGGATTCCCGTCACGGCGGTCGGACACGGGGATATTACGGTGCGCGTCACCCTGGGCAACGAGGCTGGGCAAGAAATCGGCCGCCCGGAAGAAATCCAGCTGCGGGTGCACGCCCAGTGGGAATCCACCGGAGTCTATGTCCTGGCCGTAATTCTGACTATAGTGCTGATAGGTGGGATTACCCGCCGGATTGTTAAAGGCCGCAAACCCAAGCGAGAGAAGTCATGAGTGATACTAAAGATTCGAAACCGCAAATGGCACCTCGTGACCAGGAAGGCGAAGCTGCGACCGACCCGGGCACGCAAGTCGCCGCCGGCGTAGAGTCAACCAATCGCGGTAAATCCTCGGTGATTATGGCGGCCGGCACCCTGGTCAGCCGGATTCTGGGGTTCGTGCGGCAGTGGCTGTTGGTCGCGGCAATCGGCGGCTACGGGATAGCCGATGCGTTCAACACCGCCAACACCTTGCCCAACACCCTGTACAACCTGCTGGCCGGGGGGATTTTAAACGCAATCTTGGTGCCGACCATTGTGCGCACCCTGTCGCAAAACAAAGGCCACGAGGGCACCGACCGGGTGAACGCCCTGTTGACCCTGACAGCGATTATCCTGTTGGGTTTGACCGTGTTGACCGTGGCGTTGGCCTGGCCGATTGTGTTGCTCTTTGGCGGGGGGATGCACCCGCAACTGTTTTCCTTGACAGTGATTTTCGCGCTGTGGTGCCTGCCCCAGATTTTCTTTTACGGGGTATACGCCCTGTTGGGACAGGTTTTGAACTCGCTTTCCAGTTTCGGCCCCTACATGTGGGCGCCGGTGGTGAATAACCTGGTGGGTATCGCGGGTCTGGGGGTGTTCCTGTTTCTTTACGGGACGGCACCGGCACATAACTTTGATGTTTCCGCTTGGGACACCTCGCGTATCGTGCTGTTAGCCGGGTCGATGACCCTGGGGATTGCGCTGCAAGCCCTGATTTTGGTGTTTCCTTTGCAGCATCTGGGTTTCCAGTTGCGCGCGAACTTCCACTGGCGCGGTTTGGGTTTCCGGCGCACCGGGCGGGTCGCAGCCTGGGCTTTTGCGGGGTTGCTGGCCAATTCGGTGATGACTCTGATTGTGACTCGTATCGGCTCCGAAGCCAACGGAGTGGGGCAGGCCGCCAACCAGTTCTATCCCGCCACCTCGATTTACGGCTATGCCACGATGCTGTATATTTTGCCGCAATCCCTGGTGACCATCTCGGTTTCCACCGCGTTCTTCACGGCGATGGCCTTTCACGCCACCCAAGGTGATTTCGCGGCGCTCTCCGCCGACTACCTCCAGGCGGTGCGCCTGTCTTCCCTGTTCACGATACCGTTGGCGGGAATGTTGATTGTGGGGGCACTGCCTTTAGCGAATTTCACGGCCTCGGCGTTGCCCCCCGACCAGGCTCGGGCGATGGCCGTGGTTTTAGTGACCATAAGCCTGGGGATTCCCGCCCAAACAATTTTCGTCACGAATACCCGGGTATTGTATTCCCTAGAGGACACCCGTGCGCAGTTCCTGTCGACTTTGCCGTTTCCACTGTTGACAGGGTGTTTAGCGGTGTTCGCGTATTTGGCGCTGTCCCCGGAGTGGTGGCTGGAGGTCACGGTGATTGGTGAGCCTTTGGCGCAGTTCCTGGCGGCCTGGTGGGGTTTCAGGATGTTGCGGCGTCACGGCCTGGATTCTAAGGTATTACACCAGATAGCGGAGCATTACTGGCGGTGTGTGGCAGCGACGGTTTTGGCGGGGCTGCCGGCGACAGTACTGTTTGCATTGCCGGTTCCCGGTGCGGGGTGGTCAATCGGGGCGACTTTCACCTCGGGTTTGGGGCGTTGCCTGGTGGTTGGTCTGATAATGGTTCCACTGTATATCCTGTTCACCTGGATTTTTGGGGTACATGAGGTACGGCGCGTGGCAGCGACGAAGTCGCGTGAGCCACGCGCTAAACGGCGGAGGCGTTAAAAAACGGCCACGATTGGCCGTTTTAGCCGAAGCACCTTAAAAAACCGGCAGCGACGAAGTCGCGTGAGCCACGCGCTAAACGGCGGAGGCGTTAAAAAAACGGCCACGATTGGCCGTTTTAGCCGAAGCACCTTAAAAAACCGGCAGCGACGAAGTCGCGTGAGCCACGCGCTAAACGGCGGAGGCGTTAAAAAACGGCCACGATTGGCCGTTTTAGCCGAAGCACCTTAAAAAACCGGCAGCGACGAAGTCGCGTGAGCCACGCGCTAAACGGCGGAGGCGTTAAAAAACGGCCACGATTGGCCGTTTTAGCCGAAGCACCTTAAAAAACAACTCACGGCGGCAACCCACCGTAGCCGGAATCGTCAATGAAAACGTGCACGGTTAAACATAATGACGCATATCCTACTACGGACTTGAAGCCGGAATCGGAGTTCCTTGTTGGTTTTGGTTGGTAAAATATGGGTTGACTGTACTCGGTTTTGTGCGCGTTGCGGATTGGAGGTGCATTGTGACTGGTAGTGGGCAACATGTGGCGGCTATGGTGCGTAGCTACGCGGCGGGGGATGACGAGAATTTTTATTCAGTTGCTCTTCAGGTGGCGGCACGCGAAGCGAAGGCAGGACATCACGTGTTGGCTAATGACATTAAAAATGCGGTTGATACTTCCAGGGAATCTAAGACTTTGTGCCAGGTTACGACACTGGCGCAGCCGCGTGGTGAACTCTCCGAACTGGTAGAGGCTACTTACCCGGAGGTCAGGCTCAACGAGCTGGTGGTTGCGCCGGGATTGTTGTCCCAAATAAAACAAGTGTTGGCGGAACAGCGGCAGCGAAAAAAACTGCTTGACTATGGGTTTGTTCCTGCGCACCGCCTGCTGTTGGAGGGCCCGCCGGGTACTGGCAAAACAATGACCGCCGCTGTTATCGCCTGCGAGCTGGGGATTCCGATGTTCACGATTCGTCTCGATAGCCTGCTTAGCAAATTCATGGGCGAGACTGCCGGCAAGTTGCGATTGGTTTTTGATGCGGTTTCCAGGAATCGCGCGGTGTATTTTTTTGATGAGTTTGATGCTTTAGGTGCTGATCGTGGCGGTAATGATGTTGGGGAGGCGCGCCGGATATTGAGCTCTTTCCTGGTTTTCTTGGAGCAGGCCAGCAACGAATCTATAGTGATAGCCGCCACTAATCACCGGGATTTTCTGGATTACGCCTTGTTCCGACGCTTCGATGCGGTGCTTACTTACGGTCTGCCCGATGTGCGTCAGGCGGTGACGGTGATGAAAGCGCGTCTTGGCGGTCTCGCTGCTGGTGTGAGCATGGCTGGTCTTGGTGAGTATACGTCAGGGTTAAGCCACGCGGAATTGGTGAAGGCGGCTGAGGTTGCTGCTAAGACGGTTCTGTTGCGTGGGGAACGTCAAGTCGGTCGCGCTGATTTGGTGGATGCATTAGTTGCTAGGAGGGCGGCGCGTCGTGCCTAGTAACGAACCTGGTTTGAATCATTTGCTTATACAAGGCTATGCGCAATCCAAGGTTTTTAATCGGGGAGGCGGTGGGTCGCCGCAGGTTCGGCCGGTGAATCGCGGTGAGCACGGCTTGCGTCTTAAACAGGCGGCGAAGCTGGCTTTCCAGGCTTGTGAGCAGAACCGTAAGGCTCTGCCCCTTAGCGAGGAACTGCGCGCAACGGGCACAGTGATTACCCTGGAGGGGGAAGAAGCAGACTGTCCCTTGAAGCTGGATTCCCTAAGCAGACGCACCAGCGAACAGAATAGTAAACCTAAGTGGATGCTGTTATCGGCTCGTGCAGCGGAGCAGGACACACCGGAACGTGCCACTGTGTGGGTTAGTGATGAGTATCGACAGGATTTCTTGAAACTGTTTGCGGACTATCTTGACGATACCAAGAACACCAAGAACGGCAAACCGAGTAACCAGGAACTGGTAGCGAATATTTCACGTATCCGGCAGGGAATCTTAGAGGATTTATGGACATCGTCCTCGCCATTACCTCCGAGGGGCGTGAAGTGTTGGTGGGAGGTGTGGCTCGACGCGACTAGTCCCCAGGTTGATAACTGGCAGAAGTACGTTAAAGTGTCTGGTCTCAAGGAAAAGAATCAACGATTACGGCTGAATGACCGCTTGATTGTGTGGGTGGAGACCTCTCGGGAACAGGTTCAGACTTTACTGTTCTCCGCTGTGCCAATCACGGAACTTCGGCAGCCCGAATTCATCGATATGATTGCTGATCTCTCGCCAGAAGAAAAAGATGACTATGTCTTGGAACTAGCCGAAAGAACCGTTCCGGCTCCCGATGCTTTCCCGGCGGTTTGCGTTTTGGATACCGGGGTGCTCTATACCCACGAACTGTTACAACATTCGTTAGCACCGCAGGATTGCCACTCGATTTTTGGTGGTTCTGGCACGGATGTTTTAGGGCATGGCACGATTATGGCCGGTCTCGCGCTTTACGGAGATTTGAACCCAATAATGGGGAGCAGTGGAATTGTTTCGCTTCACCATCGTCTTGAATCTGTCAGGATGTGGCCTGGTGTCGGTGAAAAACCGGTTGACCCGTTTGATTATGGTACGGCCACTGTTACGGCAGTGACTTATCCCGAGATAGCATCTCATGAACGTCGCAGAGTATTTTGCCTGGCGCTAAGCAGTGACCCGGATAATCCCGGGGAGCCCTCATTGTGGTCGGCAGCGGTGGATGCGCTTGCGGTTGGCACCGATATTACCCGCGAAGGCCGCGAAATCCAGCTACTCTCCACACCAGACCCGCACTCGACGCGGCTTTTCCTGGTAGCGGCTGGGAATGTGGCCAGATACTCCGATGATTACCGCACGAATTGCGTGAACTCGCCTATCCATGACCCCGCCCAGGCCTGGAATGCGCTCACGGTTGGAGCCTACACCGAGATGACGAAGACTCCGACACATCCACAATACCAAGGGTGGCAACCGGTGGCCGAGGAGGGAGATATTTCCCCGCATACCAGCACCTCGGTGTATTTCGACCAAAACCGGTGGCCTATAAAACCCGATATTTGTATGGAAGGTGGCAACGCGCTCAGTGACGGCAAGGGGCTTATCGAGCCTCGAGTGTCTACGTTGTCCTTGCTTTCCACGAGTAGAAAAAACACGACTGCGCTGACAACCGCTAACGCCACCAGCGCCGCCACCGCCCAAGCCGCGCGTCTGGCCGCTCTCGCGATGAGTCGATACCCCGACTATTGGCCAGAAACCATCCGTGGTCTACTCACCCACGAGGCGCAATGGACCAAAACCATGAAAAACCGCCTCGCTGTGAACAACAGCAAGAAAGCCCGCCAGAACCTGCTGCGCGAATTCGGGTGGGGCGTACCCACAGAAAGTAACGTTCTAAATTCCCAGCTCAACGCAGTAACCCTGGTTACCCAAGATAGCTTTATTCCATTTACCGGCAAGGACTACGCTATGCCGCATTTTCGGTTGCATTCCCTGCCGTGGCCTCGCGAAGTTCTCGAAGACTTGGGCGAAAACCCAGTGCAGCTGCGCATCACCTTATCATACTTCATTGAGCCCTCTGCCTCCCGGCGGGGTTGGCGCAACAAATATGCTTACGCTTCCCACGGGCTACGCTTCGACCTACAGGGCTGCCTAGAGACTCAAAACGAATTCATTAGTCGCATCAACCGGGAACCAAGAAGCTCAGGAGACAGCACCCGAGCCAAAGACTCCCAACGATGGCTACTTGGGGAAAGAAACCGCCATCTTGGCTCCCTGCACCAAGATGAATGGATTGGGACAGGCTCCGAACTAGCCCACTGCCACAATATAGCGGTTTATCCCGTGGGTGGTTGGTGGAAAAACAACACTCGCAAGAATCGTCGCGACCTAGCTATCCGCTATGCCCTAATCACCTCGCTACGAACAGAGACAGAAAACATCGACCTATACACGCCAATCGCTACACAGCTACCCATCCCCGTGGCAGTTCCCGTGGGAACTCCTGCGGCTGGTTATGTTTCTGGAAACTAACTTTAGCCTCAGTTCCCTTGACAGATTGAAACCTAATGGGGGGTAATGTGGGAAAACACGGTGGTGCCGGGCTTACGCCCGGCACCACCTTTTCTCATCATCAATCTGAAAATCTGAATCTTTGTCTCGCACCCAGAAACCCGGGAATATAAGCCTTGGAATCCAGATGATTCACGCGGTGCCGCATCGTCTATGCGCCCGCACCGCCACGCAGAATCGAAGCAAGGAAAATACCCCGGTTCTACGCTGTGCGGGGGTGGTCTTTGACCGCCCCCGCACAGTCTTTGTTTCGTTGCTTGTGTCGCTGTTTTCGATGGTGTGGCGAGCGACGGCGCGCGAGCGCACCAAGGCACCAAGGCGCGGAGGCGGCGCAGCACAGCACAGCCAGGGAAATAGTTGTGAAATAAGGAAGCGGCCAGCCTGGTTAGGCTGGCCGCGATTTCCTTAATCGTCCTTCGGCGGATTCTTACGCAGCTTCTCATTTATGAGAATTACTGCTAGAATTGCCTCAGGCAAGGAAACCAGGAATACGATGAAGTCGCTCATCGTGACCTCCTTGTTCCTTAAAGCCCCGGCCACTACCGGGGCTTTTACCATGCGTCAAGGCAGGCTGCCTTAACGCAGCCAGAGCCTTTCCCTGGCCAGACTAGGATACAAGCCCCGGCTCGAGACACAAAACACTTTTCCACAGCCTGTGGAAAAGAACTGGTTAGTACTTATACGTGGGCAGTGCCGGAGATGGCACCTCATGAACCAGTAGAATAAAACCTACAGAGAGGAACACCATGAGCGAAACCCCACCCCCAGCACCGCAGACGCAGCCACCGCAAACAACGGCTCCGGGCGACCCGGGCGACCCGGCCAACCCCAGCCAAGCCGAATCGCGATTCACGATAATCAGTGTAGTCCAGGGCATAATCGCGGTGTTCGTGGTGGCGATGCTGGTGTGGATGTGGCCACGACCCGCCACTACGAACGCGAAACACAGCCTGGATTTGTCGACAGACCCGAATATGGCCATTGTGCCAGAGGCCGAACCGGCACCGATACCCATCGCCGGGGTGACCTCGGTTTCAGGGATAAAAGACGGCTGGGATCACCCCGAACTGGCCGGGCTGGCGGCGGACGGGAAACCGGAGACCTCGTGGCGAACCGCCTCGATGCGCGACGCTACCCTGGTGGGAGGGCGCGGCTACGGACTGGTGATAAACCTGGGGGAAACCCCGGTGCGGGTGCGTAAAGTAGTGGTGACATCTTCGGCTCACGGCGGACAACTGGAGCTACGCCAGCCCGCCGATGGCCAGCCCGCCGATAGTCAACCCGCCGGGGGCACCCTGCTGGGCGCTTTGCCGCTGAGCAACACCACGGCATTTAACCTGGACACCCCAGTGCTTACCAAACAGCTGGTGTTGTGGTCGACGAATCTGCCGACCGCGCCGGGCGGAGGCTTTCGCCTGATGATATCCGAGGTACAAGTGTTGGGCTAGGATGGAAGCAAGTTCGTTCCTGAAGGAATTGGAGGGATTATTTTGTACGACGTGATTATTATCGGTTCGGGACCGGCCGGGTACACTGCGGCCGTCTATACCTCGCGTGCCGCGCTGAAAACCCTGATTGTGGCAGGTTCGGTGGGTTACGGCGGAATGCTGATGAACACGACTTTGGTGGAAAACTATCCCGGTTTCAAAGACGGCATCCAAGGACCGGATTTGATGGAAGAAATGCGCGAACAGGCACAACGTTTCGGGGCGGAAATGATTTACGAAGACGCCACTGCCTTGGATTTGGCCGGCGACGTGAAAACCGTGACCACCGACGATGCGACCTACCAGGCGCGGGCGGTGATTATCGCCACCGGTTCGGGCTACCGCACCCTGGATGTTCCCGGCGAGGCCGAACATCTGGGTCACGGGGTGTCCTATTGTGCGACTTGCGACGGGTTTTTCTTTAAGGGGCAGCCGATAATGGTGGTGGGCGGCGGGGATTCCGCGATGGAAGAAGCCACGTACTTGACGAACTTCGGTTCCTCGGTGACCCTGGTGCATCGTCGCGAAGGATTCCGCGCCTCGAAGGCTATGCAGCAAAAGGCGCTGTCCGACCCCAAGATTCAGTTTAAGCTAAACCGGGTGGTAGATTCCATCAACGGAACCGACAAGGTCGAAACCGTGACCTTGCGCGACACGGTGACCGGTGAAACCGAGACGGTCGAGGTCGGCGGCTTGTTCATCGCGGCGGGTCATATTCCGCGCACCGAGTTGGTGCGTGACCAGCTGCGCTTGGACGACCTGGGCAATATTTGGGTGGATTCCCCCACCACCAAGACTTCGCTGCCGGGCGTGTTCGCGGCCGGCGATGTCACCGACGCGCTGTATCGCCAGGCGGTGACTTCGGCGGGGACTGGGTGCAAGGCTGCGATTGACGCCGAGCGTTACTTGAAGGATCTCGAGGCGCAAGCTCGGTCTTAGGGTGGCGGTTTTCGCCGTTATCATGGGGTTTCACGAGGGGCTTGCCCGTTTTTGTGGCAATAAATGCTGTTACCCATTACAATAAGTAAAATAGCACGTTCGCGCACAGGAAGGTTGATATTATGTCAAACGCTTTGGAAGTTAACGAAAGCAATTTCAGTGAAGAGGTTTTGCGATCCGAAACCCCGGTTCTAGTGGATTTCTGGGCCACCTGGTGTGCGCCCTGCCGCCAGATGGGACCCATTATTGACCAGTTGGCCGCCGAATACGGCAATGACCTTAAGATTGTCAAATGTGATGTCGACCAGAATCCGGCCTTGCAAATGAAGTACCAGATATCGTCAATTCCGGCTTTCCACCTGTTCAAGGGCGGCGAGTCCATCGCCGAGTTCATTGGGGGTCGCCCGAAGAATCAGCTGCGTGACGAAATCAGCACCGCTTTAGCATAAGTAATATCCCAGTTTTCCGCTTTAAGGGGAACTGGGATTATTATTTTAATTTTTACGAGTTTATTTTTTATCTGCGCCTAAGGCTTGGATTAATCTAAATTAACGAGGTTTTATTTATGGATTCAAATACGCATTCCCACATTGATTGGGCTCCGGCTTTCTCGGCTCGCGCCCAGAACCTGAAAATCAGCCAAACTCGCGCCCTGTTCGCGGTGGCTTCCCGCCCAGAAGTTGTTTCTTTGGCCGGGGGAATGCCGAATCTGAAGGATTTACCATTACATGATATCGCCCGTTCTTTCGGGACACTGTTCGACCAAAACGGGGCCACCGCGATGCAATACGGCGGCGGCCAGGGATACGAGGCGCTGCGCGAGCAAATCACCGACATCATGAGCTTAGAGGGAATCTCAGCTTCCGCTGCCAATGTGACCATTACCTGCGGGTCACAACACGCCCTGGACTTGGTAACCCAGTTGTTTGTTGACCCGGGCGAACCCATCCTGGTGGAAGCCCCGTCCTATGTGGGGGCACTGTCCGTGTTTCACTCCTACCAGTGTGACGTGCACCACGTGTTGATGGACGATGATGGACTGATTCCCGAGGCTCTAGAGGAAGCCGCCACGGCTCTGGAGGCGGCCGGACGACCGGCCAAATTCCTGTATACGGTGCCGAATTTTCACAACCCCGGGGGTATGACCCTAGCGGAAACCCGCCGCCCCCAGATAGTCGAAATCTGTGCCCGCCACGGGATTTTGATTCTCGAAGACAACCCCTATGGTTTGCTGGGTTTCGATGGGCACCTGTTCCCCGCCTTGCAACCCCTTAACCCCGAGGGGATTATCTACTTGGGGTCGTTTTCCAAGATGTTCGCCCCCGGGTTTCGTATCGGCTGGGTTTTAGCGCCCAAGCAAATCACCGAAAAACTGGTAGTCGCCAACGAAACCGCTATCCTGTGCCCCCCGATGGCCGCCCAGATGACCATATCTACGTATCTGCGGGATTTCGACTGGTATGGCCAAGTCGACAAGTTCCGGGTCATGTACCGAGGCCGGGCGCGCGCCGCCCTGGAAGCCCTGGCAAAGTTTTTGCCGGATTGCACCTGGACGCAACCTAAAGGTGGCTTCTATACCTGGGTGCATTTCCCGTCGGGTATCAACACCTGGGATATGCTGCCACGCGCGGTACAAAATCTGGTGGCCTATGTTTCCGGTTCGGCTTTCTATACTGACGGACGCGGCACCGATTACCTGCGTATCGCCTACTGCTATCCCCCCGAGGAAGAAATCCGCGAGGGTATCCGTCGCCTCGCTGTCACCGTAGCACAAGAAAAAGAACTCAATGGCGCGAAATAAATTCGACGATTCGGTTCAGGTCGGCTTCGTCGGCAAACTCGATAGAAATACTGCCCTTGTGCTTGCCCACCTGCAGGTTAACCCGAGTTTGCAGTAAATCTTCCAGTTTCGTTTTACTTTCCATGAGGTGCTCGCTCAACGCCGGCTTCACCCTCGGTTTGCGTTCCCGCTTCGGTTTCTCGGCCTCGCCCAAGGAAACAATTTCCTCGGTTGCTCGAACCGACAAGCCCTCCGCTACGATTCTGTCCGCCAAAGCAGCCATCGCCTCATGATTACCAATACCCAACAAAGCCCGAGCGTGACCCGCCGAAATCACCCCCGCCGCCACCTTAACCTGCACCGTTGCCGGCAGTTTCAATAAACGCAAGGTATTAGAAATCTGGGGGCGGGAACGCGATAATTTCTTCGCCAAAAGCTCTTGTGTAATTCCGAACTCCGCAATCATCTGCTGGTACGCAGCGGCCTCTTCCAAGGGATTCAAATTCACACGCTGCAGATTCTCCAGCAACGCATCCCGACGCATATCCTCATCCGCTGTTTCGCGGATAATCGCCGGAATCTGACGTTTACCCGCCAGCTTCGAGGCTCGCCAGCGGCGCTCCCCCATCACCAGCTCGTAGCGTGATTCGCCACCAGAATCCTCTAAAGGACGCACCACAATCGGCTGTAACACACCCACAGATTTAATCGATTCAGCCAATTCCCGCAAGGCCTCTTCATCGAAAACCTCACGCGGCTGATTCGGATTCGGCACCACCGACTGCAACGGAAGCTCGGCCATACGCATCCCCGGCACCGCCACCAACTCGGGCTCTCCTTTAGATTTCGAGTTACCCTTAGCCTTCGTCTGGGTGCGCGGGGAACGCGGATTCAACAAATCATGTACCTTCGCGTCCTCCGGGCTAGCCTGCGAGCCATGCTTTGGCGGCACAATCACATCCACCCCGCGACTGGCCGGAGCCGGCGGAATCAAAGCCCCCAGACCACTGCCCAACGCGCGTTTCTTTGCCATCCTAACTTTCCTTTTCCTGTAACTTCCGCAACAACTCCACCCCGGCCATCTGATACGACAGTGAGCCCTGGGAATTCTTGTCGTAAGACACCACCGTTTTCTGCCACGACGGAGCCTCTGATATCGTCACCTGACGCGGAATTGTCGTCTCTAAAGTCTGATCCGGGTAATGCGAACGCACATCCGACTCTACCTGGGAAGACAGATTCGTGCGTCGATCGAACATTGTAACCAAAAAGGCCAGCACATCCAACTTCGGGTTCAAACCCGCTTTAATTTTCTCTACCGTATCCGTCAACAGGGAAATCCCCTCCAAGGCGTAATACTCTGCCTGAACCGGTATCAACACCCACCTAGCCGCGCAAAACGCATTCAAGGTCAACAAACCCAAAGATGGCGGACAATCAATCAACACCAAAGTACCCTGGTGATCCTCGAGATAGGTATCCAACACCAACTGTAGATAATAAGCGCGTTCCTCGTCATCTGCCAGTTCCATCTCAATCCCGGCCAAATCCACCGTAGCCGGAACCACCAGTAAACTCGGTTCATCCGGGCAGGGCTGCGCCACATCCTGCAGTACCTTTTTCCCCGCCATTACCTCGTATAGAGATGGTGTCCCCACGGTGTGTTCAATCCCCAGAGCTGTCGAAGCATTACCTTGGGGGTCAGAATCCACGACCAACACCTTCACCCCGCGCTGCGCCAAAGCCACCGCCACGTTCGCCACCGTCGTGGTCTTACCCACCCCACCCTTTTGGTTAGCCACCGCCACCACATGATTCTGGGTCAGCTGCGGGACATCCAAGTCACTGACTTTGCGCCGTAGCTCCATCGCTTTACGCAGGTCGCGGGCAATCGGAGTGTCGTCCTCTGATTTAGGGACATGAGGGCGAAGATTGCGATGAATCGAATGTTCACGTTCGGTGTGAGGCACGAGCACCTTGGGGCGTTCTTCAAAGTCCACTGTTATTCCTTCCTTTGTAACCAGTTTAGTGCATGTTTCGCCCTGAAAAAATCGTTTCCCTTTACACTTTTAATCCACAAGTTATCCACAGATTTATCCCCGTTAAATCAACAATCATCAACTTTTTTCCACAGACTACTCTTCTCTGCGCTTGGTAGTACGCAAAAATTTTACTCTCACCGGTTCGCTTTTTCATGAGGTGCTTTTGGCGCTCTGGCCGTTCGCGGGTCCGCGTCGGCCACCTCCGCCTGGCGGCTCGCGGGTGCGCGCTCGCGGGACGGAGAGGGGGTGTTTTAGTGCTTCGGCGGCGGCGGCAAATCGTTGCCGCCGCTTAATCGCCTTCGCCAGTTACTGCGCCGATATGCGGCTGACACCGCGCGGCGCAGCCCCTCAACTTTTTGCTTGCGCAAAAAGTTTCACCTCTCAGTCTCGCTTCGCGTCGCACTCCGCTTAGCCGCTCGCAGGGACGCATCCGCTTGGCGCTCTGAATCGAAACGGCCGGGCTAGCTATGGTTTGTCCTATAACTCTTAGCGGCTACGCCGCTAAGAGAAATGTCGGTAAACCATGAATCGCCACGCTGTGGCGCGCGGGCAAAGCCCGCACATCGCCACAGTCACCGTGTGGAGGCGGCTAGCGACAGCAACGATTTGCTGTCGCCGCCGAAACTCCGCAAACGGCGAAGCCGTAATAGCCACCCCGCACGAGCGCCTCGCTCGATAAAACTCCAAATGTTTCACGTGAAACATATAAAATCCCGCACCACCATCCCATCCTGGCCTGGGCATCACCGCCACGAAACCGTTTCACGTGAAACATTTGATGCATAGTCTGAGTGAGCGATGGTGGTGCGGAAACGTGCGACGCGAAGCGAGACTGAGGGGTGAAACTTTTTGCGCAAGCAAAAAGTTGAGGGGAAACTTCCCCTCTTCGTCTCGCGAGCGCGCACCCCTAGCGGCTAAGCGAAGTCGTAGAAGCGTAACGCGAGCGGCTAAGCGGAGTGCGACGCGGAGCGAGACTGAGGGGTGAAACTTTTGTGTCAGCAAAAGTTGAGGGGCTGCGCCGCGCGGTGTCAGCCGCATATCGGCGCAGTAACTGGCGAAGGCGATTAAGCGGCGGCAACGATTTGCCGCCGCCGCCGAAGCACTAAAACACCCCTCTTCGTCTCGCGAGCGCGCACCCGCGAGCCGCCGGGCGGAGGTGGCCGACGCGCACCCGCCACCCACCCGCACGCCAAACAAAAATGGCAATTGGAAATTACAAATGTTTGGCGAGGCACGCGATGCGGGCTAGATCGTAATTGATCGAAGTGATACGATTTCCAGATGATTAGCCATTTGAAGGTTTAGCCTACAGGCATTTCTGACTGTAGGCTAAACAAAAATATTCAAGATTACTAGCACCACACTAGGAGGTGTTCCAAGTAAGGCTAAAAGCGTGCTTCTGAATGAGAATTAGAAATCTGAGATGTATTCTTAGTGTCGCGGTGAATGTATCGCCAAATTGCAACAGCAAAAACAACTACTACAACCACGGTTACGATACTAAGAATGATTCCGAAAATACTTGTTACGACTGCCGCTTGCATACGTTAATCCTTTCGATGCGACGAGTAAATCAATTGTGGGTTGTATACGCAGAAGAGCCATCGACATTGACTTGCATCCAAGCCGTCCACCCAGCTGGGAAGCCTTTAAATGCGACATCAAAATCAGCCGATAAGCGCACCTGCGTGTTACTTATACGATCAAATCTGAAATTGGTCATAAATCCGCACAAGATGCGATGATTGTACCTGCCATAGTCAGTAATTTTGCTTCCCTTTTGACAGGTTCAACTCGTGGGTTCATGGAATCCAACATGTGCCCAGCTTTATACCTTTTAACTAGGTTCTGTACTGTGTCCTTTTCGACGCCGTAGCTGATGAACTCCGTGAGTATTGAAAATTCTTCCGTTTTCGTCAACTGAACCACATCATCAGTTTGTCATTGTCTTATCCTTTCAATTTTTCCGTCACCTATGACGGGTGGGTAGGTTATGAATCTGAGTACCTGTCTACGTCTTATCAGGTACTCATACCTCATAATGTACCATAGTCTTTCCACGTCAGACAACAGTTCCGAGGCCAAAAAATAGCCGCTACTCTAATTTTTTAGTAGCAAAAAAACACAGCGGTTGTATCGAGCCTGCGCAATTTCATATCTTTCACATAATCCGGCCTCGAAGCGGTGATGCAGGGCAGCAGGTGGGCTGGTGGTGCATGATTCTTTATGTTTCACGTGAAACATTTCGAGTTTTATCGAGCGAGGCGGACCCGAGAGCCGTCAGGCGTGGGTGGCGGACAGCACCCGCGAGCGGTCAGAGCGCAACAAACACAGGTGAACCTTCAGGGAGCAATAGCAGGTTATAAGTTAGGAGTGTTTGGTGAGGCGCGCAACGCGGGTGATTTCACCGGTAACCGGGGTGACCACTTCGAGGATTTCGGGGAAAGTCACGTGGCATTTGCGAAACACGTTATGCTGTTTCGCCGCCTCGACCTCGCCGGCCACGGATTCACCTTTCAAAAACAGCATGGTTCCTTTGGGTCGCACCAGGGGTGCCACCCAGCCCAGCAAGGTACTCAGGTTCCCTACCGCCCGGGCGGTCACAAAGGGGAAATGTTCTTTCCCGTGTAAATCCTCTGCCCGAGCTCGCAACACTCGCACATTATCTAGGTCGAGTTCCGCACTGACCCACTCTAGCCACTGGCAGCGTTTATCCATGGACTCGATTAGGGTCACATCCAAATCCGGCCGGGCGATAGCCAGCACCAGACCGGGCAGCCCGGCACCGCTGCCTACGTCAGCTACGGAAGTACATTCGGGCAGAAAATCACTGAGCACCGCGCAATTCAAAATATGGCGCGACCAAATCCGCGCGGGTTCTTTGGGTCCGACCAACCCGCGTTCCAGGCCTTCGTGGCACAGCAGTTCCACGAAATACCGCATGGCATTGCGTTGAAATCCAAAGTAACTGCCGACCCCTTCGGGTTCCACCTCGGGATGAATTTCAAGGGAGTTGGCCGCATCCTCCGGATGGCTACTCATGAATCCGATTCCGCGTCGGTGGCTTCGTAATCCGCATCGTCACTGTCGGCTTCATCGAGGGAAAGCACCACATAGCGGTTGGGTGCCACCCCTTCGGATTCCGAATAGAGACCCAGGGCGGCGGCCGCATCGTGACAGACCTTACGTTCGAAGGGATTCATCGGGGCGAGGCGCACCGGCTCGCCGGTATCCTTGACCTGGGCGGCTTTCTGTTCCACCAGGGCTTGCAGTTCATCACGGCGATCCGCGCGGTAACCGATAACATCGAGCATCAACCGGGAACGCTCCCCCGTCTGGGTTTGCACCGCCAGGCGGGTGAGCTCTTGGAGGGATTCCAGGACTTCCCCGTGACGACCCACCAGGCGACGCAGACGCCGGTCAGGTTCCCCGTCAGTGACGATTTCAACCAGGGCACGCCCGTTTTCCACGTCTATCTCGATATCCCCATCCAAGTCAGCGATATCCAGCAATTCCTCGAGGTAGTCGGCCGCAATATCGCCTTCGGCCTCGAGACGCTCTAACTTAGTGCCGCGATGCGCGACGATTTCGGTTTCTTCTTCGATGATTTCAATGTCGTTCATATCATCAATGGCAGTCATGGTAATCCCCGGTTTCTCTTGTGTAACTAGTGTGATGTATTCCTCTTGTTGTTTTTCTGCTTCTGTTTCTTCTTCTTGGCTTGACGTTCAGCGGCGCGTCGTTCGGCTTGTTTCTGGGCGCGCTGGGCGGCGGTCAGTCCATCTTTCCCGACGACATCCTCGCGCGCCGCCTCGGTTTCGGCACGTTCCTCGGCCATATCGGCTTCGAACTGGGCTTTGTACTGTTCCCACCCCTTCTGGCCGGGCTGCATCCGCTGCCCCGCCGTGTTCCCCACAGCATCGACAGT
Organism: Mobiluncus mulieris; assembly: GCF_014204735.1. NCBI lineage: Bacteria > Bacillati > Actinomycetota > Actinomycetes > Actinomycetales > Actinomycetaceae > Mobiluncus > Mobiluncus mulieris. Next base: position 2,260,659 of record NZ_JACHMA010000001.1, on the reverse strand, counting down.
GCCCAGGTTTATCTCGGGTAAACCCAGTTCCATGCGGTGTTTTTCCAGTAAATGAATGTGGTTCAAGCGGGCTTGACGAATTGCCACCTGGACGCCCTTGTGGTTAAGGCCTTCCTCGTTAAGTTCAATGCGTTCGAGTTCAGCCGCCAGTTTAGCTTCTTCCTTTTCGCGGAAGGCTTCGAATTTCTTTTCATGAGCTGCCTCGCGCCACTTTGCGGCAGCCGAACCGCGAGTGGGGAAAGCGCGCATAATAAAGAACTGCTGCAAAATCATCCAGGTATTAGAGGTCACCCAATACACCAACAGCCCAACCTGTACCACCGGCCCAGTAAACAGGTACATCAGCGGCATCAGGTACATCATAGACTTGGTGGATTTCACCATGGGATTGTCAGAATTCAACTGTTCTTGACTCATGTTCTTCATAGTCAAAAACGCGGTTTGGAACAGCATTGACAGCACCAAATAAGCCACCATCAAGCCAACCACAATCTTCGTCGACATTATGGAGCCCGGCCCGAACATGGTCAAACCCAGTGATTGCCCAAAGAAAGTGGAATGCCACAAATCCTGGGCTTGTACTTGCCCCATCCCACCGATGGAATCATGCCCTGGCAGCACCCCATCCGCAATGGGTTTCATATTGTACAAAAGTCGGTAAAGCGCAAAGAAAACCGGCATTTGAAACAGTATCGGCAAGCAAGAGGCACTCATAGAGGCTCCGTATTTACGCTGTACCGCGCGGGTTTCCTCTTGCATCCGAATCATAGACTGCTGGTCGCGCTTACCCTTGTATTTCTTTTGGATGGCGCTCATCTCAGGTTGTGCCAAGCTCATAGCACGGGTGGCCTTGATTTGCTTCACGAACAGGGGCACCAGCAGCAAACGCACGAAAACTGTCAAGCCCACAATTGACAGTACCCAGCCGACTCCAGCCCCGCTGCTGACACCAGCCAGGGCTAGCAACTCGTGAATCCCGCGCATAATCCAACCGATAACCCACATAAAGGGATAGAGAATCTTGTCGTAAAGCGCAAGATTACCGGGTCCCGCAGCGGGAACAATAGTTAGCAACACGGCAGAACCTCCGAGAATTTACCGTCACGCACGGCAGGGCTTTCAGCGTAGGCGGCAGCGGTGACAGAACCCGGGGCATGCCACGGGTTTTTCCACGCTCCACGCACCGGTGGGTAGTCGACCCCCCCGTCGCTCAGGGGGTTGCAGCGCATGAGGCGCCATCCGATAAGCAGCAGCCCTTTGCCCAGACCGTGCACTTCCAGAGCAAGGTCGGCATAGCGGGAGCAGGAAGGGTAATATTTGCATCGCGGCCCGATTACTAACGAGAAACTATGCTGGTAGAGATGCACCAGAAAACGAGCGCTATTGGCCGGGAGATGCCAAATGCTTCTGCATAAATGTGTTACGCTCATCGTTCTCAATTCTTTTGCTGGGGGCGTTGCCAGCCTGCAATAAGTGATTCTAACTGACTATCAAGTTCACGGTATGCTACCTTATCGGCGGCGGGTCGAGCCAGGAAAACCGTCAGACTGCCAGGGGGAAATTCACCTAAATGTTCGCGTACTGCTCCCCGCAGCCGGCGCTTCACCAAGTTACGTCTAGTGGCCAGTCGTACCGACTTCTTGGGCACCACCAAACCAATCCTGGCGGGATAGCTAGAATCTTGCCAGTATTGAAAACCAATGAAATGCCTTTGAGTGCGGCGCTGCCCGCGTCGCATCACCAGACGATATTCAGTGGCTTTCACCAAACGGTTTACTTTGGCCAGCAAAACCTAGACCGCGAGTTGCTTCCGGCCGCGACGACGACGCGCGGAAATCACGGCGCGCCCGGCGCGGGTAGCCATGCGGTTGCGGAAACCATGCTTCTTAGCACGGCGACGGTTATGTGGCTGGTAGGTACGCTTAGTCACTTTCACTCCTGCATAAAATATAATCCCGAGAACTTTCCCGAGCCTCAAGTTGGTCACAAGACAGACCCCAATTGTAGTGAATAAGCCGCCAGCGGCGCAAATTCAGGTGAAAGCCACCTAAACTTGCGAGGGCACCCCCAGGAAAAAAATTCGCTAACACCGCAGAACACCCGGAAGTTACAAGCGTGTAACTTTATCCACAGACTGTGGAAAACTTTGTGGATTTAAGAATTTATGCCAAGCTTTAGACAGATTTTCTCCCGTCGCAGTGAAAGGTGTGTTAACTTGGTCGCTTCTGGTACCTCCACATCCTATGAAGCCGGGGATTTCTTAAGTCCAGCCCTGGATGAACTCCGGGAATCCGGGAAAATTAGTGATTTTGATTTGGTGTTACTGCGCCAATCCAAGGCCTTGGCACACAACGAAGATGCCGCAGTACTGGCGGTGCCCGGGACGATGGTCAAAGGCATTATTGATGCCAAGTACACCCCGGATTTGAAAGCCGCATTTTCAAAAATTTTGGGTAAAACCATCAATAACCTGGTAATCACGGTTGATGAAGGCCTGGTAAAACAGAATTCCGCCACCACGCCGGGCGCCACCCCGAAAAATATCGGGATAACCTCACCGCTTACGTCGCCAAACGGGATGGCGCCTCGTGAAAACAACCCCAACCTCGAAAACCCCAACCCAAACCCGTCCCTAACCACCCCCAATACCACCCCCACGGGCAACCTGGCCAACCCCGCCACCATCCCCGCCCCGATACCAGCCAGTATGCAAATCGACCGTAACACCGGGCTAAATCCCATGTATACCTTCGAATCATTCGTGATTGGATCGTCGAACTCGTTTACGGCCGCCGCCGCCGAATCCGTGGTAGTTTCACCCGCCCAGGCCTATAACCCGCTGTTTATCTATGGCGGTTCCGGCCTGGGGAAAACTCACCTGTTACACGCCATCGGTAACTATGCCCTGGAACTGTATCCCCAGGCCAAGGTGCGCTACGTGTCCTCTGAGGAATTCACCAATGACTTCATCAACGCCATTGCCACCCAGACTTTCCCAGAATTGCAAGCCAAATATCGGGAAGTGGATTTCTTGCTGATTGACGACATCCAGTTCCTGCAAGGTAAAGAACAAACCCTAGAGGAATTTTTCCACACATTTAACACCCTGCACACCGCGCGTAAACAGGTGGTGATTACCTCGGATGTGCCCCCCAAGGAACTGAAATCCTTCGAGGAACGCATCAAGAGCCGCCTGGAGTGGGGGCTGCTGACCGATATTCAACCGCCGAACCTGGAAACACGCATCGCGATTTTGCGCCGCAAATCCGCCCAGGAGAATCTGCAGGGCTACGACGACGCGGTCTTGGAATACATTGCCTCGAATATTTCTTCGAATATTCGCGAACTAGAAGGTGCCCTGTTGCGGGTTACGGCCTATGCGGCTTTGTCGGGTGGTGGTTCCGTGTCGCTTGACACCGCGAAAGAGATTTTGCGCGATTTCATTACCGGGCGCAACACCCGCGACATCACCCCACAGATGATTATTGAACAGACCGCGCAGTATTTCGGGTTGGAGGTTGACGAAATTATGTCCACCGACCGGTCGCGTACCGTGGTTAATTCGCGCCAGGTCGCGATGTATTTGTGTCGGGAGTTGACCGAGTTATCGCTGCCGAAAGTCGGCGAGGCTTTCGGGGGGCGTGACCACACGACGGTGATGCACGCGGTAAAGAAAATCGAAAAAACCATCAACGAGGATTCCCAGACATACCAGTCGATTACCGAGATTACGAACCAAATACGGCGCGCTGCGGTGCGCGGGTGAAACTCAAAGAGCACCACCGCCACCGCGCGAAGGCGTTAAAAACACCCCTAATTTGGCCGTTTCCGAATTACCTTAAACGACGCAGCCGCAAGCATCACGGGCAAAGTCCAGGTATGGTGGGGTTCATGAGGTGCATACCAGGATTCCCCGCAAATTGCCGTAAATCTGTCTTTATCTTTAATTCCTCGGATTATTTTCCCCAGCTTGTGGAATCACCCGGTGGAAACCTGGGGATGACGGTGGAAAAACCCTTGGGAAAACTTGTTGATAAGCCTGTGGGTAAGTGGGGGTTGGCTTGGGGAAGAATCTGGGGATAACTTTACTTCCACAATTCGACCCCTGAAACCACGGTTTTATCAACATAACCACACATTTGTAGTTCTGAGCCGTAGCCAGAAAAAATCGGGTTTTCCCCAGGATTCACATGCCCTATGACAATTACAATTCTTTAAAAAATTTTTTTACTGCGACTCTCCAACAAAGGACCGCGTGTTATAGGCTAGGCTTGAATAGCTTTGAGAACCCTTGGAGGAATCGTGGAATTAATCTTGAATCGAGAGGTCTTAGCCGAGGCGGTAGCGTGGAGTTCCCGCACCATTTCCCAGCGTCCTGCCGTGCCGGTTATGGCCGGGGTGCACATTGCGGCCACCAGCGCCGGGGTGGAATTCGCGTCCTACGACTACAATGTTTCGGCTCGGGTCACCGTTGAACCCCTCGAGCTCATAACCGAGGGCACGGTGGTGGTAGATGGCAAGCTCCTGAGTGAAACCGCTAGAGCCTTGCCGAATAAAATCTCCGAGGTAAGTTTCAAAACCGAAGACAATTACCTGCACATCACCTGTGGGTCATTTCACCAACAACTGTTGGTTATGCCCGAAGAAGACTATCCGCAGTTACCGCAATTGCCCCAGGTCGTTGGTCAAGTTGATGCCGAGGTGTTCTCTCATTCCATCTCGCAGGTTTCCATCGCGGCTTCGCGCGATGAAACCTTGCCGCTTTTAACCGGAATTTCTCTCGAGATTCGCCCCGAGAAACTCTGTGTTCTGGCCACTGACCGCTATCGCATGGCTTTGAAAGAAATCCCCTGGCAGGCCACAAATCCCCAGATAAATCAGGATTTGGTGGTAAAGGCTAAGAATATTGCGGACGCGGCCAAGAATATTGCCAGTAGTGGCAGTATTTCCCTGGCAGTGGACGGAGAGGATGAGTCCTCGGCGCTGGTGGGACTCTCGGCCGGGGGGCGCTTGTTCACCAGCCAGGTCAATGACGGAAACTATCCCGATGTGCGCCGGATTTTCCCCGAGCCGATTAATATTGTGGCCGTGGTGAAAGTCAGTGATTTCGTCGCCGCCGCTAAACGTGTTGCGATTGTTTCCGCCAATCTTTCCAACCAACAGATAACCCTGTCCTTTACCCAAGGTACCCTCGAGTTCCGAGCCGGCAGCGGTGGGGAAAACACCGCCACCGATGCGATTCCAGTGCAGCTAAACGGCGCGGATATCTCGGTGTCTTTCAATTCGCGGATGCTCATCGAAGGGTTATCGGTGGTAGATGAACCCTATGTGCGCCTGTCCTTTAAAGACGAAACCAAACCGGTGATAATCACTGGACAAAAAGAAGAAACCGGGGATGATAGCCTCGACTTCCAATACCTGATTATGCCGATTCGCACTGCCATCTAGCCACCCCCTTCCGCCTTCCCACCGGTTTTAGGCGGGTTTTGGGGCTAAATTTCGGGTTTTTCAGGAGGATTAGTGTTTGTCACCAACCTGGCTTTGGACTGGTTTCGCAGCTATCGACAACTGGTTATCAGCCTGGAGCCGGGGGTTAACGTGTTCCTGGGAGCCAACGGTCAGGGCAAAACTAACCTGGTAGAAGCCTTGAATTATCTAGCCGTGTTGTCCACGCACCGAGCCGGCAACGATGCGGCGCTGATTTTTCGTGGCAACCCCGAGGAAACCCCGCATGCCGGGATTATTCGCGCCCGGGTCAGTCCCGGCATCACCCCCGAGCCGCGCAGCGATTTGCTGGAAATCGAGATTGTGTCAGGCAAAGCCAACCGAGCCATGTTGAACCGACACAAGGTGCGTCCCCGTGACCTGGTGGGACACCTCTCGACGGTGTTGTTCGCCCCCGAGGATTTGGAGCTTATCAGCGGTGATCCGGGGGTGCGACGCAGTTTTTTGGATCGCATCGCGCTGCAGTTGCACCCGGTGTTGGCGGGGGTGCAGGCGGATTTACACAAGACCTTGCGCCAGCGCGCGGCTTATCTGCGTGATGTAGCGCGTCGTCATGAGGTGCTAGACGAAATCCAGCTTGAAATTTGGGATGATGCCCTGGTGCCACTTTTCGCTAAAGTGATGCGTTCGCGCCAGGACATAACTTTGGAACTCCAGCAGCTTTTACCTGGAATTTACGCCCAAATCGCCGGACAAGCCCCTCATGAATCCGAAACAAACCCCAACGAAGCCACCCCGACGGCCGAAAACCCCGCCACCGCGAGGATGACATATCGAGACAATATAAGTAAAACCTTGGGAATAGATGCTTCCGCGCGTCAAATCATGTTTGCCGATACCTCGGTTTTAGAAACCCAGATTCGCGCGGCACTGCGGTCGCGCCACCTTGACGAGGCGCGGCGCGGGGTAAACCTTTGCGGGACACACCGCGATGACCTTGAATTTTGCCTGCATGATTTTCCAGTTAAAGGCTATGCTTCGCATGGAGAAACCTGGTCTTTTGCCCTGGCCTTGCGCCTGGCTGAATTCTATTTGCTGCGGCAACGTCTGGGGGATGCCCCCGTATTGTTATTGGATGATGTGTTTGCCGAATTGGATTCACACCGGCGCGCTGCCATATTGGGGGCTATCGAGGCGGCCGATCAGGTGTGGATTACCAGCGCTGTCGGCACTGAACTCCCCGAGGATTTACACGCCCAAGTGTTTCGGGTGGTACTCAATCCCCAGCGAGAAAGCCAGGTTTTACCCCAGCCGTTTGACAACAACCCCGACCCCAGCGAAACCATCACCCCTTTTGGAAGGCAGGACAGTGGTGACACAGATTGACTATGCAAAGGGATACCCTCGGATGCGCGCGAAACTGCCGCGCCAAATTCTGGCTAAATACCAAGAGATTATGTTCAAAATGGGGTTCTATCCCCAGGCCGGCCAGGTGCGCGGCTTCGGGGGAACCGGGGCGCGACCCAGTGATGCCCTCGATATACAAAGCGAACTCGACAGGGAATATCGCGAGAAAATGGCGGTTCGCCTAGGGGTCAAGCCCGAAGAATTACGGAAATTCATTGCCGATAATCCCGGCGTGGCGCGGCTGGGAACCGGGGCGCGACCCAGCCGCTATGATCCGCAACCCTTGGGTTTTCTGGGGAAACACTTCGTGAAACGCCAGGGTTGGCAGCGAGCTTTGGATATTCAAGAGGTCATGAGTCGCTGGTCGGAATATGTCGGATCGGAGATTGGTGCACACACTAAAATCGAGAGTTTCGAGGCCGGGAAACTCACGATTCGTTGTGATTCCACCGCTTGGGCGACCCAGCTCAAATGGCTGATACCGCAAATCGAAAAACGCCTGGCCGAGCGTCTTGGGTCGGACACAGTCAAGCAAGTAATCATTCGCGGCCCGGTAGTCCCTTCGTGGAAACACGGCCGCCTCTCGGTTCCGGGTCGCGGCCCGCGTGACACCTACGGTTGAATTTCCATGGTCGGATTTATTGATTCTCTGCTTTGCGGCTTCTTCGCCGCTAGCGCAAGCGGCGGTTTAAAACCCGTTTTACGGGTTAAAGCCGCGAAAAGGGGGTTTTTGTGGCGCTGAGGGGCATTTGGTTTAAAAAAGTGTAGGATTATGGAGGCGGGTACGCCGGTTATAGAGGCGAGCGTGCCGCAAACGAGCGTGCCGCAAACAAGGAGAAACTGTGAGCGATTTTGAAAAGCCCGAGGAACACTACGATGCTGCGGACATTACCGTACTGGAAGGCCTGGAAGCCGTGCGGGTACGTCCCGGAATGTATATCGGTTCCACCGGGGAACGCGGCTTGCACCACCTGGTTTACGAGGTCGTGGACAACTCGGTGGATGAAGCCCTGGCCGGGTATTGCGACCATATTGAAGTAACTCTACAGGCCGACGGCAGCGTGAAAGTCTGTGATAACGGGCGTGGAATCCCCGTAGCGGAACACCCCACCGAGCATCGCCCCACCGTGGAAGTAGTGATGACTATCCTGCACGCCGGCGGGAAATTTGGCGGATCGTCCTATGCGGTATCCGGCGGGTTGCATGGCGTGGGTATTTCGGTGGTCAATGCGCTGTCTACCAAGGTTTTAACCACCGTGAAACGTGACGGCTACGAGTGGCACGTGGAATTCGGCAACGGCGGGCAGGTCACTAAACCTTTGGAGCGCGGGAAAGAAACCACTGAAACTGGCACCGAACAGATTTTCTATCCCGATCCCGCGATTTTCGAAACTGTGGAATTCGATTATGAAACGCTGCGAACCCGTTTTCAACAGATGGCTTTCCTGAACAAGGGTCTGCGTATCACCATCACGGATGAGAGACCCAATGTGACCGATGAAGGCGATTTCGTCACGGGGGATGCGGATGCGGATGCGGATTCCCCCAAGGTTGGACACCGCCATGTCAGTTATTGCTATGAAAACGGCCTGCATGACTATGTGAGTTTCATTAACTCCACCAAGAAATCCGAGGTCGTCCACCCGGAGGTCATCGACTTCGAGGCCACCCAGGATGACTCTATGGCCTTGGAAATCGCCTTGCAATGGACGGGAGCGTATTCCGAATCGATTTATACCTATGCCAACACGATTAACACCACCGAAGGCGGCACCCACGAGGAAGGCTTCCGCTCCGCGTTGACTTCTCTGATGAACAAGTATGCCCGTTCGCTGGGGGTGCTAAAAGATAAGGACGAAAACCTTTCGGGCGACGATTGCCGCGAAGGGCTCACAGCCGTGATTTCGGTGAAACTGCGCACCCCCCAGTTCGAGGGTCAAACCAAAACCAAACTGGGCAACACCGAAGCTCGCACTTTCGTGCAGCAAACCGTGTATTCCCAGCTTGGCGACTGGTTCGACGCACATCCCACCGAGGCCAAGGCTATTTTACTTAAAGCCCAATCCGCCCAGATTGCCCGCAACGCGGCGCGTAAAGCGCGCGATGCCACCCGGCGTAAAACCGCCCTGGATAGTTTTTCCATGCCGGGCAAACTGCGGGATTGTTCTTCGCGGGATGCCTCGCAGTGCGAAATCTTCATCGTCGAGGGTGACTCCGCTGGGGGTTCGGCGGTGGCGGGACGTGACCCCGCCCATCAGGCGATATTGCCGCTGCGCGGCAAAATCTTGAATGTGGAGAAAGCCCGGCTGGACAAGGCCTTGGATAACAAGGAAATCCAAGCACTGATTACGGCTTTCGGCACCGGGATTGGGGAAGATTTCGACCTGGGCAAACTGCGCTATTACAAGATTGTGTTGATGGCGGATGCGGATGTGGACGGCCAGCACATCACCACCCTGCTGCTGACCTTGCTGTTCCGCTATATGAAGCCACTGATTGAGGAAGGCCACGTGTTTTTGGCCACCCCGCCGTTGTATCGTTTGAAGTGGTCGAATCGTCCCCACCAGTTCGTATACTCCGACAAAGAAAAAGAAAAACTGTTGGACGTGGGTTTGGAAGGCGGGGCGCGCCTGCCGAAAGAAGGCGGGATTCAACGCTACAAGGGTCTGGGCGAGATGGATCCCAAGGAATTGTGGGAGACCACCATGGATCCGCAGGTGCGCCTGCTCAAGCAGGTCACTATGGACGAGGCCGCCTCGGCTGATGAAACTTTCGCCCTGTTGATGGGCGAGGACGTGGCTTCGCGCCGGTCGTTTATTCAACGCAACGCCCAGGATGTGCGTTTCTTGGATATCTAGATTCTTACGGGGGTGGGTGGTTCATGAGCAGCCAGCCCGACTGGCGCCTCATGAAACCAAAACCCACCACCGAAAAACCAATAAAACACTGTAAGGAAAGAAACCGTGGCAGATAACGAAAACAACGACCAGGTCACCTCCGACCCCACTGCTCCTGTGGTAACCGAGGCCGAATCCAACCGGGTTATGCAGGTTGACCTGGAAAAAGAGATGAAGAAGTCCTATCTGGACTATGCGATGAGTGTGATTGTTGGCCGTGCTCTGCCCGATGTGCGTGACGGCCTGAAACCCGTGCACCGTCGCGTGATTTACACCATGTATGACGGGGGCTATCGCCCGAACGGCGGATTTTCCAAGTGTATGCGCGTGGTGGGGGACGTCCTGGGGCACTTCCACCCCCACGGGGACGCCTCGGTGTATGACGCGTTGGCGCGCCTGGTGCAACCCTGGTCGATGCGCTACCCCCTGGTGGCCGGGCAAGGGAACTTTGGCAGCCCCGGGAACCTGGGGCCGGCCGCTCCGCGTTACACCGAGTGTAAGATGGCGGCGCTGGCGCTGGAGATGGTGCGCGACATCGAAGAAGACACGGTTGATTTCATGGACAACTACGATGGGCGCAATCAAGAACCCACCGTGTTGCCCTCTAGGGTGCCGAACCTGTTGATGAACGGGGCGGAAGGCATCGCCGTGGGGATGGCTACCCGGATTCCCCCGCATAACCTGCGCGAAGTCGCCGATGCGGCTCAGTGGTACCTGGAGCACCCGGAAGCCAGCCGCGAGGAATTGCTGGAAGCCGCGATGCAACGCATTAAGGGACCGGATTTCCCCACGGGGGCGACCATCCTGGGGCGGCGTGGCATCGAGGATACCTACCGGACGGGACGCGGGTCTATCGTGCAACGCGCGGTGGTAAACGTGGAAGAGCTGCATGGGCGCACGTGCCTGGTGGCCACCGAGCTGCCGTATCAAGTCAACCCGGATAACCTGTTGATGAAAATCGCGCAACTAACCAAAGACGGCCAGTTGCAGGGGATTGCGGATATTCGCGACGAAACCTCGGATCGGGCTGGCACCCGCCTGGTGGTGGTGTTAAAGCGCGATGCGGTGCCGAAAGTCGTGTTGAACAACCTGTATAAACGCACCCAGCTGCAAGATGCTTTCCCCGCCAATATGCTGGCGCTGGTAGATGGGGTGCCGCGTACCTTGTCCCTGGATGGGTTTATTCACTATTGGGTGGTACACCAGGTGAATGTGATTCGCCGGCGCACCGAATTCCGGTTGCGCAAAGCCCAGGAACGCCTGCATATTTTGCAGGGCTACCTGGCGGCCTTGGATGCCCTGGATGAAGTGATTGCATTGATTCGCCGCTCGCCCACGGTAGAGGATGCTCGGGTCGGCTTGATGGATTTACTTTCGGTCGATGAAGTACAGGCCGACGCGATTCTGGCTTTACAGCTCCGGCGGCTCGCGGCTTTGGAACGGCAAAAAATCTTGGATGAACACGCCGAGTTGGAAGCGAAGGTCGCTGATTTCCAGGATATCTTGGCTAAACCGGAACGCCAGCGCGCGATTGTCAGCACCGAGTTGGCCGAGATTGCCAACAAGTGGGCGGATGAACGCAAAACCGCGATTGTGCCTTTTGCCGGGGAAATGTCAGTCGAAGACCTGATTCCCGAAGAAGACATGGTGGTGACTATCACTCGCGGCGGCTTCGCCAAACGCACCCGCGTCGATGCCTATCGCTCCCAACGCCGGGGTGGCAAGGGGGTCAAAGGCGCGCAGCTGCGCGAAGATGACCAGGTGGAACACTTCTTTACGTCGTCGAGTCATGACTGGATTTTGTTCTTTACGAACTTTGGGCGGGTTTACCGTGCGAAAGCCTACGAGATTCCCGAGGGCGGGCGTGATTCCAAGGGTCAGCATGTGGCGAATCTGCTGGCCTTCCAGCCCGAGGAACGCATCGCCCAGGTGTTGCATATTTCTTCTTTCGAGGATAAAGAATACCTGGTGTTGGCGACCAAGCGCGGGTTTGTCAAAAAAACTCACTTGACCGACTATGACACGAACCGCACTGGCGGGTTGATTGCTATTAAACTGCGTGAGGATCCGGAGGGTGAACCCGACCAGCTGGTTTCCGCCGTGCTAGCTGATGATACCGAAGATTTGATTTTGGTATCCCGCGATGGTCAGTCCCTGCGGTTTACTGCCAGTGACGACCAGTTGCGACCCATGGGACGATCCACGTCCGGGGTGACCGGAATGCGGTTCCGCGACGATGACGAACTGTTAACCATGGACGTGGTGCGTCCCGGGGCGGATTTGTTCGTGGTGACCGAGGGTGGCTATGCCAAGCGCACAGATTTATCCGAATACCGCGTCCAGGGTCGCGGCGGCCTGGGGATTAAGGTCGCGAATCTGGTAGAGGCTCGCGGGAAACTGGTAGGAGCATTGGTTACTGACGAGGAATCCGAGGTGCTGGTGATTATGGCCGGCGGTAAAATCGTGCGATCTAGGGTGGACGAAGTGTCCAAGACCGGGCGCAACACCCAGGGCGTGATTTTCTCGCGAGCCGACGGGGATGACCGGGTTATTGCGGTAACTTTGAACGTGGATAATTCTGGGGATGAAGAAGAAACTGATTCAGAAAATCTTTCTGAGGTGGACACACCCTCGGTTTAGCACTGTAAAATTAGGGTAAAAACGGATTGAGACCGCTAAAGCCAGGACTTAGACTGGAAACAGCACCCCGGGAGGCAACTAATGACAAGGATTAAGCCCAACAAGGCCAGCAAAGGCGACGCCTTGGTGCCACCACCCCCGCCACCCCCGCCACCCGCAGACTCTGTCCCGGCAGACGAAACGACCGTCAACCCTGATACCAGTCCTAATCTTTCCGATACCACCGCTGGTTCTGACACTTCCACCCTCGGTTTAACGGAAAACCCTGGCGGGTCGACAGAAAATCCCAAGCCAACCACCCCGACGGACTCAACGGCGGGTGCCACCGCTGGTGAGACGCAAAGTGAAGTAAAGAGCGAGGCGACTGGCGACAATCCCGACTTTGCCACGGACTGGAAAAAACTCGCCCTCGGCGATGACCCCGAGAATATCGACGGCCCGGTTTCCCCTTATCAGCTAGAGGAATCACCCGCGACCCCGTCCGCCTCGTCGCCGTCCGCCGCCGGGGAGTTTACTGGTGGGGTCGCGGTTCATGAGGTGCCATCCTCGACGGCGCCCGAACCGGGTCGCGACCCGGTTGAAACCGGGGATACGACCCCAAACAGTCTTGACGCTGTTCGCGAAATCCCGGCGGGGATAAACCCCGAGATTACGCCAGACACTGCGTTGGCACCTCATGAAACGGTACCAAGCCCGAAACCACCAACCCCCGCCGAAACAGACCCCGCCGAAACAGACCGCGCCGAACGCGAAAAACGTGCCCAAGAACGTGCCGCCGCCCGCGAAGCCAAACGCAAAGAACGCGCCCAAAACAAGGCCGCCGCGAAAGCCAAACAAGCCGCCCTGAAAGCCGAATTCGCCCAAATACCCGACGCGCGGCGGGTGAAACTGACCCTGACGCGGATTTCACCCCTGTCCGCCACTAAAATCGGGTTCCTGGTGGCGGTCGCCCTTGCGCTGGTGCAATTGGTGGCGGCCGGACTGCTGTGGATAGTGCTGGATATGCTGCACGTGTTTTCCTCGATGCAGGGCTTCCTGCAGGCGCTATCCGCCACCGCCTTGGTGAGCCTGATGGACACCCTGCAACTGTCGCGGTTCCTGGCATTGGTGGCGTTAAACGGGGTGCTGCAGATTTTGATATTCACGGTGCTGACCTGGCTGGCGACGGTGATTTACAATATCATCGCCCGGATGGTGGGAGGGCTGCACGTAGTGCTGACTGACGACTGATGAAACCGACAAAACCGACGAACCCAAGAAAAGGATAGGAAAATTGGATAAACAATCCGCAAACAAAGCCGAGCATGCGGACGCGATGTCGCGTCCCATCACGCTGTCTTTCGTGATTCCCTGTTACAACTCTGAAGACTATATGGATGCGTGCGTGTCCTCGATGCTGGGTGCTGGGGAAGATACCGAGATTATCATCGTTGACGACGGTTCCACCGATAAAACCGCAGAAAAAGCCGACCGCTGGGCCGAACACATGCCCGACACGATTCGCGTTATCCACCAGGAAAACTCCGGGCACGGTGGGGCGGTTATGGCGGGGATACGCGCGGCGCGCGGCGAATACTTGAAAGTTGTAGACTCTGACGACTGGCTGGATCGGGTGGCGCTGAACCTGTTGATGGCGAAGTTGCGCACTTTTATTGCCCACAAGCAAGGCGTTGACCTGGTTGTGTGCAACTATGTTTATGAACACGTTTTGACCGGTTCGCGCAAAGTGATTCGTTATCTGAAAGCCCTGCCGATGAACAAGATTATGGGCTGGAACTCTGTTAGGCGCTTTGGGGTGGGGCAAAACATCTTGATGCACTCGGCGGTCTATCGCACCCAGGTGCTGCGCGATTCCGGGATGGAAATGCCCAAGCACACGTTCTATGTGGACAATATTTTCGTCTATGTGCCCCTGCCCTATGTAAAGAAGCTGTACTACTTGCCGGTCAACCTGTACCACTATTTCATTGGTCGCGAAGACCAGTCCGTCAACGAGAAAGTCATGCTGGGGCGTTTGGATCAACAGATGCGGGTCACCAAGATGATGGCCGAAGCCTATGCCCTGCCAGACGAGGTGCGCAATCCCCACCTGGCGCGCTATATGGAAGGTTTCCTGGCTTTGATAGTCACCGCGTCTTCGATTTTCGCGGTGTTACGCGGGGATCGCGAAGCGCTGCGGATGCGCGACGAAATGTGGGAAGCCATCGAGGCCAAATCCCCGAAGATGGCCGCGATGCTGCGCCACAACCCGCTGGTGTGGGGGGCGAATGTGAAGAACCCCGCCGCGCGTTCGGTACAGGTTAAGCTCTACCGTATCGCCCAGCGATTGTATCGGTTCAATTAACGGCATCAGGCTGTGGATATCCTGTGGAAAGCGCTGGTGGAGGGAGCCGAAAAACTGCGTGTTGGCTCGCTTGATTTTAAACCTTAATGTGTGCTAGAGGCGGCCGGGATTGGATGTTTATGCAGGTCAAAACACATTTAATGGTTTAAAGATTAAATGGACGCTTTAAGGTTTTAAAAAAATTGGCCGCAGAAAAATAATTCACAATCCCTGTGGAAAACATGTGGGGATTTTTGCTAAAGCTCACAAGGATTGGCACCTCATGAACCCGAAAGAACCACGCAACCGCCGGGCAATCCACAGGAAAACCCACAAACAATCC
Organism: Mobiluncus mulieris; assembly: GCF_014204735.1. Lineage (NCBI taxonomy): Bacteria > Bacillati > Actinomycetota > Actinomycetes > Actinomycetales > Actinomycetaceae > Mobiluncus > Mobiluncus mulieris. The sequence goes on along the minus strand of NZ_JACHMA010000001.1, from coordinate 2,245,604 downwards.
ACAGGAAAACCCACAGTTATCCACTTACTGTTCACCTGTTTTCCACGAATCATGTTTGCTTTTGACGCGGAATCCCGCTAAGTTGAGCCCAGAAAGGAAACCCGTGAGCGAAACCACCGTACTTGACCGTGTCCCCCCACATAACCTGCTGGCCGAGCAATCCGTGATTGGGGCAATGATTCTGTCAAAAAACGCCATCGCCGATGTCTACCAGATTCTGCAAACCACGGATTTCTATGAAACCAAACACCAAGTCATCTTCGACACCATTATGGATCTGTATTCGGCCGGTGATTCCGTCGACCCGCTGACCCTTACCAGCACCCTGGAAAAAACCGGGAAACTGGGGCAAATCGGGGGGCTTGACTATGTTTACACCCTGACCCACGTGGTGCCCACCTATGCCAATGCCAGCTATTACGCTGAAATCGTGCGCGACAAGGCAACGCTGCGCGGCCTGGTGGAAGCTGGGACACGAATCACCCAACTGGGCTGGGCCTTTGATGAAGGCGATGCGAAAGACCTGATAAACACCGCCCACCAAGAACTCGACCGGGTGTCACAACGACGCACCTCTGAAGACTACAAGGCGCTTAAAGACCTGATTCCACAGGTCACCACCGAAATCAGCAACACCGAACCAGACCCCAATATGGTACGTACCGGTTTCCGCGACTTCGATACGGAAATCCAGGGGTTGCGCCCCGGCCAGATGATTATCGTTGCCGCCCGCCCCGGGATGGGGAAATCCACGTTTTCGCTGGATATCTGTCGCTATGCCGCGATACATGAAAACAAGACCGCCGCGATATTCTCGCTGGAAATGTCGTATGCCGAGATTATTAAACGCTTGATTTCGGCGGAGGCCTCGGTGCCGCTGTCGGCGATAAACGCCGGGGTGTCATCGGCGGATGGCACCCAATCCCAGGCCTATTGGACCAATATCGCCAATGCCACCAACCGGATGTTCGAAAAACCCCTGTATATCGACGACTCGGTAAACCTGACGATGCCCGAGATTCGCGCCAAATGTCGGCGTTTAAAATACAACCACGATCTGTCGATTGCGGTGGTCGATTACTTGCAACTGATGAAAGGCCGGGGCTCCGCCGAATCGCGCCAACAAGAAGTTTCCGAAATTTCGCGTTCCTTGAAATTATTGGCCAAGGAACTGGAAATCCCGATTATCGCTGTCGCCCAGCTGAACCGTGGCCCGGAATCCCGTACCGACAAGAAACCTATGATGAGCGACCTGCGGGAATCCGGATCCTTGGAGCAGGACGCGGATATGGTGCTGTTACTGCATCGCCCCGAGGCCTATAATCCCGATGATCGCCCGGGTGAAGCCGATTTGTATGTCGCTAAGCATCGTAACGGTCGCACCGGCACAGTTCACCTGACTTTCCAGGGGGCGCTGTCGCGTTTTGTGGATGCGGCGCGGGTCGCATCCGACGAGGCTCCGCCGCCGGAGGATTACTAGAGCCGGGATGGTCGCGATTGTGGTCACTGGCTGAAATGAGTGAAAAATGCTTTTTGGCGAGGAATTATCCGTGCAGAAACAAAAAATTCACTTTTTCGGCCAGCGCGACGCTAGGAATGCGAGATGCGCTGGCGCAAGGCCGCTGCGGAACCGGGATTAAACCAGGCCATCGGCACTTCCATCATGGTGAAAGCCCCCGCCCAGCCGTGTTCGCCACCCCGGAAAGCCGCGCGCGCGGCGGAAGCCAGCACATAGGCGGTGAACTCGGCGTTGTCATCCATGTCAACTTCCATTTTGATTTGCTCGTTGATGCCCTGTGAAGTTGAGCCCCGGGATATCACCAGCCCGGCGTGGGTGCGCCGCGAATGAAACTCGCGCATCTCGTCGGGACCCACGAAGGTCACATGCGTGTCGTAATCCTTGAACCAGCCGGGCATGTTGAGGATGCGTTCGCGCAACTGGTCGTGATCCACCCGGTCTTCGGCCACGATATACACATCCAAATGATGCAGAGCTTTGCGGGAATCGTCCCACACCGGTTCATTGTTCAGCACGGCCATCAGGGGTTCTTCTTTCGGCACCTGATAGACGGCCGCGTCCAGCACCCCGTCGAAAGCCTTGGCGGCGTTCGACCATTGCATCGAAATGCCGCGTCCCCAAAAGGTCCACAATTTCGACTTGGGAAAGAAGCCCTCGGAGACGGTGCGAATCAGGGACATGAAACCCGGTTCCCAGCCGATGGCACACAGGGAAACGTGTTTCGCACTGCGCGCCGCCGCATCCAGTTTCTCGAAGTATTTTTCGAAGGGCAGATATACCGGCTGGAACACGGGTTCTTTCACGAAGGCCGGCAGGGTCATGCCGTATACTTCCGTGGTTTCCTCGGCTGGTTGGTTTTGATTTGTGTCGGCCGATTTTTCGATTGGCTCCAACCCGGCTTCCGCGTCGCGCCGAGCGTTGCGTTCGGCCAAGTCTTTGGCCAGGCGCTGCAGTTCCTCGAGGCGCAGTTGTTTTTCGGCTTCGACTTCTTCGGGTGTAGGGGGGTCGCCGCGCAGCGGGTGGGAGTCCACGGTGTGGAAGTATTTCGCGACCATCGGTGCGACGTCTTGCAGACCCGTCCCGAAAGAGTCGCAGCAAATCATTACGTCGATTTTCCCTACGAAATCAGCGACATCCTTGGTGGGATAGACTTTCGCCATCGAGTTTTGCAGTTTTGCGGGGTCTCGTTTCGAAAAAATCGCCACGAGTTCCATGTCTTTTATTTTGGTGACCGCTTTGGCGGTGGCTTTTCCGATAACACCGAAGCCAACAACGCCCACGCGGATTGGTTGGTCGCTTTCCATTGTTCCTCCTCTGTGAGTGGCGTAGTTTAAGTTAATTTTAGCTTCATGAGGTGCTTTTTTGGGGAATCCGGCGCATATGGCAATAAAACAACTCTGGGTTTTGGTAAATCTGGCCGGTTTTCGAGGGTGATTCCGGATATAGAAGGTAAAAATCCCAGGTCAGAGCGCCGCGAGAGTTTAGAGCCAATTTTGGGAAATAACTTGTTTTAGGCTTCCCATATGGTAGAGATTCGAGTTCACGGGCGCGGCGGGCAAGGCGTGGTGACCGCCGCCGACTTGATGGCTTACGCAGCCTTCGCGGATGGCCACCACGCCCAGGCCTTCCCGTCTTTCGGTTCGGAGCGCACCGGGGCTCCGGTGGTCAGCTACTGTCGGATAGAAGACCGCGAAATTCGTTCGCGCGAACCGATTTTGCAACCCGACGTGGTGATTGTGCAAGACCCGACCCTGCTGGCGATTATGAACCCGTTTTCCGGGTTGAAACCCGGGGGTTACGCCTTGGTGAACTCCCAGAAATCCCCCCACGAACTGGGTTTGGACAAGGTAGTGAGTTCCCTGCCCGAGGGGCATTTCCGCACCATGCCGGCCACCGAGATTGCAATAGAGATTCTGGGTCGCCCTATGCCGAACGCCGTGATGCTGGGGGGGTTGGCCTCTTTGACCGGCATTGTGAAACTGGATTCGGTGTCCGACGCGATTCGGGAACGTTTCAAAGGCAAGGTGGGGAACCTCAATGTCGAGGCCGCTGCTGCCGCCTATAAATACTTAAAAGGGGAAGAGGAAAAAACATGCTGAAACAAATCGAAGGTTCCCAGGCGATTGCCCGCGCCGTGGCGGCGTGTCGTCCCAATGTGATTTCGGCCTATCCCATCAGCCCGCAAACCCACATCGTAGAGGCGCTCTCTGCCTTGGTGAAATCCGGGCAACTGGAACATTGCGAATACGTGAATGTGGAAAGCGAGTTTTCTGCCATGAGCGCCTGTATCGGGGCTTCCGCCGTGGGGGCTCGGGCCTATACGGCGACCGCCTCGCAGGGTTTGCTCTATATGGTAGAGGCGGTTTATAACGCCTCCGGGCTGGGGATGCCGATTGTGATGACGGTGGCGAACCGCGCTATCGGCGCACCTATTAATATATGGAATGACCACACGGATTCCATGAGTCAGCGTGATTCGGGGTGGCTGCAACTGTTTGCCGAAAACAACCAAGAGGCCGCTGACCTGCACGTTCAGGCCTTTCGGATTGCCGAGGAACTCTCGATTCCGGTGATGGTGTGTATGGACGGGTTTATTTTGACCCACGCCGTGGAACAGGTTGACCTGCCCGAACAAGACCAGGTCGACCGTTTCCTGCCGCCCTATGAGCCTCGGCAAGTTCTGGATCCCGATGACCCGATTAGTATCGGCGCGATGGTCGGACCGGAAGCCTTTACTGAAGTGCGCTACCTCGCCCACCACAAACAAATGGAAGCCCTGGAGCTGATTCCCCAGGTACAGCAGGAATTCAAGGAAATCTTTGGACGGGATTCCGGCGGCCTGGTTCACCCCTATCGCTGTGAAGATGCGGATGTGATTGTCACCGCCTTGGGTTCGGTGATTGGCACCATTAAAGACGTGGTGGATGAACGCCGAGAGAAAGGCGAAAAAATCGGGGTGTTGGGGATTTGCTCGTTTAGGCCCTTCCCCCTGGCGGCCGTGCGTGAAGTGCTGCAAACCGCGAAAATCACGGTGTCCTTCGAGAAGGCGTTTTCGGTGGGTATCGGCGGAATTGTTTCCACACAGTTGCGCGCCGCCATGAGGGGCCGGCCATTTACCTGCTATGACGTGATTGGTGGTCTGGGGGGACGCAATGTGACCAAGAAATCCTTGAACGCCATGCTCGACGATGCGATTGCCGGGCGGCTGCAACCCTTGACCTTCCTAGATTTGGACATGCAACTCGTGAACGCCGAACTGGAACGCGAACGCACCACCCGCCGATCCGGACCTATGGCCGAAAACGTGATGCGCGACGCCGTGGAACGCACCAACGCCAACCTGGCCGCCCAAGGCGCGAGACCACCGGCCGACAAAGTCGGCATCGCCCGGGTGGCCGCGCCCTCTACCAGGGCAGACGCTATCAATGTTTTACCGGAAGGGAATAACTGAGATGACTGAAAACAATACGACCAGCGAAACCACGGGAATTCGTCAATCCCAGGCCACCGAGATTCCCGCGCGGGAACAAGTCAAGTTCTATCAGGTCGGATCCTATGCGATAGGTAACCGCCTGGCCGATCTGAAGTGGCGCTCCTGGCAATCCAGCCCGCACCGGAAGAACTCGCTGACTTCCGGGCACCGCGCCTGCCAGGGTTGTGGGGAAGCCCTGGGGGCACGCTACGCGGTGGATACGGCCTCGGTGGTGGCCAATAATCGTATTATTGCTATTAACGCCACCGGCTGCCTGGAAGTGTTTTCCACCCCGTATCCGGAAACCGCGTGGACGATTCCCTGGCTGCATTCCTTGTTTGGGAACACGGCGGCGGTTGCGTCCGGAGCGGCCGCAGGCTTGCGCGCCATGGGGAAACCCGATATTCGGGTTATCGCCCAAGGCGGGGATGGGGGCACCGTGGATATCGGGATGGGATGCCTGTCGGGCATGTTCGAACGCAATGACGACGTGTTATATATTTGCTATGATAACCAGGCGTATATGAATACCGGAGTGCAGCGTTCCGGCGCCACCCCACCCACCGCCCGCACCGCCACCACCCAGCCGGTCGGGCCGCGCCCCGGCAACGTTTTCACCCAAGGCAAGAATATGGCGCGCATCGCGATGGCGCACGAGATTCCCTATGTCGCCACCGCCACCGTCGCCGATCTGCGTGACTTGGAATACAAGGTAGAAAAGGCCATGAGTTTCCGGGGAGCCAGGTACATTCACGTCCTGGTGCCCTGTCCGCTGGGCTGGGGCTCGAACTCTAATTTGACCGTGACCCTGGCTAGATTAGCCACCCAAACCGGGCTGTTCCCCGTTTTTGAAGCCGAAGGCGGGGAAATCACTTCGGTAACCAAGATTCGCCGTCCCGTGCCCGTCGAGGAATATTTGCGCCCCCAGCGCCGGTTCGCGCATATATTCAAAGGCCCGGGATCCGAGGCCTTGATTGCGCGCCTCCAGGCGATAGCCGACCGCAACATCAGCCGCTACGGTTTAGTCGAGATGGATGCCCTGGACGAAGACGTGCAGCGTCGAATTCTGCAAGCACCTCATGATCCCACCGGACGATTCGCCGCCGCGAGAACCTGCCCCGCCCCAATACCCACCAAACCACCCAGCCCGGCACCGAGCATCGCGCCTAACTCTGCCCCCGGCGCCGCGTCGCACGGAAGCGCGTCACCCACGCCACAACCCGTCCCCAGCGCCTCCTAGGAAAGGAAAAGCCATGACTAACACCGTTAATAAGAACCAGAAACAAACCACGAAACTGCCTTTCGCCATCAGCCTGGAGGTTGGGTCGTCGCTGGAAAACGAAACCGGGTCGTGGCGCACCGAGCGACCCGTGTATGTCCACAACCTGCCGCCGTGCAACAAGGCCTGCCCCGCCGGGGAACACTGCCAAGAATGGCTGTTTTACGCGGAAGAAGGCCGCTACCAGCAGGCCTGGGAAGTCATGATGCGCGACAACCCACTGCCGGCCGTGATGGGGCGGGTTTGCTATCATCCCTGCCAGACGGCGTGCAACCGGGGCGAAGTCGACGAAGCCGTGGGAATCAACTCGATTGAACGCTTCGTGGGGGACAAAGCCCTGGAAGAAGGCTGGAAAGTCGAGCCGTTGACCCCCGACACCGGCAAGCGGGTGCTGGTGGTCGGGGCGGGTCCTTCCGGCTTGTCGGCGGCGTATCACCTGCGTCGTGCCGGTCATGAGGTGCTAGTCCGGGAAGCCGGGCCGATGGCCGGGGGCATGATGCGTTTCGGGATTCCGTCCTACCGGCTGCCGCGCGGCGTGCTGGATCAGGAAGTCGCCCGGATTGCCGCAATGGGGGTGCGTTTCGAATATGGCGCGAAAGTCACGGACGTGGCGGCGGTGGCCGCAGAATTCGACGCGGTGTTCCTGGCGATTGGTGCCCAGATGGGGCGCCATGCCGATATCCCCGCCGGGGACTCCGCGAAGGTACTGGATGCGGTCGATGTCCTGGCCGGGATGGAATCGGCCGAGAAACCCCAGTTGGGACGGCGTGTCGTCGTGTACGGCGGGGGGAACACGGCGGTGGATGCGGCGCGTACCGCGAAACGCCTGGGAGCCGAGGAAGCGATTATTGTCTACCGGCGTACCCGCGACCGTGCCCCGGCACATGACTCGGAGATTATGGAAGCCGAAGAGGAAGGCGTGATGATGAAGTGGCTGTCGACCATCAAACACGTCGACGGCGGGGAAATCAAAATCGAAAAAATGGTCTTGGATGAATCCGGTTTCCCGGTCGGAACCGGGGAATACGAGGATTTGGGTGCGGATACGGTAATCATGGCGCTGGGGCAGGAAACCGATTTAGGTTTGGTGGCGGGGGCGCCCGGCATCGAGGTGGAACATGGCGTGGTCAAAGTCAACGCCCAGATGATGACCGGGATGCCCGGGGTTTTCGCCGGGGGCGACATGGTGCCCTCCCAGCGCACGGTGACAACCGCGATTGGACACGGGAAATTGGCGGCAAGGTGTATCGATGCGTATCTGCGCGGCGAGACATACGAGTCCGCCCCGGCCGCGCCCGACGCGAAATTGGGCTTTATGAACACGTGGTATTACGCCGATGCGCCCCGGCGGATGCGTGGCAAGTTGGTGGGGGCGCGTCGCGCGTCGAGTTTCGACGAAGTGGTACAGGGTTTGGATGAAGAATCCGCCGTTTTCGAGGCACGCCGCTGCATGTCTTGCGGGAACTGTTTCGGGTGCGATAACTGTTTCGGGGTGTGTCCGGATAATGCGATTAAGAAAATCAAACCCACCCAGTACGTATTTAAATACGATTATTGCAAGGGTTGCGGGATTTGTGCCGAGGAGTGCCCGTGCGGGGCTATCGACATGGTTTTGGAGGCCAACTGATTCTTTCATGAGGCGATGACTAAAACGGCAAATCGTGGCCGTTTCTTAACGTTTTCGCCTTGCGATTGCGCCGTTATGTGATTTCGGCGCGCGCCGCCATCCGGGTCGCGACCAAAACCACTGGTCGCGACCCGGTAGTAATTTCGGGGTTTTCCACAGGGGGTGAATTTCGGGGTTTTCCACAGGGTAATCGTTTTTCGGTTTTCGTTTAGGCGCCGTTCGCCTAGCGTGGGTTTCGTGATACTCAAGGGGGTTCATGAGGGGCTGGCCGGGGATTTGGGATGGCCCCTCATGAACCCGACCCACCTAACGGAAGGGAGACAAAACGATGGCGGGTCTGTGCTATACGGGCGGTTTTATTACCCGATTTCACGCCGTGATGAACAGTTACCGTTTGGCGCGAAACCGCAGCTGGATGGGGCGCGCGGCGGCGGCGTATGACGCGAAGTACGAGGCTTTGGACGGGCGGCTGTGGATTTTGGGTGGGGTGCTCAATGAACTGGAGGGCGCCAAGGGGCACTTGGAGGCGTTGCTGTGAGGGCTGGAAACGGGCGGGAATATTCCGGGGAATACTTGTTTTCGGGTGGAAACACGGCTTTGTGTGTGGATACGGAACAGGTAAAAGCCATGGTTTCAGGTTTGGAAGACGCCACCGAACAGATAGGCGGGTTGGCCGGGTATTTAGCCTCGCAACGCGCCGGGTTAGAAGCGCGGTATTTGGCGCGGATGAACGCGCTGAGCGCGGCTGCGGCGGCGGGCGACGAGAATGCTGGCTTGGCGATGGCGCGGCTGAGCGCCGCGTGGGGGCAGTATACGAGCCTGAGCAGTGTGGCGGAATACGGGGAAGACGGGGTGCTGCGTTTGGGAGCTGAAAACCGTAAGCTGGCAGTGTTGCTGCGCCGTGCCACCGGGCTTTATGAGCTGAGCGAAACCCAAGTGCTGCAGCTGATGGCACCGAGTGCGGTTGAGGGTTCTTTGCTGATGTTGGCGGAAAAACTGGTGAAGGATATTGGTTTTCCGCCGGTGTTTACTTTGGGTGGTAAACGTTATTACGCCAAGGACATGAATGAGGGACAAAAGGCGGCGGTGTTCCTGTCGTGGCTGCAAGCCAAGTTAGGGGAAAAGCAATATGGCAAGTCGCAGTCGGTGATTTTACGGTTTGCGGGCGGCCGGCAACGCATTGAGGTGTTGGGGTTCGAGGATTCCCCCGAGCTTGATAAGTATTTCGGGGTGTATTTACGCACCGGAGATATGAAGTCTTGGGATTTTATTCAAGATATGAAAGACGCGGCCTGGCGCACCGCTCACCAGGAGTTCTGGAAAGAAAGGTTAGGAAACCAAATCCAACTGGAGACCAGTTTGGGGGGCTTGGAGTTGGTGGCGACCAATTTGGGGCTTATGGAGCTGCGGGAAGTGGTGCGGGGTAAAACCCCGCAAGATTTGCAAGTATCCATGATAGTCGCGGGATTAAGTCAGTTTTTGGCGTCACGGCAAGAAAAATCCCGCCGTCAGAAAGAGCGTGATTTTGCCAAGAGTAAAACCGCTCGAGCCATCGGGGTGGCGGCCAGTGAACGCCTGGCGCTCAAACAGTTGCGGGTTGATGGGGGTGCGGTTTTGGTGGAAAACCCCGACGGGAGTATTTCGCGGGGGCTGCCCCGGGATGTTGGGGATATTTTCCGTTATGCCCAAACTATCGACCCTAAAGAAGGGGCGGCTTTCGAGATTCAGCAGTGGGAAACCGCCACGGGGCAGCGCGGGGCGCGGGTAGTGTTGCGCGGCACGGATTCTTGGGATGCCGGCTCGATACAGCCCCAGGACATGTTGACTAATACCGAGGCGGTGGCTGGGCTGCCCACCGGGATACACCTAGCGGTGATGCAGGCTCTGCAACGAGCCGGGGTCGGTTCCGACACGCCGGTGGAACTGGTAGGGCACTCCCAGGCGGGGATTATTGCCTCTAATCTGGCTGCCGACCCGAGAGTCAGGAAAAAATTTAATATTAGGAATGTGATTACGGCGGGTTCCCCCGTGGCTAATGCGAAAATTCCCCAGTCCATTCAGGTGTTGAACCTGTATAATAACGCGGATGTGGTGCCGATTACTGAGGGGATGAGGAACCGGCCTTCGTCCACTCACCTGACGGTACAGGGCAAATACACCACTACCATGGATATCGGGAAAAATCACAGTGCCGAGAATACCTATGCCCCGATGGCCGATGATTTGCAGGGAAAACACTATGCAAAGTATGAACATTACCTGGAATGTCGTGACAAAGTTATGGGCTTGGATCAGAGAATCGTCAAGGCTACCACCCAGAGGTTTGAGTTAAACCGTGATTTGGAATCCTTAAAACCACTGGAAAAAAGCCATTAAAGCAAATCCAACAGGAAACAAATTGTCAATTTTCAGGTATTTTTCAGCGTTATTCTGCGGAAAAGTCCTTGGAAGCCCACCTGAATTTAGGTATCATGTGAATGTAAGTGTTAAGGAGTGCTTACAGATAGATAAGGGCAGGTGAGTATGGATATGAAACCGACTACCCAATGCAAGGATGTTGTTACAGGAGAAGGCGCGGCCACAGCCGCTCGTTCCGCTGTAGGCGGGCGTGTCCATTTGGGGCGTTTCCTGGTAGGTGGGGTAGCACTAGTAGGCATGGTAGCCGTGTCGATGGTAGGTGGTGCCAAAGTTATCCAGGATGTCGACCGTACCCCTCTGGTGGGAGTGGCCGAATCTACCGCCAATCCAAACCCTGATGCGGGTCTGAATGACCCGGCCGGCCCCGGCGCAGCCCCTGCTCCCAGCCAGCCTGGCCGTGTTGGCGGCGGCGGTGCGGCAGCCACTGCTATCCAAGTGTCCCGGCGTGCCTTCCCCGGTAGCGCTGCGGAGGTTTACTTAGCGCGTCTGGATAATCCGGTTGATGCCCTCGCGGCATCCGTCATGCCCAATGGGCCGATTCTGTTGGTGCCCACCGACGGTAACGTGCCCCCCGCAGTTTTCGAAGAAATCAAACGTCTGAATCCCGGTAAAGTAGTTTTGCTGGGTGGCAAGAGCGCTATCAGCGACAATGTTGCTGGCCAGATTACCACTTACACTGGCAAGAACACCGTGCGGGTTTCCGGTGCTAACCGGGTTGCTACCGCTGCCGCTATTGCTAGCTATGCCTATCCGGGCGGGAATCCCACGGTTTACGTTGCTGATGCTATGGGTGCCGACGGCAAGGGCTCGCCTGATGCGGTGGCCGCTGGGGTGTTGACCGACGGTCCGATTATTACTGTTACCGCTAACGGTGGGGATATCGCTACTGCCGCGCAAACCGTAAAGGCTCTTGGGGCTAACCGGGTTGTGGCCTTGGGTGGGAAAGCCGCTGTTTCTGATGCGACTCTCAACCAGGTTGCCGGTGGTTCCGCCACCGACCGGATTTCCGGGCCTAACCGCTACCAGACTTCCGTGGCTATCGGCCAGCGGGTCTTTGGTACCAGCGCTGGTAATGTTTACTTGGCTTCCGGCACTGACCTGGCCTATGCCCTGGTTGCCGGTTCGCTGACTGACGGTCCGATTATCTTGGTTCCCGGTGCTGCGGATGGTAATACTCGTGGATTGGTGACTTCCTTTGGTAATCCCAATGTTAACGCGATAGGTGATGGTTCCTCGGTCAGTGACTCGGTGCTGCAGGTGGCCGCTGGTTACGCCCAGCCGCAAGCCGCCCAGCAACCGCAAAAGTCGAGCGCACCGGTAGCGGGAGTCAGCCAGGTTTACACCAAGTACTCCATGCAACCCTCGCCAACTGATGGGGCGCGTGAGGAAGCCATCTACAACGCTATCAACGGAACTCGTACCGGCCACGGGGTGCCCGCTTTGACTCGCGACCCGGTTATGGACGATGCTGCTCGCGCCTGGGCACAGCAAGTAGCCCGCACTGATGTCTTCGTTCACTCGAATGGGGCTTTGAAGTACGCGGACTTGTTCCCTGCCGGTTGGAGGTACGCCGGCGAGAACATGGTTGGGTACTACAATATCGAGCCCGGTCCTTACGCCGCTGGATGTAACGACCTGTGGGTCAAGTCCCCCGGCCACTACAAGAACCTGATTGACGGACGTTTCAACCGTACCGGTGTCGGGGTGGCGACGGGACGCACCTGGGTGTACGCAGTCCAAAACTTCGGTCAATACTAAAAATCTTATTCTCATACTCCTTTCATTCGGGAAAGTCGGCGCGTGGCGCCGGCTTTTCCGCGTGTGGGGGGTGTAGTTCTCATTTATATACGAGAAGCTGCGTAAGAATAAGCCACAAGCTGAAGAATAAGTTACTATGTTTCGACGCCCAGCTGCCAACACCGCATAGTACAATTAACCGATGCCACGCAAGCAGCAGACCGAGGATATTGGGGTGTACCACCTGGGGGAAACCCCGGTGAGGTTGCAGCGCAAAAACGTTCATCACCTGCGGCTTCGGGTCACTGACCGGGGTGATTTTTTCCTGTCCATTCCGCGGCGTGCCCCGTTGGCCACCGCCCGCGAGTTCCTGGAGGAGCAACGCGACTGGGTTGAAAATCAGCGCCACCGGCTGCGGGCAAAGCACGCTAATGCCCCAAGGTTTGAAACCGGCGAGGAAATCGCCTGGTGGGGTCAGACTTTGACCCTGCAGGTGGTGATGTTCGACCCCGCTGGCGGAGGTTCGGATCCGAAAGGTGTCGGGTCGGCTACGGCTTCACGAGGTGCTATTCGGGGTGGCGATTGGCTCGGTCAGGCGTGCCTTGCGGGTTTCGAGCCGGTGGGGGTGCCGGGTGGAGCGACGCCTGCGGGGGAGGCGGTTTCATTAGGTGCCATTCGGGGCTCGCGAGCGGAATCCCCAAAGCCGGGTTCGCGAAAATCCAAACCGCGCGCCAAAGCAGAGGTGCGTGGGGACACCTTGCGACTCATGACCCCGCCGGGAACAAACGCAACCCAACGTGAAGGTGCCGTCGACCAGTTGCGCCGTGCCTCGATGGAAACCCGACTAGCCGCGTTGCTGCCGAAGTGGGCGGCGGCTTTGGGGATAGCGGAAACCGGCGCGGTGCGGATTCGGCGCATGAAAACCCGGTGGGGTTCTTGCAATCCGCGTACCCGCGCTTTGACGTTTAACCTGGAGTTGAGCGCGCGCGACCCGAAGTTCCTGGAATACGTAGTGGCGCACGAGTTGACGCATTATTTTCATTCTAATCACGGCCCGGAGTTTCATGCGCTGCTGGGTGCGCATCTGCCGGGTGAGCGTGCTTTGCGCCGGGAACTGAATTCGCGCCAACCCTAGGCTCGCGTTAGGGGCTTCGGCCGGGTGTTTCGGGTTTTTGGTTGTGACCGGTGCGTTTCGAATCTTTGGTCGCAAGCCGTGCGTTTCGCCCGGGTGCTTCGGGTTTTTGGTCGTAACCGGTGCGTTTTTGGCCACATCGTCGCAATATACGAAGATGTGGCCAGAATCGCACCATTTGTGTTATGACCGGGGTTTCCTCTACCTCTGCGACCCGGCTTCCACAATTGCGTAGCATATGGTGTGTTTCTTGGTGTTTGTGCTGGTAGATGGGGTTTTGCTGGTGTTTTTGGCATCCTGATGTCCGGGATTTAGAGGATTTTAGGTTGCTGTTACGACACCGCAATCTCAAATTATCGAAATGTAGCAGTGATTTCTGGACTTGGCGGCAATATTTGTACCCGGCTGTGACGAATTCAGGAAAAATCGCCTCGACCATGAGCTAAATCGGCCACCCTGTCTTGAATTTTCCTGATTTTGTCACAAGCCCCTCCATACTGGCTCCAAAATTTCCTGATTCCGTCACAAACCAAACACACTAAAGCTGTGGAACTCAGGCGCGTTTCGGCCGTGTGTTTCGAACCCTTGGTCGTAGCCGGTGCGTTTTTGGCAACATCGTCGAGTATTACGCGGATGTGGACGAAATCGCACCGGTTACGTTTTGCGCTCCGAGTTTTTAATCCCGGGTCTACGGGTATTCTGAGCTACTCTAAAGCTACTCTAACATTGTTAGAGTAGCGACTTTTGCCCGGTATTCTGGGGGAAACTCGGCTACTCTAACACCTACTCTAACAATTTGATGTTAGGGCTTCCGCCCTGGTGGCGCGTCCCGCTTCCCCGACGATAACCACGGAGCAGTCCTCGAAACCGCAAAACCTAAAAAGTTGCTCGACTCAAAACCTATTTTGGAACTTTTTTGCTAGAATTGAACAGTGATGAACTTACTTGCGAAGGAACTAAGCTGGATCCCCGAATGGGGGTAGGATTCTTGGCTAATCTTAGAATTCCCTTGCTCCTGGGGTAGAGTTCCTCGCAAACTTTTTACCGAAATCCCTTCGCCAGCAAATCCGTTAGGACATGCGGGTTTCTGCGAATCGAGTCGACAATGAGTTCCACTGTTTGCTGGGAATACACGTATGACAGTGCCTTCTCTCCTTTCGTGGCTCGGTTGTATCCGTAGCGAGGGTCAGTTTTCAGGTTGTAGAACTTGACCATGATTGTCCAATGGTGGTTGTTGAATTTATCTTGGATTCTATCCCTATAGGTAAACGTTACGCCGTGTTTCTGCAGCTGCCGGTTGACCTCCTCCCAAACTTTGCGTGCCGTGTAGGGGTACTTGTTTTGCAAATCCACGGTTTGTTTAGCGATGGCAATTCCCACATTTGCCTCTTTGTCGATTCTGACTGCCAAATCAGCTTTTTCTACGTTCTTTACAACTATCAGACTGGTTTCATAGTAAGACGCGTAGCGTGATGAACCGTCTTCACCAGGAATAACGGCTGCGTTGTAGAGTTCTAGCAGTCTCTCTGCCACTTCGGGGCTGTATTTGGCGCGAACGACCTCGTCGTTAATAATGTCGCGCTTCACGGACAGATTCAGGTAGTTTTCCGGGATACGGTTGCTGATGTCGATTCCGTGAAGGGCTCGCAGTTTGTCTTGATAGTTTAAAACCGATGATTACAGCAAGGGTCCATAAAGGATTTCGTATTCCTCTGTGATGAAATGTGTGCTGGTGTTGCGCAGGTTGATAATCTGGGTCATATTTTGACGCAAGGGGTCATTTTCGTTGGTAAAAATTTTGCGCAAACAGTCTTCGAGGGACAGGGTGCGATTTCCCTTGTGCTTGTAGTAAATCGAGTCTTGACCTTGGGTCTTGAGAAGGTGCGCCTTCAACATCAACTCCCAAGCCGAGCAAAGGAAAATCGCGCAGCCCTCCGCGTGATACCGAATGGTTGTTCGGTTGTATAATTCGATAGCCAGCATAAACATCTCTTGGGACTTGTCCAGGAGTCGTCTGGGGGTTTCCTTTGCACACATACGGGGGTTATCTCATATTACTGTGACGAGGCGGCTGTCCCTGTGGTAGAAATGCCGGGTTGATTTTGGACATTTGTTGGGTTCATGAGGTGCTTGCCTGAGTGTGTCGCTTCGGTTTGTGTTCGGCGGCGGGTTCATGAGGTGCTTGTGTCGCTGCGGTGCGGCGGCGGTTTGGGGTGTGTGCTCGCGCTTGGCTGCTTGGGGTGTGCGCACGAGAGGCGATGGGGGAAGTATTCCCCCAACTTTTGCTATATAATTATAGCAAAAGTCTCCCCCCTCAGCCTCTCGTTTGCGCCGCACCCCCTACGCAGCCGCCGCGCCGACCGCCGCAGCACCAACCAAACACTATATGATACAATAAAAGCGGGAGGGGAGAACCCAGAACCACAGAAGTAGAAACCAACAAGAGACAACTTTGGTACCCCAACCAACCCAGCCCTCTACCCCCAAACCTTGTTAGCGGAATAAGTTAACACAAGCCGAAACAAAACGTAAAACAAAATTACGAAACCCGTTGCCACCAGCAGCAATAGCTGGACGGGTGATAAACCTTACGTAAACTACTAGCAAAACAAGCCGGAATGTGGCATCATGGGGCTTGTGTATCACAAGGATACCAATTGGGTGACCCACGAGAGCCCATGCTTGAATAGGGTTCGCGCTTGGGAACGGAGCCGCCCAACTAACAGTTAACAAATCCGAAAGGAAAAGTTATGCAAAACCAACCTAAAAATCGCGGGGGGGGGGCAGCCTAAATAGACTGGGTATCGCCACCCTTACCGGCCTCCTCGCTGCGGGTCTCACCCCGGCATTAACCAACCTCGCCTTCGCCGACGACCCTAAACCAGTCGAAATAACAGGCAGCGGTGAAGCTACTGCAAAGGTGACTATTAAAGGCGCCGTCGCTGCTAAAGGTGTCGACGGCCTAGCAGGCGCGGAGTCGGGTTTGCTTACCGGTTTGAAATTAGATGAGACTCTCAAGACTATTTACAAGGTAAAAATCGCCGGCGACACTACAACTAATGCTGAAGACAATAAGTGCCCGAAACTCGGCGCCGAAAAGGACGAGGCGCTCGTAGACATCGGTGAGAAGGGAGCTTTCACCCATGAAATCAGCTTCCCGGCCACCGGCGCTCCAGATGATGAAAAGAATTGCAAATACACTATTTCCGTAGTGCCGGCAGATACAGCGGAGCCTGCCGGGTGGGAAAACACCAAAGATGTGTATGCCTTCACCGTTAAACAACAAAAAACCAGCGATAAAATCACTGTCAAGGGTACTGGTTCGTCGGATGCGGTTGAGCTCAAAAAAGGCACCGCAGATAGTCAAGATGATAATGGTGGGGATGCTATTGCATTTGCGGCTCAGTTCCACGCCGTTGTCTTCGATTTGAACAAAGACAAGTCAGGTGGCGACCCGTCTTGGGATAAGGCTGGTGAGAATAAGGCTGCTAAAGTGGTGGTTCTCACCAAAGACAATGATAGTTTCAAGAAGCTTTCTGAGGGGGTCGATGACCCTGCCGGCATCCCCACAGGTAAAGCCTTCGCCGGCTGGTACACTGCCGCAGAAAACGGCGACAAACTTGCTAGTGCAAGTAAAAACGCGGATGTGTCTGGTAAAACTAAACTCTTTGCGCACTACGACGAGTTGGTTAAAGTAAACTTCCTTAAAGAAGACTCCACCAAAGCCGAAGGCGACGCTGTGGCTAAAACCATCGAAGTAGCTAAGGGTGGGGATTTGAAGTCTAAGAAAGCCGACATCCCGACCGATGCCACCTCGCTGTGTGTTGATAACGCCGGTGGTAAGACTGTTGAGAAGCGTCTCACCGGCTGGAAGAAACTCGAAAACGGCTCGGCTACAGGCTCCGAGGTAACTACGGAGTCTCTCACGGACACCAGTGCTCCGACGTTTGACACGGAGACTAGCTATGTGGCGCAGTGTCAGAAGCGCCCCGTTGTTACCTTCAAGAACTCAGACAACACTATTGACGGCAAGGTTGAGTTGGTTGTTGATGCTAACGGGAAACTGGCGGAAAGCGACATCCCGGGAGACAACAGTTTCTGCACCAGTACCGGGCAGGTGTTCAAAGGCTGGAAAGGCAACACCGACAGTGGTTTGAAATCTAAGGCAGAATTGAAAGCAGAGACTTTCAATGATAGCGCGTCTTACACCGCGTCTTGCGCAGTCCCGTCAGTAACCTTCAACGCCGGCGCCGGCGGCAATTTCAGCAAGAAGCAGGTCGATATTGTGGATGACTCTGTAACCGTACCTAACGGTAGTGATGAAGCTAAGAAGAACGACCGCGTGCTGATGGGCTGGAGACTCACCAAGAAAGGTGAAAGCAGCCAGGCAGAACTGAACACGGTCTACAAGGTCGGCAATGATAACAAGCTTGAGGGTTACACTCCGGCTGATGGCGACGAGTTGACCGCCGTGTGGGGCGTGAAAGTCAAATTCAACTCCAACGCTGATACCACTTCTGGTGGTAGCGCTGTCATCAAGTTCAAGGACGGCAAACCCGATGCTACCGGTGATGTTGAGTATGTTTTGGTTGAGGAAGGCAAGACCATTCCGGCGGGTGTGGTTCCCGGTGACAAACTCGCCTGCGTAAAGAATGGCACAACCGAGCACGCTGTTAAACAGTGGAACACCGGTAGTGGTGGTTCTGCCGCTGCGTTTGTTTTATCTACGAAGGTCAACCCGAATAGCACTGATGAGTTGGTTTTGACCGCCGAGTGTGCGGAGCCGATTACCGTGAAATTCAACCCGAATAAGGGTGATTTCGTGAAAGACACTCAGGGCGTTGACAAAGGTGTGGTGTCTATTACTGTCGGTAAAGGCGGTACTATCAATCCTCTAGACGGTGCGAAGGCTCTGATTCGTGAGGGCTACAAGTTCTCTAAGTGGTGCGACGGAACCGGCTCAGATAATGCCACTTCCCCGACTAAAGCCGACGGCACAGTAGATAACGGAACCTGTGACACTGCGTCTAGCTTCGAAGCTTTGAATGCGGGTAAGACTGTGTTCGCCGTGTGGACGGCTGAGGCGGATAAGAAGATTGAGTACTACGATTCTAAAGGCAAAGTATCAGGTGCAACAGCTGTAGTTACGGATTCAGCTGTGAAGTATAACTCGGTGCCGTCCAAGAAGGATGGTAAGGATGAGTATTGTAAAGACTCTGGTAAGCCTGTTTTCGACTACTGGACACTGAATTCCAACAACGAGGCTACCCCTGCGCAATACAAGTTCGAGGAACGCGTGACCGATGATGTGGAACTGAGAGCTGTTTGTAAAGCCAAGGCTGCTGACCCGACCCCGGCTCCGAACCCGTCTAATCCGTCGGTAACTCCGGGTGGCTCCGGTTCTGGCAGTGGTTCTACTGGTGGTAGCACCGGTGGTTCTTACTTTGGTGGCGGTTCGTTTGGCGGCGGGTCTTCCACCCCGTCCACCCCAGCTAAAGACAAGAAGGATGATGGGAAGAAGAAACCCGGTGACAAGAAGCAGCAGCCTGTGGTGAACAAGTTCGACAAGCAGTTCACTAAGAAGCTGGATTTGCCCAAGAACGCGGTGGTGCGTTCTGCTGGTCAAGACCGGGTCGCGACCTCGCTAGCGGCTCTGTCGTTGGCGAAGAACCACGACACCGTCGTGTTGGCGACGGGTAGTAACTTCCCCGATGCTTTGACTGGTGGTGCCCTGGCGGGTGCGTTGAAAGCTGGGGTGGTGTTGACCACTAGCAGTACTTTGGAGCAGTCCGTGGTAAACGCTTTGAAGGCTCAGGGCACTAAGACTGTCTATATTGTGGGTGGTCAAAGTGTGGTGTCTGCGGGTAAGGAAGCCGCGTTGCGTGCTGCTGGGTTCCAGGTGGTTCGTTTGGCTGGGGCTGACCGCTATGAGACAGCCGCGTTGGTTAAAGCCGAGACCCTGAAGCGGCTTGGTGGTAAGGCCGTGGTGTCTTGTAATGCTACTGGGGCTAACTTCCCGGATGCCCTGGCGTGTGCTTCGGCCGCGTCCCTGTCCGGTGGGGTGGTCGACCTAGTACGTCCGGGTCAGTCTGTGGCTGCGGATAAGGTGGCTGGGAAGACGATTTGTGCTGGTGGGTCAGCCTGCGCTGCGGCTTCGGGCAGTGTCACCAAGGTTGTGGGTTCCGACCGCTACGAGACCGCCTACAAGCTGGCGGAGATGACCCCGGCTAAAGGCAAGGTCATGGTGGCTAACGGCCAATCCTACGCAGACTCTTTAGTGGCTGGTGCTTTGGCTGGGTCTACGGGGGCGAACCTGGTGTTGTCCAACGCGAAACGCGTGAACGTCCCGGCCAGTACCACTAGCGCTCACCTGTTCGGCGGCAACGCTGTCCTACCGGACAACCTACCCATGTACACCAAGTAGTTGCTTGTTGTGTCGCCCCGGGGCTCTGGTGCTTTGGGGCTCTGGGGTGACACGGCCGGGCTAGCTATGTTTTGTCCGATAACGCTTAGCGGCAAAGCCACTAAAAGAAAATACGGAAAACATGAATCGCCCTACGTTAGGGGTGCTTCGGCGGCAACAGCAAATCGTTGCTGTTGCTTAATCGCCTTCGCCGGTGACTGTGCCGATATGCGGCTTGCGCCGCGCGGCACAGCCCAGACAAGCCCCGCAGCACCATAGAGCGAAAGCGCGCGGGGAAGGCGGACGGTGAAGAGCCTATGGGTGCTCGTAGTTTCCCTTAGAAACGAAGTTTCTTAGGGAAACAGAGCAGAACCCCATCAGCTCGAACCGCCGCCGACCGCGAGCCGCAGCGGCGCAGCACCGAGCGGCAGAAACGCAACGCCGACCGCGAGCCGCAGCGACACAAGCGGCTCATGAAACCGCGAGCCGAGGCGACACAAGCAACACAACAAAGACTGCGCGGGGGCGGCCGTACACCACCCCCGCACAGCGTAGGATTCGAGTCGTTTTCCTTACTCTAATCCTACGTCTGCGGCGCGGGCATAGACGATGCCACCGCAGTGTTATCTGGATTCCAAGGCTCATACCCCAGGACACTGGGTGCAAGCCCAAGGATTCAGACTTCAGATAATTGATGAGAACGGGAGTGCCGGGCATAAGCCTGACACTCCCGCTTTATGCCTAGAACCCCGAATGGCACCTCATGAACAACGCCGTGAAGCGCAGCCAAAAGACTACTTAGCGCAGTGATGCTCTACCGGGCGATATTAGAGGAATTCCGGCGGCGGTAAATCGTCACCGCCGCCGAAGTGCCTCCACGCCTGGGACTGCGCCGTTATGCGACTTCGTCGCGCGGCGCAGTAGGCTGCAAATCGACCCACTCCCAGGGCTCGACCCGCACCCCGGTATAGAACGGCGTGTCCACGCGGACGAACAAGCGGGCTTCGACCTCGCGCTGTTTGCGCAACACACCCATGACCCGATCCATCTTGTCCGCCTCCAGGGTTACGGTCCATTCCCAGTCGCCCAGGGCGAAAGCCGCCAGCGTGGAAATCGCGACATCGTTGTAATCCGCGCCGTTCAGGCCGTGTTCCTTCAAGATTGCGGAGCGCCGGGCGGCGGGCAAATAATACCAGTCCCAAGACCGCACGAAAGGATAAACCGTCATGTATTTGCGGGGCGCAAAGCCGCCCCAACACGCCGGCAGATGGGACTCGTTGAACTCGGCGGGCAGGTGGCGGCTCATGGCACACCACACGGGTTCCAGCAAGGCTCGCTGTCCGTGGCAGGTTCCCAGGGCACCGACCCGGCGGTAGGCGGCCTGTAGCGCCTCGGGGTTGTCGTCCAGTGCCCAAATCATCAAATCCGCGTCCGCGCGGAAACCGGAAACGTCATACCAGCCGCGCACCACGGTGCCTTTCAGGCACTCTTCCAGGCGTGCCTTGATGCGTCCCAAATGCTCCGCGTCATCGGGCAGCGGGCGGGTGCGCTTAAATACCATGTGCAGGGAATAGTTTTCCCGCGCGTTGACCTCGCGATAGTCGACCGCGTAGTCGCGCGGGTCGCCGGTAATTTCCGGGGCGGTTGGTACGTGTGCGGGGATGTGTCCGGGGTGTCCCATGTTTACTCCTTATAGACGCTAGAAATGAATGCGGTTTTAGCTTCCAGTCTAGTGCGTTTCGAGAGTCTTAACCGTGCAGATGGCGCGGGTAGCGGCAGCAATCCACCCCGCAGTTTTCACCCAGGGCGGGATAGGTGCCGGGTTCCACTACCAGTTCGGGGTGCTCCCCGCGTGCCAGGGCGGCGCGTTCAGCCACTAAGTCCGCCAGTTGGTCGAGGAACCCCGGATAGGATTCGGCGGTGGCGGTGCGCACATAGTTCAGGCCGACTTCCCGCGCGGTTTGCACGGCCTCGGTGTCCAGGTCAAACACGACTTCCATGTGGTCAGAGATAAAACCGATAGGGGCGACCATCACGTTGCGGATGCCAGATACCTGCAGGTCAGAGAGGTGGTCGTTAATATCGGGTTCCAGCCACTGTTGGTGTGGCGACCCGGAGCGGGAGCAAAATGCCAGTGACCAGGGCAGTTGCAGGCCGCCGGCGCGCAGTTGCCGGTTGATGGCGTTGGCGATGGCGAGGTGTTGCGCCAGGTATGTCCAGCCTGTCCCGAGGCAGTCTTGTTGTTTGGTGACTTGCGCCAGGCCGGTTATGGTGTCTGGATCAAGTTCGGGGTGTCGCGGGGTCGAGTGCCCTTCGGGGTGGGGGCGGTCGTCGAACAGGGCGGGTTTGTGGGTCGCTTTGGTGTCCCTGGGGGTGGCTTCGGGTTCACGAGGTGCCATCCGAGATGCCGACAAGCCCCCATTTTCGTCAACCACGTCAATTTCAGAAACCCGTCCCCCCGAGTTTCTGGCCATCTCGAGTGGAATAGAATGCGTCACATAAACCAGGTGGGTTTTCGGGGGAACAGTCCCGGCGGGACTCGACTGTGAGTCGGCTAGCTGGGCTAGCGCCTCATGAACAGCCGCCACATTAGCGGCTACGAAACCCGGCGTATTCGCGAAAGGCCGCACCCGGTCGAGCGTTAACTCTATTTCGGGGTGTTTTTCTTGGAATGAGGCGAGAGCCGCCGCCAGATTCTCGCGGTATTGGCGGCATCCCGAGTAAGACGTGTAGGCCGCCGTGAACAGCGTCAAAATCCGGCGCGCCCCGCGCCGCGCGAGGTCTTCGAGAGTTTCCGTGAAATACGGGTGCCAGTTGCGGTTGCCGATACCGTAAATCAGGTTATCGCCCAGGCGGTGACGCAAAGCCGCGAGCAACTCTTGGTTGCGGCGGTTAATGGGGGAACGTCCCCCGAACAGTTCATAGTGACGTCCCACTTGACGCAGCCTAGAATCGGGGATTCCCGCCCCGCCGGTGGCGTTGCGTAAAAATGGCAACACATCCTCTGGTCGGTTGGGTCCACCATAGCTGACCAGCATTAAAGCATCGTAGGGGGAAACATCGTACATTACTCTACCTTACCCGCTGAACGCATCCTCTAAAACTTCTGGGGTTAGACCCCACACGGTGGCCAGGGCATCCACCCACTGGGAACCCAGGCCGGATTCAGCCGCCATATGCGCCGACACCGTCGGGGTGTGAGCCAGTTTCTTGACGACATGCCAAATCGCGCGTTCCGCATCCTCACGGGCGACGGTTTCGCCGGGGGGCAGGGCGGCGATTTCTTCACAAGCCGCCGCCTCGAACAAGGCACGCAGCCGCACAATCACCGGATCCATGTGCCGCGCGGCCACTGCCGCGTCATAATCCGCGAGGCCTTCCTCAATGAGTTCATTGGCGCGCTGGATTTGGGATATCGCCAGGGCGGGGACGTGGGCACGGATATCCTCGAGGTTCCACATTTTCACGCCCGACAGTTGGTGGACTCGCGGATCCACGTCGGCGTGCAGGGCAAGATCCAGGATTACCAGGGGGCGGCGGCGATTTGGGGTG
The DNA here is from genome assembly GCF_014204735.1 of Mobiluncus mulieris. Lineage (NCBI taxonomy): Bacteria > Bacillati > Actinomycetota > Actinomycetes > Actinomycetales > Actinomycetaceae > Mobiluncus > Mobiluncus mulieris. The sequence continues at coordinate 2,222,465 of NZ_JACHMA010000001.1, read as the reverse complement.
GCCGCCGCGACCTGGTCGGCTGACAAGACCGGGGAGCCTAAACCACGACAGGCCAAAACCAGGTCGGCCTCCTGTAGCGCCGCCACCGTGTCCTCGGGTTCCACCACGCGGGTGCGGTGAATTTGGGCGAAAGACACGACCCGGCGCGAGGTTTGAATATTGGCAATGTCGCGCACGCCGCGCGCCCGCAGCTGCGCCACGGCCGTGCCGGCATAGGCTCCGGTGCCGACCAGCAGGGCTTTCAGGCCTTGCCAAGAGGGCACGCCGGTCGGGTTTTCGTCAACCACGTCAAGCGGTGATGTGTGTGTTGCGGCGGGGTTGGCGGGTGGCACCTCATGAACAGTCAGGGGCAAGTCCCGGGCGGCCAAATCGAGGGCGACGGATACCACCGAGCGACCCAACCCAGTTAACTCGGTGTGGGTGGCGACGCGCCGCGAGGTCGCCAACGCGCCTTCGAACATCTTTATCATCAGGCCTTTTATAGTGCCTTGGTCGAGGGCAGCGGTGAAAGCGCGGCGCACCTGGCCGGCGATTTCGGCTTCGCCCACCACCATGGAATCCAGGCCGGAAGCCACCCTAAACAGATGCTCGGCGACTTCCCGCCCTTCCAGATAATTCCAGTTCAAATCGGTTCCATCAAGCGGCACGAGTCGAATCTGGGGCTCGGCCGAAACATAGATTTCCACGCGGTTACATGTCACCAAAGAGACCAGGGAATGCACCCCCGGGGTGTCGCGCCACTCCGAGGTATGCGTTTGCACCAGGTCAGCGGCGCGCGCAACCTGGGAAATCGCGTGGGTCAGGTGGTTTACCGTGTAAAGTTGGAATGGCATCGCCAAACATACTAGCTAAACGCTTTAATTATGGCCATATGGTCAGTATCAAAGCTTTGCCTAAGCTGAGGGCGCGCCGCTGTAAACCCGGTTTGAACTGGGGTTATATGTGTTATTAGACGGCGGGGTTGGGGGTTTCGCTAAACTGGGATTATGGCGGCGAATACAGTCCTTTTAAACACCCCGATGTTGTCTAATTCCCCTTTCCGGGCGGCTCTAGCGGGAGTTCGTCCCGCCCAGACCCCGGTGTGGTTCATGCGCCAAGCCGGCCGCTCCCTGCCGGAATACCGCGCGGCTCGCGCCGGGGTGGGGATGCTGATGGCTTGTACCACCCCGGACTTGGTCGCCGAGATTACCCTGCAGCCGGTGCGCCGCCACGACGTCGACGCGGCAGTGTTCTTTTCTGATATTGTGATTCCCTTGTATTTGTGCGGAGTGGGAATTGACATGGTTGACGGAATCGGGCCGGTTTTGGATTCGCCGGTACGCTCGGTGGCTGACGTGGAGCGCCTGGTGGGACTGGAGGTTTCGGACTGGTCGGTGATCGAGGACGCGGCCGCGTTGGGGCGCCGCGAGTTGGCCTTCGAAAAAGTCCTGTTGGGTTTCGCCGGGGCGCCGTTCACGCTGGCCTCGTACCTGATTGAATCGGGACAGCCCGGGGTGTCGAAGGCACAACGTCGGGCGTGTCGGCGCACGCGCGAGTTCATGAGGTGCCAGCCGCAAGCCTGGGCAAAACTTGCCACTTGGTGCGCCCGCCTGTCCGGGGAATTCCTGGCCGCCCAAATCCGGGGCGGAGCCGAAGCGGTGCAGCTGTTCGATTCCTGGGTTGGAGTCTTGACGGAATCGGAGTACCGCGAGTATGCCCAGCCCTATACCCGGATGGCTCTCGAAGCCGCGAAAGGTGTCAACCACGTCAACTTTGCAGTCGCGGCTTCACACCTGTTGGAAGCGCTGGGGGAGACTGCTGATGTGGTGTCGGTCGGGACGGATATTTCCCTGGATACGGCGGCGGCGCGCCTGCCCGAAACAGTCCTACAGGGCAACCTTGACCCCGAGTTACTGATTCAAAGTGACTCCGAAAAGATATGGTCAGAAGCTGACAAGGTTCTCCAGGCGGGGCAGGCGGCTCCGGCGCATATTTTCAATCTCGGCCACGGAGTGAAACCCGAAACCGACCCCGGATTGTTGACCGAGCTGGTAGCCCGCGTCCACGCCTGGCGGCCGGTACTAATCTGAATTTCGGAGACATTCCGGCTTGGGGAACAATGACCAGTTATTCGGGTGGAGTGGATGGTATCCGTGTGACCCGGTTTTGAGATTACTTTTCACGAGGGGCTGGCCTGGTTTTCCCGGCGAGGATGCGGGGAATGTGACAAACTGGGAACTAAGAGAATAAGCCAGTGAAGCCAGATGGCACCTCATGAAAGGAACCCCCGTGACCAACCCGGCGCAACACCCCGAGCCGAACCAGACAACCGCAACCGCGCCCGCAGCGGATGGAAAGGGCACAGATACCAAGCCCACTGAAACCAAAGCCGGCGCGCTCGCAGACCAGGGTTTCGACATGATAATCCTCGGCGGCGGACTCGGCGCACTCACCGCCGCGTATACCGCCACCAAACAGGGCTTGCGACCCCTGATACTCGAAGAACGCGGGCGACCCGGCGGCCTGGTGTGCTCCGGGGTTTTCGGCGGGGCAACTGTGGACATCGGCGCGGAATCCTACGCCACGCGCACCCCCGAAGTAACCGGCCTGTGTCGGGAACTGGGGCTAGAACCAGTGCCACCCGTGAGTGACTCGTGGGTGTGGGATCATCGGCGCGGTGCGCCCGTACGGATTCCCTTCGGAACACTAGGAATCCCAGCCGACCTCGACGACCCGGTTTTCGTCGAGAGCCTCACCGCCGTGGCCGGGCCCCAAGCCGTCGCGCGGGCTCGCGAAGACCTCACCCTGCCCCCCGAAGTCGGCGCGGATGCCACCAACCTGGCCGACCTGGTCACCGCGCGCCTGGGGTCAGCCGTCCTCGAAGCCTTCGTCACCCCCTTCGCCGGGGGAATACACTCCACCCACCCCAGCGGGCTAGACCCGCGCAAAGTCACCCCCGGCCTTTTGGAAGCCCTCGCGCGCGAAGGCAGCCTGACCGGGGCGGTACGTGCCACCCGCGATCCGAAGCGCCCCGTGGTAATGATGCCGCGCGGGGGCATGTTTCGCCTGGTAGACGCCCTGGTCGAAAGAATCCTTGCGGCCGGGGGGCGCATCGACAACCACGTGCGCGCCCTGCACCTCGAGGCCGGCATTGGCCAAGACAACCCCCGCTGGGTGGTGTGGTGCAAACACACCGTGTCGAACCGGAAAATCCCCGGCGGCCCGCCCGCAGAAAGCGGCAACGCGTTTGGCCTGGCCACCGACCGCGTGGTCGTGGCGCTACCCGCCAACCCGGCCTTGAGGATTCTCAATTCGGCCGCGGCCTCGATGCTTCGCCTGCGGTTTCACGCCCAGCGTGCCGGGCGGGATGCTTCGGTGCGTTTTGACGCGGGCGCATTAGAGGCCATCGGGGATTTGACCACCGGCTTTGAGCTCCACCCCGGCACTCCGGTGATGAACGTGACCCTGGCGGTGAACAGCCCCGAGTTGGATTGCACCCCGCACGGTTCCGGCATGTTGGTCGGCCCCCCTCCCGCCGGCGACCCCGCAGCCCTGCAAGCCAAGGCGATTACGCACTATTCCGCCAAATGGCCCTCTACGATGGTCGGCGCCGCCCCGCACACGCATGTGCTGCGAATCTCTTATGGCCGCGAGGGTGACCCCAAGGGCTTCGTCTATGGGATTACCGTGGAACGCGCGCTCGCTGATGCCTCCCGGATGTTGGGGGTGCGGCTTCATGAGTCGCAAATCCTGGATTCAAGACGAGTGTTTTGGGGCGACGCCATGACCCACCCGGATTTGTCCGAACGGGCACGAATCCGCGAAATCGAGGCGGCGGCGGCGCGGGTCGAAGGCCTGGATTTAGAGGGCGCCTGGGTGGCGGGCACCGGCATCACTGCCGTGGTCGCCCACGGCTTGCGATTCAACCAGTAGCGTAGGCGCGGGGCGCCGCCGCCAAATCATATTCATCTTCGATGCGCTCAAACAGAGCCTGTTTAAAGGCTTCGCCCACAGAAATACATTGCAACCGGGCATAGCTGGTCGCCAAGTCTTTTTCTGCTGCGGTCAGGCGAATAGAAAAAGCCATCACACCCACCCCCATTCATAGTACATTGTATGGCTTAGCGTATCTTGTTCGTATAATGCAGCCCAGGCAGTTTTCCACCGTTAAGGGCGCACGCGGTGACTAAGGGAAAATCCAGTACATGATAGTCTTCAACCTGTGCCTGAAAGCAACTATGAGATGCTCCAACGAGCTGCTGGTTGGCCACCCGAGTTGCACAGGTTTAGTGACCCAGCTTGTTTAGGATTTTCTGGGTTTCGGGGTTGATTTCTGGTTGGGCTGTGATTTGCTGTCCTCCGGGTAGGCTTATGGTGATTTCCCGGAGGGGTCGTAGGGTTCGGACGAGTTTTTTGGGTGTTATTCCGGTCTTTTGGTACAAATACCGGGATACGGCGAGGGCGGCCATGACGATGGTCAAGTGAGCTTCGATAGCGTCTTTTTGCCGGTGGAATATCGGGCGTGCTCGCAGGTCGGTTTTCGACATGCGGAAGGATTGTTCCACGTGCCACAGTTCGTGATACGAGTCGATAACCTCTGTTGCGGGCATCAACGTGGCGGGAAGGTTTGTGACGTAGCCTTTAAGTCCTTCGAGTTTCTGGGCGCGTTCAAAGGCTTTCTCATCAAAACTACAGCCACTACGAGTGGTTTTGACGAACCTGGGTCGACGTGCGGGTTTTATCCCGTCTACCGCGTCTAGGGCGCGACGACGCTGCGCCTCTAAGGTAACAGAGTCTCTCCTGGCGCGTTTCGCGGAGTACTGCCACACCGCCCGCCACGACGTGCCCATCGTAGGGTTCCATACGGGTTCGACCTTCAGCTTCTTGTTGTTGACTTTACTGTTGGCATGCCGGGGTGTGACCGTGTCGATAATCTGGCCGTCGGCGAAGTAGTCTCCGTTCCAATAAAAATGCGACTCTAAATCATGGGGTGCTTTGGTTTGCCTAGAACCGACAATGAATTTGAATCCGGCTGCGTCCAGAGCCTTGAGGTTCTCGTTGCTGAGCATGCCCGCATCGGCTACCACAACGAAAGAATCCAGGCCGTGACGGTCTTGGAACCCTTTGATAACCGGCAGAAGGGTTTTGGTTTCAGCCTTGTTACCCTCGAAACACCCTATTTCCAGGGGGAACCCGCTACGGTCTACCAGCAGGCCGACCACAATCTGGGGGTCAACACGTCTTTCTTTCGAGTAACCAACTTTACGCAAGCCCTGGTTTTCCCCGCTGTCCTCGTCCTCACATTCAGCCTCGAAATACAGGGTAGTCACATCATACAAAACCAAAGAAAGGTCACCAGACCTCGAAGCGTGTGTGAAGCAGGCCTCAGCCAACCGAGAACGATAATCCCGCCCCGCGCAGCGTTGTAGACAGTTATTGAAAGTATTACGATGCGCCACCTCAACACCGAGTTCCCCAAGAATCCGTATCGTATCCGACTTAGACGCAGGCTCCACAATACGAGCCAAAACCAACTGCTCAAACACGCTATCGTCTATAGCCTGGTCGAACCCAACAGCCCGATACGCCCCCCGGAGCACCGCCCACAGTAGTGCTGATGACTGATGCTGCACTTTCGGCGTAGAACAAAAACCGGTATCCAGGGAATTGAAATCGAATTCCAGCTACCCAGGACGCAGCTCTTTGCGCCCTATCTCAAGTAAAACCGCGAGTTTAGCCTCATCATGAGCCGAACCAAGATGCTTCAAAACCCGGTTCACCCGACCTTGCTTTTCCACTATCTGTACCGCCACAGCACCCGAGGCCGTTCTCACTTTACGCAAAAAAGGCGACATAACCCTAGTCTAACCAAAAACACCACCACCAATTAGTGACCCAAAACCACCAACCCAAAACCCCACCACCAGCACAAACACCCCAAAAAACACGCCATATGCTACAAATATGTGCAACTCAGGTTAAGGGCGCACGCGGTGACTAAGGGAAAATCCAGTACATGATAGTCTTCAACCTGTGCCTGAAAGCAACTATGAGATGCTCCAACGAGCTGCTGGTTGGCCAGCTTTGCCAGCCTGGACACAAAAATATAACTGCCGGGTTCCACTTTTCGAAGATATTTATGAGGTTGCCATACTTGGAGTATATGACCGTAACGCAGATCATTTCATCGGTGGACACGGTAGTGGATGCTTAAAAGACGGTGGAGGTAAGTCGAGACACACAGAGTTTCCCGCCGGCTGGAAGCGGGAAAAACTGCGCCAGGCTTACTATTATCTGTTGGCGCAAAATCCGGATTTGGTTGGTCATAACCTAGTGTTCATGTCTCCATACGATGGGGTGTTAGTTCGCCTGGAGTTTCCAATAATTGCGGGGCTTGACCCGACACGAAGTCTGCACTTCTTTCCCATTAAAGGCAGAGGCGTGCGATGCTGGGTAAATGGGGTTGAAATTCCTGTAGGACAGAAACGTCAAAAGTGAGGTAAAATCATCTTATGCGCGCGTATCCGACCGAGATTATTGCGGACTTGGCTGACCCTACTGGTGATAAAAGTCTGCTGGGTCGTTTGGCGGCGTGCCTGGTGGATGCGGTTCCCGAGTCTAAATACTGGTTCCTGGATGCCTACACTTGGGGCGAGGATTGCTTCGACAAGGTCTACCGGCTCATAGACATCGCCGCGACTCTGCGAGCCACGATTCCCAGCAAGCTGTTACAAGAAACTATCGAATACATGTCACATGCCAGGGAAGATGTAAACCACGTATTTCTGGAAACTGTCGAAACCCTAAAAACTAAGATAGCCGTACCTGCCTAAAGCTCTTTTACCTATTAAGCTGGGCAAAATATAACTCCTAGGTTGCGACCAGTAGCACGGCGCGGTTTTGTCCGCAGAGAGCCTCGATTGCCGGGGGCTAATTTCGTGGCATCGTAGTGTTTTTGAACAGCGCTTTAGTGTCGCGTTTGAACTGGTTAGTGCGAAATACCCTAGTCAGCTGCGTTGAGATCCGTCATGATGGCGGCCACGTTAAGAAGTAAGCGGCTATCGAAGTAGGCGCCGGTGCGGGTTCACAGTTTCCGGTAGGACACCGTTTAGGAATTCACGAGTTGCGAGACGCGGGATCGGCTTACCCCCAGGATAACGGCGCAGTCTGCTACCGTGTAGCCTTGGTTGCGCAGTTGGCGAGCCACGTTGCGGGATTGTTTGGCGGCATTCGCACTCAGCAAAGCGGCCTGGACGGTGGATTGTTTGGCGGCTCTGACCGCTTGTTCCAAGCCCCCAAGGCAGGGGATTATGTTTATTGTCCAGGTGCTGTGATTGACCTCTGGGGTTACAGTATCCAAGAAGTCCACCACTTGTTGGCGAGCCTTAGCCAGGCTTCGCACCGAAGTGTGCTGGTCGGGTCCGATTTCCAGCTCCCAGCCGCCCTCCCAGCGGGTCGCGGTCACATTCAGCTCACTCATAGCCCTTCACCTTTTCTATAGCATTGAGCGCGTCGCGGGTCACCTTTGGTGACACCTCGCAGGTTTTCGTGATTACCACCGAGGTTGAACCGTTACGCCACATCTCGTGGTCGCCTTTGCCCGGTCGGGGGATGAAACCCGCTTGGCGAAGCAAAGCCGCCAGTTTACGGTATTTCATAGGCTTAGTCACCCTACAAGTTTAGCCCCCCTAAACTATACCTGTCTACCGCCCGGCGGGAGGTGCGTACGGTTTTTGCTTAAAACGACCAACCGTGGTCGCCCCAACAGTAAACAATAGTGTAAGTAAGTTTCATCCGGTAAGCCGTGCCCCTGGCGGCATTCGCACTCAGCAAGGCGGCCTGGACGGTGGATTGCTGGACGGTGGATTGTTTGGCGGGTTCGCTAATCGGATTACACCAGAGTCTTTGGCCAGCACCTCATGAAATAGCCACGCCCGGGGGAATGGTTTAAACTAGCACTATGCACATGATTGGGAGCGCGCAGCGGCCGCTGGTGATTGGTACCAGAGGCTCGAAACTGGCGCTGACTCAAACCCGGATGGTGGCCGCTGACCTGGAGCAACGCGGCCTCGCGGTGCGAATCGAAACCTTTGTCACCGAGGGGGATACGAACCGCGCTTCACTGTCCAGCCTGGGTGGGGTGGGGGTTTTCGCCGCCGCGCTGCGCGTGGCACTGCTTGAGGGGCGCTGTGACCTGGTGGTGCATTCCTTGAAAGATTTGCCGACCGTGGAGGTTCCCGGCCTGGTGGTTGCGGCCATCCCGGCGCGGGTTGACCCCGCCGATGTGCTGGTGGCTCGCGACGGGCTGCGTTTGGCGGATTTGCCCGCCGCCGCGCGGGTGGGCACGGGTTCGCCGCGTCGCGCGCGTCAGTTGGCCGCCGTGCGTCCCGACCTTTCATTAGTTGATATTCGCGGTAATGTGCCCACCCGGATTGGTCGCGTGCGGGGACTCGGGACGCGAGCCGAGCAAATCGGCCTGGATCAAGGCCGCGCCAAGGAAGACCTGGATGCGGTCGTGTTGGCGCGCGCCGGGCTGCGCCGCCTGGGCGTCGAAGACGTGGCCACTGATGACCTCTCGGAAACTATTCTGCCCGCCGGGGGTCAAGGTGCACTCGCCTTGGAAACCGTCGCGGATGGACTCGCGGCGGAGGAAGGCCGGATTTTGGCGCAAACCCTGCGAATTGTGGACGATGAGCCGACACGTCTGGAAGTTAGCGCGGAGAGGGCATTATTGCGCTACCTGGAGGCCGGGTGCGCCGCCCCCCTGGGGGTGCGCGGCCAGTTGACTTGGGAAAACAACGCCACAGAATTGCTGGCCGGAGTTCTGGAGCTGCGTGCCCGAGTGGTGGGAGACAACGGGGAAAGTGTTGAAGTCAGCGGGGAAACCACGGTTTTGCTGGGCACCGACGCAGACCAGCGGGATTTCGCCCTGGCCGCCGCCGAGCAACTCGGCGTGGATTTAGCCACAGAATTGCTGGCCAACGGCGCCGGGGAGATGGCGAACCTCCAGGCCGCCAAGGAATCCGGGACGACACAGTCCTAAGGTTCAAGGGTCATTATCCGTTCGCGATACATCGGAAGATTCATGGGATAGCTCCAAGTAGATTGGTGCCGGTGTGTCGGATTTTGCGATGGGGATTCGCCCTACCTGCATAAACGCTTCGGCTCAAGGTTTTCTTTGAAAAAGGGCTGTGGTAGTGGCGATTTTCTAGGTTACAATGATTGCAGTTGCTTTTGCTGAGAGCGTTGCCTGGACAGGGAAGTCAAGGGTTTGCAGCAGCTTAGTACAGGTGGTCACGGACAAGGCCTTAGTTTATTTTAGGGAAGGAAACAGTGATGTTATCAGGAATTTTGCGTAAGGTGGTTCCTCTGTTCGGGGCATTGGCCTTGATGGCGGTGCCGGTGACAGGGGTTAGTGCGGAGAATGACGAGTCTGGGGATGGGAGTATCTCCAGTAGTGATTTGGATTTTTGCTTGGATGCGTCTTCGTTTTTTAAGGCGAAGGGGGAGACGCGTGAGGCTCGCGATGTGTCGGTGGATTCGTTGGAATCTAGGCTACGGGCGAATGTGAGTGCTTTGGCTGAGGTGTACCGTCAGCATCCCGATGCGGTGGGTTTCGCTTGGAGTGTGGAAAATGCGGTGGTTCCGGTGGCTCGTAGTGAGGTGCGGGCTGTGGATGCTGGTTTGCGCAGGGTGCGTAGCGTCGGCGGGGATGATTTGCGGGTGAAACCGAAGGCCGATACGGGGTTTGTTTCGGTGGCGCAGTTGTGTCAGCGGTTTGTTAAAGCGAAGCGGCTGGCTGAGCAGCATAGGGTGTATATGTTTTACCGGATTAACACGGAAACTCAAATGTTGGATGTAGAAGTGGAGGAATCCGCTCCGGCAGCGGTTTTGGGCGCGCTACAGTCTGATGCGTTGATTAATGTTACATACTCGGAACCATTCGAGTTACTGGGCAATCGTTATGATGATAGACCTCCTTTTGCCGGTGGGGGTTTACCCACTTATAACGGTGATAGGTGTTCTCTGGGATTCAAAGTACAGAACATTGACAGTGGACAGAATTATATGACTATAGCCGGTCATAGCGCTATACTTGGAAGCAGGTGGTATTACGGCAACAAATATGTGGGTTACGCGGTGACAAATTATATGCAACAAGCACCGTTTAACCTGGATATTGCTATGCTGACTGGAGCAAATTATAGCCATACTATTTTTAGAGGAAACGGCAGTTCGTATGCAAGTGTTATTGGTTCTCTGCCTGGGGGTGGAATTGTAGGTGCGAACATTGGCATATCCGCCGGAAAGAGCAACCGGGAATTCGTCGGAACATACAAAGGTGTCACACATGATGAAACCAGCAACACTGCAGGATGTGCTTGGCTTGCCGGGGTTAATTACTGTAACTTGAGAACTGTGATTATCGCTAATGGAGATACTCTAAAAGGTGGCGATTCAGGTTCGCCCGTGTTTGCCTATACTAATAGTTCCAGCCAAGTCTATGCCCTAGGTACTGTAACTGGTTTTCGTGCTAGTCGTAGTAAAATATACTACACAGATATAGAGGCATTACTTAACACAACTCACAGCCGGATAGCGACATCATGAGGAGAAAGACATTAGCTGTGATAATTCTTGCCTTGACTGTTTTAATGGGTGGATGTGCTGATAATGTAGCGATTACTAAAGCATCGACTGAGGTGAAGTTGAGGAAAAGTGAAATTGCCTATCCTTGGTTTTATGAAAAAGGTGTTGGATATGAGGGAGATTTATCTGCAATCGCCGAAAAAGTTAAAACGGGCAATTCGGATGCTATTACCGAGGTTATTACCACGTTACATCAACTCATTCAAGCTTATCATCCTGATAAGGTTGGATTTAGTTTTTCATTACGTACTTACCCTTACGCATTTGCCATGGATTTGGTGGGTAACAAGAAGGCTGAGGTATTGAGTTGGAAAGAAATACTAGAGAATCTGGGTATAGAGGATGAACCAGGTGTAGTGCAACTAGTAAATCTGTTACCTAGTAGCGAGCAAGCCGTTAAGGTTAGGTATGTAAAGAATAGCCTGGAAAGCCTGTGTCTGGCCTATAGGAAGTTTATGGTTTATGCCGACAATTTGTGGTATCTGAACAAGAAGGAGTATAAAGTTTCCTTTAATCGAGAAAAAGATATGATAAATTTTAGACTGTATAGACGGGCGATTCTTCCATTAATCGGCGGAGATTTCAGCCCCGAAGATAAGCGCATATCCGCTTTTAATCCGAATATTTGGGATTTTGAAAAGCTCATAAATGCCAAATATAAAGGACTAATTTATTATTCTGAGTTCGACTGAAACCAGCTTTAAGTGTTGAAGTGAAAATACTGTAGTATGGTTTTGGTCGACTCCGGGATGGCATTGGAGTTTATCTTGAGAAAAATATCTGTATTACCGATAATACTCGCCGCAGCATTGACGCTGGTTGGATGTGTAAACGGCTCTGTGGAAATGAAGCTCACTGCAGGGGATGGGAAGAGGCAGATTGAGCTGGCGTATCCGTATATTTATGAAAAGGGTATTAACTATGATGGGGATTTGTCTGCACGGGAAGTGATGAAGTGCCTCGGAAACGTCAGGATGTATTGGTCTTCAAAACCATCAGAATTTAACTCTTTTTTGTATGGATCACCGCTTTGGGACTCGACTATACCACAAATTAAAAGTCAAGCTTGGTTCAACGAAATCAAACAAAAAGTAAAGGCTAAAGACCAAAAGGCTATAGACGAGCTGAACGATACTCTAGCTCAGCTAATTCAGGTTTACCAACCGGATAAAGTCGGATTTGAGATTCATCAAGATGTTTCTTCTAACTTTGGACTCTCCCTGGCTGGAAAACCCGCCGAAAATAAGATGTCATGGGATCAAGTTGTTTCTAAGTTAGGACTGAATAACGAACCGGGTGTCGCCGAGATGGCAAATCTGCTCACAAAAACTGGTAAAAAGATACGAATCAAATATGTAAAAAACAGCTTGGAACAGATATGTCTGGCCTACCGGAATATACAGATTGACCTGGCCGGAACCAACTTTCTCTTGCGTGACTTTCACTCTATAGATTACGACCAGGAAAAGAATATGCTCAATTTCCGTTTGCGCTCCGATATAAAGGAGCCATATGATGGTTATGTCCTGACACCGCCAGAATTTATTTCAAAGCTTAATCCACCGGAACTCAATGTGCAAGCCTTAATAAAAAAGAAATACAGCCAGCTAATCTACTACTCGGAGTTTTGACCCAAGCGAACTGTCCACCCCCAGGTAGCGCGGCCCGGTTTTTTGGCTATGCGCCGGAGAGATGGCGAACCTCCAGGCCGCCAGCCGCTCCAAATAGGTCAGGGCGCGGGTAATCGGCAAAACGCGACAAACCCCAAATGGCACCTCATGAACTAGGAGACAACGGAGGAATGGCCTAGACTAGGGGTATGCACAGTATTTGGAATGCCCAGCTTTCGCTGGCTGCCCAGCGGTACGGCTCGAAACGAGCGGGGGGAATGAGATGAAACCAAAACTGTTGGTACCCAGGGTGCCCCAGGACATCCTGGCCAAAGAACTAGCCGAAGCGGGACTGCCCGTTGCGTGCGCGCCCGTTACCAAAAAGGTTCCGACCGCCTCCGAGGACTGGTTTGATCCGATGCAACGCCTGCAACAGGGTGAATACGACTGGGTGGTGCTCTCTAGCGTAGCGACCGCCAAATTTCTCGATGAACACTATGAACTGGGTGAACTGCTTGCGCAAGTCCAGGTCGCGGCCGTTGGCAGTGCCACCGCCGATGCGATTCGCGCCTACGGGGGGCGCGTTGATTTCGTCGGACCCGACCCGGCCAGTGCCGAAACCCTGGTGGAAGCCTTCCCCTCCGGTAGCGGCAATGTGCTGTTGCCCTGTGCGGTGGGAGCCGCCCCGACCCTGGCGGAGGGCTTGAACCGTAAGGGATATGACGTGGAACGGTTGCGGCTCTATGAATCGGTTGCCCTGGATGAACTGCCACTGACCTGGGGGGAAGCCCTGGCGTTGGGCGAACCCACGGTGGCGCTGATTACCGCCGGATCTGTCGCCCAGGCCGCCCATCGGCAACTGTCCAAGGCGGGGGTCAAGTTGTGGCCAGTGCCGATGGCTTTCGGGAAATCCAGCGCGAAGGTGTTGCGGGAACTGGGGTGGCCGGCCGGCGCGGTGTGCCCCACCACCAACACCGAGGGGGTGCTCGCGGCCTACCGCGAGATTGTTGCGGGCTTGGACAAGGCTGATTGAAGGTTCATGAGGTGCCATCCAAACAAGGAGGATTAGTTATGGGACTGTCGCAGGCCGCAAATCTGGGGGTAACCAAGACAATGGCGAACCCCGTCGGGGGAGCCGAGCCTGGTTCTGGAACCGGGGAAAGCGTGAAATCTTCGGGATGCGGCTGCGGCTGCGGCGAGGCGATGCCCGGGGAGGCCAGTGTGGTGGGCTCGGTGTGGGAGCCCCGTGACGCGTCTGGCAAAGTCGTGCCGAACCGGGAACTGCCCCTGGAGGCCACCCCGATTATGCGCCCGCGCCGCTTGCGCACCACCCCGGCTATGCGCCGCCTGGTAGCGGAAACCCGGTGGCAACCACGTCAACTGGTGATGCCCGTGTTTGTGCGCGACGGAATCGATGCCCCGGTAGAGATTCCCTCGATGCCCGGCCAGTACCAACACACGCCGGAATCGCTGGCGGAACTGGGGCGACGCGCGGCGGACGCGGGGATTGGCGGCATGATTGTTTTTGGGGTGCCCCGCGACGGGGACAAAGATTTTACTGGATCTTCGGCCTGGGATCCGGCAGGGATTCAAAACCGGGGGCTCGAAGCGCTGGCGAAAGCCGTGGGCGATGACCTGGTGATTATGGCCGATAACTGCCTGGATGAAACCACCACTCACGGGCATTGCGGGCCGTTGCGCCAGGACGGCACGGTCGACAACGACTGGGCGGTGTCCTGTTACGCCGCAACCGCCGTGTCCCAGGCGCGGGCGGGGGCGCGGGTGGTGGCGCCCTCCGGGATGATGGACGGCCAGGTTGGCGCGATTCGCGCGGCACTCGACGAAGCCGGGTTTACCGACGTGGCAATCATGGCTTATTCCGCCAAGTATGCTTCGGGACTGTTTGGACCCTTCCGGGATGCGGTCGGGTGTTCACTGCAGGGCGACCGTCGCGCCTATCAGCAAGACCCCGCTAACCGCCGTGAGGGTCGGCGGGAAGCCCTGCTGGATTTGGACGAGGGCGCGGATATCGTCATGGTGAAGCCCGCGAGTTTTTACCTGGACGTGTTGGCGGATGTGGCCGCCGAATCCCCGGTTCCGGTCGCCGCCTACCAGGTCAGCGGGGAGTATTCCATGATAGAGGCGGGTGCAGCGCGCGGCTGGATTGACCGGGCGCGGGTTATTGATGAGTCCCTGACTTCGATTGTGCGCGCCGGGGCGGATATCGTGCTGACTTACTATGCCCTGGAGGTCGCCGAAGGCTTGGCATGAGGCGCGGTCTAAACCGCAGGAATAACTGAACTAATAGTTGACGTGGTTTACGAATTTGCGGTCGTGTCGGGGGTGGCGCCTCATGAACGGGTGCGGCGCCGGGAACCCGAGGTAGCCGCCGTCGTCGTCGTCGCTGCCACCGCCATCGCTGCCGACAGTGCCAACTGCACGGAAGTCGGCGGGGACAGGCGGGGGTGAGAGGCGCAGGGGGTGAGAGGCAGGGTCGAGTGGGGTCGAGTGGGGTCGGAACCCCAGGTGGGGTCGAAACCGGGGGCGAACAGCGGGAAATGCGTAAAATTGTCAATCACGTCAACCTTTTAATAACGGAATGAGAGGAAAAAATGAGCCAAAACGAAGCAATGTTTGCGGCCGCGCGGGCGGTGATTCCCGGCGGGGTCGATTCACCGGTGCGAGCCTACGGTGCGGTGGGGGGCACCCCGTCTTTCATTACCCGAGCCAAGGGTGCGCGCGTGTGGGATGCGGATAACAAAGACTACGTTGACTTAGTCTGTTCCTGGGGGCCGATGCTGCTGGGTCACGCCGATGCGCGCGTGGTGGCGGCAGTGCAGGAAGCCGCCACGCGAGGCCTGTCTTTCGGGGCGCCCACCGAGGCTGAGACCCTGCTGGCCGAGGAGGTACGCCGGCGCGTCCCCCTGGCCGAAAAAGTGCGTTTCGTCTCCACCGGAACTGAGGCCACCATGACCGCGATACGCCTGGCGCGCGGGGCGACCGGGCGGGATTTGATAGTGAAATTCGCGGGGAACTATCACGGACACAGCGATTCGCTGCTTTCTGAGGCGGGATCCGGGGTGGCGACCGGGGGGCTACCAGCCTCCGCCGGGGTGCCGGGGGCGATAGCCGAGCTGACTATCGTGTTGCCGTATAACGACGTGACAGCCTTGCGAGAGTGTTTCGCCGCGCGCGGGGACGCGATTGCCGGGGTAATCGTCGAGGGAGCGGCCGCGAATATGGGCGTCGTTGCCCCGCGGGGTGATTTTTTGCCAGAAATTGCCAGATTGTGTCACGAAAACGGCACTTTGATGATTCAAGACGAGGTCTTGAGCGGATTCCGGGTCTCGGCCTCGGGATGGTGGGGTCTGTCCACCGGGCGCGAGGTATTGCGCCAGCCCGGCGCGCAGAACCCCGGCGTGGTTTTCGACACGGATTGGACCCCGGATTTGCTGACCTTCGGCAAGGTTATCGGCGGAGGAATGCCACTGGCCGCCCTGGGCGGGCGCACGGAACTGATGGAACAGCTGGCACCGGCCGGCCCGGTTTACCAGGCCGGGACTTTGTCGGGCAACCCGTTGTCCTGTGCGGCTGGATTAGCCACCTTACAGGCGGCTGACCAGCAGGTTTACGCCGCAGTGGATCAGGTGGCCGACACGGTGGCGGGGGCATTGCATGAGGCGCTAGCCCGGGAAGGCGTGCCGCACAGCATCGGGCGAGCCGGATCCTTGTTCTCGGTATTCTTTAGCGAGTCCCCGGTGGTGGATTATGCCGGGGCGAAGCGCCAGGAGACCTGGCGGTTTGCCCCGATGTTTTGGGAATTCCACCGCCAGGGTGTCATGCTGCCGCCCTCTGTGTTTGAGGCCTGGTTTGTGTCGGCGGCGCACCTGGGAGACGACGCCGCCATGAACCGGATTCTAGACGCTATCCCGGCGGCAGCTCGCGCCGCCGCCACCGCGACCCCACCGGAAAAATAAGCCTATAAACCCAGGTAAACCAGCATTTAAAACCATCATAATTCCTGTAATCAGCCCACAGAAAGGTAAATCCATGACCATCGAATTTCCCACCGAACACATTGACCTGGGTACCCTGGAACCCCCGGTAGCCCTGGGATCCCTGGATGGGAGATACCGGCGAGTAGTGGCGCCGCTGGTGGATTGGTTCTCGGAGGCAGCCTTGAACCGGGCGAGGTTATTTGTCGAAATTGAGTGGTTGACATGGTTGACGGATAACCGGGTTTTGGAGGGCGCCCCGATTTTATCCGATGCCCGAAAGGCATATTTGCGGGGACTGGTGTCCGAGTTTGGTACGGAGCAAATTGCCACGCTCGCCGTCACCGAAGCCCAGACTAAACACGATGTGAAGGCGGTGGAATACTTGCTGAAGCAGGCTTTGGAGCAAGCACCTCGTGAACCCGCAGATACCACCGAAGAATGTGCCACCACGGGGACAACCGGGGATAAATCGACAACCACGTCAACCACAGACTTGACTCGACTCAAAGAAATAGTGCATATATTTTGCACCTCTGAGGATATCAACAATCTGGCCTATGCGCTGCTGTTGAAACACGGAGTTCAGCGTGTTTGGCTGCCCGCCGCCCGGGTCTTGCGCGACCAAATCGCGTGCCTCGCGCGGGAAACCGCCGAGGTTCCCATGCTGGCGCACACTCACGGCCAACCCGCCACCCCCACCACCCTGGGTCACGAACTGGCGGTGTTCGCGTGGCGAATGAATCGGCAACTGCGGCGGGTCGAAGCCCAAGAATACTTAGGGAAGATTAACGGCGCCACCGGGAATTTCGCCGCCCACACCGTGGCGGTACCCAATGCCGATTGGCCGGCTCTCTCCCGTGGTTTCGTCGAGGAGCGCCTGGGTTTGACCTGGAACCCGTTGACCACTCAGATAGAGTCCCATGATTACCAGGTCGAACTGTACGCCACGGTCGCGCATTTCAACCGCATCGCCCACAACCTGGCCACTGATTGTTGGACATATATTTCGCGCGGCTATTTCGCCCAGGATTTGGCCGCGCAAGGGTCAACCGGGTCATCCACTATGCCGCACAAAATCAACCCAATTCGTTTCGAGAATGCCGAGGCTAACCTAGAAATATCCTCCGCCCTGTTCGGCGTGCTCGCTGAAACCCTGGCGACCACCCGGATGCAACGCGACCTCACGGATTCCACCACCCAGCGCAATATCGGCACCGCCTTCGGACACTCCCTGTTGGCTATTGATAATCTGCGACGCGGGCTGGCGGGGCTGAAGGTGGATGTTGATGTGATGGCGCGCGAACTCGACGAAAACTGGGAAGTACTGGGCGAGGCGGTGCAACAGTGTATGCGCGTGGCTGGAATCGCCGGGGTACCTGGCATGGAAAACCCCTACGAACGGCTCAAAGAGCTTACGCGCGGACGGCGAGTTGACGGGGCTGGGCTGCGCGACTTCGTGGCCGGGCTCGGTCTGCCCGCCGATGTTACCGCGCGCCTGCAAGCCCTGACCCCCGCGACCTACACCGGGCTCGCTGCCCAACTGCTGCGCTATCTGGAAGATTAAGTTAGCATTCCAGAGTTAGGGTTACGAGAGAAAGGAATCAGCAATGGCGAGAGTAACGTTGAAACTGTGGGGTTTGACTTGCGATAAGTGCGTCCAGCACGTGACCGAGGATTTAAGCGAATTAGAGGGGATCTCTCAGGTGAAAGTCACTCGCGGCGAGGACAAATCCGGGACGGCTGTGGTCACCGGTGCGGCTATCCCGGCAGATGAGGTGCTAATTGAGACAGTAAAAGGCGCCGGGGACTATACCGTGGAAGCCATCGAGCGCCAATGACCAAAGCGGTAAATACAGCGGCAAACACCGGGGAAGTAACGCTAAAAATTGGGGGCATGACCTGTGCTTCGTGCGTGGCGCGAGTGGAAAAAAAGCTTAATCGCCTCGACGGGGTAGAGGCGGAAGTCAATCTGGCTTTAGAGACCGCCCACGTCACGTTATCCCAGTCAGTAGCGGTAGCTGACCTTATTTCGACGGTAGAGAAAGCTGGGTACACGGCGCAGCTTGCGGGGGATGTTGCGGGGGGTCACGCGGGTCATGAGGTGCCAGCCGAGGTGGCGCCTCATAAAATAAACGCATCTTCCCAAATAAGCCAATTAACGCAGAGTGATAAGGGGTTAAAGTCAAGCCGACACGCCGATGGGAACCCTAAATCCCCGCGAGCGGTGGGCGGGGAAGCCGCAGTAAAAGACCCTAAAACCTCCCGGAGTCACGGCTTGGCGAAATCACTGGTAATAGGCCTGATTTTAGGTCTACCTGTGATGATACTTTCGATGGCTCCCGCGCTGCAGTTTCCTGGTTGGCAGTGGCTAGTGGCCGGATTATCCTTGCCGGTCATAGGCTATTGCGCTAAGCCGTTTCACCGCGCGGCTTGGCAGGCACTGCGCGGGGGCACGGCCACTATGGACACCCTGGTGTCCCTGAGTATCCTGGTCGCAACGATTTATTCCTGGGCGGCGGTGCTGTTCACCCCGGCAGGACATATCGGGATGACGATGAATATGTCCCTGAATCCGCTGGAAGCCGCGAGCCACGTGGACGGGATGGGGCACGCGCCCGAGATTTACTTTGAAACCGGCGTGATGATTACCGTGTTCCTGCTGATTGGGCGGTTTTTAGAGGCACGAGCCAAATCCCGCGCCCGGGAATCCTTGGATGCCCTGCTAAATCTAGGTGCGAAAACCGCCACTCGCGTGAGGCGCGCAACGGGCGACACGGCAGCGGCGGGTGTGGTTTGGCAAGAAACTGTGGTTGACGTGGTTGACTTAAAGCTGGGGGAGTTCTTCCGGGTGCAACCCGGCGAGAAAATCGCCACCGACGGGCGGGTTATTGAGGGGGTATCCAGCGTTGACGAATCCATGTTGACCGGCGAATCTATGCCGGTAGCGAAGACCACCGGGGATACGGTAATCGGAGCAACGATAAACACCGAGGGTACGCTGATAGTCGAAGTCACCCGGGTGGGGTCGCAAACCCGCCTGGCGCAAATCACGCGCTTGGTCACTTTGGCTCAGGCCGGCAAAGCCCCGGTAGCAAGATTGGCCGACCGAGTGTCGGCGGTGTTTGTGCCGGTGGTAATAGGTATCGCAGTATTGACCTTTACTGGCTGGTTGCTGGCGGAAAAACCCCTGGTATCCGCCTTGAGCGCCGGAATCAGTGTGCTGATAGTGGCCTGTCCCTGTGCCCTGGGCTTGGCGACCCCCACCGCCCTGCTGGTGGGATCCACTAGAGCCTCGCGGGCGGGAATTCTCTTGTCTGGCCCGCAAGTTCTGGAAGAGGCCCGGGGAATCAACACGATAGTTTTCGATAAAACCGGTACTTTGACTCGCGTAAAACAAATATCTCGGGTTGACTTGTTTGACAAAAATACGCCGGGGATGGGGCTGGCACCTCATGAATCCGAAACCCCACCCCAGCCAGGCAAGTTCACCGAGGAAATCAAACCCGAAGCCGCCCCGGCCATCAGCCAACTGCGGGAACTGGGCATCGAGCCGGTTATGCTCAGCGGCGACACCGCAGGGCGCGCCCAGCGCGTGGCAGACGCGGTGGGCATCGAACAGGTCGTCGCCGAAGTCACCCCCGAAGGGAAACTAGCAGTGGTGCGCGACCTGCAAGACGAAGGCAAAACCGTGGCCATGGTAGGCGACGGAGTGAATGACGCGGCCGCCCTGGCTCAAGCCAACCTGGGAGTGGCGCTGGCCAGTGGCACCGACGTGGCGCTCGCAGCCGCAGACATCACCCTGGTAAACCCGAGCCTCACAGCCGTACCCGCAGCAATCCGAATTTCGCGCGCAACCCTGCGAGTAATCAAACAAAACCTGGCCTGGGCTTTCGGATACAACATCTTAGTGATTCCCCTCGCGGCGGCGGGATTATTGCACCCGATGCTCTCAGGGGCACTCATGGCAGCCAGTTCGGTGATAGTGGTGACAAATTCCCTGCGACTGCGCCGTTCAAAAATCCTGCCCGACACGTAGGCTGACCGAGCATCGGCTCAAATCCCCCGCCCGTTGGGGCGCACGCGAGAGGCGGTAGGGGGAGTTCCCCCTCGCGTTTTGCGCGACTATTGTCGCAAAACGCTCACCCCCCAGGCTCTCTGAGGTGCCCCGTGATCCGGGCTTGCCTGGTATTCCGCGCCGCTTATTGAATCAGAAATGTTGCCTCTGGGCGCAGGAAGGCAATGCCCTGGTCGAAAGTTGCCAGCAAAGCATCGTGATGCAGGGCTAGCTCGGCTAAGTAAACGTCGGTAACCTGACGGAATCCCCGAACTCCTGTCCAGTTGGCGTCATCATAGTGCAAATCGTCAGGAATCCTTTGTACTTTGGGAATAGCACAAAAATCGGTCAACAGCTGGCATGCGACAGAGAAATCGAAATGGTTTCTGATTATGAAACGGAATAACGCGCCTTCCGTAATGGGACACGTCAGAACCGTATCCGCTTGCGCAAACCACCGCAGAACCACATCATGGTGCTGGTGGGTGCTGATGTTAAAGGCTATCAGCGCATTGGCATCAATCAGGTAGTTCGTCATCTTCGTCCTGCGCTAGAAATGTCTTGACTTCCGCAGAAGTCACTACCCGCCCCAGGGAAAGCGATGACCACCCGGTATTGGGATCTTTCACAACCCTAAACGGAGGATGTACAGGAGTGGATTGCGCCGAGACGATGCCCTCACGGATGAAACTAGCGGCCAAGTCGCTAAAGTCGACACCGCGTGCAGAAGCGAGCTGACTGACTTTTTCCGCCAAATCAGGGGGTAATTCCACAGTGATGCCCATGTGCTAATTATCGCAAACACAGGTTTTTCTCACAAGGGTGGTGTTTGCACTGGGGGTTTGCCCGGGCTGGGGCGCTCGCGAGAGGCGATAGGGGGAGTTCCCCCTCGCGTTTTGCGCGACTATTGTCGCAAAACGCTCACCCCTCAGCCTCTCTGAGGTGCCCCGTACCGCCGGGCTTGCCTGGTATTCCGCCGTTTTCGTCCCGGGTGGCAATGTTTATTCTCCGTGCTTCGGGCTTGCCTGGTATTCCGCGCTCCGTGTTCTGGGCGCGTCCGGCTTTCCGGATAGGCTTGTGTTCGCTGGTGGTGAACAGCGTGCGGGGGGGGGGTGCTTTATTAGTATTTTCTTACCCGATTGTTTTCTAACGTTAGGAGTTTGATTATGGGTGTGAAGAGATGGCTGGTGGGGCTGGTTGCGGCTGGTTCTATGCTTGGTTTGGCTGGCGTGTCAGCCGTGCCGGCGGTGGCTGGCGGGTTGGCGCATGAGCGTTTGGCTGGCTCGTCTGGGGTGGAGACGTCGTCTGGCGGTGGCGAAGCACTACGTGGGGAAGCACCGTGGCCGGTGGTGTATGTGGCTTCTAATCGTAACCCGGTGGATGCCCTGCCGGCGGCGACTATCGGGGATGGCCCGGTGGTGCTCACTGATGGTAAGGGTCTGAATCTGGGTGGGGTGAAGCCCGGCAAGATTGTGTTGCTTGGTGGTGTTGGTGCGGTGCCGCAGGCTATCGAGGATCAGGCGAAAGCTACAGGTGTCGAGGTGGTTCGTTTGGCGGGGGCGGATCGTAATGCTACGGCGGTGGCTATCGCGAAACAGGTGGGTGAAGGTTAATGGCACCCCGAAGAATGTGTATGTGACGAAGAATACGGGTTCGGGTTCCCCGGATGCGGTCGCAGCGTCAGTGTTGCGTGATGGCCCGATTTTGACGTTTACGAATGATGCTTCCGCAGCTGCCTTGCCGGGGGTCGTCTCCGAACTGAAAGCCGGTAAGGTTACTGCCCTGGGTGGTGGTGCTGTCGTACCGGATACCATTCTCAACACGGCTGCTGGTGGTAAGGCGACGGCTCGTTTGGCGGGGGCGAACCGGTATGAGACCGCGTTCACTATCGCGAAGTACGGGAAGGTTCAAAAGTCCGGCAGTGTGGTGTATTTGGCGTCGGGTACTGGGTTGAAAGACGCGATGGTCGCTGGTGCCGCGAAAGACGGGGTTATCCTGTTGAGCCCATCTAATGGGGAGGGTGTGAAAGCGAAAGCCGACGCCCTGGGTGCTAGCAAACTCATGATTATCGGCGGAACCGGCGTCATGCCCGATACTACCGTCCAAGCCGCCACCACCGGCATAATTCCGAAACCTAAACTGAAAGACATGACCCTCGCAGAAATGCGCGCCAACTACCCATTAGCAGGCGAACCCGAGCACTTACCGAGCGACATCGCTTCGTATTCGTACTGCCTGGACGATGGAGACGAATTCCGTATTTTCTACGATGCAATTGGGATGCCGATGGTTTTTAAAGCCGAACCTTACACTGACATGACTCCGCAACGCCTTCTGGATATGTGGCCTTGGATGTTTAAGGATTTGAGCGACGCGCAACGTTGGTTTACCGATTCGAATTACCGAAATTACGGTGACATGACGGATCCTACGGCTATTTACGGTTTTGGAACGTTCCTTGCAGCCAAACCCAAACCCAACAACGTGGATGCAGATCACTTTGCTTTTTATCTTTCCCAGTGCCGTAAAGGCGCGGAACACCCCGAATGGGCCAAACCCTTCCCCTACGGAAAACGCTTCGAAGAAGCAGGCTATTCCTGTGCCGGTGACAAAACTGGTTTAAAGTGTTTCTATTGGAATGATGGGGACTCGACCGAAAACAATCCGCACTGGTGGACAGCTATACCTTAGCCGCATCTGAAACTGGCTGATGGTCAGAAACTCGCATTCCTGACCACGTTGGGGGTGTCTGCCATCCGGCAGACACCCCCGCAGCTTTATTCCCATCTTCTTGAGTGAAGCCCATCTAATCTTGGCGCCTGTGTCCTATTGCCCCTCGGGCCTCGCATCCGTCCAGGTGGTCACGGATCCACGTTACGAGGAGGAGGCGTTGTTTTTTTTGGGGATACTTTTTAGGTCTTTGCGAGCGGCATTGATCCAGCGGACTTGATAAGTCATTTGCTTGGGTCACTCGTCTTCCATGACTTCGCGCATAATCTCATCCGTGGTGTAACGGGTGCCGTCGTCTTCTTTCAGGGCTTGCATATAGTCCTGAGTCAGGTTTGCTGCACACCCGTATTTTGAGCGTTTTTGCTACATGTAACAAAATCGCTCAAAGTGAAGTAGACTAACGGTGTGGAAATCCGCCGGGACGTTTATCTCAATCAGCTCATTGACCGAATGCAAAACGGGATGATTAAAGTCATTACCGGGGTTCGGCGCTGCGGAAAAACCTACCTGCTGTTTAGGCTTTTCGCCGATTATCTGCGTCGGGAACTGGGCGTAGATGATGAACACATTATTGAACTCGCGCTGGATACGGAAGATGCGACAGCTTACCGCGACCCCGGCGTGCTTAACGATTACCTGAAATCCAGGCTCCTTGACAAAACCTCCCAATACTACGTGCTCATTGACGAAGTCCAGTATGCGATTACAAGCCAAGAGCTGAAAGGAACGTCGGTCCCGCGCCTTTACGGGGTCTTGAATGGGTTGCTCCGTTCCCACAACGTGGATGTTTACGTGACAGGCAGTAACTCGAAGATGCTTTCCACTGATGTGCTGACCGAGTTTCGCGGACGCGGGGACGAGGTTCGGGTGCGGCCACTGTCTTTTGCAGAGTACATGAGTGGATTCGAGGGGGACCGGTATGGCGGTTGGGCGGAGTATGTGCTCTATGGGGGAATGCCGCTGGTGCTGTCGATGCGCAGTGACCAGCAAAAGTCGCGCTACCTGGAACGCTTGTTTGCGGAAACTTATTTAAAGGACATTATTGCCCGGAACGGAATTGAGAAAACTCAAGAGTTAGAGGACTTGGTGAATGTGCTGGCGTCCTCGGTTGGTTCGCTGGTGAACCCGTCGCGGATAGAGGCGACGTTTAAGAGTGTCCTGAAGTCAAAACTCTGCGCGAACACCATCGCGTCCTATATCGGGTATCTAAAGGAGTCTTTCCTGGTCGAGGCGGCGTCTCGCTATGACGTGAAAGGTCGGAAGTATATCGGGAGTCCGCAAAAATACTATTTCGAGGACGTGGGGCTGCGTAACGCCAGGTTGAACTTTCGCCAAGTCGAGGAAAACCACCTGATGGAGAACATTATCTATAACGAACTGCGCCTGCGGGGTTTCTCGGTCGATGTCGGTTGCGTGGAAAAACAGGCTCGTCAAGATGGCAAAGTCATACGGAAAAACCTCGAGGTAGATTTCGTGGCAAATCTGGGTTCGCGGCGCTGCTACCTGCAATCGGCCTGGCGTATCCCGGACTTGGAAAAGGAACGCCAAGAGAAAGCTCCGCTTGTGGAGGTCCCGGACAGTTTCAAGAAAATCTTGCTGGTGCGCGATACCGTGAAACCCACCTATGACCAGCACGGAATCCTCACTATGAGTGTCCTCGATTTCTTGCTTAATCCCAACAGTCTCGATTAGTTCCCGGGGTTAGTCCCGTGCCGGGGTAAGTTTTTTTAGTGGTGGTGGGCGCTTCGTCGCGGGGGCGCACGCGAGAGGCGGAAGGGGGAGTACCCCCTCGCGTTTTGCGCGACTATTGTCGCAAAACGCTCACCCCCCAGGCTCTCTGAGGTGCCCCGTGCTCCGTCGCGCCCAACACCCCGGTTCGGGTCGCGTATGGTGATAAAAGGTGGGATTTGGGCTGTAGCTGCCATTATTGGCATCTACAGCCCAAATCTTCCTAGTTATCCACGCCTGGGGGAATCTCGCGGGCGTGTATGAATGAATGGTTTAGGTCCTGAAAATCGCCAATATTGGCGATTTTACGTACTTACTTTCGCCAAATTGTGGGATAATCAGGACATAGTTAGTCGTATCGCGATGTGTGCGTGGAAAGCTTTAGGGGCTAGTCGTGAGTGGAGAGGGAAGAATGCAGCGTTTTTTAATGAAAAAGCTGTTGGAGTGGCGGGACTTGCCGGGGCGTAAGCCTCTGGTTCTAAATGGAGCCAGGCAGGTGGGAAAGACCTGGCTGCTGCGTGAATTTGGTCGACAGCACTTCGAGAACGTGGCCTATATCAGCTTGGACACTAATCCGGGTTTTGCTGCACAGTTTGAGGCTGGGTTCGACATTGACCGCCTGCTGCTGATGATTCAAGCCGAGACCGGGGAAGTGGTCACCCCCGGGAAAACTTTGATTATTTTTGACGAGATTCAAGAATGTCCCCCGGCGCTGACTTCGCTGAAGTATTTTTGCGAAAACGCTCCGGAACATGCCATTGCTGCGGCCGGTTCGCTGCTAGCGATTACCTTTCATAAAGGTAGTGGTTTCCCAGTGGGGAAAGTTGATTTACTGAATCTTTTTCCCTTGAGCTTCCGCGAGTTTTTGGAGGCTACTGGGAATACCACGTTGCGTGAAGTTATTGATGCCGCTGATTGGAAATTGCTGAGTGCCTTGTCCACTAAGCTCCAAGATTTACTCAAACGGTATTATTTCGTTGGGGGGATGCCTGAATGTGTGGCATCTTTTGCGCAATCTCACGATTTCAGCCGAGTCCGTCAGATTCAACAGGCTATTCTCTTTGGTTATGAACGCGACATTTCCAAGCATCTCGGCGCAAAAGCTGAGCCTGCTCTCGCGGCTTGGCATTCGTTGCCAGCACATCTGGGGCGAGAAAATAAGAAGTTCATCTTCGGCAACGTCAAAGAAGGCGCGAGAGCGCGCGATTACCGCAGCGGCATAACTTGGCTGACCGAAGCTGGTATAGCAACCATGGTGCCGAGGGTTTCTAAACCGGGCATTCCGTTGCGAGCTTATGCTGATGACGCAGCGTTTAAATTGTTTGCCCTGGACGTGGGGATTTTGGGGGCATTGGCGGACATCGATTCTGCCGCCATAGCGGCTGGGCACACCTTGTTCACAGAGTTCAAGGGGGCTTTGACGGAACAATACGTGTGTCAGCAGTTGCTTTCGGAAGGTGAGTTCACGCCCTATTACTGGTCAGCGCCAAACTCACAGGCAGAAATCGATTTCTTGGTGCAAGCCGGGGAAAACATTTACCCCTTGGAAGTCAAAGCTCAGGAAAATCTGCGTTCAAAAAGCCTGCGTGCCTTTTTTGAACGCTATCCCGAGACCGCCCCGCGCCGGTTCAGCTTTTCGGATTTCCGTGACCAAGATTGGATGAAAAATGTGCCCCTTTATGCGGTTGGCAACTTCGAAGCCTGGACAAATACCCGGCGGAAATGAATGCGCGCGTGTTCGTCGGGTTAGACCCGTGTTGTCACAGTGACGTCTCTATTCTTGTGCCGAGGTAGGGTTTTGGTGGTGTGCGGAATTGTCGGGTGGTGTTCGCTGGTGGTGAACAGCGTGCGGGGGGGTGCTTTATTAGTATTTTCTTACCCGATTGTTTTCTAACGTTAGGAGTTTGATTATGGGTGTGAAGAGATGGCTGGTGGGGCTGGTTGCGGCTGGTTCTATGCTTGGTTTGGCTGGCGTGTCAGCCGTGCCGGCGGTGGCTGGCGGGTTGGCGCATGAGCGTTTGGCTGGCTCGTCTGGGGTGGAGACGTCGTTGGCGGTGGCGAAACACACGTGGGGGAGCACGTGGCCGGTGGTGTATGTGGCTTCTAATCGTAACCCGGTGGATGCCCTGCCGGCGGCGACTATCGGGGATGGCCCGGTGGTGCTCACTGATGGTAAGAGTCTGAATCTGGGTGGGGTGAAACCCGGCAAGATTGTGTTGCTTGGTGGTGTGGGTGCGGTGCCGCAGGCTATCGAGGACCAGGCGAAAGCTACAGGTGTCGAGGTGGTTCGTTTGGCGGGGGCGGATCGTAATGCTACGGCGGTGGCTATCGCGAAACGGTGGGTGAAGGTTAATGGCACCCCGAAGAATGTGTATGTGACGAAGAATACGGGTTCGGGTTCCCCGGATGCGGTCGCAGCGTCAGTGTTGCGTGATGGCCCGATTTTGACGTTTACGAATGATGCTTCCGCAGCTGCCTTGCCGGGGGTCGTCTCCGAACTGAAAGCCGGTAAGGTTACTGCCCTGGGTGGTGGTGCTGTCGTACCGGATACCATTCTCAACACGGCTGCTGGTGGTAAGGCGACGGCTCGTTTGGCGGGGGCGAACCGGTATGAGACCGCGTTCACTATCGCGAAGTACGGGAAGGTTCAAAAGTCCGGCAGTGTGGTGTATTTGGCGTCGGGTACTGGGTTGAAAGACGCGATGGTCGCTGGTGCCGCGAAAGACGGGGTTATCCTGTTGAGCCCATCTAATGGGGAGGGTGTGAAAGCGAAAGCCGACGCCCTGGGTGCTAGCAAACTCATGATTATCGGCGGAACCGGCGTCATGCCCGATACTACCGTCCAAGCCGCCACCACCGGCATAATTCCGAAACCTAAACTGAAAGACATGACCCTCGCAGAAATGCGCGCCAACTACCCATTAGCCTATGAAAAAGGCAAGAATCCTGATAGACGTGCTGGCGCTATGCTGGAGTACTGCGTCGGGCATCAAGGATACAGCTTTTTCCTCGGTGAGTCTGAATCTCTTTCCCACCTTGGACTCAGGGAAAAAGAGCCTATGAAGATGACCGTAGAGAAATATATGTCAATGCTCGGTTGGACAAAGGCTGAAGTGCAAGAGTATTGGAATACCCTCGTAGGGGCTAATAACGACCCCACTGTGTTGTATGGTAGAAACGCTTTTGGAGTTCCTGTAGTCAAGTATAACGGTGGCGATGTTTGGTCTGTGAAACCCTCGCAGTGTCGTAAAGGCGCGGAACACCCCGAATGGACCAAACCATTCCCTGTCGGGAAACGCATAGAGGGTGGCAATGGATTCCTCTCCTACTCTTGCGCTGCTGACGAAACATCAGGCAAGTGCTTCGCATGGGGTACAGGCTTTGATGGATATCTCCATGGAACAAGTGAATCTAATCCTACCTGGATTTCGGTAGCTGATGATTGAGCCCTTTGTGTGGGTTGAGTCTCTCACCTGACAATGAAGCGGTCTAATTCTCCGTTCATCGTTGGGGGGGTGTCTGCCAGATGGCAGACACCCCCCCACACGCATTTATGCCTAAAACTGCTAATGAACCATTTCGCTGCCTAGCCGCGTAAAATTCGCCGGAATCCTCTAGAACCTAGTTGCAGATGCAATAACGGGGTGATTAAAGTGATTACCGCAGAAGTTAGCAAAATCTTGCAATAGTACGCGCTAGCTGGTGATGTTCAGTATGCGATTAGGGGCGAGGAATAAAAAGAAATTCCTTCCGCGTCTCAAGCGGAAGGAATTTCCAATTGCGTAGCGTTATTTATGCGGCGAAATAGCGCGCAGCCGCTTCCCTCTGATTGTCGGCTGAGTCGCGGATGTGCTCAGCATAAAGTTGTTGTTTAGTTGGCGGCATCGAGCCAGACTACCAAGTTGCCCGTAATGCTTCAGGATTCACGGTGGATTTCCAACGGAGCAGGCTCGGGTAGATGACTGACACGTGACAGCACCAGGTAGGAAACCACCAGAATTACCAGGTAGGGAATCCCGGCATACCAGGCCACCGCCAGACCCGCCCAAGGCAGGGCAACAAACACCGCGATACTAATCAAAATCACCAGCCAGTTCACCACCGGATACCCCCACAGGCGCGCTGGAGGACGCTCATCAGTAATCGAAGCGTAATGCTTACGGAACTTTAAATGTGTCAGCATGATAATTACCCAAGTCACCAAGATTCCCACGGTGGCACAACCGTAAAGGTACATGAAAGCCTCGGCGGGACTGACAATCGCCAGCACTGAAGCCACCACGAAACACAAGGTAGCCAAGGTAACTGCCCCGCGCGGCGCCCCGTTTTCGGCGGTACGAGCCGCGAAAGCCGGAGCCATCCTGTCCAAGGCCAGAGAATGAATCATGCGGGAACCCGAATACAGGCAACCATTGGCCGCCGACAGCGCCGCGATCAACAGAATCGCGTTCATCACATGCCCGGCGGCGGGAATACCTACCATGTCCATTACTTTCACGAAAGGCGAGGCCTCGGCATTACCGGAAGCCTTCACAGTTTCCTGCCAATCCTGCAGAGCCAGGATTACACCAATCCCCAGGACGTAAAAGAACAACAGGCGCCAAATCATGGTTTTCGCGGCACGCGGAATGGAGCGACTGGGATTCTCCGATTCCGCCGCCGCAATCGACACGTTTTCGATACCGCCGAAACTGAACACCGCCATGCAGGTAGCCAGCAGGACGCCGGTCAAACCCAGGGGAGCGAAACCGCCGTGAGCCGTGAGATGGCTCAAGCCCACTGGTTCGGGATGCGCGGGGGAGCCGGTGAAAATCAGCGACACGCCCAGCAGGATGAACACCACCACGGCGGTGACCTTAATCATCGAAAACCAGTATTCGGCAAACCCATAGAGCCGTACCGTAGCCAGGTTTAGCCCGACAATGAACAGGGAACATAGCACGGTGCCCACCCCGATGTGCAAGCCGGGAAACCAGTGCTGCAGGTAGGTAGCCGAAGCGGTTACTTCCGCGCCGACGGCCACCAGCATCTCTATCGCCAGATTCCAACGCGCCAGGTATCCCCCGCTTTTCCCCAGGAAAGAAGCCGCTACCGCTCCGTGCCCGCCGGGAATCGGATAGACCGAGACGATTTCCGCCAAGGCCCACACGACTGCGAGCGCTACCATTCCCGCCAGGCAATAGGACACAATCGTGGCTGGACCCGCAAAAGAAATCGTAGAACCTGATCCCAAAAACAATCCGGTTCCCAGGGCGCCCGACAGCCCAATCATGGCAATCTGACGGTGGGTCAGCCGGCGTTTCAGTTGAGTGTGCGGGGTGTTATCCCGGGGTTTCTCGCTGTTGCCGGGGATGCGGTTGGATTGTTTTTTCGCGTCTTTTTGGCTCATGACACGCAATTATGTCACGGGTCGTAGGGGAAAAAGAATTTGCCCAACTTAGGTTAGCCTTGTAATGATGCGGTTTCAGGTCACGGCCCGGCAAACTCCGGTCCGGCTTTCGCGCTGCCACGCGCTTCGGTTACCAGCCCGAAACCTAGGGGTTTCACGACTTCCACTTGCACAATCCAGCCGTTTACTTGGCATGATGCCAGCGTGGCACGGTTTTTCGCGGCGTATTCTGCGGCGGTGGCGCAGCCCGAGCCGCCGGTCAACACGTCGGTGGCGGCCATAAGTGCCGTTAAATCGGCGGCTTCATGAGCGGCGGTCGCACCGGCGGCCGCCACTGCGATTTGCGCCACTCCCAGCATCAGAGAGACCCCCAGCAGGATTAACCCCACCGCCATGACGGTGCCACTGCCACGTTCCCCTCGCAGTTGCCTGGTGAAACCACCGAGGCAAACGCCCGCTTTACCAAGAATCTTCACGGGCTATCACCGCCTCGGAACGAGCCGTCATTCCCAGCAGTCCCAACATGGATGGCAACTGCCGTGAGGCCACACAGTGCACGTCTTTCCCGACAGAACCTACGGTCAGGTTCCCCCCGCGACCCAGGAGTTGTTCCCCGGCCGCCAGCGCCTTGCCGGTGTCTTCCCCGATAGCCACGGCGCGGCAAGCCGCTCGTGCCGCCGCACTGACCTGTACCTGGGTCATGCCTGCCATCCCGGTCAAACCCAAAGCAACTATCACTAGGATTACCGCCGGGAAAGTCAAAGCCAGTTCGGCCGTGGCCATGCCGGACTCCGAACCCAAACGGGTTCGCAGTCCGACACGCCGTGACGCGTTCACGCGGCTTTTACCTAACTGACGTGTTTTCATCAGATTTGCAGCGCGGTTTGGATAATGTGCTGCAGGGCATCCTTGATTTCCCCGCCCTTCATAATCATCAACAACAGCCCGGCAAAGGCCGCCGCCGCAAGTGTTCCAATTGCGTATTCGGCGGTAGCCATGCCTTCTTCGGCGCGCAGCTTCCAGGCCAAGAAACGCGAGAGTTTCCCCCATTTCCCAACACTCTGCCCGGCAACCTGCCCGGCATCCACCGCCACCGCAGCATTGTCGATATTCTTCGGATTCTTTTC
Source organism: Mobiluncus mulieris (assembly GCF_014204735.1). Lineage (NCBI taxonomy): Bacteria > Bacillati > Actinomycetota > Actinomycetes > Actinomycetales > Actinomycetaceae > Mobiluncus > Mobiluncus mulieris. The sequence goes on along the minus strand of NZ_JACHMA010000001.1, from coordinate 2,191,200 downwards.
CATTATTTTCTCCTTCATTCTCTTGGAAATTGTCGACTGGGCACCCAGTCGACCCGCCCCGCAGATTTGCGGGGAAGTCTAGTTCGCCAGCAGTCCCTCCAGGGTGGAAACCACCACCGGCACGATTCCCAGCGCAAAAAACGCCGGCAGTAAACACACCCCGAGCGGCACCACCAGCCGCACCCCGAGTTTCTCGGCGGCATTGACCGCCTCGTGGGTCAAATGCGCCCGGGTTCGCGCCGCGCCGCGCACCAGCAGCGGCACGGGCGAGGCTCCCTCCTCCCAGGCGGGTTGCAACACGTCGGAAAGCTGTTCCCATTTCCCATCCGAATCCGACCAGGCTTCCTCCCAGCTCGCCCCCAACAGCAGCATCCGCGCCACTACAGCCAAATCTGTCTCGCTACTGGCGGCACTCACGGCCTGCAAAGAGGCCGTCAACGACACCCCGTTTTCCTGGCAGGCCGCGATAATATCCATTGCCAGGGTCGGATCCAGGCCGCTAACCCCCGGGTTCATGGCACGGCGAATCATCGCGTGTGACCACAGATTGCCCACCACCATCAACACCGCTCCGACCACGAAAATCCCCGTGTTCAAGCCCCCAGACAACGCCATCCCCAGCACGTCTACCCCAATGAAACTGGCCATTACCAGCGCCGCCAGGGGCAGCACCCCCAACAACCGGGCGGTGGCACGCGGGCCGACCTGGGCAGCGTGACGTTTCGCCCCGGCTTCAAGTTGGGCGGCAATCCCATCGGCCACCCGGGTCAAAATCTCGGCCAAAGGCGCTCCGACCTCGGTGGATACGGCGGTAGCAATAAACATGGCGCGCAGAGCGGCCGCTGTGGCTTCTTTGTGGTGCAGGGTTGCCAACGGATTGCGCGCAACCTGCCCCCGGAATCGGTGGCGCCAGTTTTCGTGGGGATTCTCGGCAAAGGCTTTTGCCGCCGCAAAATCCAAATCTGGGTGTAAACGACGCAAAGTCACTTCCCAGGCCGAAGCAATATCCGCCCCGGCAATCAGCCGCGTCGCGACCTCGGCGCACAGCATTCCCGCGTCAAGTTCTTTTAGTTTCGGTTTCATGAGGCGCGAGCCGATTTTTCGGCGTTTCCTCTGCTTTGGTGCCTGGCCTAATTCAGCGTCGACTTTGCGGATATTCGCGCCTATTCCCGCGATAATTCCTGCGCCGACCAGCAGCACCACAGCCACAACTAAAGATATTTCTTGGGTGTTATCCATCCAATCGCCTCCTCCCCAGAGCTATCCCCTCATGAACCCCGACGCAACCAACAGCTCCACCAGAACCTCCAGCGGACGGCGGGGTGTCACTGGCACCGTCGACACCACCTGCGGCACCACCCGCCCCAGCACTAAAACCGCTGTCGCCGCTGGGAATCCGCGCGGGTAAACCCAGTCGTGCGGCGAACTCTGGCCAGGCCGTGAGCCCCCGTGCCACCCCGTCGGCGCCAATCTCTAACACGGCCTCGGCGGCCAACTCGCCGCGCGCATTGCGACATAACCGCGCTAGTTGCACTACTTGGCGTCGCACTCGCCCGTTCTCTGCCTGGAAGCGCCGCAAATGCACCACCACCTCGAAGGCCGGCAGTGCCTGGGCGCACACGGTGTCGCGGCTCATCCCCGCCAAAGCTCCCAAGGCCTCTAGTCGGGCGGGCACTTCCACGGCCGAATTGGCGTGAATCGTAGCCCAGCCCCCGCGATGCCCCGTATTCAAAGCCGAAAGCATCTCGCGCACCTCCGGGCCGCGAGCCTCGCCCAGAATCAGCCGATCGGGTCGCATCCGCATCGCGGCTTTCACTAGATCCGACAGCGATACCCCGCCGGCACCCTGTACATTGTCCTTGCGAGCCTGCAGGTGGACCACATGGGGGTGATTGGGACGCAACTCCGAGACTTCTTCGATACAAATCAGGCGTTCCCCGGGGTCAATCAGCCCCAACAAACACGCCAGCAACGTGGTTTTCCCGGTGCCCGTAGCCCCCGTGACCAGCCCGGATACCTTGCCTTGGACAAGTCGCCCCAGGACTTCGGCCAGCCACGGGGTAATCATGCCCGAGGCAATCAGCTGTTCTGGACTCATCGCCAGCGGAGCCGGCACGCGCAACGACAACACGGTGGAAGCCCCGGAAAGCGGGGGTAACACCGCGTGCAGGCGCACCCCGGAAGGTAGGGTCGCATCAACTATCGGAGTCGCATCATCCAGGCGTTGCCCAGCGGCCGCAGCCATCCGCACCGCCATTTGCCGCAAAGACCCAGCGGAATCCAGATGGAAATCCTCGACGCGTTCCAGGCCGTGTCCCGCATCAATCCAGGCTTCTTCGGGCGAATTTACCAGCACGTCGGTCACTCCGGGTCGTGACAGCAAGGCACCCAGCGGGGCATCGATGCCTTCGAGAGATTGACGTAAACCCCGCGCCCCCGCTGCCAGCTCAGACGTGGTGGCGAAAGGGGGAGCGACCTGCAGGAATGCTTCCTCCGGGGCGGTGCCGGTCGCCACTGCCCGGCGCATCGCGAGCACACTCATGCTTCCACCTGCCAGCCGGTTGCGTTGGTGGGGGCGGATTCATGAGGTGTAATCCGCAACGATGGCCACTGGTTTTGAAACGCGTCCAGGTCTTGGTACACGCGATGGGCGATGGCCTCAAATTCGCGACGCACCGCTTTACGCGCCGGCCAATAGATACCTTCTTGATTCCACAGTTTTTGGTCTTTGGGGTGATTAGCGAGGCGGAATACGGGGATATCTAGATGTGTCGCTTTTAAAGCATGGTTGACCTGGTTGACGGGAAGGCTCCCGGCGGATTCTTGCATCAAGTACGTCGGCACTTTGTTCGCTGCTTTGCTCGGGTGCAACACCACGTCTTCCCAGGCCAAAACGGTTTGCCGGGTGCAGTTTCCCACCCAAATCTGGGCAGCCACCGCCAAATCCAGTGGATTTACCGCCATCCCGAAGTCCACTACGACCAGACGAAAAGCCTGGGTGAGGGCACGGAGCACCGCTTGAGCTTGCGAAAGCTGGCTGGGGGGAATAAAACCCGAGCCGCTGAGCACCGCGACCTCGCCCCACCGGGGGAGTCCCGCCGCGAGACGGAAAGGGGCGGGCAGCCCGGGGCGCAGTAGCTGGCGCCAATCCCAGCTAGTGCCGTGAAACGGAGCCAAATAGGCTCCGAGCGGTAAAGTTGAGCCGCTGAAATCCACTAGACACACGGTATTTTTCCAGTCGGAATCAGTATAGTTTCCTAAATCGACAGCGCCAGAGGTTTTAGATGTGATTTGTTCTTGGCTCCAGGCAACCTCGAAACAAGACTGGGCAAGCAAGGCCGCTGTGACGGTCGTGTTCACCCCGGAAACCAAACCGCGCACCCCGATCACTTGAGCCTGGGGTCGTTTAGAGCTGAGCAAAGCGAGGACTTGCTCTTCGTCTTGGGGCAACACCAGGTCACTTTTAGAGCCGCTGCCAGCCAAAGACACCGCCACGGCGTGGCGGGGCGCGAGATGGCGAACTTGGGGGGATGTCAAAACCAGAGCGGTGCCTGGCCAATAGCCGGGCGAAGGCTGGCGGTCAACCTTGAGGACGATTCCCGCCAAGTGAGCCAGGCGAGTAACGTGTTGAACCAACTGGGTTTCATCCCGAGTACATAACAGCGTGGCGATGTTTTCCATGACCCCAGTGTGGCGGGCGGCAGAGGCCGAGAACCAGGCACAGATTATTTTCCTGTGGATTAAAGGGGTTTTAGCCCGGTTGTGGAAAACTGAGAAAACCACTATCTGGCCAAGGAAAACTTCTGTTTTCAGGACCTGTTTAGCGCAAACTTAGGAAGTGTTATGACCGGCGTTATACAATCGAATTGTGTCTGATACGCCCCAACCACCGTTTCAACCGCCCGCAGATTCGGGGCGGGTCGGTTTCCCGTCGCGCCGTAATCGTCGCGGCGGTGCTGGGGAGTGGCCGGTGGTACCGGTGCCAAACCAGGGGATGCCCACGCCGGGTCATCGCGGCGGACAGCCCCTAAACCCAGGTCGAGGAATGCCCGGAATGCCCGGGGCAGCCGCGCAACCGGGGCAGCCGCGACCGGCAGGACGACCCGGAATGCCCGGCTCGGTTCCACCCGGTGGAATGCCGGGGATGCCGGGAATGACACCAATGCCGGGACAACCCCAACCCGTAATGCCGGGGATGCCGGGTATGCCTGGCGCAGGAATGGCGCGACAGCCCCACCCTGGCCCGCCCGGGATGCCGGGTCAAGGTGGCGCACCAGCGATGCCGCGCCGAAATCCCACGCCGGGAACCCCCACTAGTCCAGCGTTTTCTTCGGGGAGTGCCAGCCAATCCGGCATGCCCCTCATGAATCCGAGACCATCAGCCGCACCGAACCAACCCGGCGTGGCTGCAAACCCCGAGGCTTTTCAAGCGACACCGTCAGTCGCGCGAATGACGAGTCGATCCAGGCGCCAAGCCGGCAGCATATCCGCTGCCGGGCAGGGCGCGTCACCCGCGTCACCCACCCCGGCCGCCCCGGCCGCTCCGGCCGCCCCGACCGGCAGAGCGGCGCGACCCCGGCCAAAACCAGCCCCCAGTCGAGCCGCGAATCGCGCGCCAGGTGTGTCGAACCCGGCACAAAATCCAGTGCCGCTGACATCGTCTGAACCAGACGAATTGACTGCATTTTCAGTCGAGGCGGTGCCGGATTCTCTAAATCAAGGCGCACCTGTTCCAGGGCAAGCCCCCGCCCAGACCCCGAATCAAATCCAGCCTGAGCCGGGGGAAACGATAGAGTTGACGGCGCCGGACGCTGTGGATGATGCGCCGGACTTGGGTGCGGGTGACTTGACCAATCCGGCCGGGGTCGAACCGAGCGCCGCGCCTGGCGCGAAGCCTTCGGCTGAAACCGCCGATTCCACTGCCCCGGTTCGTGACCAATCCAAGCCCCCAGCGGAACCCAAAGCCCCCAAACCGCCGCCCAATACCTTGAAATCCAACCTGATTGGGATTTTCTCAGGGCTTTTCATCACGCCCGTAGCGATGAGCTTTATGATTTACGGCTGTAAAACCATGATGGATGCCGCCCATGCCGGCGGGATTCCCGCCGTGATTCTGGGGTTGTTTGAAATCCTCGCGGCGACTTCGCTTTTTGCCTTGACTGGCGTGGTGACAGGGTATTTCTCGTCGTTGTCTTGGGCGGTTTCCGCCTTGTGGCCGGTGTTGCTCACGGTTTTGGCCGGTCCCATTCGTTCCCTGGTGGCCTCGCATAACGACACGTTAACCGGGGTTTCGGATCGTTCCTTGTGGTGGGATTTCCTGGGTGGGGTCTCGACTTTGACGGCTTCAGGTTTGTTCCCGACCATGGCGATTGTGATGGTGGGGGCTTCCTTGGCTTCCCAGGTGGCGTATCTTTCGGGGCGCGAAATGACCCGCAAAGAACACCAGGTGATGGAAACGGTAGATAAACAGCCGGGCGAGCCGGTGGTGCCGCGGTCGCGCCACCGCGATCATTTCCTGTCCATAGTTATTGCCCTGGTGTGTAACACGGGGGGGATGCTGTCTTTGATTCCGCTGCATGATCGTCTGGCGGTGATTACAGGCGCGACGGGGCATATCACGGAGTTCCCGCCGGTGGCACAGTATGGTCTGCCGATTTTAGGGATTTTGCTGTTGTTTATAGAGGTTTACGCGGGTTCGCGTTCGGCGGCGGGTCTGTTCGTGGCGGGTTTCGTGTGCGGGGTTATTCCCGGGGTAGTTTTGACTTTCGGCGAGGTTTCCACTTCCGGGTGGACCGAGCATATGGTACAGTTTTTTTCCGAGCGTCTCACCGCTTCGATGCACGTGTCGGGCGGGCCTTTGACTGCCTTCGGGTTTGTGTTGATAGCTTGCGGTTTAACCCTGTATTGGTGTCGCCAGTCGGGTAAGCGTGATCAGCTCGAGGAGCTCGCCGCCACTGGGGTCATTTAGGGTTCATGAGGTGCCATTTACGTTCCGGGCGTAAGTTATAACGGTGTGGCAGCAGAGTATCACGGGGGTTTTGAGCTAACTTAGAGGGAGACTGTCGACAGGAGAGACCCGTGAACGAAACCGATAATCAGACCCAAGACCTGCCAGAATATCTGCGCAAGCAAGAGCCAGATTTGACAGGAAATGCCATCTTTCTCTCTGAAGAGAGCCTAACGGAAACACCGGTGATTCTTCCCGAAGATTCGTCAACCACGTCCACTGCTGGTCGTGAGGATTCAGGGGAAACCCCGGGGGTCGATACCCCGGATGTGTCGCCCACTACGGTGGTGGATGTGCCGCCTCAACCGGTCGAAACGAGGGAACCGGAAGCAGTGGCGGCGGTTAAGGACACGGCTAACTCCCCGGAAAATTCAACTCTATCAAGTCCCGTCTTGGGGAAAACGAAAAATCCCGAGCCGCAAGACCCAGAATCGGAAGATAACGCGGCGGGCGAAAGCCCCGCCGCAGCTGAGGAAAGTCCCGCCCCGGTAGAGAAAAGTCCGGTTTCCTCCGAGGCACCTCATGAAACCGTAATCCAACCGGAGGACGACGCGGTGCCAGACCCGGAAACGGCGGTCGCGCCACCGCGAAGCGCGGACTCGAACGAGGCTGCGCCGGGCGAAAAGCCTGCCCCTGTCCTCGGCGTGCCCAGTCCCTATCCGCAACCAGAATTGCCGCAAGAACCGCAGGTAGCTGCGCAAGCCGAGGCCAATTTCACCACGGATGGGGATTCGGAAACCACGGTGGTACGTCGCAAATCCCTGCTGGGAGGGCAAACCACCGAAACTATTGCCCCGCTTAATCCCCCGACGGGTGAAACTGGAGAACCCCAGTGGCAGCCGCGACCCGCGCAACTGCTGGGCAAGGAAGACACCCAGCTCAACGAGGCCACCGTTTTGGCCGGCGCTTCTATCAAGCCCGCGAAAATCTCGCGCGCGGGGGCACATTTCGGGTCTTTGCTGACCTGTCTGTTGGCCTTGCCTTTTGCCTGGGCTTTCCTGAAGCACTCTCACGGGTTGCTCTATGCAACCGCAGAATCCACTTTTAATACGGGTCGCTACTCGATAGAAGGCCTGAGCTACCTGGTATTAGGCCTGGCGCTGGTAGTGATAATGGGACTCGCGGCTCGCTTGTCCTCGCTGGGTCCCTTCCTGGTGGGAATCCTGGTGACTCTTGGCGGATTATCCTTTGTGGTGATGCCGGTATTTATCAAGAATAACCTTGATTCAACCTTGACGTGGTTGTCGAATTCCAAGCTTATTCCTTTCCAGAACTTGTCTTATTTCTTGGCCTCTTCGGGTTTCTCGGGGGATTTCCTGGCGATGGGGGTCGCCCTGTTAATGATTGGGGTTGTGGGTCACACCGCGCGGCGTCGCGGTCGCACCGACCAAATCGCGGACAAGGCCCTGGCCAAGACAGAAGCACTACAATAAAACGAAAAGCCAGGGTTTCGGATGGCGCCTCGTGAAGCCTGCGACTTCACGAGGCGCGAGCCGAAACTCCGGTGAATTTTAGCTGGCGCGCGGTCGCCACCAGAATCCGCGCCAAAGAATACCGGGAGGGATAAGTGGTCGAAGAAACCAATCTGGCGACTATGCGCATCCGCACCGGCGAGTTTTTCGAACGGGTCATGAAAAAGCTGGGCGATAAAGTTAACCGGGTCACCATGGAGGAACGGTTTCAATTCTCCAACTCTGGCGACCCCTTGAATCGGGTTTTTGCCTTGAAATCCGGGAAAGTAAAGTTGACGCGGTTGTCAACCCTAGGGCGTGACCACCTGTTGGAAATCCTCGGTCCGGGTGACGTATTCGGCCTGGAAGCACTGGTGGGCGAGAATGTGTGGTTCTATACCGCTACCTCTATGGAATCAGTCGAGGTCACCTGGGCGCACGTCGAGGATATGCGCCAGGTTCTGGCCGACAACCACAATTTAGAAATGCAACTGTTGCGATCCTTTGCGGCGTTAACCCAGCAACGCTATGAACGCACTATGACAATCCGGGACTTGGACGTGCCCGGACGTTTGGCAGCGGTTTTGCTGTATCTGGGGGAGCGTTTCGGCGAAACCAGCGAAGGCGGACTGGTGTTGCCACGCGGGCTGACCCAACGGGAACTGTCACAAATGATTGGAGCCTCGCGGGAAACCGCGAATAAAATCCTGGCGGATTTCTGTAATCGCGCCTGGATTACCCACGAAAACCGGCTAATTACCATCATTGACTGGGAACGGTTGAACCGACGTGCCTCTTGAACCAGCGACGCGGTTACGGCTGCCCCGCTTGGCTTTGGTGACTCCCGGGGGGATATATTTTCACGAGGTGCCAAGAATTTACGCTGGCACCTCGTGAAACCGACCCCTAGAGGGGACGTTTAAAGTAACCCACCAGCGAATCCGAACCACCCGGACCGGGCACAACCGCAACCAGCTCCCAGCCGTCTTGACCGAACTGGTCAAGAATCTGTTTCGTGTTGTGAACCAGCAGCGGAGCTGTGAGATATTCCCATTTCGTCATGTCTGCACTCTATCCTATTTTCACGGCAGTAGCGCGTTTCGAGGCTCGCACATGCGCCAAAACGTGAGGAGCGTGTTTAGTGCGCAATTCCTCGGCCAAAGTGTCGTCGGCTTCACGCAACCATTTCTCCCAGGACTTGACCTCGGGATAGTTACGCAACATGGCGCGGCGCTCCCGCTCTGTCAAGCCCCCCCACACCCCGAAAGAGGCGCGGGAATCCAAGGCATCGGCAAGGCATTCGATACGCACCGGGCAGCCGAAGCAAATCGAGCGAACCTCGCGCTGGGCAGCTCCTTGAACGAAAAGTTGATCTGGGGGGATATCCGCGCACAGAGCTTGCGCGGCCCACGTCTGGTCTCCATTGACTGACATACTCATCTTTCTACTAGACGTCCGTAACGTCTAAAATCTTAGTCAGGAAACAGTAAAACTTCAAGGCCGCTCTGATGATTGGGCGGGCGAAGCCATGCTTTTTAGGGTACAATCCCAGGTCAACACGAATTAGGCCACCACGGGTGGCGGCGGGAAGTCCTGACATTCACCCCGGACGCAACGCGGGGAAACTTCGCTTGGCAGCGGCACAAAATGCCGCCGCCAAGCTGGTTTTGAATCTAGTGGAAACCCGAGCGGAGAGGCTCTAAACTTGAGACATGGGGAATGAAACCGTGAACACCGGGTGTCCAGTACGCAAAATTCGGGTGGTAGGACTGCTGATAGCCTTTGTGGCGGCCTGTGCTGTGGCCGGGATTTTTACCGCCGGGCTGGCCTTGCCGGTGGTGGGAACCGCCGCTCTGGTCAGCGCCAAAGGAATGCAATCCTTCGACGATTTACCCAGTGATTTCACGGCTTCGCAGCCTTCGATGAAATCCATTATCACCGCTGCCGACGGCACTCAAATCGCTGAATTTTTCGCGGAAAACCGGATAGCGGTGCCGTTGAAGGACGTGGCGCGTACCCTGCAACAAGCCGTGGTGGCCATCGAAGATCGCCGCTTCCTGGAACACCGCGGGGTGGATATTGAGGGCATGAGCCGTGCGCTGTTGTCGAATCTGGCAGGCAACAACCTGCAGGGAGCCTCTACCTTGACCCAGCAGTATGTGAAAAACCTGCTGATAGAACAAGGCCGGGCTGCTGGCGACCCGGATATGATTGATGCCGCCTCCGAGACCACCATTGAACGCAAGGCGCGGGAAGCCAAACTAGCACTGTCCCTGGAACAAAAAATGTCGAAATCTGACATCCTGGAAGGCTACCTCAACATCGCCCAGTTCGGACCGTCGGTCTACGGGGTGGAAGCCGCCTCGCGACATTATTTCTCGAAATCCGCTAAAGACCTTTCTTTGGCTGAAGCCACGCTTTTAGCTGGAATTCCGCAATCACCTAATGGACACGACCCCGTAACCAACCCGAAATCCGCCACCCTACGCCAACACGCGGTTTTAGCGGCGATGGTGCGCGACGGATATATCACCGCCGCGCAACGTGACCAAGCGGCCGCATTCCCCATAGCGAAACTGTTGAAAGTCTCGAATGCCCAGCAAGGCTGCGGTCTGGCCGGCAACGCGGCGTATTTTTGTTCCTGGGTGGTGGGCGAGATTCTGTCTTCGCCGGAATTCGGAGCGACCTACGCCGAACGCCAACGTTTGCTGTTGCGCGGGGGGTTAGAGATTAAAACCACCCTGGATCCCAAAACCCAACAAGCCGCTTTTGACGCAATAACCGGGCGTATCCCCGTAGGCGACCCCTCGGATGTCAAGATTGCACTGTCCAGCGTTCAACCGGGAACCGGCAAAATTCTAGCGATGGCGCAAAACACCAATTTTGGGGTTGAACCCGGTAATAACGGGGTGACCGAGACTTCGTATAATGCCGATTACAACCACGGGGGTAATGCGGGTTTCCCTACCGGGTCAACCTTCAAGGTCTTTACCCTCACCCAGTGGTACCAAGAAGGCCACGGCGGGCTGGATGTGGTTGGCGGTCGCTACCTGGTGCCGCGACACGAATGGAATATCTCTTGTGCTCCGGAACTGGCGGTGGACTATTCCTTTTCGGAAACCGGCGAACTCAAGCGCGGTGCGATGACCGTGGAGAGTGGTACCGCGTACTCAGTCAACGGGGTGTTTATCGATATGGCCTCCAAAATGGATTTGTGCGATATTGCGAATACTGCCGCAAAATTGGGTGTTACCAAGCCTAACGGGACACCGCTGACCCCCAACCCGGCTTTTGTGATTGGGGCGGGTAACGCCACCCCGCTGCAGATGGCGAATGCCTATGCGACTTTCGCGTCCCACGGGGTGTTTTGTTCGCCGGTAGGCATCACCTCAGTGACGGATTCCACCGGGAAATCCTACGATGTGCCCACCGCGAACTGCCACCAAGTGTTAACCCCGGATGTGGCCGACAAGGTGGCTGTTACCCTGCAAGGGGCACTGCGCAGAGGACCGGGTTCCACCGCCGCGATTTCCCGCCCGGCGGCGGGTAAAACCGGCACCACCGACGTGAACGACAATACTTGGTGCGCGGGTTTCGTCCCGCAGCTGTCGGCCGCCATCTGGGTGGGGCATTCTAACGGTAATATTCCGGTGGGTCACCAGGTTATCGGGGGACGCTATTACGGCTCGTTTTTCGGTGCGTCCCTGGCGGCTCCAGCCTGGGCGACGTTCATGAATGGCGCTTTGAATGGCGTGCCAGTCGCCCCATTACCTCAGGTGAGTTTGGGAGGGGGACGTGCCTTTGCGAAAGTGACGGATTCTGATGCTACCATCAAGCCCACTCCGAATGTCAGCACTCCGACCCCGGGTGCCCCGGGAGCCCCGGGTGCCCCGGGTGCCCCGGGTGCCCCGGGAGGAAACGGCCGCGGGGGATTACATAACGGTGGTTCTGGCAACGCCGGGGGTAATGGTGCCGACAATCCGACTACCCCCGCTCAACCTGGTGGTGGCGCGAATGGTGGCACGAATGGTGGCGCGAATGGCGGCACGAATGGTGGCGCGGACGGCGGTAGCGGAAATGCCACGAGCCCCGGCGGTTCGGGGGATTCCACGAACCCGGGCGGCAACCCGGCTCCTCCCGCGCCGGCTCCGGCACCCGGCGGGGCGACGCAATGAAAACGGATACTTATCAAATGGTAACTTTTCTAAAGTAGTGACAGTGGCGGCCAGTCGTGGCCGTCACTGCGGTTGCGAACGTGGCCTAGGGAAGTTCCGGCATAGACAGAGAGGGAAGTTATGGCCTTAGGACAGTGGGTAGCGCTTGGTGGCATAGCCGCAGGCACAGCAGCCTGGGCAGCTGAGCGAGCTTCCCATGACTATCAGTTGGTTCGATTCCAGGTTCCCGCCCGGGTTTGCGGCTCGCGCCTCATGAATTCGGCGCAAACATCGGCTTTTCCATCCCCGAATCCTACGCGCGACGCGGTGGACGGTGGCACAGCGGCGACTGAGTCGACCCCCGGGGCGGTGCCTCCGCTGCGGATTTTGCACTTGAGTGACACGCATTTGTATCGTGGGCGCGAGGATTTAACGGCGTGGCTGCGTCGTTTGGCGACTCGCGCCGGCCAGGATTTTGACTTCGTCGTGTTGACCGGGGATATGTTGGCCACCAGTTTTGGCGACGCGCACCTGGCCACGCGGGCTTTCGCGCCGCTGGTGGCCAGCGGGGTTCCGGGGGCGTACGTGTTTGGGGCTCATGATTATTACGCAAACCGGGCGGGGAATCCCTTGGGATACCTGGTAAAGGGCGTGGCTGGGCGGCTCGCTGGATTGCGTGGATCCGGTCGGTGTTTCGCGGCGGCTGGCTCGGCTGGTTCGGCTGGTTCGGCGCGCGCGGGTATGTGGAGTGACGCGCGGCGGGTTTCGCGGCGGGTTTCGCGGTCTGAGCGAACCGGAAGTCAGGGGGGCTCCGGGGATTTTGGTCGGGTATTTCGCGATTTCCTGGCGGATTCCCCGTGGGTGGATGTGAATAACCGCCAGACGGAGGTATCGGCGGCGGGGTGGCGGGTGGCTTTGGCGGGGGTCGACGATCCGCATATCGGTCGCGATGTTTTCCCGGGGTTTCCGGGTGCGGGTGCGGCTGGTGGGGTGTCGCTTCGGGCGGATTCATTAGGTGCCATCGGGAATTCCAGCGCCGGGCGGGAGGGCGAGTCGCCCGGGAATCGTGCGCGATTGCGGATTGGTTTGGCTCATGCGCCTTATGCGCGGGTTTTGGATGCTTTCGAGGCGGCGGGCGCGGATGTGGTGTTTTGTGGGCATACGCATGGGGGTCAGGTGTGTTGGCCAGGGGGACGTGCCTTGGTGACGAACTGTGATTTAGGGTCGCGTTTTGCCTCGGGGGTGTTTTCTTGGGTTGACGGACAGCCAAGCCGGGTGATGGAACCCGGTGCGATGCGGGTGAGTGTGAGTCCTGGGCTGGGGACTTCGCCGTTTACGCCGTGGCGCGTGTTTTGTCCGCCGGCCGCGTTTTTGGTGGAGTGTGGCAGAAATCAGTGAAGAAATGTGGTTTTGCGGGGATTCTTCCCCGCAAAACCACGATACTCACTCTTTTTTGCCACGTATGTGGTGAGTTTCCAAAAATGGCGGCTTGCCGTTATACTCGAAGAGTTACACACGGGGTGTAGCGCAGCTTGGTAGCGTGCTTCGTTCGGGACGAAGAGGCCGCGGGTTCAAATCCCGCCACCCCGACCGAGCGAGCATCCAAACCGAAGGCGAAGCCTTCGAGTTTGTGATGCGAGCGAGGGAGGGGTACGCAATCGCGCAGCGATTGCAGGTACCCCGATTTTTTTCTTTGAATTCTTGTTGTGGGTTGGGTACGCAATCGCGCAGCGATTGCAGGTACCCCGGCTTTTTTCTTTGAATTCTTGTTGTGGGTTGGGTACGCAATCGCGCAGCGATTGCAGGTACCCCGGCTTTTTTCTTTGAATTCTTGTTGTGGGTTGGGTACGCAATCGCGCAGCGATTGCAGGTACCCCGATTTTTTTCTTTGAATTCTTGTTGTGGGTTGGGTACGCAATCGCGCAGCGATTGCAGGTACCCCGGCTTTTTTCTTTGAATTCTTGTTGTGGGTTGGGTACGCAATCGCGCAGCGATTGCAGGTACCCCGGCTTTTTTCTTTGAATTCTTGTTGTGGGTTGGGTACGCAATCGCGCAGCGATTGCAGGTACCCCGACTGTTTGTTTTCCCAGGTGGTAGCCTGTTTGATTTTGTGTTACATGGTCGTGTTTCATTTTTCGCGTACCCCGTGCGTACCCCCGTTTACTGCGCTGATGCTGGTGACGGGGCTGGGGCTGGTGGTGTTTTGGATGACTTGGTTGAGTGTGGCTAGGGAGGTTTGGTCGGCTTTGGTTCCTAGCCAGTGGGTGTAGCGTGATGTGGTGGTGAGGTCGGCGTGTCCGGCCCAGGCTCTTACGGTGGCGAGGTCTATTCCAGCGGCTAGCCAGATACAGATGGCGGTGTGGCGTAGGTCGTGGATGGTTGTGTGTGGTCAAATAAAAGTGAGCCGTTTGAGCGGTTGGAATTGAGCTACTTGGTGGCTCAGTTTTAGGGGCTGGCGGGTTTGGGTGTTTCCTCGTGTTGTGGGGGACACTGGCTCGTTCGTGGCTTAGGTTCCTGATGAATGATTTTTTCTATTAGTCAGGAAGGAAAGGAATGACGATACCAGTGTCCATTCAAGAACATATCAGACCTGAGTTGCACAATTGGAGTGACCCATTTTAGGTGTGGGGGTTGAAGGGGATTTTCTGCAGGATTTGTTGGATTTCGTCTGGTATGGGGTCGTCTATCGGGATTTCTGTGTTACCGATTCTGGCTAGTGTTCTGCAGATTGGCCCGAGTTTCCGCACGAGTTTCTTGGTGGTGATTCCGGTCTTTTGGTACAAATAGCGGGAGACTGCCAAAACGGCCATGACCACAGTCAGATGCGCGTCGATAGCGTCGCGTTGCCGGTGGAAAATCGGCCTGGCACGCAAATCGGTTTTGGATATGCGTCAAGGACTGCTCCACGTGCCACAGTTCGTTATACGAGCGATGAGAGGGTGTCAAATAGATTGTGTAAGTGGTGGGTGAGATGAAAGGATGCTGATTATGTCTATGAGTGCTGTTGATGATAAGGCTGCTGTTGTGGCGGTGGAGGGCGCGGCGGGTGAGTTGCGTCGTGAGTTTTTCAGTGATGAGTTGCTTGACCGACTGTTGGATGCCACGTCTCGTCGAGGCTGTACCCGCCACAACACTAACCCATAACGGAGTGACCCAAAACCACCACCCCAAAACCCCGCCACCAGCACAAACAGCCAGAAAACCCACCATATGCTACAAATATGTGCAACTCAGGTCATGAAGTCCACGTTGCCATAATCGCTTTCCGCTATCACCCCCGCATCCATGAGGCGCTGGCTCAAAATTGTAGAGGGTGCGGCGAGTGCATGGCTATCCAAAATCGCCAGTGTCTGTTATACATTGCGTAATTCCATGAGAATGTCACCGATTGGGGCAGAAATTTCTTCTCCGTTCAGTCTTTGGTAACGTTGGTGAGCTTCTGACCATTTATCGTAGGGAAAGTCACCCGGAATCTGCTTGCGAGCTTTCGCAGTTTGCGCCCGTTTACTATTCACAGCCAGATACTTTCCTATAACCTTTTCCCACCTGTCTTGGACTTGCTTTGTCTCTGGTGCACCACCCATATCCTCAAAGTGCCAAATCAGCCAAACCTCAAAGCATGGAATCGAAGTAATCAGCACGCACGACTGTCGCGATTGCCTCAAGTCTTTGATTTCTTTTCCGAAATTGTCTTGGTCGAAAACGGCCCAAACTTTGGTGTACTGGGCACCTTCTCTTTTGGCCTCGCGGGAAAACTTGTTGGCGGCTTCTACTACTTGTTTAGGCGAGGCTCCTTTAATCGTCTTAATCCGCAGGCTGGGAACAGATCTTCTAAAGTGCTCAAAGTACTGCCTCTCGGTAACCTCTCCATTGGTGACAATCAGGAACGTAGGTCTGGCACTACGTGAATGTCTCCTAGCCATCTGTCAAGACCTCGTACAAATCGGCAGTGTTGATGTTGGGAACGCTCCCGAATGCGCCTTGGAAGTATTGCTTGGCCAGATTTGATTCTTTTCGAATTCCTTTATCGATTTGGTACAGTACACAGCCCTCACCTGCGCTTTTCTCGGTAAACCACGTTTCATGAGGCGCCAAGGCAGAATCGGGATACCTATCCAACAACGTCACATCATGGGTGTTGAAAATAAGCTGGGCACCTTTAGCATTAATCGCTTCATTCTTAAATAGTTCCACCAATTCCCGCACCAAAACAGGATGCAGCGATTCATCGAGTTCATCGCAGACCACGACAGCTCCCTTTTTCAAACCATATATAGCTGGAATCGCGGTGTTCAGCCAGGAAATAGTGCCTCTGGATTCGTCGACCAGGTTGAAACTAACCGTCTCGCCATCAGCTGGGGCAACATGCTGCAACACGATACTTTTCGCAATCTGTTCCAGTTCCTCTTCGGGAAGTTCACCGATTTCTCCGGTCTCTCCGAGTTCGGCACCTCCCCTTAAAATCTTGCTAACCGCGTTAGCGATTTCTATGTATTTAGCCGGCACCTGATGCTCATCAACTGAGATTCCGCTTATCCCCAGGTCGGCTAGCTTCAAAGTCTCTACCGCCAGCTTGACCCAGCTTCTGTCGCCGAGTAGCACATTGGTCAACCAGTTATGCCGAACCATTTTGTCCACCTCATCGGGCCAGATAAACAGGAATCTAGCTAAACCATTTACGAACTCCATGACCGCCTCAGATTTGAACATCCGAGCCAGATTAATGAAAAGTACATCCGGATTGACGCCAATTTTTTCCAGTAAAAGGTCGGGGACACCCGCAACAATACCCTTGGAACCGAATCTCTCAATCAGTTTCACTGGTCGCGACTTTCGCCACCTGGTAAGGGTTTCTTCCTGGACGCCGGAGCTATCAACTGCTACCTGGTATCTCCACCTCACGTCATCGAGAACCACCTCTAGTTCGTAGCATGTAGGCTGGGGATTCAACTCGGGAAACAGTCTATTCGGTTGGTGAAGTTCAGATGGAGACCGGTGTGCGTCTCGGATTGACCTGATTAACAGAGCTAATGCCTCTAAGAAAGTAGTTTTCCCCGAAGCGTTACTTCCGAAGATTCCCGCGACACGCTGCGTGTGTTCCGCCCATGAATCGCCCTTGGGAGGAGTTCTTCGCCGTTCCAAAACAGCATCCGACATGCTTAAAGTGGAGCGGGTTGCGAACCCCTTGTAGTTTTCAACGGTGAAAGATAGCAGCACAACTCAAAGTCTACAATACTTATTTGCATTTTTTGCAAATTATCCGCAAATTTTGCGTTTAGCGGGTGCGCGGCACTTTGGGGTTCATGAGGTGCTTGCGCAGGTTTGGGCACAAATTTGTAATGTGGACTTGCTTACAATTAAAAGCTTCGCCCGCAGCCCCCGGATGGCACCTATAAAATCCAACACTCACACCTCGGTCAGAGCCTGAAGCGTGCTGGTATTTGCCGCTTCGGCTAAGGGGTACGCAATCGCGCAGCGATTGCGAATACTCCGACAGGCAGAGCGACCCTTGGCGGTTAACTTTCGTACAAAGGTATCTTAGCGTTACCCCAGCAGAGCGAGTGGGACGATGGCGATGCCGTCGGGGCGGCGGAATGCGAACTGTCCGGTGGTGATTACGATGCGTTCGACCAGCCGTTTTCCGATTTGTTCGCCCAGCCAGTGCAGGTGCTTCAGGTCGTTTTCACTCACGGTGGTGGCTAATTTGACCTCGAAGGCAATGACTTTCCCATCGTAGCGCTCCAAAATCAGGTCGATTTCGTGTTCCCCGGCGCGGGTGCGCAGGTGGTAGCATTTGGCTTCAGCGGCTTGTCCGGCCGCACGCACAGTTAAAGTAGCCAGTGCCTCAAAGAGCTGCCCGAAGGTTTCCATACTGCCGGGGTTGCCACTGAGCAGTGTTTCGGGGGTGGCTCCCGTCAGAGCAGCGGCGATACCGGGGTCAAATAGTTGATGCTTGGGTCCGAAAGTGAGTCGTTTCAGGGACGTTCCAGTCGGTGCCCAACCGGGTACCGGATCGAGAATCCACAGTTGGGTCAACAACTCGCGAATATTCTGGGTGGTGCTTTTCGCAGGTTTATCGGGCTCTCCGGGACTAGCGGCACCCAAAATGGCAGAGTAGCTGGCGGTGGTTGAGGATGCGGCGGCGTAGGCACTCATCCAGGCTCTAAGATTTTGGGGTTTACGCATCAACACGCCTTGTTCGGGGATGTCATGGTCGATAATGCGCTGAATATAGCCATCTATCAAAATCCGTCGGGCGCGCGGGGAGGCGCGGAAAATCTGGGGCATCCCGGTCTCACAGATAGCCTGGGCATAAGCCAGGAGTCCAAAATTGGTTTCCCCGGATATTTCCGCGTCGCCTAAGAACAAGCGGCTAATGAACACGCTGGGGCTGGTGCTGGGACGCTCGGCCAGGCTCAAGGGGCGCAGTCGCAGCGAAGCGATACGTCCCGCTCCGCTGTGTGTGTCCACCCCGGAAACGGGCGTGGCGCTGCCGGTTAGCAGGAACCTGTTGAGTGTTTGTTGATCCACGAGGCGGCGTACCGCGTCCCACACGGGTGGGTATTTCTGCCATTCATCTATGCAGGTTGTTGCGTATTTAGTCAGCTGGTTTACGGTATCGGCGGCGATGAGTTGTCCCACCTCGGGATTATCCAAAGCCAGTACATGCTCTACCCACCGCTGTGCGGTTTCGGTTTTCCCTACGCCCTTGGCGCCGTCAATCGCAATCGCGGGCAGCTGCGGGAACAATTCCCGTAGTTCTTCGTCTAAATACCGGGGTAGATAGTCCTCGGGAGCGCCAGGAATTTTCGTGAGCATACCGGCATTTTATCAGTCTATCGGTCGATTTGCCGGAAACTTATCGGTCGTTTTGCCGGGAACTTATCGGTTGGTTTGCCGAGCTGTCACCAAGTACTTTGCCGAGATAGCGCTGGTCGCTTTACCGGTTTCATGAGGTGCTATTCGATACCACCAGCACTGTCACTAGATGCGAGCTTTCTCATATTCCGTGGAAATTTAGCCAGCAAGCCCTCCGGTGGCCAGCAGGGCTTCACAGATTTGGAGTTGGGAAGGAAGTATCCCGCGTCGGTGAGGGGGTGGGAAATTGCTTGGGAGCGGTTTATCCCGTCTCGAAGGTCGAACAGTAAGTAACTGGCCGAAAGTACTACAAGAACTAGCCCTAAACTACCCCGAAAGGTTCAAAACAAACTAACAAACCAAACCCCACTTAAAAAACTTGACAAGCTTACATATAGCCCGAAATCCGGTTATCTCGACCTCGAGATAACCCTGTGACCTTGAGTTTTGTTATTGAGAATCGGTGAGAATTTGCTTATGTGTTCGTGGTCTCGACCCGCAGTAACGCTGCTAGAATTCCCCTAGCCGCTGCGTGGAAAGGATTTTGATGCTGACCGATTTGCCGCTCGAAGAATTGCAGGTTTTTGAACCCGATGTGAAACAACCCCAGGATTTCAAGGATTTTTGGGATAAAACCTTGGCGCAAGCGCGCGAGACCCCCGCTGGGATGAGCCTGGAACCAACCCCGACCCCACTGGAGACCCTGGAATACTATGATGTGACTTTCCCGGGATTTAACGGCGATTCCATCAAAGGCTGGCTGGCGGGGAAGCCCGGGTTCACCCAGGCCGACCCGCAACCCGTAATTGTCGAGTATCGCGGCTATGGTGGGGGTCGTGGCCTGCCTGGCGAGGAACCTTTCTGGCCCTCGAGCGGCTTTGTGCATTTTTTGATGGATACCCGCGGCCAAGGCGGGGATTGGGGCAGCGGCGGGGACACCCCCGACCCGTATCCGGTGAGCCCGCATGCTTTGGGGTTCTTCACTAACGGCATTGAGTCGCGCGAGACGTATTATTACCGCCGCCTGATAACAGACGCAATCCGGGCGGTGGACGGGGTGTTGACCTTGCCTTTTGTTGATTCTAAGCGCGTGTTTTGTGCGGGTGCCTCTCAAGGTGGGGGGCTTGCAGCTATCACTAGTGCGTGGCATCCGCAGGTGCGCGCGGGACTGGCGGATGTGGCCTTCCTGGGGAATCTGTTACGTGGGGCGATGCTCACTGACACAGTGCCGTACTACGAATTGGCTCGGTATCTGCGGGTGAAACCACAGCGGATAGAGGCGGTACGCGAGACTCTGGCGTATTTCGACGCAGTGAATTTCGCGCGCCTGGCCGCCACACCGTGCTACTTTTCGGTGTCGCTGCAAGACGAATACGTGCCGCCGTCTTGCACGTACTCGATTATCAATCAGTGGGCGGGCGATAAATCGGTAGAGGTCTATGAATTCGCCAAACACCAGGGGGTGGGTTTGACACACCGCTACAAGCAGCACGCCTGGCTACAGCAGTTCCTGGATATCTAGCGAGGCGCTCGTGCCACCCCAGAGCGTCGAGCGACAAGCACCTCATGAATCCGCACCACCCTATCGGTGGTAGGGCGAAACCAAGTCGGTGAGTCCTTGCGAGGACTGCGCGACCGCCTGGCCGGCCTCGAGGGTGGAGCGAGCCCCCGCCGCGCTTTGTTGAGCACTCTCCGAGACGCTGCCGATGGCACCAACGATTTGTTGGGTGGTGCCCGCAGCGCCTTGTACCACCGCCGACATTTCGTTGGTGGTGGCGGTTTGCTGTTCTACGGCCGAGGCGATGGTGGTTTGCGAATCGTTGATGCGCTCGATAATCTCCGAGATTTGGGCGATGGCCTCGGTGGCTTTAGCGGAGTCTTCCTGGATAGAGGCTACCCGCTGGGTGATATCGGCAGTTGCATTGGCGGTTTGCGCGGCCAGGTCTTTGACTTCCCCGGCGACCACCGCGAAGCCTTTGCCGGCATCCCCGGCACGCGCCGCCTCGATGGTGGCGTTTAGCGCCAACAGGTTCGTTTGTTCCGCAATCGAAGTAATCGACTGGGTAATCTCGCCAATTCCTTGGGAGGAAGCCTCGAGAGTAGTGATGACCTCGCTGGCTTGACCCACCGTAGTGACAGCCTCGGCGGCAACCATGGAAGCCGAATTCGCGGACTCGGAGATTTGGCGAATCGCTTGCTGCATTTCCTCCATCGCCACGTTTAGGGTGCCCATATTGCTGGCGAGCTGCTGGGCTTGCGCATTGGTTTGCTCGGCTTGCTCCTGGGTTAGCGCGGCGGTTTTATCCAGTTCGGCGGCGGTTTCGCTCAAGCCCCCGGCGTGTTCGTTCAGGAAGGCGGCGGTTTCACCCACCGAGTCGATTAGCGAGTTAACCTGTTGGTTTTGACCATTAAAGGCTTGGGCGAGTTCCCGCATTTCCGGCACGCCACGTTTATCGTTGAGTTGGAAGTTCAAATCATAGGGATCGTGGTTACGCAGCGCCGAGGTGTGCCCCGAAAGCGGGCGGTTTACCCGACGAAGTACCGTAAAGAGGAATACGAGCATTCCCAACGCTAGGAGGGTGAACACAGCAATCAGGGCGTAAATGGTCAGGTTTTGAAAAAAGGTGGCTTGCGTGATTTGATTCTGGCCTTGGGAGCCCATCCCGGATTCTATGGTGTTGAGATTGTTTAGGGGTGAGTCCACGGCGCGTTTGGCGTTCGCATAGGATTGGCCGAACACTAGGTCGGAGGCGAGTTTTTGTTGTTTTGCGGCGTCTAGATTTTTTTCTTCGGGGGTGAAGTTGTAGTTTTCCATATCCGGAGGGAGGGTGGAAAAATCTTCGCCGCGAGAGAGGGCAGCTAGCGCCATGGCGTGCAGTTCGTCTTGGTCGGTTTGCTTGGTGGCTTCTTTTGATTTGTTAATCAAGTCGAGGAGTTGGGGGGAGCCGCCATTCTCTTTGATGAGTTTTTCGCCGTATTCGCGGTCTTTCAAGACGTATTTTTGGTTGAAATAGGTCGAAAGTGCTTCCGACAGACCGGAGACTACGTAGACACGGGAGGTGTCGGTTAGTTCCACTGAGGCTGATTTGAGGGTGGCGATGCCGATTTCGCGTTCGGCGGATTGGTGTTGTGCCGCGTTTACGGTTTTGGAGGCGAAAATGGAGCTGATTTGAACTCCGAGACCCACCAGCGCCAGGACTATGACAGAGGTTATGGTCATTTTTACCATGAAAGAGAATCGCATTTTTTCACTCCTTGTTAGGCAATTGGCGGGTTTAGGGTGGCGTAGTTCAAAGCGAATGATTCCACGCCCCAGGGTGCCATGACTTGTTTGAGGATTCCTTGATCCATGAGTTTTTGCAGTCCGGCTTGGGTGGCTTTCGCTAGAGGTTCATTGTTTTTAGCGGTGGCGAGGCCTTGCGGAGCCATTTGGAAGGATTCGCCGACGGAGGCGAAGTTTTTGTTTCTGGTTTCGGCGTACTTGATGATTGCGCTTTCTCCGATAATGGCGTCTATGCTGCCGTTTGCTACTTCGTTGATGAGTTTGTCTTGGTCTTTGTCGGCGACGATTTTTATGGCGTTTTTCCCGGTTTCTTTACAGGTTTCGCTTAAATCGTGCAGTTGTTCTTCTTGGGAGGTGTTTGATTTGGCGGCGATGGTGAATCCGCAGGGGTCGCCGTAGTCAAAATTTTTGGGGTTGTTTTTTTGAGTTCCGTAGATGAACCCAGACTGAATATATGCTACCATGTTCAAGTCTCGCATGCGGGATTTTTTCACGGTCATGGCGGCGGCGGCCATGTCATAGGTTCCGTTGTCTACTTGGGAGAGGATCGAGTCGAAGTCGACGTCGCTGAATTGGACGTTCTTGATACCCAAAACTCGGGCTAGGGCTCTTACTACATCCACTTCGTAACCGGTTGCTTGGTTTTTATCGTCAAAGAATCCGGCCGGAATGTAGGGGGAGTCGATGGCGACTTTCAGGAGTTCTTTGTTTTTGGCAGGGACTAGGGATGAAATTTCTTTGTCTTCGGGGATGGTGGACGTGTCGAATGAGTCTACGGCGTGGTTTGCTTTCCCGGCGCAGGCGGTCAGGGAGAGACATAGTGACGCGGTGCATAAAAGCGTAAAAATTTTACGAATCTTATTCATGTTTAGTATCCCTTGCGTGGAATTATGTTGAGTTCTGGGCACTTGTTGTTTTTGAATACGCAAAAGAGCCACAGAACTTTAATGTGCATGACTTGAATGCGCTCCTATTGTAGCTCTATAAATGTTCGCGGGGTTTGTTTTTTAGATATTTTCGTAAATCGGCTAGCCGATCAGAGTTGTGACCAGGAGCCTAACATAACGTCCGTAAAACTTGAGCCACTTCATAT
Source organism: Mobiluncus mulieris (assembly GCF_014204735.1). NCBI lineage: Bacteria > Bacillati > Actinomycetota > Actinomycetes > Actinomycetales > Actinomycetaceae > Mobiluncus > Mobiluncus mulieris. The sequence continues at coordinate 2,168,354 of NZ_JACHMA010000001.1, read as the reverse complement.
CAAGTTTAGCTAGCACTCTTGGGTCAAGAGTGCTAATATTGATGTTGTCAGATAAGACGCCGGTTGGTCGGGTTGGCCACGCGGACTTGGTTGGGTTCACGAGGTGCCATCCGAAAAGCCGGCTCGGGGTCAATCCCGGCGGCAACGCCGGGAATCACGGGCGGAAACACCGCCCGGGAATCGCCCCGTCAAAATTGAGAGGATGATAAAAATGACAACTTTACGTGACCCGTTCCAAGAACTAGATCGGCTGTTCAACACTTCGCATGGCCCGGCGGCACCCGCAATGCCGCTTGACCTGTACCGCGATGGAGACAAATTCGTAGCGAAGGTGGATTTGCCTGGCGTGAATCCCGCGTCTATTGATATCGACGTGGAAGACCGCACCTTGACCATCAGCGCTAAGCGCGAGGCGGACGACAAAGACGACCGCCAGTGGCTGACCCGCGAACGCCCCTCAGGCACCTTCGCGCGCCAGTTGACCCTGGGGTATGGCCTGAGCCTGGATGCGATTGCGGCCGATTACAACGGTGGGGTGCTGACCGTAACCATCCCGATTGCCGAAGAAAACAAGCCGCGCAAGATTTCTGTCAGTGTGGGCGACAACGCCGACAAGATTATCGAGAACTAGCCTCGGTTTGCAACCGCCGGGGTTTCCCGGTGGTTGACCTGGTTGACGGGGTTTACCTGGTTGACTAGGGGGTGTTGGGTTCATGAGGTGCCATTTGGAATGGCACCTCATGAACACTTTTAACCCATTTCAAAAACCAGCGCGAGCAATCAGCCGAAAAAACGGCGCCGCGTGAAAACAAAGCCCCAACCCGGGAAACCCCGCCGCTACACGTTAAACTTGAATTCGACCACGTCCCCGTCTTGCATGACGTAGTCTTTGCCTTCCTGGCGGATTTTGCCCAGTTCCCGAGCCTTATGTAAATCACCGATTTCGACCAAATCGTCATAGCTGATGATGTCGGCTTTGATAAAGCCGCGTTCGAAATCGGTGTGAATCACCCCGGCGGCCTGGGGGGCAGTCCAGCCCCGGTGAATCGTCCAGGCACGCGATTCCTTTTCCCCGGCGGTCAGGAATGTTTGTAAACCGAGCGTGGCGAATCCTACACGCGCCAACTGATCCAAACCGGATTCTTGCAGTCCCGCATCCGCTAGCATCTCGCGGGCGTCGGCCTCGTCCAACTCCACCAGCTCGGCTTCGAAAGCGCCGTCCAAAAACACGGCTTCCGCCGGGGCAACCAAGGCGGCCAGTTCCTCGCGTTTAGCCTGGTCAGCGAGCCCTTTAGCGTCCATGTTGAACACGTAAATAAAAGGCTTGGAGGTCATCAACTGGAATTCGCGAACCAGCTCCCCATCCAGTTCCCCGGCGGTAATGGCGGAGGAAAGCGTGCGCCCGGAATTCAGGATTTTCTCGCACTGTTCGGCGGCGGCCAGCACTTCTTTGGGGGTTTTCTTGCCGGAAACCTCTTTGCGCAGGCGGGGAATCGTTTTTTCCAAGGTCTGCAGGTCGGCCAAAATCAGCTCGGTGGAAATCGTTTCGATATCACTAGCCGGGTCGATTTTGCCTTCGACGTGAACCACATCGGGGTCGGTAAAAGCCCTGGTCACCTGGCAGATAGCGTCGGCTTCACGGATATTGGCCAGGAACTGGTTGCCCAGGCCCTCGCCCTTCGAGGCGCCTTTTACTATCCCAGCGATATCCACGAAAGACACGGTGGCGGGCACGATTTTCTGGGAGTTGAACATTTTCGCCAACACGCCCAGGCGCTTGTCCGGCAGGGGCACCACGCCCACATTCGGTTCAATAGTGGCAAAGGGATAGTTCGCCGCCAGCACGTTCGCGCGGGTTAGCGCGTTGAAAATCGTGGACTTGCCGACATTGGGCAGCCCCGCAATACCGATTGTTAAAGCCATGCCTCCAGCTTAGCGGCTGGCGGGTGGCTTGGGGACATTTATCATTCGAACTGGGTGGTGCCCGCAGTAGTGCCCGGTTCACGGGCTGGCACCTCATGAATCCGCAACGAAACCGCCTGGCGCGCCTGTGGCAAACGGTTAGCGCAGGTTGGAACCCCGCCAGGCCGCGCCCCGCGAGGTTAGCGCAGGTCGCGCGGCAGGGCAAAACGGGTGGTTTCCTCAAGGGTTTCCACCGGTTCCACGTCGTCGAAGCCGTGCGCCGCGAGCCACTGCAAAACCTCGTCTACCAATACTTCCGGCACCGACGCCCCGGAGGTCAACCCCACGGTTTTGGCGCCCTCGAACCAGTCTGCGCACAGTTCCCCCGCCCCGTCGACCCGGTAGGATGCCCCCGCTCCGGCCTCGCGCGCGACTTCCATCAGGCGCACCGAATTCGAGGAGTTCGCCGAGCCAACCACTATCACTACGTCGCACTTCGGGCTCATGGCTTTGACCGCACCCTGGCGGTTTTGCGTGGCGAAACAAATATCGCCCGAAGGGGGGCTTTCCAGTCCGGGGAAGTGTAGTTTCAGTCGCGCTACCGTTTCATTGGTCTGGTCTACTGACAGGGTGGTTTGCGACAGCCACACCATTTTGCGTTTGCCGCTGGTTCCGTCGTTTTTTTCGCCCGTTGCATCAGTTTCGTGGTTGACGTGGTTGACGGATTCATGAGGTGCCAGTTCGGGTTGCGAGCCCGGCACCACATTTCTTGCCGGATTTGGGCTAGATTCGCCAGGAGCCAGCCCAAAATCTTGGCGCTCCTTCGGGCTTGGCGCCGGGTTTTCCCCCGGGGTTTCGGGCTGATTCCCGGTCAAAATGCTGACATCCTGGTTCGTGTCAATCACCCGAATCCGGTCGGGGGCGACCCCTTGGGTGCCCTCGACTTCCTCGTGGCCTTGGTGGCCAATCAGGATAATGTCGTATCCCTGGTCGGCGAAGCGTTTGGCCTCGCGGTGTACCTTGGTGACCAGGGGACAAGTCGCGTCAATAACCTCGAGGCCGCGCGCTTCGGCTTCGGCATACACCGCCGGGGCTACGCCGTGAGCCGAGAAAATCACTCGTGATCCGGATGGCACCTCGTGAAGTTCGGAAACGAAAACCGCTCCGGCCGCCGCTAACGTGCGCACCACGAACTTGTTGTGCACGATTTCCTTGCGGACGTAAACGGGGGCGCCAAAACGCTCCAAGGCGCGTTGCACCACGGTAACCGCGCGGTCGACCCCGGCGCAGTACCCGCGCGGGGATGCCAATAAAACCTTGCCCATCACGTGTTATCTTAGCCGAGCTTTCGGGTGGGTACAGTGCGGGGGGCGGCAGGTGGGGGTGGCAGAGGTTTTTACCGTTGCACGAGGTGCCATCCGAAAAAGCGCCTTAAATACGATGTGACCTGGTCTTATATCCCCAGTAATTGGGCTGGCGACGAAGCGAATTTTTGGGGCGTGGCGGGTGTGTAAAGTAGAGGACATGGAAGATAGAAATGAACGCCTCCTCGCGCCACGGGCCTTGCAAACTACCCGGGATAACCCCTGGCCTTTGGCGCTTTTGCTCGAGAAAATGGATGACTACATTGACCGGATGGCACCCACCTGGGTGGAAGCCCAGGTCATCGAGTACAACCAGCGTCCGGGCAACCGGATGTCGTTCTTTCGCGCCAAAGACCTGGAGGCTGACATGTCCATGCAGGTCAAGGCCTTTGGCAATGTGATTGCGGCGGCCGGACCGGCGATGCAAGCGGGGGCGCGGGTAGTGATGCAGGTCAAACCGGATTTCTATACTAAAACCGGGGATTTGTCGCTGATGGCTGCCGAGATTCATCCCGCCGGGATGGGGGGGATGCTAGAGGAGCTGGAACGACTGAAACAGCGCCTCGCAGCGGAGGGTTTGTTTTCCCGGGAACACAAGAAAGAACTGCCGTTTTTACCGCGCCGGGTGGGGTTGATTTGTGGACACAAGGCTCGTGCTCAGGCTGATGTTAAGGAAAACGTGTGGCGAAGGTGGCCTTTGATGGAGTTCGAAGTGCGCGAGGTTGCGGTACAGGGCGAGAATTGTCCTCGCGAGGTTGCGGCAGCCATAGCTGAACTGGACACGGTGGCGGATATCGACGTGATTGTGGTGACTCGCGGCGGGGGGGCTTTCGAGGATTTGCTGGGGTTTTCTGATGAAGGCGTGGTTCGCGCGGCTTTCGCCGCTCAAACCCCGATTGTCTCGGCGGTGGGACACGAAGAAGACACGCCTTTGCTGGATTTTGTGGCGGATTTCCGAGCATCTACCCCCACGGATGCCGCTAAACGTATCGTGCCGGACTGTGTCGCGGAATCGGAATTGATGGAACGGGGGCGGCAAAAAATGCGCCAGGCGGTGGGGACGCGGGTTTCGGCCGGCCTGGAGTGGCTGCAGGCTATGCGCAGCCGTCCCGTGATGCAAAATCCCGGGGCGGCGCTGGAACAGCGTCGCGGTGATATTGCCCACGGCGTGGAAATCATGCGCGCGCGAATCGCCGAGATTTTGGCGGTTTTCCGACAGGATTTGGCCGCCGACCGGGCGACTTTAACCGCGATTTCGCCGCGTGCCACTTTGGAGCGCGGCTATGCGGTGTTGCGCACTCCCGGACGGGCCTTGATTACCGATGCGACCACCGTAAAGAAAGGTGATTTGTTGGAGGCTGTCTTGGCTCGGGGTTCGCTGGTGGCTTCGGTGGTGGGTGCGAACCCGGGTGCGGGGACGGCACAGTAGTTTTTTTACGAAAATAACTGATAAAGGAGGAATAACATGGCAGCAAAACAAACCGACAAGGACGCAGCCAAAAACCCGGACACAGCCGCAGACGCGCCGGATTTCGCGGATATCGCGGGCATGTCTTACGAACAGGCTCGCACGGAGCTGATTGGGGTGGTACAAGGCCTGGAAAACCCCGAGGCGCCCCTGGAGGACACGATGCAACTGTGGGATCGGGGCGAGGCCTTGGCGGGGCACTGCCAAAAAATTCTCGATGCCGCTGCCGCGAAACTCGCGGCACGCCAGGCCGAAAGCGCCTAGCCTTCAAAGACGCGAGGATATAGCTATTCTTCATTCGGTTAACACAATCTGTGGTGGGAACGTACTACATTCCCACCACAGATGTTCATCCTGCTAGAGCCTTACCCTACAGATACAAGCGTTGGATAGCCTTTTTCTTCTCATATTCTTTCCGAGCTTGCTGGGTGGAATCAAGACGAGAAACCTCGGCTACTGCCACATCCCACCAGCTGGAGCTGGGTGGATTCGGGCCATACAAATCCGTTTCAATGTGAATCATGGTGGCTCGGTCGGAAGCCTTAGCCTTACGGAAGGCTTCCCGGAATTCATCCATAGTGGATACGCACAGCACGTCTAGCCCCCAAGACTGCGCGTTCTTGGCGATATCTACCGGAATATATTCACCCGGTTCATTGTGCGCCGCTCCACCACCCATGGTGTAGCGGGTACCGAAACGTTGGGAACCATGGGATTCAGACAAAGCTCCGATGGAAGCGAAACCGTGGTTTTGCAACAGTACATAGATTACTTTCAGACGTTCCTGTACCACAGTGGCCAGTTCCATCGGCAGCATCTGATAGGTACCATCACCCACAATTGAAACCACTTCCGATTCGGGGTACGCCAGTTTCACCCCCATTCCGGCGGGAATCTCGTATCCCATAGTGGAGAAAGCGTATTCCACGTGGTACTGCTTGGGATTCTTGGCTTGCCACAATGCCTGCAGGTCACCCGGCATGGAGCCGGCGGCGTTGATGACAATATCGTCGTCATCCATCATTTCATTCAAGGCACCAAAGACTTCGAGCTGGGAAGGCAAGGGCTTGTGGTCTAGATGATAGAGCTCGCGGGTAACTTTCTCCCAGGCAGCCTTTTCCTGGGTGATTTTCTGGGTGTATTCGTCGCAGACGTGCCAGCCCTCCAAGGCTTTCGTCAAGTCGGTCAGGGCTTCACGGGCATCAGCGACCAGCATTTCTCCGGCATTTTTAATGGCATCAAATGCTTTGACATTGATATTGACAAAGGAAACGTCCGGGTTCTTGAACGCAGTGCGTGATGCCGTGGTGAAGTCCGAATAGCGCGTGCCCACCCCAATAATCAAATCCGCCTCGTCAGCCAGGTGATTAGCGCTGTCGCATCCGGTGGAACCCACCCCTCCCACGGCCTGAGGGTGGTCGAAGTTGATAGCGCCTTTACCTGCTTGGGTGTCAGAAACTGGTATTCCGGTGGCAGCGGCGAAATCGCGTAGCGCCTGGGAGGCCTCGGAGTATTTCACGCCCCCGCCGGCCACAATCAGGGGTTGCTTCGCGGCTTTAATGGCCGCAACTGCCCGATTCAGGGAAGCCCGATCCAGGGGGGAACGGCGAATATGCCACACGCGCCTCATGAACGCCTTGACCGGGAAATCGAAGGCTTCGGCCTGGACATCTTGGGGCAGCGCCAAGGTGACTGCCCCGGTATCCGCCGGGTCGGTCAAAGCGCGGAAAGCCTGCATCAGGGATGGAATCAGCTGTTCGGGACGGTTAATGCGGTCAAAGAACACGCTGACCGGGCGGAACGCATCGTTTACCGAGATGTCAAGGGTCTGAGCGTTTTCTACCTGCTGCAATACCGGATCGGGAGTGCGGGTGGCGAAAATATCACCGGGGAACAACAGTACCGGCAAACGGTTTGTTGTGGCCAAAGCTGCACCTGTCACCATGTTGAGCGCACCCGGGCCAATCGAAGAAGTACACATATAAATGCGCTGCCGGTTAGTGGCCTTGGCATAAGCGGCAGCTGCGTTGACCATACCCTGCTCGTTACGGGGCATGATATAGGGTAAGGAACCGCCGTCTGGTTCCGGGTCGATTTCGTTTTGAAGTATTGCCTGACCGATACCGCACACATTGCCGTGTCCGAAGATACCGAAAGCCCCGGAGACGAAGCGGTGCTCTTGCCCGTCATGTTCAATATATTGGTTCACCAGGAAACGAACGATGGCCTGGCCTACTGTCAAACGTACTGTTTCTACGTTGGTCATTATTTCACCTCTGATTTGTTGATTGGAAAGAAAGGAACCCGGGTGTCAATCTCAAGGCCTTCCCACGCCTGACGCATCCAGGTATGAATCGGATCATCGCTCATCAACCACACCGAATCCTCGGCGGGGCCACCCATGACATTCAGGTAATACATGTCATAGCCGGGTGCGGCCGCAGAAGGACCGTGATAGCCATGTGGCACCAGCACTGTGTCCCCCGAACGAACTTCGGTACACACATCAATGGGGTGACTGGGGGAATCGTAAATCCGCTGTAAACCGAAACCAGCGGTTTTCTGGGCACTGTCAGCCAGGCCACCTTCGCGGATTTCGTAATAATAGATCTCCTCCAAAACCCGCTCGGTGTCGGTGTGTTCATCGTGTTTGTGTGGGGGATAGCTCGACCAGTTCCCCCCAGGGGTGAGTACTTCGGTGACTAGCAGGTGCGAGGTCTCTAAGGTGTTACCAAGGGCGTAGTTGTTGACTTGCCGGGTCCAGTTACCGGAACCGCGAATCCCGCAGTTTACTTCCGCCGCAGGACAGTAGCGCAGGGGAAAATCTTTGGTCGCCTTGGTCGCCGGGAGGGCAAAACGGCCTTCATGAGTGGCAGTGAGCGTGAATTCAGTGTGACGTGGAACATAGAGGTAATCAGTGACACCTGTCCAGACAGATTCCCGTCCTCTTAGTTCAAAACTTTCGCCAGCAATCTGGATTTTTGCTGCGCCCTCAAAAGGAAGCACCAGCATTTCTTCCTCGCCGGTGTCGATGTGTTGGTTTTCATCTTTTTGTAAAGCTAGTACGCGCAGTGAGCACCATGTCCATCCGGCTCGTTGGGCAGAAATCGAGGTTTGAAATTTACCAGTGGCGGTGCTTCCGGCCTTGACCACATATTTTTCATTGTCACTCATAGTAACCCCACAGTGTTATCGACGGCTTTTGCCACGTCGTTGTCGGCTGGGAACAGGAGGGAACGACCAATTACCAGGCCGAAAACATTCGGTTGTTGCAAGGCGATTCGCCACTTTTCTAAAGCCGCGTCGGCATCTTTTGATACCTCGCCACCTAGGATGAGTGATGGCAGGGTCGATGCCTCCATGACCCGTTCCATGTCATCCACACAGGGCAGCTTTAGCCAAGTGTACGCGGAACTGCGTCCCAGCCCAGAGGCGATAGCCATGGATTTAATCACCGCCTCGGGGGTTAGGTCATTGACAATTGAGCCGTTAACCCAGTTGGACATAAACGGCTCAATCATTGTAACCAGGTGTTGCTGGGACATGGCATTGACCACGTCAGCAGTCGCTTTGAGGGTGTTGGCGGTAGCCGGATCTGCCAGGTTGATTCGGGTCAGGGTTTTACCGCCATCGAGATGCGCGGCCGCAATCCCGGCGGGGTCGTAACAGTTGAATTGGTCATCCATTTCAAACTTGGCTCCTTGCAAGCCCACCCGGTTCATGGAGCCGTAGACCAGTTTTCCTTCCAGGGCTCCCAGAAGAGTTAAATCCTCAATGATGTCTGCGGTGCCTAGAAAACCGTTAACTCCAGGTCGGCTCAGCGCTTCGACGCAGCGTTCCAGGACATCAATACGGCTGGCCATGGCGGTACTGTTTCCCCCCGCGCCTAGGGCACCTCTCGCGGGGTGGTCGCAGGCAATAATCATGAGTCTCTCGCCGGTTTTGAGTTTGCCCGGTTGACGAGACTCCAGCGCCTGCGCAATCCGTTGCGGTTCGTACATTCTAATTTCGGGAATCTCTTTTATAGCTACCATTTCTCTGCTTTCACTAGTTAGATGAGCCTCGCCGCTCAAAACTGCACCAGGTGCGGGTGTGTCCCTTTCGTGCACGCCCGTCCTTGGCCTTAACCACAGCAAGTATCTCTTGTTGTAACCTGCTATGTCAAGTATATGTTAGTACATTAAACGTCAAAAAACAACACCAGAGGTTACAATTTTCGTCGGTAGGCTTCGTGGTTCTTGGATTTAGCGCATACTTCCTGTTCATAAGTGGTTTTTAGCTTGCTAGATTTCCGTCATATCCTGTTACGCTAGTGCGGTAACTTCCCAGCTGTAAAGGATCAGTAAGTAGGTGTAAAGTAGCGTCTGGGCAGTAAATTGCAGACAAATGCAAATTTTCACTTTTTCTGTCTTGACAATATGCTGGTGTAAGGGTAAATTTGTGCTCACATAGGGCGGCTTGGCGTTATTGCTTCGCTGTTTAAGTTCCGGTTTCATGGTTGATGCCGGATGTCGATATAGAAAGAGAGTAGCCATGAGCAAAAACAGAACTATAGGTGTGGGCGTAATTTCTCTAGGTTGGATGGGGCGCCTACATACTCGTGCTTACAAAACAATGGCGGAAAAGTTCCCCGAACTAGACGCGAGCATTCGTCTCGTTGTAGCGTGTGACCCCGTTGAGGAAAACCAGAAGCTGGCTACTGAAGCGCTTGGTTTCGAGAAGGCGGTTTCCGACTACCATGATGTTATCAACAACCCTGAGGTGGACGTAGTCTCTATCTGTTCACCGAACTTTTTGCACCACGAAATCGGTATTGCTGCGGCCAAGGCCGATAAGCCATTCTGGATTGAAAAACCGATGGGTGTGTCAGCGGTAGAGTCTCGGGAGATAGCCCAAGCAGCCGCCGAGGCTGGGATTGTGACATCGGTTGGCTTCAACTACCGCCACGTTCCCGCCATCGAAGAGGCGCGTAGACTAATCGCTGCAGGCAAACTCGGACGCATTACCAACGTTCGTTGCTGGTTGTTAGCGGACTATGCATCTAGTCCCAAAGGAGCTTTTACTTGGCGATATGAACGCAAGCGAGCCGGTTCTGGTGTTGTTGGCGACTTGTTGAGCCATGGAGCTGACCTAGTGCAGTATCTATTGGCGGATCGAATCAAGTCGGTTTCGGCTCTCACTGACACCTTTATACTTAATCGCCCAATCCCGCTTAAGCAAGGTGTTGGTCATACCGGGTGGGTGGTTTCCGACGAGACCCGTCCTGTCGAAAATGAAGATTACGTTGCTGCTATGATTCGTACTGATGCAGGTGTCGTAGGTACTTTGGAATCCAGCCGTGTTGCGGTCGGTCCGCGTGCTGAATACATCATCGAAGTTTACGGTACTGATGGTTCAATCCGTTGGAATTTCGAGAAGCTCAACGACCTTGAGGTGTGTCTTGGCCAGGACAATGGTGAAGTGCATGGATATGTCCGATCGATGGCCAACCCACATTATCCCAATTTTATGCGTTTCCAACCCGGTGCGGGCACCTCAATGGGATTCGATGATCAGAAGTCCGTTGAATGTTACAAATTCTTAGCTGGCGTATTGGAAAACAAACAACTTGGTCCATCCACAGCCGATGGTTGGGCAGCAGCAGAAGTAGATGAAGCCATCGTTGCTTCTGCTGCCGATGGCCGCTGGCATGATGTTGCTGTCGTTGACGGTCCATTGACCTACAACTTGGGCTTTGGCGAGTAAATAAGGAGGGACAATGTCAGGAAAAACAATGCTTTCTAAGCAGGAAGTAACGAAACTTACAGCCGACACCCCGATGTCGGGCAAGCATCGCGGGATTGCTTTGGTTGCTGCCACAGCCACATTGGGTTCCTTCCTGTTTGGTTACGACACTGGCGTTATCTCGGGAGCTTTGCCGTACATGCACATGCCGGTACAGGCCGATGGTTTCCTGTTGAGCTCGTTCACGGAAGGCCTTATCGGCTTCTTTCTACTGGTAGGTGCGGCGTTTGGGGCGCTATTCGGCGGACGTTTATCTGATAAATATGGACGCCGCCACAACATTATTATGTTGGCTATCCTCTTTGTGATTGGGGCGCTAGCCTGTACATTCTCGCCGAACCTGGTGGTAATGTACATCTCTAGGTTCATCTTGGGTATGGCTGTTGGCGGTGCCTCTGCCACGGTTCCGGTTTATCTGGCCGAGGTAGCTCCGAAGCGAATTCGGGGTACAATCGTGGCAATTGACCAGCTCATGATTGTAACTGGACAACTTTTTGCATTTATCTTTAACGCGATTATCAACCTGGTTCAGGGCGGGCCGAAAGTAAATGTCGAGGCCGACCCGTCGGGCACTCTGACCACGCTTGGGGTGCAGCCGTGGTCTAACATCACCAAGTTCCACAACATTATGGGTACCGATGAGTATCAGGCGTTTGTAGAACAACTCGTCTATCACGGTGTCCACGCTGGTAACGGTTCGACCTGGCGTTACATGCTCGTGCTTTGCACCGTTCCGGCTATCGCCCTGTGGCTGTTGATGCGTTTGATGCCGGAGTCACCGCGGTGGTATGCGGTCAATAATAAGTACATCGAGGCCATCGGTGCGCTTAAGCGGGTTCGTGATCATCGTGACGGCGCGATTGAAGACGAGGTAATGGAAATTGTTGAAAATAACGAACAAGATTCCACGGCTCGCAAGGGGAAGCTGGGGGATATTTTCCGCATTCCTTGGGTGCGCAGGTTGTTCCTGGTGGGGATGCTGTTGGCAGCTTCCAACCAGCTCAACGGGGTAAATACGGTGATGTACTATGCGCCAAAGGTGCTGGAGTATGCAGGTATGGATACCACCGCCGCGATTACCGCGCAGGTAGCCAACGGTGTCATGTCGGTTGGTGGCTCGGCGCTGGGTCTTTATCTAGTTTACAAACTGCGGCGTCGCACGATTTTGTTGGGCTGTGTCGCGGCGGTGTTCGTCACCCTGGGTACTATAGCGGTTTTGTTTGGGACTATGATTCAACCGCACATGGACCAGGGTACGGTGCCGCCTCCGATTGCGGCTTATCTGATTCTGGTGCTGATGGGTATTTTCATGTTGATTGTGCAGTCTTCCAACGGTCCGGTTGTGTGGACGATGCTGGGTGAGATGTTTCCGGCTCCGGTTCGTGGCGTTGCTAACGGCAGTGCGGTTTTCTTTATGTGGATCGTGAACGCTTGTGTGACGCTGCTGTTCCCGTTGCTGATTGACAACCTTGGTGGTGGTTGGACCTACGCTATCTTCGCGGTCATTAACGTAGGTGTCTTTTTCTTGTTGTGGAAGTGGATGCCCGAGACCAGCAACCTCTCGATAGAAGAAATCGAGGTGGAGATGAAAAAGGAGTTCATCCGTTCTGGTGACAAGGTGACTGATTTCTAAGCAATAGGTAGACAGTAGGCAACAGTAAACAAGCAAAAGGCTGGGTTCGAGGAGTCGGACTCAGCCTTTTGTTGCGTTGTTGCTAGAGTTGGTTAGTGGTGGGATTTTGGGTTGGGAAGCTCGCTTTGGGGGTGGCGTTTGCGTTCATGAGGTGATGCGAAAAGTGAATTGTGTTTACATTTATGTTTAAAGAATTTGGCTAAATCAGAACAAAGTACCTCATGAACCGTAACAAAAACGCCAGCCATTAGACCTCAAGTGAAGAGGGCTGTATAGTAGTAGATGCCGCGAGCGAGAAACTCCTCGGGGCGAAAGTACACGGTGGTGCGAGGTGCATCACCAAGATGGACTTCGCACCGGAGAATAAAGGAGTACCGCATGAGCGCGATTACACTTGAAAAGACGGCTTCTGTAGAGAACCTCGCGACGAGCAATCAGGCGCGCGGGAAGCAACTGGCCACGATGCTGCTAATGCTGCTGGCTGTTGCCATTTTGGTCGCTTTTTGGGGCTTGCTTACCAACCCGATTTTGACCATAGTTGCCGGCTTGGCTACCGGGATTGCTGTTCCCACCATGATTATTAGCTACCTTATTAATGGCTAAGAAAAGAATGCGTGGATGCTAAGTCCTGGATTTTATCCAGGCGAAGTTTACTTTAGCATTAGATGTATGCCGTTGGTGATGCTAGGCCGTCACCAACGGCATTGTTATATGCGTATTGCGCTGCATCATAACAGTGACTCGCGTATTCGATAATACGCCCCGTCTCGTCGTAGGCGGTTCGTTTCGTGGTAACAAGAGCGGCTGCGGGGTTGACATGTAGCATTTTTACCTCATAATCCGTGGCATTCTTAGCCCCAACCTGCTGGTACCCCGATTGCAGCTGCACTCCCGACTGAGCCAGACATTGGTAGAAGCCATCGCGTGCCAGGTCTGTCAGTGAGGGCGCAATGTCAGAGGGCACATAGTTATGCATCAGGGCAAAACGTGAATTATCTAGCCAGCGCAGCCGCTCAAAGAAAACAATCTCGCTGCCGACTTCACAGCCAAGTTTTTCGCTAATGTCATCGTCAGCGAAACGAACCTCGTAACGCAGCACTTCCGTGCGGGTGGTGTGCCCCGCGCGAATCAAATCATCATTTAGACTCGAGAGTTTCACCTGGCGCTGCACTGGGGTAGGGGAGACTCGTGTGCCCACCCCGCGACGACGTGACAGCAACCCTTTGGCCGCTAAATCTTGGAAGGCACGTCGCACTGTGGGTCGAGAAATTTTCAGCCGATTTGCCAGGGAAACTTCGTCTTCGATTGTCTGGCCGGGCTGAATTTCGTGTTTGGTAATCATATGTTCCAACTGCAGCGAAATCTGCTGATGTAGGGCAGTGTGTGAGTCACGATCAATTGCAAAATTCAGGATGTGGGGTTCGTCTAAGTTCTCCTTATCGGATTTGGCAGCTTTCATGTCACTCTTTCGTTCGCATAGGGGGCATCTCTGCGGCAGTAATACTCACTGGCTTCACGGGTGTACAAACGCCACAGGCTCTCTTAGAGTGCCGCAGTTCACACGCACATAACCTATTCTGAATAATACCATCTACTGTCAAATACTAATAACAAACCAGTAAAATTGTGGGATTTATCGCGGATTTACCTACTTTTCCAGCATTCCTAATTTCAATACCGCACATTTGTAAGCCCAGTTGTATTGACAAATATGAAACTTTGTTATATGGTTGAGAATGTTCCGCTTGGATACACGACGAAGTGAGGAGATGTAGGCATGGTAGTTCATGATGTTCTGACAGTTGGTCGCAGCGGGGTGGATGTGTATCCGCTGCAGGTAAACACTCCCTTGAATGAGGTGAAAACATTCCAGAAATTCTTGGGCGGCTCGCCGATGAACGTGGCGGTTGCGGCCGCGAGGCTCGGTGAGGATGTTGCGATTTTGACTGGGGTGGGTGATGACCCCTTTGGCAAGTATGTTCGCGACGAGATGCGACGTCTTGGCGTTAGCGATGAGTTTGTCATTACTGACTCGAACTTGAACACCCCGGTTACCTTCTGTGAGTTGGTAGCGGAGGCTCCTTTCTTCTTCTACCGAGAACCCTCCGCGCCGGACTTGCAAATCAAGGTGTCTGATTTGCCTGAGGAAACCGTCAAGAACTGCAAGGTTTTCTGGTTTTCTGGCACCGGCCTGTGCGAAGACCCTTCCTATACCACCCATGTCGAGGCTCTAAAGATGCGGGGACGTAAGTCATACACGATTTTTGATATGGATTGGCGCCCCATGTTCTGGGCAGACCCCGAGGAAGCTAAGAAACGTTATGCGCAGTGCTTAGAGTTTACGGATGTGGCGGTGGGTAACCGTGCCGAATGTGAGATAGCGGTAGGAGAAAAAGAACCCGATCGCGCTGCTGATGCGCTCCTAGAACGCGGCGTGAAGATTGCTATTGTAAAGCAGGGCAGTGAAGGAGCCCTAGCTAAGACTGCGGATGAACGAGCGGTAGTACCGGTGCTTCCCGCTACGGTTATCAATGGTAGTGGTTCGGGCGATGCTTTCGGTGGTTCCCTGATTCACGGTTTACTGCAAGGATGGGGCTTGGAAAAGATTATCCAGGGATGCAACGCTGCCGGAGGAATTGTGGCCTCGCGTCTAGAATGTTCTACGGCCATGCCCACCGAGGCAGAAATTTGGAAGGCAATTAATGCCGGTACGTGTGATGTCCTGAACCAGGAAGCTTGAACCCTTTCCCGCCAGTTGCATAAAAATATCTAAGTTCTTGAAATATTAAATGGAGGAAAAATGTCAGGAAATATCCCAGAAACAATGAAGGCTGCCGTGTTGCGTGACCCCCAGGAGGGTTTGCGCGTGGAGACAATAAAGACTCCCCGGCCGCGCAGTCGCGAGGTGCTGGTCAAAGTGGCCGCGTGTGGAATGTGCCACTCTGATCTTCACGTTATCCACGGCAAGATAGCCTTCCCCTACCCGTGTGTTCTTGGCCATGAGGTGACAGGTGAGATTGTGGAGCTCGGTTCTGATAACGACCACACTGGGTTGAAGGTGGGGCAAAAGGTATCGGGAGCTTTCCTGATGCCCTGTGGGCAATGCAGCCACTGTGCCGAAGGTCGCGATGACTTGTGCGACACGTTCTTTAACCTGAACCGTCTGCAAGGAAAACTCTACGATGGACAGACCCGCTTGTTTGGGACAAACGGAGAAGAAATCGCTATGTACTCGATGGGTGCCCTGGCGCAGTATTGCGTGATTCCCTCCACCTCGGTGGCAGTGCTGCCAGACGATATCGACCTGGTTCCGGGGGCAATTTTGGGATGCGCGGCGATGACCGCCTACGGTGCGGTACGCCGTGGCGCTGACTTACGTTTCGGGGAAACTGTAGCCGTGGTAGCCACTGGTGGAGTCGGCTCTAACATTATCCAAATCTCTAAAGCCTTCGGAGCCAGCCAGATTATTGCCGTGGATGTGGCGGATGACAAGTTGGAAGCCGCCAAGCGGCTGGGGGCTACCAACGTGGTTAACTCCACCAAGGAGGATGTCCACGAAGCGGTCTTTAAGCTTACTGGTGGTAAAGGCGTTGATGTGGCATTTGAAGCTTTGGGGCGTCCGGAAACTTGGGAATCTGCCTTGAATGCTTTGTCCGATGGTGGTCGCATGGTTCCGATTGGTTTAGGCGCGGGCGTTCAGACGGCCGGGGTGGAAATTAACCGCACGGTGCGCCGCGGACAATCGATTTTGGGATCCTATGGGGCACGGACTCGCGTGGATTTGCCCAAAGTTATCGAGATGGCCGCCAAAGGGTACATCGATTACTCTCGGATTGTCACCCGGCGTTTCTCACTAGAGGATGCCGGTAAAGGATACGATGAACTGGCTGCGGGCAAGATTCAAGGCCGCGCAGTGGTTGACATGTCATTGTAAAAATATCATTTTGAAAAACGGTGGCTGCGAGGTGATACTCGCAGCCACCGCAGATTTGTTTGGCCATCACAGACCTTTAGCCGCCTCAACCAGGGTCTTGGCACTCATTTCCAGGCCTTCTACAGTGCCATATTTGACATCCTCGTGTTCAATGGAAACATTCATATCCGAGTTAATCTTGGCAATCTTCTGGCAGAAAGCAGTCCAGAAATCCAAGTCATGACCACCTCCGACATAGACGAATCTCCAGGCGGGGTTTTCCGGCCATACCTGGCACCAGTGGTTCATGGCACTGGGGTAGCGTTCGTCCTCGTTTTCTGGCCAGTGGACAAACTCGGTGTCCAATACTCCTTTCGTGGCGCAGCCCTTTTCAATCTTGGTATCCTTGGCGTGAACATGGAGAATATGCTTGCCCAGGAAATCGAGGCATTCCAAAATATCCATCTGCTGCCACATCAAGTGTGAAGGATCCATATTCACCCCAATATGTTTTACCCCGGTGCGCTTGAGGAAACGCATGAAATTGTGGGGGGTAAAGATGGTGTTGTGCGGGTGGAGCTCCCAGGCGATTTTCACCCCTGCATCGCCGGCGCGTTTATCCACCTCAATCCAGTACTTATCGACTACAGATTCTTGGTATTCCAAGATTTCACCATAAACACCATCCCAGGGGTTTATTACCCAGGACGGGTACTTAGCCTCTGAATCTGAACCCGGCGCACCGGACATGGTAACAACTTCGCCGACACCCAACAACCCGGCTAGTTTGATGGCTCGTTTCAGGTCATAGTCGTGTTTGGGTCCAACATCAGGCAGGGGGCTGAGCGGATTACCGTTGGCGTTCAGGCCGGCCAGTTTCATCCCCTTTTCCGCAAATATCCCCAGATAGTCTTCACGAGCAGCCTTAGAGCTGAGAAGCAAATCAACGTGTGCGTGTGGACTGGGTACAAAACCGCCAACATTAACTTCGGCACCGTTTAACCCCATTCCTTTGGCAATGTCTAAAGCCTGTGCAAGCGGGTATGCTCCGAGGCACTGTGAGTAAAAGCTGAGTGTTAAAGACATGGTTTTCTCCTTTTCAGGTGGTTGTTTAGTTGATTTTTACTGCTTTACCAGCGTTGGCAGCAGATTCAGCAATTGCTTGTTGGATGCGCATCGCACGGTATCCGTGATTGAAACCAGGAACTTTTGGTAGACCCTCATCAATTCCTGCTACCTGATTCAAGAAGGCTCGAGCCTGGTAGGTAAACTGGTCTATCTGGGTGACCCCTACGCCACCGAAAGCCATCGAGGAGCCGTTGGCGAAATACGGAAACTCGGGATTGACCAGGATACGACGCTTGCCGGACAAACCTGAAGAACCTGCTAAGTCCGATAGTTTTATCTCGGCGGCGCGAGACATATCGAAATATGCCTTCCCTTTAGTGCCGCTGACTTCAAACTCTAAACCATTCGCATCCCCAGCTGAGACCCGGGAAACCGCTAATGAAGCCACTGCACCGGACTTGAAAACCGCAGTGAAAGTGGCGGCATCATCGTTTTCTACTGTCTCGGTGGCGGCGGCTTCGGCGGAGATACCACGTCCCCCAGAAATCCCTTGGACTGTGGGGGACGTTTCTTGATAACCGTAGTGAAAGCACCGCCGCACACATAGTCAATAGAACCGCAGATAAACTCGGCAGTGTCGATGAGGTGTGAACCCACATCACCCAAAGCTCCCGAGCCCATTGGCCCCTTATAGCGCCATGCGATTGGTGTGCTTGGGTCTAGACCGTAGTCGCACATGTAACGACCAGTAAACTGAATTAGTTCCCCGAGTTCGCCGCTCTGCGCCATCTTCGCGATTTGTGCAATACCGGGTTGACGGCGGTAGCCGAAGCCGATGCCGGTGATTACATTTGCCTCGCTGGCTGCTTCAACCATAGCCTTGGCATCTTCGAGATTGTCAGTTAAGGGCTTTTCGCATAGCACGTGTTTGCCTGCCTTGATTAGCTCAACGGCGATTTCGCGGTGCATCGAATTTGCCACAACAATCGAGACGACATCAATACTAGGGTCGGAGGCAATCTCGTGCCAGTCAGTCACCGCTTTTTCGTAACCATATGCCCGTGCAGCGTCTTTAGCGAAGGGTTGATAGGCATCACAGATTGCTGCGTAACGCAGCGGGGGAAGCTTGTCAGTTTCATAAATAGTGGTGGCTTGGCGCCAGGCGTTAGCGTGGGTGCGACCAGCCATGCCAGCACCGATTACAGCAACAGAAATTTTCTGGCTCAATTTCAGACTCCTTTATCCGAAGGCGGGTTAATCACATAATTAACGCGCGTTAATTATGTGATTTACCCAGCGCTAGGGTACCTGTCAAGACAAATAGGGGATAAATCGGTTTAATGTTAGCTATTTACCCGAGAAGAGTCTCGAACCATCAGTCGGGGGGTGACGATACACTCGGTAGCAGCGCCGGGGCTACCATCGAGAATCTTAAAGGAAAGCTCCGCTTGCCGCTGTGGGTTCTGGTCGATTGAAGTAAGTTCAAACTGGGGATGATCAGCTAGGTAGGTGTTGTCATAGCTGATAACGCAAATGTCGCTACCTGGCATCATGCCGGCTGCCTTAATAGCAGAAATCACGTCAATGGCAATCAAGTCGTTTTGCACCAGATAACACTCGCCCCGTTCTATATTTAAACGCCGGCGGAGATAAGAATCGTGAGACTTGATGATAAGGTCAATGCCACAGTCCTTGGTTGCAGCCTTGATTGCTTCCAGACGGTACTGGGAGGCGCTATCTGCCCCGGAATCAGCCACGTAGTTAATCCGCCCTATCCCTCTCGAAAGCGCATGACTGCTGATTAATTCTGCCGCTTCATACTCATCAATATGTACAGCGCTGATATATTCGCCCATAGACGGCACCCCCACAGCGACAACGGGATACTTCACGGCCAAATCCTCGAAGTGCTGTGCTGGACAGTACGGAGTAACTAGAATGATTCCTTTTACTCGCATCTGTTCGAATTGATCTAGCAGCTTATCAAGACGTCCTGATTCTGGTGAGGCAGTGGCAGCAAGCGTAACCAGCCCCCGATTATCTGCCTCGTTTTGGTAGGCACAAACCAGCGACTCGAAATAAGGATTTCTAAGGTTGGGAAGAATCATTCCCACCAGTGTGCTGCGCGAGGAAGCCAGCATAGCTGCAGTGAAATTTCTGCTGTAGCCGAGTTCTTTGGCAATTTTTTTGATTCTCTCGGCTGTGTCGGGAGCCACTCGATTCGAACCCGAGAGAGCCAGCGATACCAACCCTCTAGAAACTCCCGCTGCCTTGGCCACATCCGTCTGTGTAATCTGTCGCATCACACACCATAACGCACACTCGAAGCTCTTCGCACCAAGCTAGTTGGTAGTACGAGCTGGGTATCTTTTTTTCGACCTGAAATTCTTTGCTTCAGTAAAGCGACACTTTTCGCAGTCATCCGATTCGTGTTTTGATCTATAGAAGTGAGTGCAAGACCAGGGATTGCCGCCAGATAGGTGTTATCGAAGCCGGTGATACCAACATCAGCGCCAACTGACAAGCCGCTGCGCATAACTGCTGAAGCGCTACGGAACGCTGTCATGCCGTTGTGTGCCACTATTGCTAGCCCCTTGCCGTGCTGCTTGAGTAATTCGCTAACCTTTGTTTCCACTGCTTCATCTGGAATAACGAAGCTGTTTGAGGTCATGCCAGTGCTCGCAATCGCTTCGTAATAGCCAAGCTTGCGCAGCTTTGTGGAAGCACTTTTCATGTCAGAAAGCGTGCACAGGTGAATAATGTTTGTGTATCCGGCTGTTATCAGTTCCGTAGTTGCCAATCTAGCTCCCCCAATATCATCGGCGTAGATCAAATCGGCACCTTCGGGGCTGGTAGGCGCGGTTAAAACCACGCTAGGAGTGTTACGAACCACCGTGGAAAAATCGGACTCAATTCTCCGGGGAGCAACGAGTAGCAAACCATCCACACCGAAATCTACAAACCGGTTTATTGCCCCGCGTTCGCTCTCGGAATCGGTGGTCATAACAAACAGGCCGATGTCATCACGGTCACAAGCCTCGCGAAGCTTTTGTGCCAGCACCCCAAAAAAAGCATTGGATAAATCCGGCAGCAATAACCCGTAAACCCCGCTGGATGCCGTTGCTAACTTGCGGGCGGCCGTGTTTACCCGATAACCGGTCTTTTCGATTGCCTTAAGGATAGCCTGACGGGAGGCCACAGCGACACGTTTGTCGCTATTTACCACCAGCGAAACGGTTTGCCGGGAAACTCCCGCGATGCGAGCAACATCGACTTGGGTAGCTCGCATCGCGGGGTCTCCTTTTTCTAAATTAATATCTAGGCGGTATTTTAGGAAAATTCCTGCTACAGACGCGTTAGTACACGCTGGTTCATCTCATCTGCCCACTCATGCCACCCGAAGATACACACGGAAAACACGCCATCGAAGCCCACCTCACGCAGCGCGGTGAAGAGCATCTCCCAGTTCACTTCGCCCTGGCCGAGTTCGTTGTGCTGGTGGACACGCGCGTCAACACCAGGTGGATTGACTATATAACGATTTCCGTCATTTGCCACGTGATTGTACGCATCGGCGACGTGTACTTCGAACAGTTTTTGGCACTGTGGTGAATCATGCGGTCAATGTCGCCCTTTCCTTGAGAAATGTGGAAGGTGTGCGGGGCGCAGTATTCGTATCCCAACCAGTCTTTGTTAGCGCCACGGATTATCTGGTAGGCATCGTTATGTACCTCGACAAAATCGTAGGGATGGGGTTCCATAGCCAGTCTGATGCCGTATTTTTCAAAGTCTGGAGTTAGTTCTTCTATGGATTTGTACCACTGATGTTCGCAGGCCAGCGCTGTGTTCGGATTACCTGAAAACTCGCTGACTATCTGGCGCACATTCAGGCGATCAGCGGCCTCAAGGAGGCTGCGCCAGTTACGAACCTGGGCTTGACGTTCTTGTTCATCCACAGCCGACCAGTTGAACACTGGGTTAAGGGTCTCGATTTTTACACCGGTTTCCTTTTGTGCTTTTAGTAAATCATCGATTAGCTCGTTGTCCCACTTGGGGTGTCGGTGCCAGAAATGGAATTCCTCGTTTGGGGAAAGCTCTACATAGTCGAAGCCGAGTTCGCGGGCTTTATGCAGTGTTTGAGCTGTGGACATGATTTGATAATACATATTCGGGTCTAGGGCAATCTTGACCATGACAATTCTTTCTTAATGTTAGGTCTAAAGCGTCTTCGTTAACGCGCGTTAATATTATTCTAGCTCCTTTTGTACAGCTAGTAAACCATCCGCAACATGGTACGGGGGGAGTCCGCGCAGCCCGCTGCGGGGACTCCCCCCATAGTTACTAGGCATAGAACTCTGGCTTGTCGATCATCTTGACGTTAATCTCAATTCCACCACTTGCTTGTGACTCCAGTGCGGCATCCACCACGCTTGTAGCCGCATAGCCATCCCAAGAGGTAGAACCGGTGTGTTCTCCGCGAGCCATCGCGTTAATCCACTCTTGAACCTCGATATTGAAGACCGTCTGAAAACGGTCGATGTGCGAGCGGCAGATGGCGTTACGGTTGCCGTAGCCGTCGCGCACATAAATCCCCTCTTGATCGCCCAATCGTGCGGCGGCATTCTCTAAAACCACCTCGAATTCAATCGAATAACCCCACTCCAGGTTCACATACACCTCGTCATCGAGACGAATCCCGGACTCGGTGTACATAACCAGCACTATCGGTTCTTTCAAGGTGCTATGTGCCAGCGAGGTCGGCGCACCAGATCAACGCGCACCCGTGTAATTTCCTCGCCAGTCATCCAGCGCATGTTGTCGATTTCGCGAATGGTGGTGTCGGCAGTCAGCTCGGTTCCGCTGCTATAGACTTTGATGCCAATCGAAGCCGAGACTGCTTGCGCCGCCAGGGCTCCAGCGCCTGGTACCGTAACTGAGGCACCTCGAGCAAACGGATAGTATTAGCAGGTGGACATTGCATTCGTGATACTGATGACCATCCTGGGAGCCTGTGTGCAAGGTGTGGCCGGAATGGGATTTGGCTTGGTGTTAGCGCCAGTTTTCGTCTGGTATTTCGGCTCCATAGACGGGATAGTTATGGTCAACATCCTCGGATTAGTTAACTCTACCAGCCTGGCCGTAATGCTGCGCAAAGACATCAACTGGCCAGTTGTGGGATGGTTCATATTAGCGCAAACTCCCGCAATTGTTATTACAATTTTGTTGTTAAGTGTACTCCCCATAAAAATCTTAGAGATTACGCTCGGTGTTTTGATGCTGGCAATGGTGGCAGCGGCGGTGTTTTCCTTCAAACTGCCGCGCCTGCACGGCAAAACACCCCTGTTCTGCTTCGCAGCCTTGGCGGGGGCTCTCTCGGCGGCAGTGGCACAAGCCGGCTCGGCTGTCACAGCCTATGCCCAAACCACGCGCTGGAGTCAGCGAGAATTTTCGGCCTCGATGCAACCGGTTTTCGTAGCAATGAACCTGGTGGTGGTGCCCACCAAGTACTTGACGGGTATGGCGGGGGTTTCCGAAAAACTGTCTTGGGGGATTATCGGGCTTCTGGTTTTGGCGGTAATCACGGGGAATTTTATGTCTATCGTGCTGCGCAAAATCGTTAAATCCAGCTGGGCTCGTAACCTGGCGGTATTCTTAGGTTTGGTGGGGGTAATCCCGGTTTTGTGCCGCGCTTGTTTTGGAAGCTGTTAAGACAAGTTACTAAAATTTGTGCCTTAGAAATCTAAAAAGTGCCGATTACCCCTTTACTTGTTAGTACAAGTAGTGGTAGTCTATATGACATAGAGAGGCTATCAGATAGCCAAAGTCGGCTATCTGTGATGATAAGAAAGGTCTTGTTATGGTCAATATTGGTCTCATTGGTGCCGGAAGAATAGCGCGCGTGCACGCCAACACGATTGCGGGGAATCCGGATGCCAGAATCGTGGCGATTGCCGACCCTTACCAGCCGGCAGCTAAGGAGATAGCCGAGCGTTTTGGTGTCAGCGTTTTCTCCGATGCCCAAGATTTATTTGCGTTAGACAATCTCGACGCGGTGGTAATCTGTTCACCCACCCCCCAACATCCCCAACACGTCGTGGCTGCGGCTCAGGCCGGTTTACCCGCCCTGTGCGAGAAACCCGTGGCCTTGAGCTACGAGGCTGCCGTTAAGCTCGAAAACGACCTTAATGGTTTGAACCCGAAGGTGATGCTGGGATTCAACCGGCGTTTCGACCCTTCGTTCGCGCACATCAAGAAACTGGTGGAGGCCGGGGAAATTGGCCAAGTGGAACAGGTCACCATTACTTCGCGTGACCCCGAACCACCCAGCGCCGAATACGTGGCCAGTTCCGGCGGGATTTTCAAGGACATGACAATCCACGACTTTGACATGGCGCGCTTTTTCCTAGGAGACATTGTAGAAGTCTTTACTTACGGGCAAAACTTTGATCCCAGTATTAAAGCCGCCAACGATTTCGATGCCGCTATGATTTTGCTGCGCAACGCGGCGGGCGTGGTTGCCACCATTATCAACTCGCGCCACTGTGCCCCCGGCTATGACCAGCGCCTGGAGGTCTTCGGTGCCGACGGCGTACTGAACGCCGATAACGTGCGCGCCACCACTGTGCAGGTTGCGAAGAAAGAATTTTCAGCCTCGAAAGAGCCCTACTTGAATTTCTTCCTGGAACGTTACACCCAGGCTTACACCAATGAGCTCAACACGTTCCTGACGGCCATATCCAAAGGCGAAACGCCAACACCAGGTATCAGTGACGGTATTAAAGCGCTGCAGATTGCTGAAGCAGCGGAGGAATCCGCCAAAACCGGCAAGTCAATCAAATTATCGTAAGTCACAAGTTAGCACACAAAGAGAAGAAAGGTATATGTCATGAAGATTGCGGGAGCCCCGATTAGCTGGGGTGTATGTGAAGTTCCGGGCTGGGGATACCAGATGACACCGGAGCGGGTTTTGACTGAAATGAAGGAAATCGGTCTGACTGCCACCGAATTTGGGCCACAAGGCTGGTTGCCTCTGGATGCCGAGGCTCGCGGCAAAGAAGTCGCGAAATACGATTTAGACGTGGTGGGGGCGTTCTTCCTGGCCATTATGCACGACCCGAAGGTCGATCCGATTCCAGCCGTGGAAAAGGAACTGGATGCATTTGAGGTCGCGGGTGGAAAATACCTGATTCTGGCAGCGGATTCCGGGGCGGAAGGCTACGACAGTCGCCCGGTATTGGACGAAAAAGGCTGGGAAACCCTGTTCACTAACTTGGATCGGATTTCGGCGGTTTGCGCTAAGCGCAATGTGATTGCCTGCCTGCATCCTCACTGGGGCACCATGGTGCAAAATGTGGATGAGGTTGAACGAGTTATGGATAATTCCAAAGTTGGTTTGTGTCTTGACACCGGTCACCTGGCTTGTGGCGGTGCCGATGTAGTGGCCTTGGTTAGCAAGTATGCCAATCGTGTTGACGTGGTACACGCCAAGGATATTCACAAAGAGATGACCGATAAGCTTTTGCCCGGGGAACTCAAGTGGGGCGAAGGCGTGCGCGCCGGCATGTTTGCTCCTATTGGTGAAGGCGACATGGATTTTGGTGCTATTGTCAAGAAGCTCAATGAAGTTGGTTTTGACGGCTATTGGGTTTTGGAACAAGACATCATGATTGATGGTGAGCCACCAGCGGGTGGCGGTCCTGTTATCGATGTGAAGAAGTCGTTGGAAGCCTTGAGAGCTTTTGACAAGTAGAGTAGCTGAATAGACCTAAGGGCACCCCTGCCAAGGGGGTGCCCTTAGCGCGTCTTAGTCATAGCGGGAAAACATGCCCGTTTCGGCAGTCAGCCTAGCCTTCAAAGACGCTGACGGAGAGTACCTCGACCTGAATCTTCTTGCCGGTGGGTGCCAGGTATTCCACCTGGTCGCCCTCCCGGTGTCCGAGCAGTGCCGCCCCTAGGGGAGCATCGGGCGAAAACACGTCAATATCCATGCCCTCGTCGGCGACGCGCGAACCTAACAGGAAACGTATTTTACGTTTACCAACCTTGGCTTCCACGACACAACCGGGGGAAATCGTGCCATCGTCGGTGGCCTCGCCGACCTCGGCATGTTTCAAGATTTCTTGCAGCTCAAGGATGCGGGTTTCATTGTGAGCCTGCTCGTCACGAGCCGCGTGGTAGCCACCGTTTTCTTTCAAATCGCCTTCGCGGCGCGCCAAGTCGATTTTCTTGGTGATTTCAGCGCGAATCGAACCGCTGCGTTCATCTAGCTCCGACTGGAGCCGGTCAAAAGCAGCCTGGGTCATCCATTTTTTCTTTCCTGCCTCGCTCATGGGTCTCACCTTCCTTAAAACAGTGTGGATGATAAAAAAACAGCGCCTGCGAGCTAGAAACCGGGTTTCTGTCGCAAGCGCTTTCCACTGTACCAGAAACCCGCAAGAGATATATACCCATGGACACATAATGTCAACAACAGTTGACAAGGGTGACGGGGGTTGCGGTGCACGGGCGGCGGCGGTTCGAGCTGGTGGGGCTCTGCTCTGTTTCCCTAAGAAACTTCGGGGCTGGCGCCTCATGAACCCTAGTTAACGTAATCCTGGGGGCGGGCGGGAGCGGCGAAATCGAGAATCTCGGGGCGGGAATCCCCTAAGGTGGCCGCCGCGCATTTACCCATGTAATACGCCAGATTCACCGGCACTGCGTTGCCGATTTGCTTGTATTGGGCGCTCATGCCGCCGCTGAATTGCCAGTCATCCGGGAAGGTCTGGATTCGGGCGTATTCGCGCACGTTGAGCGGGCGGGTTTCCTCGGGATGGCAACGCTCGGTTTGTTTCTGGGCGGGGGAACACGTCAAGGTCAACGATGGTTCGTCCCAAGAAAGGCGCCGAGCCATCCCGGTTTTGCCCCCGCTCAGGTGATACGAGCCGCCCAGGTATTCGCGGGCAATATCATCTGGCAAATCCCGCCAATACCCGCCGGGCGGCACCAGGGACAACACCTCACGTTTGCGCTGGGGATATGTCTGCCCCGGGCTTTGCGGCCGATCCCCTATCGCATCCCACAAGCTCACTATGTAGTTGCGCTCGCGCGGGAAAAACAATTCGTCCCCGATGTCGCTGCGCACCCCGGCGAGCATCAGTCGCTCACGTTTTTGCGGGACATCGTGGTATTGCGCACGCATGAGGCGATAGCCCACGCGGTAGCGTTCCCCGTGCTTCCCGCGTATCTCGGTGAGGGTATTGAGCATGGTTTGTAGCGTGCGTCCCGAGTCGTGGCGCAAGAGGCCGCGCACATTCTCGCCGATAAACACCTTGGGCGTAATTTCTGACACCGCGCGGGCAAACTCGAAAAACAGAGTGCCGCGAGTATCCTCGAAGCCCCGGGAGTGTCCCGCATAGCTAAAAGCCTGGCAGGGGAAACCACCCTCTACCAGGTCGACTTTCCCGGCGAAAGCGCGGAAATCCAAGCTGGCCACGTCACCGGCCGAAACATTCCAATTCGGGCGGTTGAGTCGCAAAGTCGCCACCGCATCCTTGTCCAACTCGGAGAGGAGCACATGCCGGAAACCCGCGTTTTCCAGGCCAAGGGCGGTGCCACCCGCCCCGGCGAAAAGATCTACCGAGGTAAAACCGTTGGGCTTTGGGTCTTTGAGTACCCGGAAGTGTCGACGTGTTTCATCACCGTGCACCCGGCAATCTCGCTTCGCTATGAGTGCCTCGATTTCTTGGCGGTCAAAGAAGCGTTTGCCCCGAGAATCCCGGGTTGCCCGGATAATCCCGCTTTTGTCCCAGCGGCGCAAGGTGTCGATAGACACCCCCACCTGGGCAGAGGCTTGCGAAATCGAAAGCAAATCCACGACTCCAGTAAACCAAATAACCCCTGCCTAGGCAAGGGTTACACGCCGGTTTTGGAGTCTAAACTCCCCACCATTTAGACATAAAAAGGTAACCTCAACCTATGAGCACCTACAGATATGGTATCGACTTTTTCGATGATGCCATCTTAGAGACAGGAATCGACACGCTCCTGACTCGAGCCCGCAAAAAAGTTGACCCCTATAAAAACGTGGTGGATCCCTTTGCAATTTTGTTCCAAGCCGCGATAACTTATTCCAAAATCTCTAACTGGCAAAGGCTTGAGCTCGCCCGCCAATCCAATAAATCCCTGACCAACGCTTTGGGGGATTTCCACCAGGCCATGCTCGGCAAACTTCCCGGTTGGGAATCAACCGGAACCAGCGGCGGACTCGTTGACCTCAAGCATCTCCTACCTTTCGGAGTGCGCCAAACCCCGACCCTAGCCGAAGTGAAAAACAAGTTCAACACCATGAATGCCAGTGGTCAACTCAAACAATTTGAAACCTTCCAAGACATCCTCCGGATTCCGGAATACAAAAGCTACACCTGCTACCTCATCCAAGTAATCCAGCAAGCGCCTCATGACGACATTCCCTGGAAAATTCCGGGTCGCGGCGAACAAGAAAACATCCGTATCATCAGCGCGCCGCGAGTTTACGCCCTCTCAACCGGAGATGACCAGGCTTTTGCGAAGTTTCTGCGCGCGGTCATCCAAGTTTTAGAACAGCGCCACGGCCTCACCTTTGACGTCGAAGACGAACACGCCTTGACAGATTTACTTGCAAGGGTACCCGGGTTCAGCTACTGAGCCAGATGAGAGCCGGAAAACCAGGACTGGCGCCTCGTGAACCCTAAGAAAGAACCGAGAAATACGCCGCCACGCAGTGACACGCCCAGGCCGCCACCGTCCAAGAATGAAAAATCTCGTGGAAACCAAAATACTTTTGCGAAGGATTAGGCCACTTCAGCGCATAAACCACCGCGCCCACCGTGTAGGCCAACCCCCCGGCCACCAGCAGCCAAAACGCCGGCAGAGAAGCCGCGAAAATCTGGGGCAGGTACATTACCGCCGCCCACCCCAAAATCACATACAGCAGAGTGGAAAACCAGCGCGGCGAACCCGGCCAAATCAAAGACACCGCGATACCCAGAACCGCTCCAACCCACACTACAGACAACAAAATCGTGGCCTGGGAGGGCGTGAGCAAACCCACCGACACGGGCGTGTAAGTCCCGGCAATCAACAGAAAAATATTGGCGTGGTCAAACCGGCGCAACACCCCGTCCACCCGGCGCGACCAAGACCCCTGGTGGTACACCGCGCTCATTGCGAAAAGCACCAGTGAAGCCGCCAGATAGATGGCACACGCCGCCTTTAGCCCCCACGGAGCCAAGACCAGCAACACGATTGAAGCCGCCAAGGAAAGCGGGGTGGCCACGGTGTGAATCCAGCCGCGCAACGCGGGTTTACGCCGCATCGTCTTCCAATCCCAACGCGGAAAACGGTAAGGCCTGCCGGTTTTTGGATTAATCGGATGCGGGAAACCCTTGGGGATTCGCTGGGAGAGGCGGTTGCGCCGTTCCAGGTGAGCCGTGGTGGCATCCGGATGGGCAGTATGTACGTCCGACCCGTAAATCGGAATCGGAGCAGCGGTAGCTTCCGGGACGAAGTCGAGGGTGGCGGGTGGCACCTCATGAACCGGGGCGACCGGGGCGGTGGAAGTGGGCGAAGCAGCCGAGGTGGCGGGTGGCACCTCATGAACCGGGGCGGCGGGGGCGATGGAAGTGGGCGAAGCAGCCGAAGTGGCGGGTGGCACCTCATGAACCGGGGCGACCGGGGCGGCGGAAGTGGGCGAAGCAGCCGAAACGGCGGATGGCACCTCGTGAATCGGGGCGACCGGGGCGGCGGCCAACACCCCCGCATCGGCAGGCACCCCGCAAACCGCAGCGGACACCGGCGAACCCGCTGAATTCCCAGTATTACCAGGATTTTCTGGTGCTGGAACCATCAAGCCACCTCCGATGCCACAACTCACACCCATTTTACGATTAAACTGATTATGTGAATACCGCCCCAAAAAAGTCAAAACTCGGGCTGCTTTACGAGATTTATGCCCGCCGGCTCGCGCGCGAAATCGACCCTGGCAAAGTCCCAGCGCATATCGGGATTATCCTGGATGGCAACCGGCGTTGGGCGCGTGCCGAGGGTGCCCCGGACGTGAAGGGACACCAGCGCGGCGCCCTGAAAATCCGGGAAGTCCTGGAATGGTGCGAGGCTTGGCCAGTGCGGGTTGTCACCTTGTGGATGCTCTCGATTGACAATCTGCAACGCGACGCGGCGGAACTGGAGCCCCTGCAGGATACGATTGGGAAAACCGTGCAGCGGCTGCAGCGAGCCGGGAAGTATCGGCTACGGGTTTTGGGGGATACCAGCCTGATTGACCCGAAATTAGCGGAGATCCTGGCGGCGGCACATGAAACCGGGCCGGCAGAGGCGATGGTGGTGAACATCGCGGTGGCCTATGGGGGGCGCCAAGAAATTGTCGCCGCTGTCAAAGAGTATCTGCACGAGCAGGCCGCAGCAGGGCACGGGCTCGCGCAGGTCGAGCGCGAGATTACCCTCGAGGATATCGAGGCGCACCTGTACACCAAGGGGCAACCCGACCCTGACCTGGTGATTCGTACCAGTGGCGAGCAGCGCTTGTCCGGGTTTCTGCTGTGGCAGTCGGCAAATTCGGAGTTCTATTTCTGCGAGACGTACTGGCCGAGTTTTCGCCACATCGACTTCTTGCGGGCGTTGCGTGACTATTCGTCGCGGGAACGGCGCAACGGCAAGTAGATTTCTTCGTATGCATGAGGTGCCAGCCCGGGTTGGAAGCGTATATTTCTTATGCGACCATGACGGGAAAACGGGCGTGTTTGGGTGAAACCCGGGGGTGTGAAACAATGGGAGCATGGCAGATTCGATAAATCCGGGCTTCGTGCCCGAAAATATTCTCTACCATCCCCTTGTCGAGGCACCCGATATTCCCGGATGGAAGCGGGTCGCAACCGGGAAAGTACGCGAAATCTTTATTCCCCAGGACGCGGCGGGTCTGAGCAGTGCCGAGAAACTGCTGCTGGTTGCCACTGATCGGATTTCCGCTTTCGACTTTGTGTTGGACACCCCTATTCCAGGGAAAGGCGCCGTGCTAACCCAAATGTCACGCTGGTGGTTCAGCCAACTCTGCGGGGTGATTGACACGCATTACCTGGATGAAAACGTGCCGACAGTCGTAGCGGGTCGCGCCATGGTAACCCGGCGACTGGACATGTATCCCGTAGAATGCGTGGCGCGAGGATACCTGACTGGTTCGGCTCGCGCCGAATACGAAGACACCGGAATGGTGTGCGGGATTCCCCTGCCGCCAGGGCTGCAGGAAGCCTCGAAACTTTCTGAAGCTATCTTTACCCCCGCGATTAAAGCCCCCCAGGGGGAGCACGATGAAAATGTTTCGACCGACCGTATCGCCCAACTTCACGGGCGCGCCGTGGCGAAAAGCCTGACCGACTTGACCTTGCTGGTTTACCGTAAGGCGGCGGAAATCGCGGCGGAACGTGGCATTATCCTGGCGGACACGAAATTCGAATTCGGGGCTTTGCCTGGCCGGCGCGCTTATGGGGACAACTTAGAGGGCGCGGCGCACGCCTTTATCCTGGCTGACGAGGTTATCACCCCGGATTCTTCCCGGTTCTGGCCCGCCGACCAGTGGGTGGAAGGCCAACCCACCCCCAGCTTTGACAAGCAGTTTGTGCGGGACTGGCTGAAATCACCGGCCTCTGGGTGGAACCGGCATTCCAATACCAGGCCACCCGCCTTGCCGACAGAAATCGTGGAAAAAACTACCGACAGGTACCTAGAGGCCTTCCGGATATTGACCGGGAAGTCACTGGTGTAAGCAAAGCAAGGGGTGAACGATGTCACATCGCCACCCCTTAAAAAACCTTAAAAACACCGCAAAACACAAAGGAAAGGGAAACATGGGAAAGATAATTGTAGAGGTCATGCCGAAACCAGAAATCCTCGATCCGCAAGGCAAAGCTATCAAGGGTTCGCTGGCTCGCCTGGGAATCACCAGTTTCGAGCATGTACGCCAAGGCAAGCGTTTCGAACTGACCACTGCGGGGGACGTGACCGAGGCCGACCTCGAAACCGCCCGCGAGGCCGCCGAAACCCTGCTGTCTAACCCCATTATCGAAGACGTCATCAGTGTAAGGAAGGACGCATGAATACACGCATCGGGGTAGTGACTTTCCCGGGAACCCTGGATGACCAAGACGCGCGGCGCGCCGCCCGCCTGGCCGGAGCCGAAGCGGTGTCACTGTGGCACAAAGACAAAAACCTGCACGGGGTCGACGCGGTGGTGCTGGCCGGAGGGTTTTCCTACGGTGATTATTTACGTTGCGGGGCTATCGCCCGGTTTTCCCCCGTCATGGACTCCATTATCGAGGCCGCCGGCCAGGGAATGCCCGTTTTGGGGATTTGCAACGGCTTCCAGGTGTTGACCGAGGCGCATTTGCTAGATGGCGCCCTGATGCGCAACGAGGGACAAAAGTTTATTTGCCGCGACGAAACCCTGGTGGTCGAAAACAACCACACCGCCTGGACCCGGGCGCTGGGAACCCAGAAAACCATTGTGATTCCACTCAAACACGGCGAAGGAAACTTCCGAGCCGACCCGGAAACCATCAAACGCCTGGAGGGCGAAGGCCAAGTCGTGTTCCGCTACCAGGACAATCCCAACGGCTCGCTGAATGACATCGCAGGAATCTGTAACCCGAAAGGCAACGTGGTCGGGCTGATGCCACACCCAGAACACGCCGTGGAACCCGGTTTCGGGGCGAGCCTCGGGGGCGAGAATCGACGCGGCGTGGACGGCTTGGGAATTTTTGTTTCGGCCATCCAGGCGGTGTTGGGGTGAGCCGGTTTTTCGGATGGCCCCTCATGAAACCGCCGTTTCACGAGGAGCGTGCCGCCACGGCGACGAAAACCACACTGGCGCCCAACCGAAAACAGTAGTGAGCGGACAAAAACCACAGGCAAGACGACAACAGGAACAACAGAAACCCGGAGGAACGCAAACATGAGGACTTACGACACCATCACCGACGCTGCCAACACCCCTGACCAGGCGCAAGACTATCGCGGACTGGGCTTGAAAGACGACGAATACGCCCGGATTCGCGAGCTTTTGGGACGCCGCCCCACGGCTGCGGAACTGGCTATGTACTCCGTGATGTGGTCCGAACACTGTTCATACAAGTCGTCAAAGAAACACCTGAAAGAACAATTCGGGGGGAAAACCACGCCTGAAATGCGCCGGCGGCTTTTGGTGGGCATGGGACAAAACGCCGGAGTCGTGGATATCGGTGACGGCTGGGCGGTGACTTTTAAAGTCGAGTCCCACAACCACCCGTCTTTTGTGGAGCCCTATCAGGGGGCGGCCACCGGGGTGGGCGGGATTGTGCGTGACATTATGTCCATGGGGGCGCGTCCAGTCGCGGTTATGGACCAGCTGCGTTTCGGGGCGATTGACCACCCGGATACCGCGCGGGTGGTGCACGGCGTGGTGGCGGGCGTGGGTGGTTACGGTAACTGCCTGGGGTTACCCAATATTGGCGGGGAAACCGAGTTTGACCCGTCCTATCAGGGGAATCCTTTGGTGAACGCCCTGTGTGTCGGGGTGATGCGTTGTGACAGTATCCACCTGGCGAATGCGCAGGGTGCGGGGAACCTGGTGATTTTGTTCGGGGCGCGCACCGGCGGGGACGGCATCGGCGGGGCATCCATTTTGGCCAGTGAATCTTTCGAGGACGGCATGCCCACCAAACGTCCCTCGGTGCAGGTTGGGGATCCGTTTATGGAAAAAGTCCTGATTGAATGCTGCTTGGAGTTGTTTGCTGCTGGGGTGGTAGAGGCCATCCAGGATTTGGGGGCGGCCGGGATTTCGTGTGCCACCAGCGAGTTGGCGGCGAACGGGGATTCCGGGATGCACGTGAACTTGGAGCGTGTGCTGTTGCGTGACCCCAGCCTGACGGCCGGCGAGATTTTGATGAGTGAATCCCAAGAACGCATGATGGCGGTGGTGACACCCGAAAACCTGGCGCGTTTCCAAGAGATTGTAGGCAAATGGGATGTGGAATACGCGGTTATTGGCGAGGTCAACGATTCAGGACGCCTGACGATTGACCACGATGGACACCGGATTGTGGATGTGGATCCAAAAACTGTGGCGATTGACTCGCCAGTCTATGACCGACCCTATGCTCGGCCAGCCTGGCAAGATGATTTGAACGCGCGTACGGTGTCAGCCGCTCGTGAAGCCGGAAAACTGGCCTTTCGGGGCGATGGCGACCCGGCGGTCTTAGCCGAAGAAATCCTGGCGATTTGCGCCACCGACGCAGGCGCGGCCTCTAAGGCCTGGGTCACCGACCAATACGACCGCTATGTGCGCGGCAACACCGCGCTGGCGCAGCCCGACGACGCCGGCGTAATCCGCGTGGTCGAAGAAACCGGGCGCGGGGTGGCGCTGAGTACTGACGCGAACGGGTGGTACACGAAACTGGATCCCTATGCTGGCGCGCAACAGGCTCTGGCCGAGGCCTACCGTAATGTGTGCACCGTGGGGGCGACCCCGGCCGCGGTCACCGACTGCCTGAACTTCGGGAACCCCGAATGCCCCGATGCCATGTGGCAACTGGTGAGCGCGATGACCGGCCTGGCCGACGGGTGCCAGCGCCTGGGCGTACCGGTGACCGGCGGAAACGTGTCGCTGTACAATTCGTCAGGCGACGTGATGGGCACCGAGGATTACTCGATTAACCCCACCCCGGTAGTGGGGATGCTGGGGCTGATGGACGATGTGCGTCGCGCGGTGCCCAGCGGTTTTGCCGCGCCGGGGTGGCGGGTAGTGCTGTTGGGGACGACCCGACCAGAACTGGACGGCTCGGCGTGGGCGCGGGGTCACGGCTGTTTCGGGGGACACCCGCCGGTGGTGGATTTCGATGCGGAAGAAGCCCTGGGGCAAGTGTTGATTTTTGGGGCAGAGCGGGGATTACACCTAGCGGCTCATGACCTGTCCACAGCGGGATTGGCCGGCGCGCTGGTGGACATGGTGTGCCGGGGCGGGTGCGGCGCCGAAATTGACCTAACAAAGTGGGGTGGGGAGCTTGGTTCGACCGAAAAGTTATTCTCGGAGTCGCAGGCACGTGCGTTGGTCGCGGTGGCGCCAGACCGGCTTCATGAGGTGCTAGCCCGAGCCGAAGCCGTCGGAATTGCAGCCTTAGAGATTGGTGTGACCGGCGGGGATTCCTTGCGTTTAATGGTTGATGGCGGCGTGGTGGAACTGTCGGTGGCTCAGTTGCAAACCGCGCGGGAAGCCGTGTTGCCAGGCTGTTTTGATTAATATTTGCTGGCATTTTTAAGTGGCAACCCGTCACATATGAGGTACAATATGTGCTTGAAGCAGGATGCAGAAGATTTACGCGTAGGTGTATTTAGGAGGAGCTAGATATGGCAGTGCTGACAGTCGGAGATGACTTTCCGCAGTATGATTTCCAGGCTGTTGTGGGCGGTGTGCTTGCAGATTTACCGGTGAACCGGGAAGAGGACTATTTCTGTCGAGTCAGCTCTGCCGATGTCAAGAAAGACCAGTGGCGCCTGGTGGTGATGTGGCCCAAGGATTTTACCTTTGTGTGTCCCACCGAACTGGCTGGAATCGCGGAAATCTATGACGAACTGAAGAAACGTAACTGTGAGGTAGTCGCGGTGAACACCGACTCGGAATACGTCCACCTGGCGTGGCGTTCCAAGGATGAATTGTTGCGCAGCATTCCCTTCCCCTTGGCTACCGATCCGAAACATGATTTCTTGAAGACTGTTGGGGTGCTGAACGTCGAGGGCGTGTGCGACCGGGCGTCATTCCTGGTCGATCCGAACAACAAGATTCAGTTCGTATGCGTCGACGCGGACTCGGTGGGGCGTAACGCCAAGGAACTGTTGCGTCAGCTTGATGCTTTGCAATCCGGGGGGTTGACTTCTTGCGGATGGCATCCTGGCGAACCAACCTTGGATGTGTTCAAGGCGGCTACGAATCTGGTTTCTTTGAATCTGTAGCGGGTATTTTTAGCCTTACCTGTGGGGATGGTAAATTAACGTTGTCCTAAAAGATTTAACTAAAGGAGCGTTAAAGTGCATCCTAAACTAGAGAAAGTATTGTCAGAAACCGCCGCTCGCAATCCGGGAGAACCTGAGTTTTTGCAGGCTTTGACCGAGGTTATGGAATCCCTCGATCCCATTATTGAGCGGCATCCCGAGTATGCCGATTACGGGTTACTGGAGCGCCTGACCGAACCAGAACGCCAGATTATTTTCCGCGTGCCCTGGGTTAATGACCGGGGCGAGGTCATGGTGAACCGAGGCTACCGGGTGGAGTTTAATTCCGCCTTGGGGCCGTACAAGGGCGGCTTGCGCTTCCACAAGTCGGTGAACCGTAACATTATCAAGTTCCTGGGATTTGAACAGATTTTCAAGAACGCCTTGACTAACCAGGGTATTGGCGGCGGCAAGGGCGGCTCGGATTTTGACCCGCACGGTAAATCCGACAATGAGGTGATGCTGTTTTGTCAGTCCTTTATGACCGAGTTGTATCGCCACATTGGGGAGCGCACTGACGTGCCGGCTGGGGATATCGGCGTGGGAGGGCGCGAAATCGGGTATCTTTTCGGCCAATACAAGCGCCTGACTGGGGTGCATGAAGCCGGGGTCTTGACTGGGAAAGGCCTGGGGTGGGGTGGTTCGCTGGTGCGAACTGAGGCCACCGGGTACGGCCAAGTCATGTTCGCTCAGTTTATGGCCGAGGATCGTGGCGAGTCGTTGGAGGGTCGCACGTGTGCGGTTTCCGGATCGGGCAATGTGGCGATTTACGCCATTGAGAAGGCACAGCAGATGGGTGCCAAGCCGGTGACCTGCTCTGATTCTAATGGGTGGGTTTATGATCCAGAGGGGATTGACCTGGATTTGCTTAAAGAGATTAAAGAGGTCAAACGTGGTCGCGTGCGCGATTACGCCGCCGCGCGTCCGTCCGCTGAATATCACGATTCGGGCAATGTCTGGGTGGTGCCGGTGGATGTGGCGCTGCCGGCTGCTACCCAAAATGAAGTCAGTGCCGATGATGCCCGCGAACTGTTGAAGAACGGTGTCAAGATTGTGGCCGAAGGCGCGAATATGCCCTGTGTGCCCGAGGCTATCGAATTGTTCCAGGAGGCCAAGTGCGCCTATGCGCCAGGTAAGGCCGCGAATGCCGGTGGTGTGGGGGTTTCCGCGCTGGAAATGCAGCAAAACGCGTCGCGCGACAAGTGGAGCTTCGAATACACCGAGGGTAAGTTGCGTGACATGATGAAGTCGATTCACGACGATTGCTTGGAGACCGCTGAAGAATACGGTAAACCTGGCGATTACGTGTATGGGGCGAATATCACCGGTTTCCGCCGGGTTGCCGATGCGATGCTGGCGCACGGGGTCGTCTGATTCTAGCTATCTAGCGCCGAATTGCTTTGGCTCGCGGTGTACACGTGCGAGGCAAAGGGAAAGTTTCCCCATAGCGATGTGCGATTTTATTTTCGCACATCGCTGTGGGCGGCAAATATGGAAAACCTGAATCTGTCTATGGAGGGAATGCGGCAGGCCATCAACGATTCCCAAACCACCATAGCCTCGGCAGTAGAACAGCGAATTGCCGCCACCAACGAAATGTCGGCAGTGGTAAGGTGTCGCAGGCGACACCCAGGGGATTGCGCAATCCATTGTCAGCGTCTCAGACAGTGCCCGCGAAAGTGCCACGGAGGCACGAGTCAGCCTGGATGTCGGTCAGGACGTAGCGCAATCCTCGCAGAGTCGCAGTGCGCTGAGAGTACCGTATCACCAG
The DNA here is from genome assembly GCF_014204735.1 of Mobiluncus mulieris. NCBI lineage: Bacteria > Bacillati > Actinomycetota > Actinomycetes > Actinomycetales > Actinomycetaceae > Mobiluncus > Mobiluncus mulieris. The sequence continues at coordinate 2,131,403 of NZ_JACHMA010000001.1, read as the reverse complement.
TAGTTTTTAGCCTTGTGTGGGCTTAGTGAACGAAAATTCTAGATTTATTTTTGAAATTCCTTGTACGCCGCGACTCGCTGTGGTAGCCTTGGTTGCACGCAAACGTTTGCGTAACTTTTAGTATCTGATTGACCAAAGGAGACAATCGATGAAGCGAAGTGGCTTTTTGAAGAGAATGATAGCTATCCCTGTTATGGCAGCCCTAGCCTGCGGCTCCGCGCTTCTAACGGGTTGTGAAAGCGGCAAGAGTACCAGTGCCGACGGCAAAAAAAGCGACAAGGTTCGGATTGCAATCGTACCCAAAGACGCAACGAATCCCTGGTTCGTTCGGATGGAAGAAGGCGTCAAGAAGTACGCCGCTGACAGCGGTCTTGACGTGTTCCAAAGGGGACCGGCTGCCACTGATGCCACGCAACAGGCTCAGGTTATCCGTGACCTAATTGCGCAAAAGGTTAGTGCCATTGGGGTAGTGCCAGTAGACCCGGGTGCCTTGGAGCCAGTCCTCAAAGAGGCTCGGGATGCCGGTATTGTGGTGATTACTCACGAAGGCGCTTCACAGAAGAACACCCAGTACGATATTGAAGCCTTTAGTAATGAAGCCTATGGCGGGTTTATTATGGACAACCTGGCTGATGGGATGGGACAGGAAGGTGTATACACCACCATGGTGGGTCACATTACGAACGCCTCGCATAACGAGTGGGCTGACAGTGGGGTTAAACACCAGAAAGAAAAGTACCCCAAGATGAAACTGCTAGAAGCGCAACCTCGGGTCGAATCCGGTGATACCGCCGAAGGTGCTTACCAGGCAGCCAAGGAAGTCCTCAAGGCTCACCCTGAGGTTCGCGGTATTTTCGGCACTTCCTCCTTTGATGCCCCCGGGGTGGCTCGCGCCATCGAAGAAATGGGTCTCAAAGGCAAGGTATTCACTTCCGGAACTGGGATGCCTCAAGCCAATAAGGAAATCCTCAAGAACGGTACCGTACACGCTTTGACCCTGTGGGATCCAGCAGATGCCGGCTACGCTATGGCCGCTCTGGCTAAGAAAGTCCTTGACGGTGAAAAAATCAGTGAAGGCTTGGATTTGGGTGTTAAAGGCTACGAAAATATGAAGTTCAACAAAGACAACGACAAGGTTCTTGAGGGTAAGGGCTGGATAGCTATCACCTCTGATAACGTTGACGACTTCAACTTCTAGATAGGTTGTGAGACGGAATGAGCGATGTAGTCCTGGCAGTGCGTGGGGTGACCAAAGAATTTTCGGGTGTGAAAGCGCTTGATGATGTGAATCTCGAGATTCGCGCCGGTGAAATTCATTGTCTAGCTGGCGAGAATGGTTGCGGTAAATCTACCTTAATTAAGGTTATATCCGGCGTACACAAGCCAGATAAAGGGGAAATTAGGATAGGTGACCAGACCTTTAAGGCACTGCAACCCGCCGAAGCCATCAAAGCTGGCATCCAGGTTATCTACCAGGATTTTTCGGTGTTTCCGAATCTGACCGTAATGGAAAACCTTGCGATATCAAGTGAGGTCGCTAATCGACGGAAACTAGTAAATTGGAAGAGGTTTAGAAAACTCGCCCAGGAAGCTATTCATAAAATCAACTTCGAAGTAGATTTGGATGCATATCTAGGCGATTTGTCAGTAGCTGATAAACAACTAGTCGCTATCTGCCGAGCGCTCCTGCAGGATGCCAAAGTCCTGATTATGGATGAACCTACAACTGCGTTGACCAACCGTGAGGTTGAAGCATTGTTCCAGGTGATTCGCACCCTGCAGGCGCGCGGCATAGCGATTCTTTTCGTCAGTCACAAGCTGGACGAGGTATTCGAAATCAGTGAACGGTTTACGATTTTACGTAACGGGAAGCTGATTGTAACCGCTAATCCCGCAGAGTTGACTCGAGCCAAGTTTGCCAACTATATGACCGGTCATGACGTAGATGAATCCCGCTTTGAACAGCCTGAAAAACTCGGTGAGGAATTGCTGAAGTTAGAAAACTTCGGCCTCGAGGGTGCTTTCAGTGAGGTGAATCTTTCTTTACATCGGGGCGAAGTGCTGGGGATTACCGGCCTATTAGGTTCAGGTCGAAGAGAATTGGCACTCTCTATGTTTGGAGTGTTTCCTGCGACTTCTGGGGAAAGTCGGATAGCGGGAAAGCCCGTCAAGATAGATTCCATTTCCCAGGCCATGAAATACAAGATTGCCTATGTTCCCGAAGATCGCCTCACAGAAGGACTGATGCTGCAGCAGTCCATTGCCGATAACATCGTCATTTCCACTATTGACGATTTAACCCACTGGGGTTGGCTCAATGGCTCGAGCATCAAAGACGCAGTTACAAGTTCGGTAGAATCACTTAAAATTGCCACTAACAACCCTTACAATCCGGTGAGTACACTCTCCGGGGGCAATCAACAGCGTGTGGTGCTCGCGAAGTGGCTGAGAACCAAGCCCGATATTCTGATTTTGAACGGTCCTACAGTTGGCGTGGACATTGGATCCAAACAAGAAATTCATTCCACCTTGCTAGCCCTGGCTCGCCAAGGCATGGGGGTAATCGTTATTTCTGACGATATCCCGGAGCTCATGCAAATCTCGCGACGAATCTTGTTGCTGCGCGAGGGCAAAATCGCGGGTGAAGTCGATCCCAGTACAACCACCGAGCAGGAAGTCTCCGCCATGGTTACCGGTAAAAACCTGACAGAGGTAGAAAAATGACAGAAAATCCTGATAAGACAACCTCAACACAGACACTAGCTGAGTCCAACATCGAGAAACCTAAAAATTCGACACCAACAATGCTGCGACGTGTTCTTCATGCCAATGAATTCTATCTATTCTTAGTGCTCTTAGGTGTCAGCCTGCTAATCCAGGCGCGCAGCGGACAGTTTTTCACCATCAATAACCTCTTAGACCTGGCCAACGCGATGATAGTACCGGGACTGTTTGCCATCGGAGCCCACATGGTGTTGGTCTCTGGGGGTATCGATGTCTCTTTCCCTGCTCTAGGTTCTCTGGCGGTTTATGCCGTGGCTCGCTTCATGGTAGACATAGATTTCCGCGGCCCCTTCCTGGTTGTCTTGCTGATTATCATGGCAGTCGGGGCTTTACTGGGGGCTTTCAATGGCCTGTTCACCTCGCAGCTAGCAGCCCCAACCTTAATTATTACTTTAGGGACGATGAACGTATTCGCCGGAATAATGCAAGGTGCCCTTGGCGCGGTGCAAATCAGTCGACTGCCTGAACCAATTGATAAATTCGGCAGAGCCGTCCTGCTTCGGGTTGAGAATGTTCACCAAGGCACTCAATCCATCCTGCCGGCAACCTTCATTTTCTTTGTTATCGTCCTGGTTTTGATTGGCTTCGTGATGAAATATACGATGTTTGGGCGAGCCCTGTACGCCATGGGCGGCGATGAACAGGCCGCTATCCGGGTGGGATTCCGCGTCAAATGGATTAAATTTTGGCTCTATGTCATCGTCGGAGTCATAGCGGCTATAGCCGGTCTCATGTCCGTCAGTGTTACCCACCAGATGAATCCCACCGACTTGTTGGGTATGGAAATGATGGTGATAGCTGCAGTGGTGCTTGGGGGCACTGCCATCACCGGGGGTAAAGGTTCCTTGCTGGGCGTGGTGATGGGAACCATGTTGATTGCCATTATTCAAACCAACATGATTATGGCCGGCATTCCAACTACCGGTAAACGCTTCGTCTTGGGTCTGATGATTATTATCGGCACTGGAATTTCAGCCGTGCAGTTAACCCGGAGCCGGAAGCGGCAACGTTTGACAGCAGAGTGAGGTAATGATGACTACTACGATTAGTAAAACCGCCCCGAAAGCCAAGTTACGCCGGGTTCCTATCGAGCCGCAGGTTTCGAGGCTCCTTTGGACCCTCATTGCACTGACGGTGGTACTCCTGATAGTAAGAACCGATGCTTTCACCAGCCTTAACACCTGGGTTTCAATCGGTGTGCAATTTCCTGAATTTGGCATCATGGCCTTGGGCGTGCTGGTAACCATGGTAACTGGCGGGATTGATTTGTCTATTGTCGGCATAGCCAACCTCAGCGGTATCGCGGCGGTGATTACGATGCGATCCTTAGAAGCTCAGGGACAAAACCCGGCGGTAACGATTCTTACTGCGATAGTTGTGGCTTTGGCGGTTGGATTCGCCACCGGTATATTAAATGGTCTGCTCGTTGCTTATGTGCGAATTCCCGCTATTCTGGTAACCTTGGGCACCTTGGAATTATTCAGCGGTATTGGCATTATGACTACCGGTGGCAAGGCACTGAGCGGCTTGCCGGAAGCCTACAGCGAGGTTATCGGAGCTCGGCTCGGTGGAATCATCCCCATGCAGTTAGTGATATTCGTCGTGGTGGCTGTTATTGTAGGGTTGCTTTTGCACCGCAACTCTTACGGTTTGAAACTGTTCACGATTGGCACCAATCCGACCGCCGCTAAATTCAGCGGTTTGCATTCCGTAAAACTGCTGGTGGTTTGCTATGCCATCTCGGGGTTATGTGGTGCGACTGCCGGGCTGGTCATGCTGGCCAACTATAACTCGGCCAAGCCAGATTACGGTTTGAGTTACACCCTGATGACGATTCTGATTGTGGTTCTTGGAGGTGTAGACCCCTATGGAGGCAGAGGCAATATCTGGGGGGTATTGCTAGCTATCGTAATCCTGCAAATCTTAGCTTCAGGATTAAATACTTTTCCCAATATCAGTAACTTCTATCGCCCCTTCATTTTCGGCGCGGTATTGCTATTCGTGATTTGGACCAGTGAAAAATCCCTATTTAGATTCAAGAAAAGAGGTATATCGAAATGATAAAGACTATAGCAAACAAGCAAGTTGTGGTTGGTGCCGATTTTGCCGGCTTTGAACTTAAGGAAGCCGTCAAAAAGCACCTGATCGCTCGCGGATGGGAAGTGACCGACCTTACCCCTGTCAAGGCTGAAAGTGGTATGTACCATCGGGTTGGCTTCGCCCTGGGCTCCAAAATCGCCGAAGGCGAATTTGAGCGGGCTCTGGCATTCTGTGGAACAGGTATGGGCATCCACGTGGCAGCCAGTAAGGTTCCCCACGTGCACGCAGCTGTAGCTGAATCGGTTCGAGCCGCGAGACGGGCAGCTGCGGCTAACGGCTGTAATCTGTTGGCTATGGGGGGATTCTGGATTGGTCACCGCTTAGGTATGGCCATGGCTGATGCCTTTCTAGAAAGCCATCTTGGTAGCGGCTACGAGGACTGGGAAGGATTTTTGGAATACCATCAAATCGGTTTCAATGAATGTGAACACTTTGACTACGAGGCCTATAAAGCAAATGGATTCCAAGTGGTAAATCCTGCTACGGCTGTTTTAGGATCTGAACCGGAGGGTCTGGCCTATTAATATAATAAATTCCAAATATATTAATATTCTGCACTTCCGTATGTAAACGAGCCCCATAAGTCTATTGCAACAAACTGGGGATTGTATCGACTCGGTTAGTGGTTACACCCGTGTCTAAACGTGTGTTACCATATAATTCAGTGTAGACTTTAGAAATGCGAGAGGATAGCGATGGCAACCACAATCCGCGAGATTGCCAAAGAACTAGGGGTTAATATCTCTACAGTGTCGCGCAGCCTCAACAACTCGCCCAGCGTCTCGGCGCAAACCCGCGACAAAGTACTCGAAGCCGCGCGGCGTTTGGGATACCGCCGTGATGCCCGTGCCACCGCGCTGCGCACCGGGAAAAGCGGGATTATCGGCGTGGTCGTCGGCGATATTGTCAACCCCTTTTTCGCTCAACTAGCCGACAGCATCGAGAAGAAAGCCCAAGACCTCGACTTGCGCCTCATGATTGGAAACGGCGGGGAAGACCCCCACCAACAAGAACAAGTCGTTGGCACCATGATGGAACATCAGATAGACGGACTGCTGCTGACCCCGGCAGGCACCCCGACAAACACCTTGCGGAACTATGTCAAAGAAATCCCTACCGTGGCCATCGACCGCAGCCTGGCGGGAGCGAACGTGGACACCGTCCTGTCCGAAGACTCCCCGGCGGTAGACGAACTAATGAAGCACGTCACCCGCCAAGGCTACCGTTCGGCGGTGGTGATATCCGGACCGGCAACCACCAGCACCGGCCTGAACCGGGAACGCCTGCTGAGCCAGAGCCTGCGCGATATCGGCGTGAAAACCCGCACTTACCGCACCACCTATCACGAAGAATCCGGTGCCGAGGCCATCGCACAAGCCCTGCGGGAAAACACCCCCGACATTGTGCTGTGCGCCTCGGCGGTGATTACCCTGGGTGTTATCGCGGGTCTGCACCGTCACGGCCTGCGAGTCGGCGAAGATGTTGCCATCGCGACCTTCGACAAGGTTCCTTGGCTGGTCACCACGATGCCCTCCATCGCCGTCATCGACACCAAGATTGACGAAATGGCGGATATCGCGATGCGGATTTTACGCCAGCGAATCGGTGGGAATCTCGACAGACCCCTCATGAAAACCGTTACCTCCCAACTGTTACTACCCGCCGAACCCGGCGCCCCCCACGGCACGCCCTAAACGGAGCAACCTAATGACAGACATCCAAAACCAAAAAACCACTGCCCGTGAAGTATTAGCCGCGCTGGGACACGGCGAACGGGTCGCGGTAGTCGGATCCATCAACGCCGACCTGACCGTGGAAACCGAACAGCTGCCCTGTCCCGGGGAAACCGTTGTCGGCGGGCCGTTGGAAACCCTGCCTGGCGGCAAATCCGCCAACCAGGCCGTGACCTGTGCCCTGCTGGGAACCGCCACCAGTTTCATCGGAGCCCTAGGTGACGATGCCCACGGCGACCTGCTCTATCAGTCCCTGCGCCGCGCCGGAGTGGACACCGCCGGGGTCAGCCGCGTCAACCAGCCCAGCGGATCCACCCTGATTACCGTCGACTCGCACGGGGAAAACACTATTGTCTATTCGGCGGGCGCCAATGCCACGCTCAATGCCGCCAGTGTCGCGGCGCAAACCGAGATTATCCGAGGGGCACAGGTATTGGGGCTGTGCCTGGAATCCCCCCTGGAGGCGGTGGCGGCCGCAGCCACTATCGCCCGCGAGGCCGGGGTGACGATGGCGCTGAATTTCTCGCCCATTACCAAGGTTCCCGATTCCCTGTTGCGCCTGGTGGACGTGTTGATAGTCAATGAACACGAGCTGGCGGTGTTGGCTGGCCGCCCGCTGGATTCCGGTGACGCGGCGGGGTTGCGGGCGGCTTTGAGCGATTTGGGTTTTGAGCGTGCCGTGTTGACCTTGGGGGCGGATGGTGCCCTGGTGCTGGAGGGTGGCGAGTTCGTGTCCGTCCCGCCTTTCGCGGTCGCGGCGGTGGACACCACCGGTTGCGGGGATGCGTTTATGGGGTCCCTGTTGGCGGCGGTCGCGGCGGGGGAACCGCTTTCACGAGGTGCTTGCCTGGCTAGCGCCGTAGCCGGGGTGGCGGCGCTGCGAAAAGGGGCGCAGGCCTCGTATCGGAATGCCCGCGAAGTGCGGGAATTCCTGGATTTTTCATGAACCCGGGGCGGCTGGGGTGGCTGGGGTTGTTGGAGCCGCCGGGTTTGCCGGGGTACTGCCGGCCGGAGTGCCGCTAGCCCCACCGCCGGACGAGGTGCTGCCAGTTCCCGTACTGCCGGCCGGGGTACTGCTGGTCGGAGTGCTGCCAGTTCCCGTGCTGCCGGCCGGGGTACTGCCGGCTGGGGTGCCGCCAGTTCCCGTGCTGCTGGCCGGAGTCCCGCCGGCCGCCCCACCGCCGGCGTTTGCCCCGGGGCGTGCTTCCCGCGCCCAGGCCGCCAGCCCGTTAAACATGGCGGTGGCGAATCTTTCCCGCCCGTTCTCGGTTTTCATCAAGGAGGCATCGGCCGGATTGCGCATCTCGCCCAACTCCAGCATCACGGCGGGAACCTCGGCAAAATTCAGGGTCGCCAAGTCGGAGCGTTTCCACAAGCCGCCCGCAATCGGCCCGGTGTTTTGCGGGGTGAAACCACTGTCCTTTAGCGCTCCCACCAGCGCTGCCGCCAGCTTCGACGAAGGTTCCTTTTGCGATTCATGCAAAGGCGGGTCGGAAATCATCGCGAAGAATCCGTGAACCGAGGTGTTCGCGGTGCCGTTGGCATGAATCGAAACCATCGCATCCGCCCCGACTTTTTGCGCGAAAGCTCCCCGCTCGTTCACGCAAGGCCCCACCCCCACATCCGAATCACGCGTCAACAACACCGTTGCCCCGGCCGCCTCCAGTTTCGTTTTCAACAAGCCCGCGACTTTCCAGTTGAACTCGTGTTCGGTAAAACCGTCGTCCGTGGCGGTTCCCGTCGTGTTGCATGCCCGCTGTCCGCCACGTCCGTCGTCGACGTTTTGTCCAATTTGTTGCCAGGCGGCGGCGTTGCCTCCGTTGTGTCCGGGGTCTAGCACGATTTTCATTCCGCTTAAGCCACTGGCGGTGTCTTTCGGGGAATCGTCGCCGGAGCCTTTGTCTTTGTTACTGACCGAATCGGGATTCTCGGTGCTGGGTTCCACAGTAGAACTGGGGGTGGCGGGGACGGTGACGGTTGGAGTCGGAGTGGGGTTGAGGTTCATGCCGACTCCCACGCCGATACCGACGCTGATCAGGGACAGTAATACTGCGGCGGCTATCATCGCGACGGGGGACAGCCCGTCGCCGCCAGAGCGCCGGTCGGGTGGTGGCGGGGTGGAGCCGTTGTCGTCGACGCGCCGAAAGCGCAGTTTCGTCGGTCCTTCCGGGGTGGCAGCGGAGATACTTTTCCACCCGGATGGTGCGGGGTTGGCGCCCGCACCCGGGGCGGTGGTGTTGTCGAAAAAGTCGCGGGAATTCGCGGCGGTGTCACCATCGTTGGTTTCGTTCGCGGCGCGGATGGTGGGTTTCGTGGGGTTTCGGGGTTCATGAGGTGCCATCGCATAACCGAGCGCGTCACTGGAATCCCCCCGGGCTGAATCTGGGGTGGGCTGGCTGGCACTGGCGAACCCACCGGCAGCGCCAGCCGCACCCGGCTGGGGCGCGAAAGCATCATTTCCAGGGAATGCCGAGCCTAGGCCTTGGGTCCAGTTGTGGTTTGGCTCCTGGTTATTCTTCATGTCTTCCCATCCCGAGACCAGTTTTTGCCACCCTTCGGAGTGGGTGTCTGGCGCCGGTGTGGCGCGGTTCGGGCGTCTCGCCTCGCCTCGCGTGCCTTCTTCCAGGCTGGCGCCGTAAGCCAGGCCGTTGCCCGAGTCGAAGCCGATGTCTAGAGGGCGGCGTTTGTTTCCGGTTTCATGAGGTGCCATCCCCGCCCCACCGTTTTTCCGCAAATCCCCGCTATTTGGTTTCAGGGAGCCCGCCGACCCGGCCGAACGCCACGCTTCAGGCTGGTTTTCGACTGGGATTCCAGAGAAATCGCCGGGGGAGGCGTTGGCACCTCGTGAAGTGGCGCCTAATGAACCCGAGGAATCCGCGCGCCGCGACACCCCCGCCGCGAAACCGTCCCCGAAACTGCCTGGCGCATCCGGACCGTCCGAGTTCAACATGTTTTGGGCATTGGCAATCAGCGCGGCGATACCGGGATTATCCCCGTATGGCAAGGTCGGAAGGCGTTCCGCCGTGGCTTGATCGGCCGCTTCGTTCGCGGCGTTGAACTCTTGGAAGAAACTAGCCGCGCGGGCACCGGTGGAAGAGGGCGGCAGGCCGTGGGGGCGCGGGTCGGCGGGGCGCGGCGTGACCTGTCCGAGCTGCGCGGACTTGGCGGGAGGCGCGGCGGGATAATCCTGGGTCGGTTCCCAGGTGTCGAAATCCTCTCCCCACTTCGGCATCTGTCCTATTTCCTTACTGCGGTATTCATGAGGCGCGAGCCGGGCTGGCGGCTGGGCATCACATCGAGGCGGTTTTTATCGGGTAACACGACCCTAGTGTTGTACCGATTGGTACATTTGACGGGCGAGTTGGAAACCTGCACCGGTGTAGATATTCCAACACTCGGTGTAGTCATATAGCGAGGTGCATACGAAATCACCCAGGTTCACGGACTGGTTGTAGTCCGGAACCACGCCGCCAGGGGAATACTGTTCCTTCATTTGGCAAGAGATTTCAGGATTCCCATCCTGTATGGTTACCACGGCGGAAGTCTGGGAGTCACAATTCCCGATTTGGGCTTCGTGATCCTTGACGGCGCAGGTCAGGGTATTCCCGGAAGCGGAACAGGTCGTGTTGCCGGTTTTCGTTGTGAAAGTGGTGGCTGACTGGGCGCCGGCGGGTGCGGGGAAGCGGACTTCGCGTTCCTTGGGTTTCTGGCTTTTATCGTCTTTATCTTTGTTCGCGTCCTTGTCTTTGTCCCCGTCCTTCGCCTTGGCGGGAGCTTCATCGGTGGTCTGGGTAGTGGTGGTTTCCTTGGGTGCGGCGGTCTCGGATGTGGTTCCCAGGAAGGTCATAAGCACCACTACCGCCAGTCCAACCACTGCCGCCAGCAACACGGCAAAGATTACCCACAAAACCGTGTTGGATTTAGATTTCTGGGCGGCCGCAGCGGGCATGGCCATCACTGGAACAGAACCGGCGGTGGGATAGGTGGGATACGCACCGGGAGCACCGGGAGCGTATCCGGCGGGAGCGGGGTACGCCGGTGGAGCCCCAGCCGGAGTGCCAGGGGCGACGTAGGTTCCGGGGACACCTGGAGTTCCCGGGGCATAGGAGCCAGTGGAATTAGCGACGTATCCGGCGGGAGTATTGGGGGAGGCGGGGCTTGCTGTGGGGGTGGGGACTTCGAGGTTCGTGGGATAGTAACCGGCGGTTTCGCCACCCGCTGTTGCGAGGGGCGCTGCGGTTGCGCTGGCATCGGGGTAATTTGGGGTGCCGGTTTCGGCCGTCGCGGCGGTACCCGCAGCGGCGGTGGATTCTGTATCACGGGGTGGATTTCCCGCGTGATCTGAATCTTGCGCCGGTAAAATGGTGGTAGCATCCGGGTGGTTGTCCGGTGTTGCGCCAGCCGTGTACCCGCCCAGAATCGAGGTTCTTTGCGGGGCGGACTGGGTGTTGGGTTCCTCGGGCATTGGGGAGCCTGAATCCGGGGTTTCAGAATCAGGGGATGGCGCAACGGGGTTGTGTGGCGTGTCCGGCGTTTCCCCTGAAACTAGTGGTGCATCATTGGAAAGAGTCGTCTCTGCGGATGGCACCTCATGAATGGGAAACACTGAAAGGGAGGGCGACATGGCTTCGCGTTCCTGCAGCGCGGCGGTGACGGCCGGCTCGTTCTTTGAAGCCAGCCATGCGAGCAGTTCGGGATAGGCAGCGGGGTTCTTGGCAATGAGCGGGCGCAAGTCAGGATCGGTGGCCAGTTGCTGCAACTCGGTGGCGGGGGTCGTGGGATCTGAAGCTCGTTTTTTCTGATTCATATCACTCATGGAAGTCCTTTCCGTTGCCCATTATTCCACATATCGGCGTGGCGGCGCGGATTTTCTGGTTATGGACACATAACCACCTTATTGAGAAACCTTGACATCGAGACAAGCCTGTGACCTGGGGATTTATCCGGGGCGCAATTATATCATATGGCTTATGTATTCGCAACTAAACTCCGCGATAGGTAAAGTGTTGGAATCCCAGGGATTTCACACGGCTCGCGGCGGCGGTCAAGTCAGCGGCAAAATCGCGCGCCCCAGGCAACTCGTAGCGACTGGCGAACTCTGGACGAGTCCCGTCGGGGCGCGCCTGTTGCACCGCCAGGGTCTGTACCCCGCGTTGCCGTAAAGCCTCCGCGAGTGGTACCAGAGTTTCAGGATTGGTATCATCAAGGTCGTGACCAGGGGAAACCGTGATACGCACCTCGTAATTAGCCAGCGTCCCCTCCTGGTATGCCCCCACCACCATGTCGAGGGACTCCCAGGCACTTTGCCCGGCTTTATTCAGGGGTGGTATCGACAGACGCAGCTTAGCGGTGGACGCGCTTGATTTGGTGGGGGTCGCGGTCGCTGGTTGCGTCTGTCCCAATCCCACCACTTGCGGGTAGTTTTGCGGCAGCGCCTTAATATCCAGGCCAATCCAATCCACCAGGTTTTGCGCCAGCAAAGCCGCCAGCCGACGCGGATACGCCCCACCGGTATGCAACCCCACCTGGAAACCGAGCTGTTTGGCGCGCCGCGCGGCCTCCAGCAAGGCGGGCTGGCGGGTGGGCTCCCCGCCGGAAAACACCACCCCATCCAACAGACCCGCGCGGCGTTCCAGCAGGCTCCACAACTCGGATTCGGGAACCTGGGCGGGGGCTTTCGGGTCAATAATCGCGAAATTCTGGCAGTAACCACAATTCCACGGGCAACCCTGGAGAAAAACGACAGCGGCGAGTTTCCCCGGCCAATCCACCGTGGAAAACGGGGTTAAACCCGCGATAACAAGGCCGGTATCTGACACGGTCGCTTCCTTACTGTTGTTGGAATTAGGGATTTAGCGGCGAGAGGGTGTGGCGTGGCCGGAGCCACGCCACACCCGGTGTGGGTTGGTTGGGTCGGCCTCGAGGCCGACCCAACCAACCCACAAAAAGGCTCTATCTCTAAGCTCAGGATTGCGCTGACAGAGTCAGCGCCAACCCTATTTGGGGTGGGTTTTCGACGCTAAGCCTGGTGGGGGGGTGCGGCGGTTACGTCGCGCCCCCCCACCAGAATGCCGAGAGGCAACTCATGAATCCAAAACCGAAACACCCGAAACGTGGCGCAGCGAACTAAACCAGGCGAACTAAACCAGCGCCGGCTCGCCCGAGGTCTTTTCCAACAGGTGCGAGTGTAACTCGCCGTGGGTCGCGGCCGCGGACTCGCTGAAACTGACGCGCTCGGCGTACTCGCCCTTCTTGCCAATGTTAAAGGACTGTACCGGGCGGAAATACCCCATCACCCGCGTCCACACCTCGCATTCCTGGTGTTCCCCGGCGGCCTCGCACTGCGGGCAAGTGAAGTGCTCGCCCGAGAGATACCCGTGGGACGGGCAAATCGAGAACGTTGGGGTAATCGTGATATAGGGCGTGCGCCAGGTAGTCAGGGAACGTTTCACGAGTTGCTTGCACGCCTGGGCGCTGGAAACCGCCTCGCCCATGTACAGGTGCAACACGGTGCCGCCGGTGTACTTGGTTTGCAGCTCCTCTTGCAGTTCCTCGGCCAAGAACGGGTCGTTGGTGAAACCGACCGGCAACTGGGAAGAATTCGTGTAATACGGGTTGTCCTTGGTGCCGGCCTGGATGATTTTATCGCCGAAGCGTTTACGGTCAGCCTTGGCCAAACGATAGGTCGTGCCCTCGGCCGGGGTGGCCTCCAGGTTGTACATGTGCCCGGTGGCTTCCTGGAGTTCCACCATCTGGTCGCGCACCCCGTCCAGAATCCGCATGGCCATTTCGTGTCCGCGCGGGTCGGTGATGTCATAAGCATCATCGGTGAAATTGCGAATCATCTCGTTCATACCGTTGACGCCGATGGTCGAAAAATGATTGTCCAAGGTTCCCAGATAGCGTTTAGTGTAGGGGAACAAGCCGTGATCCATATGGTATTGGATGATTTCACGTTTGGCCTCTAAGGTCTGCGAACCCAGGGCAACCAGCTCGCGCAGACGCTTAACCAAGCCGGCTTCGTCGCCCTTGTACAGGTATCCCAGCCGAGCCAGGTTAATGGTCACCACGCCGATGGAACCGGTTTGCTCGGCCGAACCGAACAGGCCATTGCCGCGCTTGACCAGCTCGCGCAGATCCAGCTGCAGGCGGCAGCACATAGAGCGAATCTGGCCGGGGTCGAGCTCCGAGTTAATGAAATTCTGGAAATACGGCAGGCCGTATTTCGCGGTCATCGTGAACAGCAAATCCGCGTTGGGGGAATCCCAGTCGAAATCCTTGGTCATGTTATAGGTCGGAATCGGGAAAGTGAACACGCGCCCATTCGCGTCCCCGGCGGTCATGACCTCCATGTAGGCGCGGTTGATAATGTCCATCTCCGCCTGGAGGTCGCCGTAAGCGAAATCGCACACGTCCCCGCCAATGAAAGGCACTTCGTCCTTGAGATCATCGGGGCAGGTCCAGTCGAAGGTCAGGTTCGTAAACGGGCACTGTGATCCCCACCGGCTGGGCACGTTCAGGTTGTAAATCAGTTCTTGCATCTGTTGTTTGACTTCCTCGTAGGTCATGTTGTCCAGGCGCACGAAGGGAGCCATGTAAGTGTCGAAGGAGCTAAATGCCTGGGCACCAGCCCATTCGTTTTGCAGCGTGCCCAGGAAGTTCACAATCTGGCCGCAGGCGGAGGAGAAATGTTTCGGCGGGTTTGAGGCGATTGCCCCGGTAACCCCGTTGAAGCCCTGTTGTAACAGTTGTTTCAGCGACCAGCCCGCGCAATACCCGCTAAACATGTCCAGGTCGTGGATGTGGAAGTCGCCGTCACGGTGTGCTTCGCCGGCCTCGGGGCTGTAAACATTGTCCAACCAGTAGTTGGCCACCATCTTGCCGGCCGCGTTCAGAATCAACCCGCCGACCGAATACCCCTGGTTGGCGTTGGCATTCACTCGCCAGTCCGCACGATCCAAGTATTCGTCCACGGTTTCAATCGGGTCAATCAGGTGACGTTCAGCGCCGTCCTTTGCTTGCTTCATAGGTTCTCTCTCCATAATTTTTTCTTTTCTCTGCGCTCTCTGACTTAGAGCATCGGGTTACTACTCTAGGCGAGTTTGACAGAAAATCAACTACATCTTGGGTGTGTTTTCAATTAGACCACAATATATAGTGGTTGGAAGGTGGTAGGGATGCGCGCTCATGAGGTGCCACCTGGGATTTGAAGCGGCATGTGAAAATTGTCACACGCGACCCCCTCGGCGTGTCTCGCGGCACCGCGCGTCGTGCCGCTGCGGTGGCTCGTGGATGCGCGCTAGCGGGACGGGAAGGGGGAGCACCCCCTCAACTTTTGCTTACGCAAAAGTTTCACCCCCCAGTCCCGCTGCGCTGCGCATTCCACTGCGCCACCTTCGCTTACTCTAGCGTCGGCGCAGGGAGTAAGACACGCCGGGGAGCCAAATGTTTGCTGGATAGCGGCGGGCCGGGATTTTGGGCGTATGTCCGGATGGTGAGCGGTGAAAACCGGGGTTACGGGATGCAGTCGGGGCTCGTAACTTTGGAGGATGGCAGAAATTAGTGAGAATTTTTGCGATTTGGGGCGATTTTTTTACGGCAAAATCAATCTTTTCACTAGTTTTTGCCAGGGTTTAGGATGAAGGGGTGAAGTTTTCGAAGCGGACGGAACTCGGGGCTCCCAATGCGGTGACCAAGGCTGAACGCGCAGCGGCGGCGCGCGGGCAACACCTGGTGCGCCTGGCCGATTCCAACCCGACCCGCCACGGGCTGGGGCGCCCGGATTTGCCGGTATATCAGGCCACGCCACGTGGCCCCCTGGCGACTCGTGAACTCCTAGCCGACTTCCTGACCCGCCGCGACAACCGCGAGGTCGACCCCGAGCGCCTGTACCTGTTAAGCTCCACGTCACAGGGGTATTCGTGGCTGATGAAACTGTTTTGCGACCCCGGCGACACGGTGTTGGCGCCAACCCCCGGATATCCCCTGGTGGCGGAAATCGCCCGCCTCGAGTCCGCGCGGGTCGCCCCCTATCCGCTGGAATGGGTGGGCCGCTGGGAGCTGAATCTCGCGGATTTCGCTGCGCCCGTTCACGAGGCGCCATCCGAAGTAAACGCGCCGACCCCAGATTCTCGGCTGGGTGCTGGTCAAGGTGTGGATGCGACTCGCGGTGCTCGTGCCACCGACTCAGACCAGCCTAGTCCGCAGTCTCGGCTCGCCGCGATTGTGGCGATAAACCCCAATAACCCCACCGGGTCATATGTCCATGATTTCGAGCGTGAAGCCCTCGTGGCCTACGCCGCCACCCAGGACATACCCCTGATTGCCGACGAGGTCTTTTTCGACTATTGGCTGGATGCCGGGCTGGCACCTCGTGAACCCGCCGCGAAACCGTTACCGGCGGGTGACGCGGCCCCACCGCGAATAGCACCTGATGAACCCCCGGCGACCTGCGCCAACCCGCGCCGCCTGGCCGGCGAAACCCGCGTGCTGACCTTCGCACTGGATGGGATGTCGAAAAACCTCGCGGCGCCCGGCGCGAAAGTCGCGTGGATTGAGGTTTCCGGGCCAGAGGATTTGGTGGCGGCGGCCCAGGCGCGCCTGGATTGGATTGCCGACGCCTACCTGCCGTTTTCCGACGTGTTGGCCGCGCGGCTGCCTCAGTGGCTCGCGGAGGTTTCGGCGCAAACCGCGCGGGTGCGGGGACGCTGCCAGGAAAACCTGGCGGCCTTGCGGGAACTGGTGGCGGGGGAACCTACGGGAACGGTGACGGTGCTCGCCCCGGAGGGCGGGTGGAATGCGCTGCTGCGGTTCCCGGCGGTGGTGGACGAGGATTCATTAGTCGCCAGCCTGATTTCCAGGCACGGCATCACGGTGCAACCCGGGTATTTCTTTGATATGCCTTTTCCGGGCGTGGTTTCGGTGTCGCTGCTGCTAGAACCCGAAGCCTTCGCCCCTGCCGTCGGCGTGCTCCTTTCTGAACTCGCAACAGCCGCTACCGCCTGACCTAGGGGGTAGCGGTGGTGGCGCGAACCTTAAACCTACCCTTAACCTACCTAACCAAGGTGTAAGGTTCGGTTTAGGGTTGGGTTTAGGGTTCGGTTTAGGGTTGGGTTAAGGTTCATGAGGCGCGAGCCTGGGTGTTGACAATCGCTAGAATCAAGCCGCTCAGCCCCACAATCAGCGCGGTGGATGCCCCGGTCGCGAGCCACCCGAAATCCCCCGCGGCCAATCCGCGCAACGCTGGCTCCCCCAGGGGAGTCGCGCCGACGCGAACCCAGGCCAACGCCAGCATCCCGATACCACCTAATGCAGCCACCGCCGAACCCACCAGCATAACCCGATGCAGATGCCCGAAACGCCGCCCGACCCGCTCGCGCGGCGCCAACAGCACCCCCCAAATCCCCGCTACCAAAAATGCCACCAGCACATCCGACAAGCGGTGCCACTCGTTCAACATTACCGAAACCCCGACAAAACTGGCGGTCGCCCAGCCTAAAAACGCGGCCATCGAGCGCGCCCGCAGCGGCGCGACCAGCATAATCCCCAGGGCGGCACTCATCGCCACGGTGGAATGCCCGCTGGGCAGCGAATTCGCGAGCCCGGCATAATCAACCCCCAGGTCAGGGCGGTGCAACACCCAGTGCTTCAACACCTGGGTGCTCAGATTCGCCCCCGCCACCAGCAGGGCGACTCGTGCCCCCAACTGCCAGCGACGGCGCAACAACGCCACCAGGAACACAGCGACGGTCAGCGCCACCAGGGCTTTCATAGAAATCGAGTCGAGTGCCATCGCATCCGCCCCGCGAAACAGGTGCTTGCCGCGCGACAGGGCAAAACGGGTCGCGCCGTCCAGGTTTTGGCCGCGCACGGTGGCGAGTGCCACGCGGGCGGTGGTGGTGGCGAGAGCAGCGAAGGCGAGTGCAAAAGCGACTCGCCAGACCCGGTTGCGGGTTTGGGTGGCGTAGCGGGTCAGGTTGGTGGGTCGCAATCGTCGGGTCACCCAGTTCATGAGGTGCTGGCCGGGGCGGCGCATGTCGCCGGGATTGCCGCCCGGTGTTGACCCCTGGTTTGCGTTGCTCACGTTTAAAGCTTAGCCTCCCTGCCGGCTGGGCGAGGTGCAGTGTAGTCCAGGTAAAGCATAGGGGCAGTTGCCCGGAGCTGAATCTCGGAGCTGAGCCACAGCCGGGGAATAAAGCTACCTGGTGGCTTAGGATATCCTAAATTTTGCGCTATGCTAAGAGGGTCTGAAATTAGAACGACGTTCTAGGAATGGATTATGACGACTGAAACTACTGAAACCGCTGAAACCGAATCTTCGGAACCAAACCTCCTGTTCGACGACGATGCGACCATAACGCCGGTCGATACGGATGCGGCCAAACATCACTCCGGGCAAGCCGCCTTGAAAAAAATCACTCGTCCCGTAGCCGGTACCATGCTGGCGGCGCGGGTTTTAGCGGCCATCTCCGGGGTGCTCGCGGTCGCGCCCTATGTGGCGTTGGTGCACCTGGGAGCTTTGCTGCTTACGGCCTTCCAGACCCACACTCCGGTCGATTCTGGGCAAGTCTGGTTTATCCTCGGGCTGCTGATTGACGCCTATCTGGCGCGAGTGGGCATCTATATGCTGGCACTCGCAATGACACACTTCGCGGATGTGCGTCTAAGCCGCCACATTCAAACACAACTGTTGGATCGCATCGCCCATGCGCCCCTGTCTTGGTTTACGGCCACGAACTCCGGGAAAGTCCGCAAAGCCGTCCAAGATGACACCAAACAGTTGCACATGCTGGTTGCCCACGCCCCGGTAGAGGTCACCTCGGCGGTGGTAATGCCGCTGAGCCTGCTGGTTTATGCCTTTATTATCGACTGGCGCCTGGGGCTGCTGTCCATCGCGACGCTGCCGGTTTTCGCCTTGTTGTATTGGGTTATGATGCGCGACATGGGGCCGAAAACCGCGGAAATGGACACCAAGCTGGGCAATGTGGGTGCCACCATGGTTGAATTCGTCACCGGCCTGGCGGTGGTCAAGGCTTTCGGGCGGGTCGGCCACGCCCACTCGCGCTACGCTAAGGCCGCCAAGGAATTCGCGGACTTTTATGTCGGGTGGTGTAAACCCCTGTTGACGGGTAACGCGGTGGCGCTTTCGGTGGTTTCGATTGCGGTGTTGCTGTTTGTGAACCTGTGTGGGGGGTGGCTGCTGGTGCAAGCCGGGTATGTCAGCGCCGTGGACGTGTTGGCCACGACCCTGATTGCCCTGTTGGTGCCCTATTCGCTGCAGGTACTCTCGATGGGTACTTGGGTTTATCAAATCGCGGGGGCGGCCGCGTTGCGTTTGCAAGACACGCTGGACACGCCGGTGTTGCCCGAGGTTGGTTCCCCGATTCATGAGGGGCTGGCCGGGGTGGCGGGCGAAACCACCATGGCGGGCACGTCCAAGTCCCAGAAATCTGTCAACCACGTCAATGATATATCGCTTGCTGGCCAGTCTAAACCCCGGTTTACGACCCCGCGAATCCCAAGGTCTTTCGAAGTCGCTTTTCGGGATGTATCCTTTAGCTACGGCGAGGTTTTGGCCGTGGACAACGTCAGCCTGGAACTGCAACCCGGCACGGTAACCGCGCTGGTAGGACCCTCGGGTTCCGGAAAATCCACCTTGGCGACCCTGCTGGCACGCTTCGCTGACCCGGATTCCGGGGCGGTCACTATCGGCGGGGTTGACCTGCGCGAAATCCCCAGCCGGGAGCTCTATCGGTTGGTGTCCTTCGTATTACAAGACCCGCAACTGTTGCGCGACACGATTGCCCACAATATCGCACTCGGATTTAGCGGTATCGGCGCAGATAATAAGCCTGTTTCCTTAAATGATATCCGCGCGGCAGCCCGGGCGGCGCAAATCGATGACTACATCCAGAGTCTGCCCAAGGGCTACGACACCGTCATCGGGGTGGACACGAACCTGTCGGGTGGCCAGGCACAACGCATCGCCATTGCCCGCGCCATCTTGGCCGATACCCCTATTTTGGTCATGGATGAGGCCACCGCCATGTCCGACCCGGATTGCGAAGCCGAAATCCAAGCCGCGCTGTCTAACCTGGCGCGCGGGCGCACCGTGTTGGCGGTGGCGCATCGCCCCGCCTCAATTCTCGGCGCGGCGCAAATCGCAGTTATGGATCACGGCCGATTGGTGGCCTGCGGGACGCACACACAGCTACTAGCGACTCATGAACCCCACTACCAGAAAATCCTGCAGTTGGCCGGCTACCACGAGGACGACGGGGTGTATGAGGCGCCAGCCGCCATCCCGACCGCAACCGAAAGACCCGCCACCCCGAGTGAAGGGAGCCACGCATGAACCCGCAAAACCCAAACACCCAGACCAACACGACCAGCGCGGCCGACCCGACCAGCGCGACCAGTGCCGCGAAACCGTCAACCACGTCTACCGCTAACCCCAAAGAAACCAAGAAAAATACGCTGTCTTCTGCCTATCAGTTTTACCGGCGCACCATATCCGAACGCGGCTTGCCCTACGTGAACCAGTCACGAAACCTGGCCATAGCCAAGGGTGTCTTTCAAGGTGTTGCCCTGGTGCTGCTGCTGCCGGCTGCGACCGCGCTGGCCAAAGCCCAGCCCGTCTGGGGCTTGGGAATCACCGGCTGGCTGGTAGTATTCGCAATCGTTGCCGTGGCGGGAGCCATCCTGGACTACGTCATGTCCATGAAAGTCTTTTACGCCGCCCTCGATTTCATCCAGTCGGTACACCGGATTATCGGCGATAAAATCGCGCGTATCCCGCTGGGGTGGTTCCGCCCGGGCACCGCCGGACGGTTTTCGCGGCTGGTGTCCAACGAACTGATGCAACTGGGCGAGATTATGGCGCATCAACTGTGGCAGATGGGCACCTCGGTGGCATCCCTGCTGACCATCCTGGTCGGCGCGTTCTTCTGGGATTGGCGCCTGGGGCTGACACTGCTGGTGGCGATTCCCGTGTATTGGGGACTGGCACGAGCCTCGCAGTATTGCAAGCAACGCGGGGACAGAGCGGCCAAACCCGCCGAAGTTGAACTGGCCAACCGGCTAGTCGAATTCGCCACCTGCCAAGGCACACTGCGAGCCGCCGGAGTCGGGGCTGACTTCGAGCTGTTGCAACTCGCGGTAGCGGAAAACGAGCGACAGGGGCGCAAAAACCTGTGGTGGTCGCTGTTGGCGAACCTGATTACCGGGGCTTTCGCCCAAATCGTGTTGGTAGCGATGATAGTAATCGCCGGGTCGCTGGCCATCGGCGGCGTGATGGAACCGGTAGAAACCGTGGCGTTCATCGGTATTTCCCTGCGATTCGTGACGTTTATCGAAGACATCGGCACTTCGATTATCGGCATCGAGGATCGCCGCCACCTCTTGACTGAAACCCAAGAGATTCTGGATGCTCCCGAACTGCCCGAACCCGGCGGGGAATCCGCCGGTTGTGCCGCCACCAATAAGCCTGAAATCCCTGGTAATAAGCCTGTTTCTGGTTCCGTCCGGGTTCATGAGGCGCCAGCTGGAAACCCCGCCGTTGTTTCCCCATCCCCCGAACCGAGCAGTGCCAGTGAAAGCGCCACAATAACCCCCGGCCAGGAAACCGGGGCTATCGAGCTGCAACATGTTACCTTCGGATACGATGCGGACAGCCCCGTATTGCAAGACGTATCGTTTAGTGTTCCCGCCGGGACTATGTGTGCGCTGGTGGGGCCTTCGGGTTCCGGGAAAACCACGATTTCCCGCTTGATTGCACGTTTCTGGGAGGTAAACCAAGGCTCGGTAAAGGTCGGTGGCCTGGATGTACGCGAACAATCCACCGAGCACCTCATGAAACAGCTATCCTTGGTATTCCAAGACGTTTACCTGTTCGACGACACGCTAGAAGCCAATATCCTGGTCGGGAATCCGGGGGCGACTCATGAAGAAGTCGAGCGTGCCGCGCGCCTGGCGGGCGTAACCGAAATCGTGGCGCGGCTGCCCGAAGGCTACACCACCCGCGTCGGTGAAGGCGGGCGGGCGCTCAGCGGTGGGGAACGCCAGCGGGTTTCGGTGGCCAGGGCGCTGCTGAAACAAGCCCCGATAGTGCTCTTGGACGAGGCGACCTCCGCCTTGGATGCAGAGAATGAAGCCAATATTGTTGCGGCCATGGAAGAGTTGCGCCGTCACGCCACGTTGTTGGTTATTGCACACAAGATGGAAACCATCGCTGGTGCCGACCAGGTCGTCGTGCTGGGCGAGGACGGGCGCGTCGAGGCCGTGGGGACGCATCAAGAGCTGCTGGCACGGCCCGGAACCTACCAGCGGTATTGGCGGCAACGCGAGCAGGCCTCCGGCTGGAGGTTAGCGTGAAAACCTGCTGCGCTGCGGCGTGTTTTTAACTATTTGTTGCGCTTGACTGCTTGGGGTGCGCGCACGAGAGGCGAAGGGGGAAGTATCCCCCACGTTCTGCACTTTCGTGCAGAACGTTCCCCCTCAGCCTCTCGTTTGCGTCGCACCCCTGGCGCAGTCTGTGCGCTGTGACTGCGGCGTTATGCAACTTCGTTGCACGCCGCAGCAGCGCGACGCGACGGTTAACACGTGGGGATGCGGGCTGGGGATTTTGCGCGTAAGTTTGGGATTTGGGCTGGGGAAACCGTGGTTTTTATGCTTTTTGTGTCGCACCCCTGGCGCGCTGTCGCAGCCTCGCGTTGGCGTGGCGTCCCCGCTGGCACTGCCTGGTAAGCGCCGCAGCGCGACGCGACGGTTTTCACGGGGGGATGCGGGCAGTGGGATTCTGGGCGTAAATTTCGATGGTGTCGGTTGAATTTGGGGATGCGGCTAGGGATTTGGGCAAGCACCTCATGAACCTAACACTTAACTTCACACCCGACATAACACCTAGGGAAGCTAAGTGTTATGTTCGGGGGAAGTTCCGCTGAAGCCCAAAAAGCTTAGACACTCCGACTTTTCCTTGGAATACCAGGCGAAAACCCGATTTTTAGACACGCTTTTATAGCTTTAACCTCTGTATTATGTGTAAAGCGGTTTTACACGTTGCCGGGATGTGTAAAAAAATCCTCGATTTCTTTACACATCCTCGGTTAATGACGGTAAACTAGGCGTATGTGTGTTGACCCTGGGAAGCCCTACCAAGATTTGCCGCCGCTCCCCCCGGCAATAAACCTGCTTAGTTCCAGGATTGTGCGCCAAACTATCGCGGCTTCGCGGGCGCTGGCCACCGCTAACGCCGCCGCTAAGCGTCTGCCGAATCCGAGTATCTTGATACATGCCATTCCCCTGCTGGAAGCCCGCGCGTCTAGCGAAATTGAAAACATCGTGACCACCAATGACGAGCTGTTCCGTGCCGCCAGCAACATCGCCAACCCCACCCCAGCAACGCGGGAAGCCCTGAACTATCGCGAGGCGCTCTATGCCGGGCTGCAATCGATTCAAAGCCGCCCCCTCTCCATAAACACCGCGAAACTCGTGTGCTCCAAGGTAACCGGGACTACCACTGATATCCGTGCGCACAGCGGAACTTATATCGGCAACCCCGTCACCCACGAGCGGATTTACACGCCACCGGAAGGCAAACAGACGCTGCTGAGTCACCTTTCGCGGTGGGAGGAGTTTTTGCATGAGGCGCAATCTGAAATAGACCCGTTGATAAAGATGGCATTGTTGCATTATCAGTTTGAAGCCATCCACCCTTTCCGCGACGGCAACGGGCGCACCGGCAGAATCCTGAATGTGCTATATCTGGTACACAGCGGCTTGCTGGAACACCCGATAACGTACCTATCTGGGTACATTGTGGAACACAAAGATGAATATTACCGGCGGCTTAATGGTGTCACCCAGGACGGGGATTGGGGGTCTTGGGTCAAGTTTATGCTCGAGGCAGTGGAACAGACTTCCCGGTGGACTGATGCCCGGGTTATCCGGATTTATGGGCTGATGGAACAAAGTGTGCAGTCTCTGGACGGAACTGGCTTTCCGGCACGAGACCTGGCGTATTTGCTGTTTACCCAGCCCTATCTGCGGTATGCGGATTTGATGGAAACCATGGGGATTTCCCGACCTACCGCCGCGAAATGGGCGACCGCCATGGTAGAGATGGGGCTGGTGGTGCGTGAAAAAGTGGGCAGACACGTCATTTTGATTAATCACAAATACTTAGAAGAGCTGTTCAACACTCCTTTGCCGCAGTGAAAGATTTTGCGGCTACCCGCGATGTGTAAAACGCTTTTACACGTTGTCGGGACGTGTAAAAAAATCCGTGATTTCTTTACACATGCTCGGTGTTGTGTTCTCGAACTTGTTTGGGGCAGTCGGCAGATAGCCCCGAGGCTCGGGATTTCCCGTCACCTCGCATGGGTTTGATAGAAGCGAGGACGTCGGAAGGATTCAAACCAGGCCACTTCAAGATGCAGGTAAGCGAATCATCGTTGGATTCCGCCAGTAGTGGCGGAATCCAACCATGTAGCCCGGAACCCGAGCCAGCACCTCATGAACCCAACACTTAACTTCACACCCGACATAACACCTGGGGAAGTTAAGTGTTATGTAAGTGTTATGTTCGGGGGGAAGTTCCTAATTCGACGAGAGTGCGGCGATGTTGGCACAGAAATATGACGCTATTTACCGGGGTGAAATCCTGCCAACTCCCGGGGTGAAACATTGTCATTTGCCGGGGCAAAACCTTGGTTACCTGTGGTTATATCTTGTAATCTAGGTATAAGGATATGCTGGTTTTCGACTTTGCGGGGGTGCTTTTTATGCAAGCCTACAGACCACGTCTGGTGGATGCGGAACTACAGTTTCGTCTGGAAGCTAAGGGTGCCGTTTTGGTGGAAGGCTCGAAGTGGTGTGGGAAAACCACCACGGCGTTGCAGCAGGCAGGCAGCGTTTTGCGGGTTGATGACTCCGCACAACTTGACCAGTATCGCAGCCTGGCACAGTTGAATCCCGCACGTCTGCTCCAGGGTCAAACCCCACGTTTGCTCGATGAATGGCAGGTGCTGCCACAGTTGTGGGATGCGGCGCGGCGGGAAGTGGATCAGCGCGGCGAAACCGGGCAATTTATTTTCACCGGGTCGGCAGTTCCGCCGGATACTTCCCAGATAGTGCATTCGGGAACGGGACGTTTTGCGTGGCTGCGGATGCCACCGTACGATCCGTCGATCTTGTCGCAGCAGCCGTGAGTTCTCTTCCGAGCCCTGCTGCTGTATTGCCACCAACCGTTACACCATCAAGATTTTCTGCCCTGTCAGTGTACAGAATGGGATTGGCCAGCAATTCCAGATACCTTTCCTTGTCTGAAGCACTTAGAGCTTCAAATTTAGGCAGCACATCTGGAGCCTCTTTGGCCAGATAAGTGGCATATGTCTGTATGGTTAGCAGGCTACGACCTTCTTCTTCTAGGGAAGTTGCACCTGCTGGAACAGCTGCTGCAAATGAGAGCGCCAGCATGCCGGCAATGAATCCGGCAAGCTTTCTAAATAGACTTCGTGTCATGGATTAACTCCCTTGTTTCGGGGGTAGAGGCACCAGCTGGTATCTTATACAGCATAGTACCTAACGCTACAACATAGGTCAAGGGGGAAGTTGACAGATGATTATAATGTTAGGTAGTGTTTAATGCAAGATAGTAGCGTGTCGGGAAGAAAGGACATTGTGGTGGCTGAAAACGCTGGTGGGATGCTTACCCAGCTTCGCAAAGGGGTTTTGGAGTACTGCGTGCTGCGACACCTTGACGACAAGCCAGCCTATGGCCTGGAGCTAGCCAATTTACTCAGTGACCAGGGGTTAATAGCGCATGGCGGGTCTCTGTATCCCTTGCTGACCAGGTTGCGAACACAGGGACTAGTGGAAACCTTTTGGGAAGAATCCGAGTCAGGACCGCCTCGGCGCTACTATCGACAGACTGCCGAGGGGCACGCCGCGTTGCGCAACTTTTGCTCTGAATGGCGTGACTTCACCAGCAAAGTAGACAAGCTAATGGAAGGGATTGCATCATGAGTAACGCCGCGAAAACCGATTATATGGAGCACCCGCTAGTGCATGCCTATCTTCGTGATCTTGATTGTGCTCTGCAGGGTGTCGCGAGCGACGAGGCGACCATGATACGCCAGTCTGTGAACGAGCATCTCGTCTCCGAATTTGCCGCTGATAAATCGGGGGGCACTCCAGAGACAGTAATCCGTAAAGCGCTGGACAAGTTGGGGCCAGTAGAGGCAATCACCGCTGGCCTCACGGGAAAAGACACCGGCGCTGTGGAGCCAGTAATGGGTAAATCACGTATTCTACTCATCTCGGCGCTGACTGCGGTATCTGCCCTGCTCGTTCCTTTTGGGGCAGGATTTTCTATGCTACTGTCGGTGCTCGCAATTGTCTTGACCGTAAAACTGAGTTCCAGTCGGGCGCGGGGAATCCTATTGACAGTCAATGCCGCCGTTTTGGCAATAGCGTTAGTGTACCTGATTGTGGCGTTCACAACCGCCGGAGCCTTGATGGAAACTGTGCATAGTTCAGGTGGTTTCTAGACTTACGATTGGATTCTGCTGTGAACCGTTGGCCTGCCAAGTCCCGTGATGTGTCTCACGCGGGGATGCGGGCAGTGGGATTCTGGGCGTAAATTTCGATGGTGTCGGTTGAATTTGGGGATGTGGCTAGGGATTTGGGCAAGCGCCTCATGAACCCAACACTTAACTTCCCACCCGACATAACACCTGGGGAAGTTAAGTGTTATGTAAGTGTTATGTTCGGGGGAAGTTCCGCTGACCGACTTTCCCTGGATGAAGGGTCGCCAAGCGAAACTGCCGGTGGCGGCGGCCATGCTGCTGGCCAGGAGGCTAAATTCTGCAGCACTATTGGTCTGACCGGGTTGACACGACTGCGGTATCCTGAATTGCATGAAAAACGCGGGGACACGGCGCTGGCAATCCGGATTCGCCCCCGGTTTCGCGCCAGCATTGGGAATGCCAGTGGCGGGGACACCGGGTCGAGTCCGGCTTGTTGGCGTGCGACTGGTGGTACTGGCACTAATCGGGGTGCTGGGTTTATCCGGGGTGGGACTCTCGGGGTGTACTTCCAGTATTCCCGCCGGGTCAGCTGCGCGGATTCACGAGGCGCCATCCGGGAAAAACGGCGTAAATCCGGGAATGGCACCTCATGAAAAGGGAGACCCAACCAACCGCAAAACCGACCAAAACCGCAAACCCGAGTCGAATCAAGCCAGCGAAAACGAAACCGATATGTCCGCAAGCCACGCGGACAAGCCCGGGGAACCCGGCTCCAAAGGCGCGCCGGTAAAGTACCAGGTCTCGAACCTGGCAGACGCAGCTAGTCGGGCTGAAACCGCTGCGGCGCTCAAAGCCGTGTTGCCTGAACCGGATGTGGATCAGTTTCTGGCAATGGTCAAAGACTACAATGATACAATTCAAAACACGTCTTTGACCAGCGGTTTTACCCCCATTGCTCCGCAGTATGACCTGGATAAAATCGATAAACTCTGGCAGGGAGCGAAAGGCAAATTCATTGGGGTGGATTGCCGAATCAGCACATTTGGGCTGGTGAAAAGCCAGCTGAAAACGCCTCCGGCCGGCAGCGCCGATGCCGCGTTGCTGTTCCAAGACCTCGAAGCTATCCAGACGGGGAAACTGTTCAACGCCGCCGACACCCAACATTTCAAACAACTGTTTTCCCGTGTGAAAATAACGAAAACCACCGACGTTAAAGCACACGCCGCTAAGATGGCCTCGCATCTCAAAGCTTTCACGTTCCCTGCCCGCGCCCGGGTGGTCACGGTGGTGATTAACGATAATTTGGATGGAAACTATCTGTTTGTGGGACATGCCGGGGTGCTGGTGTCAACAAGAGGCAAGTGGCTCTTTGTCGAGAAAGTCTCGTTTCAAGAACCCTACCAAGTCTTAAAGTTCGACAGTCCCCAGGATTGTTACCGTTACTTGACTGACAAGTATCGTGACTACGCCGATGATGGTGCAGCCAAGCCATTTGTTATGGAAAACGGCCGGTTGGTTTATCCGCAGTAATCCCGGGTCGGGGCTGGCCGTGGTTTCCGGTCGGATTCACGAGGCGCCATTCCCATTCCCGCGCCAAACCCCTAAGATCCACCGGTATACCCCGGGTCTTTCGGGTCGACTGCGGGAATATCGCCGTGACCCCGATGATAATAGCGTTCTCGCGGCCCATTAATCTCTAAAAACGGCCAGCGCCTCATGAACCCCAACCGCACCCGCCACGTGTGCATCGCCCAAGCGAAAACCACCAAGGCGACCCCGATACACGCCAGCGCCCCCACTCCCAGGCTCCAGCGCGCCCCGAAGTGATTACCCACCCAACCCACCAGCGGCGAGCCCAGCGGGGTGGAGCCCAGGTTGAACAGGAAATAAATCGAGAGCACCCTCCCGCGCAAGGTCTCCGGGGTGGACACCTGAATCAGCGCGTTTGCCCCGGTCAACAGGGTTATCATCGCGTACCCCGTTGGCACCGAGGCCAGCGCGAACACCCAGTAGTTCGGGCACACAGCCATCAGCCCCTCGAACACTCCGAACAGGAACACGAAGCCGACCACCAGGGCGAAGCGGGGGCGGGTGCGCCGCGCCGCCGCCAAGGCTCCGGTCAGTGACCCGACGGCCAGCATGGTGCCCAACAGGCCGTATTCCCCCGGCCCGCGCCCGTAAATCTCGGTGGCCATAAAGGCTTGGGTCATCTGCAGGTTGAACCCCAGGGCGTTGGTGATGCAAACCAACAGGAAAATTGCCTTTAAATCCGATCGGGAATGGGCATAGCGCAAGCCCTCGATAAACATGCCGCGCCGCCGCTCGCCGCGTTCCACCGGATAGAAATGCTCTTCGCGCATCACCGCCAGCGTCCCAATCGGCACCAGGAAAATCACGAAGTTCAACACGAAAACCCAGCCGACTCCTATGGCGGCAATCAGCACGCCGGCCAGTCCCGGTCCAATCAGCCGGGCGATGTTGAATGCCGTCGAGTTCAGCCCCACCGCATTGGGAATCGCATCTTTGGGCACCAGTTCAGACAGAAAGGTTTGCCTAAGCGGAACCGCCACCGCGTCGAACATGCCGGCGACAAAGGCAATCAGATACACGTGTCCCAGTTGCGCCCAGCCCCCCAGAATCAACATCCCGAGAACCAGCCCCAAGGTAGAGATGCACAGTTGGGTAATCTGGATGAATTTCCGGCGGTTGACCCAATCTGCCAGCGACCCACCGAACAGCCCTACCAGCAGTGACGGCATGAATTGCAGCGCCGTGGTAATCCCGACGGCGAAGGCATCACCCCTGGTCAACACCACCAGCACAACCCAGATTTGCGCCACGCGCTGCATCCACACGGCGGTGGCGCCGCACAGATTTGACACGAACCACAACCGAAAATTCGGATAGCTCAGCGAGCGAAATGTTTTGCTAGCCATCTGCCTAGGCCTTGGTCTTAGGGGTTGTTTTCTTGGCCGTGCTCGTCTTCTTCGCCGCAGTTTTCTTGTCCGCAGTTTTCTTGTCCGCAGTCTTCTTGGTCGCAGCCCGGCGTTTCACCGGCCCCTTGGCGCGCTTGGCGGCCAGCAACTCGAAGGCTTCTGATTCGCTCAACGTTGCCGGGTCGGTGCCGCGCGGCACGGTAGCATTGGTGGTGCCGTCGGTCACATACGGCCCGAAACGCCCGTTCTTCAACTTCACGGGCTTCCCAGTTTCCGGATCGTCGCCGAACTCGGCCATAACTGACTGGGAAGTCCCGCTTGCCCGCCGGGTCTTCGGCGCGGCCAACAGCGCCAAGGCTTCCGCTACCGTCAAAGTAAACAGCTGTGCTTCGGTTTCCAGCGACCGGGTGTCGGTGCCGCGCTTAATATACGGGCCGTAGCGGCCGTTGGCGGCCAGAATCTCGACCCCGTCGGCGTCAACCCCGACCACGCGCGGCAGGCTCAACAAATCCACGGCCTGCTCCAGGGTCAAACCCTCAATCGTCTGGGTTTTCAACAGGGAAGCGGTGCGCGGTTTGGTTTTTCGCTTCGATTTCGTCGTTTTAGTCGCGCCGATTTCGTTGGGTTCCGGCAAAGCCTCTTCGACATACGGCCCGAAACGCCCGTTCTTCACCACGATTTGTAAGCCGGTCTGGGGATGCCGCCCCAAAACTCGTTCGCCTTCCGCGCCGGCCGCCAGCAGTTCGGTGGCTTTCGTGACGGTCAGTTCGTCGGGGGCAATCGTTTCCGGCACCGAGGCGCGTTCTTCGCCGCGCTGCAAATACGGCCCGTAGCGTCCGACGCGCAGCGTAATTCCTTCCCCCAAATCCACCGAGTTCAACGCGGCCGCGTCGATATCACCCAGTTCCTCGACGGCGCGTTGCAGCCCGATTCCGTGCAACCCCGAGCCGTGCCCGGTGCCGTACCAGAAATCACGCAGCCATGCGCTGCGGTTGCCGTCCCCGGCGGCAATCTTGTCCAAATCGGTTTCCATATCGGCGGTGAAATCGAAATCCACCAGTCCCGGCAAATTTTCTTCCAGCAGCCGCACCACGGAAAACGCCAGCCACGACGGCACCAGGGCTTGTCCGCGCCGATAGACATAGCTCCGGTCGACAATCGTGGAAATCGTGGAAGCATAGGTTGAGGGTCGCCCAATCCCACGTTCCTCCATCGCTTTGACCAAGGTAGCGTCGGTAAACCGGGCCGGGGGGGTGGTGAAGTGTTGTCGTTCTTTGGAAAAGTCCAGGTGGATCAGGTTTAGGGGTTCACGAGGTGCCAGCCTCGGCAGGCGGACTTCCCGCTCCTTGGCGGGCTTCCCGGAATTCTTTGACCCGCCCGCTTTGGCGGCGGCGTCGTTTTCCGAAATGGCACCTAATGAATCCGCCGTACCCGAGGCGACCCTAACCGTACCCGCTCCACCGGCATCACCCGCCGTGGCAACTTCGCCGCTTAAGGCGCTACGGTTAAAACGCTCCACGGGAGCGTTTTCTATCGCTTCCGCACTGTCGATAACAGCGTAGTCTGGGTTTTGCCCGGGCGCCGTCGCATCCCGTCCTTCCTGGTAGGCCGCCAAAAATCCCGGCTCGCTGATAACCGTGCCAGAGGCGCCGAATTCGCCTACGTCGGGGTAATCCGGGTTGCGTGCCTCGACATGAACCGTAGAGGTAGTCCCGGTGGCGTCCACCATTTGACACGCCAAGGTCCGTTGGTAAATCAGGTGGTACAGCCGCCACTCGCCGGGGGTCAAGGTACCCTGCAAGGACGCGGGGTCTCGGAAATGTTCACCGGCCGGCCGAATCGCCTCGTGGGCTTCCTGGGCACCCTTGGCTTTAGTTTCGTACCTGCGAGGTTTCGCGGGAACCGAATCCGCCCCGAAACGCGCCACTGCCAAGGATCTTGCGGCGTGAATTGCCTGGTCGGACAGGTTTACCGAGTCGGTACGCATATAGGTGATGTACCCGTTTTCGTACAGGGTCTGCGCTACACGCATCGTGTCGCGCGAATTCATGCGCAGTTTGCGCGAGGCCTCTTGTTGCAGCGAAGACGTGGTGAAAGGCGCGGGGGGGCGGCGCCGATACGGCTTCGATTCGACTTCCGTCACGATCCAAGTCGCGCCCGGCGCCCCGAACACTTCGCCTAGGCGGGTCACGGCGGCTTGGCTCAACACAACCACTCCGGCTCGTTGGGCGGCGGGGGTCAGTTTGCCATCGTCGCCCAGGTCTTTGCCGGTGGCGACGCGTTTGCCGTCCAGGGTTTTCAGGGTCGCGTCGAAGGTTGGGTCGTTCGAACCACTCCCGGTAATTCCGTTCGCGCCCGTTTCATGAGGTGCTTGCAGAGTCGCGACTAGATCCCAATATTCCGCTGGTTTAAACGCGATACGTTCCCGTTCCCGGTCCACCACCAGGCGGGTGGCGACGGACTGAACCCGACCCGCAGACAGACCCGTGCGAATCTTGCGCCACAGCAGGGGTGAAACTTCGTATCCCACCAAACGATCCAGAATACGGCGGGCTTCTTGGGCATTAACCAGGTCTTGATCCAAGTCGCGCGGATGCGCCAAAGCCGCGTCTATCGCGTCCTTGGTAATTTCGTGGAACACCATGCGTTTGACCGGTACCTTGGGTTTGAGTACCTCAAGCAGGTGCCAGGCGATAGCCTCCCCTTCGCGATCCTCATCAGTAGCCAGGAACAGTTCACTCGCGTCTTTCAGTCGAGCCTTCAGGTCACTGACTTTCTTTTTCTTGTCGGCATCCACCACATAGTAGGGCTCGAAATCGTTATCCAGGTCGACCGCGAACTTCGCGTACCCGGTTTTCTTCAACTCGGCCGGCAAATCCGAAGGCTGCGCCAAATCACGAATATGCCCCACCGAGGCCTCTACATCGTAGTCGCTGCCCAGGAAACGGCTGATAGTTTTCGCTTTGGCCGGGGATTCGACAATAACAAGTTTACGATCTGTCACACCAGTCACTAAATCAGTACTCCTTTTAATTAACCTAGACGAAACATACAGCAAACTAGCACCGGCCGGAAATTGTACACACATTAACTCGCGTTTTGGTATCGAGAAACGTTGTCATACCTTGGGTTTTGCCCCGTGCCGGATTCGGGGCTTAGTAAAGTCTTTATATCGCTTGCTCCCAGCGGATACGATTATGACGGGACAGTATTGGAAAGCCGCGAGCCGGCGGGGAAACCCTACAGGACGTGAAAAAATGCGTGCATCAGCAACCGTAGCAACCAGTATCATAGCTGGTTTCGCTGTGCTGACCATTTTATCTTCCACCTTTGCCGCCTCCCAGCACTCCAGCGACATGAAAACCTTGCGAGCCGCCGGGTCAAACCCCGGATATTCCGGGGAACTCTTGGAGCCCGCCGCGCCGGGCAACAACGCCATCGATACCACCATCAAATCTGAAGTCCAACGCGAATTTCTTAAGCGCTACGAAAAAAACATGATTCGCCCCGTCACCTCGGTTGGGGTCAAACTCAATGACTGTGAAGCCGGGCAGGCTGTACGTGATGGGGTTGCTCCCATCGTCGAATCCTGGAACTTCCTGCGCGGCCTCAATGGACTTAACGCTGTGACCCTTGACGACACCCAAGCCATCAACCCCTACACCCAGGCTGCGGCGATGGTCAGCGCCCGCAACGGGGAACTTTCCCACTACCCGGCCGCTCAGGGCTTCGCTTGTGCCACCGAAAACGCGGTGCGTGGTGCCCGCCATTCCAACCTTGCCCAATCCGTGTCTCAAACCTCGGCGGAAACCGCCCTGTGGTACTATATGGATTATTCCTCGCCGAAAAACCCTGTCAATGACCAGCTCGGTCACCGTCTGTTCATGCAAGATCCGCAACTGGCCGTCACCTCTATCGGGGCGGCAGAGGGCTACACCGCCATCTCGGTTCGCACCGGCGAACCCTACCCGGCTCTTTCCGCCGATAAAATGCGCAACACGGAAGCCCCCACTCCCGCCTGGATAAGCTGGCCCTCCGCCGGGTTCTTCCCCAAACAGTTACTAACCTCGGTCGGCCTAACCAAAGACGGCCCCGACATGGAACGCTGGAGCTTTTCGGTTCTAAACGGCGACCTCTCTGAAGCCACCGCGAAAATCATCGACCCTGACGGTCGCGAAGTTCCCCTCACCGTTGTGAGCCCCGGCCAACCCGGCGTAGCCTTCACCCCCCGGGCTATTGCGGATTATTCCACGCTCCTCATGAAATTCCCCACCATTGAGCGTCTCCCGATGGGTCAAGAAAACCGCGTGTACAACGTCCACGTCGAAGGCGTGAAAGGCACCGCCAAATCCACCTACGACTATCAAGTCGCCCTGTTCGACCCGCTGACTCCCCTCGAGAAAACCGCCCCGAAAATCCACATCCTCGAACAGCCTTTGACCGGGGTTGGCTACAAGATGATTAACCCGATTCGCATGCAAATCGAAGCCTGGCCCATGGCCAAATACCAGTGGCAGCAACGTATCGACGGCGGCGAATGGACCAACATCCCCGGCGCCACCTCCGAGACCTTTATTCCCGACGGGATTTGGACGTGGAAACGTTCGAAAACCACCGAATACCGCCTGATAGCGACCTCTACCGAAGGCGAGGCTATCTCTGACCCGATTCGGGTCGCGGTGCAGGGTCTGAAGAATATGCCGGCCTCGGCTCGCACCACGATTGGGTCGCGTGCCGTTTTCGAGGCCGCCCCGATTCTTGACCCCGACGGGTCGCTGTTTGACACGACCTTCGAGTGGCAGGTGATGCGTTCCGGCCGGTGGGATCCGATTTATGACGATGGTCATTTCGAGGGCACCACTACGAATCGTCTGGTGATTAACCGGGTTACTCCCGCTGACAACGGTTTGCAGTTCCGCCTGGTGGTGCGATCCAAGATTTTCAAGCTTTCAGGCTACGACGTGGTGGTCTCGTGGAGCGATGGCTTGGCTAAGTTATCCGTCTTCTAGCCTTCACCCGCCCGCTTCGCCCGCGCGGCGCTGCACGTAAGACGTCTGTCCTCCATAATTGAATGGAGTCGACCCCGGGGAAACCCGGGGTCGGCGCATTTCCGGGAGAGCGCCGGAAATCCCGGATGGCACCTCGTGAAGCGGAGGACAAACGCAAGTGACAGAGCGGACGGAAGAAGCGAACGGAACTCCATACCTTACACCTGTTTTGAACACAGAGCCTGCCCTCGCTTTATCCTGTTGTGAGATAATCAATTCATGAGAAAGCCTGAACTTGACTACGCTTTTCTTGCAGGTTACGCAGCAATCCGTAATGGTTCACTTACAGCTTTAGATGCCAGCTTTACTGAAATGAGGGTTCCACAAACCCAGCAAAAAATTGAATTTTCTCTGGCGGGTCGCATTCGTGCAGACGCGCAAGCTCAGGCCGTGCCCCTGCGTATTGAAGTGGTTTTACCAGGCGATTACGCGGTGGCGGCTGTGGATGTTGCCCTGCCCACCAGCAACGCGGTTCGTTATGACGGCAAGGCTGGCGTCATATTTTCATTTCGTTTCAACCTTCCCGCTGTCAACCTGGGACTTCACGTTATTCGCGTTTCTGTTGATGGTGGAACACCTCGCGAACTCAAATTTGATTTGATTTGGGAGGCCTGACAGCATGGATGTGGAGCTTGTTTTTATTCCGCACTCGCGTGAACGCATGGAAATGCGGGGTGTCACCGAACTGCAGATTAGAGAGCTGCTGCGTAGATACTCGTTGTCTGCCCCCGGTAATAAACCCGGTAGAATGCGCTACACTGGAAATTTATCAAGCGGGGAGACCCTGAGCGTGGTCATTCAGCCACCGCTCGATGAGACGGGACCGTATACTGTTATCACGGCGTATTTCAAGGGAGAGGAGTGACTTGTGAATAGAGTGAGGCTCGAGATTGATATGACCCAAGGCGTTGCTTATATGCGCTTGTCTTCCCAGCCGGTGGCTCGCACCATTGAGCTGTCGGACACTATGATGCTGGATATGGACGCGATGGGTGTCGCTGTGGGGTTGGAATTGCTGGACTTTGACGAAAAAGTTCCCACCGACCTGTTACAGAAGCACCACGTACATTCCGAAGTGGCCGAAGAACTTGCAAAACTGCAACCCACCCTGAACCAATACTTGGCACACTATTCGGTCGGCACTGATGCGATTTTGATTGCGCCGCGCGATACCCGCGATTTAATCAGCGCCTAGGCCGTTCAGGGACAACTCTATGGCGATGACCCCGGGGAAACCCGGGGTCGGCGCATTTCCGGGAGAGCGCCGGAAATCCCGGATGGCACCTCGTGAAACCGTACGGAAAGACCCTTCGAAAGAAACGTAAGAAAAAGAGTCAAAATGGTTGAAAGTAATGGAATCTGCGTAATATTTACAGAAATCAGTCTATTTGGTAGAATTTAGGGGTGCGAATCCTGTTTTTTAGTGTCAAGAACTTTCGCAGTGTCGATGAAACGCAAACCATCGACTTTGTGAAGGGGAGAGTAGGCGGCTCCCCCCTGGTTAAAGGGGGGTGGGAACCTCACGTCAGGCCGGTGACAATCCTGATGGGACCCAATGCGGCGGGCAAGAGTAACGTAATCGATGCCATGGGGTATGTTGCGGCTGCGATGGCGATGCAGGTTCATGGCTTCATAGCGCCGCTGCCTTATATGCCTTTTATGCTGGTGGAGGCTCGGAGGCAAGAGCCCAGCGAATTCGAATTCGATTTCCTGCACGAAGGTGTGCGCTATCGGTACTATTTTGCTTACGGCGCGCAAGGGGTCGAGGCGGAATCATTGTACGAGGTAAACAATAGAACCGGGCATTGGAACAAAATATTTGAACGTGAGGTTGAAGATGGTCGCTCAAATATAACCTGGAGGCAAGGCATTCTCAACGCCGCAGACAAACGCGTGTTGCAAAGTGCCACCAGTAAAGAACTGGTATTCCCGTTTTCCTCGCGTCTTCCGGAAACACAGCTCGCGAGCCTGTCCGCAGCTGTTGCCTCCGATTTTGTGGATTTTATTCCTACGGGAGAGGTGCACCAGGACAGTCGCCGGAGAGCCTTGATGCGAATGATCAAAGATAAGGAATTCCGTCTAGAGGACGCTTCGAGACTGTTGAATTTGGCGGATACGGGGATTACCTCGGTGGCTCTGGACGAGAAGAAAATTCCCGCTGAGGTGCTAGCAAAATTTCGAGCTATCCGTGGGGTACTGGAAGGAGACGCGAAGGAAAGTAGCGGTGAGTCGGGGCAAGAATCAACAACCTCAATTACCGAGGAAGATGCCGAGAGTATTGCATACAACCTGGTGTTTACGCATCAAGGACGCGAAAAATCGCATTTCACCGCAGCGGAAGAATCCGACGGAACACTGTCTTGGCTAGCGTATGCACCAAGCATTCTGCGAGTGCTGCGTACTGGTGGGGTGCTGGTAGCAGACGAACTCGATGCGAGTCTGCACCAGAGACTGGTGGAAGTCATTGTACGTGCGTTCACCAACCCACAGGTCAATGTGCATCAAGCTCAGCTGGTTTTCAGCAGTCACAACACCAATTTCTTGGAGTATATGGAGGAATTAGGATTAGAACCGGAGTCTTTCTGGTTTGTGGAAAAAAGCCCGGAGGGAGCCTCGCAGCTATATCCTCTAGATAGTTTCGAGACACACAAAAACGCCAACTATGAGACACGCTACCGCGGAGAACGCTATGGCGCTATTCCCAATATTTCCGAAGAAGCCCTGGTGAATCTGGTGCAAGAAGGACAGCGCCCTCCGCTCGGGGGAGTCGTCCATGGCTAAAAAGCCCCCGCGAAACCCGCTGAGTAGGCAAAAACGTCCCCGCCGTCACGATATCGACACCAGAGTCTTGGTTGTTTGTGAAGGCAGTGTGACAGAGCCAGCATATTTCAGGAGACTGGTGACTTTGGCTCGGGAAAAGCACATTAGCTTCACCATACGTCCGAGTGAGAACTTGAAATTTCACCATTCGAATCCGCTGGATGTAATCAAAGAATGTGTCAAGTATCGAAATGTGGACAAGGCGAAATATGGTGGGAAAAGGGCAAAGGATTTAAAGCCGTTCTCACACTGTTTTGCGGTTGTTGACTATGACCGATGGAATGAAACGGGTAAGGACGGCAGCTCGGATTTGCAAAAGGCTGTAAAGTACGCCAAGTCCGAAGCCGTGAATCTGGTAGTCACCCGCCTAAAATTTGAAGTCTGGCTTTTGTGGCATCTTCAAGGGATTACCCCGGCTCAGGGCTCTAAGAATCTGGATAAACAATGTCAGATGAATAATGTACTTTCGGGTAAGGATTTGAATCCTGGATTCGATGTGAACGCAGAGACCTGCCGACTCGCCGTGTCTAACGCGTTGCGAGCAGGGGGTTTACAAGAAAACCAAATCCCGAAATCGAGTTTGGCTTCGGCAATGCCTAGATTCTTCGAGATTCTTTCTTTGCTCTAGGTTGACAGGAAGAAAACACCTCATGAAATACGCCGCGCGCTTGCGGCTTTGCCGCTTGGGGTGCTTCGGCGGCGACAGCAAATCGTTGCTGTCGCTGACCGCCTTCGCCAGTTACGGCGGCGTTATGCGGGCTTCGCCCGCGCGCCGCCGCGCGAAGCAGTAGAAGCGGCAAACCCGTGATAAGCATCATCCGACACGTAGGTATACGCCGAAACCCCAAATGGCACCTCGTGAAGCGGAGGACAAACGCAACCGGGTCGACGACGACCACCACCAATCAAACCGGGAATGATTCCCAAATATGCATTTAAGCGCAGGTCAAGATATATTTAGGTGAACCTAAATATTTACTGACAGTGAGGTGAAGTATGGGGAATTCCCCATTTTTTAGTTGCAACAGATTCAGTCGCATTCTGATATCGACACTCCTGGCTGGCGGGCTGGCAATATCGGCCGGTATCACAGCCGCCGCCGCCCCCCTTGAGACAGCACCGGAAAAGAAAGCCAGCGTGGCAGACTCCGACGCTCGTAAATGGTCAGGAATCGACCTGAGCCGCTACGGAGATGCCATCCGGAAAACATCACGTATTACGTACCCGGATGCGGGGCGGGTTCCGCAAGTTTCCTGTAATGTGGTGGGGGATATACACACCGACATGGTGTTCCTTGACCAGAAAAACCACCAGATTCACATCCTGGACTATATCCCTTATGGCTCCGATAAAGACGACGTGGAGCGTTCGATTACGGAACAACCCGGCGCGATACACGTGGGTCTTCCCGAGGGCGACGGGGATTGGCAGCTTAGCTGCGTGAAACGCAACCGGGGCGAAAACCCGGTACTGGCGGTGGCCAACGGAAACAAGATTTATGTCAGCGAAGCGGGTAAACTCGCTGATGGCAAGGCGTTTCCAACGGCGACCACCTATACTTTCGGCGGGTCGGTTTCGTCATTGAGTCCCTTGACCCCAGGGCTTGACACCCCGGGGATGCTGGTCGCCGCCGGGGGCAAGGCGTATCTTTTCGACAGTTTACCGGCCGGTGACAATGGTGTTGACAAAGCCGCGAAATCTTGGGACATTGGCCAGGGGGCGGCGCAGAT
This sequence comes from Mobiluncus mulieris, assembly GCF_014204735.1. Taxonomy (NCBI): domain Bacteria; kingdom Bacillati; phylum Actinomycetota; class Actinomycetes; order Actinomycetales; family Actinomycetaceae; genus Mobiluncus; species Mobiluncus mulieris. The sequence continues at coordinate 2,092,726 of NZ_JACHMA010000001.1, read as the reverse complement.
TGTGCCGCTGGGTGATGCCCTGAACGGGGATACCACCATCGGGGTGGGGAAACCATCGCAAAACTTGGTGTATGCGATTCCCGCCGAGGCGGAACCTGGAAACGCCGCCGAGGTTGGAACCACCATCCAGGCTAGCGAAGGTGCCTTCGGTACGTCTTTGGTGGCAATAGGGGATGTTAACGGCGATGATTTAGACGACTTTGCTGTCGGCGCGCCGGAAGCCAATGGCAGCACCGGCGCAGTCGCGATTATTTTTGGCAGCAAACAGACAACCGGGACGGTGAGCGTTGACGTTTGTTCGGCATCGCAAATCCCGGTGGTTCGCAATGGCCATCCGGCGGGAACTTTGATTCGACAGGCCAACCGGGGACATATCGGCACCAGCCTGGCATATGTGCCGCAATATGACGTGGACAACCGTGGTGCCCTGGTGATTTCGCGACCCGGGGACGAAGAACACCCCGGCGCGGTGATTGTCAGCGAAAAAGCCTTGGGACAAAACTGGAACACCGGTCGCGGGTTGGACTCCATTCCTGGCAGCCAGGCGGCGATTTTGGCCAGTGAAGAAGGCGGCTCTGGCGATGGCGGGTATTATGTCGGCACCGTCCCGGCTGACAATTCAGATACCGACCTGGTTGGAATTTATACCGTTGACACCAAAGGCAAAGTTGATGTGTGGACCGTGGATATGCGTCGGCAAAACCAGACCACACCCCCGGCACAGCCAACGTCCCCCCAACCGCCCGCACCCAGTGCCGCCCCGGCTTATCAGCCGGTAGACGAGGCTGACCAAAAATCCTGGTTGGGCGAATTCACCTCCGGTTTTGGGGCAGTCTTAGCTAAAGGTAGCTGTGACGTGACGGGAGACGGCAAACCAGATTTGGTTGCCGGATCGGCGGTGCGCTCGGAATACAAATTCGATTCGTTCTACGAGGATTCCACTGACACGCACGGCTGGGTTTTCAACGTAACCGGGCAGGTACAGATAGTCCCCGGCGGCACCGCTGGGGGCAGCGTCGAAGGCAACAGCGGGGTTATCAGCATTCTGGGGCCGAAAAAAACCTCCGACCCGGGGGTTGACGCTGCCTTTGGATTTAGTGTCGACTGTCTGGGTGATGTGAACGGTGACGGAGTGGACGATGTTGCGGCCTCATCAGTATCTATGGGACGCGTGTGGGTAATCTATGGCGGGACAGCCCTGGCGCAAACAGATTTGAACAAACTCGATTCGACGCGCGGCTACATAGTGGATATGCCCCACGAAAACGGGGCGGCCGGTTTCCAGGTTACCCGGGTGGGCGACGTGGATGGCGACGGTTTGGCCGACCTGGGGTTCGTAGTGTCGAATGCGCCTCTGGCGATGGGGGACAATACCCAAACCTATGGCTCGGCGTTTATTGTCAAAGGCAACGCGACAGGCAGAACCATCAACTTACAGAATCTGAATGCCCCTAACCCGGATGTGATTTGGCGTGTCAACACCCCCAAGGACCACACGCTCAGTGCTTTCACGCCGGTCGGCGATGTGAACGCAGATAGCGTGGGTGACTATGTTTTAGCTGATTTCAACAGTTTCACTGAAAAGTTCACCGTGCCGGGCACCGCGTGGGTGGTTTACGGCAACCGGGAACACCGACCGGTGAACTTGCAGGATGATATGCCGGGTTCCGGCTATGAACTGGTCATGTCAGACGCGCTGTCCTATCGACTGGGGGCGGGTAACTCTATCGCTCCCTCTGGGGACGTGAACGGGGACGGCATTGGGGACTTTGTGATTGGCTTTGATGGTGGCGCGGTAATGAACCAAACTGAAGGTGGGGTGGCACTGGTTTTGGGAACCACCGAGTCCGTGAGTAAACGGATGATTGACCCCGCCGATGCGGGAAAGACAGACTCAAATATTCGACTAATTACCGGTGCCAGTCAAGAAAGCGGTTTCGGATGGGCGCTCGATGTTTTGCCGGTTTCTGGTAAAAACTCTTCGGGGCTGCTGGCTGTTGGCGCGAGCGGACAAGGGGAAAACGGCGCGGCTTATGTGCTGCGCTTGACGGATATTCCCGCCGGAATTACCCCGGTGACAGCGCTGGGGGATAAAGTCATCGTGTTGAATACCACCGGGGAACACGCCCGCTTCGGTCGCTCGGTGGCGTTTATTGGTAACTACCTGGGACAGCCTACTTTGGCTATAGGTGGTGACGGGGTTATAGATGAGGCCGCCACCGGCGCGGAAGGCTACGCGCATTCCGCGCATGTCCTGGCGGTTGCCGTCAACAAGCTAATCCCCGGATTCGCCCCGATTATTCCCGATACCCCTGCTGTGCCAGGGAATTTTGGTTCCAGCTGGTATGGTGGCTCGTTTGGTGGGTCTTTTAGCCCGTCCACCCCGGTCAAGAAGGCTGGGGACGGGAAGGAGAAGCTCGGCGACAAGAAGCCCGGCGACAAGAAGCCCGGTGTTAAGTCGTCGGTGGGAAACAAGTTTGATAAGCAGTTCACCAAGAAGCTGGATTTGTCGAAGAGTGTGGTGAAGCGTGCGGCTGGGGCTGACCGGGTGGCTACCTCGGTGGCGGCGTTGGGGCTGGCGAAGAACCATGAAGTAGTCGTGTTGGCTACCGGGTCTAGTTTCCCGGATGCCCTGGTTGGTGGTGCCTTGGCGGGTGCGTATAAGGGTGGGGTCGTGTTGAGTACCGGTAGCGTGTTGGAGCAGTCTATTTTGGATTCTTTGAAGGCGTATAAGACTAAGACGGTTCATATTGTTGGTGGATACCAGGCGGTGTCGGCTGCGAAGGAAGCCCAGCTAAAGAACGCTGGTTTGGAGGTAATCCGCCATGCTGGGGTTGACCGGTATGCCACTGCTGCTTCGGTGAAGGCTGCGACCCTCAAGGCTTTGGGTGGTAAATCCGCTATCACGTGTAATGCTACCGGCGGGGACTTCCCCGACGCGCTGGCCTGTGCGGCCGCCGCCGCCCGGATGGGGGGGATGGTTGACTTGGTTCGTCCGGGTTCACGAGTCGCCAGCGACAATGCGGCTAAAACCACGATTTGTGCTGGTGGAGCCGCCTGTGTCGGGGCGGGGACGGGTGTGAACCAGGTGGTTGGTTCCGACCGGTACGAAACCGCGTATCGCCTGGCCGAGATTATGCCGAACACTGGCACTGTCATGGTTGCCAACGGGAAATCCTATGCGGATTCGCTGGTCGCGGGGGCTTTGGCGCCGTCGCTGAATGCCTCGCTGGTGTTGAGTGACTCGCGCCGGGTCAATGTGCCGACCGGGACGCGCGCGGCGCACCTGTTCGGGGGTCGCGCGGCTCTGCCGGAGAACCTGCCGGTCTTCACGAAGTAGGACATATAGTCCTAAGATTTGCCCATAGCGTCAGACCCCGGAGTGTTGCTCCGGGGTCTGCGTTAACGTCCTTCGATTAAGACGCAAATCGTGCCGTAATCCGAGGGGTCTTGCCACGATTGGTTCTCGGTACTAACTATGTCAAGGTAAAGTTTCTGGCGGGTACCGGGATGTTCCATAACTGCCGAGTTTTCGTCGGGCGGATTCGCGTGGATGAATCCTTGGGCTTCGGCCAGTTTAATGAATTTGCGCAGGTACGTCGGGGTTTGCCCCTGTGGTGGCCGATACCAGGCGGTGACTTCGTTGCCGTTATACATTCCCAATCCGGCAGGTTCAGAGTGTTCGATTTTGAGGCGTTTGAGTCCGGCGACTTCGGGGGCAACCAGGGGGCTTTGTTCCATTTGCATAACGGTGCGGGTTTTCCCACCGATACCGACGCGGTCGTTTTGCCAATTATAGAACCAAAACGCGGCGGGTAGAAGGAACACAACCACGACCACGGCCACGACGGTGATGATGGCTGCTCTTAGCGGTTTCGGCGGCTTCATGAGGTGCCTTTCGGTTTTGGCGCGTTTTGCTGGGAACCTGAATTTACCTTTGAGCTTAACCTAAGTTTTAGGCGGAGGTTGGGGTACTTGCATCGCAAGGTGGTGTGGTTCGTGGGTATTTTGTGGTTATTCGAAGCGGAAGCCGAAAAGACCGCCATGCTCGCCTACATCGGTCAGGGTGGGTTTGATGGGATAACCTCGACGTTTGAAACCTTCCCTTTCTGCAGCGGCGAGTCGGTCGGAGTTCATGGTGACTATGTATTGGAAGCCAGTCTGATTAGCCAGGCGTGCACCAATATTCAGGCATGAGGCGACCTGACGGTCGTCCATAGAGTCAAATAGTTGACTGTCATGTACCAAGATACGTGGGGCACGCCCGAGGTAGATAGCAGAGGTGACGCAAATCATGTCCAACAGGAAAGTTTTCACTCCTTGAATCCCGGCAGATGCGTCACCATCGATTTTAGGCTCAACTTTCAACACGCCTTTGTTGGTGGCTTCTACCAGTAGTGACGCGTTCCTGTCTTGGTATATTTCCTCGCCTAACTGGTGGAATAAGCCGATAGATTCTTCTAAAGGTTTCTCTCGCTCACCGATTTCAGCACGCAGGGCGGCTTCGGCCTCGGATTTCCGGTTGTTTATATGTAGGCCTTCATCGTGTAAGGACTGTACTAACTCCAGTTTTTGTTCCGTGGCAGCGACTTGGGAATCCAATTCTGCGAGCTTACGTTCGGCCTCACGGAAGGTTTCCAAAGCCATAGAGGCCTCCAGGATTCGCATTACTTCGCTGCGCTGCTGGTCGAGACTAGCGCGTTCTTCCTTAATACGTGCCAGACGTTGGGCAACAGACTTGAGTTCCCCTTCCAGGAACAAGCTACGATTGTTCACCACCGAGGCGTAAAACTCCCTAACCTCATCGAAACGACGCGTCACCACATCGGGCAGCACCACACCGATTTCTTGGTATAAGTCGCTCAGCTGCTTGACTGTCTGCGTTGTGGTAGTTGACGGTTTTTCTAGTCTAATCGCGTCTTCCAGGTCGTGTTTGCGCCGTTCCAGCGCGACACCGTCATCGTTTAAATCCCTAATCTTGTGGCTTAAACGATCTGCCTCGTTTTGGTGCATTTCGTATTGCGCGTCGACCCGGAACTCGGAAATACTGGCCTGCAACTGGTCTCGCTGTTGACGGATTTGAGCCAAACGTGCGCGCAGCTCGGCTTCATTAGTTGTCATCCCCAAAGCACCCGCCGCTATCGCTTTCTTCAATGACTTCTGGTTTTTCTCTAAAGCCGATATTTCTCCAGCCTTAGACAAAATCTCGGGGGAAAACCCCAGAAAATACCCGATACGCAAACCAGATTCCCACGCTGGCTCCGCAGCATATGTCTTGAGGGGAATAAAAGAATCACGCGCCAACTGAGCGAAAAGTTGTCCTACCGTAGGCTTAGCGCAATCCAAGGGCATCCCGAAAAGTCTCGAGAGTTTCAAACGCCATTCCCTGATATCCTCGCTAATCCCCGCGACCTTTACCCTAGTTTGAGGTGATACTGGACGTTCTACCCTGGTGACCGCGCCCGTCAAATCCAAATCAGCCCAAAAAGAATGTCCTTTCAACGCTTCCAACTTCAAAGCATCGCTAGCACTCCCACCAAGAATGTAGCGCAGAATCCGAATAAAGCTTGTTTTCCCAGCACCATTACGGCTATCCTTCAAGGAAGACTCCATCGTCTTATCAGCCAAGAGAATATTCATCCCCTCATGAAACCGCAGCTGCTTAAAACGCCCGTCAGACGAACCAAGTTCATGCAGAAACATAATTCCTCACTAACTGACCCGATTCATTCCACGAGACTACACGAATCGCGAACAACATTGACAAGGCTAAGGCAAACCAGTCAAAAGTAACTTTATCGGCGTTCTCGTCTCCTCTATAGGAGTTAGAGAATCGTTCCCACAAACCCGATACCGTAGCTGGGGAGTCCAACAAAGACAGCAAGCTGCCACCCACCGTTAACAACGCGCGTTGCGGTGAAATCCCCTTAGTCGGCAATAGCATTATTCTCGCCCCCTTCCATATAGCCAGCCGGTGGTTCTTCGAAAATATCGCAGGTATCGAAAAAATACACGGTTACTGCGTACACCGCATTAGCCCGTTTAGTAGACATTCTGACATCCTGTCCCCCAAGAGCCGTGTAGACACGCTCGACTATTTCGCTGGGTTCATGAGTTGCTTGTTTGGTATTCCGGTAAATTTTCCGGAAAGAAGCTGCTTTCTCATCACGCAATCCCGGGTCGGCCTGGGCAGCGAACCATCGGTCAATCCGAGGAGACAAAACCCTACCTGCGTTAAACTCTATTCTGGTCAATTCGGAAAGCTTATTAAACTCCATCTTCGTAGCCGGGACTGGATTAATATGTTCCAACTGTTCGCCATCGTCCGGAACCTGCTCCAAAGACTCAATCAAATCCACCAAATCAGCCAGCTCCACATTCTGAGAGTGAGGTACGCCAGGCATAATCTCATCCAACTGTTCCTTTGAGAGTTCCTTAACAGCCTTGAACCACAAATCATCTGGGTTCCACACTTCAAGCGTAACCGGGCGAGCCGTACCCGGCGCATGCAGATTTCGCAAATCAATCAACGTTTTTGTGGAATCCTTACCAAATCCTGCATTAGTCACAAAACGCCATGTGGTAAACTCATCCCAATTCTCAAGCGCTTTAATGAAATCTGATTCCAACTTGTCCTTAGTCTTGCGGTCAATTTCGCTAGCCGCACGCTGCCCATAGCACGCATACAACACCGACCCGTTATCCGCGATACCATCACAACCACCGTCACCTCTACTCCCCATCGGGTCGGGGTTCAAATAATCCGTGTGGAAACGCTTCAAAACTGACTCTACATAAGCCTCGAAGGCCTCTCCAGAATAGCGGCAACGCGCGTCATGTTACGCCCGATACCAGTCCATCCACGCAGAATCTTCCATCACCTCATCTCACCTTCAATCCGCAGTAGAGCAACCCCCACAATCAACCCCAAAGTAACAGTCACGACCGTCACACTGTATTACTTTAACGTGATTCTAACATTGCTGCAGTCCTAAAGGGCATCGCACTTTCATTTTGAATACAGTGGATGTCTGAGCTAACGGGGATTGCGGGCAAGCGCCTCATGAACCCGAAAACTAGATAGCGGTCGACCGGATGCCCCGCGCCCCCGGGGTCGACGCATCGCTCCCGCCGGGAGGCTCTCAAGAACGAGGCCAGGGAGCCGGAAGGCGGGTCGCAGAGGTTGGGAAAGCCCCGGCGCCATAACGTAATTGGTGCGATTTTCGCCACCTGAGTTCCACAGCTTTAGTGCGTCTGGGTTGTGACAGAATCAGGAAATTTTGGGGGTGGCACGAAAGGGTTTGTAGCAAAATCAGGAAATTTTGGGGGTGGCACGAAAGGGTTTGTAGCAAAATCAGGAAAATTCAACACAGGGTGGCCGATTTATTTCATGGTCGGGGCGATTTTTCCTGAATTTGTCACGCCCGGGTACGAATATTGCCGCCAGGCTCAGAAATCGCCGCTATATCTTGACAATTTGAAATCGCGGTGTCGTCACAGCAACCTAAAATCCTCTAAATCCTGGATATCAGGGTGTCAAAAGCATTAACAAAAACTCGTCTACCAGCATAAACACCAAAACACGCCATATGCTACGTAATCGTGAAGCCCCAGGTCGCAGAGGCTGGGAAAACCCCGGCGCCATAACGTAAATGGTGCGATTTTAGTCACATCGGCGCAATATAAGACGATGTAGCCGAAATCGCACCGGTTACGATAAAGCCTGTCAGTACAACCCGGGTTATAGCGGTTTTTCGATAGGATTGGGGCATGGTAAGGATTCTGTGCGCCGGCGAAGCGCTGGTTGACGTGGTGGTCGGCTCGGATGGTGTGCTGCAGGGCGAACATGCTGGTGGTTCGGTGTTTAACGTGGCTTGTGGCCTGGCTCGGTTGGGGGCGCCGGTGACGTTGGCCTCGTGGTGGGGTTCGGATTCACGAGGTGCCATTTTGGAATCCACGGCTGCTCGCGCCGGGTTGCGGATCTTCCCTGGTTCTAACGGGGCGGGGCACACCACCACGGCGACTGCTTTCCTGGATGCCAGCGGTGCGGCTACCTACGAGTTTGACCTGGAATGGGATTTGCCCGCTGGTTTTGAACCCACAGTGTTCGCCAGTGGGGATGCGGCGCAACCCGGAATGGCGCCTCATGAAACCGGAACCACCGGCGTGACCGAGACAGGCGGGATGGCCGACGTGACCGATGTAATCGTCACCAACGCGACTGGAATCACCGGCGTGACCGGTGCCGGTGCGGCCAGTGTGACCGGCGTGGCTGGCGGGAGCGATATGGCCAGCGGTGCGGCCAGTGTGACCGGCGTGGCTGGCGGGAGCGATATGGCCAGCGGTGCGGCCAGTGTGACCGGCGTGGCTGGCGCGAGCGATATGGCCAGCGGTGCGGCCGAGGTAACCGGCGCGACCCAAGGGTTCCGGCATCTGCACCTTGGGTCGTATTCCGCGCTAATTCCCCCCGGGGCGGGGAAACTCGCGGCGCTGTTGGACGCTAAGGCCGCGACTCCGGGGTTGACTGTCAGTTATGACCCGAATATGCGTCCCGCCCTGGTCGACGATTTGGCGGCGGCGCGCGCGACCGTGGAAGCCATCGTGGCGCGCACGGATGTGGTGAAAGTCTCGGATGAAGACCTCGAGTTTCTCTATCCCGGGGTGGCGGCTGGCCAGATTGCCGCCCAGTGGCTGGCGGTCGGACCGCAGCTGCTGATTGTGACCCGGGGCGGTGCCGGTGCGCAATTGTACTTTGGGGCGGGGACGTCACCCGAGTCCGGTGTGAATCCCGGCACGGATTCGGGCGCCGCACCCGAGTCGCTGGGGGATGCGGGTAAATCCGGTTCAGTCGTGTCAACTAATCCCGGCGTGAGCCAAAACGCGGTGCCGGCGCTAACCGTCACGCCCCCGCCAGTCACCGTGGTGGATACGATTGGAGCGGGGGATTCGTTTATGGCCGGGCTGCTGGCCGCTTTGGCCGAACGACGTGCGTTGGGCGCGGGGCGGGCGGGGCTGGCGGCGTTGAATGCCAGTGACCTGCAGGCTTGCCTCGATTTCGCGGCGGACACCGCCGCAATCACCGTAGCACATGCCGGGCCGTACGCCCCAACCCGTGCTGAAATCCATCAGCGGCACGCCCGATAAAACACATAATTCGAGACTGTTGCGTGAGTGCCCGCTTTGGCGCTTTTCGAAGTTTTGAGGGTGAACCTGGCCCAAGTTAAAAGGCTCTGACCTGGTTAAATATGTTTCTATGTTGAGAGCTTCCGGTTGGTAATTTCGAGAAATCGGATTCATGCAACCGCCCCAATTCAGACATTAAACCGCTTTGCGGGGTGAACCAGGCGGATTCGCCGGATAGGGATAGTGGGAATGCGCGTGACGATTTCAGTAAAAAATGGGCTTCACGAGGGGAAAATCGACCATGGTGCCCCGAATTTTCCTGGTTTTGTCACGGGTGTCCCGCATTTATACTTAAAATAGGGTTCCTGACGGCACCTGGCAGCGCGATTCGCGCAACCGAAAGCCGGCAACCGAAAGGGGAAAGATGACATTGATTTTCGCGGCCTTAATAGGCGTTGGCGTGGGGATGGTAGCCGGCTCGTTGGGGATTGGCGGGGGGATGCTGGCGGTGCCGGTGCTGGTGTACCTGTTGGGGCAAGACCCGCATGCGGCCGTGGCCGAGTCCCTGGTGGTGGTGTTGGCGTCCTCGGCGGCGGCGTTGCCTTCGCGGTTTCGTCGCGGTCAGGTTCGGCTGGGGACGGGTCTTATTTTCGGGATGTGTTCGCTGGTGGGCGCAGGGATTGGTACCTGGTTGAACCGCGCCATCAGTGGCGAGGTGGTGATGTTGGCGTTTGCGGCGTTGCTGGCGGTGGTGTCGGCGCTGATGGGGCGCGCCGGGGTGCAAGAGCGGCGCAAAGAGGATGCGTCGGTTGCGGGGGCTTCGGCTTCACGAGGTGCCATTTCGACGGTGGATGCTCCCACAGGGGCGAGTCGAGTGGATTCCACTGATGCGGCCGGTTTTGAATCGCGGGGTTTCACCGAAAATTCGGGCAGTCCGGTTTTGGACGGTGTGCCGGTATCGGGGGTGGCGCCTCGTGAAAGCGGTGGTAAGGCTAACCTGGCCGACTCGGCTAACTCGGCGAGCGAAGAATACAGGTTTACGTGGCGGCGGCTGCCGATGTTTTTGGTGCTGGGGACGCTGACCGGGATTCTGGTCAGTTTCTTTGGGATTGGCGGCGGGTTCGCGGTGGTGCCGCTGCTGGTGTTGGTGATGCGCTATCCAATTCGGGTGGCGCAAGGCACGTCGTTTATCGTGATGTCGGTGGTGTCGGTGGCCTCGATTTTGACCCGAGTGTTGGAACCGGTGGTTATGGCCGCCCTGGCGGGGATGGCGGGTGGAATCGTGCCCACCGAGCCGTTGCGCGTGGACTGGCTGGTGGCGCTGGCGTTCGCGCTGTGTTCGGGGATTGGCGCGTCAATTGGGTCGCCGCTGTCGAACCGGGCGCGTGCCTCGACCCTGACTTTCGCCTTCGTGGGGCTGCTGGTGGCGATTGCGGTCTATACCGTGATTGCGACGCTGGCGTAGCCCGACTATGGACATATATTGTCAACAATCCTTGACAAGCCGTCCCCTCGTGAGCCCCTGACCTGGGGTTATCCCCACAGCGAAGGTCTGTAATGGCCTATATGTCCGCAGTTATGATTATGAACCCATAAGTGCTTTGCTATGATAACACTCTTGGTAAATCCCCAGGTCACAGGCTTATCTTGATGTCGAGCATTCTCAATAAGTGGCTTATGCGTCCATGACCGTAAAAAAAGGGGCGGGGTTCACGAGGTGCTTGCCGGAAACCCGGGCTATCGCCTCATGAACCCCACGCCGATTCAACTAATAAGGTGACCTATGCGGGGAAACCCTCACAGCGCGGCGTTAAGCCGGTCACGCAAGGCCTGCAGTTCGTCCTTCAAGGCCTGGGGCAACTTGTCGCCGAACTTCGCGAAGTAAGCCTCGGTATCCTTGGTTTCCTCCAACAGAGCCTTGGGGTCAATCGCGAACAACTTGTCCCAAGTAGCGCGATCCAAATCAATCCCCTCGGTGTTGAAGTCCTCGAACTTCGGGTACAGTCCGGTTGGTCCTTCAATCGCGTCGACCTGGCCGGAAACACGCTTTACAATCCAGTCCAGGACGCGGGAGTTCTCGCCGTAACCGGGCCACAGGAAGTTGCCGTCCTCGTCCTTGCGGAACCAGTTGACCTGGTAGACGCGCGGGAACTTGTCGCCCAACTTCTGTTGCATCTCCAGCCAGTGACCCCAGTAGTCGGCCATGTTGTAACCGCAGAACGGTAGCATCGCGAAGGGGTCGTGACGCAAGGAACCAGCCTTGACGTCGGTGGCGGCGGCGGTGACCTCAGAGGACACATTGGAACCGATGAACACGCCGTGAGCCGGGGTGTACTGTTCCGCAACCAGCGGGATGTTGGTGGCGCGGCGGCCGCCAAAGAGTACCGCGTCAATCGGCACGCCTTGCGGGGCTTCCCAGTCGGGGCAGATAATCGGGCACTGCTTGGCCGGGGCGGTGAAACGGCTGTTCGGGTGAGCGGCCTTTTCACCGGAGGCCGGAGTCCAATCCTGACCCTTCCAGTCAATCAGGTGTTCCGGAGCCTCGGTGTCGCAACCTTCCCACCACACGTCACCGTCATCGGTCAAAGCCACGTTGGTAAAGATGGTGTTTTCCTTCATGGCTTCCATAGCCATCGGGTTGGTCTTGTGGGAGGTTCCGGGAGCCACGCCAAAGAAGCCGGCTTCGGGGTTGATGGCATAGAGGCGACCATCCGGGCCGGGACGCATCCAGGCGATATCGTCGCCCACGGTCTCTACCTTGTAACCCTTGATGGTGGGCTGCAACATTGCCAGGTTGGTCTTGCCGCAGGCGCTGGGGAAAGCAGCGGTCACGTGGTACTGCTTGCCGGTTTTTTCGTCGGTCAGGCGCAGAATCAGCATGTGCTCGGCCATCCAGCCGTCGCGCCGACCCATGGTCGAAGCGATACGCAGCGCGTAGCACTTCTTGCCCAGCAGGGCGTTCCCGCCGTAACCGGAACCGTAGGACCAAATCTCGTTGGTCTCGGGGAAGTGAGTGATGTACTTTTCGTCATTGCAAGGCCACGCCACGTCTTTCTGGCCGGGCTCCAGCGGAGCGCCCACGGAGTGAACGGCCGGTACCCACGGCTTGCCTTCTTTAATCAAGTCGAGCGCGCCCGCGCCCATGCGGGTCATGATGCGCATATTGCACACCACGTAGGGGGAGTCAGTCAGCTCGATACCCAGCTGGGAAATCGGGCCGCCCAGCGGTCCCATCGAGAAGGGCACCACGTACATGGTGCGACCCTTCATTGCACCCTGGAATACGCCTTTGGGGCCAGTCAGGGTTTCCTTCATTTCGGCCGGTGCCACCCAGTGGTTGGTCGGACCGGCATCTTCTTCCTTTTCGCAGCAGATAAAGGTGCGGGATTCGACGCGCGCCACGTCGGACGGCAGCGAGCGCGCCAGGAAACAGTTTGGCCGCTTTTCGGGGTTCAACCGGGTTAGCATCCCGGTTTCCACCATCATGCTGGTCAGGCGATCCCACTCGGCCTGCGATCCGTCGGAAAATTCAACCTTTTCCGGCTTTGTCATTTCAGCTACTTTGGTGACCCACTTGATTACTTCCTCAGGTGCGTTGGCCGGGGCGGCATTGCGCACATCGGTTTCGGTTACAGCCATGAAATCCTCCTTATTGAGTATGGTTTTACACGCTGAATTATCCCCTGATATCACGGGAATTTTTGGGGGCCTTGGTCCCTAAAATTGCAGGTCGCGTGGGGTATAATTCTCATGACGGTCTTTCGGGTTTTCTTCCGTTTTTCGGTGGGGTTTTCCCCCAGGTTCATGAGGTGCCAGCTCGGGCGGCGAACACACTTTCAGGTATCCACCCCTTTCCAGGTTCATAATCCCAGTTCAACCCCAGTTCAGGGCGTTATCTTGATGTCGAGATACCCGAATCCTACAGACATTCGCCGAGAGCTCAAATGGCACCTCGTGAATCCGCCCGTGGAAACCCGAGGCGCGAACCGGCACAGATTAAACCAACTTGTGGCGCACAATCGCGTTTTCACGCGAAGCCCCAGTGCCGATTACGGAAATCCGGCAACCAACCTGTTCCTCTAGGTATTCCACGTAGCGCTGGGCGGCGGCCGGGAGTTTATGCCAGTCGCGTACGCCTTCGATATTGGCGCCTTTCCAACCTTCGATTTCCTCGTATATCGGGCGGGCGGCCGCGAAATCTTGCGAGTAATCGGGCATCTGGTCGGTTCGGCCGCTGGGAGTTTCATACCCGACACACACGGGAATCCGGTCAAAGTAGCTTAAAATATCCAGTTTCGTCATCACCAAATCGGTCAAACCGTTGACCCGCACTGCATAGCGCCCCACGACGGTGTCGAACCAGCCGGTGCGGCGCGCCCGTCCGGTGGTCGCCCCGAATTCCCCGCCGAGCTGGCGCAGTTTCTCGCCGACTTCCCCGGTCAACTCGGTAGGAAAGGGACCTTCGCCGACGCGCGTGGTATAGGCCTTCATCACGCCCACCACCCGGTCGATGCGGGTCGGTCCAACTCCACTTCCGGTACATGCCCCGCCGGCGGTGCAGTTCGAAGAAGTCACATACGGATACGTCCCGTGGTCGATATCCAGCATGGTGGCCTGCCCGCCTTCAAACAACACCACGCGCCCTTCATCCAAGGCATTATTCAATATCAGCGAGGTATTGACCACGTGGGGACGCAGGCGTTCACTGAACTGGAGCAATTCCTCGGTGACCTGAACCGGGTCGGGGGGATCGAGCCGATAGACATCCTTGATAATCGGGTTCTTCAGTCTGGCGATTTCGGTGACTTTCTCGCCCAGTGCCTCGGGGTCGAACAGGTCTTGCACCTGGAGCCCGGTGCGATACATTTTCTCGGCATAGGTAGGGCCAATCCCGCGCTTGGTGGTGCCAATCGCCTTGTCGCCACGCAGAATCTCGCTGCCTTCGTCGACACACAGCGAATACGGGGTCACCAGATGTGCCCGCGACGACACCAACAGTCGGTGGCAGGATACCCCGCGCATCTCGAGTTCTTCAATCTCACTGAACAGGACTTTCAGGTCTATAACCGTGCCGTTTCCGATAACCGGGTTGACGCGCGGGGATAATATTCCGGTGGGAATCAAATGCAGTGCGAATTTTTCCCCGTTGACCACCACAGTGTGTCCCGCATTATTTCCACCGTTGTATTTCACCGAGAAATCGACGTGTTGGGACAGTTGATCAGTGGCTTTACCTTTTCCTTCGTCGCCCCATTGGGCGCCTAAAACTACTACCGCGGGCATGACTTTCCTTGCTTTAAACTTAACGGTTTACCCCCCAAGTCTAGCAAAGTTGAACTGCGTATTTAGATCGAGTCGCCGAGTCTGTGGATTTTAATCACAAAGATATTGTTAATAGTTTTTTACTTATAGGGAATTTTTAGGAATTTCGAGTGTTGCAACCAGGTTTTCTTGGCATAGATGTTAACTTAAAATCCGTGCGAGACTTTGAATACCCCCAAAACATGCCTTTTTCTCCCGAGGCACAGTCCCTGTTAATGCGTGCGGCAATCGCTGCCGGTGCCGCCGCGAAGCGCCTGTCCGACGAACGCGGCGTATTTCACCTAACACCTTCTGAATGGGCTGAACTCGAGTCTGCCCGCTAGTTGGTTGCGTTTTCATGAGGTGCCATTTGAAATACGACCTAATAGTCCAGCAAACTCGTGACCAAATCCGCAATCGCGGATCGCTCCGACCGCACCAAAGTGGTATGCGAAAACAGGGCGGAGCCCTTTAAATCCTCTATCACCGCCGCGATTCCATCAAAGCGTCCTACCCGCAGGTTGTCCCGCTGGGACACGTCGTGGGTCAACACGATTTTAGCGTTTTGCCCCATGCGGGACAGCACCGTCAGCAATACGTTGCGCTCCAAGGATTGCGCTTCGTCGACTATCACAAAGGCATCATGCAGCGACCGGCCGCGGATGTGCGTCAAGGGCAAAACCTCCAGCAAGCCCCTCGTGATCACTTCCTCCATAACTTCGGGGGACACTATCGAGGATAGCGTGTCAAAAACGGCTTGGCTCCACGGATCCATCTTGTCTTCGCCGGAACCCGGCAGGTACCCCAGGGTTTGCCCGCCCACGGCGTAAATTGGGCGAAACACCAGTACTTTGCGGTGTTCGCGCCGTTCCACCACCGCATCCAGTCCGGCGGCCAGCGCCAAGGCTGACTTGCCGGTGCCGGCGCGACCCCCCAGCGACACGATGCCGATTTCCGGGTTAATCAGGTGGTCTATGGCGATGCGCTGTTCGGCGGATCGCCCTTTGACTCCGAACAATTCCCGGTCGGTGCGCACCACATGCAGCAGCCCATCCGAGCCCAGCGTGGCCAGGGCGGATCCGCGTTGGGATGTCAATATCACCCCGGTGTGAACGGGCTGTTCGCCCAGTTGGGGGGCGGCTTCCCCCGAGTATGCGTCTTGGTCGAGGGATTCGACGGGGGCGCTGTCGTCGCCAGCACCTTCGACCGGGGGGTGAATCAGCACGACGGATTCGGGGCTGGCCGTGCCGTCCCGATAGAGCTTGGCCATGTCTGTTTCGCTCATTTCCCCGTAAACCACGCCCTGGTATACGTCGGGGGCGGTGTGTGGCCTGCCGCGATAATCCTCGGTGTTTAAGCCAATGGAAGAGGCCTTGATGCGCATCGGCAGGTCTTTGGTCACCAGGGTTACCTGTACGTGGTTGGCGGCCAGATGCGCCGCGACAGCCAGGATTTTGGTGTCATTGTCCCCCAGCCGCATCCCACTGGGCAAGACGGTGTCTTCAGTCATCCCCAGTTCGACACGCAGGGTGCCGCCGCGTGAGCCCACGGGGATGCTTTGGTCGAGCCGCCCCGAGGTCACGCGCAGCTCGTCTAATACGTGCAGGGCTTTGCGCGCAAAATATCCCAGTTCAGGGTGGTGGCGTTTGCCTTCCAGCTCGGTGATAACCACGACGGGCAGCACGACTTGGTGTTCGTCGAAGCGCGTCATCGCGCGAGGGTCGGACAGCAGGACAGAGGTATCTAAAACATAGATTTTCGCATCATGAGCCATGCTATTAATCTATACCCTCGCTACATGTTATTGTGGGGAATTGCGCCTAAAACAACCCGGTGGAATTAGTTAAAGCACATTACCCCGAAGCGTCCCTTGCCGTAGCCCTCGATGTCCAGAATCGAATCGCGGCGTTCCACATAGGATGTCACCATCTTGTATTCATTGGCGGGCAGCTCTTCGCCGGGGGTGTACATCAGACCGATGGACACATGCGGGGCACCCTCCTTGTTGAACAGGGAAGAGAACACGTTCAATACTTCATACACGTTTTCGATGTAGTTGTCGTCCAAGCACCCATTGTTAATACAATCCTGGGCTCCGGCGGCGGGAATCAGCTGCAGTGCCGCCCCGGCGTAGGCGCACAAATCCAAGTCCATAATGCAGGCCGCACAAATCGCCCCCATGGCGTCGTTGAAGAAGGCTACGCAGCATCCGAATTCTTCGTCGGGTTTCAGAATCTCGTAGTCGGGCGAGACCTCTACGGTTCGTCCCAACAGCATTTCGTACAAGTCGCGGACTTCTTTCGCGGTGGGTAGTGGGGTGGCACTCATCGGTTAAACGCTCCTAATATTTGTTTGAAGGTGGCGGCATCGAAGGGTTTTTGAATCAGGAAGTTCGCGCCCGCCTGTTGCGCGATTTCCCGCATTTGCGGTGATCCTTCGGAAGTCACGAAGCCTACCGGGATTTTGGATCCAGAGGCTCGCAGCTGTTGAAGCATCTCGATGCCGAGCATATTCGGCATGTTCCAGTCGGAAAGCACCAGGTCGGGGGCTTCGTTCAGCGCCAGCTGCAAGGCCTGGGCGCCGTCTTCGGCCTCCATCACTTCCCAGTCGAAACCGGCTTGACGCAGCGTACGCACCACAATCTGGCGCATAACACGCGAATCATCTGCTACTACAATACGCATATTCCCCTCCCGTTAATCCTGCGGTTCCAAAGCAAGGTCACTTATCGAGACTACCAGGAATTTTCCTCTCCAGTTAAGAGTCAGCGACGCTAACGGAGATTCCGATACCCACGGTTTGTCCAACGAGACCTGCGGTATCGTCAAATTGCCGGTGTCTTCTATAACGGATTTTAGGTTACCACCAATCACATTGGCTATTTCTCCGAATGCGTCGTGGATGTCATCTTGAGTCACCGGATCTTCGGATCCAATGGTGTACATCGCGCGGGTCAGTTCCTCGGAAGTGGCCTTTTCCATTGATATCAAGGCGCGAATCCTTTGGTTGCCGTTCGAATCGACCCAGGAATAAATCGGGTGCTTGAATTCTTCAATATCCCCTTCCCACTCGAAGACGGTGTCGGGCATCTTGTCAATCAGAGCGTAAAACAGCTCGGTGGCAATCATAGAGACTGCCTGGCTTATCTGGTCTTGCATAGCGTTTCCTTCAAGTTCCGTTTCCTTTGGTCACTTTTTTGAGTTTAGGGAAGTCCGTTTTGGTTTTTCGTTCGGGTTCATGAGTGGCACCTCGTGAACCCGGCTAAAACGCACGTCAGGAACCCAATCCTAACAACAAGAGTTTCTCGCTGATGGCTTCCTGGGTGAAAGGCTTAATCAGGTACTCGTGGGCACCCGCCGCTAAGGCACGCACAATCTGGGAGTGCTCTGACTCGGTGGTCACCATCATCAGGGTAATGTTGCGCAGATTCTTTTCCGCCCGAATATTCACCACCAGTTCCAATCCGTTCATAACCGGCATATTCCAGTCGATAGTGGCCAAATCGACCTTGCCTGATTCCGGGTTCTTTAGCAGATTCAGCGCTTCCTCCCCGTCGGCGGCTTCGAGAATTTCGAAGCCTTCTTTACGCAGGATTCCCCCTATAATTTTGCGCATCGCGCGGGAATCATCCACCACTAGTGCCTTCATTTTGCGCCTCCTTTTAGGCGATAAACTGCGCCTTTCGTCAACGTGATACGCTCCCAAACCGGATCCATGCCCATAGTGGTTTCAGCCGCCCCCAGGAACAGGTAGCCACCGGGTGCCATGGTGTTCGCCACGCGACGCAGTACTGCTCTTTTGGTATCTAGGTCGAAATAAATCAAGACATTGCGAATAAACACGATGTGGAACGGTCCGCCTTTGGGCGGGGTGGACATCAGATTGTGCTCCATAAAGTTGATTTTTTGCCGCAGTTTCGGGCTGATAGTCCAGTTGGCGCCTTCGCGTTGGAAATAACGCACCAGCATCGGGGCGGGCAGACCCCGGTTGACCTCTAGTTGGGTGTAAAAGCCTTGTTTCGCTTTGGTTAAGACCGCCCGAGACAGGTCAGTGGCCACAATCGAGAACTGGGGCGGATTGGGCAAATCCAGTATCGACATGGCGATGGAATAGGGTTCCTGGCCGGTAGAGCAGGCCGCCGACCAAATCGAGATATTCGAGTGCCCGTTTTGTTGCAATTGTGGAATAACCGATTCGGTCAAGCCTTTGAAAGGGGTGACATCACGGAAAAACGAGGTTTCGTTAGTGGTCAGAGCTTCGGCGATGTCTTGTAGGTCGCCGGGTTTGCGTGTGGCGATAACGGTTTGAATCCACTTGTCCACAGCAGTGGCACCGTCGAAACCGGCTTGGCGTGCCAGTGGAATCAACCGGGATTCCACCAGGTATTCCTTGCCCGCAGGAAGCTGGATGGCGCTGCGTTGCTTCACCAGTCCTGCGACGTAATCGAAAGTTTGTCTGGTAAGACTCATCGTTTCTCCTGTGGAGAGTAGGTTTGCACGTGGCGCATGATTTCGCTGGAGATTTGGTCGAGCGGCAGGATTTGGTCGGCAAAACCCCCGGTGGCTACCGCCCCGGGCATACCCCATACTACCGAGGACTGTTCGTCTTGCACTAGGGTGCGTCCCCCGGCTTCTAAGATTTGTTTGCATCCGACTTTGCCGTCTTGTCCCATGCCGGTCAGCACGACGCCCAGCATTTCACCGCCATACATTTTAACGGCTGACTCGAACATGACATCCACACTGGGGCGACAGAAGTTCACCGGTGGGGTTTGAGTCAGTTTGATGCGGGGTGCCCCGGCGTTGCCCGCAAAAGTCATGTGATAATTGCCGGCTGCGAGGTAAATATGTCCGGGAGCCAGCATCATGCCTTCGCGTGCTTCCTGAACCACGGCGGAGGTCATCCGATCGAGGCGTACCGCCAACTGTGTGGTGAATACGGGGGGCATGTGTTGGGTAATCACCAGGGGTACCGGCAGAGGTTTGAGTGTGGAAATCACCTTGGACAGTGCCTCGGGGCCGCCGGTAGAGGATCCCAGCACGACAATCCGGATGGGCTTGTCGGGCATCCCGGTGCGGTCGTGGGTTTTCACGGGTCCGGCGAAAATCGCGGGAACTGAAGAGATTTTCGCCCGTGCTTCGGAGGACATAGTGCTAGAGCCGCCCAGACCGGTGGCGCGAGCCTTGCCGGGCAGCAGCCCGACGATAATCGGTACCAGTTCGTCGCGGATTGCCTGCATGGACTGTTGGACGGAACCTTGGTTGGCGGGCTTGGTCACATAGTCGGTGGCGCCGGCCGAGAGTGCCTCCAGGGTGGCGGTGGCACCGCGCTGGGTCAGGGTTGAGAACATGATAATGGGGTCTTTACACCCCATTTTGCGCAGTTCTCGAACCGCTTCAATCCCGTTCATCTGGGGCATCTCAATGTCCATGGTGATGGCATCGGGTCTGAGTTGCTTCCATTTTATGAGTGCTAGTTTGCCGTTGGGAGCGGTGCCCACTACATCGATGCTGGGATCAGCGTTTAGTGCGTCGGTGACGATTTTGCGCACCACCACTGAATCGTCTACCACCAGGACTTTGATGCCTGACATAATTTGTTCTCCTTGAACTGGGTTGCATATGCAAGCCTATCGATTTTTGCAACCGCCTGCGCGGCGAGTCACGGCCTAAAGCAAGTTTGGGGTGGCCTGTACCCACCCCAAACTTGCTTTAGGAATCACAGTGTATTATACCACAGTAGTTTCCTTGGCTTTTTCAAGGCCGCGCGCGTCTTGCCCGATGGCCACGACGCGCTCTACGTCCAGCACTAACAGCAGGTCGTCGGACAGCTTATAGGCACCCAGAATCAACTCGCGCATATCTTGGGACAGGGTATCCGGCGGAGCCTCGAAGTCGCCTTCGTCGACTTCACGCACATCCCCGATGGAGTCCACCATCAGAGACAGGGTTTCCCCATCCAGCACCACTACCACCATCATAGTGGTTTCCTCGTTGCCCCGCGGTGGCAGCATCAGTTGTTTGCGCAGGTCAATCAGGGTGGCTATCTGGCCGCGCAGATTCACCAGTCCGGTGATGGCCTCGGGGGATAGCGGCACATTCGTGATGTCTTCGCCGCGCAGAATCTCGGTGACTTTATTCACCTCGATTCCGTACAGAGCCCCATCAAGCCTAAAGGTTACATACTGTGTCATCAGCTATCACGCCCCTACCATATCGAGCCGGGAACCCAGTTCGAGTTCCGTGTTGAAATCATCGATTTCGTCAAAGAAGGTCGGGTCGGCGGCGCGCACCGCTTGCTCCACGTCCAGCAACTCGGTGACGCGGTCTTTCAACACCGCAGAACCCAATAGGCCGTGATCTTCCACGGTGGAGTGTTTGCGCTTGTCGTCCGAGACAATGTCCAGAATTTCGCGTACCACCATCGCCACGGAACGATCGCCACGGTTGTACACCACGACTTGCAAATCCTTGGGTTCTTCGTAGTCCATAACCCCGAGCAGCCGGTCGAGGCGCACAATCGGCAGAATCTGGCCGCGGTATTGGATAACCTCGCGGCCACCCACCCGCTCGACCTTTTCCGCGTTGACGTGTTCCAGACGGGTAACAGCAGCCAAGGGAATCGCCACGCGACGCCCATCGCCGATGCCCACCACCAGGGCTTGGCCGATAACATCCGAGGCTCGAGCCTGGGCGGCTTCGGCGGCAGCCTGGGCTTTCTGGGCAGCCTGGGTCGAGGCGCCGGTCAAGGAACGTCGTGCCACCGCCCCGATATCCAGAATCAAGGCCACGCGTCCGTCACCCAGCAGGGTCGCCCCGGCGTACAGCCCAATGGACTTTAGCTTGGAAGACAGCGGCTTGACCACGATTTCTTCGTTATTGATAACCTTGTCAACCACTAGGCCGAAGCGCTGGTCGTCGTTTTGCAGCACCGCGATAACTCCATTGGCTTCCTCGTCGCGCCGCTCGGTTTCCTCGGGGTGTAACACGTGGCTCAAGCGAATCAGAGGCAGCAACATGCCACGCAAACGATACACCGGGGAAGCATTGACGTATTCCATCGAGGTTTCTTTGCGCGAGGAATCCAAGGCCACCAGTTCCAGCAGTGAAACTTGCGGGATGGCATAGAGTTCCCCGTGGGATTCCACGGTCAGCGAGGGCTGAATCGCCAGGGTCAGGGGGATGCGCATCCGCCAGGTGGAGCCGTGCCCCAGTTCGGATTCCACATCCACCGTGCCGCCGATGGCTTCCACCGAGGTTTTCACTACGTCGGTGCCAACCCCGCGTCCGGAAATATTGGATACCTTCTTGGCGGTAGAGAACCCGGGCAGGAACAGCATATTAAAGATATCTTTATCACTCATGTCCTGCAGCTGTGCCGAGGTAACCAAGCCCTTGTCCAAGGCCTTGTTCGCGACCGCCACCGGGTCAATACCGGCACCGTCGTCGATAATGTCGACGACGACCTGGCCACCCGCGTGGTAGGCCTTCATGGTGACGATGCCTTCCGGATCCTTACCAGCGGCTTTGCGTTCCTCGGGGCTTTCTACCCCGTGATCCACCGCGTTGCGTACCATGTGGGTCAAGGGATCCTTGATGGCCTCCAACAGGGAGCGATCCAGTTCGGTGTCCCCACCAATCATGACCAGTTTGACCTTCTTGCCGGTTTGTTTCGCCAGGTCACGCACCACGCGCGGCATCTTGGACCACAGGTGTTCGATGGGCTGCATGCGGGTCTTCATAATGCCCTCTTGCAGTTCGGTGGCGACAATCGACAGTCGCTGGGAGGATTGCACCAGGTTCATATCCGACATATTGTCGGTTTGCCGCACGATTTGGTTGCGCACCAACACCAGTTCAGAGACTTCGCGCATCAGCACGTCGAGCAGGTCTACGTCGACGCGAATCGAGGATTCAGCTGCCGAGCGTCCGTGGTCGCTGGTGGGGTGGTCGGCGGATTTGGTGTCTTTCTTGGAGTTGGCCGCTGCGACTGCCGCGCCGGCGGATTGGGCTGGCTTGGCGGGGGCGGGTTCGGGTTTCGTTTCGGCTTGTGCTGCGGGGGCTTCGGCGCCCATCGAGGTTTCGCCTTTTTCGTCGGGTACGTTGGTCATGAACGGTACTTCGGCGGGTTCACCCATCGAGGTTTCGCCTTTTTCGTCGGGCACGTTGGTCATGAATGGTACTTCGGCGGGGGTTTCCTCGGTTTCATGAGGTGCTTGCTCGGCTGCGGGCTTCGCTGCGGATTCAGTCTTGCCTTGGATGGCTTCAATCTGGGCAATGACGGAATCGATGTCTACATCGCCTTCCTGGCCGGTTTCTTCCACGGATCCCATGATGGCACGAATGCGATCGACCATGGATAGCAGCACATCGGCGGTTTCTTGATCCATTTCGCGCACGCCGTCGCGCAGTTCGGAAAGCAGGTTTTCACCGCGGTGAGCCAGCTTTTCGAGTCGGTTGAACGCCAGGAAGCCTGACGTCCCTTTAATCGTGTGTATGGTTCGGAAAATCGAGGACAGTAGTTCTTTGGAACCTGGCTCGGATTCGAGTGAAACCATGTCTTGTTCGAGTTGGTCGAGGTTCTCGTATGACTCGACCAGGAACTCGCGGACAATTTCATCCATTTCGCCCATAAAGCGACCTCCTGTACTAAGTGGTACCGATGGCACCGTCTACCGTGAATTATAGGGCAAATTTGCAATAAAAATAATCAAATTCAGTAATTTTTCAGCAAGTTCCCCGTATCTTTCCGGCTTCCTCTGTCTCCTGCCCATTCCGCTTCCTGGATTCGGTTCTTCCGCGTGAGGCTAGAGTCCTGGGGAAACTCGCAGCGGTTTTCTCTCGGGGGTGGTCTAAGCATCACGTTTGACCGGTTTTCCGGTAAAGTGATAGGCGTGCTTGTTTTGAGTCGACGTATTGGGGAAAAGATTGTCATTGGTGACGGGATTGTTGTCACCGTCGTGGAGGTGCATCGTGATTCGGTTCGCCTGGGGGTCGATGCTCCACGTTCAGTACCGGTGAATCGCGCCGAATTGGTTAAGGCTGTTTCCGAGGAAAACGTGGCGGCGATGAGTATCGATGCGGCGGCTTTGACTTCGTTGCGAGGTATCAGACCTACTGCTGCCTCGCCGCTCGACTTGCGTAAACTCATCCAGAAATCAGCCCTGGCTCAGGGTGCCGCTGTCAGCGCGGATAGCCCCGGAAATCCTGGTTCTGCCGTGTCCCTCGGAAATCTTAGTTCCGCCGCGTCCGGTATCGCCGCTGGCGCGCCGACCCCGTCCGCTGCTCCTGGCTTACCGCCCGCGAAACCCGCCGCTGGCGCGCCGGGTTTCGCTATTCCGAAGCCGCGACCTATTCCTAAACCCCGCGACCCTCGCAAGCAATAGGGGACTCCTGCGGCTTCGCCGTTTAGGGGGTACTCCATTACGCGACACCAACCCGGTTATATTTGGCAAGAATTTTTCCACGGTCGGAATCTTTTCGCCGGTGAAACAACTCGCATCAAGCAAGGAAATTCGTTCGTCTTCGAGAGCTTGAGCGATGGTTCCTGTACAGTCGGCTTCCAGATGACTGAGCCTAACACCAATCGAAGCCAAAATTAGGGGGCTAGGGATTTTCGAAAAACTAACGGACGGCAAGCGAGAGCTGGACTATTTCGGGTCGCCGATAGGGGCTTGCAGCGGCCAATCTTGGTCTTCGAGCACGACCTGCAGCGCGCTCATGGTGTCGGGGTTGATTACCAGCGGCGCCAACAGATTCGCGGTATGCGGGTATGACCCGGTGGCGGGATGTACTATCACCAGGATGAACGGGTCGGCTCCCTCGGCTAGACCGATGCGCAGCCGTGCGGAGGAAGGAATAATCGGGCTGTATCCGTCAAAAAAAGCGATGGGCGGCACCGCAAAGAGTCGCACATTCGGATCCATTGTGGATCGTAAGGTCCACAGCACCCCGGTTTCATCCACGGCGCTGAGGCTGAAATCTAGGTGGGCTTCGAGCCCGGGCATGGGGGATACCATGCGGATTTTCAGGGTCGGGAAGTCTTCGTTGTCACCGGTTTCGGTGGGGGATTTGGGGTTCGGGTCGTTGTTGCTCATCGCTTCCTAGTCTAGCAAATTTGGGAATCTAGCGGAGGTAATCCAGCAGGCTGGGCTGGACTACGCGGCTGGTGGATCCCAGGGCGGCCTGGTAGGCCATGTGTGCCAGGGACATTTCGATGGTAGCGGCCTGGATATCCACGTCCTCGACACCAGAGATTTGGGTTTTCACGGCCTGGATGTCGCTCACGACATTATCCTGAGCTTCGAGCACCTGCTTGTGGCGCGCCCCCAGGTCAGACTGGTTGGTGTGCAACAGTTTTTCCCGGCGGGACAGTTCGCGCTGAATGGCCAGGATTTTTTCGCCCTTCTCTCCGCCCAAATCCCCGGTTTCCATGAGGCGCGCGGCTTCCACCAGCAGGTTCATCACCGAGGGATTGTTACCGTCGTCCACCTCGAAGGATGTGGGCAAGCCGGTTTCATCATCTATCGGGCCGGGAACATACTTGATGGTGCCGGTGCCGAAGAGCTTATTGCCATCCACATTGGCCGGCAAGGTGGTGTAGGCGTTAATACGGCGGTCTACCGGCATGGCGGTGACATTGTCAGCCTCGGTTTGCATGAACTGCAAGTCCCCGTTGGCATCCTTGCCGGTTTTGAACACCACGCCCTTGTCGGAGTTACCGGCGAAGACGGTGCGTCCCAGATAGGTTTTATTGGCCTGGGTCATGATGGCCTGGGCGTTTTGCCGCAGGTCGGCCGCCAGGGCATGGAGGGATTCCTTGCCCATGGCACCGCTGACCGAGTTGATCAGCTTGGTTTTAGAGTGAAGATAGAGTTTCGAGACCGTGTCCATCGCGGAGTCGGCGGTTTGCATCCAGGACTGGGCATCGTCAATATTGCGCTTGTATTGCTCGGTGGCGGCCAGTTCCTTGCGCAGCCGCATCGAGGACACCGAGGAGGCCGGGTCGTCGGAGGCGAACTTCATGCGCTTGCCGGAAGCCATTTTTTCATTGGCATCCGCCAGGCGCTGGAAGTTATTTTGCACATTGGCCAAGGTGTCATTGGCCATCATCGAAGTGGTTACACGGGTTATCATCGCTATCACCGACCTAGGTTAATCAGGGTTTCCAGCATCGAGTTCACAGTGCTGGTGATACGCGCCGCACCCGCATAGGCGTGCTGGCCACGAATCAGGTTCATTACTTCTTCATTCATATCCACGCTGGACTGGCTCTTTTGCTGCTGGTCGGCAATCCGGCGGGTTTGCTCCGCCAGGTTGTAGGAATCGCGCGCCCCAGAGGCGTGCACGCCCACATCCACCACGGATTTACCCCATTCGTTCAAAGTTGAGGTTGCGGAGTCCTGTTGGTTGCCAATCCGCAGCGCCACCGAGCCGTCATAAACCCCGTTCTTGTACACTCCGGCCGCAATCTTCATCGGGTCGTCAATCGCCACCCCGAGACGCAACGCCGGGGGCAGCTTATTGTCAGCCGCCGCAAAGGTAAAGAAATCCCCGCCGTCTTCTTTCTCATTGGTGAAAGTTACGGAACTACCCGGATAGAGCTTTTCTAGTTCACGCACCCTCTTTTGCACCGCGACATCGTATTCCGCATCCGAGCCGAAAATCTTACGTTCCAGCTTCATGTCTTTCAGCGAGAAGTCCTCGGTTGCGCCGCCGGGTTTCTTTTTTTCGACCGTAAGGCCGACCTCGTTACGCCACTCGATTTTATTGTTAGGTGCTGAGGGATTGCCGGGTGCAGGAGCAGCGGCCGTGCTTTTTGTCTCAAATTTATCCTTGAGAATGGTGCCATTGAGATTATTCTTAAGAGTTTCTTCCAGTTGGTCAGCGACACCCTTAACTGGGGGATTCGCAGTAGCGTCACCTCCGATTCGCTTTTTAAACGCCTCTCCTGTTTCGCCTTTTTTAATGCTGACAGAAGCTTTCAAAGCGGGCTGCGAGGCTTTCGGGTCGAACTCCAACTGAACCACGGCTTTACCCAGCGGGTACTTCACGGATTTGACTTTCCAACCGGTGCCTTCCAGGGCTTTGTCGAGTTTAACCCGTTCCTGTTCCACGCGTTCTTTGTATTTGTCAACGGTTTCGTTCGCGTCAGTGGCAATCTCTATCGAGGTTTCTTTGAGTTTCAACCCAACCTCGACAGTGGCACCTACCGGGGTGCCGCCATTATTCAGGGTTCCCTCTCCCGATTTCACTTCATACCCAGCACCGATGAGTGGGGAATTAGACAAATCCTTCCGCAAGGATTCCACCCGCAACTTGAAAGCATCATCAGACTCGCCTTCCTTCTGGGTGAGAGTGGCCAAATACTTAGGAGCAAGCTTTGGATTCGGAATCGTTTTTGGGTTGTTTTCTGAAACTGGTTGCGTCTTGTCAAACTTCGGGTTTTTCACCATCTCCGGTTCGTTACTAGTGTTCACGACCCTGAACGTGGTCGACTTCGTCACCAGGGACTTGGTGTTATTCGGCACCTCGCCCTCGGGCACAGTGACGAAGTTGCCTTTCGCGTCCTTAACCGGGTTTCCATCCTTGTCCAACTTCAGGTTGTTCGCGTGAATCAGGTTGACTTCTTTGGCGATGTTCGCCGCAGCATCGTTGTAGAGTTTACCGGTTTCCGCCCAGCAGCCGCCGCGACCGATAGTGCCGGAGACTCCGGGAACCTCGGCTGGCTTCAGGTTTTGTACCAGCCCGCCGATGCGACCGTCCTCTATCGCCACATTGTGTCCGCCGACCGTCCAGGTCAAACGCACCGGGCCTTCATCGGAAATAAAGTCCCTATCCGAGAAATCCTTGCGGGTCTTCGCAAGTACCTCGTCTTCTGGTTTTTTTGGCACCAATTTGTCGTTGGGAGCTGTGCCTTCCTTTTTCTTCGTGGTCATGACTTTCTCTACGTCATAGAAAGCCACATATTTTTTCCCAATGAGTTTATCCCCGGCAGCGACAGTTTTTTTCGTGGTACCTTCGTAATATTCATCGCCCGCTTTATAAACGCCCACGAAAGCCTGGTATTTCTGAATCTTATGCCCGTGAAATTCAAACTTGGCATTGGGCATGGCTTCTTTGATGGCAGCTTCTTGCTTGGTTGTATCAGTGATTTGACTAAGGATTTTAGCCTGTTCATTGCTAAAATATTTCCGTAGCTCCGCTTCCTGCTTCTGTTGCTTTACCGTTGCATCAGCATCATTGATGGCGGCAACTTTGCCCGCAATGGTAGCGCCCTCGGCATCCAGAACCTTGTCCTGAAGCTCCTTCTCGGCCTTTTGGTACACTTCGCGCGGCGCGGCGTCAATCCCGGGCATGTCCCGCGAGCCGTCGACCTTAAAATGGTTCACGTAGTTTTTGCCGACCATCGAGTTCCCGGCCAGCATAATCTCAATCGAGCCGTCCTCGTAGCCCTTGCCAATCATGGAGGCGTTCGGGGCGTTTTCCGGCGTGTACACGCTGTATCCTTTGCGCACGGTGGCACCGGTCAACTCCGAGATATGCAAAGCGAGTTTGTCGCGCTCGTCAATCAGGTGGTTCACATTGGCGTGCATAGCGGTGCCTTTGCGAATCCGCTCGTTCAAAGCCAGCACGGAATCCATGGTGGTATTCAGGTCGGCTACCAGAGCATCCAACTCCGCGCGCCCGTTCTTCCACAGGTCGTTGATGTGGGTGTAACCGGTTTTGATTTGGTCGACCAAGGCGCGGGCGTTGCCAATCGCGGTGGCGCGCGCCCCCAGGTTATCCGAGGAATTATTCACGTCCCCCCAAGACTTGTAAAACTCGCGCATCGCGTTCGACAGGGATTTCTTGCCCAGTTCGTCCATAGAGGATTCGACGTTCTTCCATCCGCTGGTGATTTCCTTGGTAGAAGCCGCCCGTCCGGTTTCCATCCGCAGTTTCGCGTCTAAGAAAAAATCCCCCAGCCGGCGTTCCCCGGTAATCTCGACCCCGCCGCCTTGCGGCACGGAGCCAGAAAAAATCGACGGTTCGGAACCAATCCCCAGGGCTTTTTGTTCCACGCGTTGGCGGGTATAGCCGGGGGTGTTTTGGTTGATGATGTTCTGCCCGGAGACTTCAATCAGGCGTTGGGCAGCGTACAGGCCGGTCAATCCAGCGTTCAGCGAAGAAAACGTCGAACCCATCGGAGTGTCCTTTCTCTTAGCCCGTGATATTCCTTCGAATCACAATGTTTCCTTGGTCACTCCGAACTATCGGCTCGTAGCCTGCAGATATGAGTTTTATTTCCGAATTGGCCTGACATTTCTGCCCGCCGCCCCGCGCGTCCAGCTGTCCCGCGCGTCCAGCTGTCCCGCCGTCAGCCTTCACAGCGCCTGGTCGATAAAGCTCGCCTGGCCTTCGGCATTTTTGACCGTCCCGTCGGCTCCATAGGTTTCGCCCAGGCCTGGCACGCCCAGCAGGGTTTCTTGCACGGCACGTTGCAGGCTGTTGAGGGTTTCCTGGTTGGCTTGCGTGGTTTGCGCAATCTCGCTGGTCAGCTGCACCAGGGCTTCGCGGTGTTGGGTCAGCAGGGTCTGCCAGGGTTCTTCGGCGGCGGCGGCGATTTCTTTCAGGGAGGCATGAGGTGCCAGCCCCAGTTCCACGGCTACGGCTTCGGCTTCCACGGCTCGCTCTAGTTCCAGGCCTTGGGCTTTGGCTACGGCGGCCTCTAGTTCTTTGGTGGCGCGTGGCAGGAATCGGGATGACCCCGTGGCGACAATCAGGCGCTCTTCTTCGAGTTTAAACAGCATCGATTCCAATATCTCGCGCTGTTTCCACAGTTGGCGCGATAAAGCGTCCAGTGACACGGCCTCTCCTTTCTGGCTGCTGCTACCGGTTTATCTGACCCGGCTTACTCTAAAGTCTAACGCGTCGCCCCGCTGTCGCGCCCCAGCTGTATTCAAAAAACGTCGCTCCAAGCCCAGTTAAAGGGTAAAATGGGGAAGAGTTTACTGTGAAGTTCCGAGGGGAGGCCTGGTGGGAGCCGAATCCGTAGAGCTGGATCGGGATGCTTTAATCGAGAAAAATCTCCCCTTGGTGGGCTACCAGGTCGCGGAGTTGCTGCGACGTGTGCCTTCTTTCGTCCAGCGCGAAGACCTGGCTTCGGCGGGGTCGCTGGCGCTGGTTCAGGCCGCTAAAAGTTATAACCCGGAAACCGGGGTGCCGTTTCACCGTTACGCGGTTTTTCGGATTCGCGGCGCGATGCTTGATGAACTGCGTGCCATGGATTGGGCGACGCGTGGGTCTCGTTCCCGCACCAAGCAGCTAGAGGAAATGACGGCCGCCCTCACGGCCGCTGCGGGTCGCGCGCCGACTCGCGAGGAACTGGCCGTCGCTTTGGGAATCGAGGTGGGACAGGTCGAGGCCGCCCAGCTGGATGCTTCGCGTCGGATGGTTTCGATTGATGTGTCTTATAGCGAGGATGATTCGCGTTCGATAGAGATTGTCGATGATGGCTTGAATCCCGAGGACACAGTGCTAACTGATGAGCGCCTGGTTTACTTGAAGGCGGCGGTAAAGGCGCTGCCGTCACGCCTGCGTTACGTGGTGGAACAGGTGTTTTTTGAAGAGAAATCGGTTAACGAGGTGGCCGCGTCCCTGGGGGTGACCCAATCTAGGGTTTCCCAGTTGCGCACCGAGGCCTTGTCCATGATTCGAGATGGAATGGTGCACCATTTGGAGCCTGACGATGCGGCGGAGGCACCTCATGAACCGCAACAAAAGGTGGGCATCGTCGAGAAGCGCCGCCAGAGCTACCTGAAAAAAGTCGCCGACACCGCCGAGGCTTTGCGCGAGGCGTCCGTCGAGGATTTCGCCGCCGGCGGGGGGACGGGCGCGTTGGGGGGTGCCGTGTCGGGTGGCCAGGTTGCGCCTGTTCATGAGGTGTCATCCGGGGTGGAACCGAAGGCGGAAACGCCGGCCGCCGTGGAATCGGCGGGGTCGCTTGGTTCGGGAGGGGGCAGTAAGGGCGCTTCCGTTCATGAGGTGATGGCACCTCATGAACCCGCGCCCGAAACGAGCCGAGCGAAAACCGGGGCGACACCCCGGAAAACCCCGGCGGTACAGGCGAAACTCGACCCCTTGCGACCCGCGTCCTCGACCACGTCTTTCTTGGCCAGCCGCTCCAAGGGCAGCGCCCAGGCTCGAGCCCAGTTACGCGCCGAAGCCGAGGCGCGCGCCGCCGAGGAAGAAAAACGTAAAAGTAAAGACAAAGTCCGGGCGCGACGAACCCGGAAAACCCCGGCGGCTGAGCCCCCACCCGAACCCTCACCGCAGCCGCCAATGGCCTCTTACCTGGGGGGACTCTCGCTGCGAGCGCATGGAGCCGGCGGCAAGTAGCGGGAGAGACGAAAATCTTGACGAGATTTTCCGGATGTTTTCCTAAATAATTTTAGGGGTTTACCGAAGATAGTTGTTGAGGTAGTGTCTTTGGTGACATGATACTTACGACCCAGGCGTTATCTCAAGGATAAAGCCACGAAAATCCATGGAAGGAGAATAAATCATGGGTATCGCAATAGATGGCATTGGCGGTTTCCCCACCGATGGAATTGTCGACAAGCTGATTGCGCTCGAGAAGCGTCCGGGCTACTTGTTGGCGCAGAAGAAAAAGGACATTGACGACGGCACCAAGGTATTCCAGAATCTCAACGCGCAGTTGGCTTCCTTGACCTCTAATGCGTGGGGAGTCTTTGGGAAGAAGGACAAGTTCGACAAGACCTCCGACCCGATGGATATCTGGGGGGCAGTTAAAGGCTCTTCGAACAACAAGGGCGTGACGGTTGAAGCCAAGACCGGTGCCAAGGTGGGTTCGGTAGAGTTCGATGTGGTGTCCAAGGCCAGTGCCGAGAGGGAAGTGTATGACGCCAAGACGCTGGCGGTTCTGACCGACGAGATGGCTAAGGGTGACGGGTCTTTCTCCATCCATATTGGCAATAAGGTGACCAATATTAAACCCGCCTCGACTTCTATGGAGGACATGGCCAAGGCGATTAACGCGGTTAAGGATGCCGGGGTGTCCGCCACGGTGGTGAAGCTGCGTGGCCAAGACGGCAAAGAAGAAAAGATGCTCCAGATTGTCGGGAGAGACACCGGAAAGAACGAAGGTGACTTCCGAATTTTTGCCGGGGATATCGCCAAAAGTGCGGGTTTGGACAAGGATAAGATTAAGCATGATGCTGCGTCCAAGTCCATCACCTATACTTTTGCCGATTACGGAAAAGCCAAGGCGGCGCTGCGCGACGGAGAAGGGGTTCAGGGTATAAGGGATCTGCATAAGGATGCTACGGATGCGCATATCCGGATGTATGGCAAGGATTACTTTTATGCCTCCAATAAGCTCGAGCTGATGGACAAGGTGACCATCGATATTTCCGGCGTGGAACAGCAGAAGAATGCCGATGGAAAGAACGTTACCGGCAAGGCTCTGCAGTGGGAGACTAAGAGAACCTCGACTGTATCCACTCAGGGTGGAGCGGCTGGTGCTGGAAAACCGAGCAGCACAGATCCTAAACTTGTGGAAAAGGACGGCGTGGAATTTGTCGCGAAGGGGATTAAGGTCAACCTCACCGAGGACGGGGATGTGGCCACTAAGAAGGTTGAATCCATGGTGGGTGCCTTGAACAAGGTCTTGGGCACCCTGCACCAGGGTATGAAGTCGGTGGAAAAGATTCGCCGTGAAGATGACGGCACCGAGAGCAAGTGGAAGGCTCCCGGGGCTTTGTCCAATTCTATCGGGCGCATGGTACAAAGCCAGATTGGCTCCATTATGTCCGACGGCATCACCATTAAGGATGCCAAGGGCAATGACCAGACCTACGCCTTGAAGGATTTGGGTATCGAACTGAATCTGGACAAGGACACCAAGGAAATGTCGATTAAGTTCGATTCCGCTAAGTTCAAGGAACTGATGGAAAAGAGCCCGGAGACTGCCCAGAAGTTGGCTACGGCTTTGGGTGATCGGATTGGCTCGATGGGGTCGCGGCTCTCTGACTCTAAAGAGGGGATTTTGACCAAGTCTATCGAGAGTCGCAAGACTGAAAGCGACTACTACGACCGGCGGATTGACGACTTCCAGCGGCGCATTAACGCCAAGCAAGAGAACATGAAGAAGCAGTACGCCCGGTTGCAAACCGCGCTGGCGGCTTTCGGCCAGAAACAAGCCTGGTTGCAAGGCCAGCTGGCACAGCTTAACGGCGGAATGATGGGTGGCAAGTAAACGCCACAGGTGAAAACTTCATAGACTTCGGCTGGGTGTGGCACATTCCGCGCCCAGCCGAAGTAAGCTTAGGGCTAAGGACTTACACGGAGGAGATATGCAGACTGCGATAAACCGTTTCCAACAGGATTCGATTGTAACCGCCTCGCCCGCTCGGCTGTTGACAATGCTCTATGACCGGCTGTTGCTGGATTTGGGGCGAGCTGAAAATGCCTTGGCGGGCAAGAACCGGGTCGAGGCACACAAGAACCTGACTCATGCCCAAGATATTATCGCGGAGCTAATGTCCTCGCTGCGCATGGATGTGTGGGACGGTGCCGAGGGGCTGATGGCGCTCTATGTCTATGCCATGAAGGAATTGGTTAACGCCAATGTGAACCAGGATGCCACCAAAGCACGCGAGATTCACGAACTGTTCAAACCCTTGGCTGATGCCTGGAAGCAGGCCGCCGCCCAGTTGGAAGCCGAGGAAGCCCGATCCAAGGCTTCGGGTAAGCCGGGGGAAGTTAAGCGCACCGCGAGTGGTGATCTTGGTGTCGGCTGATAATCTCGCGGCGTGGCGTCGCGAATTGGATCGATTGTGGGCGGATATTGCGGCCGCTAAGGATGCGTTGGCGGCGGGAGAGATTCCGGAAACTGACCGGTGGATGGAACCAAAGTTGGGGTCTTTGCCCGCCGAGCTGCGGCTCGAGGCCGAACAGATTCGAGTGGAGCTGGATAATATCAACGTGTTGATTCAAGCTCAAATGGAACAAAACCTTGCTGACCGTGACCGGTTGCGTATGACTGTGAAGCGGCCGCGTGAATCCAAGCCAGTTTACTTGGATACCGAGAGCTGAGCTTGCGTTAGCGCCACATAGTACCAGGTCACCTTTATTTCTGGGAGTTTCCTGGGAATTATCTTTGCTGAGTGATTCCTGAATGATTATAAGCAATGCATTAGTTAATGTAATAAATATCACACCCATCCCTTAAGTCCCGATAATGTTCATGTCTTGAATAGAATAGCGGTGTAGGTAAGGTTTACCGTACGGGTTTGGGGTGGAATCTAATGTCGTAGAGGGAAATACCGCAATAAAGTAAACTCTGGTTAAAGCCGAGTGTGGGAGGTGGTCTGAACCAGAATTCCACCTGGGTAACTTTTCAGAATCCGCGTGAACAGTAGTGATGCACGGGTTTTCTCGACTAAGGAATCGAGATTGCGGTAAAAGTACTGTAAAATTACGGTAGTAATTTTTGAACCTGAAGGAAAGTTGCTATTAGGGTTCGACAAAACGGTCATTTCGGCCGATAATGATAATGTCAGGGCAAGAAGCGTTGAACCACAGCAGGAGATTGTGGGTAATCGGATTTCAGGATGATCCAGTGAAAACTATGTGAGGTTTTCGTGTTTGATTCAATCAACTACATAGCCATGAGGACTGCGCTGGATGGTTTATCGATGCGTCAGCGGGTTATCGCTGACAATATCGCGAATATCCAGACCCCCGGCTTTCTAGCCGGCAAGGTTCGCTTTGAAGATGAACTGGCGCGTGCCACTCGCTTCGGCAACCCGCAAAGTGCTCATATTGCTACTGCGCGTTCCTTGGAACCCACCCGGATTGATGGCAACAATGTCAACCTTGACACGGAAACCATCAGCTCCGTGGATACGGTGCTGCGCTTCCAACTGGCAACCCAAGCAATGAGCGCACACTATAACGGTATCCGCACAGCGATGAGGACAACATCATGACAACCTTTGGAGCTATTGGAATTGCAGGTACGGGCATGACAGTCAACCGTAAGTGGTTGGACTGCATCTCGGATAACATTGCCAATATCAACACCACCAAGCCCATGAACGAAGAGGCTTTCCGAGCCCGCTACGTCGTGGCGCAGGCAGTTGATTACGGCCGTCCCGCCGGAACCATGGTTGCGGGTATCGCCCTGGGTGGCACCGACGGACGTATCGTCTATGACCCCAAAGACCCTAACGCCAACGCCGAAGGCTATGTGCGCCACCCCGATATTGACTTGGGCTCCCAAATGTCACAGCTGATTATGGCGCAAAGGGCATATCAGGCAAACGCGGCGGTGGTGGATCGAGCCAAAGCCACCTACGAGTCAGCCCTGCAAATCGGGAGGTAACGCCTGATGCCTTATCCAGTGGATGGAATCGGTTCTAACCTCTCTGGGCGCCTGCAAGGCTCCCAGCAGATGTCCAATGAAATGGCGCAATCTCTGGGGTTTTCCCGCTCGTACGCCACCCAAGCAGGAGCGGCACGCCTGGGCGCGAATCCTGCTACCTTGCAGCCCACTCGACTTGGGGTGGCTCAAGGTGGGGACATCCGCGATGTGCGGGAAACCTCTTTTGGCAATATCTTTGCTGATGTGGTGGCTAATATGCAGATGCGCGAACGTACCGCCCACCGCTTGGGAGTACAAGCCGTTACCGGTCAACTAAATGATGTTCACGACTACACCATTGCAGCCGCAGAATCCCAGTTGACCATTGAACTGTCTTCCACTATCCGGAACAAGGCAGTTGACATGTTCAACGAAATTATGAGGATGCAAGCCTAATGCCACCGGTTATAGTCAATACTTTAGACAGAGTCAAAGACACGGTTAAGGAATTCACTCTGGCGCAAAAAACCCTGGTTATTATCGGGGTCGCGGTGCTGGTGCTGGGCGGCGTGGTGCTGTACTCGTGGGTTGGACGCCCCAGCTATACTGTCCTGTTTTCCGGTCTGACAGAAAAGGACCAAGCTGCGGTCACCCAACAGCTCGATGCCACCGGGATTAAATACCAGGTTGCCGATAACGGTATCGTGAAAGTGCCCAGCAATGACATCCAGCGGGCACGCATGGATTTGGCGGCTAATAACCTGCCGGCTGAGCCCACCACGGGATACGCCGTTTTGGATAACCTGGGCGTGGCCGCCTCGGATTTCCAACAGCAAATGGCCAAGAAACGCGCTCTAGAAGGCGAGCTAGCCAAAACCATTAATTCGATGGATGTAATCGAAAAATCCTCGGTAGCTTTGGCTATTCCAGCAGAAACAGTGTTTGCCGATCCCAAGAAACCCGTAGCCACCACCGCTTCGGTGACGGTGGAACCCAAAAAAGGGCGCGAGGTTGACAATAACACGGTGCAAGCCATTGTGAATATGGTTTCCGCCTCGATTCCAAACCTCGCTAAAGGCGGGGTGTCCGTGGTGGACACCGCTGGTAACACGCTGTCGGACAAGGTCAGCGCCGGATCGGCTGCCGCCACAGAGACAGAAAAGAGTCTGGTTGCCAAAGCGTTGGCGATGGTGGAACCCCTGGTGGGGGTGGGTAATGCCAAGGTTTCGGCGCATGTCGAGCTAGCCCAGGAAACCGAACAGAAAACCACTCGAGTCTATACCGACCCAGAGGGTGGCGTGAAACAACTGTCGTCTTCCAAGGCCTCCGAGAATTACTCGGGCAGTGGCGCGGTGGTTGCCGGCGTGTTGGGACCGGATAATATCGGCAACCCCTACGAACTGCGTAACGGCAATGGCGGAAAGTACGAAAACAACCAAACCGTCAATAACAATGCCGTCAACGAAGAACTGACCAATACCACCCGTAGCCCCGGGGCAGCGATGAGCAAGACCATCTCGGTGGTGCTGAACCAGGAAACTGCCCGACGTTTGGACATGACCCAGGTACGGGACTCGGTGGCGGCCGCCACGGGGATTAATGCCGCGCGCGGGGATGTCATCAATGTTTCGCGCGCGCCCTTCGACGACACCGCCCAGAAGGCACGGGAGAAGGCCGCCGAGGAAGCCGCAGCGGCGGCAGAGCGCGCCAAGACCACGACTTTGATTCGTCAAGCCGTGATAGCCGGGTTGATTATCCTGTTGCTGATTATTATCGCGGCGGTAGCCAAGAAACGCGCCAAGGCGCGCGAACGTGAAGCGCTGGATCTAGGCGAGCTGGATCAACTGCCAGATCCCTACACCCTTACCCCGCCCGAGGAAGAAGCCCTGGCGATTGAAGCCGCCGAGGTGCCCGAACCGGAACCTGAACCGGAAGAAGAACCAGAACCAGAGCTCGATCCGATTATGCTCAAGCTCGAAGCGAAACGTGAAGAAATCGCGGAGCTGGCTTTGGATAAGCCGCAGCTGGTCGCTGAACAGTTGCGTGCCTGGATGGGAGGTCACTAAACATGGCAGTCGGAGCGCAAGCCTTGGCTCTTAGCGGTTTACAGAAAGCCGCCTTGCTGTTAATCCAAATCGGCAAGGATCGTGCCGCGCGGGTTATGAGCGAAATGAACGACGACGAGGTAGAAGCGCTCTCGGCCGAGATTATGCGCATGTCCAATGTGCCACGCGAGATTTCCGCCGAAGTTATCGATGAATTCTACGAGAATTCGGTGGTGGCAGCCTCGCTGCAACTGGGGCACGGTGGCCTAGACTATGCCCAGAAAGTCTTGGAACAAACCTTTGGCCGGGAAAAAGCCGAGGAAATCATGGAGCGCCTCATGCAAGGCATGCAAGGCCAACCCTTTGACTTCCTGAAATCCGCCGACCCCCGCGAAATCGTGACCTTGGTATCTTCGGAGCATCCCCAGACCATTGCCCTGGTTTTGGCGCATCTGCGCCCCGACCACGCCGCGCGGGTTATGGCCGGGTTGAATCCGAAGCTCCAAGGCGAAGTCGCCTTGCGTATCGCCCAGATGGAACGTGCTAACCCAGAAATGGTGGCCTTGGTAGCGGAATCCCTGCAAAAGAAAGCTGAACAGGTTATCAACTCCGAGGAAATGCAGGCCGTGGGTGGGGTGGAACCCCTGGTGGATATTATCAACCGCGCTGACCCCGGCACTGAAAAAATGATTCTGACGGGACTCGAAGAACATGACGAGGAACTGGCCGACGAAGTACGGTCACGCATGTTCGTTTTCGAAGATATTGTGATGCTCGAAGACCGGGGCATTCAGCTGGTGTTGCGGCAAGTGGACGGGGCGCAACTGGCCTTGGCGCTCAAAGGCACCAACGAAGATTTGCGCTCGCGCATTATGAAGAACCTCTCGGAGCGCGCGCGGCAAAACGTGATGGAAGAAATCGACATGCTTGGCGCGGTGCGCATGAGTCAAGTCCAGGAAGCGCGCGCGGGAATCGTGCAGCTGATTCGCAAGATGGAAGAATCCGGCCAGATAGTAATCCGCCGCGAAGAGGAGGACGAATATGTGGCTTGATCAAGACCTGTTGGAAGTCAAGGAAAACCAGCGACGTGGGGGGGGTGGCGGCCAAGACCGTGCTGCCGGCCGTCAACAATTCCCCGGCCGCAAACTTCCAATTGGCCTCGGCCAGCAACCAAAACAAATCCAACGACAAGTCCTCCCAGGCCTTTGGGTATGCCAAGGGGTTCTCTTCCGGCTGGGCTGCGGGACAAAAACGTGCCACTCGTGAAGCCGAAGCGGAACGCGCGGTTATCTCCGAAGATGCCCGCCTCGCGGAAGAAGCTCGCACCGAAGCCTATGTGGATGCCATGGACGAAATCCAGGCCATGGCCGATGCAATAGAATCGCGCGACGCCCTGGTTGTAGACGAGATGAAATCTGCCCTGATGGAAGCCGCCTTGACCTTGGCGGAAGCCCTGTTGGGAGCGGAGCTATCTGACCGGGAAACCGGGGCGAAATCCGCCTTGAAACGCGCTTTGTCGATGAATGATCCGAAAGAAATCGTCAAAGTAAACATGAACCCACAGGATGTGGAGACGCTGAACAGCCTGGGTGTGGAATGCCCGGTAAAGCTGGTTCCCGATGCTGAACTCGATCCGGGGGATGCGGTCGCGTATATGCCGGAGGGATTGCTGGATGCCAGATTATCCTCGGCCGTGGAACGTGCCCGCGAAGCTCTGGCCACAGTTCAGGCTGCCGAGGAGTGACGCCCTGTGGATTTGCTGACCTCACCAGCATTTACCTCTCTGTTGAATGCGACCAAACCGCAGCGAGTAGGCGAAGTAGAGTCCGTGGTCGGACTCTCGGTACAGGTGCGCGGCCTGGACTGTCGGGTGGGGGAAGTTGTTTTGGTGGGGGATGGCACGGGAACCCCGGCCGAGGTCGTAGCCTTGGATGCCGGGCTGGCTTCGTGTATGCCATTGGATAATTTGGATGGTCTGCGTGTCGGGTCCCCGGTCAGGGGGACGGGGCTGCCGGCCACCGTGCCGGTAGGCCCGGCGCTGCTCGGGCGCGTCATCGACGCGGCCGGGCGGCCGATTGACGGCAAAGGGCCGATATATGTCGCTGACCACGTTCCGATTCACGGCAGTGCGCCCAATGCCTTGGAGCGCGCCCGCATCGACACGCCAGTGGCGATGGGGGTGCGCGTGTTGGATACGCTGGTCACGCTGGGGCGCGGCCAGCGTATTGGCCTGTTTGCCGGTTCTGGGGTGGGTAAATCCACCTTGATGTCCATGATTGCGCGCGGCACTAACGCCGAGGTCTGTGTTATCGCTCTGGTGGGCGAACGCGGCCGCGAGGTGCGCGAATTCCTGGAAGACGACCTGGGCGAGGAAGGCCTGTCGCGTTCCGTGGTGGTGGTCGCAACCTCGGATGAATCCCCCATGTTGCGCAAACGCGCCGCTTTCACCGCGACCCGGGTCGCGGAATATTATCGCGACGCGGGACGCCATGTGCTGCTGATGATGGACTCCCTGACCCGTACCTGTATGGCACAACGCGAGATTGGGCTGTCGGTGGGTGAACCCCCCGCCACGCGCGGATATCCGCCCTCGACGTTTTCCATGATGGCGCAACTGTTGGAGCGTGCCGGCTCGGGCGCGGTCGGCTCGGTCACCGGCATCTATACCGTGCTGGTGGACGGGGATGACCACAATGAGCCCATCGCCGACCAGGCTCGGTCAATCTTGGATGGCCACGTCGTGCTGGATCGAAAACTGGCGGTGGCCGGGCACTATCCCGCCGTCGATGCCCTGGCTTCGATTTCCCGCGTGGCCTCGAAAGTGTGCACCCGGGAACAAAAGGAAGCCGCCACCGCTTTGCGCCAGGTTATGGGGGCGAAACGCGGGGTACAAGATCTGCTGGATGTGGGTGCCTACCAGCAGGGCACCAACCCGGAAGTGGACTTGGCCTTGCAATATGACGAGGAAATCGAGGCCTTTTTGACCCAGAAAACGGACGAAAAGATTACCTTCGATGAAGCCTGGCAACAACTGTTCGATTTGTACCAGTCATTCCAAAAAGAGCAGGCAGCGTAAGGGGGCGTGAATGGTAGAAAGAGCATTTAGATTGCAAGGCTTGCTGAACCTGCGCCACCTGCAAGAAGAACAAGCCAAGGGAAACCTCGCCACCGCGAACGCGGATTTGAACCAGGCCGACCAGAAACTCAAAGCGGCTCGCGGCCGGCTGGGCAATATGACTGCGACCAGCGGTTCCAACCTGGCGGTGGCGGCGGCGATGCGCAACGCTGCCCGGATGCAGATCCAAGAGGGAATCGCCCGCAAGGAATACGCCGAGGCAGTGGTGGAACAACGTCAGCAAGAATGGAAGGGCGCGAAACGATTGGCTGCCACCTTGGAAAAGCTTGAAAATCGTCATAACGAGGCCGTGTTGGCCGATGATTTACACAAGGAACAGATTGTCCTCGACGAGATAGCATCTCAACGGGGCAGCGCCCCGAACGCCACGGATGGCGCTAAAACCAAATTACGCCATGAAGAAATCGAGACCGTGAGAGGACACCAGTGAGCCTGGATGGAGTAGCCAGCGTGCAATCCCGCATTGCCGCTATCCAAGAAAAGATTGCCGCCCTGTCGAACCAGGGGCGGCCGCCGGTAGCTGTTACGGAACTGGGGGGCAAGAACCCCGCGTCTGCCGGTGCCGCCGGGGTTGCCAGTGCCGCCGCCAAGTCCACCAGTCCTTTTGCCAGTGAATACGCCAAACAAATCACTTCGACCGAAGTCGGCAAATCGAGCCTCTTTCATGGGCGCGGCGTTATCCAAGGCCAACCCGGCACCGCCGAAGCCTTTGTCCAGCGTGTGAAATCCTATATTGGGGTGCCCTATGTGTGGGGCGGCACGAATCCGGCCAAAGGCCTGGATTGTTCCGGCCTGGTACAGACCGCTGCTCGCGAGGTCGGGGTGAAACTGCCGCGCGTGACCTATGACCAACAACACGCCGGCGAGGAGGTCGA
Organism: Mobiluncus mulieris; assembly: GCF_014204735.1. NCBI lineage: Bacteria > Bacillati > Actinomycetota > Actinomycetes > Actinomycetales > Actinomycetaceae > Mobiluncus > Mobiluncus mulieris. The sequence goes on along the minus strand of NZ_JACHMA010000001.1, from coordinate 2,051,879 downwards.
CGGCATCGAGAATGCCCGCCCCGGCGACTTGATTATTTGCCACAAATCGGGGCATGTCGCGGTATATATCGGTGACAACCGGGTGATTCACGCCCCGCGTCCCGGCGAGAATGTGACCGAGGCCAGCGTCAAGGATATGGGGCCGATTGACACGATTCGCCGCGTGATGCGCTCCGAGAACGACCCCGCCCCCACGGTCACGGCGGAGCCCACTGCTGCTGCGACGCGCCGGATGGCTTCTGTGGCGGCTTTGGCGCCGCTAGAGGCGAATGTGGGATTCAACCCGTCGGGGGATTTGGCGTCGACCCTGGTAAACCAGCTTTCGGGGCAAAACCGGGTGTCGGGCGCCTACGGAGGAACCCGGCAGGGCGGGATTGGTACGACTTCGGCCAATGCCGCTTTGCTCAGTCAACTGGTGGGCGCGGGAACAGTCGCGAATCCCGCCCTGAATCCTTTGGCCGGGGCGACCTCGGACGCGATGCCGCCGTTGGGCAGCACTGCTTCGACTGCCGCCTTGAATACTACCGCCCGTTCGCTGGGTGCCATGTCCGCGCTACGTTCCGCCTTGGGGGTGTAAATCATGATTCAAAACCAGGTTCACAATCCGCCAGCTAAGCCGAATCCCGTGGGGGCGGCGGTGTCCGGTCACAATTCGAGGTCAGGGGATACGACGGCTTTCGAGTCCTTGATGAGCGCTTTGGCAAGCGAGGCTCGTTCAAGTGGCGTGATATTTAATTCTGCCCCGGCTTCACGAGGTGCCATCGCGGGTCGCGAGCCGTTTGCTCCACCGACATCCAGCCGGGATTCCGGGGTACCCAGCCCGGCTGAGCTAGCGGCGCGCGCGGCGGATCGGGCCGCCACGAAACCCAGGGTTAAACCGGTAAGAACCACCCCCAAGCCCGCCGCCCGCCCGGAGGCTACCCGGGTGGAGTCCCGCGAGAATCCGCCGACCCTGACCGCGAAATCCAGCCCGGAACCCCGCAAACCCCAGCGGAGAGATAACGCTAAAACCCCGAAATCCGAGGGGGACACCGCCCCGAATTCCATGGATAATACGGGCAATCCGGCGGTGAGCGGTACAGGTGGGGAAACCGGGTCGAAGCCCGGGGTGAATCCCAGCGCTGTTGACCCGCAGGCAACCGCCACCCCGGTTACCGAGGCAGAGGTTCAGGCGCTGGAACAGAGCCTCGCGGCGGAACTTTCCGGAAACCCGGGCGTGGCCAGCCAAACTCAGGGGGAGAGCCCGGTTGCCCAGATGGCACCTCGTGCCGAGGAAACCGTAGCGACGCCAACGGAAGCCCCCGTTGCGGCTCAACCCGCCCCAAGCATGCCTGTCGCGAGCGAATTCCCTGCCAACACCGCCGCCTTGGCCGCCTTGAGCGGCGAAGCCCCGGCCGAAGCGAAAACCCCCGCGATGGACGGACAGGCCTTGATGCGCGACATCCTGGCGAGCATCGCGAACCCCTCTACCAGCGAGCTGCCGGTTGAGGGCTTGGCCGAGGCGGTTTCCCCCGGGGAAAAAGCCGGGGTTCCCGGTGCCACCGGTGAGGTCGGAGCTCATGAGGCGCCAACCCCATGGCCGGATGCAGTCAATAATTTCGGCGGGGTTTTGGCCGGGCAATCCACCGGCAGTACGGCGGCGGGTTTTGCCCCGATGAACTTGGCTAGCCTAGAGTCAGAGGTCAGCGCGGCGGGAACCAGCCAGACGGCGGGGGCGAATGTGTCGGGGGTTTCCGGGAATGCGATGGCGGGAACGCCTGTGGCCGCGCCCGCCCCGCTGGCTGGCTCGGCGGCACCCGCAGCCGTGAATCCCAGTGCGCCGACCTATGCCCCGAATTTGCCGGGGCAGGTTTTCGACCAGTTGCAGCATCATTTGGGGCGTCTGCGCGCCCTGGGCGAGGGGATACACCAGTTAAAGCTGGCGATTAAACCCGAGGCTTTCGGGCCGGTGCGTGTGGCCGTGAACTTCCAGGCTGATGGCTCGGTGCAGTTGCAGCTGTTGGGAGCCAACGAGGCCGCCAGGGATCAATTACGCCAGGCTTTGGGGGAAATCCGGCGGGATTTGGCCTCTACGGGCTTGAACGCGCAGCTTGACCTCGCGCAGTCAGACCAGCATTTCGCCCAGTTCACCCAAGCGGGTCAGGACGGACAATCCGGGGCGCGCGGCGAGGGCGGCGCGTCGGGTTCACGCGGTGGGGGCGCGGGCGATCCGGAGGGGGGCTCCGAGATTGGCGAGAGCGCACCCCGAGTGGGGGATATTTTGAAGGACGGCTCGGATGGATCGGTGGATATGTATACCTAAGTTTTAGGATGGGCGGATTGCCCGGCGGAGCCGGGGAATCCCGGATAGAATCGCAGGAAGCGGATTAGGAACCAGGACGATATCAGGAAACCATAGCTAGAGGAGGAAAGATGCCAGTAGATGCAGTGGGAAGCGGAGCGGGTGGAGCTACGGCTGCCGCCGCGCAGGCCTTTAATAAAGCCCCCAGCGTGGATAATTACTCTATCGGCGCGAATGCCAAGAAAAAGGCCGAAGCCGAGACCTTGGCGACGAATAAAAAACTCACGGACAGGGAAAAAGCAGCCTTGTTCCTTAAGAAAATGAACGAGGGTCAGCGCACCGACAAGGCGCAGACCAAGAAGGAAGACCCCACGAAGCTGGGTAAGGATGACTTCATGAAGCTGCTGTTGGCAACCTTGAAGTATCAAGATCCCACCCAGCCGATGGATACCGCGCAGTTGCTGGAGCAGACCTCTACCATGACTAACATGGAACAGATGATCCAGATGACCGAGGCCTCCAAGCGAGCCTATGAGGCGCAGCAGCGGGTCCAGGGCGCTTCGATGGTGGGGCGTACTGCCGTCTATGACCTGATTGACGACGAGGGTAACGCCAAAACTACCGCCGGGAAGGTCGACGCGGTCGAGTTCCTGGCCGAGGGCAAGGTGCTGGCGCATATTGGCGACAAGAAAGTCAAGATGGAAGACATTCTGGGTATCGCCGACCCGACCGAGGGCGAGACGGATTTGGCTAAGGCCATTGCGAAAGCCCTGCGGGAACAAAACCAGGATAAAAAGACCGGGAAGGCCGGGAAAACCGGTGAAGTCGGGAAAACTGGCGAAACCGGCAAACCCGGGGAAACTGGCGAAACCGGCAAGTCCGGCGAAACCGGCAAGAGTGCTGCGGCGGGGACGCCGGGTAGCTCTACGGGGGCTGCGGGGACACCAGGTGCCGTTGGTTCCGCCGGGGGTTCTGGGGTTCATGAGGCGCCAGCCGCCACGGCGGGCACCACCCTGGGTTCCACCCCCACGGCGGCCGCGAGTGCGGCCGCGGGAACTAGCAATCGGAAACCAAGCGCCACCGGAGTTGGCGTAAGTAACACTCAGGCATGAGGCCTGGCAACACATAACCAGAGAGGAAAAGAAAAATGTTACGTTCACTGTTTACCGGAATCTCGGGTCTGAGTGTGCACCAGACCATGCTCGACGTGACCTCGAACAATATCGCCAATGTGAATACCACCGGGTTCAAGAGTGCCTCCACCCGGTTCGAGGACACCTTTAGCCAGTTGGTGAGATCCGGGGCGGCGCCGCGACTCAACGAGCGCGGCGGCATGAACCCCGCCCAGGTGGGACTGGGGGTGAAACTGCAGTCCATTACCAATAACTTTACCGGGGGCGCGGCGCAAAACACGGGGCGCAACCTGGACACCATGATTAATGGCGACGGCTTCTTTGTGCTAAAGAAAACCAATGGCACCCAGGTGTACACCCGCAACGGGTCATTCGGCTTGGATGCCCAAGGCCAGGTCGTCGCCGCCGACGGTTCCTTTGTCCAAGGCTGGATGGCAGATAAGAAAGGAAAAATTAGTGCGTCGGGACAGACTCAAAATCTTGTCCTGCCACTGACTCAAACTTTTGAAGCCAATCCTACAAAGAAGATTACCTATGGAGGGAATCTACCCGCTGACAAAGTTTGGATTGATCCTTCCCCTAATAAGAGAGCCGATGAGGACAACGCCTTCATGGTAACCCAAACCCTGACCGTTTATGACGACAAAGGTGACCCGCATAATGTTTTGCTTAAATTTGAGCGCTCGGATTCCAAAGCGCCAGGCGTGAAACCTAAATGGAAAGTTATGGCTTACGATGCTGAGGCATATAAACATCTCACTAAAAAAGCGGAACGTGATACAGAGATTACAGCAGGTGACGACCAGAAGGGTGCGGCCTATAAGTTGAAGTACAACGGAAAAGAAGCGACCTCTTTCGAGATTGAATTCGAAACGGATGGAACACTCAAAGAGGATACCAAGAAGCTACTCAAGAATGTAGAGTTCAAGGTGATGCAGGCAAAAGTGACTGCTGATAAAAAACTCGCTGTAAAAGATGGCGTTGCAGCAAATCCAATAACAATGGATTTATCCGCGTTGACCGGTTATGCGGGCGTGAATAGTGCCCAGTATGAAACTATTGACGGTAACTCCGCTGGTACCTTGACTGGGTTTGGGGTGGAAGCCGATGGGACGATTCGCGGGACTTTCTCCAATGGGGATACCCGAGCCTTGGCAAAGATTGCCACCGCCTCGTTTTCGAACCCGCTGGGGCTCGAGAAGGCCGGAGCCTCATATTTTGTGGAGTCCGGGAACTCGGGGCAACCGCAAATCGGGGAGCCTGGCAGCGGTACTCGTGGGGCCATGACCGGCGGAGCCATCGAAATGTCGAATGTCGACCTCGCGGCCGAGTTCACGAACCTGATTTTGTCCCAACGCGGATTCCAGGCCAATACCCGGGTGATTACCACCTCGGACGAAATCCTGCAGGAATTAGTCAGTATGAAGCGTTAAGCCTAAAGGCTGTTAGAGCCCGCCGGGCTTTAACAGCCGCCGGGTTTTGGGGTTTCCGGAATTCCGGAAACCCCAAAACCCACCCGCAACTCATGAACCCGTAACACAATAAACCCAGCACCAACCGAAAGGAGGCCGATAATGATAGCCCTCAAAAGACTAGGCGGCTCCGAGTTTGTTTTGAACGCGGACCTAATCGAGCGCGTCGAATCAGCCCCCGATACCATAATTGTTATGGTCGATGCCACCAGGTATATCGTGGAACAATCAGTGACCGAAGTTATAGAGTTAATTCGCGAAGACCGCGCACGCCTGCTGGCACGCGTCGAAGAACTCATTCAAGAAGACAACCAAAAAACCACTGCCCCAGTGCAACTCTCGGTGGCGTACTCATCACCAGGGAAGGAAGAGTAAACAATGGATCCCGCATCAATCATCGGCATGGTCGGCGCTATGGTCGCCGTGGTCGCCATGCTCTATATGGAAGGCTCGCATTTGACCTCCATCCTGTTGCCGCCCCCCATGATTCTGGTGTTCGGCGGTACCATCCTGGCAACCATGGCCACCTTTACCATGAAAGACTTCGTCTATGCGTTCTCGCGATTCCCCAAAGGACTGACCGCGAAACTGCCCGACCCCACCGAAGCCATCGACACCATCGTGTCCCTGTCCGAAAAAGCCCGGCGCGAAGGCCTGCTGGCCTTGGAAGACGCCGCCAAAGGCATCGACGACACCTTTATGCGTGAAGGCCTGATGAGCGCCATCGACGGGATGGATCCCGAAGAACTGCGCGAAATGCTGGGCGACAAAACCGAAGCCAAAAAAGAATCCGACAAAGGCGCCTACGAATGGTTCAAACAAGCCGGCGGGTATTCCCCGACCATTGGCATCATCGGTACCGTGGTATCCCTGGTACACGTATTGACCAACCTGTCCAACCCCGAAACCCTCGGCCCCATGATTGCCTCTGCCTTCGTCGCGACCCTGTGGGGGCTGCTTTCCGCTAACATGATTTGGCTGCCGATGAGCGGACGCCTGCAGCGTATCAGCCAACTCGAAATCGCGCGAATGGAAATCATTACCGAAGGCCTGATTAGTCTGCAATCCGGGGCGAACCCGCGCCAGGTAGGCGAACGCCTGCGGTCCTTGATACCACCCAGCCAGCTCAAGGCCGGGAAAGAAGGAAAGGCCGCCTAAGCGGGATAACGCCCCTGGTTTTGGCTAGCGCCTCATGAACCCGAAAATAAACCCAAACCACACCCCAAAGTAACCGAGAGGAGGAACCCAATGGCGAAGAAAAAACACGAGTGTCCCGAACCGGAAAACACCGAACGCTGGGCGGTGTCCTATCTGGACATGATTACCGTCATGATGTGCCTCTTCCTGGTGCTCTATGCCATCTCGCAAGTCGATTCCGGGAAACTGGCGAAACTGAGTAAATCGCTGGCAGCCGGGTTCAACCAGAGCCTGCAAGTCGTCAGTCCCCTGCACACCACCAGCGGGCTGGGGTTGCTGTCCGGGTCGACCTCTGCGGTGAACCTGGGATCCATGATGGGAAACGACACCACCACGGCCGCCGGACAGCCCGAACGCATCCAGGCCATGGCGGAAGCCAGCCACCTTAACCAAATCAAGCAACAGGTGGAACAAGCCCTGGCCTCTGCCGGACAAACCGGAGCGCTGCAGATGCGCATCACCGAAAAAGGCCTGGTGCTGGGGATGGTGGCCAGTGATACGTACTTTAAACCGGGGGACGCCGAGGTGCAACCTACCGCCCAAGCCGTGTTGGCGGCACTCGCCCCCGTATTGGCCGGCACTCCCGAAGATGTGGCTATTGAAGGCTACGCCGACCCCAATCCACAGTATTCCGCGAAATACCCTTCTAACTATCACCTGGCTGCCGGGCGTGCTATCGAAGTGTTAATTCACCTTAGAAGCGGTGGGGTTCCAGGCTCGAAACTGCGTACCATTTCCTATGGCGCGGATCACCAAACCCAGGTAGAGGCCGGACAGGATGCCTGGTCACTGAACCGGCGTGTCGACATCGTGATTATGTCGCGAGCCAAGGACTCGGTACGCGCTATGCTGCCCGAGGCAGCCAAACAGCTGTCGCAAGGCCTGCCCCAGGCACCCACTGGTCCCCAGGCACCCCAGATAGGATCGAAAGCGGGTGGCGGCGGGAATGCCCCCGAAACCAGCGGAACCAGCAACCAGACCGGCAAGAACGGGGGCACTTTGCGTTCGGAAGTTCGCACAGTGAACTAAGGTCAATGGTAGTCTTTATAGTATTAAGTTGGCGTTTCGCCAACAATCCAAAGCCGCACGTCGGGGAGGGAGATTAAATATGCCAGTTGGAGTTGGAGCTAAACCAGCCGGTGGGGCAGCCAAGTCGGCCGCCCCCGCCAAACCAGCCGCGCCACCCAGCGCGCCTCCCGCCGGATCGGAAGGCAAAAAAGGTGGACCAATTAAACTAATCATCGTTATCGTCGTGGTGGTGGTGCTGCTGGTATCCCTGGCAGTGGGAACCCTGTTCCTGTTGAAAGCCCTGGGAATCCTGGGTGGCGGCGGCGGTGGGGAAGGCCAAGCCGAACCCACCCCCATCAAAACCGAATTGAAGATGGGAACCGTCACCGTATCCACCGGTGAACCGCTGAACGTGAACCTGGCTGATGGCTTCCTGTCCTTCCAGGCCACACTGTATTTCGACGAGTCCATCACCGCCGAAGGCCACAGTGGGGATTTGGATGCCTCGCCGGCGCGGGCGGTTGCCTTGAACCTGTTCAAGGGCATGAAGAAGGAAGAACTGGACAAACCCGGGGCGATACAGGAACTGGAAAAGAAGTACCTGGATTCAATCAATAAGGAAATGATTCCGCCCTATGATGGCCACGTGGTTCAGGTGCGGTTCACTACCTTTGCCTATCAATAGGAAGCGATTCGTTTTGGGTAATGTGGAGTTCTGATTTCGTTTGCATTTATGCCAACGGATTGAACATTCATAGATAAGCTGGAAGACATATGGCAAAGCAAAGTAAGGCTGACCGCGCTGCGGAGGCGAAGGTTTACGATTTTAGTAAACCTATGAAGCTGCCGCGCGAGTATGCGCGGATTATGGAGCTGGCTCTGGAAGCCTTTACGCGCTCTTGGATAAACCAGTTGGTGGGGCGACTCCACGTGGTTATCACCGGAAGCGCGGGTGATTTGGTGATGCGTTCCTATGACGACTACATCGCGAAAATGCCTTCTACCACCTGTATGGTGATTATGGATTTCCAAAGCGGGCGCAACAAGGGAATCTTGCAGTTCCCGCGACAAACCGCCCTGGCTTGGGTCGATCACCTTTTGGGGGGTCAAGGCGATATCGAATCCACCCCCGACCGGCAGCTAACCGAAGTCGAGGTTTCGATTCTGTCCGACTTCCTTAAACGTGTCATGACGGATTTGGATATGGCCTTTGCGGGGATGCTGCCGCTGGAAACAAAATTGTTGAACCTGGAATATGCTCCCCAGTTCGTCCAGGCCTATGACGGATCCACCCCGATACTGTTTGCTCCCATCACTTTAACCACCGGCGAACACGTCGACGATTGTTCGATTATGATGCCGGTAGCCATGATTACCGATGCCATCCACAAGGGTGACGCGAATGCGGATACCCGCTCGGAGGAACAAAAACGCGAGGCCGCGATTATGCGTCAACGCCTGGTGGATAATCTCGAAGAAATTCCCGTCGAGGTGGCGGTGCGTTTTTCGCGGCGCAAGATTAACCCTCGTGAACTCGATGGTTTGGCGGTGGGCGACACGTTGCCCTTGATTCACCCCACTTCGCGTCCCCTGGATTTGATGGTCGATGATTTGATTTTGGCCGAAGCGGCGGCGGGAACCTCGGGATCCCGACTGGCCGCCATGGTGGTTTCCGTTAACAAAGGAGAAAAGAAATGACTCTGACGCCCTTACAGGTATTGGATGCGGCTCGCGCCGCAATTCCTCTGTTACCCTCGACCACCGAGCTTAGTGCTTCGTCCTGGGAAACCGGCGATCCCCTGCCCGCTGCGGGTGCTCCCGCTGTTATCGCCACGCTTTCGGCTGAAACCTCGATGCAGGTTATGCTGGCGGTCTCGGATCCGATAGCCGAAGCCCTGGAGGGTGCCGAGGGCATGACCCCGGTGCAGGCGCTGGTTCCCGCGCTTGAAGCTGCGGCCGCCACCCTGGCTACGGGGGTGCTAGAAAACACCAGCCAAGCCAATGCGGCCGAACAATTAGCCGCCGGGGATTGGACGAGTGCCACCCTGGAAGCCGAAAACTCGGTGGAAGGCTGGCTGTCAGTGCGGGAAATCGCCGCTGGTGCCGCTGGTGCTCCGAAAAAAGAAGGGGAATCTGCGACCACGCCGCCGGCTTCCCAAGCCACTGCCACCGCAGAGCAGCGCGCGGAATCCATGAAGCTGCTCTATGACGTCGAGATGACCCTGACCGCCGAGATTGGCCGCACCAAGCTGGCAGTGCATGATGTGTTGGATCTTTCGCCCGGCTCGGTGATAGAGCTTGACCGTTCCGCCGGTTCCGCCGCCGACGTGATGGTCAACGGGCGCTTGATTGCGCACGGCGAGATTGTGGTTGTCGATGAAGAATACGGGATTCGTATTACAGAAATCGTGTCCCTGGCGGAACAACAGAATCGGCAATAGTCACGCCGGGTGGGGTTTCGGGCGGCTTCACGAGGTGCCATCCCGGATATCCGGCTTTCCCCCGGGTTGCGCCCCGGTTTAGGATTCCGGGGGCGACCAAGACTGGGCGGGGCGGGGGTGGAGCCACCCCCTAAGGAAGCATGAAAGGAGGGGCAGATGGAAACAGCGTTGCTGCTGGTCGCGAGCGAGTCTAAACGCCTCGATTCCGGCCCTGACCCTTTGACCGTGATGGTGCGTTTCCTGGTGGGCATCGCGGTCGTGTTTCTGGCCATGTGGCTGTTGTACCGGTGGGCGAAACATTCGAGCCTGGGGGAATACGAAGGCCCGGGTTTGCGACTGGTTTCACGCTTGGCCTTGAGTCGATCCGCGCAAGTCGCGGTGGTGGAAATCGGGGGGCGCATGTTCCTGGTGGGAGCCGGGGATTCAACGGTGACCCCCATTGCGGAACTCTATGACACCGAGGAAATGGCTGCGGAACTGGAATCCCAAGCGGCAACAGCGGCTGCCCGCGCCGAGGCACAAGGCCGGGAAGCTGTGAAACGCCCCTTTGGCCAGGTTTTAGCCAAATTCAGTCGGAAAGCCGCCGCGAGTGAAACAATGGTGGCCGGTAAACCCAGCGGTAAACCCGGTGGAAAACCCGGTGGCACGACGGTTGGCAAGCTGCGAACCCCGCCGGGCGCTACGCCGAGCCAAGAAATCGTGTCCCGGTCGAAACCGGTGACTCGTCCCCGCCCCGAACCAGTTGAACCTGCTAGTATTAGCGAGGCACAGATGGATGCGCTGGCCGCTCAAATCGCCGCCGAATTCGGGGGACGACCGAGATCCGGGGGTGCGTCATGAGTGATTTCAGTTGCCACCCTCGTTCGCGCGAGGCTTCCTTGCGGGAATTCCAGGAATGGCAGACGCGACGGGAGGCACGTCGCGTCCAAACAACACAGCGACGGGAGGCACGTCGCGTCCAAACAACCCAGCGACGGGAGGCACGTCGCGTCCAAACAACCCAGCGACGGGAGGCACGTCGCGTCCAAACAACCCAGCGACGGGAGGCACGTCGCGTCCAAATAGCACAGCGACGGGAACGCCGCCAGGCCATAACCCAGGAACTGTGCCGCCAACAATTCGCCACCACCGCCCGACGCTTACAACGCCTGGGATTCCGGGTGGATATGCCCCTCGATTTCACCCGCGACACCCTGGCTCCGGCGGGGGATTATAGTTCCATCACGCCGCAATTTAGTGCGGAAAGTCGAGGATACGAGCCGGCACCTCATGCGGTCGGCCAAACCCCCACCGCCAACAACCCGGCCGACAGCTCTCGTTTCGGTTTCGGCTTGGCGCGCCGCGAGTGGTCGCCCGTCCAGTGGCGCAACCGCTTGAAACTGGCGGTGGCGTGGTTCCTGGCGGTTATTGCGCTGTTCGCGGGCTATTTGACGCTGCCGGGAGCGGTGGCCACGGGGGTGCCTCCCGTGGCGTCGCCAGCCGTTCATGAGGCGCCATCCGGAATCCCGGCGGGGGTTGATTCCCGCCCCGCTGGAATGCAAATGGCACCTCGTGAAGCCGTGGCCACCACCCCGAACACCAGCCTTGCGAACGTGGCCAACGTGACCAGCCAGACCGGTATCACCGCCGCCAGCGCCAACGCCGCCACAGGCATCGCCCCCGGTGCTGCCGACCCCAATCGCAACCCCAATCGGGGCACCAACCAACAACAACAACGCAACCCCAATCGGGGCGGACCCGAATCACCCACCCCCCCGGCCAACCCCCCAGACCCCGGAATCGGGGTACAACTGATTGGTTTCGACAAGAAACCCACCACCACCGTCTTGGTGTTCCTGCTGATAACCGTGCTGTCGGTCGCGCCGAGTCTGTTGTTGATGATGACCTCTTTCACCAAGATTTTTATTGTTTTGGCGATGGCACGCAACGCTTTGGGCTTGAACCAGATTCCCCCCACCCAAGTCCTGTCGGGACTCGCGATTTTCCTGTCACTGTTCATTATGGCACCCACCGTTAACACCCTGTGGACCGACGTGGTGCAACCCCTGACGGACGGAAAAATCGAGGTGCAAGAAGTATTCAAGCTGGGCGAAAAACCCTTCCGGGACTTTATGGGGCCGCTGACCCGCGAAGAAGACATCGCCTTGATGACCCGCGCCGCGAACCGCCCCAACCCGGAAAGCCTGGATAAAACCCCATTTACGACCCTGGTGCCGGCGTTTATGATTTCGGAAGTACGCTCCGCCTTCATTATCGGCTTTGTTGTGTTCATTCCGTTCCTGGTGATTGACCTGGTGGTGGGCGCGGCCTTGATGAGTATGGGCATGATGATGCTGCCGCCTGTCATGGTGTCCCTGCCGTTTAAAGTGTTGCTGTTCGTGATGGTCGACGGGTGGGGCATGCTGACCCAGACCCTGATTGGGACATACCGGTAAGGGAGTGGGCTGTGAATTCCGCTGCGGTTTTGGATTTGGCGTTGACCGCCATGATTATGGGCGCGAAACTGGCCGCACCCGTGCTGATAACCTCGCTGGTGGTCGGCTTTGTGATTTCCCTGTTCCAGTCGATTACCCAAATCCAGGAAGTCACCCTGACCTTTGTGCCGAAAACCATCGCGGTGGGGATCGCCCTGTATATTTGCGGGTACTGGATGTTGCAAACGATGGTGAACACGACCCTGGACATGATGGCGCGCATTCCGCATTTGTTGAATTCATGAGGTGCCAATCGTGATAACGATACACCTCGGATTCCTTACCGCTTTCATGTTGGCCTCAATCCGGGCCACCGTGTTTCTGGTTTTTTGTCCGCCGTTTTCCAACCGGGCATTTTCCGGGCGAATCAAGGCGATGCTCGGAGCTGGGTTGGGGTTGGCCTGCACGCAACGCATCGGACCGGTAGCACAAACAGATTTCTTTGTGGTGGAATGCGTAATCCAGGCGTTTATCGGATTTTCCATGGCGCTGATGGTGCGGATTATCCTCGCCGCCATCCAGATGGCCGGTTCTTTGCTGGACCTCGAAGGCGGTTTCGCGATGGCGCAAGCCTTTGACCCCTTGACAATGACAAACCAAGCCACTTTCGGGCGGGTCTATGAACTGACCGCTATGGCACTACTGTTCACCACCAACGGGTATCAACTGTTGATTATGGGCTTGGCACGGTCTTTTACCGCGATGCCACCGGGGATGATGTTCGACATGTCGAACTATGCCGAACGCTTGGTCTATCGCTTCGCGGAACTAACCATGTCCGCCCTGGAGATTGCCGGGCCGCTGCTGTTGGTGTTGTTCCTGACCGATATGGGCATGGGGCTGTTGACCAAGGTGGCGCCGGCCATGAACGCCTTTACCCTCGGTTTCCCCTTGAAAATCATGGTCACCGCGTTCTTCGCACCGGCTATTATGGTGGTGTTGCCCCAGCTGGTGGTGAAACTGGTTGACGTGGCGGTCAAATCCTGGACGGGGGTGATTCTGTGAGCGATTCCGGGGAAAAGACCGAAAAGGCCACCCCGCATCACCTTAAGAAGGTTCGCGAGGACGGTGGCCTGCAAAAATCCCAAGACCTGACCGGGTGGATATCGCTCGCGGCCGGGGCAGCTTTACTGCCCAGCCTGATGGATACGGCCGGACACAATGGGCGCGAACAAATTGCGGCGGTTCGGGAACTGGCCAACGGGGTATCTATGACCGAGATTCTGGGTTTCCTGGGGCAATCCCTGCAGGGGGTATTGTGGACGTTGCTGCCGTTCATGCTGGCCATCATGCTGGTGGCGGTGTTGGTGAACATCATTCAAGGTAAAGGCGTATTTCCTTCGGCCAAACACCTTAAACCGAAACTGCAAAATCTCAATTTAGTCAAGGGTGTCAAGAAAATCGCTGGGGTGCAAGCCCTGTGGAACGGGTTGAAAGCGCTGCTGAAAACCGTAGCGGTGGGGGTGGTGTTGTACCTGATTATTTCCGGGGTGATGGAGATAATGGGAGCCGCTGGGCACATGTCGGGTCGAGACCTGGTTAACTATGGCACGGATAAAATGTGGCTGCTGATTTGGGCCTCGGTTATCGCCGGGATAGTGGTTTCCATTCTGGATGCGTTGTTTATATTCAAGAAAAACCAGAAGCAAACCAAGATGTCTAAACAAGAAGTCAAAGAAGAATACAAACAGCAAGAGGGCGACCCGCAAATCAAGTCCCAACGGCGTTCGCGTGCCCTGCAGATGAGTCGCAACCGGATGATGAACGACGCGGCTGAGGCCGATGTGGTGGTGGTTAACCCCACCCACTACGCAGTGGCCTTGAAATACGAACCCGGACAAGGCGCCCCGAAAGTCGTCGCGAAAGGAGTCGACCATCTGGCATCACGAATCCGCGAGATAGCCCTGGACAACCGGGTGCCCATGGTTGAAGACGTGGCCTTGGCTCGAACCCTGTATTCCACAGCTGAGATTGGCGTGGAAATCCCCGAGGAACTCTATACGGCCGTAGCCCAAGTCCTGGCCTTTTGTTTACTGCTTAAAAAACGCGGTGCCCGGGGAGGAATACATAAGATGCCGCAGGACTTGTTTGCCCAAATGGCACCTCGTGACCCCGAAAACTAAGACAAAACGTAACCCCAAAGACCCTGGTGACCCACGATATACTAAGAAACACAAAAAGATAGACGATAATAGAAATGTCCGACCCGGATATGGGATGGCGCAATCGCGGGCGGACATTTCCGTAAAGGGAGACTGGTTTGAAGTTCGATTTCAAGATGCTCTCGAGGCTGGCGATGCCAATAGGCGTGGTCGGCATCGTTATGCTGCTGGTTTTCCCCCTGAAACCCTGGCTGATAGACATCCTGTTCGTCTTGTCGATTATGCTGTCCATGATTGCCCTGTTGACCACCATGTTCGTGGAAAAACCGCTGAATTTCTCGGTGTTTCCGACCCTGGTGCTGGTGGCGACCCTGTTCCGGCTGGGGTTGAATATCGCTTCGACCCGGCTGATTCTGACCCCGGGATCGGGGGGTGGTTCGGGCAAAGCCGGGCAAGTTATCGAAGCCTTCGGTACCTTCGTAGTCGGCGGAAACTTCGTGGTCGGCATGGTTGTGTTCATCATCCTGGTGATTATTAACTTCGTGGTAATCACCAACGGTGCCGGGCGGGTCGCCGAAGTCGGGGCGCGTTTCACCCTGGACGCGATGCCCGGTAAACAGATGGCGATTGACGCGGATTTGAACTCTGGGCTGATAGACGAGGAAACCGCCCGGGCGCGCCGAGCCGAGATTGCTTCCGAGGCCGACTTTTACGGAGCCATGGATGGTGGTTCCAAATTCGTCAAAGGCGATGCGATAGCCGGTATCGTCATCACGATTGTGAACCTGATAGCTGGGTTCATTATCGGGATGGCAATCGAAGGCATGAACGCCACCGATTCCATTGCGACCTATTCCCAGTTGACCGTCGGCGACGGGCTGGTCTCGCAAATTCCGTCCCTGTTGATGAGCCTTGCGACCGGTGTGATTGTCACCCGCTCCAAGGACTCCCCCGAAGGCGGCATCGGCGGGGACTTTACCAAACAACTGTCCCAATCGTTTTCCGCCCTGATGATTGCGGGTATCGCCGCGATTCTGATGGGACTGGTGCCGGCCATGCCGAAACTGCCGTTCCTGGTAGTCGGTGCCCTGCTGGTATTCGGGGGATGGAAACAACTGAGCGCCTTGAAACGAGCTGAAACCGAAGAAGAGGTGATGGTCGAGGAAGACGAAACCAAACCAGCCGGGGAAACCCCCGAACAGCTAATCGAACAAATGCGGGTGCCGGCTCTCGAAATTTTGCTGTCCCCCGACTTGATTGACTTGGTGGGCGCAAATACGGATACGGATTTGCTGGCGCGGGTGCGCGGCTTGCGCCGTAAAGTCGCCCTGGAATCCGGCTTCGTGTTGCCCCCCGTGCGCACCCGCGACTCGGTGGATTTGCCGGTTTCCACCTATGTGATTCGCATGTCCGGGGTGGAAGTCGGGCGGGGCATCGCCCCACCCGGCAAGGTTTTAGCGCTGGGCGACGCGCTGGATGATTTGCCCGGGGATTTGACCCAGGAACCCGTGTTTGGGCTGGCTGGAAAGTGGATTCCCGTCGAACTGCGCTATAACGCGGAGCTAAGCGGCGCCACCGTCGTCGACCGGGTGTCGGTGTTGATTACCCACTTGAGCGCTTTGGTGTCCGAAAACGCCGCTAGGTTGCTGTCACGCGAAGACGTGCGAATCCTGGTAGACGGAGTGCGCCAAACCAACCCTTCGGCCGTCGAGGAGCTGATTCCCGCGATGCTGTCCCTGGGTGAAGTGCAAGTCGTGTTGCAAGGACTGCTCGAAGAACAGGTGCCCATCCTGGATTTGCCCCGTATCTTCGAGGCACTGTCGGTGCGCGCCAAACAAACCACCGACCCCGAACAGCTGATTGAGGCCGCCCGGGCGGAACTGGGACCATCCATCGTGTCGAAGTACGTGATGGAAGGCGTATTGCGGGTTATCACCCTGGATCCCATGTTTGAACAATCCCTGTTGGAAACCGTGCGACCGGGGGACGAAGGCTCGCAGCTGGCCTTGGATCCCGACCGGATGGAGGACTTTTTGAACCAAACCCGCGAAGTTACCGAGCAAGCCGAGCAATCCGGTTTCTCGGTTGTTTTGGTTTGTGCGCCTGTCTTACGCCCGGCGCTTAGAAAACTTGTTAACCTGGGTATAGCGCGCCTGCCGGTGCTGTCCTACACCGAGGTTTCAGGAGCGAAAGTAATGATCGAGACGATGGGAACAATAAGTGGCAGCCACGCGATATCTGGTTGAAGGCGACCGCCTGGACGTCCTCATTGGCCAGGTGAAACGAATGGGGCGTCGCGTTACCGTGCTTAAAGCGGAAAAGGTCCGCAAAGGCGGTCTGGCCGGCGTGTTCTCGAAAGAACACTACGAGGTACTGGTCGAAGTCGAAGGGGTCGGCGAGCCCCCCGAACAGTTCTCTAATGCCACCGCCACCGCCACCGCTGCGCCCGCGCGTCCCCGACACCGCACTTTGTCCGAACAAGCCCAGGATGCCGGGTTTTTTCGCAAAAAACACGTCGCGAAAAGTACCCGTTCAGATGGGGACGGCTCCGGTGGGTTAGAGGTGGGGGACACGGCCGCATTAGGTGCCAGCCCGGATGCCAGCGACTCTGGGTCGGGAACTGACCAAAAAGACGAAGGCCTGCGGAATTTATTGAACGAAGCCCGATCCCAGCTAGATTCGGGCACCGAAGCGGCGGCCGCCGATTTGGAAGCCCAACTGGCCGCGATGGGAATCAGCCAAACACCCCCGGTGGCACCTCATGAATCCGCCCCCAACCCCGCGACCAACCCCAGCGGCCTGCGGTCTGGCGCCACGATGATGGACGCGCGGCTGCAAGGCGTGGCCGCCCCCGGACGCAGCGGATTAGCCACCCCGCGCCCGGTCATCAATCATTCGCCCGCCGCCCAGCGTATCGCGACGGAACAAGCCACGAAACTGGGATTCCCCTCGGAATTGTTGGCCGAAATGCCCGTGGACGGCTCGACGGAAATCGATATTGATGATTTTGTGGCCGCCCTGCCGCAACCCGTGGAATTGCTGGAAAAACCCGGATCCACGATTGTGGTTATTGGGGCGGCGCCAATCGCCCTGTCCGTGGTGGAAACCGCGCAACGCCTGGCTGGGAGGTTGGGCGACGAAGGGTATTGCGTGCTGGGCGGGCCGAAAACCACCCTGCCGGGCAAAGCCTTGCGGGCACGTTCCGCCGAGGAACTGCGCCGGATAATGGACGAGCGACCCGGGCAAACCTGTGTGCTGGCGCTGGCGGATTCCCTGATAGAGGCGCATCGGCGCACCATGAGCAAACTGATTTCCATGATTTATGTCGACCAAACCTGGGCGGTGGTCGACGGGCGGTCGCCACTGGAAAAGATTCAATCCTGGTTGAAAGGCTTGCCCGATGCCCTGCACCCCGACACGCTGGCAGTGCAACGGATTTGGGAGGCCGAGCGCCCCGGGGAGCTGTTCGAGATTGGCGTACCGATTGGGATGCTAGATGGGGTACCAGCACGCGGCGAGGCCTGGAAGATGCTGTTGGAAGATATTCTGGGGTCGGGCGAAAAAGAATAGCCTATGCTATCTTAAACGAAGTTTCGCCCCGGGGTTTTCAAGTGGCGATATTGGAAGCTTCGTGGTTATCCGCATTAACCCGATGCGGTTTTTGGTCGCCGATCTGGTCAAAGGATGCGCGGGCGGTGCCGAGACTTACGACGACCCCGGGCTGGGATGGTAATTTTTCGACCCCTGTATTTCCAAGGCTAAACTAAAGGGGTGAAGGTTTTACTCTTGGGATCTGGGGGGCGCGAACACGCCCTGGCGCGCGCTATTGCCGCCTCGAAGCAACTGTCTGAACTGGTGATAGCTCCGGGGAATCCCGGCACGGCTGCCCTGGGTCGCAATGTGGCCTTGAACCCGAGCGACCCCGAGGCCGTGCTCGCGCTGAGCCAGGAAATCGCCGCTGACCTGGTGGTTATCGGCCCGGAGGCGCCCCTGGTCGCGGGGGTGGCAGACACCCTGCGTGCCGCTGGTTTCGCGGTGTTCGGTCCATCTCGCGCCGCCGCCCAGTTAGAAGGCTCCAAGGCTTTTGCCAAAGAGGTCATGACGGCAGCCGGAGTTCCCACCGCTGCGGGCGTGGCTTGTAGCACGTTGGCGGAAGCTCGCGCGGCGCTGCAACGTTTCGGGGCACCCTACGTGGTGAAACAAGATGGTTTGGCCGCCGGCAAAGGCGTGGTCGTGACCGAGGATTTCGCGACCGCGCTGCAACATGCCGCCGCCTGTATTGACGCGGCTTCATTAGGTGCCAGCCGAGAATCCGGCGCCACGTCCACACCCGAGGTGGCGCCTCATGAAACGGGGTCGACCAGCGGCACCGCGCCCGCCGCGTCGCCGGCGGTAGTGATAGAAGAATACTTGGACGGGCCGGAGGCCTCGGTGTTTTGCCTGTGCGACGGGGAAAACGTCGTGGCGTTGCCGCCCGCCCAGGACTACAAACGCGCCCGCGACGGGGGCGAGGGGCCGAATACCGGCGGGATGGGGGCGTACTCCCCACTGCCGTGGGCGCCGCCTGACCTGGAACAACGCACTGTCGAGGGGATAGCGCGCCCGGTTTTGGCCGAGATGGCGCGGCGTGGCACGCCATTTGTGGGGCTGCTGTATGTTGGGCTGGCGTTGACTTCGCGCGGACTGCGGGTTGTGGAGTTCAATGTGCGCTTTGGAGACCCGGAAACTCAGTCGGTTTTAGAACGGGTCGAGTCGGACTTGCTGGCTTATCTGTGGGCGGCGGCCACGGGTTCATTAGGGGCCATGCCCGAGTTACAGATCAGTGCCGAAGCGGTGGTCAACGTAGTGCTGGCGGCTCCCGGCTATCCGGGAACCCCGCAGGTCGGCGGGGTTATCACCGGCTTGGACGCGGGGTGCGGGATGCCGGGGGTGCATGTGATTCACGCGGGAACCCGGCTGGCACCTCGTGAACCCGGGGCGAGTGGGGCAAACGGCGTGAACGGGGCGGACGGGACGATCGAGGCCAGCGGGGTCGTAGCTTCTGCGGCTGGCCAGATGGAACCCAGCAAGGCAAGCGGCACAAACCAAACGGTAGCCCGTAAACCTGCCGCTGCGGTTCCCGGTGCCGACAGGCGCCCTTTGACCAGCGGCGATGCCCTGGTTTCGAGCGGCGGACGGGTGCTCTCGGTGGTAGCGCGCGGGAGCGACTTGGAGGCAGCTCGCGAGCGCGCGTACGCGTTGATGGCGAAAATCCACCTGGAAGGCGGGCATTTCCGCCACGATATTGCTGCTTTATAGGGTCGTGGACACATAAGCGTCTTTAGGATATCTTGATATCGAGATAAGCCCCTGACCTGGGGTTTTGTCGGCGCATTACCGTATCAAAAGGGCTTGTGTGTCCATGACAGGCGTTGCGGGCATTCCCAGATGCTCAGTTATAGAGAGCCCCTTGTTAGACTGGATTCATGTCATTTAGTGAAGCGCTGGGAATGGGGGAATTCCGCCCCAATACCAAGGTCGATTTCGGGAAAATCGTCGAGGTGCGCTCGACTCGCGGTGCCTTTGTCGCCTTCGAAGGCACCGACGGCGTGGGCAAATCCACCCAAATTAAACTCGCCGCTGACTGGGTCAAAACCCGGGGCTGGGAAGTGGTTACTACCCGCGAACCGGGCGGTACAAATCTGGGGCGACAGCTACGGGAACTCCTGTTGGAGGCCGGGGAAACCACCGTTTGCGAGGGACAGGTCGCACCGCGCGCCGAAGCCCTGCTGTTCGCCGCTGATCGCGCCCAGCATGTGGCGGAACTGATAGTCCCGGCGCTCAATGCCGGCAAAGTCGTTATCAGCGACCGATTCATGGCCTCGTCCGTGGCCTACCAAGGACAAGGCCGGGATCTAGGGCCAAAAGAAATCCGGGATTTATCCCTGTGGGCTACGGGAGGTTTGACCCCAAACCTGACGGTACTGTTGGATCTGGATCCCGAAATCGCCTGGGAGCGTCAACAAAACGACGAAACCCGGGTTTCCCCCGACCGGATGGAAGGCGAAGGCCTGGAATTTCAACGCAAAGTCCGAGCCCGGTTCCGGCGCCTGGCCGAAGAAAACGAGACCTGGATGGTGGTGGACGCGAGTCTGGCGCCAGAGGAAATCGCCGCTCAAGTGCGGCTCCGCCTGGCGAGCGTTCTGCCGATTATGAAATCGTGGTGAAACTTGTGAACGAACAATACGCGGTTAGTCCCGGCGGGGGGGTTTGGGCCGAGGTGGTCGCCCAACCCCGGGTCGTCGCGCAACTTTCCCGAGCCGCAAAGGCCGCGCGCGCCTTGATTGCCTCGGGTGGCTTAAATGACTCTGGTGACGCGGTTTCACGAGGTGCCATTAACTCGCTGGCACCTCATGAAACCACGACCCCCCTAAACCCCGAAACCGCCGCCGCCGGGGTCAAACCGACACCAGGAAGCGACGCGACCCCAAACCCGGGTGCGGACGCCAGCCAAGTAGCGCCCCCCGGAGTCAACCTGGCGGCAATGACCCACGCCTGGCTGTTCGTGGGACCACCCGGTTCAGGACGATCCGTGGCCGCCAAAGCCTTTGCCGCCGCGCTGGTCTGCGAACACCCGCGCGAAGCCGGCTGCGGGACATGCCGACAATGCGAGGCGGTGCGCAAAGGCATCCACCCCGATGTCACCGTGATGACCACCGAACTGGTCCAGGTCACCGTCGCGGAAGTGAAGGATTTAATCCGCGTCGCCTACCAGCGACCTGTGCGCGGGGCGTGGCGCGTCGTCATTGTCGAGGACTATGATCGGGTGACCGAGGCGAGCTCAAACGTGTTGTTGAAAGCCATCGAAGAACCCCCCGAACGCACCGTGTGGCTGCTGTGCGCCCCCAGTGCCTCGGCAGTGCTGCCCACGATTCGATCCCGGTGTCGCCTGGTGCAACTGGCCGTGCCCACCGCCTCGGCCGTGGCAGATTTGCTGGTGCGACGCGACGAAGTGGAAGACCCCGAACTAGCGGCGGCGGTGGCCGGGGAATCCGGGGCGCATATCGGGCGGGCACGCGCCCTGGCGAAAAACCCGGAATTGCGGGCGCGGCGGCTGCGGATGCTTGAAACAGTGGCGGGGATGCGCAGCGCCAGTGATGCGTGTTGGACGGCGGCAGCGCTGGTCAAATACGTCAGCCTCGAAGCCGGGGCACGGCAGGCCACCGACGATGAAGCCGAAAAGTCCGCGCTGTTGCGTTCCCTGGGGGTGAACCCCGACGACCCGGATTTTCACCCCACCCGCGAAGTGAAAGCTCAGCTGAAACGCCTGGAGGAAAGCCAGAAACGCCGGCACAAACGCCTGGAACTGGACACGTGGGATCGGCTGCTTGAAGACCTGGGCGGATTTTACCGCGACGCGATGGTGCTGGATTTGGGCGCCAAGACTGCCTTGCAAAACCAGGTATTGGAGCCTTTGATTCGCCGTTTCATAGCCCAAGGTAACGATGCCGAAACCAATATCGCCCGCCTGGAGGCGATTCGCCAGGCCAGATGGCACCTCATGCACAACGGACAACCCACCCTGACCATGGAAGCACTATGCCTCGACCTTACCGCGCACAAAAACGACGTATAGTGCAAAATAAGAGGGAAGACAGAAGGGAAACCATGAAACGAATCACCAAGACCTGGGTCGTCGCGACGGCCGCAGTTACCGCGCTGGGACTGGCCGGATGCGTGGCGCCACAACCGAAAGTAACCCCCACCAAGATGGCGATTCCCACCCAAACTGCCAGTTTGGAACCGAGCCTGGACGAGTTCTACAGCCAGAAACTCGATTGGAAGCCCTGCGAGGACGACGGGAAATTTGACTGCGTATTTTTGAAGGTTCCCCTTGACTATGACCATCCCACCGGGGAAAAAGCCGAAATTGCGATGAAACGCCTGGCAACCAAGAACCCCAATAAGCTTGGTTCTATTGTGATGAACCCCGGGGGACCTGGCGGATCCGGGATTGATACGATGAAACCGGATGCGGTGGCGTATTTCTTTACCCAGAGGGTACGGGATAACTACGATGTGCTGTCTTTCGATCCGCGCGGGGTTAACCACTCGAAGCCGCAGATTAAATGCCGCACCCCCAAGCAGCTAGACGAAGATAACGCCCGCTATATCGACACTTCCACCCCCGAGGGACGTGCTGAAAGTGTGGCTGACAGCAAGCTGTTGGGACAGCGGTGTCTCCAGAATTCCCCGGGGATTACCAAGTTTGCTTCCACCGCGAATGCGGCGCGGGATTTGGATATTATGCGCGCCGCCCTGGGCGATGAACGCCTGAATTACTTGGGGTATTCCTACGGGACGTACCTGGGCACGATTTACGCCGACTTGTTCCCCGAACGGGTAGGGCGTTTTATCCTGGACGGGGTGTTGGATGTCTCGGCGGATATCAACCAGGTAGCCACCGCCCAGGCCGCCGGATTCGAGAATTCGCTGCGCGAGTTTTCCCGGCAATGCCAGGAAAACCACCGCAAAGACTGTCCTTTGCGCGGGGGAACCGAGGCCGGATTGTCGCAAATCAAAACCCTGTTGGAGTCCCTGAAAACTTCGCCGCTGCCCACCAAAGGCGGGCGGGATTTGACCTTGCCGCTGGCTTTCACCGGGATTATTGGCAATATGTACAACCAGGCCTCTTGGTGGCAGTCTTTGATGCCGGCTTTGCACGCGGCGATACTGGATGGGGATGGCAGTGGTTTGCTGAATGCGGCGGATATGTACAATTCCCGGGAATCCGACGGCAGCTATAAGGATAATGGCGCGGATGCTTTTATGGTGATTAATTCCCTGGATTATGTGGCGGTGGGAACCGAAGCCCAGTGGGAAGAGGATGCCAAGAAGCTTGAAGCGGATAATCCCACGATTGGCAAGTTGTTTAGCTACCCGTCGCTGGGTTTGCAACAGTGGCCGGTGCCGGGGGACAAGACGGCGAAACGTCGGGTAAACCCGAAACTGGATGGGGATATTCTGTTGATTGGTACCACGGGGGATCCGGCCACGCCGCTTTCTATGGCGCAAAACGTGCGGGGGATGATGAGTCACTCAAAGTTGTTGACCGTGCAGGGTTGGAATCACACGGCTTATAACTCGGTGGCGCCCACCTGTGTGCGCAATATCGGGGATACATACCTGTTGACTGGCCAGGTTCCCACGGATCAGGACGGGACTTTCTGTAAGGTTTCTTAGGGTTGCGTTGGTTTTCGGGGTCGTTTGGTTTCGGCTTCATGAGGTGCCATCCGGATTTGCTGGCTGATTGTCTGCGGCTGGTTTATTGGGGATGAAATCAGGAAAATTTGGGATAGGACGGTTGATTTTAGGGCTGGTGTGCCGGTTTTTTCCTGAATTTGTCGCCATGGCGCGTTATGGCCGGTTTTCCCTGGGGACGAGCCGGTAAAAACTATATTTGAGCCGCGCGGGTTTTCCCGCTAAACTTAAACTTGTCCTTTTTGCGGTTCGCTTGCGGGCGTGCCCAGGTAGGCCGCCTTAGCTCAGTCGGCAGAGCGATTCACTCGTAATGAATAGGTCGAGAGTTCGATTCTCTCAGGCGGCTCCACGATTTCCGCCCGTAAATTCGGCCTGCGTGGTACTCGGCGCCGATAGTTTCGCCTTGCGCCGAGATTTAGAAACACTCGGTTTCATTTTCGAATCAGCGGTTGGGCACAGTAACGCGCAGCTGTCACGTCCAGACGGCTCGCGCCGCTGGCTGGTTTGTCGCCGTGTAAACTTACGCTTGCGCGGCGATGGCACCTCATGAAGCCGCCGTAAACCTGCCGGTCGCACTCAGCTCCCGGACACGACCCCACTTGCCGGGCTATCCGAGAGCGGCGCGGTAAATGTTTTCCAACATCGCCACGCGCTGGGGCAAGGTGGCGGTCGGCGGCACACAAATCTTGGCACCAAGGTATTTGGTGCCCCCGGTTTGGGCGGCGGCCGCGCAGCGGGCGATTTCATGAGGTGTCAGCAACGAGGCGGGCTCATCGCTTGAGGCGGGCAGATGCCCGTCAATCCAAGCGTAGCCGTACTGGGTTTCCGCCGGTCCCGCCCCAGAGAACATCAGCCCGGCCAACACCCCGGCTTCGGCACAGGCTTTGATATGGTCAAAGGCGGTTTGGGCGTTCCGCCCTTCCACGACGCTCCGCCCCCAGTTAAGGTGAACCCCTAGCCCGAGTTCCCGACAGATAGCGATTTCCGCCTCTAGCGCCAGGAAGCCCTTTTCGGGTGCCTGGGTGGGAAGATAACGGTCACAGTGTTCCACGACTGGCTGAGCGCCGTTCCAATCCCACTCGCGCAACTGATCCAAGGAACGCCGGAAGGCCGCAGCATCGGCTTCGCGCGTGGGGGCAGAGTGCAGTTGCACCTTGGTGATGACGGCGCGCCCGGTGAGTTCCGCGAGCCTGGCCACGGCATCGCGAATTTCACGGGTGAAGTTCACGGCGGCTTGGCGGCCTGCTTCGTTTGGGGAGGCCAGGCCGAAATGCGGGTTTTTCCCGACATTTTGCATGGTTCCGGGAATAGCCGTGATGGTGTTGGTGTGCCAATGCGGTGCGATAACGGCAGCAATATCGCCAGGGTTGCTGGCTAATACTCCGGGATAAGGAATCTCGATACCGGAAACCCAAGGGGTTTCAGCGAGGAGCCGATAGTAATCCGCTTGCATTTCCGGGGCGGGCAGTGAGGCATATGCTCCGACCACAAAAGGCAGTTCCATGTGTTTTCCTTCCTAAATATTTCATTGTCTTGGGCTTTGAGACCTACGGTATTGGGCTTCACGTGCTTCTTTGAACAGCGTCAAGGCCTAGAGCTAGTACGAATAATCATAACAGCCGCAGCTATGCTAGTCAGACTTGATTGCATCGATGCGCTTTCAGTCTACCGACAACGAGAAACCTGTCAAACAACCTCGGATTCAAGTTTGGATTGCTAATCCTGGGTGGCTTCGGAGACGAAGTAATTCGGGTGCGGTAAGGATTCGAGGAGCGGCCTGTAGTGGTCGCGCAGCAAGTGGCGGTACTGAGCGGTATCGCCACTTTCTGCGGCTTCGAGGATGAGGCGGTGCTGAGTGGCGGTTTGCATCAGCTCTTTGCTGGTGCGCGGAGGAAGTTTGGGATAGACCACGTCTTCGATGTCCCAGAATGCGTCTATCAGCTGTACCAGTAACAGGTTGTTCGCAACTTTGGCAATTGTAAGGTGAAACTCGCGGTCGGCCTGCAGGAAAGGACGGCCTGTTCGAGCGGATTCCTCCATTTCGGCAACGATACGATGCAGGGGGACGGAGTAATTACCAGCGAGCTTTTTAACCACCTCACCAGCGTATCCGGCATCAATTTTGGCTCGCAGCTCAACGATGTCCCCAAAAGCCATTAACCCTCCGTTAGGCGTGAGGGCACCGCGAAAAATCAGAGACTGCACCATAGGCTGTAGACTCATATTGCTGACAAAAGTTCCTAGACCTTGACGAACCTCGACAATGTCCAAGGTGGAGAGAACTTTGATGGCTTCCCGGACGGAGGCACGGGATACATCCAAGATTTCGGTGAGTTCTGCCTCCGAGGGCAGCAAATCTCCGCTTTGTAATCCTCGTTCTAAAATCAAGTCCTTTATGGCTCGAACCACCGGGTTATCGGTGGCGCGAAAAGAACGGTTGCGCCTACGAGTACTCACGAGCCTCCAAAAATCTTATAGTTTTGATGCTTGACGTCGCACTAAAAGATGATATCATACCCGTATAACGTCAGACATCGGACGTCTGGTGTTTCAATTCCAACGAAGGAGTTCAAATATGTTCAAGAGCAAGAAAATCTTTGCTGGTTTGGCTGCCCTCGCGCTGACCCTGACTGGGTGCACCTCAGCAACGGAGCAGAAACCAGCGGCTGATGGAGAGCTGTCCGGGGAAATCACTTTCTGGTCGAGCTACACACAAGGCCCGCGTGCCGAATATATGCAAGAAATGGCAGATCGTTTCACCAAGAAACATCCGAAGGTCAAAATCAAAATCGAACTGTTCTCTTGGGGAGAGTTCTACACCAAGTGGACAACCGGGCTATCCACGGGCAATGTCCCCGACATCTCTAGTGCTCTGCCCAACCACGTTACTGAAATGATTGACGCAGACGCGATTACTCCCCTCGATGACGTAATCAATGACATTGGCAAGGATCGCTTCTACGAAGCAGCTCTCGCCGAGGGTGCTAAGGATGGTAAGCACTACTCAGTACCTCTCTATACGCACGCCCAGCTGATGTGGTATCGCAAGGATTTGCTGGAAAAAGCAGGTCTGAAAATTCCTCAAACATGGGAGGAACTCAGTCAAGCTGCGCGTAAACTCACCGATGGTAATATCTACGGCTTGTCGGTACCGATGGGAACCAATGACATGATGGCTACCAGGTTCCTCAATTTTTATGTCAAATCAGCCGGGAAGCGTTTGATAGGGAAAGACGGGAAGGCGGATCTCACCAACCAAACCGTCTATGATGCCATCAAATACTGGGCGGATATGTACAAGAATACTTCCCCCGATGGCTCGGTGAACTACAACGTGCTCGACCAGGCTACCTTGTACTACCAAGGGAAAACCGCTTTTGATTTCAATTCGGCATTCCATATTTCGGGGGTGGAGGCCGCTACTCCTGATTTGATGGATAAAATCGGTGCTGTTCCCTTGCCGCGCATGAAGGCCTCAGACCCGGTATACGGCGGGGAGACCACGAACCAGCCCATGGTGGTGTGGAAGAATTCCAAGCACCCCGAGGTAGCTAAGGCATTCCTGAAGACCCTTTACCAAGATGATGACTACATTCGCTTTCTGCACTCTGTCCCGGTAGGGATGATGCCGGCCTTGAAGGACATTGCTAAAAACAAGAAATTCTTGGCCAATCCCTACATTGAAAAGTACCGCTCTATCGTTGATGCCCTCAACGAAGTCATACCCATGGGTACCTCCATCGGCATGGAAGACGGCCCCACTTTGCAATCCGGCCTTATCACCAGTCAAGGGGTTATTGAACAAATGATGCAAAATGTTGTGCTCAAAGGGCAGGATGCCGAAACAGCGGCGAAAGATGCCGAAAAGAAGCTCAACGACATGTTCAAGGCTGCTGGTGCCATTAAGTGAGGCCTGATGAACGTGAAAACTCGTGATGCGGGGCTTGTCCAAGATGCGGGAAGCCGTGAGAAAAAGCTAAGTCAGGGAATAAAAAATATCAACTGGACGGGGATTGCCTTCGTTGCACCCTCGGTAATAGTGGTGGTGGCACTCCTGTTTTACCCATTGGGATCTTCCGTACACTATTCGATGACCAACAAGAACCTGATTAAAGCTCATTACGAGCTGGTCGGGTTGGACAATTTTACCCAGCTCCTCACGGATCCCACATTTTGGCAAGCCTTCGTCACTTCCATCAAATGGACGGCACTTTCGATTGTGGGACAGCTAGCGCTTGGGTTCATCCTGGCGATGGCTTTGAACAGAATTAGAAGGTTCTCCGCCTTGTTCCGCACCCTTTTGATAATCCCCTGGGCATTCCCCGCTGTAATCATTGGTTTTGGCTGGAAATGGATTCTCAATGACGTGTACGGTGTGGTACCGAACGCGCTGGCAGACATGGGTTTGACAGATGGTCTGGTGGCTCTACTTGCCGACCCAAAGGCCGCCTTTTGGATGGTACTGTACATAAACGTATGGTTTGGAACCCCACTGTTTATGGTCAATATCCTCTCGGCGTTGAAAACTGTTCCTGGGGATCAAATAGAGGCTGCGACCGTAGACGGGGCCAGTGCCTGGAAGCGCTTCTACTACATTACGCTGCCACACATCCGCGCCGTTATCGGGCTCCTCGTGGTTTTGCGCACAATCTGGGTGTTTAACAATTTTGACCTGCTGTTCTTAATTACTGGAGGGGGACCCGGGGATGCTACCACGACGCTGCCGATATTCGCCTACCGGACTGGGTGGGGTCTGAAACAGTTGGGTATGGCTAGTGCGGTGACTATCCTCCTGCTGGTGTTCCTAATTTTGGTGGCCAGCATCCTGTTCCGCTTCATAACTCGTTGGGAAAAGGAGACTAGCTAAAATGAGCCTTGCGACCAAACCGGCGAAGAAGTTCAAGCTCAGCCACAATGCCAGTCGCACGCTTGTTAGCGGATGCGCCTACGCGCTGCTGTGCTTTGTGTCTTGCGTATTTGTGTTTCCTCTGCTGTGGATAGTTATGTCCAGTTTCAAAAACAGTGTGGACTTGTCCAGCGACCCCACAGCATTGCTGCCGCAACACTTTACCTTGGAAAACTACCGACACGTACTCTTTGACATGGGATTCATCACCAATTTGAAGAACAGTTTCATTGTGTCGATTGTCACGACCATCTTGGCAGTGGTAATTTCTTGTTTCGGTGCCTACGGCATCGTACGGTATTTCCCTAGAGTCGGCAGACAGATAACTCGCCTACTGGTAACCGCCTATATGTTTCCCCCGGTATTGTTGGCCGTGCCCTATTCGATGGTGCTGGCAAAAATCGGATTGGTAAACACCTACACTGGGCTGGTGCTGGTGTATTTGTCCTTCTCAATCCCTTACGCACTGTGGATGTTGGTAGGTTTTTATCAAACCGTGCCGCGTGAGATTGAAGAGGCCGCAGCTGTAGATGGAGCCTCAAAACTCCATATTTTTGCCCGGATTGCAACCCCTATCGTGGCTCCCGGGATTGTGGCCACCACTATATACACTTTCATCAACGCATTCAACGAGTTCTTGTACGCCTTGCTGTTTATGGGGACGTCGGACAAGATGCCAGTAGCGGTGGGTTTGTACTCTCTTACGGGAACGGAAGTGCTCGACTGGGGGGCGCTCATGGCAGCATCCACATGCGTAGTAGTGCCTTCGGTCATCGTGTTTTTGGCCATTCAAAAATACGTGGCTGCGGGGCTTACAGAAGGGTCGGTGAAATAGAGTTAACCGACGTTTAACAACAGTTTCAAGCGGATTAACCGCCTCAATGCATCAGGTGAAATTTTTGGGTATTCAGAATACTCACGGCTGGTGTGTGCAAAATTCAACCATCTCACAATTTGAAACAGAGGAAATCAAATGACAATCAACTATGGTGTTGTTGGTTCCGGTTATTTTGGAACCGCAGAAGCACTCGCTCTCCAGGCTCTAGATGGAGCCAATGTTTGGGGAATTTACGACCCAGAAAATGCTGCCGAACCGGCGGCAAAGGTTGGTGCCCAAGTCTATAAAACCATGGCGGAATTGGTTCGAGACCCGGATGTTCAGGCAATTGTTGTGGCATCACCAAACGGGAAACATGTGGAACCAGTCTTGGTTGCGGCTGAAGCTAAAAAGGCCATATTTTGTGAAAAACCTATTGCTCTAAACTATGCCGATTGCAAGCGTATGGTCGATGCGGCCAAACAAAATGGTGTGTTCTTTATGGCTGGACATGTGATGAATTTTATGAATGGGGTACGCCTGGCCAAAAAGATTATTAGGGAAGGAAAGCTCGGCAAAGTGCTGTTTGTTCGCGCGGTCAGAAACGGCTGGGAAGGCCAGCAACCCAGCGTGTCATGGAAAAAAATCCGTGAACTCTCTGGGGGGCACCTTTACCATCACATCCATGAACTTGACTGTGTCCAATCCATCTTAGGACCGGCCCAAAGCGCCACTATGATTGGCGGCAACGTGGCACATAGAGGGGAAGGCTTCGGGGATGAAGACGATATGTTGCTAATCCAGTTGCGCTTTCCAAATGGAGCCTTCGCTACTCTCGAATACGGGTCAGCTTTCCGCTGGCCTGAACACTATGTGCTCATCCAAGGGGAAAAGGGAGCTATCAAAATTGATATGCAAAACACTGGGGTAAGCGTGCGTATTGACGGCAAGATAGAGCACTACTTGCTGCACAGAAACGAAGAAGAGGATGCCCAGCGCACCGCAATCTACGCCAACTCTGAGACCGATGGAGCGGTTCAATACGGAAATCCGCACAAGGTGCCGCCTCTTTGGCTAGCTGGCATCGTTGAAGAAGAAATGCGCTACTTCCACGGCCTCATGCAAGGAGCCAAAGTGGATCCGGAATTTGCCAAACTTACTGACGGCACTGCAGCCATGGAAGCAATTGCTACGGCCGATGCCGCCACTCGTTCCCTAAAAGAAGGTCGAACCGTCAAAGTGAGCGAAATCACCGGCGAATAGGCTGTCTCAAAGGGCTATGTATACAAATGTGTCAGGAAACGCAAGGGGGTGATATCGGGTTGGAGTGACAGCGGAACCCGTCAAAATCGGGAATTAAATAGTTTGGGGCTGCGTCTTTTTATCTCCTCGTGGACGCAGCCCCAACTTGTTTGCACTCCCATTTCGAATCCGGGGTCGGGATGCGCCGAAGGTAGGCCTTGATATAATAGATGAGCTGTATAGGACTGACAGAAAGGTGTATAAATATGTCCAAGAAAGTTGCGGTTTTGGTTGGTAGCTTGCGTAAAGGTTCCATTGCGCGGAAAATCGCGCTCAACGCTATCGAAATGTTCCCCGCGGGATTCGAGGCGCAAATCGTGGAAATCCGCGATTTGCCACTCTATGATTTTGACTATGACGACCCGGCGGTAGAGGATAAGCCTTTGCCCGCCGTGTACACCGAATTCCGGGAAACCATCAAGTCTTGCGATGCGGTATTGTTTGTCACCCCGGAAAATAACCGTTGTATCCCAGCGTGCCTTAAGAACGCGGTGGATATCGGATCGAAACCGAATGCGGATGTAGCGTGGAAGAATCTGCCGGCCGGGATTATCAGCCATTCCGTTGGGAAAATGGGGGGATACAGCGCCCAGAAAAACCTGCGCCTGGCGCTTAGCTATTTCGATATGACGCTGCCTGGCCAGCCCGAGGTGTTCCTGGGGCAATCCCCGACGCTTTTGGACGAGGCTGGCAAGTTTAATAATGAAAAGACCCGCGACTTTGTTCAAGGTTACATCAACCGGTTAGTAGCGCTGGTTGAAAAGGGCTGCTGCTAGGGTGCGGGGGCGCCGTAATTGGTCGGATTACTTTTGACTGGTGAGGACGGGTTCATGAGGTGCCATTTAAATGGCACCTCATGAAAAGCAACGAACATACCTGAAACCAATAAAGCAACCCGGCACATCCCCGGCTCGGTCTTGGTCGGCCACCGACCAAGACCGCTTTTAACCCCCAAATAACCCGAAATCAACCCCATATAATCCCTGACAGGCTTCATCCGCCGCCGAGAGTCCAACAGATATTAAGGCAATATCGGGTTGTTTACACGTAAGACAACGGTGAGGTGCTGTAAAACCTAAGAACTTTCCAGATAAAAATGAATATGGGGTACCTATTCAACGGGTCGCGCTTGATAATCTATACTTAACCGGGTTATCATCGTTATGTTATTCCACTTTCTATTACTTTCAAGGATTGGAGACCTTTATGGCAAAGAAAGTTACTACCGTTCTGATTGACGATATCGATAAGGGGCCAGCCAGCGAAACCGTCGCGTTTGCTTTGGACGGAATCAATTACGAGATTGATTTGAGCGTTACTCACGCCAACGAGTTGCGTGAAGATTTCCGTCGTTGGACGGAAGCGGGTCGTCGGGTACAGGGACGTCGTCGTCGTGGTACCGGTGCTCAGATTGATTACGCGGCACGCGAATACAACCGTAAGGTGCGCAAGTGGGCGCTAGAACGCGGTATAGATGTCAGTGATCGTGGTCGCGTGCCGAGCTCGATTATGGAACAATACAAGCGCGAAAATGGCGAGTAATCCCGGTTTCTGTTGCTAGGGGGACTTGGTCTGAATACGGGATTTGTGGCTTGGTGATATCTTCTTGGCTTACTGCCGAACTCATATTACCGAACCCTTATTGTCTACCTTTGTGGGGCGAGTGCGACTGGTGATTATCGGTTTAATCTCTCCGGTTAATTGTTCGCGATGTTCGCAATGCGGTTCGCATTATGGTTCGCGGTCGATAGCATTGGCGCAATAAACAAATCCCTAAGGCCGCCAGTCCTTCTTTATTCCCCGTGAAACCCATCCGATCCGTGGTGGTCGCGGTGAAACTCACGGGGGCTTGCAGAATCTGAGAAAGAGCCGCGCGAGCGGCATGGTAATACGGCGCGAGACGCGGAACCTGGCCGATGACCTGAACCGAGGCATTGACCACTTCCCAGTGCTCGCGCCGCAGCTTTTCCATGGCAGCTTCCAGAAACACTCGGCCGGCCGCCCCGGCGTATTCGGGGCGGTCAACCCCGAAGTTAGACCCTAAATCCCCTAAATCTGCCGCCGACAGCAGCGCGTCGGCCAGGGCGTGCGCGGCTACGTCCCCGTCGGAGTGCCCCTCGAGCCGGGGCGCGTCAGGAATCGCCAGGGTCGCTATCATGAGGGGCTGACCGGGATCCGCCGCCGCCAACGACCCGTCGGACTGCCGCGCGAAACGGTGGGCATCGAAACCTTGGCCAACTCTCAAATCCATGGTTTCATCATAGCCCACGGATATTTAGCCGCGATGACCTCCCCGACTTTAGGACGGCTAATTTGGACAAACCCAGGGGACGCGCGTGATGAATCCGGGAAATTTTGGCCTGGGACAACCGATTTAACATCCAGGCCGTTTTTTCCTGAATTTGCCACAAAACACGAGACTCAGGCGCCCCCAGGTTTATTTTGGGCTAAAAGCCCAAAATAAACCTTTATTTAAGGTAAATCCGCCCCAGCTGCACAAAGAAATCCTCGGCATAGGCGGCCAGGGTTTCATCCATCCCATGCTGTGCCCGGTCGGCCACCGCCACAGCCAGCAAAGCGTTGCGCTTGCCCGTGAAACACACATCCAGGGACTGGGTTTTCCCGCTGCGCGTCACGGTTTGGGTAAACCCGGCCGGACAGGCCGAGCCGGCAAACGGCTTCACCGAAACCTTCGTGACGTGACTCCCAAAGGTAACAGTGGCGTTGCGGCAGGTCGCGGCTTGTTTCCGGATTGTACCCAGCAGCGTAGCAACGTCCTTGTCGCTGGGCGCCAGGAATACTTGCGCACTTGATTTGCCGGTGGTGCTGGTGGCTGCCAGCGACGGCCAATGCAAGTTCGCCAACGCAAACGAGCCTGGCAGTACGTCTTGACAGCCCTCGCCTTGCACCTGGGCGGAGTTCGCCTCGCTGGCCAAAAGCTCAAATTGTTGGCGCAGCTGAACCGACTTGTCTTTGTTGTACGGCACCAGCGCTTCGCCCGCCAGCGGCAAATCCTTGAAAATATGGGCAGTATCCCCCACGTCGGGCGACCCGGCGGCCGGTTGTGAATCCACCACAGTGCCCCCGCAGCCCGCCAGAATCCCCGCCAGCGCTATTCCGGTCAGCGCTGCGCCCAGCTTCCGTGCTTTCATCGTTCGGCTCCTTCCGTGGTGGTGGCTTCCCTTGGAGTAGTTTCGTTGGGGGCGGCCGCGCCGCCCTGGTTTTCCTCGGTTTCACGAGGTGCCATCCCGGAATCCGACGTTTCGCCCGCCACCCCGGCTAGCGCCTCATGAACGGGAGCCCCACCCGCACCGAGGCGAGTGTCCTTCACCGGCAACAACAACAGCAAGCCCAGCAACAGCACCAAAGCGACCCCTAAGATGCCCCAGTATTGCGCCTGTTCGTGAACCGGCAGCATCGAGCCGCCAACCCCCGTGGTCACCGCCGTCAACGCCGGGTCATAGAAGGGCGTCAGCTGCGAGCCCACCCCGATGAACAGCGCAAACATCAGCGGTGCCAACCAAGTCACGGAGCGACCCGTGGTTTGGTACAAGCCGAAAACCTCGCCTTCGTGTCCGGGCGGGATGCGCCGCGACAGGAAGGAACGCGAGGCCGACTGGGCTGGGCCCACCCAAATCGTCATGAACAGCCCGAAAGTCCAAAACACGATTTTCCCCCGGTCGTGCAAAAAGAACACCGCCACACAGGTACCCACCAAGGCTATCAAGGAAATCAGCATGACTTTCTTGGGACCAATCCGATCGTCTAGAATCCCGAAAGCCGAGGTCGCGACGCCGGCGATAATGTTGGCAGCCACTGCGAAAAGAATTACTTCGCCGGCGGAAAACCCGAAGGTCACCCCGGCAATGATACCCCCGAAAGTAAACACCCCCGACAGCCCATCGCGGAAAATCGCGGAAGCCACCAAGAAATACAACACGTTGGGGGCTTTGTGAAACAGCCAGACAATCGTGCGGAACAAGCGGCGATAGGATTCCCACAGGGTTTCGCGGGGCAAATCCTCGCTGCCAGGTACGACGCGCCCCCGCACCGTGAAAATCACCGGCGCGAACATAATCACCGACCACAGAGCCGACACCAGCATCGCCACGCGCACCCCCATGCCGTTGGCGGTGTTGATACCCATAAAGTTTTTCTCGGTGATGAAACCATAGTTCAGGAACATCAACAGGATAATCCCTCCGAAATACCCGCTGGCCCAGCCAATACCAGAGACCCGCCCCACGTTTTCCGGGGTGGAAATCCGGGGCAACATAGCATAGTAATTTACGGTGGCGAACTCGAAGAACATAGTCATCACCGCCAGCAGCCCCACGCCCAGCCACAGAAAGTTCGGGTGGGGCACCACCAGGAACATTCCCGCCAGGCACGCCACGACGATGGCAGAGAAAACCATTAACCAAAACGTGCCTTTGCCGCGCCGATCTGCGCGTTGCCCGGTAATTGGGGCGGTCAGCGCGACAATGATGCCGGCGACGGTCATCCCGATGGAAACCGCTTGAGAGCTTAACGTTTGGTTGCCGAAACTGGCGGAAGTCAGGTACACCGTGAACACGAAGGTGGTGGCGACCGCGTTTACCGAGGCGCCGCCCGCGTCCCACAGGCACCAAGAGATTAATTGAATCAACGAGCCCGAAGAGGCTTTCTTTGCTTTACTTGCCACGGATTTAGACTATCGGTTTTTCGGGAGTGTTGGCTTTTTTTCGGCGCGAAAGTCGGGGGTCGGGGGTGCGCTGGGGATAAGAATACGTAACTGGTGCGATTTTGGCCGCATCGTCGGATATAGGAAGATGTGGTCGAAATCGCACTGGTTACGTCAGCCAGCCTCGGGGCAATCGGAGTTGGCGAGCAGTTGCGCGACTTGCAGGTCGAAAGGCGTGGTGATTTTCAGGCTGCGCGGCGAACCGGGTACTACCGCAACGGGTATCCCGGCAGCTTCCGCTAAGGCCGCGTCGTCCCCGAAGGCGCTGGTTTCGGTGGCGGCGCGCGCGGCGAAACGCCGGTGCAGTTCCAACAAGGTTGGCAGCGGGAATCCCTGGGGGGTTTGCACGGCGCGCAATTGGGAGCGGTTCAGGGTGTCGGTTACCACTTCGCGGGCGGGGGTGGAAACGTTAC
The DNA here is from genome assembly GCF_014204735.1 of Mobiluncus mulieris. Taxonomy (NCBI): domain Bacteria; kingdom Bacillati; phylum Actinomycetota; class Actinomycetes; order Actinomycetales; family Actinomycetaceae; genus Mobiluncus; species Mobiluncus mulieris. The sequence goes on along the minus strand of NZ_JACHMA010000001.1, from coordinate 2,016,370 downwards.
GCACCATCTTGATGGTATCCAACACGGGGGTCGCGGGAATCACCGCCGGGCAGCCCTGTTGCAACGCTGCCACGACCTGGGAAAACACGGTGGCGGGCGTAAAAGGGCGAGCGGCGTCATGAACTAAAACCAGGTCAGACTCGGTGATTGGGGCAGCCACATCCGCGAGAGCCTCTAAGGCCGCCAACACTGAGGCCTGGCGGGAGGCGCCCCCCGGGACGACCAGCGGAGGTGGCGATGCGGATTGGGCGGCTACCTGGGAGAAGTCGGCGAGGTAGGCGGGCGGCGCGCTGATAACTACCAGGTTACTGGGCGGCAGGTGGTGCAAGGCGTGTGCCAGCAGGGAATCCGACCCTAGCGTGACCAGAGCTTTCGGAGTGTTGGCGCCCAGGCGGGTGCCAGATCCGGCCGCAGTGAGAACAATGAATAAACGTGACATTTTTTAAGTGAGTCGGTACTGGAGTCGGGAGAAATGCGCCGAAGGACGAAATTTGGGTTTTGAACCCGGCAGAAATTCAGGAAAAAATGGGGGTGGGGCTCTGTATATTTGAGCCTCACCCCCAAAAAATCCTCGATTTCTGCCACCTGTCCCGGTGCTAAGAATCTGTGTAAAACCCGAGAGGCGGTGGCGGGGAAAAGAAAAGCCGGGGGTACCCGGCTTTTCCCGATATTCAGATTTAGGAGGCGAGAACCTCGTCGAGACGGTTCGAAGCGTCTTCTTCGTTGGTTTTCTCGGCCAAAGCGAGTTCGGAGACCAGAATCTGGCGAGCCTTGCTCAACATGCGCTTTTCCCCAGCAGACAGACCCTTTTTCGAGTCGCGGCGGGACAAGTCGCGGACGACCTCGGCCACTTTTACTACGTCACCAGTGGCGATTTTCTCGACATTGGCTTTGTAGCGGCGCGACCAGTTGGAGGGTTCCTCGGTTTTGGTGGTTCGCAGTACCTCGAAGACGTGCTCCAGGCCTTCTTTGTCCACGACATCGCGGACTCCAACCATTTCCACGTTTTCCGATGGAATCTGGATGGTTAAATCGGCCTGTGCTACTCGCAACTTCAAGTATTCGCGTTCCACACCCCCGATAACCCGTGTCGTGATTTCTTCGATTACAGCAGCTCCATGATGAGGGTACACTACGGTTTCACCGACGGTAAAAGTCATATTATTAAATCTCCCGTTGTTGAGGTGGATATACCCATTCTATCACGAAAGCTGGTATAAGTTAAGAGTTTAAGTTATGTTTTTAGGCGCGAATACTGGAAACCGCACCGGGGCAGGTGGGAATCATAAAGAGGGGGATGCATGTACCAGAACCGCCACTCCCATAGACGTTTGCGAGCCAAAAAAAAGTCGCAGGCCATTGATTTAACCAATGCGGCGGTGAAACGGAAATCCGCCTTGGCGGCGTGGAAATCCTTGGCGGGACGAGCCGGGGACTTGGCCTTACTGCACGGGCGCGACGCGGAGTTGCTCGACCCGCCGGTCTATCGCGTCCGGCGCACGCGCCGCAATTCGGTGCCCACCAAGGGCACCGAATTTTAGAAGCCTGGAGCTGGCGGCGCGCGGCTGTTTTTGCACCATCGCTGCCGCCGCCCTGGACGATACCAGTAACGGCGGAGCCCGGGGCTCCGCCGTTACGGTTTTAAATCAAAATTCGACCAGTGAAAATAACTGTCTAAGCTGTGATTTAGACTGACTATTTACCCTGGTTGGCGACGGCCTTGATGGCGTTTTCCGCCGCTTGCGGGTCGAGGTAGCGACCCGGTGCCACTGGCTTCATATCTTCACCCAACTCGTAGTAAAGCGGAATCCCGGTCGGGATATTCAGACCCGAGATTTCCTCGTCACTAATGGAATCCAGGTGCTTTACGATAGCACGCAGCGAGTTGCCATGGGCTGCAATCATCACGGTCTTGCCGGTCTTGAGATCGGGGATAATCGCATCATTCCAGTACGGCAAAGCGCGTTCCAACACGTCTTTGAGGCATTCCGACAAGGGAATCGGCTCGCCCGCGTAACGCGGGTCGGCGTCCTGGCTAAACTCGGAGCCTTTTTCGATAGCGGGCGGTGGCACATCGTAGGAACGGCGCCACTGCATAAACAGTTCTTCGCCGTATTCATCACGAATCGCCTTTTTATTCATTCCCTGCAGGGCACCATAGTGGCGCTCGTTCAGCCTCCAGGTGCGACGCACCGGAATCCAGTGGCGGTCGGCCGCATCCAGCGCCAGGTTCGCAGTCATAATCGCGCGGCGCAACAGAGAAGTGTGCAGAATATCGGGCAAAATTCCCTCGGATTTCAACAGTTCACCGCCGTGGGTGGCTTCGGCGCGGCCCTTTTCGGACAGCGGCACATCGACCCAGCCGGTGAACAGGTTTTTAGCATTCCATTCGCTCTCGCCGTGGCGGAGCAACACCAGTTTGTATGTCATGCCTATATTCTTGCACACCACCAGGCCGCTTGTTGCGTTTTGGCGGTGGCTTCATGAGGTGCTAGCCGGGTTGTTTACCGTAACCCGGGATACTGCCTTGCTTTTGAACAGAATCGTATTGCCGACAGAAATTGGGGAGGTTTTGGGGGTCAGGCTCCAATATACAGAGCCGCACCCCCCCATTTACCCAAACTTCTGTCAGATATCCCACTCCCGCTTAAACTGTTAGTTACGGGCGCATAAGGTAAAGCGGGGATTGTGGTATGAACAACAGAGTTTTTGGGGAATTAGGCGGGGAAACCATCCGAGCCTATACGATTGGTGTACCCGGCGGACTGACAGTTGAAATTCTGGACTGGGGTGCATCCATTAATAGTGTTCGTCTGGATGGCAAACCTGAAAGCGAAGTTGCGGTTGGTTTCGCTGATGTTTCGAGCCGCCAAGATGAATACTTCGGAGCGATAATCGGCCGGGTTTCCAACCGAATTAAATCAGCCCAGATTGACATAGATGGCCAGCAATTCTTGCTAGCACCTAATGAAGCTGCAAACACCTTGCACGGCGGACCACAGGGCTTTAGCGCTCGTCGTTGGACAGTAAACCCAGGCGACGTGGCCGAAAGAGCCGCTGACGCTGAATTGGAGAATCCGGGCGGAACAAAGGTTGCGGACACCTTGCATCTGAGCCTATTCAGTCCTGACGGCGACCAGGGATTCCCCGGGAATGTTTCGGTAAACGCCACCTACCGGGTTGCGGGGTGTACCCTCGGCCTCGAGATGGAAGCCACCACCGATGCGCCCACCGCGCTGTCACTGACCAACCACGCCTATTGGAACTTGGCCGGAGCGGGCACTATTGACGGGCATCTGGTGGCGGTGGATGCGGATTACTATTTGCCGATAGATGGGCAATCCATACCCACGGGAGAGCTATCCGAGGTCACGGGAACCCCATTTGACCTGCGGACTTTGTCCCCAATCGGCCGGGCTTTGCGCCACGCTCACCCCCAGATTGGGGCGGGTCGGGGGATTGACCACACGTTTTGTGTGCGCGGACGGGGAATGCGCCGCCACGCCCGTGTGGAGCACCCGGACAGTGGCCGCGCCATGGAAGTGTGGTCGGATCAGCCAGGAATCCAGGTGTACACTGGGAATTTCTTGGACGGGTCGCTGGTGGCACGCGGTGGCGCGTGGCTGCGACATGGTCGCCGGAGCCACGCTCTAGATGGCAAAGACCCAAAAAAACGGCAAAATTCCATTTTAGCCAAAGCGCCTCGCGATACCTCCGCTGGAACTACTCTAAGGCGTCTCCGAGCTGGCGACGCGCTGGCACTGGAACCGGGATGCTATCCCGACACGGTACATCACCCAGAATGGGGGAATATTATTTTGCGTCCCGGGGAAAAATGGCGTTCGCGCATCGAGTGGCGCCTGGCAGCAACATAGTCTCGCCCTGGCACTTGCGGCTTTGCCGCTCAAGGTGCGCCGACTAACACCTCTGTCGAAAACCGACAAACCCCAGGCCAATATTGCAAAAAGCTCTGTGAAATGAAAAGGTACTGGGTATGGAGGAAAAGCACATCTCGCGAGCCGAACTTGACCCCGTTAAACTGGCGATTTTCGACGTGGATGGCACCTTGGCGCGCGACGATGCCATGCTGAGCCCCGCCACCTACCAAGCCTTGGGGCGCCTGGGGGAAAGCGGCATCACCGTGGTGATAGCCACTGGGCGCACCCGCAACGCTTCTGCCGAAATCCTGAATCGCGCCGGAGTCCCCGGCTATATCGTCAGCTACAACGGTGCCCTCACTATGCACCATCCCACCGGACGAGTTCTTGACATTTCCCCGTTGAATCGGGATTTACTTTCGGAATGCTGGATGCTTGACAGTGAACACCACCTGGAGCTGACAGTTTTTTCGGATCAGAAAATCTATTCCCGAGTTGACGGTGAAGCGCGTCGCCTGCTGGGTATCGCCTGCAACGAAGAGCCAGTTCTGATTGAAAACCTGGCGGATATTGACCGCGACCCCGACCACAGTGTGCCGTTGAAAGCTATGTTCTACCGGGATGCTCAGTACGTCGATGAACTGCGCCGCGTAGTGTTGCAACGCTTTCCCTTCGCGGTGCAAACCTTGCCGGAGTTCATCGAATTGGCCAATCCGCATATCAGCAAGGCTCACGGTTTGGAATTGATTCTGAATGATTTGGGCTTGACATGGTCACAGACCCTGGGGGTGGGGGACTCAGAGAATGACATGCAATGGCTGCCGAAAGTCGGGATTTCCCTGTGCCCCAGCAACGCGTATGACTGTGTCAAGGCTATCTGTGATTACCAGATTGGCTCCAATGATGAAGACTGCGTGGCGGCCTTTATCGATTCCTGGTTAGGTTAGTCCCATCATGGACACATAAGCGCTTTGATAAGATAATCTACTGGATTAAACCCCAGATCACAGGTTTACCTTGAGGCCGAGATATCCGAAATTTGGGCTTATGCGTCCATGACAGACAACAATACCTAGTCTTCGCGCTCAAACTCGCAAATCCGCGCGACTTTCGCCCCGCTGCGCGAAGCCGGATCGAAGGTGTACTTGAGATATTCCTCTAGGAACATCTCGGCCGATTTCACGCCCACGACCTGCGAGCCCATCGCAATTAGATTCGCGTTATTACTCAGCGTGGCGCGCTGTGCCTGGTAAATATCCGTCACACACGCACAATACGCCCCCTTGACCTTGTTCGCCGCAATCGACACCCCGATGCCGGTGCCACAAACCAGCACACCCCGGTCGAATTCCCCGGCGGCCACAGCCTTAGCCACCGCCACGGCCGTATTGGCGTAAATCGGGTCTTCGGCGCCGAAATCTTTGACCTCGTGTCCAAGCTGCTGGGCTTTCGCAATCAAAGCCAGTTTCAAATCGGCCGCGTTAGGGTCGCATCCAAATGCTATCTTCATAGTTTTTCCTCTCTGTTATCTTGTTTCTTGCGTTAATTTTAGGGGTTCATGAGGTGCCATCCGGGAAAACTCGCGTAAACCCGAACTGGCACCTCATGAACCCGAAGTACCCGAGGCACCGAGCCGAGCCGCACCGGTTACGAAATGTGATCCACAGTCTTGTGCGTCAACTCGGCCATTTGCGGCCACGCGTCCATATACTGTTGGACAAAGAACTTGTATTCCTCGTGGCGATTCATATCCGGTTCAATCACGTCGGATTCGTGAACCATGTTGCGTGCCGCATCCGCGAGTGTCGGATAGAGATTCACGCCGACCGCCGCCAACATGCACGAACCCAGTACCACCGCGTCGCCGACCTCGGTTAAGGTAGCAGGAATCCCGGTGACATCCGCATACATCTGCATCCACACGCGCGACTTGGTGGCACCCCCGCAGTACACCAGCTTTTCAGGCTTGAACCCGCCGTCGGTCATGGCCTTTAAATTGTGAGCCGTGCCGTAGGCCACGCCTTCCATAATTGCGTGATAGAAATGCTCGGCGGTGTGCGACAAGGACAGCCCCCACACCAGGCCACGCGCCTTGGAATCCGTGTAGGGCGTACGGTTGCCCTGGAAGTATTCGTTGACAATCAAACCATCCGAGCCCGGTGGGATATTAGCGCATGACTTGTCCATCACTTCGTAGGCGTTCAGCCCAATGCGTTCGGTAGCATTCACCACGTCACGGGCGAAATTGTCCTTGAACCACTTCAATACTGAACCGGAAGACACCGAGGATCCCTCGACGGTGTACTGGCCTTCCACCACCGCATCGGTGTAGCCGCCCATGAAGCCTTGGCCGTAAATCGGATTTGAACTTTGCCCACTCATGACCTGGGAGGAACCGGTGATAATCGCCAGCGACCCGGGTTCCACCGCGCCGAGGCCGATTTGGCCGTGCCAAGCATCCCCGCCGCCTTGAATCACCGGAATTCCGGGGGTTAGACCCAAATCGGTGGCGGCTTTCACCGAAAGCCCCTCGACGGGTTGTCCCAGGGGCAAGACATCTTCGGGAAGTTTTTCGAACACGTCCCCGCAACCCACGGCCTCGTAGAATTCCACCGGCCATCCGCCGTGGTCGCGATTGTAATAGGCGCGAATCGCGGCGGTGTTCAGGTTCGCGGTCCACCGCCCGGTCAGTTTGTAGGTAATCCAGTCCGGGGCATCGACCAACCGGTAGGCCGCCCGGTAAATCTCGGGCTCATTGTCCTTGAGCCACGCGGCTTTGAACGGATACCATTCGGCGGTAACTGGCATAGTGCCCCCGCCGTTGTACAGTTTCGCCCAGTGATCAAAAACATCGCCGCGCGCGGCCTGCTCGGTGGCGCGCACGTCCATCCACATGATGGCGTTGCGCAGTGCATTGCCTTCTTTGTCCAGGGCTACCACCGTCATAGTGGTGGCATCGGCGCAGATGGCGGCGATGTGTCGGGCGGGAATCCCGGTTTGGTCGAGGACTCGGTACACCGAGGCTTTGAGAGCTTCCCACCAGTCGTCGGGGGATTGTTCGGCCTGTCCGGGTCGAGGGAATTTTGTTTCGTACGGGGTGGCGGCAAATCCCATGGAGTTGCCGCGCAAGTCAAAGATGGCGGTGCGACACGATTCGGTGCCATAGTCGATTCCGAGCAGATACGGTCCTTCGTAACCAGGTGAAACCACGATGTTTCCTTTCTTTTATGGTGGTTTTGGGGTGGGGTTCATGAGGTGCTAGCCGGGCTAGCGTCATGAATTGTCAATCCACCCTAGTTCTTTCCAGGTTTCGACCGGGATGAGTCTGTCCACCCGGTCAAGTAAATAAGTTGGCTGATCTTTGGGGTCAAGAGCCTCGGCTTCTTGCCAGGTGGAGTCCCCGGTCAGGGGCATCGCCGAGTCTATACCGGCCTTTACCGCCATTTGGATATCAGTGCCGAGTCGGTCGCCTACCATCAGACAGTTTTCCAGTTTCACATCCAGGCCAGCCAGGGCTTCCACCAGCATTTCCCGGTTGGGTTTACCGACCACCATTTCGCACTGACACTGGGTACAGGCTTCGATGGCGGCGATGATGGCGGCACAGTCGGGTTCACCGCGACCTCCCGGGAAGGGACAGTAGCGGTCGGGGTTGGTAGCGACCAGTTTGGCGCGTTTGTGAAACCAGATAGCGTCGAAGGCGATTTGGAGTTTACGATAGTCAAAAGTGCGGTCATAGGAGGCCACCACAATGTCGATTTCGGCGGGGTCTTCAGACAGCTTTATTCCCGCCGTTTTAAAGGCGTTAATCAGGGGTGGTTCCGCGATAGGGAACACCGTGGCCTCGGGATGATGCTCCCGTAGCCACTTAGTCATGGTGACTACGGTGTTGGCGACTTCGGAGATATCGGTGGGTAGTCCCAGTTTCTCAAGTTTTTCGACGTAGAGTTGGGGGTCTTTGGTGGGGTTATTGGACAGGTAGCGGATGGGGAGGTGGCGGGCGCGCAGCTGTTCAATCATCCTTTTAGCACCGGGCAGCAGGTGGTCACCCAGATATATGGTTCCGTCCATATCGAAGATATAGGCATCATAGAATTTGGTGGGGAATCTGAGTGGCACCTGCTGCTCGGTCATATTGGCTCCTTGTGTCGGAATGGTTAGTGGTGATTGTGGATTTGCCGCGCTGGGTTTTTAGCCCAGAACCGAGGACAAACCGAGGATAATAGTGGTGGTAGGCCAGATAGCTCCGGCGGGGGGATCAATGTGGGTGTCACCGCCGTCGTAGCAAAGATGGGCAATAAACTCGGCCACGAGTGCCGCAATCATACCGAATACCACTCCGATGACCAGAGCCACATAGAAGTTGTAGCCCACGACTGGCAGGAACTTGACCGCAGCCAAAGCCGCCATAATCGTCATGTGGTGGGTGACCGGAACTTTTATCCCGAAGCAGATGATAAAGATGCAGATGGCGGACAACGCGAAGGGCAGAGCCTGAGAGTTGGCCATAATCACGTCAGCAATCCCTTTATCGGCAGTGTGGTGTGCGAAGTGCGCCAAGGTCAAAGCGATTCCCGCTCCGAACAGACCGGAAAAAGCCCCCAAGGTGAGGTACTGGGAGGGTTTTTCTTGCCAGTCCAGCCAGCGTTTGGTGCCTTCTGGTTTGGAGACCCACGCGAAGGGCTTGGTTTTTGAGAAGCAAATCCGGGCAATGATGCCGGAAATGAAAACGGTTAAAGCCACCGAATCGGTATGGGTTCCAAACCAAGGAATCATGGCGATTCCCTTTTGCAGGAGGTATCCGCCCACACCGAAGACCGCCCCGACCAGTAGCACGTCGGGGTGTCCCAGACCCGCTAGGGGCTGGTTAATATCCCGGCCGCCGCCAGTGTCCGCCATGAGCTTCTTTTTTCCGGCCGCATAGGCCGAAGCCGCCACGCCGCCGGCAAAAGCTACGTGTGGCCCGAAAGCCGGCCCGAAGGCCAAATAAGTGAAACCAACATCAGAACCGGTGGCGTAGGCAATAGCGAAGGCTACAAAAATCGCTATCCCGGTAAATCCGAAGGCATTGTTGGCGCCGATAGCGGCACCAAAGAAGCCCCCGCCTATGGAGGCTATCAAACCGAAAATCGTGATACTTTCCACGAATTGCATTGCTAAGTCTGGAGTCATTATTTTCTACCTATTCGAGTGGGAACGTCACCTGTGACGTTCGCGTGTCTTATTTGGTATCCAGGAACCGTGTTGTTCCCGATGTCGATATTAAGTTGTGCGTTATTCAATTTTGTTTCATCGAGGCGTTCAACAACCCCGACGGAAATCCTATATTACCTGATTAGGACGTATTGGACGACAAATTTTGGGATAAAAAACCTCTCCTGCACTTTCGAGCAGGAGAGGTACCCAGACTTGAAATAAATTTCAGCTACAGTGTCGACAACCTCCTAATCCCAATTCGGGATTACCTAAGAGGGAGTCTTTCGGCTAGCGGCTTTATCCGGCGAGGGCTTTATTCGGCGTGGCGGTGTTGCCCCCAGAAACCTTTGGGGCCAAAGAGACGATAAACCATTTGATCCAAAACCCCCAGGTCGGTCAGAATATCCAAAATAGTGTAGCGGCTGCGAATCATTTGAGCCTTGAAATATGTGGTACGGAAGCGATCCCAGTCGATTTTAATCATTTCCGGATGGTAGGGAGCTCCCACGGCTTTCAGCCGATTCCACACGTCTTGCGGGTCAAGTAGCTGCGAGGAGCAGCGTTCCTTAATGGTTGGCCATTTTTCTTTAAGCAAGTCGATGCGAGCCCGCAGCTGTGCGCCTTCCACCCGCTTGTTTAGCACATGTTTTACGGCTTGTTCGGCGATAATTGGGTCGAAACAACCTCGAACCCGCGCCTCTAGGTATTCCGGGGTTTTCACGGCCGCCTCGGCGCGTTCCACGTCAAAATCGTTCACGTCCAGGCGCAAAAACTCTTGCCACAAGGCACAAGACGCAATGGTTCCAATCCCGACCTTAAACCCGTGAGTCAAAGGCGGTTCCCAATCCAGCCCATGTCCTTCCATTTCCCAGGTGTGTGAAAACTGGTGTCCCGCACCAGAGGCTGGACGCGAAGAATTATGTGCCTGCATCGCCAAGCCACTCATGATTTGGCCTTCACCTAATTTAGCGATGGCCTCTGCCTTACCCGCGCGACAGCCGTCCGGGTCGGCTAGGGAATCCAGAAGGGGACCTTGCACCAGGCTCCACACGTATTCATCTATCGGCTCGATACCGAGTTCGTCAGAGAGAATCCAGTCCGCCCCGGCGGGAACCTTTTCAATCAAGTCCCCGTATCCGGTGGCGGTTAGCCGCAACGGAGCCTGGCATAGCACGTCAATGTCCATCACCAAACCGGCCGGGGCGGCACAATCACGAGTAATCTTGAAACCATCGCGGGAAATCGAAGCGCCGAAAGCCGCGAAACCATCCACCGAGGCCGCCGTGCACACGTTCAGGTACTCACGTCCCAGTTCATGAGAGGCCAGTTTCGCGTGATCATTCAAAGTGCCAGAACCAATGGAACAGATAATCGCGTCAAAAGGCCGGGCGTATTCGCGCACCACCGAGGTCGTGTCATAATCGGCGTAAAGCGTGGGGGATCCGGGGAAAATCTTGGGTTGGTCAGCCAACTCTACCCCGGCGGCCCGGAGCGAAGCCAACACCGGCTCCCCGCAGGCTTTAAACGTGTTTTCGTCGGCTATCACCAAGGCTTTTTTGCCTGGGAAAAGCCGGGTGAACAGCGAGCCGGTTTTATCCAATACGCCTTGGCCGAACTCGATGCCCCGGGTTTGGGTAGCGGTTTTTAAGGCTTGTTCTATCAGTTTCGTCATTGAATCCTCCTTAAGGGTCACAGTTTCGTCTAGATTGTATCCCATTGACGATGGACACATAAGCGAGTTATTGAGAATGCTTGATAAAGAGATAAGGCTGTGACCTGGGATTTCGCCCAACCTATTACCTTAGCAAAAGGTTTATGTGTCCGCAATAGATTTAACGCGATACGTAGCCCCGGCGGGGGTGTCGGTGATTTGCAGGCCACTGGCTTCCAACAGGTCGCGCAGGGCATCAGCCCGCGCCCAATCCCGGGACTGTTTAGCCGCACCGCGCTGTTCCAACAGCGCTGCTACCAGGGATTTCAAGCAGTCGACGCTGGGGTCTTTGCGGTTTTTCGACCCGGCTCCAGCGCTGGCACCACTGTCGGAAGCACCCCAAGCCGAATCGGCCGGGTCAAGGCCGAGCACATCCAACATGGCTCGCAACTGCAGGGCTTGCGCCGCCGCAGCGGCGGTATCGCCGCTGGCCAAGGCGCTGTGCCCGGTTTTCACGGCACGGTGCAGCGCGGGCAGCGCGCCGGGCACATTCAAATCATCGTCTAGGGCGGCCACGAAATCTTCGGGTAGCGTCACGTCCGCGAGTTCGCTTTGCCGCGCCAAATCCGGGTTTTCATCGCCATACTTGTCTGTGAGCGGCGCGGAGGCGGGGGGGACCGGGTCGGGTTCCCCCGGATTCATGAGGGGCTTGCTCGAATTTACGGCGTTATCCGGGATGGCACCTCGTGAATTCGACATCCCCGCGCAACCAGCGGCGGATTGGACGGCCGAAACAAAACCCGCGAACTTGTCCCACAAACCGGCGGCTTGCACCAGGGTGTCCTCGGAAAACTCCAGATTAGTGCGGTAATGCGTGGCGATTACCGCCAGACGCACCACCGGCGCGGGCCACTTTCCCAGCAGGCGGCGCACCCCAACCACATTGCCCACCGATTTCGACATTTTTTCGCCCTTCAAGGTCAGCCAGGCATTGTGCATCCACAGCCTAGCGAAGCCCCAGCCGGCGCCGTGAGACTGGGCTTGTTCATTCTCGTGGTGGGGGAAACGCAAATCCAGCCCGCCCCCGTGAATGTCAAAGGTATCCCCCAGATAGGCTTGGCTCATGGCGGAGCACTCCAGATGCCAACCCGGCCGACCCCGACCCCAGGGGGCATCCCAGGCGGCATCGGCGGGTTCCTCTGGTTTCGCGGCCTTCCACAAGGCAAAATCGCGGGGGTCACGTTTGCCCGATTCAGTTGCGGCATCGATTTGCGCGGCATCCTCGGTGGTGGCCAGGTCAGCCACGCGCTGGTTGGTAAGTGAGCCGTAATCCGGCAGACTTTTCACCGCGAAGTACACGTTTCCCGCCGTGTCGGCATAGGCGTGACCCCGGTCGAGCAGGCGCTGCACCAGGGCAATCTGCTGGGGAATATGCCCGGTGGCATGTGGGGTTACGTCGGGGGGCACCGTGTTGAGCGCCCGGTAGGCCCAGTCAAACTCGCGTTCGAAATGCGCGGCCAGCGCCCACCACGGCACGCCCAGTTCGCGGGATTTCTTCAGGATTTTATCGTCGATATCCGTCACGTTGCGCACGTAAGTGACCTCGAGGCCACTGCGGCGCAGCCAGCGCACCAGCACGTCAAAATCCAAGGCCGCCCTAAGGTGTCCCAGGTGGGGGGCACCCTGGACAGTCGGCCCACACAGATACAGCCCGACCTTCCCCGTGTTTAGGGGCTTAAATTCACGCACCGCGTGAGTGGCGGAATCGTAGAGTTTCATAAGACCAGTCTAGCATCGAGGGTTTTACCGGTGCCTATCGGGGCGACGCATACCATGAGTTGCACCCACGCAGCGACTGGGCGTCTCGCAAGCGGTCGCGCCCGCAAGTGTAGCTACGAGTTGTCAGAACAGGTAAAATGCCAGAATGAAGAAAAAAGGCACCGGCGGTCACGGCCGCAAACGACTGGCAGGCAAAGGCCCCACCCCGAAAGCCTCCGATCGCACCTACCACCAGGCCTACCGCGATCGGATTGCGGCCGAAAAGAAAGCCACGCATACTAATGCCCAGCGCAGTCGAGCCGCCGCCAAAGACCACTATCGCCCGCATACTCGTGCCGGGGCAGAACTGATATTCGGCCGCAATCCCGTGTCTGAGGCCGCTGTGGCCGGGGTGCCGTTCAAGCGCTTGTTTGTGGCTTCGACCATTATGAAAGACCCCAAACTGGCCAAGGTGGTGGAACGTGCTTCGGCCAGCGGGGTGCCCCTGCGGGAATGTTCGGCTGCGGACCTGGATCGCCTCACGGAGGGTGGAGTCCACCAGGGTATCGCCGCTGAGCTCTGCGCCTACCAGTACTTAGACGTGATGGAACTGTGGGATTTGGCGGTGGCGCGTGCCGAGGCCGCTGGTCGCGCCGCCTCAGCTGGTTGCGCCGTCGTTTCGCCCGCCGTTCATGAGGTGCCATCCGGGGTTCTGGGCGAAACACCAAAATCTGACCTGGCGCCTCATGAAACCGTGGCGACCAAGCCCCCCACCCACCCGCCGCTGTTGGTCGCCCTCGACCAGATCACCGACCCGCACAACCTCGGCGCCGTGCTGCGCTCGGCCGCAGCCTTTGGGGCAGATGGCGTGATTATCCCCGAACACCGCGCGGCCTCGGTGAACGCCGCCGCCTGGAAGGTCAGCGCCGGGGCGGCCGCGATTGTGCCGGTGGCTCAGGCCACAAACCTGACCCGGGCGCTGCAAGACCTTAAACGCGCTGGGGCCTTTGTTATTGGCCTGGACGGGGGCGGGGACGTGGCGCTGCCCGACCTGCAGCTGACCGACGTGCCGCTGGTGGTCGTGACCGGGTCGGAAGGGCGGGGGATTTCCCGCCTGGTGCGCGACACTTGCGACCAAATCGTCTCGATTCCGATTGCCCCGCGCATGGAATCACTGAACGCGGCGGTCGCCACCGGCATCGCCCTGTACCAGATAGCCGTGCGGCGTTAACTGCCGATACCGAGCCAAAACCTTGCTAAAATCTTGGTATGTCAAAGATTATTCCGAGCGCGTATAAGCACGGTTTTACCGATGCTGATATTTTGTGCGCCTGGGATAATTATGTTTGGCAGATTGTCGAGGTTCAAGAACCGCCCAAAGTCATTAGGCTCGGATACGATTCCAAAGCTCGGGCTTTGGAAGTCGGCGGCGTATTTGACAGCGAAGACTGGTTGATTATTCACGCGATGAAAGCCCGAAAGAAGTATTTGCAACAGGTACCGATGCCTGTCAGGGGGTATTTGCTATGAGTTTGAGTGAAGCACAGTTACAGCAGCTAGCCGATGATTTCGAGGTCGGCTGGAGTGAAGCGCGGTTGCAACACGCGAAAGGCTCCTTTGGGCCGGGTCTGGTTGATTTCCTGCCGGCGTTTTTGTACGAACGCTTGCAGGCAAAAGCTCGCGAACAGGGCAAGGGCGACTTTGAAGTTATTCAAGACGCACTGAAAGCCTACCTGATACCGGCGTAGCTAAACACGCACTGATACCAGGGGGAAATTTCTGGTTTACAACCCGAAATTCGGGCAAGCACCTCGTGAATTTGGCACAAACGTAACATCGCCCTGTACCAGATAGCCGTGCGGCGCAGCTAAACGTCCGTGCCAGAATCGTTAGCCGGCGGAATTACTTCGCGCGACTCCAGGTCGGCCAGCAAATCCCGCAACTCGGAGCGCACAAAATCCCGGGTCGCCAACTCAGAGACCGCCAGGCGCAGCGCGGCGATTTCACGGGTCAAATACTCGGTATCAGCCAGGGTGCGGGCGGCCTGCTGGCGGTCTTGTTCGGCGATAACCCGGTCGCGGTCGTCCTGGCGGTTTTGGGCGAACATAATCAGCGGCGCGGCATAGGACGCCTGGGTGGAAAACGCCAGATTCAGCAAAATAAACGGATACGGATCCCAAGGGTTATGCGTGCCCATCCAGGTGCTCAACCCCAGGTTGGCCACAATCCATACCACTACGAACACGGTCATCCACAGAATAAACTTCGAGGTGCCCATGAACCGCGCGGTGGCCTCGGCGAAGCGCGTGAACAGCGAGCGGTCTTGGGCACCCAGTTGGGTACGGCTGCGGGTGCGTTGCCGCCTCCCGAACCAGCCACGTCGCCCTTCGCTGGGGGTTTCCAGTGATTTTGTCATTGTCCTCCTCCCGTTTCGCCGCTGGGGCTGGCGTTCGCACCTTCTGCGTCATCCGAGGCCAACAGTGCCGCCACATCTTCGCCGTTTGCCCCATCGGCCTCCGCTGCGGCCTCGGCTTCCGCGACGGCAGCGGCTTCGACCGCCGCGCGATCATCCCAACGCCAGTCCTCGGGCAGCAAGTGATCTAGCACGTCATCGACGGAAACCGCGCCCAGCAGTGACCCGGTGTTGGGACCCACCACCGGCAGCACCGTCAAGTTATAGGTCGCCAAGGTTCGGGTCAAATAGTCCACCGTCTTGTCTGGGGTGACACCTTCCAGGTCGGTGTCGATAATGTTTCCCAACTGGGTGTTGGGCGGCTCGCGCAGGGCGCGTTGCAGGTGCACTACCCCGATGAATTTCCCAGTGGGGGTCTCTAGGGGTGGGCGGCATATCATGGCCATTGCGGCCAGGGCGGGGGGGATGTCGCGGCGTTGCACATGAGCCAGCATGGTAGCCACGGAGTCATCAGGAGCCAGCACCACTGGCTCGGTGGTCATCAAACCGCCGGCGGTTTCTTCGTCATAGGCCAGCAGGCGGCGCACGTCCTTGGCTTCCTCTGGTTCCATTAGCTCCAACAGGTCAGCGGCCAGTTTCCGGGGCAACTCAGCCACCAGGTCGGCCGCATCGTCGGGTTGCATCACGTCTAGAACATCCGCGACACGTTCCGGTTCCAGGGAAGAAACAATCTTGACCTGGTCGTGTTCCTCCAGTTCTTCGAGTACGTCGGCCAGGCGCCCGTCGGGCAACTGGGCGGCGACTTCCACCATGCGGGTTTCCGGCAAATCGTGCAGGGCTTCGGCCATATCCGGGGGTTTCATTTCCCCCAGGTTGGCCAGCAAAGTGTCGGCGGCCTGGTCTGTGCCGCGCACTCCCAGGCCTTGAATCGCCGCCAAATCAACGGTCAGGCTTTCGCCCAGCCGGTCGCGGAAAGCCCCGCGCACCAGGCGGGCGACGTGTACCCGGGTCACCAGCCAGGTGCCGTCGCGTTGCTGTTCGATGGCAATATCCATCACCTGTCCCCGCCCCGAACCATCCGCAAAATTGACTTCGCGGTCTAAAAGCTCGCTGATAACACAGGTCTCTAGGGGGCGCGCCTGGAAACGCCGCAGGTTCACCAGCCCGGTGGTGATTACTGCGTCGGGTTTCATCGAGGTGACCCGGGTTATCGGCACAAACACCCGGTGTGTCCGGGTGACTTCCACCACCAGGCCGATTGCCAGGGGAGTGCGTCGATGCAGCAAGACCACCACGTCATAGACTTTGCCCACCGGGTCGCCGATGGGGTCGAACACGGTGGTGCCGCCCAGTTTCCCGATGAATACGCGCTGTGTTTCCTGGTTTGTGCTCACGCCTTAAGCCTACCCGTTTGCTTGGTATAGTCCACGCACTCGCGCTAAATCCTGGACGAAAACAATGCCGTTGCCCGGTTCGTCGAGGCGCAAATCCGTTGAAATCTGGGCGACAATGTCGCGTACGCGGGTATCTTCGGCCAAAATCAGCACCAGTTCCTTTTCCGGCTCGACACTGAACCCGAACAGGCTCGCGGTTTCATGCACCCCCGAGCCGCGCGCGTTGATGATGCTCCCGCCGTGCGACCCGGCTTTCACGGCCGCGTCGATTACCGCTTCGGCGCGGCCTTTTTCCACTATTGTCAGGATTACTTGGTGCATGAGTTATTTTCCTTCCGGGGTGGAGGGGTTGGGTTTGTTTTGGTTATCCTGGTCGTCGGGGTTGCCTTGGCTGTCGGGGTTACCGGGTGTGTCGCTTTCATGAGGCGCTTCCCGGGGTTTGCGCAGGTTTGTTCGCATCCGCGCTCGCGCCGAGAACAAAATCCCCAGCAGTTGAATCGCGATTGGGGGCATTAATGCCACCATGGAAATCAGTCCCAGCCCATCCACCACCGGATCCGCCCCGGGGCTGCCGGTGGCTCCACCCTGAGCGAAAGCCAGTACAAAAGTGGTGACCATGGGTCCGGGGGCGACCCCGCCCCCGTCAAAGGCGAGTCCCCCGAACAGCTCGGAGCTAAGAAATGTCAGCCCCAGAGCCAAAATGTAGCCCGCCGTCAGCAGGTGCCACAATTCCAGGCCGGCCACCACCAGGCGCAGGGTCGAGAGCATCACGGCCAGCCCCACGCCCAACGCCATCGCGCCCATCACTGTAGTGCGCCGCACCGAACCCGAGGTCACGTCTTGGACTTGCTCGGTCAACACGTGTACGGCGGGTTCGGCCAGCACCGCCAGGAACCCCAGGGCGAAAGCCACCCCCAGCAGCACGGCCGGGTGCCCGTGCTTGGCCAGTTGCGAGCCGACCAGGCGACCCACATCCATGAATCCGCCGTTTGCCCCGGTCAAAAACAGCGTCAATCCCAGGAAGGTCATGACGATGCCACTTAGAATCCGTGCCCGTGTGGCGCGCGGCAGACGAAACGAGGCCACGTCCCCTATCAGGAACAAGGCCACCAGGGGGATTAAAGCCAGGAACACGGCTTGCGCCTCATGCGGCAGATGCGCCAAGAGCGGTTCGATAATCCGGGTCGTATCGGGGCGAACGGCGGGGACACTGGCGGGCAAATCCCCCAGGGGTAAGACAATAGCTGTCAACTGGAGGGCGACAATCGCCCCCACGCAGGCAATCGCTACCAGCCCGAAGGCGGCGCCTTGGCCGCCGCGAGCATCGCGTTTCATCGCGGCGACCCCGGCGGCTAGCGCCAATACCACCGGCACGGTCAACGGCCCGGTGGTCGCCCCGGAGGCATCAAAGGCTATCGCCAAATATTCTGCCGGGGCTACCAGCGCTAAAACCACCACCAGCCCGTAGGCCAAAACCAGCACGGTTTTCAGCCGCCACATCCGCAAAATCCGCACCATTCCCACACACAGCATCACCGCTAGACCCAGGGACACCACCACCATCAACAGCAGGGAACTGACCACCCCGCCGGTCAAGTTGTTGACCTGGGCGGCGTAAATCAGAATATCGGGTTCCGCCATGGTCAACAGGAATCCCAACACGAACGTCACCCCCATTACCACGGTGAAACGCCCCGATTTCACGACCTGGTTGGCAATCACCCGCCCCAGCGGGGCGATGCCCACGTCGACCCCCAGTAAAAACAGCGACAGCCCCAGAATCACGGTGACCGCGCCCAGGGCGAAACGCGGCAGCATCATGCCCGGTAGTGGCACTAAAGTCAGGTGCAACAACAGGACGACCACCGCGATGGGGACGACCGAGAGGGTTGTTTCTTTCAGTTTCGCGCTTAGCGCGTTCATGAGGCGCTTCCTGGGGTGGTGGGCTGACTCGGTTGATACAGGCCGGTCACGGCGATGATATCTTGGGTAAACAGAATCCCGTGATTCGGTTTTTCCAAATCCAGGCGCTGGTCAATCGCTTCCTCTACCGCCGGGGCAATCTTGGCGGGCACCAGCATCAACACAATGTCCTTTTCGGGTTCTATCTCCATGCCGAGCACCTGCTGGGTCTGGTTTACGCCCGAGCCGCGCCCGGGGATTACGGTGCCGCCCCGAGAACCGGCCTGTCCTGCGGCGGCGAGGACTTCCTCGGCGAGGCCGCGTTCCACAATCGTGGTAACCAGCTGCCAGTCGGCGGGGGGTCGCGCGGTGGCTTCCGGCCAGTTTTTGCCGGCTTCGGTGCCGACCATGCCCTGCATGGCGGTGGCGAAGGCGATACCCCGGTTGGGTTTCTCGAAGTGGAAATGCGCGCTCAGGTGTGCCATCACTTCCCGGGCGGTTTTTGTGTCCGTCCCCATAATCACGATTTCCTTGCGGGAATCCACAACTCCGATTAGGTTCAGCCATTTGTTCTTGATGGTGCCGCGCCCCAGCATCACGGTGGCGCCGCGAATGCCGTGGCGTTTGGCCTGGGTGATGACCTTTGAGGCCATTTCTTCGTTCACTATCACGTAGAGCAGCGCCGCGTCTTTGTGCCAGTTCTTCTCAAGCATGTTTCGCCTTCCTAAGTTGTTTAGGGAGTTTCTGCCATTGTATCAATGCTGGCTAGGCTTGGTTTCGGGTTGCCTAGGTTGCCATTTCGGGTTCATGAGGGGCGAGCCTTAATTCCGCGTAGATTTAGCAACTCAGCTATAGTGTTTCAGGTAAGAGACTCCTGGAGGATTAATGGCGAAAAAGAAGAATAACTCCCGCGATGAAATGGCACCTCATGAAATGGGCGCCGCGAACGGAACCGACGCGAGCTTTACTCCCGACGTAACCGGCACTGCCACCCGCTCGGCGGCCAATGTTGCCACCATGCGCGCCCTGGCCACACTGATAGTGCTGGTGTTGCTGGTTATAGCGTTCTTCCTGGGACGCGCTAGCGTCGGCAACGGCGCGGATCACGCCGGCGCGGGGAAAATCGGAGCTACCAGCAGCGACGCAAAAACCGGGGGTTCCAAACAACTCGCCGCTTTTGTCGCGGAAACCGGACTGGCTCCCGGCCAGGACTTCGCCCTTCCCCTCAGCGAGGAAAACGGCCGGAAAGCCTTGAAACAAACCCAAAAGGATCTGGACGCCCCCACCCGTACTCTCGGTAAGGACTCGGCACCCGTCACCTTGACGGTGATGAGCGACTTCTCTTGTCCCATGTGTACCCGCTGGGAACAGCAAACTTTGCCTGCCCTCGAGGAACTCGCGGCCGCCGGGGACGTGAAACTGCAGTGGGTGAACCTGGTGATTTTTGCTGAACAATACCGTTCGGACATCGCCGCCCACGGGGCTATCGCGGCCGGGAAGCAAGGCAAGCTTTGGGAATTTGTCCATGCTGCCTATGGGGCGGCCGGGGAAGGCAACCATGCCGAGTACACCAAAGAATCTGTGACTGAAATGGCTAAAGCAGCTGGCGTGCCCGATATCGAGAAATTCAAAACCGATTTGACCAGTGACGAAACCGAAAAACAAATGCAAGACGAAAGTCGCTCGGCTCGCCGACTCGGCATCAATGGCACGCCGTTCTTCATTGTTGGCGACTCGGTTATCTCCGGAGCCTACCCCACGGAATATTTCGCGAACACTATCAAGTACCAAAAATACTTGGCCACGCATTGAATCCCGCGATTCCTTAGGATGTCCTAAGCTAGATATTACGGCTCGCGCCAACCTCGCGACCAGCGCGTTGGCGCCCGGTGCTATGCTATTCATGTTCTGGAATATCCACTTTACAGGAGGAATAAAATGGATGCGCTACCACTAGCGGTAGCCTATGCCGGCGGCGTTCTAACGCTATTCTCGCCGTGTTCGGCCCTGCTGATCCCCTCGTTCTTCGCCTACGCTTTCGCGTCACGCCGTACCTTGCTGTCACGAATCCTCGTTTTCTTCGTGGGGCTCCTGGCCGGGTTGCTGCCGCTGGGCGTAGCCTTGGGTGCAATCGGCGCGCAACTCGCCGCCAGTCGCGCCACCATCACCCTGTGGTGCGGCATCGCGGTTATAATCTTTGGCCTGTGGCAGGCCTTGGCTCTCCCCGCTCCCTCCTGGCAAGAAATCGCCTACGCCCTGGAACCTGAAAAACGCCGCGCCGCGCGCGCCGCCCGCCAGCACGCCCCTCGCGACAAGACCTCGCCCCTAGCGGTATTCCTGCTCGGTCTGGCCTATGGCCTGGCCTCCACCGGCTGTGCCGGGCACATCACCGGCGCAATTTCCGTCTATGTCGTCAGCGGCGGCAGCCCCATCGTCGGATTCTTCATCATGCTGTGCTTCGCCGCCGGCATGTACACCCCCGTCGCGATTCTGGCTTTCTTCTGGGATCGCATCCCCAAAAACCTCGTCCGCCCACGCCCCATCACGGTTTTCGGTCGCCCCACCACCCGCGGCTCGGTTATCTCCGGCATCGTCTTGATGTTCCTGGGTGTCATCATGATTTTCTTCGGCGGTGGTGCCCTGTCAATCTCGGTTCTGAGTGTCGAACAGCAAGTCGCCCTGGAAATCGGCGCGACGCGCCTGCTTTCCGGCGTGCCGAACTGGCTGTTCGTCGCCCTGGTCGTTTTGCTCATCGCCCTGCTGGTGGTCTATCTGCGCGGTCGCCGTAACCAGCGCTAGCTGTGCCCCTCGGCTTCACGAGGTGCTTGTGCCACCCCAGAGCACCGAGCGGCAAAGCACCAGACACCAGCCGCGAGCCAAAACGGCCAAAACGGCAAAGCCAAAGCTAAACAAGCAACGAAAACAAAGACTGTGCGGGGGTGGCGCGTGGCGCCACCCCCGCTTTGCTCACACCATTGGTCTGTACCAGGTTTTGACGGATGGTTAAGAGGCGTTCACGCGCTACAGGTCGCCAAGTTCGGCCAGCGCGGTTTCGGGGGACAGGTCGGCGGGGAAATGGAAGCCGGTTCTAGGTGACAAAGACATGCCCTCCCAGATAACCGGGCCGGCCACCATTGCGGTGCGTTTGAACTGCTGAGTCAAGAAACGCCGATAGAATACCCGCAGCCACTCCAGGATTTCCTCGCGGCTGAAATAGCGGTTCACTTCGGAGTTTACCGGGTGGTTTTCATCCGTTGGGCTAGCGGAACCACCGGTCGGTGAGGCGGGGAGGGCTCCCGCCGCGTCACCGCCCGCCGCCTGCCGGGTAAAGGCCGCCACCGCCAGGAAAGCCACCAGGCGTGGATTGGCGCCCCGCAGGGTGTGGTACAGGAAAAAGTCATGCAGCAGGTAGGGTCCAATCGCGCCTTCGGTGGTTTGGTGTTGTTCCACCCCGCCCGCGTCCGCGTGATCCGGAATCAGCTCGGGGGTGATATCGGCGCTGATAACCTCGGCTAGCACCTCATGAAGCCGAGCTTCGTCGCCCACCAGCCCCCGCTCGCAGAGCACCCGCGCCGCGACGCGAATCAGGTCGGGCATCATGGATTTTGGCACCCCGCCGTTGACCCCGTAGTGGCTCATGTGGTCGCCCACCCCGTAGGTGCACCAGCCCAGCGCCGCCTCGGACAAATCGCCGGTGCCCAGCACGAATCCGCCGCGCTGGTTCGCCAGGCGGAACAGGTAGTCGGCTCGCAGCCCGGCCTGGATGTTTTCGAAAGTCACGTCATAGACCGGCTCGCCCGACCCGGCCGGATGCCCCATAGTGCGCAGCATTTCGGTGGCGGTGGCGCGAATATCGATGGTTTCGCAGTCCACGCCCAGCGCTTCGGCCAGGCGCAGCGCCGCATTTTTGGTGCCAGCAGAGGTGGCGAAGCCCGGCATGGTAAAAGCCAGGATTGCCCGCCGCCAGTCGTCCGGGGTGTTGGCTGTCTGGTCTGCGGCGTTGCCGTTTGTTGCCAATTTCAGGTTTGCCGGGTTCGCGCTGGTGACGGGGGTGGGGCTCGTCTTGGCGGGGATTGTTTCGTTTTCATGAGGTGCCAGCCCGGCCACGGGGCTCTCCCCGGCCTCGCGCCCGGTTTGGGATTCGAAACGCCCGGCCTTGGCGGCTACGGCCACCAGCAAAGCCAGGGTGGAATCGAGACCCCCGGACAGACCCAGAACTATATTTGCATCCCGCACGGCCGACAAGCGCCTCATGAGACCTGCGACTTGAACCTCGAAAGCCTCGCGCAACTCTGCGCGATACCGCCTGGCCGAACCCGGAACCAAGGGCCGTTGGGCGGGTGGCTCTAACAGGGGAATCTTGGCATCCAAATCCACGTCAACCCGGAAATTCTCGCTGTTACCCCCAAAGGGATAATCCCAGGCCGTGTCGCCACGAGTTGCCAAGAGTTCTGGCAGCACCACATCAGCCAAGGTCAGACCGGCCGTTCCCAGATGTTCTTCGGCGGCTAGCACTGAACCGTTACAAGAGACAAAGCCCGCCGCTAGGGGAGTGCTATCGGTAGAGGATTCGCCTCGTGAACCCGCCGCTACCACCACCGCTGTTCCGGTCGAACGCGAGAGTTCCCGCGCCGCGCGGTGCAGCCGACGCAAGGCACCAACCGTGCGCACTGGAGCTGCTAGCTGTACCAACAGCGTGGGGGCAGTCGGAAGTGGTGTCCCGGCCACCATGTCAGATTCACTAGACGCTGATTTATCGGGCAGAATCGAGCCAGAACCGGATGTCGATACCCGAGTCGCTAGCGCCGCATAAGACCCCAACAAATCCTCGCCCACCAGCGGCAATACCCGTAGTCCCGCCAGATTAGAGGCGGTGAAACCAAGGGGTGATTCTGCGGCATCGTGCACCGTCCCGTCGGTGATGAACAGGGCGCGCGACTGGCCGGCCAGCCGCGCGCCGAGCACCAGTAACAGCCCTAAATCCTTGGTTTCTTGAGCAATCTGGCGTAAAGCCGCGCCTGTAGCTGTGGTGACCGAAGTGTTGCCTCCCCAGTCTCCCACGGTGGCTCCCGCCAGGCAGTCGCGCGGAAACACCAGCACCGCGACGTGGGCGGTGGCAGCGGCACGCGCCAACTCGATTATTTTGCCAGCATTGACCTGGGGGTCGCCCAGAGTGACTTCGAAGGTAGCGGCACCGACGCGCGCGATACCATGGGTGTAAATGTTGTTGAAGTTCATGGACTTAGTCTAGTGCCGTGCCGGGAGTATGGACACCTAAGCCAATTCCGACCGGCTCGCCGTGGGTGAAATCCCAGGTCAGGGGGCTTTTAAGTAAGTGACATACCAAGTTTTATTGACCTTATGTGTCCATACACTTAGTGTTCGGTAAAGTTTCACAGCCCGCGAAAAGCGGACATAAGACCGGTATTATCGCAGGTCACAGCCGCGTGGGGGCTGGTGTGGTATAGGGTAATTCTTACCTAACATGGGAAAACAGTGCGAAAAAGCGGGCGGAAAAGCTAGGATATACCCAGGCTACCTCAGGTGGATGGAGGGATTAATATTATTGTGCGTAAGACTGCAATGAAACTCGCCGATGGCCGTGACCTGTTTTATTTCGATGATTCTGAACCGTATGTGACCGGCCAGAAAACACGTCGACTCGATGACCCGCGCCCCCTGCCGGATCGTTTCGAACCTGTCGACGGCCATCCTGTCACCGGACCGGTGATGCGCCGCGATCCGCTGACTGGCGACTGGATTCCGATGGCATCCCATCGGATGAACCGCACCTTCTTACCACCAGCCGATGCCAACCCACTGGGACCAGCCCGTCCGGGGGCAAAGTACCAAGACGGAGAGATTCCCGATACAGACTATGACGTAGTGGTGTTCGAAAATCGTTTCCCATCCCTGATGGAAACCCCTGAAACCGCAGCGGTTGTGCCAAGCCCACACCAAGTAGATGACGAACCGCTTTTCCTGGAAGCCCCCGCCAACGGGCGCTGTGAAGTGGTGTGCTTTGGCTCAGACTTGCACACGAATCTGGTGGAAATGGGACCGGGACGGATGCGTACCGTTATCGAAGCTTGGGCGGATCGCACCGCTGCGCTGTCGGAGCTGCCGCAAATCAAACAAGTTTTTGTTTTTGAAAACCATGGCCAAGACATTGGGGTGACCCTATCCCATCCCCACGGACAAATCTATGCCTATCCTTATTTGACCCCGAAAACCGAGGCGATGCTGCGTCAAGCTAAAGCCTTGGTGGAAAGAACCGGAAACCGGCGGGTGAATCTGATTAAGTCGGTACGCGAGGCCGAAATCAACGCCGCTACCCGTATGATTGCCGAAAATGAATACTGGGTGTGGTATGTGCCCGTCGCCGCCCGCTGGCCGATAGAATTCCACTTGGTACCAAAGCAAATCGTGGCGGATTTCCCGGAACTGGATGAACACCAGCGCGCGGCCTTGGCTGATATTTACCTGCGGATGCTGATTGTAGCCAATCACTTCCACCGTGATGCTGCGGGGGAATATCTTGCGGTTAACTATATTTCCGCCTGGCACCAGGCTCCCATCTTAGAGGCGGATGGACGCCAGTTGTTGGGATTGCACAACGAATTCTTCTCGTTCCAGCGGGCACCGGGGAAACTGAAATACTTGGCCGGCTCGGAATCTGGCATGGGAGCTTGGATTTCGGATACCACGCCGGAATTGATTGCCGCCCGTACCCGCGAAGCCGCCCAAGAATGCGTGAAACTCGGGGCTTTTCGCGGTCTTAACGGTCCAATCGATTGGAAATAGGTATGAACACTGTCCTTGACCCGCAGTTCGCTGTGCCGTATGCACCTCATGAAGGGGCTACCCGAGCCGCGAAACTGTTCCACCTGGCCTTTGCGGATAAACCCGCTGGAACTTACCGTGCGCCGGGGCGGGTGAACGTAATCGGGGAGCACACGGACTATAACGGTGGGGTGGCGCTGCCTTTAGCCTTGCCGCACGCGACCTACGCCGCGATGCGTCCGCGTTCTGACCGGCGGATGCGCGTGGTGTCTGCCCAGATGAGCCAGCCGATAGACCTGGATTTGGATGAATTATCGCAATCCCTGACCGATGCCAGCCGAGACGACGGTTCGCGGGTGTTCACCGGACCGGGGGCGTACGTCGGGGGAACGGTTCTGGGGCTAGAGGACGTCCTGAATCGCGTGGGGGAATTCCCGGGTTTTGACGTGGCGATTGATTCCTGCGTGCCGTTGGGGGCGGGCTTGTCTTCCTCGGCGGCGTTGGAATGCGCCGTGGCGGTGGGAGTTGATGACCTGTTGACTTTAGGGCTGTCCGACACGGTTGCGGGACGTCATGTTTTGCTTGACGCGGGGCGACGCGCCGAAAATTTCTATGTGGGGGCACCCACTGGGGGTCTAGATCAGGCAGCGGCGCTGTTATGTTCCCCGGGGCATGTCATTTTGCTAGATTGCCGCACGCTTGATGCCGAACCGGTCGAGTTTGATTTGGCCGCGCGGGGTTTGGAACTGCTGGTGATTGACACCAAGGCGCATCATGACTTGGCTGACGGTCAATACGCGAAACGCCGCCACAGTTGCGAGGTGGCGGCCGCCGCCTTGGGGGTCGAATTTTTGGGGGATTTGCTAGCGGATTCAGGGGTGAAAGCATCGTCGCCAGCCATGTCCACCGGGCTCGACTCGCCGGGTGGCATCCCGAGGGCTTCGGCTGTTGGCAGCCCCGCAAAGTTTGCGGAAATCCTCTCGCGTCTGCACACCGCGTTGGGTGATTCCCCCACTGCCGCCGAGGTGCATCGGTGCACCAGGCACGTGTTGACTGAAATCCAACGCACCCGGGATTTTGTGGCGGAATTGCGGGGGGCATGGAACCCCGAAGTGCTGGGTGATTTGATGAATGCGTCTCATGAATCCTTACGCTATGACTACCAGGTAACCTGTGCCGAGTTGGACACGGCGGTCGAAGCGGCGCGTCAGGCCGGGGCGTATGGGGCGCGCATGACGGGCGGCGGCTTCGGTGGTTGCGCGATTGCCTTGGTCAAACAGGAAGCGGTTGAGCCGGTGGTACAAGAGGTGGCGGGGACTTTCGCCTCGGCAGGGTTTGATGCCCCGGCGTTTTTGCTGTCCGAGCCGGCTGCGGCTGCGGCGGCGGTGCAAGTAAGTGCGCCGCTGAGAGTACCGTGACAACGGATTCGACGCGCCTAAGCTGTTTGACGGCTCGGACGTGCGGGTTCATGAGGTGCTAGCCGAAATTCCCCTTAAATGTCAAGACAAGTGCGTTTTGTTTCTATTATTATGAGGAGTGGCATCGTAGAATAGCCTAGTGTGAGCGGGCATGTGTCTGATGTGACAGATGCCCGAGGGCGGTTAGCATTAAGGAGCGCAGATTATGCAGCTAAACGGCTTGGGACTCTACCAGTCGAATACCCTGGCCAATCCCTGGTCTAATGCCGTTGCGACGCGCCCCAACTTCAAGCCCACCACCTACCAAAAACCCGCTTCCGCTCAGGCCGGGGCGCTTAGCTCGTCCAAGGGAGTTGCGCCGCTCGTCGGGCGCACCGTGGCCAGCACCGGTCGCCCCATCAAGATAGACGGAGCCGGCGACGAGGTTTCGGTTTCCCCTACTTCCTCTACCCGAGCCGAGGTTTCGCGCGCGAACCTTCATGCGCAAACTGCTCAGGCGGCGGTTACCACCGCCAATGCGGTCAACGATTCCCTGAGTAAAACCGAACTGGTGCTGGGCGGAATGGGACAAATCGTCTCTACCTTGAACAACCCCGGCAGTCTGAGTGCCTCGCACCGGCGGGAACTAGCGGGACAATTCGGGAAACTCGCCGATTTCTTGGATAAAATCGCCACCGAGGAATCCTTTGCTGGACACCAAACCCTGGACGGGAAGTTCCGCGCTACCTTTTCGGTAGCGGGCGAAACCAAAGTAACGATTGACGCGACCCTGCCCAATGGTAAAGGCTTCACCACCGAAGGCCTGGGGTTGAAGGGATTTGCGGGGTTCCTGGCGGCTCACGGGGCGCACTTGAACCCGATACAGGGCGAGGCCATTGGCAAAGGGATTGATATTGCCCGCAGTGCCGTCTCGCAGGTTCGCACCGGTTTGACCCAGGCGGCTGAATCCGCCGTGGAAGCCATGACCCACAGTTCCCCCCTGATGAGTCCTGAGGTTCAAGGTAAACCCGAGACTGCCGCGCATCTTGCGGCACAGGCCAAGGACAGTATTCTTAATTCCGCCCGCGTGGCGTATCGTGCCCAAGCTAACACGGCCGCTTCGTCGGCGTTGCGGTTGTTGTCGTAGCTTTAAGCGATGGGCATATAAGGGCGAAAAGCAGATATCTTGACGTCAAGATAAGCCTGTGACCTGAGGTCATGCGTTTCGTGCTATTGTGTTAATTGGCTTATGTGTCCATAATCTTGATTCAAGGGTAATAATTCGGACAAGTCCGCCCGTTCCCCCGAAGCGCTGATTTGGTTGGCACCTAATGCATCCGCCCAACAAAGGCGACCCACCGCCAAAGCGAGCCAAGTCGAGGGCGACATCTCAACCACCGCCGGGGGAGTGCCCCGCCGATGCGCGGTGCCAGCCATAACCTGAACCGCCCCGAAAGGCGGCACCCGAACCTCGACCGCATGCCCGGGAGCCCGCTCGGCCAGCACCTGGAGCGTCCACCGCACCGCCATCGCCACCGTATTCCGGGGCACGGCACCCGAAGTACCCGCTTCGTTCGCGTCGTGCGGACTATTCCCCGCAAGCGTCCCCGCCGCTATCGCTGAAATGTATGCACAAAGCGCGGCGTATCCCTGGTCATCAGCAATCTTTTTAGCCATAATCCCCATTAAACCACTCCCAGGAATCATTCAGGATGCTATCATTGAACGAACAGATTTGAACCGTGAAAGGGTGACAGGATTGAGCCGAAAGCTAGCTGGCCTGGGTAAACCCAAAATTCACAGCTTTCAGGAAAGAAAGGGGGGAAAGCAAATGGGCATCCGATCCAGTGCGGCTTCATCGCGACTGTTAGCGCGGGAAGCAGCGAAAGCGCGGACGGCGCGGCGCCTGGACTTGCTGCGGACTTTCCCCCGATGCCGCCAGGCTGATGTATTACTGATTCAATCCCGTTTAGAGCAAAACCAGATTCAAGAAGCCCGCCGCTGTCTCGCGGAAGCCCAGAATTCCCTGGGGGCCTTGCAAAAAGCCGGGCACGTCCTGTATGAACTGATTGAACACTTGGGACGAATCGGGAAAATCGTCACCGGCCACAACACCGCCACTCAGTCAGATTTGGAAGCCGGTCTGAAGCGGCTGCAAGAATCCCTGTTGGACGCGAAATATGAAGGCAAGAACCTCTTGGATGGCACTGAATTCCCGGTATCGCTGCCAGGAGGCAAAGTTATCAAAGCGGCGATTGGTGGGGCAAAACTGTATAACCTGGCCGAATTTTTGGCTCACGGGGGCGACGGTATCAAAGGTATCAGCTTGGCGAGCCCCCAGGACAGCGCGGGCGCCTTGCAACACGCCATCACCCTGGTGTCCATGGCCTTGAACCAGGTTTCCACCCAAATCGAGCAAATCGGCAGGGTGACGGACTCTCTTGAAGGTCAGCTAGACGAGGCCATGCGGAACTATCCGAACCTGGATGAACCTCTCGCCGGAGCGAAGAACTGCGCCGTGGCCATCCAAAAATCGCCCCACGCCACCACCAGCTCGCAAGCGGTGCTAAACCTGATTCTGACACGAAAACTGCTGGTAGACTAGCCGCCCACCCCCGGTAACTGTCAGGACAATTAAACATTTCTTGCGAAATGCTTTTTTACTGCTTCATAGGCCTTACAATAAAAAAGGCGGTTGCTGCGACTATTTAACTGGTTGCCCGGTCTAGACCGGATTCGCTGGATTCAAGGATTGGATTCTTAGAACTATCAAGGATGGTAGGCCTATGGCCACTTTATCAGTGGACGGAAAATATGCTGCGGGAAGCAATTCTCCCGCAGCGCCCGGCTCTACCTACCCGATTCCCGCCCCTAATGCCGAGGCTGATTCCCTGGCACCTCATGAACAAAACCCCAACCCCAACGCCGGTGCCAGCGCATCCGGCGCATCCGGCACCCGTGGCACCCGTGGTGCCAACGTAACTGGCGCAACCAGCGCCGGCACCCCAGCCAATCCACCCGCTGCGTCGGGCGAAGTGGACACCGCCGGAATGCCTCGCCACCTGGCCTATGTGATGGAATCCCTGGGCGAGGACTTCACCGACGGGGCGGGAGCCGGAATCGCGACGACTTACCGTTCCGGGGGCTCGGACAGTTCGGGTGCGGCGGGCAGCATCCGAACCGGTGGCACCGGCCTGCGGCGAGGCGGGCACGCGAGAACCTCCGGCGAAGGCGATTTTCCGTACCCAGACGCTGACTTGGGCTTTAGCGTCGACCCCGCGTTCGGTGATACCGGCGACATCCCGGTCGGTCGGTCGGTCGGTTTTTCGCCCCGGGCTTCATTAGGTGCGGGCGCGACCGGCGGCTGGCGGGGGAATCCGGCTAATAATTTTCTGGGCAACGCCCTGGCCAACACTTTTGGTGTATTCCCCGGGGCGGGCGGAGCCGGGGGAGCACCCCGGGGCGGAATCACCTCTTCCTTGAACACCAACGTGATGGCACTCCAGGCGTATCGCAACATGGCCAACGCCCACAAGATTCTCAATGACTCTCTGTTGAAACTGACCAGCGGCGAGCGCATCAATAACCCCGGCGACGATGCGGCCGGCCTGGCCTTGGCCGAAAACATGCGTTCCCAGCTGCTGGGCAGCAAACAGGCCGTGCGCAACGCCCAAGACGGAATTTCCCTGGTGCAAACCGCCGAGGGAGTGCTGGGCACCGTTCACAATATGTTGCAACGCATGCGCGTCCTGGCGGTTCAAGGAGCTAGCGATTCCAATCAGGATCAACGCGGTAACATTGTCACCGAGATGGACTCGATTCGCGTCGAGATTGGCCGCATCGGCGAAGCCACCGAGGTCTTGGGGCGCAAGATTCTGGGCGATAAATACGTTGAGCCCGCCGATGCGCTGCGATTCCAGATTGGTGCCAACGGGACGGATTTGGACACTATCGCGGTGACTTTCGTGGATGTGGTCGACATTGCCCACGCCCAGCTGGGTGAAATCCCCCAGGATGCCAGCCACGAAGCCTTCCAGGGCGCGATTGTGAATATTGACGGCCAGATTGAGGTGATTTCCACCGCGCGGGCAACGCTGGGCGCGGTCATGAGTCGCTTTGAAAACACGATTAACACTTTGAATGTGACCGTAGAGAACCTGGCTGCCGCCCGGGGGCGGATTCAAGACACGGATTTCACCACGGAATCGGCGGAATATATGCGTGGCCGGATTTTGACCCAAAGTTCCCACGCCGTGATGTCCCAGGCTTTGTTGGCACCGCGCGGGGTGCTGTCACTGCTGTCGGTGGCGTAGGTTTGGTGCGTCCGGTTGCGGGGGCGGGAAGCTTGGAAAGCGACTCAAGGTGGCGAACCCGTTTGGCGCGTCCGGTTGCGGGGGCGGACTTGTTTTTGTTTTGGGATTCATGAGGTGCCAGCCCGGGCGCGGCGCCAGGTTTCCCGGAAAGCAGCTTAATCTGGTTTCAGGTATGCCCGGTGGACGGGAATCCGGGGAATTGCCCCCAGTGGCATTGTTCCGCTAAGATAGAACCTGCTGCTTTTGGTGGCTTAGTTTCATACCTGGAGGATTCGCCTAGTGGCCTATGGCGCACGCTTGGAAAGCGTGTTGGGTGCAAGCCCTCGGGGGTTCGAATCCCCCATCCTCCGCCAGCTGAATCTGAAACCCTTGGAAAGCCAAGGGTTTCAGTGTTTTTAGCCCGGTATTTCAGCGATTGTGTGATTTTCATATTTTCCACACAGTATGATGATTTCCATGGAATTCCATTCCGTTAGCCCTCATATAGCCCTCGGGTTGGGGTGATTTAAGATTTCTGGGAGGTCTGATGTCTGAAGAAGCTGCTGTTGAAGATGAGCAACCAAAGAAGAAGCGAAAGTCTCGTAAAGGCTTCGGTTCTATAGAGAAGCTCAAGTCCGGGCGATACCGGGCATATTGGCGTAAAGGCAGCATTAAGGTTTTGGCAGATGAGACCTTTCCCAATCGGCAGTTGGCCAGTGATTGGCTGGCGGCTCAACAGGTGGCTATTGCTAAGGGATTGATTGACCCTGAGTTAGCTGAGGAAGAACTGAGCCCGGTCAAAGCTGACGTTCCCACATTCAAGGAATGGAAGGAAACCTATCTAGCTAGGAGAGAGAAGGAGGGCGGTATGAAGCCAAAGACGATTCAATCGTATAAATCCTGTTTCAAAGCCCACCTTGAGGACACCTTCGGAGATATGCTCATCAATCTCATAACTAACCAGCAGGTGAAGGATTGGTATAATAGCTTTGACGGGAAGAAGCTGGGTGCGAGGAAATCTACCTACCGCGTATTTTCTGCCCTGATGAATGCTGCGGTTGATGAAGGGCTGATTGACGCTTCTCCCGTTCATGTCAAGGGTGCTGTGTCAAAGAAGCCCACGACCGACAATCACCGCAACATTGTGGCGACCTGCGACCAGGTTAGTCGTCTTGCTGAGGCTATGCCGGACGAATATAGGATTGCTGTACTGTTAGCGTTCTGGTGTTCCCTCCGTTTCGGAGAGATAACTGAACTACGCCGAAAAGACGTTCGGTTCAAGGGAGA
This sequence comes from Mobiluncus mulieris, assembly GCF_014204735.1. Lineage (NCBI taxonomy): Bacteria > Bacillati > Actinomycetota > Actinomycetes > Actinomycetales > Actinomycetaceae > Mobiluncus > Mobiluncus mulieris. The sequence goes on along the minus strand of NZ_JACHMA010000001.1, from coordinate 1,984,419 downwards.
AAAAGCGGTCATTAGCGTTACCCGTGCTGTGCAATATGCCGCTGGCTTCGGTTACACGGTTGGTCCGCCGAAGAGTGAAGCCGGTATCCGGGACATTGCGGTTCCGCCAACAATTGTCGCTGATTTAAAGGGGCACATAGCCAAGTACGTTGCCCCGGATAAAGAATCATTGTTGGTTCACTCTCCCGCTTCGCTAGTCAAGTGGTACTCTAACAAATCTATGAATGGCCATTTCGCTAAGGCCAAGAGAGCAGTTCCTGACTTAGACCAGAGATTTACCTTCCACGGACTTCGCCACTCCGGGCTTACCTTGGCTGGCCAATCCGGGGCAACCTTGGCAGAGCTTATGCATCGGGCTGGTCATGCCAATGCAGAGACTGTCATGATATACCAGCACGCTACCCAAGACCGCGACGCCGCCATTGCCGAAAAAATGAGTGCAATTTCAAACTAATTGCGTACAGTCCGGTTGGTTTCGAAGCCTCTCTTTTTATGCTCCTTTATTTATCCACAATGTGCATTTATCATTTATTACACGAAAGGGCAACAGGTAAATGTTCCATGTGAGAGGAATGCATGGAGTTGACGAATAAAGAAAGGAGGCGTGTTGTGTCTTACTCTGATATGCATCCGGACATTTGCGTGTTCACGGTTAATAAACTGCGAGGTGTTTGTTTATCCATATCCCCGCATATTTAAGGTTCCCAGTCACCCGACCATTCTAGAAAGTGCGGGTTGGCGCCTAGTCTTGGGTTTTTGGTGGGGCGATATTGGTCTTGGGATTTTCCTTTAGGCCTCGATTTCCGCCTGGCAAGGAACCCGGTTTTTTGGCTGGAAGCGGCGGAAATTGAGGTCTGTTTCTCCTTTCTCTGGGATAACTGCACCTTTTTTTACCTGCTGCTTGCTGTGGCTGGGGCTGGGGCTGGCATTCCCCGGGCTGGCGGGTTGTTCCCTAATGGATGGCTGCATTGTTCTGCTCTTTCTGTTGGCGGAACACGCGATGTATGCCTCTGTTGCGGGAATGCTGCGGGTTTCCGCTGGCGGGTGTGTGGTTGCGGCGGCTGGGGGCTGTGTGGCCTGGGGTGCCGTTCTTCGAGTAAAGAAACGGCAGCGAGTGCGGGAAAGCTTTTGGGTGTGGCGGGCTGCCGTGCCCGTAGGGCTAAGGCAGACCGCCTGTTGGGTAAGGCTTTCGTCGTTCATTATTGTTTTTTTAAATTTCGGAGAATGCATCCTCATCAGCGAACTTGCTCCCCAGCACCCCGTCTAATGACTCTTCGCTTTCCAGGGGCAAATCGAGCGATATTAACCACCAATGGAGCAGCCAAGAGGGTTGTTCCCCTAAGCAGTAAGGAAAAGAACAATGGCTACGATTCCATTTGAAACCAACTCGCCGCTCGTTGTAATGAGCGGCCCACGTCCTGCCTTTGTGTATGAGGGCGGGGTACGCACTGAGAAAAGGCTGCTGGACGCCTTGGGGCGGCCGCAGGCTAGGTTCTCTGGTGTCTCCATGATTGGCGAGGAGCCAACGGAAGTCACGGTGGAGCTTCCCGAAGAGGTCTCTGAACCGGCTGTTGTCGGCGGGACTGTCGTCCTCACTTCGTCTAAGCCTATGAAGGCTGAGCTGTCCGGCGGGGATTACGGGTCTGTCCGAGTGAAAATCATCGGCTGCGACCGGCTTGTCCCGGGCCCGTCTGCCGTGAAGATTTTCGAGCAGATAAAGGCAACTGCCCAATCGACACCTTCGCAGAAATAGTAGGCATCCGCCTCACCGGTGGGGGCGGCTGTAGCTAACTGTTCCGGTCGCCCCCCACCAACTCAAATCCCCTGGGAGGTTTCTATCTCCCAATTATTAACAATTTCTCTACGAAAAGGAGTAGATGAAAATGAATACGACAAAGTTTATCAATAGGTTATCGTTCTGGGTTTTGTCTAAAATCTGGGTCACCTGTCTGTGGCTGCCGGTGTTGCTGCTTGCATGGGTTTTTGTGGAGCCTGCGTTCAGTTGGGCTGGCATCAAAGTAGTAGGTATTGCTGCCGGGGTCTTGTTCCTGGCGGGGCTGGCTGTTCCTCAGTTCTGGTATGCGGTGCCGGTGTTGGGCGACGTTTGGCGTGCCTATCAGAAACGGGCTGTACGCCGGGGCAGGGAGGCTCTTGCCGCGTGCGAGCTGGTGTCTAAGAGCGACGCGGAGTATTGCAAAGCGAGGCTTGCCGGCGACTTGTGGGAGTTCATTTGCCCTTGGGCTGCTGGGGGGGATGACGCAATGGTGCTGGTGCTGATACGCAAGCATCTTGCCCGGTTTGGTGCCAGGGATTTCGAGCTGCTGGAGCACGACGACAGGACAGGGCGTTGGGTCATCCGGTTTTTGAAGCAGCCTGATATGGAGGCACCTATCAGGCAGAATTATATGCTCGCGGATTTCCCTAAGTTCAGCTTGGATGACTGCGGCATTGAATACGGCATTGACGATTTCGGGTACAAGCACCGGCTCATTCTGCGTAACCAGCCGGGGATGCTGGCTGGTGGAATGCCAAATTCCGGGAAAACCAGCGGTGCCCAGGTGATAGTCGGGTCGCTGCTTGCCTCTCCTAATGCGGAAGTGCACATTATCGACGGCAAAGGCGGGGCGGAATGGTCTTGGGCGAAACACTCAGCGAAAACATTCATCAGCGGCACCGGTAGTCTGAACCAGGTCATCAATCTGCTCGAAGACCTGGTTCAGGAAATGGAACACCGGCAGGAAACCATGCTGGAACGCTACGGCGTGCCTGCTTTTTGGGACACGATACCCGACCCGACATGCCCGGTGCTGTGCCTGGTGATTGACGAATGCCAAACGTTGTTCGACACGCGTGGGGCATCGAAAGAGGATAAAGACAAACTGGAGCGTATTACCGCACTCGTCGCGGATTTAGTGAAGCGGGGACGCTCCGCAGGGGTATTCCTCATGCTCATGACCCAGAAACCCACCGCCGACGCCATACCCACCAGTATTAGGGACAACATCGGCATCCGGGCTTGTTTCCGTGTGGCGACCCGCGAGGCGGAACAAGCGGTCCTTGGGTATCCGGCTGAAAATACTCTTTCCCTGGCATACACCATCCCCTCGGATAATCCCGGCCAGGCAGTAGTGCTGGAAGACGACGGACTCAGGCACAACGTGAAGTTCTACTACGTCCCGCAGTACGTCCTGACCCGTTTCGCTGAACAGGCGGAACAAGCAGCAGAGGAAGAAGTGGCACTGTGACCCAGGAACAAGAAGCAGTTTGTGCATCCACGGCTGACCGGGTGCGGGTTCTTGCTGGTGGTGGCACCGGCAAGACTCACACCATGGCCGAGCTAGCCAGGCGAAACCCGGAGGGCTGCCTGGTGCTTGCCTATACTGTCGCTGCCGCCAGGGAGTTTTATAGCCGTATCATGAATCCTCTGGTAGAAGTACGGACAGTTCATTCCCTGGCGTTGGAAATCCTGCGGGTGTTTCCGGGCATTGAAATCCCTGAAATCAACCATGAAGAAGCAATTGACGAACTGGCTGGCGACTGCCTGGTTGATGCTGGTGTTCCCAACAGTTCAAGCAACCGGAAAATCCTCGTTAAAGGCTTGGATTTCCTGCTGGCCAGAGAGTTCTCCCTGGAAGGATTCGCGTCTTCGTCTTCCACCCTGGCAGCGGCGAAACTCCCACGATTAACCGAGTCCCTTTACAGCCAAATGGTTGCAAATGGGCTTGCCACTTTTAACATGTGGGTGTATCTCGCGGTGTTGCTCTTGGAAAACAACCCGGACTTCCTCAAGGCACAATCCCAACGTTGGCAGACGGTCATCGTGGACGAAGCCCAAGACCTGACCCCGCTGCTCGCCCACCTTATCCGGCTGCTGGCCGGGGGCTCTCGCTTGGTCATAGTGGGCGACCCGTGCCAGGAGATTTTCGGCTACTCCGGGGCAGGAATCCCCTGGTTCACCGACCCAGGATGGGAAGAATACCATCTGACGACCTGCTTCCGTTCCGCTCCTGAAATTCTAGAGGTGGTCAACCGTGCCCGTACCGACGGGTTAACCGTTTCTGCCGCGAATCCCAGGCTCGCTGGGAGAGTGGAACGTCACAGTTATGACCCCGGCAATAAGGATTGGGACAGGCTTTTCGCAGACAACATACGTTCCAGCCGGGAGGCGGGAACCGTTGCGGTGCTCGCCCCTACCCATGCTGAACTACGCAGGGCAGGAAAAATCCTTGACACTGCTGGGATTCTCTACCGACAAAACAACCCCGACGACGAGCCAGACTTCACCGCCCCCGCACCCCGCACGACCAAGGGAGGGACGGTGATTCTTTCCACGATTCACTCCGCTAAAGGCATGGAATGGGACTCGGTGCACGCCATAGCCATGGGAAGCTTGGTACACCCCAGCGTACTCACGGGATTCCAAGAAAGGAATTTGCAGCATGTGGCGGTTTCCCGCCCGAAAACCCGCCTCTACATGTACTTCTGGGAAGGTGGGGAGAATGTCTAACAATCAGGCATCCAAAGCGAAAGAACTGTACAGGAAAGCTAATAAGTTCTGTTCGAATCCCCGCATCATTAAAGGGAAATACTACAATTGCGGTTCTCGCCTCGTCTCAGTCTGTTCTCATTGTGCCTACCTGTACAGGGGTGACTGGTTGGTCATCAGCTACAGCGGCTGCCTGCCAGGGAAAAATCTTCCCGCAGAGGCATTGGAAGGCTATGTTTTTTATTTCCTGACGCTCACCGCACCCTCGTTCGGGGCAGTTCACTACGTCCCTAAAGACCACGACAAACTGAAAATATGCGGCTGCGGCAAAATCCACACCCCGGAAGACCTGGGGTTCAAAGGAGTCCCGTTAGACCCGGATTCCTACGATTATGCAGGGCAGGTTGCCTGGAACAAGTCTGCTGCCTCTCTTTGGGGCAACACTTATCGGGCATTGAGAGAAAAATACCCGTCCCTGGATTTTTTCAAAGTATGGGAATGGCAAGCACGTGGTGCCTTGCATCTCCACGCAGTACTCAGGGTGAAACAGTCTGAAGGGACGAAGCCCGAAAAAATCACAGAAATCGCTTTGAATCAGCACTCACACGGGCACGGGTGGGGCGAAAAATCTTTATGCGAGCCCGTGAAAGACAGTACGGAACGCGAGAAACGCACCAAGTACACAGGCAAATACGTTTCATACTCCGCGAAATCCTGGGGACAATTCCTTATCTCCCAGCAATACGACCCGACCCTCATCAACGAGCACTACCGCCGTCTGGACAAGGCAGCGAAAGAGCTGGTTTGCCCCAAATGCGTGGAAGGCGTGACCTGTACTGCCGCCTGCCACGCCAATTTCGGTGCGACCTCCCGGGTAATCTCCAACTCCAGGAAAAGCAAGGATACCCCCGGCTGGTCTTTGAACGGAACAACTAGGAAAGTCTTGAAGCAGAAACGCTACAATCTCTACACCTCCAACTACGACCGCGACGAAACCAAGATTGGTATGGCACGAGCCAAGAAGGCACGTCAGGAACTAGCCAACCTTAACTCCAGCCGGCAAGACATCGCCGCCAGGTTCGCTAACATCACCGCCCGATACTATAAACCCGGAAGAACCCGTCCCGGCACAAGGAACCATCGCTCCAAGCCCTCCCTGGCAGGGCGACCCGCCCCGTTCTAACCGCACCGGGTCGCCCAACATGAAGCCGTATTCTATCCACGCCTCGGCGACGGGTGATAATAGTGGCGTCAACGCCACCCCAATTACGGCCACAGCAAGCGGTTTGCCACAAGGCGTCACCTATACAGTGACCAGGGATTCCGGCTCCGACCAGCGTGGGGTCACTGTTGCATTCAGCGGCACCGCGAAAAAGCCGGGGGTTTACCCGGTTACCGTGAGTTTCGAGAGGGCTAATACAACCGGTAGAGGAACGGTGAGTAAGTTCAACATCCATGTCTCCGACACCACCGCTCCGGTCATCCAGCCCATTTCAGACAAAACCCTGAAGACGGACTCTAAAATCACGCCCGGCAAGAACCGGGTGAGCATTCCGTTCCAAATCACTGACAATTCCGGGGTGTATATCGTCAGTTCAGTGACCGGTCTGCCGAAAGGATTATCCTGGACGAAATCCGGTATCTCCGGGAACATTGACCCGTCGGAAACCGGGAAAACTTTTGACGTGACGGTGAACGCCGAAGATACCATCATTCCGGGGCACCCGACGCATGAAATCAACAAGTCCTCGGAGTCTTTCCGGATTACTGTGACGGACGGCACGGAGCCGGACATCGGCACCACCGATTTCGCGGGCTTAACAGACCGGCTGGAGCCGCAGCCTGGGCAGGTTAACCGGGAGGTCAGTTTCGAGCTGGTCACGGGCGACAATTCCGGGATTAATCCGGACGTGTCTTTCTCTCGTCCGCTGCCGGACGGCCTGAAATATGACAAGTTCACGAAGATGATTACGGGCAGGTTAGAACCGCACACGTTCCTGCAAACCCCGTACCGCTTGACCGTCACCGCGAAAGATACGGCGGGCAACGTCCGCAACAAGTTGATGACCGTAACGATTTCGGACGGTACTGAACCGCAAATCACGTTCACCGACCAGACCGCGAACACGGGGGACAACTTCTCTTACACGTTCCCGAATGTTTCGGACAATTCCGGCAACAAGCCGAAAGTGACGTTGGAAGGGATTCCTCGCGGCCTGGGATGGAACGACGTGTCCTACACCCTGTCCGGGACTATTCTGCCGGAGCTGGCCAGGAACAACGGCGTCAACAAGATGACGGTGGTTTCCCGCGACCTGGCGGGCAACTCTACTAATCCGAAAGTGTTTACCCTGAAAGTCATCGACACGACCCCGCCCGAGATTCCCGAAATCATCAAAGACAAAGACGGTAACCCTCTGGTTGTCGACGGGCTGCATGTGCTGAATGACGACACCACCACCACGGAGGACGTGTACACTAGGCAGATTGTCGCCACAGACAATTCCGAGTCCGACTTGAAGTATGACATCAGCGGGCTGCCTTTAGGGATAGGGTATGACGAGGACACCGGGCTGATTTCCGGCATGACGAAGAAGCCAGGAATTTACCCGATAGACGTGAAAGTGACCGACCCGTCGGGCAACACTTCTGTCGGTGCCAGGTACTACCTGACTGTTTTGGACAAGACCCTGCCGTCTATGGTCGGCGACCCGCAGTTAACCGGGGAAACCTCTGTTAAAAACGAGGTGGAATTGCAATTCAGCGACAATGACGGCTTCCCGCCCTCGTTAGAACTGGGGCAGATGCCGCAAAACAACGCGACTCAAAACATCGCCACTGAGGTTGTATATGACCCCGCCACGGGGCTTACTACTCTGAAAGTGACGGTCATAGCCCGCACCCCAGGAGTACGGGAGTTCCCAATCACAGTCACCGACCGTGCAGGCAACGCCTACACGGACAAGGTTGTGATAAGCATAGTAGACACCACTCCGCCGACCGTGACTGGTGGCCCTTTCAAATGCGAGACCGGCAAGCCTTGCAACAAGAAAATCACTGTCAGCGACAACTCCGGCGGTAAAACCACTGTAAATGTGGATAATCCGGGGCAACTGCCGCCCGGTGTAACTATTGACGCGGACGGCAACATCACCGGCTCCACCGACAAGCCCGGGGAATACCGGGTTGACGTGACGGCTAAGGACGAGTCCGGCAACGAGGCGAAAGCCGTCGTGGTGATTATCGTGACGGACTCCACCCCGCCGACCGTCACGATAGACGGCAAAGATACTAGGGACCACAACGCCGAATACACGTTAGAGGTCGGCTTCCCGATAAACCCGATTAGGTTGGAGACCAGCGACAACTCCGGCGAGGCCACACGCCTGGAGTTCGGGCCGCTGCCTGACGGGCTGCAATTCGCCCCCGACCGTAAAGGCGGAACCATTTCGGGCACCCCGATTAAAACCGGGGACTATACGACTCACGCCACCCTGTCAGACCCGTCCGGCAACATTACTAGGTTTACTATTCTGTTCCACATCATCGACACCACCGCCCCGAAAGCGACCGGCGGGGAAGGCTCTAAGACAGTGAACGGGTATATCCAGTGGACTGTGGAAGCCGGAACCGATATAGAGCTGAAAATCAACGTGAAAGACAACAATCCCGGCGTGAAGCCCCTGGTGTCTTTGGCGTCCGGGAAGCTGCCCGACAATACTGAGCTCAGCCAGGACGGTGTGTTAAAAGGCAAGCCGCGTGACATCGGAGTCTACAATTCTACTTGGCGTGTAGCCGACCCGGCAGGCAACAAGACCGACATACAGGTCAGAGTGAACGTGGTGGATACTACTCCGCCGATGATAGTCATGCCGAAGCCGCTCTCCCTGCCCGCCTGCGAAACAATGGTGAACCTTACTTATCCGATACAGATTCTGGACTCGGCACGCAACGGAGCCGTGGAAGTTACTAATACGACGGGAGCCCCAGACGGGCTGAAATACTCCCACGCCGACTTCATCAAAGACCGCCAATTCTTCGGAATCCTAGGCAAGAAAGCGAAACCGGGAACCGTCTACCATCCGGAGTTCACGGCACGCGACAAAGCCGGGAACCTGGCTACTGAGACCGGAACCATCAAAATAGTGGCCTGCACCCCGGAAGAAATCGAGAAGGCGTTGAAGAATGCCCCGCAGGTTCCAGACGGGCTGCGTGACGGGTATCCTGATGCCGACATCTCCGGAGGTAATAACGTCGGCGGCAACATCGGGCCGCGTGCCTCCGCTGGAACCCTCGCGAAAACCGGCGTCGCCCTCGGCTCCCTCGCACTGGTAGGTGCCATGGCCGGGCTCGGTGTACTAGCCGCACGCAAGTCCAGGAAAGAGATGAAGTGACGTTGTTCCCCGCCGTTTACGGTTCAGGGCGTGAGGGGCGGGGGAAACTTGAGGTGTCATTTTGGCACCTCAAGACTCGGAGGTTATCGACAACGTGACGTGATATTCTCGTGTGCGGGGGCACCCGCTCCGACATAACGAAACGGGCGCTCATAGACATGGCTCCTGTCTACTAGAAGCCAAAAATATATTCAATAATGTCTTGGTCACCTTCCTTAGCTGCTCGAATAGCTAAGGAAAGTGACCAAGACTTTTATCAAGTCATCTTGTCTCCGTCTTTTCTTCGACTTTGATATTTCTGCCTATCTCGACGCCACATAGACAATGCGGATGGGGTCGGGCGGATTCCGGCGGCTTTTAGGGAGTTTTTATTAATAGCTAACCGAAGTCCCATACTGCGTAGACAATAAACGCAACGATATTAGCTCCCATGAGCAAAAATATACGTTGCAAAGCGGCAGTTTCTAGCCAAAGCAGAAGGCAAGATTAATGCCAGGGCATGAAACCTGGCAGGGTTTCACGCTGAAGCCCAAGTTTTTCGCCGACATTAAAACCGGTGAAATCCTGGACTGTGCCGATTCGCTTAAGCGTGACGTGGAAACCCTGCACGACCTGGTGGAATGGCAGATAAATTCTTTAGAAGACGGGATTTTTCGAGAAATAGAGGAATTCTCTCACCTGAAACCAGCCGCTGCGGGGCATTATTTAGGAATAAAACTACCTAAAGGTGTGGTGTTAAAGGGGAAGCCTGGCTCATCCAGATTTGAATTCCTGTTCCGTGGGCACGTTGTAGAAATTCTCAGGTCTTGGAAAGCCAGACGTGACGCATCGAATGGCGAATATGATGGTTATGTTTCCGCCGGATGGAAACGAACTGCAAACGATAGACCGCCGACCGTTCCATATCGCATGAATTTAGGCTTCGCCGGACAGTATTACGCAAAATGGTTGGAACCGGGCGTTTTGGCGATGGTGATAGACGGTCATTGGGTTGGGGTTGGGTTCAATATTCCGCCACGGTACTGCGGGAAACTCGCGTTGCCGACCGTCCGATTAAAAGACGGAGAACTTTTCTTTGATTTTGCCGTATCTAATCCGTATCAGCAGCGTGATTTAAACCAAAACTTCCTGGTTGGGGTAGATTTAGGGCAGAAGCACACGGCAACATGGGTAGTTATTAGCGGCGGGAAAATTATTGAATCGCATGATGGCTCCCGCCGAGTACATTCTTTAGAGAATAAAGTAAATGCTACGCACCGGCAAGTGATTTTTTTGCACAAGAAACTGGACAAACGGTTTTCTTACAGTGTTTGGAAAGAACTGGAACAGCAACGTGCTTCACTGTCGCGGAAACGCAAAGAGCTAGCGAAAATCGTCGCACAAGAAATAGCTGATACGGCATATATGTACAACTGTGCCGTAGTAGTCGAAGATTTGTCGCACATACGCAACACTATGGCTACCGGGCGGTGGAATCGTGGAGAGGTGAACCGCTGGTTAAACCATTACGTGGAACAAAACGGCTCCAGAGTATTACGGGTGAATGCTGCGTACACGTCACAGAACTGCTTTATTTGCGGCAACCGCAGGAAAACTACGCCTGGCCGCATCTATGCCTGCACCTGCGGTTTTACCGCCGATAGGGATGTGAATGCTGCTGCTAATATTGCTTCACGCGGATTTACCCCGTATCTAAAGATGATTGCTACTAGGAAGAAAAGTAAACGTTACGTTCCAGGCAAGCCTTCACGGAAGTCTCCCAAAATTCATGAAACATTGAAACATCCGGGACAGCGGCGTGACAAGTCGTGTCCTACCCCAAAACAGCTTAAAAGAAAAAGCCCCGCCCAAGCGGTTAAAGACAAAACCGCACCTACAGTATGGGCGGATGTGCCACAAATGGTGGTGCAGGACTCTAAAAAAGCGGCTAGAATCTTAGATTATTCTTATAGGCAATGTTCGCTTATATTGATAATTTAATATACTGTGTAGACAGGGCTCCTAACTATTAGAAGCCAAATATACTCAATAATGTCTTAGGTCGTCTCCCTTGGCTGCTCGAAAAGCCGGGAGGCGACCCAGGCTTTTTTAAGTCATCCGCTCACGGAACCTAGGGAGCAACCACCACACGCCAGCCCGGAACCACGCTCCCGGAGCCCAAGAATCCTGTGGTCGCCGGGGTTGCCAACTGCTGACAATAACTATTGTTAAACTTAGTTTATTATTGTATAATGTACTCATGTCGCGGAGAGTGCCTCCGAGACGTTAAACGCCTGTGGAGAAACTGTAAGACACGGAAGCGGTAACGCTGACGTGCTAGTTTCGATGAAGCAGGAATCGCATAATGCGAAGCCTCACCTGGTTAACAGGTGAGTCCAATTTTTGGTTGTTTGAAAAACAACCGTAAGTTGGAACGGTTGCTGCATTCTCCCGTCACCCCACGTAAAACCGCAGGAAGGGGCGGGGTTAGATACAGCTCCTTGTATCGGCATTAGGCAACCGCCCTCCCCGGAGTGTTCCGGGGAAGGGCGGTTGTTCTGGGAGGCGTAAAGCAAACCCCCACCCGGCGAAGGATGGGGGTTTGCTTAGTTCACGAGGTCAGTTCACGACCGCATACTTGTCGGGGTTCGCTCCCTCTCCGCCGATGAACACCAGGTTCTTAGTTCCGGCGGGAACCTTCAAGGTGTTGGAGTTGGAGTTCGCCAACACCAGCAACTGTCCGGTGGAGGCTGCCAGGGCTCCGGCGGCGAGGGCGTCGGGGAAGTCCCGCCCGGTAGCGACCATCATACTGTCGCCGCCCCGCCACAGTGACCAATTCACCAGCTTGTTCGCCGTGTCATACCGGTTTTCGCCGTCAGCCGAACCGCTCATGGAGACCCGCATGTTAGCCATCAACTTGTAGGTTTGTGCCCCTACCGCGAACGGCTGGATGTCCGCCACACGATTCACCTGCTCCGGAGTGTCAGCCAACACGACTGCCGCACCGATTTTCGCCGCGACGGCGGAAGCGGCCAGGGCGTCAGGAAAGTCTTTACCGGTCGCCACGAACACATACGGCTCGCCCCGAGCATTCAGCTTCAGCTTGCCGCTGGCTTTCATGTAGTCATACACCTTGAAAGCCGTATCGTAGCGATTAGCACCGGCGATACGTTCCGTCTGGATTCCCGCTGTTTTCAGCGAATCCTCCACGCCCTGGCTGACAACGCCGGTTCCGCCGACAATAGTGACCTTGCTGGTTCCCGCAGACTTCAACTTGCTTAGAGTCTCCGGCTCAATGGCAGTAGTTCCCATAGTCAGGACTACGCCGGACTTGCTGGCACCAGCAAGGGCACCCGCCACGAGTCCGTCAGGGAAATTCCTGCCGGTCGCCAACACGACCTCACTCTTATTAGCAGCCTTGTCCAGTAGCAGCAGCGAGGTATCGACCCGGTTCGCCCCGCCGATACGGGACTTGCCTACCTGAATGCCCTGCGGCTGGGGCTGCTGGGGCTGTTGATTGCTCAACGGCACCCCATGTGCTTGCAGCCAAGAGTATACGGCGGAGTCGATGAGGGGCTGCCAGTCACCTACAGCAATTCTGTGGTTATTACTGGTACAGGTTGTTCCCCCCGCCGATATAACACCAATAAGGTTTCCGTTTGCATAAACCCCGCCACCGGAGTCGCCGAAATAAATTGGCGATACCTGATTAGGCCAAATCAGTTTAACAGCCTTACCGTACTTGTTATAAACTTCAGTACTACTCGCAGTTGAGCAAGATGCATTGGATGTTTTGTTATTGTTAATAGGTTGTCTGGTGTTTGGGTCTACCAGTCTAGTTCCACAAGCCGATACTTGCATAGATGGAATTTGGTCATGGATGGTGTCGGTATTCACTACATTCGCCACCGCTCCAGATAAAGGAACTTTAGTAGTAATTAATGCAATGTCTTCACCTTGATATTTAGAAACCTTGGAAATATTTCCACCATTCAGAAAGATTTGAGAAGAAGCCGCATCACCCATTGTCATGCCGGAATTTGAGGTAATTACCACTCCGTGGAAATTCTCAAACTCAGTACCTTTATAAAAAATACAATGTGCTGCTGTTAATACATGGTAAGGAGAAATCTTTGTTCCTGAACATGCGGCATCATCTAGCCAAATCTGCACCGTCGGAATGTCCTGCCCCCATTGCGGATTGTTTCCGACACCAAAAGCTACAGTAGGCACCCCCATTGCTGCTAAAGTTAATCCAACGAAAAAGCCGACAATTCGCTTGCGTCCGTGCTTCATTTTCGTCTCCTTTCTCTACCCGGTCGGCTTTTCCGACCTCCTGATAAAAATTCTACGATTGGTTCCACGAAAAATAAAGGAGTCGTGTCCAGTTTTCGTTGGAATTGCAATCCTTTCCCGCTATTTAGCAACGAAAAGTCGAAAACAGAAAAACCTGGAAATGTTCAAGATAACCGCACAAAAGTCATGGTTTGCTGTATGAGACACGCACCTCAGCGGCTTACGTGCCCGAAAAAAGCCCCTGTCGAACGATATTAGGAGTACAAAGGCTCGGTTGTTTTCCCGGTTTTGGAAGCGAGGAGATAGAAATGGGAACCATCAGAAATAAACTTTTGGCGGTTATTGCTGCGGGGGCGTTGTCGGTGACTGCCCTGGCTTCGATAACGCCGTTCACCGAAAATCCGACAGACCTGCCTCAGGCTAACGCCTCTGGCAGCTTGAAGTCCACTACGGAAGGTGGCGGGAAAGGAGCTCCGCCTTCGTGGTTTGCGAAGCTGGCCGGTAAATGGAACGAGTGGAAAGCCCAAGGACAGGCTTACCTGGAATTCAGCGACCAACCGGATAGTTTCATAAAAGATATGGTTACTTATGACCCGCCCGGCCCAAACCCTCCCACCATCGTTCCCCAGGCTCCGCCTTCGGGTACCGGCAATATGACGCCTTCCAACCAGCCTAGGGGTGGCACGCCTGGTATCCCGGGATTGTGCAAGTGTACCGAGTGGTCTTACAAGATTGTGGACGGCGAGCGTGTGCGTGACAAGTGTATTGAATCATACCGTTACACCGACATCCACCGCCGTTTGAACGTGGGGTATTTCGACCCCGGCAAGGTTCAAGGGGCAGGCGAGTTGTGCGAGGCACCGGGTGCGTGGATGCTGGACAACGAGGAGAAAGGCATCCGTAAGGAACTGAAGGGCAACTCCATTATTGAAGCGTTTTTGAAATATAAATTCGGGCGAATGGGCGACCGTGACCTGCATCAATATTTTACTGAGAGGTACCCCAAGGATTTCCCGAACCGCAACTTTAAGCCGGAAGTTGACGTGCAGTTGATTTCGGTTGCTGGTGCGGGCATGACTCAAACCCCGGTCGGGCGTGAAGCCTGCGACTATTACTCTCCGGGAGTGAACCTGCCGTTCGAGAACTACATCAAGCAGACCAAGGGCTCTATCGACTCTTGGGACGGCGGGGCCTACGCGGCTGCCGACCTTGGAAGCGGCGACGGAGCGTCCTCGAAGTACATCGCGGTGAAGCGTGGCGGTACAATCTGGAAAGAAATGGATGACTGGTGGAAGTCCCACCCCAACTACGTGATGGCTTCACCTGGTTGTATCTACAAATTCAGTATTAAAGCTTCCGCGACTGACGCGGGTGCGGCTGGCCGCTGCGTGACTGCGGTCCAGGCGTGGAGCGACCAGATTGACGGGCCGAAGACTTCTAATAATCAGACCCGCGACATGCTGTTGAAGAAGACCGAGTTCGGCGACCGGTCTATCGACATGACGCCTGGTAAGAACCGCATCCACTGGGCGAAAACCAGTTCCGATGACCCGGATACTTCTCAGGTGATGACCGATTTCGGGGTGCCTTACGACAAGACCGACGAGTATAAGAACTCTGAGTTTTATAAGAACGCCACGAAAGGCGTGGGCACCGGTTTCCAGGGAGAAAGCGAACCGAAACTGAACTATAAGACGGGAGTTTTAGGAAACAACGCTGATTTAGTATGGGCGTGCGACAATTCCTATTTCCAGTTCGGTAACGAAGGGCAGATGAAGGCTGCCGCAGGCGACTTTAAAGAAGGACTACATAAGCCCGGCGACGACCTTGGAACCACCCCTATCGGCACCGGGAAATACGTACAAGACGGCGACGGGAAGCCAGTGTTCCATCAGGACACGGAGACCGGCGACATGGAGGGTGCCCTGAAGAACATGGTGGACTCCGGGTTCCTTGAAAAGGAAGACCGGGACATGATTCTGAAAGGGGCGAGAGAGAAGCAGTTCGGCTCTGATACCTTGTCTAAACAAGGCGGATTACCGCAGGCCGACGAGAACGGCAACGACGGAACCTCGTACGTATGGAACACTTCTACGGGCGGCGAAAACACCCGTATCGGTAACAAAAACTACCGCAGCTGGGTGTGGAAGGCGACCACGAAAGGCATGATTGACGGGGCAGACCTCGACAAGATAGAACCGGAAGACTTAAAGAAGAATCGGGAAATCTTCGAGAAGCCCCTCGTGAACCCTCTGAAAGGCTACGCGGAAAACGTGACGAAAGCGGACACGTTCTTCAAAGGTCTGGACGGGATAGACTCGGTTTCTGCCGGGCAGTCTTCTAACTTCGGCAAGGGCGGCAAGTCGGACAACACGATTACTTTCGGGCGTTCTCTCCAATACGGCATTACTACGCACCGTGCCGCCGCGAACGGGGTGCCTAAGAAGGGCGGGGTGGATGTGCAATCCCAGTTCATCCCGTTCCCCCCGGGGGCGTTCGGACGCTGGAAAGGCTACGTGTGGTCTGAAGTTATTAACCCGATAATGACTATTGACTCCGACGGCACCGCCATCGTAAACAATAATCTGAACGGTGAGGAAGCGAAAGAGCAGTACTACCAGACCATGGACCTAATGAACACCTGCAACTTCGACGATTCCAAGTTCTACTACGATTCGGGACGTAAAGGCGTCGGGGCGGAAATACCGGAAAAGGAAATAGTTAACCCGCGTACCGGCTTACCTTACGCCTACAACATGTCCGACTGTATCGCTGTTCCCGGTGTAGGTATCTCCGGCACAGCCGTCAGATGCGAATCCAACCTTTCTAACCTGAAGAACTCGACCGATGAAAAGTCCGCATTAATCCCGTCAAGGCCGACCATGTTCGGCAACGCCAACGGGTTCGTCTCCGACTGGGGGCAGACCGTCGGGGGTGTGAAGTCTGTGAAGTTAACAGCTACTGATGAGAAAGGCAACGCGAAAACCAGGTTCGTGGACTCCTCCGGACGTATTACTATGAAACGCGACGGCACCCCGGTCACGTTAACGATAGCGAAACCAGTAGTAGTCTCGTCCAACCCGCAACAGTTCTTGCCGAAAGCGACTTACGAGGTGTACAACAAGGACACCGGGAAGACCAGGACGGAAACCAGGGCGGCACAGGGGGTGTATGGGGCGGTTAAGACCCCAAATCGTTGGTTCAAACGCATTTATATTGCATAATAAAACCAGAGCTTAAAAAAGGCTCGATACACAAGAAAGGTGACTGCCTATAAGTTCACACAAGAGAAAGGACAAAACATGACTGAGCTAAACAAAAAACTGCTTAAAGCAACCGAGGTTGCCGAAATTCTCAACATTTCCCGCTCAAAGGTTTATCTCCTCAAAGACCGCCGCCAAATCGGATTCGTAGATGACGGGTACATCAGGTTCAGCCACGAAGATGTTGCTGAATACATTGAAAAACACCGCGTTAAAGCAATAGCGTAAATATCAACACCAGAATTTTCGGGTGTACCACCGAACGCTTAATCGGCAAATTAAGTCATACAGTTAACGATAAATTCGATACTTTTGGTTCTACGATTGCGGCTTATCGGGTTGAGTGGTATCCATCTTCTAAATCATTGCTATTACTAGCATTAACTTGAGTGGTGACTTGGGGGGCTTGAGGGGTCATGCCCCCCAAGTCGAATAAGCAGCATCTGGAATTAGAGCAACTCCTCAACAAAATCCCCCAAAACTCGGCAGCAATCCTCAAAGGTAATGCCTGCGGCGTAGTGGTTGGATTCCTGGAAGCTCCGCCAAGTCTTCCGCAGGTTGTTGCTCTGTTCGATTTGCCGAAGCGTAGCCGCCGCATCGTCCATAACAGGCGAAGTTCCCCTGGCTTCCGTCGTGTTCCGCAACGCTTCCTTTAGCAGCCTGGCATCGTAAGAATCCGGAATGGAAGCAATCACGTAAAGGTCGTAAAAGTCTTTCGCCCTCCCGAGTTGCACAGGTTTAGTGACCCAGCTTGTTTAGGATTTTCTGGGTTTCGGGGTTGATTTCTGGTTGGGCTGTGATTTGCTGTCCTCCGGGTAGGCTTATGGTGATTTCCCGGAGGGGTCGTAGGGTTCGGACGAGTTTTTTGGGTGTTATTCCGGTCTTTTGGTACAAATACCGGGATACGGCGAGGGCGGCCATGACGATGGTCAAGTGAGCTTCGATAGCGTCTTTTTGCCGGTGGAATATCGGGCGTGCTCGCAGGTCGGTTTTCGACATGCGGAAGGATTGTTCCACGTGCCACAGTTCGTGATACGAGTCGATAACCTCTGTTGCGGGCATCAACGTGGCGGGAAGGTTTGTGACGTAGCCTTTAAGTCCTTCGAGTTTCTGGGCGCGTTCAAAGGCTTTCTCATCAAAACTACAGCCACTACGAGTGGTTTTGACGAACCTGGGTCGACGTGCGGGTTTTATCCCGTCTACCGCGTCTAGGGCGCGACGACGCTGCGCCTCTAAGGTAACAGAGTCTCTCCTGGCGCGTTTCGCGGAGTACTGCCACACCGCCCGCCACGACGTGCCCATCGTAGGGTTCCATACGGGTTCGACCTTCAGCTTCTTGTTGTTGACTTTACTGTTGGCATGCCGGGGTGTGACCGTGTCGATAATCTGGCCGTCGGCGAAGTAGTCTCCGTTCCAATAAAAATGCGACTCTAAATCATGGGGTGCTTTGGTTTGCCTAGAACCGACAATGAATTTGAATCCGGCTGCGTCCAGAGCCTTGAGGTTCTCGTTGCTGAGCATGCCCGCATCGGCTACCACAACGAAAGAATCCAGGCCGTGACGGTCTTGGAACCCTTTGATAACCGGCAGAAGGGTTTTGGTTTCAGCCTTGTTACCCTCGAAACACCCTATTTCCAGGGGGAACCCGCTACGGTCTACCAGCAGGCCGACCACAATCTGGGGGTCAACACGTCTTTCTTTCGAGTAACCAACTTTACGCAAGCCCTGGTTTTCCCCGCTGTCCTCGTCCTCACATTCAGCCTCGAAATACAGGGTAGTCACATCATACAAAACCAAAGAAAGGTCACCAGACCTCGAAGCGTGTGTGAAGCAGGCCTCAGCCAACCGAGAACGATAATCCCGCCCCGCGCAGCGTTGTAGACAGTTATTGAAAGTATTACGATGCGCCACCTCAACACCGAGTTCCCCAAGAATCCGTATCGTATCCGACTTAGACGCAGGCTCCACAATACGAGCCAAAACCAACTGCTCAAACACGCTATCGTCTATAGCCTGGTCGAACCCAACAGCCCGATACGCCCCCCGGAGCACCGCCCACAGTAGTGCTGATGACTGATGCTGCACTTTCGGCGTAGAACAAAAACCGGTATCCAGGGAATTGAAATCGAATTCCAGCTACCCAGGACGCAGCTCTTTGCGCCCTATCTCAAGTAAAACCGCGAGTTTAGCCTCATCATGAGCCGAACCAAGATGCTTCAAAACCCGGTTCACCCGACCTTGCTTTTCCACTATCTGTACCGCCACAGCACCCGAGGCCGTTCTCACTTTACGCAAAAAAGGCGACATAACCCTAGTCTAACCAAAAACACCACCACCAATTAGTGACCCAAAACCACCAACCCAAAACCCCACCACCAGCACAAACACCCCAAAAAACACGCCATATGCTACAAATATGTGCAACTCAGGTAAGAATCCGGAATGGAAGCAATCACGTAAAGGTCGTAAAAGTCTTTCGCCCTGCTGGTGGCGGTTCCCCGTGACAGAACTGTTTCCAGCTTCTCTGCCAGCACCGTTTCGGTGGGGTAAGACCAGGCTTCCACGACCTCGCCTTCCAGCATCAGCGGGAATACCCGTTTCACCGGATTTGGTGTTATCGGGTCACCAGCAGTGACATCAACCGACAAAGGAACCCGCATCCCCTCGTAAACCGCAACCAGATTCACTTTGACTCCGTGGTAGCGGCGTTGTTCAGTAATGGTTTTGATACCCTCAACTTTGAAAGTAATCCCGTCTCCACCATCCACACCGCAAATCTCGGTAAACATCAGCCGCACGGATTCTTCATTCACTGCGGTATGCCAAGCGGTCGTGTCGAGGTCTTTGGTTGACCTAGCCTCGAAGCCCGCCAAGGCTCCCATCAGGAAACCACCCTTAACCACCAAATCATCCCGGTACTCCGACGCGACTATCCGCACCAACAAGCGTTGCAACATATAAACCTGCATAGTGACAGGCTCGTTGAGTCCGTACTTCCTGGCGTAGTTCTTCACCAGGGCTTTCAGCTGCATCACGTTCTTCACAGTACCGTCCTCAAATAGGTATCAACCCGACCGGCAACCCGCAGTTTCGCCGCATAGTCTGTCAGTTTTGGTAAGTTCTTCTCCGGTGAATCCAGATATTCCCGCATGGCAAAGTTTATCTGCTCCGTCACAACGTCCTGCCCCCTGAACAGGTCACACAATGAACGCTCCCGGTCATACGCCGCCACCCCATTGCCATACGGAGTGACTGTCGTTGTTAATCCCAACGGATACAATTTCCGGTTGCAGCGGTAAACCTGCAAATCCTGGTCCGCCAGACTGCGGGGGTTATATCCCGAGGGAACCGTCACCGTGTAACGATGCGGAGCCGTATCCGCTAGCCCGTGCAAATAGAGGGCGGTTTCATGGGAGAACACCATCCGCGTGTACCGCCGCTGCAACAACACCATCTCGTCCGGCCATTCGTCAACGACAGTGTAAATCCCACGACTGTACCGTTCTAACTTTCCTTCATTCACGAGGTCACCCAAGGACTCCCGGCGAAATCCCGCCTCAGTCACTTCCGCCGTAGTCACCACCCCTCCTTGACCCGTAGCTAAAGCGTTTCCCATGACTCACCCCTATGTACAACGGAACACTTAATTACACCATTAAGTTGTTCGGTTGTACAGTTGTCCGTATAGGATAGTTCTAGAGAACGTATCCTATGCGGATAAATTCCTTTCCACAGTGTCCATATTTTCCGCTCCATAAGCCCTCATATAGCCCACGTTGCAGATTTAAACAAGCAAATCCGCACGTAATAACCATTCTCACGCCGAATCCCCCATCCTCTGCGACGGTTCCCGTCCTACTGCTGGTAGGGCGGGTTTTTTGTTGGTATTGTAGGGTTTTCTGGGGGTGGGGGATTTTTCTCTAGCAACGCCTTGTTTCGCCTCGGCTCTGGTTGGCCAGGTGAAACGATGGTAGAACTCGTTTTTCAAGGTTGACCAAAACGACTCAGCCATCGCGTTATCCCAGCACACCCCGGTGCGTCCCATGGATTGGTCAACCCCGAGTCGTTTAGTGACCTTGTGAATCTGCTCACTGGTGTATTGGGCGCCACGATCAGCGTGGAACACCACCCGGCCAGGGAAATCCCCGCGTAGGGTTTTAGCCATCACCTAAGCGGCGTGGAAGCGCGTCTGCGAACATGTAAATCAGCTGTAATCCGAGGAGCCCCGTACACCCCGTCAGACGCGGCATGAAACACGCGCACCCGCTCATCAAGCACGGCCCTGGCTCCTAGCCCTTTTAGATACTCCTTGTGCTTTTCTATGCGCCCAGGCATAGTAGCCCGACCTAGACACACCCAAGAGTCTGGCCATACGCACGATTTCAAAGTTAGCGCAACTCCTGCGCCATCAGTTCAAACCGTTCACCGGTGGTCGCTTCGACGCAGAAGTTGTGCGGCCGCTTTTCCCAAAAACTCGTTATCCTTGCGTAGTTCCTCAATCTCCCGGCGTAATCGTCTCAGTTCGGCGCGTTCATCGACCGTTAACTCGCCATCTGGCTCGTTTTCCACAGTCTGTCGGTAGCTATGCACCCACCTACACAACGTCTGCTCAACTAACCCGAGTTCCTGGGCTACATGCGCAATCGGCCTACCCGACTCAACTACCAAACACGCGGCCTCCACACGATACTCCGGCGTAAACCTCCGTCTTGTTTTCCTCACTTCAGACATAGTGACCTCCCTTCCCAGCGAGACACCAAATCCCTAACCGCGATGTCCACAAAACCAGGGTAACCTCAGTCCTAACAATCACAGTGCTGCCAGCACAACACGACACTTATTGCTGTGCCGGTGGTGGCGTGTCAAAATAATCTAGTGGAGATGCTGGATTTAGGCCAGGCATGAGTTGGTATTGGGCTTCTTAAAGTACCGCAGCGCGTAATTTGCTTGACCGGGCTCCAGCAGAAATCTATGGGCTGTTTAGTGCCAGGCTTTTTGGGT
Source organism: Mobiluncus mulieris (assembly GCF_014204735.1). Classification (NCBI taxonomy): domain Bacteria; kingdom Bacillati; phylum Actinomycetota; class Actinomycetes; order Actinomycetales; family Actinomycetaceae; genus Mobiluncus; species Mobiluncus mulieris. Next base: position 1,963,000 of record NZ_JACHMA010000001.1, on the reverse strand, counting down.
AAAACTGTACTACTCTATAATAGAGTTATACGTTTTTACCCGGAAGTGTGAAAGAGGACGGAGTGGTGTTGGTTTTGGACGCGCTTGCGCCGAAGCGCAGTAGTTTGTATCGCGGTTTGGCTCGGGGTGAGTGGGAGCGGGTGGCGCGGGGAATTTACGTTCCTGCGGGGATGCCCCTCATGCAGCCTGAGTGGCTGGAAGCCGTTACGCGCCGCGCGGAGGCCACGATTTGTTTAACTTCGGCGTTGGCGTATTGGGATTTGACTGACGAGATTCCCGACCAGGTGCATGTGGCTATCTGGAAGGGGGCGCGTAAACCCGCGACCAGAAGTCCGCTTGCGTGGCATCATTTTGACCGAGATTCTTTCGGCGAGGAGCGCCGAGAGTTAGAAATTCCTGGTAGTGACGGGCGGATGATTGGAATTTATGGCCCGGAGCGTAGCGTGGTGGATTGTTTCCGATTGCGCGCCCTGGTTGGTTACGAGACTGCGACTGTGGCTTTGCATGAGTTGCTGGCTCGGGGCGGGGATAGGGCACTGTTGATGCGCCTGGCGATGCGTTTGCCTCGAGCACGTCGTCCGCTGTTGGATATTCTGGAGGCGCTAAATTAAGCAGCATGGATATTCTGGGTTTATTGCGCCAGCGAGCGCGGGAGGTCACGAGGCGAGACGGGATTCAACCCCCTACGCAAGAGATTTATGTTCACTATGTGTTGGAAGGATTTTTGGCTCGGCTAGCGGCTTCGCCCTATCGTGAGGACTTCGTGCTGAAAGGTGGCTTGCTGCTTGGGGTCTATACGGGACGTAGGTTTACCAAGGATATTGATTCTAACGCGGTGTCTGCCACAGTGGATGCGGCAGAGCTGCGCACCATCGCCACAAGTATCGCCCGGATTGATATTGGTGACGGGGTGGTTTTCAACCCGGAACGTTTGACTACTCGCGAGATTCGTGAGACCGATGATTATCCAGGGATACGCCTGAAAATGCCCGCCCGGATTAGTTCTTGGGAAGGCGTGTTTGCATGGGATGTTTCCACGGGTGACCCGATAGTTCCTAATCCGCAATGGATAACTATTTCGCATGAACCGGGGGAGTCTTTGCAGGTGTTGTCCTATCCGCCTGAAGCGATTATGGCTGAGAAAGTGGTGACAATTCTGGAGCGAAGCATTACTTCAACCCGCTGGAAGGATTACGTGGATATTCTTGATTTATATCGTGCCGGACTAGATGAGTCAGCTCTAGTCGCGGCGCTGAAAGCGGTGGCTCGTCATCGGGGAGTGGAGCTCCGTCCGATTGCTGGGCTCATGGATGGATACGGGGATGTGTATCAAAATCGGTGGGCGACATGGCGGAAAAAAGAAAATCTGGAAGGGAAAACCGAGGCTAATCTAGATAGTCAGCTAGCAAAAATGGCTACCATGCTCGACCCGATGCTCGTTTCGGCAGTTGAGTAAGAATGAGAGCGCTACAAATTTTAGGAGCTATTTAGGAGCATAATTTTTCAGCGGGTATTTTCCCTTGAAATATCAAGGATTGTTCTGCAATCCCCCTCCTCCGCTATATCTTTGATATTCCAACGAAAATACGTGATTGTATATTCAAAATCTGTTTTCTGGGGATGGGGATACTGTGGGGATAAGCGAAACAGTTTCAGGACATGCCGGGGTATAAGAAAAACCAGAAAACTAAGCCCCGTATGTCCTTACAATCGCAACCTGCGGATGGGGAAGGCTCCTATAGGGGCTGTTTAGGAGCAGGTTTTTTTGCCTGGCAAGGCGTTTTCCCGCAGCCACTGAACCCAGGTGTCGACACCTTGCCCGGTTTTCGCGCTGAGCTCGATGACAGTGGCATCCGGGTTTACCTCGTGCAGATTGCGCCTAAACAGCTCCATATCGAAATCGAGGTATGGCAGCAAGTCGATTTTGTTTACCACCACACAGGACACCGCCCGGAACATAACGGGGTATTTCTTCGGTTTGTCCTCGCCTTCCGTAACCGAATATACCATAGCACGCAAGTGGGCTCCGACTTCGAACTCGGCCGGGCATACCAGGTTGCCCACGTTTTCGATCATCAACAAATCCAGCCGGCTCAAATCCAGTCGTTCCAGGGCGTGGGCGACCATCGGGGCATCTAAGTGGCATTCCCCCCCAAATCCGGCGGCGGTGTTCAACACCGAAATCTGGGCTCCAAGTCCGTCCATGCGCTGCGCATCCAAATCGGTTTCAATATCGCCCTCGATAATGCCAATACGTGTCTCGCCCTGGAGCGCCCGCAGCGTCGCCACCAGCAACTCGGTTTTCCCGGAGCCCGGCGAGGACATCAGGTTCACGGCTTTCACCCCGTTACGGTCGAGGTCGCCCCGGTTTTGTTCGGCTAGCTCGTCGTTTTCGGCGAAAATATCTTCTAAAACGCTCACTCGTTCGGCACCGGTTTGATAGCCGGAATGATCGCCGTATTCTTCGTGGACATCGTGGCCGGAATGTTCGTGCTCATGTTCGTGCTCGTGCGAATGATGTCCATCGTGGTGCCCATCATCGTGGCTGTGTTCGTGAGTGTGTGTCACTACGGTGCCATCGGCAAGGACATGGCTGTGTTCGTGAGTGTGAGTGTCGTCGTCGTGACGGTGAAAGCGTCCCATTGTTGGCTCCTTTGCTGAGGTTACATTTACTCTTGTTTAGTTTAACACTGTTTCTGGTTTCTTTCTCGCGGGTTCACGAGGTGCCAGTTAGGATACATCCATCTCGGTGAGGATGAATTCTTCCCCGGTTTTCACGTGATAGCGCGTGGAATTGCAAGTGGCACACGCAAAGATAAGATTGTCGTCAATCGGGGTGTCAGCCCCGCATTCCTCGCAGGTTATTACTGCGGAAACCAGATTAATCCGCAGTTTCGACCTCGCGAGATTCTCGGACTGGCGACTCATGCACCCCCACGCAAAATCTAACGCGTCCGGCACAACCTGACGCAACACCCCCACGTCAAGGTAAATCGTGCTGACCGCGCGACCTGCCGCCGCCCGGTCAGCAATCCGAAAAATCGAACGCGCCAGTGCTAACTCGTGCATAAATCCAGCCTATCAGGGCGGTTTGAGAGGCCAGCCCACGCGCCCGGTTGTGGCCTCGACGTCCAAAGCGTTGCGCCTAGAATGGCAAAACATTGCCGTCCTAGGCGGCTCCACTAATAACGGTGTCGATATGCGGGTTACGCCTGTGGCATCGCAGCGGGGGTCTGGTCGGCACTTGTCGTGTTTTTCGCGAGCTTTGTTTCGATCAGGGCGTTCATGGTTTTAGCCACCACACCACGCGGGTCGGTGACCAGCAAGGTCACAATCCAGATAATGCCACCCAGCGCCAGTACCGACAGCCCCAGATAGGTGTCATTGAGCATTTCCACGGGCTGGGGGGTGAAGTAGCCCTTGGGGTCTTCGACGTATTCGAAAATCGCGTCTACGAACCACATAATCGCTGCCCCCCAATACATCCAGGCCAGCATCCCAACGCGCATCTGGGACTGCGGGGCGTGGGCGTACCACACGGCAGTGGCGATAATCGCGGCGATAACAGTAATCAGCAAGGTCATGTTTTTTCCTTCTTTTAGGGTGGTTTCGGGATTATCGCCGGCCTAGGCTTCGGTATGGGAGCGGCGACGAATCGCGTTGGTGGCCACTACGGCTCCGCCCCACACGACCGTGACCAGCACTGCCATGGTGACTCCCACAGTTGACATTTCGTGCAGCATTTGCGCGGTGTCTCCCGGGTCGGCGGCGGCGGTAAGGAAGGGGAACCAGGGTACGACCTCGTTGTGCCACAGGTGTTCAAAGGCTAGTAAAACCGCCCCGCCCCACAGCAGATTCGCCAGCCAGGAAATTTTTTGCACCAGTTCCAGGCGGCGCTTGGTTTGGGTGGGGTCGCTGTTTGCGGCGGCGCTTTTTTCGAGGCCGGCTTTAACGGCCGTAATCACCACTGCCTCAGCAGCGGGAACTAAGAAACAAGCCATCGGAATATTCTCCTTTTTTCCCGATTGGGGAAGCTCGATATTGACGGAATTTATGCTACCACGTATGTCCAAATTTTCATATGTCCTATGGCACACATAAATGTGAATGGTTCTCACTCCCGAAATCTCGTGATTCGGGTGAAGCCGCGAAAATTTTGCCAGCGAGAGTGAGTGTAGTGTGAACTTGAATCCGGGTGGGGATATTTAGGGTTACTACAGTTGGTGTGGACGCATTTTCCTAAAATACAGGTATCTCGATATCAAGATAACGCTTTAACCTGTGGCGATGTTATTGAGAATTGCTCAGAACCTGAAAATGTGTCCGCACGGTGGGTAGCAGTGTGGGCAGAGCGAGGAGTGTCTGACCTTTGAGGGGACGGTCGGGGAGCTGCTGACAGCGACACACCTCGGGTACCCGACGGTATTCAGATGTGAGCGCGTGGTCGAGAACCTGTTGCAAGGCATCCAAGAAGGTGTTACCCACCAGGTCAGGTTGCCCGTCGATATAAATATTGCGCAAATCCAGCAGTCCCACCGTCATGGCCAGCGTCTGCCCGAGGATTTGTCCCGCCTCGGAAAGGATTTCGGTGCGCCGTTCGGGCGCGGCGGCGAGGCGCGCCCGAATCGACTTATCGCTGACAAAGGTTTCCAGGCATCCGGTTTTGCCACAACCGCATTCCGAGCCGTTGGCCTGAGAGGTTTGGACGGTTATGTGGCCGATTTCGCCGGCCGCAAAACTGTCGCCCCGTACGATTTCCCCGTTGATGTACAAGCCGGCACCCACCCCCATTCCGATTTTTACCAGCATCGAATTATCGGTAAAAGCTCGGTTGGAATGCTCCGCAGCGAGGGTGGCATTGATAGTGTTGCCGGCTAATACTGGCAGCTGCAAGGCATCCTGAACTATCGTCTGGAGGGGGAGATTCTTCCAGCCCAGGCGTATCGATAGCAGCACGGTTCCGCTAGCGTCGACGATACCAGGAACTGTAATTACCACCCCCAAGATGGGGGAGGTGGATTGTTTTTGGAGCCGTCTGGCCAGGGCGATTATGTCACTGGCGCGGCTGTCATAAGAATCATCGTGAACGATTTCGGTTCGCTCGCTTACATTACCCACCAAGTCCAGCAGAGCGCCAACCAGCACATAGGGCTGAGACAGGTCAATACCAATCAGGCGCCAATACGAAGTGTCGATAGCCAGCATGGTGGAGCGTTTACCGCGACCAGGGCGGGCGTCCAAGCCGGTTGTGGTCAGGATACGAGTGTCACACATTTCCTTGGTAATTTCCCCAATTGCCATGCGGGAAACCCCGATACGTCGCCCTAGTTCGGCTCGGGATAAACAGTTGCGGGGGAAAAGCGCTCGGAAAATAGACCACACGTTGCGTGCTCGAATATCGGCTGTGGATTTACTTAGCTCTGCGTCTGGCGTGGAAATTCTAGTTGACTTGGTCATGAATCCCCCGTGTATTTGTCGTTTTCCACCTAGCTATCCTATCGCCAGAAGGGAGTGGAATATGAGAGTAAAATCCTCGAGCAACTACTTGTAAGGAACCATTACATAATGGTAAGATGGGGACACCATTAACGTTATCCGTCACCCAACACTCAAAGGAGAGACAAGATGGACTATGTACCTGTATCCTCGCCGCCGCAGAAGAAAGTAGAGCGGTATGTTACCATACTGGCGCTGATTGTGACCCTGGGGCCGCTGTTTTACGGCTTTGAAGGCATGGTGCTAAACGGTGCCATCCGAGCCGTCGGCAGCGAGTTTAACCTGAATGTTTTTGCCAAAGGCGTGGCCGGAGCCGCCGGGATTATCGGAGGCCTGATAGGAGCTAGCATCGCCGGACGACTGTCCGATCACATCGGACGGCGCGGGGTGCTGATTCTGGTCGGTCCCGCTCTGCTGTTTGAAGCCATATTCGGGGCGCTCAGCCCCTGGTTAGGTGGATACCCCTTCCTGCTGCTGTGCCGCGTGATTGGCGGCATGGGCTTCGGCTCAGCCACCACCGTCGCTCCCGGCTATGTAGCCGAGATTTCGCCGGAAAGAATCCGTGGACGCTTGATTTCCTTTCGACAGTTGGCCATTATTCTGGGCTTGTTTTCGGCAGCTATTGTCAACCTGATTGCCACTAAGGTGGCTGGGGATTCCACTGCTGCGGTTTTCCTTGGCTTGAAAGCCTGGCAGGTAATGTTCCTGTGCCTGTTGGTGCCAGCCTTGGTCTATATGATTCTGACCCCCTTGATTCCGGAATCCCCGCGCTACCTGGTGGTCAAGAACCGGCTGGAAGAAGCCGACAAAGTTTTACGTAAGTTAACCGGACAAAATGATATTTCTGGGAAAATCCGAGAAATCCAAGACTCTCTGGGAGGACAAAATGCTACCCTCGGAATACTTGCCGTACTGAAATCCAAGTGGCGCACCTTGGTGATGGTAGGTATGGCGATTGCAGCCTTCCAGCAACTGACCGGCACCAACGGGATATTCTTCTATTCCAATATGCTCTTCGAGGCCGTGGGAATCCCTGAATCGGCCGCCTTTTTGCAAACCCTGATTTTGAGTGTTTTCAAAATTGTGGGCGTGACCACCGGGATTTTGCTGGTTGACCGGGTGGGGCGCAAGAATATGCTGATTTACGGCGGTACCCTGATGTTCATCGCCTTGGGTACCGTCGCTACGGTATTTTTGGTAGCACCGACCGGAAAAAACGGTTCGGATATCAGCTCCAGCCCGATACTGGGCTTCCTGGCGGTTGCTTCGCTGTGCCTGTTCCTGCTGGGCTTCACATCATCTTGGGGACCAATCTTTTCCGTACTGATGGGCGAGATGTTCCCCAACCAGATACGTGGCAGTGCTATGTCGCTGTCGGCCGGAGCGGATTTCTTCTTTAACCTGCTAGTGGTGCTGCTGTTCCCCTACCTAGTTAGCTGGTCGCCGTCCGCCACTTATTGGATTTACTGCTTCTTTGGGGTTCTGGCCGTGATTTTCACCAAAAAGTACGTACAGGAAACCAAAGGTAAATCCTTAGAGGACATGGGTAAATAGCCAATGGCACCTCGTGAATTTATACAACCCAACAGAGTGAACCAAATTTACTAACCAAAGGAAAGAAAATGAGCGAAAACAACTCACTTATGCCAAGTAATGTGCATAACATTATCAATTTCATGACCGACCAACACCGGATTGACACCCTGGGATGTCTGGGCAATGAAAACGCCCAAACCCCAAACATTGACTCTTTGGCGGCAGATGGCTGTATTTTTGAAAAAGGCTTCACACCTACTGCTATCTGTACTCCGGCGCGTTCTTCGATGCTGACCGGCAAGCTGCCTTTCAAACACCTAACCTTGGCGAATCCGGAGTGGAATATCGCCTACTCCACCGCGATTCCCGAGGATGATTGGACTTACACTCAGCAACTGCGCGACGATGGGTACAACGTGGGTATGGTGGGTAAGTATCACTGTGGCACTAACCTTCCCGACAAGTTCGGTTGTGACGATGATACTTATTGGGGGGCAGAAAATCCGGTCAATAACGAGAAGTACACCGCGTGGTTGGAAGAAAACCACCTGCCACCCGTGAAAGCCCACGATATTTGGCGTGGGAAACTGCCGGGTAATCGGGACGGGCATATCATTGCCGCCCGGCTCGACCAACCCGAAGAAGCCACCTTTGAGCGATTCATTGCTGATGTTTCCATCGCCAAACTGCGTCAATATGCCAAGGACTACCGGGAATCGGATAAGCCCTTTAGCCTTGATGTGCATTTCTTTGGTCCGCATCTGCCGTATTTCCTGCCCGATGAGTGGTTTGACTTGATTGACCCCGAATCCATTGTTTTGCCCAAGAACTTTGGGGATACCCTGGTAGGCAAGCCTCCGATTCAGCAAAATTACGCCACTTACTGGTCCACCTCCAGCTTTAATAATGACCAGTGGCGCAAACTGATTGCGGTGTATTGGGGGTATGTCGCCATGATTGACTTCGAGATTGGGCGCATCCTTGAAGTGGTACGGGAACTGGATTTGATGGATGACACCGCCATGTTCTTCTGTGCCGATCACGGCGAATTCACCGGTTCGCACCGGCTAAACGATAAAGGACCGGCTATGTACGATGAAATCTATCGTATTCCGTTCATAGTGCGTATTCCTGGACTGACCCACGGTAATCGTTGCCGTGAATATGTCAATCTGCTTGACCTAACAGCAACGATTATTGATATCGCAGGGGGTGACACCAGCCAGGTCGAGGATGGCAAATCTCTGGTACGCCTGGCGGCCGGCAAGCCCGAAGCTGATTGGCGCCAAGACATCGTCTGCGAATTCCACGGCCTGCACTTCCCGGTGCAACAGCGGATGTTGCGAAACGATGACTACAAGTTGATTGTGTCTCATGAATCCATCAACGAACTGTATGACCTGAAACGCGACCCGGACGAGATGAACAATGTCTATGCCGCCCCAGCCTATGACGAAATCCGCCGCCAGATGGCATGTGAGCTCTATATCCAGCTCAAAGAACGCGGGGACAGCGCTTTCGCGAAATGGATGGCAGCCATGACTGATTTCGATATTCCCCTGGTCAGTACCGCTAAATCCGATTGGGACGAAATCGCGAAATAGTGTTGCTGGTGGGGACTGCCGGGTGTTGCCGGATGCTGAGATCAGGCAACGCCCGGCAACACCCGTGAAATCCCAACTGGCACCTCATGAACAGGAGAAATGATGACCACCCCAACCTCAACCCCAACCCTGACCCGACCCGCCGCTGCTCCATCCGCCACTCCAGTGACCGCAGCGCGTAACCCGCGCGCTGCTGCCGTGCCCTCACGGACACAAAAGCGCCGGCAGCTGGCGTTTTCAGTCGTTGCGAAACCTACCGGGGCGGCGTGTAACCTGAACTGTCAATACTGTTTTTTCCTGTCCAAAGAACTGCTGTACCACACAAAACGTCAACAGATGAGCCTCGAGACGCTGGACGGATACGTCCAGGAATACCTCGCGGCCAGTCCCGATGGCGAAGTCACGATGATATGGCAAGGCGGGGAGCCCACCCTGCGGGGACTGCCTTTTTATGAAAAACTGTTGGAACTGTGCGAAAAATATCGCCGTCCCCGTCAACGGGTTACCCACGCGATGCAAACCAATGCCACCTTGATAGACCAGGACTGGGCGCGATTCTTGGCGGATAACGATGTGCTGGTGGGGGTGTCCCTTGACGGTCCTGCCGAGCTGCACGACACCTATCGGGTGAACCGGGGCGGGCGCGGGACTCATAATATGGTGGTGCGCGGGTGGCAACTGTTGCAAGAACGTGGGGTGCGATGCAATATCCTGTGTACCGTACATAACGGGAACGAGTCGCACCCGCTGGAGGTGTATCGGTATTTTCGCGATACTTTGGGCGCGGAGTTCCTGCAGTTCATTCCCATTGTGGAGCGGGTGGATGCGGCGGCGTTGGCGCGGGTTGAACGTGACGGTTGGCTGGGGAAGGGAAACGATAAAACCCAGATTCTCTACCAGCAAAAAGGTGATGCGGTCACTTCGCGTTCCACCACGCCGGAGCGCTACGGGCGTTTTTTGAACACGATTTTTGACGAGTGGAAACGCCGCGATGTCGGGCAGGTTTTCGTCCAGGACTTCGATGCCGCTCTGGGAGCGCTGTTCGGGCAATACTCGGTGTGCGTCCACGCCCCGCAATGCGGCAATAACTTTGCCTTGGAATTTAACGGCGATGTTTATGCCTGTGACCACTGGGTGGAGCCGGATTGGCTGGTGGGCAATATTGCCGAGACGGACTTCTGGTCATTGGCGCACGGGTCGATGATGCGGCGTTTTGCCGCCAAAAAAAACCAGGAACTGCCGGTCGAGTGTCGACGTTGCCCATTTTTACGACTGTGTAACGGCGGGTGTCCCAAGGATCGTTTTGTGGGGGTTCATGAGGGGTCAGCCCAAAACTATCTTTGCCCTGGTTACAAGGCATTTTACAATCATATTATGCCGGATTTATTGACCATGGCGCAGTCTTTGATGGCCAGCCAGGAATCCCAAAGAAGCGTCAATGGGGCTGGCGCCTCATGAAGCCTTCCCTGCGAGCCGCACTGCGGAAGGTAGTGCGGCAGACGCGGTGATGGGAAAATAGTCGAGAAAGAAAGAAGAACCATGGAATCCCTGCTTCTAGCCTTGGTGATAGGGCTCGGTGTTGGCTGCATTGTCGGTGCGCTCGGAGCCGGCGGGGGAATTTTGTCGGTGCCGGCGCTGGTGTATCTGCTGGGGCAAAACCCGCACGCCGCCGGGGCGGGGTCGCTGATTATTGTGGGCGCCACCGCCCTGATTTCCTTGATTCCCCGGACATGGGAACATCGAGTGCGGTGGAAAGATGGGCTAATTTTCGGCCTGTGTTCCACGCTGGCAACACTTTTGGGCTCACGGCTATCGTTTTGGGTCAGCGGATGGGTGTTGATGCTGCTGTTTGGGGTATTGCTGGTGATGGTAGGCATGGTGATGCTGTGGAAAGCGTGGCAGAGCGCTAGAACTGCGCAGCGGGGGAGTGGTGGCAATGGTGCGGCAGCAACTGAGGAAGCTGTGAATGGCGAGGCGGTGGCTGGGAGCGGGCGCGACGCTAATGCTGGCGGCACAGGCGGCGCCGCCGCCGACACAACAGACAACACAATAAACGGCGCGGTCGAACCAAGGCAGCGGAGCCAAGCCCAGGTCTGCGGTTGGATAGGACTGTTGACGGCGGCGAGTTTCACGGGACTGTTGACTGGTTTTTTCGGGGTGGGTGGCGGTTTTATCGTGGTGCCGATGCTGGTTTTGGTGCTGCGTTTCAATATCCGAGAAGCCTCGGCCACGTCTTTGCTAGTGATGCTGTTGGCCTCGATTACCGGGTTGCTGTCCCGAATTGGCACGCCCCTGGTCGTGCAGTGGCCGGCGGTTATAGCCTTTGCGATGGCTTCCATGTTGGGGGGTTTGATTGGGGCTCCGGCTTCACGCAAAGTTCCGGAATTCGCGTTGACCTTGGCTTTCGGAGTGCTGTTACTGTTGGTTGCGGCCGGGGTGTTGGCCGCAGAACTGTGCTGAGCTGGCTTGCTAGTGGTGTAGGCCGGGGACGCGATTTCGGACGGTGACACTGGATCTGAGAGATTCGATTCCGGCTCGACTTAGGGAGGGGGAATTATCGCCGGCGAGACACACGTGGATATTCTCGGCGATTAGCGGCAGAGCTTGTGCTTTGATAACTTGCGCGACTTCGGGGGTAAAATCCGTGGAGAATCGCCACGCTTTTTCCGGGGGTGTGGATGCACATCGGCGGGGACGAGTGTGCCTATAAGCAGTGGGAAGCCGACCCAGAAATCTTGGATTGGGTTAAGAAAAGAGGCGTGGCCAGCGTGGCACAGCTGCAGAGCTGGTTTATTGACCAGGCGCTAGAGGTTTCACAGAGACGAGGAAAACGCCTGGCTGCCTGGGATGAAATCTGTGCCTTGACCGGTGATGAAGATTTCCTCGTGTTTGTTTGGAACGAGGCGGAAGGCCTGGAACGGATTCGGAATACCAACCAGGAATTCGTTTTCACTGATGCGCGTACACTTTACTTGAACTGGATTGATCCCAAGGCATCCTCGCCGCAAAAAGGTATGCTGCCAGGGATATCCGTAAGTGACATTCTTGCTGCTCCTTGGGAGGAAACTGCCAACTCCAGGTGCGTGGGAGTGCAGGCCTGCCTGTGGACAGAATTCATCCTTGATGAAGCCGACATGGCACAAATGTTGTTTCCACGTCTGCTGGCAGTATCGGAGCGGATGTGGAATCCACAGGTGGATGTCTTCGAAGCCGCGCAGCGGGTCGAGACGGAGTATCACCGGTTGGTTGCGGTTGGGGTTTTCGATTCCTAACTAGGCTCTTCGGTGGTGCCGAAAAGGCCTCCTGGGTTGAGAATATCGCATAAGCTTTTAAGCCAGCTCTCAACCTAACTCTCTTAATTAGCTCTCAACTATTGAGAGCTACATGAGTGTTGAGTTGAGAGCTTGGGTGAGTTAGTCGTCCGGAACCTTAGAATGCAGGAATAGCGGGCTTACCTTGAATGTAGCACAGCCTCTCACGTTAGGAGTCTATATCGCTGCTTAGGGCTGGTGGGGGGCTCGGTGCGGGTGACTAAACCGGTCTTGACCAGATTGTTAAGAATCGCGCGGGTGCCCCCGATGCTTATGTCAGCGGTTTCGGCTAGCTCTCGACTGCTCGCGGTAGGATGCGTGGCTAGATAATCGAGGATTTTGTCTTTCGAGGACAGCTCCGCATTAATTCCTTTCTCGGCAGGGGTCATCCGCCGGCGCTCAAAAGTAATGCTGAAACTGTCAAGCCGATCAACTGGAAGGGGACGCGGCAGGGATTCTTTTTCAAGCTGAGAAAGGATTTCATGGTAACCGCTTCCCCGATTTTCAGCCACAAAACCACCTTCCGCGTAGGGGGTTACCTCTAACAGTCGAGACAAGAACTGGTTACGTGCCGAGGAAAGTCCGGTTTTTCCCAGGGAATCTATGGTAGCGGTGCCGAAAAGACCCCCGGGATTAAGAATCTCGAGTCGGTCGGCATACATGTTTAGCTGTACCTGGGTTCCTCGAGCCACGGGTGAGTAATCGCGGTGCATCAGCGCATTGGCTAAGGCTTCACGGATCGCAGGTAAAGAATAATCCACCAAGTCATGACGCAAGGCACCGCGAATAACCCCACCAACTCGCATATTTTTCGAGACAACTGTGAGGGCATCAGCGATAAGTACGGGTATGGATCCAGCCAAAGTTCCAGAATCGAGATGCCGCTGACCTGATGGCATAGAAGCCTTGGTTGACCCCGGATAGACGGCATAAGTCACCGTCAAACGGGGGAAATACTCTTGCGGGAATAACCCGAGGGCTAGAAGTCCCGCGAGAGTAGGGTGCAAATTGCCGTCTTGGCCTTTTCCAGTGATTCGCAGCTTGCTTAAAACTTCGTCATCAGGCAGCTTGGCAAGAATGCGGGGGTGGGCGCTTTTTTCACGATGCAAAAGACCAGAGAGAAGCTCGCCATCAAGATCAGATATACTGGCTTCTTCAACGACTTCAGTATCCCAGTAGGGCTGGGTCTTATTTTCACGAAGCCGGTCAACTTCGTAGGGGGACAGCCGGCGGTCACCATCGCCGGTACGGATAAATGACCCGCCATATACCTGTTTAGCAGTTACGAAACAAGGTTTATCGCGGGGCTGCAGGGGTGGGATTTCCGCCACCACGATCTGCCCGTTTTCGTAGGGAACTAGGGCTATATTGGCGCGTACCGGTGGGGTCATATTGTTGCTGCAAACCCCGGCCAGGGCATCGTAGACAGATTTGGCTTTGAAACCGGGGGAGGGGATAAACCCTTGGTGCTCGTCTATGCCAAGAATCAGAATGCCACCAGAGCCATTGCTAAATGCCGAAAGTGTTTCCGCCACAGTTTTTGGTAGTCCCTGGGATGCCGCTTTGACCTCAACCCATTGGGTGTCCTGCCCGCTCAGTCGTAAATCTGCTAAAAGGTGTGACAGCAGCGCTTCCGTTGTAGGCATTTGCATAGTAGCTATCATAAAAGCTCTCAAGCCAGCTCTCAACTTAACTCTCTTAATTAGCTCTCAACTATTGAGAGCTACATGAGTGTTGAGTTGAGAGCTAAATGCGGTGGCGGCTCCGGGTCTCTCCCCGGAGCCGCCACCGCTTCCAAGCTACAGGTTCTTGATGATTTCCTCGACGGAAGCCTTGGCGTCGCCAAACAGCATGTCGGTGTTTTCCTTGAAAAACAAGGGATTCTGTACCCCGGCGTATCCGGTGGCCATGGAACGCTTGAACACAATCACGCGCCCGGCCTCCCACACGTGCAACACCGGCATCCCGGCAATCGGGGAACCCGGCTCGTAGGCATCGGGGTTGACGGTGTCATTAGCCCCGATTACCAACACGACGTCGGTGTCGGCAAAATCGTCATTAATCTCGTCCATTTCCAAAACAATGTCATAGGGAACCTTGGCTTCGGCCAGCAACACATTCATGTGCCCCGGCAGACGCCCCGCCACGGGGTGAATCCCGAATCGTACCTGTACCCCCAGGTCACGCAGTTTTTTGGTCAAATCGGCGACCGCGAACTGGGCTCCGGCGGTGGCCATGCCATAACCCGGTGTAATCACCACAGATTTGGCGCCTTTCAGCAGGTCAGCGGCCTCGGAAGCCTTAATCTCGCGGTGCTCCCCGTAATCCTTGGTTTCGCGCGCCGAGCCAGCACCCTCGCCGAATCCACCCAGAATCACCGAGACGAAAGACCGTCCCATGCCTTTACACATAATGTAGGACAGGAAAGCACCCGAGGAACCGACCAAAGCCCCCACAATAATCAACAGCGGGTTGGACAGCATAAAACCGGCGGCGGCAGCAGCCCACCCAGAGTAAGAGTTCAACATTGACACCACGACCGGCATGTCCCCACCGCCTATCGCGGCTACCAAATGCAGCCCCAACACCAGGGAAATCGCGGTCAACACGCCCAGGGCAATCCACTGTTGTTCCAGCATGATCGGGTCGGCGGCGGTTTCCACCATGCGACGAGCCGCAATCATCCACACAATCATGGCCACAATCGCCAACAGCATCAACACGTTCAAAAAGTTCCGCCCCGGCAGAGTAAGCGGTTTGCCCTTCATCTTCCCTGAAAGCTTTAAATACGCGATAATCGAGCCGGTAAAGGTTACCGCCCCGATGAAAATCCCGATGCCGACCTCGCCCAGATGGAAGCCCATATCGGCCACCAGTCCCGGATCGGTCGTGGCGGACAGCTCCATGAAAGTGTTGAAACCCACCAAAACCGCCGCGAGCCCGACAAATGAATGCAGCAGCGCAATCAGCTCGGGCATCCCGGTCATCTGAACAGTCTTCGCCTTGTGCAGCCCGATAATCGCCCCGAGCCCCATACACCCCACAATCAACAAAGCGGTGACGGGCATTGGGGTGACCGTTGTCGCGCCCGCGTCTTGGGTTGCCAGCGCCACGAAAATAATGGATACCAGGGCGATGGCCATCCCGGCCACCCCGAATTTGTTGCCGCGCAGCGCGGTTTCCTGGCGTGACAAACCCGCCAGCGCCGCCACGAACAGCAGCGCCGCCACCAGGTACGCGAAATACTCCACGTGCCCCGTCCAGTATTCGAGACTGGACATGTCAGAATTTCCAGCAAAGTTCACGATAGTTGCTAACATGCCTTAATCCCCTTTCTGGAACATCTTCAACATGCGGTGAGTGACATAAAACCCGCCGAAAATATTGATAGAAGCAATCAAAATCGCCAGACACGCCAGCACCGTAACTACAATCGAAGTTGATTGCGCCAAGGATATAATCGCGCCCACCAGGATAATGCCCGAAATCGCGTTGGTTTCGCTCATCAACGGGGTATGCAGCGAATGCGTCACATTCGTGATTACATAGAATCCGGCTACAATCGCCAAGGCCAGCACGATATAGTACGGCAACATTTCATGAGGTGTTATCGCAATTAACGCTACGCCCAAAATCGCGGCTATCCCGGTCCAGAAATTCCGAGCCGCGTGCCCTTTCGGCGCGGCTATATCCACGCTGGCACCTAATGAAGCGGGAACTCCAGCGCCCGAAGCCGAACCGGAACCACCCGCGCCACCCGCGCCCGCACCACCGGCCGGCGCGGCCGAAACCGCAATCGGTGGTGGCGGCCACAACACGTCCTTCTGGTGTGCGATAGTAATCGAGCGCACAATCTCGTCATTCAGGTTGAAAACAATCTGGCCGTCCTTACCGGGGGTCATCAGTTTCAACAGGTTCACAATGTTTTGCCCATACAGCTGCGAGGCCTGACCCGGCAGACGCCCTGCCAAATCCGTATAGCCGATAATAGTCACCCCGTTATCCGTGGTGATGACCTGGCCGGGCACCGTCAACTCGCAGTTCCCCCCGGCCATATCCACAATCACCGACCCGGGTTTCATTCCGGCGACGGCCTCGGCCGTAAGCAGCAACGGCGCGGGACGACCCGGAATCTGGGCGGTGGTCACGACAATATCGGCGGCTCCGGCCTGTTCGGTGTACAAACGCAGCGCGGCCTTGGCCTGATCCTCGCTCATTTCGCGGGCGTAACCATCCGAGGATTCCTGGGCGGGGGCGGGGATTGCCACGAAAGTCGCCCCCATGGACTCAACTTGTTCGGCGGCGGCGGCGCGCACGTCGGTGGCCTGAACCACCGCTCCCATCGAGTTCGCGGTACCAATCGCGGCCAGACCCGCCACCCCGGCGCCAATCACGTACACCTTGGCGGGGGGCATTTTGCCGGCGGCAGTCACTTGGCCGGTAAACAGCCGCCCGAAAGCGTTAGCGGCCTCGATAATCGCGCGGTAACCGGCGATATTAGCCATCGAAGACAACACGTCCATGGACTGGGCTCGGGTGATTCGTGGCACGGCATCCATCGAGATCGCACTCACGTTGCGCCGCGCGAAAACCTCGGCAATCGCGGGGTTAGCCCGTACGCCCAGGCGCGCAATCAGGACGCTGCCTTCGCGGATTTGTTCGATTTTGCTGTCAGGGGGGGTGTCCAAACTGGTGATGATTTCTGCCTGCCACACTTCTTGGGGCCCAACCACTTCGGCTCCGGCCTCGCGATATTGCTGGTCAGGGTACGAGGCAGTGGCACCTGCCCCGGTTTCGACTACGACTTCGTAGCCCAGTTTGACCAGTTTCCCCACAGTGTCGGGGGTGGCGGATACCAGCGGCTGCCCGTCGGGCTCTTTGGGTATTCCTATGCGCACTTGTTCTCCTGGTTAGTAACGAAACGGCGGGCTGGCCGCCGAGCGGGATTTTCCCCGCTCAGTTTATCAGCCTTGGCCTGGATACAGTAGCAGATATCTTAGGATACTGGTCACGGCAGTTTCCGTTTCGGTTGTTTTCGTAAGTTCGATTTTGGTTATTGCTTTGGGGGGGCATGAGTCGCCAGGGTGGCAAATGGCGCCTCGTGAAACGGCAACGGTTTCATGAGGCGCCATTTAGTTCACCGGCCACGTGCGAGGGGGTGAGCCGGTGAAAATCCTAATTCCTTAGTAGCGTGGTTGGAACAAGTTGCCCAGCAGGTCGTTGACCCCGTGTTCTATTTGGCTGCCCATTATTTCTTTCCCGGAGTTAAATGTGGCGGAAGTGGAGGTGGGCATGAAACCGAAGACCACAATTAGCGTCGCGAACACTATCCACAGGGTATAGAAGACCCCGTGCCACAGCACGTCGCTGCGCGTGTTGCCGGGAATGGCACGCAGGCTCGTGGAAATCACCAATTCCAGCATGAACATGCCCCCGGAAAAGAAAATCATCAGCAGCCACACCAGCAGCGGGGTGATAAATGGCAGCGGCAGCAGTTCTATGACCAGCATGACCCCCAGAACCAGGGTCGGCAGCACCAAGCCAGTACTCACGGTGCTGGCGGCCGGGACGAAGCCGAATTTGGCGTGTTGCACCCCGGCGGTGGCCATGACCAGCAGCACGCGCACCAGCACTATCAGGAAGGTTAGGATAGTGAACACAAAGAAGCACAGGAACCAGTATCCAAAGGTCAGCACCCAATACGGCATAGGGTTACCAAAGGGCGAAAAACTGGCCATGATGTGCGGGTTGCGCGCCACGTTCACCGAGAAGCTCAACCCCACGGCCAGGCTGAACAGCAGTGCTGTCACCCACCACCAGTGTTTTAAGGCCGCGTTGCGCTGTAGCGCTTCGAGGGTTTTGGCCCGGTGAATATCTAGGAAAGTGGGGAAGAAAGCTTTCAGGGCTTGGACGAGGGGGCTATCTGGCTTGGAACCACCCGCCGGGGGATAGTAGGGCTGACCGTAGGCTGGTTGTTGCCCGTAGGCGGTTTGGGCATAGGGCATGGCACCGTTTTGATTGGGTTGCCCACCCGGGGCAGCCTGTCCGTAGGCGGTTTGGGCATAGGGCATGGCACCGTTTTGCCCGGGTTGCCCGGGTTGCCCGCCCTGACTTGGAGCTGCGGGTTGCCCGGGTTGCCCGCCCTGACTTGGAGCTGCGGGTTGCCCGGGTTGCCCGCCCTGACTTGGAGCTGCGGGTTGCCCGGGTTGCCCATAGGCCGGCTGTCCATAAGCGGGGGGTGGATAGGCCGGCGCAGCGGGTTGCCCGGATTGACCCGGTTGGTTGGGTTGCCCGTTTGCTCCAGGGGAGAGGGGTACGAAACCGTTTCCTGCGGGGGGTGGGGGCGGCATATCGGCGGGGCTGTGTCCTTGGGGCTCGCTTGGGCTTGGCGGTAGAGACATATAAATTCCTTTCGACATTACTTTGCGAACTGATGCCACTGTACCACCGTTAGGAATGCCTCAAAAGAGTTTTCGTCCCCGTTCCCGAGGTGCCCCTTTCGGTGGTGTTGTTCGGCCAGGCAGATTTCGGTTTGTGCCGGGTTCATGAGGTGCCAGCCGCGATTCTGGGCTTATTCCAAGTGGCCGAGCTTTTCGGAAACTTTATTGTGCCAGCGTCGCAACGGCCCGGGTGCCCACCAGTTCGCCCGTCCAAACAGGGCCATCACCGATGGCACTAAAACCATGCGCACAATCGTGGCATCGAAAGCCACCGCCACCGCCAGGATAAACCCGACCTGTTTCAGCACAATCATATTGCCGGTGACGAAACACAGGAACACGAAGACCAGAATTGTGGCTGCCGAGGTCACAATCCGCCCCGAGCGTGACAGTCCTTCGATAACCGAACGTTTAGCGGAGGCTGTTTCGTCCCAGACCTCTTTCATACGTGAGAGCAAGAACAGCTCGTAGTCCATTGAAAGTCCGAAACCGAAACACATCAGCATTACGATAACATAAGATTCTAGGCCGGGTAGCTGCTTTGCCCCCAGCCAGCCGACCCCGATACCGTCCACAAACACCAGAGTGCTAATCCCCAGGGTAGCCATCAAAGACAGAGTGTTAATCACCAGCGCCTGGATAGGAATCACCACCGAGCCGCTCATCATAAACAACAAGAAAATCGTGATGGCTACCAGCACGGTCAACACCCACGGCAAACCTTCGACCAGGGAATCAATGAAGTCGATTTGATTCGCGGCCTGACCCACCACGAAGCGCTCAAAATCATGGGCTTGGGCGCGAACCGCCTTGACCACGTCTTCGGCGGCGCGCGAACCCGGATCCGTGGTTTCTAGCTGGACGATTGCCGCCGAGTCTTTCGTGTCTCCCAGCGGGTTGGCGGCGAACACATGCGCAACCCCTTTCAGGTCGGCTACATGAGTCGCCATCCACTTATCCAGCTTTTCCGGGGGGGTGTCCTTGGCCACCACCCGCAGTGGCGGCAAGCCGACCCGCGGCACCTCTTGTGCTAAATCCTCGTAAAGGAGGCGCTGCTGGTTGTGAATCGGCAGCAAATCGAACAGCGAGTTACGCAAAGGCAGGTAACTCAGGGGTAAACAAGCCGCCACCAACACGGCGGCAGACAGGATAAAGGACAGCCAGGGACGGCGAGCCACCCCATGCGCCACCCGGTCAAACAGGGATTTACGAGTCGGCTTCCCCGAATCCAAGGAAGACTCCAACGAGGTTCTGCTCGCGACGGGGCTGGCACCTAATGAATCCGACGAAACCATCGCCGTCCCGTCACCCAAGGCGACCGTATCCACCGCCGCGCGCCGCACCACCCAACGCAACCCGGGAATCCGCGCCAGGATGGAAGGCCGCTCTAACTTCGCGGCGAACAGGAACATCAGTGAACTGACCAGGGTAATCGCGGCAATCATCGCCAGCAACACCACCGAGAACCCCGCAATCCCCAGGGATTTCAGCAATTCCGCGCGAAAGAACAACATTCCGGAAGCCGCAATCGCCACCGTGAGCGCACTGAAAAACGTGGTG
This sequence comes from Mobiluncus mulieris, assembly GCF_014204735.1. Lineage (NCBI taxonomy): Bacteria > Bacillati > Actinomycetota > Actinomycetes > Actinomycetales > Actinomycetaceae > Mobiluncus > Mobiluncus mulieris. The sequence continues at coordinate 1,943,053 of NZ_JACHMA010000001.1, read as the reverse complement.
CGCCCGGCCGTCGCCACCGTAATCTCTAGGGCACGCAGGTGACGTGGGTCAAGATGCTGGAGCCGCGCCACCGTTTTCGGCTTCTTTATTGCCGAGAAATCCGGGCTCCACTCGGATTGCGGCAAGGACTTTAACCGCGCCAGCTCTTCGCGGAAACGCGACACAATCAACAGGCCATAGTCAATCGACAACCCCAGCCCCAACACGGAAATCACGTTCACAGCAAAAGACTGTTGTTCGAAGATATAGGTCATGCCCAGCATCAACGTCAGGGACATAGAAATCGCAACTCCGGCACTGCCCAGCGGCAGCAAAGCCGCCAGGAACCCGCCGAATACTATCGCCATCACCAGGAAAGAAATCGGAATCCCAATCGACTCGGAGCGAACCAAATCTTCTTTCAGGGTCTGAATCCCCGCCTTGTTCACTAAATCCTGGTCGGTTATCCGCACCCGCAATGGCGCGACTTTCGCGTTGTCCGGGACGTGTTTCGCCACCGCCGCCTGAACCTTGCCCAAAATCCCTTCCGTGTGGCGCACAACCTTTAGCATCTTTTCACTGGGATACTTACCGGGCTGGCCACCATCCGCTAAATCCAGGGACACCGCCACCACGAAACCCTGGCGATTTTTTGCGGCAAGTTCGCGTGCCTGCGGGTCGAGCATCGCATTGTATTCCACAAACGGATACGCCACGGATTTCACCTGGGGGATGGTTTTAAGCTCCGCTTCGATGGGGGCTAGCGCCTCGTGCAGCGAACGCGCCACCGGCCAATCCGGCTGCGACAGGGCTTTCGCTTTGTTCCCCAAAACCAGAGCCTGCCCGCCCGCCGACTGGGCTTGCCCCGCCAAATCCTGGGCTCGACGCGCCGCCGACTGGGCTTGCTCCGCCAAGACCCCAGCCTTGGCTATATCCCCCCGCGCCCCGGCTTGCCGGGCTTCGAGGCCAAGGCGCTGCGCTTCGCCACCCGCAGCTTTAGCCTGATCCCCCAGGGTTTTCGCTTGGGCGCCATGATTTTCAGCCTGTTCCTTTAAATCTCGTAACTGCTGAGCGGTGTTTTCGGCCGACTTGAACTCGGTGCGAAAATCCACACCCTGCACATAAGCCAACACCCCGTAAGACTTTGTGTAATGGGATTCCAACAGCTTCTGTCCCGTGTGGGATTCGGATGGGGTCGCTTGGGGGACATCCGAAATCAGACGATTCCACAAAGGATTACCGAAACCAGTGGTCGCCACCAAAGCCGAAGCCACCACCACTAAAACCCAAAAGACCAGAATCGAACGTGCGTGCAACGCAAGAAACCTAGCCAGCCGGATGTACATACTCTAATTTTAGTGTTCAAACAGATTTATACCAAAGGGACGGGAAAAGAAAATCCGCGGGTATCTGAAGTTTAAAAACTAACCCGAGTAGGTAATAATGGAAACCATGGCGGAAAAGACTGTATCAAAACGCGGACTTGTCGCGATGCTCGCTTTCACAGCTTTGCTGGGATTATCTGGATTAAGCCAGCCTGGAACCGCAGCGGCGGTCGACGCACCCGGGCAAGCCCCTCGTGAATCCGCCGCCCCAACCCAATGGCACCCCCTAACGACACCTCGTGAAACCCCAACCGAACGCGCCCCCGAAACCGGCGAAACCCAAGCCGGGCAACTGCCCGACCCGCACCCCGCCACCGTGCAACTGCAGATAGGCCCGGAAGTCGGCGTATTCTCGGCGTGCTCCGGCGTGTGGGTGGCGCCAGACCGAGTCCTGACCGCGAAACACTGCTTCCAGAAATTCCCCAACGGACCGGTGCGAGTCTATCCTCAAAACTCCCAAGTTCCCGGCACCCCGCCCGTAGCCAGAGGGGTAACCTGGGCGACCCCCGGAAACACCGACCTGGCCGTGCTGATTACCAACCCCAGCAACCACCCCATCGCGCCGGTAAACCCCACTGTCCTTGACCCGGGCACCCCAACCCAGATTTGCGGGCAAAACTATCTGGTCGCCGTAAACCTCGACTTGAAAGGCGAATCCACCACCATCCCAGGCAAAGCCAACCATTGTGCCAATGTCGCCACCCTGGATGCGGCCAACGCCGTGAAATGGCAGCTGCCGCCCAGTGGACAAACCATCGCGACCCTGCCGCTGTCAATCGAACACGGCGACTCGGGCGGGCCGATGTACAACCAAGCCGGGCAAGTCGTAGGAATCACCAGCTCTAAAACCCAACTAGTGTTAAACATCGGCGAAAAATTGGTTTTAAACGCCTCGGTTTCGCTCTATCCTTACGCCCAGTGGCTGGCGCAAATGGGAGTGCCCGTGACGGGGCAAAACCAGGCCTTGACACCTAAACCCCTGCCGCCCAACGTGATGCGCATAGCCGGTCCCAACCGCCTGGCCACCGCCGCCGCCGCCGTCGACGCCACCCCCGGTGCTGAAACCCTGGTGGTCACCACCGGGTTGAATGCCGCCGACGGCCTGGCCGCCACCCAACTTTCCGGGGTGACATCATCGGCTTTGGCGCTGTCGAATTCCCGTGACCGGCTGGATGCGGATGCCCTGCGGGTGATACAACAGCATGGATTTAAACGCGTCGTGCGGGTGGGTGGAACCGTCGGTCTTTCCGGAGCTGACCGGGCGTTGATAGCGTCGCGGGGGATGGATTTGGTGGAACTGGTCGGGGTTAACCGCTTTGAAACCGCCGTGAAAGTCGCGCAATATCGCGACCAACTGGCCGGGGGTGCCCCGTCCTATGTCATGCTGGCTGACGGCATTAACTTTCCCGATGCCCTGGCCGCCGGGGCAGTGGCCGGGCATATGCACGGTTCGCTGGTGTTGACCGCCGGCGGGCAATTGCCCGACGCCAGCCGGGAATACCTGGAATCCCAGGCCGGGGTGCCGCTGGTCGTTGTCGGCGGTCCGGCTGACCGCGCCCGTAACGCGTTGGGCTTGCAATCCAGCCACGTATACGTGGGACGCGACCGCTATGAAACCGCGATGCAACTGGCGATTGGAATCCAGTCCCCCGGGGGGATAAACGGACTGGTGTTGGTGTCCGGCCGTGATTTTCCTGACGCCCTGGCCGCCGGGGCGTACGCGGTGAAACAGGGCGCGATGCTGTTGTTGGTGCCGCCTGCCGGGTCGAAATCCGCGTTGCTGGCGGATTTGTGGGACACCACCGGGCGCCACGGGGTGATTGTCGGCGGCCAGGCCGCCGTCAGTGACCTGGATGTGGCGTACGCGGTGACGCGCTGAACCGGTGCGCCGGGCGGGCAATATGAGACTCTCGCCGCAGTCAGCTAAACTGTAACCCGTGTTATTAACCCAAGATTTTATTGAATGGCTGCGTGACCCCGAGGTGTTGCTCAACCACCTTTTGGGCACCTACGGGGTGTGGATGGTAGCCTTCATCGCCCTGATAGTATTCATCGAATCCGGCGTGCTGTTCCCGGTCTTGCCCGGCGACTCGATGCTTTTCGCGATTGGGTTGCTGCAAAACCGGATGCCGATGAGCTTGACTGTCATCTGCCTGGTGGTTATCGCCGCCGCGATTTGTGGCGGACAGGTGGGCTATTGGTTTGGCCTGTTCTTTGGCGAGAAATTCTTTAAGGACGACGCGAAAATCTTGAAGACCGAGTACTTGAAGTCCTCTAAGGTGTTTTTTTCCAAATGGGGCGGGCCGGCGGTGGTTCTGGGGCGTTTCATCCCCTTCATCAGGACTTTTGTGCCGATAGCGGCGGGAATCGGCCGCTATCACTGGTCGCGTTTCACTCTGTGGAACGTGGCTGGGGCGATAGCCTGGACTCTAACTTTCGTGGTGGCGGGGGTTTTGCTGGGCGACATCCCGCTGGTTCGCGACAACGTGGAAGTTATCGCGGTTATTATCATCGTGTTCTCGGTGTTGCCGATTGCTGTCGGCCTGGTGAAAAAGCACCTCGATGCCCGGCGGTGCGCGACGAAGCCCCATAACGCCGCCTAGTTTTCCACAGCCTGTGGAAAGTGGTTTTGTGGTGCGACTCAAACCCGTTATTCTGGCTGAGCCAGCGCAAGAGGCCTGGCTGCTTTAAGGCAGCCGCCTTAAAGCAAAGGTAAAAGCCCCGGGGACGACCGGGGCTTTAAGGAAAGGACATCCAGATTACCACGTTCATCCAGATTCTGATTTCCTTACCTCCCTCGATTCTAGCAGTAATCCTGATAAAGGAGAAGCTGTGGAATAACAAGAAGGACGATTAAGGAAATCGCGGCCAGCCTATCCAGGTCGGCCGCTTCCTTATTTCTGGTTAAAGCTATAAAAGTGGGGTTAATGCCCATTAATTGTGTTTTTAATTCGGGTTTTTGGTTGGTATTCCAATGGAAAGTCGGGGTGAGTAAGCTTTTGGGACTGGCTGCTTCATGAGGTGTTTGCGCCGATGCGGCGGCGCGCGGTTTCGCGCCGCCTTCGCGCATGGTTTCGCTTCGGCGCTCTGGGGTGAAAAGGCCGGGCTAGCTATGTTTTGTCCGATAACGCTTAGCGGCAAAGCCGCTAAGAGAAATTACGGAAAACATGAATCGCCCTACGTTAGGGGTTTCGGTGGCGACGGCAAATCGTTGCTGTCGCTTAATCGCCTTCGCCAGTGACTGTGCCGATATGCGGCTTACGCCGCGCGGCGCAGCCCCTCGACTTTGGCTCACGCCAAAGTCTCACCTCTCAGCCTCGCTGCGCGTCGCACTCCGCTGCACCGCCTGCGCTTGTTGCGGCGGGTTCATGAGGTGCCATCCGCAAAACTGTCAAAGTGATAAATCAAAGTGATAAAAATTGTCACTTTGGGTGGGTAGAGTGATAAAAAGTATTACTTTAGTACGAGTGAGTAGCTGCTGTTACGGTGCCCTAATCCACCCTTCATTTTTACCAGGCCTTGAGCCATCAGCTTTTTCAAGGCATAGCGCACCTGCGCGGGCGTAAGCCCTGTCTGATTCGATATCGAGGCCACGCTCCCCGGTAGTGCCTGGATAACCAGCAAAGGGTTTTTCCCCAGCGGCAAAGCCTGCAGCTCGACAGGTTGTTTCATGTCGGATTCGCCTCTGACCTGCGGGGCTTTCACTTGGTCGGGGCGAAACGCTATGGCCGTGAAGCTGGTGCCGGTGTTGCGATAACGTATTGAATCGAGTCCGGCTTCGGCAAAAGCCCGGTTAGCCTCAATCAATCCGCCGCCTTCGCCCTCAATAACGCGGGTTTTATCTTGGGTATAGACTTTTTTGCAAATGTCGTAAAGTGTTGGATTTACCGCACTCTTGGCTCCCGGATAACCCAGCTGTTTTTCCGACACTCCCCACAGGCCCCCGGGGCTAGCAATCACCAATCGGTCAGGGGTAAGACGAATCTCCACTCGTTTCGAGGCGGTAACATTACTAAGCGAACGATGAACCAAGGCATTAGCCACCAGTTCGCGGACAGCATTCATCGGGAATTCCGGTACATCAACAGCATTGCCATCCTCGCGATAGGCCACTGCCCGGCGGGTATTCCGTGCGACCCAATACAAGATTTCATCCAGCATGGTGGGTATCGGGCCGTCAAAATGAGTCAAATCGTCCAAACGCCTGTCCCCGCGCGGGGTTTTCACCGCCGCTGTTACCCCCAGTTCCGGCAGAAACTGCTGTGGATACTTTCCCAGGGCATAAACCCCGGCCACACTAAGGTGTCCGTCGGCTTTGACTACTCCAGTACGTTGCAGTACCACGGAATCTGCCACGGACATAAGTCGACTGGAACTGTTTTTTGCGTTGATAACAAAGTCTTCCACCAGCCCCGGGTCTAAATCCCCTTCGCTGGTTTCCTCCAGGGAACGCGCATCGTCACGAGGTCGATTGATTGATTTCATCAACTCGATTTGTGCTAATTCCTGGTCACTCATCGGGTAATCTCCCTCAGATTGGCGCAGGTAGGCAGTGCCCTGATAGTAAACCGGTCGTTGGCTTAAATCCTGCGGCTCAACCTTGACCACCAGCACTTCCTTGCCGGCAAATGTCACGGTCTGAAAATAGCACTTCACCTTGGGATTCATAGCATCGCTGCGTGCTTGGGACGCAATTCCCGCTTCAATACCGGCCAGGTTTTTCAATCCTACTGGGAGGAAATCGGGATCGCTCAGGCCGACTATCAACAGCCCACCATCAGGCATGTTGGCGAAAGCGCTGAGGGTTTCGCCAACAGTTGGCACCCCGCCTTTGCCGCTCTTGACCTCAATAGCGGCATCGTCGCTGCCGCGCCGCCGCAAATCATCGACAATATGGGAGAATTCCGAGTCTGAAACCAACATAGTAATAAAAGAGTACCAGCAAAGTGATAAAAATTGTCACTTTGAGTCTTTAGAATGACAAAAAGTATTACTTTAGCACTGCTGCGTGAGGTGCTGTTCGAACTGTGTCCCGAATGGTGGAGAAAATGGCCTTGCCCTGTTCACATAGTGCAGCTTGACTCCGAATTTTCCACCGTTAGGGACGCCCCTCCGATCCAGGGTTAGGGTAAGCGGCAGAATTATGTGTCTTATTTTGGGGTTTTTGTGGTATTGCAACACAATCTCGGGTTTTCCACAGGCTGCAGTGGCGCGCGGGCGTAGCCCGCATATCGGCGCAGTCGCTTGTGGAGACGTTAAAAAAGGGCATGATTGGCCGTTTTAGTCGAAGCACCTTAAACGGCTAAGCCGTAACAGCCGCCACGCGCCGCACCCCGCTGCACCGCCTCCGCACACCGTTACGCATATCGCCACCGCATACACAGTTTTCCACAGGCTGTGGAAAACTGTTTGGTGGTCGCGGATTGGAACTGTATCCTGGTCTAGCCAGGGAAAGGCTCTGGCTGCGTCAAGGCAGCCTGCCTTGACGCATGGTAAAAGCCCCGGTTGCACCCGGGGCTTTAAGGAAAGGACATCCAGATGACTGCATTCATCCAGATTCTGATTTCCTTACCTCCTTCGATTCTAGCAGTAATCCTGATAAAGGAGAAGCTGTGGAATAACAAGAAGGACGATTAAGGAAATCGCGGCCAGCCTACCTAGGCTGGCCGCTTCCTTATTTCACAACTATTTCCCTGGCTGCGATGCGCTGCGCGGCGTACCCGCATATCGCCGCCGAAACTCCGCACCCTCAGTCCCACACTTGTGCCGCACACCCGCCGCGCCGCGCGTAGCGACGAAGCGTTGGGAGCGCGCGCAGCGGGTGGAGTTCCGGCAGCGACAGCAAATCGTTGCTGTCGCTGACCCCCTCCACACGGTGACTGCGGTGCTCTCAGGGCTCCGCCCATGCACCGCCGCCGACCGCGAGCCAAAGCGAAACAAGCGATAAAACGCGAAGCGACACAAGCAACGAAACAAAGACTGCGCGGGGGCGGTCAAAGACCACCCCCGCCAGCGTAGAAACAAGGTTCTTTTCCTACCTTGATTCTACGTCTGCGGCGCGGGCATAGACGATGCCACCGCAGTGTTATCTGGATTCCTAGGAGTAAGCCCAAGACTTCAGAATTTTGAAGATGAGACGGGGGATGCCAAGCCACGCTTGGCATCCCCCAACTTACGCCCAGAACCCAAGCAAGCACCTCATGAAGCTGAACCCATGGGGTTAGACGCAAGTTGTGGGAGATTAGATGGGAATGGCTAGTGGGACGGGTGTGGCGACGGGAGTTGCACCCCGATTGGGTCGCGCAGCGGTTTCTGCGCGCCGGGGAAGGGGCGCGGGAAAGCGGGTTAGAATTGAGGGGATGGAATACTTCGATGACCCGCTGACCCGCGCGATATACGCCTCGGATGCGTCGAATTATCGCATTCCGCCGGCGCGGGTCGCCAAGCCCGCGAATCTGGGCGAATTGCGCGACGTGGTTTTGGATGCCCTAGCATCGGGCACGCCGCTGACGATGCGCGGGCGGGGCACCTCGTGTGCGGGGAACTCGATTGGGCCGGGGCTGGTGGTCGACACTTCCGCGGGCTGTAATCGGATTATCGATTTAGACCCCGAGGCGCACACCATCACTGTCGAACCCGGGGTGGTGCTGGCTGATATTCAGACGGCCGGGGAACCCTATGGGCTGCGTTTCGGTCCCGATCCCTCGACCTGGACCCGGGCGACGATTGGCGGCTCGATTGGCAACAATGCTTGTGGCCCCCACGCCCAAGCCTGGGGGCGTGTCGCGGACAATGTTATCGAGATGCAGGTTATCGATGGTTTTGGACGCGAGTTTACCGCTGGCCGGGGGGAAGGTGCCCTGGACGCGGTGCCCGGATTGGAACGCTTGGTACAAGATAACTTGGCTTTAATCCGCACCGAATGCGGACGGTTTTCCCGGCAGGTATCTGGGTATTCCCTGGAACACCTGTTGCCCGAAAAAGGGCGTGACCTGGCCAAATTCCTAGCCGGAACCGAGGGAACCCTGGTGACGATACTCGCGGCGAAACTGCGCCTGGTGCAACTGCCCGCCGCCCCTGTCCTGGTGGTGTTGGGGTACCCAGACATGATAGCCGCCGCAGCGGATGTGCCCCTCGTGAACACGTTTAAACCCCTGGCTGTCGAGGGTATGGATTCGCGCCTAGTGGATACTTTGCGCGCCAAGCCTGGTGCCGGCCAGATTCCCGACCTGCCGGCGGGGCAAGGTTGGCTGCTGGTAGAGATGGGCGGTGCCGACGAGCCCCTGGAAACAACCTTGGCGCGCGCCCGCGACCTGGCCGCCGCTGCCAACACGCGCGCTTGCGGGGTGTATCCGCCCGGCACCGAAGCCACCCGGCTGTGGCGTATCCGCGCTGATGGAGCCGGTTTGGGTGGTCGCACTCCGGTCTCGCAGGTTACGCCGGATTCGGGAGTTGCTGTTCATGAGGCGCCATCCGGGAACCCCGGCGCCGCCCCCCGCTGTGAGCCTGGCGAGAATTCCGGGATGGCACCTCGTGAATCCGCCACGACAAACCACCACCCCCAAGGCAACCAACCCGCCTGGCCTGGCTGGGAAGATGCCGCCGTGCCCCCCGAAAACCTGGCGGCCTATCTACAGGAATTCACCGCGTTGATGCGCCAAACCGGGGTGGATGGGATGCTGTATGGGCACCTGGGCGACGGCTGTTTGCATGTGCGGCTCAGTTTGCCGCTGGGAGCGGCCGCGCATGATGGGCGTGCTCGGGATTTCTTGGAACGCGCCGCAGATTTGGTGGCCAAGTATCACGGTTCGATTTCCGGGGAACACGGGGATGGGCGGGCTCGCTCCGAGTTGCTGCCCCGCATGTATTCCCCAGAACTGATCGCACTGTTTGCTAAGGTAAAAGCCTTGTTTGACCCGCGGGGGCTCATGAATCCCGGCGTTTTGGTTGACCCCGACCCCCTCGACCACCACCTGCGCCTGGCCTCCGCCCGGGACATTGCCCCTGACCCCAGCGGTTTCGCTTTTCCCAAAGATAAAGACCTGACCGCCGCGTTTCACCGCTGTACCGGGGTGGGGAAGTGCCTGGCGATGAGCCACATCAAAGGGGCGTGGATGTGCCCCAGCTATCTGGCGACCGGGAAAGAAAAAGACGCCACTCGCGGACGTGCCCGCGCCCTGCAGGAAGTCACTAACGGCGGGTTGATTCGGGATTTCCGCGACCCCGAGTTGTTGCGGGCGCTGGATCTTTGCCTGGCGTGCAAGGCGTGTTCCTCGGCCTGCCCCACCGGGATTGATATGTCCGCTTTCCGCTCCGAGGCGTTTTTCCGGGCGTATCGCGGGCGGTTTTGGGCTCGACCTGGGTCGCATTTTCTGTTGGGCTGGCTGCCGTTTTGGTTGCGGCTCGCCCGGCGGGTGCCCGGCGGGGCGCGCTTGGCCAACGGGCTGTTTGGGATTGACTGGTTGCGGCGCTTGGTATTTAGGCTGTTCGGGCTGGCGCCATCGCGGCAAATGGCGACCTTCGCCACGCAGTCGTTTCGGCAATGGTTGCGTCGTGAGCAGCACAGCGTCTGGCGCGGCGCCGCTTTGTCGCTTGGGGCGCGCGCACGAGAGGCAAAGGGGGAAGTATCCCCCGCTCGCGCTGCTTTGCAGCGCGAGCTCCCCCTCAGCCTCTCGTTTGCGTCGCGCCCCCGACGCGACCACCGTATCGTGTCGCGCCTTCTACACGGTCTTCGTGAGGATTCATGCGAAAGAAACACTGCCGAAGGCGATGGTGGCTCCGTAATACGAGAAAAGAATAAATACGGAATAGCACCTCGTGAACAAGGAAACCAAAGCGTGACCGAAATGAACCGAGCGGCGAAACAGAGGGAACCGGAAGAAAGGCCGTGGGTGGCGGTGTGGGCCGATTCGTTCTCAGAGGGAATCGACCCCGACGGCGCCGAAGCAGTGGTGCAACTGTTGGAAACGGCCGGGTACCGCGTGTTCGTGCCGCGCCAGGCATGCTGCGGGCTGACCTATATCACCACCGGGCAACTGAACCGAGCTCGGCGCAACCTGCGGCGCCTGTGCGGGATTCTGGGGCCGCTGGCCGTAAACGGGATTCCGATTGTGGGCGTGGAGCCGTCTTGTACCGCGACCCTGCGCGACGATCTGGAGCGTCTGCTGCCCGACGATCCGCGGGCCACCGCTATCGCCCAGGCGACCCGGACGTTAGCGGAACTGTTGACCGACCCGGTTTACGGGCCGGGCGGGAACTGCGGGCCAGAACAGTGGGATTTGCCAGACTTGGACGGCGTGGAAGTCGTCGCCCAGCCGCACTGCCACCACTATTCGGTTTTGGGCTGGAGCGCCGACCGGGAACTGTTGCAACGCGCCGGGGCACAGGTCACCGAACTGTCGGGGTGCTGTGGAATGGCCGGAAACTTCGGGATGGAGGCTGGGCATCTGGCGGTATCCCAGCGGGTCGCGGCGCATTCCTTGCTGCCGGCGTTTAGTGAACACCCCAATGCCGTGTTCCTGGCCGATGGGTTCAGCTGTCGCACCCAAGCCAGCCAGCTGGCCGGGCGAAACGGGGTACACCTGGCACGATTGTTGTTGGGTTCCGCCCCCGCGCGATCCTAACCGGTGCGATTTTGGCAACATTTTCCGTATATAGGTGCCTGTGACCGATATCGCACCGGTTACGAAACCCAAGCCAGATTAGTGAGCTAAAAATATGCCACTTTTACGTAACAAAAGTGAAAACGTGAGATGATAGTGACAGAAGATAAAACAGTGTCTGGCGGGGTGAACCGATTCCAGGCGCTTCCGGGCTTACAAAAATACAGAGGTTGACATGTCCCTTTTCGAGTATGACCAAGGCCACCTGATTCCCGCCCAATTCGGCCACGCGGTAGGCCGCGAGGCTCAGGGCGAAGTCCTGGAATCCGTGCGAAACCAAGTCCTAGAGGTAATTTCACGTCCCCTCTTTCCGGTGACCTGGAACGACCTCGCTGGGATTCCCGTCGCCGGAATGCCCCCGGAGGCCGCCCCCGGGTATGTTCCCAACCAGCCCGGTCACTCTGCCCAGGCCGACGCGTCGACCCCGCCCAGCCCCACCCCGCAACCCGGGCAAGCCAAGCGCCCTTCCCAACGCCTCACCGCTCTGGACGGCTCCGGCCAAGTCGTACTGGTGGAAGTCATAGAGAAACTCGACGCGCAAACCCTAATCGAATCCCTGGCGCGCCTCGGCGCGGTATCCAACCTGGGGTGGAACGACCTGGCCTCGGCCTATCCCGGTGGGGTCGCCGCTTTCCGCTCCGGCTGGACCCAGTTCCGCGACGCGATGCCCCCGAACCTGAACGCCGGGCCGCGCCTGATTCTGGTCGCAGCGGAAATCGATCCCGGGGTGCGCCCCGCCCTGGACGCGCTGACCATCTCTGGCCTGGAAGTCCACCACGTCAGTGTGCGCGAAATGTCTAACGGCCGCCGTTTCCTCGACGTGCAGCGCGTCGCCGCCTCGCTGTTCAGTCGCGACACAAACCTGTTGTCCGGGCGCGCCGCTCGCCTCCCTGTGCTCACCTCGGGTGTGGCTGCGGACTTTTCTTCCGGGATTCACGAGGCGCCACTGGCCGACCCCGGTGCCGCCGTCAATCCCCCCAGCCCGGTTTCCGCAACCCCGACCGACCCAGATTCTGGCTCTGGGTCGGAATCCCGAATGGCACCTCATGAACCCGCCACCGAAAACCACCCCGCGCCGGTCGAGGCACCCGAACTGCAAACCGGCACGATATCGCGCCACTCCATTATGGAATCCGCCAAGAGCTCCCCGGTCTCGCCCTTCGCCAGCGGCGAGGAAGAACAACCCGTGCAGTCCCTGTTCCCGGTCAGGCAAAACCGACTCGCCGGGGCGGCTGAATTCGAAGCCAGCCCCACCCCGCCGGAAGGCACCCCGACCTGGCAGCAAACCGGGGTGCGCCACCGGCCGCGACGCGCCGCCGAAAACGGCCACGTTGCGAGTGTGAGCGAAGAAAACTTTGTGGACAGCGGCGAGCCGCTGGCTCACGACCCCGCCGGGCTGCGGGCGATAGCGCAGGTAACCGGGGAAAGCACCCCGATTTTCGCGACGGTTGAATCCGGCAGCGGGACGGCCTGCGAAATCCAAGCCACCCTGTTGGAGCGTGGCGTGATTATTCTGGAAGGGCGCGAATGCGATGACCCGCGCGAAGCCGGGCTCGCCGTCGGCATCACCGAAGTGGATGGCGACGGCTGGGACTGGTGGCATATAGGGTTGGCGCAAGGCCCGACCTTGGCGGAAGCCTGCGAGGAAATCAACGCCGAGTTAAGGCGTAACGACGGGGCGTGAGGCGGGCTTATTTATAGGAAGCCTGGATTTGGGCGTGAATAGTGCCGGGGGCACCGCCCACCCGGTCGTGCTGGTCGGCTAGCTGCGGCATGGTGTCGTGCCCAGTCAGATACAGCACCACCGTGTTGAGGAACGCCACAATCGGCACCGCCAGCAAGGCTCCGATAATGCTGGCGAAATAGCCGCCCACTGTAATCGCCAACAGCACCACCAGCGGGTGAATGTTGACCGCGTTGGACATCAGCAGGGGTTGCAAAACATTGGACTCGATTTGTTGCACCGCCAAAATCACGACCAGCATGATTATGGCTTTCACCAGGCCTTGATCCAGTAAAATCACCAAGACGGCGATAGCCCCGGTAGAAACCGCCCCCACAATCGGAATAAAGGAAGCCAGGAAAATCAGCAATGCTAGCGGAATCGTCATCGAACCCGCTCCCAGGAACGCGGCACCAATCGAGATGAACACCGCATCCACCCCGGCCACCATGGCCTGAGCCTTGATATAGCCTTTCAAAGTAATCCAACCGCGAATCCCGGCCTCGTGCACCGGTTCGCGCAACGGCACCGGTAACAGGCGCATAAACCACACCCAGATGCGCCGCCCGTCTTTCAGGAAGAAAAACAGACAGAAAACCGAGATGAATATCGCCGCCACCAGGTTTAATACCGAGGATGTCACCGACCACGCCGAGGAGGCAATCGAAGAAGAATACTTTTCTAGTAAGCCCCCGAGCTGCCGGCTGAGCGCCTTGGTGTAGTGGTCAATGTCCTCCGAATTTAACCCCAACGGCTCGTCAGAAAGCCAGGCCATCAGTTTGCCGAAACCGCCGCCGGCTTTGCGTACCAGCGCTGGGGCTCCGGATGCCAGTTGCGAGACGGACACCCAAATCGCGGCAGTCAAGGCGCTGATTCCCACAATCAGGGACACGGCCGCAGACAGGGCATTGGGGAAACGCCACTTTTGCAGCCGCCCATTCAAGGGTTCCAACAGCAGCGTCAATAATAGTGCCACCGCCACCGGGACTATCGCCACTTTGACCTTGGAAATCCCCCAGGTTACCCCGCCCAGTACTATCACTATCGCAATCAGGCGCCACGCCCAGGCGGCCGCGACCCGTACCCGCCACGAGACTTCGGCGTCGGCCTGGGCGCCGTGTTCCACCTTCGGGGGTGCAATCGGCTCTACCGCGTCGAGATCGGGCTGCTGGTGGTTTGCGTCGCGTCGCGCCTTAATCTCGAGCCACAGGTTGTGGGTGGGGTTGATGGCTTTACTCATCCCGGTTTTGCGGGGTTCACGAGGTGCCATCGAATTCCCCGCGTCGCTGGAAGCCGATCTTGGCCGTGATTTGTCCGGGCGGGCTGGTTTCTTTTTGTTCTTCATCAGCGAACCATCCGGTTCAGCGTCAAACCATAGTTGACCTCGCGTCCGGTCACGGCTCCGTCAGATAAAAACCCAGCGCGCCGGTAAATCCGGTGGGCGCGTTTTTCGCCCTCGTACCCGCTGGGCAGCCACAGTTGCGCGGGTTCACGCGGACCAATCACGTATTCCAACAGGCGCCGACCAATGCCCCGGCCTTGGTATTCGGGCATCAAATAATGCATGGAAACCTCGCGGTCACGCGCCGGCGGGGTCACGTTTTCGGTGCGAATCGTGGGCACTGTCATCGCAATCCCGATTACCCGTCCGTGTTCCACCGCAATCGCGATTCGTCTTCCGGCCGGGTCGGAGGTCAGCAGGCGATGCCACTGGTCTACCAGCACAGCCTCGTCGAAACGCCCCAGGTATTTCGGGTCGATGAACTTCCCATACAGCGCCAACCACATGCGGGCGTGTGCGACCCCCATGCCGGCGGCGTCTTGAACCTCGGGGGGGCGTACGTTGACAGTCATAGTGTTAGTCTACCGGTTTGGCGGGGCGGTTTGGTGGGTTCATCGGGTGCCAGTTCAGGATTTGAACCTAACTAGAATTCCGAATGGCACCTGGTGAAACCGAATTCAGTTATCGGAAGCCGTAGAGGCAATATAGGCGAAAATTCGCAGGAATTCGATGTAGAGCCACACCAGCGTTACCATCAGGCCAAAGGCGCAAGTCCACGCGGTTTCGGCGGGGGCACCGTTTTCCACCGCCTGGAAGATGTAGTCGAAATCCGTTACCAAGGACAGCGCTGCCAAGGCGATAGCCACCAGGGAAACCACCATCCACAGCGGGAAACCGAACAAGGTCGCGTTATAGAAGTTCGCCGCCGGGAAAATCAGGGAAACCACAAAGTTCACCAGATAGAACACGAACAGGGAACCTATACCGATGAACACCACGCGCATCAGGGTTGGGGAGTTACGCACAATATTCGTCTTGAACAGGGCAAACATCACCAGCGCGGTCACAATCGTGGCGCCAATCGCTTTGGGAACCACCCCGCCATAGGCCGCCGAAAACAGCTGAGAGACCGCCCCCAGCATCAGCCCTTCAAAGAAGGCGTAACCCAGAATCAGCGCGGGGGAAGGACGCGACTTGAAAGCGTTAATCATGCCCAACACCAGGGCGATTACCATGCCGCCCAGCGACAGGGTCGCCCCCAGTCCTGGATTGGTGGCGGTGACGAACCAGGCCAGCGCCCCGCCCACCAGCAGCGTACCGAAGGTAAACACCGATTTAATCAGCACGTCGTCCAAAGTTACCGGGCGGGTTCCCGCCGCAGCGGCCTCTGGTTGGGTGCCGGGAAAGGCTTCCTGGGGATAAGCAGAGGGGGGATAGGTGGCGCGCGACCCGCCGGTGGAGGCGGAGGGGGCGCCGGGCTGGCCTACCTGATAGCCCGGCATCCCGGGGTAGCCGGCGGGGGTGCGCTCGGTGAACACTTTGTTTCGAGTGAAAACAGGGTTGGTCATTTTTCTCCTTGGGTTTCTATCTATAGCACCATCATTCTAGTGGAATTCGTGGTTTTTCACCTTAAAATCTTCTCCTACCCCAGGGGGATTTTGCGGGTTCATGAGGTGCTTCTTCCGCCCGGCGCTCTGGGTGCTTGGGCTCGCGGTACGCACACGTGCGAGACGACGGGGGAAGTGTCCCCCCGACTTTCGCTATCTATTATAGCAAAAGTCTCCCCCCTCAGTCTCGCACTTGTGTTGCGTATCCGCTTCGCTCGGCACCGATTGAAGGCGTAAATCCTGAGAGACAAGATAGAGAAATTTTGGGTCGAAGGCAATCTGTAAACTTAAGTAAAGTGGAGAAAAATTAGGCAATGGGGTGGGAATCGAGCCGGGGAAGGGCGCGTGAAAGTGACAGGCGAGACAGCGGCGAGAGGCGAAAGAGCATGAGGAATAAGGCAAAAGGGACGGAAACAGAGTCAGTGCGGCCGGTGCGGGTTTTGGTAGTGAACCTGCTGCTGGTGGTGACTTTGCTGGTGTTGTTCGGGGTGGGGGTTTTGGTGGTCGTCCAGGTTGGTTTCTTTGAAACTGATCACGAGGGGACAGCCCGGGGGATGCTCGTACTTTTGATATCCCTGCTGGTCGTAGTGGGGATGCTGCTGTTAAAAATCGCCCAGATGGGACGCGAACGTGTTGCCGAATTGACCTTGCGTAACAAGCAGCTCGAATTGGAACGCGAACAATCCGAACAGTTGGCGGTGGCCGACGAACGGGCGCGAATCGCCCGGGGAATGCACGACATCGTCGCGCATTCCCTGACCGTAATCATTGCCATGAGCGACGGGGCGGCGGCCGCGATAGACAAAAACCCGGATTTAGCGAAAACCGCCCTGGAAACCATGAGTGAAACCGGACGCAACGCCCTGTCCGAGACCCGGCGACTGGTGGGGGTGTTACGCACCCCCAGCGAAGTCCCGACGGATTTATCCGCCAACCCGGAACCCAGCCGGGCCTCTTCCCTCGAAGAAGTCCGTTTTACGCCCACGCCAGACCTGGGGGAAATCGACGGGCTAATTAACCAGTTCCGGGCGGCCGGACTGCCGATAAGCTATGAAATCAGCGGCGGGGAAGTCCCCGCCGACGGCCCGCTGCAACTGACGATATACCGGATAGTTCAAGAATCCCTGACCAACATTTTGCGCCACGCTCCCTCTTCTACTGCGGTGGAAGTACGCCTGAAAGTGAGCTGTGATGGCATCGAAATCTCGGTGTACAACGCCACGTCTTTAGCGGGAATCAACCCGGGGGGCGGCAAAGGACTGGTAGGGATGCGCGAACGCGCCTCGGTGTATGACGGTCACGTTACCGCCGGTCCCACCCCGGGTGGGTGGCGCGTGTCCGCCACCCTCCATTGGGAGGCGCAATGCGAAAATAAAGCTGAAACCTGGGTTATCCCCTCATGAAACCGAGAGAAAAGAAATATGAGCGAAGAGACAGAAAAGATTAAAGTCCTGCTGGTCGACGACCAGGCCTTGATACGCATGGGATTTCGGATGGTGTTAGAGGCCTGCGACGATATCGAAGTGGTGGGTGAAGCCGCCGACGGGAAAACCGCGCTGGGGATGGTGCGCGCGCTGCAACCGAATGTGGTTTTGATGGACGTGCGGATGCCCAATATGAACGGCATTGAAGCCACCGGCGAGATTGTGTCGGAAAACCCCGAGGTGAAAGTGCTGATTTTGACCACCTTCGACCTGGACGAATACGCTTTTGGAGCCTTGCGCGCCGGGGCATCCGGGTTTTTGTTAAAGGACGCGAAACCCGAGGAACTGGTCGCTGCAATCCGTGCCGTCGCCGCCGGGGACGCCACGATTTCCCCCCGGATTACCAAGAAAATGCTGGACATGTTCGCCCCGCAACTGCCCGACGAAAACGCCGAGGCAGACGCGGCCGGGGCGGGGGCGACGAGCGCCGATGCGGTGGCGCTGGCCAGCCTGACCGAGCGGGAAACCGAGGTGTTGAAACTAATCGCCCATGGGATGACCAACCAGGAACTGGCCGATAAACTGTTCATTTCTATGACCACCGTGAAAACCCACGTCGGAAACATCTTGAACAAAATCGGGGCGCGCGACCGGGTGCAGGCCGTAATTTTTGCCTATGAAAACGGCCTCGTAAACTAACCAATTTGTTTTGCATATTTTCCCGAGCCCATCCCTCGGGGTTGCCATGCTGCCATGTTCAACATCTGCTTAGATTCAAATTTCTGTCTCCTTCCCAGCAATCACTTGCGCCTGCTTCGAGACGCTCGCCGGGGTGGTACGGCGTAGGGCGATTCATGTTTTACCAGAGTTTTTCTTAGCAACGCAGTTGCTCAGAAAAACTGGACAAAACATAGCTAGCCCGGCCGTTTCGCCCCCGAGCGCCTCGCGAAAAAGAAGCAACATTGCCTACCTGTACCCCCGGTCGGATTCGAACCGACACTGAACTGATTTTAAGTCAGCTGCCTCTACCGTTGGGCTACGGGGGCCTGGCAAATCCTTGCAATCGTCGCGAAACCCCGCCAGGTGGAACTTGGGGAAAAGCCACGAGTGCAACTAGAATTCCATTATGGACGAAGATAAGTCGAAAAACCTAAACGAAACGTCGTCAACCCCGAAAACACCTCATGAAGGGATATTTGGTGAACCTGACATAGTCGTCCCCGCCCCCACCGACTACGACCAGGATGCCGGGTCTCAGGGTAAAAAACTGGGGGTATATCAGCGTTTCGCCCGATTTGTGTCCGACGATATTGTGGGTGGGTTGATACTGATTGGTGCGGCGGTGTTGGCGCTGCTGTGTGCCAACGGGCCAATCCGCGAGGCTTATCACGGCTTGGCCACTCTGATGCTCGACCCCGGCCTGGGCGAAGCGGTGGCTCGCGGCGGACAGTCATTCTTGCAGTCCATCCACCTGTCATTGAGCGTCGAAGAATGGGCGCGCGACGGGATTCTGGCGATCTTCTTCTTTACAGTCGGGCTGGAATTGAAAGAAGAATTCACCCATGGATCCTTGCACGATCCGCGCACTGCCGGGATGCCGATTATCGCCGCTATGTTCGGAATGGCTGGACCCGCGCTGGTTTACACGGCGGTCACCGCCATCAGCGGTGACGCGGCCTGGCACGGGTGGGCGATTCCCACCGCCACCGATATCGCCTTTGCGGTGGCGATTTTACAGATTTTCGGACGCGGGTTGCCTTCGGGGGCGCGAACCTTTCTGTTGACTCTGGCGGTGGCCGACGACCTGGGTGGGATTATTGTGATTGCGCTGTTTTATGGGACAGCGCCGAATTTGCTGCTGTTAATCCCCGTGGCGGGCGGCGCGGCGGTCTTTAGTTTCCTGTGTCGGCGCCGGATTGTGAAATGGTGGCTGCTGATTCCGCTAGGGGTACTGACCTGGTATTTCATGTTGGCCTCCGGGATTCACGCCACGATTGCCGGGGTGGTTTTGGGCATGGTCGTGCCCGCCGACCGCCGTGAGGGCGAGGTACACAATCTGGTCGAGCGGTTCTCTATGAAGGTTTCCCCAATCTCAGCGGCCTTCGCGGTGCCGATTTTCGCTTTCTTCGCGGCGGGGGTCAACATTGTGGACACCCCCGGCGGGGTGGGGAAAATGCTGACCAACCCGGTGGCTCTGGCAGTGATGCTGGCCTTGCCGCTGGGGAAATTCCTGGGGATTTTCGGCAGCGTCTTCGTGATGGAAAAATTCACGCCCCTGCACCTGGAAAAGGGGGTGCGCTTGGCGGATATCTTGCCGATTTCCTTTGTGGCCGGTATAGGATTCACCGTCGCCCTGCTGATTTCACACCTGTCGTTTAGAGGCGACAATGTGCTGACTCAGGCCGGATCTATCGGGGTGGTAATGGGGACGTTTGCCTCGGTTATTATCGGCGCGGTTGCGCTGAAAATCCGGATTTCTTACCGTAAAACCCACGCGGAATAGCTTATTTACACGCCGCGTTCCACTGCGCCGCCTGCGTTCGCGCTGGCAGTGCTGTTCGGGAGTTGGCGCGAGGAATTGGTCGCTTGGCTGCTTGTGGACGCGCGCTAGGGGCGGAAGGGGAAGTTTCCCCTCGGTTTTTGCTAATTTATTTTAGCAAAAACCTCACCCCTCAGTCCCGCTGCGCGCCGCGTTCCACGGCGCCGCCTGCGCTCGCGCTGGCAGTGCCGGCGAGAGCAAACATCAGGCCGTCTAAGATGTCGTTTTCGCTGGTGCACACCGGGAACGACCCGCGCGGGGCGGCACCCGAATCCGGGTCGGGCTGGCCTTCCAAATACGCCAAAATACGTTCCCAAACCAGCACGCCACCAGCGATTTGATCCACCCGCTTGGGGTGCATCGGTCCCAGGGCGGCTTTTTTGGCGCGCGGCATCACAATCAGCTCCCGCGCCAGTTCCCGGTGTTTCGCGCTGGACAGCACCGCGCCGTTAATCCGAAACCGGTCATAAGTCTCCAAACTCAAACCCAGCGCGGTTAAAGTCGTCACCGAACCCGCCACCCCAATCAGCGTGCGAGCCTGGCTCAAAGGCACGGTTTCGGCGGCCTCGGCAATCAAAGCGTCAATAAACTCGCTGGCCTGCGCTACGGCGGCCTCGCTGGGAATACCGCGCGAATCCTCGGCGGGGCGCAAATACCGCTCGGTCACGCGGGTCGAACCCATATTCATGGAAATCGCCGCCTCCAGGGCAGGTTTTACCGTTTCATGAGTTGCCAGTCCAGACCTCGGCGAATCCTCGGCATCCGGGCTGGCACCTAATGAATCCGACGACGTAACCACCCCCGACGCCCCCGGCCGGCCAAAAGAAAACTCGGTGGAACCCCCACCAATATCCACCACCAACGCCGGCGCGGCCAAACCAGGATGCAAGGCGACCGCGCCGGAAAAACCCAACGTGGCCTCCTCCCGGCCAGAGATGACTTCGGGCGCCACGCCCAGCCGCGCCTCTACCCCGGTGGCGAACTCAAAGAAATTATCCGCGTCACGCGAAGCCGAAGTCGCCACCATCCGCACCCGGTCGACCTGCGCCTGGCGAATCCGCGCCGCGTAATCCTCGACCGCCGTAAAGGTGCGGTTCAAAGCCTCCGGAGCCAGATGCCCGGTCTTGTCCACGCCCGCCCCCAGCCCCACAATCTGGGTTTTCCGCAGGACTTCCCGGGGGGAAACCTCGGGGTGAGTGGGGTCAAAATCGCTGATTAACAGGCGAATCGAGTGGGTGCCGCAGTCAATAGCTGCCAGTCGCATGGGTTTCCTTTCTTTGGGGATTCACGAGGCGCCACCCTGGTAGGCAACACCTGCCGATTTTATCGCCAATCGCGCTATAGGCGGGGGCGTGGCAGAAATTCAGGAAAAAATGGGGGTGAGCCTCGATATATTTGAGGCTCACCCCCAAAAAATCCTGAATTTCTGCCAGGGTCAAGGCTCGGGATGCCAATCACAGGTTTCGGGCGACCACAAGTTTTCGGCACGCAGCCGCGCCAACACCCAGTCGCCCACCGGGTTCACCCCCAAACCGGCCGCCAAAGCATGTCCCAGCAGGGCGTGGAAACACTTGACCCGATCCGGCATCCCGCCAGCCGAAAAATTCGCAATCTCCGGGACGGGCGCGGGTGAGGCCACCTTGCGTGCCGCCAGATACGCCCGATGAGCCCGGTGATAGGCGAGCCGGAACTCCGGGTGTTGCGGGTCGTCAAGCAGCGCCTCGGCCTCGCGCATCACGCCGGCAGCCTCTAGCTGGGAACAGGCCGCCACCGCCGCCGGGCAAGTCAGATAGTAAAACGTGGGGAAAGGCTCGCCATTAGGCAGACGCGGGGTCGTGGCTATTACCGCTGGATGCGGTGCCGCGTGGGCAGCGTTCGGTGGAGTCGTCAAATTGCAATGTGCGGCGATACCGAGCACCCCGCGCGGGACACGCCCCAGTTGTGCCGCGATGATTTCCAGGTCTGCCTCGGTTGCCGGTCGAATCTCTGCCACACTGCCAGCTTACAGAATTCTGACAGGGAACTATTTGAGGGGCAGGGAGAAATTCAAATGGCACCTCGTGAATTCGCGCCAAAAACCAGACGCACAAACCCGCCGCGCCCGTACCGCCCCGCTTGTGTCGCCCCGTACCGCCCCGCTTGTGTCGCGCCGCCCCGTACCGCTTGTGATGTGTCCGCCGCGCTATTTTCCGGCGGACTTGCCGGTGCCGGCGACCTTCAGCCCTTCGACAATCAAGCCAAACCATGGCAGGTCATTCGCGTCCTTCTCGACCCAACCGCTGGCGACCCTGGGTTTTGCCTGGCCGGGCGGGTCGACAACCACATAGGTCGTCTCGCCGGGCTTCACGAAACCCAGGCGTTCGCGCGCCTGGCGGGAAACATATTCGGGATCCTGGTAGCGCGCGATTTCATCTTCCAGAGCTTCGTTTTCGGCCTTGGTGCGCGCAATCTCCGCCGCGAGCTCGCGGGCGTGCTGCTGTTGCTCCATCCACGATTTCAGCGGGGAAAACACCATCAGGAACACGGCCAGGCTGACAACCGCCAACACCAAGACTCGCGACAGCCACGTCGAGCCGGGGGCGGCGGGCGGCGGAGGCTGTAGCGCGAGTCGCGATTGCGGGGAACTGCCCCGGGTGTCGGTGGCATGTTCGGGGCGGGGGGTGTTGTCGTGGGGTGCCTTGTCATGAGGTGCCATCCGGGAAAACGCCCCCGAGCTGGGACGCGAGCTTTTTGGGGCATTCGCCCCCGAGCCGGAACGCACCGAGGTAGCCTTGTCCCCCCGAGTAGAATCCGGGTCACGAGGAGATAAACTTGGGCGACGCATAGTTTTATTATCGCATTTGTCAGGCTCACAGTTCGGTTTAAACCGGCAATACCGGTCGGGATGCGTCAAAAGTTTAGGGAATCGTTTTTACACCCCGAGAATTCGTGGCTTTCCGTCAAGATTCTTTAACTCCGGCATGCAAGCATTGGTGGGGCTAAGAACCGTTACATTTAAGCCCGGGAACCGTGTTTCGCGAAGCGGTCGCGCCAGAAATTCCGGCAACAGCCCGGGGCGGACACAAAATCGCTGCTGGAAGCAAGAATCACTACAGTTAACTTCGGGAGGGGTGGCGAGGTTGAGACTGGGACGTTTTGCGTGTAGAACTCCCCGGGTAATCCCGGGAGGGCAGGGGTGGCGAGGTTGAGACTGGGGCGTTTCGCGTGTAGAACTCCCCGGGTAATCCCGGGAGGGCAGGGGTGGCGAGGTTGACAGTGAGAAGTAAGCATTTGGTGGTTACTACAGTTAACTTCGGGAGGGGTGGCGAGGTTGAGACTGGGACGTTTCGCGTGTAGAACTCCCCGGGTAATCCCGGGGAGGGCAGGGGTGGCGAGGTTGACAGTGAGAAGTAAACATTTGGTGGTTACTACAGTTAACTCCAAGAAAGGAGACCCATGAATCCGAAACCCGTCTGCCCGCAAAACCCCGGGGTTACCGGTAACCCCGGTAATACTGAATTATTTGCTCGTGCCGCCCGGCCTGTCCGGTCTGACTGTGCCGCCCGGCTCGTCCGGTCTGACCGGCTCGCCCGGTCTGTCCGGCGACCCAATGTTCCCGCCCCGCTGATTTTTATGCTCGAAGGCACTATCCAATATGTCGGAGCCGGGCTCGCCGTGGGGCTTTTCGCCCTGTTTGCGCCACTTAGCGTCGCGTGGCTGCGTTCGGTAATCGCCGGGGTAATCCTGGTGGCGTGGCGTCGTCCTTGGGGTAAACGCGCGTTGACCCGCCAAGGATACGCTTGGTCATGTGCCTTCGGGGTGGCGCTGGTGGCCATGAACACGACCTTTTACGAGGCCATTGCCCGGCTTCCCCTGGGAACCACCGTGTCCATCGAATTCCTCGGTCCGGTGATATTCGCCGCCATCGGATTGAGTGGGATTATCGGGAAACTCGCGGTACTGATTGCGTTTTCCGGGGTGGTGTTGATTGGTGGAATCGCCCTGGATTTGACGCAAACTACGCAACTCTACGGGCTGATTTGGGCGCTGGTGGCTGGTGGAATGTGGGTCGCCTATATGGCTTTGGGGCGCAAAGTTGCGCTGCTTGGCCGCGGCATGGATTCGCTGGCTGTCGCGGTGTTGTTGGGGTCATTTCTGCAGCTACCGTTTGCCATCCCCGAGATGCCGCTCATGATTGGCCACCCCGAAGCCTTGGTGCTGGCCGTCGCGATGAGCACCTGTTCCTCGGTTATCCCCTATGTGCTAGAGCAAGTTGTGATGCGCGGGGTGCGCGCGCCGCTGTTTGCGCTGCTCTCCGCGCTGTTGCCGGTCACGAGTCTGGCCGTCGGGCTGGTCATGCTGCGCCAAGTCCCGAGCTTGGCTGAACTTGGCGGACTGGCGTTGGTGTCGGTCGCGCTCGCTTTGACTTATCGGCGTTCATGAGGTGCTTGTTAACTTCGCGTCCGCGGGTGGCGGTGCAAGCTTAGAATGGAAGTATGACGGGATTTCAAGAGCGGCTTGTGGGGATACAGGAACGGGTCGCGGCGGCGGCTCGCGCGAGCGGACGCGAGCCGCGCGACGTGCGGATTCTGCCGGTCAGTAAGACGCACCCCATTTCTATGATTCAAGCAGCGATGGCTGCGGGAGTGCGCGAATTTGGGGAAAACCGTCCCCAGGATTTAGCCGCTAAAGCCCAGGAATTAGGCGCGAATCTGAGGCGGTCGGGGTCGGGAAACACCGGAGTTTTGGCTGGTCTTGACGGTGTTTCGGCTCAGCCTGGGATTGGGGGGCGTGGCGCGGATTTGGGGCTGGCACCTCGTGAAAGCGAAACGAAACCAGACGTGCCGCGCTGGGTGATGATAGGAAACCTGCAGCGCAACAAGGCGAAACTGATTGTCGCGTATGCCGCCGAGCTGCAAAGCCTGGACTCACTGCGGCTGGCGGAAACCCTCTCTAGGTTGCTGGGCGAGGCCGGGCGTGAACTTGACGTAATGGTGCAGGTCAACGTCTCGGGCGAGACTGTCAAGCACGGGGTCGAACCCGGTGTCGCCCTGGACTTCGCCGGGCGGGTCGCCGCGCTGCCCGGGTTGCGTCTGACCGGGTTCATGGGGGTTGCCGCGCCGTTGTCGGTTGTCGGTGAGGCCGGGGTTCATGAGGCGTTTGCCCGGTTGCGGGCGATTCGCGACGTGGCGGTCGTGTCTATTCCCGAGGCGAGCGGCCTGTCCATGGGGATGAGCGGTGACTTCGAGATAGCGATAGCCGAGGGCTCGACATGCGTCCGGTTGGGGTCTGGACTGTTTGGGCAGCGGCGTGCGGGTGTAGTTGCTCCTGCGGACAAATAAGTGCTTTGCTAGGCTAATAGGTCGGATAAAACCCCAGGTCACGGGTTTATCTCGTTATCAAGCATTCTCAATAAAAGGCTTATGTGTCCATGTTGATGATTGCAGGCGTAAATTAATCGCACTCAGGCCGCTAATATGAAACAATCGGAATAGGACTGTCTTAAAACCAGGGAGGGGAGGAGAATCGGTAATGGCACCTCGTGAACCCGCCGCCTCGCCCTGTCCACAATATCCGGCGTCAATCACCCCCAACACCGGGACAATTCCCGCGCAAACTGGCAGCTTCCCCGCCCAGCCACCCGCCGCGCCCGCCACGCCGCAACTCTCTACACAAATCGCGCCGGTCGCCGACCCGATTATCACGGTGCGTGGCCTGCGGAAAACCTATGATTCCCCCGGGGGCGACCCGATAGTCGCCCTGGATAATATCAGTATCGACTTCCCGCGCGGCCAATTCACCGCGATTATGGGGCCATCCGGGTCGGGCAAATCCTCGCTGCTGCACTGCATCGTGGGTTTGGATTCTTTTCAAGAGGGGATAGTCAAGGTCGCGGGCAAGAACCTGGCCACCATGTCCAGCGCAGAACTGACCGAGTTCCGCCGCGTCACCGTCGGTTTCATTTTCCAGTCCTATAACCTGATTCCCACTTTGAGTGCGCGGGAAAACATTGAAATCGCGGCGGAGCTGCAGCGCCACCAGGTTGACCACAAACACTTCAAAGACCTGGTGAACCGCCTTGACCTTGGTAAACGCCTTAATGTTTTTCCTTCGCAGCTTTCGGGAGGCCAGCAGCAAAAGGTCGCTTGTGCCCGCGCCCTGTTGACCCGCCCGGCCGTGGTGGTTGCGGACGAACCGACCGGCAGCCTCGATTCAGAGTCTGCGGCGGAAGTACTGGCATTCCTGCGTGGCGCTGCGGCGGATTGGGGACAGTCTGTCGTCATGGTTACCCACGAGCCGGATGCGGCGCAGTACGCCAGTCGCGTATTGTTCCTGCATGATGGGCGGCTGGTCGCACAGTTGACTAATCCGACGCGCGAGGCCATCTTAGAGGCGCAGCAGACCCTGGGACAGTTGCGTTCGGGGGGGTCGGTTGGCTCGGGTGGTTCTGCCGGTTTGGATGTGGGTTCATTAGGCGCCATTTCGGGGATTGCGGCGGATTTCACTGGGAAGGCGGGGGTGAATCCGTTTAATCCAGCTAATAGTTCTTTGGCTGATGCGGCGGTTGGATCGGCGCCTGTGGCGGGCAATGCTGGAGGCTCCCTGGCGGATTCCCCCGTTGAACCGGATCAAGGCGCGCAGAACACCGGGAATTCCTTGGCACCTCATGAAACCGAAACCCCCGAAACCCCCGCCGTGAAGCCGCCCGAGAAACCCAAAAACCGTCGCTCCAGCTGGCGCAACCGCAAGAAACGCCGCCCCGTCGCGGATCCGGCGCTTGCCCAAACATTTGCCAATCTGGGGGTTGCCGTGCCGGATTCGCAACCCAATGAATTGGCCGATTCCCTGGCAATCGGCCAATTCAAGTGGCCGAGCCTGTCCGAGGCTTCCCCGGATATGAACGAAGGCGACAATGAACTTTTGGGTCAGCCCTTGGGGCTTTTCGCGCGACATTCCGTCCCGGAGCCTCCCGCTGTGTCCGGGGAGCCAGTGATTCCGACCGATTCGACGGAACCGGCCGTGTCTGGGAATCCGTCGGAACCGGTCGCGCCGGCTGTGCCCGCCGCTCAACCTACGCTGCCGGTAATGCTTGGGCAGTCGACGGGACCGGTCGCGCCGCCCGTGTCTGGGAATCCGTCGGGACCGGTCGCGCCGGCCGTGCCCGCAACTTCGGCTCTCAACCCGGCCGTCCCCATAGTTACCAGCGCTTTCACTGTTACCCCGGGGGGCAGGGATGTGGCCGAGCCGGATTTGACCACCCCGAATGTGACCATGACCGATGCGACCCAGACCGGGGTTGGTTTTCTGCGTCGCGTGGCCGAGCCGGGTTACGGTTTCGTCCCCGACAATTCCGCTGCGCCCAGCGATTCTGGGGTGGTCGCCGGGTCGGTTGCCGGGGACAATTCGACCGGGTTGTCCGGCTTGGATGGTTCTGGTGCGGTGGATGTGGCGGCTTCATTAGGTGCCATCCCGGATTCCGGCTCTATGGGGATTGCGGCGAGCCAAAACTCGGATACCGGTGGGGTTCCAGTGCAAACCAAGTTCAACTCCGAGGTTCCGAGCTGGGCGCAGCAGCTGGCTCCGGCCGCAGCTGAACCCGGTTTTGACCCCGGTTTTGAACCCGGGGCGTCCCTGGCGGCATCCGGGTGGGCGCTTAGCGATACCGGCCAGACCCGCCCAATCCCGGGTCAGCCTGCCCCTAGCGAAGCGGCTAAATCTGCCGGGATTGCGGCTGGGCAAACTGGTCATGAGGCTGGCAGCGTCGGAGCTGGGGTGACTTTAGGGCAAACGAATCCTGGGGTTTTCGCTGCTCAGGCGAGAGTTGGCGGTGTGGTTGGAATTAGTAATCCCGGGGTTGCGGCCGCTCAGGTCGGTCAGGCGGGGTATGGGGCGGCTGCTTTTGGCAATTCTTCCAATATTGTGCCTGGTCAAACCAAGAATGTGGCGGGAAGCGCGAATTTCCCAGCGCCTCGTGAAACCGAATTAACCCCAGCCACAAGCGCAACCACCGCCGCGCCGTCGGCTCCAATCGGGTTTTTTGGCGGCACCGAGGCGACGGCTGTGGGGTCGATGCCGGGGATGCCGGGCGCGTCGACTTTTGGGGCAGCGTCGTCGGCGCCGATTCCAGGACTAACAGAGGGACAAGCGCCAACGCCGATTCCGACCCAAATGTCGCACCCAGCAACGCTGAGAGAACCGGAAAACGAACCAGGAAATGCGGCGGGAAATGCGCGGCCAGTCGCGGGCACCGAGGCGGCGACAGGTGCGGCGACAGGCGCGCGGGAAAACGAAGGCTCCGGCGAGCCGTCACGGCCGCGGCGCCGGCGACGTGCCTCGATTGATCCGCAAGAGGCCGAACTCGCCGGTCAAAACGAGTTGCTGCAAATGATTGCCCAGGCCGAGAAACTGCTCGCGGCCAGCGGCGCGGCCATCAGTGATGCCCAAGATGCGTTGACTTCGCCGGAAAAACCCGGGAAATCCAAGGAAACAGAGGTAGTGGTCGGCGGCACGGATGCTAAGTCCGGGGCGGGCGGTGGCGCGTCGGTGGATAGAGCTGGCGGCGGGTATAGGTCGGGTGGCAATCTTGGGGTCGCGTCGACTTTGGGCGGAACATCGGGTGGGGCGAGCGGTGCCGCTAAGTCTGGCATGGTCGGCGGGTCGGTGCGGGGCTCGGTTCGTCAAGGTGGCTCGGCTTCATTAGGCGCCAGCCCGGTTTCAAGCGTCCCTAGCGCGGCGACCACTAATATTTACCGGCCGGCGACCAGCACTTTCACCAGCGTAAAAGGGAACGCGTCCCTGGCGGAACTGGCGCGTTCGCTGGGTTTGGAAGACGTAATTACCGCTGGGCGTGACCAGTCGGGCGGCACCTCTAGTCCCGGTGCCAAGAACCTTGGCGAGAGCCTCGGATTGGCGACCGGTGGTAGCGGGGGTCAGCGGGTCGTGCGGGCAGGCACCGGCGCAATCCCAGATAGGCTCGGCCATTTTAATCCACATAGTTCGCCCGATTCGCTCGCCGCGCGTGGCGTGGCCGGCACCGCTTTCGGTTCTGGGGTGTCCACAACCTCGGGCGCGGGCAGTGCCCCCGGCGCGCCCGGCACCACGAGTTCCGGTTTCCGGTCTTTCATGGCCGGCGCCTCTGGCCAGACCAGCCCCGGGGACTCCGGGTCGACTCGCGGCGCCACCCCCGACCAAGACCTGTTGATTGCCCGCGCGGATGCCATGTTAGCCCAGGCTAATGCCCAGTCCCTCGACCTGCAACGCAGCTTGCTGGATCTGGAAAACCCGGCCGGCTCGCCATCCCAATACCACGACGCGGCTCGGCTGGCACCTCGTGAATCCGCAACCCCAAACCATAACCCGACCCCCACCATCGACCCGAAGGGGCGCTGATGTGGAAACTGATTATCCGCGAGATTGCAACGCGCAAAACCCGATTCGCGGCGGCGGTGGTGGCGGTGATGCTGGGGGTCGCGTTCCTCAGCCTGACGCTGGGAGTCAAAAACCTGGCGATGAACTCCCTGGCTCAGGCGGAAACCGCGACGCTGAACGCTGACCTTTATGCGGCCGGGCCGCCGGTGAAACACGCGAATCCCCTGGATTTGGCGGCGCGCGGCCCGATTAACGTGTCCCAAGCCGAGGTAATCGAAGCCGTGGAAGGAACCGCCCACGCCGCCCCAATCTTTGAAGGGGAAGCCGTGCTGCTCGACGCACACAAACGCCCGCTTACCTGGGGGTTTAGTGCAACCCGGGTGCGAGGAGCCTATGCGTTTCCCCCCGGCCCCACCTTGAAAGAAGGGCGGCTGCCCAGCGGG
Organism: Mobiluncus mulieris; assembly: GCF_014204735.1. Lineage (NCBI taxonomy): Bacteria > Bacillati > Actinomycetota > Actinomycetes > Actinomycetales > Actinomycetaceae > Mobiluncus > Mobiluncus mulieris. Next base: position 1,913,661 of record NZ_JACHMA010000001.1, on the reverse strand, counting down.
AAAACCGAGGTGATGCTAGAAGAGAGCACCGCGCAGCGCGCCGGACTGAAGGTCGGTTCGCAAGCCACGCTGATTTGGGGTGGGACGGTACACCGAATGCAGATAGTGGGAATCGCCAATTTCGATGCCCCTTTGGGTATTGCGACCATGGCTTTCGTCGATGCCAAGCTGGCGAAAACCTGGTTTTCCCCGGAATCTCGGGTGAAACTGATAGGGATAAAGGCCAGTGCCTCGGCGAATCTGCAGGTCGTCAAGGAACGCATTCAAGAAGCCGTCGGCCCGGACGCGACGATTGTGGAAGGCGCGAAGCTGCGTGCCGAACACGCGGCGGCAGCCGAACGAGCCGTGGGCTTCGTAAACACCCTGGTGTTGTGGTTTGTGGCCTTGGCGCTGTTGGCGGGGGGGTTCCTGATTGCTAATACCTTCGGGATTCTGGTTACTTCGCGTTACCGAGCCCTGGGGTTGCTGCGGGCTGTGGGATACGGGGCACCGGCTTTGCGGCGCCTGGTTTTAGGTCAAGCTCTGATTGTGGGCGTGCTGGGGTCGGCGCTCGGGGTGGCTTTGGGGGGCGGCTTGACGGCCGGGCTTCGCGCCGTCTTGGCGGGTCGTGGCTGGCTGGTCGACAGCTGGTTTTCGGTATCGTCGCTGGTGGCGGTGATTTTTGCGTTCCTGGCTGGGGTGGTGACCACGGTGTTGGCTGGGGTTGCTCCCGCGTGGCGGGCGGGGCGGATTCCGCCGCTGTCCGCCTTGGAATTGGGGGCGCCGACGGGCGAGAAACCGGTGCGGATTCGTGCGCTTGTTGGCGCGGGGTTACTGGCCGTGGCTGCCGGTGGCACCGGTTTGGGGCTGTGGTTGAGCGGCCAGACCTGGGATTGGACAGTTTTGCTGGTGCTGGCGGTGTCCGGGATAGTGGGTCTGGTGGGTTTGCTGGCGATTTTGGCGTGGCTGTTGGGTCGGATGGCGGCGATTTTGGCTCTGATGGCGCGGGGGTTGAACCTGTTGCCGGTGCGTTTGGCTTTGCAGAATTTGGGGCGCTATCCGCGCCGGGCGACGCTGGGTTGCGCGGCGCTGGTTATCGGGGTGGCGATTGCGACGGCCGGCGGAGTGTTGGCCGATTCGGCGCGGGTTTCGCTGCGGGTTGGTACGGTTCACGAGGTGCAAACTGATTTGGTGGTCGCATCCTTGCAGCCTTCGACCAGCCTGGAAAAAGTGGTGCGTTTGGTGCAAGATGTTCCCGGGGTTTCCGAGGCGAAGGCGGGGGTGATTGGCGCGCCGGTCTGGTTGCGTTTGGGGGGTGGCGCGACGGATGAAGCCAGTGGTTCCGGGGATATGGCGGCTGGTGTGTCTGGTGTTGGGGTCAGTGTGGGGTTGGCCGCCACGGGTTCCGGTGGGGTTGCCGGGGCGGTTGCTGCCGCCGGTGATTCCGGTGGTTTGGGGATTCATGAGGTGCCAGCCCTGGGTATCAGCCCGGCGGATTTACACACTACCCTGCGGCTTCACGCGGATGCGGGCTCGGTAGCGAGCCTGGAACAGGGTGATGCGTTGGTCAACACCCGTACCGCGCGGATTGGGGGCTGGAAACTGGGCGATTCGATTACGATTACGGGGCCGTTGGGGATTTATTCCACCAAGATTGGTGGTTTCGTGACTTCCAGTTTAATTCGAGCCGACGTGTTCTTGGATGCCCAATATTTGCGCCAAATTTCGGCTCCGGAACAGGTTACGCGACAGTTTATTTTTGTGAATGTCGTCGGCGATGTGACTGGCGTGAAACAGCGGATTCAAAAAGTCCTCGATCCGTATTACGTCTTTACGGTGATGGCACCTCGTGAACTGGCGGCAGTAACCGCCGCCCCGACCGCCAATATAGTGTTGGTGATGCACGCCCTGCTGGGGTTCTCGGTGGTGATAGCGCTGCTAGGGGTGGTGAACACGCTAATCCTGGCGGGTCTAGAGCGCCGGGTGACGTATCGCCTGTTGCGGGTCATTGGGATGAAACCGCGCGAGGTGGGGGCGATGGTGCGGTGGGAGGCCTTCTTCCTGGCGTTGCTGGGGGCGTTAATCGGGTGGGGCGCCGGGATGGTTTTGGGTTTGACCTGGAGGTTTGCGCTGCGTCATGAGGGGCTAGCCCTGGTTTCAGTGCCGTGGTTGGCGCAAGGTGGGCTTATCGTGGTGGCGGTAATCCTGGCGGTTGTCGCGGCGATTCTGCCGGCGCGCCAGAGTGCGCGCCGCTCGGTTATGGACACATAAGCCCCTTATTGAGAATGCTTGATAACAAGATGAGCCTGTGACTTGGGATATTGTCTGGCTTATTACCCTAGCAAAGTGCTTATGTTTCCGTGACTAAACCCAGACTAAGTGTATGATGGGATTACCTTAACTAATTAGGAGGAAATCTATGCCCGGAAGCCAAGGAAGCCTGGGGGAGCTATTCGCGCGGTTTACCACCCAGATTTCTAAACTATTCCGCGCGGAAATCGCATTGACCAAAGCTCAGGCCAAAGCCGCCGCACAGCGCTTCGCCGCCGCCGGCATCCTGCTGGTAGCGGCGCTGGTTTTAGCGCTATACATGTTGGGCTGGCTGATTCACGCTATGTTCCTCTCCTGGCAACTGGCAGTACCGCCCTGGGCAGCCGCCCTGTTGACCGCTGCCGTGTTAGCGGTTCTGGCGGTAATCCTGGGCGTGGCCGGATACGCGGCGTTGAAAAAGGCGCAACGCCACCTGCCCAATCCAACCGAAGGCGTGAAAACTGATGTGGGAATCATTAAATCCGCGTTTAAACCCACCACGGAGGAAGATCGATGACTGAAACAGAACAGGGTTCAACCCTTGGGAATACGGTGAATCCGGGGCAAGCACCTCATGAATCCGACTTTGGAACCGACCCCCAAACCATCGAGGCTCACATCCGCCAGGCACGTGAAGAAGTCGCCGCCACCGTCGACGAACTGGTCGACCGAATGCGCCCCGCGAACCAAGCCAAAGCCCTGAAAGACAAGGCGTTGGGGGTCGTGGACGCCGCGCGGGAAACCGTGGCGGACGCCATCGCCGGCGACGATGCGGCTCGCAAAAAAGTCGGTATCGCGGCCGGGGCTATCGCCGGATTGACCCTGTTGGCGCTGCGGCGGCGGCACTAAGAGTCAATCGGGGTTGGCTGAGGCCGACTGAGTCCGGTGGTCGAGATTGGTGATTGAGGCCGAAAGGCAGAGTCGGCGAACCAGACCAGGCGAACCAGACCAGAAAATAAAAGTGTCGACTAACTGGCATAAATAACGTTCAAGGCATAGACTAATACCAGACACTATGTCTCCAGTTATCGTCGTTTAGTGTGGAAGGACCAGGCAAATGGGCCGTGGCCGTCAGAAGGCTAAGCAAACGAAAGTAGCACGTCGCCTCAAATATGGGGGTCCCGAACCCGACCTCGAGGCGTTGGAACGTGAACTCTCCGGCAAGGGGCGTTTCCCCGAAGCACCCGAAGAGGATGACCCCTACGCGAAATACGCTGAACCGGATTACGACAAGTGGTCTGATTACGCCACAGATGACCCCTATGCGAAATACGCGGATTACGCGCACGACTTCGAGGACGAGGAATCTGACGGCTCGAAACATGGCGTTTGAATTCGGAGCTCTTGAGGTCGCGGCGGGCGTGAGTCTGCCGGAACTGCCGGTAAGCTCTGTGGGCTCAAAACCGGGATTGACGGGGCTGAAGCCCGGATTACCAAGGGAAACACCGTGCGAGGTGCCGGGGGCGGATTCCCCGATAAACCCCAGGCTGGCGACAGAGGGGACACAGCCCGGTAAATCGACGACGAACCTAGACGAACCCTGGAATCCTGGGGCGACACCGGAAGACGACTATCCCCGTGAAGAATGCGGGGTGTTTGGGGTGTGGGCGCCGGGCGAGGATGTCTCGCGCCTGGCATATTTCGGGTTGTATGCCCTGCAGCATCGCGGCCAAGAATCGGCGGGGATTGCGACTTCCGATGGTTCAAAGATTCTGGTTTTCAAGGATATGGGACTGGTGTCCCAGGTGTTTAGCGACCGGGATTTAGCGACTTTGACCGGTCATATTGCGGTGGGTCATGTGCGCTACGCCACGGCCGGGGCTTCGTCTTGGCGCAATGCGCAGCCCACCTTGGGTCCGACGGCTTTCGGTACGCTGGCTTTGGCGCATAACGGGAATCTGGTGAATGCGCGGGAGTTAGCGGCGCGAGTGGGGGTGGCGGCTGCGGGCCGGGCGGGTTCATTAGGTGCCAGTGGGGATTGTGGCGAGACGCGGGATTCCGGGATGGCACCTCGTGAAAACGAAACCACCGGAAAGCGAACCACGATACCCCAAGATTCAACTTCCGACACGATGCTGTTGACCAAGATAATAGGAGCGATTTCACACCACGTTGCCGGCGCTAGGGGTGGCGCGAGCCGCGAGGGCGGCGCGGGTTCATTAGGTGCCAGTGGGGATTGTGGCGAGACGCGGGATTCCGGGATGGCACCTCGTGAAAACGAAACCACCGGAACGAAAACCACGATACCCCACGATTCGGCCTCCGAAGTGAAACTGTTGGGGGTAATGCGCCGGGTTTTGCCTCAGTTGGACGGGGCGTATTCCTTGACTTTTATGGACGAAACCACGCTGTATGCGGCGCGTGACCCGCACGGGATTCGACCCCTGGTGTTGGGGCGGCTGGCGGCTGGTGAGGCCGGGTCGGCGGGCGCGGCTGGCGGCTGGGTGGTGGCCTCCGAGACGGCGGCGCTGGATATTGTGGGCGCGGCGTTTGTCCGCGAAATCGAGCCCGGCGAACTGTTGGCTATCAACGAAAACGGGGTGCACTCCGAGCGTTTCGCTCCGGCTCGGCCGGCGGGTTGCGTCTTTGAATACGTGTACTTGGCGCGCCCGGACACCCAGATTTCGGGGCGTTCGATTATTTCCGCGCGCCGCGAGATGGGGGCGGCTTTGGCTCGGGAAGACCGCGAGATGGGGGCGGTTCTAGCCGATATTGTGATGGCCACCCCGGATTCCGGAACCCCCGCCGCGATTGGATACGCCGAAGAATCCGGGATTCCATTCGTGCAAGGCCTGGTCAAGAACGCCTATGTGGGCAGGACTTTTATCCAACCAACCCAGACGATGCGCCAGATGGGGATTCGCCTGAAACTGAACCCGGTGCGCTCTGTGATCGAGGGCAAACGCCTGGTGGTTATCGATGATTCGATTGTGCGGGGCAATACTCAGCGTGCCGTGGTGCGGATGCTGCGCGAGGCCGGAGCCAGGGAAGTTCATATCCGGATTTCTTCGCCGCCGGTGCTGTGGCCATGTTTCTATGGGATTGACTTTGCCACCCGCGAGGAACTGATTGCCACCGAGCTGGGTGTGAGCGAGATTTGCCGTTCCTTGGGGGCGGATTCCCTGGCCTACCTGCGGTTCGAGGCGATGGTAACGGCGACTGGCCAACCGGAGGGCGCGCTGTGTACCGCGTGTTTTTCCGGGCGGTACCCGACCGGGATCCCCCAGGGCGCTGCGGTGCAGGGGGCGGAGCCCTGAGGGCGCCGCAGTTGCGGGGCGGAGGCATTGAGAAACGGCCATGATTGACTGTTTCTCAACCGAAGCACCCTAATCTAAAAACCAAGGCCGCAGCGCTTTGGAAAAAACCGTCGTCCCGGATGGCACCTCATGAATACGAAACAAAAGGAGTAAAAAATGACCACAAACCCGTACGCAAGCTCCGGAGTAGACGTGGACGCCGGGGACCGCGCGGTCGAGCTGATGAAGGCCGATGTGCGCGCAACCCAGGGGCTGGGGGTGCTGGACACGGCCGCAACCGGCGGTTTTGCGGGGCTGTTTGACCTGCAGTTCGCGACCCAGGGGATGCGTCGGCCGCTGTTGGCGACTTCGACTGACGGGGTGGGCACCAAAGTGGATTTGGCGCGACGGCTGGGAATCTGGGACACGGTGGGGATCGACTTGGTGGGGATGGTCGTGGATGACTTGACCTGCGCGGGGATTCGGCCGTTGTTCATGACGGATTATATTGCCTGCGGGCGGGTGGAGCCCAAGCGGATTGCGGCGCTGGTGCGCGGGGTGGCCAGAGCCTGTGAGGAAGTCGATTGTGCCTTGATAGCGGGGGAGACGGCGGAACACCCTGGGCTGTTGGGGGATGACGAGTTCGATATTGCCGGGGCTGCGACCGGTGTGGTGGACGAGCGGCGGCTGCTGGGTCCGGCGCGGGTGTGCGCGGGGGATGTGCTGGTTGGTTTTGCCTCGAGTGGGTTGCATTCTAACGGGTATTCGCTGGTGCGCCGGATTGTGGCCGAGGCTGGTTTGGACTGGGGGGCGCCGGTACCGGCGGGGGTGTGTCCCCCGGCGGGTTCTCCGTTTTCGGGTGGTGGCGGTTTGCCGGGTGGTGCTGGTGGTGGCGCTGGTGGTGGTGCTGGTTCATTAGGCGCTAATTCATTAGGTGCTAGCCGGGGTGGCGGCGTTGGTGCGGCCGCCGGCCGCACCAACGCCGCCCCGGCCGCTCCCGACCGCGACGCGGTCGGGGCGGCCTCCCGCCCCTATACCCTGGGTTTGGCCTGTCTGGAACCGACGCGTTTGTATTCACGTCTGTGCCTGGAGCTGGAAAACCAAGGTGGCGAGGCCGCGTGGTATGCCGGCGATTTTTCCCAGGATTTGGACGGGAACCGCACCCACGCTTTCGCCCATGTCACGGGCGGTGGCTTGGCGGCGAACCTGGCGCGGGTGATTCCCGCCGGTTTGCACGCAGTGGTGGATCGTGGTTCGTGGCCGGTGCCGGGGATTTTCAAGTTCCTAATGTCCGCCGGGGGCTTGCAACCCGTCGAGGTCGAGGATGCCTGGAACCTTGGTATAGGCATGGTGGTGGCGGTTCACCCGGATTTCGTGCCGACGACTCATGAAGCCGCTGCCGCTCACGGCATCGAGAGTTTCACCATCGGCCGCGTGACCGACCAGCCGCCCGCATCAGCCCAGGTGACGGGCGCGCGCACCGTGTCCGGCACGAAGGGTATCGTGGCGGGTGCGGTTACGCTGCACGGCTCGTATTGCGTGTGACTTCATGAGCCGCGTCGCGCTACAAAGTCGCATATCGGTGTTCATGAGGTGCTCCCGAGTTCCACAGCTTTAGTGTGTCTGGTTTGTGACAGAATCAGGAAAATTTGGGGGTAGCGCGAAGGGCCTTGTGACGGAACCAGGAAAATTTGGGGGTAGCTCGGAGGGGTTTGTGACAAAATCAGGAAATTTTGGGGGTAGCTCGGAGGGGTTTGTGACAAAATCAGGAAAATTTGGGGGTAGCATGGAGGGGTTTGTGACAAAATCAGGAGATTTTGGGGGTAGCTCGGAGGGGTTTGTGACAAAATCAGGAAAATTTGGGGGTAGCATGGAGGGGTTTGTGACAAAATCAGGAAAATTCAACACAGGGTGGCCGATTTAGTTCATGGTCGAGGCGATTTTTCCTGAATTCGTCACAGCCGGGTACAAATATTGCCGCCAGGCTCAGAAATTGCTGCGATGTTTCGACAATTTGAGATTGCGGTGTCGTTAACAGCAACCTAAAACCTAAAACCTAAAATCCTCTAAATCCCGGACGTCAGGATGCCAAAAGCACTAACAAAAACTTGTCTACCAGCATAAACACCAAAAACACGCCATATGCTACGTAATTGTGGAAGTCGGATCAAGCGCTGAAGCCGCAACCGTGCGGTGAAGTTGCTCATCGGTGTTCATGAGGTGCTTGTTTTTTTGGCGGCTTCCGGTCGGTCGGCTCGGCTAGGCTCCCGGTGGGGTCCCGCTCTGTTTCTCTAAGCAACGGTGTTGCTAAGAGAAACTACGAGCACCCACAGGTCGCTACGCCGGCCGACGCTTCCCGTTTTGCCGCCGGTGCTCCTGCGGGGCGTTTGCTCCTTACAAAACGTTCAAGGTTGTGTTTTGTCAAGTTAATTTGAGCTATTTCGTCACTTAAAAGTGAGCTATTTTGGCGGCTTACGGTCGGTCGGCTCGGCTAGGCTCCCGGTGGGGTCCCGCTCTGTTTTTCTAAGCAACGGTGTTGCTAAGAGAAACTACGAGCACCCACAGATCGCTACGCCGGCCGACACTTCCCGTTTCGCCGCCGGTGCTCCTGCGGGGTGCTTGTGTCCTAAAGGGTGGCCGGGATTAGCTGTTTTAGGCGGTACTGCTTGGGTGCCGAGGTCGCAACCGCGCGGGTGTTTCGCTGGAATCGTGGGCTGGTTGTGGTCATGGACACATAGTGTCAACTTGTGTTGACGAGCGGTCTCGCTGTAAACCCGTGACCATGGGTTATGCCCACAGCGAACAGGGGGTAACCTGCTTATGTGTCCACATAAAAAGCCGAGCCTCCCGGGGACACGCCCGGCCGGTGAGTAAAGTTTTGCTCGAATTTACGCAGAAATCATGTACAATAATTTTTCGTTGGGAATTTTTCCTAATGTTTCCTATCGGAGCCCCGATAGGAGTGATTGTCAGGCAGGAAGCCTGGCGCAGGACATCCAGCCAGCAAGTGGCTGGTTGGTTACAATCAGGAGGATTAAAAATGTCTTTATCCATTAACCAAAACATTATGGCTATGAATAGCTACCGTAACTTGAGTGTTACCCAGGGGGGATTGGCGAAATCCCTGGAGAAGCTTTCCTCGGGTTTCCGGATTAACCGGGCGGCTGATGACGCGGCTGGCCTGGCTATTTCCGAGGGCTTGCGTTCCCAGGTTGGCGGTAACCGCCAGGCCGTGCGCAACGCCCAGGACGGGATTTCTTTGGTGCAAACCGCTGAAGGCGCTTTGAACGAAGTCCACTCCATCTTGCAGCGTATGCGCGTGCTAGCGGTACAGGGTGCGACCGACTCGAACAGCCCTGATGCGCGTGCGAACATTAATACTGAGCTCAGCCAGCTGCAACAAGAACTTGACCGTATTGGTAAGGTTACTAACTTCAACGGCACTAATCTTTTGGACGGGTCAGCCTCCGGCAACCAGGCTCTGAAATTCCAGGTTGGCGCTAACGGCACCGAAAACGACCGTATCACAGTTGATCTGAAAGACTGCGATGTCACCCATGTCGCTAAGTTTAATATTGAAGCTCCGGTTAGTAAGGTGGCGAAGGCTTCGGCTGATGGTCTAACAAAGGGTAAATACACGCTTAACATTGAGGGTAAAACCCTTGAGTTCGAGCTTAAGGACGGAAAACTCACTAAGGCTGATATTTCCAAGGCTTTAGAAGATGCTATGAAAAAAGCCAATTTTGAGGGCTATATTGCCGGTGGGGATCAAGAAGTCACTAACGCTGCACCAGTTGAGCTTAGCAAGAAACCAGCAGCGGGGACTTACAAGTTCACCATTGGCGGTGTTGAGCACACGCTTGACGTAAAAGCAGGGGATGCCGAACAGTCATCTATTATTGACCGCATTAACGCTCAATTGAAGGGTACCGGGTATGACCTCACCTATGATAAGGCGACTAAGCTGATTACTCTTAAAGCAGATGATAATGTCAAGGATGTTCAGAAAGACTTCAAGCTTGAGGTTCCCGCGACTGTTGTTGACACAACAGGAGCTGCTGGCCCCAAGACTGCCACCGTATTTGAAGGTAAAATTGGTATTAATCATGGTAAGGGCTTCAAGTTTGAAGTAGAAGATGGGAAGATTACGTTCTCTCGTGCTGATGGCAAAAACATGGAAGTGAAGCTTGATCACTCTATGGTGAAGGCGGCTGATGCAGCACCTGGTACTGGGGATAAAGCTGTAGAGTTGAAAGCCCTCACTTCTACCGGTGCCGTACTTGCTAACGTTAGTGATTACACGGAGAATGTGACTAATGCGTACTTGACGGTGAAGGATCACGACTCCGCGCAAAAGCTGATTGATGTTTTGGATGGAAAGATTCGTTCCGTGTCTACGGCTCGTTCTAATCTGGGTGCTATTCAGAACCGGTTCGAACACACGATTACGAACTTGAATGTGGCGGTGGAGAATCTGGCCGCTTCCGAGTCTCGTATTCGCGATACGGATATGGCTCAAGAGATGATGCAGTTCACCAGGAACCAGATTCTGTCCCAGGCCGGTACCTCGATGTTGGCTCAGGCTAACCAGGTTCCCCAGGGCGTCCTCTCCTTGCTGCGCTAGTCTCGAACGTGTAACGTTTCCTGGTTTCCAACCAGGACATAATCGAATACGTAAGGAATCCCCCGCACGCGCGGGGGATTCCCCACTTTTTAGCATCCCGCGACTGGTGACCCCCAACAGCCACGGCAATGGCCAAGCCCGCCATCACGGCAAGCACCTCGTGAACCCCGAAACCACGCCGCAGTCCATCATTCGAGACATCCCACCACCCGAGATAAAGAGCCAGTATCCCCGGCCAGCACCTCCTGAACCCGCCCCCACTGCCGCACTGCGAACTTGAATCCAGGCGTGTTGCTTAAAACAGGCAAGGCGGGTAAAATGAGAGAGGTAGATTCCCGGCCGGCCTCTAGTTCGTAAGGACAATGCACAAATGGCCGGGGCCTGTTTTTTCAAACTGAGGGAAACTGATGGCGAAACCCTGGCTCGACTACACTCAACAAGTCGAGCTGCTGGCCTCTCGGGGCATGGAAATCGCGGATATCAACCAGGCCGTCAATTTCCTGTCCAAAGTGGGATACTACCGGTTTTCGGGGTATTTCCGCTACTGGCAGACAGACCCTCTTCGCGGCGATAATTCTTTCCGCGCCGGAACCGGCTTCGACACGGTTCGCAACCTGTACGAAGCGGAACAGGAGCTGGCCATAGTCTGCGATGACATTCTGCATCCCTTAGAAGTCTTGTTGCGAACCCGTTTCGCCCATTATTACGGCAAACTTGTTGGGGAACAGGGTTGCTTTGTGGTTGGGAAGGGTTTCACGCCCGCGCCCAATCTAAAGGACAAGCGGATTGAGGACTATATCCTGTATAACCTCAATCGCAGCAAAGAAAAATCTATAGCGCACTACCGTAGCGAGAATGCCCACGCGCCCTACGATGCCGAGGCCTATAGCCAAATGCCTATCTGGGTGGCAGTAGAAGTACTCCCCCTGGGTACTCTGACTCGTATGATTGAGGCCTCCAAGGAATCCGGGGTTTTGGTGGCGATGGCGGATTCGATGAATACTTCGCCTGCCAGGTTGCCCAGTCAAGTGCGTTCCTTTGTCTACCTGCGTAATCGTATTGCGCATTGTTCCCGGCTGTGGAATCACTCGGTTTTGGATGTTCCCGGTTTGCTGGCGAAAACCGAGCGGCGTATCAAGCGTGACCGCAAGTTTACTAATCATTCGGTTTACAAGGTTTTCGCCGCCATGAGTGATGTTGCCACCCGGGCGGGGCTGCAGTGCGAGACGGCGGAGTGGCTAGAAACAAAAATCAACCCGATTCTGGACGCTAACACGCTGCTGGCTGCCGGGATTTGCGAACCGCGCAAATACGGGCAATTCTCCCAGGATTTTCATGGTTAGATTTTCGCGGCTAAATCTTCGCGGTTGCACATTCACGGGTAACGGTCGCGATTGTGTACCTGGGTTAGGCGAGTCGTTCGATACGCATAGTGGGTTCCATCAAACACCCCAGGACTAGATCCGTGGGGTTAATGCCCATTAATTGTGTTTTTAATTCGGTTTTTTGGTTGGTGTTATGCGGGAAAGTCGGGGTGTCTAAGCTTTTTGGGCTTAGCGGGTTGGGTTTTTCTTGTTTTTCAGGTTTGGTGCTTGCCGGGGTGGCGGGTTGCGGCGTGGTTTCGGGGTTCACGAGGTGTTGGCCGGGGTGGCGGGCTTGGCCATTGTCGTGGCTGTTGGGGGTCACCAGTCCCGGGAAAAGCTAAAACCCTGTGACTTGCACAAACCGAAAACTTACCAGATAAAAAGTGTCCGTTTTTTGGGGGGTAAAATGCGGGGAACCCCGCCAGGGGCGGGGTTCCCACGAGTATTGAGTTTTCGGCTTGGTTTCCGTGGGCGTTTTTGGGTAACACCAGGGTTATTCTGGGCGGTTACCCGGTTTACACGGCCAGGGAAACCAAGCACCCGGTACAACCAAGAAACTAGGCTTCCAGGATTACGCAGCCAGGGAAACCAGGCTGTTAGTTTGGCTATGACTAGCGTAGGAGGGAGAGGACGCCCTGGGGAACCTGGTTGGCCTGAGCCAGCATCGAGGTACCGGCCTGGGACAGAATCTGGTTCCTGGTGAACTGCATCATCTCTTGAGCCATATCCGTATCGCGAATACGAGACTCAGACGCAGCCAGATTCTCCACCGCCACATTCAAGTTCGTAATCGTGTGCTCGAACCGGTTCTGAATAGCACCCAGGTTAGCACGAGCCGTAGACACCGACTGAATCTTAGTATCCAACACGCGAATCAGTTCCTGCGCGGATTCGTGATCCTTCACCGTCAAAGCGGTTGCAATCGGATTATCCTTAACCAGTTCCTTACCAGGAGTACCATCAAGCGCAGTTTTCAAGTCCTTACCGTAAGCAGTCAGACCCTTATCAGTAGCCGGATTCTTAGTAAGGTCTGTTCCTAGTTCCATGAAAGCGTGGGCGTTATCAACGTTAATGGCCTTGCCATCTGTACGGGTAAAGGATACCTTCGAGTTTGCAACATCGAACTCGTAGTCGCCACCAGAGTTAACCCCGACAGTCTTATCCTTGATAAGGTTTTTCTCTTTGGCGCCCGCAGCATCAGTCACAAGCTCAACAGACACTGCCTTAAGGGTTTCATCTTGGGCTTTTACGGTAAATTTCCCACCATTTTGGGAAACCTTGTACTTACCATGCAAGTCTTGACTTGCTTGAATTGCGGCGTCCAGCTTCTGAGCGATATCCTCAGCGTTGTCGTTTTTGCCTCCTTCTGTGGAGACTTCAAACTTATGGGATCCAATGGTAAGAGTGTATTTACCCGCTAGGGTTTTGTCAGTGTTGGCTTCCAGCGCCTTATCGCCTGTTACCTCAGCGGTAATACCCTTGATATGGCCACTAACACCGGACTTTGCAAGAGCATCTGCGAAGTTTTTCTTCACAGCGTCATTGTCAGCTCCACCTTTGAATTCGATGTATTTGCCACCAACATCTAGTCTGTAAGTCTTGCCGTTAGCAGCGGCTGCTGTTGTTTCAACCTTGTAGACCTGGCTTTCTTTGACTACGGTTTTGAAGTCAGAGAGCTTGGTGATGTCGGCATCTTTGAAGTCAACCACGATACGGTCATTGATGGTTCCGTTAGCGCCAACCTGGAATTTAAGCGCGTTACCACCAGAAGCGGTGCCATCGAGCAGTTTGGTGCCGTTGAAGTTAGTGACGTTACCGATACGCTCTAGTTCGTCGCGTAGCTGATTTAACTCGGTGTTAACATTGTCACGAGCCGGAGCAGAGTTCGAATCGTTAGCCCCCTGTACTGCCAGCTCGCGCATACGCTGCAGAATACTGTGAACTTCGTTCAAAGCGCCTTCAGCGGTTTGGATGACGGAGATACCGTCTTGGGTGTTGCGCACGGCCTGACGGTTACCACGAACCTGGGAGCGCAAGCCCTCGGAAATGGCCAACCCAGCCGCGTCATCAGCCGCGCGGTTGATACGGAAACCCGAGGAAAGCTTCTCCAGGGATTTCGCCAATCCCACTAACACCCCCTGACCAGGCGTTTTATATCCGTAACCCTGAAGAATGCCGTGCCCCTATCTTGAACTCGCTACCATCGCGAAGACCGGGCTAATCATCATCGATGAACTCGGCTACCTACCAATAGATAAAGAAGGAGCCCGACTACTCTACCAAGTCATAGCCAACGCCTACGAAAACCAATCCATCATCTATACCTCTAACCTGGAATTCTCCAGGTGGGGAACCGTTCTCGGCGATACCCAAATGGCTGCCGCCATCATCGACCGTACCGTGCACCACGGCAGAATCCTCCGCTTCGCAGGAACCTCCTATCGCATCACGCACGCCACAATGAAATAACACTAAACAATAACAAACAATAACAAACAATAACAAACACACGAACGAAAGGAACTGCTGAAACAGCTCAAAAACAACCGCCAAAATAGCTCACTTTTAAGTGACGAAATAGCTCAAATTAACTTGACAAAACACAACGAATGCCTGCTCGCAGCTGCTATGCGCTGTTCCCCATCCGAGGGGTGTTGCCTGGATTGAGAGCCTGGAGCCAGCGCCCTTTTAGCCGCATTGTGCTGTTAAAGCTGACCCATGCTGCGTCCGCCGCGAAGCAGTGGGTAGGCAACGCTGGCCTCTCTGCGGAAGTTGCAGATTTTCAGGAACGGATGGGTTGTCCACAACATGCACCGCAACCGGCTTTGGAAAAGAAGACAAGGCCTCTCCTGCTATTACCTCGTCGTAGTCCTCGGGAGAAGAATTCTCAAACCAATCTGCGAGAGCCTGTGGGGACATCGCTTTCTGCCTCATGATTTCCTCCTAATAAACTTGTTACGGGCTTTCATAGCGTGAATCACAGCCTGGCCACGAACAACCCCAATTTCCAGTAAATTACCAGCGCAATCCGGTCCGATGCGCATATCGAATTCTTCTTCCATACGGAAGACAAGCACACAATTTTGCAACGCATGAAGCATGTCTTCTGGCTTGACGCCATGCTTAAGGGCGCTTGGCCAGACTTCGTACTCCACACGTCAATTTTAGTGAATAATGCCCAGAACGTAAAGACAGCGGCGTACCTTATGTTTTTTGAGCGCGAGGGCGGCGTGGTGCCTCGTATAGTTTGAGCGCGAAAATGGGGCGGGTTCATGAGGTGACAGCCGGGGTGGCGGACTTGGCGGGTTGCGGTTTGGTTTCGGGTTCACGAGGTGCCAGCCGGGGTGTCTGGCTTTGTTTGTAATGGTGGTCTTGCCGGGTAGTGGTAGCGTGGGTTTCGATTCTGGGGATGCTGCGCCCGCTAATTCACCCAACCGGGATGTGTAAAATGCCTGGTCAGGGGGTGTTAGGGGGATTGGCGAAATCCCTGGAGAAGCTTTCCTCGGGTTTCCGGATTAACCGCGCGGCTGATGACGCGGCTGGCCTGGCTATTTCCGAGGGCTTGCGTTCCCAGGTTGGCGGTAACCGCCAAGCCGTGCGTAACGCCCAGGATGGCATCTCGGTTATCCAGACCGCTGAAGGCGCGTTGAACGAAGTCCACAGTATTTTGCAGCGTATGCGCGTGCTCGCCGTCCAGGGTGCTAACGATTCGAACGACTCGAAGTCTCGCGGTAATATTAATGCTGAGTTGAAGCAGCTGCGTTCTGAGTTGGATCGTATCGGTAACGTCACCAACTTTAATGGTACTAAACTGTTGGATGGTTCTGCTTCTGGTTCTAGTGCGATGCGTTTCCAGGTAGGTGCTAACGGGACAAACAATGACCGTATCGTCGTTGATCTTAAAGATGCTGATGTGACGAAAATTGCGCAGTTCGGTGGTAAAGCTGAAATCAGTAACGTAAAGAGCGGGGAAACTGCACAGCTAGACAAAGGAAAGTATAAGCTGCATATTGAAGGCAAAGTGCTCGACATAGATTTATCGGGCGCTAAGGCTGCAAAGGCAACAGAAGCGGAAGTTACCTCTGCTGTTGAGAAGGCCATTAAAGATTCCGGGTTTAACGGCTACATCGGTAAGCCTGTGCCTTCCGTGACTTCTGAAGCACTCGCTAACGTAGATGCTAACACTTCTTTGAAGGACACTACATTTACTTTGAAGATTGGCGATAACAGTGTCAGCTATAAAGTAACAGATGACAGCGGCACTGTTGAAGAAGCGATTGACATGCTACAAGCACAGCTCAAGGAAAAAGGACTGGATACAAAGTACCAAATTGGGATTGAAAAGACCGGTGCTAACAAGGGTAAGGTCACAGTTAAGACTCTTGATGAAAACTCGCCTCAGGCGAAAGTTAGCCTCACTGTAGATAAAGAGACCGTGAAGGTTGGTGCTGCTGCTAACAAGAATCTCCTCGAAGGGAAGATTGGTGCCCCTGCTGGCAATGGTATCAAGTTTAGTGCTGACGGTGGGAAGCTAAAGATTGAACGCGTTGATGGTAAGAACCTTGACATTGATCTCGAGCACTCCCTCTCTAAAGCCAACGCGGATCCTGGTAAACCAGGCACAGATGTCCCTTTTGCTACTATAGTGAAGGCTGATGCTAATGGCGGAAACTACGTGTCAAAGGATGTTAACTACTTGACCGTGGAGGATCATGATTCTGCTCAGAATCTGATTAACGTGTTGGATGACAAGATTAATTCGGTGTCTACGGCTCGCGCTAACCTGGGTGCTATTCAGAACCGGTTCGAGCACACGATTACGAACTTGAATGTGGCGGTGGAGAATCTGGCTGCGTCTGAGTCTCGTATTCGTGATACGGATATGGCTCAGGAGATGATGCAGTTCACCAGGAACCAGATTCTGTCCCAGGCCGGTACTTCTATGCTGGCTCAGGCTAACCAGGTTCCCCAGGGCGTCCTCTCCTTGCTGCGCTAGTAATCGGGCTAACAATAGCCTGGTTAGCGTGGTTTCCCTGGCTGCGTAAGCCGGGTAACCGCCCAGAATAACCCTGGTGTTACCCCATGAAACCCACGGAAACCAAGCCGAAAATTCAATACTCGTGGGAACCCCGCCTCTGGCGGGGTTCCCCGCGTTTTATCCCCAAAAAAACGGGCACTTTTTATCTGGTGAGTTTTCGGTTTGTGCAAGTCACAGGGTTTTAGCTTTTCCCGGGACTGGTGACCCCCAACAGCCACGGCAATGGCCAAGCCCGCCACCTCGGCCAACACCTCGTGAACCCCGAAACCACGCCGCAACCCGCCACGCCCGCCACCCCGGCCAGCACCTCATGAACCCGCCCCTACTTTCACGCCCAGTAAGCGTAAAACGCGTTGAAGGCTAGTCGCTTGCAGAATAACAGGTAGCGTAGTTTCCTAAGTATTCCGGGAAAATATCTCTTGCGCCACCGGTGCTGGAACGTATCTTTGACTTCGCGCTTGTGACCTGCGCCAGGCGGTCACCGAAATATTTCACCGCCCACTTGTACTCGGCGAAGTCAGGGTCATACTTGTAGGCCGCGATTCTTCCCAAAACTGCGCAAATCCAGTCTGCGCACTGTACTGTTTGATAAAAATGGCTTTCCACTTCCATCGGAGGCTCAATGAGCTTTGTGGCGTTTTCACTGCTAAACATGAAAGCCGCCGCACTAGCAAAAATCTCTAGGCGTTCGCGCTCGCCTTGCTTGTCTAACACAAGCAACAGATTCTCGCCATCTGGCAGACTCCAATTCACCCGTTGAATCAGCTGTCTCATTGCATGGTCGTAACGATGAGCATTAGTCTCTTTCACTTGACCGGGCGTGCCACGAAGTTTCTCCTGCCCGTAAAACACCACCTGGGCACCGAGCTGTTTTAGCTTATTGATAACCCGGAAGATTATTTTCCGGGTTTCAGGGTAGTTTTCAATATTTCTGGTGGTAAGCAACGCGGAACCTTTTTTCTCCCATCTCTCCACACGTTTGCCCTGCGATGTAACTTTGGCGCTGATTTCCTCACGTAGCCCGTTTTCCTTTATAGCACGGAACGCTCCGGAAAGCTTCCGAACGTTTTCTGCCGGAATTACGAAACCGCCGAGGCCAAACACGGGATGGGTCTTATAGGAATCGTCATAGCGTGCGACGTATGCGCCGTTGTGGCCAAATTCGTCAAAATAGCCGACGTACATGCTACCCTTTCCAGTGAGAACACGAAAGCCCGCATAACTGCGGGCTTCGGAAGTGGAGCACCGAAGTGCGTCCACATTCAGAATATCAATTTTGAAGCCTGGAAATCAATCCCCCGGCATACCTCACATATATCGAGCGCGGCATACTCCAGGTTGCTTTACCGTGAAAGTGGGGGCGGGTTCACGAGGTGCCAGCTGCAGTGGCGGGCTTGGCCATTGCCGTGGCTGTCGGGGGTCACCAGTCCCGGGAAAAGCTAAAACCCTGTGACTTGCACAAACCGAAAACTTAATAAACCGAAAACCCACCAGATGGCGTGTTTTCGTTTTTGGCTTAGTGCAGAATGGTTTTAGCAGTCGGGCGGCAGATTGCGGCCACGACGACTGTTAGGCCACGCAGGGGTTCATGGAAGCATACGTGCCCTGGTGACTCACCGGGTTGCGGTTTTGTTTCGGGTTCACGAGGCGACAGTCGGGGTGGCGGGCGTGGCCATTGCCGTGGCTGTTGGGGGTCACCAGTCGCGGGATGCTAAAACGTGGGGAATCCCCCGCGCGTGCGGGGGATTCCTTACGTATTCGATTATGTCCTGGTTGGAAACCAGAAAACGCTATGCTACCTAGACTAGCGCAGGAGGGAGAGCACGCCCTGGGGAACCTGGTTAGCCTGAGCCAACATCGAGGTACCGGCCTGGGACAGAATCTGGTTCCTGGTGAACTGCATCATCTCTTGAGCCATATCCGTGTCACGAACACGAGACTCAGACGCAGCCAGAT
The DNA here is from genome assembly GCF_014204735.1 of Mobiluncus mulieris. Lineage (NCBI taxonomy): Bacteria > Bacillati > Actinomycetota > Actinomycetes > Actinomycetales > Actinomycetaceae > Mobiluncus > Mobiluncus mulieris. The sequence goes on along the minus strand of NZ_JACHMA010000001.1, from coordinate 1,895,154 downwards.
TCTCCACCGCCACATTCAAGTTCGTAATCGTGTGCTCGAACCGGTTCTGCACCGCACCCAGATTAGAACGAGCCGTAGACACAGACTGAATCTTCTGATCAAGAACACGAATCAGATTCTGAGCAGTATCGTGATCCTTCACAGTAAGGGAATTCACCTGAGACTTGGTAGTCAGTTTCGTTCCGTTCGCGTCAACGCTAGCTACCCCATCCTTGTACTCCGAGAAAGCATTGAGATCAAGGTGCTTATCATCAGTACCTGGGGTAGCGCCAAGCTCAGTCAGAGAATGTGCCAAATCCACATCCATATTCTTACCATCAGCACGCGCAAACGTAATCTTCTTACCATCAACAGCGAACTCGAAGCCCTTACCGGATGCGAACCCGACTTTACCCTTCATCGCTTCCGCAGCGGCTTTCGCATCACCTGTCGCGGTAGTGGTCAGCGCAAAGTCAACCTGGGTATTCTTTACGGACTCGCCAGCCACGAGCTTTATTTTCTTCCCATTTTCTACAAGCTTGTAATCAGCACCTTTTCTCTTTAAATCTTCATTCAAACCCTCGACAATAGAATGAAGATCGGCACCTGTTTTCCCAGCGGCCGCATCGTACTTGTATTCCTTGTTGTTAATAGTCAGAGTATAAGTACCTGCGGATGCTTTAGTGGCATCATCCACGTCTTTCATATCAAATTCTGCTGTTTCAGCAGAACCGCCCCTGATATAGCCTTCGAAGTTGGCTTCCTGCAATCCCTTCTGCAAGGCATCTGTAACATCTGCGTCTGTAGGATTCGCCTTCGCACTCAAGTCAATTGTTATGGTTTTGCCTTCAATATTGAGAAGGTACTTCTTCTGGCCAAGCTCTGCTGTTTGAGCGGCACGAGCGTTGCTGACCTCTTGTTCCTGCCTGAACTGCGAAATCTTGGTCACGTCCGCGTCCTTCAAGTCTACGGTGATGCGGTTGTTTTGATCCCCGTTGGCTCCGACCTGGAACTTTAGAGCACCCGGCCCGGAAGCGGAACCGTCCAACAGCTGGGTGCCGTTGAAGTTAGTGACGTTACCGATACGCTCCAATTCATCGCGCAGCTGGTTTAGCTCGGTATCAATATTGTTACGAGCCTCAGGGCTGTTGGAGTCAGTGGCACCCTGTACGGCGAGCACGCGCATACGCTGCAAAATACTGTGAACCTCGTTCAAAGCACCCTCAGCGGTTTGAACCAAAGAAATCCCGTCCTGGGCGTTACGCACGGCCTGGCGGTTACCGCCAACCTGGGTACGCAGACCCTCGGAAATAGCCAGGCCAGCCGCGTCATCAGCCGCCCGGTTAATCCGGAAACCCGAGGAAAGCTTCTCCAGGGATTTCGCCAATCCCACTAACACCCCCTGACCAGGCATTTTACACATCCCGGTTGGGTGAACTAGCAGGCGCAGCATCCCCAGAATCGACACCCACCCGCTACCACTACCCGGCAAGACCACCATTACAAACAAAACCAGACACCCCGGCAGGCACCTCGTGAACCCGTCCCCACTGCCGCACTGCGAACTTGAATCCAGGCGTGTTGCTTAAAACAGGCAAGGCGGGTAAAATAAAAGAGGTAGATCCCCGGTCGGCCTCTAGTTCGTAAGGACAATGCACAAATGGCCGGGGCCTGTTTTTTCAAACTGAGGGAAACTGATGGCGAAACCCTGGCTCGACTACACTCAACAAGTCGAGCTGCTGGCCTCTCGGGGCATGGAAATCGCGGATATCAACCAGGCCGTCAATTTCCTGTCCAAAGTGGGATACTACCGGTTTTCGGGGTATTTCCGCTACTGGCAGACAGACCCTCTTCGCGGCGATAATTCTTTCCGCGCCGGAACCGGCTTCGACACGGTTCGCAACCTGTACGAAGCGGAACAGGAGCTGGCCATAGTCTGCGATGACATTCTGCATCCCTTAGAAGTCTTGTTGCGAACCCGTTTCGCTCACTATTACGGCAAACTTGTTGGGGAACAGGGTTGCTTTGTGGTTGGGAAGGGTTTCACGCCCGCGCCCAATCTAAAGGACAAGCGGATTGAGGACTATATCCTGTATAACCTCAATCGCAGCAAAGAAAAATCTATAGCGCACTACCGTAGCGAGAATGCCCACGCGCCCTACGATGCCGAGGCCTATAGCCAAATGCCTATCTGGGTGGCAGTAGAAGTACTCCCCCTGGGTACTCTGACTCGTATGATTGAGGCCTCCAAGGAATCCGGGGTTTTGGTGGCGATGGCGGATTCGATGAATACTTCGCCTGCCAGGTTGCCCAGTCAAGTGCGTTCCTTTGTCTACCTGCGTAATCGTATTGCGCATTGTTCCCGGCTGTGGAATCACTCGGTTTTGGATGTTCCCGGTTTGCTGGCGAAAACCGAGCGGCGTATCAAGCGTGACCGCAAGTTTACTAATCATTCGGTTTACAAGGTTTTCGCAGCCATGAGTGATGTTGCCACCCGGGCGGGGCTCTGGCGCGAGACGGCGGAGTGGCTGGAAACAAAAATCAACCCGATTCTGGACGCTAACACGCTGCTGGCCGCCGGGATTTGTGAACCGCGCAAATACGGGCAATTCTTCCACGATTTTCACGGCTAGATGTTCGCGGCTGCACATTCACGGTTAACGGTCGCGATTGTGTACCCGGGTTAGGCGAGTCGTTCGATACGCATAGTGGGTTCCATCAAACAACCCAGGACTAGATTCGTGATACGCTCCAAGGCTTCGTCCCCGAGTTGTCCGGCTTTGGTGGCATGACGGTACTCCAAATCCAAGGATTTCAACTGTTCGATTTCAGCCCAACCCTGGATCAGATTCCCGTCCTCAGTTTCGATCCTGCCCACGTTTACGTGCAGGGGATACTCGCGTCTACTGGTAATCGGCACCACCATCACCAGGTTGTTATACCGGTTGTAACTGTCATTACTGACAACCACCGCCGGGCGGCGTTTGCACTGCTCATGGCCACTAGACGGGTCAAAATCCAACCAGACTACATCACCGTAGTGAAACATCACAGAGCCTCACGTCCGCGAGCATCCGCAAACCCGTCTTCACAGGGGGGTAAACCTTGGTAGCCGGCAAAAAGCGCCTCGAAATCCGGGATTGTCACCGTCCGGGTGTGCAGCGGTTGTAGGCTTATCGCCCCATTTTGAATCCGAACCTCAAGTTCATCACCCAATGCCACCCCAAACTGTTCCAGCACTGACTTCGGCAGACGCACTGCTTGACTGTTACCCCACCGGGCTAAACGTGTCACCACCATAGCAAAACCACCTCCTGTATATATAAAGTATAGCCCACATGAGGGTAACCCCGGCTCAAGTTCGTAGTGCGTTAGTGGGGGCGGGTTCACGAGGCGCTTGCCCCGTGGCGCGGGCGGTTCGCGGGTAGTGGTGGTGTTGAAGTCAGTCACTGGCATCCAAGTCTTCGCCGTTATCGCTGTTTTTGCGATATGCCCGGTCGCACACCGCATACAAAAAATCCGCATAACACGCCAGGTTCCCACTGCGGAACATTCCCCGCAAGGCCTCGTTATAGGCATCCTTGTCCGAGGCACGAATCAACACGCAATCATAGCCGTGACTCATCAGTACGCCGTCCATCATGTATCTGGCGGTACGTTTGTTCCCGTCCATGTACACCTGGGCATAGGACATGAAAGCCGCGTAGTTGATTGCGCGTTCCACGGGGTCGTCTATAGAAGTGATGCGGGGCAGCATCCATTTTATTGCTTGGCGCATTTCGTCTTTCGTGTATCCGATATAATGGTCGCCGTTCCCGAGCGTGACTACGGCTCCGCGCCCGTCTTGGTTGACTTTAGATAAGTATCTGGGAACACCGGGGACTATCACTACGTGTTGGGAAAGCAAGAGGTTGTAGGCGTTTGATTCTTCCAGGTCAAGGCGGAACGTGCCGGTGGATACCCTGTCTATGAGTCTGGTTGAGGCATCGTCTAAGTCTATGATTTGTTGGATTTCTTCTTCCCGGTGTCCAGGCGGGATTTCATTTTCAAGCAGGGAACGAACCTCGGGCAGGGTAAAGGTGTTGCCTTCAAGGTGGGCGGTAGCGAAAATGTGGTTGGGTCTGGCGGCCGCATACCTGTACACCGCCCTGTCAACGCTGGATGCTGGCCAGTGTCCGGTGTCGTAGTGGGCGAATTTTAGCTGGTCAGGCGGTAGGGCTTTGTAATCACTCATCAGGCTGCTTTCGCTTGTATACTTAGGTCGAAAGTGTGCAGAATTTGACTGTGTTCCAGCAGACGCAGGAATTTTCGGGGGTTTTCACTGTAGAAATCTGGGGTTGGCCGCCAAGGCGGGGTGACTTCTTCCATACCCCGCGCAATAAGCATTTTTCCCAGTTCGGCGTATAACGCCGTAGGGTGAGCACTACCAGCCCGATTCGCTATCACTAGGTACAGTTCTTTCCTGGTAAGAGTATCTATCACTGGCGGTATTCGACGGACTTCGTGTCGATAGTCTTTGCGCAGGTAGAGGATTTTCCGGGCGGTGGTGAAAGTTTCTCGGGTCATACCACTGGGCGTGATGCTATCGGCAAAGATTGCGGCTTGCTCGCATGCCAGCCCATCTTGGACAAGGTGGGGCTGGGTACGGGTTTGCCAGGCGGCACCGGCGGCGTTGATGCGGTATGCCTGGCATAAAGCGGCGGTTTTCAGTTCTGGAGGCAGAGGCGCGTCACGCCGGGTAATCAGTTGCACTATGTCCCAGGTGCCATCGGAGTTGGTGGGCTTTGGCATTTGCCCACGAGCCACATAGGCACGCCAAGTAGCTGGCTTGACATGGTAGAGGTCTGCCGCTTCGGTGATAGTCAATTGCCCTAGTTGCGCCACCCCACCATTGTACAGCAGAAAAGCTGTAAAATGGGGTGGTATGTGTTCAAGTTCGCAGTGCGGCAGCGGGGGCGGGTTCACGAGGTGCCAGCCGGGGTGTCTGGCTTTGTTTGTAATGGCGGTCTTGCCGGGTAGTGGTAGCGGGTGGGTGTCGATTCTGGGGATGCTGCGCCTACTATTCCACCCAACCGGGATGTGTAAAATGCCTGGTCAGGGGGTGTTAGTGGGATTGGCGAAATCCCTGGAGAAGCTTTCCTCGGGTTTCCGTATCAACCGCGCGGCTGATGACGCGGCTGGCCTGGCTATTTCCGAGGGCTTGCGTTCCCAGGTTGGTGGTAACCGCCAGGCCGTGCGTAACGCCCAAGACGGGATTTCTTTGGTGCAGACTGCTGAGGGCGCTTTGAACGAGGTTCACAGTATTCTGCAGCGTATGCGCGTGCTAGCGGTACAGGGTGCAAACGACTCGAACTCTGATGCGGCACGTAAAAATATCAATACTGAGCTCAACCAGCTACAACAAGAACTTGACCGTATTGGTAAAGTTACTAACTTCAACGGAACTAGCCTCTTGAATGGTTCCGCCTCCGGTACCAAGGCTCTGAGATTCCAGGTAGGTGCTAACGGCGATGACGACAACCGTATCACAGTTGACCTGAAAGACTGCGACGTGACCGCTATAGCTAAATTCAGTAAACCAACCGGTAAGTCTAGTAATGTTTACTCGGCCACTACCGGTGAAGCTATTGGCCAGGATAAGTATGTTCTCGACTTTGAAGGCAAGAAGGTTGAACTGGATTTCACGGCGGCTGCTCCTAAAGACGCAAAAGAACTCCGGAACAAGCTTGCGGCGGCTCTCAAAGCTGCTGGCGTATCCGGTTATGTTGATGGTGGTGAGGTAAAGGCCACCGCTGACGCAGCGGTCGATGTTAAGGAAGATGCCGTAAAGGCTAAGAAATGGAAACTCACCATAGATGGTGTTTCCATAGACTACACAACGGAAGAAAATCACGCCACCAAGGAAGTGGTCGCTCAGAAACTGGATGCTTTGATTGCGACAAAACCCGAGCTAAAGGACAAGTATCATGTCACCTATGATAAAGCTAAAGGGTTCACAGTTGAGGCATTGGGTGATGCTAAGAACACCCAGGTAACGGTTAAGTTTGAAACCGAAGCTCTGGCTGGCGGTGGTGCAGCCGTGGGAACTTTTATGGACGATACTATTGGCTTGAATACTAAGGGTGACTTCAAGTTTACGGTTGGCGATGACAAGAAAATTACCATTGCGCGTGCCGATGGTGAAGCCATCAATCTTGATTTGGATCACGCATTCTCCAAGGCTGTGAAAACGGCTGCTGCTGCTACGGCAAGTGACGCTATCGTCTCATTTGATGCCTACGATAAGGGTGGGAAGAAGCTGAAACAAGATGAATACCTGGCACCTGCAGGTGATGCTAGTGTCCTTACAGTGATGAGTCATGCTAAAGCGCAAGAGCTGATTACCTTGCTCGACGCGAAGATTGGTTCCGTGTCTACTGCTCGTTCTAATATTGGTGCTATTCAGAACCGGTTCGAGCACACGATTACGAACTTGAATGTGGCGGTGGAGAATCTGGCTGCGTCTGAGTCTCGTATCCGTGATACGGATATGGCTCAAGAGATGATGCAGTTCACCAGGAACCAGATTCTGTCCCAGGCTGGTACCTCGATGTTGGCTCAGGCTAACCAGGTTCCCCAGGGCGTCCTCTCCCTGCTGCGCTAGTCACAATCGGGCTAACCTGGATACCGTGGTTTCCCTGGTTGTGTAATCTTCCTTGGAAGCCTAGTTCCCGAGGTTGTACCGGGTGCGTGGTTTCCCTGGCCGTGTAAGCCGGGTAACCGCCCAGAATAACCCTGGTGTTACCCCATGAAACCCACGGAAACCTGGTGTTACCCAAAAACGCCCACGGAAGCCAAGGCCAAAACTTAATACGTGTGGGAACCCCGCCTCTGGCGGGGTTCCCCGCGTTTTACCCCCAAAAAAAACGGGCACTTTTCATCTGGTGAGTTTTCGGTTTGTGCAAGTCACAGGGTTTTAGCTTTTCCCGGGACTGGTGACCCCCGACAGCCACGACAATGGCCAAGCCCGCCACCCCGGCTGGCACCTCATGAGCCCGCCCACGCGCAGCCCGGTGAGTCACCAGGGCACGTATGCTTCCATGAACCCCTGCGTGGCCTAACAGTTGTCGTGGCCGCAATCTGCCGCCCGACTGCTAAAACCATTCTGCACTAAGCCAAAAACGAAAACACGCCATCTGGTGAGTTTTCGGTTTGTGCAAGTCACAGGGTTTTAGCTTTTCCCGGGACTGGTGACCCCCCGACAGCCACGGCAATGGCCACGCCCGCCACCCCGGCTGGCACCTCATGAACCCGCCCCCAGAAACAGTGTTATCCGCTAGCGACGGGTAGACGTATCGACATGTCGGCGTGTTGGCATCCTTCTGTAAACCCCAGTCTTGCCAGCCGCTAATGCGAGTCCACTAGACCAGGGCAGGCTTACAAGAATCAACTGGAATCTTGGTTCCGGCTCGCACGATACACGTTCGAGCGGTGCTCAACCCTCAACACCAGCACCATCAGTTCCGCATCATCTAGCCGGCATACAATCCGGTAGTCACCCACCCGGTAACGCCAAAGCCCCGCGAGGTTCCCTGTCAGGGCTTTACCTTTAACTCGCGGGTTTTCCGCTGCGGCTATCCACCGTATCGCATCCCTGATGTTGCGCGCCACGCGCGCGTCTGCTTTACGCAACCACCTGTCAACGGCACGGGACAAGATGACTTTTCGTGTCATTGAATCTGCCTGGATATAGCCGGGTCTACTGGCGTGTTGTAAAACCCTAAATCCTGTTCCAGTTGCTCCAAAGAAATCGTGTCTTCCTTGCCGGTACGGATTGCTTCCAAGGTCTGCAGCGCTTCCACGCCCAGGTAGTAGTCCTCCAGGTCATCGAGGTATTCTTGGGCGGCCTCGCGCAGCAAATCAGCCTCGGATCGTTGAGTTTTTTCGCTGGCCCATTCCAGACGTGCCTTATCCTCGGCCGACAGCTCCACACTCAAAACTTCGCTCACACATCGATTTTATCCCAGCCATTCAACGAAACCAAGAGATCGGCATGCCCTTCGCGGGGCGCGCGTGAGCGGGTTCACGAGGTGCCAGCCGGGATGTCTGGCTTAGTTTACAGTGGCGGACAGCCTTACCATGCAGCGGTAACGGGGCGTTCTTAATCCTTAAACGATGCACCTACTTTCACGGTCAACATGCGAAAAGTACGCTAATCTCTTGGTTTTTTGGATGGTATAAAACCATCAGGGCGCGGTGAAAACTCTTGTGAGCACGGCACCAACCAGTTCACCGGGGGTGGTGTTTTCCTCTTTAGCCCGACTTGCTATAACGCGTTGAGTCTCTAGAGGTATCTGGACAGGAATCGTAACACCGCCAGACCTCATCGAAGGCGGTGACCCGTCAATCACCTCACCCACCGAATATTCCCCCGGGGGAAATTCTCCTCGCGCGTAATACGACTCCAAACGCTCCATCATCTCATCGGTCATTACCTGACCGTTTACCGCCACAAAATCCGCCATGATAATCACTTTCTCTTCCTTGCATCAATACCAAGTTCCCTCAAAAATGTTTTAGTTGGTGGGGTCATCGCATGGAAAACATACCAGTCGCCAAATCCGCTTTCCGAGGCCACCATCTGCACCATTCTTCCATCCGGTAGAGAGCCCAAGCCAATCCATCGGGGCGGCATCGAACCATCGAACCGTAACTTCGTGGCGACCAGATGATTCCAAGCATATTCAATCTCTGCCTCATCTAGTCCATGCTTCAAAGCATGAGCCTCCACAAAAACCGCCACATCAAAATTATATAGCGCCAACGACGCGCGAAAGGCTTCCCTGGATTCAAGTTCGCAGTGCGGCAGTGGGGGCGGGTTCACGAGGTGCTAGCCGGGGTGGCGGGCTTGACCATTGCCGTGGCTGTTGGGGGTCCAGTCCCGGGATGCTAAAACGCGGGGAATCCCCCGCGCGTGCGGGGGATTCCTTACGTATTCGATTATGTCCTGGTTGGAAACCAGGAAACGTTACACGTTCGAGACTAGCGCAGCAAGGAGAGGACGCCCTGGGGAACCTGGTTGGCCTGAGCCAACATCGAGGTACCGGCCTGGGACAGAATCTGGTTCCTGGTGAACTGCATCATCTCTTGAGCCATATCCGTGTCACGAATACGAGACTCAGACGCAGCCAGATTCTCCACCGCCACATTCAAGTTCGTAATCGTGTGCTCGAACCGGTTCTGAATAGCACCCAGATTAGAACGAGCCGTAGACACAGAGTTAATCTTGTCATCCAGAATGTTGATTAGCTTCTGAGCCTGATCATGGCTTTCGACATCCAGATCATCAATAGTTTCTTTCTTCCAGTTGCTATCAACCGCGTTATCAACCTTCTTGTTGACCGTCAATTTTACATTCGTGTCGCCAGTACCGGCGGTCGTGCCGAGCTTGGTGATGCAGTGATCCAAGTCCACATCGATAGCCTTGCCATCCATACGCGTAATCTTAATGGTGCCAGCCGCATCATCAACCTTGAACTTGAGACCATTACCAGTAGGCTTACCAATCTTAGTATCGATAAGCGTACCCTTAGCATCGACGTTGTCGACCTTAATCTTGTTCGCATCGGTATAATCGGTGGTGAGTTTCACGGCAACCTGAGGAGCATTCTCCTTCAAGGCCTCAACCTTAATCTTCTTACCATCCGTGCTAATCCGGTATTCTTTCGTAAGGCCTTTTTTCTCAAGCTCTGCCTGCAAACCATCAACAACACTAGTAACCGTGGCACCCTTTTCGCCGTTAGTATCAGTGTATTTGACAGTGTTATCGCCAATCTGCAGAGTAAACGTCTTACCTGCCAGAGCAGCAGTGGCTTCAAACGTTACATCCTTGGATTCAAACGCGTTCTTCTCGTCACCAGTAGTAACAACAATATCAGCCCCAGCATTCTTTACAGCCGCCGCCAGCTTATCCGAAAGCTTATCATCCTTACCGAGAGCAACCTCAAAAGTCTTACCCTCAATATTGAAAGCATACTTGTTGACATCTGCACCAGTGCCTTTTGCAAGCGCGTCGCTGGTAGCCTCCAAAACGTTGCTGACATAGCCCTCGCCACCAAACCGGGAAACCTTGGTGACATCAGCAGCCTTGAAGTCAACCACGATACGGTTATCCACGTTACCGTTAGCACCAACCTGGAACTTCATAGCATTGGAACCAGAAGCACTACCATCCAACAGTTTAGTACCATTGAAGTTAGTAACCTTACCAATACGCTCCAACTCGTCACGAAGCTGAGTCAACTCAGCCTTGATGTTATTACGAGACTTCGAATCATTCGAATCGTTAGCACCCTGGACGGCGAGTGCGCGCATACGCTGCAAAATACTGTGGACTTCGTTTAGGGCGCCTTCAGCGGTCTGGATAACCGAGATACCATCCTGGGCGTTACGCACAGCCTGACGGTTACCACCAACCTGGGAACGCAAACCCTCAGAAATAGCCAAACCAGCCGCGTCATCAGCCGCCCGGTTAATCCGGAAACCCGAGGAAAGCTTCTCCAGGGATTTCGCCAATCCCACTAACACCTAGGTAGAAACCCAAATGCTACGCAAAAAAGTGCAATTCTGGCGCAAAATTTACCACATTTCAAACGTATTAATCGCTAGTGGAATTCAACTTTCATAATAACGTATCATTTGGAGCCTTTTGAATGTAGCGCGTAACTTATGCCAATCCTAGAAATCTAATTCGTGTTTTCGGCACACTAATACTCAAGGTATGGAGGGAAATTTAGACTATTACCGGTGCATCAATTACGACAGTACCGAAGTTTGGCGGCATTTTCTGCCCTGATGGCAAGAATTAATGTCTTGAGGTTATTAAATCGGGCAAAACGTCCCAATCAAGAGTTAAATAGGCTACAATGTCCAGTTTTTCTGGTAGCGTGGTGAATCTGCTTTTTGGTGTCCCGAATTCATCTGGTTTTGCCGCCAACCCCAACCAGGCACAAAACTTGTGAGACTAATGGGGGGTGTAGCCTGGCCTGAGGCTGAGGGGGGCGCATGGACTGGCTTGAGGTTGGGGAGGGTGGCGCATGGCCTGGCCTAGTTTTAGGAAAATCGCCGCAAACTCCGGCCTAAAATCATAAAATCAGAAAAATAGTCTTGAACCCCGCCCCAAAACCAAGAAAACCAAGAAAACCAAGAAAACCCCAGTCTAAGGCTAAGAAAACCGCCCAGACCCCAACAAGGACGATGTTACAATATCTGGCGTGCAGGGAATAACAGAAATCAGGCATAAAGACGGTCGTGTCGTCTACCGGGTTCGATTCCGAGACGGCAAAACCAACGCCAGTGAAACTTTTCGTAACATAGAAACTGCTACCTATTTCCGGGATTTAGTGAAGCAATTCGGCGGCACCGCCGCCCGCAACATCCTAGATTCACGGGAAAACCCTGACGATACGGATACCCTCACTCTCGGCGGTATCCACCAATCCTATTTGGAGCATGCGGCCTCGTATGCGACCCCTGGCACCATCGCCCGCTACCGAAACATGGCTGCCAGCTACATTTTCCCCAAAATCCCGCCGCAAACCCCCATTCGTGCCCTCACCCGGGAAAGTATAGAAAACTATGTCACCTGGCTTCGAGCCAAGCCCAGCCGATACGGAACCTCGCTGAAACCTCGAACAATAAAGAGGATTGTGGCTTTCCTCTCTACCCTGTTTAACTACCAGATAGAAATCGGGAATCTGGAAAGTAACCCCGCGCGCGGCATCCGCATCCCCAACGACGCGATCCCCACCCAGCCGGTGTTCCTCACGCCGCAACAAGTCGAAAAAATCGCCGATAATTGTGGCTATTACGGGGTTCTGGTTCGGTTCCTATACGCCACCGGTTTGCGATTCGGGGAAGCCACCGCTTTGACCCCCGCCGATGTGAATGTGAAAACCCGCACTATTACCGTCTCTAAAGCCTGGAAACAAGGGGAGAAAAGCAGTGACTTTTACCTTGGCGCCCCGAAAACAGACACTTCCACGCGAACAGTTTTGGTTTCTAAATCTGTTATTGCCTTGTTGAAACCGCTGTTGGTCGAGGACGCGCCGTTCCTGTTTCACCCTAAAACTCGTCCTGATCGTCCCTTGCGTAACAAGACTTTTCGTAACTGTGCCTGGAAACAAGCCGTCGAGAACATGGATCCCCGGCCGCGAATCCACGATTTGCGCCACTCGCATGTTTCCCGGCTTATCCAGGCTGGCATCCCCCTGCCGGTAATCCAGAAGCGGGTCGGCCATAAGGATATCCAAACCACGATAAATGTTTATGGCCATATCACGCCGAAAGATGCCCGCGCCGCTGCGGATGTTTTCGGGTGACGTGGTGCGGGGTCGCGCGGGTGGCCGGTGGGATGGACGCCGGGTTCATGAGGTGCCAGCCGGGATGCTGGGCGAATCGCCAAGAGTGAGCCATCCCGGGTGTGAACCCGGGATGGCTCCGGACACAATCCGTGGTTGATAGAATCAACCACGTGTGGCGCAAATCCAAACAAGTAATGGTTAAAACCTTGGTCTTAGGGATGCTGGGAGTGCTTGGCCTTGCCGGATGCGCGATGGCACCTCATGAACCCGGCACTAACGCCACCAATGCCACTAACGCCACTAACGGCGCCAACAGTGACCTTCCCGGCAGTCACCCGGGCGCGAACCTGCCCGGGCTGCCGCCGGGCGCCAAGCCGCTGACGAACTACGTGACCGTCGCCGCCACCGAACCGAACACCCGGTTGCTGCCCTCGACCGCCGTGGACAAGGCGACCTCGAAAATCACGCGTCTGATATTTTCCGGCCTGGCCTTCCTCGACGAACGCGGCCAGGTCAAAAATGATATCGCCACCGCGATAATCCCGAATGAAACCTGTACTATCTATGATATTGAAATCCGTCCCGACCTGTATTTTTCTGATGGGACGCTGGTGAAGGCCGGGAACTTCGCGCGCACTTGGTCCGATATTGTGCGCAACGCCGACACCCGCCGCGAAGCGACGTTGCTGAAGGCTGTGCGGGGTTATGCGGATACTGCGCGGGGTCATGAGGTGCCATCCGGGACGATGGCGAATCCCGGGGCGGCGACTAATCCCGAGGGGGGGAGCGTCCCGGCCTTAACTCCGGAGCTGGAGGGGATAGAGGTGATGAGCGACACGCATTTTAAGGTTCACTTAGAGCGGTCGACCTGTGATTTTATCAGCCGGGTCGCCACCCCCGTGTTCGCGCCGCTGCCGTATGCGGCCTTTGACCAAAATGGCAAAATTTCGGCAAGTTTCACCGAGAACCCTTATGGTTACGGGCCGTATATGCTGTCGCGGGAAGGCGCGTGGGAACGCGGGGTACAGCTGAACCTGGTGCCAAACGAGCGGTATTTGGGGCCGCGTTTGGCGAAAAACGAGGGGATTTCTTTTAAATTTTATCGCGACCGTGACGCTTCGTACCGGGATTTACAGACCGACGAGCTGGATGTGGATGATGCGCTGCCGGTGGCGGCGTTGAAAACCTATCGTGACCAGTTGGGGGCGCGAACCAAAGAGCATGTCTCGTCGGTAACCAGTTTCCTGGTGTTGCCGCGCGTCGCGCGGTTTTCGCCCACTACCGACGAGGGACGGTGGCGTCGTCAGGCAATTTCACTGAGTCTGAACCGAGCAGAAATAGCGCGGAAGTATTTTTCTTTGATGGTGATTCCCGCCACTGACTTTGTGTCCCCGGTGGTTTTGGGATACGACAAAACCCGTTCGGATAACGAGGCGCTGCGTTTTGACTTGGCGCGGGCGAAAGCCGCCTGGGCGCAGGCCAATGCCCTGTCGCCGTGGGAAGGGGAACTGATTTTGGCGCGGGTGGACAACGAATCTAGCGAATGGGTGGAGCGGGCGGCCAGCCAGATTCGTACGGCACTGGGGGTGAGCGTCCGAGTGGTGAGTTTCCCCGACCGCGCCGCTTTACGCAAGGCCGCGACAGAGGGGATTAGCCCCGGGTTCGGCCAGCCGAGCCAGCCAAGTCAGCCGGTTCAGCCGGGTAAATCCGGCGGGAAGAACCCCGGTAGCGCTGCGGGCTCTGGGCAAGACAAAACGAATCAAGGCGGCCAGCCGGGTCAACCGGGGCAGCCGGGTTCTTTGAACACGCCGCCGGGCGCGCTGCTCACCCCGTATCTGGTTTACGCGGATTCCTGGGAGCCAAAATATCCGGGTATGAACGCGTATCTGTGGCCGCTGTTTTCCGCCGCTGGAATCGGTAATGATTCGGGGTATCACAATCCCGGGTTCGAGGATATGCTGGGCAAGGCTCGCGCTGCAGTTTCCGAATACCAGGCTTCGCATATTTACCACGATGCCGAGACTATCTTGTTGCGTGATTTGCCGGTAATTCCGCTGTGGTTCGAGAAAACCGCCGTCGGATGGTCGACGAAGGTCGCGGGGCTTCACCTTGACTGGCAAGGAATTCCGCAATACTGGCGTATCACTAAAGATTAGTTCGCCCCAGTTGCTTGATGGGTCGCGCGGGCGCTGTGGCGCTTGACGCTCGGGGATGAAACCGCGTAGCTGTCGAGGCGCTAGCGCCACAGCACCCCTAGCGCCTCATGAACCACAACAACGCAAATGCGCTAAAATACTGAAGGTTAAAAACAACGATTCAAGGGAAACAGTAAAGAACGCTTATGGCACAGACCGCACAAACCCCACAAACTAAACAGAGAGAAGACCTTCGTAACGTCGCCATTGTCGCACATGTGGATCACGGCAAAACCACGCTGGTGGACGCGATGTTGCGCCAGGCTAAGGCCGAGGGGCTGCGCGCTGACACCCCGGAGCGGGTTATGGACTCGGGGGATTTGGAGCGCGAAAAAGGCATCACTATCCTGGCGAAGAACACGGCCGTGAAATATTTCGGGCCGGCTGCCCAAGCCCACGGTCTGAAGGACGGGGTAACCATCAACGTCATCGACACGCCTGGTCACGCCGATTTTGGCGGCGAGGTTGAACGCGGCCTGTCCATGGTTGACGGGGTGGTGCTGTTGGTGGACGCCTCGGAAGGCCCCTTGCCCCAGACCCGCTTCGTGTTGCGTAAAGCGCTGGCGGCGGCGCTGCCGGTTGTTTTGGTCGTCAACAAGGTTGACCGCCCGGATGCCCGGATTCATGAGGTGATATCCGAAACCACTGACCTTTTGCTGACTTTGGCGTCTGATTTGGAAGCCAGCGAGGAAGTGCTGATGGATGGCCAGCCGGAGGCAGCGGGGGCGGGTGAATCCCCGATGGCACCTCGTGAAGCCGAAAGCAACGCGAGCATCGGAACTAACGCGACCACCGGGCGACCCAAACTGGATGTCGACCAGCTGCTGGACTTGCCGATTATCTATGCTTCGGCGAAGGCGGGGTGCGCATCCTTGAAGAACCCGGGGGACGGGAATGTGCCAGACGGCGACCTGGAATGCCTGTTCGAGGCGATTTTAAAGCACATTCCCGGTCCTACCTATATCCCCGGTGCCCCGTTACAGGCGCATGTGACGAACCTGGATGCCTCGCCTTTCTTGGGGCGTCTGGCGTTGCTGCGGATTCACAACGGGAGTTTGCGCCAAGGCCAAACGGTGGGCTGGGCGCGGTCGGACGGAATGGTAGAGGCCGTGAAGATTACGCAACTTTTGGCGACTCATGGACTCGACCGGGTGCCGACTGAATCCGCCTCGGCCGGCGACATTGTGGCGGTGGCCGGGATTGACGATATTACGATTGGTGAATCCCTGGTGGATTTGGACGACCCGCATCCGTTGCCGCTGATTACGGTGGACGAGCCGGCGATTGCGATGACGATTGGGATTAATACTTCGCCTTTTGCGGGGCAGGTCAAGGGGGCTAAGGTTACCGCCCGCCAGGTTAAAGATCGTTTGATGCGCGAGTTGGTTGGCAATGTGTCGCTGCGCGTTAAAGACATCGGTCGGCCTGATGCCTGGGAAGTACAAGGGCGCGGCGAGTTGGCGCTGGCGATTCTGGTGGAACAGATGCGCCGCGAAGGCTACGAACTGACCGCTGGGAAACCCCAGGTGGTGACAAAGACGGTCGACGGGAAACTGCTGGAGCCGATGGAGGCTTTGACAGTGGACGTACCCGAGGAATATCTAGGGACGGTGACACAGTTGCTGGCGGCGCGCAAGGGACAGCTGAAAACCGTGACGAATCACGGTTCCGGGTGGGTGCGCCTGGAGTTTTCTGTACCGGCACGCGGGCTGATTGGGTTCCGGTCGCGTTTCTTGACCGAGACACGCGGGACGGGAATTTCGGCATCGGTGGCGGCGGGATTCGCACCGTGGCAGGGGGATATCGAGTCGCGTGCTACTGGGTCGCTGGTTGCCGACCGGGCTGGTAAGGCGAGTCCCTATGCGATGATTAAGTTACAGGAGCGCGGGGCATTTATTGTCCAGCCAGCTTCCCCCGTTTACGAGGGTCAGGTCGTGGGCGAGAACCCGCGTGGCGAGGACATGATTGTCAATATTACCAAGGAAAAACAGCAGACTAATATGCGTTCTTCTACCGCCGAGGCTTTCGAAGGCTTGACTCCGCCCAGGGTTTTGACCCTGGAGGAGAGCCTGGAGTTTGCGTCCAATGACGAGTGCGTCGAGGTCACACCGGAGGCAATTCGTATCCGCAAGGTTATCCTGAATGCCGAGGCCCGGTATAAGAGTAAACGCCAGTGACCCCGGTTTTTGCGGTCATGGACACATAAGCCCCTTATTGAGAATACTTGATAACGAGATAAGTCTGTGACCTGGGGGTTTGTCTGGGGTGATATCGTAGCAAAGCGCTTATGTGTCCATGATAAAATCAGGGGTTAAAGGAGGGTTCAATGACCAAAGCGCCCCGGAAACCGACACTCCGGAAACTGGAGCCCGGGAAGTCGGCACCCCGGAAACCGGAGCCCCGGAAATCGGCACCCCGAAAACCGATACCCCGTGACACGAACGCCACCGAAGTCTTCGCCGGTTTTGCCCAGGACAAGAAACGCACCGGTCGGTTCCCCGCTACCTTGGGGCTGATAATCGGACTGGTCGTTTTAGTCTATGTCGGGACGGGTATCGCCCTGTCCGGTGCGGTTCCAAAGGGAGCCAGTTTTGCGGGAGTCGCAGTGGGGGGAATGTCCACTGACCAGGCCATAAAGAAATTGGAAACGGAACTGGGACCCAAGCTCAAAGCGCCACTGAAGGTAAAACTGGGCGAAAAAACCGCGCCGCTTGACCCGGTGGCGGCGGGACTCACCCCGGATTTCGCTGCTTCGATAAACCAGCTGACGCGTTTTACCTTGAACCCGCTGACAATCATGTCTCGTTTGACCGGGGTAGGGGAACAAACCTTGAAAACGCAGGTCGACCAGCGGTTACTCGACCAGGCCGTCGCTAAGGTGGCGCCGCTGCTGCGGATGGCACCTCGTGAAGCCACCTTCCAGTGCGTCGACGCGAAACTGCACCCCGTGAAACCCCAGCCGGGATACGACTTGAACCTGGCTGCAGCCAGCGCCAGCATCGCGGCCAAGTGGTGGCGCGGCGAGCCACTGAGCCTGTCGGGCACCACCATCGCCCCGAAAAGTACCATCGCGCAACTCGACCAGGCCGCCGCTGGCCCCGCGAAAACCCTGATGAGTAGACCCGTTAAAGCCAACGTTGGCGGTAAAACCCTCGAGATACCCACCGGGGAACTGTGCCGGGTCGCCTCGTGGAAACTGGGGGGCAAAAAACTCGCGGTCACCTTGGACGGCGCAAAGTTGCGTGACTATGTCATGAGTCGCGTGTCCGGGTTGGAAACCAATCCCGTCGATGCCCGCTTTGAATTTGTCAACGGCGCGCCCCAGGTTGTTCCCAGCATCAACGGCACGAAACTGGAGGCGGCCGAAGTCGCGTCCAAAATCCAAGCCGGCGCGATCTCGCCGGAAAACCGCGAGGTCAGCGTGGATTTACAGCCAATAGCCCCGAAGTTCACTACCGAGGATGCCACCCAGGCCGGTATCAAAGAAGTCATTGGTGAATTCGACACCCCGGTCACCGCCGTGGCCAAGCGAACCGGGAATCTGCGGCAAGGGGCGGCGAAAATCACGGGAGTGATGGTGCGCCCGGGTGAAGAATTCTCGCTGGAAAAGGTGCTCGGCCCCATAACCGCCGAAAACGGCTGGTCAGACTCGGGGGTTATTAACAACGGGGTGCACACCACGGCGGTGGGCGGAGGATTGTCACAATTGTGCGCCACCACGCTGAATGCGGCGTGGTTCGCGGGTATGGATTTAATTGAATTTCACCCACACTCCGTGTGGTTTTCCCGTTACCCGGCAGGACGCGAATGCACCTTGTGGGAGGGCTCGCTGGATTTGCGATGGCGCAACCCCAATCCGAAGCCGGTGCTGTTGCGCGGCTGGGTGGGAGCCGAGCGGCTGCATGTGCAGATGTGGGGTACCAAGTATTTTGAGGTGAAATCCACCCAGAGCGAACGCAGCGGGGTGCGTGCCCCCGGCAAGAAAGTCAACACTTGGTCGGGGTGCGTGCCCAGTAGCTCGGGGCAATCCGGTTTCACGATTTCCAATACGCGGGTGCGTCTGTTGGATGGCAAGGAGTATGATTCCAAGACTTATACGCATACCTATCAGCCCGACGACCAGATTGTGTGCGCGAAGGATGACAAGGACGGTAAGGACGCGAAAGCCAAGTCCACGTCGCGCGGTGCCCCCGGCGCAAAGCCTTCGACCAATCCGAAAGCCGTGGATTAAACCCTTAGCCTATTGTGACATAGACTTATCGTATGACCTATGTGATTGCCCAACCCTGTGTGGACGTGAAAGACCGGGCGTGTGTGGACGAATGCCCGGTTGACTGCATTTATGAAGGCGCACGAACCTTGTATATCAATCCGCTGGAGTGCGTGGATTGCGGGGCGTGCGAAGCGGTCTGTCCCACGGAAGCAATTTTCTATGAAGACGACCTGCCCGCAGAATGGGAAGATTATCTGCGTGCCAATCGGGATTTTTTCGACGACATTGGCACTCCTGGCGGGGCGAGCTCCTACGGTCCGGTTGACAAGGACGACCCGATGATTGCTGCGCTGCCTCCGATGAATCAATAACGCTGGGCATCCGGGCTGGCACCTCATGAATCGGTGTAAACGCAACCCTGCCCCCAACCCTAAGCTCGATGCAAAATCCAGGTAAAGGGACAACCCCGTTTCGACTTGCTAAACTTATAGAACCTAAAATATTATATATTGTAACAATCTATACATTGTAACACCCAAAGGAGGTTCTGATGGGCGACGAATCCGCCGACGAATACTATATCCAAGCCGGCTCCACCAGGCTCGACACCCCGTTGCATCCCGCCACGCTGGGCTGCAACGGCCTGGAAATCAATAAACTTTTAGCCACCACTGGCGATGTCGCCCTGGACTACGGCTTCGGCAACACGGCCAATTGTGAATCCAGCATCACCTACATTGACGGCGCGAACGGGATTCTGCGCTACCGAGGCTATCCCATCGAGGAACTCGCCCGCGAATCAAGCTTCGTAGAGGTCGCCTATCTGTTGATTTACGGGGAATTGCCCGACCGGGCGACCCTAGACCTTTTCACCCACCGGGTTAAACACAACCGACTTTTGCCCGAGGATTTCCTAGCCTTTTTCGGAGCCTTCCCCTCGAAAGGGCACCCCATGTCCGTGCTACAAGCCGGGGTGGCGGGCTTGGCAACGTATTACGAAGACACCCTCAATCCCCTTGATCCCGAACAACTCGAGGCCGCGACCTTCCAACTGTTGGGGAAAGTACCCACCATGGTGGCGATGATCGCGAAACGCGCCGAAGGCCTGCCCACGCTTTACCCCGATTCTTCGCGGGAATTGACCGAAGATTTCATCCGCATGACCTTCGGGTTGCCCTACCAGTCCTACGACATTGACCCGGTGTTGATTCACGCGCTGGACACCCTGTTTATCCTGCACGCCGACCATGAACAAAACTGTTCGACTTCCACCGCGCGTTTCGTGGGGTCGTCGCGCGCGAATCTCTATGCCTCGGTGGCCTCGGCTATCGGTGCGCTGTCCGGGCCGTTGCACGGGGGCGCGAACGAGGCCGTGTTGCGCATGTTGATGCAGATGGAGGACACCGACATGACGGTGGCCGAGTTTGTGGAAAAAGTCAAGACCAAGGCAGAGGGCGTGAAACTGATGGGCTTCGGGCATCGTGTCTATAAGTCCTATGATCCGCGCGCGGCCATAGTCAAGGAATCCGCTCATGATGTCCTGTCGCGCCTGGGTAAAGCCGATCGGCTGCTTGATCTGGCCCTCGAGCTAGAGGAGGTTGCCCTGAGTGACGACTACTTTGTGTCCCGGCATCTCTATCCAAACGTGGATTTCTATACCGGCCTGATATACCGCGCGATGGGCTTCCGCATGAAGATGTTCACGCCCCTGTTCGCGATTGGGCGGTTGCCGGGTTGGATTGCGCAATACCGCGAGATGATTACCGACCCGTCGACGCGAATTACCCGACCGCGCCAGGTTTATGTGGGTGCGGCGGAACGTCACTATCGCCAGGAATCGGCGGGTTCATGAGGTGCTAGTTTGAGAGGGAAGAGGAGGGTTAAATAATGCCTGATGAAATCATAAAGAAAGCCTGGGGAGTGGGCGTCACCGCCGAGACTTACGGCGGGAAAATGCTGGACACGTGGTTTCCTTATGTCCACAAAGGGTCTTTGAATGATGCCCAGGCGCGGGAATACGCGGCTCGTCTGGCTAGTTTGGAGCGTCGCGATGATGCCCGCGAAATCAATAACCGGGTTGTGATTGTGGAATCCGACCTAGAGAGTGACGTGACGAATCCGCGCGACGGGTTTTTACGACTGCATGTTTTGTCGAAGCGTTTAGCGAAACCGAATACGGTGTGCCTCGAGGGCTTATCTCACCAGTTGAACCTGGTGATGTGGACGAATCACGGGGCGTGTGACCCGGTAGGTTTCGAGGAAACCCGGCTGCGGTTGAAAGCGAAGTTCGGGGTGGGGGTGTCGGTGCAGTCCCTGGATCGGATTCCCCCAATGACCAGTTATGTTTCCTCTAGTGACGTGCGTATCACCAGTTCCCCGAATGTGCGTTTAGGGGCGTATTTGGCTCCCGGTACCGAGATTGGTTACACCGGTTTCGTGAACTATAACGCGGGAACCTTGGGGGCGGCACATATCGAGGGGCGCTTGTCCCAGGGGGTGACCGTAGACGAGGGCACCACCTTGGCGGGGGGTGCTTCCACGGCGGGAACCATGGCGATTGGGGTGCACCAGCGCGTGTCTCTGGGGCGGAATTGTCACCTGGGAGCGAACTCTGGGTTGGCGATTCCCCTGGGGGATGAATGTGTGATTGAACCGGGGTTGTATTTGAATGCCGACACGAAGGTTTATGTGATGCCTTCCGGTGGGGTGATTCCGGGGGAAACCGGGTTCTTTATGGAACCGAAAACCCTGTTGGCCTCGGATTTGTCTGGCGTATCCAATGCTTTGTTCCGTCGCAATTCCCAGACCGGACGGGTGGAGTGCGTCGGGCGGGACGGGTTGCAAATGGAATTTGCTGACTAGCCGCGTTCCTGGGTTGGTTAAGCGTCGGGGGAGGGGTGCAGGGCGAGGGCGAGGGCTTCGCGCAGGTTTTTCGCGGTTCTCAGGCTAAGCCCGTGCGGGGCGGAAAGTTTTTCCGCCCCGGCGGCGGGGACGACCGCCGTGGTGAAACCTAGGCGGGCGGCCTCCGCGAGGCGCCGCGACAGCGCGGTACAGCTGCGGATTTCGCCGGTCAGGGACACTTCCCCCAAAGCCACTAAGCGATGGTCAATTACCTGACCAGTGACCGCGCTGGCCGCCGCCAGCGCCACCGCCAAATCTACCGCCGGTTCCACCGCGCGTGCCCCGCCCACCGTGGACACATAGGCATCGAGTGTCCCCAAGGGCAGTTTCATCCGGGCTTGCAACACGGCTAGCATCATGGAAACCCGCGAATAATCCAGTCCGGACACGGTGCGCCGGGGACTGCCGGCGGCCATCGGGGTGGCCAGCGCCTCAATCTCTATCGGCAACGCCCGCCGACCTTCCAGGCTCATGGTCACGCACGATCCCGGCACCGGTTCGGCGGTTTGGGATAAAAACAGCCCGCTGGGGTCGGTAATACCCTCGATACCGGATTCCGCCATCTGGAAAAATCCCACCGCGTCGGTCGGTCCATAGCGATTCTTTACCGCCCGCAGCAGGCGCAACTCCCCGGTGCGCTCGCCCTCGAACTGTAACACCACATCCACCAGGTGTTCCAGGGTTCGCGGACCGGCCACCGCACCATCCTTGGTGACATGCCCCACCAAAAGCAAGCCCATATTGCGGGATTTTGCGGCTGCGGTCAGTTTCGCGGTGACCTCGCGTACTTGCGCCGGGCCGCCAATCGAGGTATCCAGCAGCGGGTCGGTCAGGGTTTGAATCGAGTCAATAATCGTCAATGCCGGCGCGGCGGCCTCTATCTGGCTCAAGGCCTGATCCACCGAAGTTTCCGCCGCCAAAAGCAGCTCATCGGCCAGCGCGCCGATGCGCCTGGCCCGCGAATACACCTGTTGCGCGGTTTCCTCGCCCGTCAAATACAGTACCCGCCGGCCTTCGCTAGAATCTTTGCTGTCACCCCGCCGTCCGCTCAGGCTCACCACCTGCGCCGTTTCGCCGGTAGCCTTATTCAACTCGCCAGACTCGTCGCCACGGGCTACAGCCGCCGCGACCTCTAGCAGCAACGTCGACTTGCCGATGCCCGGTTCCCCGGCCAAGAGGATTACCGCCCCGGGAACTACACCGCCTGCCAAAACCCGGTCGAATTCCGCCACCCCGGAGGGAATCCGCGCGGTGGCTTGCGTCTCGAATGTCGCGATAGCCTGAGCCGGGGAAGCCGGCTTGCCCAGGCTCGCCCGCCCGGCGGGCTGGCCCCTCATGAACCCGGAACCCGAAGCACCCACCACCGATTCCTCCAGGGTGCCCCACTCGCCGCACGCGCGGCACTGCCCAGCCCACTTCGGCCACTGTTCGCCGCAAGACCCACACACATACACGGTTTTTGTCTTTGTCATGCCTCTATCTTCCCACGCTCCCTAGCCCCAAAAATCCGCTAACTCGCACCGGGACTTTTCCCCGGCAAAACGCCAAAATCCCCGAATAGCGCCTCATGAACCCGACCTCACCAAGAAGTCTGATACAATTATCGCGGTTGACCGCAAATTGACGGAATCCGTTTCGCCGCAAAGGGGAGGCTACGACTTCATGAGCAAAGGCCTGATTGCTTTTTACGCCACTGTTGCGGGTTTCGCGGTTTATGAACTATTCACAAGTCGCTCCTTTTTCCTACTTTTCCTTGGGATTTATATCTATTCCCTGAAACGGGACATGGGGAAGCGCGAAGGGAAGAACAGTCGCTATCGTGGATTCTTCGGGACAGGCAGGGGCGATAGAATCGACTAGCGGAGCGAGCTAAGATAAGGGACAGCCTGGCACTCGCGCCCACTTTCGTTGCGTGAAGTACCGACTCGCTAGCCCGCTACCCGCCCGAAGAAAGGAACCCGATGGCCACCATCAGCGCCTGGATAGAAGGCGCGCGGCTGCGTACCCTGCCGGCCTCCGCCGCACCGGTACTATTGGGAACTGGGATAGCCTTCGGCCTGGGACGCGGCAATGCCTGGCTGGCGGTGGGGTGCCTGGTGGTGGCCTTGGCCATCCAAATCGGCGTGAATTTCGCCAATGATTATTCTGATGGGATACGCGGCACCGATGAACACCGGCTGGGGCCACCGCGCCTGGTGGGTGGCGGGGAAAACCCGCGTCGGGTTTTGGCGGCGGCGCTGGGGTTCTTCGCGCTGGCGGCCGGGGTCGGGCTCGCGGTGGTTATCGCCAGCGCTTCTTGGTGGCTGGTAGCGTGCGGGGCGGCGGCGCTGGTCGCGGCCTGGTTCTATACCGGGGGCAAGCACCCCTACGGTTATGCGGGGTGGGGCGTAAGCGAGCTGATGGTTTTCGTATTCTTCGGGCTGTTGGCGACGCTGGGAACCCTGTGGGTGCAAGCCAAAACCCTGCCGTGGCAGGCTTGGCTGCTGGCAGCGGCGTTGGGGTTGCTGTCGTGTGCGCTGTTGATGGTCAATAATCTGCGCGATATTCCCACCGATGCCCAGTCGGGGAAGCGTACCTTGGCGGTGCGACTGGGGAATCGCGGGGCGCGCTGGGCTTATGTCGGGCTGGTGGTCGCGGCGCTGGTTTTGGCCGCCGTAGTGGTGTTTATTCCCTGGCCGGCAGTCTTTTCCAGCGGGGTGCGCCAGTGGTTGCCGGGTTTCGCGGTTTTGCTGGTGATTTGGGGTGGAGCGGCTGCAACGATGCGCCCGGTGCGGCGCGGGGCGACGGGGCGCGACCTGGTTGTGGCGTTGCGCAACACGGGTTTCCTGACCCTCGCCTTCGGTGCCTTGCTCGCGTTGCTCTTTGCCTTGGGCTAGTCGGCTTCATGAGGTGCCATTTGAATTGCCGGCGTAAGTGTGAAGAATAACCCCACACATCACCGATTCAAAGAGAAACCGGCTAGAATTAAGCCTGTACCCATGTCGTTGACACACCCGACGCACACTAAAAATCCACAGGGGCAGAAATGGCAGAAATCAACCTGGTTTTGAATGGTGACCCCGGCGAAATAACCGCCGAGGCTTTTTCTGCGGCGCTGTCACATTTGATTAAGCTGATTCGTTCAGTGGACGGAGGCGCGGACACGGCTCTAACCGTGACTGGATTGGCTATGGGTTCAGTTTCGGCCACCTTAGACACCGAAAAAGCTGTTGCCGACAGGGTAAATCGAGGTATCGCCCAATTGCGAAATACCCCGGAGATTCCCCCTGGGTGGCACCGCAAAACCTTGCGAGAACTGGATTATTTGGGGCGCATCGGAACGGATAAGCATTCCAACGGGGTCACCGGGGTGAGCCTTTCAATCGGGGATGAAACCGCGCATCTTGACACAGAACTTGCCAGAAACATCCAGGAAGCCTCTATCCCAATCACCCAAGCGCTCACCACCATTAGGGGCAGACTCTTTGCATATTCCCACAAAACCAACGAGGATTCGCGCTACGTCATGATTCAACCACAGGGCAGAACCCCGGCCGTGCGGGTCAATGTCCCCGATATTCTGGAGGATACAGCCATTCGCCTGATTGAAAAACAAGTAGAGGTACTTGGTTTGGGGACGCGTGACGATGGGGTGACCTTGAAAACTATTGATGCCCAACGGATTGAGGCCATGTCCGATAGCATCCCGGAACTGTCCATTGATGACATCATTGGCTCTTGGGAAACAGTTCCTGGAGTCGTCCCCGATTCGGTTCACCTGGTTCGGGAAGTGCGTGATGCCTGGTAAAAAGCCCCTTGTTACGTCCTTGACACGTCCCTGTTGATTGCTCTTTTCCTGAAGGAAACCGGTCGGGTGTACCGCTCACGCGAGGTGCTTACCAGTGATGCTGACTTGGTTTTACCCTCGCTGGCAGTGCTAGAGATTCTAACCAACCCGAAGCTGCGAGTGGCGCACAATCCCGCTCAAGCCCCGCGCTTGCAGGCTAGCCAGGTGTTGCGCGAGCAACTGTATAACTTGAATTTACGCATTTTCGAGTTGAGTGAAAGAGTGGTTGATATCGCGAGCGGTATCATCCCTAAGTGCAACATTAAGGCTCCCGACGCGGTTATTGTCGCTACTGGAATTGCTGTCGGGGCAGACAAAGTGTATGCCTGGGATGAGAAGCTAATCTCGGCTTGCCAGTCAATCAGTGACCGCATCGAAGTTTGCGAACCCCCACAGGTTGCTCAACTCCCGCTGTTCGTATAACTTTGGATAATCCGCGTTGGTATCTTTGGGGGGGCTGCTCGCGTTGCTCTTTGCCTTGGGCTAGTCGGCTTCATGAGGTGCCATTTGAATTGCCGGCATAAGTGTGAATCGCGTCTGGCTAAATGTCCGTGGACATCCGACAAATCGCCTAAATCTCTCTGCCCGGATTCCCCTATCCCAACCGCCGTCGTGTCGCGGCACATGATGGAGCGGGAGGCGAAGTGGCGCAACGCAAACGTCAGGCAGCGTAGACGCGCGAGGAAGCCGGATGGCGAAGAGCCTATGAGTGCTCGTAGTTTCTCTTAGAAACGAAGTTTCTAAGAGAAACAGAGCGGGTCCCCATCAGCTCGAGCCGCCGGCGAATCGTGCGTCGAGCGGCATGTACCCCTAGCAGTCGAGCGACAAATTAAAACAAGCACCTCATGAATCCACAGCCGCCGCAACAGGCGTTGAATACATCCGTAACAGGCGTTCGACCTCGGCCTGTACCGCCGCGTTGCCGCCACGCGAATACTTGCGCGGGTCGACCAACTCCGGTCCGGCCGCCAGGTCGCGGCGCACCATTTCGGTATAGACCACGTTAAGGTGCGTCGAGACGTTAATCTTGGTCATGCCCGCACGGATAGCGGCGCGCATCCCCGCGTCCGACACCCCCGACGACCCGTGCAACACCAGCGGCACGGGCACAGCGGCGGCGATTCGCGCAATCAAATCATTGTCTAGGGCGGCATCGCGGGAAGTCATGGCATGTGACGACCCCACCGCGACGGCCAGCAAATCCACCCCGGTGTCGGTCACAAAATGCGCGGCATCATCGGGATTGGTGCGCGCCGAAGGATCGTGTACCCCATTCTTGCCGCCGACCTCGCCCAGTTCGGCTTCAACCGAGACTCCCCGGTCGTGACACCACTGGGTGATTTCGGCGGTCGACCGGCGGTTTTCCGCGTCCGCCAGTTTCGAGCCATCATACATGATAGAGGTAAATCCCAAATCCACTGCCGCCTTGCACAAGTCGATGTCCTCGGCGTGATCCAAATGCGCTACGACCGGGACGCGAGCCTCTTCCGCGAGGCGCAACACCGCCGAGCCAATCGGGCGCAGCCGCCCGTGGTGGTATTTCACGGCGTTTTGGGAAAGTTGCAAAATCACCGGCAGCCCGCAGGATTCGGCAGCCGCGACTTGGGCTTCCCCGTGTTCCAAGAGCACGACGTTGAACGCTCCCAGTCCGACGTGGCGCGCGGCCGCGTCGCCCGCAAGTTTACGAATATCTGCCAACATTTTTAACTCCAATCTTCGGTTTTATAGGTAATTTCACGACGCAACTCGCCGACCAGTTCGGTTTCAATCACCCCGGCATAGGCGGCGGGTACGGCCGCCGCCGACCACGCCACGGCTTGCGCCAGCGCCGCTTGTCGCCCCAAATTTTGCGCGCGGGCGGCCAGGAAACCGGCTACGGCCGCGTCGCCCGCCCCGGTCGGGTTGCCGGATAGTTCCCGCCCGGGGCGCGCCCAAAAAGCCTTCACTTGCGGTTTTGCCTTGGTTTCGGGTTTTTCTGTGCCGTTCATGAGGGGCTGGCCAAAATCCTCGCCTTTGTCAGATTCGCGGGCTTCCCTAGTTTCAGATCCGCCGTCCCGGCACACATACGCCAAGCCTTCGCGTCCAGCCGACACCAATAAAGACCCGGCGCCAAGTTCCAGCAAGGCTCGCGCGGCGGCTGGCACCTCATGAATCCCGGTGGCCGCACGCAACTCGGCGACATTGGGCTTTAAACAATCCGCTCCGGCGCGCGCGGCCTCGACCAAGTATTCCCCGGAGGTGTCCACCAATACCCAGCACCCGCGCGAGCGCAGCCCCGCGACCAGGCGCGATACCATCCCCAGCGGGGTCCCCAGCGGAAACGACCCGTTGATGCTGACCAGAGCTCCGGGCGGCGCCCAGTCGCAGTCGAGCACCCGCTCCCACACGTTTTCCCAGGTCGCGGCGATTTCCGCAGCGGTCAGTTCGCCGTAGTTCGGCGCGGCCTCGTTGAACAGGGTCGCGTCGCCCTTGGCCACCACCGCCACCGACAGCCGGTTCGGCCAGGGCATCTCTAGTGCCCGCCACTGAAACCGCCCCGGGGATTCGGCCTCGCGTCGTTGCAGGTCAGCGACGTAATCGGGGCTGGTGAAGAAGCCGGTGGCCACCACCGGGTAGCCCATCAAGGCCAGCACCGAGGCGGTGTTCAAGCCCTTGCCCCCGGCGCGGCGGTGAATCCGCTCTACCCGGTGGGAAGTCCCGAAAACGACCTGCTCGACTTGGTAGGTGATGTCCACGGCCGGGTTCGGGGTGAAGGTTACCAGCGGCACCGATGTTGGCGCGGTGCCCGCAGCGGTGCTTTGGGGTGGGGTGGCGCTCATCTGGCTGTCCTTTCGCGCTTCATGAGGTGCCAGCCGGGGTGGCGTCCGCATTTGCGGATTTGACCGTGTCACAATCCGCCACGACTTGCGTGGCGATTCCCTCGTAGTCGAAAACCCGGGCGGCTGCGCCGAGCAGTTGCGCCCGAGACCCGAAGCGCGCCAAGGAAAATCGGGGTTCCGGCAGGTTTACCAGCCTGGCAGTTGTCGCCGCCCGCAACCGTTCCAGGTACGCCGGTCCTTCCTTGGATTGACCCCCGCCGATAATGACCTCTAGGTCACCGAGGGTCGCTATCATCGCGGCCAGGGCTTGCGCAAGGGCGGCGGTGCCGGTTTCCACGACGTGGTGCGCGGCCGCGTCGCCCTCGCGTTCCCGCGCGAAAACCGCCTTGGAGCCGGGCGGGGTGTCCAGCCCGGCTAAAGCCGCGTAGCGCCGCCCGGTGAAAGCCGCTGAAGCCAGCTGTTCCAGGGGCACGGCGGCGCGCGGCGTGAGCCGCATATCGCCGCCGTCACTGGGCATAGGCGTTAAGAAACGGCCGCGATTGGCCGTTTTAGCCGTAGCGCCTTCCGCGAGTTCTGAACTGGCTTTCCCAGCAGCGTAATCCAAATCCGGGTTCGGGAACAGAACCTGGCCGATTTCCCCGCTGGTGCCGCCCCGGTTCAAGACCTGGCCGTCAAGGACAATCCCGGCGGCTATCCCGGTGCCGATAGCGACGAAAATACAGTCGCGTCGCCCCGTAAACCGGGCTTCCCCCAAGGCGCCGGAACGCAAATCGTGGCCGAGTAGCACCGGTGTCCCCAGCGCCTGGGCGAGGGCATCGCGCATGGGGAACCGCCCCCACCCCAGGTTCGCCGATTTGATAGTCATCCCGGTGGATTCATCCACCAGACCCGGGATTGCCACTCCCACCGCTTTACAGATATTTTCGCTGGTCAGGGTCTCGGTGCTGGGGGCGAGGATGGTACCCCCGGCGAGTTGCGCCTGGATGCGGTCGTATTCTTCGCTTAGCTGCGCCACCAGGGCTTCGGCTCCACCTTGGGTGGTTTTGACGCTAGGTAATTCCACCAGCGAAGCATCCGGGGCGACGAGCGCCATTTTGATATTCGTGCCCCCCACATCGAAGGCCAGGGCATAACGTGGGGGAGTGGGTTCATTGGGGTTGGCACCTCGTGAAGCCGCAGTCCCAACCGTAGCGGCGCCCCCAGCGCCACCAGCGGGAGAAGTATCGGTGGACATAGGAACCTCGCGTTAGGACAGGATAACGGAACGAGTCAGGTGACGCGGGGTGTCGGGATTGAGCCCGCGATGCTCCGCGCGCGCCACCGCGACGCGCTGCAACAGCACCAACGAAGCCATCGGATCCCAGTCGTGATGCACCAAAGTCGCGCCGGTGGCTTCGATTTGCGCGCTCATACCCGTTGGGATGGGGCCGAAAATCCAGGTGATGCGCCCGGGCTGGGCGATAGAAATCGGGCCGTGGCGGTACTCCATCGCCGGATAGGCTTCTGTCCAGGACTGCGAGGCCTCGCGCATCTTTAGCGCCGCTTCGTTGGCCAAGCCATAGGTCCACGCTGTGCCCAGGAAAGTGAACTGGTCGGCGGTGACGAAAGCCTGGGGGATATCGGTGGTGGTGGCGGCTTCACAGTCGCGGATAGCTGGGGTCAGGTCTTCGCCCAGACTGGCGCGCATAAGCGCCAAGGCAGTCGTGGCGAAACGGGTTTGCACCACGGATTGTTCATCGGCGAAATCCAGCACGACTTCTTTGTCGGTGTAGGGGGTGGCCGGGCCGTTGCCAACCGCCGTAATCAGGCGCGTCGGAGTTTTACCGTGTAAGGCTTTGAGGATGTCAAT
Organism: Mobiluncus mulieris; assembly: GCF_014204735.1. Classification (NCBI taxonomy): domain Bacteria; kingdom Bacillati; phylum Actinomycetota; class Actinomycetes; order Actinomycetales; family Actinomycetaceae; genus Mobiluncus; species Mobiluncus mulieris. The sequence continues at coordinate 1,865,031 of NZ_JACHMA010000001.1, read as the reverse complement.
AATCTCGGTTGTGGTGCCGGAGCGCGACAGGGTAATCACCAGGTCGTATTTGCGGGTGAGCGGGAATTCGGTGGCGGTGTAGGCATCGCTGACACCCAGACCGGCTGTCTCGCGGGCGCGGCAGTAGGCTTGAGCCATAAACCACGAGGTGCCACAGCCAATCATGGCCACGCTTTGGCCGGCGCGCGGAAAGAAATCAGGGTCAAGGGAGGGCAACATCTCGATGGCACGTTTCCAAGTGGCGGGTTGGGTGGCGATTTCAGTAGCGGTAATGCTCATAGTGAGTTGTCCTTCCTGGTAAAGTTTAGGGTGAGATTACGTAATAAAATTACCACTAAGCAGCTCGATTTGTGCGCGAAAATGATTGGAATTAATAGTTATGCACATTTTAAAGCATGAGCGAGGGGTATTTTCGGGCTAAAACTTGAGGAAACAGTAAAATATTTGGCTTCGGCTGAAGTCAAAGTTGCGGCGAAAAGGAGAGCGATGACAAGCCAATCCGCGCGATTGACAAAAATCCTTGACACGGTGCTGGAACAGGGCTCCGCGAAGGTCGAGCAGCTCGAAGCTGCTTTGGGAGTTTCTGCCGCCACCATCCGGCGTGACTTAGACCGGCTCGCCAACCAGCAACTCGTGACCCGAGTACGCGGTGGGGCGGTAGCGAACCCGCTATCCGGAGATTTACCGCTGCGTTACCGACAAGCCAATCACGGGCGGGTTAAACAAAGACTCGCCCGCGCCGCCGCGAAACTGGTGCAACCCGGGGACATAATCGGGGTCAATGGGGGAACCACCTCTACCGAAGTCGCCCGCGAAATCGCGCTGCGCGTCAGCACCGATTCGGCCTTCGAGCATGAAAGTCTGACCTTGGTCACCAACGCGGTGAATATCGCCAACGAGCTGGTGGTACGCCCGCAAATCAAAGTAATCGTGGTCGGCGGGGTCGTGCGGCCGAATTCCTACGAGATTGTCGGCAACCTGTCGGGGGTGGTTTTAGAAAACCTGGCGATGAACCGAGTCTTTTTGGGGGTTGTCAGCATTGACTCGGCTCGCGGATTGTTCAATGACGATTTGCTGGAAGCTGAAATAAACGCCGATTTCCTCGCCGCCACCGCGCGAGTCACCGTTGTAGCGGATTCCTCGAAATTTACGGCGGTTGGGGTGGCGCGGATTTCGGACTTTTCCCTCGTAGACGAGATTATTACCGATTCAGTCAGCGCCGAGGATCGCGCGGCTTTGGCACAACACGGGGTTGAAGTTATTGAAGTCTAGCTTTGGTGCGCTATGGGGCGACGCGGTTCGGCGGCGGTTCGCCCGGCGTGCGGTCGGCTGCTAGGGGTGCGCGCACGAGAGGCGAAAGGGGGAGGTTTCCCCCGCTCGAGCTGCTCGCGCAGCTCGAGCTCCCCCTCAGCCTCTCTTAGCGTCGCACTCCCTACGCAGCCTTCCCGCGCCGCCGCTGACGTGCCGGCGCGCTCCCAACGCGGTATCGCGACGTGCCGCGTCGCTGTTCCTCAATCTAGGGCGGGAACTGAAACCAGCGTGGCGCCAAACCGTGCCGGCGCGCGGCGCTGAGTTTTTCGGCAATAGGGAGCGGGATCCGGGCCGGGAGATTTAGGCGTAGATTTCGGTGGCACCTCATGAAAACGGAAAGTGCGCGCCCCTAGCGCCGACGGTCGGCTGCTAGGGGTGCGCGCACGAGAGGCGAAAGGGGGAGGTTTCCCCCGCTCGAGCTGCTCGCGCAGCTCGAGCTCCCCCTCAGCCTCTCTTAGCGTCGCACTCCCTACGCAGCCTTCCCGCGCCGCCGCTGACGTGCCGGCGCGCTCCCAACGCGGTATCGCGACGTGCCGCGTCGCTGTGCCTCAATCTAGGACGGGAACTGAAACCAGCGTGGCGCCAAACCGTGCCGGCGCGCGGCGCTGAGTTTTTCGGCAATAGGGAGCGGGATCCGGGCCGGGAGATTTAGGCCTAGATTTCGGTGGCACCTCATGAAAACGGAAAGTGCGCACCCCTAGCGCCGAAGCGATTGCTGGGCAGAGAAATACGAAACATGCTATGGTGGTGTGAATGTCTGGACAAAGGAAAGGAAACAATGATGAAACTGGTTGTGGTCGGCGGGGTAGCCGGCGGACTGTCCTGCGCGGCACGCGCCCGACGCCTGGATGAAAACGCAGAAATTGTGGTCTTTGAAAAAGGCTCCTATCCCTCGTTTTCCAACTGCGGGCTGCCCTATCATCTAGGCGGCGAAATTCCCTCGCGCGAAATGCTACTGTTGAATACCTCCGAGGCACTGCGAGCGAAACTAAACCTCGACGTGCGCCTCAACCACGAGGTCACCGGCTTGGATGCGAGCGCGAAAACCGTCACGGTTCGCGACCCGGGCGGACGTGAATTCCAAGAATCCTATGACTTCCTGGTGTTGTCCCCCGGAGCCCGTGCCGCGCGCCCCCCGATTCCCGGCCTGGATTCCCCGCGCGTGCACCCGCTGCGTACTGTCGACGATGTGACCCGCCTGGTGGAACTGGTCGAAGGTAGCGGCGTTGGGGGCACTGGCGGTGGGGCGCCCGCGAAGTCCGCCGTGGTTATCGGCGGGGGCTTCATCGGCATCGAAGCCGCCGAAGCCTTGGCGCAGCGCGGCCTGCAGACCACCATTGTGGAGGGCGCCGCCCACGTTATGCCGCCGCTGGACCGCGAAATCGCGAATATGGTCACCGGCGCGCTCGGGTCGCTGGGCATCGCAGTTTTCGCCGACACGCGCGTGGAATCCATCTCGCCCGTCACCGCTGGTGGTGGCAGGGATGGGGTTCATGAGGCGCCAGCCGAAGGGCAAGCGCCTCATGAAAACGCCGACCCAACCGAAACACCCAACCCGGGCGCTTCCGGCAACCCGGGCGGCGCGGTCAGTGTGGACGAAGCAGGCGGCGCGACCAACCCGGGCGGCGCGACCAATCTGGATGCCACAGGTGGGGCAAACCCCGGCGAAGAACCCGGCGCGGCACTCCAAGTGAAGCTGTCCACCGGCGCGGAAATCCCGGCCGACCTGGTAGTGCTTGCCGCCGGAGTCACCCCGAATACCGAGGCCTTCGTCGCGGCCGGAGTGGCCGCTGACCAGCGCGGATACCTGCAAATCGACCAATACGGTCGCACCAACCTGCCCGACGTATTCGCCCTGGGCGACGCCGCGACCCAGGTCACGGCTCCCACCGGCGCGACTCGACCCGTCGCGCTGGCCGGCCCGACCAACCGCGCTGGGCGACTGATTGCGGATTTCATCGTCGACCCCGAGCACGCCCGCCCGTTGCCGCGACCACTGGCGACCTCGATTTTCCGGGTCGGACCTATGACCGTGGCTCAGACTGGGGCGAACCGGGATGCCCTAGCGGCCGCCGGGGTGGATTTCCACACGATTCACACCCATCCTACCGACCACGGGACTTTCCTGCCGGGTGCCCAGCCGATGCAGCTATTGATGCACTTCGAGGCCGGTTCGGGGCGGATTTTGGGTGCCCAGGGCATCGGCGGGAATGGTGTGGACAAGCGCCTTGACGTGATTGCGACGGCTTTGCGAGCCGGGCTGAGCGCGGCGGATTTGATTGACTTGGATTTGGCGTATTCTCCGCCCTATGGTTCGGCCAAGGATCCGGTGAATTTCTTGGGGTATGTGGCGCAAAACGTGTTGTCGGGGCGGCTGGAGTTGTGGTATGCCGCCGAGGCCGAGGCGCTGGTGTCGGGCGGGGCACTGGTGGTTGATGTGCGCCAAGAGCCGGAGTTTCGTGCCGGGCACCTGGTGGGGGCGCGTTGTGTTCCGTTGACGCAGTTGCGCGGGCGGCTCGACGAGATTCGCGCTTGGCTCGCAGGTGCCTCGGGTTCATTAGGTGCCAACCCGGGGGCGAGTTCCCCAAGTGTGGCGGCCGGTTTGAGTGCGGTGGGTTCATTAGGTGATTGCGTGTATTTATGCGATGACACGGGGGTGAATGCTTGGCTGGCGTCGCGGATTCTGAGCCAAAACGGAATTAATGCTAAAGTATTGTCTGGTGGGGTGAATACCGTATTTGCCTACCATTTCTTAAACCCTGGGGTAGTGCTGGAAATGTAACCCGGGTAGTGACAACGAAAGGAAAGAAAAATGTGCTCACCAGTGAAATGTGCGAATTGTGGGAAAACTACTTGGACGGGGTGTGGGATGCATATCGAGGCGGTGAAAGCCCGGGTTCCGGCTGACCAGTGGTGTACTTGTCCCGAGGATAAGCGCAAACCCCAATCCCTCTTTACGAGTTTCTTTGGTCGCTAGAGGTTACGGACACATAAGCACTTTGCTAGGATATGGGGCTTGGTAAAGCCACTGTTCGCAGGCTTATCTCGATATCAATCATGTTCAATAAGGTGCTTATGTGTCCATAATCAAGATTACGGACACATAAGGGGGATTTTCGCCGAAGGCGAAAATCCCAAACCAGCTCTGAGCTGGGGTTTTGTCCGGTCTAACATTCTAGCAGACTGCTCGCGTGTCCATAACCAAGAATATTGGTCACTGGTCTCCGGTGTGGGTCACACCGGAGACCAGGATTATTTATGGCACCTCATGAGCTTCCCACGAAAACCCCAAAATTCAAAATCCTGTTTAAAACCCCCACATTTGATTAGAAAAAATCATATTCCGGTGATGGCGGGTTCTCGATGGCACCTCATGAAACCCCAAAGAAGGGCGGAAGACGGCCAACGGAGGCGGACAGTTTACCCACGAGCAAACCCTATGCCCCCGAACAACCCAAGGAAAGGATGGGCGGGAACCACCGCGAAACCCGGAGCTGAAAACCCACAACCGAAAGGAACGCTCGTGAAACGCATTACTACTATCGGCGCGTTCGCGGCCATCGCAGCCCTAGCATTAAGCGGCTGTGGCCCGGGATTGTTACGGCCGTGGTTTTCGTATTCATCAATACTTGGAATGAATACGCGGCGGCCTTTGTCTTGGTACAGAAAGCCGAGTTGCAGCCCTTGACCGTGGCGATGCCGCGGTTCCTGGGATTGTATGTGCGCGAATGGCAGTTCATGTTCACCACCTCGGTGATCGCGATTGTCCCGGTGATTATTATGTTTGCCTTGATAGAGAAACGCTTGATTGGGGGACTCACGGCCGGGAGTATTAAATAGACGCGTAGCGAAGTCGGGAAGTAGCGCACGGTTGGATGTCCGTAGATAATTGTAAGTACATTCTGGCAAATTCGCGCGCTGTTGATGAAATCTAGCAAGTTTCTGAACAGGAGCTTTGCCCGGTTGAATACGTTAGCAGGGTAATTATCCGTCCATTACTGGATAAAACCGATTGGATTGAAAGCTGGTCATGGTATGGTGTTACGAAATGGCGGTTGGCAATTTGGAGTTAACTGCGATTGCTTGGACAAAGTTACTATCGAAGGATATGAAAATGATTACAAGTACCAGTAAACGACGGAGTCTGGTGGCGATAGTAGGCATCCTGGCAGCTTGCTTGTTTACTCTCGGATTCACTACGGCTCTCGAGGTGGCATCGCCAGCTTCTGGAGACCCCGAATTTAACCAAATTCGAGAAAAGGCTCGAAGCGGAAAAGATTTGAGTCTTCGAGAACTGAAAATCCTGGCAGACCCCTATCGCAGTCCGTCCTATGCCAATGTCAGTGTGGCTGAAAAAGACCTCGTCGTGAGGCACATTAACAATCCTGACGCTTTTCAATTGACGATTTCCGTCAATCCCGATACTGCAATGGTGGAATCGGTAACAGCAACGCCACGTATTGAATCGCGGAGCGCAAAACTCAATAACCCGCGCAAAACAGCGTGAGCTGGGCGACTTGCGCAACTCCGCAACTTTGTGATAGCTTGAGTGTTTGCGTTTGCTGTGTCCGATGCGGCCTGTGACCTGGGGTTTTACCGGTAATGCGCAAGGTTTACCCCGCCAGTGCGACGACGAGGGGCCAGCGAGTTAACGCCGGTGCGCGCCCATTTCAAGAAAAAGGGAAGAGGAAACCTTGGCCAGCTCGCCTAAAACTGTCGAAACCCCGTTTAGGGTTTCATTCGCTCAAATCAAAGAACCCATGACCGCGCCGAACTTGTTGGCGCTACAAACCGAATCCTTCGACTGGTTCCTGGGCAACGACGCGTGGAAACAACGTGTTGAAGCCGCTGCCAGCGGGGAAGGGAAACACGTTCCCACCGTCTCGGGGCTGCAAGAAGTCCTGAATGAGATGTCGCCCATCGAGGATGCCGGCGGCACCATGAGCCTGTCTTTTAACAGCTACACACTGGAAGACGCGCCCTATACCATCGACGAATGCCGCGACAAGGACTTGACCTATGACGCGCCGCTGTGCGTCGAAGCCGAGTTCATCATGAACGAAACCGGCGAGATTAAGAACCAAACCGTGTTCCTGGGGAACTTCCCCCTGATGACCCCGCGCGGTACGTTCATTATCAACGGCACCGAGCGGGTGGTCGTGTCCCAGCTGGTGCGCTCCCCCGGGGTGTACTTCGAGAAAACCGCCGACAAGACCTCGGATCGCGATATTTACCTGGGCAAGGTGATTCCCTCGCGCGGGGCGTGGCTGGAATTCGAAATCGACAAGCGTGATTCCGTCGGGGTGCGTATTGACCGCAAACGTAAACAATCCGCCACGATTTTCTTGAAAGCCATGGGGATGAGCACCGCCGAGATTCGCGAAGCCTTCGCGGATTTCCCGATGATGCTGGAAACCCTAGAAAAAGACGGGCCGATTGAAACCCAGGAACAAGCCCTGGAAGATATTTACCGCAAAATTCGTCCCGGTGAGCCCCCTAGCGCCGAAGCTGGACGGGCGTTGCTGCATAACTTCTATACCAACCCCAAGCGCTACGACCTGGCCGAAGTGGGACGCTACAAGATTAACAAGAAACTTGGGGTCGCCCACGAGATGGATCAACGCACCTTGAGCCTGACCGACATGGTGGCGGCCTTCCGCTACCTGTTGGCTTTGCGTGAAGGCATGGACGTGGTGTCCATTAAAGGCGCGGCGGGTGAGGCACTCGATGTTAAGGTGAAAACCGACGATATCGACCACTTTGGCAACCGCCGGGTGCGCGCCGTGGGCGAACTGATTCAACTCCAGTTCCGTACCGGCATGTCCCGGATGGAACGGGTGGTGCGCGAACGCATGTCTACCCAGGACATGGAAGCCATTGTGCCGAAATCCTTGATTAACATCCGCCCCGTAGTGGCGGCGATAAAGGAATTCTTCGGTACCTCGCAGCTTTCCCAGTTCATGGATCAGAACAACCCCTTGGCCGGTTTGACCCACAAGCGACGCCTGTCCGCTCTGGGGCCGGGTGGCTTGTCCCGTGACCGAGCCGGCATGGAAGTCCGTGACGTGCACCCCTCACACTACGGACGCATGTGCCCCGTGGAAACCCCGGAAGGTCCCAACATTGGTCTGATTGGATCGCTGGCGACATTCGCGCGGATTAACCCCTTTGGCTTCGTGGAAACCCCGTATCGCGTGGTGCGCGATGGCGTGGTCACCGACGAGATTCACTACATCACCGCCGACGACGAGGAAGGCTTGAATATCGCCCAGGCCTCGGCCACTTTGACCGATGATAACCACTTTGTGGAAAAGGAAGTCCTGTGTCGCTCTACCGGTGGGGATCCGGTGTTGGTCAGCCCGGAAGAAGTGGACTTGATGGACGTGTCCGCCCGCCAGATGGTGTCGGTTGCGACCGCCATGATTCCCTTCCTGGAACACGACGATGCCAACCGCGCTCTGATGGGGGCGAACATGCAGCGCCAGGCCGTGCCTTTGCTGCGTACGGAGGCTCCCTTGGTGGGAACCGGCATTGAAAAACGCGCGGCGGTTGATGCCGGCGACGTGGTTGTAGCCAAGAACGCCGGGGTTGTCACCGAGGTCAGCGCCGATTTGGTCAAGATACAAACCGATGCCGGTCGAGTGGATAATTATAAGCTGGAGAAATTCCAGCGTTCCAACCAGGGTAACTGTTACAACCAGCAGGTTTTGGTTGATGAAGGCCAGCGCCTGGAAGTTGGCGACGTGATTGCTGACGGGCCGGCCACCGACCAAGGCGAGATGGCTTTAGGCAAGAACCTGTTGGTAGCCTACATGTCCTGGGAAGGCTTGAACTACGAGGACGCGATCATCTTGTCCCAGCGGGTGGTATCCGAAGACTTGCTGACTTCGATTCACATCGAAGAACACGAGATTGATGCCCGCGACACGAAGCTAGGACCCGAGGAAATCACCCGCGACATTCCCAATGTGTCCGAAGCCGCCCGTAAAGACTTGGACGACCGGGGAATTATTCGCGTGGGAGCCGAGGTTCACGCCGGGGACATTCTGGTGGGCAAGATTACCCCGAAGGGTGAAACCGAACTGACCAGTGAGGAACGCCTGTTGCGTGCGATTCTGGGCGAAAAAGCCAAGGAAGCCCGCGACACTTCGCTGCGGGTGCCCCACGGTGAATCCGGGATTGTGATTGCCGTCAAAGAGTTCACTGACGAAGACGAAGATTCCGAGTTGGCACCCGGGGTCAACCATATGGTGCGCGTCTATGTCGCCCAGCGCCGCAAGATAACCGTAGGCGACAAGATGTCGGGTCGTCACGGCAACAAGGGATGTATCTCGAAGATTCTGCCGGTCGAAGACATGCCATTCCTCGAGGACGGCACCCCGGTGGATATTATTTTGAACCCGATGGGTGTGCCTGGGCGTATGAATATCGGCCAGGTACTGGAGTTCCACCTGGGCTGGATTGCCCACGAAGGCTGGGACATTACGAAAGCGCTGGAATCTGGCGAGCAGTGGGTCAAGCATGTGCCGCTGCCCACCGCCGAGCCTGGCCAGCATGTCGCCACCCCTGTGTTTGACGGAGCCGAGGCCGACGTGATTACTGGGATGCTGCAAAGCACGCGGGTGCGCGATAAATTTGACCACCAGCTGATTGACGAAAACGGCAAAGCACAGTTGTTTGACGGACGTTCCGGCGAACCCTTCCCGTACCGTATCGCGGTGGGCTACAAGTACATGCTGAAGCTGCACCACTTGGTAGACGACAAGATTCACGCCCGTTCCACCGGTCCGTACTCGATGATTACCCAGCAGCCTTTGGGTGGTAAAGCCCAGTTCGGTGGCCAGCGTTTCGGCGAGATGGAGGTGTGGGCACTAGAAGCTTACGGAGCTGCCTATGCTTTGCAGGAAATCTTGACTGTCAAGTCCGACGATGTGCAAGGCCGCGTGAAGGTTTACGAGGCCATCGTACGTGGCGAGGATTTGCCGCAGCCCGGCATCCCCGAGTCTTTCCGCGTGTTGATGCAAGAAATGCGCTCGCTGTGTTTGAATGTCGAGGTTTTGGACTTTGACGGGCACCCCTTGGATATGCGCGACGATGCTGATGAAGCCTCTCGTGGAGCCGCGAAACTGGGCTTCGACCTGTCGAAACGCCCCAACGCACCCGGCATGGTGTTGAGCATGGAAGAAATCTAAGGACGACCGATAGAAGGAAGAAAAACAATGATAGACGCGAATAAATTTGCAGCCCTGCACATCGGTCTGGCTACCGAAGAGGACATCAACAGCTGGTCTCACGGCGAAGTACAAAAACCCGAGACCATCAACTACCGCACCTTGAAACCCGAGAAAGACGGCTTGTTCGACGAACGAATTTTCGGCCCCACCAAGGACTGGGAATGCGCGTGTGGCAAGAACAAACACGTCCGCTACAAGGACACCGTTTGTCCCGAGTGCGGGGTAGAGGTAACCCGCTCCAAAGTGCGCCGTGAACGGATGGGGCATATTCGTTTGGCGGCTCCGGTTACCCATATTTGGTATTTCAAAGGGGTACCGTCACGGTTGGGATATTTGCTGAACCTGGCACCCAAGGACTTGGAAAAGGTGATTTACTTTGCCGCTTACATGATTACCTGGGTGGACGAGGAACGCCGCCATAAGGATTTGGCAGATATGCAAAAAGAATCCGATTTGGCACGTTCACAGATTGAAAAGAACCGCGACATTGACATCGAAAAACGTGCCCAGAAGATGGAAGAAGACATGGCGGCCTTAGAGAAAGAAGGCGCCGAGAAATCTGATATCGACAAGGTCAAGCGTGCTGGGGAAAAAGAGATGCGCGCGATTCGCCACCAGGCGGAAACCGATTTGAAACTCCATGACGAAGTCTGGGAGCGTTTCAAGACCCTGAAGGTCGGGGACTTGGAAGGTAACGAGGTGGTCTATCGCGAGATGTACGCGCTTTACGGCACGTATTTCAAGGGCGGGATGGGCGCCCAGGCCGTGAAAGACCGTCTGGAAGCCTTTGACTTGGAAGGCGAAGCCCAGTATCTGAAAGAAATCGTGGAATCCAAGACTGGCCAGCAAAAAACCCGCGCTTTGAAGCGTTTGAAAGTGATTAATGCTTTCTTGAAGACCGGGAAGCCGGCCTCCGCGATGGTGTTAGATTCGATTCCGGTTATCCCCCCGGATTTGCGTCCCATGGTACAGCTGGATGGCGGGCGTTTCGCCACCTCTGATTTGAATGACCTGTACCGCCGGGTTATCAACCGCAACAACCGTTTGCGGCGATTGCAAGACCTCAGCGCCCCGGACATTATTGTCAACAACGAAAAACGCATGTTGCAAGAATCCGTTGATGCCCTGTTTGATAATGGGCGTCGCGGGCGTCCCGTCACCGGGCCGGGCAACCGTGCCCTGAAGTCCCTGTCTGACATGCTCAAAGGTAAGCAGGGGCGTTTCCGCCAAAACCTGTTGGGGAAGCGCGTGGATTATTCCGGGCGTTCCGTAATCGTGGTTGGGCCGCAGTTGAAGTTGCACCAGTGTGGTCTGCCCAAGGAAATGGCGTTGGAACTGTTCAAGCCCTTTGTGATGAAGGTGCTGGTCAAGAACGGCACCGCCCAGAATGTGAAGGCCGCCAAGCGCATGGTGGAACGCGGATCCAGTGAGGTCTGGGATGTGTTGGATCAGGCGATTACCAACCACCCGGTGTTGCTGAACCGTGCCCCTACCCTGCACCGCTTGGGCATCCAGGCTTTCGAGCCGCTGTTGGTGGAAGGCCGTGCGATTCAGCTGCATCCCCTGGTGTGTGGCGCGTTCAACGCGGACTTCGACGGGGACCAGATGGCGGTGCACGTGCCCCTGTCAGCTGAAGCCCAAGCCGAAGCCCGGGTGTTGATGTTGTCTTCGAACAACATCTTGAAGCCTTCCGACGGACGACCCGTGACCATGCCTTCCCAGGACATGATTATTGGTATCTATCACCTGACCTCGGATGAAGACCCGACGATGGTGCATAACCCGAAGTTCGACGCGGACGGCAACCGGGTGTTGAAGTACTACACTTCCCCCGCCGAAGCCCGTCAAGCCTATGACAACGACGATTTGGCGCTGCAAGAAACCTGTGTCATTCGTATGGAACCCGGCGATGTACCCCCCGAAGGCATGGAGATGCCCGAAGGCTGGCAGCCCGGGGATCGATTCCAGCTGGAAACCTCGCTGGGGCGCGTGATTTTCAACGATGCCCTGCCCCGCGAATATCCTTTCGTAAACTACGTGGTGGCCAAGAAAGAACTGGGTAAAATCGTCAACGACCTGGCCGAGCTTTACACCAAAGCTGAAATCGAGGTTTCCTTGGACGCGTTGAAGTCCTTTGGTTTCCACTGGTCGACGTGGTCGGGGATTACGATTTCCTTCACGGATATCGTGCCGCCGTCCGCGAAGCCGGAAATCCTGGAAAAGTACGAGAACATGGCGGCCGATATTCAATCCGACTACGACCTGGGTGCTATCACCGAGGAAGACCGCTATTCGGGACTCATCAAGCTATGGGAGACCGCAACTAATGAAGTCGCCCAAGCGATGGAGGAAAACTTCCCCGAACGAAACACCGTCTATCGCATGGTCAAGTCCGGGGCGCGTGGTAACTGGTCCCAGATTCGCCAGATTGCCGGTATGCGCGGCCTGGTGTCCGACCCGAAACAGCGCCTGATTGAACGCCCCATCAAGTCGAACTACCGCGAAGGCCTGTCCGTGTTAGAGTACTTCATCGCGACCCACGGCGCGCGCAAAGGTCTGGCGGACACGGCTTTGCGTACGGCAGAATCCGGGTATTTGACGCGGCGTTTGGTTGACGTGTCCCAGGACGTGATTATTCGCGAAGCCAACTGCGGCACCCGCAAGGGTCTAAAGATTGTCATCGGGCATCGCAACGATGACGGCGTGGTGGAACCCGACGAACTGGTGGAAACTACCGCTTTTGCCCGCACTTTGGCGCGCGACGCCGTCAACGAGAACGGCGAAGTCGTGCTGACCGCCGGGGAAGATGTCGGTGACGTGGCGATACGCAAACTATTGCGTGCCGGTATCACTGAGATTACCGTACGTTCCGTGTTGACCTGCGAGGCTCCGGTCGGAACCTGTGCGGCCTGTTACGGACGTTCCCTGGCTACTGGCAAGCGCGTGGATATCGGCGAGGCCGTAGGGATTATCGCGGCTCAGTCCATTGGCGAGCCGGGTACCCAGTTGACGATGCGTACCTTCCACACTGGTGGTGCTCAGTCGGGTTCCGATATTACCCAGGGTTTGCCGCGTGTCCAGGAGCTGTTCGAAGCCCGCACCCCCAAGGGTGAGGCTGCGATTACCGAAGCCGCAGGACGTGTTAAGATTAACGATGACCCGGCGGGCGCCCGGGAAGTCATTATTGTGCGCGATGATGGCAAGGACGACCTGGTGATAGAGGTTTCCCGGCGCCAGAAACTGCTGGTGGCCGAGGGCGACCAGGTAGAGGTCGGCCAGAAGCTGACCGAAGGTCCGGTGGACTTAAAGAAGCTGTTGCGCGTCAAAGGCCAGCAGGCCACCCAGAAAGCCCTGGTCAACGAGGTACAGCAGGTGTACCATTCCCAGGGTGTGGATATTCACGCCAAGCACATCGAGGTTATTGTGCGTCAGATGTTGCGTCGCGTGACTGTCCTGGAGGAAGTCGGTGACACCAGCTTCCTGCCTGGCGAGTTGGTGGATCAGGCGCGGTTCTTGTCCGAAAACCGCCGCATGGTGGAGCAGGGCAAACAGCCGGCTTCGGCTCGCCCGGAGTTGATGGGTATTACCAAGGCTTCGCTGGCTACGGATTCGTGGCTGTCGGCCGCGTCCTTCCAGGAAACCACCCGCGTGTTGACCGAGGCTGCGATGAACGGCACCGACGACCCGCTGTCTGGGTTGAAGGAAAACGTCATCCTGGGCAAGCTGATTCCCGCTGGAACCGGTTTGGTGCGTTATCGCAACGTGGAAATCAACCCCTCTGAAAAGGGTCGTGAAGCATTGATGGCGCAGCTGCCGTACAGCGACACGATTGGCTTTGGGGATTTCACGGATTTCTCGGACGCGAGTATTGATTTTCCGTTTGGGGTTTAGTTTCGCTAAACGCTAGCAAGTGCGGCGCGCGGGTTTCGGCTCGCGCGTCGCACTTTTCATGAGGCGCCATCCGATTATCCAGCTGCTTCGCTGGAATGCCTTTCTGGTCATGGACGCATAAGGAACTTATTGAGAATGCTTGATATCGAGATAAGCCTGTGACATGGGGGTTTATCCAGGCTATTATCCTAGCAAAGCGCTTATATGTCAATGGATATTTAGACCCAGTGCGATACAGTTGAGACTATGGAAATAAAGGGCAGGCTTGGACTATTGATTGGGACAGTCGGGAAGGCGGCGAAAGCCGTGCGGGGGCGGCGACTGGCACCTCATGAAACCTCCAAAAGAAACCTGGAACAGGGCAACCTCGCGACCAGCGGACTAACCACAGAAACCGGCGACCCCGCGAACCCCGCTGCAACCGCCGCGTTGCTGCATGAAACCGGGCTCGCGGCCTGGCCGGCAGGGATGCGTTACGCCTTGGCGCTGGCCGGCACTTTCGCAGTGGTGGCCGGGCTGTGGATTATTGCCCCGGTGTTCACCCCCGCCTTCCTGGCGTTGTGTATGGCGTTGACGCTGCATCCGGTGTCCCAGTGGTTGATTCGCCGCAAGGTTCCCGCCGCGTTGGCTGCCTTGTTGAACATTGTGTTGATGTTTGCTGTCATGTTGGGCGTGACTGGGATGATAGCTGGCGCACTCACCGCCGTGACCACGGAACTGCCGCGCTACCAACGCAAATTCCAGATACTCTATCAAGACAGTATCCACCTGTTGGAAAGGCTCGGTGACCGTTTCAACATCGACATGTCTTCGGTGACCAGCCCGGCTCAGCGGGTTGACCTGGGGCGGGTGACAAGCTATGCCGGGAGCTTGGCTAATTCGCTGGGCAGCGCGGGAACCACCATGTTCTATTTCACGATGCTGGCGATTTTCCTGGTTGGCGACCTGGTGGTGATGCGGCGCCGTGCCGCCGAATTGGCGACTTACGCGCCAGGTTTGGCGATTTCGTTGCGCAAGTTTGCCCGGGGGGCGCGCATGTACTTCCTGATGGCCACGTTTTTTGGTGCCGGGGTGGCGGTTTTGGACATCATTGTCATGTATATTTTCGAGGTGCCCTCGCCCTTGACCTGGGGGATTCTGGCTTTCGTGGCGAACTATATCCCGGCGGTGGGTTTCATTATTTCCATGATTCCCCCCGTTTTGATGGTGTTGGTGACCCAGGGTGTTGGTCCGGCAATCGGGGTGGCTGTCAGTTTCATCGTGATTTCCACGGTGGTGTTCAATTTTGTCCAGCCGCGTTTCGCTGGCTCAGCGGTGGGTTTGAATCCGACGATTTCTTTCCTGTCTTTGATGGTGTGGTCGGCGGTGTTGGGGCCGTTGGGGGCGGTGGTTTCCGTGCCGATGACCCTGTTTATCAAGGCGATTTTCGTGGATTCTGACCCGCGCACGGTGTGGATTGACGTGTTCTTGCGTCCTAGTGATACGCCGCCGGCCGATTTGTTGCGCCGTAAACGTGACCGCGACCGCGATGGGCGTGACGACCGCACCGGCGAGGCGGTGGTGGTTGATCGGCGCACTCATGAGCAGCAAGTCCGCGAGGCGGCCGAGGCGGAACGCCAGCGTGCCCAGGCCACTATTCACGAGCTAAACGAGGCCGCCCAGGCGGAAATCAACCAGGCCTAGCAACTTTGGTTTCGTTGCCAAAACCGCAGTGTTCCGGTGGTTCCGTGACCGTGTCTGGTGGTAATTTCAGGAAAATTTGGGATAGGCTGGCGGTTTATTCGCCTGTGAGGGGCATTTTTTCCTGAATTTGTCACGCGTGTCGGTGGGGTAAAGTGGTGCGGATTCATGAGGCGCTTGCCCGAAAAACTACGGACACCCAAAATCCCGGCTGTTACTGTTCAGGGTCTTCAGGTCTATCGGGGTTTTCGCCTGTCGCCGTGGCATCATCCGGTTCCGTTGGGTGCGCAGAATCCGGGTATCCGCCGTGCGGATTCGGGTTTGTTTTGCCCGGGTGGGGGTTCGCGTTGAAGTCTCCGGCCGCTCCACCTTCACGGGTTTCGCCCTGCCGGCGCCCCCTAAACTGTTCTTCTTCGGCTTCGCGCTGTTGGCGCTGGTATTCTTCCCGGCGTTTGTCGCGAATTCGCTGTTCCAGGGATTCTAGAAATTCGGGGTCGTCGTCGGGGGTTTGCGGGGCGGCGGGTTTTTCCTTCCCGAATCTGACCTGTACGGAATCCTTACTTGACCACACGGTCGGTTCGAATCGTCCGCCCTTTTCTTCGGCGGCGGTGACCCGCGACACGATAATCCACGCAATCGGCCCAATCGGACTGAACAGCATAACCACCAGCAGCCACAGCGCCTTCGGCAGTTTCGCCGGCATCATGTCGCGTGGGGTACGAATACAATCCACCAGCGCATAGAGCATCAGCGCCACCATCAGAATAAACAGAATCGCCCTTCCCACGCCCAATATCCTAGCCTAAACCGCCGTGCCTTGCTCGTTGTCCCCTCGGGTTCATGAGGTGCTTGCTTGGGTGTGTCGCTTTTCGCCCTCACGAGCGCCGTCGCTGCTTACGCGCGGACGGGGGTTAAGTAACATTTTATGTGTCTTATTTTGGGGTTTTTGGTTGGTGCAACAGGGTAAAATCTGGTTTTCCACAGGCTGTGGAAACAGGTTTTATGTCTCGAACCAGAGCCGGTATCCTGGTGAGGCCAGGGAGACACCCTGACTATGTCAGGGCGAAAGCCTTGACATAAAGTCAAAGCCCCGGTCGCAGCCGGGGCTTTAAGGAAAGGATATTCAGATGAGCACCTTCATCCAGATTCTGATTTTCTTACCTCCTTCGATTCTAGCAGTAATCCTGATAAAGGAGAAGCTGTGGAATAACAAGAAGGACGATTAAGGAAATCGCGGCCAGCCTACCCAGGCTGGCCGCTTCCTTATTAAGTGTTCCCCGAGTCTGTTTTGTCGCTTTCCCGGCGGGTAGATGCGAGCCTAGCGAAGGTGCTCGTCGGGGTGAAACGGCGTAAGCGAAGGCTGCTTAGGGAGTGCGACGCAAACGAGAGGCTGAGGGGGAGCTCGAGCTGCGCCAGCAGCTCGAGCGGGGGAAACTTCCCCCTTCGCCTCTCGTGCGCGCACCCCTAGCAGCCGAGCGTCTCAGACAAGCACCTCATGAACCCGCCGGGACAAGCAAAAACAGACCTACCTCACCCAGGCGCGCCCCGCCCTCAGTTCGCGCTGCGCAATCGCGGCGGCTTCGTGACGGTCGACCTTGCCCGGCCCCAACAACGGCAGCTGCTGCACAATAATAATCACGCGTGGCGCGTGAGCCGCCCCCAACTCGGCGCCTACCGCAGTGCGAATCCGCGCCGCCAGGGAATCCGGTTCGACCCGTTGGCCGTCCGCTCCGCGCACCCCCAGCGAGGCCGGTGAACCCATCAGGGGAGCCAATAAATCCACATCTACATCCTGTCCGGGCACGACCAGCGCGGTGACTAGTTCGCCCCAGCGGGCATCCGGCAAACCAACTACACATATCCGCCCGACTCCCGGCACCGTCAATGCGGCTTCCTCGACGGCCGAAGCGTGAACCTTGACCCCGCCGGTGTTAATCACATCATCGGTTCGGCCTTGAATAATCAGCCGCGGCCCTTCCATCCGACCCGTATCCGAGGTCTTAAACCAGCGCCGCGGTCCCATCTGAATCCAGGGGGTTTCCTCGCCGGGGGCGGGGATTTCCAGGTAGTCTTCCATCAATGTCGTGCCGGTTATCCATACGGTGTCGCCCACGGTGGACACCTGCGTGCCAACCAGCGGCATCCCGTCGTATACGCAGCCGCCACAGGTCTCGGTCATGCCATAGGTCTCTACCACATGCCACCCTGCCGCTTTTGCCCGGTCGGCCAGGAACGTGGTGAAAGCCGCCCCGCCAACCAGGATTGTGTGCAGTTTCGCCAGCGCCTCGACTGGTTCGCCGCCTTCGTCCAGGATGCGCGACACCTGGGTGGGCACCAGGGAAATATAGGCCGGTATCCCGGGGTCGCTGGTGGCGCGTTCGACCGCGCGCACCAGCTGTTTGGGGTTAAACCCGCTGGTTGTATCGACGATTACGGGCTTCGTGCCGGCTATCAGCGAGCGCGTCAACACTTGCAGCCCGCCGATGTGGTTGACCGGCAGCGCCAAAATCCAGCGGCCTTCACCTATCATCGCCAGGGTGGAGCGCGCCGATGACACCAGTGCGGCAGCGGAAATCGCCACCAGGTGTCCGGTGCCGGTTTGCGAACCCGAGGTTTGCATAATCAAGTCGCAGCGCGCCGGCAGGGGTCCTTTCAGTCGCCGCTGTATATCTCGTTTGGCCTGGTCAGGGCTAGTTCCGGGGGTGATGGGCACCAGGATTTCTTTGACACGCGGGGTGCCGGTTGCGGGGGTTTCGCGGGTTTCAGGGGGCACCACTGCGGGGGTGGCGGTATTGGTTTCGCCGGGGTTTTCCGGTTCACGAGGTGCCAGTTCGGAATCCGCGCTGGAATCCCCAGATGCTGCCATCCCTGGAACTGGGGAAGGCAGGGCGGCGGCGGGCAGAGCGGTGTTTGCGGATGGCGCCTCATGAACCCCGGCGGAATCGGGGTCAACGGAACCCTCCGTGTCACCCTGGGGGTAGCCCCAGTCGTAGTCATCGACAACCGGCAGACCCTCGCGGATACGGCGTTCATCGGCGGTCAGATGCGGTTCTATCAACGTGGCCAGAACCTCCGCGAGGCTGACCACTGCGGCGGGGTTAGTCCCTCCCGGCATGATGCGGAATCGAACGGGAACCCCTCGCCTTGACGTGTCACTCACCCTTTTCACCTTTCGCAAGCGCTACAGTTTATTCCATGGTCGTTATCCGGGAGAATACCGCCGCCACAGGGCAAACGGAACCTGACCGGCACAGCACAACAGCTAGTCCTAAGAAGATTCTAGCGGTTATTGGGGTTCTTTGTGGACTTGTAAACGCGGCGGGTTTAAGCGGATGCGTGAACTCTGCACCCGGCAAAAGTGCGGCACCGGCTGCGAGTACGCCGGTGCCGACGCAAGTTCCACAGCCCGAAACCTGGCCTCTAACTGGCTTGGAGCGCCCCGCGAACGCCGGGGCGCGGGCACGCCAGGCAGTGGCGGTGAAAATCGAGAACACCAGTGCGGCACGCCCGCAATCCGGGCTGGAGGCCGCCGATATTGTTTTCGAGGAATTGGTGGAAGGCGGGGTGACCCGGTACAACGCGATTTTCCATTCCCAGCAGCCAGAGGAAATCGGGCCGGTGCGATCCGTGCGTCCCATGGATCCCGCGATTGCGGCGCCTTTCAGAGCGTGGTTGGTTTATTCCGGGGGAGTGCCCCAGTTTGAACAGCGGGTGCGTGACGAGGGTTTGCGTGGTTTCAACGAGGACCAGGCGATGGGGGCGTCGTATCGGGTGCAGTGGCGGTGGATGCCGCATAACCTGTACCTGTCGATTCCGGCCTTGCTGGGGAAATTCGGCGGCGCGGGCGCAACCGGGGCGGGCGGCGCGGATAGTGCCAGTAACGCGGCCAACGGCGCGGCCAACGGCGCGGCCGACACGACCGAGCCCGAGAAAATCTTTGAATTCGCCAAATCCGGGGAAACACCTAGCGCCGTGTCAACCGGGGTGGAGGCGAAACAGCTGGTGGTGAATTTCCCGGCCGCCCACGCGCGCTTCGACTGGAATGGCTCGAAGTGGCAGCGCGTCGATGAGGGTGTGGCCTCGACGGCACGCTCCGGGGTGCCGCTGCAGGCCGATAATGTCGTGGTGGTGCGCACCACTACTGTGGCCACGAACGCGCTGGATTCCGCCGGTTTCCCGGTGCCGGAAACTGTGATGGAAGGTGGCGGCCAGGCCTATGTGGCGACCGGCGGGAAAATCATGGACGCGAAGTGGTCGAAGGATTCCGTGGGTTCCCCGCTGGTTTTGACCGACGTGTCGGGAGCCCCGATTGTGTTGGCGCCGGGCCAGACCTGGGTGGAGTTGTTGGCTGCCGGGACGTTTTCCTATTCATGAGGTGCTTATTGGGATTTTAGGCGGTTTGCTGCGGCCGGGCAGGATAGAGTGAGAACATGATTTCGGATGTTTTTGAGGCTGCCAGGTGGCGGGAAGTCGGGCTGACGGGACTCACGGATGTGACCTATCACCGGGGTATTATGCCTGATGGGAGCCCCGCGCCGGTGGTGCGAGTGGCTTTCAACCGACCCGAAGTGCGCAATGCCTTCCGCCCCCAGACCGTCGACCAACTCTACCGTTGCCTCGACCACGCACGCCAAACCGCCTCGGTAGCGGCCGTGCTGCTGACCGGCAACGGACCGGCGGCGGACGGCGGCTATGCCTTTTGCAGCGGCGGCGACCAGCGGGTTCGCGGCCGCGACGGGTACCAGTACCACGTCACCGTGCCGAAGGACGGCAGCGGTGGTGCGGATATGGGCGCGGGTTCATTAGGCGCCAGCGACAATTCTGGCTATATTCCCGAAAACCAAGGCCAGCGCACAATTCAAGAGGGCGACGTGCAACCCCAGATGGCACCTCATGCAGTCGGAGCTAAGGCGAGCACAGCCGGCCGATACCCAACCGACTTGCGGGCAGGTGACCCGAACGCAGGGGAGACAAGCAAAGGCGACCGGTACGAAACCGATGTGCGCGACGCGGCCGGACGTTACGGGCGGCTGCACATTCTAGAGGTACAACGCCTGATACGCGCCACCCCAAAACCGGTGATTGCGCTGGTCAACGGGTGGGCGGCCGGTGGGGGACACTCGCTGGTGATGGTGTGCGACCTGGCGATAGCCTCGCGCGAACACGCGCGGTTCAAACAGGTCGATGCGAATGTGGGATCTTTTGATGCGGGCTACGGTTCGGGGTTGCTGGCGCGGCAGGTCGGGGACAAACGCGCCCGCGAGATTTTCTTCCTGGCCGAAACCTATGATGCCCAGACGGCCGAACGTTGGGGCGTGGTCAACCGCGCGGTGGCACACCGGGATTTGGAACGGATGGGCTGGGAATGGGCGCTGACGATTGCCGGGAAATCCCCCCAGGCTGTGCGCATGTTGAAGTTTGCGTTTAACGCCGTGGACGACGGGCTGGCGGGGATGCAAATGTTCGCCGGCGAGGCCACTCGGCTGGCCTATGGCACCGCCGAGGCGCGCGAGGGTCGCGATTCTTTCCTGGAGCGGCGCCCGGCCGACTGGAGCGGATTCCCGTATTACTATTGAAACCATGCAGGCTCAAGGCAGAGAGGGGTGAGTGAGCGTGGACTTCACGTTTCTGGTGGCGACGCTGGTTGGTATCGCGTTGACGGTGGCGACCTATATGACCCCGAAAGTCAAGTTCATTCGCGACGGGCTGGCGAAGGGCGACTTTGGGGATCGGATTTTGCTGATTATGATTCCCGGCCTGACCCTGATGTGCCTGGGTGTGACCGTGTTCGAGGCGCTGGCGACCTATGCCACGGGTCTGTCGTGGTGGCGCGTGTGGGGGATTCCCCTGTCCGGATTGTTGGCGCTGGTGGGTTTCGGGTTGGCCTTGTGGGCGCTGGTTCCCGCGCCGGTACCGGTTTGGCTGCGTCCGCGTTGGATGCAAGAGGAGCGCCTGGGAGCGGCGGTGGCTTCGTTGCGGCGCGTGGAAAAAGCTAAGCAGCGGCGCGACCGGATGGTAGCGCGGCGCGGCTTTGAATACTTTAACACCCAGGTGATTGCTGGGGTGTCACTGGGGTATCCGGAAAACTGGGTGTTGAACCTGGATCCGGGGGCGCCCGGTGCCGTGCCCGGGTTGCGGTTGCGCTCGCGTTTCGCGGTGGATACGCCCCACGATTTCCGCCCCCGCGCGCGGTTTCTGGTCATGTCGGCGGATTTGGTGCCCGAGTCGCCCGAGTCGCCCGAGTCGCCCGAGTCGCCCGTGGCGGGTGCGGATGTGGGTGCGGATGCGGGTTCACGAGGTGCCAGTTCGGATGAGCGCTTGGGTTTTGATATCGAGGCTAGCCTGAATGGGAAGACGAGCCTCGATTTGGAAGCCGAGCCTGAATCCGGCGCGGATGTGGGTGCGGATGCAGGTTCACGAGGTGCCAGTTCGGATGAGCGCTTGGGTTTTGATATCGAGGCTAGCCTGAATGGGAAGACGAGCCTCGATTTGGAAGCCGAGCCTGAATCCGGTGCGGATGTGGGTTCGAGGCCGGCCGCTGGCACTGGAACAGAGGCTAGATTTAGGTTTGGTACCCCTAGCGGTATCAACGAGATAATGGCTGTTTTGCGGCGAGTCGTGGTTCCTGCCGGTTGGGAACTGGTCGATGTCCAGGCTGCGCCCTTCGCCGGTGTCCCCGGGATTATGGCTATCACCCGCCTGGCCAGCGGCAAAGGAGTGCAACAGCGCTGGGCGGCAGTCTTACCCAGCAAAAAAACTGGTGTCGCTGGCGAATCCGACCAAACCAGCTTGTGGGTGGCAGCTTTCCAGGTCGCCGCCCCGGATTTCGGGGCGCTGCGCGAGGTGGGCACTAAAATCGTGGCCTCGGTGTCGGTCATTCCCGATTCGCCGGATGTCATCTGAGGGGAGCTCTGTACCAAATTCAGGAAAAAATGCGGGGGGCGGTGCGTATATGGAAGCCTTAGGGTCATTTTTTCCTGAATTTCTGCCACGTGTGAAACAGAGAGGACAAAGAATCAATGGGTAAGAACTTGGCGCGGCTCGCCCGCTTTGAGCCTGGCCCGCGTGCCGCGCGGTGGCTCGCGGAGGCGGGCGTGGAGGCCGCCTGGGTCTATGAAATCCCCCTTACTACCCAGTTTCGCGGGATAACCGCGCGCGACGGGCTGATTCTGGCCGGCCCGGGAGGCCTGGCAGAGGCCGCACCGTTTTGGAACTATGCGCCGGCGGTGGCCAGGCGCTGGTTCGAGGGTGCCCTGGCGATAGCGCGCGAGGGGCTGCCGGTTCCCCCCGCGCCGGTCGCGCTCAACGTCACCGTGCCGATAGTCCCGCCCGAGGTTGCGAGCCAGATTGTGCGGGAATCGGGGTGTCGCACCGCGAAGGTCAAGGTCGCCGACCCCCGCGCGAATCTGGACGCGGACGTGGCGCGGGTTCGGGCAGTGCGCGCGGCTCTGGATGAATTGTGGGGACCCGGCGCGGCTATTAATGCCCCTGGTAGTGACGGGTTCATGAGGTGCCAGTCGGGATGGGCACCTCATGAACCCGGGGTGAACAATTTGGCAACGGGTGGCAACGCCGCTGGTGGAGGCGATATTTTAAGTATCGGGGATGGTGTAAATCCGAAAGTGAGCGGCTGGGGGCAAGCGCCTCATGAAGTCGAAACCAACGCAACAAACGCGAGTGGCGCGGTGAACGCGAGTGGCGGCTATGGTGCTGGTGGAGCAAACGAGCGGGTCAGTCTGGCAACAAACGCGAGCGGCGCAACCCAAGCGACCCAAACGGGTGGCGGGCACATCCGCGTTGACGTAAACGCGGCGTGGAGCCTGGAACAGGCGCGAGAAAACCTGCCACGCCTGGTTGAGGCCGCCGGCGGGCTGGAATACGCCGAACAACCCTGCCGTGACCTGCGCGATTTAGCGGTTTTGCAAGCCGAAGGTATCGCCCCGATAGCGGCCGACGAATCAATCCGCCTCGCCCCCGACCCGGCCTTGGCCATCCGGGAAGTAGTGGCAGCTGGGCTCGCCGCCATGGTAATCAAGGCAATGCCACTGCGCGGCCCGGCCGCAGCCTTACAAGCCCTAGCCCAGGCGATGGCGCAGGCATTTGCGCCTACTGTGCAACGGCAAGAATCCCTCGGCTTCGCCACGCAAGAATTTTCGCCGGAAACGGTCAATCGCGACCGTTTCCAGGGTGCAAGCACCCAAAGGAGTTTCGGCGGCGACGCCAAATCGTTACCATCGCCTATTCGTTTCCACGCTGCGACTGCGGCGCCGCGCGAAAATAACGCGGACTGCCAGATTACGGCGGACGGGATTAAAACAAACAGTGAAAGGAACGGTACCGAGGCAAGACCTATGGTCGTGGTGTCTTCGGCTTTGGATTCCGGGGTGGGGCTGGTGGCGGGAATGTCGCTGGCGACAATGCTATATCAGGACTTCGACCCGCAGACTTCGCCGTCACTGGCCGGAGCGCAAAAAAACACTCCAGCGGATCGTTTTAGCCCTAGCATAACGAACCCCCAGCCGAGTGTGGCAATGGGTTTGGGTACCGGGCGACTGATGCGCGGCGGAATCCTGGTCGAGGAACCCCGCCTCGAGAACGGCTACCTCATTGCGCCAATAAAACCGCAGTTAAACCTGGACTTGCCCGCGCCGGACGCGGAACTCAGTGCGCGGTGGCGCGAACGCCTGGAAATGATAGCGGGCATTTAATTCTTGACAGTTGCTAGAATTTAACCAGCAACTCATGAACACCGAGGGGACGCTATGGAGATTGTGACTGGTGAGAGTACTCTGAGGGCGGCGCCGCCACCCCTAGGCGGCGGCGCTATCCTTGGTGGTACCGAGGGATTTTTGCAGTCGTTTTCAGGACAGGTGCCCTCTGAATCCGCTTCGGTCGCTTCCGGCGAATCCAGTGTCCCGCAGTGGCGGCTGTCCTGGGCAGCCGGCACCGACATCGGTTTGAAACGCGCCGACAACCAGGACTCCTTCCTGGCGGCGCCCCCGTTTTTCCTGGTCGCAGACGGTATGGGCGGGCACGCCGGCGGCAAGCAAGCCTCCGCGACCCTGCTGCACGCCCTGGAGCCCTTCTGCGGTCGCGCGCTCAGCGCCGAAAAATTCCACCGTTTGCTGGCGACGGCCTGCCACGAAGTCATGGATTTAGCCGACGCTAATCTGGACTATTCCATCTCGCCACCCGGCACGACCCTGACCGGGTTGGTGCTGGTCAACGCGGTTTTATCTCCGGTTCATGAGGTGCCATCCGGGGCGGCTCCCGCGCCACCCCAACCCCCGGAACCACCCCAACCCCCGCGACCGCCGCATCCCCCGGAACCACCCCATCCGCCCGCGCCACCGGAGTCCCCGGCAGAGCTGCTGGTCGTGAATGTGGGGGATTCGCGCACCTACGTGCTCGCGGGCGGGCAGTTGCGGCAACTGACGCGCGACCACTCCCAGGTCGCCCAGATGCTGGAGGCCGGGCTGATAACCCCGGAAATGGTGCCGTTTATGCCCAATCGTTCGGTCATTACCCGCGCTATCGGCGCCGGGCAAACCACGCTCCCGCAGGTTGACACCTGGCGGTTGCCCGTGGCGGGTACAGCGCCAAACACTGGGCATAACCCCGGAAATAACGCCAAAACCGGCGCTGAGCCAGGCGGGAAAACGGGCAGCGAAAATGCGGGCAACCCGACTGGCATGACAGGGCGGAAACCCCAGCAGCTCAGCCGGGAAACGCGACGTTTCCTGGCGTGTTCCGACGGGTTGCACTCGCTGGTTCGCCAAGCGCTTATCGAACGGGTGCTCGCTGACACCCCCACCCCCGAAGCAGCGGCAAAATCCCTGATAGAGGCCGCGCTGAGAGCGGGCGGATTGGATAATGTGACTGTGGTGGTTTTGGATATAGAGCCGGCCGTGGAAATGGCACCTCATGAAACCGCGAGCGACCCCACGAAAAAGGAACGCGAATGAAACACGTTGAAACCGGGGACGCGCCGCGCTTTGAAGTGCGAATTTGTGAACTAGGTCACCATAATCCGCCCGATTTTCCGCGCTGCCGGGTGTGCGGCGGAACCTTGGGGGCGCCGATGCTGGTGGCTGTCCCGCAGTTGGGGTGGGTGCGGGCAGCTGACGGCCAGATGCGTCCTTTGCAGGGCGATATCGTGGTGGGTCGCGCCCCGGAAACCGGGGGAATCCCGGGCGTGACCGCGCTGGAAACCCCGCCGAGGCTGCTAGAGATTTCCCGCCAACACCTGCGGATTCACCAGGACGGCTGGGAAGTCAGCGTCACCGACCTGGGTTCCGGGAACGGCACCCTGTTGCGTCGTGCGGATGGGAGCCTGTTGGAACTGGTGGCAGGCCAGGCGTACAACGTACAGCCGGGGGATGTGCTGGAACTGGCGCCGGAATACACGCTGAAATTCGAGGCCTAGTTGATGGTGCAGCGGGGGTCGTGGCAGAAATTTAGGAAAAAATGGGGGTGAGGCTCCATATATTGCACCTTCCCCTCATTTTTTCCCGGATTTCTGCCAGGGCAACCGGAATGGGCGACGGATACGGGCAAAATACCCCGAAATTAGCTGGATTCAAACCAGGAATGTGACGGCGGAGGTATTAAGGCTGTGGGAATGCTTCGATAAACTCGAGGGGTGGCTGAAACTGTGGATTCGATGGATTCAATGGAGCGGGCGCGGGTCTTGGTGCGGACACTCGCAGCGGAGGGGGTGCGCAACTGGTATTACGCCCCCGGTTCGCGCGATGCCCCCCTGGGATATGCGTTGGCGGAGCTGGCCGCGCGTGACTTGCGACTGGCCGTGCACGTGCGCATTGACGAGCGTGACGCGGCTTTCATGGCTCTCGGGTCGGCCCGGGCTTCCGGGAGGCCGGCCGCAGTGGTGATGACCTCCGGGACGGCGGTGGGAAACGCGCTACCGGCGGTTATGGAGGCGCATCACGCCCGGGTGCCGCTGGTGGTGGTTAGTGCCGACCGTCCGGCGGCATTGCGCGGGTCGGGCGCGAACCAGACCACGATTCAGCCGGGGATTTTCCGGTCTTTTGTTCGTTTCGAAGCCGACTTGCAGCCTGGCGGCTGGGGTGCGTTGGAGTCCGTTGCCCGCGCGGCCGTTGCGGCTTGTTGCGGTTGCCTCGGGGTTCACGAGGTGCCAGCCGGGATTCCGGGGCAAAGTGCTGAGTCCCTCGACCTTTCTGAGCCGGGAAATAACCCGGTCACTTTGGATGCAAGTGCCGGGGAGTCGGCTACAGAAACCAAGATTTCCGGGCATGATTGGGGACAAGTCCTGAGGCAAAATCGGAGTCAAGGGCAAGACTTGCGGGTCAATCTGGGTCAGGATTGTGGCTGGGGGAAAAACTGGAATACAGAGCCACAGCCCGGTCCGGTGCACCTCAATGTCAGCTTTGTGGAACCGCTGGTGCCCCCCGAGGTACAGGCGCGGTTCGAGTTGCGGGCGCCTAAGGAAATTAGCA
This sequence comes from Mobiluncus mulieris, assembly GCF_014204735.1. Taxonomy (NCBI): domain Bacteria; kingdom Bacillati; phylum Actinomycetota; class Actinomycetes; order Actinomycetales; family Actinomycetaceae; genus Mobiluncus; species Mobiluncus mulieris. The sequence continues at coordinate 1,838,438 of NZ_JACHMA010000001.1, read as the reverse complement.
CTGTAGCACGCAGGGTAAGGGGTCGGGTCACAGGTTCGGGTGAATCTCGGGTGGAGTCGAAATCCGCCTGGTGTGTCCATAACGATAGTTGTGGACACACCAGCGCGGAACCCCAGCCGGCGCCTCATGAATCCGGGGCGGGCTGGGGTGGCAGTGCGGCGGATTCCGGGCTGGCACCTCATGAATCCGGGGCGGGCTGGGGTGGCAGTGCGGCGGATTCCGGGCTGGCACCTCATGAAGTCGCGCGGTCGAAAACCCCCACCATCAGCGGCGATGTGCTGATTGTCGGTGACTTGTCGCGCGAGGACTTCCCCGGGGCGGACGAACTGTGGCGCGCGGTCGAGACCGCCGGCGTGCCGGTTTTCGCCGAACCGACCACCCGTTGGCGCTTCCACCCCAACGCGGTGCGAGCCTACAGCCGAGTGGCCGGGGGTGCGGGCTGGGCGCGGGCGATACGCCGGGTGCTGGTCGTCGGTCGCCCCACCCTGACGCGCCCGGTGACGCGGCTGCTGCATGAGGCGCGAGCCGAATTCCTGGATTCGCCGGGATTGCGAATCAACCTGGACGGGGGTGAACACCGGCGGTGGAGCGACGCGGCGGCGCTGGGCGCAAGCCTGGAGGCAAACCCGGAATCCTGGGTGCGCCAGTGGCGCCAGGCCGGCGAAGTCGTGGCGCGGGAACTGTGTTCCGAGTGGGGAATCTATCAGGTCGCGCGCGAGATTTGGGTCGCGGGTACGGGGGTGGAATTTGGCACCGGTGCGGAACCGGGCACCGGTGCGGAACTTGGTGTCGGTGCGGAACCGGGAGCGGGCAGGGAACCGGTGGACTTGTTCCTGGGGTCGTCCTCGACTATTCGTGCCTTTGATGCAATCGCGGGGCTGGGGACTGACTTGGCTTCGTCGGGTTCATTAGGGGAGAGCGGAAATGGCGGTATTTCAGGGAATACCCTGCCGGTTTTGGGTGGGGATCTTGGCGGTGCTTTAGCAAACCGCTGTGCCGAAAACAAAGAGGACATGGCCAGGGGACAGCGCGCGGAATCCGGGATGGCACCTCATGAAACCGGGGCGAGCCCGAGCCAGACGACCCCGACCGACGCGAATGGCCTGGCTCGGTGCGTGTACGCGAACCGCGGGTTGGCCGGAATCGACGGCACGATAGCCTGCGCGTGGGGGGCGGCGCTGGCGAGTCAAACGGCTCGGCGCGCGGGAAATCCGCGCGATTCGGGAGCCGCGAACGAACCGGTCTGCGGTGAAACTGGGGTTGGTGCAAGTATCGATGTGAAGGTGTCTGGAAGTCTGGCGTCCTGCGGTGAAACTGGGGGTGTGGGAGAGCCAGCGGCGCACCGAGCGATGCGCCTGGTGCTGGGGGATGTGAGTTTCTTTCACGATCTGGGGGCGCTGGTTCGTGGACGGCTCGAGGCGACCCCGAATCTGCAGGTCGTCGTGCTGGACAACGGCGGCGGCCAGATTTTCGCCGGTCTGGAGCACGGGTGCGCGGCCCCTGGGGTGTTGGAGCGCCTGTTCTTGACCCCGCAAATCCCCGACCCGGTAGCGCTGGCTCGCGCGGCCGGATGGCCGGCGGAAACCGTGTGTGACCTGGGTGAATTGCGGGCGGCGCTGGCGCGCCCGGTCGTGGGGCTATCCCTGGTGCGGGTTATGCTCATAGACACATAAGCGCTTTGCTAGGGTAATGGGTCGGGTAAAACCGCGAGTCGGGGCTTGCACCAACCTCATTTGTCAATAATACTTGACGCTATGTGTCCGCAATGAGGAGGAGCACAAAATCATTCCATGGCAGGATTCCCCGGGTTTCCCCCGTGCCCCCGCAACGCTAAATTTGACACTGTGAAAGGCCGCAAGGCCACGGTGGTTCCATCCGCCGCGAAGACAAAAGGAGCGAAAGTGAACGCAGAAAATCCCTGGGCTTCCCCCGACGGGCGCCCGCAGCAGACCCCGTCCCCCAATCCTCAATCCGCCGCGCCGGACTCTTCGGCGCAGCTCGCGTCGGGTGTTTCGGACGCCTCGGCTTCACGAGGTGCCATCCCGAATCCCAGTACAGGCGACACTACGACCCAGCCGGGGGCTCCGAATCACGACCAGTCCGCCACTGCGAACATGAATCCAGAAACGAACTTGCCCGTAAACCCGTTCGCGAACCCCAGCGGGGCGGGCTCGGTGGCAGCAGCCACCCCGGCCACACCCGGAAATCCCGGGGCGGACACGATTCCCGGAAAGGATGCTACCCCGATGGCACCTCATGAACCCGCAAACCAAAACCCCACCAACCCGCAGCCCGGTGCGCAATACGGCGCCAACCAATTCTGGGGACAACCCGGATTCAACGATCCGCTGGCGGCAGCCAAACCCCTGCAAACCAGCGCAACCTGGGGCGGGGCAACCGACTCGCGTGCCCGGCGACGCGGCCCGGGATGGTTGGGAGCCATCGGCATCGCGGTGGCGGCCTCGCTAGTCACCACCGGCGGGTTCTATACCGTGACCTCGAACCTGCCGGCCAAAGCCGAAGCCAGCAAGTCGACCCTGTTCAACCCCGACGATAAAGGCGTATCCACCCCGGCGCCGGTCGCGAACTCGACCTCGCAAAACCCCGACTGGGAATCCGTCGCGAAAGCCGTGCGACCCGCCGTGGTCGCTATCAACGTGCGCACCAATCGTGGCGCCGAACAAGGATCCGGAGCGATAATCGATTCCTCGGGACATATCTTGACCAATAACCACGTGGTCGCGGCTGCCGCCGATGGAAACGGGAAAATCATGGTGGAACTGCACGACGGGAGGCTGTACAAGGCCGAAATCGTGGGACGCGATGTGTTAACTGACCTGGCGGTTATCAAAATCGTCGACCCGCCCAAGGATTTGACCGTGGTGGCGCTGGGGGATTCCAGCAAACTTCGCGTCGGCGAGTCCGTCGCGGCTATCGGCAACCCGCTGGGATTGTCTTCTACTGTGACCACCGGGATTGTGTCCGCGCTGGATCGCACGGTGCGGGTCGACGCGGTGCCGGGTGGTAAAGAAGAGGAAGACAGTGGCCCGGGACTCGATTTGCGTGAGTTCTTTGGCGGCGACCTGGGGGGCTCGGACGACGGCTTGATTCGCCCCCAGCCGCGACCCAAACCGAAAGACGATGTTTACACCAATGCCATCCAGGTTGACGCGGCGGTGAACCCCGGGAATTCCGGCGGGCCGCTGTTCGATGCGAAAGGCCGAGTTATCGGCGTGACCTCGTCGATTGCGACCCTGAGTGGCGGTGGCACGGCCACGGGTTCGATTGGTCTGGGCTTTGCGATACCCATTAACCAAGCCCAGATGATTGCCACCCAGCTAATTGAACACGGCGAGGCAGTTCATGCCGCCCTGGGAGTCGTGGTGGGCGACGATATTGCCTCGGTAGGTGGAGTGTCGCGCCTGGGAGCCTCGGTACAAGAGGTGCAACGTGGCGGAGCCTCGCACAAGGCAGGCCTGAAGGCCGGCGACATTATTGTGGGCATTAACGGTAAACAGGTCAAGGGGATGCGTTCGCTAATCGGTTGGGTGCGCCAGTATGCGGTCGGCGACACAGTTGACCTGCAGATTGTGCGTGACGGCAAAGAGATGAAAGTTTCGGTTACCTTGCAAGCACAGTAGGCGGGTTCATGAGGCGCCAGTGTCAGTTGACCGCTTACGCGGCGCTCTGGGGCGGCACGACCGGGCTAGCTATGGTTTGTCCTATTTTTCTAGGCAACAAGTTGCCAAGAAAAATGACGGTAAACCATGAATCGCCCTACGTCGTGCCGCCCCTTCGAGCGCCGCTTCGCGCTCGACTTCAAGGCACCTCTTAGGAAGCGGGGAGGGAATCCGGGCAGGGGGATTTAGGTGGGGCTTTTGGTGGCGACTCGTGGAAACCGAGTCACTGCCTTTTGGGCATCGTGCGAAAAGGGGAGAAGTGCGCGAGCCGGGGGATTTAGGCGCAGGTCGGGGGTAATGCCCATTCGGGCATTACCCCCGACCGGTTATTTAAGCTTGTAGCCGCGATGCAGAGCGACAATGCCGCCGGTCAAGTTACGCAGCTGTAGGTGTTCAAAGCCAGCGTCACGCAAGTGCGTGGCGAACTGGTATTGTGAAGGCCAAGCCAAAATCGACTCGGTCAAGTAATCGTAGGCCACCGCATCACTGGATGCCAGGCGCGCAATCGGTGGCAGGACGGCACCTAGAAAGAACCGATACAAGGCTCGGAACGGTGCCCAGGTTGGGCGGGAAAACTCGCACACCACCAGGTGCCCGCCGGGACGCAGCACCCGGTAAAATTCGCGCAGTGCCTGGTCGGGATCCGCAACATTGCGCAGCCCGAAACTGATGGTCACCGCGTCGAAGGAATTGTCCGCGAACTTGAGGTTCATGGCATCGGCCTGTTGGAAATCAAGCTCTGGGTGCCGGACTTGCCCCTCATGAATCATGCCTTGCGAAAAATCCACCGCGACCACCTCAGCCCCCGCGCGCACAAACTCGATGGCGCTGGCTCCCGTGCCGGCCGCGACGTCAAGCACCCGCATTCCCGGGCGAGTCACGACCGCGCGGCGGGTCGCCCGGCGCCAAAACTTTTCCTGTCCCAGCGAGGCCAAAAAATTCATCAGGTCATAATGTTTCGCCACCGCGTTGAACATAGATTTCACGTCGTGCGGGTTTTTGTCCAGATTTGCGCGCATGAGCTTTATTCTAGTCGGATTGCGTCGTCGTGCGGTCGCACCAGCATATGAATCCAAACATCCACCAATTGCAGTGAACCCTGTGGTTTTCTGGTTCCCGAGGTGCCAATCGTAAGTGGTGCGATTTCGACCACATCGTCGGATATAAGATGATACGACCGAAATCGCACCGGTTATGTTCGGTATTCCGGGTGAAACCCCTAAATCCGGTGACGCGCCGCGCCAGACTCGCGACAGCCGGCCGGCTGTCGGGCTGGGGTTGGCTAGGATGGAGGGATGCTGTTTGTTTCGACCTGCCCGGTTCCGGTTCGTCCGTTGCCGGCGACCGATTTTTATTTTTCTTCGCCGGGGTCTGCGGGTTCGCCGGATTCGCCGGATTCGCCGGGGTCTGTGGGTTCGCCGGGTTCGCCGGGTTCATTAGGTGCCAGCCTGACCCTGGTCGGCTGCGCTGAGTCCCCGGCCTGGGAATACTGCGGGAATCCGGCGGGGGGAATAACGTCGGCTGAGGAGCGGGTGAATGTCAAAACACAGGCCGATGACCTGGTAAGACAGCGCGGAAATATTTTTTTGGCGGCGGCGGGGCGAGCCTGGGAACAGTTGGCTGCCCAGGCTCAGGTTGATGACCGGGTACAGCGGCGCGGCACGGGTCTGGTGGCCTTCGTTTCTTTCGGTTTCGACGCGGCGCCTCCGGTTTTCGCCGTGCCCCGCTGGGTTTTCGGGGCGGATGCGGCGGGTGCGTGGTTGACGGTGGCGTATCGCGCGGAGGCACCCCGCCCGGATTTGGTGGAATTCATGAGGTGCCAGGCCGAAACCTGGCGCGTAAATTCCGGTATGCGCCTCGTGAATCCGACGAACCCGAGCGAAGTTGAACCCTGTACCCGAATCCCCGTGGGGGCACCGAAAAACCCGGGGCGCGAACGTTTTGAGGCGAATGTTCGGGCGGCGGTCGCGGCGATCCGGGCGGGGGCGGCACGCAAGATTGTGTGCGCCCGGCGAGTGGACTTTCCGCTGGTCAAGCCCGCGCCAGTGGCGGAAACTTGCGCCCGTTTGGTGGCGTTGCTGTCCCGAAAATACCCGGATTGCTGGGTTTTCTCGGTGGGTGGGCTTACGGGGGCGACCCCGGAAATGCTGCTGGAGGCGCGCGGCGAGGCACCCAATAGCGAGGCTGCGGGCGTGGCGGCGGGGAAGCGGGTAGCTCACGCGCGGGTGTTGGCGGGAACCGCGCGGCCGGGCGAGGGGGTGAACCTGATGGAATCGGCGAAAAACCGGCGTGAACACGAGTTGGCGGTGGCCTCGGTCGTAGCGCCGCTGGAAGCGTTGCTGTCGGGAAGTTCCGCAGACGTGGTTACGAATGGTTGCGCGAACCCGGTTGTGGTATCGCCAGGATTTCAGCAACCGGAGGCGAGAGCCTTTACGCCGGGAGAAAACTTCCCCAACGGTGGAAAAAGTGGGGTCAGGCTGGACTATAAGAACAAGGCCAGGCCGTTTTTTCCACCATTAGAGACAGAAACCCGGCCAGCACCTCATGAACCCGTAGGGGCACCCCGCGAACCCGGACGGGTGCCTCATGAACCCGAACAATCCGCGCCGGTGCCTGGGCGGACACCTCATGAACCCGGACGCGAGCCGAGCGCGGTGCAAACGCGCGGACCGTACCGGTTGGAATTGCCGAATTTGGTGCACTTGGCAACGGACGTAACCGCGCCGATTCCGCCCGGCAAAACCGTGTTTGACCTGTTGGGGGTGATTCACCCGACGGCGGCGGTGGCGGGGTTGCCGCGCGAGGTCGCCCTGGGTTTCATTAGGCGCCAGGAGCTAGATCGCGGGCGCTACGCTGGGCCGGTGGGCTGGGTCGATGCGCGGGGCGGCGGCCAGTTCGCCCTCGCGCTGCGTTGCGCCCAGGTCAGCGAACGGGCAATATCGGCTCAGGTAGGCGCGGGGATTATGGCGGATTCTGATCCGCAGGGCGAGTTCCTGGAAACCGAGGCGAAGTTGGCGCCAATCCGCGATTGCCTGGATTTCGACGCGGACTGTTTTGAGTGATTTTGCTACATGAAGCAAAATCACTCAAAGCTAGATATGCTGAGAGTGCGGAAATCCAGCGGGATATCTACCTGGGTCAGTTGCTTGACCGGATGGGTAACGGGATGATTAAAGTCGTTACCGGGGTGGGTTCCTCAACGAGGATACTTCCCCTTTTCGTCTCGCTAGCGCGTGCCTGCCGATAAAGTGGGTTATACTTTCAAAATAGAAACCGGGTTTAGATTTTGAAAGTGGGCGAAGTTGAGCCAGCACCTCATGAACCGGCAACACTACCTTGACCAGGCGTTGCTGTTTCGCGACACCGACTTGATTAAAGTCGTTACTGGGGTGCGGCGTTGCGGCAAATCGAGCCTGCTGGCGCTGATTCGCCGGCACTTGGAGAGGGAGTCACCGGGGACGTGGACAGTGGAACTGAATCTAGAAAGCATGTCTTGCCCGGTAGACAGCGATAGGGAACTCTACGATTATTTCCGTCAGCGCCTCAACCCGCAGGGGCGCAGTTATTTGTTTCTGGACGAACCACAACGAATCAAGAACTGGCAAAATGCGGTCAACGCGATGCGAGTAGATTTTGACTGCGATATATACCTGACGGGTTCTAATGCGTATTTGCTTTCCAGCGAGCTTTCCACGTACCTGTCGGGGCGATATGTCGAGATTAAGATGCTGCCGTTGGCGTTTGGCGAATACGCTGATTTTTGTGGGCTGTCTTTCGCGCCGGGGAAAAACGTGACCTTGGACGAGTCGGGCGAACCGGTGTTATTCGAGGATTTTTTTGCCCAGTATTTGCGTTACGGGGGAATGCCGGCTCTTGCTGGCGGTGACATCGACCAGGAAAAACACGCGCTTTACTTATCTAGTTTGTACGAGGCAGTGGCGAGCCGCGACATTGTGAACCGGGAGCGCAACCGCGAGCAAAGCCGCATCACTAACCCGCAGTTGCTGCGAGATATTGCAGTTTACTTGGCGGATAATATCGGCAATCTGGTGTCGGCCTCTGGGATTGCCAACACGCTGACTTCGGCGGGGGTGAAAACCACGCATCCCACGGCGGCTTCTTATATCGAGGCTCTGAACGAGGCGTTCCTGTTTTACCGGGCGACTCGCTATGACCTGCACGGTAAGGCGATGCTGCGGACGAACCCTAAACAGTACATTGTGGATTTGGGACTGCGGTCTTTCCTGGGGGGATACCGGGTCAGTGATGCGGGGCGGATTTTTGAAAACGCGGTTTACCTAGAGCTTCTGTTCCGGGGGTACGCGGTGCATGTGGGCAAGATTTACGGTCAAGAGATTGATTTCGTGGCCATCAAGGACAGTGAGCGGCTGTATATTCAAGTCACTGATGACATGCCGACCCCGGAGACTCAGGAGCGGGAACTGGCACCGTTGCGAGCCTTGCGTGAGTCGTATCCCAAGCTGATTATCACCCGGAAACCCCAGGTAGTAACCGATTTTGAGGGAATCCGGGTGGTATCGGCTCGGGATTTTTTCCTGGACGAGTGGCGGTAGCTGTTTTCAAAATAGAAACCAGGTTTCGATTTTGAAAGCAGTTTCGGTTGCTTCGGTGGGTGCATGAGGTGCTTGCCCGGGATTCGCGGCGTGGTTTTAGGTGAAACTCCCTGAGTGGCGAAGCTGCGACCGCGTGGGGTAAATCGGTGGGGTTGGTGGGCAGGGCGGATTCCTGTTTGATACAGGCGATAACTCGGGTGACGCCGTCATTACGCAGGGAGTATATCGTGGCGTAGCCGCCGCAGGTGCGCACACGTTTCAACAGTTCCGCTAGGGGCTGCGTCTTTCTGGATTTCGGGCGGGGTTTCGCTGGTAAGAATTTCAGTCTTGTTGGGGTGCGTTGCCCAGCGCAGTACCTGTGTGCGTTGGCGATTTCAGGAGAATCCGGCTGAGGCGTGCCCAAATTTGGCACCCCTGGGGCGGTTTTTCCTGGATTAATCAAATCCCCCATATGGCGTCCCCTGATTCTCCTGATTTTGTTAAAATCGCCTGCTATCTGGTGTCGGATTCTCCTGATTTAATCAAAAGTCCGGCAAGTAGCAATAGAATTCCCTTGTTTAGGCGTTGACGAGGTATTTTTCTAGGGTAACCACGATATCTTCCGGGGACAGCTCCGTAAATTACGAAGCTGAGCACGTGACTGTGCTGTGTGGCACGCGAGGCGAGCTTGTAAGCGAGGTAGCGCAAGTGGGAGCAACACTAACGCGGGACTGGGGGTGAAAGTTTTTGCGCCAGCAAAAACTTGAGGGGGTGCTCCCCCTTCTCGTCCCGCGAGCGTGCTCCCACGCGCTATCGAGCCAAAATGGTCACTCGCGTGCAAAACAAAGGAAACGCCCGTATTTATGCAAGGATATAATTTCTTTAAACCCCGCAAATTCGCACCTCCATCGCGCCTGAAACCGCGAAATTCCGCCAAAAAAGAGCTTCATTTTAGCAATGATAACAGGCTGGGAAAAAAACTAGTAGGGTGTTCCCTGGACTCGAGGTCAGTCGTTCCCTTATGCCTAGACGGTATCTAGGGTCGATGCCGGGTGCGGTCGCGGGACTCGAAATGTGACTCGCGGCTGCGCGATGCCCGCCCGCGCGGCGCATTGCCCGGAAACCGAAGCGGTGGCTCGCTAATCCCCACCGCTCCGGGGCGCTAAATATAAGGAGAAATCGTGAATCTGTATATTGCCTTGCTGATAATGCTTGCGGCGGCCTTGTTTGTGGCTATCGCCGGGATGGCAGTGGGCGCAATCATGGGTCCCTCCCGCCCAGATAAAGTCAAAAACGCCAACTATGAATGCGGTTGCGACCCCACCCCGAACCGTGGCAACCAAGCGCGTTTCCCCGTGAAGTACTACCTGACCGCGATGATGTTCATCATCTTTGACATAGAGGTAGTGTTCCTCTATCCCTGGGCGGTTTCCTTTATGGAACAAGGCAAGTTTGGAATGTTGGCGATGATGTTGTTTGTAGAACTGTTGGCGGTGCCATTTATCTATGTTTGGGCTCGCCGTGGCTTTGATTGGAACTAAATAAGGGGCAAGGAAAGGCAGGTACACTATGGCGATTTTCCCCCCTGAAATCTCGGAAAAGGGCGGCAAACCCCTGGACACAGTGGTGGACTTTGCCCGTTCGCTGTCAATTTGGCCGGTCACGATGGGTCTGGCCTGTTGCGCCATCGAAATGATGGCCACAGCCGCCCCCCGCTTCGACATCGCCCGTTTCGGATCCGAGGTCTTTCGCGCCTCGCCCCGCCACGCCGATGTGATGCTGGTTTCCGGACGGGTCAGCCACAAGATGGCCACCATTATGCGCAATGTCTATGACGAGATGGCCGACCCGAAGTGGGTAATCTCTATGGGAGCCTGTGCGTCCTCCGGCGGTATCTTCAACAACTACGCCATTGTCCAGGGCTGCGACCACGTGGTTCCGGTTGACATCTACCTGCCGGGATGCCCGCCGCGCCCCGAGATGCTCCTGGGGGCCTTGCTGGCTCTGCGCGACCACATCAAGAAAGACCCCTTGGGTAAACGCCGGGAAGAAGCAATTCGTAAAGCCGAGGCGGCCGCCCTGAAAGCGGTTCCCACCTCGGATTTGAAAGGGCTGATGGCATGAGCGAAACCCAGAAACCCCAGCAAGCACCTCATGAAGTCGCAGTAACTGAGGCAACCAACGCGACCGGCGCTACCAACCAGGGCGTCGCGACCCAAGCAACTTACGCTCACCCCGACGGCACCCCGCTGGGCATACGCGACAACGCTTTCGGCGCGCACGGGCGAGCCTTCGGCTCACACGGTACGGGGGACACCACCGGCTACGGCGGCCTGCGCAAGACGGTAGAGATGCCCGGACAGTCCCCGCGTCCGTACGGCGGCTGGTTCGACGAGTGCGTGGACTACCTCACGGAAGACCTCCAACAAGCCGGGTTGGATCCGCAAACCGCCATCGAGCGGGTGGTGGTTGACCACGGGGAGCTTACGATATACGTTTCACGAGGTGCCATCCGCGCCGTCGCCCAAGCGCTGCGCGACGACCAAGACTTAAGATTCGAACTGTGCCTGGGAGTATCCGGCGTACATTACCCCCACGACACGGGGCGAGAATTACACGCCGTGTACCACCTGATGAGCGTGACTCACAACCGCAACCTGCGGGTGGAAACAACCTGCCCCGACGCTGACCCGAAGATTCCTTCGGTCGTAGATATTTATCCCGGCAACAACTGGCATGAACGCGAGACTTTCGACATGTTCGGGATTATTTTCACCGGGCACCCCGCGTTAACACGTTCTTTGCTGCCCGACGATTGGGTGGGGCACCCGCAACGCAAAGACTATCCCCTGGGGGGAATTCCGGTGCAATTCAAAGGCGGCACCACCCCGCCGGCTGACACGCGGAGGAGCTACAATTGAGTACCCAAACTAATCCCGCCTTCACCGATATTCACGCCACTCCCGGCGCCCCGGATCAGACCCCCGGTCTGCCCGAATATAACGCCGAGGTCGGCGAATGGGATGCCATTGCCCACGACATCGAGTCGGTTCACAATGACCGTATCGCCGTAAACATGGGCCCGGTACACCCCTCGACCCACGGCGTGTTGCGTGTTATCGTGGAACTCGAGGGTGAAACTGTGAAAGATCTGCGGCTCGGCACCGGATACCTACATACCGGCATCGAGAAATCCATGGAATACCGCACCTTTAACCAGGGTGTCGCTTTTTGTACCCGGATGGACTATGTGGCGCCGATGTTCCAGGAAGTCGCCTGGTGTCTGGCGGTCGAGAAAGCCCTGGGGATTACTGACCAGGTTCCTGGGCGCGCCAGTGAAATCCGGGTGCTGATGATGGAACTGAACCGGATTGCCTCGCACCTGGTAGCGGTCGGCACCGGAGCCAACGAACTGGGTGCCACCACCATGTTGACCACCGGGTTTAGAGCACGTGAAGAAATCTTGCGGATTTTCGAGCATGTCACCGGTTTGCGCATGAACCACGCCTATATGCGCCCCGGCGGGGTCGCCAATGACTTGCTGCCGGACACGGTACAGATGGTGCGCGACAAGATGCCGCTGGTGAAACGCGACATCGAGGAAATGCAGGATTTGATTATGGCCAATCCGATTTTCTTGGGGCGTACCAAAAAGTCCGGGTATATGCCGCTCTCAGCCATGATGGCGCTGGGGTTGACCGGGCCGTGTCTGCGAGCCGGGGGATTGCCGCTCGACTTGCGCAAGACACAACCCTATTGCGGCTACGAAACGTATTCCTTCGATGTGGCCACCGCCCAGGAATCCGATGTGTATGCCCGCACCGAGGTGCGTTTCGAAGAAATGTTCCAATCCCTGCGTATCGTCTACCAGGCGCTTGACCGCTTAGAGGCCAGCGCCGGTCAGCCCGTGATGGTCGCCGACAAGAAACTGGCTATCCCGGGCGGCCTGACCTTGGGACCGGACGGGCAAGGGCAAAACCCCGCGCATGTGGCGCAAATCCTGGGTTCCTCGATGGAAGAACTGATTCACCACTTTAAACTGGTCACCGAGGGTTATCGCATCCCGCCCGGCCAGGTATTCCAAAAAGTGGAACATGCCAAGGGGATTTTCGGGGTACACCTGGTGACAGACGGCGGTACGCACCCCTATCGGGCACATTTCCGCGAACCGTCCTATTCCAACTTACAGTCCGCCTCCATGATGTGTGAAGGCGGCCTGATTGCCGACCTCGTGGTGAGTATCGGTTCGCTCGACCCCGTGTTTGGAGGTGTGGATCGATGAAACCTTACGCCAAGGATGTCCGCGAGCGCCTCGTGAAAGAAGCGCAAGAAATCATCAATCGCTACCCGGAGGGACACGCGCGTTCCGCGCTGCTGCCCATGCTGCACCTGGTGCAATCCGAGGACGGCTATGTGTCCCCCAATGGCATTGAACTGTGCGCCGAGCTGCTGGGACTAAACCCCGCCGAGGTTTCCGCCGTGGCGACTTTCTATACCCAGTACAAACGCCGTCCCAATGGGGAGTACACCGTGGGGGTGTGCGTGAACTCGCTGTGCGCCGTGATGGGCGGCGACGAGATTTGGGACACCGTGTGTGAGCACCTGGGAGTAGGACATGAAGAAACCACCGCCGACGGCAAGATTACGCTAGAAGCTCTGGAGTGCAACGCCGCCTGCGACTATGCCCCGGTCATCATGGTGAACTGGGAATTTTTCGACAACCAAACCCCGGAGTCGGCCGTGAAACTGGTGGACGATTTGCGGGCCGGTAACCCGGTGGGCACCACTCGTGGACCGAAACAAATCCCGACTTTCCGGGAAAATGAACATCTCCTAGCTGGTTTCGAGGACGGGCACGTTGACGAGGGGGCTTCCGCCGGGGATGCCACTTTGTTAGGCAAGCGTGTGGCAGAGTCACATGGCTGGGGGATACCCGCCGACCCGGGCTGGTCGACCCCCGAAAAGGAAGGGGAAGCGCAATGAGTGAACTGAACTTGACTGATTTCCCCGCCGGTGAAGTCCCCTTGACCCCGATTCTGTCCGATATGTGGGGGGTGGAACGTTCCTGGACATTGGATGCCTACCGGGCACGCGGGGGATACCAAGGCTTGGAAAAGGCCAACTCGATGGAACCTGCGGACGTGTTGAATGCTGTAAAGAACTCGGGTCTGCGCGGGCGCGGTGGTGCCGGATTCCCCACCGGGCTCAAGTGGTCGTTCCTGCCACCCGACGATGGTGGTCCGCGCTACCTGGTGGTGAATGCCGATGAATCCGAACCCGGCACCTGCAAGGATATCCCGCACTTGATGGCCAACCCGCATGTTTTGCTCGAAGGCATGGCGATTTGTTCCCGCGCGATACGCTGTGAGCACGCCTTCATCTACCTGCGCGGCGAAGTCGCCCAGGTATACCGCCGCCTGTTAGCGGCCATCCGGGAGGCCACCGCAGCCGGGGTTTTGGGTGGGTTGAAAATAACCGCTCATGCCGGGGCTGGGGCTTATATCTGTGGCGAGGAAACCGCGCTGTTGGATTCCCTAGAGGGACGCCGCGGACATCCGCGCCTAAAACCCCCGTTCCCCGCCGCCCAAGGCCTGTTCGCCCGCCCGACCGTAATCAACAATGTCGAGACGATTTCCCAGGTCGCGGGGATTTTCAAGTATTCGGATAACTGGTATACCTCGATGGGTACCGAAAAATCCAAAGGACACGGGATTTTCTCGATTTCGGGTCATGTCAAGCATCCCGGCCAGTTCGAGGCGCCCTTCGGGATTACCATGCGCCAACTGTTGGGGTATTGCGGGGGAATCCGCGCCGGTCACGAGTTGAAATTCTGGGCGGTAGGCGGTTCTTCCGCGCCGATTTTCACCCCGGCCGAACTCGATGTGCCCCTGACCTACGAGGAAGTCGTAACCGCCGGATCTATGCTGGCCACTCGTGCCATCCAGGTCTTTGACGAAACCACCTCGGTGGTGCGCGTCATCACCCGCTGGGTGGATTTCTATCAGCATGAGTCGTGCGGGAAATGCACCCCGTGCCGCGAAGGCACCTATTGGATGAAACAGATAATGCACCGCCTGGAAGCCGGTCAAGGCCAAGAGGGCGACATCGAAAAGCTGCTTTCAATCACTTCGGAGATAGGCGGGCGCTGCTTCTGCGCCTTGGGGGATGCGGCCGTAACCCCGGTCAAATCGGGAATCGCCCACTTCCGCGAGGAATTTGAACAGGGCTATCACACGCCCGCCTGGGAACTGTTCCCCTATCGACGCTCTGCGATATTCGCCCGTAAAGAGGCTCAACCCGTCGCCAGTCCGGGGGCAGCAGCCGATGAAATGGCACCTCATGAAGCCGATGCCCAACCCGGCGCATCCACCCCAGCCGCAGCGCAAACCAACCCCGCTACCAGCGAAAAGGCCGGTGAACAGTAAATGGAGGACGTACAGATGGTCAACATCAAAGTTGACGGGCAGCCCCTGGAAGTACCCAAAGGGACGCTCGCGATACGCGCCTGTGAACAGGCCGGGGTGTATGTACCGCGATTTTGCGACCACCCACTGTTGAAACCGGTGGCAGCCTGTCGCGCCTGCCTGGTGGAAATCGCCGCGCCGAACCGCCAGGGCGTGGTGGCGAAGATGCCGAAACCCCAGCCGGCCTGCTCTACCACCGTCACCGACCAGATGGAGATTTACACCCAGCTCTCTAGCGAAGTCGCCGCTAAAGCCCAAAACGGGATTCTGGAATTTATTTTGATTAACCACCCGCTGGACTGCCCGGTGTGCGACAAGGCGGGCGAGTGCCCCCTGCAAAACCAGGCCTTCCTGGAAGGCAACCCAAGTTCGCGTTTCACCGACGCGAAACGGGTACAGCCCAAGCCAGTGCGGCTGACCTCCGAGATTCTGTTGGATCGGGAACGCTGTGTACTGTGTCAACGCTGTGTACGTTTCGGCAAGGAAATCGCCGGGGATGCCTTCCTTGACCTGCAGGGGCGCGGTGGCGGATCCTCGCCGCGCGACCACCACGATTTTATGGGGGAAAACATCGGATCTTTCGACACCCAGGTGTTGGGTTTCTTCGACCCGGATTGCAACCCCGACGGTCATACCCTGACCCCCTCCCAGATAACCGGGCCGGGCGGGCAACCCGGCTGCTTGGGTGGGCTGCATCCCGGGCACGTCCCGGTGGCGGAACAAGACATGTCCGGGCGGCGCTTCGCCTCGTATTTCTCGGGTAATGTCACCCAAATCTGCCCGGTGGGAGCCCTGACCAACACCAGTTATCGCTTCCGGGCGCGCCCCCACGACTTGATTTCCACCCCCAGCATCACCGACCAAGACGCCTCGGGTGCCGAGATTCGCGTCGATGCGCGCCGGGGCGTAGTGTTGCGCCGCCTAGCCGGGGAAAACCCCCAGGTCAACGAGGAATGGATTTCCGACAAGGATCGCTACGCCTTCCCGTGGCAAACCCTCAGGGATCGCCTGACCCGCCCGATGATTCGCAACGAGGCCGGGGAACTGGTGGAAACCGACTGGGGCACCGCGCTGCGTACGGCGGCAAACTATATCAAAGAATCCGCCAAGGACTCCGAAGTCGGCTTCTTCCCGGGCGGACACCTGACCTTGGAAGATTACTATGCGTGGGGCAAATTCGCCCGCGTGGTGACGGGTTCGAATATCCTCGATGCGCGGGTGCGGGATTTCCGCATGGATGAAGTGAACTTCATCAAAACCCGGGTGGCGGGGCGACCCATGGAAGTGACTTACGCCGATATTGACCGAGCTTCCACCGTGTTCCTGATTGACTTCGAACCGGAAGACGAATGCGCCACGCTGTTCTTGCGGCTGCGTAAAGCCACCCAACACGGCACTAAGGTCACAACTTTGGCACCGTACTTGAGCCAGGGGGCGCGTAAACTCCAGGCAACCTTACTGGCAAACCGACCCGGACAGCAGCCCCAGATTCTCAAGGACATTGCCGCCGGTCAAGGCGATTCTGTCCCCCTCAAAGCGGCCTTGAGCCAGCCGGATGCCTTGATTCTGATTGGCGAGCGTGCCGGTCTGGTGGAAGGCGAACTAGAGGCCGCCGCCGCCCTGATTGATGCGACCGGCGCGAAATGGGCGTGGATACCCCGGCGCGTCGGGGAACGCGCCGCGATAGAAGCCGGCTGTTTCCCCGGGCTTTTGCCGCGCGGTCGCCTGGTCACCGACCCGGAAGCCCGCGCGGATATGGATGCCGCTTGGGAAGTGAAACACCCGTTGACCGAGGAATTGCCGCTGTGCATCCGCTGCATGGTCACCCCCGAGGCCTGGGAAATGTTCTTGCCAGGTTCCACCCTGGTGATGGGGGGCGTGGACTTGCGCGATATGGAAGATTTCGCGGGTATCCACAAGGCTTTGGCCGGGGTGAAACACGTGATCCAGTTGGAAGTGCGCAAGTCTGAGATTACGAGCTATGCCGACGTGGTGTTGCCGGTGGCGCCGCCCCACGAAAAGGCCGGAACGTTTATCAACTGGGAGGGTCGCCTGCGACCCTTCGGCCAGGCTCTGGCCACGCGCGCTTTACCGGACTGGAAGGTAATGAATCTGTTGGGTAAGGCGGCCGGGGTCGACTTAGGTTTGGATTCACTAGAGGCCATTCTTCGCGAGTACGAAAGTTTGGGCACCTGGGACGGACAAAGACTCTCGGCTCCATACCGCCAAGACCCGCCCATCTGCGAGCCACAGGCCGGTCAAGCCCTGGTGGCGACATGGAAGCCCCTGCTGGATGCGGGACGTTGCCTGGACGGGGAACCCGATTTAGCCGGCTCCGCCAAGGTTCCGGTGGCGCGGCTGAGCGCCGAGACCGCCGCCGAAAACCAGATTGGCACCCAGGTGCGCCTCACCGGTCCGGCCGGCAGTATCACCCTGCCGGTGGTAATCGAGGACATGCCGTCGCGGGTGGTGTGGCTGCCGGAATGCTCGCCCGGATCCCAGATTCATGAAACGCTGGGGGTAGCCTATGGGCACCTAGTCAACTTGCAGGCAGCGGAGGTGTAGGAAATGGAAATGCTGATAAACCCGGCCGTGAACACCACCGATTTCAGCCATGAAACCTGGTGGATTTCGGTGATTAAAGCGGTGGCTATCCTGTTAATCCTGATTCTGGGGGTGTTACTGCAACTGTGGGTAGAACGCCGCGGCCTGGGACGGATTCAAACCCGCCCCGGTCCCAATGTGCGCGGTCCTTTCGGTTTGCTCCAGGCCATCGCGGATGCCGGCAAAATGGTGTTCAAAGAAAGCTTCTGGCCGCGTGGCGCGGATTTATTCATCTATATCCTGGCGCCGCTGCTGGTGGCTTTCACGGCCTTCGCGATTTTCTCTATTATTCCGCTCGGACCAAATGTCCAGATTGGGCCGATTTCCACGCCGCTGCAAATGTTTGATTCGCCGGTGGCGACCCTGATAGTGCTCGCGATTTCCTCGGTGGGGGTTTACGGAATCGTACTGGGCGGCTGGTCGTCGAATTCGCCGTATCCGCTGCTTGGTTCAGTGCGTTCCACCGCTCAGGTGATTTCCTACGAACTGGCGATGGGCACTGCGATGGTCAGCGTGTTTATCATGGCTGGTTCCATGTCGACTTCGAAAATCGTGGAAGCACAACAAGACCCGACTTGGCTGTTGGGTCTGTTGCCGGCCTTTATCATCTATGTCATCGCATCTTTCGGCGAGGTCAACCGCCTGCCTTTTGACCTCACGGAATGTGAAGGCGAACTGGTGGCCGGGCACCAAACCGAGTATTCCGGCATGAACTTCGCGTGGTTCTATCTGGCGGAATACATCAACATCATGAATGTTTCGGCGATGAGCGTCACCATGTTCCTAGGTGGGTGGAAAGCCCCGTGGGCGTGGGACTTTATGAATCCGGTAACGGGTTCGCCGTGGTGGGGGCCGTTGTGGTTCGGCGTGAAAGTTTGGGGCATGTTCTGGTTCTTTGTATGGGTTCGCGGCACCCTGGTGCGGTTCCGTTACGACCAGTTCATGAACCTGGGCTGGAAAGTCCTGATTCCGGTGGGCTTCGTGTGGATGATGGCTGTGGCTTGGATAAAGGCTTTACCAGTGTTCTTTAACTTCAACTCGCAACAGGTGATGCTGGCCGTCGCGGTGGTTTGCGGGGTGCTGTTGGTGGTGGTGTTGGTGATTCCGGCGCGCCGGTCCGTTCCGATTCATGAGGCGCCATTCGATGCTTTCGCCGATGGTTATCCAGTGCCGCCCCTCCCGGGACAGGTTCTGGAGCCATCCCCACGAGCGGGCAGAATTAAGATGGCACCTCATGAACCCGCCACTGCGATAGAGGAAGGAGGGGCGCAACAATGAGCGAAAACCAGCCCCAGTCGGTGAATCCGGCCACCGCGAACGCAACGCAACCGCCCGTGTCGCCTTTGCCCCCCGCAACCCCTGCGTCGGAACCCGCGAAAACCGATGCGGATCCGAAACTGTGGGAGCCCACCAAAAAAGGCTTTATCGCGGAACAACTGAAGGCCGTGGCCGGATTTGGTGTGACCTTCCGCAACTTCTTCCGCCCCTATGTCACGGAACAGTGGCCCTTTGAAAAGGTGCCCACCCAGCCGCGCTACCACGGTCGCCACCAGTTGAATCGCTATCCTGATGGGCTCGAGAAATGCATCGGCTGTGAACTGTGCGCCTGGGCGTGCCCGGCCGACGCGATTTACGTCGAGGCCGCGTCGAACACCCCCGAAGCCCAGCATTCCCCGGGGGAGCGCTACGGGCGGGTGTACCAAATTAACTATCTGCGCTGTATTTTCTGCGGGATGTGCACCGAGGCGTGCCCTACCCGAGCTTTGACTATGTCCAATGACTACGAGATTTGGGACGACAACCGCGAGGATTTGATTTACGAGAAAGACGAGCTGCTGGTGCCGGTGGCGGATGGAATGCTGGCCGCGCCCCACCCTATGGTAGAGGGCACCACCGATGTGGACTACTATCGGGGGGTGGTGACCGGGCCCACCGCCGCGCAGGTCGAGTGGGTGCGAGGCAAACGCCCCGATGATTCGAGTGTGGCGACCGCCGTGACGGTGCCGGCCCCAGAGGTTTCGGGCGTTGCGGGGGCTGCGGGTCACGAGGTGCCATCCGGGACGGCGCTCGGGGTTCCCAGTGGCGAGTCCCCCGCAGTTTCGGGAACTCCGGCGCGCCCGGCCGAGACCACACAGGAGGTGCAAGCGTGAATACCCTCAATGCTTTAGTACCGGCGGTTTTACCGCTGGCGAAAATCCCCCTGGGACAGGCGATATTCCTGGCGGTGGCCTCGGGGGCGGCGCTGGTTTGTGGCCTGTCCGTGGCGTTTTCCCGCCGGGCGGTACATGCGGCTGTCTACATGCTGGGCATGATGATTTCCCTGGCGGGGATTTACTTTTCGCTGGGAGCCGAGTTCCTGGGTGCCGTCCAGATTGTGGTGTACACCGGGGCGATTATGATGATGATTCTGTTTGTCATCATGCTGGTCGGGGTGCAATCTATAGATGCCCCGCGTGAATCCGAGCGGGTCACGGTGGTGGCGGCTGTCCTGATGGCTGTGGCGCTGGCAATCCTGGCGATAGTGGCCGCGAGCCACACCACGATGAACGCGTTGATTAAGGCTCCGGATAATCCGGCGGATAACCCGGTGCAAATCGCCGGCGCGATAATCAACCAGTACTATTTCCCGATGGAGATGGTGGCATGCCTGTTGATTATCGCGGCGGTCGGGGCGATGACCTTGACACATTCCGATGCGTTGTTGCCGCGTTTGACCCAGCGTTTCGTGGTGGAACAACGCATGAAAGCCTATCGTGACAAGGGTACTTTGGTTGGCCAGCAGGTTCCCCCCGGGGTGTATGCGCAAACCAACGCCCTGGATGTGCCGGCTATCAACGGCGAAACCCAACGCCCCGAGGAAAGTTCGGTGCCGCGCGTCATACGGGTGCGCGGGGAAGCCCGCACTTTGGGCGAAGCCTCGCCCTGGGCAGCGCGGGCTTTGGCGACCGAGGCCAGCGGCGGGGTCGGGCTGCACGGGGTGAAAGCCACTCACGCGGTTGCCCGATCTCAGGCTTGGGGGATGCCCGGAGAGGATGCCCCGGAAATCGGCCAGCCCCTCATGAATCCGGAACTGGCGGCGGGACAAACCGAGGCGAACCCCGATGGCGGCGGCGCGAACAGCCCCAACAGTGTTGACGGTGCGAACGGCGCGGCGGGAGACCCGGTCAAGAAACCTGGCGACACCAAGAAAGGAGCCCAATCATGACCCTGATGTTCCTGGTTTACGTGGCGCTGGGCTTATTCGCGATTGGCGCGCTGACGGTGTTGCTGCATCGCAGCGCCGTGATTGCCCTGATGGGGGTAGAGATTATGTTGAATTCCTGCAACCTGGCTTTGGTGGTTTTGAGCCAGATTAACCACAATCTTGACGGTCAGGTCATGGCGTTTTTCGTGATGGTCGTGGCGGCGGCGGAAGTCGTGGTCGGCCTGGCCTTGATAGTGTCCCTGTTCCGCTCGCGGCGGACCACTTCGGTGGATGATTTCAAGCTTTTGAACGGATAGGGGGAAAGAATGAACACGTTAGCACATATTTTTGGTGCGATGGCGGTGTCGGATTTGCCCGTCAGGGCGGTCGCCGGGGCTTTTTCCGGGGCGCCGGTCGGTTCGCTCGCCGGGGCGCCGGTCGGTTCGCTCGCCGGGGCGCCGGTTCATGAGGTGCCGGCCGCGCTGCCGACTTTATCCACAGTGGCGGCTCAACTGCAATACGGAGCCGCGACCGGGATAACGAATTACGCCGGACTGATGATAGCGATTCCGCTGGTCAGCGCCCTGTTCCTGCTGGTGGCGGGGCGACGCGTGGATGCCTGGGGTCACTGGCTGTCGGTGCTGGCTTCCTGGGTGGCCTTTGGGATTGGCGGGGGCGTGCTCGTGGAAATGCTGGGGCGTGCCCCCGAGGCGCGGGCGCAAGCTGTGACCCTGTGGCAGTGGCTGCCCGGCACGGAACTGCAGGTCAATTTCGGGTTGCTGCTTGATCCCTTGTCGATTTCTTTCGTGATGCTGGTAACTTTCGTGGGTTCGCTGATTCACGTGTATTCCGTGGGCTACATGGAACATGACCCGGATCGGCGCCGCTTTTTTGCCTATCTGAACCTGTTTGTGGCGGCGATGCTGACCTTGGTTTTGGGTAATTCCTATCTGGTGCTGTTCATGGGTTGGGAAGGCGTGGGGCTCGCGTCGTATTTGCTGATTGGCTTTTGGAACCAGGTGCACAACAATGCCCTGGCCGCCAAGAAAGCCTTTGTGATGAACCGGGTGGGTGACCTGGGACTCTTGATAGCGATGATGGCGATGTTTGCGCGTTTCGGCGCGGTGGATTTCGCCACCGTGCTGGGGGAACCCGCCGGAAACAGTGGTGGTATTCCCTGGGCAACGTTCATTGGCATGTTCTTGCTGTTGGCGGCCTGTGGTAAATCCGCCCAGTTCCCTTTGCAGGCCTGGCTGGGGGACGCGATGGCTGGTCCGACCCCGGTTTCCGCGCTGATTCACGCGGCTACGATGGTTACCGCCGGGGTGTACCTGATGGTGCGATCCGGCGCGATTTATGTGCAAACCCCGGTGGCCGCGCTGGCGGTGGCGATTATCGGGGCGATTACCCTGGTGTTCGGTGCCGTGGTGGGTTGCGCCAAGGACGACATGAAAAAGGTGCTCGCGGCTTCTACCATGAGCCAGATTGGCTACATGATGCTGGGCGCGGGCTTAGGCCCGGTGGGGTGGGCTTTCGCCATCTTCCACCTGGTGATGCACGGGTTCTTCAAGGCACAGTTGTTCTTGGCGGCCGGTTGTGTGATGCACGCCATGAGTGACCAGGTCAACATGCGCCGTTTCGGGGGCTTACGCCGGGTCATGAAAATCACCTGGTTCGCCTTCCTGGTGGGCTGGTTGGCCATCTTGGGGATTCCGCCGTTTTCCGGGTTCTTCTCGAAGGATAAAATCATCGAGGCGGCTTTCTTGCCAAATCCGCATTACGGTGAATGGTATCCCTGGGTCTTTGGCTTGACCGCGCTGGTTGGCGCGGGTATCACCGCGTTCTATATGTCGCGGCTGTTCTTCTTGATTTTCCACGGCTCCCCGCGTTGGACTACCGAGCTAGAGGGTGCCCCGGTGCATCCGCACGAGGCTAACGCCTGGATGACGGTGCCGCTGCTGGTTTTGTCGGTGTTTTCGATTGCCGCTGGTGGGGTACTGTCGGTGGGGAACGTTTTCGTGCAGTGGCTCGATCCGGTGCTTTCGGTAAGTGCGGCTTCATTAGGCGCCAGTGGGGAACACGCCGCCCACCCCGAACCCGTCTTGCCAGAAATGGTACTGTTGGTTCTCACTTTGACGGTCGTAGTTATTGGCGCGCTGCTGGCCTATGTCCTGTTCTTGCGCCGCGAAGTTAGTCGGGCTATCCCTGCGGCTGGCGCGATTGTCAGTGCCGCGCGAAATGACCTGTATCAAGACGTGGTCAACGAAAAAGTCGTGATTGTTCCGGTGATGACCTTGGCGCGCGGCGTGGAAGTTACCGATAGCCGGGTGGTGGATGGTCTGGTAGAGGCCACCGGTTGGCTGACCCAGTGGCTGGGGCGTATCGGCTCGGCGGTTCATACCGGTGCCCCGCGTCGCTATGCTGCCTGGACTCTGGCGGGAACCGTGGCAGCGCTGTGCTTGGTGTTGGTGACCAGGCTGTGAGGAAGAGGTAACACAATGAACATGGTTTTTTCCCAAACAACTCTGCCCACCGCCAGTTCGATTCCCTGGCTGACACTCCTGGTTGCCTGGCCGCTGGTCTTTGCCCTGGTGTTGTGGTTGGTCAAGCCGCTGCGTCCCCTGGGACGCGAGATAGCGCTGGCGGTATCCCTGGTGGAACTGGCTGGGGTGCTGGTAGCGGCCGCCACCAGTTATAACCCGGCGGCGGCTCCCGCCTTCCAGCTGGGCGAATCCTATCCCTGGATTCCGGCCATCGGCCTGTCCTGGGCGCTGGGAGTAAACGGCTTGGGACTGGTGATGATTATCCTCGCCACCGCGCTTACCCCCCTGGTGATACTCTCGTCTTGGCGTGAAGACCAGGATGCCGACGCGCGCGCCGGTTACGCGGGACTGATACTCGGCCTCGAGGCCTGCATGGTGCTGATTTTCACCGCGCGGGATTTACTGCTGTTCTATCTAACTTTCGAAGCCATGCTGGTTCCGCTGTACTTCCTGGTGGGGCGCTTTGGCCACGGCGAGGCGGCGCGTCGCCGCCACGCCGCCATTAAGTTTGTGCTCTATTCCCTGGCTGGCGGGCTGGTGATGCTCTTCGGGGTGATTGCGGTCTATGTTGGCGCCGCGCCCGTAACGAAGTCCCCGGCCGGGCTGTTCCACATGGATAACCTCACTGCCTTGGATTTAGGATCCAACCCGCTGGCCTACTTCACCATGTGGACGTTTTTGCTGGCTTTCGCGATTAAAGCCCCGATGGTGCCGGTGCACACCTGGTTGCCCACCACCGCCGCAGTGGCGCGAGGTGGCACCTCGGTGCTGCTGGTCGGGGTGTTGGACAAGGTCGGCACTTGGGGCATGATTATGTTCTGTTGGCAGCTTTTCCCCGCTGCTTCGGCTGCGGTGGCGCCGTTGGTGATAGTGCTGGCGGTGATTTCAATCCTCTGGGGGGCATTAGCCGCCATCGCCTCAAAGGATTTAATGCGCTTGGTGTCCTTTACCTCCATTTCACACTTCGGCTTCATGGTGATGGCCTTGTATATCGGCTCCCAGACGGCTATAGAAGGCGCGATGCTCTACATGGTGGCACACGGGGTGTCCATCGCCGGGATGTTCCTGCTGTCTGGCTGGCTCACCGAACGCGGTGGGACGCAAGAAATTGCGGCCTATTCCGGGTTCCAGCGCGTCACCCCGACCCTGGCCGGTTTGTTCCTGACCTCCGGGCTCGCGGCTATCGGATTGCCCGGTCTGTCTGGATTCCTGCCGGAATACCTGATTTTGGTGGGCACTTTCAAGGTTTCCCTCGCCGCCGCACTGTTTGCGGTACTCGGGGTAGTATTGGCCGCCGTGTACCTGCTGTTGCCTTATCAAAATCTGTTCACTGGCCCGACAGATGCCCGGGTGCGCACTGCCCCGGATTTGGGGTCGCGAGAAAAACTCATCATGGTGCCAGTAATACTCGCTATGTTGGGACTCGGGTTCCTGCCCGGTCCCACCCTCGACTTGATGAAACCCGATGCGGCCGAAATGTATGCGGTACAAAGCCCGCATCTGGGGTCTATGGGCACCAGACAAATGGCACCTCATGAAAAGGATGCCGCAAACCCAACCGAAAACCACGCTGAAGGGAGCACTAAGTAATGCTAAACGCGATACTTCCCGTGATAGCCGCCACGCCCGTCGTGGAGTGGGACGGCTTGGCTCCGATTATTGTGGTGATGGGCGCGGCAGTGCTGGCTACCCTGGTCGAGGCCTTGCCCAGCGCGGCCGTGCGCAGCATCGTCAACGGCGTGATTATGCTGCTGTCGCTGGTGGCGGCCTTGGCATTGGTAGGCTGGCGGCTGACCGCCGTGTCGGGCGGCGCGCGTCGGGCTTTGGCGGTCGGTGTCTTGATAGAAGACCGGCTTAGCCTGGGTTTTCAAGCGGTGCTGCTGGTCATCGCGATTCTGGCCGCCTTGGTAGTGCTGGGACGCGCCGAACCAGTTGACGGGTCATTCGCCCCCCAGGCCGCTGATATTCCCGGTTCCCCCCAAGAAAACTATGCCATGAAGACCCGGTATCAGCGCACTGAAATGTATGCGCTACTGCTGTTTTCCACCGGCGGAATGATGGCGTTCATCGCGGCCGGGAACCTGTTGATGCTCTTTGTAGCCCTAGAGATTATGAGCCTGCCACTGTATGTCCTGGGGGCGATGGGACGCCGGCGCCGGCTTTTGTCCCAGGAGGCCGGGTTTAAGTACTTCTTGCTGGGTGCCTACGCTTCCGCGTTCTTCCTGATGGGTATCGCCCTGATTTATGGGTTCACTGGAACCTTGAATCTGGCGCAGATAACCCAGTTGGCAGCTGTCGCCCCTGGCCTGGACTGGATGCTGCTGGTGGGCGTGGCAATGCTGCTGGTCGGCCTGTTCTTTAAGGTGTCGGCGGTGCCTTTCCACGCCTGGGCTCCTGACGTATATCAGGGGGCGCCCGCCCCGATATCCGGTTTCATGGCCTCCGGGGTGAAAGTCGCGGCATTTGCGGTACTGGTGCGTTTGTCCATGATGGTGACTGGTCTTTTGTCTTGGGATTTGTCGATTCTCCTATGGGCAGTGATTGTTGCCACGGTGCTGGTGGGCACCTTCCTGGGGGTGGTACAGACCGACATCAAGCGGATGCTGGCGTATTCCTCGGTGGCGCATGTCGGTTTCATCCTGGTTGCCCTGGTGGGGTCGGCACCCGCCACGTCTGTGGCCGTGCTGTTCTATGTCCTAGCCTACGGGGTGGCCACTATCGGGGCATTCGCCCTGATTTCGGTGGTGCGCGAGGAATCGGCCGATGCCACAGTTTTGGGCGAGGCCACTCAGTTGTCCGCCTGGGACGGCCTGGGGCGGCGGCATCCCGTGTTGGGTGCGGCCATGGCCGTGTTCCTGATGTCCTTCGCCGGCATCCCGTTCACGGGTGGGTTCATCGGGAAATTCCTGGTGTTCCGCGAGGGCTTGCAGCTCGGAGCCGGGGAGCTGGTGTTGCTGGGACTGCTGGCTTCGGTAGCCACCGCGTTCTTCTATTTCCGGGTCATCATGCGGATGTTCATGGTAGAGCCCGGCGCGGAAACCGCCTCCGTCGGTTCCGGCGACCTATTGACCAAGGCTGTCGTGGTGCTCTGCGCCGTGGGGACCGTGGCGCTCGGTATCTTCGTCCAGCCCGTCCTCGCCCTCTTCGCGTAGCTATGGCGGCTCGCCGCTCGACGGTTCGCATGTGCGCGCACGCGGGACGGAGAGGGGGTGTTTTAGTGCTTCGGCGGCGACGGCAAATCGTTGCCGCCGCTTAATCGCCTTCGCCAGTTACTGCGCCGATATGCGGCTGACACCGCGCGGCGCAGCCCCTCGAGTTTTTGCTGGTGCAAAAACTTTCACCCCCCCCAGTCCCGCGTTTGCGTCGCACATTGCTGCACCGTTGCTGCACCGTCTTCGCTAACTCGCGTGGCGCTCTCGCTGCGCCGCCGATTTCCCGCAGCTCACCTTTTGTCGTGCGGCCTTTGCGAATGGGAATTACGGCTGGAGAGACGCGGTGATTGGTTGAGTTATCCGTACCCGTTTATGTAAAACCGTTTAGGGTTATATACGGTATCGAGACCGCGCGTAAGGTTTTTTCGTTCAGGAGTGCTTTAGCCAGGTCGTTACTTTCTGTTCCTACGATAGTTCCGGCTGCATCTGGGTTTGCGGAGGCGAACCAGGAGTGATCTTCGGCCCACAGGTAACTACGTTCCGTAAGGACACCCCGCCATCTTTCTTCTGTGGCTCCGAAGCTGCCTTCAGCTAAACTGGTAGCGAAAAGCACGTAATTCAGTAGACCAAACATCCAGGTGCCCTCGGGTTCATAGAAATTATTTTTTGCCCCCCAGGCTGTGTGGATAAAGCCGGCGTACATGGCTAAACAGCAGGGTGTTTCTGCGGCGAGGTGATTTAGAAAAGTCCTATCCAATGTTTTCGCTTGTTGCGGTGAAATGAGGCATTCGGTCGATGTCGATGTGGAGCCTTGTACGGGGAATTCTCTATTGAAGTCTATAGTGTTTTCTCCGTGCGGAATAATAATTGTGTATTTTGAATAGATTGGCGGCGTTGATTGTGAATTCATCCAGCTCGCAAACCACTCAGCCTCTTCTTGCGAAATTTTGCGCACAGACTCACCCTACCATTAACCTGAGTATCATTTTAGATTTCCTTCATGGCTGTTTGCTGTAAAAGTTTCTATCAAGCCCTACACTACAGGTTATCAACTGCCTTTCCAACCGGTATACATTTCCCGCTATCGTTCTTCTTAAATTTCCTAAATTTGCTTCTGTATCTAAATGAATCATAGGGTCTCGCATAGGGGGCGGGATACCAGATTTCGACGTCTGCAACTGCATAATATGTTTCTATATTCCATGTGCATGCCAAATCGCCATAACCTTTAACCCTTTTATATCCCTCCCTCGTGGATGTTTTCCCAACTCGCCCACTTGTAGTGTGCATACTGGAGCTTACTTTTATTTTGACGCTATCATCAAGCGTGCCTACGCAATTCACAACGGTATGAGCATTCACTGTCGTCCCTTCCGTAGTTGACGCGGGATGCGGATGGTCATAGTCTCCAGTACACTCCGCAGCCGAGCGGCAAGCGGAAAGCTAGTGGAGGCGGTTGATTTGTTGGCGGGAAAACTCGGTGAGCGCGGACTTGACCGCGCCCTCGGGCAGCACCGCCAGGTGCCCAAGCGCCCGCTCCACCCAGGTCTCGGCTAGCGCGGCAGTCTCCCGGGTCACCCGATGCTCCGCGAGCCGGTCGACGACTTCGGACAGAGCCGCATCGGCGGATAGCGCCTCATGATCCCCAATCATTTTCATGAGGTGCCTGTCGGCATCCGAAGCGCCCCCCGCCGCCACGGACTTTTCCAACAGTAATACCGGCAAGGTCTTGGTACCATCGCGCAAATCCGCGCCGGGCGTTTTCCCGGAAACGGCAGCGGTGGAACGCAAATCCAGCACGTCATCGGCGATTTGAAACGCGACCCCCAGATCTTCACCAAAAGCGGTGACGGCCGTACAGATTTCGGGTGAACACCCGGACAGGGCTGCGCCGTAGAGCGCCGCCGTGCCGATAAGCGACCCGGTTTTCTCGCGCAATACGTGCAGATAAAAATCAATCGGGTCGTCGGTCGCGCCCGGCCCCAAAATGTCGTGCATCTGACCCAGGCACAGCCGCTGGAAGGTCCGCGCATGGTGTTTCATCAACTTGCGGCCAAAATCGGAGACAATCAGCGAAGCGCGGGCGAAAATCAAATCCCCGGCCATCACCGCCAAGGTGTTATTCCACTTCACATGCGCGGCGGTGACCCCCCGGCGTACCGTGGCGTCGTCCATCAAATCATCGTGATAGAGCGAAGCCAAATGCGTCAGCTCAACTGCCACCCCAGCTGCAATCAAATCCTCGCTAATGGGCGCGTCGCCCCCGGCCTTGCCCAGCTGGGAAATCAGCAACACCAGTAGCGGTCGCATCCGTTTCCCGCCGGCGGCACGCAGGTGGGAAACAATCTCGGTGGTGTTTTCGGCGGCAGTGCGGGTTTCTTCGACCAGGCGCGCCTCGACACGCTCCAGTGCCTCGGTCAGTTTTTCTTCCAGGGCATCAACAGCCCCTGCGGTTTCACTCACGTTTCCAAGGCTATGCCATTGACACGCCTATTCTCAAATGTTTGGGCGAGTGTCACCCTCCGTTCGCTGCTTTGTGGCAAAAACTGGTGAGAATTTTGT
The DNA here is from genome assembly GCF_014204735.1 of Mobiluncus mulieris. Classification (NCBI taxonomy): domain Bacteria; kingdom Bacillati; phylum Actinomycetota; class Actinomycetes; order Actinomycetales; family Actinomycetaceae; genus Mobiluncus; species Mobiluncus mulieris. The sequence goes on along the minus strand of NZ_JACHMA010000001.1, from coordinate 1,809,696 downwards.
GATTTCGGGCGATTTTTTACCTCAAATTCAATATTTTCACTCAATCCTGCCAGGTGAATACCCGATTTTGAACCTGGCCAGAGTCTAGTGAATCCGTGCGGTTGCCTGATAGTGACATTGGGGTGGCGGGTGCGTTCCTCGAGGTAAAACTCTTTACCTGCGGCTCTGGCGGCTTGCTTGAGTTTCTTGAACACCGCTCCCCGCTTCGCGAAAATACCCTATCACGATAGGCAGTTCTTGCCTAGTAAACCCGGACTCGAGGTGGAAGTGCGACAGCAGCCTGGATTTCCGGCTGGCACCTCATGAAACTGTGAGCAACGCGCACCGAAAAGCGCTAGAATATATACAACGTATTGACAACTGCGCGAGGAGGATTTGCGATGGTTACCGTGTCGTTTAGGACTGACGACCAGACGAAAACCCGGGCTGCGAAGCTGTTTCAAGACTTGGGTCTGGACATGAGCAGTGCGATTAACCTGTTTTTGCGCCAGTCAATAGCCAGCAACGGCATCCCCTTCACTCCACACCGAGGCAGCGCCACTAACGCGTTGGCAAGAACAGAAGCCGAAACCCGCACCGGCGCTTACTTCGATAGCGTGGCCGACCTCATGGCGGATCTCAATGCAGCTGACTAGGGTCTTTCGCACCAACCAGTTCAAACGCGACGCTAAAGCACTTTTCAAGAAACACTACGATGCCTCGAAATTAGCCCAGGCTATCGAGGCTCTCTTAGAACAAAACCGCACCGAGCTGCGCACCCGCTACCGTGACCACGCCTTGAAAGGAAACTGGCAAGGCTACCGCGAAATACATGTTGAAGCGGACTGGCTGGTGATTTATCGTATCGAGCGCGATGAGCTGCTGCTGGTTTTGTCCAGAACCGGCTCTCATGATGATTTATTCTAGGCGTTGACTAGCTGGGAGAAACGCTGGTTAGAGATTCCCATCAATTTAGCGGCATCACGTTGGGTGATTCCAGCCTGCACTAGGACGCGAGCCGTTTGGCGGGATTTCTCTTTCAGCTATTGACAACTGCGCGAGAAGGATTCGCAATGGTTACTGTGTCGTTTAGGACTGATGATTCACACGATACTACAGTCCGGAACTCGGCTTGTAGTCCATGTGATGCTCAACTGTTCTCGTAATGGCCGCCGCACTCGATTATTTCCAGGATGCCATCTTTAATGCGGAAAACGATGCGGTTCTTCTTGTCGATTCTTACGCTCCAGTAACCTTGCAGATTACCTTTGAGAGACTCTGGACTGCCGGTGCAGTTGTAGTCATTTCTGTCTATATCCGTCAAAAGTCGGTTTATTCTCCTGAGGGTCTTCCTATCCTGGTTTTGCCAGGATAGATACTCTTGCCAAGCCATATCATGCCAAGCTTTAATCACCGTGAACCTCAATGAGTTCATGAGTGCGCATATGCAACCCTGCTTCCATGTCGGCGGCACGCCTCTCTAGCTCAGCGATATGTGCCGGGTCATAAAACGAGTCTCGCGGCGCGGAGAATTCAAAGGGGATACGCTGTTCATCACCGATATAGCGCAAAAAGCCAGTAATCGCAGAGGACATGGGCAGCCCCATAGCCTTGCACGCCACCTCGGCGCGCTTCTTCACCTCCCGAGGCACCCGCACCACAACCTGATCCTTCACTGGCGCTTTCACAGCAACATCAGCACTAGCCATCTCCATCAGCCTTTCTCCCTATCCCAAACATATCTCTAGTATAGCAGTGATACATCAACCAGCTCAGCCTTCCCGGATTCAAGGTGGAAGTGCGACCATAGCCAGATATACCGCTAAAAGTCGGGTTCATGAGGTGCCATCCGGGATCCCCCGCGCAATGCGGTTAACGACTCCCCACCTGGGGCACGGCTGGTGGGATGAAACTGTATTTAACTATCAATCTCTGTTGCAGGCGGCCACGAGTTGCCCCGCACGCTGGTAGGAAATACCCATAACTTGCCCAATATCACGCAAGGTGAAACCATCGTCTTTCATTTCTTTGGCTACCAACCGGGAACTTGATGCCGCAGAAGCCACCAGCTTTTCAGCCTCGGCACATTCCAACGCCCACCACCTACCGGCACGCTGCGCCGTAACTGTAAAGGTTTTCATCATCGCCACCATCCTTATCACGAACCCACACGTCAATAAACCCACCGCCAGGCAAATGATGCTCAAACAACTGATTCCGTCTGTTTATATCCTAAAACGTGTTCCAACAAATCCAGCCAAAACTTCTGGGCTTCGCCCTTCTCATAACCGTGCCCCGCCCAGCGCGCCGTAAAAGCGCGAGCAGCATTCCTCTCAATCGTCACCGTTCACCCTGCCTTTCTGGGAAACTGCCCTGTCCCAAAATGCTCAACGCCTCCAGTATCCCACACGCCCCCAGGCAAAAATTGGCGAAACTTGACCTGCGAGAAATCCCCGGCAAAACGCCGCAAACCCCGAATGGCACCTCATGAACCCGAATAATGTTCACCGGCGGAATCCTAATATTGCCAACCACGCGGTCGAATTCATCTTATGAAGCCAAAGAACCGATAGGCTCTGGCGAAAAAACTTTGAAATCCCCTCGCGGGACTGGAAACAACAGAGAAAGGATGGCTGTGAACCAGCTGGTGAATGCCGGTATTACGGGTAATACCGGTCTTGAATCGCGCTTGCAGATTGCCGATGTCCCGGCCGGCGTGGTGTGCGAAGGGGGCGTCTGTCGCCTGCCCGCCGCGACCCCGAAACCGCTAGTAGATGAACTGATTATCGGCGGCAAGCCCCAATCAGTAACCACTAAAGTTGCGGAGCTGAACACTACCAGTGTTATCAGCGGGGAAAACACCAGCCAAACCATCGCCTTCCTGACTGCCGCTGTCCAGGAGGCCGCGCGCAACCGCGTGGATATCACCATCTAGCATCCGGCTCGACTACGGCCTAGCTGCGGCGCAGTGGTGGGTAATACCGATAGAATCGAAGACGTGAGTGAAACCACCGAAATGCCGAACCAGGGGGCGAACCAAGCTGCCCACAGCCGCCGTGTCGCCCGCCGCGCCCGCCGGGTTGCTAAGAGGGAAGAAAAAAAGAAACACCGCAAACAAAGTCCTTGGTGGAAAGACATTCTGGTTGGGGTTGTCGCTACGCTGTTGATTACCACTGGTATCAAGGCATTTATGTTTCAACAGTTCAAGATTCCTTCGGAATCCATGGAAAATACGCTGCTGCGCGGGGATCAAATCGTTGTCTCTGAGATGAAAAACTTCCAGCCGGTGCGACGTGGCGACATTGTGGTGTTCGAGGATCGCTATAACTGGCTGCCCCCGGAATACAAGAGTGATAATCCCACGGGTTTCGACGCGACCGCCCTGGGGCAAGCCGTTGACAAGGGGCTGCGTTTACTGCGGATTCGTCCCGAATATCCCGGGGGATATTTGGTGAAACGGGTTATCGGTGTGGGCGGAGACTCGGTGAAGTGTTGTGATGCCAAGAATCGGATATTGCTTAATGGCAAGCCTTTGGACGAGCCGTATCTTAAAGATGGGCTCAAATCCATGCCGTTTCCTTTTGACGTGGTGGTGCCGAAAGGCAAGTACTGGGTGATGGGTGACAACCGGGATAATTCCGGGGATTCTCGGTATCATCAGGATGACGAAAACGGTGGTTTTGTCAACGAGCAACAGCTTGTGGGTCGTGCTTTGTTCCGGTATTTTCCGATTACGCGCTGGAAGAATTTCGAAAATCCCGGTTTGGACAAGTTGCCGCCGGGGAAGAATAAGCCGCGTCCGTCGCGTTTGGCGGGTACGGTGGATTCGCCGGGGGCGCCGGGTTCATGAGGTGCCATTTGGGGTACGACGTAGGTCTCTAATCTGGGTTGCTTAAAGACGGCGGACACATAAGCGTTTTGCTAAAATATTAGGCTAAGTAAACCCCCAGGTCACAGGCTCGGACAGCTGCGAGTCGTCAAGTAATCTTGACGCTATGTGTCCATGGGGGTTTATCGAGACTCGCAAATCATCCCCCGGGACGATTCTTTCCTGGGCACTTTTTGCGCCGCGCTGTTAGCATAAAGACGTGACCAAACATTACAACGGGTTGAAAACTGCGGCGCTGATTGGCGTGCTGTGGATGGTGTTACTAGCGGTGGGGGCTTTGATTGCCCGCGGTACTGGCAGTGCCGTGTGGATTTTGGTTTTCGCGGCGATAGCGCTGGTTCAAACCGCTGTGGGGTATTGGAATTCGGACAAGATTGCTTTGCGTGCCATGTCGGCGCGCCCGTTGTCCCCGGCCGAAGCCCCCGAACTGTACCAAATAGTACAAAATCTCGCTACCCAGGCCGGGCAGCCCATGCCGGAACTCTACATTGCCCCCACCAAAACTCCCAATGCTTTCGCGACGGGACGTGACCCCGAACATGCGGCGGTGTGTGTAACCGAGGGGATTATGGATTTGTTGGAACTGCGCGAATTGCGAGCGGTTCTTGGCCACGAACTGTCCCATGTTTATAACCGCGATATTCTGACTTCCTCGGTGGCGGCGGGAATTGCCGGGGTGATTACTTCGATTGCCCAGTTTGCCCTGTTTTTCGGGGGCGGTCGCGACCGGGAAGGCAATGGCGGGATGGGGATTCTGTTGGCTTTAGTGGCTCCTTTCGCGGCATCCTTGATTCAGCTTTCGATTTCGCGAACCCGCGAGTTCGATGCGGACGAGGACGGCGCCCGCCTGGCGAACGACCCGTTGGCTTTGGCTTCGGCTCTAAAGAAACTGGAAACCGGGATTGCCAGCACCCCTTTGCCTTCCACTCCACAGCGCGAGACGGTTTCCTCGATGATGATTGCGAACCCCTTCAACGTCAAAAACCTGTTCTCGACCCATCCTCCGATGGACGAGCGCATCCGTCGCCTCGAAAAAATGGCTGGCTACTAATCCGGCGGCTTCATGAGGTGCCATCCGAAATTTACGCCCAAATCTCCCTTCCCGGCCTTCCCTTAGCTTTGCGGCCAGCCGTCCTGTCGCGCTTCGCTCCCATCCCTTCTTTTCTAGATATTCCGCGCTACGACTTGCGGGGAGTACGCTAGCGAGACGGCGGGGGAAGCTTCCCCCCGACTTTTGCTATAAATTATAGCAAAAGTCTCCCCCCTCAGTCTCGCTGCGCGCACTCCCAACGCTTCGTCGTTACGCGCGGGGTGAAGGCACGGAAGAAATACGTAGCTGAGGAAAAGCGAAGGCGCGCGGGGAAGGCGGACGGTGAAGAGCCTATGGGTGCTCGTAGTTTTTCTTGGCAACTTGTTGCCTAGAAAAACAGAGCGGGGCCCCATTAGCTCGAACCGCCGCCGAACCGTGCACCGAGCGAAAAAGCACTCGCGAGTCACCGAGCGTCCGGGGAAGCGTCGCGAAGAGAAGTGAGCGTTGCCGGGGTAGGGGGAAAGAAAACTGCAAGGAAATCTGGGCGTAGAAGGGAAAGGGAGCATGGGAAGCGGGCGGTGAGTGGGGGAATTTACCGGGTAAGCTGGAGGGATGGAAGCGAAGCGAGACCTGCGGCGACTGCCCAAAGCGCACCTTCACCTGCATTTTACCGGCGCGATGCGCCCCGAAACCTTGCGGGAGCTAGCCGAAACCCAGGGGACACGGCTGCCGAAGTTTATGGGTTCGGGCGACCCTCTTAGGGTTCCGGCCGATGAACGCGGCTGGTTCCGTTTCCAACGATCCTATGATTTGGCCCGGCACCTCGTGAATTCGGAAACTATTATGCGCCGCATTATCCGCGAGGCGGCCGAAGACGACGCGGCGGAAGGGTCACGGCACCTGGAAATCCAGGTTGACCCCACGTCCTATGCCCCGCATGTGGGCGGGTTGACCCCGGCGTTGGAAATAATCCTGGACGAAGCCAAAGCTACCACCGCCGCGACCGGGGTGGAAGTCGGGGTGATTGTGGCGGCTTCGCGGATGCGAAACCCGCTGGATGCGCGGATTCTGGCGCGTCTGGCGGTGCGCTACGCGGGGGATCAGCCGGGTCAGGTAGTTGGTTTTGGGTTGTCTAACGATGAACGCGCCGGGAACACGGCTCAGTTCGAACCGGCCTTCCAAATTGCCCGGCGTGCAGGTTTGGCTCTGGTGCCGCACGGCGGGGAACTATTGGGACCAGATCATATCCGGGAAGTGGTGCAGTATTTGCATCCTAGTCGGATTGGACACGGGGTGCGGGTGGCCGAAGACCCGGCACTCCTAGAATCCATTGTCAACCAGGGGATTGCCTTGGAAGTCTGCCCGGCTTCGAATGTGTCCCTGGGGGTGTATGATACTTTGAAAGATGTGCCGCTGGCGAAACTCATCCAAGCCGGGGCTACTATTGCGCTGGGAGCGGACGACCCGCTGCTGTTCCTCTCGCGGCTGCTAGACCAATACGCCACTGCTCGTGACCAGCACCAACTAGCCGATGCGCAGCTGGCTGCGCTGGCGAAGGCTTCGGTAAAAGCCTCGCTAGCCAGTGACTCCACTAAGAAACGACTGGAAGCCGAAATTGATGACTGGTTAAAATGTCCGCCCGGCACCAATTAGGCGATAAAATCAGTTAAGCGGCACGGAATACGCCGGGATTGCCGGATGGCGACTCATGAAGCCGAAACCGCCAACTCGATGACCTGCCCGGATGGGCACCTCCTCACAGCCGAGCCGCGTATTTAAACAAGGAGCGAACAGTGTTTTCAGAGTGGTTGAGTGCCCCATCCAATGTGGTGTCGTGGCTGATTCAACTGTTTGTGACTTGGGGGCCGATTCCGTTTATCCTGGTGATTTTCGTGATTGTTGTGGTGGCGCGTCCGCATGTGCCGCGTGCCATGCCGATACACCACCGGCGAGCCATCACCCAGCAACAGTGGGTATTTCACATCGCGCTGGCGTTTGCCCTGATTTCACTGATGCTGGCACCCGCCGTGTTGGCCTGGCTGAATACCGTGGGGCTGATTTCGGATGTCGCCGCCAACGCCATGTCGACCATGGTGGTGATGGTGGTGGGGATTTCGTATCTGTTGCCGCACCTGTTTTCGGTACACATATGGTTTCCGCGTCCCACCCACTGGTTCCCCCGCCGTTCGTGGATTGTCTCACCGCGGATTCGGTTGCGGGTGTGGGTCGTGGTGATGATGATTTGGGTTTGCACCGAGTTCGCGCTAGTAGTGGGGGGATTGTTTTTCAAACCGGCCACGTCTTCGGTCAGTGCCAGCGAAATTGTGAAAACGGTGTTTTACTACACGGTGGAAGGCTTTTTTTTCCTGGGGATGTCGATTTATATCCAGACTAAAATCTCTAGGCGACCCCCGGTTCCGGGGGTGCCGCTGGCGATTGACATGCAGCTGCGTCGAGTCGACTTGGGGCATGTGCAACAGATTTCCACTGTATTCCTGGGGGCGGGGGTATCGCGCTGCCTACAGTTTTTGGCACAGTTGCAGTACGAAAGCGCACCTTTTGTCTTGGCGGCGCTGTCTTTCGTGTTGAGCTGGGCGGTGTCGCTGGTGACTTTGGTGTTGGCTTTGATTCCGACGTGGGTATTGGTTGGGAAACGCAATCCTTCGCAACGCTTGATGAAGAATATCGAGACGCGGGTGCTGGATGTAAAACGCGAACCGGATTTGTTTAGTCTCAAGAACTTCCAGGATTTGTTGGGGATGGATGACGACGAGATTATCGCGGGTTCCACGCCGCGACCCACCAAGAATTTTTTGGCCGCGATTTTCTCTCAGACCCCGCCGCGCGAGGAGCTGACCGCCCCGGGGACGGGATCCTCGCCGGATGAAGTCTTGGCGGCGTACATGTATATGGCACGAATTGCGGATCGTGCCGGGATGTCCCTGTCGGTTGAAGAAGTCGAGGGCTTGCGTGAAATCCGCGAGGCTATTCGAGACCTGGCCGAGCGTCGCGCCCGCTTGAATGAAGGCGTGGCCTCGAATTTAGCTCGGGTTGAAACCCAGCACGAGGCCGGGTCTTCCAACTGGTGGGGGCGTTTTGGCTTGGGGCGAGGCGGCGAGGAAAACGAGCCGGACGAAGCTGAGGGAGCCGAAGCGGAAGTTGACGAGAATCTGCGTAACTTGTTGGGGCAAACCGAGGCGACTTCGGTAGTGGGGCTTGACCAGCAAACCATCGCGGCCTGGGAGGAATACGACGAAAAGAAGGAACAGATAGAGCTTCAGGAAAAACAAATGTCCGAGATGGCCGCGATGCAGCAAAGCGCCATGGAAGCCTATGGGTATTACGGTTACCCCGGTTATCCCGATGAATACGGAGGCTACGGATACGAAACCTATAACTGTTATGACCCCTATGGCTATGCCGATTTGGGTTACGGCGACATGGGCGACGGCTATGGTAACCCGGGTTATGGGGGTGCTTACGGCGACCCCGCCTACGGCGATTCGATGTATGTCGATCCCGCTTACGGATACGGTGCCTACGGTTCAATGGGGTACGGGGAGGCGGGGTATCCCAATTCCTACGATTCTTATGGCGGGGAATACGGATATGACCCGCAATACTACATGTATGGGGGTTATGGTTACCCGGGTTACGGGATGTCTTCGGGGGAATACGCTGACTACGGTGCGGGCGCTGGTTCGCCCGGGTCGGGTGGTTTCGACGGACCGGCGGGTTATATCGAGGCTGCTTCTCGCCCCGCGCAGCTTCCGGGTGGTTCCGACTTCATGAGGGGTCAGCCCGAAACCCCGCCACCAGGTGATACCCCGGGTCAGCCGGGATTCGAGGGTGGCGACCCGTATAGTTTCGAGGGTGGCTCTGGATACAGTTCTGGGGGATACGGGTCGTACCCGGATTATGCTGCCCCGCGCTCGGGCTATTCCCCGGGATATCCCGGGGATAGCCCGGGTGGTGGTTCCCCCGAATCGGGATATTCTGGTGATTTTTCACGGCCCGAGTCGGGTGGTTTTAGCCAATATCCCGGGCAGGCCCCTCATGAACCCGGCTTCCCCAACCCAAACGCTCCTTCCGGTTCCCGAAACCCCGGCTGGAAGGGCTGACAGAAACGAGAGAAATATGGCTCAGATTGTTCCGCCACCCGATTTTGCGAAACTATGCACGCTGCGGCTCGGCGGGTCGATGAAACGGTTTTACAAGACCACGGATTGCGGTGATTTGACCACGGCTGTAGCGGCGGCTGACCGGTCGCATGTCGAGTTGCTGATGCTGGGCGGGGGGTCGAATTTGGTGCCGCCAGACGCAATGTTCGAGGGCTTGGTGGTGCAAGATGCCCGCACGAACGTGTCGGTGGTCAATGACCCGATGGACTGGCCCTCCGATGTGGATTTACCCAAAGACTTCCCTAACCCCGCCGGTTTCCCGCCCGACACGGTTTTGCTGCGAGCCGATGCGGGGGTTATTTGGGATCGACTGGTGGAATACACGGTGGCGCAAGGGCTTAGCGGTATCGAGATGCTTTCGGGGATTCCTGGGACGGTCGGGGCGGCTCCCGTGCAAAACATCGGAGCCTATGGCGGAGAGGTCGCTAGTGCCCTGCTGGGTGTGGTAGCGTGGGATCGGCAGTTGAATCGGGTTTGCTATCTGTCGCGCGCGACGCTGGGGTTGGGGTATCGGGATTCCATTTTGAAGCGTTCGCGGGCTTCGTGGGGGGCGACTGGGCGTTGGGTTGTGTTGGAAGTCGACTTGATATTGCGCCGCTCTGATTTGTCAGTGCCGGTGGCTTACGGGCAGTTGGCGGGGCATTTGGGGGTGGAAACCGGGGCGCGGGTGCCCTTGAGCCAGCTGCGGGCAGCGGTTTTGGATTTGCGTCGGTCTAAGGGGATGATTTTGGATCCGGCGGATCATGACACCTGGTCGGTGGGGTCGTTTTTTGTGAATCCGGTGGTGGCGTTAGCCGCGCCGGTGTTGGCGCGGCTAACGCCAGAGGCGCCGCGTTGGCCGGTGGCCAACGCGGGCGCGGTGAAGCTTTCGGCGGCTTGGCTAATTGGTAATTCTGGGATAGAGAAAGGCTTTGCGTTGCCGGGTTCGCGGGCGGCGGTTTCCAGTAAACACGTGCTGGCCTTGACGAATCTGGGCGGCGCGACCGCCGCCCAGATTCGCGAACTTGGGGATTATGTAATCGCCCAGGTCAACGAGCATTTTGGACTGACCTTGGTTCCCGAACCGGTAATGCTTTAGCGCGGAATTAGTTATGGACACATAAGGGTTTTGCTAGGATAATTGGTTGGGTAAAACCACAGGTCAGGGGCTTGTCTTGTTCTCAAGCGTTCTCAATAAAGGGCTTAAAAGACGAAAACTGTTTCTCTTATGTCCCACGTATGTCCTGACGGTGTGTCCAGGTTTATTAGAACACAAGCTTTGGCTTCATTGCAACGTTTTGAGTGGTGGCGGGTGAGGGATTCGAACCCCCGAAGCATTGCGCAGCTGATTTACAGTCAGTCCCCTTTGGCCACTCGGGAAACCCGCCGGGTTCAATCCGACTCGGCTAGCGAGCCTTCTCGAACTGGCGTTCTTGAAACTCTTCAAGAACGCCACATAAGACTACCAAATCTATCCGGCAAATCGCAAAATTTGGGACAGCTGGCGATTATAGGTGGGTCTTTCCCTCTAAGGAGGGTTCCTAATGGCGGGAAAACTGGCTTGCATTACTCGTCTGAGGCAAGGCACCCCCCATTTTCACGGTTAGGGATGGGAACCCCGCCGGGGATTTGGGCTGGCGCCTCATGCGGCGGAACCCGGAACCCCGCGTCCGCCGGAGCCCCGCCGGCAACCCGGATGCGGAAAAAACGCCTCGTCCCCTACAATATGAAATGGAAGAGGCGATACATGACCAAAGATACACAGACCCCACAACCCGACGAAAACCCAGGTGACCCCCGGTTTGTAACCGTGCCGGGCAGCCAGAAAAAATACCGCACTTCCTTGATTCTGGCCGTGATTTTGGTCGCGTTATTCCTCACGCTACTCCAGGTTTCCTCTGTGAATGTGGCGCTAGGGATGCTGCCGGAATCGATTGATGCCACCCCGCAGCAAGTCCAATGGGTGATTTCGGGATACATGCTGGCAATCGGGCTGTCTATGGTGCCGATGGGGCGGATTGGCGACCTTTACGGGCGGTCCTTGGTGTTCACGATTGGCACTTTTTTGTTTGCGGTGACTTCTTTCATGTGCGGGTTGGCTAAAGATGGGTCGATGCTGGATTGGATGCGGGTCGCCCAAGGCTTGGCGGCCGGGATCTTTAGCCCGCAAACCGCCGGAATCATCCAGCAGTACTTTGACGGTCAAGCCCGCGCCCGAGCATATGCCTTGATGGGATTGGTACTGTCGGCTTCGGTGGCGACGGGGCCGTCCCTGGCGGGATTACTGGCGGGAACCTTCGGACCCGAGATGGGCTGGCGGCTGACCTTCGCGCTAAACCTGCCATTGGGTTGGATTTGCGTCGTTTTGGCGCTGCTGTGGTTGCCGTTTAAACGCGAACGGATTTTTGCGCGCCGCGCCCGTCGGGAAGCCCTGGAACGTGACATTGCGGCGGCCGCGAAAGTGGGGCACAAGCCCCCCAAACGTCAAAAAGTCGACCTGGATCCGGTAGGGATGACCCTGCTGGGGGCGGCGGTGTTGGGGACAATGCTGCCGTTTGTGACCACTGGCACACCGTGGCGATATTTGTTCCTGCCAGCCGCGCTGGCGGTGCTGGTTGGCTGGGTTTTTTGGGAAAAACGATACAAAGCGCGGGGACGCTACCCGATGGTGGATTTGAACCTGTTTCGCATCCAGACTTTCAGTTTCGGCACCGCGATTGGTTCGATTCAATTCCTGGGGTTGACCTCGGTGTTTTCGGTGACCGCGATTTACCTCCAGGTGGGTTTCGGGACTTCCGCGCTGGTGGCGGGGATGATGGGACTGCCCGGCGCGATTATCTCCGGTTTCACCTCGATTGTGGTGGCGCGCTACACGATTGAGCACGGTCGGGCGATTCAGGCCTGGTCGCTGGCGATTATGGTTACCGGCGTGTTGATAACCGGGGCGATGGGGTGGTTGTATGCGCACGGCTATCCGGTGTGGTTCATCGCGATTGGTATGGCGGTGTTGGGCATTGGCCAAGGCGCGATGGGGTCTTCGAACCAGACCCAGTCCATGTTGGAAGTGCCGGCCTCACACGGGGGGATTGCCGGGGGGATTCAGCAAACCGCCCAGCGGATTCTTACCGCCGTAGGCTCGGCGATTTTGACCGGGGTGTTCTTTGGGATGACCACGGGGGTAAAGCCAGTTACGGATTCGGGGGCGGTGACGATTGCGGCGGAGCTGGCCGCTGGGACGATTAAACCGGCGGTGGCTGCGGATTGGGCGCTGGCCTATCTGGTGGTTTTCGTTGCCGGGGCTGGTTTCGCGGCGATTTCACTGGTTTTGGCGATTGTGTTTTGGGCGATTGACCCCAAGCGCCGTAAAACCGATCGTCCCGGCGGGGCACAGTAAGTTTTCCCCGACCGGCCTTGCCCGCTTTTGACAGGCCTCGGCAGTTCTTGACATTATTGGCAATTCTTGAAAATTCTTGATGATTCTCGACAAGTAAAGTGATTCGGTGAGTTTATGAAAAATTCCCTGGCCTATGAAATCTGGCATGACCAAAGGAAAATGTTGCCACCCTTGGCGGTTGGTGGAGCGATGGGTGGTTTCTATGCGACCGCCGCCGGGTCGCTGATTGCCACTTTGTCTCGGGACTTGGAGGTCGGCGTGGCGCAACTGGCGCCCTTGGGTTCGGCTTTCGGGGTGGCGATGGTGGTGGCGGGCCTGGTGTCCTCGTGGGGTTTGCGTTTCGGGCCAGTGTGGTTTTTGCGTCTTACGCCGCTGTTGGTGGTGCTGGGAACGGTTTTGGTGGCGTGGAGTCCGAATGTGGCGGCTGCTTTGGCTGGGGTAATTTTGGCGGCTTTGGGTGGCACGATGCTGTCGGCGGCCGCAGCGGGGACTTTTATTGGTGCCGAGGGGGGCAAGAATCTGGCTTTGACGGTGGGGGTTGCCTCTTTGGTTTCTATCACTACTACGGTGTTGTTTGCGCTGGTGGAGCGGCTGTTTCCGGGTCAGGGGCGTTTGACGGTTTGGTTTGTGATGTTGGTGGTGGCTCCGACGTTGGTGATGGCGTGGCGGCTTCCGGCGGTGCCGTTTGCGGTGTTCATGAGGGGTCATTTGGATTCCCCGGCGTCGGTCGAGAAATCCGTACCGGCCTTGGATTCGGGGAGAGCGTCGGCTTCGATGGCGCCTCATGAATCCGTCGCGAAATCCGCAGCGGTACCCGGTCAAACTGAGCAACCCGGTCAACCCGGTCAAAGTGAGCTACCCGGTCAAAGTGAGCTACCCGGCCGGTTCGGCCAGCCCACTCGGCGTGGCCATTCGATGCTGTTTTATTGCCAGATTCTGCGTCTGATTCTGCAAAGCGGGGTGGAGTTCGCGGTCTATGCCTGGGCGGTGACACGTTTTACGCAACTGGATGTGTCACTGGCGGCGGCCTCGGGTTTGGCTACCAGTTTTGCAGTGGGAATGGCGCTGGGGCGCCTAGGCGGAGCCGGTTTCACGCATCGCTGGATGGCCTGGTATGTCTTTTTGGGTCTTGGAGCGGGGGGAACCGCGTTGGCGGCCTACGTTCCAGTCGTGTGGATAGCGGTGCTGGGTTTCTTTATTTCCGGGGTGGGAGCCAGTTGTCTCTATCCGATTAGCGCCTCGGAATTTAGTGGAATGCCGGGGATTCGTTCCCATCGAGCCGCAGCGATTATCGAGGTGCTTTCCGGTTTCGGTGCCTTGGGAACCCCAGTAGTGTTGGGAGTTTTGCTGGGGCTGGTAGGGTTGCAGGCAGGATTCGCGGTGCTGCTGGGGTTTTACGCGGTTTTGGCGGTGTTGCCCCGGCCGCGTCCGTAGTTATGGGTTCATAAGCCAGGGAATAAGGTACCACGCGTTGTAAACCCGCAGGTCAGGATTGGTTTTGGATTTTCGCCCTCGGCGAAAATCTTCGTTATGTGTCCGTGATGCTTAGCGGGAATCCCGGATGGCACCTCATGAACCCGCAAAATTACCCCCACCGCAAGGAAAGCGCTAGAATGAAACCTTGTGCGCACTCGCGGCGCACTACCCCAGGGGAGCGAACCCCAGCGAGGAAACAAACCCGCTGGTGGGGCGCGTATCAAGGGGAACTCCGACGGGAAAACCCGCCGGTCACTGACCATTGTAAAGGACCCAAAAATGGCACCTAAGAAAAAAGTTATTGGCTTGATTAAACTGCAAATTCAAGCCGGTTCCGCCAACCCGGCTCCGCCGATTGGCCCCGCGCTGTCCCAACACGGCGTGAACATTATGGAATTCTGCAAAGCGTACAACGCTCAGACGGAATCCATGCGTGGCTCGATTGTGCCGGTGGAAATCACCGTCTACGAAGACCACTCCTTCGATTTTATGCTGAAAACCTCTCCGGCCTCCGAGATGATTCGCAAGGCTGCTGGTATCCAGAAGGGCTCCGGCACCCCCAACACCGTCAAGGTAGCGAACCTGACTTGGGATCAGGTCGCCAAGATTGCCGAAGAAAAGATGAAAGACCTTAACGCGAACGACATCGAGGCCGCGAAGAAGATTATCGCGGGTACAGCTCGTTCTATGGGTGTGACGGTCGGTTAAGAGGGGAAGGAATCAGAATGAAACACGCGAAGAAATACGTTGAAGCTGCGAAGAAGATTCTTCCCGATACTCTCTATCCGGTTGATGATGCGTTCAAACTGGTCAGGGAGACTTCGGTCACCAAGTTTGATGCGACTGTCGAGGTCGCGATGCGCCTGAATGTTGATCCGCGCAAGGCCGACCAGCTGGTTCGCGGCACGGTGAATCTGCCGCACGGCACCGGGAAAACCATGCGTGTCCTGGTGTTTGCAGTGGGTGAAAAGGCCGCTGATGCCCAGGCCGCCGGTGCCGACGAAGTCGGTGGCGACGAGCTGATTGAAAAGGTCTCGAAGGGCTACACCGACTTTGATGTGGCCGTGGCCACCCCCGATTTGATGGGCAAGGTCGGTCGTTTGGGCAAGGTGCTCGGCCCGCGTGGCTTGATGCCGAACCCCAAGACCGGCACGGTGACCATGGATGTGGCCAAGGCCGTCAAAGACATTAAAGGCGGCCGTATCGAGTTCCGCGTCGACAAACACGCCAACCTGCAGTTCGTGGTGGGCAAGGTGTCCTTCGATGCCGAGAAACTCGCGGAAAACTATCGCGCAGTATTCGAGGAAGTCATGCGTTTGCGTCCCTCCACTGTGAAAGGCCGTTACATCACCAAGGCTACGGTTTCTACCACCATGGGTCCTTCGGTTCCTCTGGCTTTGGCCGAAAAGAAAGAAGCTTAGGGACATCCTAGGATAAAGGCCTAATGTTTTGTGGCTCGGGGAACCGAGCCACAAAACATTTTTATGACAGAGTCCCGGTCGGTTTTGCTGGTTGGTTTTGCTGGTTGGTTTTGCTGGTTGGTTTTGCTGGTTGGTTTTGCTGGTTGGTTTTGCTGGTTGGTTTTGCTGGTTGGTTTTGCTGGTTGGTTTTGCTGGTTGGTTTTGCTGGTTGTAACCGGGGTGATTTCGGTCTTGTCCGCGCATAATACGAAGCTGTGACATAAATCACACCACTTACGGCGGGAATCCCGGCTAGCGCCTCATGAATTCGCTAGCGCCTCATGAATTCAGAGTTTTTGCATGGAGTACCCCAAACCGCGCACATTGACAATCAAATCCGGGGGAGCAATCCCCGCCAGATTTTTGCGCAGCCGGTAAACCGTGGACTTAATCATGTCGCGCCCCCCGGCGATTTCCTGGGTTTGCCACACCTCGTTTAGCAGGTCAGAGATGGATACCACATTGCCAATCCGCGAGGCCAGCGCCACCAGGAACCTAAACTCGATATCGGTTAAATCCAGGCGTTCGCTATCCCAAACGGCGCTGCCAGACTGCAAATCGAGCGACAGTGGCCCGTTGGTTACTAAGCCTGCGTTGGGGGTTGCCCCGGTGCCGTGTTTTACGGCCAGTTCCGCTCGTAGCGCCAGTTCACGAGGGGAAAACGGTTTCACGATGTAGTCATCGGCTCCGGCCTCGAGCCCGGCGATACGTTCGGATTCCTCTCCCAGTGCCGAAACCAAGATAATCGGGATAGAAAAAGCCGCCCGGATGCGCCGGGTCAAGTCCACCCCCGACATGTCTGGCAGCATTACATCAAGCACCGCCAGGTCAAAGTGTTTCTTGCGCAACATCGCCCAGGCCTCGCGTCCCGTACTGGCAGTTTCCCAACTGAATCCGCGGGTTTCCAGCGAAAAAGTAATCACCGAGGCGATATGCGGGTCATCGTCGAGTACCAGGGCTTTCCAGGCTTCAGTTTGACTCATGGTCGGAATTCCCCTTCCTGTTGGCGTATGGGAGGACAACAAAAATCGTGGTTCCATGCTGCGTGATGGAATCGACGAGAATCCGGCCTTGGTGCAGGGTGATGATTTTTTGGGTAATCATCATCCCCAGCCCAGCCCCGGGCTGACGAGTGTTACCGGTAACGAAAGGCTCAAAGATTCTTTTGCGTTCCGACTCGCTCATGCCGCTACCACTGTCACTGATTTCAATGACACAGCCTTCGTCGTTGCGATATGGGCGAATCGTAATCGGGGCATCGATTCCCGCGTGGTTTATAGCGTTGTTAATCAGGTTACTGAGGGCTTGTTGGATGAGCCGACGGTCGGCCTGCACCCAGATTGGGCGACCGCGTCGGGTTACCGTCACATTAGCGTGGCGAGCTGAGCTTAAATCGGCGGCGACTTGGCGGGTCAAGCCGACTATGTCGAAGGTTTGCAGTTTCAACTCGAATAGTTCGGCATCTATGCGCGCGGCGGTCAGAAAATCCTCGGCCATGTCTTGCAATAGGTGGGCATTGGTTTCAATGCGGGAAACCATCTCCTGTTGTCGTTCGCTTAGTTCACCAAAAGTCTTGTCTTGCAACAGTTCTGAGTTTCCAATCAGGACGGTCAGGGGGGAGCGAATCTCGTGCGCCAAAATGGAAGGGTTGCGGGTGTATTGTTCATGGGTGTCGCGCAACCAGGCCAGCTCGGTTTGACTTTTACTCAGTTTGGCGCGGAAAAAGAGGGCGAAACCGAGGCAAACCAGGGCAAAAACAAGGCCGCAGCCGGTTAGTATCCAGGCCATCGAGATGCCCTCCTTTCCCTTCCGCAGCTTCTTACATGATAATAGACCGGGAAGTTGTGTAAAATCGCGGTTCCCGAGTATTATGACGCCGAAATCCCGGGATTAATAGTAACAAAGCTGTTACTGTCTGCCACTCAGAAGTGTCTCACTCCAAGGATTTCGTCCCGCATAATGGTTTTAAGCGATTCGACGGAGGAATCGCCACCCAAAGAAGGGTCTCGATAAATTTGAAGGAGAATCTTATGTTATTGCAACACCAACTAGTTAAGCGTCTGACGGTGGGCGTGGCTGCTTTGGGCGTACTCGCCGGGCTGTGCGCCTGCGGGCCAGTCAGCAATGAATCCAAAAAAGCTGATGGTTCCAGCGATAAGGCCGAATCCTTGACTGTGGTTTGTGGCGCTATGGAGGACTTGTGCCAGGCCTGGACCAAAGCCTTTACCGAGAAAACCGGGATTCAAACATCCTTCGTGCGGCTGTCTTCAGGTGAAACAGTAGCGCGTCTCGAAGCGGCCAAGGACAAGCCGGAGTTCGACGTGTGGCACGGCGGCCCGGTGGATGGCTACGGGGCGGCCGCCGAAAAAGGGCTGGTGGCCTCCTACGATTCCCCCTCCGCGAAGGTAATTCCCGACAAATACAAGGATACCAAGGATCATAACTGGACGGGAGTCTATGTGGGGGTTTTGGGGTTCTGCTCCAACAAGACCGTACTGCAGGAACTGGGGGTGGACGTGCCTAAGAAGTGGGATGATTTGTTGAACCCGAAACTCAAGGGACAGGTTTCCACCGCGCACCCTTCAACTTCCGGCACCGCCTTTACCACGTTGTGGACGCAGCACGTTTTGCGGGGCGGGGATGACCAGGCTTTGGAGTGGATGAAGAAACTGAACAATAACGTGTTGCAGTATTCCAAGTCCGGGACTGCGCCGGGACAGATTGCCGGGCGCGGCGAGGTCGCGGTGGGTTTGGTTTTCAGCCATGACTGCGTGAAATACCAGGATGAAGGCATGAAAGACCTCGTGGTGTCCTTCCCCGAAGATGGAACCGGCTATGAAATCGGGGGAGTGGGCTTAGTTGCGAATACCCCTCATGAAAAGGCGGCGAAACAGTACATCGACTGGGCTATTTCCGCCGAGGCACAAAACATCGGTCAAACCGTGGGCTCCAACCAGGTATTGACCAATCCGGACGCGAAACCAAACGAAAAAATGGCGAAACTCGACGACATTAAACTGGTCGACTACGATTTCGTCGCTTCCGCTAAAGCCAAGTCTGGCCTCACGGCTCGTTTCGACGAAGAAGTTGCCGGAAAGCCGAAAGAATAACCAGTGACCTCCAGGCGGGTAAACTCAGCCCCGCCTGGAGGTTTCAATGAATCTCTATTCATGAGGGGCTATTTAGCTCCCCTGCAAACATTACTTACGAGTCGGAAAGATTTGTTATGACAGCAACTTTGCCAGCGCCCTCGGCTGCAATCAGGGGCACGCGAAAACGGGAGAGAACCAAGGTTAAATCGGATCCAGTTACCTTGATATTGGTAGCCGTGGTCAGTGTCGGCCTGTTTTTCTTAGTGGGATTACCCTTGTTCAAGGTGCTTTCCACAGCCTTGTCCGGGGACGGGGCTGTGACCTTGGGCAAGATGTTTACCTCTAAAACCAACCGGGATGTAATCACCAATACGATAATCCTCGGTGTTATGGTGGCCTCAGTGGGAACCGTGATTGGTTTCCTCATGGCTTTCGTCCAAGTGAAGGTGCGGTGCCGCGGGAAACGTATTCTTCACTTGCTGTCTTTGCTGCCGATTGTTTCCCCGCCTTTCGCAGTGGCTACCGCCTCTATCACGCTGTTTGGTAAGCGCGGAATCATTTCCCACCAGCTTCTGGGGCTGGACTGGCACATCTACGGTCTACCGGGGCTTACCCTGGTGCTGTCCCTGTCGTTCTTTCCGGTGGCCTACCAGAACCTGGCCGGAATGCTCAAGGCCTTGGATCCGGCCACCGAGGAAGCCTCGGCCTCGCTGGGAGGAAACGCCTGGACGGTGTTTCGCACCGTGACCTTCCCGATGCTGATTCCAGGGTTCGCGGCTTCCTTCCTGCTGCTCTTCGTAGAGGGCATCGCCGATTTGGCCAACCCTTTGGTGATAGGCGGTGACTTTACCGTACTGGCCGCGCGAGCCTATATTGCGATTAACGGGGAATACAACACGGCTGCCGGCGCGGCTTATTCCTTGCTGTTGTTAGTGCCGGCCTTGCTGGTTTTCGTGGTGCAACGCTACTGGACGAACCGCACTTCCACCGTGACGGTTACCGGCAAACCGGCCGGTAAACCCAAACAGCTGGAAAACCGGGTGGCCTCGGTGATTCTAGCCACCTTGGCGTGGCTGGTGGCGGCTTTTATCATCACGATTTACACCGCCGTATTCGTGGGGGCTTTCGTGAATATCCTGGGGGTGGACAATACCTTCACCTTGGATAACTTTGCTTATATCCTGTCAGGGATTGGCAATAAATCCATGGTAGACACCACGATTTTGGCCTTGATTGCCACCCCGATAGCCGGGATTCTGGGGATGCTCCTGGCGTGGCTGGTGGCGGTAAAGTTGCGTCGCGGGGCGGCCATCATGGACTTCGTAGGCATGTTGGGCATGGCCGTGCCCGGTACGGTTATCGGGATTGGCTACCTGGTGACTTACAACCACCCGGTGCAGTTTATGGGCTGGGAATTCCTGCCGGCTTTGGCTGGTGGCGGCTCGATTTTCGGGGGCGCTATGGCCATCGTTTTGGTCTATATTTCCCGCTCCACCCCCGCCGGGCAGCGCTCCGGTATCGCGGCGTTGCAACAGGTCGACAAGGCGATTGACGAGGCTTCGACTTCACTAGGTGCTTCCGGGTTGCAAACCTTTATCCACACCACCTTGCCGATTATTCGTCCCGCGTATTTGACCGGTTTGACTTACGCCTTTGCGCGTTCCATGACCACTTTGTCTCCGATTATCTTTATCACCACGCCTTCTACCAAGATTATGACCTCCCAGATTCTGTCCGAAGTGGATGCGGGACGTTTCGGTAACGCCTTTGCTTTCTGCACGATTCTGATTGTCATAGTGATGACTGTTATTGGCGGTATCAACTTGATTTTGCGCGATAAAGCACCCGGAGGGGCGCAGATAGGCAGTGGGCTATGAATTTCAGATGGCACCTCATGAACCCCACTAAAGCCCCCGAGACAACCGAACTGTGACGAAAAGGAAAAACCATGGCTGTAACAACTAACGACGAAACCCTAGGCACCCCGAAGACTTCGGGAGCCCTGCAACTGATAGACCTCGTAAAGACCTTTGGGGCAGGTGACGCCCGGGTCACGGCAGTGGATCGTGTGAACCTGGATATTAAACCCGGAGAATTTATTACCCTGCTCGGGCCGTCGGGGTGTGGGAAAACCACCACTTTGCGGATGATTGCCGGTTTTGAAAACGCGACCAGCGGCAAAGTTATGCTGGATGGGGAAGATATGGTGAAACTGCCCCCCAATAAACGCCCCATGTCGATGGTGTTTCAATCCTATGCGCTGTTCCCACACCTCAGTGTGCGGCAAAACGTGCAATACGGTTTGAAGTTAAAGAAAATGCCTAAACAACAGATGGATAACGACGTCGACGTGGCTTTGACCGCGATGAACCTGACGATGATGGCGGATCGCGCCCCGAATCAGCTTTCGGGCGGCCAGCAGCAGCGCGTGGCTTTGGCTCGGGCGATGGTGATGAAACCAAAGGTGATGCTGTTTGACGAACCGCTGTCTAACCTGGACGCGAAACTGCGCGTGAAAATGCGTACCGAAATCCGGCGTTTGCAGCGCCGCCTGGGGATAACCTCGATTTATGTTACCCACGACCAGAGTGAAGCCATGAGTCTGTCCGACCGGATTGTGGTGATGAACGCGGGGCGCATCGAACAGATTGCCACCCCGGAAGAGATTTATCGCCGTCCCGCCTCGGTGTTCGTGGCGGATTTCGTGGGGCGCGCCAACTTTGTTCCCGCAGAAATCCTGGAGAAACCGGCGGTTCAGGACGGTGACGATACGGGTAAAGGCGTGCTGGTGTCGGTGAAGGCCTTGAACCAGGAAGTGCGGGTGCATGCGCACCCTTCGGCTTTGGATGCGCAGCATGTGACTTTGTTGATTCGCCCCGAGTCGATTCGGTTGAAGCGGCCGGAGGGGGATAGCTCGCCGTTGGTGGGTACGGTTCAGGCCGCTGTGTTCTATGGGGAAACCGTGGAATACGAGGTCGATACCGCTTACGGTACGGTGGTTTGCGTCGAGGCTGACCCCGACGAAGACAAGACTTTCCAAGAAGGGGATAAAGTGGCGGTCAGTTTCGAGACGGAGCGAGCCTGGCTGTTGCGTGGCGAAGATGGTAGTTGACTGCCGTGGTTGTAACCGGTGCGATTTCGGCCACATCGTCGTATATAGGAAGATGTGGCCGAAATCGCACCACTTACGTTAAGCGCCGGTGGAATGGGACGTAGAGCTGAGCCGCTTGGCGGCTCAGCTGACTCAGAGTTTTCCACAGGTGTGGTCTTTATAGGGTTTTCCACAAGCTAATAAAGTCGAATTTTTAGTAAGTCGGTTTTCTGTGGCAACAATTTCTCTATGTTGTTACCTGATTTTGGAGTTGCTTCCCTCACTCAGATGCGTGGGGACGACTGGACTTACCCTAAAATTCGACAAAGTGTCAAGAGCGGCAATCTAATCCCGGTAAAACGTGGTTGGTATGCTGTTCCCGGAGCTAATCAGAATGTGATTCGCGCCCTTAAAATCGGTGGACGTTTGGGATGCTTATCCGCTCTGAAGGAGTACGGGGTCTGGGTGCCCCAGACCGACAGGGATTTACATGTGGTACTTGGCAAAAATGCCGCGATTCCGAAGCTGGAGAGTACAGTGTTCCACCGCTACGATTTTCTGCCAGAAACGGTTGCTTTCAGTGTAGAAGATTGTCTACGCCAAGTTATGAGACACCACGACCCAGAAACAGGATTAATCGTTTTAGAATCGGCGGTGCAAAAGTCCTTGGTTACGCCGTTCTGGGCTCAGATGCTGATAAAGGAACTACCATCTAAAAAGCAACGCATCTACCGTTTCTTCGATCCGTCATCCCAGTCGGGAAGTGAAACTCGGGTGCGCTTGTTCTTCCAGCGTCGAGGGGTAAAGGTTCACAGCCAGCATAAAACGAGCGGCGGATGGGTGGACATGCTGGTAGGGCAATCGTGGATTATTGAATGTGACAGCAGAGCCTTTCATGATAACAAGACGAACCACAATATCGACTGCCACCGAGATTTATCCAATTTCTCTGCGGGTTTCGTGACAACTCGATTAAGCTATCCCCAGATATGGTTCGAATGGGAAGATGTAAAACCCCAGCTCCTGGGGATTTTGCGAAAAAAGGAGCACCTGCGTTTGCCTCGCCCGTGCCGGACTTTCGGAACGTAACCGGTGCGATTTTGGCCACATCGTCGTATATAGGAAGATGTGGCCGAAATCGCACCACTTACGACCAAGCGCCCCGCGTCAACCTTGGATTTGGGCAGAAACCCGTGCCGGTGGTACACTGGACAGGCCTAAGACCGCCGGTCCGAATGGATAATCAGTGAATGCTGAGCCTGCGCAGGTTGTGTTTGTGAATCGAGCGACTCGCCCTTGCCGGGTGTTGTGATGGTTACGTGATTTTGTGGTTGCGTTTTCTGTTTCATGAGTCGCCATCTCCAAGCCCCGCCTGCGGCGGGGCTTTTTCTCGCCCCACAAATGGCACCTCATGACACTGAAGAAACCAAGGCGACCGGCACTAACACGGAAGGGAGGGCTCATGGCACGGCCTGATAAAGTTGCAGGGGTGAAGTCACTCGCGGATTCCGCGAAGGACGCTGCCGCTGTCATTTTGACCGAATACCGTGGTCTGAGTGTAAAGCAGATGAAGGAGTTGCGTTTGGCGCTGGGTGGCGAGGTTCGCTATGCGGTGGCCAAAAACAAGCTCTCGAAGCTCGCATTCAAGGAAGCCGGGGTGGAAGGTCTCGACGAATACCTCGTTGGCCCCACCGCGATTGCTTTTGTTGGACACGACGGGGATCCCGTTGCGGCCGCCAAGGTGATTTCAAAGTTTGCGAAAGAAAACCCGGCGCTTGTCGTCAAGGGCGGTCTCATGGACGGAAACGTCATGGACGCCGAGGATGTCAAGAAGCTGGCGTCCCTCGAATCTCGCGAGGTATTGCTGGCGAAGTCCGCTGGGGTACTCAAGGCGCTCATGTACCGCGCTGCAGCCGTTATGGTGGCTCCGGCCTCCAAGACGGTTCGTACCGTCGACGCGCTGCGTGAAAAGCAAGCCAAGGCTGCGTAACAATAACAGACCACTTATTCAAACCCGCCGCTGGCGCATAAACCAATAAACCCATAGAACCGCGTCGCGGCAACTAACCGAAAGGAAGCCAAAATGGCTAAGATGACTGCTGATGAACTGATTGATGTGTTCAAGGAAATGACCTTGATTGAGATTTCGGATTTTGTAAAGAAGTTCGAAGAGGTATTCGACGTGACCGCGGCGGCTCCGGCTGCGGTGGCGGTGGCTGCCCCGGCAGCTGGCGGCGACGAGGGCGGCGCTGCCGACGAAAAGACCGAGTTTGACGTAATCCTGGAGAACCCGGGTGCGGGCAAGGTTCCGGTAATCAAGGTAGTGAAGTCCTTGACCGGCCTGGGGTTGAAGGAAGCCAAGGATCTGGTTGATAACGCCCCGAAGCCCATTCTCGAGGGTGTCAAGAAGGAAGAAGCTGACAAGGCTAAGGCTGAACTCGAAGAGGCCGGTGCCGAGGTTACGGTTAAGTAACGTTCATGAGTCGCTAGGGGGAGGTGCGGTGTGTGCACCTCCCCCTTTTCTATGCCCTATTTGTTGTATTTCTTTAGTATCCGTGCTGTAGAATTGTAGTTGTTGCATTGAGGCCTTGGCTGCAGGAAGTCGCCGGTGACTGTCCGGGGTGGGGCTGGTGTTGCAAGTGTAAAAGCATACGAATTCCGAATCGTAAAATTCAGAAAGGACTCGTCATGAGTACTGGTGAAGCCATCGAACCGAATGGATTAAATCCCAAAAAACAACATAACTTTTTTGCTAATTTAAAGCTTTCTGTGAAATTCACTGTAGTGATCGCGGTTTTGCTGGCTCTGCTGGTGGGGCTGGCGGGATATTCTATTGTCAAGGTAAATGCCTTGGGGGATGACGCGGATCGACTGTTGGAGGTCAGCCGATTTTCGCGTTCTATGGCGGCTATGGATGCCACCTTAATTTCCACCCGTTCCGACGTGTTGCTCACCTTGGGGATGCCTAGTCAAGAAGAAAAAAACAAGTTCCGTGACGGGTTTAAAGCCAAGCAGGCCAATGTGGACAAGATGCGCCAAGAGATTATGGCGAACCCGATAGCGAAAACCGTTGCGGAACTGGACCAGTATTTCGCGGCTATCGACCACTGGCAGAAAGTCTTGGAGGATGAACTGGTGTCGGCCGCTATTGTGGATGACCGGGAATTGTACTCGAAACGCTTGGCCGGGGAGTCCTACCAGAAAGCACGTGGGGATTATTACAAGGCCTATGACACTATCACGAAGCGTTTCACGCA
Source organism: Mobiluncus mulieris (assembly GCF_014204735.1). Taxonomy (NCBI): domain Bacteria; kingdom Bacillati; phylum Actinomycetota; class Actinomycetes; order Actinomycetales; family Actinomycetaceae; genus Mobiluncus; species Mobiluncus mulieris. The sequence goes on along the minus strand of NZ_JACHMA010000001.1, from coordinate 1,784,868 downwards.
ACTGGAACTGGAACGCAAACAAGACGTGGATTTCACTCGTTTCAGCTCCATGATTATTATCGGCGTGCTGCTGGTGGTGGCCTTGGGGATTGGGCTGACCCTGGGCATAGTTTTGTATCGCGGGATCAAGCGGCCGCTGCATTTGGTGAATGTGGTGGTGAAAGCCATGGGAACCGGGGATTTCACCCATCGTACCGAATACGTGGCTCGAGACGAGTTGGGTCTAATTTGTCAGGGTCTAGACGCTTCAATAGAGTCCGTGGCGAAACTGATTAACCAGTCATCTTCCCTGGTGGGTGGCGTTTATGCGGCCGCTACCGGGTTGAAGCAAGACGCTGACGGGGCGGCGGCCGGCGCCAGCCAGGTTCGCAGTGAGTCTGAAATGGTTTCCAATGCTGCCGGCGAGGTTTCCCAATCTATTCAAACCGTGGCTGCTGGCGCGGAAGAAATGGGGGCTTCTATCCGCGAAATTTCTTCTAATGCCGCTGAAGCCGCCCGGGTTGCCGCCGAGGCCACCCAAGTCGCGAGTGAGACCAGCAAAGTGGTGGCTAAACTGGGCGAGTCCAGCAAAGAAGTCGGGGAAGTCATCAGGGAAATCACCGCTATCGCCGAGCAAACCAACCTGCTGGCGCTAAACGCCACTATTGAGGCCGCCCGTGCCGGGGACGCTGGTAAGGGCTTCGCGGTGGTTGCCGGCGAGGTTAAGGATTTGGCTTCGCAAACCGGGGACGCCACCGAGAATATCGGCTCGCGCATCACCCAGATTCAAGCCGACACTGCCGAGGCAGTGTCGGCCATCGAGCGGATTTCTGCGATTATTTCCAGTATCAACGACTTCCAAACCACGATTGCGGCCGCAGTAGAGGAACAATCCGCGACCACCAACGAAATGTCGCGTTCGGTGCAGAGTGCCGCCGAGGGTGCCCAGCAAATCGCCCAGAATATTGCTTCGGTGGCGGAGGGCACAGATCACACTTCCGCAACCCTCGAGGATATGGTGACCAAGACCGATGAACTCTCGGCGCAGGCCACTGGCTTGCAAGGCGAGATGGAAAAGTTCCGTTTCTAGCTAGCGTTTTCGCTGTGGTTCATGAGGTGCTTGCCGTGGTCACCGCCGCACCACACTGCGCCCGGTTCCTGAAAGTGAGGTGCCTCGCTGTTCTCGTACTTGATATATGCAGTATGACGCCCCTGCCGAAAAGCCGTTAAATCAAGTAGAATCATGGGGGTGATATTTATCAAGGAGGATAGATGAGCGTGCAAAGAACCAAGGGTCTATTTAGCGTTCTGGTAGCTTTTTTCCTGGTTTTGGCGATGCAAAGCCTGACGGCTGTGAATGTGGCTCACGCCGATGTTGGGAATATGTACCTGAGTTTCACGCCAGACCCGGCGATACAAAAACCCATCACCAAATACCGAGTGGCCTATTGGGCTGACGGCAAAGAAAACACCCCGACGGTGCAACTCTTCGACGGGATGGATAACGGGAAACTCAACGCCGTGATTCGCCCTGGGAGCACAAATGGAACGGTGAACTTCCAGCTTTACACCACTGACACGGTGAAAACCGGACCTAATGACGTTGACAATCGTACTTGGGAATCTGCGGTCTTTAAAAAAGTTCCGTTGGGTAGCTCTATAGTTGCGGCCTATAACAGTAACCAACTGACTGACCCTGATGGTAAACCGATAGTAACTGGCGCCCCCGCTCCTACCCCCCATCCCGCCGAACCCGCCGGCTGTGACGCATAAAGTTGTGGTGACCTTCACGCCGCAGCCAGGCGTAGACGAGTCAGAATATAATCTGTGGGTTTGGGGCGATGGTGATAAGAAGGTACTTTTTACTGGCAAAGATAGCCAGGGTCGCTTGACTGCGGAAATAGTGGTGTCTGAAAGCGTCACTAAAATCGGGATGCTTTTGCGTCGTGGGGACGGCTGGGATAAGAAAATTACCGGAGACATTCAGAACGTGCCGGTTCCAGGACGGGTAGATATTAAGAGTGACGGCAGTTTTGAGATAGCTAGCGGGCTGGGAACCACCCCGAAACCTAAACCAAAGCTCACTGAAGTTACCTTGACTGTGCACTATGTGCGCTGGGACGAGGACTATGAAAATTGGAATATTTGGAGCTGGATTGATGGTAAAAACGGCGCCCGCTATGGTTTCGACTCTAATCACACCGCCACATACTCCCTGGCAGACCCCGCTGGAATAGCTAAAGTCGGGTTGATTGTGCGAAAATCCGTGGACGGCAATGATTGGGCACAAAAGAATAGTAAAGACGACTTGTTTATAGACAATTTCCCTGGCGGCAAGGCCGAAATTTGGATTGTGCAAGGAGACGCAAAGATTTACTACTCTCAAGCTGAACTGCCCGCAAAACCGAGTAATTTCGGGGCTTGCACCAAACTGCACACGAAGGCCTTTAACGACCAGTATTACTACGATGGGGAATTGGGTGCGATTTACACCCCCGCGTCCACCACCTTTAGGGTGTGGGCTCCCACCGCTCAAAAGGTTGAGTTTGTGAATTATTCCCGGGGTGGCGCCACGCAACTCATGAACGCCGGCGCCAAAGGCACCTGGGAGATTACGCTGAGCGGCGACCAAAAAGGCACCGAATATCGCTACCGGTTGACTTTCCCGTACGGTAAAGTCAACGAAACGGTTGACCCCTACGCCAGGGCGGTTACCGCGAACTCCACCCGCACTGTGGTAGAAGACGCGGAGGGTATCCGACCCGCCAACTGGAATGGTGGCAGGATGCCCGCCTTTACTTCGATGAAGGATGCGATAATTTACGAGGCGCATGTGCGCGACTTGACGATAGACCCGAACAACGGCATCCAACACAAGGGTAAATTCTTGGGACTGACCGAGCCGGGCACCAAGACCGCTCAAGGGAATCTTTCAGGTCTGGATTACCTGAAATCCTTGGGTGTCACCCACGTGCAGCTACTGCCGATTTACGATTTCGGCTCTGTGAATGAAAACGACGATTTAGGCTTTGGCAAGCAATATAACTGGGGTTACGACCCACAAAACTATAACGTGCCCGAAGGCTCATATGCTACTGACCCGGCCAACCCGCAGGCGCGGATTCGGGAACTGAAACAACTGGTGGATACGCTGCATCAAAACGGAATCCGAGTGATTATGGATGTGGTTTACAACCATGTCTATGACCCCAAGACTTCCCCATTGCAGTTGACCGTACCGGATTATTACTTCCGGATGGACGATGCTTGCAATTTCCACAACGGCACCGGGGTGGGCAATGAAACGGCTTCCGAACAGCCCATGATGCGTAAGTATATTATTGATTCCCTCAAATATTGGGCCAAGAACTACAACTTGGATGGGTTCCGCTTCGACTTGATGGGGATTTTGGATGTAAAAACTATGCAGCAGGTACGCGCGGAGTTAAACCAGATTGACCCTTCGATTGTGATTTTGGGTGAAGGCTGGGAGATGGGTAAGCATCCGGCGGGGTCATTAGGTGCCAACCAAAATAACGCGAAACAACTTCCGGGGATTGCCTTCTTTAATGATTCCTACCGTGACACGGTTAAAGGCGATAACTTTGAGCTGTCACACTCTGGTTTCGTCAATGGAGCCAATCAGGAACAACGCTCGTGGGATTTGCTAAACAATATTAAAGGCGGTCAGTATGTGCGCCACTACCTGGATCCGAATCAGTCCGTGGTTTACAACGAAGCCCACGACAATTACACCATGTATGACAAACTCAAAGGCAGTACCCCAGGGGCAAGTGAGGCAGAAATCGCTAAGCGTCACGCCCTGGCAACCGCTACCCAATACCTGGCCAATGGTTCGGTTTTTATCCATGCTGGCCAGGAATTTCTGCGCACCAAAGGCGGGGATCACAACTCTTACCAGTCCCCCGACTCGGTGAATCGGCTGGATTACGACCGGGCGGCGTTCTATCCGGAGAATGTGGAATTTTTCAGAAAACTGAACAGTTTCCGCAAACAGTATGATTTTATGCGCCAGCCCAGCTATGAGGCTGTCAACAAACGCTATGCACATGATTTTGCAGCGGGATCCCAAAAAACGGTGGAGACCAATCACGTGTCCTACCTGGTCAAAGACGCTTACCGTTATGGTAGCGAGAAAAGCGCGAACGCCTATGTTTATATTAACGCCGACACCCGAGCATGGAATGCTCCCCTGCCGGCAGGTAAATATGAAACCTTGATTAAAGGGCTTGAGGTCTATGAGGTTCCCCCGGCTTTGACCTCGGATGGGCAGGTGGAAGTGCCACCACTAAGCATTATGGTGATGTTGGAATGGACGGGTACGCATCTGACACCTCCAAGTCCTCCGAAACCTCCGATTCCCGCGCCGAATCCTGGTACTCCGGGTGGGGGTTCGACTCCGAGTCCGAGCACGCCGGCACCGGTTCCGCCGGTTCCGGGTGGTTTTGGTAGCGGTAACTCTGGTTCTGGTGGGGGTAGTGGTTATGTGCCCTCGTATTCTGGCGGCGGTTCCGGTGGGTCTGCTGGTGGCGGGTCTAGTTCCGGTTCGTCTTATGACTCTGCTGACAAGAGCACTGATGAGAAGCCGGAGTCTAAGAAGCCGACTGTGAAGCCTGCGGCGCCTCAGCTGTCGGTGTTTGATAAGCAGTTTACGAAGCCGTTGAAACTGGAGGCTAAGGCGGTGTTGCGGGCGGCTGGGCGAGACCGGGTAGCTACGTCTTTGGCGGCTTTGTCGCTGGTGCAGAATCATGAGACGGTGGTGTTGGCTACGGGTAATTCTTTCCCGGATGCTTTGGTTGGGGGCGCCCTGGCGGGGGCTTTCAAAGGCGGGGTGGTGCTAACCACTGGCATGAACCTGGAGCAGTCCGTTATCGATAGTTTGCAGTCTTATAAGACTAGGACGGTTTACATTATTGGTGGCGAGAATGCCGTGTCTGCTCAGAAAAAAGCTGCGCTTAAGGCTGCTGGGTTGAAGGTGATGCGCCTGGCTGGGGCATCACGCTACGAGACGGCTCGGGCAGTGAAGGCTGCTACCTTGCGTATTTTGGGCGGCAAGTCTGTGGTGACTTGCGTGGCCACAGGATCTAATTTCCCGGATGCTTTGGCGTGTTCCTCGGCTGCTTCCCTGCAGGGTGGGGTCGTAGACTTAGTGAAGCCGGGTGCGTCTGTGACTAAAGACGTGGTGTCTGCGAGAACTATGTGTGCAGGTGGTTCGGCATGTGTGGGGGCTCAGGCCGATGTGACTAAGGTAATCGGTTCGGATCGTTACGATACGGCTTACCGGGTGGCGCTGTCGGGTCCAGATAAGGGTAAGGTAGTGGTTTCTAGCGGTATGTATTATGCGGATTCCCTGGTGGCTTCGGCTTTGTCGGCTTCTACGGGGGCGCGTTTGTTCTTGTCTAATGGTAGGCGGGTGAATGTGCCGGCTGATACTAAGAGTGCGCATCTGGTTGGTGGCAACGCTGTCCTACCGGACAACCTACCAATGTTTACCAAGTAGGTTTGTTGCTGCGGCGGCGCATGGCGTGGTTTTTGCTACGCCGCGCGGTCGGCGGCGGCTTGAGCTGATGGGGATCCGCTCTGTTTCTCTAAGCGGCTGTGCCGCTAAGAGAAACTACGAGCACCCATAGGCTCTTCGCCGTCCGCCTTCCCCGCACGGCTTCGCGCGTGCACACCGCAAGCCAACGCCAAGCCTAAGATGGCAGGGGGCGTTATGGTTCTTGTCGATAGATGGGTAAGCTGTGTGTCCCCCGCCTCCTGGCGGGGGACACACAGCACTGTCTAACTCTAGGATTCAGCTAAGACTAATTCGTCGGTAGTGGATTCGCGATCCGGGATTCCAGTGGGTGTCTGGGAGTGCGGCAGTTTCGAGGGGTCGACCGGAGCCACCACGTCCAAAACCAGGCCTACCACCATGACCACCATAGCGGGAGTGAGCCAACCCATTTGGATATCGCCTAATGGCAACATCTTCAACACTCCCTGCATCGCCTCTTGGAAATCGGTGACTTTACCGCCCCAAGCCGGCAGCGCGAAGGTAGAGACCGCCTCGAGGAAGCCCACAACCCCAGCTACCCAGGCGGAAAGGCGATACGCCCAGTACAGTTGCTTGCGGCTCATCGCGTAGTCCACCAAGGTCACGACTATCAGGCAGATAGCCGGGGGATAGGTCGCCAGACCGATGGTAACCACGAAAGCGAGGATGTTTTCCAAGCCCAGGTTTGCCACCATCAGGGAAACCACGACGTGAACCCCCACCATCGCTTTCGACGGCACCTTGGGCAGCAACGCCTTGAAGTACTGTAAAGACGCTCCCATCAGGCCAACCGCAGTGGTCAGACAAGCCAGGAACACGATGATAGAGAACAGTACCTTGCCCACCGGCCCGAACACCATTTCCGCTGCCATCGACAGTCCAGCTGCGGGGTTATCGACTTTCTGGTCAGCGATACGGGTGCCCAGGAAGGCCAACCCGGTGTAAACCAAACCGAGCGACACTCCGGCGATACCAGCAGTGAAAGCGGTGGCGCGGAACACAGTGCGTTTTTCGTTATATCCCCGGTTGTGCAGCTGGGTGATGATAACCACCCCGAACATCAGGGAGGCCAGGGCATCCATCGTACCGTATCCGGTTTTCAGTCCGGTGGCGAATGGGGCTTTAGCATAGGCTGGGTTAAGATGCAGCGTGGGGACGCTGGGCAGCCGGAACATCGCTATGGCTATCATCGCCACCAGCAGCACCAGCAGTGCCGGGGTCAGGTATTGGCCGATACGGTCGAGCATCTTGTCGGGGCGGTTACAAAGGAACAGGGTCAAAGCAAAGAACACTACTGAATAGACAAACAAGCCTACTTGGCTCGCGGACCCAGAATTACTGCCTAGACCGGTCAGCGGTTTCACCGCCATTTCCCAAGAGACCACCGCGACGCGTGGCATGGCATAACATATCCCACAGAACAGGAATATTGCCACCGTGAGGACTAATCCGGGAACGTGACCGATCCGGTCGGCGATACGCCCGGCACCGTGGGAATCGGTGGATGCTGCCAACATTCCAGCGACCGGAAACAATACGCCTGTCAACAAAATCCCGGATACGGCGGGAATGACTTGGGCACCGCTGGTGATTCCGACTTGGAACGGGAAAATCAAGTTGCCAGCTCCAAAGAACATAGCGAAGAGAGCGAAACCGGAAACAAGCAGGTAACTGTCAAAGCCTTTAACCGGTTTAACGGATTTACTCATGATGACTCACTCCTTTCAGTGGGTTACGGCCGGTGGCCGGAGTCGTTTACAGAGGTTACAGGCGCACATAACCGCTGATTGATGCGGAATGTGCAGCGCTGTAATGAAAACTTAGACTAGCACAGCGCTAGAAAACCCGAAAAACCGTCTCGTATTTTGACATAACCGTCCATATGTTGAAACGGTTCGCTGCGCCACCTGTCCGGCTGGTTACGTTTCGGTTTCATGAGGTGCCATCCTCGGCACCGCCCCGCGCCTAAGTACTAACCAGTTCTTTTCCACAGCCTGTGGAAAACTGTTTTGTGCTCGCGGATTGGGACTGTATCCTGGTCTAGCCAGGGAAAGGCTCTGGCTGCGTCAAGGCAGCCTGCCTTGACGCATGGTAAAAGCCCCGGTTGCGCCCGGGGCTTTAAGGAAAGGACATCCAGATGATCACCCTCATCCAGATTCTGATTTCCTTACCTCCTTCGATTCTAGCAGTAATCCTGATAAAGGAGAAGCTGTGGAATAACAAGAAGGACGATTAAGGAAATCGCGGCCAGCCTACCCAGGCTGGCCGCTTCCTTATTTTACGGCTATTACTCTGGCTGTGCCGCGCCGGGTTCATAGGTGCTTGTGTCGCCGCCGTAGCGCCTTGAACGGCGAAGCCGTAACAGCCGCTACGTGCCGCACCTTGCCACACCTTGCTGCGCCGCCTTCGCGCGCGGTTTCGCTTGGGGCTCTGGGGCGACACGGCCGGGCTAGCTATGTTTTGTCCGATAACGCTTAGCGGCAAAGCCGCTAAGAGAAATTACGGAAAACATGAATCGCCCTACGTTAAAGGTTTCGGTGGCGACGGCAAATCGTTGCTGTCGCTTAATTGCCTTCGCCGGTGACTGTGCCGATATGCGGCTTGCGCCGCGCGGCACAGCCCCTTACGAGCCTCGCAAGCCGCCTCCTAGCGAAGGCGCGCGGGGAAGGCGGACGGTGAAGAGCCTATGGGTGCTCGTAGTTTCCCTTAGAAACGAAGTTTCTTAGGGAAACAGAGCAGGACCCCATCAGCTCGAACCGCCGCCGACCGCGAGCCGCAGCGGCGCAGCACCGAGCGGCAAAACCGCAACGCCGACCGCGAGCCGAGGCGACACAAGCGGCTCATGAAACCGCAGCGCTGAGAGGCAACAAAGCCGCAGCGACACAAGCAACGAAAACAAAGACTGCGCGGGGGCGGCCGTACACCACCCCCGCACAGCGTAGGATTCGAGTCGTTTTCCTTACTCTAATCCTACGTCTGCGGCGCGGGCATAGACGATGCCACCGCAGTGTTATCTGGATTCCAAGGCTCATACCCCAGGACACTGGGCGCAAGCCCAAGGATTCAGACTTTCAGATGATGATGAAACGGGGGATGCCAAGCCATGCTTGGCATCCCCCACATAAAGCAGACAGAGAATGTTTGGTTGTTGATACGAGGCAGGCTTGACGGAGTAAGGTGTTTTGCTTGCATAGTGAAAGGTAGTGGCGTATGACTGCGGGAAAGAATGAATCTAATCGTGATGTTAGTACTATTTTTGTCAGCTACCGGCATGATGACAATGAGCATCTTAGAGGGGCTATTATCCAGCTGGCTAAGGCTATTCAAGAGGAGTATTACTATATCTCGGGGCAGTCGATTGGACTGTTTCTTGATAGAGATAATATTCGGTGGGGTGATGACTTAGATGGGGCGATAGGAAGGGGTAAGTCTCTGGTTGAGCTCAATCCCAATACGCGGGAATACGAAAAACTGACACGTGATATTACGATTCAGCTTTACAAGGTAATAATTTTTCACCGTCAACAGAAAATCAACACTGACACTGATTCCGTGCAGGTATCAGAATCCGAAGTTACAGAGGCAAAGAGTGATTTAGAACATGTCGATGATTTTCAAAAACGTCTTCGGTACTTACGGGAATTGGATTCTCAGCTTGCATTAAATCTAATGGCTCATAAAGACGCATTAGATAATTTTTTACACAGTAAAAATTATGTACCGAGCAATGATAAACCGGGTTTGTTGATGTCGATTGGATTAAAAGATGTCGCGCCTAACTTTAAAGATTTGGCATCAGAATTGTTCCTTAAGAGGATGGGATTAGTGAAATTGTGTGGTAAGGAGCTGCAATTTCTTGTTCATGTAGTCCCTTTGGTGCTTCGTTCTACGGTGCAGAATAAGTTGGAGTTATGTCAATTGTTTATGGTATACGTACAGGGTTTAGTTTCGAATATTAAAAAAAGTATCAGCAATGATAAACTTTCTAGTATTGATTATTACAGGGTACCTGGTCCAGATTTTGTATGGGTAGAGTACTTAATTGAAGCTTCTCATTTTTATATGAATGAAAAATTGTCATCGTACCTTGAAACTCTGTCTCGGCATGTTGATGTCTGGAAAGAATACCGTGTTCTCGAAGATTCTTGACCGCTGCGCGGAAGAAGGTGTGTGATAGAGGCCGTCGCCAATCGTGGGCGTGACGATTTCAGGAAAAAACAGGCGTGGCGGGCGATAAATTGGCGTGGGTAGTCCGAATTATCCTGAATTTGTTACAAGTGGCCCGCCGCGAGTCCGAATTATCCTGGTTTTGTTACAAGTGGCTCGCCGCGAGTCCGAATTATCCTGGTTTTGTTACAAGTGGCTCGCCGCGAGTCCGAATTATCCTGGTTTTGTTACAAGTGGCTCGCCGCGAGTCCGAATTATCCTGGTTTTGTTACAAGTGGCTCGCCGCGAGTCCGAATTATCCTGGTTTTGTTACAAGTGGCTCGCCGCGAGTCCGAATTATCCTGGTTTTGTTACAAGTGACCCGCCGCGAGTCCGAATTATCCTGGTTTTGTCACAAGTGACCCGCCGCGAGTCCGAATTATCCTGAATTTGTTACAAGTGGCCCGCCGCGAGCGCGAAACGGGATTCTCCACCTATTGTCAAAAACCCATCACCCCAGGCGGATTTCCCGGAAAGCCACGTGGCAGCGGCGCAGCCGCTCGGCAGTCAAATCCGCGATAGTATCAAAGCCTAAATCCCGGGCACGCGCCTCATGAAGCGGCGAAAACGGCTCTGGAAGCTGCACCAAAATAAACCGACGCAACCCGTCGGCCGCCGCCACCCCGAAGGAACCCGAGCCGGCAAAAAAATCCAACACCAAATCCCCCGGCGCACTTGCGGCCTCAAGCAGCACCGCCAACAAATCCACCGGTTTCGGGGTTTCAAAAATCCCGCCCAGACCCAGGCGTTCCAACTCGCGTTGCCCGGTGCGGGTACTCGGCCCCATAATCAAATCCTTTAGGGTTGTCGTTTCGAAATCACGAATTTTAGTGCGAATCACCAGGTGTTCTTTCACCACCTCGAACTCTAAATCGTCTGGGTTGGCCAGCACCCGTTCACGTGACCAGCGCCAGGCGTGCCAGCGTAAACCCGGGCGCGCGTTGGGATGCGGCAGGGCAGTAATCCAGCCCTCGGCCGGGGTGCCGGGGGGCGCCTCATGCACCCCGCTGACGGCGACCTCGCCGGTGCGCTGGTTGTAGTGAATCGCATAAACCAACGAAGGCGAGGTGACCTCGTTGAACTTCGAGTTCGTGTTGTACAGTTCGTTTTTGGTCACGTATTCCCCGCGGGCATCGCGTTTCACCTGGCGTTTGGGCAGCCGGTAAACTGCGGGCATCAGCCGGCGCAACATCGACACGCGTCCGCGCAGTTTTCCAACCCGGCGAGCCTCGCGCGCATAACACAGGATGTATTCATGAGTCCCCGCCGGGCCGTTGCCTAGTTGCCGGCCTTTCAGGTTCGAGACCCACACGAAGTTCGCTACGAAGTTTTCCGCCCCGAAAACGCGGTCGCACAGGGCTTTTAGTTCCGCGAATTCGTTGATATCAATGGAAATAAAGACCAGTCCGTCGTCACGCAGGGCTTCCCTGGCCAGCACCAGCCGGGGTTGCATCATCGCCGCCCAGGCGTCTTTGTCGCGCGCGTCGTGGTAGGCGAAAGTGTTACCGGTGTTATACGGCGGGTCGATGTAAATCATCTTGACCTGGTCTTTTACCAAGGGAATTGTCCCTGCTGTCCCTGCTGTCCCTGCTGCCCCTGCTGTGCTGGTTGTCGCGCCCGCCCCGGTTGATTCGTCTGGCGCGTTGCTGGCTTGGGTGGGTTGGTCGCTGTGGTTGTTTTGGGTGGGTTGGTCGCTGTGGTTGATTTGGGTGGGTTGGTTTTTTGCGGATTCATGAGGTGCCAGCCCGGTATCCACGCGCTCTTTGCGGCCGGTGAGCCTCTCTAAAGCCGCTAGCGAATCCCCGCGAATCAACAGGTTCTCGCTGGCTACATCTTTCTCCATTCCAATCATCCTACCTGCTTGTGTCCCGGTTCCCCCGCCCGCCTCTCAACGTACGCCCAGTTTTCCCAGCCCGGATTCCCCTCCCGCTGTGCTCGGCGGTCGCCTCGCGTCTTTATTGGGGTTCATGAGGTTATAGCAGCGCAGACACGGGGGAGGCGAGTCAGCGAGACAAAGGAGCGCAGGCGGCGCAGCGGAGGGGGCGCTGCGGAGTGCGACGCAAACGCGGGACTGGGGGGTGAAACTTTTGCGTCAGCAAAAGTTGAGGGGGTGCTCCCCCTCTCCGTCCCGCGTGCGCGCACCCGCGAGACCCCAAGCGATAACGCCGCCTCCTAAGCGTCAAGCGACAAGTCTAAAACAAGCCCCTCATGAACCCGAACTAAAACCGCCGTTTCGGCCGCGACACCGACACCAGCGCCCCTTGCGGCATGACCCGCTTCGGATCGAGCGATGCCGGCGCGGCGGAAACATAGGCGCTGAAGGTCGGGGGGCGGCGCACGGTCAGCTCCAGTTTCCCGCCGTCGGCTTCAATCAGCTGTTTCGCCAGTGCCAGCCCTATTCCGGTCGACCCGTGTCCGGAAACGCCTTTCTTGAAAATATCGGGGGCGATTTCGTCGTCGACCCCAGATCCTTCGTCGCTGACTTCAAAGAACATGCCTTTGTTGTTGGCACTCATTTTGGCGCGTACTGTGGTGGTGCCTGACCCGTATTTCAGCGAGTTTTCCAGCAGGGTCGCGATGACCTGCCCGAGCGACCCGGGGGTGGCCAGGGCGGGCCGGTCGGTTTCGTTGCGGAACACCAGGGGGCGGGCGGCGGCGCGGAAGGGGCCTTCCCATTCGCTTTGTTGGTGTATCAGGAAATCGTCGACGTCGATGGCTTGGGTGGTGCCGCCGCCGGTGCGTTGCGCGTTGCGTTTGAGGTCTTCGACGACTCCGGTCAGGCGCTCAATTTGGTTGAGGGCTTCGCCGACTTCGTGTTGAACTTCGTCTTCAGTGGATATCATTTGGATTTCTTCGAGCCGCATGGACAGGGCGGTCAGGGGGGTGCGCAGTTGGTGGGACACATCGGAGGCGAATTGGTGTTCGGCGGCGAGCCGCCCCGCCAGGGTTTCACTTGATCGCACCAGTTCGGCTTGTACCAGGTCGATTTCTTCGATTCCCGAGGGGTCTAACCGGGGTCGCACCCCGCTGCTGCCGAGCTGTTGAGCCTGGGCGCAGAGGTAAATCAGGGGTGCCGAGATGCGCCGCGAGGATCGAAATGCGATGGATGCGCCAACAAAAACCGAGACAGCCACGCCCGTCAGGGTGACTATGATAAAGAATACGGAGCGGTAGTGTACGGCTTCGGATGACACAAAGAGCCGCAGTTTCGCGCCGGTGGCGGTGGTGACTTCGGAGATGATGCGGGCGGCTTCGGGGTTGGAACCGAAGGCGAGTTTCCGTCCGTCGGCGGTGACGATTTCGATACGCGCGTCTTGCCCGGTTCCTGGCCACAACCATCCTGCTAGGGTGACATCGGTCACATACCGCCCGCTCAGCGTGTTGCGATCATACACCAGTGCGTATTCTTGGGCGGATTGATCCACATTGGCGCGAGCCGTGGCCCACAGTTGGTTGACGGCAAACCCGCACAGCGGCACCCCCAGCAGCAGTACTGCGACAATCACGGCCGCTAGCGTGGACAAGAGTATCTGTTTACGCATGTCGCCTCGGTGCGGTTGGTGTCGTTTTCACGAGGCGCCAGCCGGGAATCTAGGCGAAATGCCAGGAACCCGGGATGGCACCTCGTGAAATGGAGCTTTTTAGACGTTCTCGAAACGGAAACCCATACCACGCACCGTGGTGATGTAACGTGGCGAGTTCGCATCGTCGCCCAGTTTACGCCGCAACCACGACACGTGCATATCCAGGGTTTTCGTGGAACCGGATGGGTCGGAACCCCACACTTCGCGCATGACTTGCTCGCGCGACACCACCGATCCGGCATCGCGAATCAAAACTCGTAGCAAGTCGAATTCTTTGGCGGTCAGTTGCAATTCCCGCTCGCCCTGGAAAGCGCGGTGCGCCGCGACTTCGACTCGCACATCTTGGCATTCGATGATTTCGTCCTCGGTGACTTCCCCACCGGCACGTCGCAGCAGCGCCCGCACCCGCGCCAACAGCTCGCCTAGGCGGAAGGGCTTGGTTACATAGTCGTCGGCTCCGGAGTCCAGCCCTACCACCATGTCGACTTCCCCGGTGCGGGCGGTTAGAATCAGGATAGGAATGGTGATGCCTTGGGCGCGTATCGTGCGCGCCACGTCCAGGCCGTCCATGTCTGGCAGTCCCAAATCCAGAATCACAATATCGCAGCCCCCGACTTGCTGCAGGGCGGCACCGCCGGTGGTTTGGGCGCTGACTTCGTAGCCTTCGCGCCCCAGTGCGCGTGCCAGTGGCTCCGCAATCGCGGGGTCATCCTCTACTAACAGGACTTTTGTCATAGTAGCTCCTCTTCTTCTGCTGCTGGGCTGGTCGTGGGATTGGTAAAATTTCCAGTTCGCTCTATGAAGAACTTTACTCGTTTTTGACTTGTTTTGCATTAATTTCTGCGATTCTCGGGTCGCCATTTCGGCGTGGACACATAAGGGCTTTGCTGTGATAGCATGCCGCTCAAGGAGGTTCACCTAAAACGGCAAATCGTTGCCGTTTTTTAACGGTTCCACACTGCGACTGCGGTGCTCTCAGGGCTTCGCCCTTGCACCGCAGTATCTCGGTATCGAGTATTCTCAATAAGGGGCTTATGTGTCCATGAGATAATTGCAGGGTGAAAACGTATCGTTTGATTTTGGCCTCGGCTTCGCCCGCGCGCCTGAAAACCCTGGAAAACGCGGGTTTATCCCCGGAAGTCCACCCCGCTGACGTGGACGAGGCGGCGCTGTTGGCCGACTTGCGGGCGGCGGGCACGCCCCCGGCTGGCCAGGTTCTGGGGTTGGCGCGCGCTAAAGCCCAGAAAATCGCCTCTGATTTAGCGGCCGGTACTCTTGATTCGAGCCGACCCGCGACCGTGGATACGGACGTGATGCCGGGGGTGCCCGGTGATGCGGCGGTGGGCAAAGCCCCAAAGTCCGGGGAATTCAGCGAGGAACCCGGGATGGCACCTCATGAAGCCGCCGCCCGGCCGAGCCCTGCCGACCGGCCGACCCTGGTAATCGGCTGCGACTCGATGCTGGAGTTTGGCGGGGAAGTCTTGGGTAAGCCGCATTCGCCCGAGGTGGCACGTGAGCGGGTGCGGGCGCTGTCAGGGGCGTCGGGGGTGCTGCACACCGGGCACTGGGTGGTGCTGTTGGGTTCGTCTTCACGAGGTGCCAGCCCGGAATCTGTCGGTGCTACCGAATCCACCGTGGTGCACTTCGAGGAATTCACGCCAAGGGAAATCGAGGCTTATGTTGCCACCGGCGAACCCCTGGAAGTGGCGGGGTCCTTTACGATTGATGGCCGGGGTGGGGCGTTTATCCGGGGCATCGAGGGTGATCCGCACAATGTGGTTGGGATTTCCTTGCCGTGTCTGCGCCGCCTCTTGGGCGAGCTGGGCGTGTTCTGGCCTGACCTGTGGGTCTAGTGCCAGCATGGATTTATAAACCCCTTATTGAGAATGCTTGATAACGATAAAACCCTGTGACCTGGGGTTTTGCCTGACCTATACTTCTAGCAAAGTGCTTATGTGTCCACGTGTATGTTGACAAGGCCGTATCGGTGTATTAGTCTAGTAATACACCGATACAGGGAAAGGGATGCGTATGAACTTTGACGTGGGGACACCAATATGGCGCCAACTGTTCGACGAATTCAGCCGGCTCATTGCCGCCGGACAGTGGCCACCCGGCTCCCAGATACCCTCCGTGCGCGAACTTGCCGCCGCGCACGGGGTAAACCCCAACACGGTACAAAAGGCGCTCGTGGAACTGGAACGCGTTGGGGTCGCGGAAACCCGGCGCGGTCTGGGACGATACGTCACTGATAACGCCGCTGCCATCCGCAGCCTGGGACGGCGCTTGGCCTGCGAAGCCGCCAGGATTTTTGTCGCGGATATGAAAACTTTAGCCATCGACCTGCCCGAGGCCGAGGCGCTGGTCAAAACACAATGGAAAGGGGATAAAGATGCCAACGCTAGTTGAAATCAAAAACCTAAGTAAATGCTATACCGGCTCGAATTCCGGGCGCCCGCCGGCCTTGGATGGGCTCGACTTGAACCTGGAGGCCGGGAAAATCATCGGCCTGCTGGGCGAAAACGGCTCGGGGAAAACCACGCTGTTGAAAATCCTCGCCGGGGTGTTGGAGCCCACCGCCGGCACGGTCACCATCGCCGGGCAGCCCATTGGACCCAAAACCAAGGCCGTCACGTCCTATCTGCCCGACGCGGCCTGGCTGCCAGACGCCACCCGGGTAGATGTGGCCATTGCCCAGCACGCGGATTGTTTCGCGGACTTTCAAGCCGACAAAGCCCGGGAACTCGCCCAGTTTCTGGGCTTGGAACTGAAACAAAAAACCAACCACATGTCCAAAGGGATGCGCGAAAAACTGCAACTTACCCTGGTGATGTCACGCGAGGCGCGGCTCTATCTGTTGGACGAGCCGATTTCCGGGGTTGACCCGGCCGCCCGGCAAACCCTGCTGGACACGATTATGCGCGGGTGGAATCCCGATTCAACGCTGTTTATTTCCACCCACCTGGTTACCGATATCGAAACCGTCATGGATCAGGCAGTGTTCTTGCATACCGGCAAGCTACTCATGAACGGGGATGCCGATGAACTACGCGAAAAATACGGCCTGTCCCTGGATCAAATCTTTCGGAAGGAGTACTCCCATGTTCGCTAAAATCCTGAAATACGACTTTATGGAATTCGGTCTGGCCTCCCTGGTGGGCTTGATTCTCGGTGCCGCTGTTGCGATTGGTTCGACTTTCCTGGTGTTCACCGGGCAAGAGATACTGGTCGGGCTGGGTACCACGGTGGGTTTCCTAGCGGCACTGATTGTGCCGGCGGTGATATTTATCCTCAACGCGATGCGCTACTACCAGTCGGTTTACGGGGGACGCGGCTATTTCACGAACACCCTGGCCGTAGGTGGGGGAGTAATCCTCGGGGCGAAAACCCTGTGGCTCTATCTGGTATCCATGGCGTGCACGCTGTTTGCGATAATTTCTTTTGTGTGGCTGGTGGCTTGCCAAAACATCATGCACGACGCCCAAGGCTGGGACTACGGCGAACGAATCGCCAAAGCCTGGGAATCTATTAGCAGTGCTCTGGGTTATATTCCGGGCTATATGTACGGGATGCTCCTGGTAATCTTCCTGTTCGCGCCCTTGCAGTGGGTCATCTGGACGGTGGCATCCAGCGCCCTGGGTAACCGCTTCGCCTTCGCGCGTATCGCGGAAAAGAAAGCCGTGTGGCTGGGGGCTATTATCTGTTTCGCTATCTACCAGGCGGTTTCGCTGGCTGCCATTTTTGCCATCCCCGCCAGCCTGCACCTGACGGGTCTGGGGGACAACGTCTCCATCAACTTCACCACCGGGATAATCACCTCGGCAATGACCACCAATGATTCGGGAACCCACATCCCGCTGGGCACCCTGGTGCAAATTCCGCTGTTGATGCTGGGCTACTGGTTCGCGCACAACTCGCTGACCCGCCACCTTTCCTTGCGGTAGCTCGCGTTCTTGCCGTTGCCGTTTCGGCGGGTTCATGAGGCGCTGACGGTGTCCTGGAGCGACACGGCCGGGCTAGCTATGGTTTGTCCTACGCCGTGCCGCTCCGACGGACACCGTGAACTGGCAAGCGCCGCTACTTCCCCATCAAGAGGTCGGCCGCAGCGCGAGCCTCGGCCAGTAAAGCCTCGGGGCTCAAACCGCTGACATTCACATGCCCAAGTTTACGCCCCGCCCGGTTACCCTTGCGGTACAGGTGAATCTTGACATTCGGATAGCGATCCATCACCGTTGCGGCCGCCTGGCCGGGATCCTCCAGCGCACTGCCCAGCACATTGGCCATCGCCGTGACGGGCGCAGTGGGGGTGGTTGCGCCCAGGGGCAAGTCTAAAACCGCCCGCAGGTGCTGCTCGAACTGCGAGGTCACACACCCGTCCTGGGTCCAGTGCCCGGAATTGTGCGGGCGCATCGCCAATTCGTTGATATACAACTGGGATTTGCCGCTGGGGCTTTGCACCTCGAACAGTTCCACTGCGAACACCCCGGTGACGTCCAGTTCCGCCGCGACTCGCCGTGCGATGGCTTCGGCCTGGGCAAATACTTTTGTTTCCGTTTCATGAGGTGCCTGCAAAACGGCGGCGCACTGCCCGGATTCCTGCCAGGTCTGTACCACCGGCCAGATGCGCATCTCGCCCGAGGGACGCCGCGCCCCCAAAACCGCCAGCTCCCGGGTAAAGGGAACCCGCTGTTCCACCAGGCACTGCGTTCCAGAATCCAGCCTTTCGCGCCACTCTTGATAGTCAAACAGATTGGTGACGAATTCGACCCCGCGCCCGTCGTAGCCGCCGTGTGTCACCTTGGCGACCAGCGGCCAGCCGCAGTGTTTACCCAGCTGTGCTACCCCGTCAATATCGTCGCCTTCAACCCAGGCTGGCATGGGCAGCCCCAGTTCCCCCAGGCGCCGGCGCATCGCCAGTTTGTCCTTGGCATACACCAGGGCTTCGCGCTGGGGATGCACCGCCACCCCGGCGGCCGTGGCCTGGTCAAACACCGTATCGGGAATTAGCTCGTGTTCAAAAGTCAACACGCTGGCCCCCGCTAACAGGCGACTCAAAGCCGCCGTATCTGCGGGTGAACCCACAATGACCTGGGTTTCGGGCAACACCAAAGCCGCCGGGTCGTCCGCCGAGTTCGCCATTACCCGCAGCGCCATCCCCAGTTCCCCGGCCGCAGTGGCCATCATGCGTGCTAACTGGCCGGCTCCGATGCAGGCCACGACTGGTGCTTGATACATTTTTCCTCCTAGGATGTGAAATCACAGGTTTCCGGATTCGATTATGCGCTGCTGGGGGTGCAACCGGATTCGGGGCAAGCCCCTCATGAAACGAAAAAGTGACGCCAAGAGCTACCCAGAAAGTCCCGACGTGACCGAACGTAAGGCTGCCCCCTTGTCGATGGCAACCTGGCGTAACTCCGCCTGGTAGGCAAGCATTTTTTGGCGCAACTGCGCGCCAAAATCCCCCTGGTCGGAGCTCAGAATCCGCACCGCCAACAGGGCGGCGTTCTTGGCGTTGCCGACTCCGACCGTGGCTACCGGCACCCCGCCGGGCATCTGCACGATAGACAGCAGGGAATCGAGTCCTTCCAGGTGCGCCAGCGGCACCGGCACGCCGATAACCGGCAAAACCGTGGCGGAGGCCAGCATTCCCGGCAGATGCGCCGCGCCCCCCGCCCCGGCGACAATCACCCGCAGCCCGCGTTCGGCGGCACTCTGGGCGTATTCCAGCATGTCAATGGGCATTCTATGGGCGGAAACCACCCGGGCTTCAAAGGGAATCTCGAAATCTGTGAGGACTTGCGCGGCGGCGCTCATGGTTTTCCAGTCGGAATCCGAACCCATGACCAGGCCAACCAACGGTGTTTGCTTGTGTTCCATACCTGACCTCCTGGGGATAGCTTACCCGCGAGTCGGTGTGCTTAGTCGCAAATTATGGATATATTCCGTTTGTATAGTTCGTGGAATGTTGAACCTGCCGCCGGCTTTCGCCTCGGTTATGCCCGGCACGGGCGTATCAAATCTGAGGGAAAGCGGGTGCGTCCTCCCCGAAAACGCGACCCCACCCCCGAAATCCCTCGAATTTGATACGCCCAATCCGTGACAGGGGGTGGTTTGAGTGGTTTGCGGGTTTTGCTGGCGGGGCGAGCCTCCGATTTGAGGGTTGACAGCCACGATTTAGGATAGAGGTATGGAAATTTTTCGGGTTGACCCCGAGTCGGGTGCCTTGTCGGAATCGGAACTTGCCGCCTGCGAAGCGGCGGTGAAATCCAGTGAGCTGCTGGTGATACCCACGGATACGGTTTATGGTATCGCTTCGGTTCCTTTTGAGCCGGCGGCGGTGCAACGCCTGCAGGGCGCGAAAGGCCGCAGCGAGGATTTTCCGCCGCCAGTGCTGGTGTCCGGGGTGGCGGCCTTGGATTCTTTGTTGGAGCGCCCGGCGATTTTTGGGGCACCGGCTCCGCTTTACGAGGCGGCACGGCGGCTGGCGACGGCGTTTTGGCCCGGTCCTTTGACGATTATTGCTCGGGCAAATCCGCGCCTGGGGTGGAACCTAGGGAAAACCGGGGGTACGATTGCGCTGCGCCAGCCCGACCACCCGGTGGCACTGCAAATCCTGGAGGCGACCGGCCCGCTCGCGGTGACTTCCGCGAACCGCCACGGAGCGCCCCCCGCCACGGATATTTCCGCCGCCACCGCGTATTTCTGGGACAAGGTCGCGGTTTATGTGGATGCGGGCGAATCGCCCAGTGGCCAGCCCTCCACGATTGTGAACTTGACTAAGCTTGATGCCGCCGGCCAGCCGGTTATCGCGCGCGCCGGCGCGATAACCGCCGCCGAAATTCGTGCCGTTTTGGGTTCATGAGGTGCCATCCGAATACGCGGCTATGGCACACACATCATCCTAGGTTCGCAATTCCTATTTGGTGGTTTCGATGGTGAATTTGTGCATCTCGGTGTTGAGTTCGTTGACTTGTGTGTCCAAATCCTTCACGTCTTCGCTGAGTTTACGCAGCTCGGTGGAGGCACCGGCGGCCATGGAGGCGAAAGAAGCAACTTGCTGGGAAAGTGAACTGGCGCCTGATGAAGCCTCGGTGACGGAACGACCCATCTCGGCCGTGGTGGCGGTTTGCTGTTCCACCGCCGAAGCGATTGTCATGGAAACATTGTTGACATCCTCGATAATCTTGGTGATGCGGGTAATCGCGTCAATCGCAGCGGTGGAATCTTGCTGAATCTTTTCAATCTGATGCGAGATATTCTCGGTGGCGGTGCCGGTTTCCCCGGCCAAGTCCTTTACTTCTTCGGCAACCACGGCGAAGCCCTTGCCGGCTTCCCCGGCGCGAGCGGCTTCAATAGTGGCGTTTAGTGCCAGCAGGTTGGTTTGTTCCGCAATAGCTTGAATCGTAGAGATTACCTCCCCAATTTGCTGTGAGGATTCCCCGAGTTTAGAGATTGTGTTATTGGCTTCCCGGGCGGCTTCGGCTGCTTGACCGGCGATGTCAGCGGCGTGGTTCGCATTGGAAGAAATTTCCCTGATGGAAGCGCTCATTTCTTCGATTCCAGCGGCGGTAGTTTCAATAGCTGCTGAAACAGCCCCGGCGGCTTGTGCCCCGGTATCAGCCTCGGTGGAAGCCTGGGAAGAAGTCACTGCGGTTTGCGAAAGTTTCTCGGCCAGGGAAGAGGTGCTTTGCGCGACTACGCCGGAAGTGGAGCAAGCCACCGAAATGGCTCTGCCCAAAGAATTACGGGCATTCTCCAAAGACAACGAAACCTTGCCTAGCTCATCAAGGCGCTTGGCTTCAATCGGAACCGATAAATCGCCGCGTTCAAAGTGCTCTGTGGCTTGTTGCAGCTGAGCGATGGCAGCTAAAACTTGACGGGAAACTACTTGAGATATCACCAGGATGCACACAATCATTACCACTAGCGCCACAATGAAGGCCGGCATCCAGCGCAACAGAGTTCCCTGTAGGTATACGGCGTATTCATCCGTGTCCTTAGTGATGCTTTTGTCGAGTTTGCTGGCGGTATCATTGACTTTGCCATAGGCATCTGCCAGGGGGCCGCGAACCAATTCGTTAGCGGCTGCGATGCTCTGTGGGTTTACAGTTTGCAGAGTCGTGAACAAGTTAGCATTTACTTGCCAGTATTCATTCCAGGCAGCCTTCAGGGTTTCTTTGTCGGCTTTTTGTGCAGCGGTTAGCACGGCATCATCTATTTGTTTTATGTGGGCTGCTACATTGTCTTTGACTCCCTGTGTGCCGGTGGCGACTTCGTTGCCTGGAGCCGCTGCGTCCGTGACCCCGTCCTTTACCCGGCGCATCAGGCCTTCTACCCAGCCATCAACATCCATGATATCATAACGAACGTTGGAAATGCCAAGCTTGGAACTGTTATATTGATTCTGTCGAGCCACGCCACTGTCATAAGCGCGACCAAAAGAAAAACATAAAATTCCAATAATTACCGCCAAAATTACTCCGATAACACCTTGGAGCAACAGCTTTCCGCGAATAGTTGAGACTTTACTAACAGTTTTTCCGGGTTTTTCCATGGCGACTTCATCTTCCCTTCCTTAAAAATTACTACCCAAAAAACATCGCTCACTCTACACCCCTTCGAGGGGTGAGGGAAGGGGTCAAATATTTACAAAATGACATTGGCGATATAATAAATAAAACCGAATTAGCAGTAACATTTCGCTAACCCGCTGCGGATTTCCCCGTAAATCTGACGCAAAAACGGATTGCCCCTGACTCCGAAACCCCGAAACACCCCGGAGCCCCGGAATCCCCGAAACCCGAAAACCCCGAAATCCCCGCAAACTTCCCCGCAGCTCCGTCACGCGCCGGCCACGCAAACCACCGCTAGCGCAAGTAAAAGCTAAAATGTCAAACAAATGAAGTTCTATGCCCTGATTTTCCTGGTGGCCACGGCCGCGACATACCTCACGGTGCCGTTGGTGCGCCAGTTCGCCATCGCCACCGGCACCCTTGCCCCGGTGCGCGCCCGCGATGTGCACCAATTCCCAACTCCACGACTGGGAGGGGTGGCGATGGGGCTGGGCTTCCTGGTGGCCTTGTTTATTGCCGGGCACACGCCTTACTTGAATCAAGCGGTGAACTGGGATAATGCTAAGGGCTTGGTGGTCGGTACCGTGTTGATTTGCCTGCTAGGGGTGGTGGATGACATCTGGGATCTTGATTGGTATACCAAACTGGCCGGCCAGATTCTGATTGCCGGAATCATGGCTTATCTGGGGATCCAGTTGACTTCCTTTCCGGTTTTTGGTTTGACTATCGGTTCCTCTAGGCTTTCCCTAATCGCGACGGTACTGGTGGTGGTGGCGGCGATTAACGCGGTGAACTTCGTGGACGGGTTGGACGGGCTGGCTTCGGGGATGATGGCTATCGGCGCGGCGGGTTTATTCATTTATTCCTATGCGCTGACCAAGACCTTGGGGGCGGCTTCTTATGCCTCGCTGGCGACGACGGTAGCGGCGGCTTTGGTGGGGATTTGCTTGGGTTTCTTAGCGCATAATTTTTCACCGGCTTCGATTTTCATGGGGGATACCGGAGCGATGCTGCTGGGGTTACTCACGGCGGCGGCAGCGATTATCATTACCGGCCAGATTGATCCGGCGGCGGTGTATTTCCGCCAGGCTTTTCCTTCGTTCTTGCCAGTGTTGTTGCCGATTGCGGTGTTGGCGATTCCGCTGTTTGACATGGTTGCTTCGGTGATTCGCCGTTTGTATCACCATCAATCGCCCTTCCAGGCCGACGCTGGTCATCTGCACCATCGTTTGTCGCGGGCGGGTCGCTCCAGGGTGCGGGCGGTGTTGGTGATGTATCTGTGGACGGCGGTGTTTTCATTAGGTGCTGCCTCGTTGACACTGCTTAGGATGCGCTATGTCCTGGCTTTAGTTTCGGTGGCTTCCGTGTTGGCCTTGGTGGTTTCTATCGAAATTTTGCCAGCGGCTCGGGAACGAGTCCGCCGGGTGTTTAATCCGCGCTATCGTCCGGTTCACGGTCCGGTTCACGCGTGGGATGGGTCGGATTGTGCGGTTTGGCTTCATGAGGGGAAAGCACCTCATGAAGCCGACCCCAACGGCGAGCCGCCCGAAGACTTCAAGCACGAACCTTGCTAGACCAAGCCCAGGAGCTGCCACAGTGGGGGCATCACCAGAACCAGCACAATGGTGGACACGCTACCAACCACTATGCCGAGGGTGGCCATTTCTTTGACCTTTACTTCCCCGGTGGAATAAGCGATGGCATTGGGCGGGGTAGAAATCGGCAGGGACATGCCCAGTGAACAGGCTATGGCTACGGTTACCGCCACGGTCATGGTGTCCACCGATTCCAGGGACACGGCCAAGGTTACCGCCAGCGGTATCAACAGGTTTGCCGAGGCAGAGTGTGAAATCACATTCGCGATGGCGAACCCAATCAGGGAAGTAACCGCCACTATCAGCATCGGACTGAAACTATCCCAGGGGATGGATCCGACCATCCAGGTGCCCAGACCGGTGGCTCCCACTCCTTCACCCAGGGCGATACCGCCTGCCACCAGCCACAACACCGGCCAGTCCAGTTTCTTTATGTCCTCGCCGGTCATCACCCTGAGGCTCAGCAACACCACCACCGGCAGGAAACCGACCACGGTTGACGACACGCCGTGAATAAACTCGGTCATCCACAACAAAATCGTGGTGCCCGCGACGATATAAAACAAAACCGCCGCGAAAGAACGATTCCACGAGGTACTCATTTCTATGTTGATTTCGGCGTTTTTGGGGATAAACATCAGGGACAAAAAAACCCAGGAGGCGAACAAAATCACCAGCATAAAGGGAATCGCCAGAATCATCCACTGGATAAAGGAAATCGTGATGCCTTTTTCGGCCAGCGCGCCGATGGCGATGGCATTGGGCGGGGTACCGACGGGGGTGCCGATACCGCCCACATTCGCGGCCAGGGGAATAGACAAGGCCACCCCCGCCCGGGCCTTGCCTTTCGGTAGGGTCGCTAGAATCGGTATCACCACCGTGAACATGGTGGCGGTAGTGGCGGTGTTGGACATGAACATGGACAGCACCGCAGTAATCAGCATCAGCCCCAGGGTGGTGAGGCGGGCGTTTTTCGGGAAGGGCTTGAGCATCACGGCGGCCAGGTTTTTGTCCAGCCCGTATTTAGCCGCCCCGTCTGCTATCATGAATCCGCCCATGAACAGGATTATCACCGGGTTGGCGAGGGTAGCGAAATAACTTTTATAGCTGGCCACCTGGTCTGCCAAGGCCGCATCGCCCAGGGTGGGATCCACCAGAGCCCGGTCGGACACCATGATTACTTCCAGCCCGATTACCAACACGGCGGTGGCGCTTAGCGCGATAGGTTCGGTAATCCAAAACACGATGGCCAAAAGGAAAATCGCCAGCATGCGTTCGCCGGGCTCGTCCAGGTGGGGGATGTCTATCGCCAGGGGCAGCACGAAAACGATGGCACCCAGCACAAGGCCAATCTTGGCTTTCAAGCTCAGGGGTCGACGCCGACGTACCACTTTTGGCGGTGCCGGGGTTGGGGTGTGGAGTTGGCGCACATGCGTCAGCAAGGGCTCTGAGGATTCTTTTTTGGCGTTCATGTCACAGTCCTATACCGAGGTTTCCGCTTCTTTGAGGTGATTTAGGCTTGCGTTGTTAGCCGACCGCAGGGAGGTTACTGGTTGGGCACTAGTCGGCTACGCTGTGGTGTCGAGCGATTTGCATGGCTCGCTGGGGGTCTAAAACCCCCAGGTAGGGCATGGGTTCAATTTCCGCCAGTTCTATATAGTCGGTCAAGAGGGAGCGCACTACTTCCTGGAGTTCGGGCGCTTTCCAGGGTTTCGCGACGTATTGATCGAGCCCGGCATCGGTAACGGCGCGTATGGTGTCGGTCAGGCTGGCTTGTCCAGTCAGCAAAATTTTGCGGGTCAGGGCGGTACGTTCGTCTTCCATCATTTGCCCCATGAATTCGATACCGGTGGTGCCGGGCATCCGGTGGTCGCACACGGCCAGAGCCAGCACGTCCCCGTCTGCGTCGATTTCGTTGATTACCTCCCAGGCATCCGCTACGTCTTCGGCGGTTTCGATACGTAGCGCACTGGAAAAGCCCATTAGGTCTCGCTCTATGGCGTTGCGGACTTCCGTTTCGTCTTCCAAAATTAAGATTGCGAGTTTCATGTGTTCTATTTTGCCTTACTTTTTGTCTGTTGGGGTGTTTTCACGGGTTTTCCTTGCTGGTTCGGGGGCGCGGGTTCATGAGGTGCTTACGGGGTATTTTCGCGAAATTCCCCGACCAGCTCCGGCGTCTGGGGACTTTTCACTGGCAGCTCTACAGTTGCCAGAGTTCCCTGCGGGTTTTCCACGGTTTTCAGGTCAATGGAACCGCCGTGATTCAAGGCGATTTTTTTGCACAATCCCAGGCCTATTCCCATTCCGCCGAATCTGACTTGTCCGGCTTTCGTGGTGAAGTGCGGTTCGAAAATGTGATTGATGATTTCGGGGGGAATTCCCGGTCCGGTGTCACGGAAACACACTCTGATACGGTTTTCCCCTATCGTTTGGGTGGTGATTGTCAGGCTGCCAACTTGGTTGGGGTCACTGGCGTGTTCGCTCATGGCTTCCACCGCGTTGGTGATTACATTTGTCCAGATTTCGCTCAACTGTCCGGGACGACACGTTATGCGCGGCAGTTCCTCGTAGTTTCGGATTACTTTTACGGCTCGTAAACGGTGGTTCAACAACCGTAGGGTGTCTTCCAGGTTTTCGGGCACATCGATGTCTTCTACGGGGTCGCCGTCGGGTCTGGCGTATGACCGCAGGGAGGCCACGAGTTCTACGATACGCTCCGAGGCGGTGCGCAAATCCCGCAGATTGGTGCCGATTGCGGCGGCTAGTTCCACCACGCCCAGGGTTTTGTCATCGCTCTCGGCGATGGTTCTGGCTAGGTCGAGGTCGTGTATCCCGGCCAAAATTAGTTTCTGGGTTAAAACCGGATCGCCGGTGATTTCTCGCATTTCGCGTTTGATTTGGCGTTGTTCCTTGGTGGATAACACCTTGGCGTGTTGGGCAAGCTGCAAGGATTTCAAGGCGTGTTCTTGCCATTGCAAATCCGGCGAGGTTTCCAACAGGGAAATGGTGTCTTCGTTGAGGTAATCCGCGTTACGGCGGATGGCAGCCATGGGATTGTTCAGTTCGTGAGCCACCCCGGCCGCGAGTTCTCCCAGCGAAGCGAAGCGGGCTTGGGCGGCCATTTCTTCGCGAGCTTCTTCGAGGTGTTTGAGGGCTCGCGCCAGGTTTTCCCTTTCCACGTTCAGTTGCGTGGCCAGTTCGGCTTGTTCAATGTGCAGGGCTTCGGCGCGGCGCAGCCGCCGATCGAGGGTGCGGAGGAACAGGGTGGTAACCAGGTTAGAGATTTTATTGTCGGCATCAATTACCTCGTTGAGTTGAGGCAGGCTCAGTACTACGCCTGTAACCGGAGTGGTGGCGATGGCAGTGAAAAAGGCGGCATCCATGTCGGTGGCTCCCAACAGGCCGATGATATTGCCGGTCGAGGCGTGGTGCATCAGGATGTCTCCCGCCTCAGAGTGGTGTTCCAAGGCAATCGCGCCCGACAGTGCCAGGATGACCTTGGTGATGGGCTGGCCTTCTACGGTTAGTTTTGCCCCTTTGGGGTATTCGACCCGGGGCTGTGGGCCGATTATAATCTCGGCACGGCGTACGATTTCCGAAATAATCAGGTGGTCGTTATAAGGCAGGTCGAAGATGAATCGGTTCGTTTCCACTTCCGGCTTTTCCAGATTTACCATAGCTTCAAGCCTACCTGTCGTCATGCGGTGATATTGCCCTTTTGCTAGGAAATACATGGCCGAACCGGTGAGCTTCTTTGCTCTGGTTTTCTTGGTCACAACGCCCCGACCGGCGTGGTACCCTACGAGTATGTCAAAACAAAGTTCCGCAAATACAGGGATTCAAATCGGGTCTCAAACTCGGCGTGCCGTCGTGAGTTCTTTGCGGCTTACAGCGATATCGATACTGGTAACCCTGGGTTTAGCGGCGGTTTTGGCGGGTGTCCTGGTGGGGGTTCCTGGCTTGCAAACCGTGGGTTTGTGTGCGGTAGCGGGGCTGTTGCTGTTAGGGATAACCGTGGGCTCGCATCGGTTTGTTTTGCGGGCACCGGATTTGATGATGGTGGGGATGGGGGCAGATTTTGTCCTCAAGTTGCTGTTGTTTTTGGGTTTGGTGGCGGTGGCACGCCAGTTTCCAATCGTGCACCCGCTGGTGCTGTTTTTGACAATGCTGGCTTTGATTTTGGTACAAGCAGTGGTGTTTTCGGTGTCTTTGTTACGGTTGCGGGTGCCTCTGGTAGAGGCTCCGGAAAGGGAAACCTAAATTTTAGAAATTTAATTTTCGCGGGGTGCTAAATCGATTGGGCTTTTATGGTAGCGTTGGTTTGGCGATGAAGAAATAGGATTACTTCAAAGGAGAGTCGATGGGAGTACACATGACCTCGGGTTTGGACTCGGTGTTCGCTCCAGTGCTGGTCTCTGCTAGCGGTGATGGGTTTCACGCTCCTGATATCTCTGACTTGTTCCCCCCGGTGTTTGCTTTCGAGGGCACGGTCTTGGGGATGGATCGAGTGATGATGATTCGTCTGGTGATGTGTCTGGTTTTGGTGCTATGCCTGGTGTTGTATGCGACCCGGGCGAAGCTGGTTCCGGGACGGGTGCAAACTTTGATGGAAATGGGCTTTGATTTCTGCCGCAAGAACATCAGCGAAGAGATTATCGGCCAGGAGCTGGGACGCAAGTATTCCCCGATTATCACCGCGATTTTCTTCACGGTGTTGTTTATGAACATCGCTGGAATTATTCCGGGTTTCAACTTGGCTGGAACCGCGAAACCGGGTTTCCCGCTGTTGCTGGCGGTTTTCTCTTGGTTCGTGTTTGTCTATGCGGGGATTCGGGAAACCGGTTTGGGACATTTTGTAAAGTCCAGTCTGTTCCCGCCGGGGGTTCCCTGGGTGCTCTATATCTTGCTGACCCCGATTGAACTGATTTCGACTTTCATTATTCGACCCTTCACCCTGTTTGTCCGGCTTTTGGCCAATATGATTGCGGGGCACTTCCTTTTGGCGCTGACCTTGAGTGCTTCGAATTATTTCCTGTTTGCGCATCTTTCGACGCTGTCTCCCCTGGGGATTCTCACCTTTGCGGCGGCTTTCGCCTTTACGCTGTTCGAGATTCTGGTGGCCTTCCTCCAGGCCTATATCTTCGCGGTACTCACTGCCGTATACGTGAATCTTTCGGTTCACGCCCATTAAAAAACACAAGCTTCCCGGGTCGACCGACTCGGGAAATAACAAGAAAAAGGAAAGAAAAACATGACTGGAAGTGTAGCAGTACTTGCAACCATTGGCTACGGTCTCGCTACGCTCGGACCGGGAATCGGTCTGGGCATCTTGATTGGCCACACCCAGGATTCTATTGCCCGCCAACCGGAGCTTGCCGGCAAGCTTACGGTGAACATGTTCATCGGTATCGCCTTCGTCGAAGCCCTGGCTTTGATTGGTTTGGTGGCTGGCTTCCTGTTCCGCTAAATCGGCAAGGAAGTAGTCAATCATGGAATACGTGAACTCATTAGTAGCAGCCGTTGCTGCAGCTGAGGATAAAAATCCGCTGCTGCCGGCGATGTACGACATTGTCTGGTCGGCGATTATTTTTGCCATCATTCTGTTCGTAATCGTGAAAGTTGCGCTGCCCAAGTACAACACTCTGGCTGATGAGCGCGCGATGAAGCTACAGGAAGGCTTGGACGCAACCACCAAGGCTCACGAGGAATCCCAGAAAGCTGAGTCGCGTATCGCCGCTGAGTTGACCGAGGCCAAAGCCGAGGCCGCTAAGATTCGTGACCAGGCTGTGGCTCAGGCCGAAGATATTGTGGCTCGCGCCCAGGCTCGAGCTGAACAGGAAGCCAAGCGCATCGTCGAAACTGCCCAGCGCCAGATTGAAGCGGAACGGGTGGCTGCCGAACAGTCCCTGCGCGCTGAGGTCGGCGGTCTCGCCACCCAGTTGGCAGAAAAGATTGTGGGCGAGCAGCTAAAGGACGAGGCTCTTTCGGCGCGTGTGGTGGATCGTTTCTTGGACGAGTTGGACAAGCAGGTAGCCGCTGTTTAGGCGGTCGGATTAAAGGGGAAAAGTTTCATGAGAGCCTCATCGGTTAGAACCCTGGCCACTATGGTGGTGGCTGCGGACAAGACACTTGGTCAGGCCTCCGAGGCAGATGGCTCCAAGGTCGCCGAAGAGTTTTTTGCGCTATCAAATTTGTTTGATAGTGATATTCGGCTCGCGCGCAACCTCACAGATCCGGCACGGACTCCCGGCGACAAACAAGCCTTGGTAACCAAAATTTTCACCGGGAAGCTTTCGGCTCCGCTTCTGGAAGCCATGCGTGTCGGCGCGGCGGGACGTTGGTCTAACGAGGCGGATTTGGGTGAGACTTGTCGCCTGTTAGGCAAGCATGTTTTGCTGAAAACCGCCTCGGATAACGGGAAACTTGACCAGGTGGAGCGCGATGTTTTCGCGATGGGACAGATTATCGCTAAGAACCGTGATTTGCGAAACTTCTTGACCGACCGGCATCGAGCTCCCACTGCCCAACGAATTGCAGCTTTCAACAAGCTCGTCGGCTCCCAAGTGGATGTATTGTCCTTGCGCCTCGTGAATGCGGTGATAGAGCGTGCCCAGCCGGGGCGGATTAGCGCCGATATTCGCGCCGTGCTGGAATCAGCAGCACAAATGCGTTCCCGCACTATGGCCACGATTTACGCTGCGAAACCCTTGAGTGAAACCCAACACGCCCGTTTGGTGAATTTATTGTCTAAACAGGCAGGGCACGACGTGGTGGTCAATGTGGTTATTGACCCCCTTGTGGTGGGTGGTCTAAAGATTCAGCGCGGAGACATCGTCATGGACGGCGCTGTCTCTACCAAGGCGGAACAGTTCCGCCGGCAACTGGCTAGTTAAAATAATAAAACTCCAGGGAACCCCTTGGAGCAGAACCGAAAAAGAAGGAATGCTGATGGCTGAGCTATCAATAAGTCCCCAGGACATCAAGAGTGCCTTGGACGAATTCGTAGAGTCCTACGAACCGTCTGCCGCCACGGCGGAAGAAGTTGGCTATGTAACCGAGGCCGCTGATGGTATTGCCCACGTCGAGGGGCTGCCCGGCACTATGGCCAACGAGCTGCTGCGCTTCCAAGATGGGACGCTGGGGTTGGCGATGAACCTCGATGTGCGCGAAATCGGCGCTATTGTCCTGGGTGATTTCACTGGAATCGAGGAAGGCCAAGAGGTCTACCGTACCGGGGATGTGCTCTCCGTGCCGGTGGGGGACGGATATCTCGGCCGGGTGGTTGACCCCCTGGGTAACCCCATCGACGGGCTAGGCGAAATCAAGGATGTGGCGGGACGCCGTGCCCTGGAGCTGCAGGCTCCCGGCGTAATGATGCGCCGTTCGGTGTGTGAGCCGCTACAGACCGGGCTGAAGGCCATTGATTCGATGATTCCGATTGGCCGTGGTCAGCGCGAGCTCATCATCGGGGATCGCCAGACCGGTAAGACCGCCATCGCTATTGACACGATTTTGAACCAGCGTGACAACTGGAAGTCGGGCGACCCCAGCAAACAGGTGCGTTGCATCTATGTGGCGGTTGGTCAAAAGGGTTCCACTATTGCCTCGGTGAAGGGTGCCCTTGAAGATGGGGGAGCGATGGAATACACCACGATTGTGGCCTCGCCCGCTTCGGATGCGGCCGGCTTCAAGTACTTGGCTCCCTACACCGGTTCTGCTATTGGCCAGCACTGGATGTACGAAGGTAAGCACGTTTTGATTGTTTTCGACGATCTTTCCAAGCAAGCCGAGGCCTACCGTGCGGTGTCGCTGCTGCTGCGTCGCCCGCCGGGGCGTGAAGCCTATCCCGGTGACGTGTTCTATTTGCACTCCCGCCTGTTGGAGCGCTGCGCGAAGCTTTCCGATGAACTGGGCGGTGGTTCCATGACCGGCCTGCCGATTATCGAAACCAAGGCAAATGATGTTTCGGCGTATATTCCGACCAACGTTATTTCTATCACTGACGGCCAGATTTTCTTGCAGTCAGACCTGTTCAACGCCAACCAGCGTCCCGCCGTGGATGTGGGCATCTCGGTGTCCCGTGTCGGCGGTGATGCCCAGGTCAAGGCCATGAAGAAGGTCGCCGGTACCCTCAAGATTACCTTGGCACAGTACCGTTCGATGGCGGCCTTCGCGATGCTGGCTTCCGACTTGGATGCCACCACCCGCCGCCAGTTGACCCGAGGCGAGAAACTAATGGAGCTGCTAAAGCAGCCGCAGGGAACCCCCTATCCGGTTGAAGAGCAGATTTGCTCGATTTGGGCGGGTACCAATGGCTATCTTGATGACATCGCCACCGACAAAGTTCTGCAGTTCGAACGCGACTGGCTGGACTACCTGCGTAAAGAGGAATCTATCTTAAAGGAGCTGCGGGAAACCGGGGCGTGGCCCGACGAGCTGGTGGCGCGCCTGGAAACGGCGGTAAAAGCCTTCCGTAAGACCTACGAACTGGTTCCAGAAAAGAAACTGGATGCTATCGGTGGCGAGGCAGAAGCCGAGCACTCCGAGGAACAGATTGTGGCGCGCAGCTCCCGCAGCTAGAGCCTAGAGGAAGAAAGCAAAAGACATGGCAGGTTCGCAAAGAGCTCTGAAACAGCGCATCCGCTCTACCGAGACGCTGCAAAAGATTTTCCGTGCTATGGAAATGATTGCAGCCTCGCGAGTCGGCAAGGCGCGCGGAGCTGCGGAATCAATTACCACCTATGACTCCGCAATTGCCGCTGCGGTGGCGGCGGTTTCCGCGCACTCGTCGCTGAATCACCCCCTGATTACCGAACGCACCGATACCAAAAAGGTCGCGGTGTTGGCTGTTACCTCTGACCGAGGCATGGCCGGGGCATATTCCGCTGCTATCTTGCGGGAAACGGAACGTCTGATTGAGCGGTTGCACAATGAAGGCAAAGAGCCGGTGATTTATGTTTCGGGGCGGCGTGCCTTGAGCTACTTCAACTTCCGGGGCATTGAAATCGCCGCCTCGTGGACAGGTAACTCGGATCGCCCTTCGGAAACCAGAACCCAAGAAATCGCCCGACGTCTGTTAGGGGATTTCTTGGCTCCGGCCGACCAGGGCGGGGTCAGCGAACTATACATGGTTTACACCAAGTTCCGTTCCATGGTTTCTCAAGTCCCTCAGGTGCGCAAAATGCTGCCCATCAAGGTTATTGATCCGGACGAAGAAATCCAGATTGACGGCATGGGTTTGGCCGATATGCGCAAAGATTCGGTGCTGCCACTTTACGAGTTTGAGCCGAATGCCCACGAAGTCTTGGAAACCGTGATGCCGCTGTACGTGGAATCCCGAATTCGCGCCGCATTGTTGCATGCGGCGGCCGCCGAACTGGCCAGCCGTCAAAACGCGATGCATTCCGCCACCGACAACGCCCAAGACCTGATTAGCGGCCTGACTCGCGAGATGAACCAGGCACGCCAGGCCGAAATCACCACAGAAATCTCTGAAATCGTTTCCGGTGCGGATGCACTGAAGGAAACGAAGAAATAACCGCACAAAAACACTAGGAAACGCTGAGGAAAAACAATGGCTGAAGAGAAGAAAAACGGAACCGGGCGGATTGCCCGCGTGATTGGCCCGGTGGTGGATATCGAGTTTCCCCCCGACCAGTTGCCGGATATGTACAACGCCTTGATTGTCAACTACAAGGGCATGGGTGGCGAAGACCAGTCCATGACCCTGGAAGTAGCTCAGCACCTGGGCGACAATATTGTGCGCGCTATCGCCTTGAAACCTACTGACGGTTTGGTGCGCGGTGGCAAGGTAATTGATACCGGTGCTCCCATTTCAGTTCCGGTGGGGGACATCACCAAGGGACATGTATTCAACGTGACCGGGGACTGCTTGAACCTCAAGGAAGGCGAAACCATCGAGGTTAAGGAACGCTGGTCTATTCACCGTAACCCCCCGACCTTCGACAAGCTGGAATCCAAAACCCAGATGTTTGAAACCGGGATTAAGGTTATCGACCTGCTGACTCCCTACGTCCAGGGCGGCAAGATTGGCCTGTTCGGTGGTGCCGGGGTGGGCAAGACCGTGTTGATTCAAGAGATGATTCAACGCGTGGCTCAAGACCACGGCGGGGTATCCGTCTTTGCCGGGGTGGGCGAGCGTACCCGCGAGGGTAATGACCTGATTCACGAAATGGCAGACGCTGGCGTGCTGGATAAAACCGCGATGGTTTTCGGCCAGATGGACGAGCCCCCGGGAACCCGTTTGCGGGTAGCTTTGTCCGGGCTAACCATGGCCGAATACTTCCGCGATGTGCAAAACCAGGACGTGTTGCTGTTCATCGACAATATCTTCCGCTTCACCCAGGCTGGCTCCGAGGTTTCCACCCTGTTGGGCCGGATGCCTTCCGCCGTGGGCTACCAGCCCAACCTGGCTGACGAGATGGGTCAGCTCCAGGAGCGGATTACCTCGGCGGGTGGTCACTCGATTACTTCGCTGCAAGCGATTTACGTCCCGGCCGACGACTACACCGACCCGGCGCCGGCCACCACTTTCGCCCACCTGGATGCGACCACGAACCTGTCGCGTGACATTGCCTCGCGTGGCTTGTACCCGGCGGTGGATCCCTTGGCTTCGACTTCCCGAATCCTTGACCCGCGCTATGTCGGCAAAGAACACTACGAAGTCGCCACCCAGGTTAAACAGATTCTGCAAAAGAACAAGGAACTGCAAGACATCATTGCTATCTTGGGTGTCGATGAACTTTCGGAAGAAGACAAAGTCACCGTGGCTCGGGCTCGTCGTATCGAGCAGTTCTTGTCCCAGAACACCTACATGGCCACAAAGTTCACCGGTATTGACGGGTCGACGGTACCGCTGTCCGAAACCATCGAAGCGTTCAAACGGATTTGTGAAGGGAAGTACGACCACATTCCGGAACAGGCCTTTTTCAATATTGGTGGTATCGAGGACCTCGAAGCTGCCTGGGCTAAACTCCAGAAGGAAATGTGATGTCCCTGAAAGTTGCAGTTGTCGACCGCGCTCATACCCTGTTCCAAGGCGAGGCGCACCAAGTGGTGGTGCCCGCAGCGAACGGCGACTTGGGGATTTTGCCCGGCCACCAACCCCTGCTGGTGGTGCTGCGTCCCGGCAAAGTCCGGGTCACGTCTAACGGGAAAACCCAGGAGCTAGCGGTCACCTCTGGTTTCGCCTCGGTTGATAACAACACGGTGACGGTGGTTTTGGGCTCGGATCTTTCAGAATCGGATAACGGTTCTGGCACCCCCCGTGATACGCTTTCCGCGCCGCCCAACGTGAGCGGAGAATAGGGGTTTTCGTGGTAGATGTTGCGAGTTCCGTGGTTACGGTATTGGTCTTCATTTTGCTTGCTTTGAGTATCCTGGCGGTCTACTTTATCGCCCGCCTGAAGATTAAGGCCTTGAATGCGGGCTCGTTCAATGTGGCTTACCGGGAAAAGCCCGAAGATACCTGGGTGGCCGGCGTATGCCACTATGCCGAGGATTTACTGAAATGGTACCGGCTTTTCTCGCTGAAGTGGGGTTCTTCGGTGCGCTGGACGCGCCAGGATTTCGAAATTCTCAACTCTGAAGTACGCGAAGCCGATGGCGAGACGCTGGCGATTCTGCACTGTCGTGCCGGTCAGGCTAAACATGGTCAGATTGAACCCCCCGCTGATTTCTATCTCGCGATGGGGGTTCATGATTATTCTGGCTTGGTTTCCTGGATGGAATCTGTCCCGCCCCAGGCAGCTGAGGTTTTCTGAAAACGCCGGTATGACGGCTGGCACCTCATGAATCTGGCGAAACCAACGAAACCGGCTAAGCCAACGTAACCAACAGAATCTCTGAATCTGGCGTAACCAACGAACCCGAAGCCACCGGCCGCCCCGCCGCAATCTGCGCCGGGCCTTTGCTAAACTAGGGCAATGCGTTTGGTAATCGCGGATTGCGAAGTCAACTATTCCGGGCGCCTCGACGCGCATCTGGCTCCCGCCCGCCGCCTGATTATGGTTAAGGCCGACGGTTCGGTGCTGATTCACTGTGATGGGGGCTCGTATAAGCCGCTGAACTGGATGAGTGCTCCGTGTCGCCTGGAGGTGATTCGGGGCGAAACTCCCGTTCATGAGGTGCCATCCCGGGAAACGGACGTAACGGGAATTGCGCCTCATGAAAACGCCGCTGGCGCGGCTGATTCCCAGCGTGACGACCCCGCCGCTGGCTCTACCGAAACCGGTGACGGCGCACAAACCTGGCGGGTGACCACCAAAAAGAACGAGACCCTGGTCATCGAGATTTCGCGGGTGTATTCCGATGAAACCTTTGGTCTTGGCATTGACCCCGGCTTGGAAAAGGACGGGGTGGAAAAACATCTCCAGGCGCTGTTGGCCGAACAAGTCGAAGCCGTGCTGGGGAAGGACTGGCGGCTGGTGCGTCGGGAATGGCCGACCCCGATTGGGCCGGTTGACCTGCTGGTTCGCGACCCCGAAGGACACCCGGTGGCGATTGAAGTCAAACGACGCGGCGAGATTGACGGGGTGGAACAGTTGACCCGCTATCTGGAACTGTTGGGACGCCAGCCGGAGTTGGCTGGGCTTACCGGGATTTTCGCGGCGCAAGAAATCAAAGCCCAGGCGCGTACCCTGGCCGAAGACCGGGGTATCCGGTGTGTTTTGCTTGACTATGATGCCCTGCGAGGGATGGATGACTGCATCAACCGACTTTTTTAGGTTTTTCAGCTTTAGCCTGGGGAAAACCTGGGAACTTTAGATTCCTGTCAGATTGTCCATTACAGGAAATATCTCGCATTAAGGCATCTACCAGCACTTTTATGTAAACTGAACGCCTGGTAAGTGACATTGTTATCACAAGCGACTAACGGGCCTTCACTTTTTTATCAGAATGCTCTATGGTTGTATTCAGCAACCAATCGGAAACGATTCCGTTGCCAGGGTCAAGAGAAGGGTCTCGGACTCACAGTTTTCCACAGATTTAGCAAGAAGGATTATCAAACATGAACAAAAAGTTTATTGGTTTCGCTTTGGCCGCGTCTTTAGTACTCCCCGGTTTGGCTGCTCCTACGGTAGCTTTTGCCGCTGACGACAACACCAATACTACGGTGGCTGCTATCACCACCGCCCCCGAAACTTTGACTCGTACCACTGCGGCAGAATACCTGGATCAAATCAACAATGCTATTGCAAATGTCCAGGAAGCCCAGAAAAACGATCCGCAGGCTGATTGGGGCAAGGAAATCAGTAAGTTGTTGTCCACGGCAGCGGAACTATCGCAGGTGATGGAATCAGTGGCGCAGCACGGTATGAATCTGGCTGATGCTGACCTCGAGATTGCTCGCGCCCAGCTAGTAGTAGAGATTGGTTCCACCATCAAGAAATCCTCCGATAACCTTCGCTACAAGATTCAAAAGGCACATGTGGAACTGGGCTTTGCGGTGACTCGTGCAATCATCCGCGTGGCCAATATTGGTGCCAAGACCCCGCAGTTGCTGGATTCCATCAAAGACTTGCAAGAAACCTACGAGCGGGTTTCGACCTATCCAGAACTCACCGCCACCAGCCGCGCTAACTTCTATATCAAGAACGGCTTGAACAAGTTTATCTGGAAGGTTCGCGTCGCCCGTGACAAGAACATCCTCGGCAAGAAGCCTTACAAGGTTTACCGCCAGTTGAACCGCGAAATCACCAAGGCAGTGGGCGTGTGGTTCCGGGCTCGCGCTACCGTACAGGATGTGGCTAATGCGGTGGAGCGTCTAGATAATGCTTACAAAACTGCGTTGAATTCCTAAAACGCTACTAATATCTAAGGGCGCTGTCTCGGCAGAGACGGCGCCCTTAGATTTTGTTCCCGCGCTTTACAACTAAGCTGCTGGGGGAAGGGGGTGTGGCCTTGGTGGAAAAAGAAAATTGTGGCAAAAACTAATAGACTTCTACCGGGGAAAATATCAGGCCGAAAACCTGCCTCAGCCCAGGAAGGAGACAAGCACCTCATGAACCAGCCGAAGTATCCCGGCGAAACCCAGGTTATCAACGGAAATGTGGCGGTGGCGCGCGTGATGAACCTGGTTTGCGGCGGGGTTATCGGCTATCCCATTACGCCTTCCACCGAAATCGCCGAGACCTTCCAACTCAATGTGGCGTCCGGCCAGAAAAACGTCTGGGGACGTCACCCGTTCTTTTTTGAACCCGAGGGCGAGCATTCCGCTCAATCCGGGGCGATGGGCGCGGCCTTGACCGGCGGGAAGTTTATTTCCAATGCTTCGAGCTCCCAGGGGATTCTCTATGCGATGGAATCCCACTATGTGACGGTTGGCAAGCGGATTGGTGGTTTCGTGCTGCACGTGGCCTCGCGGGTGGTGGCCAGGCATTCCCTGAATGTCATGGGCGGGCACGACGACGTGTATTCCCTGTTGCCGGCCGGATACACGGTGTTGTTCGGGGCGAACCCAGAGGAAGCCGCCGACCTGGCTTTGATTTCCTATCGCACATCGTCGCTGAGCCTGATTCCGGTGGCGAACTGCATGGACGGGTTTTCGACCAGCCATATGCTCAGCGAGGCGCGGCTGCCCAGCGCGGACTTGGTCAAGGAGTATCTGGGCGACCCGGCCGGATACATTCCCTGTCCCACTGTTGCCCAGGAGGTGCTGTACGGTGCGGCGGGGCGGGTGGCACAGTTTGGGGGGTATCTGGCGAAACATCGAGCTTGCTTGTCACGAGGTGCCAGGGAGGTTATCGACGCTTTGTTGGAGACCCGCGCGGCCGACTGTGAGGCGGATGTGTCCGGGGAATTATTCGATGCGGAAATCGCCCCGGAGTTGCCGGCCGCGACATTGGCGGCCTGGCGGCGCCAATGGGTGAATGCCCCGGTGAAAGGCACCCGGAAACTGGTTCCCGCGCTGGTGGATTTGGATAATCCTGGGATGACGGGCGGGGTGCAAAACCAACCGGATTTCCAGGCCGGGGTGGCTGACCACCGTACCCACTTCGTGGCGGATGTGCCGCAGCTGGTGCGCCGAGCCATGGCGGAATACAATGCCTTGACTGGGCGGGACTATGCACCCTTGAAGTGTTTTGACACCAATGATGCGGATTATATTTTTGTGGGCTTGGGCTCCATTTGCGAAGATGTCCAAGCGGTTTTGCCGCATTTGCGCCGGCTGGGGCTGCGGGTTGGGCTGGTGCAGGTTGTTTTGCTCCAACCCTTTCCGGAGGCGGAGTTGGTGGCGGCGTTGCGCGGGGCGAAACATGTCACGGTTTTGGAACGTTCTGACCAGGCAGCTTTGGCCAAGTTCGTGGACAGTGCCCTGGTGAAAGCTGCCCAAAACGCGGTGGCGGCTGCTCGTGGGCAAGACCCGCGTTTCCCGGGGATTGCGGCCGTGGACACCGCCGCGCTGCCGCTACTTTCGACGGGGTTCTTTGGGATTGGTGGCCATGATGTGCAGCCGCGACACTTGATTGGTGCCGCGAAAGCGATGGCCACGGGCACGGCTGCCCCCGAGTTCTACCTTGGTTCGACCTTCTTTGATCCGGCTGCCACTGGGGAGTTGCGGGTCATCCAGGACAAACTGCGCCGGGCCTATCCCCAGACCGAGCGTATGGCTTTGCAGCTGGAGGATAATCCGCCTGACTTGTTGCCCCCTCAAACCTTGCGGATTCGTTTCCACTCGGTGGGGGGATATGGCACGATTGCCACGGGTAAGCTGCTGGCCGATATTCTGGCCGAAGTGCTGGGCTTGTATTCCAAGGCGGCGCCGAAGTATGGTTCGGAGAAGTCTGGAGCTCCCACGAATTATTATATCACACTTGGTCCGGAGCCGATTAAAATTACCAACGCCGATTTGGAAGACGTCGAAATTGTGGTTTCCCCCGATCACATGGTGTTTGCTCACGATAATCCCTTGCGAGGCTTGCGCCCGGGGGGCACGTTCATCATACAGTCCCGGGAAACCCCGGAGGATTTCTGGGCGGGTTTGCCGCCGATTGCCCGCGAAACGATTCGGGCGCGGGGGTTGAATGTGTTTGTGCTCGATGCTTTCGGGGTGGCTAAACGCCACGCCCCCACGACTGCCCTGCAAACCCGCATGATGGGGGTGGCTTTCATCGGGGCAATCGGGGCGAAAGTCGACCGGATTGCTGCGGGAGCCTCTGAAGCGGATATGTTGGCAAAGATTCGCGAGCAAATTGAATATAAATTCGGCAATAAAGGTGCCCAGGTGGTGGCGGCAAATCTAGAGGTTATTGCCGAGGGCGCGGCCGCCGCCCAGCGGGTCGACTGGGAGCGTTTCGATGCGGCGGGGACTGCGGTGGCGCAAGACGCGACCCGCACCCGAAAACCACTGTCGATTTCAACCCAGATGTGCCAGCGCGGCTGTCCGGCGCTGACCAATGGACTGTTCAACCAAGATTACTTTAACAAAACTGTGGTCGAGCCGTTCACGCGCGGCGAAATCAGCGAGGCACCAGTTTATCCCGGCGCGGGCTTCTTTATGCCCCCCGCGTCCTCGGCAGACAAGAACAAAGGCCTGTTTCGACTGCAAATGCCAGTGTTCCACGCTGATACTTGCACCGGCTGCATGGAATGCGCGTTGGTTTGCCCGGACGCAGCGATTCCGAACACGGTTTTCACCATGGACAGTCTGCTAGAGATGACCCTGCGCGAAGCGGGGGACCCGGCCGCGCCGCTGTTGCCCCAAATCAGCGCCATCGAGGCGGCAATGCGGGAAAACCTGTTGGGTCGCAAGGATCGCCCTGGCCTCGCCCAGGTTTTCCGCGAGGCCACCGCCGTGGTGTTGGGGGTTCATGAGGAGCCATCCGCAGACTCGGGCGATGCGCTTGAATCCGCGCCGATTATTCGAGACCCACAGATTCTGGCGGCCGTGGATGCGGTGGCGGGCGTGTTGGAAAGCTATCCGGTGGCACAAACCCGGCCTTTCTTTGATGTGCCCGAAAAAAAGCACCCCGGTGCCGGCGTGCTCTTTGCTGCCACCGTTGACCCGTGGAAATGCACCGGATGCCTGGAATGTGTGGCGGTGTGTGCGCCGGGCTGTCTGCAGCCTGTCGACCAGGATGCCGCCGTGTTGACGCAAGCCAAAGAACGTTTTAGCTACCTGGCGAAACTACCGAATTCCCCCGACGAGGTCAGCGACCCGACCAGCGGGCCGACCCTGGATTTGAAGCGGATTTTGCTCAATCACGACAACTATTACGCCACGATTGGCGGGCACGGGGCGTGCAAGGGCTGCGGCGAGGTCACGGCGATACGCCAAACCATGTCGCTGGCCAACGAGATTAATCGCCACCGGGTACAAAACCACCGCGCAGAGCTCGAAGATTTGGTTTCTGGCCTGCGCGCCTGGCTGGCCGGAACAGTGCAAGAACCCGTGCTAACAGGCATAGGTGCCGCTGACCCGGTGGCGAGCGAGGGCGCCCCCCCGGACACTGCGACTCCCGATAGTGCGGCTAGCGTAGCCAGCCCGGCCGAACTGAACCCGGCGGGCGACCCTGCCCTGCGGGAGCTAGCCGCCGCAGCTTTGGCACGCCTGGAACACCGCCTGTACCGATTTGAGGGCCCGGGCGGGGGCAGGGGACCGGCCGGTACAGTGGTCGCGAACTCGACGGGATGCTCCAGCGTGTATGCTTCCACCACGCCGTACAATGCCTACCAGGAGCCTTGGGTAAACGGCCTGTTCCAAGATGCCCAACCTCTAGCCAAGGGGATTTTTGAAGGTCTGGCAGCCGATTTGACGGCGGATGTGTTGGCAATGCGCCAAGCACGCGCGATTCTAGGCGGAGCGACGGATTCGGGGCAAATCCCTCATGACCCCCCGCAATGGCAGAAATTCACCCCGGAAGAACTGCAACTTATGCCCGCCGTAATGAGTATCTCTGGCGACGGGGCGGCGTATGACATTGGCTTCGGAGCCTTGAGTCGCATACTGTCCAGCGGCACTCCGCTGAAAATGCTGGTGTTGGACACGGGGGCGTATTCCAATACGGGCGGCCAAGCCTCCACCGCGTCCCTGGAAGGACAGGATGCGGATTTGTCACGGCACTCTAAGTACCTCAAGGGTAAGGACGAACAGCGCAAGGAACTAGCGCTGTTGGCCGCGATGCACCCCGGAGTACTGGTGGTTTCCACCACCCCGGCTTTCCAAATGCATTTCCTAAAGAACGTGTCGCGAGCCATGAGCCAAGTGGATTATCCGGCGGTGATTGATGTGTACACGCCATGTCAACCAGAGCACGGTATCGGGGACGACCAGGCGGCGGATCATTCCAAGTTGGCCGTGAAATCGCGGGTTTCGCCCCTGTTTGTACACGAACCGGCGGGGGCAGATTTCCCGGATAGGTTCCTGATTGACGGCAACCCGGAACCCAAGAGTCTGTGGGCACGTCACAAGATCGCTTATGTGGACGATGCCGGTGCGGCAAAGAACCTGCAAACGGTCTATACCCCAGCGGACTTTGCTTTCACCGAAGGCCGGTTCCGCAAGCATTTCACGCTCTTGCCCCCCGACGCCCCAAATCCCACGCCTATCGCGGATTTCATCGAGCTGCCTGAAACAGAACGCGGGGAGGCCACGCCGTTCATCTACGCCACGAATCACGAGGGGCACCTCGTGAAATATCAAGCATCCCCACAGATGGTACGGCTGACCGAACAGCGCAAGGAGTATTGGCGCTTCCTGCAGTACCTGGCCGGGCAAGACCTGGCGGAGCTGCGCAAGACCAACGAAAAACTGGAGGCCGAACTCGCTAAACTCCAAGCTCCCGCCGAGGAAAACTAAGGTTTTATCCCCACTTTGAATTACCGAGCCAAATCAAAGTAAGATTGAAACCTACGCGCGAGTGGCGGAATTGGTAGACGCGCAGGATTTAGGTTCCTGTGTCTTTGACGTAGGGGTTCAAGTCCCCTCTCGCGCACTTTTGTTTGCTCAGGCGCGTGCTGTGCGTGTTACGTGGTTAGGCGCTACGGCTAAAACGGCCAATCGTGGCCGTTTTTTAACGCCTCCGCACTGTTAGGGTTAAAGGACAAATTGTGTGTTTTTATCCGGGGTTTTTCGTTGTGGTAGGGCTTTAAAGTCG
The DNA here is from genome assembly GCF_014204735.1 of Mobiluncus mulieris. NCBI lineage: Bacteria > Bacillati > Actinomycetota > Actinomycetes > Actinomycetales > Actinomycetaceae > Mobiluncus > Mobiluncus mulieris. The sequence continues at coordinate 1,742,256 of NZ_JACHMA010000001.1, read as the reverse complement.
GTTTGAAAGTTGGTTTGGCTGAACTTTGGGGTCGGTCAAATTGTGTGTCTGTTTTCTCGTGTTTTGCTTGTGTTGGCGGGGGAAAGTCGGGTTGAAAGTTGGTCGGTTCATGCTGATGGCATGAATATGATGAAATGCCCGGCGTGTAATACTCCTTTGAAACGTAATGGAAAGACTTCTTCTGGTTCTCAGCGTTGGCGTTGTAAGGAGTGTGGAAGGTCTAAGGTCGGAAAGATTGATAACTCTGCTAAAGAGCTTAATCGTTTCCTGAGCTGGCTGTTGTCGCGTCAGCGGCAGAAAGATATGCCCGGAGCGGGTCGGACGTTTCGTCGTCATGCAGCTAAGTTCTGGTGTTTATGGCCGTTCTCTCCGATTGTGGACGAGGTTCATGACGTGGTGTTTGTCGACGGGATTTATCTGGGGCGCAAGGCCGTGGTTTTGATTGCCTGTACTCGTCAGCATGTGTTGGGCTGGTATGTGGCTAGGAACGAGAACATTAACGCGTGGAAAGCCTTGCTGGATCGGATAGCGCCCCCGCTTCTAGTCGTGAGCGATGGCGGGTCAGGTTTCAAAACCGCTAGAGCAACTTCTTGGCCGGGCACGCAGGTCCAGCGTTGCACATATCACGCGTTTATGCAGGTACGACGTTACATCACTATGAATCCGAAGCTGCCAGCCGGGAAACAACTCGGGAGAATAGCTCGCGACCTGTTACATGTCCATAACGTAGAAGAATCTCTACAATGGCTGGTCGGGTTCAACAACTGGTGCCTGGAATGGGAAGCCTTCCTCGCGGAAGAAACCATAAACGAATACGGCACAAGATGCTTGACCCACGAGAAACTCGTTCGCGCCCGGGACTCGCTAATTAGGCTCATAAAATCCGGTAACCTGTTCACCTATCTCGATCCTGATCTCGCAGACCAGACCCTGACCTGCCTACCAGCAATGAACAACCAGATTGAAGGCGGGATAAACGCTCAACTCCGTGCCATGCTCAAAGACCACCGCGGAATGAGCCTGGCCAGGCGAATCAAAGCGATTTTCTGGTGGTGCTACCAACACATCGAAAACCCCGCGACTCCAGCAGAAATCCTGAAAATAATGCCTACGGATACGCAACTCGAGGAATACTACCTAAACCAGGAAAACCTACACATCACCCAAAGAAACCTCCCCGGATGGGGCGACGCAATCATCTGGAATGAACTCCACCACACCACCCCCTACAACAACACATGGGACTAACCCCCCAGACACACAATTTGTCCTTTAACCCCACTGTTACTGCGCCGTTGTGTGGCTTCGCCACGCGGCCAAGCGTCGCACCACAAGCGCCTCATGAAACTGAGCCACCAAGTGGGCACCCGCCGTGCCGAGCGGCAACTTTTCGAGACCCTAAATCGAAACGGCGCAAACCTCGCTGAGACGCGGCAACGGCCGCGGTTTCGCCGGGGGAGTGGCACGTTTCGCGGCGGCTACCAGCACGGATACGGGGGGCTCGGGTTCCCAACTGAAGGCTTGCAACGGCGCCTTGCCCGCAAGCGTTCCGGTCAGGGCGCGGTTGGGGGCGGCGAACCAGGCGGCGGCTTCGATTCCGTTGACACCGCGTGAATCGAGGACATCCAAGACTGGCGGCAACCCGTGAATGCAGGCTTCGTAAATCTCGGGGGCTTCGAACTGCCACACAGGGTAAATCCACTTGTTATCCAGGGTTTGGAACCCCAAAATCCGTTGGTCTTGCACGGCTTTATGCACGGCTTGCCGCGAGATTCCCAGCCAGTCGCACACGGCTCCGGTGCGGCACACGGCTCCGACTTGCTCGCTGAGCGTGGTGGGGGTGTCCAGAATCGCCTGGGTCAGTTTCAGGGCGTGTGCGGCTTGTTCGGCGGTGAGGGACGCGGCGCGGGGACGTTTCAGCAGTTGCTGGCGCAGCTCTGCTAGGAAGTCGCTTTCGATGCTGGTCAGGGTCTCGCGGCGCATGTTTCCTCCTTTGGGGTGGGTTCATGAGGTGCCACCAGGCAATCCGCCTTAGAACAAATACATCAGCTTGTCTGGCAGCATCACGGCTATTATCAAGATTATCAGCAGGAACACGGCTATGGTCAGCAGCCACCGCTGTTGTGTCCAAAATTTGCGGAACCCGGGTGGCAGCCAGGGCAAATGTCCCAGTCGCATCAGCGCGGCTCCCAGGTGAATCCAAATCAGTATCGTGGCGCCCCACACCAGCAGGCAAAACGGGCACAGCGTTCGAAAGAAAGTCACGGATTGTTGCAAAAAGAAGAATATCAAGGCGAGGGAAGCCGTCAATCCGGTTTCTATCAGCAGCGGCAGCCAGCGCGGCAGTCGTCCGCCCCACCAGGCCAGGAACACCCCGGCTAGCCCGGCATACAGTCCCACTCCGACCAGCGCATTTGGTATGCCCAGCAGCAAGTGTGCCTGCCAGCTCATCAGCGAGGAGGAACATCCTATCAGCGGGTTTAAATCGCATCCCAGTCCGCTACCCGGGTTGCTCAGATGCGTTATTTCAGATAAAACCAGTTCCGCGCTGGCGGCGAGCGCCACCAGAGTGGCTCCCACCAGCAGTCCCACCGTCTTCGTTGTCGGTCTTTCTGGATACCCTGTGTTCTGATTCATGTTTGCATCTTAGCTTATCCGCAGTTTAACCCCGAGATTTCAGTGTAAACACTTCAGTTTGTGTCGCGCGATTTAATCAGGTAGACTTTAGTGTCGTTGCCCCGGTAGCTCAGTCGGCAGAGCGTCTCCATGGTAAGGAGAAGGTCCAGAGTTCGATTCTCTGCCGGGGCTCGCTTGCCGCTAGTGCCCGGCTACGCGGCGCAGAACGCGGCGGGGTAGCTCAGTTGGTGAGAGCGCACGACTCATAATCGTGAGGTCGAGGGTTCGAATCCCTCCCCCGCTACGAACCGGCCGGTTCGGGACACGCTAGGAATAAAGGATTACTACAGTGGCTGCTAAGTCTAAAGATATTCGCCCGAAGATTACGATGGCTTGCACGGTGTGCAAGGAACGCAACTACATCACGAAGAAGAACCGTCGCAACACGCCGGATCGCTTGGAGCTCAACAAATATTGCCCGCGTTGCAAAAAGTCTACTTCGCATAAGGAAACCCGCTAGGTTCCGCTGGTTCCTGGGTTCAAGCCGCCGTGAGGCGGCTTTTCCTGTTTAATCTCCTCGGTTACGTTGGTCGCACGGCTTCATGAGGTGCCATCGCGGACACATAAGCGCTTTGCTAAGGTAATACCTTTCCTAAATCCCCGGGTCAGGGGCTTATCCCGTTATAAAGCATTCTCAATGAGGGGCTTATGCGTCCATCATCAGATAAGCCCCTCATGAACCCCATAAAAACAGGGTTAAAGGACAAATTGTGTGTTTTTATCCGGGGTTTTTCGTTGTGGTAGGGCTTTAAAGTCGGTTTGAAAGTTGGTTTGGCTGAACTTTGGGGTCGGTCAAATTGTGTGTCTGTTTTCTCGTGTTTTGCTTGTGTTGGCGGGGGAAAGTCGGGTTGAAAGTTGGTCGGTTCATGCTGATGGCATGAATATGATGAAATGCCCGGCGTGTAATACTCCTTTGAAACGTAATGGAAAGACTTCTTCTGGTTCTCAGCGTTGGCGTTGTAAGGAGTGTGGAAGGTCTAAGGTCGGAAAGATTGATAACTCTGCTAAAGAGCTTAATCGTTTCCTGAGCTGGCTGTTGTCGCGTCAGCGGCAGAAAGATATGCCCGGAGCGGGTCGGACGTTTCGTCGTCATGCAGCTAAGTTCTGGTGTTTATGGCCGTTCTCTCCGATTGTGGACGAGGTTCATGACGTGGTGTTTGTCGACGGGATTTATCTGGGGCGCAAGGCCGTGGTTTTGATTGCCTGTACTCGTCAGCATGTGTTGGGCTGGTATGTGGCTAGGAACGAGAACATTAACGCGTGGAAAGCCTTGCTGGATCGGATAGCGCCCCCGCTTCTAGTCGTGAGCGATGGCGGGTCAGGTTTCAAAACCGCTAGAGCAACTTCTTGGCCGGGCACGCAGGTCCAGCGTTGCACATATCACGCGTTTATGCAGGTACGACGTTACATCACTATGAATCCGAAGCTGCCAGCCGGGAAACAACTCGGGAGAATAGCTCGCGACCTGTTACATGTCCATAACGTAGAAGAATCTCTACAATGGCTGGTCGGGTTCAACAACTGGTGCCTGGAATGGGAAGCCTTCCTCGCGGAAGAAACCATAAACGAATACGGCACAAGATGCTTGACCCACGAGAAACTCGTTCGCGCCCGGGACTCGCTAATTAGGCTCATAAAATCCGGTAACCTGTTCACCTATCTCGATCCTGATCTCGCAGACCAGACCCTGACCTGCCTACCAGCAATGAACAACCAGATTGAAGGCGGGATAAACGCTCAACTCCGTGCCATGCTCAAAGACCACCGCGGAATGAGCCTGGCCAGGCGAATCAAAGCGATTTTCTGGTGGTGCTACCAACACATCGAAAACCCCGCGACTCCAGCAGAAATCCTGAAAATAATGCCTACGGATACGCAACTCGAGGAATACTACCTAAACCAGGAAAACCTACACATCACCCAAAGAAACCTCCCCGGATGGGGCGACGCAATCATCTGGAATGAACTCCACCACACCACCCCCTACAACAACACATGGGACTAACCCCCCAGACACACAATTTGTCCTTTAACCCTAAAAACAGTGTGGGGGACACCGTAGGCGCCCCCCCACACTATGAAGCTATATCCTACTTAGCCTCAGTGGTACCAGCGTTTTGATGAGTCACAGCACGACGCTTGTTGATAATGGCCAGCAGGATAGCGCAAACCATACCAATCGCCGTGACGCCGGCGGTAATCAGGAACACCCAGTGGTATGCCCAGTATTCCTGGCCTTTGAAATCGTCCAGGAACTTCCCGTTCATTTTGTTGGCCCAGAACACGGCCGCATAGGCCAGGAAGGAGCCCACCGCCATAGCGCCACCATTAATCTGCTCCGGCAGATGTAGCTCCGCAATAGGTGCCAAAATCACAGCCTTACCCAAGAACACCCCGAAGGAGGTGACAATCAGCAGCAGGATGGCTGGCCACATAGCGCCGGGGTTATTAGGCAGGAAGAATACGACGATGGAGGCTACCATCACGGTGCCCAAGGCCACTGCCATCATCACTGTCGAGGATTTGAACACGTAGTCGGCCAGGAAACCGGATACCAGCCCGGCCAGAATCCCCACGGCGGCGGTGTTGAAAATCCCGAAGATAGCTGATACCCCGTCGGAAATGTGGTACACCTTAATTAGGTACGGGGCGGATGACCAGAACATGTTGATGTATCCCCAGTACAGGCACAGCGCGGCGACACCGGCCAGCCATACCCGAGGAATGGCCAGCACTTTCAACAGACCTTTGAGCGCGGCCATGTTGTCCGAGGTTTTTTCTTCGTGGGCGATGGCATTCTTGGGGACGAACTTCAACAAGCACAGCACCAGCGGAATCAGCAACAGGGCATATCCAACCCCGAACCCGACCATAATTTCGTTGACAGCCTTAGGAAAAATGGTAATCAAGGTGACCACGATGATGTTCATCAGGAACTCGGCGGCGCGGCGAATAGTTTCCAGCAGACCCATCGCCATGCCGCGTCCTTCAGTGTCGGAGTCTTTTGACATATATGACACACCGTTGACTACGGCCGGCCAGCCTATGGCATCCCATACCCCCCAGGAGGCGGCGATAATCACCATTCCGGTGTACCCAATCGGTGCCAGCCACAGCAGTAGGAAGGTCACCAGGCGCCACACCGACCAGACCAGCAGGATGTTGCGAATCGTGAAGCGGTTGTTAATCCACCCGGCGGGCACATACAGGAACATGGCGATACCAATCCACGACCACAGGGTGCCGTATTGCTCATTAGTTAACCCCAGAGCGTTGGTCATGGGGATAATCAGTGAGCCTTTGAAGGCTTCGAAAGAGGAGTACACCAACTGCCCGGCCATAACTACGGTGAGGAAGCCGGCAATGGTGTGGCGGCGCAGGAACACTGGCCATTTACTGGATTTCGTTGCGTCAGTCATGTTGTTTTCTCCGTTCTTCGTTGAATTGACTTGCGTTGTTTGTGTGGGGTGGCGCGAGTTGCGTTTTTCTCGGCTTCACGAGGTGCCATCATGGACACATAAGCGCTTTGCTAAGGCAATACCTTTCCTAAATCCCCAGGTCAGGGGTTTATCTCGATATAGAGATACCTGTTTTTCAGCCCTATGTGTTCATAACCGAAAAAGCCCCTCATGAACCGCTAAATCTACTTAGCGTGTCGCGCGGCGACGAAACGGTCGGCGATATCGGTGAACACCCCGGTCGCGCCCCAGTTGAACAGCTGGTTGGCACGGGCGATGTCATTCACTGTCCACACGTTGACTCCGAAGCCGGCCTGGCGGAAAGCCTGCACCTTTTCGCGGGTCAACCCGGTGTCCTCGGGGTGAATATAATCCGCCCCTACCAGTTCTAACAGGCTCTTCCAGTCGTCATAGAGCGCACAAGTCTCGTAGAGACATCCGACCGGCAGCTTCGGCGCTTTTTCCTTGAGCTTCGCCAGCAGCACGTGGTTGAAGCAGGAAATAATCACCTGGCACTTATTGGTATCGAGCTTTTCCAATTCGGCCAGCAGATTGTTAATCAGCATCAGGGTCATTTCTTTGCCGGCTTCATTTGACTTTACTTCGATATTACAGTTCATCCCGGTTTCATTCATGAACTGGATTAGTTCGCTCAACCGGGGAATCCGCTCGCCGCGAAAATCCGGGGCGAACCACGACCCGGCATCAATATGATCCAAATCGGCCGCACTCAAGCCGTAGTAGCTGCCCGCCCGGTCGGTGGTGCGATCCAAGGTGGTGTCGTGGCAGATAATCACGGTGCCATCTCCCAGCACGTCCACGTCGGTTTCCATCCAGGTCGCACCGCGCTGGTGCGCCAGGCGGAACGCCGCCATGGTGTTTTCGGGGGCTTCTTGGTTGAGACCGCGATGTGCAAAAATCATTTCAGTGTCTGACATGTTTTGTCCTCTTTTCTTGTTGATAAAGATGTCAGCTGGCAGCACCACTGCTGTCCAGTTGTCGAAACAATCGGCATCTATTCTATGACGGTGCATGAGGTGCCATTTGGGACTTGTGCCGCTGCGTCCACATCTGCACATCTTTACGCTCGGTGCAGTGCCCGTTGGGAAAATGCTCATAGCCACAGCGTGGCTCCGGGATGCCACCCCATTAGCAGGCACGGGGCATTATAAAGGTAAGCCTCGTATCTGTACGCTGCATCCAAATATCCGGGTACGCTGAGCCGTATCGCATTGTATCGATTTCTGGCTTCATCTAAATTAGCCGTTACCCACAGTTTGGGCTCAAAGCTGTCTAGGGGGTAACTGGTACGTCTAAATGCTGGATATTGACGGCATAAATTTACCCAGTCTGAATAAGAGTTAATGGTATAAATATTTATATTATCTGTTTCTGCTGGAGAACCCGCTACTGCCCTCCATTTACCGGGAGAAATCTCGTACTCATCCATCAGGAAAGGCAACCAGGATTTACTTTCTTCTTCGTACCATCCAGGAAGTGTCACCTGAAAAGGCTGCATAGCCTCTGCAGCCCACCAGGAGGGGGCATATTTAGAATCATTATTTTGAACTAAATTCTCATAATCATGCGTAATTAATTGACTGCTATCGCGTGTCCCCATCAAGAAAGCTTGCATATTCGGATGAATGTTAGCGAATACTTCTTGAGCTAAACCCAGTGTCCTCTCTGATATTGAAGAATAATGGTAAAAGTGTTCCCATAACCCCCAGGGGTATGTCTCTAGGAAATCTTGCAGTTGCTTTCTGGACATGCCAAATGTTCTAGGTGTCAGTTTATTCGCTTCTTGTTCCGCTGCTTTAAGTGCTTTTTCATCACCTTCTATGAAATCTTTAAAAAAGCGTATTTCGTTGGTGGTACCTATCTTCTCACCTATCTGGGATTCTAGAATACTCAGCACCAAAAGAACCCCAAATGGGGTGTACTGATGGAATCTAGCGGAATTTACGAACAGGACACACCCTCTTTTTCAGTTGAGCTGTATAGCATAATTTTGCATCCATATTTATCAATAATAAAGTGAGTATTTACAGCTCTCCAGTCATGCTTTTTGTAACCGTTGCATTTACGTGCAACACCTCTGTGCTTGAACTTGTGTGTATTGTATGCTCTTCCTGTGTGTTCAGTAGGGCTTCCCCATCCAAAAAGCCAGTGTCTGCGAAATAAAACAGTATCGATTTGCATATACTTAGCCGTGCTGGTACACTCCGTTTTCGGTTTGTTTCCAATATATTTTCCCCCATAGAAGAGCGGAGGTGAATTTGTTGAGTGCCTGAGTCGTAAATCCTCACTTATGCTTTCATATTGTACGCCTTTAGTGCTGTGATTTATCTCCGTACCGGCTGCTGTACCAGCTGTGAATGTGAAAGCGATAGCTAACAGGGCTAGTGTAGTCGAAAGTTTCTTTAGCATTTGCTACCCCCTGCCCAGGACATCTGATTACTTCTGTTGGCGTTTCATAGCACTATACTGATTACCGGAATCGAATTCAAGTTCACGGCATGCCTCAGATTGTTTGAGCGCGAAAGCAGACTGGTGCCTCACTTGTTTTTGAGCGCGAAAAACGGTTTTTGCCTCAAATTGAGGCGTTTGGAGATGGTAAACCAGGTCTTGCAATCGTTGAGGTCTTGCGAAGGTCATGAAATGCGTCAGTTGGTCATGCTGCAGTTCATATTGCCGTCACCAAACCCTTTCATGTCAAAAAGAAACAAATATTTCGCGCTCAAAGTTATGTGAGGCACTACGGTTCACGTTGCCAAATATGGGGTAATGTGGTTCGATGTGTGTTTTTCCGGTTTCGCTGCTCACAGTTTTTAAATGTTTTTGGGGTCTGCCTCTCGGCAGACCCCAAAAACATTTAAGAGTGGCTCAAAACCTACTTCAACAGGCCTTTCACGGTATCCACCACGGTGTCGCTGACCACCATAGCCCCACCCAGAGCCTTGAACTTGCCCTCCAGTGCCGAATTCGCCTGGCGTGCGGCCTTCAGATAGGCCTCGATCTCGGCGGGAACCGTGTCGGCTTTCACCAGCAGCACCGGTCCGGCTAACTCGGCTTTGTTGTCAATAAAACCAGCCACAGTGGCATCGGCTGAGGCCGTGCCGTTAGCGACATAAACCGCCTTGGCATTGCCGCCAGAGGGGAAGGCCGTCTTCGCAATCTCCAGGGCGGTCTGGTAGCGGTCATTACCGGCGATACGCGAGGTCTTGGCCCCGCCGCCGCCCATCGCAGCCTGAATCAGCTGCTTGACCTTGTCGCTGTTCTTGGCGCCTTGCACATCTTTAAAGGCATCACTAACCTCTCGATAGGTGTTCTTGGCTTTTTCGAAAGATAAGGCGATTCCGGCTTTCAATATGGCCGAATCAGCGGCTTCCTTTTCTTTTTTGGTATCGGGCTGGGCTTTCTTGGCTGCTTCAGTCTTCGCGGCTTCGGCGGTCTTCTTGACGTCTTCTTCCGCCATTTGCACCGACTTCTCCAAGCCCATGAAAGTCGCTACGCCGTGGCCGTCTACGGTGGCCAGCATCTGGGCTTTAGCCTTGGCCTCAGCCAGGCTGCCATCACTTGTGGCACCGTCAACCTGGAAAATCCGCTTGTCGCAGTCGTTGCTGACGTCACTAGGCAGTACTCGTGGGAAAGTCATCTCGACATTGGCCTTCAGCGTGGCTTTCTTTTCCGCCTTTTCCTTGTCTTCTTTGTCTCCATCCGCAGCCACGCACCCGGAATCCATGAACTGGTTCAGATTGACGTCCTTGGCCACAGTGAACCATCCCTTCAGCTGCATATCGGCTTCGCGAAGTTCCTTGGCTAAATCAGCGGTGACCTTCTTTACCGCCGCATCCTGGCTTAGCCCGCCGCCGGATCCATTCACCCGGGATGCCGCATTCAACTCGTCTGTCTTCACTGCCCTGGCACCACCCAAAGCAACAATCTCAGTGGGCTTCAAACGCTTGATTTCCGCGACCGTGGAGGAAGGCAGGCTCCCGGATCCGTCAGTCAACAAGATAGGAGCATTGTCGGGAATAGTGCCGCCCGCCAAGGCATCCACCAAGGTCATTCCGTTTGCCAAATAAACCTTCGCGGCGGTTTGGTTATTAGTCAAGGCCTTAGAGATTTCCACGGCGGTCTCGAAACGGTTCGCTCCGGAAATCCGCAGGATGTCCGCATTGCCCGCCACGGCTTTAACGGTGTCATCTGACACGGCACCGACGCCACCCAAAACCACAACATGCTTGGCTTTAAGCTGCTTAATCTCGGCAGCCACGGCTTCTCGTGTCCTAGACCCTTCGTTTACCAGCAGCAACGGGCCGTTCTTAAGTTTGCCCCCGGCCACCGCATCGGCCTGGTTGTCGCCGCGTGCCAGGTAGACCACGTCGGAGGTCTTAAACTCGTCGGCAATCTGGATGGCGGTGTCGTAGCGGTCGGTTCCGGCCAGCCGGTCGGCGGTGCTCGCGGCCACGGCGGTTGCGGGTGCTACTAGCGCGGTCACAGCCAGGGTGGCGCCCAAAATCAAAAATTCTTTTCTCATGGTTCTCCTTTCGGTTGGGGACGTTGGTTTTGTCCGGTGGCTCAAACGGGTTCATGAGGTGCCTCCCCGTGATTTGAGCCTCTATTTTACGTATGTAGCTGAACTGCTGATTCTTACAGGGACGCTGCTAGACTGGAGCGGTGATTGAAATGGCATCTCATGAAACCGAAATAACCCGACCGAACGAAACCGACACCCGCGCCACCCTGCGTGCCGCGCGCGAGACCTCCGACCGTATCTGGCAGGACATCCGCGCGGGTCGCACCGAGCGCTACCGAATCCTGACGGGGGATCGCCCCACCGGGTTTTTGCACATCGGGCATTATTTCGGCACCCTCAAAAGCCGGGTGGAGCTGCAAAATCTGGGCATAAACACGACCGTGCTGATTGCTGACTACCAGGTAATTACTGACCGGGACAATATCGGCAATGTGCGCGAATACGTGTTGAACCTGGTGGCGGACTATTTGGCGGCGGGGATTGACCCCGCGAAGTCCACGATTTTTTGCCACTCGCAGGTGCCCGCTATTCATGAGATGCTAGTCATCTTCCTGTCTTTGGTCACCGAAGCCGAGCTGCATCGCAATCCCACGGTGAAAGCGGAGATGGAGGCGGCTCAACGGCCGATGACCGGGCTGCTGCTTACCTACCCGGTACACCAGGCAGCGGATATACTCTGTGCCCAGGCGAATCTGGTGCCGGTGGGGCAAGATCAACTGCCGCACCTGGAGCAAACCCGGGTGGTGGCCAAGCGGTTCAACAAGCGCTACCCGCAGCGTGACGCGGCCGGGAACAAGGTCAAGGATTCGCGCGGGGTGCTGCCGCTGGCACAGGCTCTGTTGGGGCGTGGTTCCATGATTCTGGGCACTGATGGCCAGAAAATGTCGAAATCGCGGCATAACACAGTGGAACTGGGGGCTAGCGCCGAGGAAACCGCAAAGATTATCAAGAAAGCCGTGACGGATTCCAACCGCGAGATTACCTATGACCCGGTGGGGCGCCCGGAGGTGGCGAATTTGTTGCTGATTGCCTCGCTGTGTACCGGGCAAAGCCCGGAGGACTTGGCCGCCGAGATTGGTAGCGGTGGCGGGGGAGCGCTGAAGCAACTGGTCACCGAGGCTTTGAATGAACATTTGGCGGCGCACCGGGCGCGGCGCGCGCAATTGTTGGAAGACCCCGGATATCTGTGGGGCGTGTTGCGTGAGGGCAACGAAAAGGTTGCCGATCTGGGCGCGGATACCTTGCGCGCGATGAAGCAGGCCATGGGGATGAACTACGGTTTTTGACTGGCTTGGTAATTTGGGCGGTGGTTTCCGGTGCGCGGCATTGAGTCGCCCGGGGTTAGGGTATAAGGATGTATGGTTTTCGGGTCGACGTCGTCGACCGGTGGTGGCTCCCCGCGCGGGGTTTTGACGCTGTGGGACTAGCCGCGGGACTAAATGGCAAGATTTGACAGCGATTAAGGGGTGTTATGGAAGACGATACTGGCGGGAATCTGGCCAAGAATATTACCCGGCACGACCATGCGGCGGCGGTGGCCAGTCGCATGGTAGAGCGAGCTTTGTGGATTATCAATCTCGAGAATGACTCGGCGCATGTTTCGGCCGAGACTCGCGAGGCGCTGCTCACAGAGACGACCGAGATGCTGATGCAGTGGGCCTACGAGGTCGGCGAGGAAGACTTCCGTGCTGGCCAGTTTTCCGCCCGTGACAACCCGGCCGGCGAGCACATTGCCTATCCCAAGTCTCCGTTCAAGGCGACCCCGAAGGCCATTGGCTCTTGATTTCCCTCATGGACACATCGCGTCAATCAAGCTTGACAACCCGTCTTGTGCCGTGCCCGCAGCTACGCACGGTTGCGCAGCTTTCCTAGCACGTTAAGCAAATCAATCTGGGAATCCTCGCAATGGCTATCCGGGATTTCGGCAAAGAAAATCCGCATCGACATGGCGCTCATCTTCGAGGTCATTCCCCGCACGGTTACCGGCAGTTCAGTAGCCGGGCCGGTCAAGTCCACCCCGGCTCCGGGAACCAGGCCGACTTCCGCCGCCAGGCCACCGCCCGAGGCTGAATCGCCTTCCGTGCCCGTCGGGGCAAGCGAATCGGCCAGGTCAATATCATAGCCGGAAACCCCCAGGGAATCGGGGGATTCCTCGGAGCGGGTGGTGGGATTTGGCCAGCTCGAATCCCACATCAGGTTAAATACCCGCGAACGAGCCACCGGTGGGTTGATTTCCACCTGATCCATGGTGCCGTTAATCATCACCAGCAAATCTACGTCATTCCAGGGAGTTCCCGAACGCAGCATTTGCATCACTCGGTTGCGTGGGTCATGCCAGGCTCCGGGGGTCAAGGGAATCCCGTCCCGGTCGTACCACGACAAATCAGCCAGTTTATCGCCTTGCACCGGGGTTCCGGAAGCGAAACAATCGGGGCGCATCACGGGGTGCTTCGCGCGCAGTTGCAGCAGGTAGCGCGCGGTTTCGTGCAGGGCGTTTTGCCAGGGCAGCCAGTTCCAGTCCAGCCAGGACAGTGGCGAATCCACGCAATAGGCATTGTTGTTACCGTTTTGGGTGTTGCCAAACTCGTCGCCGGCCAAAACCATCGGGGTGCCAGCCGAAATCGCTAGGGTGCCCCACATATTGCGCAGGTTACGCAGCCGCAGGGGGGCGACTTGAACCACTTGTTCCACTACTTTCGGGTCGTTGGAATACTGTCGACCGCGCAGGACGTGGCCTTCGTATTCGTGGTTCCACGAGTGGTTATTATCCGAACCGTCGCGGTTGTTTTCCCCGTTGGCTTCGTTGTGCTTGTGGTTGTATGACACCAGGTCGGCCAGGGTAAAGCCGTCATGGGCGCAGACGAAGTTGATTGAAGAACCCGGTCCGCGATCCAATTCGGGGACTATAGAAGCAAATAAATCGGCGGAACCGGAAATCCGTGTGGCTAGTTCGTGCGGGCCATGCGCGTGACGCCCGTGCATCTGGGCGGAACCATCCGTCAGCCAAAATCCCCGGATGGCATCGCGATACCGGTCGTTCCAGTCCGCAAAGGGGGTGGGGAAGTTCCCGGTTTGCCACCCGTTCGGCCCGATATCCCAGGGCTCGGCAATCAGCTTGCAGCCGGCCAGAATCGGGTCGGTGGCCATGCCTACAAAGGACGGGTGTCGCACGGCGTATTGGTCGCGGTTACGCCCCAGGGTTACCCCTAAATCGAAGCGGAAGCCGTCGATACCGACTTCGCCTGCCCAATAGCGCAGGGAATCCATCATCAGTCCCACGACTTGGGTAGAGGTGAAATCCATCGAGTTGCCGCATCCCGTATAGTCCACCATTTGGTTGGGGCACCCGTGGTTCCACACGTAATACCGTTGTGGGTCGAGCCCACGCAGCGACAGGGTTGTCCCGTGCAGCCCGCCTTCGGCCGTGTGGTTATACACGACATCTAGGATGACTTCGATTCCCGCTAGGTGCAGCAGGGAAACCATGCCGCGCACTTCATCCAGGACGGCTTGCGGGCCGAGGCTCTGGGCGCGCTCGGTGGCATAGGAGGGCTCGGGTGCGAAATAGCTCAGAGTCGAGTATCCCCAATAGTTCACGGCACCGCGTTGTTGGAGAAATGGCTCGGTAAATTTGGCGTGTATCGGCAACAGCTCGATGGCGGTGACCCCCAGGTCTCGCAGGTATTGAATCGCGACGGGGTGCGCCAGCCCGGCATAGGTGCCCTGTAGTTCGGGGGGGATTCCAGGCAGGGTTCGGGTGAATCCTTTGACGTGGGCTTCGTATATTACGGTGTTTCGCCACGGGGTGTGTGGTCGATCGTTGACGGGGAAGGCGTTGGTGTTGACTACTACTCCGAGTGCCGCGTCGGGTAGCGAGTCGAGGGGGTCGGGTTTGAGTTCATGAGTTGCGGGTCGCAAATCGTCATTTACCTGGTGGGCGTACAGTCTTGGTCCTAGGTGTGGCGTCCCGGTGATGGCCTTGGCGTAAGGGTCGAGCAGGATTTTCTGCGGATTGTAAAACAGCCCAGCGTCGGGGTTCCACGGCCCGTAGGCGCGGTATCCATAGATTTGGCCAGGGCGAATCCCGGGGATGTGTCCGTGCCAGATGCCGTTTTCTGGGCCGCGCAGCCGGTAGCGGTTCTCGCGATAGTTGTTATCTGAATCGGGTGTGACTAGGCATAACTCTACGGCGGTGGCCTGGTGGGCATAGACGGAAAACGCGACTCCGGTCTCGGTGATATGCGCCCCGAGGTGATGCGGGTCGATTTTGGGTTCCGGCGCGATTTCTTTCGTCGGCGTGAAGGATGCGGTAGTCGGATCCTCGGGGTGCATTGAGGTCATGAATGTACGGTATCAGGGATTTCACGGTCGTGTTAACAAAATTTAATACAAATCCCGGTTCATGGTTGGCTGTGGCGTTTGCTTGGTGACATGGGGTTATCCCCGTGGATGGTATTTGGGTAAGCCTGGACTTGCTTAATTAGCTTTCGGTGGTGTCCTGGCGGGGATTAGCGGATTGCGTCCCGGTAATCCCCGCTTGGGCAATAACCCAATTGCCGTGGTAAATCACCAGGGATTGTCCGGGTGCTACCCCGCGAATCGTGGCGGTTTCCGGGAATATCACGGTCAGCCGGTCTTGGTCGTCAATCTTGAAGGTGGCGGGTTCGGGGTGGGAGTGCGCCCGGAACTGTACCGTTAGTGGCGTTTCGGTTTCTTTGGTTTCATGAGGTGCTTCTCTGGATTCCTGGCCAGAAACAGTCAACAGTTGCCGTCCGAAACCTGGCTCTACCAGCCAGTTTATCCGTCCACAGCGAATCTGGTGTACATCCAGGGTCTCTAACGGTCCCACGGTGACCACATTGCGGTTCACATCCACCCCGGTAACATAGCGTGGCTGGCCATCTTCGTGGGGGCGGGGCAGATGCAGCCCGCGACGCTGGCCGACGGTGTAGAGGAACGCGCCAAGGTGCTGGCCGACAACCGCGCCGTTCTCGTCTACAATCGCTCCTGGTTGCGCCCCGCCGAGCTTGCCACGCAAGAATCCGCGCGTGTCGCCGTCGTGGATAAAGCAAATGTCGAAACTGTCGCGTTTACGCGCCACGGGCAGCCCCCGCCGTTGCGCCTCGGCGCGGGTTTCGGCTTTGTCACGTACGTCAAACAGTGGGAAAATCGCGTGGGCGAGCATTTCGGCGCGTGCCCCGGCCAGCACGTAACTCTGATCCTTTTCCAGGCTCGCCCCGCGCCGCAGTCGAAACCCGTCACCAATGTGGTCGAGGCACGCATAATGCCCGGTGGCGACGTAATCGAAGCCCTCGCGCAACGCGCGTTCCACGACGTAGCCAAACTTAAAGACCCGGTTGCAACGCACGCAGGGATTCGGGGTCAAACCCGAGGCATAGGCCTCGACGAAAGGCGTTATCACCCCGCGCTCAAAGCGGTCGACCAGTTCCCAGACGTGGAACTTTTCGGGTGGTATCCCCAGGTAGGCCGCGACTTTCCGTGCATCGGCCAGGGCTTGGGCGGTTGGGTTATCCTCCCCGTCGCAATCTGATTCCTCGAGTTTCATAAAGAAAGCGTGGACATCATATCCCTGTTCCAGTAGTCGCGCGGCCGCTACGGCGGAATCGACGCCGCCGCTCAACCCGATAATCACCTTTTTGGACATGCGCTATAGTTTACAATCCCCAGCAACGAGTGTGCCAGTGGCGGCGAGCCCCCACCCCCGTGTCCAGACCGAAAGGCGCATAGCCGGAATCCGTAGCCCAAGCGACGATATGCGGGGTTCCCGGAGCAATCGGATGGTTACATCCCGGACAGATATAGGCTTTTTCACTGCCGGAAATCCGGGAAACCGTATAGTCTACGCCGCGCCGCTGTACGGTGCGCGGCATCGAGGCCAACCGCTCCATGTTCAACGGCTGCCATTCCTTTCGTGGCGTTTGTCGCCGCCCTCGCTTTCTGGTTGGCATCAGTTATTACTTTACAACCTCATCGCGTTTCAGCTTCGCTGCTTGAGGCGCTTCGGCTAAAACGCTCCACTGGAGCGTTTCTTCACGCCTGCGCACAGTGGCTGCGGCGTTATATGGCTTCGCCACGCGCCGCCGCCCACTCTGCATCGCCTACTACTCTATAACGCTATTTTCGTGTAGGCTCGTCCGGACGACACAAGTCGGTTTTCTAGGTTCATGAGGTGCTACTCGAAATATTCTCCCAGTTTTCAATCTCCTGAATCTTTCCCCGGGTGCCCCTCTCTTCGCGCTATTTGCGCCGCGCTAGGTAGCGAAGCGGTGTGCGACGCGCAGCACGAGTCACCTAGCACCTCATGAAGTCGGCACCGAGGCAACCTGGATGCCGCGGCGGTACACCTGCAGCGGATAGAGATTTTCATCCACCACAACCATATCCGCCAACTTCCCGGCTTGCAGGGAACCGATACGCTCAGATTCACCCAGAATCTTTGCTCCCTGCATCGAAGCACAGTAAACCGCGTCTATCAGCGGCAATCCACTGTTACGCCACGAGTTGCGCACCACATCCAACAGATGCGCGGTGCCCCCCGCCAACGAACCGGTACTGCCGTCTTCATTGCGCAGATAGGCTCGGCCTTCCTGGACGATAACCGCCTGACCACCCAGCACATAGTCGCCGTCGGCCACGCCCGCCGCCGCCATCGCGTCGGTAACGAACACGATTGAATCCCGCCCCACCAGTTCATATACGGCACGCACCGCGTCGGGATGCAGATGCACCCCGTCGCCAATCAACTCCAGCACCGCCCCGCCGCCGGCCGCATCAGCAATGGCTTCCAAAACCGGTCCGGGTTGACGGTGATGGAAAGGCTCCATCCCATTGAACAGGTGGGTAATCGTGTAACGCGGCGAACGGCGCACCCCTTCGGGCGTTAACCCGAGTTTCTCGCGCGTCCACAGCGCGGCGTTGCGCATGGTCTCTGAATCGCAGTCGGTATGCCCGTATGACGGCAACGCCCCGTTTTCTATCAAAACTTCCGCCACCGACCCAGAGCCAAAGGCGCGTTTTTCTTCCGGAGCTAGGGTCATAGTTACGGTGTGATTACGGGTCACTATCATGAGTTCCCTGGTTAAAGCCGGATTCGGGGCTTGAATGTAGTGCGCATCTTGGGCGCCTTTATGTGCTTCCGAGACAAAAGGGCCTTCGAAGTGAATCCCAGCGATTTCCCCCGCATCGGCCAGGTCTGCCAGCATCTGGGCTTGCCGACGCAACACTTCGGGGGACTGCGTCACCAGCGAGGTCACCAGGGTGGTGGTGCCGTGCAACCGGTGTTCCCACACTGCTGTTAAAGCCTCGTCAGCGGTTTTCGCATCCGGGAAGGACTGGCCGCCACCCCCGTGACAGTGAACATCCACTAGGCCAGGCAGGATATACCGCCCGTCAGTGGGGGAATCGGCGGCTACCACCTGAGCCCCGAAACCCGCCGCTTGGGCTTCAGGGGCTTCCCCAATCCAGATGATTTCCTGGTCTTGAATCACGATTGCGCCATCCACCAGGATGGAATCTGGGGTTACTACACGGCCACGAACTGCAAATGCTTCACTCATGGTTGCATTATCCCATTTTTTGCCACGTTACTTGTAAGGAAAGCTAGAATAGTGGAGTGCGAATAAACATGATTCCCCGCGATATTATCCCCGGTCCTTCCGGCCCGACCGTGCTGCTGTTGCACGCCTATCCTTTTGATCACCGTATGTGGTTGCCCACGGTGGATCGCCTAGCGGGGGTGCCGATTTTACTGGTGGATGCCCCGGGTTTCGGCGAATCCGAGCCTTCGATGGACACCCCCTCTTTAGATGCCTATGCCGACCAGATTGTGGCTGGGATGGGACGATTCGGGGTGGAACGCATTATCCCGGTGGGTAACTCTATGGGTGGCTACGTAGCTTTAGCACTGCTGGAACGCCACCCGGACGTAGTGGCTGGCCTGGGACTATTGGGAACCCGCGCGGATGCGGATTCGGTGGATGCCAAGGCGGGACGCTTCGAAAACCTGGTGACGATGCTGGCGGGGCGGCGCGAAGAATTGCTGACCCCCCAGGTAGAATCGATGTTTACCGAATCCACGCGCCGGGCTCGTCCCGAGATTATCTCGCAAGCGGTGCAGTGGTCACGTGATGCCACTGACGAGGGAATCAGCTGGGCACAGCGCGCCATCGCGTCGCGCCCGAATCGTTTGGATTTAATCGCCGCCTTCCACAAGCCCGTGTTGGTGATGCGCGGGGAAAACGACACGGTTACACCCCCGGAACAGACCGCCGCTCTGGCACAGGCGGCGGGAGTGGACGTGATAGAGGTTCACGACACTTCGCATTTGATTCCGATCGAGAATCCCGGCGCGGCATCGCGCCACATTATGACCCTTTATCCCCAATGCATGTAGGGGTGACTCTTTTGGCGGTGCGCCGCTCCCGGTAACTTGCGGGTGCGCGCACGCGGGACGGAGAGGGGGAGCACCCCCTCAACTTTGGCTACCGCCAAAGTTTCACCCCCCAGTCCCGCGTTTGCGTCGCACTCCGCTGCGCCATCGGGAGCGGCGCAAGCGCTGAGAGAGGGGCACGGGAGGGGAAACCAGGGGGAATTTGGGCGATTTGTGGGGAATCTGCGCTGTAACAGTCTCGCGGGTGCGCGCACGCGGGACTGCGGGCGTGACAAATTCAGGAAAAAACACCCCTGTAATGACCGAATTTGGCGTCCCCACCGCAAAATTTCCTGATTTTGTCACATTTTGAAAATAAGCCTAAAAATAAAGTTTTGGCGACTCCGAGGAGTCGCCAAAACTATGGGGGTGTTAGGAGAATAGCTTGTGTTTTCGGATGGCACCTCGTGAACCCGAAAGGAAAACCGAGGATAACCAACCCGCGTCGGCGCCCCAAACCCCAACTTAGAGCAACCGGCGCAAGCGCAACGCTACTTGTCGCTTTCCTCTTCCGGCAGGGCGTAAGCATCCACATCGGAGTCGGTGGGAATCTCGACGGGAACGCGGGTTTCCTTTTCTTCGCCTCCCAGCGGGGACAAGCCGGCGATAGCCGCAGCGGCCTTGGAACCAAGCAAACCGCGCATTTCGTCCAGGTAGGCCGCGACGGATTCGCGCTGGCGCTCCAGTTTCTCAACGGTGCGCTGGGCGGCGGCGCGTTCGGCTTGTGCTTCGGCTCGAGCCGATTCGCGCAACTGCTGCGCTTCGACTTCGGCGGCGGCAATAGTGGCTTCGGCGGTGCGGCGGGCATCTTCCTGGCGACGACGCACCACGGCATCTGTGTCGGTCAGCAGCCGCTCGGCACGTTGCAGGGTTTCACCCAAGTGTTTTTCAGCGTCCGCGACCTGGGACTTCGCGGTGGCGACCATCGCGGAGGTCTCGGCGCGGGCTTGCTCGTGGGCTTGCGCGTCGGCTTCACGAGCGGCCGCCCGGGCAGAAGCAATCTCGGTTTCGGTGTCTTGCCGGGCTTTCTCAGAGGTGGCCTTGATTTCTTCGGCCTCGCGGCGTGCCTTGGAGGTAATCTCGTCGGCCTGGGCGCGGGTTTCAGCCAGCAGTTTCTCGGCCATTTGTTGGGCTTGTTCGCGAACCTGGGTGGCTTCGGCCGTGGCGGCCTCGCGCAATTCCTGAATCTCTTGGGCGGCGTCGTTACGCAGCTGGGTGGTTTCCTGTTCCGCCTTGACGCGAGCCTCGACATAGTCCTTTTCAGCCTGGGCGCGTTGCAGTTCGGTTTCCCGGTCAGCGGTGGCACGCAGGTCGTTGACCTGGGTGTTTACCTCGGCGCGGAGGGACGCGGCCTCACGTTCGGCAGCCGCGACTAGCTCGTCGGCGCGGTGCTGGGCGTTGGTCAAAACGGTTTCGGCCTCGGTTTCGGCTTGGGTGGTGCGTTCCTCGGCCTCGCGGCGAGCCTCGGCTAGCATGGACGCGGCTTCGGCTTCGGCGCGCTGGGTCAGACGCTCGGTGTTAGACCGGGTGCGCTCCAACAGAGCCTCCGCGTCGGCATTGGCCTTGTTGATAACGGTGGTTGATTGTTCCTCGGCGGATCGCAGCAGCTGTTCGATGCGCTCGCCCAAACCGGTATAACTGGATTTGTCGGTGTCACGCAGACGCTTCTGAGCCTCGGACAGGTCTCCCGCCAAAGTGGCGTTGCGGGCGTCTAGGGTTTCCACCTCCCGCCGTGCTTCCGCCAAAGCGGTCATTAAAGTCTGTATTTGCAGGTCAACCTGTACGCGGTCGTACCCACGCATCACGATTGGAAAATCTGTCTGCTCTTCGGTCACTTCCAAGTCCTCCTATAAAGACTTTTGATAAGGGCCACCTGCCCCGCCCAAATAGTATATCTGCAAGAGTAGTCTATACCGTAAAACCGGTATCGCGTGCTCATTATCTACATTCTAATTGCAAGTCGAGGTGTATGGGCAATGTAGGTAGAGTAATTTGTGTTTTGTGTCGCAATCCGAACTTAAGGAGTCCTATGCTGTCAACTTTTCGCGCGAAACACTTTGCTGGCGTGGTTTTAGTGCTGGTGCCACTGGTGATTTTCGTGCTGGGGGTGGGGGGGCTGACCTGGATGCGTCCCAGTGATTTTGTGACCGTAACCTCCCCTCCGACCCGTTCGCAAGTAGTGCTGACCGGCAAGAATGTTCTGGAATCGACCGCTGAATCGGTGACGATTACGGCGCGAGCCCCGCGTGACACCGAGGTTTTTCTGGGGATTGCTTTGACCTCGGATGTTCAAGCTTTCGCCGCCGTTACTGATCATGAGGTGCTGGCCGATTTTTCCGGCAAAGACAGTTTCGTGACTCGTCATGTTTCCGGGAAAAAGGCCAATTCAGCCATTAGCGAACAAACGAAGTCGCCCGCCAAGCCAGCACCTCATGAAACCGAGCAAAAACCCGCCCAACCCACCCAAGCCGACGCGGCTGACCTGCGGAAACTAGACATTTGGTCGCAAAGCGCCACCGGGAAAGGCACGGTCAGCCTGAAATGGACTCTGTCGGATTCACGGTGGAGCGCGGTAGCCTTCGTGGGCAACCCGGTTGCCACCGGGGACAAAACAGCGGCAGATGCGGCTAAAGCCACCGGTCAGGGCGGCAAGGATGCCAAGGGTGCCAAGGGTGGCAAAGGTGCCAAGGATGCCAAGAGTGGCAAAGGTGCCAAGGATGGCAAAGGTGCCAAGGATGCCAAGGGTGGCAAAGGTGCCAAGGGTGCCAAGAGTGGCAAAGATACCAAGGGAGCCTCCAAAACCGGCAAAACCGATTCGAAAACGGCGGCGAAAACCGTCGGTCCGACCCTGCAACTCAAGTGGCACCGCGAACCCTCCCTCGCCCCCGCCTGGTTCATGACCATCGTCGGGGTGCTCGCGCTGCTGGCCGTGTTGGCGTATATCACGCTGTCATTCATCTCGGAGTTGCGGTCAAAGACGCGCCGCGCCGCCGCCGAAGAAAAAGACAAAACCATCCGTCTCGCCGCCGAAGCGGTGGGGGAAGTGGAAGCCTCACTGCATCCGCGCCGCCGCAAATTGCGCTACTTAAATTCACTAACCGGGATTCACGAGGCGCCATCCAACAATGGCGACGCCGATTCGCTCGCTGCCGATTCTGAAAAC
Source organism: Mobiluncus mulieris (assembly GCF_014204735.1). Classification (NCBI taxonomy): domain Bacteria; kingdom Bacillati; phylum Actinomycetota; class Actinomycetes; order Actinomycetales; family Actinomycetaceae; genus Mobiluncus; species Mobiluncus mulieris. Next base: position 1,719,967 of record NZ_JACHMA010000001.1, on the reverse strand, counting down.
ACGGGCGACACCACGGAAAACACCGCCGATGACACCTCTGCGACTCATGAAACCCCCAGACCCAGCCGACGCGAACGCAGACACGCGAAACAAACCGCCGTTGAACCCGACAGCGACGACCCTGGGGCGCAATCGACCGACACCGAACCGGAGGCACAGCTATGAAAACCCGTTTTCGCCCGTTTTTTTCCTCGCGTCACGCCGTGGCGATTACAGCGGCTGTGGCAATGGCGATATCGTTGGGAGCCTGTGGATACACCCCGAAGCTGGTCAGTTCACCCACCGGCGGGAAACAGCCCCCGGCTTTGAGTGAAACCCGGATAAACGCGCTGGTAAACGAGGCCAACCAGGTCGCGGCCGCCGGGGACGCGGCCAAAGACTGGCAGCAACTCGCCCCCAGATTCCTCAACCCTGCCTTGGCGATGCGAAACGGGGAATACCGCGTAGCGAGCGTCGCCAACGGTGCCACTGTTAAACCGTTACCGCTGGCGAAACCCCAGATTATGACCGTCAGTCAAGCCGGGTCGTGGCCAAGATACCTGTTTACGGTCTCGGCGGGAGCACAGAACGAAGCCCCCCAGATGTTTGCCTTCGTGCAAAGCCAGGCGCGGGCAAACTACGGGTTGTGGGGGCACGTGCGGTTGTTCCCGAAAGCCAAATTTCCCGCAACCTTCAAACCGGAAGTTGGCTCGCCCGCGGTGCCCGCCAAAAGTAAGGAACTGGTTGTGAACCCCGGAGCAGTGGCAGCGGCCTATGTTAAGGTATTAAACAATCCGGGGGACAGCGCCAAAAACCGGTTCGATTTTGGGGCGGATTCCTTTGTGGCGGCGTACAACCATCGCCGCGACTCTTACCAACAGCTGGCATCCAAATCGCACGGACTGCAGGTCAATGTCAATGCCAAACCCGGGGCGGGGTTCGTTGGATTGGGAACCATCAGCGGGGAAGCGCTGATTATGGCCGAGTTGCAATATGACGTGACTATGAAATCCTCGCGTCCCTTGAATCTTAATCCGGTGGCGCAAGCTTGGGTGGGCAAAAACACCGCTACGAGCACCCTGAATGAAACCCATACGGCACTGGTACTTTTCAAGATTCCAAAACGCGGCCATGACGCGAAAATCCGCGCCTTGGGAGCCGCCGAAGCGGTGACCGCAATGTCAGCTGATTGAGCGGATTAAGTTGCCTTTGCTGCCGACTTCTATTACTCTAGCAATGGAGGTAAGGAGTTAAAATGAGTGAAAATCAGTTGAAAAATCAGGCGAGCGCCAGCGTGGGCGACGAAACTAGCGAGTCAGCCGATGCAGTGCTGGACGGGGACTTGGTACGCGACGTAACCATCGCGGAATTCCCGCAGTTGGTGGAACTGTCTAAACAGGTTCCGGTGGTGCTTGACATGTGGGCACCGTGGTGCGCGCCCTGTCGGCAACTCGGCCCCGTTTTGGAACAGCTGGTACAAGAATATGCGGGGAAGATTGTGCTCGCGAAAGTCAATGTTGACGAACAAGCTGAACTTGCCCAAGCCTTTCGCGTCCAGAGTGTTCCGGCGGTGTTCCTGCTGCTAGACGGGCATCCCGCGCCACTCTTCACCGGGGCGCTGCCCGCGAGCACAGTGCGCGCCGCTTTCGATAAAGTCCTCGAACTCGCCGCCAGTCAAGGCGTAGCCGGTCGGCTGCGGGTTCACGAGGCGCCAGCGGAATCGCTAGCACCTCGTGAAACCCCCGAACCCGAACTACCCGAAGCGCTGCGCGAGGCGGCAAAACTGGTTACGGCCGGAGAATTCGCGCCCGCCGTCAAAGCATACGAAGAATACGTGCGGGAAAACCCCGAAGAGGAAACCGCCGTCGCGCCGCTGCTGGCCAGGGCGCGGCTCGGTGCGCGCGTCGAAAGTGACGGCACCGCCGCCGGAGTCGCCGCCGTCGAACGCGGCAATGCCGCCCCTACCACCGATGTTCCCGCACAGCTGGCGGCGGCCGATGCTGAACTCAACGCTGGGAATGCGGTGGAAGCCCTGTCTCGGTTGTTGGCGGTGGTGCGGATGACCACCGGGGCAGACCGCGAGGCAGCGCGGGCTCGCATGGTGGAGTTCTTTGCGATTCTGGGCGACGATCCGATTGTTCCCGCCATGCGTTCGCGTTTGGCGACTTTGCTTTACTAGCTGTTGTTTGTTTTGCGTCGGCTTGCGGCGCGACGCGGCGGGACGCGCGCGGCGCGTGTTGCGGGTTTATCTGTGTTGGTGGAATGTTTGGGTGTGTCCGCGTCTGGTGGCTTTGCTTTACTAGCTTTTGTTTGCTTTGTGTCGGCTTGCGGCGCGGCGCGTGTTGCGGGCTTATCTCGTTATCGAGGTTTCTCAATAAGGGGCTTATGTGTTCATGAGTGACGGCTTTGCCGCCGACTTCACAGCGGGTTTGGTTACGGATTTCTAGGCAGTCCGGGTTTTAAGCGCAGCCTTGGATTTAGCTGGGCTGGGGGTTTTAGAATTTGCGGCTGTTTTGGTTTTGGACGCGGTCTTGGTGGAAGCCTCGGTCTTGGTCTTGGGAGCGGTCTTGGTCTTGGGGGGAGTCGCAGTCTTGGGGGCGGTCTTGGGGGGAGTCGCAGTCTTGGGGGCGGTCTTGGGGGGAGTCGCAGTCTTGGGGGCGGTCTTGGGGGGAGTCGCAGTCTTGGGGGCGGTCTTGGGGGGAGCCGCAGTTTTAGTCTTAGGCGTGGCCTTGGCTTTGGGCTGGGCTTTAGATTGGTTCTTGGGGATGACCATCGAGATTTCGACACTCATAGTGCGCAGGCCACGCCCCAAGGCTCCGGTGTCGTCCAAGGACACGGCCAACAGCAGCGCGCCCTCCACACCGCTGATGGTACGTTCCGACAGGGATGCCGCTGAACCGCGCCCCGCCCCGGCACTCAACATGGCCTTCGTCAAGGCTCCGCGCCAATTCATATAGTGATCGCGAATCGCTTCGTGAAAAGCCGTGCCGCCTTCATCCAAGGTCAGTTGCCCCCACAGGCTGGGGCGTTCGCCATCCCGAAAGAACGCCAGCAGTCCCTCGAACATACCCTCGATATGCCCCGCCTCCAGCGGGGCGATGACGGCATCGTGAAACTCGGCTTCCACTGCGGCCAGCACCTCATGCATCATCTGCGACTTACCGTCGGGGAACAAGTTGTACAGCGAGCCACGCCCTAGCTGCGTCGCCGCGCTGATTTGCGCCATTCCCGCCCCGGTATAGCCGAGTTCCTCGAAAATATTGGTCAGTTCCTTGACGACTACTTCGCGACTAGGTTTACCCATTTCCGCACCTTCCTGCCGGTTTTAATACCACTAAGGCCAGTATCACCCTAAACTGGAACATTCGGTACAATGGCGCGCCGGGCGATGCGTTTTCCGATTCGGACAAAATAAAGACACACTTTTTAAGCTTTTAATCTTTAGTTCTTAAGCTTTAGTCCGGATGCCGCCCAGACACCTAAAAACGGTAATCCGCCGACCGGAGTCGACGGATTACCGCCAGAAAGGAGAAGTAGAGCTTCTAGCTTCCGAAATTGTAATGCAAATCGGGAGAGTCCGCAGCGCGTTCCGCGTTGGTTGCCAAACCGAGTTCGGTGTAGCAATCCATCATGTCGTTGCGTGGCACGACGCGAACCTGGTATCCGTAAGGACCGGCCTGGGTCAAAGCCCGGGTCAGTTCATATTTGAACATCCCGTTTTCTTCGCCGATGCAGTTCATCGCATATACGTCGAACTTGGAAATACTGTCGTCAGGGGTGACTCGACCGAAAACAACCTGTACCTCTACATCCTCGGGGCGCAGATTACCCAGGCGGATATCGGCGTGGAAGGTCACGTTGTCTCCGACAGTCGCGACATCACCGACCTTGGACACGACATGTCCGACCGCAACCTGGTTCCAGCCGGAGCGCACCCGCGCCTTGTAATCGGCCAGCGACCGAGCATCCCCGTGACCCAGGGCGTTCAAACGGCGTGAAGCCGCCGCAACCGGGGTATAGAGCTGTTCGACATACTCGCTGACCATGCGCTGTGCCTGGACGTGAGGCCCCAAGGTGGACATGGTGTGGCGCACCATCTCCATCCAGTGACGGGGAATCCCGGTTTCGTCGCGGTCATAGAAGCGCGGGGCGATGCTCTGTTCAATCAAATCGTAGAGCCCAGCGGCCTCAATCTGGTCGCGGCGCACCGGGTCGTCGACGCCTTCGGCAGTGGGGATAACCCAGCCGTTACGTCCGTCGTACATCTCGTCCCACCAGCCGTCGGAAATCGACAGGTTCAAGGCTCCGTTGATGGCGCACTTCATGCCGGAAGTCCCAGAGGCTTCTAGGGGGCGCAGCGGGTTGTTCAACCACACATCCACCCCCGGCATCAAGGTTTGAGCCATGTCCATGTCGTAGTTCGGCAAGAACGCGATGTGGTCGCGGATTCCGTGTTGATCCGCGAAATGCACCAGCTGTTGAATCAGGGAAACGCCCTGTTCATCATCCGGGTGGGATTTGCCGGCCACAATAATCTGTACCGGATGCTTCGGGTCGGTCAAAATCCGCGCCAAACGGTCGGGGTCATTCAGCATCAGGGTCAGACGCTTATAGGTAGGTACCCGCCGGGCAAACCCGATGGTCAAGCGGTTGGGGTCGAGAATCGAATCACACCAGCCCAGTTCCGCTGGGGATGCCCCGCGTTCTAGCCAGGATTCGCGCACCCGCCGCCGGGCATCTTCCACCAGCTGTCGGCGCAGATCACAGCGCATCTTCCACAAATCCTCGTCGCTGATACCGCCTTCGGAAGCCGGGCGTACCCAGCGGTAGGTATTCACGTGCTCCCCGGGGTTTTGGTGTTCGCGAGCCAGGCCGGCTAGCCGTCCGTCGGTCCAGGTCGGCCCGTGAACCCCGTTGGTAATCGAGGTAATCGGCACTTCGGTGACGTCGAAACCGGGCCACAACTGCTGGAACATCCGTCGGGAAACCTTGCCGTGCAGCTTGGCTACCCCGTTGGCTTTGCGCGCCATGCGCAGCCCGAATACGGCCATGTTGAATAAATTGGGTTCGCCGCCGGGATAGTTTTCCGCCCCCAAATCCAGCAGCTGTTCGGTGGAAACCCCGGGAATCTCGATGGCGGACAGATAGCGATGCGCCAAGCCCCGGTCGAAACGGTCGATACCGGCCGGTACGGGGGTGTGGGTGGTGAACAGGGTACCGGAACGCACGGCTTCGATAGCCGCGCCAAAGTCCAGCCGTTCGTCGCCGCACATGAGTTCGCGAATCCGTTCGACTGCCAGGAATCCGGCGTGTCCTTCGTTGCAGTGGTAGACCTCGGGGGTGGGAGCGCCGGTGATTTGGCTGTACAACCGCAGGGCTTTCACCCCGCCCATGCCCAACAGGAATTCCTGTTCCACGCGGTGTTCGCTCGAACCGCCATACAAGCGGTCGGTGACCTGGCGGGTGGCGGTATCGTTGATTGTCACGTCGGAATCCATGAGTAGCAAGGGAACACGTCCCACATGCGCCACCCAAATCTGGGCATTCAAGGTGCGATGGTCGGGCAGAGGCACGCTGACATAAGCCGGGGTGCCGTCGTGGTTACGCAGCAAGGTCAGCGGCATGTTATCCGGGTCAATTACGGGGTACGATTCACGCTGCCACCCTTCGCGGGTCAGAGACTGGCGGAAGTAACCGGATTGGTACAAAAGTCCGACACCGATGATTGGCACGCCCAAGTCGGAGGCCGACTTCAGATGATCGCCGGCCAGAATCCCAAGCCCCCCGGAATACTGGGGCATTACCGCAGTGATGCCGAATTCGGCCGAGAAATAAGCGATAGCCGACGGTTTGTCGGGGCTGTGGAAATCTGACTGGAACCACAGGGGCTTGGTCAGATAATCGTTGAGTTCCCGTTCCAAATCTGCGGCCTGACGTACAACGTCGGGGTTGGCAGAGAGTTCCGCCAGTTTCTCGGTTGGGATGGAACCTAGCAACGCGACCGGGTCGTGTCCGACTTCATCCCAGACTTTGGGGTCGAGGGACGCGAAAAAGTCGCGCGTTTGCCGATGCCACGACCAGCGCAGATTTTGCGACAAGGCCGCCAAAGGCCGTAGGTTTTCGGGAAGAACAGAACGTACAGTAAATCTTCGTATTGCTTTCACCCTCCTATCCTACGGGTTTCAGCGTGGCTTGTGTCGTTGTTTCGGATTTTTTCACGTTTTTTGGGGTCGGTTTTAAAGGGTGTCATTTGAAATTCCGCGCTATTTCCCAAGTATTTATAGGGTTTTGGCGACTTTTCCCGGAGTCGCCAAAACCCGATTTTCCCGTCGATATTCCCCAGTGTGTCAGGGGGAGGTGGCAGAAATTCATGAAAAAATTGGGGTGAGGCTCAAATATATTGAGCCTCACCCCCAAATTTTCGTGAATTTCTGCCATTGACCAAGAAAAGCTGGGGGGAATAATTTAGGATGCATCTATGACTACCGCAAAGAAATCGGCGAAAACCAGCAAAATGGCTACCTCGGGTGGGAAGACTACCCCGGGTTCCGGGAAGACTACCGCGTCCGCCCCGGCCGCCATGCCCGCCTCGGGCGGGAAGGCTACCTCGGGTTCTGGGAAGGCCGCCTCGGGTTCTGGGAAGGCCACCCCGGCCGCCAAATCTGTTGCCGCGTCCGCTAAAACTGTGTCGGGGACCTCGAAATCTGTGCTCGAGACATCCGCTGAACCTACCTCGGCCGCCGCGTCCGCCCCAGCTACCTCGGGTGGGAAGACCGCCTCGGGTGGGAAGGCTACCTCGGGTTCCGGGAAATCCGCCGCGTCCGCCAAATCTGTTGCCGCGTCCACTAAAACTGTGTCGGGAACCTCGAAATCTGTGCTCGAGACATCCGCTGAACCTACCTCGGCCGCCGTGCCCGCCTCGGGTGGGAAGACTACCCCGGGTTCCGGGAAATCCGCCCCGGCCACTGCGCCCTCGCGCCGGTCGCGCCGCGCCAAAACCACGATTCCGCCGAACTACACCCTCCCGGCTTCGGCCGAAATACCGCGCGTGTCAGTAACCGAGGTTGCGCCGGTGGTCGAGGAAACCCGCTTTCCCGCCAAAGCCGCGATTGGCGAGGTTTTCCCCGTTACCGCCACGGTTTTCGTCGAAGGACACGCCCAGTTCGGAGCCGATGCTGTGCTGCTGCGTCCCGTCGCCCCGGCTGACCGGGGCGAAGCTGGATATGACATCTATGAACCGTTACCGCACGTCGACGACCCCGCAGCCTGGGAGGTAGTCGACCGGGCACGAATGCATGAAATCGGGCAAGGTTTGAACCATTTCCAGGCTGAACTCCAGGCAAAAACTGGGGGACGCTATGCTTTTGCGGTGGAATCCTGGGTGGATCCGTATCTGACTTGGGTTCACGACGCGAAGGTCAAGATTGCGGCCGGGATTGACGTGGAGTTGATGCTAGAAGAAGGCGCCCGCCTGTTGGAACGCGCCATAGCGGGCGAGGCGCCCCGCCCGGTGGGTTCCACGGCCGCCGCCCAGCCGCCGTTGGCTGACGCGGATAAGGCAATCCTCCAAGGTGCAATTGCGGGTTTGCGCGAAGCCCGACATGCCCCCGAGATTCGCTTGACAGCCGCGACATCTGACCTGGTGGCGGCGATTTTCCGGGAAACTCCACTGCGGGATTTGGCGACTCGTACCCGGCTGTTTCCGTTGCGTGTCGACCGGGAACGAACGCTCGCGGGTGCCTGGTACGAGATTTTCCCGCGTTCGATTGGGTCGCGTCGCGACGCGGATGGCAAAATTGTCTCGGGCACATTGCGGACGGCTGCGGAAATCCTGCCTGACGTGGCGGCGGATGGTTACGATGTGCTGTATTTGACGCCGATTCACCCGATTGGGCGGGCGTTTCGTAAGGGCAAGAACGCGACGCTTCATTCGGCGCCCGATGACCCCGGGTCGCCGTGGGCTATCGGTAACGAGTTCGGCGGTCATGAGGCGATAGCCCCGGAACTGGGCACTTTGTCTGATTTCGATGCTTTCGTGGCAAAGGCGCGGGGCTTGGGACTCGAGGTTGCCCTGGATTTCGCCTTGCAGTGTTCCCCGGATCACCCGTGGGTCAAGGAACATCCGGAGTGGTTCAAGGTTCGCGCCGATGGTACTATAGCATACGCCGAGAATCCGCCGAAGAAATACCAAGATATTTATCCCCTGAATTTCGATAACGACCCCGAGGGGCTCTATCGCGCGATTCGCGGGGTTATCGAGTTTTGGATAGACCATGGGGTGACGATTTTCCGTATGGATAACCCGCACACTAAACCCGTGCGGTTCTGGCAGCGTTTGGCGGCCGATTTACAGGCCACACACCCCGAGGTTGTGATGCTGGCCGAGGCCTTTACGAAACCTGCCATGATGCGTGGCTTGGCCAAGGCTGGTTTCCACTTGTCTTATACCTATTTCACGTGGCGCAACGGGAAACAGGAAATAACCGAGTACCTCGAGGAACTGGCCTACGAGACGGCGCATGTGTTGCGTCCGGCGTTCTTTCCGATGACCCCCGATATTTTGACCGAGTACATGACGGCCGGTCCGGCGGCTTTCAAGGCGCGGGCGGTATTGGCGGCGCTCAGCGCACCGACTTGGGGAATTTTGGGGGGCAGTTACGAATTTTGTGAAAACGTGCCGCGTCCCGGGGTCGAGGAAGCCATCGACAATCCGAAGTATGAAATCAAACTGTATAACTGGGAGGCGCGTGACCAGTATGGAATCGCGTCTTTGAACCGGGTATTAAATGGTATCCGCCGGGCACATCCGGCTTTGCTCCAGTTGCGAAACATCAAATTCCATGGCTGTGACAACGAGAATATCCTGGTGTTTTCCAAGCACTTGGATGCGAGTCACAGTCCGACTGGCAAGGACGATACGGTGTTGGTGGTGCTAAACCTCGACCCCCACCATACCCAGGAGGGGTGGATTTATTTGGATTTGCCGTCGTTGGGGCTATCCCCTCATGAATTCGGCGCCGCCTGGCGGGCGGAAAACCGTGGCCAAAAGGTCTTCCGCGTCACCGACGAACTGTCCCGGGGACTAACCGCCCCCGACGCCGCGTCCGACGCCGCGTCGCACGGGCAAACCTCGCCGTATACCTTCACCTGGGCCTTGGACAACTTCGTGTCCCTAAATCCAGCGAAATGCTGCGCCCACGTTTTTTCTTTTTCAACTTTGCCCTAAACCGGCGCGACTTATGTCACACTATAAACATGGCAAAGATACCTGTTTCCTCCGACCTGCTAAATCAGGTCGCTTACGCGAATTATTATTCTCCACACTCCATTCTGGGTCCGCATTCCGACGGCTCGGATGTAACTGTCCGCACTGTGCGACACATGGCGGATAGCGTCACGATTGTGACCGAGCACGGCGATTTCCCCGCCGAGCACGAACAAGATGGAGTGTGGGTCGCGGTAATCCCCGGCTCCGAGGTCGGCGATTACCGAGTGCGGGTGCGGTATGGCGACAATGAAGTCCTCGCCGACGACCCGTATCGTTTCTTGCCGACCCTGGGCGAGATGGACACCTATTTGATTAGTGAAGGCCGCCACGAGCGCCTGTGGGACGTGTTGGGGTCGCACCTGCGGCACTATGACGGGCCGATGGGTGCGGTTGACGGCACGGCTTTCGCGGTGTGGGCGCCGAACGCCCAGGCGGTGCGAGTCGTGGGTGACTTCAACTTCTGGGACGGTTCTGCTTCGGCGATGCGTTCATTAGGCGCCTCCGGGGTATGGGAGCTTTTCATCCCGGATGTGGGGGTCGGGGCTCGTTATAAATACGAGATTAAAGGTCCCGACGGCGGGTGGCATCAAAAGGCCGACCCGATGGCGCGCGCGACCGAGATTCCTCCGGCTACGGCCTCGGTGGTGACCGATAAGTTCCACGAGTGGAACGATGCGGCGTGGATGGAGCGGCGCGCGGCGAATGCCGAGTCGCATCCGATTCACACCCAGCCGCTGTCGGTTTACGAGGTTCACGTCGGGTCGTGGCGCGAGGGCTATGGCTATCGGGATTTGGCGCAACACCTGGTGCCCTATGTTAAGGAAATGGGTTTCACTCACGTGGAGTTCATGCCGGTGGCCGAGCATCCTTACGGGCCGTCTTGGGGATATCAGTGTACGTCTTACTATGCCCCGACGGCGCGCTACGGTACGCCCGATGATTTCCGGTATTTGGTGGATCAGTTGCACCAGGCGGGTATCGGGGTGATTCTGGATTGGGTGCCGGCGCACTTCCCCAAGGACGACTGGGCGCTGGCCGGTTTCGATGGCACGGCGCTCTACGAGGATCCCGACCCGCAGCGTGGCCAGCACCCGGATTGGGGCACTTTGGTGTTCAATTTTGGGCGGCGCGAAGTCAAGAATTTCTTGGTGGCCAATGCGCTGTATTGGATGCAGGAATTCCACATCGACGGGTTGCGGGTGGATGCGGTGGCGTCCATGCTGTACCTGGATTATTCCCGTAAGGAAGGCCAGTGGCATCCCAATGTCTATGGCGGGCGGGAAAACCTCGAGGCCATTGCTTTGCTCCAAGAGGTTTGCGCCACGTGTTACCGGGTGTGTCCGGGTACCACCATGATTGCCGAGGAATCCACGGCTTGGCCCGGTGTGACCGCGCCGACCAGCGGCGGTGGGCTTGGTTTTGGGTTCAAGTGGAATATGGGCTGGATGAATGACACGCTGCGTTATTTCGCCGAGGATCCGGTCAACCGCAAGTGGCACCACAATGAACTGACGTTCAGCCTGGTTTACGCGTTTTCCGAAAACTTTATGTTGCCGCTGTCTCACGACGAGGTAGTGCACGGCAAGGGCTCGATTCTGTCCAAGATGCCGGGCGATTATTGGCGTCAGCTCGCGGGTTTGCGATTGCTGCTGGGATACCAGTGGACGCATCCGGGCAAACAGTTGATTTTCATGGGTACCGAGTTCGGCCAGGGTGGCGAGTGGAATTCGGGGGCTTCCCTGGATTGGTGGCATTTGGATTCCCCGCAACACCAGGGGATTCGCCGGTTGGTGACAGATTTGAACCGTTTGTATGCTTCGGATCCGGCTTTGTGGTGTGATGATTATCGCGGGTTTGAGTGGATTGATGCCTCGGATGGGGATCACAACCTGTTGACTTATATCCGTAAGGCTGACCCGGATCAGTCTGGTTTCGTGCCGGGCGTGTTGGCGGATGGTTTTGGTGGCGCGCCCTCGGACGTGTTGCCGGTGGTTTCCGCTGGGTGCGGGGATGGTTGTGGCTGTCATGAGGTGCCATCCGGGAATCCTGGCGGTGGTGACACGGCGGTGAACCCGGGGGGAGTGTCGGTTGCGGCCAGCGATTCATGCGGTTTGCTGGCTGTGGTGGCGAACTTCTCTGGCAACCCACATGATCCTTTCCGGGTCGGCTTGCCTTTTGCGGGCGAGTGGGACGAGGTTTTGAACTCGGATGCCGAGATTTACGGCGGTTCCGGGGTGGGGAACATGGGCAAGGTTCTGGCCGAGGATATCCCGTGGAATGGGCGGCCGGCGTCGGCATCCTTGCGGATTCCGCCGCTGGGGGTGCTGATTTTGCGTCCGTCTGCTGGTAACCCGAACCGGCCGCGCTAGTTCTGGGGTTCCTGCTGGCTGTGGTGGTTCGCGAATCACCACAGCCAGTTTTTTTAAGTACCCGTGGCAGAAATTCCGGTGAAAATGTGGTGGAGGCTCAATATAATCGAGCCTCCACCACAAATAACCCCGGATTTCTGCCAGGGTTTTAGTTAGCCAGGTTTGAGATACTGGTTTAAATGGGCTGCGGCAAATATCTGTATCTGTGGGTCTTGATTTTCTTCTCCAAATATTCCTGGGTTTGCTCCCATTCGTCCCAGATTTGCCCATAGCTTAGCCGGATTACAGAATATCCCTGCAGGTCGGCATACTCGTCTCTAACCCGGTCGTTGTGAGTAGCGGATTCACTGGAATGGTAGGCGCGACCGTCGCATTCCACAATTAATGATTTCCCCACTAACAAGTCAACCCAGCCGATGTTTCTCAGGGGCTCTTGGGGTTTGACCTTTATATTTCGTCGCCTGAAAAACAACCTGATACGGGTTTCGCTACCCGATTGAGCTCCGCGTTCAAAAAACCGCAGCGGTTTTCGTTTCCGTGCAGTCAGTCCAGCAATCAGCGCTTCGCCGTCACTGAAGGTAATGAACCTATTATTCACGGCCGATTCTAAAACTATCAACGCGGTTTCTGGGTCATGATGTGTCATTACATCTACGAGGCAGTCTTCAACGGATCGAATAGCGCTGATTTCTCGGTTACCTCCGCGATGCGCCGTTATGCCTCGTTTAGCCAGGCTGGAATCGACCGCAGTATGTTCCGGGAGGCAAATGTGCAGTCCCTTTTGGTACTTCGGGGGAATCCACAGTCCGTGCACTTTACATCCCGAGATGCATCCGACTTGCCCGCCGTGCTTTATGGCTCGTATGGCGTCTTGATGGGCATCGTTCGTGGCGTACCACCCGTGTCTAATCTGGCGTAGTTTTCCTTCTGACACCAGCTTTTCTTGTCGCCGCCGAGAGATTTGACGTTCTCGCAGCATTGCCGTGGAAAATATGCCTCTGTAGTATTCTTTGTTCATGTTAGGTATTGTTACATACTTAATCGTCTAATATCAATAGGTATAGAGTTTGTAGATGCTGTTTTAGGACTTTGTGGGTTGTTGACGGGGTGATGAGTATGGGTCGGCGTGGCTTTTGAGGGGCAGTTGCGGCTGGTGTTTTGTTGGGGGATCGTGGTGGTTGTCTTGGTTGGTAGCTGTGGGGTTTTCTGTTCATGAGGTGCCATCCGAAAAATCCGCTCGTGCCGTTTCTGTCGCCTGGTCTGTAATAATTGGGGCAGTGGCTGGGAAATCCTGTGGCGCCCCATGAAACCATAAAATGCGATTGTGATTTATATCACAATTAATCGGCTGTAAGACTGGAGGCTTCCCTTACATATAAAGGTTGTAAGCGAGGACGGGAGCCTCGAGGGAAACCTTGGGGGTAAAACCTCGGAGGTTGACCTTAGGGTGAGCTCATGAGAGCCCGTTGTCCTAGCCTAAAAGCCTTGTTGGGCGGGGGTTAGGAGCGTTTCCGAGTTATCCGCAACTGGAAAATTTCAGCAAAAAGCTGAATTTCGGAATCGCAACATTGATAATTAACAATGGTGAGGTAAGCTGTGTAACTGGATGCCTGTATCCTCAGGCTCTGGCGAGCGGCAAACGGGGCTCAAGGATAAGCCTATAATTCCCTCGCCTTCTACTACCCAGATGAAGGGTGTTTTGATGATGAATTTTGGTAAGAAGATGGCTGTTGGGGTTGCATCTGCGGCTTTGGTGGCTTCGTTGGCTGGGGTTCCGGCGGCTGTGGCTGGTGTTGGGGATGAGATTAAGTTCCCTGATGGTGGTTCGTTTACTCGTGTTTCTGGTGATTCGCGTATTGATACGGCTTTGGCTGTGGCGGAGAAGTTGTATAAGGATTCTAATTCTTCTTTGAAGACTGCGTATTTGGTGTCTTCTCGGGATGAGAATATGGTTGATGCGGCGACTTCTGGGATGTTGAAGGATGGTATTGTCTTGTTGGTACCGTCGGATCGTTCGGGTCAGTTGTTGTTGGGTGCGACGATGAAGACGAAGTTCCCTAATGTTAGCAAGTTGGTTGCTGTTGGTGGTAAGAAGGCTGTTGCTGATGAGGCGGTGGCTGCGGTTAAGAAGATGAACGATAAGATTACCAAGACCGAGCGTTTGGATGGTAAGAATCGTTATGAGACGAATGTGGCGGTAGCTAAGGCTTCGTATAAGAGTTACTCGGTGAGCCGGGTGTATTTGACTCGTGGGGATCAGCTTGTTGACGCGTTGACTGCGGGCGCGGCTGGTGATGGTCCGGTGTTGCTGGTGAATCACGAGGGTGATGTGGATAAGGCTACTAAGGAGTATTTCGAGAAGCTTACCTTGAGTGCTGATGGTGTGGTGCTTGGCGGTAAGAGTGCTTTGTCTGAGGAGCAGGTTAACAAGATTCTTGGTGAGACGAAGAAGCTTGACCCGTGGTCTTATTTGAAGACTACTGCGGAGAAGAAGGCTGATGTGCAGCGTGCGGCAGCGGTGTATTTCGGTCAAGATAAGTGGCAGCGCATGGGTAAGGGATTCATCGAGCAGAAGTATTGGGATCCGAAGAAGGTTGATGAATACAACTACTTCGGTAACGGGTATACCGGCGGTGCTGTTGTTGGTGAGTCTAAGGATCCGTCTACGGTTAACGTGAGTGTGAATGTGACTGATCCGAAGAAAGCGTTTATTGGTTACAAGGATTCTACCGAGAAACTGGGTAAGAATGTTTTAGCGTTGACTAACAAGCACACCGCGCTGCAGGCAGATTTGGATGTGGCGTTGCGTAACGCTATCGCAGAGAAAGTCAAGGCTGGTGAATTCGTAGGTGGCACCGCTGACGTACGTACTAAGGCTGGGGCTAAGGCTGATGCGTTGTTGAAGGCGGTTAAGGATATGTATGGTGTGTCTTCCCAGGCTGCTGGTACCACGTTTAAGAAGGGTAAGCTTTCTGATGGTGGGGCGTTTACTTTTGATAGTGATACTGACGAGATTACTGGTTTGAATACTGATTTCTTCAAGGGTATCGAATCGAAGCTATCTTCTGGTGATTGGAGCGAGGTTAAGGCCTACATGATTGGTACTAAGCCTGCTACCTTGGGTGGGGCCGTCTACCTAGACATTGATTCTAATGCCAGCAACGTGCATGCGAATGACCCGGTTCCGGCTGGTAAGCCTGTGGTTGATGGTGTTAACTATGATGCTTTGTTTAACCAGGCTACTTCTGAGTATAAGTCTCAAAAGGAGAAGGCTGATAAGGCGAAGAAGGATTTGGTTGACGCGGTTAACTTGTATTTCGGTAAGGAACGGATGAATCTGGTTACCCAGGAGGGTACGTGGCCGCGTTTGGCGGGTAAGGATCGTTACGAGACTTCGGCTTTACTCGCGGTTTACAGTCTTTTGCGGGGTTCGTATCTGCATCAGGACAAGGTCGATCCAGTTAACGGGCGGGCTTATTTGGCCTCTGGTGATGATGCGCATCTGATTGATTCCGTGGTGGCGGGTCAGTTGACGGATGGTCCGATTATGCTGGTACCGACCTCCGGTAAAATCAGTGAGCCGGTTTTGAAGCATCTGGCGTATTTGAAGTACCGTACCACTAACCTGGGTACTTTCGCTATTGGTGGTAAAGTCGCTATCAGTGACGAGGTACGTGATGAGGCGGTTAAGGCTTTGCGTAACGCTAAAGACTACGCGGGGGCTGACTACCTCGGTGAGGTCGGGAAGAAACAAGAAGAAGCCGCCCTCCAACTGGTAGACGCCAGTAATAAGGCTGTTGAAAACGTGGATATGCCAGAGTCTGGCGCTACCCTGGCTCTAACCGCTAAACTCACCGATAAATCCGCTGTGCCTGTGTTGAGCCACACTGTGAGCGTGAAGAAAAACAACGTAGTCTCCACCGACCTTACCGCTACGGTGTCTAACAACAACACCCTGACCATCACCAAGAACGCTGGCGCGTCCTTGACGGCTGGTGACGTGTACACTGTTAGCGTGAAAGACGGCGACAATAACACCGCCCAGGTCACTGTCACCATAAAAGCGGACACCGTCACCCTAGACGGCAAGGACGTCGCCCTAGACGACAAGACCGTCACCTGGGCTAATGCTTTCGAGCTGTCGTTGAAGCTCAACGACCAAGCCGTTACCTCAGCTGCTACCGGCCTGCAAATCAATGGCAAGAACAGTGGCGCTGACGCAGCGGCTCCGACCGTGGCTGATGATGGCGCTAACGGTAAGGTGAAGGTTACGGTGACTCCGGGTACCACCAAGTTCGGTACCTACGAGATTACCGGTAAATACAACAACAAGAAGTTCAAAGCCACATTCGTCTACAAGGCCGGCAGCCCCACCGAAGTAACCGGCAAGGTTGCTAGCGGTAGTACTGATACTGTCTATGAGCTAGGCGAAACCAACGCTGTGAATGCTGGTGCTTTGTTCTTGGATAAGGACGGCTTGACGGTACTCGGTGCCGCTGCCTCGGATGCGACTCATGACACCAGCAAGCACGGCATCAAGGTTGCTACGGCTAACAAGGGTGCTTCGAAGTTACTCTACGTGCCTGCAGGTAGTACGAAGAAGCTCTACATCATCAAGTAGTAAGTTTCCTAACACGTAGGTGCCCTTCCTTGCGAAGAGTAGGGTTAGGTCGATAACTGAATAGAAACGGGGCTACAACCAATAAGCCCTGAACACCCCGATGGTGCTCCCCAAGTTTCACTTGGGGAGCACCACGGTTTAACCCGCGAATTAAGGCTTAGTGGACAAATTGCGTCTAAAAATTGGGGTTTAAACGGGGGTAACCGGCAGGATTCCGTGTTTTTAATTCGGGTTTTTGATTGGTATATCAATGGAAGGTCGGGGTTGTTTAGCTTTTTTGCTTAAATCGTGACCATGTTTGACATTTCTCAAAAGCGTGTTCTAGGCAACTGTACTCCTGTCACTGGCTTACAAGTCCCAAATGACGTGCCTAAACGCCAAGGAGAGGCGAAATAAGCACTTAGGTAGTAAACCACTCCCCCCGAAAATCCGCCAGCAACATGCCCGATAAAAACACACTTTTATGCTGCGGTTACCCTTAAACGGGTTGTTTTCCCCGGTATATGCCGGGGAAAACAATCACATGCTATGCTGTTACCTCGGATGGCTCCTCATGAACCCGCCGGGGTTTCGCGATTCCCAGAGGGTATGTAAATATCGAATTTGATTTTTTTGTGCTGATTCGTAACGCCTGTTTTAAGCAACCCGTCCAACACCCCGAAACTGCGGGTAAGCATGTCCCCGAGGATTTCTACCGCGCTAGAGGCGTATTTTTCACATAGCTGAGCATAGCGGTGATTCATTGCATCTCGCGGCGAGCTACAGGGCATTTCGTCCGAAATATCCATTTTCAATAAAGCACTGCCTGATGTCACCCACTTCTGTGTGGTAAGAATCACATCGGCTTGGTAAAGGATTGTGTTCAGGCTGAAAGGGGCTTCTTTTTCAGGAGGGGACGCCACGATTAGCGCCATTTCCTTGGGGATGTCACCCTCGTCTTGTGTACGTAACGTAGCAAGAGGCGTGCTCATCAGTCGAATAATCCGTGAATCCAAAATCCGCATTCTTATACCTCACGTAAACACTGGAAACCCGCAGGTACACTCTGAATAGTGAACTTAGGCCATGGTTGTGATTGGTAAGAGTGTGGTTCCTCTTGGTATCCCGATGTAGAAACCTGATAAGACAATGTTTCCAGAGGCGTGAGTGTAGGGGACACCGCCATCGCGGCAGGAGCGGGAGTGTCGTCAGGAGCATCAGACACGGCTGCGGTAGGAGACATTTTAGGGGCGGTTGTCAGTCCCGGCACGGCGGAATCGGTGCTAGGCTGCGTCAGGCTAGCACAGTTCGCAGGGTATACCTCGTAGTTGATTTCCGCGCCCACCGCCAGAGCATAAGCACGAATTGTGCGCAGATTAGGGTTAGTTTCCAGGCTTTCAAAACGCGACACGAATCCCTGGTCACTGCCCATCCGCGCAGCCACCTCCTTTTGTGTCAACCCTTCAGACTCCCGCGACTTACGTATTTTCACAAGCTGCCTAATCATTTCTCGGTCGCGTTTAACCTGACCACGAGCCAACAGAAACAATGCCCGCTCCTCGTTTTCGCTCACAGCACGCGCCTCCTCACGCCACTCATGCAAATCATGCAACTTGACCAACTCATGCAACTATTCTGGCACATCAACACCACCACAGTTACGGAAACAAAAACCAAATATGCCATTCAAGACATACGGCTACAAGTATGGCAAAAAAACCCGACTCAGGTCAATTCCTGCGAGACTCGTGTTCACACCTGCGCTTATCACAAAGTCGAATCACCTGATTTTGCTGCGTCTTACTATCCTTATCATCCACGTCTTTTATCAAAGCCCCCAAGCTGACAAGCCAGTCAGCATAGGCATCTGGCTCGTAATGAAACACGCGGCAACGGCAGTGGCGTTTGCCCACATCGAAAGGCTCTGGAACCCGCAGTTCCCCTATCAAAGGCTGGATACGAGTCCTGTCAGCGTCTTTAGGCGTAGTGCGAACAAAACCATGAGCTTCCTGCTCCAACACACCGCAAGACGCTTCCTCCAGCAAAATATCGATTTCCCCGCGCAGCTGCGCTTTCATATACTCGTTGAACTGCCACTGCCCAAACACGGCATTTAAATCCTCCGTAAGCCAACAAGGCATTTCAAACCAAAAACGCCCAGACCGGACATGACCATCAAATTTTTTCCCCGGATGGATCCAAACATAAGGATTCCCACGAGGAGTACAAGCACGCAAAGGCTGTAACCAGTCATCCATGTCACCACCCACAACTGACCACCTTTCACCGCCTGCATCACCTACGGCATTTACAACGCATTTGAAATACCAAACCCGATTCTAACAAACCAAACCAGGTATAAGCCCGTGATATGAAACATCTGTTTAAACTGGTGAGGTTAACCGCAAGTTGTGGACATGTCCCTTACGTGCGCTTGTGGTTGTTTGCTGGTTTTTTCTTGTTGTTCTAGGTTGTATTCGAAATCCACTGGGGTTTTTAGTAGCCGATGGATGAGTGGCGCCGTCGGCGGTTGTAGACGACCTCAATCCACCTAACAACGCCTTGTTTCGCCTCAGCCCTGGTTGGCCAGGTGAAACGATGGTAGAACTCGTTTTTCAAGGTTGACCAAAACGACTCAGCCATCGCGTTATCCCAGCAAACCCCGGTGCGTCCCATGGATTGGTCAACCCCGAGTTGTTTAGTGACCTTGTGAATCTGCTCACTGGTGTATTGGGCGCCACGATCAGCGTGGAACACCACCCGGCCAGGGAAATCCCCGCGTAGGGTTTTAGCCATCACCAGAGCACGTTCCACCAGATTCGTGTCTTGGTGGGTGTCCATAGCCCAGCCCAACACCCGCCGGGAACAGCCGTCACGTACCACGCACCGGTACAGCCAGCCCTCCCCGGTACGCAGATAAGTAATATCGGAAATCCACACCGTGTTGAGCCTACCCGTGTCCCAAACCCGCTGCACCCGGTCAGGAATCGAGTGGGTCGCAACCCCTGGGATTGTAGTAACCGGGCGGAAACCACGCGGGGAAACACCCTCCAGACCCTGACGACGCAGCGAAGCCGCCACGGTTTTCACATTCACCGGCGAGCCCGCCTCATGTAAATCAGCTGTAAATCCGAGGAGCCCCGTACACCCCGTCAGACGCGGCATGAAACACGCGCACCCGCTCATCAAGCACGGCCTGGCTCCTAGCCCTTTTAGATAGTCCTTGTGCTTTTCTATGCGCCCAGGCATAGTAGCCCGACCTAGACACACCCAAGAGTCTGGCCATACGCACGATTTCAAAGTTAGCGCAACTCCTGCGCCATTAGTTCAAACCGTTCACCGGTGGTCGCTTCGACGCAGAAGTTGTGCGGCCGCTTTTCCCAAAAACTCGTTATCCTTGCGTAGTTCCTCAATCTCCCGGCGTAATCGTCTCAGTTCGGCGCGTTCATCGACGGACAACTCGCCATCTGGCTCGTTTTCCACAGTCTGCCGGTAGCTATGCACCCACCTACACAACGTCTGCTCAACTAACCCGAGTTCCTGGGCTACATGCGCAATCGCCCTACCCGACTCAACCACCAAACACGCGGCCTCCACACGATACTCCGGCGTAAACCTCCGTCTTGTTTTCCTCACTTCAGACATAGTGACCTCCCTTCCCAGCGAGACACCAAATCCCTAACCGCGATGTCCACAAAACCAGGGTAACCTCACGGGTGCGTGGTGTGTGTGGTCAAATAAAAGTGAGACGGCAGGTATGCGGCGGGATTCTTGAATCGAGTTTGGACTGAGGAGGAGTATCGCATGTTCAGTGTTGAGCAGCATCGTATGGCTGCGGGGTTGTTAACTAAATGCGACTACAGTGTTTCCGCTGTAATCAGGGAGTTGGGCTATCCATACGATAACTCGCTACGGTTTTGCCGGTGCGAATACCAGAAAACCAGCGGGCTGGCAGGGTTTCTCAAGGGGAAATGTGCATAGGGGGTGTTCCCGTTGTTACGGCGGAAACACCCCCTATTGGTTATTTGATTATCAAACCGCTACGGGTTTAATACGGGGATTAATCAGTGACTTCGAGCCAGAGCTTCAAAGACACGACCTTATCCTCGTAGTTTGCTTTGGAGATTTTCACGAATACTTCTTGTTCCCAAGCACCCTTCTTTGCTGCCGCATTGGTACTATCAGTCGCAATCTTGAATTTGCTGCTGTCGATTTCGAGGGTCACCGCACCAGTCGCTGAGGAGCCACTGGTTGCTTCTGCTACAGTGAGTTTATTACCGGTTAACGCGGTGCCTTCTTTATCCTTCACCAAAGTAAAGCTAGCGCCATTAACCGCCTCGCCGTCGTAGCCGTAAGCCGCCAGTGTCGCGGTAGAAGTCGCGCTCTGGTTAACGGCTTTCGCTACTTTCAGGGGCTTGTTTTGGCTCTGTCCATCATTAGCGGCGCTACCGTCATAAACCTTGTGACTGGCATCAACCCTGAACACGTCCTTATCGGTAACAGAGACTATGAACGAGCCACTGTTATCTTTATCATCAGTGAACTTCACCGTATAGTTCTTACCAGCAACAGCGCTAGCGCCGGCTTTCACGGTGAACACGCCACTAGCGTATGCAACGGTCGGGAAAGAAGCGATTTCTCCGGACGCCACCGTGTTAGTACCATCACTGACCAGGATTTTATCCGCAGAGATAGTGGGGTTGGCTTCCACACCGTTAAGCATCACCTTAGTCTTAAGCCCAGTAGCGGTGTTGGATTTACCGAGGGTCAGACTATTAGCGGAAAGCACATTCGTCTTGCCTGGGGTGGGTTGGTTGGTGTTGTCGCCGCGTTGGGCTACGAGGGCGGTGGCGTTAGCGGTTTTCAACAGGCTGTCAGAGATTACTTTACTGCCGCCAACTCCGTAAATCTCGATTAGTTTCGAGTTGCTAGCACCCAGACGTTTCGCGGCGCGGATAATCTCGTTGTTAACCTCGTTCGAGTAGGCCTCCGCGCTGCTAGTGAGTAACACCGGGCCACGATGCAACTGGCCAGCTACCACCGCATCGGCCAGAGCATCACCATTAACCAGGTAAACCGCAGTAGTCCAATCCGGGTCATAACGGTTTTGATACCAAGCCGAGATAGCCGCCGCAGTACCATAACGGTTCTTACCAGCCAGGCGAGTGTAAGACTTACCCTGGAGCTTGTCACCCAAACCAGCAGCCTTCAAATCCAGGTAAGCCACCGTGTCTTTAGCGGACTTCAAGTTAGCCTCTGCCGCATCCAAACGGTATTTAAACACCTGCATCTGCGCATACAAAGAAACCCCAGTAATCTGTACGTCACCATCAATAACATGCTTAGCTAACCCATCGAAATCAGACTCCGTACCATCAGCCTGCTTCGCGTTATACTTATCAATCGCTTTCTTCGCGTCCTTAATCGCATCCTTCGCGTACTTTTCAATAGCAGCAGCCTCATCAAAAGTAATCTTCTCACGAGAAGGCTTAAACAACTTCCCCGCCACATCCTTATCGGCAGTTACCATGTCTTTAGAAAACACCGGAGACAGCTTCGCAATAACATCTTGGACTTTATCGTTGGCTGCGAGTTTCCCTCCGTCCAAAAGCTTCTTATTCTCATCGATGCCTTTAACACTATCCAACGGGGCAACAGCCTTCTCCAAATCAGCCCGCGCCACGTCATAGCGAACCTTAGCTTCTTTGTATAAACGCTTCGCGGTCTTAACCGCCTTCACATACTCACCATCAGAACGATTCCACTGGCTATCAGCTTCAGCAATCAAAGCCTTCAACCGGTCACGCTTCGCAATAATATCCGGATAAGAATCATCCGTAGACAAAGCATCATTACCCAAAGCAGTGTACTGCGCAGACAACACCGTAGAATCCGGAATCACCTTAGTACCACCCACCGCAATAAAGCTCTGGGGCTTAACCTTCTTCAAATATGCCATCACGGATTCCGGCAGTGAACCATCTTGTTTAGTCAACAAAATCGGGGAATCAATCGTACCCGCAGTCAACGCATCAACCAAAGTCACCCCATTAGCCAACACCACCGTACCCGGGGTGAAACGGCCAGTAACCTGACCAATACGATTCGCGATCTCCACAGAAGTCTCAAAACGATCATGACCAGCCACACGAGCCGTCTTCAAATCCCCAGCCTTCTTAGCAATATCAGACAACACCGAATCCGGCACCGCCTTATCACCACCAAGAGCGATAACAGTCTCCACGCCGAATTCCTTCACTGCTTCCGCGACCTTCTCATTAGAAGACCCATCAGCCTTAGCCAGCAGCATCGGCCCATCAGTCAACGCGCCACCAGCAGCCGCATCTACCTCACCATCATAACCCGCGATATAAACCACCTTCGGAGGCTGATTACCATTCCAAGAATGATCAGACACACCATCAGCAGCCTTCATCGCGTGCTTAGCCACCTCAATCGCCGTATCAACACGACTCTTACCAGAAAGCCGCAAACGATTCACATCATAAGACGGAGACGGAACCATCCTATCCCCACCCGCAGCCACAGCCGCCGGAACCCCAGCCAACGAAGCCACCAAAGCCGCAGACGCAACCCCAACAGCCATCTTCTTACCAAAATTCATCATCAAAACACCCTTCATCTGGGTAGTAGAAGAAGACCAGGAATTCCGGCTCAGCAGGGGCAAAACCCCTGAACTCAATCGTTCGTTTTATTCGTTTTGTTCGATTATTTCGTTTTGCTGTTGTCGAGTGTTATAATTGCTGTATGGCTACCCAATATGCTCTTTCACGAACCCTGCACTCCTCGGAGTCGGGGGATACTTTTCTTCCTGACCAGGAAGAACTCGATTCTCTACAGCAACTTGCTTCTGTGCTGACCCAGGCTACTGAGGAGGATTCATATTTCCTGGTCGATGAAAAGACTCAGGCGAAGAACCGTTTGCCGCGTGACCTGTATAAAATCCTGCTGAAGGCCATTATTGCCCTGTCTGAGGGGCGCGCGATTAGTGTGACCCCGTTATCGACGCGCTTGACGACCCAGCAGGCCGCGGATTTTCTGGGGATTTCTCGCCCGACCCTTGTGCGTCTGCTTGACGAGGGCGATATACCTTACAGTCGTCCGCGTCGCCACCGCCAGGTCCTTCTGGCAGACCTTTTGGAGTACAACGAACGCCAGCAGTATCGGGCCGCGAAAGCGTTGGACGAAATCATGGCTGACACGGCACGGATGGGGTTTTATGATGAAGAATTCGCTCGCCCTGACCGGGCCGCCCAGCCAGACGAACCTGCCTCCCGCGCTCGCCCAGACAAATCTGTTGACCCTGTCCGCCCCGCACAAACTACTCAATCCTGATGTTCAGCGCCGTTCTTGATACTAGTGTTCTTTATCCTTCGCTGTTGCGCGATGTGTTGCTTGAGCTGGCTTGGGAAAAGGTTTACCGTCCGGTGTGGTCAGACCGTATCTTACAAGAGCTTGATGCTGTCATTCGCCGTAGACACTCCCACCAGACGGACATGAACGTTGACAGTTACATAACACGGCTGATTTCCCGTATGAACAAAGCGTTCCCTGACGCTCTCACCGCTGACGTGCGGGAACTCGAACTGGATCTTCCCGATCCTCAAGACGTTCACGTGGTAGCATGCGCTGAAGCGGGCCATGCCGAGGCCATCATTACCCGGAATCTCAAAGATTTTCCGCCTGCTGCCCTCCCGCAAGACATTCGCGCAATCCCACCTGACGCTTTCCTTCTGGATTCGCTAGACATGAATCCGCAACTGTTCGCTCAAGCGCTGGGTGCCATCGCCTCTCGCAGCGGTCGGCACGGACTGCCTATCTCCGCGTTTAATGACCTCGTCGTCCACCTGGATCGGAAGTGGTGTCCCGGTCTGCGCTCGACCCTCAGTGAACACGGATTCTAGAATAAGCACCCTCTCGATAAGCCCGGTGACGGGTTCGTCCGTCTCAGATTGCCCGAGGCTTTGAGGGTCTGGGCGGGGGGGATGCTCCGGTGTTTGGGATTTATAGGGGGAGAATAGCTGGGTAGCTGCCAATAATGGCAGCTACCCAGCTATTCTCCACTTTTAGGCACACTCCTGCCGGGTATCCCCCCCCTCAAAAAACCTCCCCTGATTCGCTACAGCCTTTGCGGATGTCGACCCAAAATCCTCGTTTGCCCGCAACTAGGTGTCGGCCCAGGAATCCCCGCGTGCTTATTGAAGGCAGTAGGTTGTATCTGGATCGCCTTGGCTACCAAGCATCACCACGCTCCCGGCAGCGATGAGCTTCCCGAGCGCGTATCGGGCCTGACCCTCGCTGAGTCCCGTAACAGAACGTATGGTGTTTAGGGTTTGCGGACCGCCTGACAGTGAGGCAAGGATAGCGGGACCGTGCTTGGTGCTTGTTTGGATGGGAGCGGCGGGTGTGGTCGGAATCGGTTCCATAGACCTCAAGAGTGGTTGCATCGGGGCTGGTCGCGGGGGGCTGGGGGTGAGTCGCATGAGGACGTGGAGTTCTATTCCCTGGTCGATAAACCGGGGCCGGGGCAGGCCACAGGCTTCAAGGACTTGGATGGCTTCGCGGATGCCACCGCCTTCACCCTCGATTACGCGCGCTCCGTCAGGAGTACGGACGTTTTTCAAGATTTCGTAAAGCATCGGGTTGACCGCGCTTTTACCGCCTGGTTTACCCAGACGCTCGGCAGTCACGCCCCATAAACCGCCCGGGCTGGTCACCGATAACACACTCCCACGGATGCGAATCTCGACCCGCTTGGAATCAGTTATGGGTGCCAGCGAACGGTGCACCAGGGCGTTGGCGATGATCTCACGAGCCGCAGCGAGTGGGAATGTGGGCAGGTCGCGGGCGTGACCGTGCTGGTCATAGACCAGGGCTTTACTGGTGTTACGCTCCACCCAAGCAAGAGATTGTTCAAGGAGTTCCGGAACCGGGCCAGTAAAATGCGACAAATCCATGACGCGCGGCGTCGAGACCGTTCGCGCGACTTCACCCAAGGACGTGCCTGCGGTCGTGTTTGGTCCTCGCTCTGAGTCGATTACCTGAACTGCGGCGGTCACCCCCAGGCTCGGCGTGACCGCTTGGGGCATCTTGCCCAGCGCATAAAGACCACCAAGCGTGGCTTCGCCACCAGGAGTCAGAACCCCAGAATAAACCAGCCGCTCAGTGCGTGACATCTCATGAAAACGCCGAGAGGCCAGTGACAGCGCTTCATCGTAGGCCGCGACCAAGGACGCATCCAAATCCGTCAGGGACGATCCCGGGACACTAAACCGGTCGGGATGCAACGGTTCGAAACCCTGTGTCTTCAGAAGTTCGACATGCTGCAGTTCCTGGGGACTCATCGGGTATTCGCCGTCTGCCTGACGCAAATATGCCACACCCTTATAGAAAGCAGGGCGGGACGCGAGTTCTAGCCCGCGCACCGTTGCGACAAGGATGGTCTTGCTGCCGATTTTTAGCGTCTGGAAATCGAGCTGCGGAGGCGGCTTGATATGGTCGCGAGCCTGAGCGGCTATGCTTTGTTCCAGCTTCGCGATACGCGAAGGAGCAATCCCCAACACTTTGAAATCCAGGTTTTCCGAAACGCCAATGATAATCGTGCCCCCATCAGGCATATTAGCAAAAGCGCACAAGGTCTGTCCCAGACCAGGAATGCCATTAGCACCCGTTTTCACTTCAACATCGTAAGAATCCCCACCACGTTCCCGCAGTTCATCAAGCACTTTTACAAGAGTTCCAGAGTTCAGCACTCTTTAAGTATAAGACTTAAAGAGTTTAAGTGTAAGAGCAGGTGCGAGAGTTAGGAAACAGGACAGATTTACCCCCGAATTCCTGGTCTTCTACTATTACCCAGATGAAGGGTGTTTTGATGATGAATTTTGGTAAGAAGATGGCTGTTGGGGTTGCGTCTGCGGCTTTGGTGGCTTCGTTGGCTGGTGTTCCGGCGGCTGTTGCGAATAAGTCGATTCCGTTGCCTGGTGGGGCGAAGTTGGAGCGTGTTGATGGCGTGGATCGTATGTTGACTTCGTTTAATGCTGCTAAGTTGCGTATGCAGGATAAGCAGAGTAACGGGGTTGCTGTTAAGACTGCTTATTTGGTTAATCAGGACTCTGTGGTGGATGCTGCTACGGCGGGTATGGTTAAGGATGGCGTGGTGTTGTTGGTGCCTTCTGATGCGAAGGGGCAGCAGTTGTTGGGCGCTATGATGTCTAAAGACGATGATTTGAAGAAGATTAAGAAGCTTGTCGCTATTGGTGGCGAGGCTGTTATGCCTAAAGAGGCTGTGGCGAATGTCGCGAAGATGAATCGGAATATTAATTCTAAGTCTGATCGTCTTGGTGGTAAGAATCGTTATGAGACTAATGTGGCTATTGCTAAGAAGGTTTATAAGGACGGCGGCCCTGGTCCGATTTTGTTGACTCGTGGGGATAACCCGGTTGATGGGATTACGGCTGGTTCTTACGAGGCAGCGGCGACGTTGCTGGTGAATCCTGCTGGGGATGTGGATAAGTCTACTAAGTCTTATATGGATTCTTTGAAGGGTAAGAATCAGGACGTTCTTGTTTTGGGTGGCGAGAGTGTGTTGCCTGAGGATCAGGTAAAGAAGTTGTTTGATGGTGTTAAGCAGCTTGATCCGTGGTCTTATAAGGATGAAGTCACTAAGTTGAAGAATAATCTGCGTAAAGCGGCGGCTAATTTTATTGGTCAGTCTGCTTGGCAGAAGGGTACTGATAATGTGGCGGGTTATTTCGGTCGCGCGGCAGAGAATTCTAATAATGGTGACTGTGTTGACGATATGAAGCTTTCTGGTGATCAGAGCCTGATTAACGTTAGTGATGGTATTCCCGCGACTGAGAAGTGCTTTATCGGGTATGACCGTTCCCTTGGTTTGGTGAAGGCTAATGCTGCGAAGATTTTGAAACAGGTTTCCGCTAAGCAGGATGCTTTGGATAACCAGGTGAAGGCGGTTAAAGCTGCTAACGTGACTGCGCAGGCTGAAGGTAAAACTGTGAAGAGCTACCCGGCTAACGCAAGGGATCTGGCTGCTTATAGTGGTTACACTGCTTTGTCGGCTGCGTTTAAGGCTATGTATGGGGTGGCTCCGGAGGCTCCGGAGGCTACTATCGATAGTGAGGGTGTTGTCACGGTGAATAACCCTGGTTCCTGGAAGTTTAGTGCTGACGGGGCATTTGATGGGGTGAATGAGGACGCGGTGGCCTCGGTTATCGCTGATTATAAAGACGCGGCGGGGGATTCCAAGGTGATTAAGCTCAATGCTTCCACCACGGTGAAGTTGGGTGACTTGCCGACCACTACCCTTGGCACCGCTGATAATATCGCTAAAGCCAGCGGTACGAATCTTGAGGTTAACTTCGGTGCGGTGGCTGAGGTTACTAAGAAGGCATTAGCGGATTTGAAGGCTGGTCATGCTGAGGCTAAGAAGGCTTTGGATGATGCGATTATCGCGTGGAAGGCTTCTCCTTTCGCTAAGGTTGTCGAGCGGAAGGGTTCTGGTTCCCCGCGTATTGTGGGTAAAGACCGTTACGAGACTTCTGCGTTGTTGTCTTACTATCTGCGTGGCGCGTCTAACTCTCGTAACTCGGAGGGCTGGACTGAGAATAACGGCTGGGGCTTCGGCAGCTGGAAGCATGTGTATTTCGCTTCTGGTGAGGACGCACACCTGATTGACTCGGTGGTAGCTGGTCAGTTGCGCTACGGGCCGATTCTGTTGGTGAAGTCTGATGGGGATTTGCCGGAGTCTGTGGCGAAGGAAATCAAGAACATGGGTACCGCTAAAAAGGTTCAAGGCGGCTGGGTAATCGGTGGTAAAAAGGCTGTGTCTGACAAGGTCGCTAAAGCCGGGGCTGCTAAGTTCTCGGAGGGCGGTAAATTCGTTACCGATGACAAGCAGTCCAGTACCCGCGGTGATATCAACCTGCACTCCGTAGCCGGTCACACCAACCCGGTCGAAGCGGTTGAAGGCAAGGTAGCTACTTTCAAGTACCTGTTGAAGGACAAGGTCGGCGCGGTTATCACTAAGCTGACCGATGCCGATGTAGAAATTAAAACCGACCCCGCTGGTGTTGACTCTAAGAGCAGCTTCGATGTTGTATTAGGCAACGATGGCGAGTTGAGCGTAACCACCAAGACCACTACTGGTGTTGGTACCTATAAGGTTACTGTGAAAGACAAGAAAGGTAATAGCAAGTCCTTCACTATTAAGGTAGTGGAAGCCCCCGCCGCCGGAGCTAAAGCAAACGATCAAGGTCTTACTGACCTGAACCAGATGTCACTCACTACTCCAGCAGGGGCTAAGACTGTGGAACTTGACATTACTGCTCCGTCTGCCGCCGCCTCCGATATCAAGGTCAACGGCGAGGCTCCTAACGCTGATGGTCGGCCTAACGCCGCAGCCACTGCTGGTCAGAACGGTAAGGTTGATGTGACGGTTACTCCTGGTACCACTAAGTTCGGTACATACACGGTAACCGGCAAGGTCGGCACCAGGAAATTCAGCTTCATCTTCGAATACAAAGCCCCGACAAACCCGACCGCTCTTGTAGCCACCACCGGTATTACTGGCGCCTACGGTATCAATGCTAATCCCAACACCACATCTGCAAATGATGCTGTTAACGGCTGGAAAGGTTACAAAGCTGACGGCACCGAAGTTACTCCTAACGGAGTAGTTGCTGTGAAACACTCCACCGATAACAAGTGGGGTATTAAAGGCGGCACCGATGTGAAGTACTTGGTGAAGTCCAACACGGTCTATGAAATCAAATAGTACTGACTGAATACCCTGGGTTTGGTTTCATGAGGAGCCATCCCGGATAACAGAATATTGTGTGCTTGTTTCCCCGGCATTCGCCGGGGAAACAAGCCGTTTTTATCCGTGTCAAAATTTTTGCCTGGAGCGGTCTGGGTTTTTCCTGGTCCGGTTTGTCGGGGTCGTATTCCAGGTTGTTCTGTTTGTGCTGCGGATAATGTTGTGGAACTAACCATTTGCAGTGGTGATATTGAAGCATACTGGGTTTTGTTCCTATCTGTTTTGAGAGGATTGGAACATGTCTAAGGGGTATTCGCCAGAGTTTAGAAATCGTATGTCGAGGATAGTTGGTGATCGTCTGTCTGATGACAGGTCGTCCACGATTCAAATCACAAACCACCACCGACACTAAATCCGCCACACCTCAACAAAAAGCCCCCACCCCGACCGGCACCTCATGAACCCCAACAAAGCCGTCAACGGAACACGGGCTGAAGTGTCCTGGGTTTTGTTTCTAGGTTTTTTTGAGGGGATTGTTTTATGCCTAGGAATTATTCGCAGGGGTTTAGGGATCGTGCTGTCGGGCTGGTGTTTGATCGGCTTCGAGACGATTCTGGGGTTTCGAGATGGGCGGTTATCAGTGATATCGGATTGAAACTCGGTGTCAGCCGGGAATCACTGTGCCGCTGGGTGAATCAAGCTGAAATAGATCAGGGCGAGAGATCCGGGGTCACTCGAGAGGAGTCTGCCGAGATACGACGTCTGCGTAAAGAAAACGCAGAACTCAGACGTACGAACGAGATTCTGAAACTGGCATCAGCTTTTTTCGCCAAAGAACTCGACCACCCGGCCGAGTGAGGATGCAAACTGAAAACGCAGTTTTCGAGTTTGCATTCCGAGCGAGGCGGGGTACGCACCGGAGGTGCAAGTACCCCGCGATAGCATGATTGCGTTTATTGACCAGTATCGTGATTGTTTCTCGGTCGAGTGTATTTGCCGGGTTATGAGAGAACACATGGTTGGGGGCTTCCTCACGCCACGTGGTTACCGGGCTGCAAAGTCAAGAACTGTGTGTGCTAGGCGATTGAGAGATGCCTTGTTAATCGAGGAAATCGTAAAGATTTTCGACCAGAATTACCGTGTTTATGGGATTCGTAAAATCTGGCGTGCTATGCGCCGGGCGGGGTTTGCTATCGAACGGGAACAGACTGGCAGGTTGATGCGCCTGGCCGGGATTCATGGGGCACACCGAGGCCGTAAACCGGTGACTACCCGGCCTTCACCGCCCGGATACACGCCCGGATACACGCCCGGATTTAGTTAACCGCGA
The DNA here is from genome assembly GCF_014204735.1 of Mobiluncus mulieris. Lineage (NCBI taxonomy): Bacteria > Bacillati > Actinomycetota > Actinomycetes > Actinomycetales > Actinomycetaceae > Mobiluncus > Mobiluncus mulieris. The sequence continues at coordinate 1,689,628 of NZ_JACHMA010000001.1, read as the reverse complement.
TTCCACTGCAGATAGACCAAACCGGCTGTGGGTCGCGGATATCACTTATGTCAGAACTTTGTCGGGTTTCGTGTACACAGCTTTTGTTACAGACGTGTATTCACGCAAGATTGTGGGCTGGGCTACCAGGTCAACTATGCCACTGAGGCGTTGCCGTTAGAGGCCTTAGAACAGGCGATAGGCTGCGCTAAAGACAATCTGGCAGGACTTAATCCATCACGCTGACCATGGTTGTCAATACGTAAGCATTAAATACAGTCAACGACTAACAGATGCAGGGATTAGATCATCGACCGGAACTATTGGGGATTCTTACGATAACGCGCTAGCCGAGACAGTCAACGGGCTATACAAAACCGAGTTGATTTACTCCCAGACCTGGCTCATGCACCGAAGTCGAATGGGCAACCCTGAACTAGGTGTACTGGTGAAATCACCAGCGTCTCCACGAATCGCTAGATTATTCCACTCCCGAGGAAGTAATAACCCAATATAATCAAACCCATGCTAAACAACTAGCACCCGTATAAGAAACGGAACAAAACCTGGGACACTTCATGTGTGACGCGGTGGGAGGTTCCTGCGAAGCGGGGGATTCTGTCGTGATGCACGGTGCGGTCGATGATGGTGGCTGGTATTGGGGGTGTCACCCAGAATGGTTCCTTATCTGGAGAATTCCAAGTTAGAGGTATAGATGATGGAGCGGTTTTCTTGGCATACACTAAGCACGTACCACCTGCTGGCATAAATCTGTGGAATGTCAAGCATGGTTATGATTTAAGCCAAAAAAGCTAAACAACCTCTATTTTTCATTGAGATACCAATCAAAAACCCGAATTAAAAACACGGAATCCTGCTGGTTACCCGCTGTCCCCAAAACGGTTTACCCGCTTTTTTCGACCATTTTATTCCCTGCCACAGGGAAGGCCGGCCCCCGGGAACCTGTCGGGGTTTCCGGGGGCCGGCCTGGGTTATCTAGTTGTATTCAAGAAAAAGTTTCCCAGTCCTACTTGGTGTCAGTTTTGGAGTCTTTAGGGTTTTTCTTGTCTTTAGCCTGGTCGGCTTTAGGCTCGGCCGGGGTGTTAGACAGGGTCTTCCCTACCGAGTTATCGAACAGGGTCTTACCAATCAAGGACCCGTCTTTAGCGGCTTTCGCCGCGTCGTTGAGAGTCTTATCCGATACAGCATTAGCACCACCCAACGCGGTGACGGTAAGCATCTTCGAATCAGTACGAGCGAAAGCGAGACGCTGCTTAACCTGGTCGGTGAGGACACCAGCCTTGTTGACTAACAGGATAGGACCTTGCTTCAATTGCCCGCCAGCAACCGCGTCGATGAAGGTATCACCGTTAGCGAGGTATACCCGGGAGCTCTTCGCGAGCTCATAGCCAAGACCACCCTGGGAATCAGGCAGGGTCACATAGTACGCCCTCCAGTAAGCCGCAATCGCGGCGGAAGTCTCGAACCGATCCGTTCCATAAAGCCGGTCGTAGCGCTTAGGAGTCACCTTATCCAAAGCAACATTGAAAGCAACACGAGCCTCGTTATAGGCAGACTCGGCACTCTTACGATTGTTCAACGCGATAGATTCCAGAATGTGGGCGACACGCGAAGCCCCAGCGAAACCACGCGGGTTAATAGTAAACGCCTCGCCTTTATCCAGCCCAAAAAAGCTCTCGTCATAGCTGGTGCCGTCAAAGCTGCGGGCACCGGTTAGCAGAGCATCAACAACAGCCATAGACGCATCACGCACCAGGGCGCGTTTCTTAGCGTCAGCCTTACCCCAAATCCCGTTGTTAAGCGTGGTGTAGCGCAGAGACTGGAACCAGCCAATCATGTCCCCGTTATTGAACCCATCTTGCATCGCGGCGTAAAACTCGTTGATAAGATCCTTAGCCTGGTCGACCAAAGCGTCACTCTCAGCCAAGAGTTTCGCGTGGTTAGCACGGAACACCACCCGGTTACCCTCCGCGTTCTTCTTGAATGCAAAGAACTTAGACACGTTCTCCTGGGTCAAATCCACGCCGTAGGCGGCCTTCACAGCTTTAACAGCCGGGGCGAACCCAGCGAACGTGTTTTCACCCAGCTGGGAGTTAGCCCCATCCGACACGGCCTTATCAATAGCAGCCTTATACTTGTTCAACCCGTTAGCATACACGCCGTCGATAGAGGAATAGGCAGCCTCGATACGCTTATACCCCATGAACGCCAAGCCACCGCCAGCGTTATCAATCTGGAACCGAACCGAATCCAAAGCCTTCTGAGCGGCCTCAAGATTAGCCTTAGCAGCCTTCACCGCAGGAGTCTTCTCCACCTCGGCCTTCTTCGTATTATACTCGGCCATAGCCTTGTCATACGCGGCCTTAGCCTCGTCATACTTCTTTTGAGCGACAGCTTCCTCACCGTATGCCTTGTCTTTAGCCTCGGCCTGTTTTGCCGCAGTGTCACCGAAGGTATCCTTGTAATCAGCGGTGAAGACGGTTTCCGCGTTAGTAGCGGCACCACCACTAGCATGCTTAGTCGCGTCAAGCTTGTCTTTCGCCAGGGCGCCCTTGAGTTTACCAGCATCGGCCTTAGTGGCAACATCTGCGGTATTCTTCGAAGCGCTGTCAGCCCAGTACGCGGTGACATATTTACCTACTTTTGTAGCGAAGTCTTTAGCAGCTGTAACACCGCTATCAGTGCCGTCGCCAGCCTTCTCGTAGGCCTCCACTAATTTGGTGATTTCCTCCGTGACTTTTGCGCGGTTAGCGATTTTCTCTTCAGCTTGTTTCAGCGCCGCGTCTTTATCTTTCAGCGTGCTCTCGGCGGCTTTCAGTGCAGTGTCGGCGGGTTTGGCAATTGTACCTAGCGCGGTTTTTACTGCTGTCTCGTAGGCTGTTTGAGCCGCGTTCTGGGCTGCTTCGAGTCCGGCTACCTGGGCGCGGAGCACGTCGAGCTGTTCCTCGGACAGGGTCTGGGTTTCCCGGATTTTAGGATTAACACCTTTACTACCGGGCACACCCTTGAGCAGGAACTCGGCCTCATCCATTTTCTTTTTAGCGTCTTTAATATCCTCATTACCAGTGAAAGCGTTACGAATAACCGGGTTTTGTTCGGCCTTCACGAAAGAAGTAGACGGGATAGCCTTCTCACCACCCAAAGCCACAAACTTGGAAGGCAAGGTTTTAGCCAAGTATTTCTTAGTTACTTCAGGCACGGAACCATCCGGACCCAACAAAAGCACCGGCGCGTCATCCATTACCCCGGAGACTAGCGCATCCACCGGGTTATCACCACGCGCTAAATAAACCTTCTTAGGATAAAACTGCCCGACAGAAGACATACCCTTGTAATTCAAACCACGCTCAGCGATAGCCACAGCGGTCTCATAACGGTCAGCCCCGCCGAGACGCTCAGACGGCACACCCACAGCATCAGCAACAGTCTTCAAAGAACTACCAGCAACAGCTTTCTCCCCACCAATAGCAATGATTTTTTGCACGTTGGGGAACTTGTTGTTAATAGAATCACTTACAGCCTTGGCGGAACGGTTATCCCCACTCACCAAATATATCGGCCCGTCAGACAAGTGACCAGCAGCAGCAGAATCCACCGCAGAAGCATCACTAGCAGAGGCGAGATACGCTACCTCAACATCAGTAGCAGTCTTCTCGAAAGCCTTCTCCGCAATCTTAATAGCAGTTTCAACACGATCATACCCGCCGAAACGATCAGTAGAGACCATGCCATCATACGAACCAGGCACCTCCTGCTCGTTAGCAGCCACAGCCGGAGCCACCCCAGCCAACGAAGCCACCAAAGCCGCAGACGCAACCCCAACAGCCATCTTCTTACCAAAATTCATCATCAAAACACCCTTCATCTGGGTAAAAACCAGTCACCCCCCAAACCACCCCCCACCAGCGGAAACATACCCGGAATACTTTAACACGGTGGGGACTGCTGCCAGCACCATGCCCAGAACCGATCTCCCGGAGCCGGTAGGTCGATATCACAATCCAGACTAAGAAATCCCCCGGAGCCCGGATAACCGTCCTCTATGGCGATAACACCAAATCCCGTAACACTGGGTTTCCCTGAAGTCGTGACGGATCTGGCTCGACTTGTGCTGGGTTCCCGGGAGTCCGAAAATCGGCTTTTATGTACGCCGTGGACATCTATACCCTGCTAAGTTTCTCAAAACCCCAGGTCAAAGTATTTCCCATTTCCGGCAAACCCCGGAAAATGCCCCACGAATGTCCAAAACGCCAAAATCGACTCATGATTCGGCGCAAATCGTGGTTTGCGACTATGACTGTGGAAAAATCGTTTTCCACAATTGCGTCTGGCGCGAGTTGCAGGACTCTGCGCGAGGCGAGAGCATTGGCTCATGGACCCAGAATTAGAAGAATTCATGAAACTAAACCAAGGTGCGTATCCGCTGCGCGAGCTTAACACGTACTTTGGGCGTTACTCGTTGGCGTGTGCCAGCCGAGCCGGGCAACTGAAAGTAATCAAACGCTGCGTCGCGTATCTGCCGGGCACGGATAGGCGTGTCGTAGTGGCGCGCGCCAACCGGGGCCATGTCGCGTGTGTGACGGCACTGCGCAAATGGGGCGTGGATACGCTGCGTCGCCCCCGAAAGATTCATGTGGCGGTGGCGCATAATTGTCACCGGATACATACAAAAAACACGGTGATACACCGGATTCTACCCGCCGCGCCGAGCCTGTCCCGGCTATACGTCGATGACCCGGTGGCGACGGTGGTATGTGCTCTGAAGTGCGTCGACACGCCGGAAGAGCGCGAAGTAATCGTTGACTCTGCTCTGTTTAAAGGGCTGGCAACTAAGGAACAGTTGCTGGCCGAAGTTGGGGAACGCGGCTCCGTCGAGGTACGCCAGGCTATTGAACTCGGCAGCTACCGGGCGCGTTCTCCGCTGGAGACCAACGCGCGGCGCGTGCTGCGCGGGCTCGGGCTGAACGTGAAAGTCGGTCAGGTTATAGCGGGCATCGGCGAAGTTGACATGGTCGTCAGCAACGGGGTACATGAGGTGATAGTCGAACTTGATGGCTACGAGTGGCACGCCAGGCACAGTCAGTTCGTCGAGGATCGCCGGCGCAGCCGCGAATCGTTGATTAACCAACTAGCTACCCTGCGCTTCACCTGGGACGATGTCGAATCGGGACAGTTCAAGACTGATATAATTCGTTACTTCAAAAATCACGGCGGCCTGAGTGGAGCGGGCGAGGAATACGGTTCATAAGTAGGGTACTCTTGCCCGCCGGCGGTGTACCCGGCGGCGCTTGAGCTGGAATTACGAGACCCACTCGGCCTGACGCTCAGGAAAAGGCTTGTTGGCCGCGCCTAAGTGGGGATTACGAGACCCAGTCCAGGTCTCGCTACGGCCGTCCTTACTCTCGGGAATTCCAATTCAGGCCACTCTGCGGTCGCCCCAGCTCCAGGTTCCCAATCTGGAACCCGGACTGCGGGTGGTTTTTACCGATTTATTTGCGTTTTGGACATTCATGGAACGATTTTCGGGGCTTGCCGAAATCGGGAAATGCCCTGACCTGGGGTTTTCAAAAACTTACCAGGGGATAGATGTCCACGGTGCAAATAAAAACCGATATTCAGGCTCCCGGGAGCCCCAGTCCTAAACAAATCAACCCGCATATCTGAAAGCTGCCGACCATTGAGCCGAATAACCGTGTAGCCAAAGTCGGTGTCGCTGAATTCCGGGGTTAATCTTGCCCGAGACCCCTAGTTCTGAGAGAATTGAGCCTATCAGGCAGGGCTACGCCTATTCGACTATTGATTTCCCATCCGCGTAGCGCTCTAAAAACTCCGCCGGAGTTAGAATCTCGGGGTATGTCAGGCGGACATCAGCAAAATCCTTGTCTCCCGTGACAAAAATGTCCACATTACTGTGTGTTGCCGCATATAAAATCGGGTAATCGTTGGGATCACGAATCTGGTACAGATTTTCCGGAATGTGTAACGGCATCACCGCCGACTCATAGTCCAGCCTCGCCAGGAACCGATCCACCGACGAGAGATAGCCAGGAAACTTCCGTGCAACCACCTCCCGGAACTCGTCAATCACATAAGTCGAAATCACCAGGTCATATTTCCAGGTAACCACTTCCATAATCCGCAAAACCTGCGGATTAGGAAACAACGCCATAGAAATCAGCACGTTAGTGTCCAGCATTACCCGCATGAGAGCGCCTACACGTTTTCGACCGACCCGGCACCCGACTTGGGGGCGCGTTCCTGGCGGACTTCTTTGACCAAGTCGACTACGTCACACTCGGTTTCGATACCGAGTTTTTCGGCCACGCCGGCGAAATCGTTTTGCAGTTCGAGCAGCGCCTGTACCGAGGGATTCACTATCACTACCCGGTCGCCATCCTCCAAAAACATTATTTTCCCACCCGTCTTCACCCCAAGTTTACGGCGTACCGCAATCGGGATAGTGATTTGCCCCTTCGCCGTGACTTTCGCTAGTTCCATTTTCTGTCATCCTCCCAATAATGCTTTTATAGTGCCACTTTTTTACAATGACATCGTAACGCTTTCGCAGTGACACCCTTACAAGGAATCCCTTACTTTCCTTACTTTAAGGATACTCAAAAATACTGGCAAATAAAACCGGTTACCACGTTTGTGCTGGTGGGGGGTGGTTTGGGGGGTGACTGGTTTTTACCCAGATGAAGGGTGTTTTGATGATGAATTTTGGTAAGAAGATGGCTGTTGGGGTTGCGTCTGCGGCTTTGGTGGCTTCGTTGGCTGGGGTTCCGGCGGCTGTGGCTGCGGGGGCTGAGAGGATTACTTTCCCGGAGGGTGGTTCTTTTGAGCGTATTGCGGGGGATTCTCGTGTTGATACGGCGATTGCGGCTGCGGAGCGTTTGTATGCTGATAAGGGTAAGTCTTTGACTAAGGCTTATTTGGTGGCTGCTGGTGATTCGCATTTGGTTGATGCTGCTACTTCTGGCATGTTGACTGATGGTGTGGTGCTGTTGGTGCCGACGGATCGTTCGGGTCAGTTGTTGTTGGGTGCTGCGATTAAATCGAAGTTTGACAAGGTTAATACTTTGGTTGCTGTTGGTGGTAAGAACGCGGTTCCTGATGAGGCGGTGGCTGCGGTTAAGAAGATGAACGACAAGATTACCAAGACCGAGCGTTTGGATGGTAAGAATCGTTATGAGACGAATGTGGCGGTAGCTAAGGCTGCGTATAAGGATTTTAAGAACGCGTCTCGTGTGTATTTCACTCGTGGTGATGTGATGGTTGACGCTTTGACTGCGGGTGCGGCCGGGGATGGACCGGTGTTGATGCTCACTCCGTCTGGTGATATTGATAAGGCTACTAAGGATTATTATGCCGAGGCTGTGAAGCATGCTCGTGACGCAGTGATTCTTGGTGGGGAGAAGGCTCTTCCTTCGGAGCAGGTTGCTAAGGTAGGGGCTGAGATTAAGAAGCTTGATCCGTGGTCTTGGCTTAAGAGTGGTAAAGAGCTTAAGGCTAATGTGGCGTTAGCGGCTGCTACTTATTTTGGTCAGTCTGATTGGCAGTCCCGTAAGTTTGTTAAAGATTCTATGCCGCCTCAAGACCAGGGTGCCGCTTTTGATGTTAACAAGTTCGAGAAGTATGATTTCTTTGGTCTTAACGGCGGGTCTGTTAAGGCTGAGTCTAAGGATCCTTCGAGTGTGAATATTGAGACCGCTGTTAGTGATCCGAAAAAGGCGTTTGTTGGTTATGTGCAGCCTTTGAAGGATTTGAAGGCTAACAATGTGGTTATCACTAAACAGTATAATGATTTGAATGCTGTGAAGGATAATGCCCTAGTTGACGCTAAAACCGCTGAGGTTAAAGCTGCGGCTTTATCCGCCGTTACCAATGTTAACGCTGGTGACGTGGCTGCTAAGTTGGTGAAAGCGGTTCAGGATTTGTATGGTTTGTCTCTCAGCGAGATCAGGCCTACTTTGAATGATTCTGGGGCGGTTTCTACTTCTGGTGTGTTCAAGTTTGATGATGATTCTAACTTGACTGGTTTGGATATGGATAAGCTTGACGGGGTACAGTCAAAGCTGGCTGCTGGTGACTGGTCTGGTAAGAAGGTCTATAAGGTTGGTGACACGGATTTGACTTTCAAGGAGGCTGTCTACGCCAAGATTGCCAACAAGGACGCTGTTTTGCCGGGTAAGGATCTTGCTGGTGTGGAGGCTTTGGCCTCGGGTAAGGTGAACTGGTCTGCGTTCTATAACGTGACAAAGACTGAGTTGGATAACCAGCAGAAGCGTCATGATGAGGCGAAGCAGAACTTGTTGGACGCGGTGAATGCCTACTATAACAACACGAATATGGAGTTGCTTACTGGTGTGACTGGTGTGCCGCGTCTGGCTGGTAAGTCTCGCTATGAGACTTCTTCCTTGTTGGCGGTGTACCTGGAGAAGCGGGGTCGTTTCGTGAACTCGGGGTCTAAGGACTTTAAGAAGGATTCGCGGGCGTATTTGGCTTCTGGTGATGATGCTCACTTGGTGGACTCGGTAGTGGCGGGTCAGTTGACTGATGGTCCGATTCTGTTGGTGCCGGCTTCTGGTGAGATTGATAAGACCGTGTTGAACCACCTGGCTTATTTGAAGAAGAAGGAACCGAATCTGGGTACCTTCGCTTTAGGTGGAAAGATGTCTATCTCCGAGGAAATCCGTGCCGCTGCGGTTAAAGCCTTGAAAGAAGCTAAGAACTACAAGGGCACGAACAACTTCCGTGGTAACGATGATGCCGGTAATCAGGCTCCATCCCTAGGCGGATACGCCAGCCTGGAAATCACGAATGTTGGCAATGCCGGTGCTAAGACTGCTGCTATGTCGATAGCCGCTAACAACGGTAGGGTTGCGGGGCTTAGCGCTTTGTTTGATGGCCTGCCCAAGGGTGTTACCGCCACGGGTAACAATACTACCGGCCAACTCACTTTCACTCCTGCTGATAGAAAAGAGGATGTCGCGGCTAACGGAACCTATAAGGTGACTGTCCGTTGGATTGACAGCAAGGGTAATATCAAATATCAAGACAGTGTCGATGTCACGGTTAAACTAGCTGCGGCTCCTACCACTTCGGCAAAGCCAACCTTGGGTGCAGTAACTGGCAGCCCAATCACTGCCGCAAACGGTACTGCTTCGGTTCCTGTGACTGACGCTAAGTCTGCGCCTGCCGAGTACACCTGCACTATCGATAAGAACGAGCTTCCTGCTACTACTGGTAAGGTAAAGTTCGCTGTTGCTTGGGATTCTAGCGCAAAGGCTTGCAAGGTTACCGCTACCGACGACTCTCACAATGGTGCTGTCTCTGGCACGATTAAAGTGACGGTCAAGGTTGACGAGGACGGCGCCGGTGCAGCTAAGACGGTTTCCGATGGTGCGGATAAAAACGTTACTGTAAACATCTCCTAGTGAGTCCTTTGATTCTAGTGAAACCTCAATGGTTTCAACGATAACTTCATAAACGTCTGACCCCGGTAGATGACTACCGGGGTCAGACCTGTTCCGGGACGGTCGCGGGTATGGTGGTGTGTAACGAGTTCCCTTGGTTTGGTGGGAGAATTTGCGCTGGTGGAGAGGTTAGAATGTAGCGTATGGCGATTCGTTCTTTTAGAATCAGAAATCTGCTTTCCATTAGAGACACTACTTTGGAATTGGTCACTCCGGTTACGTTGTTGATTGGTCCCAACGGTGCGGGAAAGACGAACTTGCTCAGAGGGATAGAGCTGCTTTCACGTCTGGTTGATGACACGTTCCAGGATGAAATCATGCGTGGTGGCGGGTTTAGTGAACACTTTTTCCAGGGTAGCCCGGTAGCTGATTTTGACTCGGCGGAGCAAGGCAGGGGGTTTGATTCACGGTGTTTTGCAATCGATGCTGATTACCGGATAAACGAAAAGCTTACAAATGGGTATGATGTTCAGTTCAGTCGCGGTACTGGAGATACTGCCTTGGTGCGAGAGCGGCTTTTCTTTCATAACCGGGCTAAGTACCCTGCTCCTTTCTATGACGATTTCCAAGGCAATCATGGTTGGCTACCATTGGCGCATCGTTCTGTGCTTTCAGATGCGGATGATCGCGGCTCAAGGACTGGGGTACAGGAGAATATTCGACGTATTCTCACGGGTTGTAGGGTTTTTCATTTTGATGATTCTTCGTCCCGGTCGCCCGTGTTACAGAGTTGTGATGTTGCCGATAATCTAAGGCTTCACAGTGATGGGCGGAATCTCGCGGCGGTGTTGTGGCGGATGCGGGAAAGTGATGTTGAAAGGTATGAGGGAATTTTACGTTCGGTGCGTGTAGTGGCACCGTTCCTTGAGGATTTTGAGGTTAATCCGGTTTATGAGGGTTCGCGCAACACTATATTGCGTTGGCGACAGAAAGGGTTGGATGGTGTTTTCTCGGGAGAGAGACTAAGCTCCGGTACGCTTCGGTTTATCTGTCTGACTGTTTTGTTACAGCAAACCAACCCGCCGGAGACGATTGTTTTGGACGAGCCGGAACTTGGTCTGCATCCTTTTGCTATCTATCAACTCGCGCAGATGCTGCACGAGTTTGCCAGCCGTGAGAGGAAGATTATTGTCACCACGCAATCAGTCACGCTGGCAAATCAGTTCTCGTTGGAAGAATTAGCCCTGGTTACTCGGGAAAACGGCGCGACTGCGGTGAATCGTCCCGAGCCAGAGGCTTACACGCAATGGCTGGATGACTATTCGGTAGGGCAAATGTGGGAAAACAATGTCCTAAACGTGTCCCCCAAAAGGGAGGTAACGGACTTGTGAATAGGAAATGGATAGTCACAAGGTGTGTGGGGTTGCGGCTATGGCATTGATTGCGATTGTTGCGGAGGGACCGTCGGAACAACAGTTCATCACGAACAATTTAGCTCCTTACCTGCAGCAGGCTAGCGGAGGGAACTTGTTTGCCCAAGCCATTGTGGTAAAAACGAGTGTTGCCGCGAACGGGAAGGCTCGGTTTGGGGGTGGTGGTTGGTATTCCAGGGCAGGAGGCTACGACTCGTTGATTCGGATGCTGTTAGCACAGCCGCAATGGCAGGGAGTGTCAACGATGATTGACTACTACGGTTTTCCGCAAGATTTCATTAGAAAAGCAGGCTTAGTCAATCCCCAATGCGAGGACATTGAGGACAAACTGCTCGAGTACTACAGGAACCGGGAACAACCGGGAAAATGGCTGCCTTTCGTAGTCAAGCATGAATTTGAATCCCTGGTTATTGCCGCAGCCTTACACGGAAAATCAACCGTGTTTAGCAACGCAGAGATTCACCAGATGGCTGGTTGGAGAGACTCGTCCGGCGGGGTAGAAGAAATCAACGATTCACCTCAAACAGCCCCGTCTAAACGACTTATCCAGCTAAAAGAAAGCAGTCCGGTTCCCTACCGTAAAGTACCGGATACGAAAGAAGTGTTCGACCATACCCGTATAGAAGCAGTGATGGACGAGTGTCCCCACTTCGCTGGCTGGGTCGCCAACCTGTTGTCATTCGCCCCGTAACACCGGAAAATCCCTGCCAACCCCATAAAAACGAACCGGGGAACCAGGAACAACAAGCTGATACCACCACTGCAAATGGTTAGTTCCACAACATTATCCGCAGCACAAACAGAACAACCTGGCATACGACCCCGACAAACCGGATCAGGAAAACCCAGACCGTTTCAAAATACTTGACACTAACTGTCTGCTAGACCCAGTTCTTCCAGTAGTTTCTCCTGAATGTTTCCCCGGCAGCAACTAAAAACATGGCACCCCCAGGAGTCAATGACTCCCAGAGGTGCCACGTCTTATTCAGTTATCGTCTCCTTCAAGACGGGTAAGGACTAAACAACATGCAACCACGGTTTAACCCTTGGTGTACTTAATCACCGTGTTCTTAGCAGTCTTTGCAGAGCCTGCATTTACGCCGGCATTCACGGATGTAGCCTTGCAGACTATCTTGTCAGCAGGAATCGTGATGCTACCTGTAGCAACGTCGTGTGCGGGTGACGTTAGAGTCAACGTTTTAGTGTTCAAAGCTCCCGCGCCAAAGTGGGTGGCATCCGCAGCACCGGATTTAACTTGGCCACTAGCACCGGTGATTTCCCAGGAGTATTGCACATCAACAGCAGTACCCGTTTTATCGCAGGTCAAAGTCACTGTTTTCGCACCTGTATCAGAAGCAGTGGTCTTAACTTCACCACTAACCGGATTCATGGTTATAGTCACGGCAGTGAGTGTCTGCGCCGGTGCAGCTGCCGGTGCGGATAGTTGTACGGTTACGGGGTTGGTGGCGATTTCTTTTTCGGTTACGCCGCTGTCGTTCTTGTAGGTAACGAGTGCCCGGTAATCGCCTGTTTTGCCAGCATCAGTGGCGGGGGCAGTGATGTTGCGGGACACGGTGACAATACCCTTATCAGACGATGTCTTGGTCCCGGTATCGTAAGTCACACCGGCCGGAGTGCTGTTAGCTACCGCACTCCAGTTTGCGCTTTTGTCGGCGCGGTATTGCCAGGTTACGGTCGCGTCTTCGGCTTTCTTCCCGGTGGGTACCTGGAAAGAGAAACTCAAAGTCGCCGGCTTACTATTAGCAACAGCCTTCTCGCCTTCGGTGTAGGTGACTTTGAGTTCATTAGAGACCAGGAACTTCTGTTCCTTCTCAGTGACGCGGTCGTTACCAACCTTGACCTCAGCAGCCGCAGCAGCCGCAGCAGCGTCAGTTACAGAGTTCTTACCACCCACAGCGAGTACCGCCGGGAAAGCACCTTTCTTACGTTCAACAACCTTATCGCCACTGACACTCAGGAACTGGCCAATGTTTTGCATCTCAGTCTTAGTAGCATCAGTCAACGTACCAGCCTTGTTAACCAACAAGATAGGCCCACGGGTGAACACCCCAGCAACCAGAGCATCAACCATAGACTCGCCGTTAGCCAAATACACCCGGTCAATAAACGCGCCACGCTGTAAACGCAGGTACTGCGAAATCATCGCCGCCGTAGAATAGCGATCCGCACCACCAAGACGCACATAACCGGTACCACGTTTCAACTTCGCCCACGCATCCAGCATAGACGCGCTAGTGGAATCCGCGTTCTGCTTTGCCTGAGCCAAGAACAACTCGGTGTCACGCTGCAACACAACCAGATTCGAACCACCAGTAGTCAACGTGGAGATAGACTTATTCGAGAACAAGTTCTGGGATTCCACACCTACCGAGTCAAACTTGTAGCCTGTAGGAGCCACTACATTACCTAGCAGTGCTGCGTCTTTGTGTTCGAAGTAGGCTTTGATACGAGCCTTGTCAGACTTGATAGCAGTCTTCACAGCCTCGTTATTAGACTCGATAGCCCCATAAGCCACCCCGGTAACTTTCCCGTCCTCATCAAAAACAAAGAAATCCTTATTATTCGCAATATTAGCTTGGTTAGCAGTACCGTAGAGTTTACCCAGGTCAGAGGCGATACCAGTCGCAATCATACTGTAGTCGCCTTTAGCGTCTTTAATCTTATTCGCGATATCCATCTTCACGGACTTAACCGCAGAGTCAACCACGTCCATACGCCCCGCGACTTCCCTAGCCAACGCCTTGTAGCCCTCGAAACGGTTACCAGCGTCCTGACGCCCCAAATCAAGCATTCTCGGATCACGCGAGGTAGCAGTATTAAGATAATTAGGATCACCGGCTTTAGTGATTTCGAAATCCGAACGGAAGGTATTCACACCCAGGTATTTCGCGCGAGCCTCTTCGAATGCTTTACGCGCGTTAATAGACTCCAAATCCGCTTTACCAGGATTAACCTTAACCACCGGATCCAACGCCTCGGACAAAGCCTTATCCGGAACCGCGTTTTTACCACCTAAACCAATAACACTTTGAACCTTGTGATCCTTCACCCAAGTCTTCACATCCTCAGGCAATTCCCCGTCTTTCGTGTAAAACACCGGGCCATGATCCAACGTGCCAGCCGCCAACGCGTCAATCGGTACATCCGCGCGTGACACAATCACATTCTTAGACTTGCTAGGCTCTACCTCGATAACTCGTTTCGCCACAGACATAGCAGTCTCATACCGGCTCTTACCACCAAGACGACCAGTCTTTTTATCACCAGCCACAGCCTTCAAAGTCGCTTCAGGCACCACCTGCTCTCCACCAACAGCGTAAACCGTGGTAGCAGACGTGTACTTAGCAACCTGAGCCTTAACCACATCAAGCGTACGAGAATTATTATCCACCAGCAGAATAGGCCCATCAGTCAACTGACCAGCAGTAGCCGCATCAATCATCGCAGTCGAATTCGCAACATACACAGCCTTAGCCTTAGCCACCTCAGGGAAAGCAACCTTAGCCACCTCTAACGCTGTATCAATACGATCATTATTCGCCCTATCAGAAGCAATACGATCCCAACCACCGTCCAAAGGACGAGGCTCCTCCACAGCCACAGCCGCCGGAACACCAGCCAACGAAGCCACCAAAGCCGCAGACGCAACCCCAACAGCCATCTTCTTACCAAAATTCATCATCAAAACACCCTTCATCTGGGTAGAAACGCGTCATCGCCTTTATGTTTAATATGATGCCCATCATTTTGAAAATGACAGGCATCATATTAAACATCACAAGGCGCTATCTGAGCTGGCGGCGCCGCAATCCGTCCAGCGCGTCGGCCACGTCGCTCAAGTCCTCGGCAAACAAGTCCGCATACACATCCAGGGTCATCGCGGCGCTGGAATGCCCCAGCATCTGGGCCAGAGCCTTGACATTCGCCCCCGCGCTCACCGCCAGCGACGCCGCCGTGTGGCGCAAATCGTGAATATGCAGCCCAGTTTCCCCGATGGCCGCCGCCGCCAACGCAAAGTGAAACCGCAGGTTGGAAGCCCGCAACGGTTTGTTCTGGCGGGTGCGGAAAACGTGTACCTGGCGCAGCTCGCCCGGGGTGTACCGGGGGGTTTCGCCGCCGCAAAACGTCTCTACGGCGCGGGGTTCATGAGGTGCCACCCGCATATCCCGGCTCGATTCACCATCGGGGGCAGCGCCGGCGACCCCGGATGGCGCCTCGTGAAACGGCGCCCCGCCGTCCCCACTTGCCTCGGGGGAACCGAACGGTGCGTAGCCCTGGATGTGGCCAAGATTCTGGGATGGCACCTCGTGAAACGGCGCGAAAACCGCGCGGTCAAAGTCAAACAAGCGCCGTAACCCACCCTCGACCAAGAACTGGGGGATAGGCACGGTGCGGGTTTTGCCGTTCTTCGGTGTGCCCAGCACCAGGCGACCCGAAACCTCGGTAAAGGCGTGTCGCACCTGGATGATACGGCGACTCCACTCGATATCGCTCCAGGTTAGCGCCAGCGCCTCGCCTATACGCAAGCCACAATACCCTAGCATTAGTATTAGTACCTCTAGCTGGTTTACCTCGGGTGGTGTGGCTGGCACTGCGCCGGGCAGGGTGCCGGGCAGAGTGCCGGGCGGCGTGGCAATCCGGGTGGCGCTTGGATTTTCCGGGGAAACACCCTTGAGACAGCGACAATTTCCCCCGCGATGCCGACGTTTCGAGGCCGGCAGCTGTCGATTCCCGTAACGTTCCTCGCGCCGCATCAGGTAGCCGCTCTTCCCCTTGACCTGCAGGAACTGTGGGTTACGTTGGGTTATCTTCGGGATGGCGCGGGGTTCACGAGGTGCCACCCCCATATCCCGGCTCGATTCACCATCGTGGGCAGCGCCGCCGCCCCCGGATGGCGCCTCGTGAAACGGCACCCCGCCGCCCCCACCCAACCTGTCCCGCGTCGACTCGCCGCGGGAGAAAGCGCCGGAGAGCCCGAGAGACACCTCGTGAACGGGAACCAACTTCCACCAGCCGATTTGCTGCGCCAAGGACTCCAGCTCCGGCACGGCCAAGCGTCGGTCGAGACGCGGGGAATGGTTGCGAATCCGCGGCAAAGTGATCTCGGTGGCCGGGTTCGACTCGATGGCACCCAGACACCGCGCCAGAGCGAGAGTGGAATGCACCACCCGATGCGCCGCGCGAACCTGGCCGGCATCGTATTCGCGCTGCTCAATCAGGTCGACGATCCACCGCATAATATCCGCGCGTTCAATCTGGGTGATGGGCATGTCGGCGAAACGCGCGGCCGCACATTGCAGCAGCGAACGATAACAGGCCTGGGTGGTGGGTTTGGTATCCACCTTGGTCGCCAGCCAAAACTGGGCGAAGTCGCCGAACGTGGCGAATTGTGTCAAGTTTATATTATCCATGGATTCAGTTATAGACAGGCGTGGCTAGATGCCCAGGGAAATCTGTGGGGAGTATTTTTAGTGTCGCACCGGTTTGTAAGGCTGTGACCAGGGGATTTGCTTGGGGGAGTTCCCGGTGAAGCACCCTAAAAATCCAACGGCTTTTCCAGGTCAGACAACAACAGCACGATGAATTCTTTCTCGCAGTCATGCTGTTCGTCGGGCATCCGCCGCCACGCAGTGACCGCAAAGTCAGCCACGTCGGTTCGGGGGCCGCCTGGGACTGTGTTCCTTGACCGTCTGCCGGTGTCCAGCCACGTTGGTTCGGGGTCGCCCTCGCCAAAGCCACCGCCGGAGCCGTCCCCTCCAAGGGCAGATTCAAGACCAAGACCTGTGCGGATACCTCGTCGCAGGCCGCACCCCGGCTCGCCCCGGCCGCGCCACTTTCATCCGTGTTCTCCATTTCCAAAATCAGGGATCGCCCGACTGACATCGGCGGTGATTTTCGCACTCTGGCCAGCGAGAACCCCCAGAACTGAGCCCAGAATTTCGACACCCGCCTCATGATTGGTACACACCGAAACCCGCGTCCGCGCCCAAGCCAGTAAATAATCCCGAATTTCGCTAGCCATCGCGCCCTTGCTCCCCGGTTGGTGGCAGAAATCTAGGAAAAAATGACCCCGAGGCTAAAATATATAGAGCCTCCACCCCATTTTTTCCTGAATTTCTGCCGGGGCTGGCACCTCATGAACCCCGGCTCCAACAGACCCAACAGACCCCCCGGAACCCCCCAAACTGGGCGGCGTAAAGGAATACGTCAAGTGCTCCAAGGAATTCCTCGACCATAAAGCCAGGGTCAAACTCGCCCCCGGCAGCGGTTCGGGTGTCCGGATTACCTAGTAAATCGCGGCCAGCGGCACCGCCGCGACATTCACCAAGTGTCCCGATTCCACCACCAGCACATCTAGATCGAAACTGCGCAACATGCTCATCACCATCGACCGGTTCACGGCATCGAGTCCATCGCAAACCTCGTCGAGCCACAGTGGATGCGGTGCCAATGGAATCTCGCGGTACAGCGCCGCCTCCACGGCGGCCAGTTCGCCCACCAGGTAAGAAGCCGCGCGAAGCTCGCCAGGGAACCCGGCCACCGCCCAGGCGGCTTGAACCCCTGCGGGGACGGCGGGTTCTGGCTGTGGGGTATCCGTGTTAACGCCGGAAGTTGTCTCCACGCGCCTATTTTACATATCAGGGACACGACTTGGATAGGTGGCGGCCGCCATCGAGAACAAGATCCCCTGTGAACTGGGATTATGCTTGAGGAGAGCAGCTGTTATTTGGCGGTATCCATGGATAATAATTGTCAAAGAATTGCCAAATCCTGGTGCCGAGACTTATGACGACAGCGTCATGCTAGAGTGATAGGAAACCAGATACCACCGCAGAGATAAGACTTAGGAGAGTTGGGATAATAGAAATGGCACCTCGTGAAAAGTCCCAAAGAAACCAGCGTGAGGGAAACACCTGGCGGGGACGGTGGCACCAAGCGGCTAGCGTGATAGCCGTCGTGCTGGTAGTCGTCGGAACCAGTGTAGTTGCCGCTGCCTCCATGAACTTTTCCGGATTCATGAATGCTTCTGGGGGGAACCTCGCAGGCACATTTACCATCTCGGGGTCGGGTTTAGATGCCGCCGCTTTCGGGTCGTCTGGCGGCACCAAGGGCGTGAAAGTCACCAAGGGTAAAAGTAAAGGCGGCAAGAAAGGCTCGAAATCCGGTAAAGGCAAGGATGGGGGTGGTTCCGGTGCGAGCCAAGCCAATCAGCCCATCAAAATAGACATAACCACCCAAGTAAAAGGACCAAAAAAGGTGCAGATGAACCCGGTATCGGGTCGGGTGCTGGTGGACAAAGCCGTCAACGCCTATGTTGACGTGAAACCACAGACCAAGGTGTTTCCAGTTGGACCAATCCGAATTGTTATTGACGTCAAACCCCAGCGCTTCGAGTGGAACTGGGGGGACGGCCAGGTCAGCACCACCCGCAGTTCCGGAGCAAAGTGGCCACAAGGCTCGGTCAGACACACTTACCACAGACCGGGTAACTACCAGATTCAATGCCGGGTTTACTGGAAAGGCGCCTGGGTGGTGGAGGGTCTGTCGGGATTGCGCATTTCGCAACCTCTGCCGGAAAAGAGCGCCGCGCCGGGGAAAAATGCTAGCCCGGTGCCGAGTGCCACGCCGACACTATCCGAGGACAAGAAGTCGGCTTCCGGAACGGTCAATGGCAGCATCTATACCGACGCTAAATCCCGCACTTTCACGGTGCGATACGCCGCCGCGTATCGTTGATACCTGGGGAAGTTAATACCTGGGGAACCGGTCGTAACCGCTACGATTTTGGTCATATCTTCCTATATCCGACGAGGTTGACGAAATCGCACCAGTTACGTCACTGCCGCCCCGCGACCCGCCCGGATTGCTAGGCTAGAACCATGACGGAAGATGAAGCAAAACCAAGCTCGAATCGCCTCCCCGAGGTTGGCGGCGCTAGCGGGGCTGCTGGTAATCCCGGGGCAAGGCGAGAGGACATGTTGGGAAGCGGCCGCGACTTTCCCCCTGGCCAAGCCGCTGTACCGGTGCCGCGCCCGCAAAGCACGCTGCAGGAATACCATCGGGTCATGTTTCTGGCGCGCCTGGTTTTGGGGTTCTCTGGCCTGGCGGCTTTCACTCTGGGTGGTATTGCAATTTATACCGGCCGCAGATATGAGTCGATTCCAATTGGCCTGATGATGCTAATCGGGGCGCTGGCGCATTACTTTTGGGTTCGGCGCGCCGTGAAACGCGATATGAGTCGGAATTCTGGCGGCGACTCATGACCCCGCTACCAGTGCCACCAACTTTTGGTTCGGATACAAAACGGGTGGTTCACGAGCAGTCCTTGGCCACTCGTGAACCACCATGGAAACCTTGAAACCAGGCTATTTGACTCGAGCCAACAGTTCTTGGACGCGGGTAATCCCGGTCTTGAGGTCTTCGTCCGCCAGGGCATAGCTAAACCGCAGGAACCCGCTGGGACCAAAGGCCTCGCCCGGCACGGCCGCGACCTCGGCCTTTTCCAGAATCAGGGACGCCAACTGGCTGGAACTCTCAATCTTGACCCCGTCCAGCGACCGGCCAAACAACCCGGTCACATCCGGGTACACATAGAACGCTCCGCGTGGGGTCGGCACCGACAGGCCGTCAATCTCGCGCAACA
The DNA here is from genome assembly GCF_014204735.1 of Mobiluncus mulieris. Lineage (NCBI taxonomy): Bacteria > Bacillati > Actinomycetota > Actinomycetes > Actinomycetales > Actinomycetaceae > Mobiluncus > Mobiluncus mulieris. Next base: position 1,670,114 of record NZ_JACHMA010000001.1, on the reverse strand, counting down.
TAGACACGATGGTTTGGCGGCGCCGATCGAAAGCCTGGCGCATTTGCTTGACCACATCCAGCGACCCGCCTACCGCCGCCACGGCCGCCCGCTGGGCGATATTGCACACATTAGAGGTCAAATGTGACTGGAAATTCGTGGCGGTCTGAATCACATCGGCCGGACCCATCATCCAGCCCACGCGCCACCCGGTCATCGCATAGGACTTCGCGACCCCATTTAAAACCAGGCAGGTGTCGGCCAATTCCGGCACCAATTTCACGATATGCGCTGCCTCGGCTCCGTCATAGAGCAGGTGTTCGTAAATCTCGTCAGTAATCACCCACACGTCGTGTTCCACCGCCCACTGACCAATCGCGGTCAGTTCCGCCGGGGTGTAAACCGCGCCGGTCGGGTTCGACGGCGAACACACCAGCAGCGCCTTGGTACGCTCGGTACGCGCGGCTTCGAGTTGTTCCACGGTGACCTTGTAATCCTGGTCGGCACCGGCGAAAACTTCGACGGTCTTGCCGCCGGCCAGGGCGACAACCTCGGGATAGGTCGTCCAATAGGGCGCGGGTAACAGTACCTCGTCGCCTTCGCCCACAATCGCGGCGAAGGCCTGGAATACGGCTTGTTTCCCGCCGTTTGTCACCAGAATCTGGGTGTTTGGGTCGACCGCATACCCCGAATCGCGTTGAGTTTTCGCGGCAATGGCCTGGCGCAGTTCCGGCAGCCCCCTGGTGGCGGAATACTTGTAGTTCACCGGATTTTGGCAGGCTTCCACCGCCGCCGCGACAATATAATCCGGGGTAGCAAAATCGGGTTCACCAGCACCGAAACCGATAACCGGGTGGCCGGCAGCTTTTAACTCCCTCGCCTTGTTAGAGACCACTAGGGTCGCAGATGGGGCAATCGCGCCAAGACGCGCAGAAACTCGTGTTTTAGTCATGGTAGACATTATAAATCCTTACTGGTGTCGAGGAAATCGGGGGATAGTGGTGGCTAAGGTGGTGGTAACATGCGGTGGTTGCTTCGGGGCAGCTGTTTTAGGGTGTTGATGGCGGTGGTGGCGGCGGTGGGCGCGGATTCATGAGGTGCCAGCCGAAAAAACACTACGGTTTGAAAACCAGCCTCTCTATCCTTTAGACTTAAACCCTGTCTGGGGTTTAAGGCTCCGGATTAACCGAAGGGCAGTGGCGCAATTGGTAGCGCAACGGTCTCCAAAACCGTAGGTTGCAGGTTCGAGTCCTGTCTGCCCTGCCACCGGGGGTGGCTCCCCTCCAAAAACACCCCTCAATGAACGCGCCCAAAATACGCCCCCGTTGCGCCCCACCGAGAAACTTGCCCGGGGGACGGGGCGGCCAGGGCATGTGAATGCATTACGGGTTGGGAAACACCTTGCCGTCCATAATCCCGTCCCGGGGGGTGCTGCGCAGATAGAAGAATTAGCGGGGGTGGCGCAGCCCGGGGAATCTGCTGTGGTAAAGGCTTTACCGCGCTGATCTGTGTTTAGGCTTGTCACTGTCCGATACCCATGGAGTTGCCGATGTCGGTTTATATAAACTATAATTTGACATGTTCCCCCCGAAATTTATGTCAGGGTGGAAGTGTGTCTATGCGCATGGATTATAGAGAGAGGACATCATGGCTGAACTAGAAGCCAGCGTCGCGCCGAAGAGCGAGCCGACCCCCGATAAAGAACTGGGGTTTTTCGGTAAGATTTGGCGGTTTATTCGTCAGGTTATCGACGAGATGAAAAAAGTCGTTTACCCCACCGGCGAAGAACTGAAGCGGTATTTCATTGTGGTAATCGTATTCGTGGGTATCATTATGGCTCTGGTTGGATTAGTTGACCTGGGATTCGGGGCATTGACCGACTTGATTTTTTCCGCGATGTAAGGCAATAAGAGGGAAACACTGAGGCAATGGAAAATTTAGATCAAAGCAGCGAAGAATCAAGGCTGGAAGAGGTTGTACCGGCCGGAATTGACCCCGAGACCGGCGAGATTCTCGAGGATACGGACGCGCCGGAGCTGGCGACTCGTGAAACCGAAACGTCTGCAAGCGAGGAAGCGACTCATACCGCCGAGGCGACTCGTGAAACCGAGGCGACCAGCGCCGACAGTGCGAGCGAGGGCGACGAAGCCGACCCGCGCGAGGAACTCGCCGCGCGACTGCGCAGCCTGCCCGGGCGGTGGTACGTCGTTCACACCTATTCGTCGTACGAAAAGCGCGTGAAACAGAACATCGAACAGCGCGTGGCGAACAACCCGGGGATGGAAGAGTGGATTTACCAAGTCGAAATCCCCATGGAAGAACACATTGAAGTCAAGGCTAAGAGCCGGCGAAAGGTGCTGCGTCCGCGTATCCCCGGATATGTTTTGGTACGCATGGATATGGAAGAAAACTCGTGGCGTTTGGTGAAAGATACCCCGGCTGTAACCGGTTTCGTGGGTAACCAGCAAGACCCCGTGCCGCTGACACTGCAAGAAGTCATCGATATGCTGGCACCCACTGCCGCTCAGGCCGCTAAGGCTACCGTGACTGAAGATGGCCAGATAGCGGTATCCCAGGCAGTTTCGACCCAGATTGTTACCGATTTCGAGGTCGGACAGGGGGTTACGATTACTTCTGGCCCGTTCGAAACCATGACCGCGACTATCGCCGAGATTTACCCCGATACCTCGAAGTTAAAGGTGTTGGTGACGATTTTCGAACGCGAAACCCCAGTGGAGCTGAACTTCGATCAGGTAGAGAAGATTCTGTAGGTTTTGGGATTTTGCGGCGTCGACCCGGGGGAACCCGGGTCGACGCGTATTTTTGCCTGGTTGCTCTGGTTGCTCTGGTTGCTCTGAGAAGGCTCAATCGTGAGGACAACCGCTCTGGGGGGGGCTGGGGTTGATATAGGGCTAGTTTGGAGCCTGGTATTGGGAAAGTCGGGGGTGAGATGGGGTGCGGATTCGAGTTCCACAAGCCTTAGCGCGTCCGGTTCGTGGCAAAATCGGGAAATTTTGGGGGTGTGAGGGGGTTTGTGGCAAATTCAGGAGAATTCGAGGTGGGGTGGCCGATTTAGTTCATGGTGGTGCTGGTTTTTCCTGAATTTGTCACGGCGGGGTAGGGTAACCGGCAAAATTGTGTTTTTAATTCGGGTTTTGGGGTTGAATCCCCCGGGGAGAATCCGGGCGTGTTGGGGGTGCTGGGTGGCTTTGGGGGTGCTGGGTGGCTTTGGGGGTGCTGGTGGTGGGGTGTGTTGGGGTGTTGGGGTTAAAGCGGGTAACCGGCAGGATTTGGGTTAAGTAATATTTGGGTAACCGGCAGGATTTGGGTTAAGTAATATTTGGGTAACCGGCAGGATTTTGTGTCTTATTTTGGGGTTTTTGAGGGTTAAAGGACAAATTGTGTGTCTGGGGGGTTAGTCCCATGTGTTGTTGTAGGGGGTGGTGTGGTGGAGTTCGTTCCAGATGATTGCGTCGCCCCATCCGGGGAGGTTTCTTTGGGTGATGTGTAGGTTTTCCTGGTTTAGGTAGTATTCCTCGAGTTGCGTATCCGTAGGCATTATTTTCAGGATTTCTGCTGGAGTCGCGGGGTTTTCGATGTGTTGGTAGCACCACCAGAAAATCGCTTTGATTCGCCTGGCCAGGCTCATTCCGCGGTGGTCTTTGAGCATGGCACGGAGTTGAGCGTTTATCCCGCCTTCAATCTGGTTGTTCATTGCTGGTAGGCAGGTCAGGGTCTGGTCTGCGAGATCAGGATCGAGATAGGTGAACAGGTTACCGGATTTTATGAGCCTAATTAGCGAGTCCCAGGCGCGAACGAGTTTCTCGTGGGTCAAGCATCTTGTGCCGTATTCGTTTATGGTTTCTTCCGCGAGGAAGGCTTCCCATTCCAGGCACCAGTTGTTGAACCCGACCAGCCATTGTAGAGATTCTTCTACGTTATGGACATGTAACAGGTCGCGAGCTATTCTCCCGAGTTGTTTCCCGGCTGGCAGCTTCGGATTCATAGTGATGTAACGTCGTACCTGCATAAACGCGTGATATGTGCAACGCTGGACCTGCGTGCCCGGCCAAGAAGTTGCTCTAGCGGTTTTGAAACCTGACCCGCCATCGCTCACGACTAGAAGCGGGGGCGCTATCCGATCCAGCAAGGCTTTCCACGCGTTAATGTTCTCGTTCCTAGCCACATACCAGCCCAACACATGCTGACGAGTACAGGCAATCAAAACCACGGCCTTGCGCCCCAGATAAATCCCGTCGACAAACACCACGTCATGAACCTCGTCCACAATCGGAGAGAACGGCCATAAACACCAGAACTTAGCTGCATGACGACGAAACGTCCGACCCGCTCCGGGCATATCTTTCTGCCGCTGACGCGACAACAGCCAGCTCAGGAAACGATTAAGCTCTTTAGCAGAGTTATCAATCTTTCCGACCTTAGACCTTCCACACTCCTTACAACGCCAACGCTGAGAACCAGAAGAAGTCTTTCCATTACGTTTCAAAGGAGTATTACACGCCGGGCATTTCATCATATTCATGCCATCAGCATGAACCGACCAACTTTCAACCCGACTTTCCCCCGCCAACACAAGCAAAACACGAGAAAACAGACACACAATTTGACCGACCCCAAAGTTCAGCCAAACCAACTTTCAAACCGACTTTAAAGCCCTACCACAACGAAAAACCCCGGATAAAAACACACAATTTGTCCTTTAACCCGTTTTTGATTGGTATAGCAACGTAAGGTCGGGGTGTGCAAGCTTTTTGGGCGTATAGGGGGTATGAAAAAACCGCTGCGGGGAGGTGTTTCCGCAACGGTTTATTCGTACACCACCAGGGACTCGAACCCTGAACCCACTGATTAAGAGTCAGTTGCTCTGCCAATTGAGCTAGTGGTGCTCTGTTGCCTGACGCGTTTTCGGTTTACGATTCAGCGAACGCAACAGAAAATAATCTTAATCCTCCGGCGGCTAAATCGCAAATTGGGGTGTGGTTGCGTTTTTGTGGCAACCGGGAATGGTCGGGTTCACGAGGTGCCATCTGGGATTTACGGCGTAAATTCGGGCAGGCACCTCATGAAACTGGGTGGAACCGTCGGGCGGAGGAGCCGAGCCGGGCGGAGCCGGTGGGTGGGGGAGCCGAGCCGGGCGGAGCCGGTGGGTGGGGGAGCCGAGCCGGGCAGAACCTAGTCCAGGTGGTCGACGGCGGTGGGTACCTGAGCGCCGTGACCGAGTTCGCGCAAAGCAGCGCGGATTTTCTCGGTATTTTCGCGCAATTCCTCCGCCGTGGCGGCTTTCTTGTATTCGGGACGCAGGATTTTTAGCGAATCAGTAGGAATCACGTGAATGTGCAGATGCGGTACATCGAAACCCGCCACTGCAATGAAGGCGCGCGGTGCCCCGAAAGCGCGGCACCCGGCCTGGCCGATAATCTGGACGATTTTAGCCAGATGCGCGAGCAAATCCGGGTCGGCATCGAGATAGTTATCGACTTCTTCGCGCGGCACCACCAGCATGTGGCCGGGGGAGCGCGGTTCAATAGTGGCGAAAACGACGCATTTCTCGTCTTGCCAGGCGAAATTCCCGGGCAGTTCGCCGTTGATAATCTTGGTAAATACTGTAGACATATGGGTTTCCTTTCTTTGCTTTCATCATAAGTGATTTTGGATGCGGCGTCCGTTGGTGTTCCATTGGTTCCCGTTATGGACACATTATGGACGCATAAGCCGGGAATTTGGGTATCTTGATGTCGAGTATCCGAAATTTAGAGGAGTCTAGGTTTCCGTTATGGCACCGCAATCTCAAATTATAGAAATAGAGCAGCATTTTCTGAACCTGGCGGCAATGTTTCGTGCCCTGCCGTGACAAATTCAGGAAAAAACGCCTCGATAAGGGACTAAATCGGCCACCTGGTCTTGATTTTTCCTGATTTTGCCACAAAACCCCTCACACAACCCCCAAAAACTCCCCGATTTTGCCACAAACCGGACACCCTGCTGTGGAACTCGGGACAAAGTCGCGCGAGCCACGCACTAACCTGCGAAAGCGGTAAAGAATGACCACGATTTGCCGTTCTAGCCGTCGCGCCTTATAACAAACAGCCGGATCTCCCTTGAACGGTAAGGTCGCAGAGCTTTAGCAAAGGACTTATGTGTCCATAACGGGGGAAACAATACCTTAAGGTTAAAGGGTGGCTGGAAGTACAAAGAGTTACAAAAGTAAGACCGCTGGAGTGGGGACGGGGTTTCCGCCCTGGTCGCGAGCGGTTTTAGCGCCAGTGGTGCTATTGCTTGGTAAACAGGAGGTTTTCGCTAAACGGGCGATTGCGATGCTGCGTCGCGAGGCGATGACTCTGGCGGAATCGGCGGGGGATTTCGAGCCGCCGGAGGTCACCGAGTTGGATGCGAGCAGTTACGAAGCGGGTTCCTTGGCGCAGCTTTTGTCGCCGTCGCTGTTTGGTGGTAAACCCCTGGTGGTGGTGTCTGGGCTGGAGGGTGGCTCGGCTCTGCTGCTGGACGATTTGGCGGCGTATTTGGAGTCTTTGACGGGTGCTTCGGGTGGTGCCGGGGGGCGGGGTGCTTCGGGCGCAGCGGCTTCACGAGGTGCCAGCCGGGATGGCGACGCGACTGCGGGGGGCGACCCGGAGGCTTATCTGGTGTTGTGGCATGGCGGGGGAGTGCGCGGGAAAAAAGTGCTTGACCTGGTCAAAGGTTTGGCCGGTGGGGCTGGGGGGCGGGGTGCTTCGGGTGCTTCGGTCGCGGCGGCTTCACGAGGTGCCAGCCGGGATGGCGGCAAGGGGCCTTGGGCGGCGATTTACTCTTGTGATGATTTGAAGCGTCGCGATGAAAAGCTGAAGTTCTTGACCACAGAGGGAACCCGGTTAGGTCGCAAATTGGAGCCGGCCGCAGCAAATGCGCTGGTGGATGCCCTGGGCGAGGAATTCGGGGAACTGGTGGCGGTAACCGACCAGTTACTCGAGACCGCCGGGAATATGGATTGCCCGCTGCGTCTCGATGACGTGCAGGTTTACTTGAAAGGCCGGGTGGAAACCACCGGTTTTGACATTGCGGATGCGGCCGTTGTGGGTGATGTGTCCGGTGCTTTAGCGAAATTGCGTCATGCCTTGGGAATCGGGGTGGCGCCCGTGGTGATAGTGGCGGCGATGGCTATGAAAATTCGGCAGTTGCTGCAGCTGGCGGCGCCGCCCTCGCGACTGGTGCAAGAGACTGGTCTGCTGGCCGACGTGAAACCGATGAATGACTGGATGGCGCGTAAAATTCGCCCCCTATTAGGGCGCTGGGATGATGCGCGTCTGGGCCGGGCGTTGCGTGCCGTTTCTGTGGCAGATGCGCAGGTCAAAGGCGGGTCACGCGATGCGGAGTATGCGCTGGAGGCGATGATTTTGGAAGTCTGTCGCTGCGCTAGAAAATAGCCGCGCGGCGGGCGCCTTCGCTAGCTATGCGCTGGGGTGACAATGGGGGAAGGGAAAGCCGGGCAAGGAAAAATGAGCATAGATTTAAAATGGCACCTCATGAAAGCGGAAGGGCGAGCCTAAGCTGACCGACCAGTGGCGCAGGTAAGCGTAGCGGCCGGCCAGCCACAGGAAGGCCAGGGTGACCACCAGAATTCCGAAAATGCCGTAACCGGATTCAATCCAGGGGATTTCCGCGCCTTGCAGTCGTGAAAAGAACCGCGCTACCCCCAAGATCCAATTCGCGGCCAGCCCGGTGACCTGCGCGATTACTTCGGTGAGGGGGCTGAACGGGGCGAAAATCAGGGTGCTGGCCGGTTCGAGGAAGGTAGCGAATTGGGCGAGGGTGATGCCGAGGTGAGTGATGGCGGCAAGGACAACCAAGACGAGGCCACCGACGGTGACGATGGAAGAAACCGCGCCGGTAAGCAGGTTTGCTGGTAGCGAAAACAACTGGAGTTTTCCGCGTAATATCAACATTAACGGCTGGCAACCGAGTTGCGCCGAAAGTGAAATCGCCAGGGGGAGGGCTAGGAATCGCGGTAAGAACGTCGCTAGCCAGCGTGACAAAGTTTGCCCCAAGGTCACAATCGAAAACGTGGCTACCACCGACAGGGCGAAACCCCAGGACGCCGCCTGCCACGGGTTGACCAGCAGCATTGCCATCACTGCCAGGCTTAAGGCCGCGATACTTTTGGCGGGCCGCGCCAGCGCTAAACCCAACAGCGTCACGCTGCCCATAGCGGCCGCGCGGGTCACCGAGGCGGAGCCTTCCAACATCCCCAGGAAAACAATCATCATAGCGCCGGCCGCCGCCACTTGTATGGCTCGCGGGGCGCGGGCGGTGAGGCCAAGAGCCAAACCCAGCAGCACACTCAGGTGCAAGCCGGATACGGCCGTAAGATGTGACAACCCCGCGATTTGCATGGCATCCCGGTCGGACTGGCTCTGATTTTGAGTCAAGCCCAGGGACATGGCACCAATCATGGCGCGGGTTTCCGGGGCAAGGTGCGTTCCCGCCTCGGCGAGGCGGGAACGCACCGCGTTAACAAAGATGAAGCGGCCGCTGGGTGGGGCAATTATGCGGGGAGTTCCTGGGGCTTTAGCCAGCCCCAGGAACTCCCCGCTGGGATCCAAACGGGCTAGACCCGTGCGCAGCGACACCGTTGCTCCCAGCGGGATATCCGCCCAGCCCTTGCCTTTCACCTGCAGTTTTGCCCGGGTGTGATAGGTGCTTCCCCTCCAGATCAAAAACTTGGCCTGCAAGGTGACGCGGTAGCTTTGGTTGGTATTGCTGGATTTGGGGTTGGTCGCGGTTGGGGTGGCGGGGTTGGTGGGTGGGCTGGTGGGGTTGTGGTTGGTGGGGTTGTGGTTGGTGAGGTTGGGGTTGGTGGGGTTGTGGTTGGGATTGGTGGGGTTGAATCTGACATTTGTTGCGGTGGCGCTAGCTTCGAAGCGGCGGTCTGGCTGGGGGGTTTTCTCGGCACTGTGACCGAAGGTCATCAGCCGGGGGCTGGTGATAACCTGAGCCTGGATTTCAAAGCGGTGGCTCGGATCCGCGCCAATCGCCGCGAGCGGGTCGCTCGCGGCGATGGCGAGGTTCGCGGCGTGCCCGGCGAAGCCGAGCCCGACCGCGAACGCGGCGAGCGCTATTAGCGCCGCCGCGGATCCGAGCGGATACAGCCTATGTTTCCCCAAATCCACGCGGTAATAACCCGCACTAGCGCCTTTGGGATTCTCGCTTTTGTCACGCTCGGTTCCCGTGCCGGGATGCCTTCGGTTGTTGCCCCGGGGATACAGCCTATGTTTCCCCAAATCCACGCGGTAATAACCCGCAGTAGCGCCTTTGGGATTCTCGCTTTTGTCACGCTCGGTTTCCGTGCCGGGATGCCTTCGGTTGTTGCCCCGGGGATACAGCCTATGTTTCCGGTTTCGTGTCCGCGTGACCCCGGCCGCGACCAGGGAAATCCCCAGCGCTACCCCGGCAATCCAGCTGCTGGGAACCAAACCCAAAGCCCCACACCATCCCGCTACCAGCAGCGAAACCCACAGGGCAGCCGCCGGTATCGCCAGGCGAAAATCTAGCGGCCGGGGAACCCGATCCGTGTCCTGGCGGACGCGCCGCGCTAAATATCCCTGGGTATTTAGTTCGTTCGTGAATTCGTCCGCATTAGCGTTGAGGTGGGTTACAGTCTGGGGCGCTTTGTCCGCATCTGAGTCCAAGCCCGTTAAATGCTTCCAAGCATTTAACGCTGGGGATGGGATTTCCCGATTAGTAAGCCCCCTGGTCGCGGTTTCGCTTGGGTTAGTGACTTCCCATTGAGTATCTGCTAAGTGCCCATGGTTTTCGTCAAGCCCAAAACCCAGGCCATAGTTTCGCCAAAATCCACGCTTAATCACCTCGTTTCCTCCTGATTTCTCGTGCTTGCTATCTCTCGTGTTCACCATTCCGGGTGTTCACCATTCCGGGTGTTCACCATTCCGGGTGTTCACCATTCCGGGTGTTCACCATTCCGGGTGTTCACCATTCCGGGTGTTCACCATTCCGGGTGTTCACCATTCCGGGTGTTCACCATTCCGGGTGTTCACCATTCCGGGTGTTCACCATTCCGGGTGTTCACCATTCCGGGTGTTCACCATTCCGGGTATTCACCATTCCGGGTATTCACCATTCCGGGTGTTCACCATTCCGGGTATTCACCATTCCGGGTGTTCACCATTCCGCGCTCGCCCATTCACAGACTCACAAAATCACGTGGTCACGCAGTCGTTCCATCATGGCCGGCCCAATCCCGCTGACCTCGTCGAGCTGCTCGATGGAATGAAACTGACCGTTCTTTTTCCGGTAATCCAAAATCCGTTGCGCCAAAGCCGGCCCGATTCCGCTCAAAGTCTGCAGGTCAGTGGCATCAGCCGTGTTCAAGTTCACCTTGTCGCCTTTTCCGCCTGACCCGCCTGAACCTCCTGACCCGCCTGACCCTCCTGACCCGCCTGAACCACCCGCACTGCCGCTCCCGTCAGAACTCCCCGCATCCGCCCCCGGTGGGGGAGCCTCGCCCGGCAGAGGCACGTTAATCTGTTCCCCATCCGCCACCAAGCGCGCCAGGTTCAAAGCCCGCAGGTCAGCCTCGGGTTTCGCCCCACCGGCGGCCTCTAAAGCATCCGTTACTCGCGCCGGATCCGCCAAACGCACCACCCCGGGGCGCTCGACTTGCCCGGAAACATACACCACCAGTTCCGCGCCATTCGCCCCTGGCAGTAATAATCTGGGGGACTGGCCAGCCACCTTCGGATCCTTGGCATACGCCCCGCTAGCGCCGCCACCGCCGCCACCTCCGCCAGCCCCGCCGTCACCGTTTGCGCCGGAATTTCCACTGGCACCTCGTGAACCCGTGCCCGCCGCCTGCAAAGCTGAACCCTGCCCCACGCCCGTTTCCACCGTTCCGGGCACCGGCTGGCTAGGTGGGGTGGACAAAACCTGCCACCCCACCACCAAACCGCCGATGGCCAGCAGGAATACTGCCACCAGCGTCGCCACGCGCGGCGTGGGTGCCAGGCGGGCTCGCTGCGGCGTGCGACCGGGTGGGGAAACCTTCATTCCCCGCGTGACCTTGGCTTTTGCTTCATCAAATGTGTTTTGCAGCCGATCAGTTGCCGGGTTCATGAGTTGCGTGTCGAAATCTGGGTCGTCGTATCCCAATCCACCAGCCGCGGTTTCATATTCCCCGGCCACCGGAGCATCGTAGCCAACCCCTTGGGCACGCGCGCGGGCAAAGACCCCGGCGGTCAGCTTGTCAACCGGGGTGTTGCCCGGATTCCCACCCAGTCTTGACCTGGATCCGACCCTGGAAACCCCCGGGGAGTCGGATCCGTATCCGCTAGAATCCCTGGTTTCCGCGCTGTAATCCAGGCGCTCATTCGGTGTAAAAATCGTCATAGGCTCACCCTAGAACCGGGCTAGCGGTGGAAACCAGACCCAGGTTTTCTCCCTGTGGAAAACCCCAAAAATCCGTGCCTGTGGAAAACTCGCGACGAAGGTGATTTTTCGTTGTCTCGCTCGGGTTAGACTGGGGTAGTGAAGGAAGAAAACCCGGAGCTAACGCCCTCAGGAAGCCGTGCCGAAACAGTAGTGTCTCCCGCGATGCCTGCGCCCATTGCGCCTCATGGAGCCGCGCCCGCCGCGTTTGCTGCGCCTGCCGCCACCGGTGCGCCCGCCGCCACCGGTGCGCCTCATGGAGCCGCGCCCGCCGCGTTTGCCGCGCCCAAACCAACCAAACCGCCCAAACCGCCCAAACCGCCCAAACCGCCCAAACCGCCCAAACCAACCAAACCAACCAAACCAACCAAACCGCCCAAACCAACCAAACCCGCCCCTCGCGCGGTGCGCAAACCGACGCTGCCGGAACGAATTTTCGGGGTTTTCATCCTCGTTGCGGCGGTTATAGTCCTGGTCACTGCCACCACCCAGTGGCTCAGTGACACCGCCAAAATCCGCCACAAGGCCACAGTAAAAATTGTCAAAACGGTGGCACCATTGCAAGACGGCTGGCAGCTGGATTTCCCCAAGGAAATCAAGGATCCGCGCCGCCTCCAAGTCTGGGACGCGCGAGCCGCCCAACTTTCGGTGGCCTCCCAGGATGCGGCTAGCGGCTTCACCGGCCAAGTTCTATCTGAAAACCAAATCCTCACCCTGGTCAAGGGCACGGACGGCACCAAAGAAACCCAGGCCTTAGCCCTGATAGACACCGCCACCGGCCGAGCCGTGTGGGAAAAAACCTACGGCGACCTGCCGCTGGATTACTGTCTGCCCGAAATGTGGCAAAGCCAGGTGGTGTGCGAATCGAAACAAGCCAAGAAAATCGTGAAAATCGACCCGGCCGGCAATATTGTCGTGGGGGATTTGCCCGGGGGAATCTGGGATTTAGCTACCGGCGAACACGTTATTGCTACGGTTTTTGACCGTTTCCTGGTGGTGCCAATCGGCATCTCGCAGGGCGCCGCAGCGGGGGTTGAAGTCCAGTTCATCAACCCGGATTTCACCTATCACACCAGATACCAGGTACTTTCCCCGAATGCCTCGGCCGCAAAGCCCCTGCATGTCCAGTCTCGCGGTTCCATCACCCTGGTGGGATCCTTGACCGCCAACGCTGATGGTTCGAATCGCCAGTACACCTGGGGATTCTCACAGATGTTGAATATGAAAACCGGGAAACTCGACCTTGCTAACCTGGGCGAGGCTCCCCAGGCTTCCCTGCTAGAGGCCGGGTTTTTCGCCTCTTCTGACCCGGACGGCGCCGTAGCCGATGCGACCACCGGCAATGCCACCGCCACCGGAACGTGGCGTCTGTACCAGCCCGACGGCAGCCTCAGCGCCGAAGGGCAGGCTCCCGTGGCGGCCTTGCAGGCCATGCACTCCCAGCTGCGCTCCGGGCTGACCTTGGACCTCGCCACTGCGACGACCGCACTGCAATCCGGGAAAGTCCCCGTCATCATGCCGGACAAGACCTATTTATTGGCTCCAACCGGCGAAACCTGTGGGGCGTGGTCGACTTGCGCGGCGACCACTTGGACAACAGGAGACGGCGTTGAAATTAAGCTGAAAACCCCGGGCAAGCCCCTCATGAACCACGCCGCCACCGTCGTATTCACCGTCGCGAACGGGGTGGAAGCCTTTGGCCTGGCCGACGGCAAACAACTGTGGGAGGGTCTCACGCCGCCCATCAAAGACGCGGTTCTAACCGGCGATCCACTCGCGTTTTCCGGCGGTATCGCGCGTCTTGCCCAAATCGGCGATGCCGGCGCCGCTCGCGGCAGCCTCACCTTTTGGCGCCTCCCGTAGTTTTCTTTCCGGTCGCATGAGGTGCCATCTCAAATCCCGCCCATTCTTCCGGTTTCATGAGGTGCCAGCTTAGATTTACGCCTAGCTCTTCGGTCTCCACGAGTCGCCACTCACCGTACGCCTAAATATCCTTGCCCTAATTTCCTAAGGTGCTTCGGCTAAAACGGCAAATCATTGCCGTTTTTTTAACGCCTACGCCGGTTACTGCGCCGTAGTGCGGCTTACGCCGCGCGGCGCAGCCCCCGTGTTGCTCCGGTGATGCATGCCGCAGTGACAAGGCGTAGGGCGAAGCGAGAACGTGCGGGGGAAGGCGGACGGTGAAGAGCCTGATTTCGGTGTTTCGCTGGCGACAGCAAATCGTTGCTGTCGCTTATCGGCTCCACCGTTTGAGCCACCGGCTCGTGCAATACTTCGTATTGCTGCTGGTGTCCGTAGTTTTCCTTAGAAACGTAGTTTCTAAGGAAAACAGAGCGGAGCCCCATCAGCTCGAACCGCCGCCGACCCGCGCGCTGAGTAACAGTGTTGAGTAACAGTGTTACTCAACCGAGCGCCCCGAGCGCCCCTAGCGCCTCATGAAACCGAGCGTCGCCGCAACAAATCCACACCCCAGACAACCAAAAACAGCACGCCTTCCAAGGCCACCACGGTCGCCCCAGAAGCGGTATCGAACCAATACGAAATATACGCTCCCAAAACAACGCAGCCCACCGACACCAGCGGCGCCACCCACAGCATTCGGTTGAAACTGCTGGTCAGCAGCCGGGCGGTGGCTCCGGGGGTTATCACCAACGCAACAATCAGAATCGCGCCCACGGCCTGCATCGCGACCACTACGGTCAGCGACAGACAGACCAGTAAAATGGCCGCCAAGCGCCGGGTCGACAGGCCGATGGTATGCGCGTGAGTCTTGTCGAAGGCGTATAACACCAGGTCTTGGCGTTTAACCAACAGCACCACCAGCGCTATCGGGCTCAAAATCAGCACTTGCCACATGTCGGCGCGGGTGATTCCCAGCATGTCGCCGAACAGGATGTGATGCAAGTCGATATGCGAGGGGAACAAGCTGATCAGTACCAGCCCGGAGGCGAACATGGTGGTGAACACCACGCCAATCGCGGTGTCTTCTTTCACTCGCCCGCGTCCGCGTACCGCGCCAATCAAGCCCACGACCACCAGCGCGGCTATCAGCGCGCCAATCGCGAAAGGGGCTCCCAACAGGTATGACACCACGATGCCGGGCAGAATCGCGTGGGACAGGGCGTCGCCCAACAGCGACCAGCCAATCAGGATCAGCCAGCAGGACAGCACCGCGCACACGGCCGCCGCGACCCCGGTTACCAGAATGCCTCGCACCATAAATCCTTGGTGCCACATATCGGTTATGGCCTCGAGCCAGTCGGTGGTTTTCGTGGTGGCGGCGGGGTTCATGAGGTGCCACTCGGGGACATATGCTAAAACATTCATTTCTGGCCTCCCTGAGCAACGGGGGTTTCACCTGGATCAGAGGCGTTTTCCGCTGTGTCCTCGCTGTCGCTTAACCCGAAGGCCTTGGCCAGGTTTTCGGGTCGCAGCGCCCCGTCGACATCCCCGTGGTACACGACCCGGCGATACAGCAACACGGCTTCGTCGCACAGTTTCCCCATCGAGGCTAAATCATGCGTGGACACTACCAGCCCGGTGCCTTGCGCCGCGAGCCGACGCAAGAGTTCCACTATCGCGGCCTCGGAATACTTGTCAACTCCCGCAAAGGGCTCGTCCAGCAGCATCAGGGGGGCGCCTTGGGCAATAGCGCGGGCAATAAATACCCGCTTTTTTTGCCCGCCACTCAGCGCCCCGATTTGCCGGTGGCGCAGGTCAGCCAGTTCCACCAGTTCCAATGCCTTATTCACGGCTTCCCGGTCGGCGGCGCGGGGGCGGCGCAGCGGTCCCATGAAACCGTAGCGTCCCATCATCACGACTTGGTTGACACTAACAGGGAAATCCCAGTCGATTTCTTCGCTTTGCGCCACATAGCCAATCAGGCCGCGTTTCCGGGCGACATTCGCGTCCATCCCGGCGACTTCCACCGTGCCCGCCAGCCGGGGCACACTGTTCATAATGGATTTGAACAAGGTGGATTTTCCAGAACCATTCATTCCCGCCAGCCCGCAAATTCGACCCGCAGATACGGCGAGTGTCGCCCCCGTAAGGGCGACATTCGTTCCGTAACTAACATGCAGGTTGGTGACTTGCAGCAGGGGCGGGTTTTTTTCTAACTCCGCCGTATGGTTCACTTGCCTGTCAACCCGTCGGTAATCAGTTTCGCGTCGTATTTCAGCAAATCCAGATAGGTCGGCACGTCACCGTCGGCTTCGGACAGGGAGTCCACATAGAGTTCACCGCCAAATTTCACACCGGTGGATTCCACAATGGGCTTCATCTTTTCGCCCACGGTGGATTCGCAGAACACGGCCGGGACTTTGCTTTCCTTGACGTAGTTTTCGACTTCCGCCACGCGCGACGGGGTCAGGGCGCCTTCGGCGTTCACACCCCACAGGTATTTTTCGTTCAGGTTATAATCGCGGGTCAGATACGAGAACGCGCCTTCGCAGCTGACTAGGGTGCGCTGTTTGGGATCCAAGCTGGACAGAGTGGTGTTGATGTCCTCACCGACTTTTTCGATGTCGGCGGCGTACTTGTCGGCATTAGCCTTGTAGTCGTTGCAGTTCGTGGCATCGAGGTCACAAAAGGCCTTGGCTATATTGTGTACATAGAGGGCGCCGTTCTTGGGGCTCATCCAGGCGTGTGGGTTGGGTTTGCCTTCATAGTCGCCTTCCGCGATTGGAATCGGTTTGACTCCTTCGGACACGTTGGCGGTTTTGGCATCTAAATCGGCGGTGAATTTCTCGAACCAGCGTTCCAAGCCCAGGCCGTTGTTGAGGATTAGCTTGGCGTCCTTGGCGGACTTGAGATCCGAGGGCGTGGGCTGGTAGTCGTGGATTTCGGCGCCGGGTTTGGTAATCGAGCGCACGTCGAGGTGGTCTCCGGCTACGTTCTTTGCCATGTCTTGTAACACGGTAAAGGTGGTCAGTACGATGGGTTTTTCTTCCGTTTCATGAGGTGTTTGCCCGGCAGCTGTCTTTTCGCCTGCATTCGCGCCACATCCGGTTAAACCGATGGCGACCAGGGACAACACCGCAGGAACGGTAATAATCTTGCTTCTCAAATTCATGATTCTAACTTAGGAGTGCCACCCCTTAGAGTCAAATATGACCGGACATATGTCCCTCTACACCGATATCCTTGGTTCAGAGGCGCCGCTGTGCGCTCACCTTTTGTCACTGTTAGTAACGAAGGAAGTTTGCCGAAGCGGAACTATATCTTCACGGTTCGGCCAAATGGGTGTTCACGTGCTTAAATACAAGCTGTGGGGAGATGGAACTCGCATCTATTGACTGCTGGTGGGATGTGTGTTAACATGAGCGCACGGCTGCTGTGATTTCAGGGTTCACGGCATGGTTTCAGAGAGGAAATGCCATGAAGAGAAGAATATTAGCAATATTAGGGTCATTTATTATCGCTGTTGGTCTGTCTGCTGAAGCATATGCGATGCCAAAGTCAGATTTTAGTGATGATGACCTAAACGGAGTATTACCGGAAGAATCTGAAACTCCAAGCTGGGAAGACGAATTTGGTGATATAGTAACAGAGGCCACTTTGGAGTACTCTGACAGCTATGCTGGAGCTGGGATTGCTGAAGACAGGAAGTCCGCTTGGATTTGGTTTACTAGAACAATTCCACAAAAGATTCAGCAAAGGGCGCAGAAATTGCCAGTACCTGTAAAACTGCGAGACGATTTACCAATAAGTAACCAGGAATTGTCAAATAAGCAATGGGATGTCTATAGTAAAGTAATTCAGGTCTATCCCAAAGAGTATGTTGTTTCTACTAGCTCTGTAGATAATAATCAAATAAATATTTACTACAGACCTTCAATATCCGCGCGAGTAGCGGTAGAGCAGAAGCACCAGATTGAAGACCTCTTGAACATGCCAGAACAAGACGATGAAGGTACCAGAGTCGTCCTGGAGGCGGATTCTTCTACAGAGGCAGTGGGGGAAGCCTTGTATGGAGGTGGCTATCTGAGTACGTGTACTGCTGGTTTCTCTATTCGTAAGTCTGGGGTTACAGAAAATGGTTTAGTGACTGCAGGACACTGTACAAGTCCGCAGCGGTATGGTGCTAGTGGGCAAGTTTCATTAACCCGAAAGGGAACATATATAGGTGATTCTGGAGATGTAGCTATTTATCATGCAGATAGGGGGTGGACAGCTCCTAAATTCTATTACGCTCCAGGAAAATTGCGCGATATAAATGCGGTAAAGAACACGTACAATGGACAGAAAATATGTGTGAATGGCCAATATAGCGCCAATAAGTGCACGACTGTTCTTTCTGTGAATAATTGTGGAGATGGAGCTTGTGGATTGACAGCCACAACAGATTATGTTACACAAGGTGGAGATTCAGGTGCTCCTTGGTTCTGGAGAAATACTGGATACGGTATACACCAAGGCAGGATAATAGTTGGAGGTCGTGCCAGATCTGGATTCACACCGGTTCTGCGAGCTCAACAACTACTAAATTTTCAGGTGAAGCCTTCGTGACTTCTATAAACAGTAGTATTACAGTCACATGCGCCGTCGTTGTTGCAAGTTCGGTTTTAGTGGCTTGCGCCACTAGTAATCCTAAAGATTCGACTCAAGACACTGCTGCAGCGAAGGCGCGAGTAAGTACACCAACACCCGTAGGGGTTCACGGGGATGACTACTTTGCGATTTCTGATACCGTGGACACGGATGCTTGCATGGAGGCGTTATTTACAGGTACCTTAGAAATTGATGACCAAGGTTGTCTGATACTGCGCGCTGAGGGCGAAAGAGCAGATAAGACCGTTCCCTTGTGGCCAAAAGGTACTGTTTTATCAAGTGACTCTGTTACGCTGCCTGACAATACTGTCCTTAAAATTGGCAACAAAGTTAGTCTTGGTGGTGGGTCTACAAAGTCCGAAATCTTATTAAGCAAGGCCAAGGAAAGATGCCAGATAAACGACGTGTACGTAGTGTGCAAACACCAGTAGCGCGATGGCTTCAGTTTCACGGATTCCTTCCCGATATGAACATCTTTCCGGGGACACATCGTTTAGAGATACGGGAGTCCGGTTAGCTAAATGCTAACAGGACTCCCGTAAATCCCTACAGCACTAAAGAAACCAGCTTCGGGGCGCGCACAATCACCCGCTTCGGTTCGCGCCCGTCCAGCAAGCGAACCACGGCCGGGTCGGCCAAGACCGCCGCCTCCAGGTCGGCCTCGGAAATCCCCGGGTCTACCGAGAGTTTCGCCCGCACCTTGCCGGCGACTTGCACCACGCAGGTGACCTCGTCGGCGGCCAACAGCGACTGGTCGGTAACCACGGGGAAGGGCACGCGGGTGATGCCGCCCTCGTGACCTAAAAGCTGCCACAATTCTTCGGCGATATGCGGGGCAACCGGGGCGACCATCAGCACCAGAGCCTCGGCAGCCGCACGCGGGACGGACTTCAGTCCCGTCAAATGATTATTCAGGACAATCATTTTCGCAATCGCAGTATTCACCCGCATGTTATCGTATTCTACGGTGACGTCGTGAATCGTGCGTGCCAGCAGCCTGGCACATTCCTTGTCGGGCGCATCGTCGGTGACTGTCACCGCCCCGGTTTCCTCGTCGACGATATTGCGCCATAAACGCTGCAAGAAACGCTGGGAGCCGACCACCGCGCGGGTATCCCACGGGCGGGACATGTCCAGTGGTCCCATGGACATCTCGTAGACCCGGAAAGTGTCCGCCCCGTAATCGGCGCACATCTGGTCGGGGGTGACAATGTTTTTAAGCGACTTGCCCATCTTGCCATATTCACGGTTCACGGGCTGGCCGTGCCAGGTAAACCCGGCTTCCTCGTCACCCGAGACTTCTTCGGCGGGCACATACTGGCCGCGCGAATCGGTATAAGCATAGGCTTCAATCATGCCCTGGTTGAACAGTTTATGGAAGGGCTCGGAACTGGAGACATACCCCAGGTCGAACAGGACCTTGTGCCAAAAACGCGCGTACAACAGGTGCAACACGGCGTGCTCCACCCCACCCACGTACAAGTCTGTCCCGCCGGAGGTGTTGCCCTGTGCGGGGCGCGGCCCCATCCAATACTTCTCGTTCTCACCGGACACGAACTCGGCGGCGTTGTGCGGGTCAGTGTAGCGCAGTTCATACCAGCAAGACCCCGCCCAGTTCGGCATAGTGTTCGAGTCGCGGGTATAGGTTTGCTTGCCCTCGCCCAAGTCCAGTTCGACTTTCATCCAGTCGGTGGCGCGCCCCAGCGGGGATTCGGGCTTCGAAGTGGCGTCGTCTGGATCGAAAGTCCTGGGACGGAAATCCGAGACCTCCGGCAGTTCCACCGGCAGCATTTCTTCCGGCAGGGCGTGTACCCGCCCATCCTCGCCATAGACCACCGGGAAAGGCTCGCCCCAGTAGCGTTGGCGGCTAAACAGCCAATCGCGCAGCCGGTAGGTCACCGTGCGCTCGCCCAGGCCAGCCTCGCCCAACCAATCGGTAATCTTTCGGATAGCCTCGGCCTTGCCCAGGCCGTTCAGGCTGACCTCGCTGTTAGCGGAGTTTTCAATCACCCCGTCGCCCGTCCAAGGCTGCGCCTGTACGTCGTGGCCTTCCGGGCCAGAAATCGTCTGGATGATGTCCAGGTTGAATTTTTTGGCGAAAGCATGGTCGCGCTCGTCATGGGCAGGCACGGCCATAATCGCGCCAGTCCCGTAGCCCATCAGGACATAGTCCGCCATGAACACTGGTATTTTCACCCCGTTGACCGGATTCGTAGCGAAAATCCCGGTAAACACACCGGTTTTCTCGGTGAAATCCGTGTCAGCGCTGCGCTCGGTCTCCGTCTTGGCTGCGGCCTGCGCCCGATAGGCAGCCACGGCCTCGGCGGGCGTCCGATGACCCCCGGTCCACTCTGGGCGGGTGCCTTCCGGCCACGCGGCGGGCACGAGGAGCCCCTCATGAACCCCGCTAGACCCGACCGAACCGCTAGCACCGCTGTCACCAGCGGTACCATCAACCGCCCCCACCAGCGGATGTTCCGGGGAAATCACCATAAAAGTCGCCCCGAACAGGGTATCCGGGCGGGTGGTGAACACCCGCAAGGTCTGAGCCGGAACCTGTCCCTGGCCGGCCTCTACCTGGAAATTCACGGTCGCGCCGGTGGACTTGCCAATCCAGTTGTGCTGCATTGTGCGCACCTTGTCCGGCCAGTCAATCGTGCTCAAATCCGCATCTAGACGGTCGGCATACTTGGTGATCCGCATCATCCACTGGCGCAGTTTCGTCTTGAACACGGGGAAGTTGCCGCGCTCCGAGCGCCCTTCGGCGGTGACTTCCTCGTCAGCCAACACGGTTCCCAAGCCGGGCGCCCAGTTCACCGGCGCGTATGCCACGTAGGCCAGGCGCTCGGCGTCTATCAACTCTGCCTGTTCGGTTGCCGACAGTGAATCCCAGGCGCGCCCGTCCGGGGTTTTGCGCTGACCAGAGGCGTAGCGTTGCACCAGGGTGTCAATAGGCCTGGCCGCGCCCTTGCCCGAGCCATCACGCCGCGTGGCCTCGGGGTCATACCAGGAGTTGAAAATCTGTAAGAAAATCCACTGTGTCCAGCGGAAATAGTCCGGGTCGGTGGTCGAAAAAGACCGGCGTCGGTCGTGTGACAGGCCGATGCGCGCCAGTTGGCGGCTCATGTTGTCGACGTTTTCATGAGTGGTTATCCGGGGATGCTGGCCAGTTTGCAAAGCATACTGTTCCGCAGGCAAACCGAAAGCATCGTAGCCCATGGTATAGAGCACGTTCTTGCCCTGGGCGCGCTGATAGCGCGCCACCACATCGGTGGCGATATAGCCCAAGGGGTGTCCCACATGCAGGCCCTTGCCGGAAGGATAGGGGAACATATCCAAGATGAAGTACTTGTCGCGTTTTGCCAGATCACCCGCTAAATCACCCGCCGGGTTATCGGCGGCGAAAGCATTGGTTTCATCCCACAATCGCTGCCACTTCGCCTCTATGTCGCCCGCCAGTTTGGCGGTGTAACGGTGAGCGGGAATGGCATTGGCTTCGGTTGACATAGTTTTCACCCCTATTGCTTGTTGTACAGGTTTTAATTTCCAGTTTCTAGTCTAGACCGATAGAGCCCGAGGCTTAAAAGCCTCGGGCTCTAAACGGAGAAATACTGGCCTAGAACACGCCTACCGCATGGCGGCGCAGATTGTACAAGGGTTCAATCACAGCGCGGCGCTTCCAGTAAATAAAGGGATTCTGTCCGCCCTGGTTCCACGGGTCAGCCACTAGGAATTGCTGGGTATTCGCGTCGTACCCGGTCAAAAGCACCGCGTGGTTATTGCGCAACAGACGCTGGCGTCGCCCATCGATATTAAACCACCTATAGTAAGCCGGCCGATAGTACAAGGTCAGATAGACCACCACCGGGTTGCCATGGCGAATCGTGTCAATGACTTGATCCATAGAGGCACCCGCCATGTTCCGCACATCACCGAAGCGGCGGCCATAAGCAGCTAGGGGAGCGGGGTAAATCGTGGTGCGCAGCGTTTCCGAGGGCTGATAGGGGCTGCCCACAAAACCACGTGCCGGGTTAGTCGCTGCCCGGGGCATAGCCGCGAGGAAACTGCGCAAGTTAACCCCTCTAGCATAGCCTTTGCTTTGCAAGCCCATCAACAGCGCGGTCGGTTCACACCCTACATAGGCGTGGTAAGGCCAAATTTGGGAAATATAGGGCACTGGAATCTCCACGTGGCGGGATGGATCCGACGGAACTGGCCGGTTCGGTTGAGCTGGCTGTTTCGGTGGGGTCGGCGGTGGTGGCGGTGGCAACAGCGACTCGTCAAGGAACACAAAGCCCTTACCTTCGATTCCACCAATGGGAATAACGGACCACACGTTAAACTGTTTCGCCATCGGCATGGTGAAACCGCTTGTAAGCGGCATATTGGGAGGTAAGTACAGAAAAAACCCGTCTGGCAACACCCCTGCGGTAACCGCATCCACGGGGCGATCTGCACGAGCCAGGTAAATGTGGGAGTTTTGTCCCCCGTGATACGCACGACCCGCCGCCACAATCATGGCGGTTTCCTGGCGGTTTTTCCCGCCCCAACGCGATACCTGCGGTGGAGTTTGCAAGGATTTCAGCTGTGTCTCTATATTGGTCGAGAGCGCGGCCGTACCACCAATCAAAACTACTTCCTTTGGAGAGAGACGGTTAATCTCAGCTAGCGTAGCCTCACTTAGTCCTTCGGAGGCACTTACCAAAATCGGTCCGCCGAACAGGGTAGATGCCGGGGCAGCATCGGGAGACACCCCAGCGCCTGTACCCTGGTTGACGAGGTACACACTCTGAGGAGGGGTAGCTGGCTTGGCTGTTGATCGAGCCTTAGGTGTGGGGGCCTGGTTGGTTTCTTTTTGCCCGGCAGCAGTGTTGTCAGCGGGTTTGGTTCCGGTTTCTTTTTGCTCAGAAGCATCTGTGGCATTTGTGGTATCCGGGGCAGCCGCTTTGTCGTCAGCAGTAGCTTTATCGCCGGGTTGAGCGCTGTCTTCTAGCCCGGGATACTGGTAGTGTGAAAACTCGATAGCGGTTTCAATCCGGTTCGCCCCTGCTACCCGTTTGGCTTCGTATCCGGCGCTAATCTGGGCAAATTCCGCATCGGTCAGGACAGACTGACCTCCCAGGAGGGTCAGTTTCTTTGGTGCCAGGGTATCAATCTGGGAGCGAATCGAAGCGGCTGTGATTTTGCCTCCAAAATGATCCACATACAACACCGGTCCGGGAGCCGTGCCGCAAGTAATCCCGTCCACCTGCGACTTGCCAGAAACTAAGAACAGTTCCGCCGCTCCTTTACCCAAACGGGAGGATGTCTTGAACATAGTTTCATAGCGATCTGCGCCGCTGATACGCTCGGTAATGCTTAGCTGGGGAGCGGGCGGACTAGTGGGTCCCGCTAAGGCGGGGCTAACTTGCGTGCTAGAGACCAAGGCTACAACAGCCAGGGAAGCGGTCAGCACAGCACTGCGTCTTTTAGAGAAATTAGACACTACTAACCGTGAAGGTTCCGTTTGTATCTTCCTCATAGGTAAGAGCCTCCTAAGAAAAAACTATGAAAATACTGTTTGCTGTGTTGAGAGCAAACACGGCCAGTGTATGACTCACAGGACATTTTTGTATAGGATTTCTTTAAAATTTCTGAATCAAGGACTGACTCACGTCGTGGTGTGGGTATACACAAACCCCAGCACCGCGGTGCTGGGGTGAAAGTCTGCGTCAAACCGAGGGCTAGTTCATCGCCGCCACGCTGGTTGCCAGCTTGGACTTGCGTTGGGCGGCCTGGTTTTTGTGAATAATCCCTTTAGATGCCGCCACATCGAGTTTACGGGTGGCGACACGCAAAGCGGATTCCGCTGCTGTCTTGTCCCCGGCCACCACGGCCTCGCGGGTCTTACGCACGAAGGTTTTGAGTTCGGATTTCACCGACTGGTTACGCAGACGCGCCTTCTCGTTCGTGCGAATCCGCTTCATCTGAGACTTAATATTTGCCATTTCTTCCTCAAAATTTTGGTGGGTATTTTGTCACGCTAGCGACACAACATTCTAGCGCCTCGACCCGGTTGCCTCCAAATTTTGGCCAGGCGATTCGCCGCGAAAACTGGCAATCCGGAAAAATATGCGAAAATGGTCACAGAAAGGAGACCGATGTCTATACCCCACGACGACCTGCTGGAAACGATTCAACCGGCGGCAACCAGCCCGCACCTGATTCGCAACTTCAGTATTATCGCTCATATTGACCACGGCAAATCCACGCTGGCCGACCGGATGCTGCAGCTGACCGGGGTGGTCAGCGCCCGCGAGATGCGCGCCCAGTACCTCGACCGGATGGACATCGAACGCGAGCGCGGCATTACGATTAAATCCCAGGCGGTGCGGATGCCGTGGGAAGTCGATGGCGTGGCCTACGCTCTGAACATGATTGACACGCCGGGACACGTGGACTTTAGCTACGAGGTATCGCGGTCGCTGGCGGCCTGCGAGGGGGCGCTGCTGCTGGTGGATGCCTCGCAGGGGATAGAAGCCCAGACCCTGGCGAACCTGTATCTAGCATTGGAAAGTGATTTGACGATTATCCCGGTGTTGAACAAAATCGATCTGCCGGGGGCTATGCCGGAAAAACATGCCGAGGAAGTCGCGGGGTTGCTGGGATGCGAACCGACGGATTGTGTGATGGTTTCCGGGAAAACCGGGGAAGGTGTCGCGGGACTCTTGGATCGTATCGTGCATGAGGTGCCAGCCCCGGGCGGCGATCCCACCGCCCCGACTCGTGCTATGATTTTTGATTCGGTGTATGACACCTATCGTGGCGTCGTTACCTATGTGCGCGTGGTCGATGGATCCCTCAAGGCGCGACAAAAAATTAACATGATGTCCACGGGGACAACTCATGAACTGTTGGAACTGGGCGTTATCAGCCCCGAACCCGTAGCGACCGCCGGCATCAGCGCTGGCGAGGTCGGCTACCTTATTACCGGAGTGAAAGACGTGCGCCAATCCCGCGTGGGCGACACCGTGACCGGCGCGGATCGACCCGCCACCGAGCCGCTGGAAGGATACCGCGACCCGATGCCAATGGTGTATTCCGGGCTGTATCCCATCGAGGGCACTGATTTCCCGGTGCTGCGCGATGCCTTGGACAAACTGCGACTAAACGACGCCTCGCTGACTTTCGAGCCAGAGACCTCCGCCGCGTTGGGCTCCGGCTTCCGTTGTGGTTTCCTGGGCTTGCTGCACCTGGAGATTATCCGCGAACGGCTGGAACGCGAGTTCGACCTGGCGCTGATTTCCACCGCCCCCAACGTGGAATACCACGTGGTACGCGAGGATGGCACCGAGGTGCACGTGCACAACCCCTCGGAATTCCCCGACGGCAAGTTACAAAAAGTCTTGGAACCCGTGGTGGCGGCCACGATTTTGACACCCTCCGATTTTGTCGGTCCGGTCATGGAGCTCTGTCAAGATCGGCGCGGTGCCATGAAGAATATGCAGTACCTGTCCGCCGACCGGGTGGAGTTGCACTACACCTTGCCCCTGGCGGAGATTGTCTATGATTTTTTCGACCAGCTAAAGTCGCGCACCAGGGGATATGCGTCGCTGGACTACCACCTGGATGGCGAGGCTGAAGCCGACCTGGTTAGGGTGGATATTTTGCTCAACGGGGAACAGGTCGACGCGTTTTCTGCGATTGTGCATCGCGATGCGGCGTATTCTTACGGCACGACGATGGCTCAGAAGTTGCGGAAGTTGATTCCCCGCCAACAGTTCGAGGTTCCCATCCAGGCTGCCATCGGCACCCGGGTTATCGCCCGGGAAAACATCCGGGCGTTGCGCAAAGACATGCTCGCCAAATGCTATGGTGGCGATATTACCCGCAAGCGCAAACTGTTAGAAAAACAGAAAGCCGGCAAGAAACGCATGAAGGCCATTGGCCGGGTCGAGGTTCCGCAAGAGGCGTTTATCGCGGCGCTCAGTTCCGAGGAGCCCAAGAAATGACGCGCGACCATAGATTCGGCTCAAGTGAAGCCGGCTTCGGACGTTTTGACAGATCGGTACCGTGGGACGATGCGGAGCTGGACGCGGATGGTTCCGGTTTTGCCGGGGTTCATGAGGCGCCAGCCGGAACCGGCACTAGAGGGGAAACCACCCCTGGTTTTGGACATGAACGCGGCTTGCGGCAGGGGCGTGGCAATCCGGACGTGGCGCCTCATGAAACGGAATACCCAAGCCACGGCCACGCGGCGCACGAACGCGGCAATCCGGACGTGGCACCCTATCCGCGAGTTCGGACTTTCGCGCGGCGCGGCGACCGCATGAGCGACACCCTGGAACGAACTTTCGAAAAATACAAGCACGCTTATCTGTTGGATTTGGAGCGTGGAACCGGGGTGACCATGGTAGCAGATACGGCGCGCCTGGATCCCCGGATTGTGTTTGGTCGCGAGGCACCCCTGATTGTCGAGGTCGGGTGCGGTAACGGGGAACAGATTACGGCGGCAGCGGCGGCGAACCCGGATGTGAACTTCCTGGGATTCGAGGTGTGGATGCCCGGCGTGGCCAAGGCTGTGTCCTCGGCGGTGCGCAACTACGGCGGGCTGGCGAATCTGCGTTTGGCGGATGTGGACGCGCTACAGGCCTTGCCGATTCTGTTCGCGGACTTTGCGGCTTCGGGGAGGCGTGACGCGGCCGCGGTAGTGGTTGACGACGATATCGACGCAGTTCGCGCCGCATTTGCTCGGTCTCGCGGGGTTCATGAGGTGCCAATGGGGATGCCGGCGGATTCTGAATTGGCCGTGGTTCCTGGTTCTGAAAGCGCGGACAGCCCGGAAGAGGGCGCGGGATTCGGGCTAGCGCCTCATGAAACCGGGATAAACCCGCGCGGCACAAATCGGAAAACTTCCGCGCAAGCCGTGGGGATTATCAGCGAACTGTGGACGTTTTTCGCCGACCCCTGGCCGAAAACCCGGCACCGGAAACGCCGGCTGGTCGCCCCAGAGTTCGCGGGTATTGCCGCCGCGCTGCTGGTGGACGGGGGACTGTGGCGACTCGCGACCGACTGGGCGGACTACGCCTGGCAGATGCGCGATGTGATAGAGTCCACTCCCGGCCTGGAAAACGTCTATGCCGGTGAGCGCCCAGACGAGGAAGACCCGGCAGGGCCTCGCGGCGGGTTCGCGCCGCGCTTTGAGGGGCGTGTCCGCACGGCTTTCGAGCGGCGTGCCGGGCGGGAAGGCCGGGAGGTGCGCGACCTGTGTGCCCGGCGGGTTTTGCGGCGAGCCACGGAATAAACAATGCGGGGAGCCACAAAACAAACGATATGCTATATCAAAAAAAGTGTGGGGTGAGTGAGCGGTGAGCTTTTCCGCCTATGTACACGTCCCCTACTGTTTGCGGCGCTGCGGGTATTGCGACTTTAACACCTATGCCAACCTGGGCTTGGGACCGGGAGTGGCTGGCTACGCCGATGCGGTGGGGCGCGAAATCGCGCTGGTGGCGCGGCTTTTTTCCGGCAGTTTTGGGTCGGTTCATGAGGCGCCAGCCGAAATGGCGCCTCCTGCCGCCGGGGCGACCCCGACCACCCGAGGAACCGACCCGAGCGAAACGTCCGAAATCCCCGGCGGTCGAGCAATCGACACCGTGTTCTTTGGCGGGGGCACCCCCACCGTGTTGCCGCCCGAGGACTTGGTACAGATTTTCTACGCCCTGAAGGACGCCTTTGGGGTGTGCCCGGGCGCGGAAATCACCACCGAGGCTAACCCCGACACGGTGGATGCGGGGTACCTAGAGGAACTCGCGGTCGGCGGTTTCACGCGGGTGTCCTTCGGAATGCAATCCGCCGTGTCCGGCGTATTGCGGGTGCTCGACCGCACGCACACTCAGGCGAATCTGGAGGCGGCGGTGCGGGCGGCACAGTCGCTGGGTTTGGAATGTTCCGTGGATTTGATTTACGGTACGCCGGGGGAAAGCATGGCTGATTGGCGCGAATCCTTGGAGGCCGCGCTGGCGCTCGGGGTGTCACACGTGTCGTGTTACGCGCTGAGCATCGAGCCCGCGACCGCCCTGGGTAGGGAGTTGCGTCGGGGGCGGATTTCGCCGGTCGATCCCGATGATCAGGCCGAAAAGTACGAGATTGCTGACCGGGTGCTGAGCGCGGCCGGGTTGCAGTGGTATGAAATCTCGAACTGGGCGCGGCCGGGCCACGAGTGCCGGCACAACCTAGCGTATTGGCGCAACCGGGATTACTACGGTTTTGGGCCGGGGGCGCACTCGCATTTGCGCGGTGAACACTGGGGGCGCGGCCGGGTTCCGGCGGGGGATTTTCCCGGCGAAGGCGGCAAGGATTGCGGGCATGACCGGGGTTTGGCGGAGGGCTTCCCCCCGACGGGAAGCCGGCGGTTTTGGAACCTGAAACATCCCGCGCGCTGGGCGGCCGCAGTTGACGCTGGCCGGTTGCCAATCGAGGACGGGGAAACCGTCACGGGGGAGAGCCTGGAGCTGGAAGATTTGCTGCTGGGGCTGCGGTTGCGCGAAGGCCTGGATTTGCGCGAATTCGCCCGGAAATACGGTTCGCGCGGGATTAATGATGTCAAAGATATTCACAAAACAACAGATAGCGGCGATTTTCGAATGGCACCTCATGAAAGCGAATTTGAAACCAAGCTGCTAACCGAAACCCGAAAACTTGTGGCGGAAGGCCTGGTAGAGCCAGAAAAATTGCCGCGCGCGGTGCTGACCCGGCGGGGGCGGCTGCTGGCCGATACCGTCATTCAGCGCCTGGCGGGGGTCTGAGCGCCGGAGTGGTGTGCCCAAATGGTGGAGATTTCGGCCAACCCTGACCATATATGGCAGCCTCCCCCCGGTTTTTCCACCATTTGGGTGGTGCGGTTCCCCGAACCCCCGGTTTTCAACCATTTGGGTGTCCGCGGGTTTAAAACACAACTTGTGGGGTTTTGTCTTACTGTCCGAAAAGCTCGGAATGGCTGCCAAGTCTGGTGGCTGTCAGAGTTACTTTGTCCTGGTCAATCCGGTAAATCAACAGCCAATCCGGTGCCAGGTGACATTCGCGGTGGCCTCGGTAATTTCCCACAAGCCCATGATCTCGATAGCGTGCTGGCAAGGTTCCTGGCTGCACCAGCAGCCGCAGTACTTCCTCTAACACTCGCATGTCTCGCCCCTGTCGAAGGCATTTTTTGTAGTCTTTCTTGAATTTTGCGGTGTATTCGAGTTTCATGAGGTGTTAATCCTGGTTCAGAGATTCCATCATTGCCTCGACCGTGTCGAAGGGGCCATAAACCCGCCCGACTTCGGCATCTGCCATGGCCTGTAGGGTTTCCGGGGAAAACCCGTATGGGTTGGCCGGGTCGAAGGGGAAACCGCCACGCTTGTTGAAGGCGGCCACGAACATTCGTAGCGCGTTGCTGGGGGATGTCCCGATATCTTCGCAAATCCGCAGGAAAGTGGCTTTTTCATCCGCGCGTAGTTTCGCAGAAATCGGTTCCATAGTATGTGTGGACATCAGTGGACTCCTTGGAAAACCTTGTAATCTTTTGTAATTCTAAGTGTACCTTATGTCCGTTGGGTGTGCTCTTAAACCCGGTAAATCCCGGTCGCTGCCCCACCAAACACAGCAGGGACTATTGTCGGAACACGAAACGGTGACTTGACAGAGCAAAAAGCGCTTTCTTGGTGCTGCAGTTAGATTGCGTCAATCAGGTCTCGCACTACTTCGTTGGGAGTGGTGTGCTTTGCCTTTGCCAGGGCGATTATCTTTTTGCGCCGGTTATCGTACGGGGATACATTAAGATATTTCATATTTCCGGTGTGTTTTCATGAGGTGCCAACCGAAATCGGTTTTTGCCGGTATCCCCGGTTTGCCGCGAGTGCTGGCTGGGGTGCTGGCCGGGGTGGTGTCTTGGGTGCTGGCCGGGGTGGTGTCTTGGGTGCTGGCCGGGGTGGTGTGCCCAAATGGTGGAGTTTTCGGCCTACCCCTGACCGTATATGGCAGCCTCCCCCCGGTTTTTCCACCGGTTGGGTGGTGCTGTTCCCCGAACCCCCGGTTTTCTGCCGGTTTTTCCCAAAATCAGCAAACTATGCTGCGTATCCCTGGGCTAAATCTCGGCTTTACTGTGCCGTGGAAAATGAATTCTCGCCCTCTCGGCGCAGCAGCTAGATTGCGTGGGCATATTTGGAGTGAGCGGCTTGCCTGGTGACTCCGAGTATGTCGCCCACTTGCTGCCAGGTGACTCCGTTTTCACGGGCATTTGCCACCGCCTGGCGCATCATTAAATCGGCTTTGGCCTGGGCATTTTTGGCTTCCATAATAGCCAAAAGGTCTGTGGGGTTGATTTGGTGCGGTAAATCGGGGCCTTGCTCGTAGAGTTTGGCCAATTCTTCATCACTGTGCGTAGTTTTCATGGTGGTTCTCCTTATGGCCAGTATTTAGCGCGAGCTTTCATGGCATGAACAATGGCTCCGGTAGTGCCGAATCCGATTTCCAAGACGCTGCCGTCACTGGCTGCCCCGATAAGCAGGTACATATCGTGGTTTCCCCATCGAGCTGCCAAAGGATTGCGTAAAGCGTGGCGAATATCGGATTCGTTGATGCCGTGTTTGTATGCGGAATCTCGAATCTCGAATTCCCCGGCATCCATCTTGTCAAGAATATCAGACAGCGTAGCTTTGGGCAATGCAAATGCTGCGGTGTTTTCCGGGGTTCACGAGTCGCCAGCCGAAAATCTGGGCTAAATCGCAGTCAATCGCAATGGAATATGCCTGGTTGCGTACTCAAAATCCCGGTCGGTAGTAAGCAGTGCCAAGCCGTTGTTGATGGTGAGCGCGGCCAGGATTGAATCTACGGTGGCTAGTTGGACGCCGTGTTTTCGGCAGGTATTGGATAGTTCGGCACTCAGGATATAGTCCTCGCGACTTGGCTCCAGGTATGTCAGTGCCGCCAGGTTCTGCAGGATTTTGGCTCGGCTGTCCTTATGTACTGCACCGCGCAACAGTTCCGCCAAGATGATGCCGGTGGTGACCACGGTTTGCCCGCCGACCAGGGCTTGATGTAGGTATCTTACGGCGGGGGCTTGCAAATTTCCGTCACGGCGCAGTGCTAAAGACCACACGCAGGTGTCTACCAGAATCCCGTTAGTTACGGTCACGGCGGGCTTTCTTGTAGTCAAAGGATTCGTCCCAATCCACGGTGCCGAACAGTTGCACGATTTGGGCTTGCTTACGCTTGGCAATGAATTCTTGCAGCGCTACGGTGACGGTTTCCTTCTTGGTAGCAAATCCGCCAATTTCCAACGCAGTATCCAGCAGTTCCGGTGAAATCGCAAGGTTAGTGGCCATCACACACCTCCTGTTACACATAATTATACACACACCAGGTACGCGGCGTTGCTCTGTAGTCCAAGCACTGCGGTGTTTTCCGGGGTTCATGAGGCGCCAGCCGAAATCACGGCTTTTCTCAGTATCGGCGCATCTCTGGCGAAAAACTCACTTTCAAGATAGTGAAAAGCTCACTTTTAGAATAGCGAAAAACTCACTCTCAAAACAGCGAAATTTTCATCTTGTTAGCATATTCCCAGATAAGCCCCTCATGAAAAGAGAAAAAATGCTCAGCCCTAAACCGTACCGTGACCGCCTGATTGATGCCCAGATTGTCGACCTGCTGGAGCAGTTCGACGCGGTGTGCGTGCAAGGGCCGAAATGGTGTGGGAAAACCTGGTCTTCTCTAAACCAAACTGCTTCGGTTACTTATATGCAAGACCCTAGCGGAGGCTTCGCGAACCGCAACTTGGCGCGGATTGACCCCAAATTTGTCCTGGAAGGCGAGTTGCCGCACCGATTGGCAAGATGTCCCCGAACTTTGGGATGCGGTGCGCTTCCAAGTCGACCAAAACCCGGAGAAAGGCCAGTTTCTACTGACTGGTTCTTCCACTCCGACCCGAAAAGGTGTGCTGCACAGTGGGGCGGGGCGCATTGCCACCCTGAACACAGGATTAGCCACAGCGAACCCCGTTTTTGATAAAATCATGATAGATTTACGCATAAGTAAGTATCAAAATAGTTCCAGGAAACGGGGTGTGGTCATGATTACTATCCGTCCAGTTTCGGATTTGCGCAACAAATTCCCGGAGGTAGAACAGACGGTTTTGCAAAGTAACCAGCCGGTTTTCTTGACCAAGAACGGGTACGGCACCATGGTACTCATGAGCATCGCGCAGTATTCCGCACTGGCTGAAGACGTCGAAACCAGCCTTGACCAGGCCGACGCGGCTGCGGGTAATACGTCTGCGCGTCTGTCCCACGAAGCCGTGTTTTCCTCGGCTCGCCAGGTTATCAATGAAGCGCTATAAACTTCGTTACTTGCCGCTGTTCAGCGAGGATTTGAACAGTATCGTGCACTATATTTCCGTGGTTTTGCGCAATCCTGCGGCTGCCCGGCGCCTGGTGGATGACGTGGAAACGGCTATTCAAGAGCGCTTGAACATGGCCGAGTCTTTCGCGCCTTTTCCTTCCACGCGGACTTGCGAGCATCCGTACTATCCCATCTATGTGCGTAATTTCATTGTTTTTTACGTGGTTTTGGGCGATACGATGGAAGTTCGCCGCATTTTGTACAATCGCCGCAATATCAGCGCCATCCTCTAGTGACGCGGTTTTACTCGGTATCTGTCCGCCAGGTTTTGGGGTTCATGAGGCGCTTGCCGAAATTCTACCCGCCCTTCTAATGTTGTGCACTAGGTGTATAATAGTGTGCGAGGTGATGAAAATGGCGACTGCTAATGTGACGATTCGGATGGATGCAGAGTTGAAGGCGGCGATGGAAAAGCTCTGTGCGGAGTTGGGGATGAACCTGACTACGGCTTTCATGATTTTTGCCAAGAAAATGGTGGGGGAACAGCAGATTCCTTTCAAAGTATCCCGTCCCGACCCGTTCTACTCGGAATCCAATATGCAAGCCTTGCGGGAAGCAATTAAACAGGTGGACGAAGGCAAGGTTGTCTACAAGACCCTGGCTGATCTTGAGGCGATGGAATGACGGATATTGCATTTTCAGAAAATGCCTGGGGCGAGTATCTCGTTTGGCAGTCGGGCGACAGGAAAACCCTGCGGCGGATTAATAAATTAATTGCGGATATGCAGCGCCACCCCGACACGGGTCTGGGTAAACCGGAGCGTCTCAAGGGAGACTTGGCGGGGTGCTACAGTCGGCGTATCGACTGGGAACATCGTCTGGTTTACCGGGTAAATGGTGACACTATCGAAATCCTCCAGTGCCGTGGCCACTACACGGACTAATCCCTAGATGTTAATGAATCCATAAGTGCTTTGCTAAGATATTAGTTCTTGGTAGAACTCCTGGTCACAGGCTTGACCTAATTCGCGTTGTCAAGCGTTCTTGACGCTATGTGTCCATGACGGCTGCATGAGGTGCTTGTTGAATTTATGACTGGTAAATCTTGCTGCGGTGGTCTATGTCGATGATGACTATGGTGATGACGTGGCTCTTTATCTTGGCGGTAATCCGGTAGTCTCCTACCCGCCAGCGCCACATCCCTGCCAGGTTTCCGGTCAAGGCTTTGCCTCGGTCACTGGGATTGTCCAGTTGGCGGATTTCCTCTAGGTAATCCAAAATCCGGTTTCGAGCCCGCTTGTCGAAACCCAGGAATTTCTTTTGAATTTTACGCGAAATCTCAATCTGCCACATCGGAGATTTTCCGTAATTCTTCCAGGCTCATGGTACCGATTCGCCCGGCTTCGATGTCTTCACAGTCTTGGCGGATGCTGTTTTCATAGAGCAGTCGGTCGATGTTTTCCCTTACTAGTCGCTTAATATAGAAACTCTGGGGTTGGTTCGCCTGGCGTGACAGTTCAGCAAGTTTAGCCGACGTTTCCTCGTCGAATTGAACGCTGACAGTGGTGCTCACGATTCCTCCTAGAATGTCCGCGATTTCAATGAGATTATACTGTACCTGCTTTCAGCCCGGTGCTCAAGCGTTCTTGGCGCTATGTGTACATGACGGCTGCATGAGGTGCCAGCCGGGATTCACGGCGAAGCCGGGGTATCGTAGCGCTACGCAGCAGCCTGGAATTCTGGCCTATTCAAGGGTGAGTGCAGCTGTCACGGGGCGGCGATGGAGGTACGGGGGTGGTGGTCACGGGGGGTGGTGGAGCGTGGAAATCCGTGTTTGTCTGGACAAATGGGGGTGGGGGAAGTTGCCGACTCGGATTTTAGGGGGCTTAGGTTACCCTGTCACCTGGGGTTTTACCATGTGAACTGGGGATATGGGAATTGTCTGAACTTTTTAAGTTTTTTCGCTGAAAACGGGCAAGATACCTCATAATTAAAAGGTATGTACCGATAGGAAAGCTGAGCGCTGGAAGGCGTTCAGGGGAGCCTTATCCGGATGGCTCCTGGAGGAATCACGAATCCACGGAAGGTATTCGAGGAGGACACAGTGAAACAGCACAACCAGGTTCTAAGTAAACTAGGCCGCGCCGGCCTTGTCGCTCTCTTCGCGACCAGCCTCGCCTTCACCGGCATCGCCCCGGCGGACGCGCTGGTGGGGGAGGCTGCTCCTGAAAGCCTTGCAAAATCTATAGCGCGTATCGAGGTGCCGGTACAGGAAGAGGTCGAGGATCTCAGTGTAGAGCGTCCTCTGGAGATTACCCCGGAGACTATCGAATGGACGTGTCCGAGTGGGTACGCACCTAATGTCTATCCTGCTGGTTCGAATACCAAGTGCTATGAGATTACGGATACGAAACCTCTTACGGGCGTTAATTGCGCCGCCGGCTACGCGAAAATAGGCAATCCGGCGCAGTGCTACAAGTTGAATGACAAGAGTGAAAAGGATATTGAAAGAAATGTTGTCAAGGCTGCGACGTATGACTGTCCGGAAGGTTACATTACGAATGTGAAACCTGTTGCTAAGGATACCCAGTGCCAGCGCCCGGGAGGGAAAACCAAACGTACCACGATGAAGGTATGTAGTGGTGTTTTGATTGACGAAAAAACCGTGGTGAGTTTAAGCCAGTGCTTGATTCCGGGCGATCCTTATCGACATGTGGTAGAAGGTGGGGAAGAAGTCGCAAAGATTTCTCAGGGCAGTGACCCTATTTCGGGTAAAATTATGGGTCCGGCCAAAATCACCTTTGGTAATAACACCTTGCCTGGCGCGGAGCATACCTACTGGGCGAATACCGCTCAAGCTGAGGGTGCTACCCAGCTAATGGCAATTCGCACTGACCGTCCGGTTGCAAAGGCTGATGGTATACCGGCTACTCCTGTTCCCGATGGTTCGCCGCTGGTGAGTATCGGAACGGATTTAACTGTATCAGGATGGTTTGAAGATCCAGGGACCCCAGCGATGCGTGTAGCTAAGGCGAAGGCAGGGCTTCCTTACTTGGTTAACTACACTCGGCGTGACCCACGTTTTATGCAAGATGACTGGAACGACTTTAAACGTGCCAAGAAGGGATTCGATGATGCTGCTTCAGAAAAAACTATTGGAAAGGTATCGGAGCCGAATGTTCGTAAAGGCTTTGTTATCGATAACACCCCCATGAGTGAGGATTTGGATTTGGGTGCTCCGGCCTTCAACAAGGACAATCAACTGGCTGGTATGTACATCGGTGCCGGCATGTTCCTAGACTTGGGAGAGGATCGTGCCAAGCAGTTCCTCTACACTCGCGCCAAGGCTACTACTGATGGGCCGTTGACCTATCCGGCGGTAAAGTCTAGCCCCTACGAGACCTACCAGCAAATGCAGAAGTTGGTCTGTAAATCTCCCGAAGAGCTAGGGGATGCCGTAGAAGGAAATAAACGTCCTATTGTAATCAATAGGGAGTCTATTAAAGAGACTCTAGGGGGTGATCCCAAAGCTAAAAGCTCAGCAGACAACAGTGTCTATACGTATTCCTCAGCATTGGTCTGTGGAGACGGTGCCGATACCGCTTCTATGACTATTGGCTCTGCGCAGGCCTGGGCTAAGATCGTGGATAAAGAACTGCAGGCGGTTATGGACGACCTGCAGGCACGCAGTGACAAGGCGATTAAGAATCGTGACAAGGCCTTGGCAGAACGTGACCAGTACAATAACTCACTTGAAATGATGAAAAAAGCGAGTGCTGGTTTCGACCCGGATGCCTACGATAATTGTAAGAAGTTCTATGACCAAGATACCAAAACCAAGAAGAAAGATAATGCCAAGAGATGTTTGGTAGAGATGGGCAATAATTTGCCTTCACAGATTATTAACGGAATCGAGGAAACCAAAGGTGGATCGTATATTATTCCACCCCTAGGCAAGTGGCTTGAGGATAATCTTGACAGTGATGGTTCTACCCTGAAACGTCATTTGGAAGATGACTTGATTGCACTGACTGTTAAGGCGGATAGTAAAACCAAGAACGCCGATTTGGAACAGAAAAAGGCCGACAAACTCGGCGAAGAGATTACTAAAAAAAACAACCTGAATCTCTACCGTGGAGGGGTGAACAAACAACTAACGGGGCTCCTCGTGGAGGCTCTGAAAGTGATTGAACCGGCTCAGACCCAGTGGAAGGCTGAAGCAGATAAATCCTATGAGCAGTTCCAAAAGGACTACTTGGAGTACGAAAAAATTCTCAACGATATTGATGCCGCCGCGCTGGCCAAGGATGATTTTGCTAGACAATTTTCTAATGAAGATTGTTCTAATAAGCTAACTGAGCCGGATACGAAGGCTAATGCTGTGGTTAAGGAAAAGTGTCGGGGCTACGCAGCTAAGAAGTCCGAGCAAGAAAAACTGATAGCGGCACTCGAGAAAAAGCGTGATGGTGCTCCCTACCAGGGCTGGAAACATATGAAAAAAGGTAATAAGAACACCTTTACTCCGGATATGACAGGATACGCCCCGAATCACATGGGTGGAAAGTCTGGGAAGCCTCAGGACGGTTCCGGCCAGAAACTGGCCGAAGAAGCTAGTAACGCTTTGCCTAAATACCTACTTTATGCCCAGCACTTGGGGCGCGCCTTGCAGGGTATTCAAGGAGATTTGGCTAATAAAGGTTTCAAAGACAGGGCTACCATCGAAAAAATTCACAAAAAGATAGCCGCCGAGTTGCAAAAGGCCAAGCAAGCTGAGCGTGATGCCTTGGCGGCGCAGTCTGACATTAACTTCACAGTTAAGCGCATCGAGGAAGAATTCGAAAAAGTTCCCGAGGCGTTAAAGAATATCGCGAAGGATAAACTCGAGGCTGCTCAAGGATTCCGTCGAGAGACTTCTAAAGTTATTACCTCAGTTAACGATGGCGTGGCCGCGTTGGAAGAACTCGAAAGACAATCTAAGAACGCTCCTTCTACAGATGTGGCTAACGGGTATGAAAAGGATGCCACGTATAAGTCAGCCCAGGTGCAGAGTTCTTTGGATACTGCGAAAACTAACGCCA
Organism: Mobiluncus mulieris; assembly: GCF_014204735.1. Taxonomy (NCBI): domain Bacteria; kingdom Bacillati; phylum Actinomycetota; class Actinomycetes; order Actinomycetales; family Actinomycetaceae; genus Mobiluncus; species Mobiluncus mulieris. The sequence continues at coordinate 1,632,696 of NZ_JACHMA010000001.1, read as the reverse complement.
GTACTGTTACCGAGCTGTACAAAGATATGGTAAGACTGGCTAACGGTGAGATTCCGGGGGTAACTGAAATCGACCCAGAGACCGGTAAGCCTAAGATCAAGGGGCAAATAGAGAAGGAAAAGGCGGAAAAAGCAGAGAGGGAACGTAAAGAGAAGGAAGAGGCCGAAAAGAAGGCTAAGGAGCTGCAAAAGGCCGAAGCCGACAAGAAGGCTAAGGAGCTGCAAAAGGCCGAAGAGGAAAAGAAGAAGGCCGACGATGAAGCCAAAAAGGACGAAGCCCGCCTGGCCAAGGCTCTGTCCAAGAACACCCTGCGCGCCGAAGGCACCGACCGGGTGCTGACCTCTATTGCCGCGTGGAAAATAGGTAAATTCCCCGGGGACTCCCTGGTGCTGGTGGATGGAAACATCCACGCCGACGGGCTGTCCGCCACCCCCTTCGCGGCCGCACTCAAAGCGCCCGTGCTGCTGACCTGTTGGAATACCGGGCTAGAACCGGCACTCATGGATCAAATCAAGGCCTCCGGCAAGAAGAAACTCTTCCTGGTAGGCGGACAAGTACCGATGACTCCCTATGACGAATTCGAACTGCGTGACGCCGGGCTCGATATCTTCCGTATTGCCGGTCCCGACCGCTACGCCACCTCGGTAGCCGTCAATCAAGCCACTGAACCCCTCATCGGTGCCAAACCCAAGAAACCCATCAACCTCTATATTGGTGACGGGGTTGGCTTCCCCGATGCCCTGGTAGCGGGTGCCGCCGCCGGGCGTGTCGGCGGCCTGATGCTGCTCTCTAAAGGCAAACAGCTCGACGCGCAAACCTACAACTACATTTCTAACCTGGGACAAACCCGACCGCTCAAAATCATCCCGGTCGGTGGCTCCGCAACGGCAGCAGTCAAAAACACGCCCTGGCCCACCACCATGAGCATTAACATCGCCCCGATAGTAGGCAAAGACCGCTATGAAACCGCAGCGAAACTGGCCACCACCCTGCCGGGAACCAGGGCAGCTGTGCTCGCCACCGGGGAAAACTTCGCTGACGCTCTATCCGGCGGCTCCCTAGCCGTTGACCAAAACGCCACCCTCGTTTTGACCCGCTCCCAGGAACTGCCCCCGGCCAGCTACCAGTCCCTGCAACGCTTCGGATCCGAAAAAACCATAGTGATGGGCGGCAAATCCGCCGTGTCCCCGAAAGTCGCGGAACTCATCAACGGAGCTACGCTGAAAAACACCGACACCAAGACCGTGCTGGGCACGCTGCTGGAACGCAAGAAACTGCGTGACGATAAAGCCAACCAGGAAGCCAAAGAACGCCGCAACGCCCTGAGCAAAGTCAGAGGGATGATTAAAGACAGCAATAGCCTCAAAGATGTCATGTCGCAACTCGGCTTCGGTTCCATCGATGACCTGACCAAATTGCTGAATGATTTCAAGGCTCAACAGGACAAAGACAAGAAACCAGATGCTGCAAAGCCGGAACTCGACAAAAGCAGCACCACCACCGGGAAGTAACCCGGGTTACGGCTGGTTTTACAATTCAAATCGCGGAAATCCGGGTGGGACATAACCCGGGTTTCCCGTGGTTGGGGGGCTGCCCGCAAAAGCGGGAAGCCCCCAACCGGTATTAGCTGAAATTTCAGGCTGGCGCCTCGTGAACCCGACAAAACCGCCGCCACCAGCACCCAGAAATGTCCTGACAATACATCAAATGTACTGAAAAATTAAAGTATACTGCGGAGCTGTTCCGTTAAATAAAAGCCGAACCTAAGCGCATTTGCTATTAATTGACTGTTATTTTCGTAAGCAAGGAATCATGATGAAAAAGACCAAGACCGCAACCACCATTCAAGCATTGGAACAGCAAGTTGTGGAACTGCAAGAACAGCTAGCTCAACTGCAAGCTGAAAAGAAAGCTCAAGCCGAAACCCTCAGCACCCTGGAACACGACAAACAAACTATCGACGATCTGCATCAATCACTGTCGCGGTGTTTCGACTCGGCCGGCAACGCGCGCGATTCCATGGGGAAAATCGTCACGGAACTGGACGCGGATTCCTCGGATTCAGCGGAAACCAAGCGAATCATGTCGGAATCAACTCGTGACCTGTATGACATGGCCAACGGAGCACAGGAAATCGCCACCAAGCTGCAGCAAATGGGGCAAAACATGGCCACCCTGTCGGAATCCTCCGAATCCATCCACAACTTCGTGAAACAAATCGAGGGTATCGCGGCGCAAACTAACCTGCTGGCACTAAACGCGACCATCGAAGCCGCGCGCGCCGGGGAAGCCGGACGTGGTTTCGCCGTAGTCGCCGGGGAAGTCCGCACCCTGGCCGAGCGCACCGCCAGCGCCACCAAAGAAATTGGTGCCCTGGTCGACGCCATCACCACCAGTACCTCTAGCGCCCTGGAAAGCATCAACTCGGCCATCGACGACTCTAAAGACTTCGAAGAGAAATCCAGTCAAACCGCCAATAAAGTCAGCGAGAAAGTCACCTCGATGGCGGATTCCATTGCTAATGTCACCACGGATTCCTTCGTGACCGTGGTAAAACTGGATCACTTTATCTTTAAACTGGGGATTTACCGCCAGATTACCGGGATGTCAGCGCCCAACCCCGCCGGGATTTCCTCGTCGCACGGATGCCGACTCGGCAAGTGGTACTACGAAGGACGCGGGCACCTTGACTATGCGCATAACCCGTATTTCCGCCAACTCGAAGCGGTTCACGACGGAACACACGCGGCTGGTAAGGCCGTGGTCGAAGCCTTCATAGCCGGGGATTGCGAAGCGTTGCACCAGCACCTAGAAGAGATGGAAAATTGCTCTTCCCAGGTGGGGAACCTGCTGGATCGCTTGATGGAATCCTAGTTTCTTTTGCGGTGCTTGCCGCACCTGTGCTTTGGGAAAGCACATTCAACAGGTCAACAGGGAAGCGCCCTCAACGGAGCATAAGCCAGCGGGAACTGCAAGCGCCAGGAAACCTAGTGAAGCGGGGTTACAGTCAGTGGATACGGCTGGTTACGCGGCGGCAATACGCGGGCAATAATCCCGCCAATAATCGCTGACCCCACCAGTAGGCTGGTCAGAATCGCAGAGGCAACCTGCTGGGAAACCTCTGACCCAAAGGGTGCCGAGAGGAACCCTGAAAACACGGTCACTGCCAACACCGCCCCCGCCGTGGAGCCAAACAGTTCACCCAAAACCAGCGCTGTCACCAAAGTAGCCACCAAAACCAGCATGACCGTGTTGCCGTCACGCTCCAGCGTGACGCGCAACACTCCGTTTTGTTCCAGAAACTCGCCCATAACCCAGGCGCCTGCCACTGTGGATCCCAGATAACCCAGCATTCGCCAGGCACGCCACCCCGCCGCCCCCAGCCAAGACAGGTTCCCAGCCAAAAGCCCGTCAATCAGGCTGGCACCTAATGAACCCACAAAAACCAAGCCTGACAAGTCGTCCAAGCCCACCGGCAGCCCCAACAACAGCCCCAGGAACACTACGCAGAACAGCCCCGGTAACACCAGAGCCACCGCCGAATCGCCTTTGGACTGGCTGCGGCGCGTCTCGCCTTCCTCGCTGACCTCTGCCGTGGCCTTCGCTGTAGTCCGCCAGGATTCCCCGTCCGCCGAGCGCATCTTTTTCAAGGTCATCCGGCTGGCCTTTGGAGCGGAAAACACGGTCACGCCCCCGGCAATCAGCCCCACAATCACCACCAGCACAAACATTTGCAACAGCAAGAAATGGTTATCCACCATGCCGCGCAGCCCCGCCACCAGCAACAAAGCCACAATCGTCAACGGCAACCCCAGGAAAGAATTGCGCCACGCGGCCTGGCGCTCCGGGGTGACCTGGCGGTCGGCCAGCACATACAGCGCCGTGAACCACCGATTCATCAGCCCCGATTCAATCACCAGCGCGCCGGACACCAGCCACAAAATCAGTGCCAGGAAAGAAAAACTATTGAACGCGTCCCCCAGCTTCAGCCCCAGGGTACTCAAGGAGGCAACCACAGCCGATGGTTCGCTCCCCAGTAACATCCCGACCAGTGCCGGCAGCCCCAGCGCCACCAGGATGGGGGTGCGGGCGGCGAGCAGCGCGAGGGCAATAACGATTACCGCAAAGGTAATGATGATGGTTAGCATTAGTGGCCTCCCCTCGAAGTTCCCGCCCCGGAGCCAGACGCCCCGGGTTTTCGCGGTGCTGAGCCGGCAATCTTACCGGCCGGCGCGGCGGTGACCCGCGCTACTTTGCCCGGCTGGCCGCTGCCCGTGCCGCCGCCCTTTGTTGCGCCTTTGACCCTTGAGGCGCCTTGGCTGGGCTTAGCCTTAGCGGCCGGCACCGAAGTCTGGCCAGGTTTCGGGCTGGCGGCAGCGCGTTCGACCTTCCTGGGGGCTTGCGGCTGGGGTGTGGCCGGTAGTGTTTTCAGGGTATTCACGAGGCGCATCGTGCCGACGACCAGCGCACTCACCCCGAAAATCAGCGCGGGTAAAGCCAGCGCCGGCATCGGCACTCCCACCAGCATCATTCGCTCATCGCGCAGCAGTATCGCCGAAATCAAACCCAAAATCGCCACCATGAAACCAAACAGAATCATGGTGGTGCCGGTTATGACCTCGCGCCACATCGAACGCACTCGCGGGTTCCCAATATGCCCTAAATCTAAGGTAAACAACGCCAGCGTCAGCGCCAGGAACGCCACCCAGGTCGACGTCAAGCCCGCGAACTGCTCGGCGCTGAGCATCAAGGTGGCACCTAATGACCCCTGATACCCCACCCAAGTATCTGGGGCGGGCAGTTTCAGCCCCCCCGCCCCCAGGTGCGCCACGCGCCCTCCCAGGTGCAAAAACGCCAATACCGCCCCGATTCCGGCCACAATTATCATCGCCCATCCTAGCTGGCGTTGCCATGTCACCAGCGCGGGAGTCTTCGTTTCGCCGCTTTGTTTCACCCCTTGATTTTACCGGTCTGGACGCGTTTTGGGGATAACTCGACGAAGTGGCGGTTTTCCCGATGAAAAGAGTAAACTTAGCAATCGGGGATACCGAGTGCTAAGGTGGCCAGGATACGACTGTCGGTTGCGTTCGGTTTGTGGCGGTACTTTTGGGGACGGATTCACGAGGTGCCAGCCCGGGATACAAGCGAAAGGAGACGATAATGTTTGATAAAACCGCTGATAGGCGGCTGGACGTGTTGCGCGCCATCGTCTCTGATTACGTGGAAACCCAGGAACCCGTGGGGTCGAAGTCCCTGGTAGAAAGGTATTCCCTGGGGGTTTCTGCGGCCACTATCCGCAATGACATGGCCGCTTTAGAGGAAGAAGGCCTGATTCGCCAACCCCACACTTCCGCCGGGCGGGTACCCACCGACAAGGGCTACCGGTTCTTTGTCGACCAAATCGACCAGATTAAACCGCTTTCCGCCCCGGAACGCCAGGCCATCACCGAGTTCTTTTCGGCCGCAGTCGGACTCGACGACGTGATGGAACGCACGGTGCGGCTGTTGGCGCATTTGACCCGACAGACGGCGGTGATTGAATTCCCAGCCTTTAAACAGTCCACTTTGCGCCACCTGGAACTGGTGGGGATGGGCGCGGAACCAATCCGCCGGGTACTGGCGGTTGTGATTGCCTCTAGCGGGAGGGTGGATCAAGTCCTGGTGAACCTGCCCTGTGGAACCACGCAAAGCGAGTTGAACAGCTTGGCTCGGTCGCTAGAAAACGTGTTCGCCACCACGGAAACCCCGGGTGGGACACAAAGCGAATTTACGCCCGGTACCGGGATGGCACCTCGTGAAACCGAGGAAACCCCAAGCCACCACGCCCCCCAACGCGAACCCGCAACCCCCCGCAACCCCCAGCAACAGGCCTCCACCCAGTGGTGCGACCCCCTGTCCGCCCCGGAAACCCGGGAAAACGCCCGTGTCCTGGGCGAGGCTATCGCCGCCACCCTCGCCTCGGGTCAAGCCGAAAGCCGCATCGTTATGGCGGGAATGGCGAACTTGGCGCGATCTGGCGACTTCCAAGAAACCCTGACCCCGCTGGTAGAAGCGCTGGAAGAACAAGTCGTGTTGCTGAAACTGTTCAGCCAGATGCACGAACCCGAACCGGTATCGGTGATTATCGGCCAGGAATCCGGGCATGAAGTGTTGCGCGACACGGCCATCGTGTCCTCTAGCTATGACACTTCCGGGGCAACCCGGGCACATGTTGGGGTGATAGGCCCGACCCGGATGGACTATCCTGGTTCGATGCGGGCGGTACGAGCCGTCGCCAGATACCTGTCGGGGTTCCTGCGTCAGTGAAGCCCGCGAAGGGGCAAAGTGGACGCGAGGCGGCCAGCGCCTCATGAAAACGCCCCACCCGCTCCCAGCGAAAGAGAATCCGAAAACCACCCATGCAAACGAGAGAGACAAAGTGAGTGACTATTACGAAACCCTAGGGATCAGCCGCGATGCCAGTGCCGAAGAGATAAAGAAGGCCTATCGGCGTCTGGCGCGTAAACTGCACCCCGATGTCGCCGGATTGGAAGCCGAAGAGAAATTTAAAGAGGTCACCGCCGCCTACGAGGTCTTGTCCAACCCCGACAAGCGTGCGCAATACGACTTGGGCGGCTCCGGGTTCAGCGGAATGGGCGGCGCGTCGGCGGCGGGCTTCGGTTTCGCTGACATTATCCAAGAATTCTTTGGGGCAGCCGCCGGAGCTAGCGGGCCGACCCCTCGCGGGACTCGCGGCCAGGATATTCTGACCACCATCGAAGTCAGTCTGGAAGATGTCGCTTTTGGGACAACTAGAGAGATAAAGGTCAACACTTTCGTGCGTTGCAAGGCCTGTAAAGGGACGTGCTGCCAGCCTGGCACCCGCCCGCAAACCTGTAAAACCTGTGGTGGCAGCGGTTCGGTGCAGCGCATGGCCAGATCCTTTCTGGGGCAAGTCATGACCACCACCCCGTGCCAGGCTTGTGGGGGACACGGTACTGTTATCAGCCACCCTTGCGCGGATTGTTCCGGGGAAGGCCGGGTGCGCGCCACGCGGAAAATCAAGGTGGAAGTGCCTACCGGGGTGGAAACCGGGACGCGAATCCGGCTCAGCGGCGAGGGCGAGGTCGGACGTGCCGGGGGAGTTCCCGGGGACTTGTACGTCGAAATCAAGGAGCTGCCCCACCAGATGTTGCAGCGTCGTGGCGATGACCTGCACACTCGGGTGCGAATTCCGATGACGGGCGCGGCTCTGGGGTTGAAATACGCCTTGGAAACCCTGGACGGGCCACGTGAAATCACGGTCGAACCCGGTTCCCAGCCCGACGGGGTTATCAAGCTTAAAGGCCTGGGAGTGGGGCGTTTGCAGCGACCCGGGCGCGGGGATTTGTATGTTCATCTGGATGTGGAAGTTCCGATGGATTTGGATACGCGCCAGCGCGAGTTGTTGCTGGAGCTGGCGCGGCTGCGTGGGGAAGATAGCGAAGGTTTCCTGACAGCGGGCGACGCTGCCGCGAATATTGCGGGGGACGGTGCTGCGGGCGGCTTTGTCGGTGGTCAGGTTCGGGATGCGGGTCATTCGGGCGGGGGTGCTTCGTCCGGGGCGCCATCCGGTAGTAATCGCGGCGCGGGTGGTTCCCGGCGGTGGCGCTAAGTGACTCGCCAGGTGTTTTTATTGGCCGCGCCGGGCTTGCTGGGGGCGGTTGATGTTTCGGCTTCACGAGGTGCCATCCCGGATTCAGGCGCTGATTCGGGATGGGGAGCTGTCCGGGATTCCGGGGGAAAAGCCGGGGGAATCGGGACGCGCCTCATGAAGCTGGAGGCCGGAACGGAAACCCGGTTGACCGGCGCGGAAGCACACCATGCGAGTGTGAAACGGCTGCGAGCGGGCGAGGTCGTGGATCTGGTGGACGGTCGGGGCTGGCGCGCTGGGGCGGAACTAGTTGGATCGGGGACGGATTTGCGGTTTCGGCTGGTGGAAGCGCCGCGTTTCGAGGCGTGCCCGGCGTTGCGTCTGACTTTGATTCAGGCTTTGGCCAAGGAAAAGCGCGATTTACAGGCTCTGGAGGCTGCCTGTGAGATTGGGGCGTTGCGGGTGGTGCCCTGGGGGGCTGCGCGTTCGGTGTCCCGGTGGGATGGACGCGCCAAGCAAGTCAAGGGGCGTGAAAAGTGGCAGAATCTGGCGGTTTCCGCCTTGAAACAGTCCCGGCAGTCCCGGTTGGCTGAGGTCGGGGAATACGTGGAATCCGGGGCGGGGTGCGCCGATTCTGGAACCGGGGTGTCGCCCAGTTCGCGGCGCGGTGCGGGCGATGAAAACAGTGTTTTTGCCGAGACAAGGCGGATTATTGCCGCCGGGGGGCGGGTGTTTGTTCTGCACGAGAGTGCCTCGGAACGGTTGAGTGTGCTGCTGAGGGCGATATCCCGGGAGGCACCTCATGAACTCGGCGGGGAGCTGAGCGGTGCGGGAAACCTTGGCGCGGGAAACCTTGGTGGGACAATGGAAATCGCGGTGGTGGTCGGCCCGGAGGGTGGCATCACCGAGGGGGAACTAGCGGGGTTTCGGGCGATGGGCGCGGAAATCGTCTTGTTGGGATCCAGTGTGCTGCGCTGTTCCACCGCCGGTCCGGTCGCTTTGGCCATTATCCAGGCCACTCTTGGTTCCTGGTAGCGCCAGTGCCCTCTTTGCGTTAGTCGGCAGTGAAACGGCGGTATTTGCGCTGAAAACACACTAAAAACCCTGTTGTCAACTTAGAGAATTTTTGGGGATGGGGGGTGTGAGACACTGGCTGCAATGGTTAATTCTGGGAGGACATATGACAGTTACTGGCATTGAATTATTTGCGGGCGGCGGGGGGCTGCTACTGGGGTCTGCGCTGGCGGGCGTTGAACATTTGGCAGTGGCCGAGTGGAATCGTGGGGCGTGTGAAACTATACGTGAAAACGCGCGTCTTGATTATCCCTTGGTGCGCGGAGTGCGAGTGCTGGAAGGCGATGTGCGCTTGGTGGACTGGGGGCGCGAATTATCGAGGCAAAGGATTGACATTATTACGGCCGGCCCACCGTGTCAGCCCTTTTCTTTGGGCGGTGTGGCACGAAGTGCGGATGACCCGCGCGATATGTTCCCTACGACTACGGCGGTTATCGAAAAACTTCGCCCCCGAGCTTTTGTTATCGAAAATGTCAAAGGGCTGACCCGCGCGGCCTTTGCGGACTACTTTGAATACATTAAGTTGCGTTTGCAGCACCCGGAGCTTAAGGCGCGAAGCAGCGAGTCTTGGGTGGAGCATTTCCGTCGTTTGCAAAGGGAACACACTTCGGTGGTGTCGGATTTGCAATACCGGCTGGTTACCACGGTGGTCGATGCGGCTGACTACGGGGTACCACAGCGGCGGCATCGGGTGTTTATGGTGGGCTTTCGCAGTGATGTTGATGCGGGATGGAGTTTCCCGGCTCCGACCCATTCGGCATCAGCCTTACGGGCTGCCCAGGAATCTGGCGAATATTGGGAGCGACACCGAATTGCGATTAAAGGCCGTCATTTTGCTCAGTTGCCCCCGGTGGCGGATTCGCGACTGCCATGGCGCACAGTGCGAGATGCCTTGACAGGACTGCCCGAGCCGGGCTCCCCTGAAAGTCGGCAGTGGCTGAACCATGAGTTTCAACCTGGGGCTAAAGCATATCCGGGACATACCGGTTCACCTTTAGATGAACCGGCGAAGGCTTTGAAAGCAGGGGTTCATGGGGTTCCCGGGGGCGAGAACATGATCCGATTCCCCGATGGTGCTTTGCGTTATTTTTCTGCCCGCGAAGCGGCTCGGATACAGACGTTCCCTGACCGCTATGTTTTGCACGGTGCCTGGACGGAAACGATGCGTCAACTAGGTAACGCGGTGCCGGTGTTGCTTGCCCAAAAGGTTGTCTCCAGCGTGGTCGAGCATCTGGAACTGGACATAGCCTTACATTGTCTTGCCGCGCGCCAACAACGGGTTTACGCCACAGCTCAGGTTTGTGAAGGAGTGCTGGCATGACTGGGTATTTTGATCCTTTGAGTTACGAGAACCTGGGTACTTCGATTGCCCGAGCACTGGATGACCAGCCAGTGATTTCACTGTTAGACCTAGAGAAATTCGACGGGGCGGGAATTTACGCGTTGTACTATACCGGCGAGCATCCGGCTTACCGACTGCTGGCGGAAAGAAACCGAACAACACCAGGTTCCTGGGCTATATATGTGGGAAAAGCTGAGGCAGAAAACGCGCGAAAAGGTGACCCGGCACAGGTTTATTCGACGGTTGGCTCTAAACTGTATGCCAGAATTCAAAATCATCGTAAATCCATTGAATTAGCTAAAAACCTAGGTGTCGAGGATTTTCAAGTTAGGGTTCTGACGGTGGCTCCCACCTGGATTCCACTGGCGGAAGTGGTAGCGATTCGGATGCACAGTCCCGTGTGGAATGCAATCGCTGATGGGTTGGGTAACCATAATCCTGGTGCCGGACGGTATCAAGGAATGCGTCCCCGCTGGGACACGCTTCATCCTGGGCGGGAATGGGCTGAGAGGCTGCAACCCCGAAACGAATCCGCCTTGGATATCCAACAAGATGTTCTCGAATACCTTGCCACTCATGAAAAGCAAAACGTAGCGGGGAAACGTCAAAGCGTAGGATGTAGAATGGAGGGATATGGAAAACACCAAGCGAATAGCGGTGCCGATACCGCCCGAGGTTGACATTCTCGGCGTGCTCGGGATAGAGGATGCCAATCTGCGGGCGCTAGAAGCGGATTTCCCGCAGCTGAGCTTTTGGTGTAACGGCGAAGCGGTGCTGATTCAAGGGGCGACTCATGAACTCGCCCTCGCCACGCAAGCCGTGCACCGACTGATCGCTGCCGATTCGGCCACCCCGCGATTCGAACACGCTGGGGAACACGGCCAGAACCGGCCTCTCAGCGGACAAAACCACCCAGACACCCGCGCCCCAGAACACAAGCAGTCGCGCAAGCGTCACGCCGGGGAACAAGACTGGACAGAGGTCAACGCGGGGACGTGGAGTCAAACGGGAGCAACTGCGTCGAACCCTAACCGCACCGCCGACCGCCTGAACATCCGTTCGGCCGCTCGCCCGGATGCCCGCGTCGCTTTCAACGACCGGGCAGTGCTGGTGAACCGCGAACGGGTGATTCGCCCCAAAACCCCAGGTCAAGCGGGGTACCTTCGGGATATCGACACGCATACTATTACCTTCGGGATTGGACCGGCCGGCACCGGGAAAACCTATCTGGCGATGGCGCGAGCCGTCCGGGCGCTGCTCGACGGCGAGGTCTCCCGCTTAATCCTGACCCGCCCGGCGGTGGAAGCCGGGGAAACCCTGGGGTTTTTACCCGGGACGCTCACCGATAAAATCGACCCGTATCTGCGCCCGCTTTACGACGCTTTGCGGGAAATGCTCGATCCTGGCAGTATCACTAAAATGCTTTCCGATGGCACCATTGAAGTCGCTGCTCTGGCCTATATGCGCGGACGCACCCTGAACGGTGCCTTTGTGGTGCTGGACGAAGCCCAAAACACCACCAGTGAACAGATGAAAATGTTCTTGACTCGCCTGGGTTTCGACTCCAAAATGGTTGTGACCGGGGATATTACCCAGATTGACCTGCCGCACCGCCAACCCTCCGGGTTGCGTCAAGTGCAAAATATCTTGGCCGGGGTTCCAGATATTGCCTTTTCTTATCTCACGGCCGCCGACGTGGTGCGCCATTCTTTGGTGGGGGAAATTATTGGCGCGTATCAAGACTTTGAGGCCACCCAGAACCAGCCCGACACCTCGGGATTCTAGCCGGGCGCCACTCCGAGCCCGCCCGGGACACGCGCTAGCACCTCGTGAAAACGGAATACACTAAGAAGCAACCACCAAACCGAAGGGAACCGCCATGTCAGTGGAAGTCAATAATGAAACCGAGTGGGACTTGGATGCCACCGAGTTCGTGGCGTTGATATCGTTTTGTCTCGAGCAACTCTACGTGTCGCCCGCCGCCGAAGTGAACCTGATGATGGTGGATATGGCGACCATGACTGACCTGCATATTCGCTGGATGGATTTGCCTGGACCCACCGATGTGTTGTCTTTCCCGATGGACGAGTTGACCCCCGGTCAGGAAGGCCAGCCCTCCGCTGGCGGGATGCTCGGTGATATCGTGCTGTGTCCGGATGTGGCCGCCGAGCAGGCGCGCGATGCGGGGCACTCTGCGGTAGAGGAAATGTTGCTGTTGACGGTGCACGGCCTGCTGCATCTGCTGGGATTCGACCATGTCACCGAGGAGGAAGAAAAAACCATGTTCACCTTGCAGCGGCGCCTGTTGCTCAGTTTCCTCGCGCAAAGGTAGGGTGTGGCGTGTCAGGTTTCACGGTGACAGGTCGACGTGCGGGGATGTCCCCGGCGGGTCGGCGTGCGGGGATGGTCGCGTTTGGGGGCGGTTGCGTCGGCGGTATCGGTTTCATGAGGTGCCATCCCGGAACCGAAGGGTAAACCTATGATTTTTTCCTCCCTGGCGTATGCGATTCTGGGACTGGTGTCGACTCTGTCCTTCCTGGTCACAGTGCCCCTGTCCCTGGGTGAGGGAGCGATGACTCGCCTTACCCAGGCCAGTGCCAAAGACCTCGAGGAGGCCGGTGCGAAACACGCCGCCGCGATTCATCATCTAGCCGAACACCGCCGGGAAGTCTTGGCCTATATTCGTTCTACCCGTTCGGTGACTGTCGCGGCCGCCCTGGGGTCGGCTGCCCTGTTGGCTTCGCAAATCCCCTGGTTGTGGTGGGCAGTGGCTCTGGCCTTGACAGCGACCGGGGGCTTGGCTTTGATGCTGTTGACCCTGCCGGCGAACTGGATGGGGCGGCGCTATCCCGAAACCACGATTCGCTACCTGGCGGGCTTTATTACCCGGGTATGGCGGTTGGGTAAACCGATAGGGCGAATGTGGAAGGCCGCGCGCGGGCCAGCCGCCCAAACCGACCAGGAAGCCCGCGACGAGGTCGCCAATGATTTGCGAGAAATGGTGGATCAAATGGGCGAACCGGACACGATAGAGGCCGCCGATAGGGAAATGATCTGGTCGGTGTTTGAAATGGGACGTACTTTAGTGCGCGAGGTGATGGTGCCCCGCGTGGATATGGTGACTATCGGGTCGGATGAATCCCTGGATAACGCCCTGACTCTGTTTGTGCGCTCTGGGTTTTCCCGGATTCCGGTGGTGGGCGAGGATTCTGACGATGTGCGCGGGATTCTGTATCTGAAGGATGTCTTGCGCCGGATTCACGAGGATGAAACCGGGGCATCGCGCCTCATGACCGCAGAACAAGCCCAACGCGAGGCGCAGTTTATCCCCGAAACGAACCTGGTGGACGATACCCTGCGCGAGATGCAGGCTGGAGCGTATCACATCGCGATTCTGGTCGATGAATACGGAGTGATTGCCGGGCTGGTGACACTCGAAGACCTGGTGGAAGAGGTTATCGGCGAGGTAGCCGACGAACACGATCACGACGAACGAGAGCCTGAGGCACAGCCAGACGGGTCGTGGGTGGTGGCGGCGCGGCTGCCGTTGGTGGATTTGAATGACCTGTTGGGAACCGAAATCGAGGATGAGGACGTGGATACGGTGGGCGGCTTGCTGACCAAGGCGGTGGGAATGGTGCCGCTGGTGGGGGCGGAAGCCGAGATTGCCGGCCTGCGTTTGCGTGCGGTAGAGGCGGGGGGCAGGCGCCGTCAGGTTTCCGTCGTTCAGGTGTGGGTACTTTAGTTATGTGTCTATATTCGGGTAAACCGCTAAGCTAAAGGGATGCAAGATACGGGACTGTTAACCGAGTGGCCCGAGGATTTCCGTGCCGGTTTCGTCGCGGTGCTGGGGCGGCCAAACGTAGGCAAATCCACGCTGATAAACGAGATGGTGGGGCGGAAAATCGCGATTACTTCCGCGCGACCGGAAACCACGCGCCACGTGGCGCGTGGCATCGTGCATCGCCCGGGTTTTCAACTGGTTTTGGTGGATACTCCAGGAATTCACCGCCCGCGCACGCTGTTGGGGCAGCGCCTCAACGACCGGGTCGAGGAAGCCCAGGCGGATGTGGATTTGCTGGTATTCTGTGTTCCCGCCGACCAAGAGATAGGGCCGGGCGACCGACGAATCGTAGAAAAACAACTGCGAGCCAACCGGATTCCTGCCCTGGCAGTGGTTACCAAAACCGATGTAGCCACCCCCAATCAGATTGCCGCGCAGCTGCTGGCGTTAAACGAACTCTATGATTTCCGCGAGATTGTCCCAGTTTCGGCGGTGCAAGGCAAACAGGTGGAACTGTTGATTGACCTGCTGGGAGGGCTGATGCCGCTGTCCCCGCCGTTGTACCCGGCCGGGCAAGACAGTGACGAAGACGACGAGGTTATGATTGCCGAGCTAATCCGCGAGGCCGCCTTGGAGGGACTGGGACAAGAGCTGCCACATTCCCTGGCGGTGCAAGTCGAGGAAATTATTCGTGATAAGACCTGGCGAATCGTGGTCAATCTCTTCGTTGAGAGAGACTCTCAAAAGTCAATTATTATTGGGCGTAAAGGGGGGCGTCTGAAGGAAATCGGAATGCGAGCCCGGCCGCAAATAGAGGCTTTGTTAAACCGCCATGTATATCTAGATTTACATGTGCGAACCGCCAAGGACTGGCAGAAAGACCCTAAAATGCTGAATCGACTGGGTTTTTAACTGGCGGTATTTAGGATAACTGTTGGTTGATTTATGGCAATTTATTTACTGATTTAGGGCTTTAAAATACTACTGTCAAGCCCTTGGGGGAGGTATGCTTAACGGGATGTACCGGTTCTATCAAAGGGAGTTGAAACGTTGAAACAGCGTAGGTTATCAGGGGTAGGCCTGAAAATCGGCATAATGTCGGTGGTAAGCCTGGTTCTTTTATTGGTAATGCTAGTGGCCATGCTTTTGTCTGTGGGCAAGCTTATCGGGATGGGGAATGAACAACTGTTAGAAACCGGTCAACGGAAGCTAGTTCACGAAACCCGGGTGGCCTGGCTTGATACCATGATTGATGCTACTATGATTGGGAGCAGCAGCACGGATAAATCCATTGAATCTGCTGCCCAGAACCTGGATTTAGTGGCGGCCGGTATGGAAAAACTCAAGACCGAGAAACTGCCGGCGAAAATAGTTAATCCCGGGGATGGCCAAACCTATAACATTGCGGATCTCTTCACTCGTTTGGAAGCGTCCTATACCGATTTCCGCACCAAGTTTGATGCCTTCAAGAGCCAATATCCCTCGGCTGGGGAAAGCGAAAAGGCTAACTTGATTAAGGACTTCGCACAATTCGTGGCGCAGCGCAGCGGGGAAGCAGACGGCACCTTCCTGAACACGGCTCGCGCCATGCTGGACGGATACACGGTAGCAGCCAAAGCCGGTAGCCAGGCCACCGCGGATGCTAATCGCACCACCATTATTGTTGGCATCGTTATTTTGGTGGTAACTGGGGTAATTGTTTTGTCCCTGCCGTTGCCACTGGGTCGACCCGTAGAACGCGGTATCCGCGCCTTGCAATGGAATATCCGCCACTATGGCCGTAATGATTTCACAGATACCTTCGGGCCGCGTTCCAATGATGAAATTGGGGATATGTCGCGCAACATCGAAACCGTCTTGGTACAGGTTTCCAAGTCTATGGGTGAAACCCGCGATAACCTGCAAAGCACCTTGGATGCCATGGATGAAGTCCTCGAACACGCTAAAACCGGCTCCGAACAAATCGACAAGAGCCTGGACTTCATCAACAATGGTGCCGCTGCCGCCGAACAAGTGTCTTCCAATATTTCTACTGTTGCCGCTGGGGCCGAAGAAATGGGGGCTTCCATCCGCGAGATTTCCTCTAATGCCAACGAAGCCGCCAAGATAGCGGCCGAAGCCACCGAAGTTGCCCAGCGCACCAACGAAACCGTGGCGAAACTGGGGGTTTCCTCGCAAGAAATCGGGGAAGTCATCGAGACCATTACCGCTGTGGCCGAGCAAACCAACCTGCTGGCACTAAACGCCACCATCGAAGCCGCGCGCGCCGGGGAAGCCGGTAAAGGCTTCGCCGTGGTGGCCTCAGAGGTCAAAGACCTCGCGGCCGAAACCTCTGCCGCCACCCAAGACGTGGCTGCGCGTATCGAACAGATTCAAAAAGACACAGATTCGGCGGTCGCAGCCATTGAGGAGATTTCGGGGATTATTGCTTCGATTAATGATTATCAAACGACGATTGCGGCGGCGGTAGAGGAACAGACCGCCACCACCGCCGAGATGGCGCGATCCGTCCAGGAAGCCTCGGATTCCTCGGTTACCATCGCAGAGAATGTCGCGGATATCGCACGCAACACCCAAGGCCTGGCGGATATCTATTCCCAAGGCACCCAAGTTGTTTCGGGAATGCGCGAAGAAACCACCCAGATTCTCGAGTTCTTTGCGGATTTGAAACTAAGACAGGTGACCACGAGTGAAGGGGGCGCGAACAATGAGTGAAAACCAGGTTGCAACGCTAGAAAACGACACCATTGAAATGGCACCTCGTGAAACCGAAGCCACCCCAACCAACGCGCGCAAAGGCGGAAAACGCGCCAAAGGACAACCCCTAGAGGTCGACACCTACGCCAAAGCCCGTCCCCCGTTTATCCTGCAGATAGCCTATATCGGCATCGCCGCCCTGGCCTGTATGCTGATTATGCTGGTGCAGTTCGTGATTGGCATCCAGGTGTACAACACCAAACAGGGCGCCTACGAGGTGGCACGGGAACGTACCAACGATGCCTGGGTGCTGCGCTACGAAATCAACTATCTAACCGAGCTGCAGAGTCGTTTGGCCTCTGAGATCTTCAACGGTGGGGGCAACGCCGATGCCACCGTCTCCGAGATTGGTACCACCCTCAACCAGGTCAACACCCAAATTGCCCTGTTGGACAAGATTGACGACCCGCAACTGGTGGCACTGGCCAAAGACCTCAAGGGCAAAGCCACTGATTTGGTGGGCGAGATTAACCAAACCCAACAGGTAACCCAGTCTCGTGACCGGGCGAAAGCCGCCGCGCAGTTCGAGAAGCTGTTCGCCAGCTTCAAAGACTTCGACGCGACCAACGACCAGTTCCGTGATTTGCAACGCCAAGAGCTGAAGACTGACAGTGAACAAGTCGGTGCGGTACTGCCCTTCCTGCGGGTGCTGTGCATAGTCGAATTCCTGGTGGTGTTGGGGATTGTCGCCCTTATTACCTACCAGCTGACCTCTAAGATTCGTCGGCGGGTAAACTCCATCACCTATGCTATGAGCGAACTGGCACAGGGCAACACCACGGCACGAGCCGAAGTGACCTCGCGCGACGAATTCGGCCAGTTGGCGACCTCTTTGAACCACGCCCAAGAAACCAGTCAAGCCAATTTCCAAAAGATTGGCGGCGGGGCGGATTCCCTCGACAGTAACATCACTACGGTAGTCGGCGCGATTCACGCGGCTATGGACAATATCAACGAGCTGGTTGCGCAAACCGAGGTGGTTTCCGGGGCGGCTGGGGACGTATCCCAGTCCATCCAGACCGTAGCGGCCGGAGCCGAAGAAATGGGGGCATCCATCCGCGAGATTTCCTCTAACGCCAACGAGGCTTCGCGTGTGGCCAATGAGGCCACCGAAACCGCCGCGCGCACCAAGGAAACCGTGGCGGCCTTGGCGGTGTCCTCTAAAGAAATCGGAGAGGTCGTCAAGACCATTACCGGGATTTCCGAGCAAACCAACCTGTTGGCTCTAAATGCCACCATCGAGGCCGCCCGCGCTGGGGATGCCGGCAAGGGCTTCGCGGTGGTCGCTGGGGAAGTCAAAGACCTCGCCGGGGAAACCGGAAAAGCTACCGATGTGATTTCCACCAAGATAGCGGCAATTCAAGAAGACACCGCCGGGGCAGTGGCTGCGATTGAGCGCATCTCGGAAATCATCAATCAAATCAACGATTACCAGGCCACGATTGCGGCCGCCGTAGAGCAACAATCCGCCACCACCAACGAAATGTCGCATTCCGTGTCAGAGGCCGCGACAGGAGCCAGCTCCATTGCGGACACCACCGGACAGTTCGTGGAAATGGCGGAAGGTGTGCGGCAAACCACGCAGGGAATCAACACTTCTACCGAAAAGATGCATAAACTTGGCACCGAGATGCGCCACAGTGTGAACCAGTTCAAATACTGATTCCCGGGGGAACCGGGTTGGGTGGTGTCGGTCGGTTGACTCGGTTCGCTAAATATCTCGGTTCATGAGGTGCCTTTCGAAAATCAAGTGGTGTGGTCACCCCCCAGGGGTGACCACACCACTTTAAGCGCTGAATAACTTCCAGGCCGTCCCTAATCCCGGCAATCCCGGCAATCCCGGCTTACGGCCGGGCGGCCTCGAAGTCTCGCATCTGGGCGATGCGCCGAGCGTGGCGCGCTTCGCCGGAAAACTTCGTTTCCAAAAACACCTTGGTCAGCTCCTGCATTTCGGCTATGGAATGCTGGCGTGCCCCCAAGGAAATCACGTTCGCATCGTTGTGCAGCCGCGCCAAGCTGGCGACCTCTGGGTTCCACACCAGGGCGGCGCGAATCCCGTCAACCAGGTTTGCCGCCATCTGTTCCCCGTTGCCTGAACCCCCAATCACAATCCCCAAGGAGCCTGGATCTTCCACGACGCCTTGGGCGCAAGCGATACAAAACCCGGGATAGTCGTCTTCGCTGTTAAAAGTCAAAGCCCCGTGGTCGACAACCTCGTAGCCCTGGGATTTCAGCCACTTTACTAGTTCTTCTTTTTCCGCAAATCCGGCGTGATCTGTGCCGATATGTACGCGCATGTTCCTGTCTTTCTCTCGTGTCTCAACAGCCTCACTAAAGGTGTCTGTCCCCGTCAGGATAAGAAACACCCCGGATTTATCATAGTAACAGTGGTTCCGGGAGTGCATTATTTGTAAAAACCGACAGCTTCGGGCAATTATTAAGCAATACTCGGCGTATTGTTAGGAAAATGCCCGCAAAATTCGGTAAATTTCTCTTAGCTGCGTTTTTACGGGGAAAGGACCGTTTTCTATGAGCGAGGAATACACCCCTCAACTGTTGACCAGTGAAGATGTTTTCACGGTACAGTTTCCGGCAACGAAATTCCGGGATGGTTACGATCAAAACCAGATTGACGACTATCTTGATGAAGTCGTGCGGGTTCTTTCCTATTACGAGGCGTTGAGTGCCGCTCCCGAGGCCGAAGTGGATTTGACCTATATCACGGTGCGGGGCGTGGATGTGCGCGAGGTTGACTTTGACTATACCCGGATGCGGGTGGGTTATGACCAAGACGCGGTGGATGATTATCTGGATCAGGTCGCGGCCACGCTGGAAGCCTACGAGAATGCCTATGGAATTCCGCCGTCTGACCAGCGCTATCAGGTGCTACAGGTCGACGGTCCGGCTTTGGAAGCGGAGGCTGCCCAGCAGGCGGCGGCGGCTGGCGAGTTGCCCGCCGAGGTTTCCGCGCCGGTGGCTTTGGGTGACTCGGCGGCGGGTGGTGCCCCGGTGACGGCGGGGAATATGCTTTCATTAGGCGCTAGCGTGGGTGGCGCGGTTCCGTTGGATGCCGCCCCGAGCGCGGCGGATAAGGCGGATTCATTAGGTGCCAGCGAAACGGCACCTAATTCGCCAGGATACTCGTCTGTTTTAGGAACCCCGCCGGCGCGGCAACCTGGCGTTGGCGATTTTAACGAGGCTCCCCAGTACCCCGGGGACAGCCTGGACTGGATGCAAGCTCCGGGACAATCCCCGGCTTCCTCACCCCAAAATTATCCGGATTATCCGCCGCTCTATCCCCAGCCAGATGCGGATTCCACGGCCTTTGGGGCATCCTCGGGATATGGCTTCTCGCCGGTAGCGCCGGGCGAATATGCCTCGGATTACAATGATGAGGAAGGCGAATACGCTGATTACGACGGGGGAAACCCGAATCAAGACGAGTCCGCTGCGATTCCAGCAGAAACTACGGTTCCGTCCGGGCAAGCGAACCAGGGCGGCGCGATTCCCGGATATGGTTTTCCGGCGGGCTCGCCAACCGAGTCGATGGCAGCGGATATGCCAGATGTTGATTTGACTGAAGATGACGGGGAAACCGAGGCGGAACTGCCTGGGGAAATCGGGTTAATCGAGACAGAAGAAGCGACCGGATTCGATGATTTCGGCGAAACGCCCGCAGCGGAAATGGCGCCTCATGAAGACGCCTTCCCTCCCCCCACCGACACCCCGAGCCCCAACCCATACCCGATGGAATCCGGCGGCTACGGGAACGCTCCCGACCCGGGATTCGAAGCCTATGGGCAACCCGAAACCTGGGGCAATGACGGCTCGGCTGCGGACACCACTCCCGGCGGGTATCCCGAGGTGCCCCGTGACCCGAACTTTGCCTACGGCTATGCCCAGCCGGGAGTGCCCGCCGGGGACTATGGATACCAAGAGCAAGACGGGGTTTACGCCGAAAATTCGGGCGAGACGAACTGGGAAGCAATGCCCCAGCCGGGGAACGATACCCCGATGCCCCAGGGCAATAACCCCTACGATGCCCCGGGTAGTGCCCAGTTTGAAGCGGCCGGTTATGGCGATGCTTACGCGAACGAAGCCGCAACCGGCTACGAGGCCAACTTCGGGGAAGACGGCTATACCGAGACCGGAATGGCGGCAGCGGGCGGGGAAACCAACGGCGAAACCTACAATCCGAGCGAAGCCGGTCAGTACCCGGAATACGCGGATTACCCCGAAACCCCGGGCACAAACCCGGATGTGTCCGAATTCGCGGTGGAAACCCCATTTACTCCCACCGATATGTCGAATGGTTATCAACAATACGACGCGTATCCCGAACAAGTCAGCCCGGAAAATGGGGGAACCGGTGAATTCGCAACGGGATTTGGTGGGGACGAAGGCTACAGTGACGCGACTGGGTATAACGACGATAATGCTTACCCCACCGAAACGGCAGCGGGGATGGGCGACGCGGGCGGCGGCGATTTTGAGGCGACTGGATACCCCGAAACCAACGCGGAATTCACGGAAGATACCGGCGGTTTCGCGACTCCTGGCTGGGGAACCGAGACTTATTCCGGGACGGAACCCGATACGCTAGCTGCTGGCAGCGACGCTGTTGGCGGCGCGGATGGCTTGGATAGCCCGGCAGGGGGCACAACCCCAACAGCGGCGGTTGCCGCTACAACCCCAGCCTTCAATCTTCCCGGCGAGGCTCCGGCTGTTCCACCCGTCGACACGCCGGTTGAGCCCATCCGCAATCCCTTTACCCCTGCCACAGGCAATGCGGCGGGGGCTGTGGAATCAAGCGGCATCGCGATGCCGCCCCACGAACCCTTGACGGAAGTAGTGACCCCGGATCTTCCCACCCCGGGAGTGGGCTTGGATTTGTCCAGCCTCAAAACCACTGATTCTAAGACCGAGCCGTATTCTGCGGGCGAAGCGCCATCCGGACAGGCACCTCATGAACCCGGCGAAACCAACGCGACCGGCAAATTTAGCGCCGCAGCGCTCGAAGCCCTCGACCAGGCCAGAAACGACCCTGACCTCGGCAAAGCCAGTTTGACCAACTCGGTGGCGGCCGCAAATCAAGTCGCCAGCACCGCGAGCCCCAACCACAAACGCTTCGCCGAGGTAACCAGTCGTGCCACCGAAACCGCTGCGGAAACTGCCACTGTAGAAAACGGAAGACCAGACGCAACGCAGCCCCCCAAGAATCTCGCGCGCAACAGGGGGGACAAGCCCGGCGGGGGCGACACCGTGACAACAGCATACCCGGCGGGACTGGCTGGCATTCCCGGACTAGAACCGCTTAATCCCGCCGAATTACTGACCCCGGCCACCGGGATTGAGACGGTGACTGGACCCACCTTTACCGAGGTGCCCATTGACCACGAGGCCGCATCGCGTTTAGCGGAAACCACAGATATCGACACGGCGGATGAAACCGCGTCGACACCTCGTGAAACTGAGGAGCCCTCCACCCCCAAAGAGATTCCCGAACCCATCCCCGAAGAGACCGAAACATCCACGTTTTCCGGCACTAAGCTGCCGGAAAACGCCAACCCCCGACCCCTGCTGCAAGGCGAAGAACCTTTCGGAGAGGTCACCGAGGAAGGCCGATTCGTGCCGCACTTCCTGGCGGGATACCGTACGAATCTGGACACATTTACTTCCGCGTACGGCTCGCTGGAAGAACACTCGCAGCCGCACGCCAAGAAACCCGAGTCCATCGCGAAACTAGAGGCCGAACAGCCCCGGAAGTCAATTACCACCGCGTATTTGGTTACCGTCACGACATCCCGGCCGCTAGGTTCTGACGACGCGGTGTTTGTTCGGTTCCCCGATGGACGCGAGCTTCCGGTAACATCGGCGTATTCCGATTTCAACGGGGTACATTTGAATATCCCGCGTCTGTGAGGTCACCACCGATTATGGGTCGACATCAATCCTGGCAGCCTTCTGAACTGGGGCAGGCCGCGCGCGATGCTGCTTCCGGACAGATGAGTTCCTATCCCCGGCAGGCTGCGGGGCAGCAGCCCAGCCAGCTGGGGCAAATAGGCCAGGTTCCCACCCAAACGGCGGTTGGCCAATACCCTCCCGGGGGTTCGACAGCGCCGAAGTACTCCCAATATCCCCAACACGCTGCGGCCTCGGCGCATAGTCAAATGTTTTGGTTGGCTATCGGTTTCGCGATGTCATTAGTTGCTGCCCTGATTTTAGCCGGAGGTATCTTGGCGTTCACCCACCTGAACGGTGGTAACACCTTGGCGGATACCCCGAAGGCGGCCAGCACACAGCGAATGGCGCCCGGTGATTCCGTAGGCACCAAAACCGGAATCCCGTCCGGTTCAGATTCCCTGACTTCGGCGCCATCCGCGCATGCAACTCATGAAGCCGAAAAACCCCGCACCTGCGGAATCAACGGGGTGGGGGACGCGGCTAACCCGTGCCCCACCACCCCCGCGAACCTGCCGGAAACCGGCGACCCGGAGACCGGGCAGGCCACGTCGCCAGCCCCGGAAGGTAGCGCTGCGACAACCGGAACCGCCGCGTTACCGCCCGTGAAAGCCTGTGACGGAGCCACTGTGGTGGCACCTGGCAATGGCAGACTCAACGCCGCCCAGTTACGTCTTAGATTTGAAACCATCGCGTCCAACACCGGTGCGAAAATCGCCGTGGCCTGGTACGACCCCCAATACGGCTTGGTAACCGCCGGGGCGGAGGGCGGCTGGCCCGCCTGGTCTACTTCCAAAGTCCCGCTGGCCGTGGCGGTGAGCCAAGCCGGGAAAGCCGCCGAATTCAAAGACAGCATCCGCCAGGCTATAACCGTTTCAGACAATGACGCGGCTGACCGTTTGTGGCGCGGCGTGGCCGACACCGACGCGCAACGTGCCGAGGCTGTAACCAAGGTGATACGCCAGTCGGGGGATCGAAATACCGTGGTTCCCTCCACGCGCCGCGCGGCCGGATTCTCGATTTTCGGGCAAACCGAGTGGACCCCTTTGAACCAGGTGCGTTTCGCGGCTACTTTGCCGTGCCAGGCGCAAGCCGGTGGGGTAATAGAACAGATGCGCTACATTTCCCCCTCGCAGCGTTGGGGGATGGGGCGGCTGCCCGGGGCGACGTTTAAAGGCGGCTGGGGGCCAAGTGGGGGGATATACACTGTGCGCCAGTTCGGTTGGTATCAAGACCGCAGCGGCAATCGGGTTTTCATTGCGATGGCCACGCAGGCCGGATCGATGGGGGCGGGGACAACGGTTCTGGACGAGTTAAGCCAGATTTTGCAGTAATTCGGTCGTTCGGCGTTTGGCTGTTTGGCGTTTGGTGTTTGGTGTTCGGCGTTTGGCCACGGGGTGTTGTCGCGCCCGCCGTTACGCGCCGTTACCCGCCGTCACGCGTCGTTACCCGCCGTCACGCGCCGTCACAGTCGGCTCCACAACCCCAAAGGCACCCACGCTGGGCATGCCGGAGTGGTCGACAGGGTCGCCATCGGGTCTATGGCCATATAAAACGCGAAATCCAGATACTTGTTGCCGTCAACTATGGCCAATTCCGCCACCCACAGTTTACGGTTTTCAATCTGGTCTACGATTTTCATCACCTCGGGGGTGAACTGGAACACCTCGTCGCTGATGGTGTAGAGCTCAAAGTTTCTCTTGTTGCGTCCCTCCGCCCCGGCGTCCATAAAGTCATGAACTTGCCAAAACTCCCCGAGCATCGTGTCCCAGTGTTTCTCACCTAACGGGGGGAATTGCCGCAGGGTCTCGCTGCGCTCTAAGCTGGCTTCCCGAAGGTCTTTTTCCATGCGGGTCAACAGTTCAAATTCGTCGCCTGCCATCGCGTCGAGCCAGGTCATAGCGGCGCGGCGCAAGCCCCGCACGGCGGCTTCGGGATTGGCTGGCCAGTCAAAGCTGCCGTCTGCACGTTGCCCGAAAGCAAGTTCGGGTGCGTCCGTAATCGTGGTATCCGCCGTGGGGGCGCGGCGCAAATCCGGGTTCTCTAGGTATTTCCACTCGTCTAGCAGCGAGGAATCCACTTCGCGAATCAGCTGCTGGAGCCACTCCATCACATCCAAGAAACGCGGCACCCGCAGCTGCTCGGGCACGATTTGGTTCAGAGTACGCCACGCGTCGGAAAGGTAACGCAGCAGCTGCCCTTCGGCATAAGCCGAAGCTAGCGAGGCAATATATGAAGAGAATGTCGCCCCGGTTTCTATCATGTCGCGCAGCACCGATTTAGCCCGGGGCTGAAAGTATTTTGCCCAGGGGTTTTCCTCGCAATACACCTCGAAGGTGGCATTCAGTTGGTCTTCAAGCGGGCGCGGGTAGGTGATTTTCTCCAGGGCAGCCTGGCGTTGTTCATAGTCGGCTCCGGCGGCTTTCAGTTCGGCGAACACGCGGTCTTTTTCGCTGCGTTCCTGGGCGCGCAGCAGAGCCGGCGGGTCGTCAAGCACCGCTTCGATTACCGAGATTACGTCCAAAACCTCGTTAAACAGCACCGATACGGGGAAGTGTTCCTCTTCTTCTGGTTCGGGTTCATTAGGTGATGGCCGCAAATCCGGTTTTTCGAAACAGTGGAAGCTGTGCAAAAAATCCAGGGCAAAAGGCGCGAGAGATTGATTCAGAGCAAAGTTCTCGGGTAAATCCCCTACCAGTTCGTAGCCGGTGGGGGTGCCTAGTCTGAGTACTCCCGAGAGCACCAGGGAATCCAGGATTTCGTTCAGGGTTTGGGTCAGACGTTGCGCAGCAGTGGCACCGAAACGCAACACATTGTGGTTGTCTTTTGCGAGTGCGGCGAGGTTTCTTTCTTGGTCCCCGGGGCGTTGCAGGGTAGACAGCACCATAGCATGTGTAATTTGCCACCGGGGCGAGAGTGCCCCGGGTTCACTGTCCACCAGGCGTTTAAAAGTGCCTTCACTCCAGGTGGCGCGCCCCTCGGGGGCTTGCTTCTTTTTCACCCGCGCCTGGCGTTTCGGGTCATCCCCCGCCTTGGCCAAGGCCACCGCGTTTTCAACTTCCCATTCGGGAGCAAGGACAAACACGTACCCCGCCGTGTCGAAACCGGCGCGCCCGGCGCGCCCCGCCACCTGGTGGAATTCCCGGGCGTTCAAGTGTCGTTCTTTGGCGCCGTCGAATTTCACCAGGCTGGTCATAACCACCGTGCGAATCGGCACATTGATGCCTACGCCCAGGGTGTCAGTGCCACTAATGAGCTTTAGTAAACCCAATCCAGCTAGACGTTCCACTAACCGGCGGTAACGCGGCAGCATTCCGGCGTGGTGAATCCCGATACCTTTAAGCAACAGGGGGCGCAAGGTCTTACCGAAAGCCGAGTTGAACCCTACGGTTTTGATCTCAGTTTTCAAGCGCTGTATCTGGGTTGCATCCAATCCCAAATCCAGGTCGAGCGCCGCCAGGCGGCTGGCTTCTTCGACGGCCGCGCGTTGCGAGGGATGCACTAGATAAGCGGGGAGCTGATTGTGATGTGCCAGTTCCACCAGCAATTTTTCAATCAGTTCGACGCGGTATTCCATTTCGAGGGGCACGGGGCGTTTCGCGGAATCCAAAACCGCCACTTCGCGTCCGGTGCGTTGCTGCAAGTCGGACTGGAGAAAAGTGGTATCACCCAGGGTGGCACTCATGAGAATGAAACGCGTGTTGGGCAACAGCAACAGGGGAGCTTGCCACGCCCAGCCGCGCTCGGCATCCCCGTAGTAGTGAAATTCGTCCATTACTACGGTGTCAACGTCCAGCGTGTCACCCCACCGCAGGGCAAGGTTGGCCAGGATTTCGGCGGTGGCACAGATAATTGGCGCTGCGGCGTTTACCGAGCCATCCCCAGTAATCATCCCCACATTCGCGGCACCAAACAAATCCACCAGGTCAAAGAATTTCTCGGAAACCAGAGCTTTCAACGGCGCCGTGTAGTAGGCCACGCCGCCGCGCGCCAAGGCCCACAAGATACCCGCCACCCCAATCAGGGATTTGCCTGAACCCGTAGGGGTGGGGGCAATTAAATGACGGTCTTCAAGGATAATGTGTTCGGCGGCCTCCAGCTGGTGGGGATACAGGGGTCTCCCGGTGCTTTCCGCCCAGGCTTCGAAACCGGAGAGCACCTCGAGGGAGTCGCCGAGTTTCCCCGCGTCTTCCAACCGGTCAAGCAGCGCATTCAAGGATTCAGACATGTCTCCAGTTTAGCGAAACCGCCACCCCCAAAAATCGGTTAACTCGAAGTCTACTGGCCGGGCATCCCCCTAGGCGACAATTCCGGGGGAAACGCCCTACCTGCGTACCGGATTCGTCAAAGTGCCGATACCCTCCACCTCGCAGGTCATGGTCTGGCCATCTTCCAAAGTCCCCGACCCGGCGGGGGTGCCAGTCAAAATCACGTCCCCGGGCAGCAGGGTAGTAACCCGGGAAATATAGGCCACCAATTTGGCAACCGAATGAATCATATTCGCGCTGGTGTCGTCTTGGCGCAATTCGCTATCCACCCAGGAGCGAATCCGCAGGTTTTGTGGATCCAAATCCGGGTCGACCACAATCCACGGCCCAATCGGGCAGGCTGTGTCGAAACTCTTGCCTCGCATCCAGGTCTTGTCCACGGCCATCGCGTCGCGCGCCGTCAAATCGTTAACGACAGTGTAGCCAAAGACATAGTCCTTCCAGTGTGCCGGGTCGATATCCTTGGCAGGATGTTTAATCACCACCCCAATCTCGGCTTCGTGCACGATTTCCTTCGCCCATTTCGGCAGCATAATCGGGGCGCCCGGCCCAATCACCGTGGTATTGGGTTTCAAGAACAGGATTGGGTCACTCTCGGGGGGAGTATGTTCCGCGCCGGGAGCATAGAAGTTCGCCCCGACTCCTACCAGTTTCGAGGCTGGTATCACCGGTGCCACCAGTCGCACGTCTTCTAGCTGCAGAATCTGGCCGGTGGCATTAATCTTGCCTGGGGAATACAGCGGATTTTCTGCCAGCACCATCACGCGCGTCGAATCGTCCTCCAGTACGCCGAATCCGTAAGTACCATCGCCTTTGTCAAACCGTATTACTCGCATATTAAAAGTCTAACGCTTCGGTTGTGAAATCGCCTGGGGAATTCGGCGGCCAATTCATGAGGGGCAAGCCGAAAATCCCGGCAAAATGCCGAAAATCCCGGCTCGCCCCTCATGAATCAGAAGCACCAGAAAACTACCGCAAGTCAGCAAAGAACTTGTCCCACGGCATCTTTAGCGGCGCGTCCTCTTCTACCACCGAATACAAGAAGCGACACAGGGGGAAGTCGGTTTCCTGGATGACCCCTCGTGAAGTCAAAGCACGCAAGGCCTTGCCGATAACTGAAATCGCGGCGACGCCCTCCAAGGTCACCCCCTTCATGTGTACACTACGAACCTGCGAAAAAGGAATCCCCTGGCCAACGAAAGTTCCGGCTTTTACGTTGCGTCCACCCATCGAGGTGACGAACATGTCGCCCACCCCACCCAGACCATCCGCAGTTTCGGGGATGCCCCCCATGAAAGTCACGAATTGGCGCACTTCCTTTTGGCCCTGAGCGAAAATCGCGGAACCATAGTTATACATGACGTAGCGGTCGTTTTCCTTGCCCTGGGCTTTCAACAGTCCGGCCGCGAATCCGGCCGCGAAAGCGTAGATATTCTTGGTGGCCGCCCCGGTTTCGTGACCCACGAAATCCAGAGACGTCCACACGTGATAGTAATCGGTGCGGAACAAGTCGGCCAGGTATTCCAAGTCGTCTTGGTTGTGCCCACAGAACACCACGGCGGTGTCGTGGTGTACCGCGACTTCCCCGGCGATAGACGGGCCAACCACCGCATTCCACGAAACCTGTTCCACCAGCTCCTTGGGCAGCGCGTTTTGGATAATTTCTGGCAACAGATGCAGGGTGCCGTCCGCATCGGCACGCATCCCCTTGGTGATGCACAACAATTTCTGTCCCGGTCGCAACAGGGTTTTGAACTGTTCGGCAATCCACTCGATACCAAAAGAATTCACCCCACACATCACCACGTCGGCTCCCGCAAAGGCTGTTGGCGCATCTTCTAGCTGATAGGCGCTGACCCCGGGATTGACTTTCAATCCCAGATTAGGGTGGACCCCGGTTTTCTGGATGGAATCAATGATTTCGCGATCCAAATGCGTGCCCACCAGGCGCACTTCGTGGCCATTCTCGCTCATAGGGAAAGACAGGGCGGTGGCCATGATACCGCTGCCTAAAACTGCCATTATTGCCATTTATTTATCTTTCTGTCGGGCGGCTGGTGCCGCAGTTTATTGATTGCTATGTTGTTTTCAGTTGGGGTCGGGCTAGTTTTCGGGTTGACCGTAAACATTTTGGTACCGTTGCCACAGGGCATCCACGGCCGCAGGGTCGATGGGGCGCGGGGTTCCCAATGATTTTGCGAATGTCACGGTTTTCGCGATTTCTTCCACCATCACCGCTGCTTTCACTGCCGCTTTCGCATCTTTACCCACGGTGAACGGTCCGTGATTGCCCATCAGTACCGCTGGGGAGCGTGATTCCCGCAGGGTTTCCACGATACCCCGGCCGATGGAATCATCACCGATGATAGCGAAGGGTCCGACGGGAATCTCCCCGCCGAACTCGTCGGCAATCATCGTCAACACGCAGGGAATCGGCTGGTAGATGGCCGCGAAGGCCGTGGCATAGGGAGAATGCGTGTGCACCACCCCGCCGACCTGGGGCAGATGCCGATACACATAGGCGTGAGCCGCCGTGTCCGAGGAAGGCTGGAGTGTCTCAGCGGTGCCATCTGCGATTTTGTTCCCCTCAAGGTCGCACACCACCATATTGTCGGCCGCTAGTTCGTCATAGCGCACCCCGGAAGGCTTAATCACGAACAGTTCGGTGCCGGCAACCCGCTGGGACACGTTTCCAGCCGTCCACACCACCAGGTTATTGGCGGGCAGCTCGGCGTGCCATCGAGCCACGGTTTCCCGGGTTTTCGCCACGGCGGCTTGGGTGGTTGCGTCCAGTTCCCTTAGGGATATTTTCGGGTTCACGAGTTGCCAGCCTTTTGCTGGGCTTGAAATGCTTTCAGTCGCGGCATAATTTCGGATTCCCCGCGACCGAAATGGTCATGTAATTCTTGATAGAACCCAAAGAGCACATCGTAAAGGCGGGCGGCCTCTAGATTCGGGGTGTAAGCATGATGCTGTACCTGTGCCATCGCGGCGGCGGCTTCCTTGGCGGTGGGATAAATCCCGGCCGCGACCGCCGCAAATACCGCAGCCCCAAGCGCTCCGGTTTGCGGCGCCAGGGAAATCGTGATGGGTTTGCGGGTAATATCGGCCAGCATCTGCATGTACATCTGGTTTTTCAACAGTCCCCCGGCGGCGACGATTTCATCGACCGCAACCCCGTGTTTCTCGAGGTTCTCAATAATCACCCGTGCCCCGAAACAGGTGGATTCCAACAGGGCACGGTAAATATCTTCGGCCTTGGTGGTTAAAGTCAGCCCCAGAATCGCGCCGGACAGGCGTGAATCGGCTAGAATCGAACGGTTACCGTTGTGCCAGTCCAAGGCAATCAGCCCGTGGGCACCAATCGTTTGCTTGGCTGCGAGTTCTTCGAGAATCTCGTGCACGGTTTTCCCGGCTGTTTCGGCCATTTTTTCGTACTTAGAGGGCACACAGTTGTCCAGGAACCAGGCGAAAATATCGCCTACGGCGGTTTGCCCGCTTTCGTATCCCCAAGCTCCGTCAACCCCGCCACCCCAGACTACGCCGAAGGTTCCTGGCACCTCATGCAGCTCCGGGGAATTTACCACGTAGCAGTTAGAAGTACCCATAATCGCGGTCAGCTGGCCGGGGTTAACCGCATTAGCCCCGGCGACCACCACGTGGGCGTCGATATTCCCCGAGGCCACCGCGATTCCCTCGGGCAGACCCAACAGAGCGGCGGCGGTGCTAGTGAGTCCCTCCACTTTCGCCCCCAAGGGCAGAATCGGGGCATCCATCTTGTCTTGGAACATGGTACCGAAACCGGGAGAGACCGCCTCTAGATATTCCGGCGAGGGATAAGACCCGTCTTGGTAGTTGCGTTTATAACCGGAGTCCCCGGCCGCAAAAGTCAGCCGCCCCGTCAGTTTCCAAGTCAACCAGTCCAGCAGATTCACAAAGTAATCCGCTGCGTCATATACTTCGCGGGCTTTTTCAAAGGTTTCCAGTACTTTGGGTAGCGTCAATTCCGAAGACATCACTCCGCCGTAGCGACTGAGCCATTCTTCACCGCGTTCTTTGGCGGCCGCCACCAGACGATCAGCCTGGTCTTGTGCCCCGTGGTGTTTCCACAGTTTTACCCAGGCGTGGGGGTTATTCACGAATTGGGGTTTTTGGCACAGCGGCACCGCGTGTTTATCAGTGGCTAACACCGTGGCCGAGGTGCAATCCACCCCAATTCCCACCACATCATAGGGGTCGATTCCGGCATCCTTGATGGCTTCCGGAACTGCCTGGCGCAACACCAGGATATAGTCGGCAGGGTTTTGCAAAGCGAATTCAGGGGGGAGGACTTGGTTATCGGCGCTGGTCAGCCGTTCGTCCATCACTCCGTAGGGATAATCAACCACGGCGGTGCCAACCATAGCACCAGTGTCGGCTCGCACCACCACGGCTCGCCCCGATAGGGTGCCGAAATCGATTCCAACCAGGTATTTTGTTTCCGTCATTTCGCAATCCTTAATAATTCTATGTCCCGCTGGTGTTCTTTCACGGCGGGGGCTGTTCCTTCCTAATGTTTGCGGGGTCGACCAACCTTGGCCAACCGCCGCTTCACCTTTGATTTTAGAGGAATAAAACGGGAAAATCCCGGTTATGAAAACGTTTGCATAAATGGCGGGGGATTTGAACCCGAATCCGGGAAACTGTCTTGGTGACAATGGGCTAAGATAAGGGTCGTGACTAAATATGCGAAGCTTCCTGACCTGTCCACTGTTCCGACCCCGCCGGCGCACGGCTCCGGCGTGAGGGTGCGTTTTTGCCCCAGTCCTACCGGCACCCCGCATGTCGGCATGGTGCGAACCTGCCTGTTCAACTGGGCTTATGCTCGTTCCCAGGGGGGTACTTTCGTGTTTCGCATCGAGGACACGGATGCGGCGCGTGACTCCGAGGAATCCTTCAACCAGATTATTGATTCCTTGACTTGGCTGGGGCTGGACTGGGATGAAGGCGTGGGTAAGGGCGGGCCACACGGACCTTACCGTCAATCCGAACGAATGGATATATACCGCGAAGTCGCGGGGCAGTTGCTGGAAGCTGGGTATGCTTACGAGTCGTTTTCCACCCCAGAGGAAATCCAAGCCCGCCATGTGGCGGCGGGGCGCGACCCGAAACTGGGTTATGACGGTTTTGACCGCGATATGACGGCCGCCCAGCGCGAGGAATATATCCGTCAGGGGCGCAAGCCGGTGTTGCGTCTGCGGATGCCCGACGAAGACATCACTTTCACTGACTTGGTGCGCGGGGAAATCACTTTCAAGGCTGGTTCGGTGCCGGACTATGTGATTGTGCGCGCGAATGGGGATCCGCTTTATCCGCTGGTGAACCCGATTGATGATGCCCTGATGGAGATTACGCATATTTTGCGCGGCGAGGATATTTTGTCTTCTACCCCGCGTCAAATTGTTTTGTATCGTGCGCTTTACGCCTTGGGAATCGCGAAGTTTGTGCCGTATTTCGGGCATTTGCCCTATGTGATGGGCGAGGGCAACAAGAAGCTCTCGAAGCGTGATCCGGAGTCGAATCTGTTGTTGCACCGCCAGCACGGGATTATCCCGGAGGGTTTGGTGAACTACCTGGCGCTGCTGGGATGGTCAATAGCCCCGGATCGCGATATTTTCAGCCTCTCAGAAATGGCGGCGGCGTTCGACATCAAGGACGTGAACCCGAACCCGGCACGCTTCGACCAAAAGAAATGCGATGCGATAAATGCTGAACATATTCGCTTGTTGGATACGGACGACTTCATGAGGCGCTTGGTGCCTTTCTTGGCGGAAACTGGGACGGTGTCTGGCGATAATTTCGAGGCGCTGACCGCCGAGGAGCAGCGCCTGGTGGCCGCCGCTGCCCCCTTGGCGCAAACCCGCGTGGTACAGCTGAATCAGATTACGGATTTGATTGGTTTCCTGTTTAGCTCCGAGGTGTGCTATAACGACAAGGCCGTGGGCAAGCTAAAAGATTCCGCGCCGGTGGCGCTGTCGGGAGCGGCCAGTGCTTTGGAAGCCGCCGCCGCAGACGTTTGGGGTGATACCGAGGCTATCCACCAGGTGTTGAACGAGGCGCTGATTGATGGTTTGGGGTTAAAGCCGCGTGAGGCCTTCGCGCCGCTGTTTGTGGCAGTGACGGGGACTAATGTTTCCATTCCGGTTTTTGACTCGATGCGGATTTTGGGACGTGAAGAAACTTTGCGTCGTTTAGCTAGTTTTTGCGCTAAATATTGTGCCACAAATGGTAGCTAGATTGATTTATGATATAACTTCTCTCAAATCCGATTTCGCCAGGTGGAAGTGTGTTAGGTTCTAGCTTCACGAGTCCCGACGGTTGATTTTAAAACACCTTGTGTCGCGGTTTCTAATTCTCGGGGCGGGCTTAATGACTCTAGAAGTGGGAATTGGATAGAGAGGAAATTTAAATATGCTATTGCGGTGAAAACCACCTTTGTGGCCGTATCGGTTTTTCTGGGATTTTTATCAACCACCGGGGTGTGTTTTTGCCGGTAAACATGCTCCGGTGTGGACAGCTGGAGAAGGCACCACACTCATGAATACCGGCAGGGTAGTATATTTTCGCGCTCAGTACGCGTAGAGTACCCCGGAGTCTTTTATTGTTCAGTAAACAACGCTATTATTGAGGTAAGAATCCTGGTCTACCGGGTTTTGATGGGGTAGTTCTCAATCTTCTTTTTTAGGATTGGGATTGTGAGTTCAAGGAGTAGTGAATTGAGTAAAAAATTTCGTTTTACTATTGCAGTTAAAACTGGCTTAGCCTCGGCTGTTGTTGCTGTTTTACTGCTGGTTATGCTAGTTTATATGGTGGTTTCAGTCCGGTCCTACGAGGGAGCTTTCCGCTCGGAGATTGATTATTATAAATCCGTCTCCACGACAGAAAATGCCCGCATTACCTGGACCAAAATGCGTTCAGAGGAGGCTAAACTTGCGACACAAATTCAGACTTGGACGGTAACTAAAGTTGGTTCAGACAATCCGAATGCCACTGCGGTGGCGGATGCCTTGGAAACGGTCAACCAGGATTTGCAAAAGCTGCAATCATCCAAGTTAACCGGGAAGCAAAGGCAGATTGTTGATGCTATGGGGGCAGCCGCTGCGGATTACGCGAAGCGGTGGCAGGCATTTATTACCGGTGTCTCGGAGGATCGCGTGTCCACAGCGGCGGCAGCCGACGAATTCGGGATTTGGCAAACCGATAATGCTTATGCCTTTACCAATAAGGCTGCAGAGCTGTTGGATACCTTTGCTCAGTGTCGCAAAGATGCTGAGGAGCTGCAGAATTCGATTCACCGTACTGCACTGATATTTGCCGGGGTACTGTTACTGATTGCCGTGGTCGTTGTGACAGTGATGACCCGCAAGATGGTTACGTCCTTGACTCGTTCCGCTAAGGCTCTGTCTGCTGGCATGGATCAACTGGCGGAGGGTGATTTCACCGTCGAGGTTTCCCGGGGAAGCACTGACGAAGTCGGTGATATGAGTGAAGAGTTCAATCAGGCTATGAGTCGGATGCGCGATAGTATCCGCAACACGGTGACTTCGGCCGAGGAAGTGGTGGGAATCACTTCTGGTATTGGCGATGGTGCCCGTAACGCGGTAGAGGCCGCTCAAAAGGGCGCTGATTACATCAACAGCGGAGCGGCTGCCGCCGAGCAAGTTTCTCGTTCGGTACAAACCGTGGCGGCTGGTGCCGAGGAAATGAATGCTTCCATTAAAGAAATTTCCTCCAATGCAAACTCTGCTGCCGGGGTTGCCAAGGAAGCTTCGGAAGTGGCACAGCAAACTAATGAAACTGTGGCGAAACTGGGCGAATCCTCTAAGGAGATTGGCGAGGTTATCGAAACGATTACCGCAGTGGCTCAGCAGACCAACCTCTTGGCTTTGAACGCCACAATTGAGGCAGCGCGTGCGGGTGATGCCGGTAAGGGCTTCGCCGTGGTGGCCTCGGAAGTGAAAGACCTGGCGGCCGAGACCGGTCGCGCCACCGAAGAAGTTGCTATCAAGGTGGAACAGATTCAAACCGACACCCAGGCGGCGGTTTCAGCCATCGAGGAAATTTCTAACATTATTGCTTCTATCAATGATTACCAGACCACGATTGCGGCGGCGGTAGAAGAACAAACCGCAACCACTAATGAGATGTCGCGGTCAGTATTGGAGGCCGCTGATAGTTCCCAGACAATCGCGGAGAATGTGGCGCATATCGCCAAACAAACCAATGAGTTGGCACAGCAGTTCACCGAAATGAATGAGCGTATGGATGGTCTGTCCGGCCAGTCACAGGATTTGGCTTCACGCTTGAATGAGCTGAAGTACTAGGGGGGAGACAAGACAATGACGATGAATACGCCAGATATGGCAACTACTAACCGCCAGGTTGAGAGCAAAGATTCCAAGATTCGGTGCAATGCCAGGGGAAAGAAGCTGCGCCGTGTTCCGCTGTCCATTCAGTTGGGAGCCATCGGGGCTTCCGGGGTATTGGGGCTGTTGATTATGCTGCTGACCTTTGTCATCGGGATTAACCTGTATGCCGGTGCCTCCAATGCCTATACCCAAGAGGAAAGCGATGTGGAACTGGCACAGGCGCTGAATCATGACATGTTGCGCCTGATTGCCTCTGAAAGCGAGGTTAAACGCCTGTCCCTGCTAAAGACCACGATTGAAGAGGACGTGCGAGCTTCCCTGGTTCAGGGGCATACCAAAGAGGTTAACGAATATATCGATTTGACGGATAAGAGACTAGAGGGATTGTCCAAGATTAAAGATCCGGATATCTCCAAGATTGTGGCTCAAACCACGGAAGTTACCGAACAGTTCCACGATGCAATCAAGCAAATCATGCAACTGTATGGTCAACGTAAATACGAAGAAGGCGGCGCGATTGACGTTTCTTCCTATGTCAATGATCTTGGCACTCTGATTCCGCAGATTGTGGAGGCTTCGGAAGCCAAGATGGATGTCGCTGTGGATCAGGCCGTTAGCATGCGTGTTGCTATGGTTACCCTTATGGTGGTGGTATCCTTGGTAATCCTGGTAATTTCGTTGGTGATTGGTATTCTGGTTCGTCGTACTTTGCGCAAGACCGTTACCTTGGCCGGGAACACCATTGGAGCTATGGCCAACGGAGATTTTACTGCCGAATCACAGCTCCTCATGAACGACGAGGTAGGTGACGTTTCCGTCAAGCTGAACTCCACCCAGGCATCGTTGCGTAGGCTGGTGGGCTCGGCAGCGGAAGTCGCGGGTGAAGTCAACTCGGTGGCTACTGAGGTGGGGCAAGGGATTAACGATGCCTATGACGAGACCCAGGAAGTTATTGCCCAAACCAAGGTGGTGGCGGGAGCCGCTGGAGATGTCGCCCAGTCGATTCAGACTGTGGCGGCTGGTGCCGAAGAGATGGGGGCTTCCATTCGTGAAATCTCTACCAATGCTAACGAGGCCGCTCGGGTGGCTAATGATGCGACTGAGGTGGCGAAGCGGACTAATGAAACTGTGGCGAAGCTGGGGGTTTCTTCCCGTGAAATTGGTGATGTGGTAAAGACTATTACCGGGATTGCGGAGCAGACGAATTTGTTGGCTTTGAACGCTACGATTGAGGCCGCTCGGGCTGGCGAAGCCGGCAAGGGCTTCGCGGTGGTGGCTGGTGAGGTCAAGGACTTGGCTCAGGAAACCGGGAAAGCCACTGATGAAATCACCGCGAAGATTACTGCTATTCAGTCCGATACCGATGGAGCGGTGGCGGCCATCGAGCGGATTTCCGAAATCATCCAGCAAATCAATGACTACCAGACCACGATTGCGGCGGCGGTAGAGGAACAGACTGCTACCACTAATGAGATGTCGCGCTCTGTCTCGGAAGCCGCCAGTGGCTCTGGCGAGATTACCGACACCATCGGACAGTATCAAACCCTGGCAGAGGACTTTAGCGACAAGGTCGTGTCCTTGCACAAGACCTCGAAGGGATTGGTAACATCGGCGCGCACTATGGATGGCTACATTTCTCAGTTCAAATACAAGGAAACAGCGGAGGGGGAAGTGTGATTTGCGCTGGTGAGAGAAATCGGGTAGTCTGAACTCTCGGTGCTTCGATTTGGCAGCGTTTTTTCGCTCTGAATTGGGCACGGCACCATGGGGTATGGTGTAATTGGCAGCACGAGTGATTCTGGTTCACTTAGTCTAGGTTCGAGTCCTGGTACCCCAGCGCCCCTATCGTCTAGCGGCCTAGGACATCGCCCTCTCACGGCGGTAACACCGGTTCAAATCCGGTTGGGGGTACTGCTAAAAGTTATGGCGTGCGGCAAAAGCCGCACGCCATAACTTTTAGCAGAATGCAGGCTTCTGGCAGTGCCAGGAACCTGGCTTTGGCACAAAGCCAGAGTTACTACTGCATGTAAGCCCAGTTACCGTTCGCGTCGAAGATGAATTTATCGCCGGGGTACTGTCCCAGTTTCACTAACGCGATAACGAAGTCAATCAGCCACCACAGCCCTAGCGTCATCCAGTTGCACAGCAGCATCAGAATCCCGATGCCAACTTGACCGCGCAGGAAGCAGTGTACGCCGAAACTCCCGATGAAGAAGGTCAGAACAACGTAGAGCACCTTGTCGACTTCGCGGAAACCCATCGGGAGACCCGAGAAAGTCCCGTATCCGAAATTTGGCATGCCCTGGTTTGAGCTGCCCTGACCCGGGTAGCTTTGATTGGGAAGCCCCTGGTTCGATAAATTTTGGTTTGGAAGCGGGGCATATGGATTATTTAGTGGCATATTGTTACTCATGTTCGCTACCCTACCATGTTGAACGCCGTGGAGACGCATAGAAACCTCGAAATTATTCGGGGTGCCTCGCTTGCATTTCACATCTTGAGATGTCAGTATCGTGTTATGGACAAGACAGAGGAGAACTCCGGGGTTGGGGTGCTGGATAAAGCCGTGGCAATTCTGTCACAGCTCGAGGCTGGCCCGGCTAGCCTGTCGCGGCTGGTGGCCACTACGCACCTCGCACGCCCCACGGTATACCGACTGGCGGTAGCCTTGGAACACCACCGTTTTGTGAATCGGGATGCGCGGGGGCGTTTCATCCTGGGGCCGCGTTTCGCGGAACTGGCCGGTGCGGCGGGCGATGACCGGCTGTTGGCGATTGCCACCCCCGTATTGACTGCTTTGCGTGACCATACCCACGAATCCTGCCAGCTGTTTCGCCGCCAAGCTGACCAGCAAATCTGTGTGGCGGCTGTGGACCGTCCCATCGGGTTGCGCGATTCGGTTCCTGTGGGGGCGCTGCTGTCGTTGCGTGCCGGATCCTCTGCCCAGATTTTGCTGGCCTGGGAAGAACCCGAACGGATGCACCGTGCGATGCGCGGGGCGGTGTTCAATGTCACCCAGCTCTCGGAGGTACGGCGGCGCGGTTGGGCGCAGGCAGTGGGGGAGCGTGAGGTTGGCGTGGCCTCAGTGGCAGCGCCCGTTCGCGGGGCGAATGGGCGCGTCGTGGCGGCCGTGTGTGTTTCGGGGCCTATCGAGCGTCTGGGGCGGCAGCCCGGGCGCAATCTTGGTCCGGCGGTGGTAGCCGCCGCGCAGCGTCTGTCCGAGTTCTTGCGGCGCGAGAGCGACTAGTCGCCATTCCACAACGGAATATTGCGTCCCGGAATCGCCTCTATCAAATCCCGAGTGTAAGCCTCTTGCGGACGGTCGAAAATCACGTCCACCGACCCGCGTTCCACCACGCGCCCCGACTGCATCACCACGACCTCGTCGGCCATCTGGCGCACCACCGCTAAATCGTGGGTGATGAACAGGTACGTGATATGCGAATCGTGCTGGATATCGGCCAAAAGCTGCAGAATCTGTTCTTGCACCAAGACGTCCAGGGCGGAAACCGCCTCGTCTAAAACAATAATCTCGGGTCGTAGCGCCAAAGCGCGGGCAATCGCCACCCGTTGACGCTGCCCCCCGGAGAGTTCCCCAGGATAGCGTCGCATCGCCGAACGCGGCAAAGCCACCGCATCCAGCAGCTGCGCCACGCGTTCCTCACGCTCTTTGCGCCCCCCGAAATGGTGTACCAACAGGGGTTCTTCGATACAGCGGTACACCGAAAACATCGGATTCAAAGACGCGTACGGGTTTTGGAACACGACTTGCAGTTTGGCGCGCATGTCGAACAACTCCCGGCGTCCCAGGGTGGATAAATCGGTGCCCTGATAGTAAACCTTGCCTGAGGTGGGGTTAATCAGGTTCAAAATAATATTCGCCACGGTGGATTTACCTGACCCGGATTCTCCGACCAAGGCCAGGGTGGTGCCGCGCCGCAAAGAAAATGACACTTCATCAACGGCTTTTAGCTGTTTTGCTTCGCCCTTGGCGCCGCGAATATCGAAAATCTTGGTCAGTTTCTCGGCGCGAATGATTTCTTTGTATTCCTCGGGATGAGCCATACCGTGGGTCAGCAACTCGGTGGAGGTCTCGCCGCGCGCCTTGGCGGCCTGAATCCGCTGGGAGGCCAGGGATGGCGCGGCCGACACCAGGCGTTGGGTGTAGGGATGCTGGGGCTGTCCCAAAATATCCAAAGCCGGCCCGGATTCCACGACGCGACCCCGGTGCATCACCACCAGGTGCGAAGCGCGTTCGGCCGCGAGTCCCAAATCATGGGTGATGAACAGCACGGAGGCTTCGCGTTTCTCGGTAATGGTAGCCAGGTGATCGAGAATTCGACGTTGCACCGTCACATCCAAGGCAGAGGTCGGTTCATCAGCAATCAGCAGTTGCGGTTCCCCAGCGAAACCTATGGCTATTAGCGCCCGCTGGCGCATCCCCCCGGAGAATTCGTGGGGATATTGTTTCACCCGCCTGGTGGCGTTGGGTAGCCCGGCTTCTTCCAGAAGTTCTACGACCCGCTCGTCTTCTCGGCCTTTGGCTTTGCGGTTCGCGGTCAAGGCTTCTTTGACTTGGAAACCTATCTTCCACACGGGGTTCAGGTTGGACATGGGGTCTTGGGGCACCATCCCGACATGTGAGCCGCGCAGAGCCACTTGTTGTTTCTTGTTCAACGTGGTGATGTCGTGGCCGCGGAACAGAATCTTGCCGCCGACGATTTTCCCGGTGCCGGGCAAAAGTCCAATAATGGCGGCGGCGGCAGTGGACTTGCCGGATCCGGATTCGCCCACGATAGCAATGGTTTGCCCGGGATAGATTGTGAAGTTGACTTTGCGTACCGCCGGCACCATTCCGGTGGTGGAACGAAAGGCGACTTCGAGGTCGACAACTTCTAGCAGAGGCATGGTTTCGCCGTTCTTGGCTGCCTGGTAGGACACGGATTTCAAGATGGTTTCCTCGCCGGTGGCTTCCATTTCGGCGGCGGTGGCGGGGGTATCGACATGCAGTTGTCCCGCCTCGGTTGGTGCGATGGTCGCCGTGGGAGCCGTTTTGGTTTCGGCTTCACGAGGTGCCATCTGGGTTTCCTGGCTTGCTTCGCTCATTTTTTCCTCGCTTTCGGATCGAGTGCGTCCCGAACCACGTCACCCATCATGATGAAACTCAACACGGTTAAAGCCAGAGCCCCGGCTGGATAGAACAAGACCTGTGGGGCTTGACGCAGTGCTGTTTGCGCCCTAGAAATATCCCCACCCCAACTGACTACATTGGAGGGCAGTCCCACCCCCAGGAAGGACAGGGTGGCTTCGGACACAATAAAGGTTCCGAGCGCTACGGTGGCATAGACAATCATCGGGGCGATGGCATTGGGCACAATGTGGCGCAGGATGATTTTCCACTTGTTTTCCCCCAGAGCTTTCGCGGCGGTGACGAATTCCTCGTTTTTGGTTTGCATCACGGCACCCCTGGTAATGCGGGCAATCGAAGGCCAGCCGAATACCGCCAGCACCAGCACTACAGTGAAAACGGTGCGGTTGTCACGAAACATTTGCATCACGACGATGGCTGCGAGAATAAACGGTACCGCAAAGATAATATCGATGATACGCGAGAGAAAAGCGTCTACGAAGCCACCGAAGAACCCGGCGAGAGTTCCAAAGGCTCCCCCGATAATCACCACCATGAAGGTGGTTAACAAGCCAACTATTACCGAGGCTCGTGCTCCGTGGATGGTGCGCGCGAAAATGTCGCAGCCTTGCCGGTCATAACCGAAGGGGTGACCCGCTTTGGGTGGGGCATAGGAGTTCGATAGTTCACAGAAGTTCGGGTCTATCCGAGTGAACAGTTGCGGGAAGGCCGCCATAACGATAGAAAAGGCAATGATAATCGCGGCTATCCAAAACAAGGGGCGCTTGCGCAGGTATTTCCAGGCTTCGC
The DNA here is from genome assembly GCF_014204735.1 of Mobiluncus mulieris. Lineage (NCBI taxonomy): Bacteria > Bacillati > Actinomycetota > Actinomycetes > Actinomycetales > Actinomycetaceae > Mobiluncus > Mobiluncus mulieris. Next base: position 1,591,552 of record NZ_JACHMA010000001.1, on the reverse strand, counting down.
CCCACAGCGAGGCGGGAGCAGAATCATCGGCTACAGCATCGACCGCGCCCAGACCGGTTTCGTCAATATCCGACACGTAATGTTTTTGGGCGGGAAATGCGAGCTTGGCGGTGGTTTCAGGGTTTTTCGTGTGGTCACTCATTACGTCCTCCTTATTCGTAGCGGATGCGCGGGTCGAGGGCGGCATAGAGTAAATCCACCAACAGGTTTGCCACAATATAAACTAAGACCAGTACCGTGGTAAATGAAACCACGGTGGCGGGTTCACCTTTAATAATTGCTTGGTAGATGTTGCCGCCCACCCCGTTGATGGCGAAAATCCCTTCGGTAACAATGGCACCGCCCATTAGGCCGCCCAGGTCGGCTCCGAGGAAGGTCGCCACGGGAATTAGCGAGTTACGCAAGATATGTACGCGAATTACGCGCCCGTTTTTTAAGCCCTTGGCTTTAGCGGTGCGCACAAAGTCAGCACTGGCCGTTTCGGAGACGGATTGGCGGGTGAGTCGCAGCACGTAGGCGAAAGATACGGCGCCCAGCACAATGGCAGGCATTAGCAGGGAAACGAAATTATCTTTACCCGCCACAGTGGTGGGCAGCCATCCCAGTTTCACCCCGATTATGAACTGCATCACGAAGCCAATCACAAAGGTCGGCACCGCGATGACGAACAGGGAAACTATCAGCACAGTCGCGTCAAAGACACCACCGCGCCGCAACCCGGCAATGGTGCCGAAAGTAATTCCGAAGATTGCTTCGAAAGCCAGTGCCATAAACGCGAGTTTAATGGTGACGGGGAAGGCGGAGGCCATTACTTCGGTGACCTCACGTCCCGAAAATGTCAGCCCGAAGTCAAAAGTCATAATGCCTTTGAGGTAGAGCAAATATTGGACTATAAATGGTTTATCCAGATTATATTTGGCTTTCAAGGCGGTTTCAGCAGCGGGTGGGAGACCCCGATCCCCGCCGAGTGCCGCGATGGGGTCACCGGGCATCAGGAATACCAGCGCGTAGATAATAAAGGTGGCACCGATAAGCACTGGAATAATCTGGAGGAGTCGTCGGCCAAGGTATCGTAACAACCCTGCCTCCTTCCATGTTTACTTAGACAATATAGTTTCTATCTTACTTGGTAAATAGGTGGTAAAACAAAATTCGTGGCTCGGAGGAAACTCCGAGCCACGAATTTTTCAGGTTTTAAACTCGGCGCTTAGCAGCCTCCACCTACTTGGCAACCTGGTAGAGCAAAGGCTTGGAGTGCCAGTCAAAGACGACACCCTTCACGCCCTTACCGAAGCCACCTACCACATTGGAATACCACAGGGGAATGGCCGGGAGATCTTCGAACAGGATTTCTTGAGCCTGGTCGTAAATCTTGTTAGCCTCCGCCTGATCTGAGGTATTCAAGGCTTTATCCAGCAGTTCGTCGAACTTCGGGTTGGAGTAATCCCCGTCATTAGACGAGGCTTTGGTGCCGTATAGCGGCTGCAAGAAGTTGTACGGCGAGGGGTAATCCGCCTGCCAACCGGTACGGAAAGCCGCCGTAATCTTGCGACTCTGGACATCGTCACGCAAGGACTTCCAATCGGCGTAGGGCTTGCCTTTCGCGTCGATACCCAAGGTGTTCTTAATAGAGTTCATAACGGCATCCACCCAAGCCTGGTGACCTCCATCCGGGTTGTAAGCCAGCTCGAAAGAACCCGACCAGGGGGATTTTTCATCGGCTTTCTTCCACAGCTCTTTAGCTTTTTCGGGGTCGAACTTCACAACCTCTTTACCTTTGAGGTTGTCATTGTGTCCGGGAACTACCGGGGCAATGAAATCCGTGGCGGGGGTACGGGTACCTTGGAAGACTTTGTCGCAGATTTCCTTACGGTTAATCGCATAGGACAGGGCTTGGCGGCGTAGTTTGCCTTCTTCACCTTGGAACCGCTTGTCATTAGCGGGGATAGTAAAGGACTGGAAAACCGCCGAAGCTTTGTTTACCGCCCGTTTACCAAGTTCATTTTGGAAAGTGCCGAAAGCCGAATCGGGAATCGCGTCCAAAATATCGAGCGTTTCGCCCAGCAAGTCGTTGTACGCGGCGTCTTGTCCAGAGTAAATCTTCATGGTTATCCCGCCGTTCATAACCTTGCGCGGCCCCTTGTAATTGGGGTTAGGGGTGAGGGTAATCTGGACATTGTGCTCCCAGTCACCTTTTTTAACTACGTAGGGGCCGTTACTAATTGGCGCATCCCCGAATTTAGCGACTTTGTCCGGACTGCCAATTCCAGCCTCGGGCATGGGGAAGTATGCGGAATAACCTAAACGCAAGGGGAAATCAGATTCCGGTCGTTTCAGCTTTACCGTGAAGGTCTGGTCGTCCACCACATTCAAACCAGACATGTCCACGGTGCCCACGCCGCTACCTTTAACCTGAGCCTCGGCATCCTTTACGGCATCGTCGTAGCCTTCCACGCTTTCAAAGAAAGAAGCGCTCACCATGTTCTGTTTGACAGTCTGGTTCCAGGCATCCACGAAAGATTTCGCGTTCACCGCCGACCCATCCGAGAACTTCTGGTCGGGTTTAATTTTAATTGTCCAAGTTTGGTTGTCGTCTGACTTAATCGATTCGGCCATTTCCAGCTGAGTCTCGCCCTTTTCATCATAAGATTGCAAACCAGCGTAAATATGGTCAATTACCAGCCCACCGGCGACCTCGTTCGTGTTTCCGGGAATCAAGGGGTGTTGCGGTTCAGTGTTATTTACGGTGATAACCGCGTCAGTTTTGACAGGCTTGTCATCCGCCTTTTTGTCGGTGTCGGCGCTGGCGCCGCCACAGGCGCTGAGAGTTAAGGCCATAGCGGCGGTAAGCGCCATGGTGGAGAGTAGTTTCTTTTTCACTAGTTAGCCTCCAAAATTTATAGTTGAGCCAAGAGAATATCCGGGGATTTCTTCAGCCTACGTCAGCCACTTTTTGTGGGTGAAACCCAGTCTAGATGTTATGGTGCGGATTTATCTAATCCCTCTCAATATGTGAGAAAATGAGACGCCAAAAATTCTTGGCACCTCATGAACCCGACGCACCCAACGCAACCCCCGCCGTAACGATAGAATAAGACCGAAACACCCACAGAAAGGCGAGCGAATGGCGGTTTTACGAGTCAACGGCGGGCGACCCCTGCGCGGGGAAATCACGGTACGCGGGGCAAAAAACCTGGTTCCCAAAGCGATGGTGGCTTCGCTGCTTTCCGCCGCGCCTTCGACCCTGGCTTCCGTACCCGATATTCGCGACGTAGAAGTCGTGACGAAACTGTTGGAACTGCACGGGGTCGGCGTGGTCTTCGACAAAACCACGCGGGTATTGCACCTCGACCCGCAAGGCGTACACACCGCCCCAGTGGCGCAAATCGACCAACATGCCGGGTCTTCGCGCATCCCGATTCTGCTGTGCGGGCCACTGTTGCATCGGCTCGGACACGCGGTAATTCCCAACCTGGGGGGCTGCAATATCGGCGGGCGCCCCATTGATTTCCATGTGCAAACCTTGCGAGCCTTTGGCGCGGAAATCGAAAAACTGTCCCACGGCATCGAACTACGCGCCCCCCACGGCTTGGAAGGCACGAAGGTCGAATTGCCTTATCCTTCGGTCGGTGCCACCGAGCAAACCCTGTTGACGGCGGTGCGCGCCCGGGGTATCACCGAACTGCGCGGAGCCGCCGTGGAACCCGAAATCATGGATTTAGTCGCGATTTTGCAAAAAATGGGGGCGATTATTTCCGTGGACACCGACCGGGTCATTCGTGTGGAAGGAGTCGAGGAACTGCGAGGCTTTCAACACACCGCCCTGCCCGACCGTATCGAAGCGGCCTCGTGGGCAGCGGCGGCTCTGGCCACCAACGGCGACATTACGGTGCGCGGGGCGCGCCAACAGGACATGATGACCTTCCTGAATGTGTTTCGCAAAGTCGGCGGGGATTTCGACATCACCGAGGACGCCATTCGGTTCCGGCGTGGCGCGGGGGCGGCGCTGCGCTCCATTGTCTTGGAAACCAACGTGCATCCCGGTTTCATGACGGATTGGCAGCAACCCCTGGTGGTAGCGTTGACCCAGGCAGAAGGCCTGTCGATTGTGCATGAAACCGTGTACGAAAACCGCTTCGGATTCACCGAGGCGCTGCGCCGTATGGGGGCGACAATTCAGGTCTATCGTGAATGTCTGGGGGGATTGCGCTGCCGCTTCGGGGCGCGCAATTTCTATCACTCGGCGGTGATTTCCGGGCCAACCCCCTTGGCCGGAGCCGAGATAGACGTCCCGGATTTGCGCGGCGGTTTTTCGCATGTGGTCGCGGCTTTGGCGGCAGCGGGCACCTCGCGGGTCTCTGGGGTAGACATTATTAACCGGGGCTACGAGGATTTCATGACGAAACTGCGAGCCCTCGACGCGGATGTGGAGTTGGTGTGATGTCCTCTAAACCCTCTAAGCCTTCTAAATCCTCTAATGAACCCGAAATCAGGCGCGCTATCGCGCAGTTTTCCCGGCCTTTCCGTAAAAACCGCTGGGGACGCCCCGCGATGGGAGTGGTGTACTTCCTCGCGGCGTGGCCGGTGCGGTGGTTGTTGATTCTGCTCATGAGGCGCGAGTATCAAGGCGCCGAAAACCTGCCCAAACGGGGCGGTTTTATCGCGGTATCCAACCATGTCACAGAGCTCGATTCGGTAACTTTCGGGCATTTCTTACTCGCGAATCACGTTTCGGTGCGGATTATGGTGAAAGAAACGATGATGCACTGGCCGGTGGTCGGGTTTTGCGCCAAGCATTCCCGCATGATTCCGGTGTTTCGGGAATCCGCCCAAGCCAAGGACTCCCTGATTGCTGCCCGCGCGGCGCTGCAGGTTGGCGAGGTCGTGGGGATGTTCCCAGAGGGTACCTTGACGCGCGATCCCGGATTATGGCCAATGAAACCGCGCACCGGGGCGGCTCGGCTCGCTTTGGAGACGCGCGTGCCGGTGATTCCGGTGGCTCAGTGGGGGGCGCATCGCACCCTGGAACCCTATGGCAAGTGGCGTTTCCCGCCGCGCGGCCGGGTGCGGGTCATCGCGGGGCCGCCGGTCGACTTGGCTGATCTTTACGGTAGGTTTGACGATCATGAGGCGATAACCGAAGCGGCCGGCCGCATTTCCCAGGCTCTGACTGGCCTGATTGCGCAAATGCGTCCTGGGGAAACCCCACCGGAAAAACTGTGGGATATGAAACGCGACGGCGACCGGTATCATCGCGACAGGCACCGGAAGGGTGCGGGTTGCGGAAACCCGAACGGGGGGAAAGAAGAACAACGCCCGGATGCCGGGCAAGCCCCTCATGAACCCGCCAAACCCCCGGCGGAAGAATAACCGGGGGAAACATGTTTCGTAAGGCACGCCGCGACGGCTTCGAATCCGAGATTTGGGACACGAAAACCAAGAAAACCATGATTGTCACTTTTGTGTTCTTTGCCACTGGGATGCTGCTGGCCTGGCAGTTCGGCCAGATTCACGGCGAGGCTGGCGAACGACCCGCCGATGTGGGGGCACGCGAGACCCAGTTTTGGAACCGAATCCAGTATTTGAACCCCGGGTATCCGGTGGATTTGCGTGCGGATGCCACCGAGATGGGCTGGCGGGTGTGTACGAAACTCGAAGCCGGGTGGTCGCCAACCCGCGTCCTGTCGTTTATTTCCCAGACAAACGAGAGCGCCGCCTCGAAGCTGCCCACACCGGCATCCCAGGTGCTGTTCTGGGTGGGTTTAGAGCAAAGCGCGGCGCTGTCGCTGTGCCCCGACCAGGCCGGGAAACTCGAAGGTTGGATGGAAAATCTGGAGCCGAAGCCTCCGGCTATTTCGGAAGAGGCATGAAACCAGGGCAGGGGCGTGGATTTGAGCTTTGTTATTCAAGGCTAGGGTGGTGACAGCAAATCGTTACCATCGCTTAATTGCCTCTGCCGTTAAGCGCGGTGTCGTCAAGGCTATGCCCTGGCGCCGCACCGCGCCAGGGCTGGTAACATAACTTCTATGATACAAAACGCGAAAACCCGGGTAGCGGTGATTTTTGGGGGATCTTCTGGGGAACATTCCATATCTTGCGCCACCGCCGCCGGTGTGTTGGAACATATTGACCGTAACCGCTTTGAGCCCGTGCCGATTGGGATTACTCGGGGTGGGGCGTGGGTGTTGATGCCTGACGAGGTCGAGGCCTTGCGACTCCAAGATGGTCAGGGTGCTGAAGTGACAGACAACGGCACCTTCGTGGCCTTGGTGCCGCAAAACCAGCACCTGTTTTTTTGGGATACTCGCGTCGCGGATTCCCCGATTCGGGATTTGGGTCGTATCGATGTGGTGATGCCCCTGTTGCACGGGCCTTACGGCGAGGACGGCACCATCCAGGGGCTGTGCGAGATGGTCGGGGTGCCCTATACGGGTTGTGGGGTGACCGCTTCGGCTCTGTGCATGGACAAGGGCTACACGAAACAGGTTTTGGAACGCGGCGGGATTCCGGTGGGTCGGTTCCAGGTGATTACTGATTATGCGTGGCGTCACCGCAAGTCGGCGGTGCCCGCCGAGGTGTTGGATTTTGGTTTGCCGGTGTTCGTGAAGCCCTCTCGGGCGGGGTCTTCATTAGGGGTGAGCCGAGTTGAAGCGTGGGAAGAATTCGAAGCGGCCGTCGTGGCAGCGCGCCGCCACGATCCGAAGGTAATTGTCGAGGCTGGGGTAGTGGGAGCCCGCGAAGTGGAATGCGCGGTGTTGGAAGGCCGGGACGGCGCTGCTCCGCGTACCGCGTTTCCCGGCGAAGTGGTGATGAAGCAAACCCCGGGATTGTATGATTTTGAAAGCAAGTATTTCGCCCAGGATGCGGTGAGCCTGTCGATTCCCGCCCAGATTCCCGAACTGGTCGCCAAGCGAATCCGTGACTATGCTCGCCAGGCTTTCGAGCTGGTCAGCGGCGAGGGGTTGGCGCGGGTGGATTTCTTTTATGTCGAGGAAACCGGGCGTTTGATTTTGAACGAGATTAACACCATGCCTGGGATGACGCCCTTTTCTCTGTTCCCGGGGATGTGGGAGCACATGGGGATGCCTTATCAAGATTTGGTGACGGAACTGATAGAAATCGCCCTGTCGCATCCGCAAGGGTTACGGTAGGATTATTTGAACTTGGACTTGGACTTGGACTTGGACTGAAAGGCGAAGATGTCAGACGATAAACTGATTTTGGTAATGAGTACCGACACTCCCAAAGGGTTGTCCGGGGACGAAGACCTGTGTGAGGCCTTGCGGGAGCACGACATCGAACCGGTGTTGCGTAATTGGGACGACCCGAGCGTGGACTGGTCAGAGGGTCGTTTCGCGGTGTTGCGTTCCACCCCGAACTATGCTCACCACCGTGAGGAGTTTTTGCGATGGGCGCGTAGCGTGCCGAAACTGTTGAATTCCCCCGATATTTTGGAGTGGAACACGGATAAGCACTATCTGCGAGAACTAGCCAAGCGGGGGATGCCGATTATTCCCACTATCTGGCTGGAGCCAGACGCGAATCTGACAAAGCATCAGGTTCATACCCGATTTCCTTCCCACGGGGATTTTGTGGTGAAGCCTACGATTTCTTCGGGGGGGCGCGGCGTGGGTCGCTATACGGCGACTTCAGCGGTTTCCCGGATGGAGGCGATTCATCATGCTATGGATTTGTTGTCCCAAGGTTCCGGGGTGATGATTCAGCGTTACCTGTCCCAGGTGGAAACCCACGGCGAGGTTTCGGTGGTGTACTTTAATGGTGTGATTTCGCACACTGTCCAAAAGAGCGCGATGTTGCATGCGGCCAGTGACGAGCCAGAACCAGAGGAAATTGTCACCGCCCGGTATTCTTCCCAAGAGGAATGGGGTTGGGGTGAAGAGGTGCGTCGTTATGTCCACGACCAGATTAAACGCACCACCAAGCACGACACCCAGGTGTTGTATAACCGTATTGACTTGGTGCCGGATGGTAAGGGCTCGTACTATGTGATGGAGATTGGCCTGGTAGAGGGCAATATTTACTTGGATTCCGCCCGTGAAGCCGTCGAGCACTTCGCCGACGCTATCGCCCAGCGGTTCTATTGGTAAAAGGGGTGACTATTGGATTGCTCGCTCAATAGACTGGCAGCGTGTAGCTGTATTTTGAGAGGAGTATAAAATGTCCTTTCCTCCCGCAGGTTTGCATAATCCCTTGGGACAGGGGTATCCCCAGAATTCGCCGGGGTTTTGAAAACGCAAGAAAGCCATAGAAGCGGCTGCCAGCGTAGTTGCAAGTTCGGCATGAAGCCTTTGCAATCAGACAAACTGCCGTTATTTGCGATTTCAGCGGTCAAAGAGGGGAGTGGCTGGTATATCTCTTTACGGGCTACTCTCAACAATTGGGCGAATTTGGGGTTGGATACGGAAAATCGTAACACTGTTGAAACCTGGTCTAAATCCCAGGACAACGCTTGTGACGATTCCTATTAAACCCGAAAAACCGGAACGAGGGCATCCGGGTAACCAACCGGCCGGATGAAACGTTTTGGGTCGCCCCAGATGGGGCGACCCAAAACTTCGGTTAAACAATATTCAAAAAGTCTTATTTCACGTCCTTGTCCACCCAGTCGAAGGTTCGACTGACGGCTTTCTTCCACAGACGCAAGTTGCGGTCGCGTTCCTCGGCGGGCATCTGGGGACTCCAGCGTTGCTGCTCCTGCCAGTTATTGATGACATCCTGGGTGCCAGACCAGTATCCCACCGCAATACCTGCCGCGTAAGCCGCGCCCAGTGCCGTGGTCTCCGCCACTTGTGGCAACACCACGGGTACGCCTAGCATATCGGACTGGAACTGCATCAGGATGTCGCTCTTAGTCATGCCGCCATCCACGCGCAGCTCGCCCAACTTCACCCCGGAGTCAGCCTCCATCGCGTCCAAAACCTCGCGGGTCTGATAGGCGGTAGCCTCCAGCGTGGCACGAGCCAAGTGACCCTTGGTGTTGTAGCGAGTCATACCAACAATCGCACCCCGGGCATCACCTCGCCAATAGGGGGCAAACAAACCGGAGAATGCGGGCACAAAGTAGACCCCACCGTTATCCTGGACAGATTCCGCAAGCGTGTCGCATTCGGGGGCGCTGTCGATAATCTTCAGGTTGTCGCGCAGCCATTGCACCAAGGAACCGGTCACCGCGATGGAACCCTCCAAAGCATAGACCGGAGCCTCGTCGCCTATCTTATAACAGACAGTGGTAATCATTCCATTCTCGGAAGGTTGCGGCTTGGTGCCAGTGTTCATCAACATGAAGCAACCCGTGCCGTAGGTGTTCTTGGCCATGCCCGGTTCGAAACAGGCCTGACCGAAGGTCGCGGCCTGCTGGTCACCTAGGTCGCCGGCAAGCTTTACTCCCGCCAGCAAACCATCTTGGCGGCATTCGCCGTAAACCTCGGAGGAAGAACGAATCTCGGGCAACATCGACATGGGAATGCCGGCCTCTTGGCAGATGTCTTCACGCCACTTGAGAGTATGCAAATCCATCAGCATGGTACGCGAGGCATTGGTCACATCGGTGATGTGAATTCCGCCGTTTACCCCGCCGGTCAGGTTCCAAATCACCCAGGTGTCGGGGTTGCCAAATAGCAAGTCCCCGCGCTCGGCGCGCTCCCGAACCCCAGGAACATTTTCCAAAATCCACATTAATTTGGTGATAGAAGCGTAAGTCGACAGGGTTTCACCCACGATAGAACGCCACCGATCTGGACCACCATTCGCAGCCAGACGATCCACCAAGTCTTGAGACCTGGTATCCTGCCATACAATCGCGTTGTAAACTGGCTGACCGGTGTATTTATCCCATACAATAGTGGTTTCACGCTGGTTGGTAATACCCACCGCCGCGATATCGTGGTGGTTTACCTCGTGTCCGGTTTTAGTGGTGGCATTAGCCAATGCCAAACCCAAGACCTCACGGACATTGAGCCAAATTTCCATGGGATTGTGTTCTACCCAACCAGGGTGCGGGAAAATCTGTTCGTGTTCCTTTTGCCCTACGGATTCCACGCAACCACTGTGGTCAAAAATAATAGCGCGGGAAGATGTTGTGCCCTGGTCGATAGCGAGAACATATGTTTTATGAGTCATCTTTGACGTCCTTTTCATGAATCGGATAGTTGGAGTGTATTCAATTGTAGCGAGGATTAATCCCCGTAAACTTTTGGGGTTTCGGGGTGCCTCACGTGAGGCGATATTGGCACCCCGAAACCAGGTTACTTCAAATAATGCTTAAGAGGGGAAGGGAGGCATCATATCCATAATGCCAAACTTGCCGAAAACCAGGCCAGCGAGGATACCGCCAATGGTCGGCCCTACCACCGGAACCCAAGAGTAAGCCCAATCCGAGCCGCCCTTGTTCTTGATAGGCAAAATCGCGTGAGCCACACGCGGACCCAGGTCACGAGCCTGGTTGATGGCGTATCCGGTCGGACCACCGAGAGAAGCACCGATAGCCACGATAACCAGAGCCACCGCGAGCGGCCCCACCGCTGTTTTGGTGCCACCACTAATCAGCACCCAAGCCACCAGGACGAAAGTAGCAATCGCCTCGGTGACCAGGTTCCAGCCGTAGGAACGAATCTCAGGGCCAGTCGAGAAGGTACCCAGGATTTCGGCGGGATTCTCGTGCTCGTCGTAGTGCTTCTTGTAAACCAACCAAGCCAGGATAGCGCCGACAAACGCGCCCAAGAACTGCGCCACAATGTAGGTGCAGATGGTAGCGGCGTTAACCGGCACACCGGGCACAAACTCGGTCTTACCGGCAGCCCATAAGCCTAAGGTTACGGCCGGGTTCAAGTGTCCGCCGGTACCATACGCGACGTAAACACCGATGAACACGGCCAAACCCCATCCAAAGTTAATCATCAACCAGCCGGTACCTTTACCTTTTGATTTAGCCAACAGGTTCGTGGCGACAACGCCAACCCCCAGAAGGATCAGGAACGTGGTTCCCAAAAATTCAGAGAGAAAAATCTGTCCTAAAGACATATCTTGCCTTTCTCTAGTGCTTGTAATTAATCCGAAAACCGCGAGGTCTTTCTCGCTGTTTTCTAAGTAAATTTAGTCAGCCTGGAACGTTTTTATGCTGACTAGAGTATTACCTCCCCTCTGTTGAAAGACCTAAAGCCTTACAAAGCAATTCTACCGGGTGAATTACCTCCGCGCCGGTACCTTTACGAATTTGCCACCGGCAAGTTTCAGTTTCGCATAAAGCCAGCTCCGGATTGGTAGCGCGAATCTTATTAAACAAGGGCTTCCCAATAGCCTGGGCAACCTTAAATTTCTCTTTCTTTAGCCCGTAAGTCCCCCCAATACCGCAACAGGGTTCGCCGGATTCCACGACTTTCACTCCGGGTATTGCCTCTAAAAGACGAATTGCGGGTTTCCCGATACCCTGGGATTTCACTTGGCAAGGTTGGTGATAGATAACCTCTAAGTCCATGGGGCGCAATTCCTCAACCGGGAATTCGCCTTCATCCAACAACTCGGCCAGGAACTCGCTGGTCTCGACCACCCGGGAACCCACGTCACGCAGCTCGGCGGCATCAACGCCCATAATCTCATGCGCCTCATGACGCAGCATCCCCGCACATGACCCGGAGGAAGAAATAATCGTCAAATTATCCCCCGCCGCCCGCAAGTCGCGGCAGAGCTTCAACACCGACTTGCTGGCGGTATCGAACAGCCCATTGGACTGGGAAGCCAAGCCGCAACACCCCTGTTTCGGCACCAAAATCCGGTAACCCAGATGCTCCAAAACCCGCACGGTGGCAATCGAAGTGGAAACTTCGAAATACCCGCCGGCGCAACCGTGGAAGAACACCAGAGTGCCGCGAGCCCCCGTGGTTTGGGGAGTATGGTGCTTCCACCAGTGCATAAACGAGTGGAACTGTGCCTTGGGGGTGGGAGCCTCGGCGTGAACCCCAATCACGACTTCGACCAGTTTACGCAGCCATTTGACATCCAAAGCCCAGTTCGCAATCGGCGCGAAAGGCGTCAACAATTTGCCTTCCAGTTCTGTCTGGGTAATCAACCGGTCACGCAACGGCATATGTCCAGCCTTCATCACCGCCCGCGCTTGGGCGTTTATCTCGGCTATTTTGACGCCCTGCGGACAAGATGTAGAACAAATCGAACACCCAGAACAGTAATCCAAGGAATGATCCACCGAATAGCCCCCGCGATAACGTTCGGCTTGCGGGCCGACGTATTTCGGCCCGGGGAACTTTTCGGTGACCCGCAACACGGGGCACTGGGTTTCACAAATCGTGCATTTCACACACTGATCCAAGGTGGCACGAGTAAGAGATGCCCGCGCGACCTCCAGGGCGGAACCCGGTTTAATCTTGACAGGTTTAGTGGCAACGCTGCTCATTTTAATTCTCCTTTACCCGCATTGATGGCTTCGCAAGCCTTGAACATCGACCCTAAAGCCAGGCCTTCCCCTGAAATCTCGCTGGCCGGGTTGGTGCCACCCAAGGCCTCGCCAATCACATAGAGATTTTCAAAGGCTAGCGCGTCGAATTCGCCGTCTTCAGTAGCGGGACGCAAAGCCTGCATTTTCTCGTTGACCATGATTCCGGATGACAAAAGCTGCTCCACCAGGGTTTTCTGGCGGGTGTCAATGGAGTGAATCCCCGTTTTTTCGGCCGCCGGTGGGGTGAAAAGCGGTAACTCAAATATCGCCTCATGAAGTGCCATATACGAATCGCGCGTCAGATTACCCGAAGCGAACCCGCCCGCCGCATCCACCACGGCATCCACCTTGATACTGTCGCTGCCCCCGGCGCGCGCCACCGTTACAGCGGTAATCACCCCATCCGCGCTGGTCACACCGGTAACCGTGGCGTTGTTGCGCATATCTACGCGCGCCTCGGTTAGTAAATCCACCAGCGCGTCATTCAGCCGTCGCCCCGCCACGCACGGTGGGGGAGTGGGAACCTCGGCCACCGGGTGGTTCACTTGGGCGGCAAAATTCCGGAAAGTTTCGGGTTTAAGCCCCACCACCGCCGGCACTAAAACGGTTTCCCCGGGCTGAGCCGCCGCGTTAATCTGTTGCGCGAACCGTTTCATGAGTTGCAAGTCGCTGTCCAGGGCACGCGCGTAATCCGTGCCTTTCACATCCGCTAAACCCCGGGCATCCAAAGATATCTCGATGGCTCGCGCGGAAACCTGGACGCGCTCGGAGCGCGCCAGGTTATCCGCAATCAACGCCGCTGGGAAATCCTTAAACTGGGCAATGCCCACCACCACCAGCTTCATGCCGTCTTGCAATACGGCATTGCGGCAGGTCAGCGGCTGAATGTAGCTTGGTCGCACCGCCCCAACCGCCGTGGGGAGCCAGGAATTCTGGGACTGTCCCACCGAGGTGACCTCGGGGTAAAGTGCCGGGACACGGCGCACTAACCAATCCACAGCTCGGGCGACGGATTCAACCCCGATACGTCGATAGGGATGCCAATCCGGCAGTTGCTCCAGTGCGGCGAAAGGCGCGGCGACTGGATCTTTGCCGATATACCCCAGCACATCCAGTGTCCCGGGGCTAAGCGGCAGACCACCAATCCCCTTGGAAATTAAGGTGACCCGGTTGTCGGTTTCCGCCAGTCGCAGCGCGGCACTCAGCCCGGCCAGACCAGCACCAATAACTAGCACATGGGGTTTGCGAGCCATCACGCGACCTCCCGTCCTTTTTCGTGGGGGTCGCCGTGGGGGCGACGACCCAGCAGGCTGGCAGGCAGCAGTGGGCAGTCTTCCGCTTTGGCGTCCGTGGGCACCCCGTGAATCAAAGCCATATCCCCGGTAGTCAGTTTCGCGTTGCTGCTGGGCGACGGCAAGCGGTTCAAATCCAGGTTGGATTCCAGCATCCAGGACTGCAGGGCAATCTCTGTCAAGGTCGAGCCATAGAGAATCGGGGCGATACCCTGCATCCGGTTGGCGTAAAACAAACGCAGCATGGTGGTCGTCACATCGGCCGCCACCGCAGGTTCCTCTGCAGGCAGGTGTTTGCGCCGCGACTCATGAGCGATACCCGCAGAACGCAACCCGCAGAAGGTACCCTGGCACGGTCCCATTCCCACCCGTAACTGGCGGCGCATATCGTCAAAGTTGGACTTTGGAACCCGCTCGAACTGCCGTGCAATCGTGTCGCGGGTCACCAACTCGCATTCGCAGATAATCTGAGTGGTGGCCAGTTCTTTTTCGACCTCGGCCAAACGATTCGAAACGTATTCGTGGTGCCCGGAGCGCGCTGATGGCACGGCTTCCTCGGCGGTGCGACACGGACGGCTTTCCCCCAAGTGCTCGCACATCACATCCACGACTTCCTGTGCCATCAGGCGATATGTCGTGAACTTGCCGCCGGCTACGGTCAGTAGCCCTTTGATACCGTCACGCTCGCCATGGTCAATAATCGCCATGCCGCGCGACATATGACGAGTATCGGTGGCCTTGACTCGCGAATCCTTGAGCAAAGGGCGCGCGCCGGACCAAATGTGTACCGCGCGTGCCTTACGGAAACCGGGAATCAAATCTTCGCCCTTGTCCAACATTTTCTGGACTTCGTGGGGTTTGATGCTTAAGAAATCCGGGTGTTGCTCGGCCTGGTCGGTGGTGCCTATCACACAAATCGTGTGCCCCGGCACGATAATGTCGCCGTCGGCGGGCACACACAGCCGGTTCACCACGTGGTTGACCAGGCGGTGGTTCATCCCAATCATAATGCCACGTCCCGGCACTACGTCGACCCCCGGCGCCCCGGCCATCTGGGCGATACTGCCCGCCCATGGACCGCCGGCATTGACGATATAGCGGCAATCAATACTGACTTGGTCGTTGGTTTTTTGGTCGACGGCCTTGACCTGGGCGACCGCGCCGTTTCGTACCACAATCTCGGTGGCCAGGTGATAGGGCAGAATTTTCGCGCCGTACTCTCGCCCGGATTCCAGCGCGCCCCACACCAGGCGCCAACCGTCCACACAGCCGTCTTCGACACGGAACACGCGTTTCACGCGCGGGTTCAGGCGAGGTTCTAACCGCAGGGCTTCTTTGATGGTAATCTCTTCGGCGGGAACCTTGGTTTTGATGGCGCCGTCGCGGAACTTGTCACCGAAGTCGTCGGGATCGCCTGGTGGCATCGCGAACAGGCCGCCGGTTTCCTCGATGGCATCCGCGTTGATGCGGCGGACGATGGCGTTTTCTTCGGCGCATTGCGTGGCGGAGTGTGGATCGGACACTACGTAGCGCCCCCCGGAGTGTAGCAGTCCGTGGAAACGCGAAGAGGTACCCTGGGCTATATCGGCGCGTTCCAGCAGTACTGCGGAAAAACCGCGCATCGCGGCATCCCGCAGTACGCCGGCTCCAGTCGCACCCCCACCGATAACGACCACATCTGCACTAAGTTGTTTCATCTTAATTTCCCCCTTCATTGGAGGCTGTCGCCGCAGCTGCGACGGTGACAACATGAGCGTGCTTCATGTTTAAGAATGGTACCCGATGCTTGGACTGATGTAGGACAAATCCCCGGAGGTAAGCGGCAAAATTGGCAAGTGTGCAAAAAGTTTCAGTTATAATGAAATTAATTTCACGGTTCATGAGGTGCCATCCGGGGACAATAGCGAGGATTCCCGAATGGCACCTCATGAAAAAAAGAAAAAACGAGAGGAGGGGACGTGAATACCCGTGAAGAACTGGCCTATCGAGCCGCGTTGATGTACTACGCACAAAACGAAACCATGGAATCCATCGCGCGACAACTGAAAGTGTCGCGATCCACCGTGTCCCGGCTGATTCAAGTGGCGCGAACCGAGGGATACATCAAATTTTCCTTCAACCCGCCACGCGGAGCCTCGCCCGGGCTACTGTCCGAGATATCCAGGCATTTCGGCGTGGAAACCTGGATGGTTCCCGTCCCGGCACGAGTCAGCGCGCGGCAACGACTGAAACTGGTGGCGGAAGTCGCCGGATCTATGATTTCCGGGATGGTACACCCGGGCGTAACCATCGGTATCGCCTGGGGAAACACCCTGTCGGCCGTGTCGGAACACCTGATAGATAACCACGTGGAGGGCGCGCGAATCGTGCAACTAAACGGGGCGGCATCTATGAGCTCCACCGGAATCTTTTACGCCGGGGGAATCATGGAGGCCTTCGGGAGAGCCTATCGTGCCCAGGTGCAATACTTCCCGGTGCCGGCGTTCTTTGACTATGTGGAAACCAAGACAATGCTGTGGCGCGAACGTTCGGTGCGTCGTGTGCTCGAGATGCAAAGCCAGATAGACATCGCGGTTTTCGGGGTCGGCAGTTTGAGCGGTAAACCCCTGTCCATGGTATATGCCGGGGGATATTTGATTCCGGAAGAGATGGAACGCCTGAAAGCGGCGGGTGTCGTCGGTGACGTGTGTACCGTGTTGTTGCGAGCCGACGGAACCTGGGAAGATTTAGAGATAAACCAGAGGTCATCCGGGCCAACTCCGACGGATTTACAGCGGATTGACCGGCGGATTTGCGTGGTTTCCGGGGCGGACAAGGCGGTGCCGCTGCTGGCGGCGCTGCGAGCCGGGGTCGTGACCGATTTGGTTATTGACGAGGAATGCGCGGTGCGGTTGATGCGGCTTAGGGGGTAGCCTGGGTGAAATGGCGCGTCGGGTTCCCTGTGCAGTTTCGTGCTGTTGATTCCGCTTTCAGCCACACTACGCAACTCGGAAGTATGCACAAAAAGGAGTTATTTTACTTACTCGGGAATTAAAGACTTGCTAAAATGAGCAATTTTGTGGCTAAAAGTAGTCTGACCTGGTGTTATAACAGATGAAATTTCGTTCGAAATCAACGTGATATGATGATAGCTGTGACACCACAGCGGCAAACCCGTGCCGTAAACGCTGAAACTAAAGGAGCAAAGATGCGAGTCAAGTCAAAATTTACGGCAATTGTTGCTGTATTGTCGGCTCTTAATCCTACAAAACCCCTGACCAGCACAAACACCCAGAAAAGCCCCATATGTTACAAATACGTGCAATTCGGGTTGATATCAAGAAAAATCTACGTTATAATAACACGGTAACTACTGCTACTGTTCACAAAGGAGTGTATCGTGTATAGGAAATTGAATATAGCTGTCTTGGTGTCGGCGCTCGTGGCTGCAGTGGCGGCTTCCGTTCCGTCCGTTGCATTTGCTAAGGAACAGTCGCCTCCTACCGCTCAGGAACAGGCATTCTACCGCCAGGCGTTCGGATATGAATTCTCGACTGAGGAACACGCGGAATACCTAGAGCTGTTTGGTTCTGTTCCCACCAGCGAGGAAGTAGCGCAATATATCCAATCTTCTGAAGAAGAACAGAAACAGCTAAGTCGAGTGACCGGGTTACGAGCGACCGGTGCAGACACCTCAATGCGTAGTGCATGGTCAAGTAATCTTTTTTCATATGGTCGGTGGATAAGTAGAGACGCATGGTCTCTTTCTTTGATGCCGAACCAGACGATTATCCCCGAGGTTTCCATAAGGTACTCTACGGAAGGTTGGCAACAAGTGTACAATCGTTTTCATGGCGATAGGCACTGGCTAGCTTACAGAGGGCACGGAGCCGATGAAAGCATGCAAAAACAGTACCACTGCCACGTCGGCTACGGCTCAATAAAGACGCCATGGAATCTTGAGCCGTCAAAACGTCCGGGTGCAATCAACAGTATTACTTGTAACTAGCTGGTAAATGATTTTGGAGAATGCGAGGTAACCATGGAAGTGCTGATAGTAGTGACTGCTTCGAGTATAGGGCTGATTGGCTTGCTGCTTTCAATTTTTGTATGGAAGTTTGTTCCCGATATGGGAACGAGGAGATTGCCAAAAGTAGCGATTGTGTTGGCTTTTCTTTTGGCCTTGGGTTCGATGTACTTGCCTGAATTTATGTACCTAAAATTTGGTGGAGCTTTCGACCCGGATGTGCGAGATTTCTTGGATGTGTCTTTCCTGCCTATCTTCAAAGGATACGCAGTGATACTCGCTGTCGTAACTCTTGCCGGGCTGGTGTGGGGATACTACAGGTCCGGCAAGAAGCAAACTTTAGCGAGTTAGTAGTTTCACGGATCAAGCTTTTTATCCCTAGGATTTCGTGGCAAATTCAGGGATATTTAGAGGTGTTTGAATGGTGTTGTGCCTGGTGTGGCGGGTTATTCCTGGTTTTGTCGAACTGCTACGAGTAACTGGAGAGTTCTCGACCCCAGGTTCGGATGGATTTGTGGTAAAATTAAATGCTTTCCCGGAGCGATTTAGTTTCGGGGTGTTTTGGTAACTGAATATTTGGGGATGATCGGTTTCGACGGTCGGTGATGTCCTGAGAGAAGCGGGTCGAGGAGGTATCCTCAGCTCGGAAACGCTGGATACGAAACAATAAGTGCTGAACGTAACAGTACTGAATCCCTCGCCTTGGCTGCTTAACCCAAGGGAGCTTGATTCCGTCAGTCCGCAGTTGCTCTAGCTGCGGGGGCTGGCGTCGTTTTTAGAGCCACTGGAACCACCCGGGTTACTTGGGCGGGTTCGAGATTTTAGGTAACTTTAGCCGATGGTAGCCCTGTCTGTGGGTGGCCACCGGCCGAGAATCTAAAGCAGACTGCACCCGGAGAAGAAGCAGGCTTGGTCGATCGGACCGGGGTTCGATTCCCCGCATCTCCACCATTTGTACTCACTTTTGGATACAAAAGTGTGAGTGCAAACAGAACCCCTCGGGTTCCGAGTTTTACTAGGTAGAACGCGGAAAACGGGGGGTTTCGTGCGTTCAGGGTGGGTTCGGGAGTAGAGGACGGGAGTTCAGTTGAGATGCTCCAGCGGGGATTCGGGTTAAGATGTTCTTGATTAAGTGACCCCCTCGGAAGATACTGGGGTCCTTGCTCCTTTACGTAACGAAGCGCAGGTTTTGGCGCATCGAATGAAGATGGTCGAGAACTGGCGAGGAAGAGCCAAAGTATGGATATTTTGCAACAGTGCCAGCAGTGGCATGAGGAAGACCACTACCAGAAAATCGTTGACGCGTTGGAGGCAGTTCCCGAGGCTGAGCGGACGGCGCAGATGGATATGGATTTGGCGCGTGCTTACAACAATCTGGCTGGTGTTGGTGAGTTAGCGGGCATGAAGCTACTTCGCCGGGCGTTGGAGTTGATGCGACCACACGAAGGCGAACTGGGCGATACGTATTCGTGGAATTTCCGCATGGGCTACGCCTTGTATTATCTGGATCAGGAGGGGCGTGCCCTGCCTTTCTTGGAGAAGGCTTTGGAACTGCATCCTGGTGATGACCCACGCTTCAACACCAGGCAGGAAATTGAAGAGATTATCGACGCCTGTAAGCGCGTCATTGTGCTGCCACGATTTTCGCAGTGTTTCCGGGAGCGGGTGGAGGGCTGCTGGCAGGCTTTCGCCTCAGTGGAAGCAGAAATCCGTCAGGAGTTGATTGAGGATGAGGACCACATACGGGGCTCAGAAATCGTGGGTCGCGTTCACGATATTCTCGCCTTGGCTTTCGATGAGATTGCTATCGAGATGGGCTTTAACGGCGGAAAGTTTGAGTTGATCCTTACTCCAGAGGGTGACAGGGTCAAGTTGTTTGAGCTGGTGTATTTCCAGAACCACGCACCTAGTGAAGTATTGGCGCATTGGAATGTTGTGGTGGGTCGTCAGGCTTGTGGACGCATCGGCTTGCGCACTGAGGATGAGTGGGAGCTTAGCGCCGATGATGTCCAGATCTGGGTGGAGCCGCGAGGAGAACACAGCTTCACTATCTCTACCTACTGCGAGAAGCTACTGCCGATGCTTGGCGAGGAAGAAGGTCGGGCGTGGTGGTTGATCTCCACGCTCACCGACCAGGCGTTGGGTGAGATCTCACACATGCGTTACATTGACGGCTTTGACGTGTTGCGCGAACCGAAATCTGAACCTTCGATTCTGCTTTCTGAACTTCCGTCCAAACTGGCAGAAACAGGGATCGAACTCTCTGCCGATCCGCAAGCCTTGCTCGATTCCTATATCGGGTATGAGATGCAGCCCGATGAGGATCCGGAGGCTGACTGGCGGTTGGACGTGATGACTGGTTCTACGTGCTGCCCTCAGCTAATCAACGGCTATCTCAATAGCGATGATGTTTACGTGGATAATCTTCATTCTGACGGTGCGGTGGCAGGGTTCTTGTGTTATCCCTTGGAGTCTTTGCGTGATAACGAAAGCACTCAGAAGAATTTTGATTTTAGGGATTCTTTAGAAGCAGCGCTCACCAGCGGGGACGGCACGGAGATTCTCACTCTTACTGGCGGCGCTACTGGACTGTACTGCGGCTATGTCGATTTCATTGCCTGGGATATCAAAGCAGTTCTTGAAAGAGCGCACGAGTTCTTTGAGCACAGCGAGATTCCGTGGGCTAATTTCCACACCTTCCGCCGCGCAACAGCCCCGGTAAACTTGAAAGATCAGGAACATGATTCGGCCAGTGAGGCGGAAGAAAGCGGTCGATTGGGTACGTTTGCTGGCTCAGTGCTTCTTTCTGCTGCGCAGTGGGACAAGGAGCAGTTCATTCGCGACCTGTACGAGCAATGGGGAATCGTGGATCAGGGGTCGGATAAGTCCGAGGAAGATGACGATACTACTGTGCTGATGCAGGTTGATGATATGCGGCTTGTGGTGTCGTTGTTCGATTTCCGTATTCCCGATAATGAAGCCGAGCTTAACGCCGAGAACAACTACTTGTGGCCGGAAGCTGTTGAGGTAGCGGGGGCGCATCAAGCGCATATTATGGTCGCTGTGTTGGGCGAGGAGTCTAGTCTTCTCGAAAAGGGCAAGCTGTTTACCAAAGCGCTGGCCGTGTGCTGCAAACAAGAATATGCCACCGGTGTTTTCACCAGTGGAGTGGTATTTGAGCCTCGCTTTTATGAAGACTTTGCCGAGATGATGAAAGAGGAAGATCGCCTACCCATTTACAACTGGATTTGGTTCGGTTTGTATCACAACGAGTGCGGCATGAACGGCTACACCTACGGCATGGATATGTTCGGCAAAGATGAGATCGAGGTACTCGATACTCAGGCGGAGCCGAGCCAATTGCGAGACTTCCTGGCCAGCCTCGTCTCCTACGTGCTGGAAAACGACGTCACGCTAGAAGATGGACAAACAATCGGTTTTTCCGCAGAAGATCAACACACCATCACCCGTAGCCCTGGTATCGCCCTGCCTGACAAGCAGATGACTCTCAAGGTTTCCTTTGCTGCCAACGACGAAGCGGGTGTAGGCAGCAGTCTTGGGATGATAATGGACGATGCATCGTATCATCTTGAGTCTATTGAGGAGAAGAATCTGCCTGTAGATCCGATAAACGCCTACAATCACATGGCGATTTATTTGCGCTGGTGTATTGAGCATGACTTGATGGATGAAGCGTTCTTAGCTGAACATGGCGAGACTGTTGAACAGGTGAAGACTGCTCCTGGCAATGCAGACCTGCGCAGGTTCATCCAAGCCGAGCTCTCGGGCCGTTTGTATTTTGCTCTCTTCAACCAGCAAGGACGGAATTTTGCCCACTATTACTATGGGCAGAACATCAGCCCAGAATTTCCATCCGATATTGACGATAACGCTCTGCGATTCTTCGGGCCCGAGCGTTATCACTCCGATGAGTTTCAGGACGAAGCATATCTGTTTATCCCGTTTGATGAGGATTACTACCGCACCATGGCTCAGGTGATCGACAGGCGCTTCATTAACTGGCAGGGGCAGGAGGACGATGTGGACACATGTGAGCCTTCTGAAACAGCCCAATTAATCATGAAATTCCTGGACTGTTCTCTTACTTATTTCCCTGCCATGGCAGATGACGACCCGATTACTGCCGGCTACAGTTACGCGCGACGGCTCGGAGTGCGAGAAGGCTTTGTGCCGGTGCTCGTGCGGGCAGATGATGAAACGCTGCTCGAATGGCTGATGGTGAATTCTGATCTAGAGGGTGATAATAAGGAACGCTTTGGATTTGACCCGGGCAAGGTTGCTCAATATCGCGACCAGATGCTTTCCTTGTCGATTAAAGACGGAAAAGTAGTATTGGGCGGCCTGATTGCGCAGCGCAAAACAGCGGCCAAAGATGACGGGTTGGACGGGGAGAAAGACATGCCCGGCGAGATAGCGGGCGGGACGGAGGACCTTCGTTTCTCCAGCTACTGGAACCCTGAGACCGAGAAAACCTATCCGCTTATCTTGGCAAGGATTCCCGCTACAAACTTCTATAAATCTACGCCTACCTGCCCTTAAGAGGTTGGAATGACTGCCTCGATACACGAGCGCTCATGGCAGTAGCAAAATACTGGTTTAAGCATGACGGGGCAGTACCAGCGGTGATGAACAGTGCTGAACTCGAGTTTGATCGTAAATCAGAATGACATTTGAACAAGACGAGGAAGAGCTAAGTATGAATATCTTGCAGCAGTGCCAGCAGTGGCATGAAGAAGAACAACACCAACAGATCATTGACGCGCTTGAAGTGGTTACCGAATCGGAGCGCGGCTATGAACTCACAAGTATGCTGGCGCGTGCGTACAACAATATCGCGCAACCCGAAATGGATAATTATCGCGGGCTTTTAGAACGCGCGTTGGCGTTGCTGCAAAGCGTAGAAATGGATGGCTTAACCGATCCACTATGGCATTTCCGTATCGGCTATTCGCTGTTCTTTCTTGACCGAGAACCAGAAGCGTTAACGCATTTTGAACAGGTACTCGCTCTCGATCCAAATGATGAAGATGCCGCGCATTTTGCTTCCGAGTGCCGGATGATTATCGAAGAAGAAACTGTTGTGAAACCGTTCACTATGGATCGCTTAACAAAATATTTCGATAATAACGACTGGGCATACGATGTGCTTGAGGACGGAACTCTCAGAGCCAGGTTTAATGATTTTGGTATTCTGATTTGCGCTGTAGATAGTGATATCAAGTTTGAGTCCTTTTGGATGCCTGATGCTCCGCTTGAACTACGCGGGGAAATGATTAATGCGTGTAACGAATGGAACCGTGATGCGAAGCGTCCAAAAGCATATATTGTTACCCGCGATGACGGCGTAATCTCGGTTGTGGGTGAACACTTTGTCTTTGCTGGCCCTGGCATGACAGATACGCAACTGTTTGTAAACCTCCAGTGGTTCCTCAATGCTAGCGCCGGCATGTGTAAGTTTTTCAGCGAACGCTTCCCACAGATGCTTCCTACAGAGGATGAAACACCTGACGGTGACGCATGACGCGATATGTGCTTTTGAAGGGAAAGGTGTGCGTGCATGGATGCTGTGATGGAGTTTCTTCGCCAGCATTTTGAGTTTGTGCTGATAGCTGGCGGGTTGCTTTTTCTTGTCGGTGCAATCCGTGGGTGGAAATGGCTGTATGCGCCAACCAGTGGCGATAAAGCTCGCCACGCCTTCATTTTCGAGGTATGGGGAGAACAAGGCTATCGCGTCTTCATCGGCCTATGCGGCGCTACCCTCATCGCCTGCGGAATCATCTTCCTTATCTCGTGAGCAGAGCAGGAAAGCGTGCGTTTCTTGTAATGCTCATAACTTTCTACGAAGCTAGTTCCTGTTCTCGTTTTCCTTTGTTTCAGCACCATCGGCAAGCGAATGCCGCCGTCAGTTCTGGTGTAGACGGAGTGCCACGGTATGCGCCGCACTATAACTATAGCTTTATTCTGTAGTGCTGGTTCTGTGTAGTAATATGCAAGCGTTTCGCGTGCGAGATGAGGATAATGAATGTGTCGTAGATATTTGCCGGCCTTGGCTGCTCTGTCCATATTTCTGCCGGGGTTGTTCGTATCACCTGTGCAAGCGGCTCCACTACGAGCACGCTGAGTTGATACAATTTCGCAGAACTAGAGTTTCCGCAAAGGTGCGCGCAAAATTTGAAAACGCGCGCAAAGTCTAAAGGTTCTGCTCGCAGGCATAAAAATAGAGCTGACTACTTCAACGGTGGTCGGCTCTATTTCGCTTTGCGCGGGGTGCTAAAGTTTATGGCTCCAGTATCCGGTGAGCGCGAATGTGGCGATGAGTTGGAATGCTGCTGCGCTTTGGAGGGTAATGAATGCCGTAATGCTGAATGCGCCCACGATAAGTGACGCGCCAACGAGCACCATGGAGAGCACAGTGATGACGGGTCTTCCAGATTTCATGCGAATCGCCGCTTCTCGCTCGTCATTTTCACGAATGTAGGCGGCCTGCAATATTTCGTCATTGCGCATTTTTCCAAGATTCACGCCCATGTATCCCACACAGATAAGTTCAAAAATGATTCCGGCGACGGTGATGATGTTGACGATTGGTGTTCCCGCCACATTTGCGCGCAGGAAGACGTTCCCTAGGGCACTAAAAGCGAGACCGAGAATAACGAAGATCAGTGTCAGGGCCTGACGTTTCTTCAGTTCGTTGCGGTATTGCTCGAGTTCGTTCATTTTGATTCCTCCAGGTTTGTAAAGTCGAAGACGTCCTCAATGGTGCGGCCAAAGTAGTGGGCAATTTTGTACGCCAAGGGTAGAGAAGCCACGTACTTTCCGGTCTCAATCGAGGTGATTGTTTGCCGGGTGACACCAACGGCAGTTCCGAGCTCTTCTTGTGAGAGCTTTCGTTCTTTTCGTAGTTGTGGGATTTTTGTGTGCATTCCGTTCCTTTGTGCAAAGCGTCCTTTACATAAAAAGACTAGCTAACTTTGCATTAAATGACAAGCTCGCTTTGCGTTCAGTGCTGCAATGGTAATTTCGTACCGTCAGCAAAGATTACGCTCGCCTCGCCTGATGGTGTGATCTGGATGTGTTGGCAAAGAGCACGCAGGGTTGCTCGGTCAAAGTCTTGGCTGAGGGTGGCGTTTTGGAGGGTTTTCTTGAACCTGGTCAGTTTGGCTTTGATGCCGTGGCAGCGCACAATCTCTGCCTGCTCAGGGTTGATTACGGGCTCGCCGTCTGGGCCGCGATTGTATCCGAGGAAGTTACCGTAGGGCATATAAACTTTTCCGTCTTGGAAACGCTTCCTGTGACCCCAGGTGACGTTCTCGGAGATAGATCTGGATTCTTCCTGGGCGAGGGAGCTCATGATGGTGATGAGGAGTTCGCCTGGTCAGCATCATCGGTGGAGACGCGAGCATAGCCAGCCACGCAGATTGTTACGCCGAGATAGCCGTGATAGTTGCTGATCAATTTTGGGTGCGAGTTTGCCGACCAGGGTCCCATCACTTAAAACAACCTTGATATCCAAACCCTTAAGAATCCGGGCAGCTGTAGCATCTGCTACCCCTTGAACATCAACGCTGCCAGTATTAGTTTCCTTTTCAGTTTGCGATGTGTGGGTAACTAGGGCAGGGGTCAGATCAGCGTTTGGCAATGACAAATCCTTACTGACCTTGATAGGTACGTTAACCCCGTTAGTTAACTCGCCCATAGCGTCCATGGTGTCTTTTGCCATGTTCGCTGCCGCATCTACAGCCTTATGGCCTCGTGAGGTTATTGCTCCGGCTAGACCAGGAACTAGCATGTCGCCAACCCATGACATTTGTTTAGAAGGAGAATGGATGCCGAAAAATCCGAGAATCCCATTCCAGATTGAAGACACCCAGTTAGCGACCCGGTTCCACAACCAGCCCGCTAGTGGCTGAATACCCTGCCATAACCCAGAAACCAGGGATGCTCCGGCGTTGATCATCTGTCCGACCCCGCCCATCACTGCTCTAACAATGCCGTAGATAATCTTCGGGATAGCCGAAACTACAGTGCCGATAATGGTCGGTAAAGCCCGTATCAGGCTGGTTAATAGTTGGATGCCAGCTTGTACGAGAAGGAGGATAGCCCCCACCGATAGCAGACAATATGGCAGAGATGATTTGAGGCAAAGCCGCCACAATCGCGTTAATAATAGTTGGTAACGCCCCTATAAGAGCCGTCAATAGTTGCACGCCCGCGTTAATCAACTGGGGGATTGCCTGGATGATCGCGTTAAGTATAGCGGTAATAATCAACGGTAAAGCCCCGGTGATAGCGGTAATAATTTCAGGCAAGGCACCAACCAGCGCGGTTAACAGCTGGATACCAGCTTCGGTAATCTGGGGGATTGCCCCGATTACGAAAGAAATAATCGCACCAATCAACTCCGGTAGAGCCTCAACAAGCACTGGGATAGCCGCAATCAAACCCTCAGCAAGACCAATAATTAACTGCAGGGCTGCATTCAAAATAAGTGGCAAATTATCGATGAGCCCCTGGATCATGGTCATCAGCATTTCTACCGCCGCCGGGATCAGCTCCGGTAGAGCCTCGCCGATACCAGCTACCAAGGTGGCGATAATCTGGACCGCTGCCTCCAACAGACTCGGAAGTGCCTCAATAATTGCTTCCACCAATGCCACAATCAACGTCACGGCAGTGCCTGCCAAGGAAGGCAGAACAGCGATAATGCCCTCCACCAAAGCAGTTAAGATACTCATCCCGGTATCCACCACTTGCGGAAGCTGGCTAGAAATAAACTCCAGAGCTTCCTTCAAGATCTGCCCCAGGGTATCGATAAAGGCCGGGGCACCCCCGGTCTCGAACGCGCCGGTGAGTTCATCGAACCAACCATTAACCATCGGCATCACCGTGCCAGCCAAAGCCGTGGTCAACCCCCCCCCAGCCAATAAGCCTTTAAGATTATCGACCCCGTCTTTCAGCGTAGCTAGTTGGCCAGAGAAGGTTTTGGACTGGGCATCCATCGCCTCATAAAACCGGCCACCCTCACTTGTGGCACTAGCAAACGCATCCGCAACCATATCCGCACTGATCGCGCCCTTAGCGATCTCTTCTTTAAGCTCACCAATACTTTTACCGGTCTTACGGGAAATCTCCTCTAAAGGGTTGAAGCCCGCGTTAATCATCTGGTTCAAATCCTGACCAGTAAGCTTGCCAGTAGAGCTCATTTGAGCAAACGCCAACGTGAGGGATTCGAACTTTCCAGCATCCCCCTGACTGATATCACCTAACTGTTTGAGGCGTACCTGGGATTATTCAGCGCTCATGCCAAACCCCATCAAAGTTTGGGTAGCCTTGGCTAGATCCTCCATCCCAAACGGAGTACGAGCCGCTTCCAACTTGAGGTTATTAACCAGTTTCTGAGCCTTGGCTTGATCACCCAGCATCGTGGTAAACGAGGTGGTGTATTGCTCCATCCGGGCGTTATAGTCCAAGCCGTCCTTTAAAGCCCCGACCATGCCCCGCCCAATAGAAGAAATAGCATGCCCAATAGCTTTCACCCCACCAACAACAGCTTCCGCTGCCAGGCTGGCTTTAAGCACATCACCAAAAATGCGAGTCTTCGAACTGGTACCGTCCATCTGCGAACCCAGCTCATCTACAGCATTTTCTAAGTGCCCAGTATCCTTAGCTGCAGTTTTCGCATCATCACCCGCACCGTCAGCCTCATCGGCAAACTTAGAAAGAGCAGAATTATTCTCTTTAAGCTCACCCTCAAGACCATTCAAAGTCGCCTGAGCGTTATTGAGCTGAATCTGCCAATTCTTCGTCCGAGAATCATTTTCCCCAAAACTGGTAGCAGAGTTATCAAGAGCGCTCTTAAGGGTCTGGATCTTGGCTTTTTGCGCCTCAATCTCTTTACCCAAAACCTGGTTACGAGAAGTCAACGCTGAAGCAGACTTATCGTTCTTATCGAACTGAGAAGCCACCAACTTCATCTCGGATCCCAAAACCCGCATCTCACGATTAATATCCGTGATCGCGCGCTTAAACTCCCGCTCACCCTCAAGGCCAATCTTCAAACCAAAAGACGAATCAGCCATGGGAGGGATCCTTTCATAAATAATGTCAAACACACTTGACGTAAAGCGTCTTTGACATTAGGATGGTTGGTGTTAGAACAGATCAGGAGAATGTATGGAGCCCATCATGGAAGAGGAAACTACCAAACTACCAGCGTGGGGGTATGTGCGCAAAACGAAGATTCCAGCGATCTTCCCGGCGGTGCCCGTAGGGGCGTTACTGGCGATTGGTGCCGCCGTGTTCCGGGTGGCGGCCAACCCGACTGGCCCGTACCGATGGGCGGCGGTGGCGATACTCGCAGCCTGTTTGGCCGGTCCTCTCATCGCCTTGGTGTGGATGCTAATCGTTGACCGCTCAAGTCTGCCGGGGGCGACCGCCCATCCAGAACAAGCCGTGGAGCATCACTGGCACTCGCTCGCAGCCACGAACACTTTCCTAATCACCATCGCAGCAGCAGGCATCGGCGCAGCAGTAACATCAGGTAACGTCTCATTCGTGTTGGCAGGAATCGTCGTGTTCGAATTCCTTGTCTATGGGGTTTCCTATTTGTGGGCGAAACACAGGTAAGTCGTGAAAAACAATCTCGTCACGCTCCGCAAACAGGCCGGCTGGTCACAAGAAAAACTCGCCGAACTACTCGGAGTCAGCCGCCAAACCGTGATCTCCATCGAAAAAGGCCGCTTCGACCCCTCCCTGCCCTTAGCCTTTACTATCGCGAAAACCTTCAACTGCAAGATTGAAGACATCTTCACCCCAGACGACGCCTAGGCCCCATCAGGTAGCACATCATCAATAAACCAGATGCGTTTTGGCTGGGCTCTGCCGGTTTCGATGCGCCAACAATCCACCAGATCCAATAGTTCACCGAATACGGTCAGGTCGATTTGCCTGCGGGTCAGTCCCAGGTGGGCGAGCCCGATATAGGTCAGGCGGGTAAAGATTGCCTCGTCACTATCTATTAGGTGTCCTTTTTCTTGGTTTGCCCTTTTGGGTTGGGGGTCTCGGTCATGATTGCTCGCTGGGTGCCGCGTTGGAGTGCCTGGGCGATAGCCTCTCGATAGTCAGCTAAATCTGCGGGCACGGTTAGTAGCTCTACTGCTTCTGCGGTTAGCTCTGGGCGTTTATCGTCTGGATGGGTGAGGTTGTGTATTTGTACGGACTGGTTAGCGAGCAGGGCGATGAGCCAGATTACCTCACCGAGTGACTTATCCATATCTTCGCTAGTTTCCAGGGCTTGACCTAAATGTTCTAGACCTCCGTAACGTTGAGCTATCAGGCGGGTTGCGCGGGTAGTGAGGACGAGTTCGTATTCTTGGCCTGCGATAGTGATTGTCGCGCTTTTTAAAGAGCTGCTGGTCGGGCTGGTTTGGGTTTTCGCTGCCATAACTTACCTGCTGTTCTAGTTGTTTGTCGGTTTAGGGCTGGTTGTAGCTGCAGGCTCATACACCTGGGTGTACCAGCCAGTAATGGTTTCTGGCTTGACGCCGGTGGCTCCTTCGGTGACTTCGGCTTTCCACGGGTGCTTGCCGGTAGCGTCTGGTTTGTTACGCCGCAGGATCGTGCCCTCAATACTCGGGGTAGAGAACGTGATCGAATCAGCTTTGGTTGCCAGCGTGAAGCTTGTCAAGTTTTTTGTGTAAGTGGGGGTTGGTTTGTTATATTGTTGGGAATCTTTCGGGGTAGTTTAGGGCTAGTTCTTGTAGTACTTTCGGCCAGTTACTCACGGATTGTCCTTCGATGAGTCGGCCTGGGGTTTGTGTCCCTTCTTTCCTGGGTTTCGTGGCTTGCTTCGCGCGTTGCCGGGCTCTCTTGTCTTCTATGTTGCATATCGCTAGCCATAGTAGTTTCACCGCAGCGCCTTGTAAGCGGTGGGGTCTGCGTAACCTTTAGAATTGCGCCACGGTTCCAGGTCACTAATCAAAGGGCAGTTGTCGAGGAGTGCGCTCATTTGCTTTCACCTGCTTGTCGTTCGATGACCGGCAGGATGTGGCAGCGGTTTTTCAGCAAGTCATAGATGAACAGGCGGCCTTTCTGCGTCCAATACGTGTGCATCACCGTTTTGCCACTCTCCAGCAAGTGGGTTTTGGATTGGGTGTAGCCGCATTTCGCATACTCGGCATACAGGTACCAGATGCCTGACTGTTTGAACTGGATATGTTCATCAGCTAACAGCCGGTTAAGTTTCTTCGCGGATAGCCCGTAGTCTTTAGCGATAGCAGTAATCGGCATCAACGACGGTGACTGCAGCACGATATCGTAGTAGGAAACTTTCGGTGCTGCCTCGAGTAAAGCCTGCTCGGCAGCAAGACGCTTGACACGCTCGGCACGTAGACGTGTGAGGGCTTGTTCGAGCTCATCGTTTTCGAGTAGTTCATCGATCGCGTACAAACCGGTCCGACGAATCGATGGAAGCACCTCATCAAACACCCATCTCTCGAAACGTTGCGCGCCCGGCAGGTGACTTGAGACGATCAGGCGGTAAACATCCCCTTCAGTGATGAAACGGATTTGTTGGATTCCACCTGACGTTTCAAGGGGGTAACGAAATGGAACCCCCTTGCAGTGGTCTTGCACTGCCTTATTCGGATTTGTATATCCCAACGCGCTCGCGACGTCACGACCGCAGAACATGATGGTTCCATCGTTAGTGATGGTGCGGATTTGGCCGAATTGGCTGTTGGTGAACACTTGTAGTGTGGAGCCGGTCATTAGCTCTCCTTCCCATAGTTTGTAGGTGAGAGCCATGAGCTGACCCTCTACAAGGAGGGCTTTGAGAAGAGTGAAATATAAACACGACTTTGAAAATAGGCAGGCAAAACCTGATAGGACAGGCGAGAAATTTGCTTGGCTGTTAACGGGATATGGGTTATGATTGATGCATCAAGACCGGTTCCGCCCGCGAGGGTCCAGGGCCGGTCCTCATCGTTTCTAGGCTCAAGGGAGGTGCCGTCGTGAGCCCGCAGCAGAGCCGACAAGTGCAGAGCGCTACCGAGAGCGGTAAAGCGTTCAAGACGCACGGCGAGCAGATTAACTTGTTACGCTCTCGCGGGATGGTGATTGATTCCGATCAGTTGGCACGGCATCTGTTGGAACGAGTGAATTATTATCGGCTTTCCGGGTATTGGTACTCGTGGCGTGAGATGGGGGCAGATGGTGCGCGCCGTGATGTGTTTATTCCTGGTACGAATCTTGCTGATATTGATGATGTCTATGATTTTGATTGGCGGCTGCGGGAAGCAGTGTTTAGTGCGCTCGCGCATATAGAACTCTCGGTGCGCTCTATGCTTGGCCACGAGCTTGGTCGTATTGATCCGCTTGCCCACCTGCATCCAGAGCTGCTCGGTCCAGTGGCTTATGAGACGAAACCAAAACCGCGCCCGTCAGTGAAATATGAGCAGTGGCTGAAGCGGTATCGTAAAGAATTAGCGGGGTCACGAGAAGATTTCGTGATGCACCATAACCAGAAATATGGTGGCCAGTTGCCGATTTGGGCAGCGGTAGAAGTGATGGACTGGGGCTCACTGTCATACTTGTTTCAGCTAGCGCCAATACCGGTGCGCGAGACGATTGCTGGTCGGGTGGGTTTGAACGGGGCACAGTTTGGTTCCTGGCTGAAAAGTCTCAATATTTTGCGTAACTATTCGGCTCACCATGCGCGTATGTTTAACAGGGTTTATGCTCTCAAGCCGCGCCTACCAAAGATTGGGGCACATCCTGAATTGGATGCTGTAGCTCCGGTGATGAACCGTCTGTTTGGTCAGCTCACAATTGTCCAATACTTGCTCGTAAAGCTTAATATCGGTGACGCGGCTCTGCTTCCTAGTGTGATAGCTAGTTACCCAATTCTTGAGCCACTACCACCGAGACATCTCGGTATTCCAGAAAACTGGCAGCAGAACCCGCTCTGGAGTATCAACTAATCCTTCTGATAGAAGCCGCATTCGTACCCGGCTGCATCAATCGGTAAACCCTCAGCCCATTGGGGTAGCTCGTTCATGAGGGCGCATATGTGGGTTAAAGGACAAATTGTGTGTTTTTATCGGGCGTGTTGTTATCGTATGGTTCCTTTGCGGATGGAGATGTCGGGGTGGTAGTCGGTTTGGGTGAGGTCGATGCCGACATCCCATAGTGCGGGTCCTGGTTTAGGTTCTCTGGTTTGTGGTTTGGCCTGGGGTTTTAGGTGTTCAGGCTTGATGAGCAGGTGCGGGATAACGGGATTTTCACTGTGTAGGTAGCACCACCACTCGACGGCGCGTCTCATGTGGTCTTCGGACAGACCCCGATGGTTACGGATTAGCGTTTTGATTTGCGTGTTTATGCCGCCTTCCAGCGCGTTCGTAGTCGATGGTGGCGGCAGAGTGGCTTGGGTTTGCAGATGAGGGTTCAGGAAAGCGAACAGGGTGCCGCTACGGGTCTGGCTTGCTAAGAGCTGGTAGGCTTTACGGGTGTTTTGGTGTGTGTACCACCATTCCTGGTTTGGTCTAACCCAAGACGGCACGTTATCGGGGAGAACCTCACTGCGCCAGGTTTTCTCCCCGAGCCACTTGCTATACAGGTCGTGGAATTGCTGTAGCTGGTTCGTCCATTCGTCTGCTTGTTGCAGGTTCGTGATTTTCACGAGTTTCTGGGCTAAACCCCACAGGGCTTTATGAGCATCGAGCCGGGGTGTGCGGGTAGTCTGGGCACAAACATTGCGTTTTACGTGTACTAGGCAGCGTTGCACCACAGTATCAGGCCAGACCTCGCTAATGGCACGCAGCGCCCCCGCGTTCCCCGTCGGTAAGCACCAGCAACGGGGGAGTCAATTGTTGTAGCAGTGCGGTATAAGCAGCAGTGTTTTCTTTCTGGCACCACTGCCAGGCTAGGACTTTCCCGTGTGTTTGCGCCACAAGCAGGCACCACCCGTAAGGCAGGTAAGTGCCGTCTATCTGGATATAGTCATAAATTTCACCCGTCACCGGGATAACCGGGGAAACCCGCCAACACCACTCAATCTTGGCTCGCCAAGTACGATCCGAGCCTGTGGGACTAGCCTGGCTCTGTGTTTGCTTGCCTACCAGCCAGTTTACGAACTTGTCAAACAGAGCAGCATGGGAAATATCATCTCGAATGTTACTCCACGATGCACCGCAATTGTTACATCGCCAGCGAATGGCTCCGCTAGTAGTGGTGCCGTTTTTCTTTACCCCGGTTTTTCCGCAGGTCAGACACTTTCTATTGCTTGGTTTTCTTGGCATAAACCAAGCACAAATCAGTGGAATGTCAAGCATGGTCACGATTTAAGCAAAAAAAACTAACCAACCCCAACTTTACGTTGCTATACCAACCAAAAACCCCAAAATAAGACACAAAATCCTGCCGGTTACCCAAGAAATGTCGCTAAGACGGCGTAGCCGTTAGAAAATGGCTATGGCTGG
Organism: Mobiluncus mulieris; assembly: GCF_014204735.1. Taxonomy (NCBI): domain Bacteria; kingdom Bacillati; phylum Actinomycetota; class Actinomycetes; order Actinomycetales; family Actinomycetaceae; genus Mobiluncus; species Mobiluncus mulieris. The sequence goes on along the minus strand of NZ_JACHMA010000001.1, from coordinate 1,558,288 downwards.
CCGGTTTAGGCGAAGCGCCCGCGAACTCGGCTGGCGCCTCATGAAACCGCCTGTTGTAACCGATGCCGTAAAGCTATACACTTGGTGAATAGTTGTGGCTAGTCACTGAGTGTATAGGAGGCGTGGTGGAAACGAAATACGGTTTGTTGGGACTGTTGACGCGCGAGCCGAACTACGGCTATGAACTGAAAAAACTATACGACCACTATTTTGCTGGCGATAAGCCAATCCTGGCGGGACAGGTGTATTCCACCTTGGCGCGTTTGGCGCGGGATGTCAAGGTGATGGAAGTCGCCGACAGCGGAGCCCCAGCCGGACCCGCACGCACCCGCTATGCCGTCACTGCGGGTGGCGAAAAAGAACTGGTGGAATGGTTGCGCACGCCGCTGATTCCTTCCCCCACCCTGCAATCCGAGTTGTATCTCAAGACGGTGCTGACCCTGTTAATCAATGGGGATGCGGCTCTGTATCTGAAAGCCCAGCGCCAAGCCCATCAGCAGCGGATGCGCGAGCTTACGGCTCGTAAACAGCATGCCAGTCTGGCCGAGAAACTCCTGTTAGACCAGGCGATTTTTCACATTGACGCGGATTTGCGTTGGATTTCCTTGACGACCTCGCGTCTGGATGCGCTAAAGGAGCAACTGTGAACCCGCCGACAACCCCGATACTTTGCGCCCGTGAGCTAAAGAAAACCTACGGGCTGACCCCGGCACTGCGTGGCGTGTCCCTGGACGTAACGCGCGGTGAAATCTTGGCAATTATGGGGCCTTCGGGCTCCGGCAAGTCCACCTTGTTACACGCCTTGGCAGGAATCGAACTGCCAGATTCGGGCTCGGTGTCCTACAACGGCCGTGAGCTCACCAGCTTGAGCGATGCGCAGCGCACGGTGTTGCGCCGCACGGATTTCGGTTTCGTATTCCAGTTTTCCCAACTGGTTCCCGAGCTGACAGCGGTGGATAACATCGCAGTGCCACTGCTTTTGAACGGGGTCGCGAAGAAAACCGCGTATGCCCAGGCTCACGAATGGTTGGCGACTGTAGGCCTGGAAGATCACGCGGATTCACTTCCCGGCGAGCTTTCTGGCGGGCAAGCCCAGCGAATCGCTATCGCCCGCGCCTTGGCACCGCGCCCCGCAGTGCTGTTCGCCGATGAACCCACCGGATCCTTGGATTCCCTGAATTCTGAGACGGTGATGACCTTGCTGGTGGATTTGGTGCGCGTGCGGGGGTTGACAGTGGTACTGGTGACTCATGAACCTACCGTTGCAGCCTATGCCGACCGTGAAATAATCGTGCGTGACGGCTTGGTGGAGGTATAGCCGTGTACCTCGCCTGGATGCTCACTTGCCGTTCGTTGCGTCAGTCCAAGAGTCGCTTGGCTTTGGTCAGTGCGGCAGTGGGATTTTGTGTGTTCCTGATACTGGTGTTCGCCGCGTTTTGGGGTGCTTTTGGCTCCACGACTGCAACGCGTTGGCAGGGAGCAATCGACAACGCGGACAAATCCCAAGCGACTAATGATGCCAAAGCTGGTGCCACAGATGCAGTGTTGATTAGCCTGGTTGACAACCCCTTCTTCGTTGTGGACGGTAAACAAATCCACGCGGCCTATGTGGACACTTCAGCAACCCAGCACGCGCCCGATTTGTTCGGGGTAAAGTGGCCTCAACCGGGGGAATACCTGATGTCGCTGGGCGTGCAAAGCCTGGTGGCCACGCACCCGGAAGCGGCGATTACCACCCGCTTCGGGCACGTCAACAAAGGATTGCTACCGTATCAGTTGACCAGTGGCCCGGATGACTTGCTGGTGTTTATCGGCAAGAATCTCGCTGGGGATAAAACCGCCGTGCACGTGGCAGACTTTGACACCCCGCAGCCGCCGGCCGGAAACAGCGCAGTGAACCAGGCCGTCTTGTCGATTGGCCTGGTGGTGTTGCTGTTCCCGGTTTTGCTGCTGATTGCAATTTCTGCCGCCCTGGGCAGCGTCCAGCGGGAACAGCGCTATGCGGCTTTGCGCCTGGTGGGTGCTACGCGCCACCAGATTCTCCAGATTCTTGTGACCGAAGCCCTGCTGGGGGCGGTACTGGGCTTTCTGCTTGGCTTGGGCGTGTTTAGCGCAATCCGGCCGTGGCTGGGAGCTGTTTCGCTGGCTGGCAGGCGCCTGTGGCTGTCTGACTTGACGGTCGCGCCTTGGCAGTGTGCGCTGGTTTTTGTGGCGACTATCATCATCACGGTTCTGGCTACTTCGCAGGGGATGCGCGGGGTAGTGGCCACGCCCCTGGGGGTGGTGCGCCACCAGCGTGTAACCAGAAAAATCGTGACCCGAAAAACCGGTGTGGTGCGCATCCTGGTGATGGCGGTGGCTATCGGCCTGGCTATCTATCTGGTGGTCAGCGTGAAACCGAACCGGGGGACACGCCTTGACGCCTATTGGCTGCTGGCTGATGTGGTTTTAATGATGATTGCTCTGATTTTGGTAAGTCCGCTGGTAATCCAGCTGTTGGCTTGGGTGGTTGCAAAACATTGCCGGCGGGCGCCGGAACTGATTAGTACGCGCTATGTGGCAGCCCATTCCCGCCAGATTTCACGTTCGGTTTCCGGCGTGATTCTGGCCTTGTTTGCGGGCACGTTCTTCCTGACCGCTACCTCCCAAACCGGAAAGGTCTTGGATGCCATCGCTCACGAACACACCCCGCTGAAACAAGGCGCGGTAGCCATATCCGAGATTCCAGACCAATCCGCAGCCGTCCACCTGGCCGCGCAACTGCAAGCCCAATCCTACGTGGCTCAAGCCCAAGCCGTGCCTTTCGTAGGGGGAACCTGGAGTCTGGTGCCGTGTACGACTGCGAGCGCCTACGTTGCTACGCCTTGCAAATCCGGGTTACTGGGCGTCAACTTATGGGCACGTGCCGGCGAGGTCTCTCGGCTCATCCCCGCGAAAAACCGCGCGGATTTTGACACGTTGGTGAAACGCTACTACGTGCCCGAAACCAGGCATGATGCCTACACTGTGCTGGTCAGCCTACGCGACTCACGTGCCCTGGAACGCCTGCGTACCCTACTGGCCACCACGGACTTTATGCCGGAATTCTCCATGCCACTCATGAACGTGGCGACAGAAGTGAACGTCACCACGGACGTGGGGCTCATCAGTCTTATGACAACACTGGTGTGGATCGGCATGGGGCTGACGCTGCTGATTGCGGTGATTTCGATGCTGGTTTCCACCTATGCGGGACTGCTGGAGCGGCATCGATCCCTGTTGACACTGCGGCTTTGCGGGATGAAAGTAAGCCAACTAGCCCGCATGATGCTGGTGGAGGCCATCGCGCCGCTGGGAGCAATCGCGCTGCTTTCTGCCAGTCTGGGTTTCGGCCTGGGATGGGTGATGATGCACATCTTTTCGGTCAGGCTCGAAGCGAGCTTCACTCCCGCTATTTTCCTGGCGCTGTTGGTGGCGCTGATTCTGGCTGGTTTGGCCATGCTCCTGTTGGTGCCAGCCCTGCGTCGCAGCAGCGAACCGGTCAACAATCGCAGTGAATAGAACGTGAATAGAACGTGAATAGAACAAAAGAAGGTGTTTTGATGAAGGGCAGACACAAAAAGATGACCGCAGTGTTCGCGGTGGTTGTGATTGCCATTTTTGCCTGGGTGGTCGCTACGCCAGCGGGGCGGGGCGTAATCCGGGTCTGGATATACCCCAAACCGACAACCGTGGGGATTGACGGTACGCCTTATACCGGGAAAGGCTATGTTGTTATCGACGAGGCCTCGCAGCAGCGAATCGCGGCGGCCGGGGAAAATACTGAAATCACGCCGGCCAGCCTGGCAAAGCTGTTTGTGGCGGAATATGCCCTGGCTGTCGCCGACCCGAACGATGAAGTGTCCGTCAGCCGCGAAGCCCTGACGAAAGCGAAACCGGGATCCTCGCTCGCGGGGATTGTTCCCGGAACCTACCGACTACAAGATCTGCTAGCTGCGATGTTGGTACCTTCCGGCAATGACGCGGCTTATGCCGTGGCGGAGTTTTGCGGCGGGAAAACGCATCCGGGAACCGCCGGGACAGACCAGCGGATTGACCTGTTTATGACTGATTTGGCTGAATACCTGAAAAAACAGGGCTGGTCGCATACCCGGATTAATGACCCCAGTGGCTATGACCCCAGGGCGGTGAGTACGCCAAGTGAGATCGCGGCAGTAAGCGAAAAACTCCTTTCACGCCAGTGGATTCGCGACATCGTCAAGTCGCAGCGCTATGAAATCGCCCCGCTATCAGGCCAGCACCTCATGATGGTGAACACCAACCAAATGCTCAACCCGGAAAGCATCTATTACATCCCGGAAGTCGCCGGCCTCAAAACCGGGTCTTTGGGGAAAATCCACAATCTTGCCATCCTGTGTGCCAAGAGTGGCCACGATTACCTGATTGTCAGCCTGGGATCCACCAGCGAGGCCAGCCGCTATGACGATCTGAACAATTTGATTAGCAAAATCGGCCAGTAACTCTGTCCTTCATTCGGATCCATGGTTTGCTGGCAGAAATGAGTGAAAAAACTGCGTTTTGCGAGGAAAATTCCCCGCAAACCCAAAGAATCTGGCGTTTCCCGCCACGGTGCCGACACCGGAGTCAGGCTGAAATCTGAAAAGTGTCGGTATTGCCGGGTTTGAAATCCTGAAAAGTGTAAAATAATGCCGTATTGAAATCTTGAAAAGTGTTAGGTGGGTGGTGTGTGTGCTGGTCAGGCGGGTTTTAGCGGCTTTTCATGAGTGGCTAGCGGATGATGGCGGCGGGGCGTCGCGGTCGGCTCGGGTTCATGAGGTGCCATTTAGGTTTGAGCTAAATCCCCGTGACCTGGCCAAAAGTGGATACTCGCACCGGGAATTTAGCCAATCTACCAAACCACAAATCGCCCTGACCTGCGCAAACCGAAAACTTACCGGATAGCAAGTGTCTGCAATGAATAAAACGCCCGGAATCCCGGCAAGCACCTCATGAACGGGCTCCCGTATTGGCTACTTGCCAATTGGGCATTTACTACTGCTGTGAGCCTAGCGAGGGCGATTCTGGGCGGAACGCGGCGCGGCACAGCTGTTGAAAACCTTAAAAACAGGAAAACTAAAAAAGTTGCACGAGTCAGGTCAGCCCCTCGAACAAGTCGGGGTAGAGCTTTTCTAGCCGCAGTGTCTCCATGATGATGTCCCCGTTTCAAGTAAACGTTTTCAGGCAAGCGCCTCATGAACTGAGAGTTAGAAACTGGGGGCGATGCGTTCAATGTAGCGGTTGTAACCATCCCTGCTACCTGCTGATGTAAAACCGGAGGTTCCTGGGTGGTTTATTGCGTCTTTGTGTATCGATAACGTATCATGAAGATATGAAGTCGGTTATTACTCGAGTGGTTGCTAGTGATACGGCAAAATTCGCGCAGCTAGTAAGATTTCACCGTCAGGCTTTCGGGTTAACCCAGCAGCGGTTGGCGGATATGGCGGGGGTGACTCGTCCAGCTATCACGCGGCTAGAATCCGGGGCGCCCTCGGTGCGTTTAGATACAGCTTTGAAAGTACTTGATGCGCTCGGGGTGGAAGATCTTACCTATTACACGAGCGAGGATGCGGATAGCGATGCTTAGGAAACTAGACGCATACCTGTTTGGGCATAGGGTGGGCAGGTTTAAATCTCATGCCGACCGCACTATAGCGTTCACCTACGATGAATCCTGGGATGGGCAGGATATTTCCCTGGGTTTGCCTCGTCAACACCCGGAATATGACGCTAGGCCATTTCTGGAAGGCTTGCTTCCTGAGAACAATATGACCAGGGCTATCTGGGAGAGGGAATATCGTATCCCCGGTGGGAATGTTCTCGGAATGCTGGCGGTTATGGGTAAAGACGCGCCTGGGGCTATCCAGTTCACACCTCCAGGCCGTCCGCTTGCACAGAATCTGCCTGACCGGGCTGTGCCACTATCCGGGCGCCAACTAGAAGATTTAATGCGCAATGTGTCATGCGAGGAGGGTGTGTGGGGTGCCTCAGCGGGACAGGATGAGGATGCCCCCGGTAAGTTTTCTCTTGCCGGTCAGCAGCGCAAGACCGCGTTGTATCGTGCTCCTGATGGGCGGTGGTGTCTGCCGCAGGGGTGTTTTCCTTCCACACATATTATTAAACCTCAGATTTCCAGTGATTTTGCCTATTCTGATGTGAATGAGGCGGTGTGTCTGTCGGCGATGCGTAGGCTTGGTATCAAGGCTAGCGTGGAGACGATTGAGCTGGTGGGTGGGGTGCGGGCTAGTGTTATCGAACGCTACGACCGTGCGGTTACTTCTGATGGTGGGGTAGAACGGTTTCACCAGGAGGATTTTTGCCAGATTCTGCGCTGTATGCCCGCATATAAATATGAGCAAAATGGGGGGCCAACTGCTGTTGCTATTGCCCGGACCATACGTAAATATGCGAGTGTGCAAGACATGTTGGAGTTTGTAAAGCAGCTGGCTTTCAACATTGCGGTGGCGGGCACTGATGCTCATGGTAAAAACTTTTCGATGCTCGAAACTGTAAAGGGGTGTTCGCTTGCTCCCGCTTATGATGTGGCCTCGTACCTGTACAAGGTTGACCCCGAGAGGAGCGAGCGTTTGTCCTCGTCGATGCAGATAGGTGGAGAATATCGTTTCGTGGCTATCCGGGAGCCACAGTGGGTGGATTTCGCGTCTGACGCCGGGCTGGATGCGGATACAGTGTTAGGGATTGTGTCGTATGTAGATCAGAATGCAGCGGATGCAGTTTCTGAGGCTCTAAAGGAATTCGGACAGTTCGCGGCGGGATCGGTAGCAGATTTGGCGAGCCGAGTTAACGCGTTTCGCGTGAGTCGCGCGACAGCGAGGCAAAAACCCTTTCGCGCCCAAAATTAAGCGGGCACTCACGCTGTCCAGTGTTAACATCGACACGCCCACCCCAGCTACCCGGCGGCTCGTAATTTCGGGTCGCGGCGCAGGTAATCCCGGGTTTCTCGCGCAATCAGCCCGGAGGCCAGTACCAGCCCAATCAGGTTCGGGATCGCCATCAGGGCATTGGAAATGTCGGCCAAAACCCAGGCGACCTCGATGGAAGAAATGCATCCCACGAACAACACCACTGCGAACACAATCCGATAGACCGCCACGGCTTTCAGCCCGGCCAGGCGTTCGATGCACCGCTCGCCGTAATACGCCCAACCCAGCACGGTGGAAAACGCGAAAAATACCAGGGAAATGGCGACTACCCAGTGGCCTTGGGTACCCGGGAATCCGATGGTAAAGGCCTGGGCGGTTAGGGGGGCGCCGTCAAAACCATGCCCGTTGGGTCCGGACAACTTCCAGGCTCCGGTTACCACAATCACCAGCGCGGTCATGGAAACCACGATAATCGTGTCGATGAATGTTTGGGTCATGGATACCAGGCCTTGGCGCACGGGCTGGCGGGTGCGGGCGGCGGCGGCGGCAATCGCGGCGGATCCCATCCCGGATTCGTTTGAGAAAATCCCGCGTGCCACCCCGTATTGCAGGGTCACTATGAAAGCGCTGCCTACAAAGCCGCCGGTTGCGGCGGTGCCGGAAAACGCGTCGCGTACAATCAGAGCCAGCGCGCCGGGAATCGCGGCCGCGTTCAATCCCAGCACAATCAAGGATGCGCCGACATAAATGATAATCATAATTGGTACGAAAGCGGCGGTGACGCGACCGATTGACTTCACCCCGCCCAACAAAACTACGCCGGCCAGCACCGACAGGAACAACCCGGTCAACACCGGGTGGATGCCAAACGAGTGATTCAACTGGGTGGCCAGGGAGTTTGCTTGGGTCAGGTTCCCGGTTCCCAGCGAGGCCACAATCATGAAAATCGCGAAAGCCAGCGCCAAAACCTTGCCGAGCCGCCGGTTTTTGGTGACGTATTGCAGGTAGTGCTGCGGCCCGCCGTTCATCTCGCCGTTGGCGTCTTTCTTGCGGAAACGCACCGCCAGGAAGGCCTCGGAATACTTTGAGGCCATGCCGACCAGCCCGGTGACCCACATCCAGAACACGGCACCCGGCCCGCCCAGGTGGATTGCGGTGGCCACCCCGGCGATATTGCCCACGCCCACGGTCGCGGCCAGCGCGGTGGTCAGGGCCTGGTAGTGCGAAATGTCACCTTCGATGGTGTTGACGATGGGGATGCCGCTGGTGGCGGTGAGGGCGGGGATTTCCCCGGTGGCGGTGGGGGAGTAGTCGAGTTCATGAGGCGCGGGTCGGGTCGTCGGCGTTTTGGTAGCGTCCGTTTCATGAGGTGCCTGCCCGGATTCCGGGCTGACTGCCGTACTGGCGCCATCTTGCGGGTCTGCTTCGTCCCGGCGGACAAAGGCCAGGTGCAAGGCTGGCAGTAGTTTGCGGAACTGGATGCCGCCCAGGCGCACGGTCAGCCACAGTCCGCAGCCCAGCAGCAGGGGAATCAGGACGAACGGCCCCCATAAAACCGCGTCGATTCCCTTGATAATCCCCAGGAAATCAAAGTTTCCCCAGATTCGGCAAAAATCGAAGCCTTGGTTTGTTTTCGTAAGTGTTTCCATAAGTTTTTATCCAGCCTTAGACGTTTTTGCCCAGTTTAATTTATCTTTCCCGGATTTAGAGAATCGCGGCGCCCAATCGGGTCGTTACCGGAGCTGTTACCGGAGCTGGTGGCAGAAATTCGGGGGTATTTGTGGTGGAGGCTCGATATATTTGAGCCTCACCCCCATTTTCCCGGTATTTCTGCCACCCTCCCCAGAATGCTGGTGAAAAATCCAGGAAAAACCGGGTACACCAGGTGCGAAAATCGCCCCCTACCGTCAAAATCTCCTGAATTTGTTACGCGGGGTAAAGGTCTTCATGATCGCAGTTTTAAGATCCCGTTCCCATTTTAAGTATGGTATATATTGTTTGACTATAGTAAATAGTGTATAATGCTTGTACGTTAGTTTTATCTAGGGTTATTGGTTGAACCATGCTTTAAGGCAGGTTTGGTTTCGGCCTGTGGTGGGGTTTGCCGCCGTGGAATCACGACGGGCGCTATCCTATGCCGGTGCTCACCGAGGAAATCTTAAGGTTTATTTGCTACGGGAAAAGAGATTCAAAAACTAAACGTGTCAGCGGTGGTCATATCCAAGATGCTTTGAAGAATGGCGGTGGGAAGAAGTTCCACACGGAGTTTCCTGCCGACTGGACTGTGGAAACTGTGTGCGAGGTCTTTTTATCATGTGATACAAACCAATCCAGCAATCAACGGAACCAACCTAAGGTTCAACGGAACGTATCTCGGGGTGCATATCAAGAGTGAATATGATTTTGGTGACTTCGTCAGTGTTGGCAAAGAAATCCATTTGTATCTGGTGGAAGAGCCAGGAGTACGAGCCTGGAAGAACGGGAAACCGTGCAAAGTCAGTCAAAAGCGACAAAAATAAGGTAGGATGAAACCATGTGGGAAGACTGGGATGAAACCAAATTTGACGACCCGGCGGGGGATGAGTCTCTCGGGGGCGTTTGCCATGTTTCATCATAAATCAGGCTCCCGAGTCGAGGTTTTTTTGTTCTGGATGACTATACCTACGCCGAGTGGGATGATTCTCTGGTCTGTTCGCTGATGCGCGAGGTTTTCAACCATGATGTGACTCTTACCCCCGCGCTTTTGGGCGAGATTCGCGACTTTGCCACGCAAAACCCCAGCGATGACTCTGATGTCACCTTGCGAATGCTCGATGAGTACAACAAAAAACGTCACCGTGTCGCTGTTTCCATATAATGCGCACGCTTATGCTGAGTCCTTCACTAGAGCCGCACTGACCGAGGTTGTTGATGTTCTGCGGTTTTGCCGCCCCTTATACCGTGGTGGGTTTCGTTCCGGGTTCATGAGGTGCCATCCGGGATGCCGGGCTATATTGCCTTGATACCCGGCCTGAAAACGGGGTTCGGGGCGTGCGGTCAAGTGAATGCGGGCCGTTTGCGCGGGAAAAGGTTTTGGTCTGGGTACCCCGCACCCAGACCAAAACCATTCCTATTCAGTTATTTTCGCCAGCCAAGCCCTAGTTACTCGGTTTTGGTGATTTGCACTGCGCACCATCTGCGTTGCAGTTTATGGCACCATTCACATGGCATCCCTTAGGCAGATTCCATAACTCAGCTTTCAACTTGTTGTCCTGCAGGTTGAGGTATTGGAGGTTTTGGAGTTGGCTGATTTCTTTGGGAATGCTGGTCAACTTGTTGTCCTCCAGGTAGAGGTATTGGAGGTTTTTGAGTTGGCTGATTTCTGTGGGAATGCTGGTCAACTTGTTGTCCCCCAGGCTGAGGTGTTGGAGGTTTTGGAGTTGGAGGATTTCTGTGGGAAAACTGGTCAACTGGTTTCTCCACAGGTTGAGGGTTTGGAGGTTTTGGAGTTGTCTGATTTCTTTGGGGATGCTGGTCAACTTGTTGCCCGCCAGGTCGAGGGATGTGAGGTTTTGGAGTTGGCCGATTTCTTTGGGAATGCTGGTCAACTTGTTGTCCCTAAGGACGAGGTGTTGGAGGTTTTGGAGTTGGAGGATTTCTGTGGGAAAACTGGTCAACTGGTTTCTCCACAGGTTGAGGGTTTGGAGGTTTTGGAGTTGTCTGATTTCTTTGGGAATGCTGGTCAACTGGTTTTTCCACAGGTAGAGGTGTTGGAGGTTTTGGAGTTGGCTGATTTCTTTGGGAAAACTGGTCAACTGGTTTTTCCACAGGTAGAGGGTTTGGAGGTTTTTGAGTTGGCTGATTTCTGTGGGAATGCTGGTCAACTTGTTGTCCCCCAGGCTGAGGTGTTGGAGGTTTTGGAGTTGGAGGATTTCTTTGGGAAAACTGGTCAACTGGTTTTCTCCCAGGTTGAGGGCTTGGAGGTTTTGGAGTTGGAGGATTTCTGTGGGAATGCTGGTCAACTGGTTGCCCCCCAGGTTGAGGGTGTGGAGGTTTTGGAGTTGGCCGATTTCTTTGGGGAGGCTGGTCAACTGGTTTTCTCCCAGGTTGAGGGCTTGGAGGTTTTGGAGTTGGCCGATTTCTTTGGGAAGACTTTTTATCGAAGCGTCAAGAAATGACAAGTCGTGAGCGTTTACGAAAACTTTTACGCCATCGATATTTTCAATAATTCCCCTACAGGATATAGCTTCAACTGTATCGAATTTGTTGTTCAAATCATCAAAAGACAACCACCATTCCCCGGCCTCTGTTTTTTTCTCGCTGTACAAACATTTTCGTAGCCCGGAGTTGGTGGGAACAGTTACTGGCTCCTCTGTATTGCCAGGAGCTGGAGAACTGCTCGGGCTGGGTGTGGGGCTAGTGCTGGGGGTGGGTGTGGGGGTAGTGGTTTCGGTTGGTTTTGGCGCCGGGGTGGAACCGCCACCCGAGCTGCCGCCGCTGCCGGAGGAGCTGCTGCCGCCGCTGAATCCGCTGTATCCGCCGCTAGAGCCGCTGCTACTGGTGGAGGGCTTGTCTTTGTCTTTCTTGTCTTTGTTTTTGTCTGGGGTTGGGGTGGTCTCGCCGCTGATTTGTTTCACGGCCTCGGGGGATACCGCCCCGGTGCCGCCGATAATAGTGGTGGCGGTGAGTGACTTGTTAGCGTCGAGCCAGGCTTTGGTTGTCGAGGGTAGAGCCTGGGGTTGGGTCAAGAGTATCGGCGTGCCGTTCAAGCCCGCTGCTGCCGAGGCCGCCAAAGCGTCGGGGAAGTCCACGCCGGTAGCAATATAGGCACCTTTAGGGGCGGGGAAGAATTTAGCGGCAATCTGGGCAGCGGTATCAAACCTGTCCTTACCCGCAATACTCGCGTGCTGCACCCCAGCCTGACTCAAAGTCCGCTCCGCTGGTCCGCCAATCGCGGTCACGGAGGGCGCGGCTTGTATTAAAGTCAAAGTTTCGGGGGATAGGGGAGTGTCTGCCAAGAGGAAACCCGCCCCGGTATGGGCGGCGGCTGCCCCCGCAGCCAACGCGTCAGGGAAGTTTCTACCCGTAGCCACCAACAAGGGCAGCGCCTTCCCGCCGGACAAGGCGATAGTCTGCTGGGCAATCTTCAAGGATGTCTGGTAGCGGTTTACCCCGGCGATGCGTTCTGTGGTGATACCCAAACCGGTAATCTCTGTCTCTACGGCGGAAGACACGGCTCCAGTGCCGCCCAGAATAATAACCTTCTTAGTCTGCTTCGCGGATAACTTCGCTTTCACGCTCGCGGGGAGGCTGCCGGGTTGGGTGAGGATGACGGGGGCTTTCAACAGTTTTGCCAGCGGCGCGGCACCCAAAGCATCGGGATACGCATCCGCACGCGCCAAAATCACGGTGTTGCTCCAAGTAGTTTGGGAGTCCCAAATCTTCAAGGCCGTATCAATACGGTCAGAGCCAGCCACGCGGTTTACCTGTGTGGCAGCCAACACGACTGGGGATAAAGCCGAGGTTAGAGTGACAGTCAGTGCGCCAGCCGCGACAGAAGCTAACGCCTTACGGCCAAAACTGCGGGGGGGTATTCATAATCGAAATTTCCTTCCTGTGATAAAAAAACACCGAAACACGAGGAATCTACTGAAACATAAAATCCCTAAAACGCCACGATACCCTCCAAAAACAGTCCTGTCTACAAAATAAAAGTAAAGCTTTCCCAAAAACCCCGCCACCAGTATAAACACCCCAAAAATCCCCCGACTAAACTAGACCCTAGCCCCGGGTTCCACCGCAAAAACCATAGTCCACCCCAGGATTTCGTCAGGGATATTGACCACAACAATCCCCGCCTCACCCCGAATTCCATGCCTGGGACTCCACAGGCAAGCCTCATGGAGACTTAGCCCGCAAACCCCACGACCTGCCTGACCCGCAACCCCGGCACATCGTCCGCCACCCCAGATGGCACCTCATGACCCCCGGCGAGCCCGAGACATCCTGGCAGAAATGAGTAAAAAAATCGGGATTTTGACGGAATTTTCCCCGCAAAAACGAAATACTCACTGATTTTTGCCACGCCGCCGCCCAGCAAACCGCACAACAACAGCCATTATATAAAATACTGCATCCAGTGTAATAAAAATATTGCCTCTCCTGATATAATCGATATATGGCATATGTGCGGCGGGGGTTGGCGCGTTGTTTGAACGCCAGCCAGGTATTTCCGGTGACGATTTTGGAGGGGCGCCGGGCGGTGGGTAAAACCACTTTGACCAGGCGTTTGGAACGTGACTCGCCCGGTTATGCTTTCTATTCCTTGCTGCCCTCTGGCGGGAACTTGGCTGCGGCGCGCCGCAATCCGGTGGGGTGGTTGGAGTCGCTGCCGCAGCGTTGTGTTATTGACGAGGCGCAACAGCTAGAATACGTGACCCAGTATGTAAAAGACCTGGTGGATCGGCTGGATAGCAAGCGGCGGTTTATTTTGACTGGTTCCGCCACGGTTGGGCGGGAGCGTGCCGGATCGCCGGACTGGTTGACGGGACGCGCAAATCGGTTGGAACTGTTGCCTTTCAGTGCCTCGGAGCTTTCCGGGCGTGGGGTGGTAGAGGATTACTCGCTGGTGGATGCCTTGTTTAACGAGCATTGGGATGGCATCACGGTGGACAGTGAGGGGATGGACTCTTTGCTGGGGAGGCTGCGTCGGGGTGGAATGCCTAATCTGTGTTTGCCCGGCAGGGATGTGCCCATCGATTTGCGTGATATTAATCATGTGGTGGCCGCCGAGGTTGACTTGGCGTTGGGGCGTGATGTGCTGCCTGGACAAGTGTTTGACTCGGGGATTGCCCGGATGCTGCTCGATGCCTTGTTGCGTGCCCCGGGTGGCCTGTTGAACAGGCTGCGTTTGGCTGGCGAGTTGGGGATTGACCAGCGCACGGTCTCACGTTACCTAGAGGTGCTTTCGAGGCGTTTTTTGATTCATTTTCTGCCGAATTTGCGTGGCTCGGTGACGGGGTTGAATCGCCGCCAGCAAAAGGTTCATGCGGTGGATACGTCTAATGTGTGTGAGTCGGTGGCTCGCGCGGGTCACGATATTAGCCACGATATTTCTTTGATGGGTCAGGCTTTCGAGACTTGGGTTGTGAACCAGGTGCGTGCCGAGAATGGGTGGGCGCGTCGCCCCTGTCGCTTGGGTTATTGGCGTGAAACCAGCAATAATCGTGAATACGAGGTCGACTTGGTGTTGTTGGATGAACAAAACCGGGTGGTTGCTATCGAGGTCAAGCGTTCCTCGGAGCCTTCCCCGCGTGATTTTATTGGTATAAAGCGCCTGCGCGAGTCTTGCGTGAAACAGGGCTGGGTTTTCCATCGTGGTTTCGTGGTTTGCACCACGGCGCACTCCCGGCCTTACGGGGATAAGCTGTGGGCGATTCCCTACCAGGCGCTGGGCGAGTATCCCATCGCCCGCCGGGGGGGTTCCTTTGACGGTAAAGACGGCAGGGAGTCAGCCCCGGTGGCGAGCGTCAGTAGTCCGGTTGGTTCGGTTGACGTGGTGGTGTTCATGAGTTGCTTGCCGGAAGACGATGCGTATCTGCGGGGGGCGATTACTGCCTTGGGGCTCGAGGTTGCCCGCGCCTATCGATTCCAAACCGGTGAACACCTGGAGGTGTTGACGGATCGGGATGGCACCTCGTGGAAAGAAAACTGGAACCAAAGCGTCCGGCGTGCGGCGGGTGCTCAGGCGTTTCTGATAGCGGCGGTGACGCCCGGCTACCTGAAATCGGAGGTGTGCCGCTCGGAGCTGACTGCGTTTGCGTCCCGCCTTGAAACCGGCGGACACCAGGGTATTTTGCCGCTGATAATCCAGCCTCTGGGTGATAGCGTGCCCCCCAGTCCCGCGCGCGAGCTAGTGGAGCGCTACCGTTTCCGTGATGTGCCCGTCGCGGACGGGTGGTTTTCCCCGCAATCAGTGGAATTCCGCCGGATAGCGGCGGATATTGCCCAGCACATCCGCGCGGAGATAACAAAGCCGGACTAAGGGTTGCCACGCACTGTTCATGAGGTGCCATTTAGGGGGCGAGGGCGTTGCTGGGGATGACATAGACCCCATCGGGACGTTGGTAGGCATATTCTCCCAGTCCTACGATGATCGCCAGGAAGGCGGGCTCGCGAGTCTGTGTCAAGGGATTATCGGCGAGTTTTTGCTTTAGTCGCAACAGGTTAGCAGCGGCTTGGTCTAGCTTGTTTTGCCCGAGTTTTATCTCGATTCCTGCCCAGGAGCCGTCGGCTTGCTCGATAATGACATCAACCTCTAGTCCGGTGTCGTCCCGGTAGTAACGCAGCGGCTCGTCGGCAATGTCCGGTAAAGCGCGGGCGTAAACCAACAGGTCACGCACACAAAGGTTTTCGAAAACCAGGCCGAAAGTCTGGAAATCCCGTAACAAAGATTCTGGGTTCATCCCCAGCAACGCCACCGCCAGGGACGGATCCGTAAAATACCGTTTTTCCTTGATTTGAAAGCGTTTCGGGGAGCGTGCGGGCGGTGCCCAGCCGGGAATCTGTTCGATTAGATAGAAAGAATCCAACATGTCCACGTATTCACTGACCGTGCGGGGGGTGGGCTTTTCGGGGGTATCTTCTGGGCCGTACATGTCGTTGACTAGGGTTTTATACGTGGCTGACTGGCCAACATTGCGCGCCAAAGCCCGCAACAGTCGCGAGGCAACAGCGCCGCTGCGTCCCTGAGCTGGCACATTAATGGTGGTCACGGCCTTCAGGTAGTTTCGTGCCACTCGCAGCGCCTCGCGCGGGTTATTCCCGATATTACCCGGCCAACCACCCCGAACACAGCAAGCAGCCAGGTCGGCTGGGGAAACCTCGCTGCGACAGGGGGTGAAATTCCCGGCAAAAAGTCCACTAAGCGAAATGGCACCTAATGAATCCCCCGACTCAAACAGTGACATCGGTGACATACGCACCCGTCCGATTCGTCCCGCCCCGGAGTGACGAATCGTGCTGTAGTCGGGGGCGGAAGAACCCGTGAGAATCCACAAACCCCGCCGTTGCCCGGCATCGTCCACCGCGTGACGCACCGTATCCCAAATCTGGGGTGCAAGTTGCCATTCGTCGATAACGCGCGGATTTGCGCCGTCGAGCAGAATCTGGGGAGCATTCAAGGCAATGTCTAGACTGCCCGGTTCGTCAAGATAGGCGATGCTTTGCGCGTGACGGCGTGCCGTCCAGGTCTTCCCGCACCACTTCGCGCCCGTGATTTCGACCGCGCCGTAGAGGCGCAGACATTCCTCGATTTCGGAATCAACTATGCGCGGCAGGTACCCTTCGGGGGTGACGGTTTTCATGAGGTGCTTCCTTTGATTTTAGGGCATTTGTCGGTTCCAGAATACCAAAATCCGAGGATTTGAACAACCAAAATCCGAACTTTCCAACTGCAATTATCCAAGTTTTGTAACTGCAATTATCCGAACTTTTGAACAACCAAAATCCAAAAAGCGTACGGAAGAAACCACAAAAACGCGGGGTCGATTTGCGGTGGTTTCAGGAGCTGTGCCGCGCGGGGTTATTGGCGTGAAACCAGCAATAATCGTGAATACGAGGTCGACTTGGTGTTGTTGGATGAACAAAACCGGGTGGTTGCTATCATTGCGCCGGCTAGCGGCTATCGCCCAGCGCATCCGCGCGGAGATAGCAAAGCCGTAATGTCAACGGTTTCCTTGGTGGCAGAAATTCGGGGTTATTTGTGGTGGAGGCTCGATATATTTGAGCCTCACCCCCATTTTTCCCGGTATTTCTGCCACCCTAGTTCCTAAACGAATGCACCGGGGCGGGGATGCGCCCGCCGCGAGCCGCGAAAGCTTCGGAGGAAAACGGTGACACTGCCAAAATCGGCGCCCATCCCAGCAGTCCTCCGAAGTTGGCGGATTCACCCACACCCTTGCCGGGTACCGGGATGACCCGCACGGCAGTGGTCTTGCCCGCTGAAATCCCGATGGCGGCCTCGTCGGCAATCAGACCGGCAATCGAGGCGGCCGGGGTGTCGCCGGGAATCGCAATCATGTCCAGGCCGACGGAACAAATCGCCGTCATGGCCTCTAGCTTTGGTAAACTAATCGACCCGCGCTGCACCCCGTGAATCATATTAATATCCTCCGAAACCGGAATAAACGACCCGGACAAGCCCCCGACCAGGGAACACGCCATCAGCCCGCCCTTCTTGACCGCGTCATTCAACAATGACAACGCAGCGGTGGTGCCAGGTGCCCCCACGGATTCCACTCCCAGTTCTTCTAGGATGGCGGCTACGGAGTCTCCTATTTCTGCGGTGGGCGCCAGTGACAAATCGACTATCCCAAACGGCACGCCCAGGCGTTCGGCCACCGTGCGCCCCACTAGCTGCCCCATGCGGGTAATCTTGAAAGCTGACCGTTTGATTGCCTCCGCGCATTGCTCGAATGTCGCGCCGCGCACCTCGCGCAGGGCGCGTTCCACCACGCCGGGTCCGGAAATCCCGACGGACACTACCGTGTCGGGCTGGCTGACCCCGTGAAAGGCTCCGGCCATAAACGGGTTATCACCCACGGCATTGGCGAAAACCACCAGCTTGGCTGCCCCCAGGCCGTCGGCCGCAGCGGTCGCCTCGGCCGCCGCCCGCACAATTTCGCCCATGCGCGCCACCGCGCTCATGTTGATTCCCGCGCGGGTCGACCCGATATTCACCGAAGAACACACAATATCCGTGCTGGCCAGAGCCTCGGGGATGGAATCAATCAACGCCTGGTCGCTGCGGGTCGCTCCGGCTTCGACCAGCGCGGAATACCCGCCCACAAAGTCAACCCCGACTGCCTGGCCGGCTCGGTTCAGCGCCTGGGCAAACGGCAGGGGGTTGTCGGTTCGACAGGCGGCCGCGACCAGGGAAATCGGGGTCACAGAGATCCGTTTGTTGATGACCGGCACCCCGAATTCGGCGGCGACTTCGTCAGCCACCGCCACCAGCCGCGCGGCCGCCCCCACAATCCTTTCCTCGATACGCGCACACGCTCGCGCCACGTCGGAGTCCGCGCAGTCCAGCAGGGACAGCCCCATAGTGACGGTGCGCACATCCAGATTGTCCTCGGCAATCATCTGGATGGTTTCAAGAATCTGGTGTTCGGTGTCAATACTCATCGGTTTCTTTCGGTTTGGTGGGTGGTGGGTGCGGCGGGTTCATGAGGTGCCATCCGGCACGTCGGCTCAGCTCGCACGCGGGACTGGCAAAAATTCAGGGGGTGAAAACCGGTTCACAAACTGTGCATAGTGTTGAAAATGGCTTCGGCTTGTACCCGGATTTCCAGCCTTTCGGCTGTCTCCACAGATTTCATGGCGTCTTGCAAGGCCCGCAACGACACCACTTCCGGGTCGAATTCCAGGAGCATAATCATCGTGAAGTACTCGTCCATCAGGGTTTGCGAGACGTTTACGATGTTCACCCGTTGGCTGGCCAGGGTTTGGGATACCGCCGCGATGATTCCGGTGTGATCCAGACCGGTGACGGTCATAATTGCTTTTTTCATGTGACAATTATGCACTGTCAGCGGGATACCCCGTGTCGGGAGCCTCCGAAGCTAGAAATACGTCATATTATGCTTACGTAAACATCGTGGGTGGCACCTCATGAACCCCCGCGAAAACCCAGGTGAAACCGCTGCCTTTGGATTCTTACCGTATAGTAAACTGAATCCAGTTTAGGCAAACCAATTGGCGTTTTGTCGGGCGCAAACATTTCTACAATGAAGAGAAGGTGGTAGCAAAACATGGAACACCAACCGAGCCTAATCCCGCTGGGCAGCCTGTGGCTCTCAGCCCTGGTGGCCCTGTTGCCGTTAGTGGTGGTGTTTTTCCTGCTGGGCGTGCTGCGGATGAAGGCGCACTGGGCGGGGCTGATTGGAGTTTTGGCCTCACTGGGGGTCGCGGTTTTCGTGTTCCAAATGCCCACGCCGATGGCCTTGATGGCGGCTCTGGAAGGAGGCACCTTCGGGTTGTTTCCGATTACGTGGATTGTGCTGTGCGCGATTTTCCTGTTTGAGCTGACCGTGGCCTCGGGGCACCACGACGATTTGATGAAGGCGTTTAACGTGATTTCGCCCGACCCGCGTGTCCTGGGGGTGTTCATCGCCTTTGGGTTTTGCGCCCTGTTGGAGTCCCTGGCGGGTTTCGGGGCACCCGTGGCGATTTGCGGCGTGATGCTGGTGGCGGTGGGTTTCAAACCGTGGAAGGCCGCGCTGACCGTGCTGGTGGGCAACACTTTCGCGGTGCCTTACGGGGCGATGGCGACCCCGCTGTTGACCGGGGCAAACCTGACGAATATGCCGGCCGAGCAGCTGTCGTTTATTGTCAGTCGGCAAACCGGGCTGATGGCTTGGGTGGTGCCGCTGGTGCTGTTGGTCATCATGGACGGGTTTAAGGGGCTTAAGGAAGTGTGGCCGCTGGCCTTGGCGGTGGGTCTGGGGTATTCCGCCGCCGTGATGGGGGCGGCTGCCGTGTTTTCACCTGGATTGGTGAATATGGTGGCGGCCTTGGTCAGCCTTGCGGTCGGCGTGTTGGTGGTCAGAATCTGGAAACCGGATGGGGCCTCGGCGGCGGCGGTGCGCCTGACCGGCAAAGAAGCACCTCATGAACCCGAAAAAGTAAGCGGGGCGAAAACCCTCGCGGCACTTTATCCCTATGCGTTGATTGTCGTGGTTTTCGTCGTCACCCAGCTGGTGGCACCCATTAAAACCGCACTGGCCAGCACGGACATCAAGGTGCTGTGGCCGTTCTTGTGGCAGGACAACTATCGCAATATGGTGTTCAACTCTCTGGGCAGGACGGTGCCCTCTACGGTGTACAACTTCCAGTGGCTCAGTTCCCCGGGCACCTTGCTGTTCCTGACGGCGATTGTGATTGGACTGTCTTTCCGTATGAGTCCCGTGGCGATTGGGAAAGTGTTCGCCACCCAGGTTTATAAGCTGCGCTGGACGTTTTTGACGATTGCCTCGGTGTTGGCCTTGGCCTATGTGATGAACCTGTCGGGACAGACCGAGACAATTGGTAACTGGATTGCGGGCGCGGGGATTGTGTTCCCTTTCCTGTCGCCGGTTTTGGGGTGGCTGGGCACGGCGGTAACCGGATCGGGTACCTCTACCACCGCCTTGTTCTCGAATCTGCAATACACGGCCGGCTCCCAGATTGGGGTCAATCCGGCCTTGATGGTGGCCACCAACACGGTGGGCGGGGCGGTTGGCAAGATGATCAGCCCGCAAACCCTGGCGATTGCGACTGGCGGGGTGGATATGGTTGGCGAAGAATCCGTGTTGCTGCGTAAATCCCTGCCGTGGGCCGTGGGGCTGCTGGTGGTGTTGTGCTTGTTGGCGGGGCTGCAGGCTTTGCCGGTTTTGGGGTGGATGATTCCAAGTCTGGGATAGGGACGGCCGAGAGGACTAGTGACTTGTGATAAACAACAAGAGAGAGGACAAATAATGACTAACATCGTGGGGGAGACGGCACCAAAGACGGTGGCGATTTTCGCGACCTGTGTGTCCGATATCATGTTCCCCAAAACCGTGAATAACACCGCGAAACTGTTGAAACGACTGGGCTGTCGCGTGGTGTTACCCAAGAAACAGACTTGTTGTGGGCAAATGTTTACCAACACGGGGTATTTCCCAGAAGCACTGCCTTCAGTTAAGGCTTTCCTGGCGGCCTTCGAGGACTACGACTATATTGTCGGTCCTTCCGGTTCGTGTATCGGGGCGGTACGGGAACAGCACGAGATGCTGGCCGTGGATGCGGGCGATATGCGCCTGGCCGAGCGTGCCCGCCAGATTCGTTCCCGGGTCTTTGATATCTCAGAGTTCATCGTGAACGTGTTGGGCACCACGGATGTGGGGGCATATTTTCCGCACAAAGTCACCTATCACGCCTCGTGTCACTCGCTGCGGGTCGCAAAGGTGGGTTCGGCTCCGATTGACCTGTTGCGCGCGGTAGAGGGTATCGACTATGTCGAGGTCGAGGATATGCGCCAGTGTTGCGGTTTCGGGGGAACCTTCAGTTTGAAGAATTCGGATATTTCCATTGCGATGGCGCGGGACAAGGCCAATCATATTCTTGACACCGGCGCGGATTACGTCACCAGTTTGGATAATACCTGTTTGATGAATTTTGGGGGTCTCATGAGGCGCGAGAAAATGCCGGTCACTCCGATTCACCTGGTGGATTTGTTGGTACATCGGTCGCGTGGTTCCCGCCGGGATTTAAGGAGGGCTTCATGAGTAGCGTGCTCATTGCTGATTCATCTAGAGCGGCGGGCTTGTCGGGGAAAGCGGGGGATGCGGGCATGGCACCTCATGAACCCGGCACCACGTTGGTGCGCTTGACCCCAGCACCGCCGGAAGGAGCGCTGATTGACTCTCCGGCCTTCCCGAAGGCCGCTATCCGCGAACTCAAAAACGAAACGCAACGTAAGAACCTGCACCACGCCACGCACACGATTCGTAACAAGCGGATTCGCGTCACCGGCGAGTTGGACAACTGGGAGGAAATCCGGCGGGCGGGCGAGGAAATTAAGAACCGAGTGGCGCGTCACCTGCCGTATTACCTGGAACAGTTCGAACGCAACGCCACGGCGGCGGGAGCGACGCTACATTGGGCGCGCGACGCCGAGGAAGCCAACCGAATTGTGATTGACCTGGTGAAACAGACGGGCGAATCCGAGGTCACCAAGGTGAAATCCATGGTCACCCAGGAAACCGACCTCAACGAAGCCTTGGAACGGGAACGCATTGCCGCATGGGAAACCGACTTGGCGGAGCTGATTGTGCAATTGGGGCACGACCGTCCCAGCCACGTGCTGGTGCCCGCGATTCACCGTAACCGCAGCGAAGTGCGCGAGATTTTCTTGCGCGAAATGGGGCAATACGGCACGCCGTGCCCCCCGGATGTGACGGATAATCCTGTCGAGTTGGCTGGTGCGGCCAGAATCCATTTGCGTGAAAAGTTCATGCGTACCAAAGTGGGGATTTCCGGGGCGAATTTTGCGATTGCGGAAACCGGTTCCCTGATGGTGGTGGAATCCGAAGGTAATGGGCGGATGAACTTGACCCTGCCCGAAACCTTGATTTCCCTGGTGGGGATAGAGAAAATCTTGCCGACTTTCCAGGACTTAGAGGTGTTCTTGCAGCTTTTGCCGCGTTCTTCGACGGGGGAGCGGATGGCGCCTTATGGTACGGTGTGGACGGGGAAGCGCGAGGGGGACGGCCCGAAGGATGTCCACATTGTCCTGTTGGATAATGGGCGCACCAAGGTGTTGCGTGACAAGTTGGGGCGTGCGGCCTTGCGGTGTATCCGCTGTTCGGCGTGTTTGAACATCTGCCCGGTTTACGAAAAGGTGGGCGGGCACGCCTATGGTTCGGTGTATCCCGGTCCGATTGGCGCGATTTTGAACCCCCAGTTGCGTGGGGTGTGTTCGACGGTGGATCGTTCCTTGCCTTTCGCGTCGACCCTGTGCGGGGCGTGTGTAGAGGTCTGTCCGGTGCGGATTCCTTTCACCGATATTTTGGTGGATTTGCGTCGCAAAGTGGTGGATGTGAAGCGCAGCGAACCGGGGCACGCTACGCATATCGAGCCGCTTTTGATGAAGGGCGGCGGCTGGGTGATGGGTCGCGGTTGGCGCTTGGCTTTGGCGGGGCACCTGGCCGAGATAGCCGGGGCGCTGTTGCGTCCCTTTACCCGAAAGATTGGGAAATGGCCGATTCCGGGGATGTATCGGTGGTTGCGGGCGCGGGATGTGCCGTTGCCGCCGACACAGAGTGCCCGGACTATGTGGAAGCGCGAGCAGCAAGGAAACAATGATGAGTATCTCGGCTAAAGAGGAAATTTTTTCGCGGCTTCATGAGGCGCTAGTCGACGTGACGGACGAGAATCCGGAAGAATCGCCTATTACTTGGCAGTATGGCCAGCCCAGCGAGATTCCCGGCGATATTGTGGATTATTTCTTGCAGCTGGTTGCGGATTACAAGGCGGAGGTAGAGCGGGTCGCGGTTGCGGATTTGCCGGCTACTATTGTCCGGCATTTGCGCGATATCGGGGCGAAGTCGGTGATATTGCCGGCCGGTTTGGATTCTTCGTGGCGGGCGGCGATTGAGGCGGGCGACTTTGACGTGCGTGACGACGATAACCTGACGGCGCGGGAGTTAAACGAGATTGACGCGGTGGTGACGGCGGCCGCAGTGGGGGTGGCGAATACCGGGACTTTCGCGATGGATCACCGTCCTGACCAAGGGCGGCGGGCTTTGACCTTGGTGCCGGATGCGCATATCTGTGTGGTGCGTGCCGACCAGGTCGTGTCTAACACCCCCGAGGCGATTGCTCGGCTTCAGGCCTCGATTAAAGACCGCCAGCCGATTACCTTCGTGGCTGGTCCTTCGGCCACTTCAGATATCGAGTTGAGCCGGGTGGAGGGGGTGCATGGCCCGCGCATTCTCCACGTGATTGTGGCGGATTAGCTGCGGTCTGTGTCTAGAAATTCCGAGCCCCTCACTGTTACAGTGTGGGGTTCGGTTGTGTGGTTTTCGATTGTGGTGATGGTTCTAGTCTTTGGTCTGGCGTGCGCGGTTCGCGCGGGCGACGGCTGCGGTTACTGCCTGGACAGTACCCCGGCGTTGATTTCGTAGACGGTGCGGGCAGTCTCGAGGGCTTGCGGGTCGTGGGTCGCGAAGACGACGGCGGTGCCCGCCTCGGGCAGACCGGCCAGCAGGCGCATCACCAGTTCGGTGCTTTGAGCGTCCAGGTCGCCGGTGGGTTCGTCCGCAATAAACACTTGCGGGTGGTTCACCAGCGCACGGGCAATCGCGACGCGGCGCATCTCGCCGCCGGAAAGCTCGTTGGGATAGGCCTCGGTCAGATGCTTAATCTCGAGCGCCTCGAATAGTTCCAGGGCGCGGGTAAATGCCGTTTCGCTGCTGGCCTTGGAATACAAGGTGGCCGGCAAAATCGCGTTATCCAGCGCGTTGAGGCTGGCTAGCAGGCTTTGACTCTGGGTACAGATTCCCATGGTGCGGTTGCGCAGCTCCGAGAGTTGCCGGTCGCCCAGTTCCGCCAGGTTTTGCCCCGCCACCCGCACTTCGCCGCTGGTGGGTTTCAGCAGTCCGGTCAGCAGGTTCAACAGGGTGGTTTTCCCGTTGCCAGATCTTCCCACTATCGCTACGAGGTCATGAGGTGCTATCTCTAAATTGACATTCTCCACGGCGTTGAATGGTTTTTCGCGTCGGATAAACTCGCGGGTGAGTTGTTTCGCTTCGATTACCAGTTCGCTCATGTTACTCACCTTGCCTTAGCGTCAAATACGTTTCGGTGCGCAGCATCTTGGTTACCGACAAAGTGCCCGCGAGTAGGCTGACGACTAATGCACCCACCAAACACACCACGCCGATTATCAACGACTGCAGCGGCGAGGCTTGCAGATAGGGCATGCCCAGCTGGTTTCGAATTGCCCTGGTAAAGGGATAGAGCACCGCCAGGGCGACGACAATACCGCCGATGCCCCCGGCTGTTCCCACCATCAGAGCCTCTTTGGCGACCAGGTGTCGCAGCATTGCCTTGGTGGCACCGATTACCCGCAGCGAAGCGAATTCTTTCTTGCGCTCATTGGCGGAAGACGAGAATACTGCCACCAGGATTACCAGGCCAATCACCCATAGCACGGCCATAGATACCGAGACATAGAGGGTCACTCCGGACAGGGACATTTTCAGGCGCGAGGTTGAGTCTGCCGGATAGATTACACCCACGTCTTTGAGTTGCGGGATACGGTTGATGAATTCCATCACCCGCTGGGGGCGGTAGTGGGTGTCTACGTTAATCAGCACGGTGGAAATAATGTCGTCAATGTTCCCGCTGGGTTTGACGGGGTGGTTGACTTCTTGGGCGTAGCGAATCATCATATGGGCAGTTTCCTGGTTGACGAACACCGAGTTGTCCAGGTTCGTGCCGGTTTCCGCCAGTTGCGCCACCACGGGGAATTCGTTGTTGAACAGCTTGATTTTCCCGTTTGCCTCGGGGAACACGCTGCTGCCGGTGATTACGTCTCCGGTTTTGAGCTTCCCGTCGTATTGGGTGGCTATCCAGGGTTCGATAACGAAGTCGGTCTTGGGGTCGAAGCCGATTATCTGTACCTTGTAGGCACAGCACGGGGCGCTCAGCGAGGAAATGAAGGTCTGGGAGGTGACCTGTTTGACGCCTTTAGCGTGGCGAATTTTATCTTCGATAGAGCGGTCAAAATAGAAGGTTTGCGGCCCGGCACCCAGGATAGCGCCTTCTGCGGCTTCGTTGGCTCCTTTAGGGACGACCATTAAATCGGCGCCCATGCGCAGTTTCAGGTTTTCCAACCCTTGATGCAGACTGATGGACAGGAAACTGGTGGAAAAGAAGGCTACCGTGAGCACGCCCACGATGGTAATCAGTACTCCGGTCCAAAATGATTTTCGACGCAGGTTCGCTTCGGCCAAGCGGCCGAAGCGAACCTGTCCAACTTTACTCATTAGGCTAGTTTATCTTCTGTAGCAGCGGATACGGCTACCGGGCGGCGGAAATCGAGGTAGGCGAATACTGCGCCCAAAATCAGGGTCAGCACGGAAAGCAGTGACAGCGTCGGTTTGGTCAAGGCGTTGCAGTGCATTTCGGGGTTGCCACACATCCCAATCAGGAAGTGTACAACCGCTAGCTCCAGGGCAGAGTTCAGGACTACTGCCAGGTTCAAGCCGATGCGCATCCGGGGGTCGCCAAAGAAAATCAGTACTCCCAGCAGGGCAATCACGATGCCGATGCCCAGCGAGGCTTGTGCGGTCCAATGGCACTTCATCCATTTGTGCCCACCGTGAGCCTTTACGGTGGTGGGGGCGGCAATTTGCAGCGCCTGGGTTTCGCCCTTGTCCGTGTCTTTCATGTCCATTTTGTCGTGATCCATGTCCTTCTTGTCGGAGTCCATGTTCATCTTGTCGTGGTCCATGTCCTTCTTGTCGGAGTCCATGTTCATCTTGTCGTGGTCCATGTCCATTTTGTCATGGTCCTTCTTGTCGGAGTCCATGTTCATCTTGTCGTGGTCCATGTCCATTTTGTCATGGTCCTTCTTGTCGGAGTCCATGTCCATCTTGTTGTGATCCATGTCCTTCATGGAGTCGTCTTTACCCATTTTCATGGTCGAAGAGTCGCCGTGCATCGGCATATCCATCGGTCCGCAGACGGGAGTGAAAGACATCGGGGCAATCGCAATGAGGATGCCTAAAATGATGATGGGCAGGCTGAACGCCAATTTAGTTTTCATAACTCAGTCCTTGTGGTTTTACCTAGGAACCCGGGTTGGGTTCGGACTTCGGTAACCTACCACTAATGGAAGACTTAGGCAAGGCTTATGTGATTTTTTTTATGCTAACCCTTATTGGTAATTCTTCTCATGGGCGCCTTACCAGGGGTTTTCCTCCTAGCGATAGTGATACCCCCCTGTCTGGGGCGGAGAACTGTTGATAAAGGGCAGGCTCGCATGGCGACACTAAACGGTAATGGCTATCAATAGGTGAAATTATTTGACCCCAAGTAAGGAGTGCATATACTTAACGTCCGGAGGGTGGTTGACAAATTAGGTATCGCTAATCTAAGGTGAGAATGATGTTAAGATATACAGTAGCGGGCACCGCAAGCGCGCGAGGGTGTAGACGGATAGCTGCTTTACTAAGCGCTTTGATAATCATTACTTTTTATTTACTTGCAGCTCCCTTGGCTATCGCCGGGAACAAGCAGGCTGATTGGGAAAAGGCCTCGAAAGACACCTGTGCCGAAATCAAAAAAATTCCGGAACAGGTCGCGGCGGGGGACGAGAAAGCCGTGGTGGCGACAACCCGCGTGGCCTATGACCAGATTTACCGGATGTCGGGTCTAAAGGATCAAATCGTACACCGTGTCGGTGCCGAACAGGCCGAGGAATTCGGAAAATCCCTGATTGGGCTGCGAAAGGAAATTCGAGCCAAAACTCTGACCGCAGACTCGGCTAAAACTCGGATAAATGAAATTTGTGCCAATCTTGATGCCCGCGTCAAAGCGTTGTCGAAGTCTAAAGCACTAAACGACCAGTGGACCCGCGTTGGAAACGGAATTAAGGAAACCGCTGAAGCTGCGGTAGCAAAATACAAGGCCGGCGATAAAGACAAGGCTTTTCATCTGGCCACCGATGCCTATCTGGGGCACTACGAATCTATGGGGCTGGAAAAGGCCACGATTGCGCTGGTATCCCTGGCGCGGGTCACCGATGTAGAGGCTGCTTTCCGACAGTTGCGTGTGGATATCAAGGAAGACAAGGGTGTTGAGACGGTTCAGGCTTCGGCCGACAAACTGATTAGCATGGTTATGGAAGATGCCGAAAAGCTCGACAAGATGACCAGTAAAGACAGCGCTGGTTCAGGTTGGGGTGGCTTCGTATCGTCCTTCATTGTGTTGCTACGCGAAGGTGCCGAGGCGCTACTCGTGATTGCGGCGGTAATCACCTACCTGATGAAGGCCAAACGGCGCGATCAGCTGCCCGGAGTCATCGTGGGTATTGTCCTGGCTCTGTTGGTATCAGCTGGCCTAGCGGTACTCTTCAGCATCCTCACCGCCAGCACCGCCACCGGGCTCAGCCAGGAACTAATTGAAGGCATCACCGGTATTGCAGCGGTACTCATGCTGATTTATGTGTCTAACTGGATTTTGTCGAAGTCCCACGGCGAAGCCTGGTCGCAGTTCATCAAATCCAGTGTAGAAGCCAAATCCGGGAAGGGCGCTTTTTCCCTGTGGACAGTAGCCTTTCTGGCTGTGTTGCGCGAAGGATCCGAGACAATTCTGTTCTTCCAACCGATTTTCGCCGCCACTAAAACCGGTGGAGACAAAGCCCTGGTTTGGTTCGGGGTGCTGGCAGCGGCGGTGGCCTTGGCGATTCTGTTTGCTCTGGTCTGGATTTTCGGGGTGCGCCTGCCATTGAAGCCTTTCTTCCAGTGGACGTCGTTCCTGCTGGCTTTCATGGCTATCACCATCACGGGCGGGGCTATCAAGGAACTGCAGGATGCCTTCCCGAATCTTGACAATATCTTGAACACCCCACTTAACGGGGTTCCGACGATTTCCTTCCTAGGGCTGCACCCCAGTGTGCAAACCATTGTAGGGCAGGTAATCGTGGCCGTAATTTTGGTGGCACTGGCAGTGATTCAGCACAAACTAGCGGCCAAACCACAAAATCTCCCCGACTCACAAGAATCGGTGGAAAAAACGGGCGAAAACGTCCACTAGTGAAAGGCAATTTGTCTATGAACAAGCGACTATTGGCTGTACTGGCGGCTATGAGCGTGGCTTTTACGCTCAGCGCCTGTGGTCAGTCTACGGATACTAAGGCCAGCGGTGGCAAGGATGACTGCAAACCTTGCAACTGTGAAGACCAGCAAAAGAAGGAAGGCGACGAGGGCGATAAAGAAGAAGAAAAGAAGCCACTGCCTCCAGGGTTCATTGGTATCGAGGAAAAACCGGTGGGCGACTCTGGCGAACAGAAAGCCGGCATGCTACAGGTGAACGCCGTGTTCTTCCAGGCTATTGACTTGGAGCAGGGTTCCATGGCGATGCCTCCGGCTTCTGAATCCGATATGCACTTCGAGGTTGACGTAAAGACCAACGACGAGGCCAAGAAGATCGGCTACGATGGCGACCTCTTCATGCCCTACCTTAAGATTAATGCCAAGATTATTAACAAGGATACCGGCGCTGTTGGCTACGAAGGTACCCTGATGCCGATGATTGCTAACGACGGCCCGCACTACGGTAACAACATCAAGTTGCCCGACGGTAAATACAAGGTTGAACTGACCATTCCGTCCCCGGCAAACGACTGGATGCTGCACACCGGTAAGGACTCTTCTGCTGTGGAAGGTCGCTTCTGGAAGGATCCCTTGAAGGTCACCTTCGACAACTGGGAGTGGAGCCACGACCTGGTTTAAGACCGTCCACTCCAAACAAGAATTAATAGGGAACAGAAAGGAATAATACAGTGCTGAAGCTCTTTGTATCTTCTGTACTGGATCTCCTGCCCCTGATGCTGACCGTAGTGTTAGCACTCGTGAACAGACCCCATGCGCCGATGGAACGTCGGCGCATGGGGCTTATCACCTGGTTTTTCGGTCTGCTCGGCTTAGGAGTGGCGGGAGTTATCGCGTATTTGCGTCTGAACACGCCCTGGATTAGCCTGCCCGCCATCAAGGTCTGGGCTGGACTGTTGATTTTACTGATGGTGGTGGTTTTTACCGCGAGTCTGTGGATTCTGGGGTCGCGTCAGCTACACCTCATTGACCAGACTTGGCGGCATCGTTTGCTCGCGGTAACCTCGATGCTGTTCCTAGCTATTGGGGGTTTCTATTTTGCGCTGCCGTATTTCCTGAGCATTGATTCAATCGTTTTGATGGGGACTTCTGCCTTTGAAACCCAGTCTATTTTGCGACTGGTGGGTTTCGCTGGTGGCACCTTGCTTGCCTTGGCTTGCGCCTGGGTGATTGCCCGTTCTTACCGGCATATGAGCCGACGGGTGTGCAATATTTTGACCACCCTGGTGTTGCTGGTTGTGATTGTGCCCAAGTCCTTTTCTATCTACAACATTCTTTCCAACGCGCGAATGTTGCCCAGGCTAAGTTTTGTTTTCAACATGGTGCTGTTCTTCCAACAGCACCTGGTTTTGACTTTGCTGGCGATGGCGCTAGTGGCGGCTTTGCCCGGGGTCATTGCCCTGAAGGTTCCGTCTATCAAGGGTAAAAAACTCAATCCCGCTCAGGTGCGCCTCCACCGGGCTGATGTGTTGTCCCGCCGCGAATTTTTCGGTGCCTCTATCGCTTTCGGGGCGGCACTGGTTTGGGTTTGCACCGACGGGAAGACCCGAGCCGAGGCGAAACCTGAACTCTCACCTATTGAACCTTCGGTAGTGGAAGGCGACAAGATTAAGGTCGACCGCAAGTTGGTGTCCGACGGGCACTTGCACCGCTTCGCCTACAAGACCGACACCGGCACCGAGATTCGTTTCATCGTCATCAAAAAGAACCAGGTTTCCTTCGGCACCGGACTGGACGCTTGCGAAATTTGTGGTAATGCCGGGTATTACGAACGCAACGGCAAGGTTATCTGTTCGCGTTGCGACGTGATGATGAACACCCAGACCATCGGGTTCAAGGGCGGCTGCAATCCCATCCCCATCAGTTACAAACAGACCGAGGACTCGCTGGTGTTCAGTGTAAAGGAACTGTCCCAGTTCGAGGACGTTTTTAGGTGAGGCTATGTTCTTTTTTCTGCGTATCGTTTTTCGGGCTCTGGGGCGTCAATTCAAAGCGCGCCTCATGATTGCGCTCACCGTGGCGCTGGGGGCAAGCCTGACCACCTCAATGCTGGCGGTGATGCTGGACGTGGGGGATAAGGTAAACGAGGAACTCACGTCTTACGGCGCTAACATCGAGATTTTGCCCCAGTCCGTGGCGGCGGTGTCCTCCCTGTACAACATCGACAACACCACGACTCACGGGGCACTGCAGGAAACAGATCTTCCGAAAATCAAGGAAATCTTTTGGTCTTTGGCGATTACGGATTTTTCGCCTTATCTGTATGTCCCGGCCGCTACTCGTGACGGTGCGCCCGTCGACGTGGTGGGCACGTGGTGGAAAAAGACTTTCATTTCGGCCACCGGCGAAAAAGTGACCACCGGCACCGCTAACTTGCGTGACTGGTGGCAGCTTGACGGGAAGCTTCCCAGCGATGGTGACGATAACTTGGTGGTGGCAGGTTCACGAGTCGCTTCCCTGATGGGCTGGAAGGTCGGGGATAAGGTCAACTTCGGTACGGAATCCCAGGCTAGGGATTTCCAGGTGGCCGCAATTTTCACCTCCGGGGATGACGAAGAAAACAAGGTTTTCACTACGCTTAAGACCGCCCAGGATCTCTCTAACCGTGCGGGTCAGGTTGATAAAATCGAGGTACGCGCCATCACGACCCCGGAAAATGAGCTGGCTAAGCGTGCCGCCCAAGACCCGTCTTCCTTGTCAGCTCAGGATTGGGAAACCTGGTATTGCACATCGTATGTGTCTTCGATTGCCTATCAGTTAGAGGAAGTCATGCACAATGCCTCGGCCAAGCCAGTGCGACAAATCGCGGAAAGTGAAGGCGTTATCCTGGAGAAAATCCAGTTGATTATGCTGATGGTGGCGGTTTTAGCCACTTTGGCTTCCTCGCTGGGGATTGCGAACCTAGTGACGGCTTCGGTGATGGAGCGCGCCAAGGAAATCGGGGTTATGAAGGCCATCGGCGCACGAAACTTTGCGATTGCTGGCCAGATTGTCACCGAGACTCTGATTGTGGGGTTGGTGGGCGGCTTGGTTGGCTTCGCGGGTGGTTTCGGGTTGGCACAGCTGGTGGGCTACCTGGTGTTCCAGTCGTCTATCAATATGCGCCCGATGGTGATTCCGCTTATGGCCTTGATTATCTTAGCGACGGTGCTGGTGGGGTCGCTGCCGGCTATCCGCTCGTTGGTGAAGTTGAACCCGACGGAAGTGCTGCACGGCAGGTAAAGACGGTGAAAAATGACTAGACGAAGAATGTATCTGCGCATTGTGGCTAAGGCGTTTATCCATCGCCTGTCCCGCACTTTTATTGCCTTGCTTTCGATTGCCACCGGTTCGGCTACTCTGTGTGCCTTGTTGCTGTTGGCCTATACCGTGCCGGGTCAGTTGGCGAACCAGTTGCGGTCTTACGGGGCGAATGTGGTGATGACTCCGACTGGCAGTAACCTGATTCGCGCGGATTTGATGCCTAAGATTGACCGGGCACTGCACCAGACCCAAACGAAGCTTTTGGGGCGGGCGGGTTACCGCTATGCCAGTGTGCTTTACGGCCAGCAGTCGGTGCAAGTACTGGGCACAAACATGGCGGATTCCCAAAAGGTGCGGTCTTACTGGAAAATAGAGGGCAAGCTCCCTGCGGAAGATGAAATCCTGGTGGGGTCTAATGCGGCCGAGAAATACCGTTTGGCGCTCAAGAGCCGCATGACCTTGACATCACCGAAGGACGAAAACTTTAGCAAAAACTTCGGGGTTTCCGGGATTTTACGCACTGGGGGTGCCGAGGACGACCTGATTGTGATGGACCAGGATGTTTTAGCGAAGTTCTTGCAAGAACCGCCGTCAGCCAATGTGGTGGAGTTCTCGATTCCGGGTTCTTCAGAGGACTTAAAGAAAGCGACGACGGCCTTGTCTCAGGTTGACCCCGATAACGCCAGCGCCCAAGAGGTTCGGCGCATCTCGAAGTCGGAGGACAATCTGACTTCGATTCTGCGTTCCCTGATTTGGCTGGTATCTTCGATTATTTCGGTGTTGACTTTGATTGGGGTGTCCACGACCCTGGTGACGATGGTCAATGAACGAGCCAAAGAGATTGGGCTCAAAAAGGCCTTGGGGGCGATGCCCAAGCAAATCCTGGTCGAGTTTATTGGCGAGTCAATCCTGACCGGTCTGGTCGGGGGGATTATCGGTTCGGCGGCCGGGATTTGGATTGCGAAGTTCGTCACCCACCAGGCTTTCGCGATGGATATTGATGCTTCGAAGGCCGGGTGGCCTTTGACTATTATTTTCGCGGTGTTGATTACCGTGGTGGGGATGATGATTCCGGCACGAAGAATTGTAAAGATTCAACCGGCTTATGTTCTGGGAGGAGAATAATTTATGGGTGGCTACATTGTTGACGGTGTCTCTAAAATCTATGGTGACCTGCACGCTTTGGATAACGTGTCGCTGCAGGTAGAGACCGGGGAATGGCTGTCGGTGGTGGGTTCTTCGGGGTCGGGCAAGTCCACTTTGATGAATATCTTGGGCTGCTTGGATTCCCCAACTAAGGGTACGGTGTCCCTGGATGGGATGCGCCTGGATAAACTCGACGAGCTTGCCCTGGCTACGATGCGCCGCCAAAAGATTGGCCTGATTTTCCAGCAGTTCCACCTGGTCAAGCATCTCACGGCCGTAGAGAACGTGATGTTGGCGCAGTATTACCACTCGATTCCAGATGAAAAGGAAGCTTTGGCGGCACTCGACCGAATTGGGATGCGTGAGCGCGCGACCCACTTGCCCCACCAGCTTTCGGGCGGGGAACAGCAGCGCGTCTGCGTGGCGCGCGCGCTGATTAACCACCCGGAGGTTATCTTGGCCGACGAGCCCACGGGTAACCTGGACGAAGCCAATGAACAGATTGTGATTGATTTCTTTCACCAGTTGCATGACGAGGGCACGACCCTGATTGTGGTGACCCACGACCAGACGGTCGCCAGCCAGGGGACGCGCCAGATTTTGCTTGATCACGGGCGGGTTACCAAGGAAATCAAAGGTCATCCGGCGCCGAAGCAGGGCGGCAAGGCTCGCTTGGGGGATTTTGGTGCGGTTGGTGCGGATTCTTCGGGGGATGGTTCTTCGGGGATTCATGAGGTGCCAGCCGGCGATGCGCCGGACCAGTCCGGCGCCTCGCCAGATTTACGCGCGGATTCCGGGCAAGCCCCTCATGAAACAGAGTCGACCAAGGAGGAAAAGTGAGTCACGAGAAACCGAAACCCACGCGTAAAGCGGCGGCCTTGGGGGCACTGACTTTGGCGGTGTCCAGCACTGTGCTGACCGGGTGTTCGCAAAGCCTGGATGCGAGTGTATGTAAGGACGGCACCTACGAAGGGCAGTCGCAGCCCGCCCCTGATGGGCAGCACGCCCTCATCAAATTCACGGTTAAAGGCCAGAAAGTGACCACCGCGAAGTTCACGGTAATTGACGAACACGGACGACCCCACGACGGGGAGTACGGCAAAACCACCACGGGGCACACCGATGGCAAATTTTATCAGCGTGCCCAACGTGCGGTCGGGGCGGAGCCGCAGTACGCCCAGAAGTTTGTGGAGACTTCGGATGCGGACAAGGTTGAGGTGATTGCCGGGGCTTCGATTTCCCACGGTTTGTTCCAGTCAGCGGTCGAGGACGCGCTGGGCAAGTGTGGTTAGACGGGTTTTGCTTTTATGAGGTTTTGGCAAGTTGAGCTTTCGTCGGCTTTCGCCCGTTGCGGGGGCTGGCTGTGAGCGAGGCTCCGGCTTTGCCTGTGGACACCTATAGTTTCGCGGCTATGGGAACCGTGGGCACACTGCAGTTTCCGGGTGCAGATGCGCGCGGTGAACAGATAGCCAAAATCGTGCGCGGACTGGAGGCCAAGTGGTCGCGGTTTTTGCCTGATTCAGAGATTTCGGTTTTGAACCGACATCCGGGCGCGTTTATGGCAGTCAGTCCGGAAACCTGGGATTTGCTGGTCGGTGCGCGATACTGGCAGCGCGCCACTGGGGGCTTGTTCGACGTGGCCTATGTGGGGGCTGGCGGGGGTGAAACGATTCGACCTAATCCCGAGCTGAATTTGGGCGAATCTGCGGGTGGTGCTGTCGAAGAAAGTTCTGGATTTTATTTTCGACGGGGGAATATTGACGCGGCTGTGAGCCGGGGGCATGGCCTGATACTGCATTCGGGGATGGCCTGCGTGGGGGCGGGTCGGCAGTTGGATTTGGGCGGCATCGGCAAAGGTGTGGCCGCTGACCTGGCCTTACAGTCCTGTCTGGATTTCTGTAAGGCGACCCGGGGGGAGAATGAGTCCGGTGGAACCAGCGCGGCTGCGGGGGCGGGCGTGGTAGCTGGCGAGGCGAGTAAGGCGGGTGCCTCGGGTGGTGATTCTCGATTTGATTCTGAGTCTCGAATTATGGTGAATCTGGGTTCGTCTTCGTTGGCGTTTCGCGCCGACGAAAACGAACCGTGGCGGATTGGGATTCGTTCTCCTTGGGTGGGTACGCCTAGTCCGGTGGGCTACCTGGAACTTTGCAATGGGTCGGTGTCCTTGTCCGGGACGGCGCAAGAACTTGAGCCGGGATTGGATTGGGTTACGCATCTGGTAAATCCGCTGACTGGCCAGCCCGCCCAATCCAACGTAGCTCTGGCTGTGGTGGTGGCAAAGGACGGAATCACGGCGGAGGCTGTGTCCACGGCGGTGCTGTTGCTGGGGGCGCAGGCCGGGTTGGATTTGTGTGTGGCTCACCACGTCGCAGCGGCCGTGTTTACTTGTGACCGCCAGGTTCTGGGTACCCCCGACATGGTCAAATTCCTGCGGCTGGGTAAACCGGGTTTGTCTGCAAGCCGGTAGCCTGGGGTTTTGAAAATCCTCCGGCGTTCTCTGGCTGACCCGGTTTCGGCAGGCCTAGACCCGCTTTTTGTCAGGACAATTAAAAAGCAAATCGAATCTTTTTAGCGGGTCAATCCGGTCGAGCGAGCATCGCCGTCCTCTAACCCACTTTTCCCTAACCGACTGGTAAAACTCCAGGTGATAGGCGTTAGGAAAGGTGAACCTACCTGCGGTTTTGCGCTGGCCTGGGGAGTCGTGGAATTCAGGAAACGCTCACCTAAGGCTAAACGAAGTCCCAGGTCACACCTATTGCTATACCAACAAAGGTGGTCTATGATAACAAATGTCAACAAAATCTAGAAGTAAATGGAGGATGAAAAATATGAGCAACAAAGTTGTCGAAGATGCGCTGCAGCAGGGTTTGGTGGATTTGAGCGCTTTGGCATTGCAGGGCAAGCAGATTCACTGGAACCTAGAGGGGGAGGGTTTCCAGGTGCTGCACGAGTTCCTGGATACCATTATTACTTTGGCTCGCACTTCTTACGATGACCTGGCAGAGCGCCTGGTGGCTATTGGGGGTCAGCCGGATGGTCGCGCTAAGACTATTGCGGATACTACCGTGTTGAAGCCTCTGGACAAGGGCTACATCCAGGTAAAGAAGGGGTACGAGATCTACGAGGCGGCTTTAATGGCGGTCAGTAACAAGATGAAGGAATTCATCCCGGCTGTGGATGATGTTGACCCGCTTTCTTCCGATTTGCTGATTGGGACGGCTCGCGAGCTGGAAAAGCAGGCTTGGTTCCTGCGCGCTCACCTAGGTCGTCTGGGCAAATAACGTGATACTGTAGTTGTCATCTCCTTAGTTGATGGGGGCTGGTTTTGCCAGCCTCCATCTTTTTCTGTGGCATCCCCGGAGTTTCCTAGATGCGCCTGGGGTGCCTCGGGTTGCTAAGAGTTGGGGGTAACTGGGTAACCGACAAGAATATGAACTGGTCTGGGTTTTCTTCTGTTTGATTCGATAGGAGGACAGGTGTTATGACTAGGATTTTGATTAGGGGTATAAAGACCGGGTGGTTCATCTTTAAACCCTGCCGATAGAATGAGGCTGTGAACACTAAACGGCGAGGGAATCAGCCAGGCAAGGATGAAAGCGGGGCTAAAGGCAGCGTCGAAGACGTGGATAAAACGGCTAACGGGAAATCCCTGAACCGCCGTATTTTGGGGCTCGCGGTGCCCTCGCTGGGGTCGCTGTTGGCCGAGCCCCTCATGGTGCTGGCCGATTCCGCGATGATAGGTCACCTGGGCACCACTGAACTGGCTGGGTTGACCTTGGCGTCCTCCGTGAATGTGCTGGTCGCAGGGCTGTGTCTGTTCTTGGTATACGGCACGACCGCCGTGGCTTCCCGGCAACTTGGCGCGGGCGACCGGGCAGCGGCCGTGACCATCTGGCTGATAACGAAAAATCGCAGTTTAAAAGCAGCTGAAACCGTGATAATAATAGCAAAATGAGCGATGGTTCTACTGTAGCCGATAACGGTGATGTTAATTTTACTTTGAAAGCAGGCGGAAAAACTGGTGAATACCTATGGGAATACACCATTATCCAGTAACCGGAGCTAACCCGAGTCAAGAATAAAAACAGTCTTGACCAGGGGGAAAGAATGAGGTTATTCGGAAGATTATCGAGGCTAACTCGCACCTGCAGCTCACTCCAAATAAAATCATCGGTGATGGGCGGTGGCGTGGCAATTGTCATTACTCCAAACGGTAAAACCGTGACCTTCACACAGCCTGAGACTGTGTGGCAGCTAAAAGACTCGACGCTGACCAAGGTGCGTGACCGCAAAGGCGTTGATTCCGGGTGAAATCGATAAGGTTAAGGGCACCGCTAACGATGCGAATAAGAATAACGCCAATGGCGACAGCAACGACAAAATCAAAGAGCGTGATCAAGGTTTGGGGTGATGGGCGCACCACCGTCGTGGAAGTGAATCGAGAAGATTAGGGCTGCTAATTCGGATTGTGAATTCGCCAAGGATTCCGATGGTCATGACCTTATCGAGGTCTCTAATGACGGTACCGTCACGGTTACTCTGTCTGACAGCAAGAAAGGTCGCCTTTGGTCCGAAGCAAACCATGAACGTTGATTCGCAGTAGCCGGGCGCTCCCCAGCAGCCGCAACCGAATCCGCAGCCGACCCCGCAACAGCCAAGACTATCTGATTGCAAGTGCCCCAAACCTGAAAGTCCCGCTCCCTCGGATTTTACCAATACCGCCGTGTGCTGCGGTTTTGTTGACCTGAAATTCACAGCTGTTAACGTACTGGGTGAAAGGCGCCAGTGCTATGAGCATCCACCAACAGTGAAGAACCGAATAAGTCCACTGAAAAACCAGTATTCAATCCCTACTACCTGGTAGGTTGGGAAGAAGACGGGCTGATAGCAAAGATTAAAAAGATTAAGAAGGCTAACCAAAATGCTGCCGAAGTCACTTATAGACAAAGGGGTGGCTACGTTAAAATACGAGCACGGTTCCACAAAGACCCTCAACGTGGAAGACCTTATTGTGTACAAATGGCGCTATAAAGCTGGTAACCGCAATCTGCCGCAGTTACCACTCATTTACAATGCGGGTTATATCACTACATATCTCGTCGAGTTGGGCAAGGTACATTATAATCTGCATCACTTTCAGGGTGAAAGCAGTACATATAGTGTGAAACTCGGAAGTGGCCAAGCTGGTAATTGTGTTGCTACTGGGCGCTGCTGATTTTACACTCCCGTGCCGTGGCTCGCCGCCATGCCCGCAAGCATTGATTTTCCACCGACGGATTCATTCCGACTTGGTTTCCTGTGCCCGGCTCCGACTCAGCTTACTGCGCCGGAGCCGGGCCGGTGGAGCCTCGGGGAACAAACTCGATAGACTCGCGGAACAAGCGGCGCTCCCGCAGAGAATGGTGTTCTACTTGCCAAATCAAAGCCTCCGCTCCGCGTTTGCCAATCTCTAGTGAAGCCGAAGTCAGCGAAGACAACTCCGGCGTGACCAGAGTGGCCAAGCTAGAGTTGTCAATGCCGATAACCGAAACCGTTTCTGGCACTTTGATCCCATGCGCCTTCGCTTCACGCAAAAACCCCGCCGCAATGAAATCATTGAAGGCCAAAATCGCGCTGGGACGCCCGTTTTCACACCAAAAATCGAAAGCCGCAATGCCGGAAGAATCATCTGGAGTCATGTGTGGTGTCCGGGAAACCGTCAAACCAAATTTCGGGGCACTCTCAGAGCAAACCCGCCATCGCATGGCGTTGGCCCATGACATTTCCGGCCCTGACACGTAGAGCACCCTGCGATGTCCCAGGTCGCGCAGATATCGACAGACTTGGGCGATTCCCCGATCGGTGGCGGGAATCACGCAGGTGTGCCCCTGTAAATATCGGTTTAGCAACACTAAAGGACGCTGCTTTTCAATCCTGTTAATAGAACCAGTGTCCAGGCGAGAAGCTGCCAAAGCCACCCCATCTACCCGGGAGATTACGCGCTGGATAGTGACCCGTTCCAATGATTCGGATTCGGCGGTGTTAATTATTAACGTGGCGTAGCCCGAAGTAAAGGCTGTCTGTTGGAAGCCGGTAATTACATCGGAGTACATGGGATTGGCAATATCCGCTACTACGAACACCAAGGTTCTAGACAAGTTCATGGTATCGAAATAGGCGGCACCATTGCGCTCATATCCCAGGCTTTTTGCAATCTCAAAAATGCGTGAGGCAGTGTCAGAACTGACCCTATCAGGTCGACTTAACGCCCGCGAAACTGTCGAGGCAGCGACTCCCGCTTTGGCGGCAATATCATAGATTGAGACTTTCTTCTGGTTTACCAACTACCAGCTCCTTTATACGTGTTAGGCGACAGCGTGTGTTTCTGCTGGGCGGCTGGTTTCCGCTGAATTCTTTACGGCAGAAAAACAGGTCGCTCAGCTTCTTAGCGCTCAGAGAGTACGCAATCGTATTAACCCTACCGGCAAATGGTACCGGAATTTACTAGTTGAAGCGTGCTGGGTTTTGTTCCGTTTCTTATGCGGGGGTCAGTTTTCTGACCCGGTGTTGATTATGGTTTGTGGTGAGTTCCTCGGGGGTGGTGTAGTCGAGGGATTCATGGAGACGGGTGTTGTTCCACCAGTGAACCCAGTTCATGGTGGCTCATTCAACCTCGGTGCATGAGCCAGGCCTGGGAATAGATAAGTTCGGTCTTGTACAAGCCGTTGCCTGTCTCGGCCAGGGCGTTATCATAACTATCACCCACGGTTCCGGTAGAAGACTTGATTCCGTAATCAGCGAGTTTCTCACTGTACTTAATACTCGTGTATTGTGAACCATGATCGGAATGATGAACAAGACCAGCGATATCTTTGGTGTTCATGATTGCCCGCTCGAGGGCTTCTAGCGGAAGTTCCTCGGTTTGCATGGTCGACCTGGTAGCCCAACCCACGATTTTCCGGCTATAAAACATCAGTCACAAAGGCCGTATAGACGAACCCGGACAAGGTAGGCACATAGGTGATATCCGCAACCCACAGCCGGTTCGGCGCGTTGGAGCTCAACCGGCGTTGAACCAAGTCCGGGCGAGTATCAGGCGTGGACGATGGGCGGGTAGTGACCGGTTTACGAGAGCGACGAACCCCACTAATCCCAGCAATCCTCATTAACCCGTGCTACCTGGTCACGACCGATATTCCAGCCCTCCCGACGCATCGCGTGCCACAGTTTACGCACCGTACACCCGATAATTTTCCTCGAAAACCCGACGCATCTCACCAACCAAAACCTCGTCACGCAAGGCTCGGCTACTTGGCGGGCGCTTCTTGACCAGACGATAGCCACGAGAAGTAATAAACCCACCAGCCATGTGTTCGTTCAAGACCCGGCAAATACACTCGACCGAGAAACAATCATGATACTGGTCAATAAACGCAATTATCTCATCCCGGGCTGGTCGAGTTCTTTGGTAAAAAAAGCCGAAGCAAGCTTGAGAATCTCGTTAGCTCGCCGCAGTTCAGCGTTCTCACGCTTGAGACGTTTAATCTCCTCATGTTCCTCGCGGGTAACCCCAGGATGCTGACCCGTGTCAATCAATGACTGCTCGTAGCAGCGACGCAACGACTCAAGACACACCCAGGCGTGGAGCAATCCCTCTGCTAGCCCGCCACCGTGTACACGACCTGTCATCAGACAGACAATCACCAACCATCCTCGCCGCACGATCCTTAAACTCCCGCGAATACCCCTTAGACATGTTCCAATCCTCCCAAAACAGACAAGAACAAAACCCAGGACACCTCAAGCAAGTTGCCAAAGGTTGCCAAAATTGCATAAAGTATACGCGGAAATTTCAAAGCATCCTAATGCAATCTTTGGCAACATCTATCATTGCGGTCACCTTGATGCGAGGATTAACGAATCCAGTTCCAGTGAAGCGGAGTTGTTTGCTGGAAACTCATGAAAAGGACTCTTGATAGTGACCCCAAAAGTCTTAACCGGACAGGAGATAAACCGTATGCCGGGTAAGCCTTCAAACGGGAAACTTGACGGAAGAAGGCGGACTATGAAAACAACTAAAGCGGGAGCCCTGGCAGTGGTGGCAATGCTGTTGCTAACTCTCAGTGGCTGCGCAAACCTCGGCGGCATAGATTTGACGCAAGTCGGCAAAGAAGGCACCACCACGTACTTGAAAATTGCTTTGAACCAAACCGAAAGCCACCCCTCCTATATCGCGCTGGATCATTTTGGACAGCGCCTTGCCGAAAAAACTAACGGCAGGTGGAAAGTTGACGTGTACCCGAACGAGCAACTGGGAAGCCAACAGGAAGTCGTTCAGTTCATCAAATCCGGCGCTATCGAAATGGCAATCGTTTCGGGCACACAGCTGGAAAACCTCTCGAAGGACTTTCAGGTACTGAACCTGCCCAAGGCATTTAAAGACGTTCGCCACCAGATGCAAGTGATTCGTGACCCCAGCATCGTCGGGGAACTGTTTACCTCGCTAGAAAAACGCGACAATATCACGGTAATCGGTGGCTTTACCCAGGGATCGCGGTCTATCTATACCCGTTTCGGGCCGGTGAATAAGCCTGCAGATTTGAAAGGCAAGAAAATCCGCGTGCAAGAATCCGATATGCATATTCGCATGATTGAGCTTATGGGAGGGTCGGCCACACCGCTTTCCTATGGCGAGGTCTATACCGCATTACAGTCCGGAGTGCTGGACGGAGCTGAAAATAACGAAGTTTCTTACCTGACCCAAAAGCATGTAGAAGTGGCTCCTTACTGGTCCTACACCAATCACCTGGTGGGGTTGGACTACATGATTATGCGCGCCGACTTGCTGAAAGCTATGAGTGATGCTGACCGTAAAATCTTCTTAGAAGAGTGGGATAAAGCAATGGTGGAGCACACCAAGCTCTGGTCACAAAAGACTTCAGAAGCCATAGAGGGGGCAAAAAAGGCCGGTGCCAAGATGACGAAAGTGGAAGGTGATGCTTTTGACAAAGCCTTGGCACCGCTGGTTGATGAGTTCTTGACCACTAAGAAACAGCGCGAACTGTGGGACAAAATTCAGGCCGCCCAAACCGGGGCTTCTTCCAGTGGTGCAACCAACTCCGAAGCTGATAACAGCGCAGAGAGTGAAGCCAAAAATGAAATCCAAGATTCCAGAAAGGGCAAATAAATGCTGAAAATAAAAGCAGGTATTTCTAAAGTCCTGGGCTGGCTCTGCGTGGTGTTCTTCGCAGTGCTGGTGTTGGTGACAGTATGGCAGGTCTTTACTCGACAAGTATTGCACACGCCCTCTACCTGGTCCGAGGAACTGTCAAAGGTGACCTTCGTGTGGTTGTCCTTCCTGGGATCAGCCTTCGTATTGGGGGAACGCGGCCATATCGCTATCGACTTCCTGGCACGCAAGATGCCACTCTGGGGACAAAAAATTTCGGCGATAATCGTGCAGCTAATTGTGATTTTCTTCGCGGTTATTGGTCTGATTATGGGCGGTATCAACGCGGCAGCTATCGCCTGGCCGCAAAACCTGACGGCGCTGCCGCTGTCAATTGGCTGGATTTATGCGGTAATCCCCCTTACCGGAGTGATTATGACTTTCTTTGCGGCGACGGACTTGTATTTGGTCGCTTCCGGGAAAGAAACTCCATATCCAGATGTTGAAGAAGCTACTGCTCTGGAAATCGCCGCAAATCTACAGGACGAAGCGGAGAAAAATCCGGAGCCTGATGCAGAAAACCACAACCTAGCAAAGGAGGCGTGACTATGTCACCTGCTGCTATTGCCGCATTAATTCTTATTGTTGGGGTGATTTTGCTGCTCAGCTCCTCCACCCCAGTCGCCGTTGCTATCGGGGTGCCATCCCTTTTAGCTGCTATGGCGGTTTTGGGACCAACCAATGCCACCCAGGCAGTTGCCCAACGCATGTTTACCGGCGTAAACTCGTTTTCACTTCTTGCTATACCCTTCTTTGTATTAGCCGGGGTGATTATGAATCGAGGGGGGATAGCTACCCGTTTGATTGATGCCGCCAAAATGCTGGTGGGCTGGGCTCCATCGTCTCTGGCGCAAACTAACGTAGTTGCCAATGCTATGTTCGGGGCTGTCTCCGGGGCGGCTGTGGCAGCTGCTAGTGCTGTCGGCACCGTAATGACCCCGCGCATGAAAAAGGAAGGCTATTCCCGAGAATATTCTGCGGCGGTCAACGTGGCTTCTGCTCCGGCCGGGATGCTGATTCCGCCGTCAAACACCTTTATTGTGTATTCGCTGGTGTCATCCACCTCTATCGCGGCTCTATTCATGGCCGGGGTTGGTCCGGGTCTACTGTGGACGGTTGCTTGTCTAATCGTGGCCATAATCTTGGGGCGGCATGAAAAATACCAGCGTATGGCCAAGCGTCCCACGGTGAAGGAATTTTTCTTGGTGATGTGGCGGGCAATTCCTTCTATTTTCATGATTTTCATTGTGATTGGCGGTATTCTTCTGGGCTGGTTCACGCCCACGGAGTCAGCAGCTATTGCGGTGGCGTACTGCCTGGTGTTGTCTTTTATCTACCGGGAAGTGCGTATTAGCGATTTGCCAGAGA
This sequence comes from Mobiluncus mulieris, assembly GCF_014204735.1. Classification (NCBI taxonomy): domain Bacteria; kingdom Bacillati; phylum Actinomycetota; class Actinomycetes; order Actinomycetales; family Actinomycetaceae; genus Mobiluncus; species Mobiluncus mulieris. The sequence continues at coordinate 1,514,999 of NZ_JACHMA010000001.1, read as the reverse complement.
TTCTGTTGTCGGCTACCCGCACTACCTCTGTGGTAATGCTACTGGTGGGGGTGTCCTCGGCTCTGTCTTGGGTGATGAGCTTCGCTCACATTCCCCAGCTTATTTCCGATGCCTTGCTGCGGGTTACCGATTCTCCCACCGGGATTCTTATTATCATGATGCTGATTCTGCTTTTCGTGGGTACTTTCATGGATCCCACCCCGGCTATCTTGATTTTCGTGCCAATATTCTTGCCGATTGTCGAATCTTTGGGAATTAACCCGGTTCACTTTGGAGCCATGGTGGTAATGAACCTGTCAGTTGGGGTAATTACCCCGCCAGTTGGAAACGTGTTGTTCGTAGGATCCCAGGTAGCAGGGCTGCGTATCGAATCGGTAATCAGGAAATTATTGCCATTCTTGATGGCGATTGTCTTTACCCTGTTCTTAGTGGTGTTCATCGAGCCGATTTCTATGTGGTTGCCGACGGTAATGGGACTGGTTAGCGTCTCCTGAACCCAATGTTTAGCAACTAATGGCAATAAATTCAATACGGTGGCAATTTAAGTCACAATAAATTCACAAGCAACGCCAATAAAAGGAAAACAATGGAGTTAAATCTAAAAAACCTGGAGGAAATCGCAGCGAGCCTACCGCAGGTTAGCGTGCCGGGATTTGATGTTTCGACCATGCAAGCCGAAGGGCAACGCCACCCGCGCTGGATACATATAGGACCTGGGAACCTGTTCCGCTGTTTCCCAGCGCGTATCGCCGCTGATTTGCTGGAACGTGGGGAGAACTGGCCGATAACCGCCGTGGCACCCCGCGACTTGGAAGACATGGAATTCCAGTTGCCACACCACGACCTGCTGACTATGAAAGTCACCCTGAATCCTGACGGTACCCAAGATTACCGCGTTATAGCGGGCATTGCCGAAGCCATTGGTGTGGGTACCACCGCTGATATGGAACGCCTGTTCCGAGTGGTGCGTGACCCAGGCGTGGAGCTAATCAGCTATACCGTCACCGAAAAAGGCTACGGAATTCTAGACGGCTCTGGAGAACTGCAAGCCGGGGTTCTCGCGGCGATGGAGGATAGCGACCCCAAGACCTTGGAACACTGCCAGGCCTCGACCATGGTGCTTTCTGCCGTGCTACTGTTGGAACGCTTCGCTGCCGGGGGCACACCGATAACCATGCTCAGCTTCGACAACTTCAGCCACAATGGCGACAAGCTGCGCGACTCGGTGTTGACCATTGCGCGCGCCTGGACAGAGGCCGGTAGCGCCCCGGCCGGATTCCTAGACTGGCTAGAAGACGAAGCCAAAGTTGCGTTCCCGATTACGGTTATAGACAAAATCACTCCGCGACCCAGCCCGGAAATCGCCACAAAACTGGCCAATCTAGGGTTTACCGACCTAGATGTGCAGACCCCGCGTCGCACGCCCCTGGCTGGATTCGTGAACACAGAACCGACTGAATACCTGATTATCGAGGACAAATTCGCCGGCTCGCGCCCGGCATGGGAAGATTTGGGAGTCCAGGTAGTCGCCCGCGAAGTCTGCGACGATTTCGAGAACATGAAAGTTACTACTTGCCTGAATCCGCTGCATACCGCGCTGGCGGTCAGTGGCTGCCTCATGAATTTCCCCACCATCGACGCGGAGATGCGCGACCCGGCGCTGGTGGCACTGGTTCACGAACTCGGCTGGAAAGAAGGTCTACCGGTCGTGGTCGACCCCGGCGTGGTCAAACCCGAGGACTTCCTGCGAGAAGTGCTGGAACGGCGTTTCCCGAACCGATATCTGCCAGATAACCCGGCACGTATCGCCATGGATACCTCCCAGAAAATCCCGATTCGCTTCGGGGTGACGATTCGTAAATACCTGGAAACCGGACGGGATTTAGGGACTTTACACGCCATGCCGTTGGTTTTCGCCCTGTGGTGCCGGTACCTGCTGGGGGTGCGCGACGATGGCTCACCCTTCGAACCCGCCTCCGATCCACGCCTCACGGAGCTTAGTGCGCATGTGGCGGGGATCTCCCTGAGTGGAGGGTGTGATTCGACGGCGGTTCATGAGGCGCTAGCCCCCATTCTGTCCGATGCTTCTATCTTCGGCCTAGATCTTTATGAAACCCCGCTGGCCGAAGCTACTGAACAATATTTCCAACGACTCATCGCCCGACCCGGAGCGGTGCGCGAAACCCTAGACAAGGAGTACACAAAATGAAAATCACTTTCCGTTGGTACGGCGAAGGACACGACCCGATTCCCCTCAAATACATCAAACAAATCCCCGAAGTCAGCGGAATTATGGGCACCCTGTCCTACAAGGCGGCAGGTGTTTTGTGGGAAGAACCCGAGATTAAAGACCTGGTAGACGGTGTGCATGCGGCCGGACTCGAATGCGAAGTCATTGAGTCCGTAAACGTGCACGAGGACATCAAACTCGGGCTGCCTACTCGTGACAAATACATCGATGCATACAACAAAACTCTAGAAAACCTGGCCAAATACGGCGTAAAAGTCGTAGTGTACAACTTCATGCCCGTGTTTGACTGGTTGCGCACCGACCTGGCCTACGAGACCGAAGATGGCTCAAACTGCCTGTGCTACGACCACAAAAAGATTGAAGGCATGAGCCCGCGCGACATCGTCGAGCTGACCGCCAAAGAATCCGGCGGGCTGACCCTGCCCGGATGGGAACCCGAACGCCTGGCCGACCTCGACCGGGTCATGGGTCTCTACCAGGGCGTAGACCACGACGCGATGCGCGCAAACTATCGATATTTCCTGGAAGGTATTATTCCCACGGCCGAGAAAGTCGGTATCAAGATGGCCTGTCACCCTGACGACCCGGCCTGGGATTTGTTCGGGCTGCCGCGCATTTATCGCAACCGCGACGATATGGACAAGATTGCAAAACTCTACGATTCTGACAATCATGGTTTCTGCATCTGCGCGGGGTCGCTTGGTTCCAATGTGGACAACGATATTCCCGCGATTATGCGCGAATTCGGGGAACGCGGGCGTCTGCATGCCGCTCATGTGCGCAACGTGAAACATATCGAGCCCAAGTTCTTCCACGAATCACCCCACCCTTCGTCCTGTGGAGACCTGGATATGTATGCCATCATGGAAGCCATCTACGAGACCAGCCCGAATGCCTATATCCGTCCCGACCACGGGCGCATGATTTGGGGCGAAACCGGGCGTCCCGGCTATCCCTTGTATGACCGAGCTTTGGGTGCGGTTTATCTGGCGGGTTTGCGTGAGGCCATCGAAAAGACACATAAGGGGGAGTGATGAAACTTGAGAGTGCGCTGCCGCTGCTGCGGCAAAATCCGATTGTTCCGGTTGTGGTGCTGAACCGGGTTAAGGACGCGGTTCCCACTGCGCTGGCTTTGTTGGAAGGCGGGATTACCTCCGCCGAGGTTACATTCCGAACCCCGGTCGCCGGGGCGTGTATCGAAGAAATCGCCACCAAGGTGCCCGACATAACCGTGGGCGCCGGGACGGTGGTGAACAAGAAACAAGCCCGGGAAGCTATTAATGCCGGGGCAAAGTTCCTGGTCAGCCCGGGTTGTTGCCGAAAGGTTGCCAAAGTGGCCAACTCGCTGCAGGTGCCGCTGCTGCCGGGGGTGGCCTCTCCGACCGATATTATGCATGTCCTTGACTGGGGAGTGGATGTGGTCAAATTTTTCCCGGCGGTCGCCCTGGGCGGCTTGCCCCTCGTGAAAGCGTACCTGGGGCCCTTCCCACAACTGAAGGTCATGCCCACCGGAGGCATAAGCCTTGACAATATGGGCGATTGGCTGAGACACCCCAATGTGCCGGCCGTAGGTGGCTCGTGGATGTGCGCGCTGAAGTTGATTGAATCCGGCAGCTTTTCCGAAATTGTGCGTCTCTCCCGCGAGGCCACCGAGAAAGTAAAGGGGTTTCGTTCATGAGTAGCCACTGTAATTGCGACGTAAAATCAGGACTGCGGCTGCGTCCGGCCGAGGAATGCCGCTATGATGTTGTGTCGCTGGGGGAAGTCATGCTGCGCCTCGACCCCGGCGAAGGCCGTATCCGTACGGCCAGGGCTTTTAAGGCTTCCGAAGGTGGAGGTGAATACAATGTGGCTCGCGGGTCGCGCCGCGCCTTCGGGCGGCGCGCCGCCGTGGTGACTGCGCTGGTACGCGACGAAGTCGGGCTGCTAATCGAGGACTGCATCCTGCAAGGCGGAGTGGACACGTCTTGGATTAAATGGGTTGATTCCGACGGTGTCGGGCGCAACGTGCGCAACGGCCTGAACTTCACCGAACGAGGATTCGGAGTGCGTGGAGCAGTCGGCTGTAACGACCGGGGTAACACGGCGATATCCCAGCTGAAACCCGAAGATATCGATTGGGAACGCTTGTTCGGCGAGGCGGGCGTGCGCTGGTTGCACACCGGTGGGATTTTCACCGCCCTGGGGCCAAAATCTGCGGATGTCGCCCGCGCGGCGATGCAGGCCGCCAAGAAACACGGCACTGTGGTTTCCTATGATTTGAACTATCGACCTTCCCTGTGGAAATCGATTGGTGGTAAGGCCAAATGTCAGGAAGTAAACCGGGATTTAGCCCAGTACGTGGACGTCATGATTGGAAATGAGGAAGACTTCACCGCTTCCCTCGGCTTCGAGATAGAAGGGGCTAATGAAAATCTCAACAACCTCGAAGTGGAGTCGTTTAGGAAGATGATTGAAACCGCTTCGGCGGCCTACCCCAACTTCCAATGCATCGGTACCACTATGCGCCAAGTCCGCACCGCCACCGTCAACGACTGGGGTGCAGTCGCCTGGGATCGGCGACAAGGCTTTGTCCAGGCCACCCAGCGCGACGGGTTAGAAATTCTCGACCGCGTCGGCGGCGGGGATTCCTTCGCCTCCGGGCTGATATACGGGCTGATGGAATTCGGAGATATTGCGCGTGCCGTCAACTACGGAGCCGCACATGGAGCCTTGGCGATGACCACACCGGGTGATACCTCCATGGCAAGTCTGACCGAAATCGAAAACCTGGTCGCCGGAGGCTCCGCCCGCGTCAAACGATAGAAAAGGCTGAAATGGAAGCGTTGAAATTAAATGAGGACAGGTTGTTTCCGGCGGATTCGGGGACACGGGACGTTGCACGAGAACTGTATGCCGAAGTGCGGGATTTGCCGATAATCTCGCCGCACGGGCATGTGAGTCCCAAGTTGCTGCTGGATAACGGGGCTTTCGCGGATGCCTCCGAGCTGTTCTTGCGTTGGGATCACTACGTGTTCCGCATGTTGAACGCCGCCGGGGTCGACCTGGAAACCATCGGGGTCGGCAAAGTCGCGATGACCGACCCGCGTGGCGCCTGGCGGGTTTTGTGCGAAAACTGGCGGCTTTTTGACGGTACGGCCTCCGGGTATTGGCTGACACATGAATTTGTCACCCTGTTCGGTATAGATGTCGAGCCCAGCGCCGAGACCGCTGATGCGATTTATGACCAGATTGGGGCGCGGTTGCAAGACGCGGATTTCCGGCCGCAGGCCTTGTTTAATGCGTTTCAGATAGAATTTATGGCCACCACCGATGATCCCTTGGACTCTTTGGCGGATCATGAGGCGCTAGCCCGGCTGACGGCCTCCGGTGAACTTGGTGGGCGTGTCGCCCCGACCTGGAGGCCAGACGCCTATGTTAATGCCCGTAAACCCGAATTTCGTAAGCGCGTCACCGCGCTTACGGATAGCATCGGGGCGGCTCCTCATGACTTCCAAGGATACCTGAAAGCTCTGCGGGAATCCCGCGCGCGCTTTGTTGCAGCGGGGGCAGTTTCCGCCGACTACGGCGTCTCGCACCCCAAGACCCTTGACCTGGACGACAGCGAGATGAGTCGGCTCTACCAGTCCTGTGTCGACGGCAACGCCAGCGCGGAGCAAATGGATGCGTTTGAAGCCGGGATGTTGCTGCGCTTTGCGGGCATGAGCCTCGAAGATGGCCTGGTCATGACCATTCACCCCGGTGTATATCGCAACCACTGTTCGGCGGCTTTTGAGCGATTCGGGCCGGACACCGGCCACGATATTCCGGTCGCCACCGAATATACGCGCGGATTACAACCGCTGCTGGATCGATATGGGAACGAACGTGACTTGCATCTGGTGCTGTTTACCATGGACGAAACCACGTATTCCCGCGAAATCGCGCCGCTTGCCGGGTATTACCGAAGCGTGTACATCGGGGCGCCCTGGTGGTTTATAGACGCACCGGATTCAATCTTGCGTTTCCACGCTGCCACCACCGAATCGGCCGGATTCTCACGCTTGAGCGGCTTTATCGATGACACGCGGGCGTTCCTGTCAATCCCCGCTCGCCACGACATGAACCGACGGCTAGATGCGGCCTTCTTGGCGCGCTACGTGCGCGAAGGTCGGCTGTCCTTGACGGCTGCGCACTACTGGATTCGCCGTCTGACCGTGAATCAACCCCGAGAAGTTTTCAAGCTCTAGTTGGGAGCTTTGCTGCACTGTACGCATTTTGTGCTTCTTGCAGTTTTCCCGGTTCATGAGGTACTGGCTGCGTCCCCGCGCTACTCGCGTAGCGAAACTCTAGCTGGGAGTCTGGGAAAACGCAGTTCCGCCAGCGCACTTTCTTGTGTTTTGCTTTCTCTCCGAAATTTAGGGGAGAAAAAGCCTAACGATGGAAAAAATGGTACCTGGGTTGTGCGCATAGCGAAACTAACTCTGTTTTCCGCCGTTAGAGCACGGGTTTGAAGCGTCCCGGGTTTGAAGCGTCCTGGGTTTTGTTCCGTTTCTTATGCGGGGGTCAGTTCTCTGGCCTGGTGTTGATTATGGTTTGTGGTGAGTTCCTCGGGGGTGTCGTAGCCGAGGGATTCATGGAGACGGGTATTGTTCCACCAGTGAACCCAGTTCATGGTGGCCCATTCAACCTCGGTGCATGAACGCCAGGCCTGGGAATCAACCTGTCAACAACTTGTGGTCAACCCCAAACCCAGGACACTTCAGAACACTAGCATGCCGGGGTGCAAGCCATTATTGACGCCCTAGTCGCCATTAACTTGTTACTGGCTTGTTCGGGTATCAGCTGTTCCGGACACCAGCGTGCCGAATCCAGTGCATCGGGTCGTGGGGTGACAGAGTGTGGGGTGACAGAACACCGGGACGAACCCTTCTGTCTGGTGGCTAGAATTACACTGTGCATAATGAAACGAACGGGAAATCCCTGAACCGCCGTATTTTGGGGCTCGCGGTGCCCTCGCTGGGGTCGCTGTTGGCCGAGCCCCTCATGGTGCTGGCCGATTCCGCGATGATAGGTCACCTGGGCACCACTGAACTGGCTGGGTTGACCTTGGCGTCCTCCGTGAATGTGCTGGTCGCAGGGCTGTGTCTGTTCTTGGTATACGGCACGACCGCCGTGGCTTCCCGGCAACTTGGCGCAGGCGACCGGGCAGCGGCCGTGAAAACCGGGGTGGACGGAGCCTGGCTGGGGGTCTTGGTTGGGCTGGCGGCCGCTGCGGTTCTGTACTTGGGCGCCGAACCAATAGTAGCCCTGTTTGGATCCGGTTCTGCCGTGAACTTACAGGCCGCCGCGTATTTGCGGGCAGCCGCCCCCGGGATGGCCGGGATGCTGTTGGTTTTGGCTGGTACCGGCGCCATGAGGGGCCAACTCGATGCCCGCACCCCCCTGGTGATAACCGCTATCGGAGCCGGGGCAAACGTCGCCCTGAACGCTGCCTTGATTTATGGTGCCAGCCTGGGGATAACCGGGGCGGGGCTTGGCACCAGCCTGGCCTCTCTAGGGATGGGGGCGGCTTTTGTTGTGAAAATCATCGCCGGTGCCCGCGCCGCCGGGGTTTCCCTGGTTCCGCAGTTCAAAGCGATACTGCAAGCCCTGACTGGCGGCACGCCCCTCATGATACGAACCATAACCATGCAAACCGTAATCCTGGCTACCCTGTGGGTTGCGGCCGCCCAAGGCGAGGTTGCGGTGGCCGGGCGGCAAGTTGCGGCCGCCACCTGGGGGATTACCACTAATTTTCACGATGCCATCGCGATAGCCACCCAAGCTCTGATTGGGTTTGAACTGGGACGGGCTGACCAACTTGGGGTGCGCCACCTGATTCGCCGCGTGACCTGGTGGGGGATAGGAATCGGCCTGGTTTTGGGGGTCGTGACGGCTGCGGTGTGTCCGGTGTGGCCCTGGGTGTTCACCAGTGACCCACGAGTGGCGGTGGTTGCGACTGCCGCGCTGCTGGTTTCGGCGGTATTCCAGCCCTTGGCGGGGGTGGTTTTTGTTTTAGATGGGGTCTTGATAGGCGCCAACGACACCTGGTACCTGGCCTGGGCGGGCTTGGCCAACGTGGCAATCTACGTCCCGGCCTTGGTGGCGGTGTGGGTCTGGGCGGGTGCGGGACCGGCGGGTTTGGCTTGGCTGTGGGGCTGTTACTGCGGGGTGTTTATGGCCGCGCGGTTGGTGACATTGGGGTGGCGGTTGCGCCAAAGTGCCTGGATGCGTTTGGGGGTGCCTTCATGAGGTGCCATTTCATGAGGTGCTTGTATTGCTTGGTGCTCTGGACGACAAGGCTGGGCTAGCTATGGTTTGTGCTATGTTCTCTTAGCAACGCAGTCGCTAAGAGAAATGACGCTAAACCATGAATCGCCCTACGTCTTGCCGCTCCGACGAGCACCTTCGCGCGGGATGCTCGGTTTCGTTCGCTGAACCGTCAGAGTTAAGGGCGAGTTAGCAGAATTTTGGGCTGAGGGGTATCTATTAGACTGGTGGTATTGATTCTGATGGAGGTTAGATACTGTGTCTGTGGCGGAACCGGTGGTGAAGTGGGCGGGCGGGAAACGCCAGCTGCTTGACACTATTTTGGCGCGTGCCCCAAGGAGATATCGGCATTATTTCGAGCCTTTTTTTGGGGGTGGCGCGGTGTTTTTTGGGCTGCAACCGACACGGGTGACACTCAATGATATTAATACGGCTTTGATGAGTCTGTATCGGCGGATTCAGCGCGACCCGGAAGGGGTTATTTCTGCAGTGGGTGAGTTGGATGCGGGTATTCCTGCAGACAAGGCATTGGCAAAGGAATATTTCTATGCGTTGCGGGGGCGTTATAACGAGTTGATTGCTCGTGAGAATTACGGTCTGGAATCCGATGCTTTGATGCTGTTTTTGAACAAGCATTGTTTTAATGGCTTGTACCGAGTGAATTCAAAAGGTCAGTTCAACGTGCCTTTCAACGGTTCGCTGCGAGGTTCTTTTGACGAGAGCAATATCCGGGCGGTATCCCAAGCCTTACAGGGTGCGACCTTGTTGAACACGGATTTCGAGCAGGCTTGTGCTGAAGCCACCGAGGGGGATTTCGTGTTTCTGGACAGTCCCTATGCGCCACTAAAAACCGATACTTTCCAGGACTACACCAAGGAGGGCTTTTCTCTTGGGGATCATGAGAGGCTGGCCGCATTATTTCGCGAGTTGCACAAACGTAGCTGTTTTGTGATGCTCACAAACCATGACACCCCGCTGATTAGAGAGCTTTACGCGGGATACCACCTAGAAGTGGTCTCGGTGCGGCGGGCGATTAATTCCGATGCCACCAAACGCAGCGGTACCGAAGTAATCATCACCAATTTCGGGGAATATTAGCCATGACTAAAGCCTGCACTTTCCCAGTAGACGCTGAGGTAAAGCCGTTTTATAAAGATAGCTCGACTCGCATTTTCTTGGGTGATGCGTTCGAGATTCTTGCCCGGATTGCACAGTCCTCGGTGGACATGATTTTCGCGGATCCGCCGTATTTCTTATCTAACGGGGGGATTTCCTGCTCTGGGGGCAGGCAGGTTTCGGTCAACAAGGGAGCCTGGGACAGAGGCATGGGCACTGAGGAAAAACATGGTTTTAATCGGCGATGGGTTCGACAGTGTAAACGGGTGTTGAAACGGGATGGTTCCATCTGGGTTTCCGGAACATTTCACAATATTTACTCCCTCGGGTTTGCCTTGGAACAAGAGGGGTTCAAAATTCTGAACAACATCACCTGGCAGAAACTTAATCCGCCACCGAACCTAGCATGTCGGTGTTTCACGCATTCCACGGAAACTGTGATTTGGGCACGGAAAAACGAGCGTAAAGCGAGACATTTTTTCGACTATCCCCTCATGAAAACCCTTAACGGTGGCAAACAAATGAAAGACGTGTGGGCTGGAACTTTGACCCCAAAATCAGAAAAAATCTGCGGCAAGCACCCCACCCAGAAACCCGAGTACCTGTTGGAACGGATTATTCTCGCTTCTACCAGGGAGGGGGATTTGGTACTTGACCCTTTTGTGGGGTCGGGAACAACTGCTGTAGTGGCGAAGCGGCTGGGGCGGTACTCCATCGGGATTGACAGCGTGGAAGAATATCTGGAGATAGCGGGCAAACGGCTGGCACACACAGCAAAAACCACCATGTTGTTTACAGAAGGAGACCATGATGCGTGACTTTGAAGGCTGGTTGGGAAACTTTGTCGAATCCATCGCTACTTACGGGTATTACGTGGATTGGGACAAGATATTTTCTAAAGTGGAGACACTGAAAGTAGAACTTCATATTTTGAACTCCTTGGTCGGCTCTAGGAATATCAAGCGGGAATTCCTTGATCTCGTGGCGCGATATCCGGAAATCAAGCACGTGATTCCGATACTTATCGCAAAGCGGGATTCAGCGGTGCCGGTGCTGGATATTGAGACTGGTTACCAGGTTTTCGATTTCAACAGCACGAGTCTCTCAGACGAGGAGTGCGCGGCGTTTATGGAGAAGTCCGGGCTGTTTCATCTGATTAGTGAACGCATAGTGGACAACCTTTACGATTTTGTGACCGGTGTTGAAACTGGACTCGATTCCAATGCGCGTAAGAATCGTGGTGGTCACCTCATGGAGAATCTGGTGAGAGACTATTTGTTGCAAGCCGGGTTGCAATGCGGATCCGCCCAAGCAGACCAACCGACTCCTGGATGGTTTTACAAAGAGATTTACGCCAGTAAGCTCGAATCTTGGGGGTTGGACATGAGGCCATTGACTAATCAGGGTAAGTCCGGGAAGCGCTTTGATTTCGCGGTGTGTACGAATCAAACAATCTTCGGGATTGAGACCAATTTTTACAGTTCCGGGGGTTCAAAACTGAATGAAACCGCGCGTTCCTACAAGCAACTGGCCGAGGAATCCCGCCAGATTCCGGGATTCGAATTTGCTTGGTTTACAGACGGGAAAGGTTGGCATAGCGCCAAAAGAAACCTGTTGGAAACTTTCGAGGCGATGGAGCATATTTATTCTATTGCAGACCTTGAAAGCGGTATCTGTACGAAACTTTTTGACTTGTAGCCGGGGACCCCTGGTGGCGGTTGCGTCAAAGTGCCTGGATGCAGCTGTAGCGAAAAGGCTCGGAGGGAAACTGGCATATCTCGCATGTATATGCGAGTAAGATTCAAATTCCTCCGACCTTTTGCTGGGGGCTGGGTCAGTTTGCGCTGAGGGTAAAAATAGGGTAGTTTTGAACTTCGGTGCTTTGTGCTCGCCCGAGCCGAAGCGCGGGCAAGATATGCAAGAAGTCTAAACAAGAAGTGAGTTTCGACGTGGTTTATGCGATCATCAAGGCCGGCGGCCGACAGGAGAAAGTCTCTGTCGGCGATGAACTGCTGGTGGAAAAGGTAGAAAGGGCAGCGGGGGAAACCATTGAGCTGCCGGCTATCCTCGTGGTTGATGGGGATAAGGTGACTTCCAAGGCTGCGGACGTGGCCAAGGTCAAGGTCAGCGCGAAGGTTCTGGGTCCGGCTAAGGGACCCAAGATTTCTATCGTGAAGTTCAAGAACAAGACGGGTTACCGTAAGCGTCAAGGCCATCGCCAGCCGCTGACCCGTCTCGAGATTACTGGCATCAAGTAGGGGGTTAGGAAATGGCACATAAGAAAGGTTTGGGATCTTCGCACAACGGGCGCGATTCTAATGCGCAGCGCCTGGGCGTAAAGCGTTTCGGCGGGCAAATCGTCAACGCGGGCGAGATTCTGGTGCGCCAAAACGGCACCCACTATCATCCCGGTTTCAACGTGGGCATCGGCAAGGATGACACCCTCTTCGCCCTCAAGAAAGGCGCGGTAGAGTTCGGTCGTCACCGCGATCGCCGTATCGTCTCCGTCAAGGAAACCGTATAGTGCGCTAGCGGCAGCGAGGGGGCTCCGACGAGCCCCTTTGCGTGTTTAAACCGTCTTTTCGGGTTGCTACGGGTTAGGCTGGTTTCGTCGGTTTCTTTTCATGAGGTGCCAGCCGGAAGAACAGTTAGTAGCCCGCATCCGCGCTTTTCAAAATCAAGGGGGAATCTTGGTCAGTTTCGTGGATTACGTGAAAATTTTCGCCACCGCTGGGGCGGGGGGAAACGGCTGCGCCTCGATTCGCCGCGAGAAATACAAGCCACTAGCCGGGCCCGACGGCGGGGCCGGCGGGCACGGCGGATCGATAATCCTGCGGGTAGACCCCCAGGTCACGACCCTGTTAGAGTTCCATCATCGCCCCCATGTCAGTGCCGAGAACGGCTTGGCGGGGGCGGGGGATTACCGGGATGGGAAACGCGGGGAAGACCTGGTACTCCCGGTGCCGCTGGGCACGGTAGTGACCAGCGAAACCGGGGAATTACTGGCAGATTTAGGAACCCCCGAGGCTGAATACACCCTGGCACGCGGGGGAGTCGGAGGTTTAGGTAACTGGGGTTTGGCTTCGGCGAAACGTAAAGCCCCGGGTTTCGCGTTGCTGGGCGAACCCGGCGAGGAACGCACGGTTATCCTGGAGCTGAAATCCGTGGCGGATGTGGCTTTAGTTGGTTTTCCTTCGGCCGGGAAATCTTCGCTGGTGGCGGCGCTGTCGGCAGCCAAGCCCAAGATTGCGGATTACCCTTTTACGACTTTGGTGCCAAACCTGGCAGTGGTGGACAGTCCGGTGACCCGGTTCACGATGGCCGACGTGCCCGGCCTAATCCCCGGAGCTGCGCAAGGCAAAGGCTTAGGATTGGATTTCTTGCGTCACATCGAACGTTGCTGTGTCCTGGCGCATGTGGTGGATCTCGCGGCTTGGGAACCCGAGCGTGACCCGCTTTCCGATATTCGCGCCTTGGAATCCGAGCTGGCGGCTTATGCCTCTGACCTGGACAGATTTGGTCAGGTCAGCGCCGCTGGATCCTTGCCGCCGCTAATGGAACGACGGCGCGCCATTATCTTGAACAAGATTGATGTACCCGACGGCCGGGAAATGGCCGAAGTGATGCGTGCGGATTTGGGGCGCTTGGGTTGGCCTATCTTTGAGGTTTCGGCCGCCACTCATGAGGGGCTAAAGGATCTTAGTCTCGGTTTGTCCACGCTGGTAAAAGAATTCCGGGAATCTGGGCTGGCACCTCATGAAACCGTAAGACCTGTCTTGCGTCCGAACCCGAAACCCGCCCGCGGCGAAAAACACTATAGCATCACTTCTATCAGTATTGAGGACAGACCCGGCTTTCAAATCCGGGGCGACCAGGTGGAACGCTGGGTCAAACAGACTGATTTCACCAATGACGAGGCCGTGGGATACCTCGCGGATCGGCTGGCCAATGCGGGAGTGGAAGACGATTTGCTTAAATCCGGGGCACGGGCTGGGGATACAGTCATTATCGGGGATCCGGAAACCGGGGTGATTTTCGATTGGGAACCTACCCTGCAGGCCGGGGCGGAATTGCTGGGGGCGCGGGGCACGGATTCGCGGCTCTATGAATCCGGACGGCGTTCCAACCAGCAGCGACGCATTGATTATCACGCCTGGATGGATGCCAAGCGCCGCGCCCGCGAGGAACTGGCGCAAGAGCGCGAATCCGGGAAATGGGTCGATCCGGAGTAAATCCGTAATTAAAAATGGCACCTCATGAACCGTAAAACCCCCAAGCTAGCCCAAAAAACGCCACGGCAAAAAGTTTTTGGGTAAAAGTACTTGATTTTCACAGTTGATGGAGCTATCTTAGAGTCAACGGAAACGTTTCCGTTGCCAAAAATCCACAGCACGGGAGCTGGGAAAGAGACTGTGAGGAGTCGAAATGAAATCTACAATCACCAAAATTGCTGCTTTGGGTGCTGCCGCCGCACTGGCCTTGACCCTGGGAGCCTGCGGAGGTGGCGGGAACAATGCCGCCGACAACGGCAAAGGCAAGGTTTACTATCTAAGCTTCAAGCCCGAACAAGACGAGATTTGGCAAAAAGTTGCCAAGGCCTACACCAAGGAAACCGGGGTTCCTGTCAAGGTGGTCACCGCTGCCTCGGGTACTTATGAACAGACCCTCAAAGCTGAGGTAGCTAAGAAAGACGCCCCGACATTATTCCAGATTAACGGCCCGGTAGGGATGCAATCTTGGAAGGACTACACCGCCGACCTGTCGAATACGGATTTCTACAAGCACCTGTTGGACAAAAAGATGGCCGTGGGTGAAGACGGCAAGGTTTATGGGGTTCCCTATGTAGAGGAAGGCTACGGGATTATCTATAACAAGGCCATTATGGACAAGTACTTTGCTATGCCCGATGCCAAGGCCAAATCGATGGACGACATCAAGGGATTCGACACCCTGAAATCGGTGGTAGAAGACATGCAAGCCAAGAAGGGCGACCTGGGCATCGACGGGGTGTTCGCTTCCACCTCTTTGAAGCCCGGCGAGGATTGGCGTTGGCAAACCCACCTGGCTGACCTGCCGGTTCACTTCGAGTACGCCGATAACAACAAGACCGATATGCCCAAGTTGGATTTCAAGTACAACAAGGAATTCAAGAATATCTTTGACCTGTACCTGAAGAACTCTACGATTGACCCCAAACTGGCCAGCTCCAAGGCCGTAACCGATTCCATGGCCGAGTTCGCCTTGGGTAAGGCTGCGATGGTACAAAACGGTAACTGGGCTTACGGGCAAATCTCGGAGGTAGATGGCAACACGGTCAAACCCGAAGATGTCAAGATGATGCCGATTTATGGCGGTTTCCCCAATGAAGCCAAGCAGGGCATCAACATCGGCACTGAAAACTTCTTCTCCATCAACTCCAAGGCCTCCGAGGCTGACCAAAAGGCTTCTATTGACTTTGTGAACTGGCTGATTTCTTCGGATGCAGGCAAGAAGTTCATGGTAGGGGAACTGGGATTCATCCCACCTTTCGATACTTTCACCGAGTCTGAACAACCCAGTGACCCCTTGGCTAAGGAAGTAGTTTCCTACATGTCCAACAAGGATTTGGTCAGCGTGCCGTGGGAATTCACCACCTTCCCCTCTCAGCAGTTCAAGGATGACTTTGGCCAGGCTTTGGCGCAGTACGCTGCGGGTCAAATGGA
The DNA here is from genome assembly GCF_014204735.1 of Mobiluncus mulieris. NCBI lineage: Bacteria > Bacillati > Actinomycetota > Actinomycetes > Actinomycetales > Actinomycetaceae > Mobiluncus > Mobiluncus mulieris. The sequence goes on along the minus strand of NZ_JACHMA010000001.1, from coordinate 1,499,639 downwards.
CTGGGACAAGGTAGTGGATTTGTTCAAGAAGTCTTGGGAAGCTGAGAAACAGTCTTAGCTCGCCTTTTGTGGGGATGGTTGCGGGTTCATGAGTCGCCAGGGAAAGCGACCGGCACCTCATGAACCCGCCACCCCGGGGCAACCAGCCCCGTAAACGGAAAGAAACAATATGGAAAAAAGTCTGAAACGATGGGGTTTAGTCTTTACTGGACCGACTCTGGTTGCTTTTATTATTGCTTTTTTGGCACCGTTTTTTATCGGTATCTATCTGTCTTTCACTAAGTTCACCACGGTGACCAATGCGACTTTCAACGGGATAGATAACTATATCAAGGCCTTTAGTGAGCGTCAGGGTTTCGTCTCGGCGTTGGCTTTTACGGCGGTGGTGACCATTATCGCGATTATCAGTGTGAATGTTTTCGCCTTTGCGATTGCGTATTTGCTGACCCGGAAGTTGCGCGGCACTAATTTTTTCCGCACCGTGTTCTTTATGCCCAACTTGATTGGGGGCATCGTGCTGGGCTACACCTGGCAGACGATTATAAACGCGGTGCTGCACAACTTTAATACCACCCTGGTAACGGACGCTAAATACGGGTTGTTCGGTTTGATTTTGCTGTTGAACTGGCAACAGGTTGGCTACATGATGGTGATTTACATTGCGGGGTTACAATCGGTACCACCCGAGCTGGTAGAGGCGGCTCAAATCGACGGAGCGAGTCGCTGGCAGATAATGCGCAATGTCACTATTCCGATGATTATGCCCTCTATCACTATCTGTACCTTCTTGACTTTGAGTAACTCGTTTAAGCTCTTTGACCAGAACCTGGCCTTGACCAACGGCGCGCCGCAACATGCCACTGAAATGGCAGCCTTGAACATCGTCAACACTTTCTTTGGTAAACCTGGCTACGAAGGCGTGGGACAAGCCAAAGCGGTGGTGTTCTTCCTGATAGTGACCCTGATTGCATTCTTGCAACTGCGCTTGACTCGCTCCAAGGAGGTTGAATCATGAATAACCTTGCGCAAAGCCCCGCCACGAACGCGGCGACTCAGCTTAAATCCACCGCGCCTTCGTCTACCGGGCCTCGCCTGGTTTCCAAGGCAATCATCTACGCGGTGCTAGTTATTCTGACTGTGGTTTTCATCGGACCGTTGCTGTTCATTTTGATGAATTCCTTTAAAGGTCGTCTCTTTATCTCCGATGAGCCCTTCGCTTTGCCGCTGGGCGAGTATTTTGCGGGAGCCACGAACTATGTCCAAGGCTTGGCGGCCACGGGATTTTTTGCGGCCTTTGGCTGGTCGGCCTTTATAACCGTGTGCTCGGTGGTGATAATCGTATTCTTTGCGGCAATGACGGCCTACTATATCACGCGGGTAAAGGCTTGGTGGACGAACCTGATTTACCTGGTTTTGGTGTTTTCTATGGTGGTGCCCTTCCAGATGGTGATGTTCCCCACCGTGAAAATTGCCGATACGCTGGGCTTGTCTAATCCTGTGGGCATGATAGTGCTCTATCTGGGTTTTGGCGCGGGGCTGTCGGTGTTTATTTTCTCTGGTTTCGTCAAAGGGATTCCCCGTGATGTCGAGGAAGCCGCGATGATTGATGGTTGCAGTCCCCTGCGTAACTATTTCTTCGTGGTGATGCCCATGTTGAAACCCGTCAGCATCACGGTGGCTATCCTGATGGCCATGTGGGTGTGGAACGACTATCTGCTGCCCTATCTGGTGGTTGGGCTTTCCACGGAATACAAGACCATTCCCGTGGTGGTGCAGCAACTGGTGGGATCGCACGGTTCTAACGACATGGGCGCGATGATGGCCATGTTGGTATTGGCGATTATCCCGATTGTGGTTTTCTACCTGTTTTCGCAAAAGTACATTATCGAAGGTGTCGTGGCCGGGGCGGTAAAGGGATAATCATGGGTTCGCGTTGTGCGGGAGTGTTGCTCCCGGTGTTTTCCCTGCCGGGATCTTATGGGATTGGAACGATTGGTCAAGAGGCGCGGGGTTTTATTGACCGTCTCGCGGCGGCGGGGCAGCGGATTTGGCAGATTCTGCCACTGTGTCCCCCCGGCTACGGTGCTTCGCCGTATTCGAGTCACTCTACTAATGCGGGGAATCCCTGGTTCATTGATTTGAATTCATTAGTCGCCAAGAATTGGCTGGCGCCTCATGAAATCGAATCCTTGGACTGGGGTGACGTTCCCAATCGAGTGAACTATGCCAAAGTGGAGCAGTCCTCGCGCAAAGTGCTCCACTTGGCGTGTGCTCGAGCGGGGAAGTGGGTGGAAAGTCCCGATTTTGTGGCGTTTCATGAGGCGAATCCCTGGGTGACGGACTATGCGTTGTTCATGGCGCTCAAAACCCATTTCGGGGGCGTGTCGTGGCTGGAATGGCCCCAAGAGTTCCGTAACCGCCAACCTGAGGCTCTGGAACGAGCCCGACGTGAGCTGGCCAAAGAGATTGAATTCCACCTATTTTCTCAATGGGTTTTCGAAAGCCAGTGGGAGGATTTACACCAATACGCGAGCTCCCAGGGGATACAAATCCTAGGTGACATCCCGATATACGTGTCTTTGGATTCGGTGGATACTTGGGTGAATCCCGAACTGTTCCAACTAGGGGCGGACAAATTGCCGTCTAATGTGGCGGGGGTGCCGCCGGACGGGTTTTCTGCCACCGGCCAGATTTGGGGCAATCCGCTCTATGATTGGCCGGCACATCGCCGCGAGGACTTTGCCTGGTGGAAGGAACGCCTGCGGGTGCAGTTGCGGCGCGTGGACTTGTTGCGTGTCGACCATTTCCGGGGTTTGGAATCGTACTTTGCGGTGCCTACGGGGGCGAAAACCGCTGGGGCAGGGCATTGGGAGCCCGGTCCTGGACTGGAGTTCTTCCAGGCCATGGAAGCGGAACTGGGCGATTTACCGCTGGTGTTAGAGGACTTGGGATACATGACCGAGGAAGTTCGCCAGCTACGTGAAGCCACCGGGAAACCGGGAATTCAGCTGATTCAGTTTGCCTTTGATTCCCGGGAACCCGCGAATTATTGGCCCTACGAGATGCCTCGAAATGCCGTGGTTTACACCGGGACTCATGACAACGATACCTTGCGAGGGTGGTTTGATTCCCTGTCCTCGGCAGACCAGGAGCTGGCTCGGGTTTACTGTGCCGCCCAGGACACCGCCCTGGCTGATTTGCCCCGGTGTTTCCTTACCTTGGCGATGACTTCGGTGGCGGATACCTGCATTATTCCGGTGGCGGACTATCTGGGATTGGGTTCTGAGGGGCGGATTAATACGCCTTCGGTGGCGAACGGTAACTGGGAATGGAAGCTTGACGAAACCACGTTGGGCGCAATACCTTGGACGTTTATTGACCAGCTAACAAGGATATCGGGGCGCTATAGTGAGTAGAGGCAAACATAATCATCGGGAGAAACACAAATGCCAGCACAGCGCGTCAATATCAAAGATGTGGCTAAACAAGCCCGAGTTGGAATCGTGACGGTGTCCCGGGCGTTAAACGGTCAGGAAGGGGTCTCCGATAAAACCCGCCAGCGTATCCAAGATATCGCGGATTCTTTGGGGTACCGCCCGAATCGGCATGCACGGTTCTTGAAGCTGTCTTTTAACCGCTCGATAGCAGTGGTGATTAAGGGCTTGGATAACCCTCTTTTCGCCAAAATTTTGGGGCGGATGGAACGCGAGATTCGCGCCCACGAGTATTTGATGAGCATCGTGTCGGTGCCCCACTGGAGTGACGAGCTAAGCGAAGCCGTGAAAATCGTGAACGAAGAATCCGTGTCGGGGGTGGTGTTTTTGGGTGCTCAGTACGAACATCGCGCCGCCGACATGGAAAAACTGCGGGTGCCTTTTGTGGTTTCCACGGTCAGCTGGATGGACAGCGCGTATCGGGAGCGTTACGCCTCGGTGTCGATTGACGACCGGGGGGAGGCGGGGCGGGTCGTTGACTATCTCTATGGGTTGGGACACCGCCGCATCGCGTTGTTGGGATCGGATTCCTTGGATAATTCCATAGGTTCGTTGCGTTTGTCAGGATATCTTGAGGCGATGCGTCGTCTAGGCTTAGAGCCGCAGCCCGGTTGGGTGCGTTCCTTTGATGCCACCGCCGACGAGCCGTATTCTTTCGAGAGTGGCTACGAGATGACCCGGGATTTGTTGGCGCAATGCCCCGAGGTAACCGCGATTTTCGCTATTGCTGATGTTTTGGCTATTGGGGCTTTGCGCGCCGCCCGTGAGTCGGGGCGCGAGGTGCCCCGGGATTTATCCATTGTCGGTTTTGACGGAATCCCAGCGGGTAAGTTTGTGTATCCCAGTTTGACCACTATTGAACAGCCGGTGGAAAAGATTGCTGAAATCACTTGTGATATGTTGTTTTCCCAGTTGGCGGGGGATAGTCCCCAACATGTGATTGTGCCGGGATCCTTGGTCGAGAGAGGCTCGGTGGCTCGGGTGTCTCCTGGAAAGAACTAGGTAGATGCCGATGGGACGGGACGGTGCCGGAACCGCAGATTCCCCGGGTCAGGTTTGGGGGGATGATATTACGGTGGAATCGCACTCTGGTGGTGTCACCGCTTCGGGGGGGCTGTTTTCCCCGGATTCTCGGCTCTACCAGGCGCTTTCTTGGGTGGTGTCGCTGTTTGCGGCGAATCTTTTGGCGGCAGTGGGGTTTGCTGTGGTGCTGCCGGGTGGGTTGTCTTGGTTGTTGTTGTTTTCATTAGGGGCTTGCCTGGTGCGTGACGGGGATTTCACCTGGCGGGGCTTGTGGGAAATCATCAGGGCGAATTGGCTGGTGGCCAGTGGTTTGTGGCTGGCGGATTTACTGTTTACGAGCTTGGTATTGTGGGAATCGTTTGTTTTAGCACACCTCGGGATTCCGGGTTTAAGAATAGCCTGGGGGGCGCTGTTGTGCCTCGCGGTGTTCCTGGTCATAATCGTGAACCAGTGGATGTGGGCGATGTTAGCAATGCGCGGGGGAAACCCGCTGGCACCTCATGAACCTCGAGCTGAGAGCAACGGGGCACCACCCCAACGTAACCCCCAACGTAACCCCCAACGTAACCCCCAACACAACCAACGACACTCTCAGCAACTAGGCCGCCGCGAGCTGTGGACATACTTGCGTGCGGCATTACTGTTGTCGCTGTGCCACTTGCCGCGTTCCCTAGTGGGAGTGTTAATGGCGGTCGCGCCGATAATCATAGTGTGGCTCCAGCCAGATTCGCTGTGGCAAGTCCTGGCCTGGGAGACATTTTTCGGCACTGCATTCGGGGTTTACCTGGTGGTTCTGGCGCAATACCGGCCACTCGTGACCTTTTTTCGAGCGGCCGGCAGTTTCAACACTGACGCCCCGGGGGGCGATTCAGCTGGTTTATAGACAAGTGACACGAGGGGAACTTATGTCGGTATACTTGAAGTTAATTGGACACAGCCCGAACAAAGAAGGTCACCATGGAAACACGCCATGACGCGGGACTGTGGTCTGGGTCTCGGCACCGAGTGCGGCGTATCGGGGTAATGGGCGGCACTTTTGACCCGATACATCACGGACACTTGGTGGCGGCCTCGGAAGTACAAGCGGTTTTCGGTCTGGATGAAGTCATTTTCGTCCCTACCTTTATGCAGCCCTTTAAACTCGGTCGCGCCGTTACCCCGGCTGAACACCGCTACCTAATGGTGGTTATTGCCACGGCTTCTAACCCCAAGTTTTCTGTTTCACGGGTTGATATCGAACGTGGTACCACCACCTACACGATTGACACCTTGCGGGATTTACACGGTATCTATCAAAATTCCGAGCTGTTTTTTATCACCGGAGCCGATGCTATTGCGGATATCATGAAGTGGAAAGATGTTGATAAACTGTTCGAATTGGCGCACTTCGTGGGGGTGACCCGGCCGGGGGTAGTCTTTGATTCGGGCAGCTTGCCGGCGCAACGGGTTTCCTTGGTAGAAGTACCTGCCATGGCAATTAGCTCTACGGATTGTCGCTCTAGGGTAAAATCACATCAGCCAGTGTGGTATCTGGTGCCGGATGGGGTGGTGCAATACATTGCCAAGTATGGCCTTTACCAGGATTCCGATTTCCTTGTAAGCAGCGCGAAGACTGCGGAAGATTGTGAAAATGCTGGTATCCTAAAATTTAGGGAAGAAGCGCCTAAGTGATAGGGGGATGGTGAGTACAGAGAATACCGGTTCGCCGCGAGGCACGATTAAAGCTCCAGGCTTGGGGGTTAACGCACCCAAGCCTGGTCAAGTGCTGTCTGGCGAGGGTGTTCCTGGTTTGCGTGTTCCCCAAACCGCCCATGCGGTGCGAGCCGTGGACGCAACCGGCACGATGACTGGGATGATTCCGGTTATTGGCAAAGCCAAAGCCCAGAGCAATGCCGGACCGGCCTTGCCAGGGGTAGAACCCGTGGTGGTACAGGGAAACAAGCCGATAATTCCCGATAAACCCGCCGTTCCGGTTCCTCCAAGCCGTCCCGCCACCCAGATATCCCAGCTGCATTCTCCCGGGGCGCCGATACCGCCATCTACTACCGGGATGATTCCTGTGGTTACGCCCAGTTCCGGACCCGCACCTCATGCCCCCGGGGGGAACCCGAAACCCGCGCAAGTTGCGAAACCTGCGTCACCCGTGAAACCTGCGTCGCTACAGGCGAAACCGGGTGCAATCGGGGTGCCCATTGTAACCGACGCGCGAACCGGCAGTAAATCCCATCCCACCCCTTTGGTAACTGACATGAAAACAAGCGGTTCTGCGCGACCGGTGTTGCGCCCCGCCGCAACACCGAAGCTAGGCGGTGCCACGGCGAATCCGACCGCGCCGGTCAAGCGCCCTCCGAGTCCAGTGCCAGTGCCGGGAATGACTCCCGTGAAGGGCAAGGCTGCGGGTGGGAACTCCAATAGACTTGCGCCGCCAACCACTCCAGCCCACCCACCCACTGCATCACCCACTGCATCGGCACAGGTGGCGGGGCAGCCGCGTCCAGTATCAGCGGGAGGGTCGCGGCAGTTTCCTCCCGCTGGACAGAAGCAATCCGAGGCGCCAAACGCGGCGCGTGGCGCAGCTTCTAAGCTGGCACCAAACGGGGTATCTCAGGGGGCGCCAAACGCGGCCACTGTACCAGCGGGGGCTTCTAAAACGGCGCCTAAGATGGTGCCAATGGGGGCATCGGCGGCGAAACCTGGACACCCAGGACAGCCTGGAAACCCAGGGCAGCCGCCCAGTAACGGCGGGCGACCTGCCCAGAAGGCCACGCAGTCAGGGCAACAGCAACCCGAATCACCACGTCCTCGGCCGGCGCAATCCCCGGGAACACAGTTTTCGCCGACCCCATCACCAGCAGTCAAGGCGCAGCCGGGACGGCAGCCATCCTCGCAGCCCGGTTCGAATCCGGCTTTGCCACGGCAGGCTCAGGGACATCCACCGGGGCAGTCGATGTCGCCAGCCACGCGACCGGGTGGGGGGGCCACAGCCGTGTCCCGGCAGCCCGAACCAAGCCAGGATGTCGTTGATTTGCTCGAAACCGAGGCGCGGCCTCGTGCCGGTCAGATTGTCCATCCCCAGACACAAAACCCGGCCTTTGCGGGGGAATCCGCACCCCAGTCGCCCGGGTCGAAGCCGCAACCCGATTTAGCCAAGAACGGATTTGCGTTGCAACGACCCGAGATGCCAGCGCAAAACCCTGTTTATCCAGGTATGCAAGGGATTCCTCCCACCCCGGGAGTTTCCGGTATGGGGCGTTACCCGGCTATGCCTGGAATGCCTGGAATGCCGGGGATGCCGATGCCGGGGATGCCGGGCATGATGGGTCGCCCCGGGGCGCCAGGGATGCCGATGCCCGGAATGCCTGGAATGCCGGGGATGCCGATGCCCGGGATGCCCGGCATGATGGGTCGCCCGGGTTTTCCACCCGCCGGTCCCTATGGGTGGGGACGTCCGCGGGCTCCTTATGGCTATGGGATGCCCATGCCTCTGCGGGGGGCTTGGGGGGCGCAACAGACTCGTTCTTCGCGGCGTGAAGCCCTGGAGAATATCGAGGCTCGCCAGATTCAGGAGCTCAAAGAAGCCGAGGAAGCCTCGCATCAAGCCGAAATTGAGGCTTTAAAGTCCCAGGCCGAACGCTTTGGCAGCGAGCTGAGCGACGAGGAAATCGAAGATATTGACTGGGATGAATTCGAAGAGACTTTTACCGAACGCTTGATTCGTAAATCCGGGCGGTGGGGTGAAACTATTCTGATGGTGGGTCAGGCCGCCCGCTGGGCTTTGGTAGTGTTGGTAACGGTTTTGGTTGTGGTATTGCTGATTTTCGCCTTGGATCGTTCCGCTTCTCAAAAGTCTGCCAGTGGGTTCAGCCCTCAGGTCTTTGCTGCGGTAGGGGAAACCTTCCCAGTCGAAAAACTTTTGTATATTAACAAAAACTCGGAGTATCAACATTTTTCAATATATCATACAGGAGGGGTATGAGCGCCGATTCTCAAGCAATACAACTCGCTATACTGGCTGGTCTTGCGGCTAAGTCTAAGAAGGCTACCGAGGTTATTGCCCTGGATGTATCCGCCCGCCTGGCGTTGACGGATATTTTTATATTAGCAAGTGGGAATAATGAGCGTCAGGTTCGTGCCATCGTAGAGGCCGTGGATGAAACCATGAGTCGCCACGGGGTGCGGCTGGCGCGTCGGGAAGGATTCCAGGAATGCCGGTGGGTGTTGTTGGACTATGGTGAAATAGTGGTGCATGTCCAGCACGAATCCGACCGACAATTCTATGCTTTAGAAAGATTGTGGGCTGACGCTCCGGTAGTGCCGATTCCGGATCCAGATGAGCCCGCCACCGTTACGCCACACGCGAATTTGGGGCAATCACCTCATGAATCCGCAACCGCAACCGCAACCGCAAAGACAACGCAACCGATATCCCCCCTGGATTTTCTGGCCAATAAATACTGAAACGGGGAAAGCGATGGAAAATACGGCGAAAACCTTGTTGCTGTGGCGCCACGGTCAAACCGATTACAACGCTGCCTTGCGTATCCAAGGTCAGATTGACATTCCGTTGAACGCCACCGGCGTGGCGCAAGCCGAGGCAGCGGCCGCGCAGCTGGCCACAGAACCGATTGTGCGCATTGTGTCTTCGCCGCTGGGACGCGCTGTCGCTACGGCGCAGTGTGCCGCGAAACTGCTGGGTTTACCGGTGGAAACCGACGCTCGCCTGCAAGAACGGGGTTTTGGCCAGTGGGAAGGCTTGACCGGCGAGGAAATCAAGGCGGGTTGGCCCGATGATTTCACCTCGTGGCGGGATTGGGGCGACCCGGATTCCGTGCGTACGGGGGTGGAATCGCGGCGCGCGGTGGGGGAGCGCCTGAGCCAGGCGTGCCGGGATTTCGCAGCGGACTTGTCAGCAGGACAGACGATGCTGGTGGTTTCGCACGGGTCGGCCTGCACCCAGGCAGTGACCACGCTTTTGGGGTTGGATTGCCGGGATTGGTTTGGGTTTCACGGTATGGATAACTGTCACTGGGCTAGGCTGGAGACCACGTCGCGTCACCCCGGTTGGCGGGTGCGCGGATACAACCTGGGTGCCTCGGACACTCGGTTGCGGCCGTAATCGGTGGCATCAGGGTGCGACGGTGTTGTGGCTACGGTGGCGCCGTGCGTTTTTTCGGTTTCACGAGGTGCTTGCCCGGATGCGTCCCTAAGCCAGATTATGGCAGTAACCAAGCGTCTTGGGCATTGAAATCCAAGGCCACGAAATCTCTGGGGCCAAAAGGAAACTGTGCGGCGTCGGCGCGGATTTTCAGGGTGCCGTGAATGGTTTCCACCAAAAAATTACGGTTTGCTCCGCAGAATTCGGTTTCCAACACCACCGCTATGTTAGCGTGAACCTGGGTTTCGCGGTTTTTGAACTTACTCTCAAAACGCAAGTGTTCGGGTCGCACCAGCAGCTGCGCCTTGGTGGTGCCAGTGGGAACTAAACCTGAAACCCATACGGTTTTCCCCAAAACATTTACCTGATAGCTCCCGGCGGTAACCGCGCTAATCGCGCAGGACAACAGATTAATATCGCCCAAAGCACGGGCGCAAACCACCGAGGTTGGGCGCAAATACATATCTTGGGGTCGCCCCACCCCTTCGATGTGCCCCCGGTGCATAACCAGGATTTTTTCGCCCAGAGCCATTGCTTCTTGCGGGTCGTGCGTAACTAACAAAACACTCATACCCCGGCGGCGTTGCGCATCCTTGATGTCGCGTCGTACCTGTTCTCGCGTGCTGGGATCTAGATTAGCGGTGGGTTCGTCGAGTAGGAGCAACCGAGGGTGCAGCACCAAAGCGCGGGCGATTGCCACTCGCTGGGATTGACCCGCCGATAATTCGGCTGGGAATCGGTCACTGATTCCCACCAGGTTCATAGTGGTCAACAGGACCTCGACGCGCTGCTGTTCCACGTGTTCCACTGCTTTGGTGCCTAGGGGAAATGCCACGTTTTGCGCCACGGTTAAATGTGGCAGCAAGGAATTCTCGTGTGGAATATACGGAGTGTCGCGCTGCGCCGAGGGAATTCCACAGTAGTCACGCCCATCAACGATAATAGTGCCGGCATCCGGGTTTTCCAGCCCCGCGATTAACCGCAGTAAAGTGGTTTTCCCGCTGCCAGAATCCCCGACAATAGTCACCATGCTACCGGCGTTAACATCGAGACTGTCGATGGTTATAGAGACGGATTTTTCGCCGCTGCCAAGGATTTTCTTTACTTTGTTGAGGTGAAGTTCCCCGGTACTTTTTTCAATCATGAGGTGCCTCCCGGAATTGCTACTGCCCCGATAGCCCGATGTTGGCGGCGTCGAAAGTGGGCACTGAGTACTTGGGAACCGGCAGTAATCAGGAATAAAATCGCACTGGAAAGGAACAAGTGCCCATAGTTCGCCCCATCCATCTGCGCCAGCATCGACATGGTTAAAACCTCCCAACTGGTAGAGGGTAGAAACGCCACCGTGGATAAGCTGGAAAGCACAGTTAAAAAGCTTAAACCGGTGGCTTTAATTATAGAGACCTTCAAGTTGGGGACGAGAATCTCGTTTTGTTGACGATCCTGTCTGATGCCTAAGGTGCTGGTGATTTCCCACCACAGCGGGTTGATACGGCGTAAATCAATCTCAATAATATTTATTGCCAGATTCAAACAACGCAGGGTATAAGCGATAACAATTGCTATTGCGCCTTGCCCCCATGAGGTGCCACCCACCAAGGTTGGCATTAGCTGGTAATCACCCCAACGCCAAGGGCGGGCAAAAGCGCACAGGAGGGCGAAAGTCAGTACACTGCTCGGCAGTTGCAAAGACAATCGAGTTATACCATAGAAAATTCTAGGTACGCATTTTTGTGGCCTGGCTAAGGAAATGCCTAGAGCCAAGAACGCAATCAGAGGAACGGCTATGGTTGCCAGTAAAAAGGAGTTACTCAGAGGGGCAACTAATGAAACTGCGGAAATGGTACCCGTAATCGGCTGATGTAACCATAGCCACGTGGTATGCAAAATCATAGCGCCAAGGGCTGCGGTTACCACCCACCCGATTAATGATTGACCTACAGCGATGCCAATCAAAACAAGGGCGAGGGGTTCAACTGGGGTCAGACAGGATCGCCATGTTTGATTGGAAAACCATCCGGAGCTGTAAAAGGCGGCCAGTGGGGGAGTGAAAGACCTGGTTAACAGGATTATGCCAAGACTAAATGTGGCGAGAATCAACGCGTAGACACTCGCGGTTTCCAGGCTGTTGGCAGAGACCGCCTGGGAATATAAGGCGGCTGTCAACACGCGATATTTTCCACCCAGCACTAATGGGGTGGCTAAGTCTGCTGCCGATTCCACCATTAGAATCATGAAAGCTTGCCTGATGGGTTGGCGCACCACCGGGAAAACCACGGATCGCATAATCTGGAAGTTAGAAACCCCTAAAGTGGCAACTCCGGTGAGCAGCTGTGGATTTATGGTACGCAACGCGGATAAGGTTATCAAATAGGCGGTCGGAGTCAGACTGATGATTTGACACAGGGAAATACCCCAGAAACCATACAAATCAAAACCGAACAAAAAGAAACCACTGAAGAGTATTCCAGAACGCCCGATTGATACAATCAGGATTACCGGAATAATAAAAGGACCCAGCAAGGAAGGAAACAGTAAGCCTCTATGCCACCAGATTTTTCCGGGCAAAGGTAAAACCGTAATAGCCAAGGCTGTTGTTGCCCCCAGAAATGTCCCTATAACAGCCACCATCAACGCTAATGCTATGGTGTTAATAATGAGCCTGTGTCCAGACGCCGATAAAGCTATAGCCTTTAAAGCCGAGAATCCACTCATGGAAAAGATTTTCGTAGCCATAAACAATAGCGGTACCGACGTGGTTAACAGCCCCAAGACCACGGAAACCCAAGTCCACAAGCGCAACCAAGGACTGAGCGGTAACACAGAAACATCACTGGACATTGACATCCTCAATTCCTCGCATTTCGTTGCGGTAACGGGCAATGAGGTGGTCGCGTTGGGCAGCCCAATGCTGGGGGTTCAAATGTATCAGGTGTTTTTTTGATGCGAGAAATTCTCGGGTGTGCTTCGAATCCAAGCGGGTTGGATACTGTTTGATACCAATCTGCATGGCTTGGCTCTGGGAACGCAGTGAAACCGCGTAATCAATGTAGGCACGAGCAGTTTTTTGGTGCTGTGAACCTTTAACCAGAGCTACCCCACCTACCTCGTATCCGGTTCCCGATCGGGGATAAATGCTGCGCAGCGGGGCACCATGAGTCTTTTTAGATCTTTCACAATGTGAATCAAACGCTAGGCCAACCGCCACTTCTCCGCGAGCCGCTATATTTGCCGGAGCCACGCCTGACTTGGTGTATTGCAATATATTTGCGTCCAAGCTTCGCAAATAAGCGAAGGCCGCGTCTTCGTGACCCAAGCGTTCAATCTGGGTGGCCACCATATTGAAAGCCGTCCCGGATGAAGTTGGTGCGGACATGGAAATCTGGGCGCGCAGCCGAGGATTCAGCAGGTCACTCCAATCTTGGGGAGGCGCCACCTGAAGTCTTTGCAAGACTGCAGTGTTTACACAAAAACACAGTATGCCCAGATAGATTCCAGTCCACTGATGCTTCGGGTCGCGCCACTGCGGATTCACCGCTGCCGCGTCTTTTGGTTGGTATGCCTGTAAAAGGCCTTGATTTTGTGCCTCTACGTAGCCTTCTAAGGGGCCGCCTTGCCACACATCAAACTCGGGTTTTTCTTTGAACAGTCGCATCCGATTGATAGCCTCATAAGTTGGCAGGCGAGTCATCGCGATTTGCTGGCCGGTCAATGCCTGGTAGTCCTGTCGCCAAGATTCGCAAACCTCGGCAGCTGCGGAGCATAACACCTGTAAAGAACCAGCTTTGGCGGCGTGGTTGTGCCAAAAAACAAGGCCAGAGAGGATTGCGGCACCAAGAACTACCGCCAGTAGTTGAGAAAGTTTTTTGGCCATGTAGCCTCCTGCGGTCAAGCCATGAAATGGGCGGGGCGCGCCGTCCCGCTCCAGTTGGAAGGCGCGCCCCTATTATCACTCGAATCTAGCAGTTAATCACTCTTTCGAGTATTTCTTCTGGTGGGCATTCATGAGTTGCCTCTCGCTTTTACCAATCACGAGCATCAACAAGACGGCTAGCACAGAAACTACAATCAGCACTATAAAGTAGGCGTTCCAGCCAAGTTGATGGGCAATCACACCCATGCCAGAAGAAGCGATGGTGGCACCTAGCAGGTATCCGAAAAGACCAGTGAAACCGGCAGCAGTTCCGGCCACATTGCGTGGCGACAGGTCGATGGCTTGCAAGCCAATCAGCATTACCGGACCATAAATCAGCGCGCCGATACAAGAAATCACGGCCATCAGCACGTAGAAGTTTGTGCCCACCGGCAGTAACCAATAAATAACGATGAACACGCCGGTCAAACTCAGGAACAGCAAGCCCGCGCCGCTACGCCAGCCTTTGAAAACCTTGTCCGCCACGATGCCACACAGCAACGTACCGGCAATACCAGAGAGTTCATAGAGCGAGAAACCGGCTATGCCGGAGGCCAGCTGCAAGTGGTGTTTTTCTTCGAGATAGAAGGGAATCCAATTCAAAACCCCGTAACGCATGGAGTAGACGAAAATATTGCACACCGCTAAAAGCACCACCACTCGATCGGTGAGTACATGGCGGAAAATAATCGTCCAATAGGACAGAGACTTTAGTTCCTCGTCTACGGCCTCAACTTTGGCGGGATCATCGCGGTACTCCTCGATTGGCGGCAGGCCTTCCGACTCGGGAGTGTCACGAATCATGAGGAAGGCTACGACTGCCACCACCAGGGCAACTAACGCATTAGCCCAGAACGCTGATTGCCATTGATCCCCAGTGATTTGCAGTCCCCAAGCCGCAATCATACCTACGAAGAACCCGCCCACATTGTGGGCGCAGTTCCACACGGCGGTCATAATGCCACGTTCCGAAGTGGAGAACCAGTGCACTAGGGAACGCCCGGAAGGAGGCCAACCCATGCCTTGGAACCACCCGTTGAGAAACATGACGGTGGCGAAGATACCCAGTGAGGCGGTAGCCCAAGGGGCTAGGGCAATCAATAGGTTTGTGAAAGCAGAGAGAGCCAGGCCTAGCGGCAGAAAATAACGCGCATTAGAACGGTCTGACAGGGTGGCCATAAAGAATTTGGACAGGCCATAGCTGATAAGCACAGCGTTGGCGATGATACCCACCGCCACTTTGTCATAGTTTAAGGCTTCGCCCAACAGTGGCCCTACCAGGGAAATGTTGTTACGTATCAAATAGAAAGCCGCATACCCTAGGAAGATTCCCATGAACACCTGGCGGCGCAAATGGGGGTATTTCTTGGCGATTTCCGTGTCGCTAAGCCGTGGCTTCGCGGGCGGAGCGGAAAAGAAATTCCGTTTCTTTGGCGCTGCTGGTGCCAAATTTTCAGTACTCATTAGCTTAATCACCTCGTCGTGTAGACAGTTTTGCAATTTCCATGCAAAACAAGCTTGGGTCACGCTTGGTAACAAGCAGTGTCGATGGGGGTCACACTTGGTAACAACGGTGTTACCTGGGGGATATTTCACGCATCAGGTAGCCGCGATACCTGACATTGCGGATTAGGTCGTCTAAACCGGTGGCTTGGTTCAAGATTTTGCGCAAGCGGTAAACCGTGGTTTTCAGGATTTCTTTACCTCCCGGGATTTGTGCCGACTCCCACACTTCGTTTAGTAAAACCCGAGTGGGCACGACCTCGCCGGCTCGGCGCAATAAAGCGAGACACAGTCGAGATTCGATTTCGCTCAGCGGGATGCGCTGGTTGCGGTATGTCAGCTCTAGGGCACTTACATCCATGCGTAGTTCCCCGTTTTCCAGTATTTCTGGGGTGTGCGCCTCGGGGCTAAAACGGCGTAGTACGGCTGAAGCTCGGAGGGCTAGTTCACGAGGCGAAAATGGTTTAGTGACGTAATCATCAGCCCCGGCTTCCAAGCCTTGCACGCGGTCTTCTTCCTCGCCCAAGGCGGTCAGCATTATTATCGGCGTGTCCATTCGAGATCGAATTCTTCGGCACAGTTCCACGCCGGAATAATCCGGTAGCATCAAATCCAGGATAATCAGCGCGAATTTCTCTTGACACACCATTGTCCAGGCTGCGGCGGCACTGCTGGCTGTCGCGGTGTGAAATCCCTTGGTTTCCATGGCAAAGGTTACGATGGAACGCATCTGTGGTTCGTCGTCGACCACCAGTACCCGCGAGGTGTTCAAGGCTTCATTGTCCATCATGGTCTTCCTTTGTAAGGGGTGGTTTTTCTGGCAGGGACACCAGAATTGTGGTGCCGTGTCCGTCAATTGTATCGACGAGTATCTTTCCTCCGTGTAGAGCCACGATTTTCTCGGTGATGCTCAGTCCTAAACCAACGCTGTTGCTGGCTGTTGACGAAATTTTAAAGGGTGTGAACAAGTCGGTTAGGTTTTGCAGTTGTAAGCCTTTTCCGCTGTCGGTTACGGAAAAGAACACGCCGGTGTCGGTTTTTGACACGCGCAACCGGATAGCTGTAGCGTTTCCGCCGTGTCGCAGGGCGTTATTAATGAGGTTCCACAGGGCTTGCTTTAGCAGTTTCTGATCTCCTTCTAGCCATATCGGGGCGGTATCGGTGTCCAGACTGATAGCGGTGGAATGGACTTTGCGGATTTCTTCGAGGATTTCTTGAGCCATGATGCGGCAGTCAAAACGTTGTAGATGCAGTTCAAATAGTTGGGCTTGGAGCCGGGCGGAATACAGGAAGTCTTCGGCCATGTCGATTACGATTTTGCTGTTTGACATGATGATGTCTACGAACTGTTGCTGTGTCGGGGTTAGGGGGCCGGCATCCTCACCGTCGAGGAGCTCTGCTGCGCCGACAATCAGTGATAGGGGAGTGCGAATTTCGTGAGTCAGTACATTAGGCGCGGCTAGTGGTCGATTTGATACCTGTCGCAGCATGGTGATTTCGCGGCGGTTGCGGCGCAGATGGTGCCACAACCAAATGTTGAGGCTTAAAGAGCCCGCAAGTGCTAATCCCAGCATGCCAATCCACCAAGACATACTCTCAGTTTAAGGCTCAAACTTCGTATGTCTGTCGCAATTTGCTTGGTTTGTGGTTTAGTCTATATACTGGTTGAGCACTTCGGGGCATTGGCGCAGTTGGTAGCGCGCTTCCATGGCATGGAAGAGGTCAGGGGTTCGAATCCCCTATGCTCCACCGGACAGACAAAACCGCAGGTCAGAGCGTATTCAGGGTTGCGAAATTGGGGTTAAAACTACCCAAAAACCACCTAAAATTATGGGGGTGTTCGTGGCGAGACGGGCTGCGGTGGAGGCAACTTCTACCAGCTTCAAAGCGGAGGGAAAACCCGGATTGGTTCAGTTGCCCACCGAGAATTTCGACGCTGGTTCGGGTCGTGGGGATGGCCAGTTTCGTGGCAGTGGCCTGCATAACATGTTCGACATATTGAATGTTCTCATTCCCCGGGGTGAGTGGTTTGAAAAACCGATACGACTACTAAAAACTCAAAATCAACACTTTTGTCCACTAAGCCGAATCCTGACCGAGGCGGTGAAGACAAGAATCGCGTCTCTCACCACTCGTCATCGTCATCATCAAAGGAATCTTCGGGTTCAGCGGTTATGGGGGAGGATTGCGCAGCTGACGAATCCAAGGAATCGGCGTAAGAGAACTCTGGGGACTGGGCGGAGCCGAAAGCTTCGGGGGAATCCGGGGTAAACGAGCGGGTTGTGCCCGGGGCGCCACCCCGGGAAGACGCCGCCGGGAAAGTGACTTCGATGCGAGTGCCCGAGCCCACCTCGGACTCCACGGTAATTTCGGCCTGGTGCAGCATGGCGGTGTGTTTCACAATCGAAAGACCCAGGCCGGTGCCGCCGGTTTCTTTAGAATGCGACTTGTCCACCCGATAGAAACGCTCGAAAATCCGTTCCTGATCCGCAACCGGAATCCCGATGCCGTCATCCGCTACTTTCAACTGGGTACACCCATCTACCAAGCCCACCCACACCTTGACGTAGCCGCCTTCGTGGTTGTACTTCACGGCGTTTTCCACCAGGTTAAACACCATTTCGTTCAACAGCAGCGCAACCCCTCGGGCAGAAGCATGCGTCCCTGACAAGCTCAAAGCCACAAATAACTCCATGGCACGCGGTTGCAGACGCGACACCACATCCTTGCAAATCTCGAAAATATCGACGTCGGTGGCATCGTCAGGCAAAAACCCCTCGTCCAGACGCGACAAATCCATAATGTCGCTAATCAAAGTCAGCAACCGGGTTGCCTCTTGTTGAATCCGATTAGCGAAACCCGGAATGTCTTCAGGCAACACCAGCCCGTTACGAATAATCTCGGCGTATCCGGAAATCGAGGTCAACGGGGTTTTCAACTCGTGGGACACATTGGCCGAGAACTCGCGCCGGGTTTTCACCGCCAGCTCCTTGTCGTGGTTTTTTTCCTCCAGGCGTTCCAATAGTGGCAATAACTCGGGATACGTAGGGTGGTCTGACTGTAAAGGATGATTCAAATCTATGGTGTGCAACGGGGCAATCAGAACCTGCGCTTGCTGTTTCGCCACCAGCAGCGCCAGCCCGAACACCACCAGCGCAATCCCAATCAACACCGGCAGACCCGCCAGTAAAGTAGCATAAACCGTGTCTTCGGTTTTCGCCACGCGAATTACTGTCCCATCCGACAGTGCCTTGGCATAATACGACATATCTTGGTTTAAAGTCACCGACTCTCGGGTGGAAGCCCCATGTTGGTCAGCGCGCGCCCGGCGCACCTCCGGGCGGTTATTGTGGTTTTCCATGTGCGAGGGGTCGAATTCGCTGTCAAAAAGCACTCGCCCGTCCACCCCTATCAAAGTGGTGCGGGTTCGTGGATTTACATGTTGATAATCCCGTAGCACCGCCAGCCGATGGTGCGGGTCTTGCCCGTTCAACCCCAGCGCCAACAATTCGCTTTTGTCCCGCAGGGTATCGTGGAAAATCGTGCGATTTTGCTGATAGAAAAACGCAATCACCCCCAGGTAGGACAACACCAGGGCTAGCGCCGCCACCAGAGTCATTGCCAAAAGGATACGTCTACGCATGAGGTGCCTTTCCGCTACGCGCCACAATCAGAGAATCGACTGGCCACTAACAAAATCAGCCGCCCTGCGAGGATACCTTGTACCCCACGCCCCGCACGGTTTTAATATACTTTGCGGCCTCGCCCAGCTTTTTGCGCAAGGTGCGGATATGCACATCCACCGTGCGGGTTTCCCCATGAAAGGAATACCCCCAAATCGAATCCAACAGCTGGTCACGCGAAAAAATGAATCCCGGTTGGGTCATAAGCTCCTCTAACAGCTGGTACTCCTTTAAGGTCAAGGTCACTGTTTCGCCATTCACCATGACGGCATGCCTAGACAAATTCAAAGAAATTGAACCCAAAGTCAGAATCTCTTCCTCGACGGAATCCTGCGTGCTCCGCGAGGAACGCCGCAACACTGCCCGTACCCGGCTGACCAGTTCCATCATCCCGAAAGGCTTAGTCACATAATCGTCGGCACCTAAATCCAAGGACTTGACCTTTTCGAACTCGGCTCCCCTGGCGGTGACCATAATAATCGGGATATCGGCGGTGGAGCGGTCGGCTTTCAAACGGCGCAGAATCTGGATACCGTCGGTGCCGGGCAACATAATATCCAACAGCACCAGTTCCGGGCGGGTTTTCGCCATCTCGGCGCGGAAAGCCTTGTCGTCTTCACAGCCGAACGCCTCGAAACCAGTGGAACCCAGGGTGTAAACCACCAGGTCGCGAATGTTGCGATCATCCTCAACGAAATAAATCACACTCCTATTATCCCCTGAAAACTCGATTTATGCGTCCACAACTACTTGCGTCCCCGGGTAATCCGGGTAATCGTCTTGACCGGCGCGACCACCATAATTAGGTCATCTTCATGCAGCACTGTGCCAGCGTGTGCTGTGCTCCATTCGCCGTCTTCGCCGCGAATCGCAGCGATAGAAAACCCCTCGCGTCGGCGCACATCCAGTTCCCCCAAAGTGGCGCGGCAATACTTTGGGTCGGGGGTGGTAATCACCAGCGCAAAACCGTGACCCAAATCCATGTAATCTGCAAAGGACTGCGCCACCAGGTGAGCCGCGCGTCGCCCCATCTCGGTTTCGGGGTAAAACACGTGCGTGATACCCATTTGCCCAAAAATCTCGCCCTGTTGGGGATTCGCGGCTTTCGCCCACACCTCGGGTCCCCCCAGGGACAGCAAAGCGGAAGCCGCCAGAATCGAGGCGGCTAAATCCCCGCCTATCGCCACGACAGCCGCGTTGAAATCCCCCACTGCCAGTTGTTCCAAAGCCTCGCGGCTGGTGGCATCGGCGCGCACAACGTGGCGCAAACTGCCGGCGGCATGTTGCACAACCTCGGCATCCTTGTCAATCGCCAGCACATCCACGCCTGACGCTTGCAGCTCGCGAGCCATCGCCAGCCCGAATCGTCCTAAGCCGATAACGGCGACACTGTTTATCATGTTGCTCCTTATTGTTTCCTATTGGGGTGGTTTTTCGGGGGGTGGCGGGGGTTGGGGGTGGCGCCTCGTGACGCCGTAACTAACGCGTTTTCACGAGGTGCCACCCGACATCCCTGGCGCTCACCCAATCAACGGATAATCCTTGGGCAGCTCATAGACCAAACGACGTTTGCGCGCTCCCCACGCGGTGGCGATGGTCAACGGCCCCAAGCGCCCCACCAGCATCAACGCAATCAACAAGGCTTGATTCGCTACTGGCAGACTCGGGGTGATACCGGTGGATAAACCCACGGTGGCCAGCGCGGAACACACTTCGAACAGGCTGCGGCTCAATCCCCAGGGGGTGGTCAGCACCATCAGGAACACCGAAATCCCCACCAAGCCGATGAACAGGGAAAACACGGCTAAGGCTTGGCGTTGCGCGGCGCGAGCCAGGCGCAGCCCAAGAATATTAATCGCCCCCGCCCCGCGCACTTCGCCCCACAGGGTGGCCAAAACCACGGCGGTGGTAGTAACTTTCAACCCGCCGGCGGTTCCGGCCGACCCGCCCCCCACCAGCATCAGCCCGTCGGTAACCAGCCAGGTTGCGGGGTACTGTGCCCCAATGTCGATAGCGTTGAAACCAGCGGTCCGTGGGGAGACGGCCGCGAAAAACGCGTTCAACAGTTTCTCGCCGGGATGGTGGGCTCCCAAGGTCGCCGGGTTATTCCACTCCAGGGCGGCCATCAGCACGGTGCCCCCAGCCACCAACACCGCCGTGCCCACCAGCATGATGCGCACATTGAGGTTCAACCGCCACCAATGCGGCCCTTTCACCCACAGCACCGCCCACACCGGGAAGCCCAGACCACCCACCAGAATCAGTACTGCCAGGGAACCCAGCACTACCGGGTCGTGGTTGAAACCGGTAACCGAATCCGTCCAGGGTGCAAAACCGGCGTTATTAAAGGCCGAAGCCGCCAGGAAAAATCCGTGAAACACTCCCATCGCCCCGCCCGGGACTTTCCCGGAAGCCCCCAGGCGCCAGGCGAGGATTACGCCGAAAATCATCTGGGCAACTAATGAAAACCCTAAAATCGCCGCCACGGTATGCTTTATTCCTCCCAGCGGAATACCCCTCAGGCTGTGCGCCGCGACTTCCCGGGTGTCGCTGGTGGCACGCCCCAAAGCCAGGCTGACCAGGCTGACCACCGTCATGGTGCCAATCCCGCCCAGCTCCATCAATCCCAGCAGCACCGTCTGGCCGAAGGGCGACCAGTAGGTGCCCGTGTCCACAACAATCAGTCCGGTTACGCAGGTGGCCGAGGCGGCGGTGAACAGCGCCACCGACAGGGGTGCTCCGCCGGGCAAGGCCGGCCCCAGGCTGGGTACCGTTTTGGTGGGGGGTTCATGAGGTGCTATCCCGGAGTTCGCAGCGGCGGGCAACGCCGGTGACTGGTCAAGAATCAGGTTTTCGCTCGCGCCGGTGCGAGCGACTGGCAGACAGAGCAAGACGGTGCCCGCTAGCATGGTTAGCAGGAAGGCTAGAATCACTATCCGTGAGGGCTGTAACGATCCGGTGCCGTCTTTTATCACTGGATAAGCATAAAACTTTACGCTGGCTTTGCAAATAGCTATTGCGTTTGGGGTTGGACTAAAGTTTGCAATAGGTTTAAAGCGTGATGACCCCAGATGATTTTGCGCCCCTGATTGAGAAACTGCAAGCCACTTTCGACACGGTGGAAGCCGTGATGGATCCGGCTTTGCTGCAAAAAAAGATTGCGGACTTGACCGCTCAGGCCAGCGCCCCCGATTTATGGGATGACCAGGAAAACGCCCAGAAAATAACCCAGACGCTCTCGGCTACCCAGTCTGATTTGGAGCGTCTGCAAACCATGAAAACCCGTCTGGAAGACTTCGCGGCGCTGGTGGAACTGGGCGGAGAGGAACTCATGAGCGAAGATGGCCGCGCCGACGGGCAAGCGATTATGGAAGATGCCGAGGCGACCTATAAAACCCTCGCCGCTGATTTGGCGGCCTTGGAAGTACGTACTTTGCTGAATGGGGAGTACGACGAACGTTTCGCGGTGGTTACTATTCGTTCTGGCGCGGGGGGAGTGGATGCCGCTGATTTCGCTCAGATGCTGTTGCGGATGTATCTGCGTTGGGCGGAGCGTCACGGGTATCCCACCAAGGTGATGGATACGTCTTACGCCGAAGAGGCTGGTATTAAGTCCGCGACTTTCGAAATCGACGCGCCTTATGCTTATGGACGGTTGTCGGTCGAGGCCGGCACCCACCGCCTGGCGCGGGTAAGTCCCTTTAACGCTGCCGGGAAACGTCAGACTTCTTTCGCGGCGGTGGAAGTAATCCCCTTGATTGAAACTACCGATCACATTGATGTGCCGGAAAGTGACATCAAAATCGACGTGTTTCGTTCGTCTGGTCCGGGGGGGCAGTCGGTGAATACTACGGATTCGGCGGTGCGCTTGACCCACCTGCCCACTGGTATTGTGATTTCCATGCAGGACGAGAAATCCCAAATCCAAAACCGCGCCGCCGCGATGCGAGTATTGCAGTCCCGATTGTTATTGCTGCGCCACCAGCAGGAACACGAGAAAAAGAAGGAACTGGCGGGGGATGTCAAGGCTTCTTGGGGAGACCAGATGCGATCCTATTTCCTTTATGGCCAGCAACTGGTGAAGGACTTGCGCACTGGGCACGAATCCAACAACCCCGATGCCGTGTTCGACGGCGACCTTGACGCTTTCATCGACGAAGGTATTCGGTGGCGTAAACACCAACAGTTGCACGCGTAAGGCTAGGGGTTTCTGTTAGCTTTCGGGTGCATGAGGTGCTGGCTCGAAATCAGGTTTTCACAAGGAGTTACGGATAAAACGCGTGTCAATGTGAAGTTATCAAAACGTTACCAATTAAGGTGGAAAAAAAGCCTAGGCAGGGAGAAACGGTTTGATAACCTTCGAAAACGTCACGAAGGTCTATAAGCGGGGCGCGCGCCCCGCCTTGGACCAGGTAAACCTCAGTATCGAGCGGGGGGAGTTCGTGTTTTTGGTGGGAACCTCGGGTTCCGGCAAATCCACTTTCCTGTCCTTGGTGCTGCGCGAATACGGCGTTACCGAAGGAAAAATTATGGTGCTGGGCAAGGACTTGGGTCGGATTTCGCGTTGGAAAGTGCCGCAGCTGCGCCGCCAACTGGGGGTGGTGTTTCAGGATTTCCGCCTGCTGGAAAACAAGAATGTTTACGATAATGTGGCGATAGCCTTGCAGGTTATCGGGAAACCACGCCGGGTGATTCGCCGGGTTGTTCCCGAAGTGTTACAAATGGTCGGTTTGGGGGGTAAAGACAAGCGTTTCCCCCACGAGCTTTCCGGTGGGGAGCAACAGCGCGTCGCGATTGCGCGTGCCATGGTGAACCGCCCGCCAATCTTGTTGGCCGACGAGCCTACCGGGAACCTCGACCCCGCGACTTCGCTGGGGATTATGCGCCTTTTGGATCGTATCAACCGGGCGGGAACCACTGTGGTGATGGCTACTCATGACGAGGAAATCGTCAACCAGATGCGTAAACGTGTCATCGAGCTCGACGAAGGGCGCGTGGTTCGTGACCAAGACCGGGGGATATACGGCGGCTTGGCTCCGCGTGGTGAAGCCGCTCTCGGTTCCACCACTGGCAAATCCGGGAAAACCGCTCGTCCCGGCCATGAAACCACCACAGCGGAGGGAATCTAGATGCGTCTTGCCTTTGTGTTATCCCAAGTCGGCCAGGGTTTGCGCCGTAACCTGGCGATGAGTGTTGCGGTGATTATCGTCACCTGTGTGTCGCTGCTGTTCGTAGGCTCGGCTGCCTTGGCGCAAATCCAGATTAACAATCTGCGTGATACCTGGTACGGGAAAATCGAGATTTCCGTGTCTATGTGCGCGAAAAACGACCTGTCGCGCGGCTGTAACGGCCAGGAAGCTACCTCGGAACAAATCAACGCGGTGGAAACCCTGTTGAAATCCGAGCGGCTCAAGCCCTATGTCGAAAACGTGTATTTCGAGTCCAAAGAGGAAGCCTACCAGACCTTCAAGAATCTGATGGGTTCCGAGGGGGTTTACCAATATGTTACGGCCGATATGATGCCGGCATCTTTCCGCATCAAACTGGTTGATCCCCAGAAATACCGCGCCGTGGTCGAGGAAATCCAGGGTCGTCCCGGGGTGGCTCAGGTCATCGATCAAAAGAAAATCCTGGAAAAGCTGTTTTCTGGTTTGAACCAGGCCACGATGCTTTCGATTGGCCTGGCGGTAGCGATGATTGTGGCGGCGGTGCTGTTGATTACCACCACAATCAGGCTTTCCGCGATGAGCCGCGAACGCGAGACGTCCATTATGCGTCTGGTGGGGGCTTCTAATCTGTTTGTGCAGCTGCCCTTCATGGTTGAGGGCGCGATTGCCGCGACCATTGGTGCCCTCGCGGCGGTGGGGGTGCTGTGGGGGACGGTAAAGTTCCTGGTTGGCGAGTGGCTGGATGGTCTTTCCGGGACGGTGCGGATTATCAGTGAACGTGATGTGTGGCTGATTTCCCCAGTGTTGGTGTTGGCGGCGATTGTGTTGGCCGTGTTGGCTTCGGCGGTTTCGCTGAACCGCTATACGCGGGTTTGAGGTGACGGTGAACCGGTCGGAAGCAGGATGAGAATGAAACTTAGAGGTGTGATGCGCGTCCGCAGTTTGTGGCGGGTTTCCCTGGTGGGGGCGGTGTTCCTGACGATGGTGAGTCTCGGTGGGGTTGCCGAGGCTGTTCCGCGTGGGGTTTCGGGGGGCGTCGGGGTTTCGGGGGTGCCGATTCATGAGGTGCCAGCCCAGATTCCCGGCGTAAGTTCAATATCCCGGATGGCACCTCATGCAGTGGCGTCCACCGAAAGCACCGCCAAACGCAAGCGTTTGGAACAGAAAAAAACCACCGCGAAAAAGAAAGAAACCGCACTGGCCATCCAGCTTGAGGGCGTGAAAGCCAACCTGGTGGAACTGGCGTTACAGTTGGAACGCACCAAAAACGCTATCCCTATCGCGCAAAGCGAACTGGCCGATGCGGAAGAGAAACTCGCGGGAACTCGGCGGGAACTGGCCACGGTGCAAGCCCGGCTAAAGAATGCCCAAAAGCAGAAAGCGAAACTGCAAGGCGACATCGAATCCGGCGAGAAAGCCATCGCTAGAACCCAGGTCACGATTGGGCAAATCGCACAGCAGGCCTATCGGGGTCAGAAACTGGATGCCTCGGTGTGGACGTTGCTGTGGGATGCGCGATCCGCCGATGAACTGGCGATTCGTGCCCAAGCGGTGAACCGGGCGGCACAGTCCCAAAACCAGGTGATACAGGCCGCCGAGGAAGCGAAAGCGGTGGCGGCTAATGCGCGGGCGCGTCAAGAGGCCGTGACGGTGCGCATCGGCGAATTGGAAGTTCGGGCGCGCGGGGCAGTGGCGGCGGCGGATGCAGCCAAGCAAGCGGAACAAAAACAGCTTGCCGAGTTGCAAACCTTGCAAGGCCGCCAAGCCGTCCAGCAACAGCAGCTGAACAGCCAGAAATCGGCCTTTGAACAGGAAATTCGGGCACAACAGGCTGCCCAGGCCGAGGCCGCGCGCCAAATCGCCCAACTGGTTAAAGAAGCCCGCAGAATGCAAGCCCGGGTGATTACGGGGGGAGTTTTTGGGGCACCCCTTTCGGTTTTGAATCGCACTTCGCCTTTCGGGTGGCGCACGCACCCTATTCTTAATACCAGGATGCTGCATTCGGGGACGGATTTGGCCATGCCCTGCGGTTCGCCGGTTTTTGCTTCTCAGTCTGGAACTGTGCGTACGTCACAGGGCGATGGTTACGGGAACCGGATTATTGTTAATCACGGGACTATCAACGGGATAGCCTGGCAGACGGCTTATGCGCACCTTTCTGCGTTTAAGGTGGCTGGTGGCCAGCACGTCGAGAAAGGCCAGGTTATTGGGCTAGTGGGTTCTACGGGGTTGTCCACCGGTTGTCACCTGCATTTTGAGACGTGGAAGAACGGCACCCCGATTGATTCGTATCAGGTGTTGATGGGCAGTTTGTAGGGTTGGGGTGCGTCGGGTGGCGTTTCATGAGGTGCCAGCGGGGGATTACCGCTTCGGCTGGTAGGATTGGCTTTTATGGGTAAAAAGAATGCAGCTGGGAAATCTGGGGGCAGCGCGAAAATGACGCCGGCGCAGAAAGCCAAGGCGGCGGCCGATGCCAAGAAGGTCATTGCACGCAACAAAAAGGCCGCGCATGACTATTTTCTAGAGGATCGCCTTGAGGCGGGTCTGTCGCTGACTGGAACCGAAGTAAAAGCCTTGCGGATGGGTCGCGCATCCTTGAGTGAGGCCTGGGTCGAGATTGACCGGGGCGAGGCTTGGTTGCAGGGGGCGAATATTCCCGAGTATTTTTACGGGTCGTGGACGAATCACTCGCCCAAACGGAAGCGGAGATTGTTGCTGCATAAGCGCGAGATTCTGCGCTTAGAGAACGGGGTGGCGGCGAAGGGTTACACGGTGGTGCCGGTGGAGTTGTATTTTATTGGCGGTCGCGCCAAGGTCGAGATTGCTTTGGCTCGCGGCAAACAGGAATGGGACAAGCGCCAGACCATCCGCGAGCGCGAGGATAACCGCGAGGCACAGCGTGCGCTGCGCGACGCGAATCGCCGTCGCGGGTAGTGTTCGCTGCCTCGTTCGGTTTCATGAGGTGCTTGTTTCTTACTTCGGGATGGGCACAGAACAGACAGATGTAGACATCTCGGTATTGGGATAATCCTGTGACCTGGGGTGTTAGGATGGCAATTAATTTAGCAAAATGTTTATGTGTCTGTTTGGCTTCGGGTGCGGCCTTGAAGGATGCGATGGTGGTGCCTGTCGATGTCGGTGACAGGCACCGCCAGCTTTGGTTTTAACCTCCGTGAATTCCGTTGGTCTGTCTGCAAGATAATGCGCGAACGTGAAGTGGTCTGGGTTTTTCCTTGGCGGGTACCTTTTTTCTGTTATTTCATGTTTGCTGGTGTTTCTGCCGTTGTTCGGGGGGCACCAAAGACGAAAACTGTTTCGCTTATGTCCTGGGTATGTCCTGACGGTGTGTCCTGGGTATGTCCTGACGGTGTGTCCTGGGTATGTCCTGACGGTGTGTCCTGGGTATGTCCTGACGGTGTGTCCTGGGTATGTCCTGACGGTGTGTCCTGGGTATGTCCTGACAGGGTATCCAGGTTTATCAAAACTAGATTTTCTAGCGTTATTGCAAGGTTTATAGCAGTGCCCTGTGTGGGGCTCGAACCCACGACCAACGGATTATGAGTCCGCTGCTCTAACCGACTGAGCTAACAGGGCATATGTATCCTAACAAGTTCTGGGGGCAGTGGCGAAACCGATACGCCGTTTCTGGCATTTTTCCTTGTCGTGGCACCAAATAGACAAACTGGGTATAAGTCTGTTAGACTTATACCCGCAATCCCGCGTAGCTCAACGGCAGAGCGTCCGACTGTTAATCGGCAGGTTGCTGGTTCGAATCCAGCCGCGGGAGCCACGAACCAAGATTGCCGCCCTTCGGGGCGGTTTTTTCATATCCCAGACCGCCACGCGGCGGGGTAACAAGTTCAATGACCGAAACGCCTAGCAAATACGAAACTGTATCCAGTTCTGCCAGTTGCCACGGTATGACACCACGCCACCGCCGATTAATCTGCGATTGGGTAATGCCAAGAGCGCGGCCTAGCTCACTCTGAGAGTAGCCGCGCCGCGCCGCTTCAGCGCGTATATTGGCCGCAACGATGCTGGCCGTATCAATGTTCGAAGGTGCGATTTGTGCAATGCTCATACGCCCATTCTATGCGAAAAGCGCATAACAATCAACGGCAAAATCCTATCTAGGGCGCGTGTCGCTTGCCTAAACTATGTGAAAAATGCTTAACTTGTGTGCATGGAACTTAATGACATGGTGACTAGAGCCGTAAAAAAGCACCTAGAAATCAAGAAACTCTCACAATCGAGACTTGCAAAAAACATTGCTTACCAGCAGTCTCGCTTCAATCGCCGCATGAACGGACAAATCCCTTGGTCCTTGAGAGACATCGAGCGTTTGCAGAATGCTGGCGTGGAAATCCCTGGAATCGCGGTAGGACACCACGCGGGGAGCGTGGTCATCGATGACCACGCTCTACTGGTAGAGGAAGGTTAGCGATGCTAAGACCAGATGTTTACCAGGTAGAGGTTTTTCCACCAGTAAAGCTCAGCTGTCGCGGTAATCTTCCATGTCTGCTTCCGGTTAATCGGCGGAATCTTGGCGTGGATATATGCCGTCATGTCCGCTGGAATGTACCCAAGTTGCTGCATCCTCGGGGTAAACACCGCGATAGCATCCGGATCCTTCGGATTGTCAGGCTCTGGCATAAGGACTACTTTCACGCGAATCCGCTTCCCAGACCTGTCGCACCCAGATTCTTTAGCGAACTGCCTAAACGCGGATTGTCTGTAGGACGCGCCGGCAATGGTGAACGCCTCGGGATTGGCCTCCATCTCAAGCCTCGCATTCTGCTTCGCATTTTGTTTCGACTGCTTTTCGGCTTCTTTAGCGGCCTTTTCAATGGCCTTACCCAGTTTCTTCATAAAACCCATGAGTCCCAATTTACAAGGAAGTGAAGCCCTATGAACATGAAATTACGGGAAGAACACATCAGATCTAGGCGTGTGACGCGCGCGTTGCAGAACGCTAAGCGCGAGCTGGATACAGCCTTGCGGTATATGAAGCCTAGTGAGACTTTCAAGGATTCCTCGATAGATGACTACACGCGCCGCGCCGTCTACCTCATTGACGATGCTATCGACGAGGCGCTAGACGTAGGCCTTGACCTGTCTAGCAAGCGTCTCGGTGAGGCGCTCGAGGAGCGGGGATAGCCGTGATAGCAGGATTCTATGTACCACGAAGACGCTTGCGACGCGACCGCGCTTTAGCCGCGCTGGTGGCAGCTCACCTGGAAATCGAGGCCGCTCTGTTTCAGCTGGTGCAAATGCGGCCAGCGCCGGGGCGTAGTCATGAGCTGGCGGTTGGAGCCTTGGACGCGCTGCTTGACGCTATCCAGGAGCTGAAAGGGGAGCCTCATGGCGCTTAGTGTTGAGACCCCCGCGCCTGTCTTGTACCGCTCGCTTTGCCGTGCGGGGTGGGGCGAGCTCGCTGGCCGCGAGTGGCAGGGCGTGCGATCTACCCTGGGTGCGATTGTGAACCGCGCCCGCTCTAAGCAGGGCATCGATTGCACTGTCTGGCAAATCGCGCAATCAGCAGGCCTAAGTGAGAAGTGGACATCACGTTGCCTACTAATCCTAGAGGGCTTAGGCGTTATCACCTGGCAACGCGGCCTAATCGAAGAGGGCAAGCCTAAGCCTGGCTTCATAACTGTTTGCCGTCACGTGCTGCTAGATCTCGTGCGACAGGCCTGGAAACAGGGCTACTCGAAATGGACAGAGCGCCGCGCCGAGACCGCCCGCCGTCTAGCGCTACTCAAAAAAGCAACCGCTAATATCCGCAGGTCACGCCGTACGGAACTAAGTTCACACCTCAATTCTGAATATCTCTCAGCGCCTCAAAGCGCTGAGAGAGATATTCAGGCACAGACACCCCCACCTGATTGGGCTATAGGAAAGGAAGATACTATGACCAGCGCAATCGCTAGCGATGAGGATAACCCGCTATGCCCGCATGGCTACACGAAGGGAGGTACTGCTTGCCCCTCATGCAACCGAATAAACGACCGACCAGAGAAACGCAGGTGGACTAAGAAACAGCAAGCAGAGTGGAGGAACCGCAAGGCGCGGGAGAATCTAGCCTTGTTGAACCAGCAGACGGAGGCCAAGAGAATCGCTGAGGCTGCTGAATGGGAACGTTTGCATCCCATTCCTGCTGGTATGAGCGGCGCTAACTGGTGCCTGCTATGCCAGTCATATCATGAACGCCTGGAAGGCCAGGCCTATATGGAACATGTCAGGGAGCATGACCCTGCAATGTATCGGCGCTTGATGGAGCGCGAGGGTAAGAGTAGCCAGTACACGCCGGACGCTACCGCTTGGATAGGCCGATGAGCTGGGGAGGCAGGAAGATACGCGACCTTTCGCGTCTGGCAGTCTCGATGTACGGGGCACGCTGCTGCTATTGCAGGGAGCCTATTCTGGCCGAGTACTCTAACGCTGCTGTCTATGGGCACAACCACCCGAAACGTTTGAGCCTGGAGCATCTGGTACCACGGAGCCGTGGCGGTAGCGACAGTATCGAAAACCTCAGACCCTGCCACTTCGGTTGTAACGCACGCCGGGGCAACCGCCACCTACCGCCCCGCCCTACCCGCTGCGACCCGTCGGTGTTCCCCCCAGGTTTTTTCCAATAGCACCCCTGGGAAATAGATCACGGCAGCCTTTCTTTATCTCCAAAAGCCTGTAAAAAAACGTTGGAATGACGCGGAAAATCCGGAAATCGAACCGAAAGGAAACATGTATGAGTGAGATAGAACCGAATCCTGGTTGGCAACCTGAGCTACCGGGGCTAGGTGATCCCTTCATGGCCTCGAATGCCATGGTGAAAGCCGTTAGAGCAAAGATAGAATCGCTTGACCTCACTGTTGAGCAGACTCTACAGCTCGCAGCAGAGATTCAGCTGCTTTACTCGCTGGCTCACGAGCTAGACGTGGCGTTTGCTGCTGGCCGTAAGACTATCGCGCACGTCACGATGATTGGCCAGTTCAAAGAACTACTAGGCGCGTTGCCACAGTCCACTACTAGCAACGCGGTGGATCCCTACGAGGTATTCCTAGATCAACTCAATCAGGAAGCAGACCTGAATCATGTCGCCTAAGTATGCCACTAAGCGGAATCCCGCGAACCCGACTACCGGCGGGCAAGTCGAACTCGTAGCGCGTTTCCTACAGACCCCGCTAATGCCCTGGCAGAAACTCGTGGCGGAAGTGGCGTGCGAGCGTCAAGCCGCGAATCCTGAGCGTGCTCGCTACCAGCGCGTTATAGTGACAGTCCCTAGGCAGTCTGGTAAGACAACGTTGATTAAAGCGCTTATGGCCGCCGTGGCACAAGCGAATCCTGGTTGCAAAGTGTACTACACGGCGCAGACCCGTAAGGACGCGGTGGAGAAATGGGGCGAACTCGCAAAGCAGCTGCGCAAGGAGATGGGCACGGGGCCTGACGGTAAGCCCCGCGTGAAAGTCCTGGAAGGCACGGGTAACGAGAAAATCGTGTTTCAGGGTACTGAATCGGTTATACAGCCCTTTGCGCCTACCCCTGGCGGGCTACACGGCGCTACTTCACCGTTAGCGATTGTGGATGAGGCGTGGGCATTTGACCAAGCCCAGGGCGATGATTTGATGGCCGCACTAAACCCGGTAGGGTTGACTATCCCTCACTCGCAAGTATGGATTATCTCCACCGCCGGGGACACGCGCTCACAGTGGCTAAAGTCATTGGTGGATGATGGACGCGCCGCCACCAGTGACCCGGACGCGACGACCGCCTTCTTTGAATGGTCCGCTGATGAGGAAACCGCCGACGCTGACCTACGCGGGGACGCGGCGCTGTCATTTCACCCAGCGCTGGGCTACACTCAAGAGCTTTGGAAGTTGAAAGCCCTGGGGAAGGACGAGAAAGACCACTTGTACCGACGGGCTTATTTGAATCTCTGGCCTACGAATGCGCAAACCTCAATCATCGACCTAGAGACGTGGGACGGACTCGCAACCGAGATTAGCGAGACACCGACCGGGGCTACGATTGCTTTTGACATAGCGGAGGGGCGCACCGGCGCGACCATCTACGCCGCCTGGCAACAAGACGATAGCGTTTGCTTGCATCGGCTTATCTCGAAAGCAGGCGCGGCCTGGATAGAAAAAGCCATCGAACACTTGCAAGACACCCTCGCCCCCGCCGCGCTGGTAGCAGACGACTCGGGGGATAACCGGCCTATAATCGAAGGATTGCGCCGCGCCGGAGCCACCATCTACGCGCTGAAACCCAAAGAATACGCCACCGCTAACAGTGAATTCTTATCGCGTATCACCGCCGGGAGGCTCACCCATGATGGTACCCCGGAAATCAAAGATGCCTTTGCTCATGCGGTGTTGAAACCAATGGCCGGAGGAATGGCCATAAGCCCTAGGCATTCTACCGGCGCGGTAGATACCGCCCGCGCCGCTATCGCCGCTTTGTATGGTGCTCTGAATTTTGATTCCCGCCCCCAAATCTTCCTATAGAAAGAAACTGTTATGTCTACTCGTTGGATAGATTCATCTGACTATACGCATTTGGCGATGTGCCCTTGCGGATGGAGGCAGCTCTGTCTCACCCCCGAGCGTGCCGAAAACGCGCTGATTAAACATGAGGCTGGTTGGCACCCCCAGAGGCACACCGCGCGTAACGCAATCCATAACTACCACTACCGCGCGAGGCAAAAAGAGACTCGCCACCCAGGCGACAAGCTGAATGCGACACGCCGTAACCCCCCGGAATCGTGATGTCGTCTTTGGATACTGGAATACATGAAGTTGTTTCCATTCCTCAAACGCGAAGCAAAGGTAGTAACCAATCCCGCCGTGCTACCACCGAACCGGGAAGGCTACTTAGCGCTGTCTCCACGACAGGCAATGAGTCTAGAAGCCGTGTACCGTGCGCTGTCTATCCTGGAAACCGCCGCTAAGCAGCTGACCATCGATGCTTGGCGCGGGAAAGACCTACTCGACCCCCCGCCTTCTATTGTTCGCCGCCCCAATATAGGCTCGACACAATCGCGCTTCATTGTGGAAACCGTCGCGTCGCTCGCACAGCGGGGCAACGCGTATTGGCTTATCACCCGCGCCCCGAGCGGGCAAATCCTTACCCTCGATGTCCTACCGCCCTTGGAGGTTACACCGAAGCAGAATCCGCAAACCAAAATCATTGATTACACCTACCAAGGCCGACTCTACACGACTCGCGATATTTGCCATTTGAAACTACTTACTGTCGCTGGGGAAGTTGAAGGCTTGGGTCCTATCCAGGCCGCGCGGCGTAACCTCGCAGGTGCTTTGGATTTAGCAGACTATGCTTCGAGCCTGGTAAACGGCGGGGGAATCCCCACCGGTATTTTGACTTCAGACCAGGCCATTAGCCCCTCGCTGGCTCAGGAGACCAGGGAGGAATGGAATCAAACCCAAGCGATTGGTAAAGGCATCGCAGTTTTAGGCAAGGGTACTAAATTTCAGGTTCTTTCGCTGAAACCGGAGGAGATTCAGTTTCTGGAAACCCAAAACTTCAATGTTACCCAAATAGCGCGCCTGTTTGGTATCCCGGCGCGTCTCATGCTCGCGCCACTCAAGGGTTCTTCGACTACTTACGCGAATGCTCAACAGGAAGATTTGCAGTTTGTGAAGTGGACGCTCATGGCCTACCTTAGGGAAATCGAGGCCGCGCTATCTGACATTCTGCCGCATGGGCAAACCGCGCGTTTCAACCTTGACGCGCTTTTGCGTACCGACACCTACACGCGCTATCAGGCGCATCAAATCGGGATTAGCGCCGGATTCCTTACTATCGATGAAGTCCGAGCCATCGAAGGCCTACCACCCCTACAAGTGACACCAACTCCTGAACCTGAGCCTGAGTCGGAAAGTGAGAATACCAATGCCTAGCGAAATCTTTCACCGCGCCACCGCCCTAGCTCGCACTGATACCGAAGAACGCGAGATTATCGGCCTGGGCGTGCCCTACGATGATGAAACCGAAATCTGGGAAGGATTCTTCGAGCGGATCGCCCCCGGCGCGGTAACCGTGCCGAAAGCCGGTTGCAAACTACTTGCTGAACACCGCAAGCCCATCGGCACCGTGGAAGGACGCGACACCCCGCAAGGATGGAAAATCATCGGCAAAATCGCGAACACACCCGCCGGGGATGAAGCCCTGGAACTCGCCCGCGCCGCCGTGTACACCGGGCTTAGTATCGGCTTCCAGGCTTTGGAATACAACGACACCCAGCAAGAAGACGGGGTACACCGTGAAATCACGAAAGCCCTAGTCATGGAAGTATCCCTAACTCCATTCCCCGCCTATGAAAACGCCACAGTAGAAAAAGTCCGACAAAAACCAACTAGAAAGGAAACCCAAATGGACACCGAAACCAAAGAAACCAACGCCGCAAGCGTGGAAACCGATAACCTACGCGATCTTCGCACTAGCGTGGAAGACCTAACCCGCGCCGTGGAAATCCTGAAAACCACCCCGCCCTGGCAAGACCCCGCCAAGGTCGCGCCGGATACCCGTAGCGCTGCCACATTCATCAAATCTGCTCTAGGCGGTAATGAAGATGACCAAGCCGCGCTGCGCTCCATCCAAGAGCGAGCCTACAGCGGTGGCACCAGCGCCGATACCGTGCTGACCCCGCAATGGGCGGGTGACCTGACCCGCCTGGTAGACCAAGGCGCGGGAATCCGCAGCTTGTTTTCCACCGGCAATTTGCCTTCCGAGGGCTTTACCCTGGAATACGCACAGTTGAAAGCTAATACGGTTACGGTCGCTAAACAGGCCAAGGAAGGCGACAACCTGGCTATGGGCAACCTGAAGGTGGAAACCAAAACCGCCCAGATAGAGACCTTCGGCGGCGCTACCTCGCTGTCTCGCCAAGAAATCGAGCGCGGCCACGTACGCATCCTTGACCATCATCTACGCGCTATGGCTATCGCTGCTGGGCAAACCGCCCGCCAGTCTTTCCATGAGACCTATGACACCACCGTGAAGGCTGCGACCCAGAAACTGACCGGCAAATCTCTAGCCACTATGGCCTGGGGCGATTGGGTAGACGCGGTGGTAGACGCGGCGCTACTCTT
This sequence comes from Mobiluncus mulieris, assembly GCF_014204735.1. Classification (NCBI taxonomy): domain Bacteria; kingdom Bacillati; phylum Actinomycetota; class Actinomycetes; order Actinomycetales; family Actinomycetaceae; genus Mobiluncus; species Mobiluncus mulieris. The sequence continues at coordinate 1,464,592 of NZ_JACHMA010000001.1, read as the reverse complement.
CGAGCAACAAGGCCTAACCATCGACAACCTAATCGTAGACAAGAATGTTTTCAAACATCTCGCCAAGATGGAAGGCAAAGACGGAAGGCCGCTTTTGACCATGCATGACGGCGGGGTAAACACTCTCGGAACCCTGACTGCTTCGGGCTTGAAAGGCGGCCTACTCAACATCCCCGTAGTACTTGATACTGACGCAACCACCGCTAGCGCGGTGTTCCAAAACAAGCTCGCTATCCGCAGCTATCTTTCTTCCTTGGTTCGTTTGCAAGACGAGAATATCTTGAACTTGTCTAAGGATTTCAGCGTGTATTTCTACGCGGCCTACGCGGCGGAAATGCCCGCAGCACTGGTACCTGTTAGTGGATTGGCCGGATAATGAGCGTCGGAATCCCTAGACCTACGCCTTCGGAGCTATCCGAGCACCTGGGAGGCAGCAATGCCACCACCCAGGCGCTCGCAGCGTGCATCGATGAGGCCGTGGCACTCGTGGCAACCCTGATGGTGGACGCGAGGGAAACTACCCCGCCCCCGCCCGCTATCGTGAAACGCGCCGTGCTGGACACCGCCGCCGATCTCTACGCCCGTAAAGCAGCACCTAACGGCGTGAAATCCTACGCGGATCTCGACGGCGGGCAAACCATCCGCCTTCGCCTAGATCCGCTGGCTCAGGCACGTGCCACTCTCGCACCTTTCCTAAGAATGGCGGTGGCCTAAATGATAGCCCAAGCCAGACGTGAACTAAAGGAATCCTTACAAGAGGGATTTCCCGAAGTCAAAGTGTATGCTTTTCCGCCCGATCGCCTGGAAGGACCGGCCGTAATCTTGGACACTGCCCCCGCAGTGGACACCGGCGACACCTACCAGAGCTTCAATATCGGTTTCAAAATCACCCTAATCGCCGCCCGAGCAGGTGATCTTGAGATTGAAGTAAGCAGCCTGGACGCTATGATTTCCGCTCTGCTAGCGACCCTGGAAAACAGTGAAATCTCTGGTGGGAGCCACTTCATCGCGCAGGCCGCCGATGGACAACAATTCTTAGCCTATGAACTCACAGCCACTACCGACTATCGAAAGGAATAATAATCATGGCTTACAAATCATCTGATCGCATCTACGGAACCGGCCTACTACTGAAAATCGGCGGGCAAGACCATTGGGCAGATTGCACCAAATGCGAACTGAAAACCCGCAAAGCAGACAAAGGAACTACCACCTTTGCTGACGCGGCTAACGGGGACGCTGGCCAAGAATGGTATTTTGCTATTACCGCCGTGCAATCCACCGACCCCGCTTCTTTCTGGTCGTGGATTTGGGATCACGTCGGGGAAGAACTCGAATACGTTTATGCCCCGCATGGCAACGCGCAGCCCACCGCCGCGAAGCCGCATTTCACGGGGAAAGTCAAAATCGAAAACCGTGAAGGCCTTGGCGGCGGCGCTGGCTCTAGCAGCTATGATTTCGAGACCGAGATTCCCTGCACCGCCACCCCCACCAAGGTAACCAGCGGGGGAGCGGTAGAGGGCGCGGGCATGGAAGCCGGGAAACCCAAGCCAACAGGTAGTCGGTAATGCGTCGCCGGGGCACAAAAACCGCGATAGTAGAGACGGGTTGCGAAATCCACGGCTTAGGCCGGGCAATGAGCCGCATGAAAAAAGCCACTGGCTCACTCGAAGGACTGCAACCCGCTTTCCGCAGAATCGCAGATCACGGCGCAAACCAGTTAAGAAAACTCGTACCAGTTAGAACCGGGCACCTCAAAGGCACAATAAAATCCCTGAAACGCGCCAGGAAAGCAACTGTATCAATCGGAACAAGGAAATATTGGTATGGGGTATTTCCTAATTACGGAACCAAATACCAAAAAACGCAGAACTTTGTGGATAAAGCCATAAACGCCTCGTATCCCTACGCGCAATTCATGTTCCATAAAGAAGTTGAAAAAAAGCTACGAATATACGGATTGGACTAAAATGGATATTAGTAACCTCACTATCGGAGAGATTGCCGCTGTAGAAAAATACTCAGGTAAGAAACTCGGAGAAATCTCTGAAGCTGCTGAAGGCAACAATGTAGATGTGCGTCTCATGACCGCCCTAGCTTTAGTGTTTGCCAAGCGCGGGGGATTCCCCCAGGCCACTATGGACGACATCGAGCAGCTGAACATGGACGAAATAGCCGCGCTGCTAGAGAAACCCACTCAGCACGTAGCGAAACGCTCGGAAATCGCCGAAGCTATCGCCGCTAGCCTGCCGCCCCTGGACGCGGAGACGGTGGGGGAATTGAGCGGGGCTACACCGAAGACTACGCCGGATTTGCGCTGAATCTCGGTTTTAGCCCCGAAACCTACTACACCCTCACGCTCAAAGAGCGTGAGGAAATCATCAAACTAGCCCAAGAAAGGAGGTGAACAATATGGCGGGCTCTAGGCCTAAAATCGTGATTGATATTCTGGCTTCCGCTGGGCAAGCCAGAAAAGAAATCGAGAAACTACACGGGCAAATCCAAAGCAAATTCTCGAAAATATCCGGGACGGCTAAAGGGCTAGGCCTGGCTATGGTTGGGGCTACCGCCGGGGCAGTGGCTCTGACTAAAACCTTGATAACCAGCGGGGAAACCGCTGGAACGTCTAACGCGCGTATCGGGCAAGTAGCTAAATCCATGGGACTGTTCGGCAACCAAACCCAGCAGGTAACCGACCGGCTAGTAAAACTCGCTAACGTCACCGCCCGACAAACCGGGGTAGACCAAAACCAAATCAAACTCACCCAGGCCAAGCTAATGTCCTTCAAGGAACTGGCCGCGACCGCCGGGAAAGTCGGAGACCACTTTGACCGCGCGACCAAGGCCGCCGTGGACATGGGTGCGGCGGGCTTCGGTAGCGCTGAGCAAAACGCCGTGCAACTCGGCAAGGCCTTGAATGACCCGATTAAAGGGATTACCGCTCTGGCTCGCTCTGGCGTGACTTTCACCCAAGCGGAAAAAGACAAAATCAAGGCACTCGTGGAATCAAACAAGATGCACGAAGCCCAAGGCTTGGTTCTTTCCGCTATCGAAAAACAGGTGGGAGGCGTAGCGCTCGCTACCGCTAACGGCACCGACAAAATCAAAGTAGCTTGGAGCCAAGTCAAAGAAAAACTAGGGCAACAAGTAGTACCCCTAGTAGACAAGCTCGCGTCTTTCATTACTGACAGGGTAATGCCCGCCTTCGACCGATGGTCAGAAACCTCAGGGCAAAAACTAGGACCCGCACTAGAAAAAATCGGCGCATTCCTCGCTAACACCGTAGCGCCCGCGCTTATGACGATGCTGCCGCTAATCATGCAAATAGGCACAGCTTCCGCCCCTATCATCCAACAAATAGCGGTAATGCTGCTACCAGCTTTGCAAGCGCTCACCGCCGCGATCTCAGCACACCCCGCGCTTTTCGCCGCGATAGCCACCGCCGTAACCGGCCTTGCTGGTGGCATTGCCCTGTTTTCCAAAGGACTACAAGCCGCCTCGGTAGCGACCAAAGCCTACGCGGCGGTGCAAGGCATCCTCAACGCCGTCATGGCCGCGAACCCCATCGGCCTCGTAGTCATCGCTATCGCCGCCCTCGTGGCCGCATTCATCTACGCCTGGAACAACTGCAAAACCTTCCGAGACACTTTGATAGGCGCGTGGAACGCCATCAAGACCGCCACCGAAACCGTATGGAACGCAATCCGTGACTTCTTCATCAGCGCGTGGGAGGCCATAAAAAACACCTTCATCAACTCGCTTAGCTTCGTCGTAGGACACTGGCAGACCATATGGAACACCGTACAAAACATATTCACCACAATTTGGACGGCAATCAAAGACTTCTTCACGATGATATGGGAAGCCCTCAAGGCCGCCTTCATCGCATATTTGCAGTTCGTGGTGAACTACTGGCAGACCATCTGGAACGCTATCAAGGCCTTCTTCGAGGTGATTTGGAAAGGCATCCAAGCCTTCGCTAAGGCCGCGTGGAAAGCCTTCCAGAAAGCCCTCACCGCATTCTTGAAATTCATCAGCGATCTTTGGAAAAAAACCTGGAACGCTATCAAAGCCTTCTTCACCTCTACCTGGAACGCGCTGAAAGCCTTCGCTTTGAACGTTTGGAACGCGCTCAAAGCCTTCTTCCTTAACTGGATGAAAATCACGCGCCAGTTCTGGCAAAACACCTGGAACGCTATCAAAGCCTTCTTCATCAACGCCTGGAACACCATGAAGGCAACGTTTATCAATGTGATGAACACCATGCGCAACCTGGCCAAGCAAACCATGGACAGGATAGTTAACTTCTTCAAAACCGCCTGGGACACCGCCAAAAAGATTGTCCTTGACGCTTGGAACGCTGTAGTCGATTCCATCCGCAACGGCATCGATAACGCCGTGAAATGGGTAGCCGGGCTAGGCTCTCGCGTGAACTCAGCAATCGGAGACCTAGGCAGTTTGCTCGTAGCCCCCGGTAAAGCGCTCTTGGATGGTTTCTTTAGGGGTATTTCCGCTGGTTGGGAGGAAGTGAAAAAGAAAGTCTCAGGTTTCGCCGCGTGGATTGCCGCGCATAAAGGACCTATCGACTACGACCGGGTTCTACTCGAACCGGCGGGCAAGGCCATTATGCAGGGCTTGATGAACGGAATTGAATCCCAGCGCGGTAACCTGAAACGGCAGCTAAACGTCTTGTCTAGCGACATCGCAGGTAACACTTTCACCGCGCCGGGCTTCGAGCTAGGAGCCTTAACCAGGAACGACAACTACTCGAAAACCCGTGCCCCTGAGATTCATATTCACGTAAACGCGCTTAACCCCAGCGTGGAAACTGGGCGGGTAATAGCAGAAGCATTGAACGAGCATTACGCTGTAAACGGGAGCGACAGGAACCTATGAGACCCCACAGCCCCGCCCCGATACTACCACCAGACCTTGCACATTGGCAGGGGCTAGTAGACCCGCGCTTCTATCCATCAGGCGTGTTTACCGCCACCACCGAAGAGATAGTTACCGTGCCCTTTGATTTGCTACGCCCCGGTACTTTGCACACCCTGAAACTCACACTCTCAGCGGAACCAGCGGATCCGCCCAAGCCCAAGGAAGACGAACCACAACCAGCGAAACCGCCCGCGCCTCGCGTGGTGCAAGTTTCTTTCGGGGAAGACCTCAAAATCTTGGAGCCTGGCCGAAACCAGCTAATCATGCACACGCTGTCTATCCTGCCAGTGTCTTTGACTATCAGCGGCGCAAAGTCGATACAAGTAACCGCCCTAGAGCTGCTTTGCGACCAACCCTCAAAGTCACAGCCCCTACCTTACGATTTGATTGGCCTGGAAATCGAAGCATCCACCCATGCCCCGGCCTTCCGCATCGGGAAATCGAAAATCGGGCAAGACCCGCTTGGCGGCGGCGCGGTGTACTCTAAGGGATTCCGTATAGGCCAATCCCACCTAGACACCGACCGCCTACCCCAAGGACTACCTGAATTGGCATGGCGTGACATTTGTGGTCCTGCAATGACCCTACAGATTAGGCGTGGCGCGGCCTCGCAAGGCGTGCTACCAGTAGCCCAAGCTGGAACCCTTACCGTCACCCTGAAAAATATCGACCCGCGCGAGCTTTGGCTACGTCACGGGCTAAAAGTACGCTGCTACCACCGGCTCACCCGGCAACTTATTTTTACCGGCTATTTGCGGAAAATGAAATATGAACCCCGTAAAGGGCATTTACGCAAGTACTCGACTTGCACCCTAGAGTTCGTGGACGTGGTAGGGAAACTCGCTGCTACTACCCGCTACGGCGTACGCAAAGACGGGGAAACCCTCACCGAACGCCTAAAACGCCTGATTGGGGATACCGCGCCCTACGAAATCTTCGACACCGCCCCGGCGGTAGACAACCGGCTATCAGCAACGGTCAGGGAAGCCCCGCTCGCCACGCACCTGGACATGGCCATAGCCTCGGTAGGTGGCGCGTGGTGGACACAGCCAGACGGAAAACTGATCTTTACCCCCGATAGCGACGTGATGCCACACAACCCGATTCCCTGGTTCATCATCGGAAAATCGCCCCTAGACGCGCACCGCATCGCACCCCAAGGCGCGAGCATCGCCCCCATACTAACCGACCCAGCAGACGTGCCACCCGGTGCGACCGCTGGCTTCACCATCGGCAAATCTAAACTAGACATCGACTATTTGGCGGTGGGTAACCCCCGCCCGCTAGAACCCTTGTTCACTATCGGAGAATCGCCCTTAGACGGCGCGATACTAGGCGAGCCGCCGATTAAGACCGCGTGGGCAATCCCAGTACCCCAGCAACCACCGTTGTTTACCGACCGGTACAGGGATACGAAAGAAGCGCCCTGGTACTACATCGACGTAACCCCCAGCTTTGATTCCGCTGAGGAACTATCCCAAGTCAAAGTAGAAAATCACACCGCAACCACACAAAACGGCACCTGGCAAGACGCAACTAAAACCTACACCGCGACATCCTTAGCCGCGCTGGAAACCTACGGAGCGCAAGCCAAAACCTTTACCGCCACCGTGGCCACCCCCGAAGGCGCGCAAGCCCTAGCCGACTACGTGCTAGCCCGCCCGGTAATCGCTGACCCCAACACCCTAAACGTAAACAGCGTGCAAGTAAACGCCCTGGCCGCGCCCTTACGCAGCGTCATAACCCGTCTTTTCGACCACGTAAAAATCGAGTTCGAGCACCGTATATCTGAGCACCGTATCTACGCTATCGAAAACCGGCTCACACCCTACACCTGGCTAACCCGCTATTACATGATTCAAGCAAGGAGAAAACAATAATGACAGATGAAGCACCACCTATTTTCAAGCCTGGCGACATACTCACCGCCGACCAAATCAACCGCTGGATGGTAGAAGCACCCGAGAAAGACCTGGCCACCTACCACGCCACAGTTAAGCCCCTAATCGACGGGCTAGAACAGAAAATCAAAAACGCATCCAACCCCGAAGCATCCCCCGCGCTCTGGATCCAAAACGGAGGTGGTCCCCTTGCCAACTAAAACCTTTCGAGACGGCGAAATACTCACCGCCGCCGACGTAAACAACTACCTCGTAAACGACCCTACCGCGCTCACCAAAGCGATAGAGGAAACCCGCGCCGCCATCAAAGAAGCTGAAGCATATTTGGCCGCGAACCCACCAGGTCCACACCTCGACTACGGACGCATCCTCTACATCTTCGCCAAAAAATATAAGTCTTTCAGGAAAGGAAGACAACCAGAACTCAAAGAAGACGGCCTAATCATATTCCCCGAATTCTGCGAAGTACTCCTATATAGAAACCCCGGAGGAAACATCTCCATCGAAAGAAACATCGTACGAATCACCGGCGACCTAGACGACGGCGGGGAAATCAGCGCTATATTCAAAATCCACTTCTAAAAAGGGAGACTTCATCATGATATTCACCGACGGGCAACTGCTTACCGCCACCGATATAAACAATTTTCTTTTGAACCGGGAAACCAACCCCGAACTCGACAAGGCAAAAACCCAAGCCCTGCAACACATTGAGGAACTCAAAACCTCAATCCCGAAAGGCGGGAAACCGCTAGACGAATTGCCGGAATACTATTTCAACTCTGAAGCTGTCGTCATGCAAGCCTGGAGCCTCAAATACACAAGGAATAAAGAGGAAGTCAGGTATAAGGACAATGACTGGATAGAAATCCAGGCAGAAGATAGTATTCTTTTCCCTAAGTACTTTCTCACCTATGACCACAAGACCATGACAATAGATACATTTAGCTCATGGGAGGAAAATATGGGCAAAAATCTCATAGAACATGATGGTTGGCCGCACAAACCTGTATATAAGCCAAGCAGTTATATCCATGCCCCGCAAGAAATCCGTTTCATCACCTTCAGCAGCAAAAAAACCAAACTAAAAATTGATTACAACATTAGCTACCTTGATAACACTTCACTAGAGGAGGTGCCCGATGACCTCACCAAACTACTCGCCGCGCAACGGTAAAACACCCCAATTTATTGTGATCCACTGGTGGGGCTTGCCTGAATGGCACCGCAACGCAGATCCCGCCGGGGTAATCAAGCACCTTTGCACCCCCGCTAGCCAAGTATCGGCTCACGCCGTAGTCTGGCCAGGCGGTGTAAAAGAGCTAGTGGATCCGCAATACGCCGCCTGGCACGCAATGCAGGTTAACCCGATTTCCATCGGGATAGAGTGCTGGCCATGGGACGGGCAATCACCACACGACCTAATCCACGCCACTTTGGAAAACCTCGCCCAACAAATCGCCCGCTACTATCGGCTCTACCCACACCTCGCAAATGTGCGACTACACCCGCATTCCGAGCATGTCGCCACCGACTGCCCCGGCGACTACTACCGCCCGCGCCTCGACCAAATCCACCAACGCGCCCTCGAAATCTACCAAGGAAAACCTACTAAACCTAAAAGAAAGGAAAACCCCAAAATGATAATCTTCCGCACCCCCGATGGAGTATGCACCCTCTTTATCAACGGAGAAATGAAACAAAACCCCAGCGCGCCGCTGCTGCAAGGCTTGCAGGCAATCGGCGTGCCCGTGCTTGATCTGTCCCATAAGGATTTGGAATTCCTGAAGCCCTCGCCCGACAATGCCGCCGTACCAAGCCGCGTGCGTGCGTTACTTGACGTAGTAACCGATAACCCAAAAATGCCCGCCTGGCTAAAACAACACTCACTGCTAGGCAAAATCCAGGCCGTGATGGGCATCCCCCAACGCTAAAACTAGACAGAAAGGCAGACCAATGGCTAAACACGCGAATAAAGAACTAATCCCCGCCCCCGTACGTACCTGGATCTACGGAATCATAACCGCTGCAATCCCCTTGCTCACCGCCTACGGAATCCTGAGCGCGGAAACCGCGCCGCTCTGGCTCGCGTTGGCCGGGGCGCTACTAGCCACCTCGACCGCCCTAGCCTACCGACCCACCCGAGACAAGGAACAAAACTAATGCCTACATTCCTAACTGATTTGACTGGGCTAGGAGCCGTACTATCCGGTATCGCCGCGATAATCGCCGCAATCTACGCGAAAACCGCCGCGAAAGAAATGAAACCCAACCACGGCAGCTCAATGCGCGACCTCATGGACTCCATGAACGACCGCATCAAAGCCATGGGCTACCGGCAAGGCGAGCTACACGACCATGTGCAAAACGCACTCGAAGACCACCGCCGAATCTGGCAACACATCGAAAAACTAGAAAACTAGCGGTGCAAATCTGTTCTAGCGCCCCTGCCAGGACGATTAGCAAGCCAAGCGTCTACTGTCTCGACTGACCACCCATAGGCCGTGACCTTCTCACCTGTCCCGATTTCTACATCAGGCTCAGGCAGATAACCCCTAGCGAAATAAGCCTTAACCGTGCCATAAGCAAGCCCCGCGCGCTCTGCGACCCCTTGTAGCGAAAGAAACATAGCCCTACTCCTTTGCCGGTTTTTAGGGAAGCCCTCGCCCCTTTTCACGGGGACGAGGGCAATTTCCCCTTACTCCTGAGGCGGATTCTTATGCATCTTTTCCCAAATGAGAATTACTGCTAGAATGGCCTCAGGAAGGGAAATCAGAATTTCGATGAACACGCTCATCGGTTCTTCCTTTCCCTATAGCCCCAAGTTGCACCTTGGGGCTTAACCATTGTTAGGGCGGTTGCCCTAACAACAAATACATTACAACTAATCTCATGTAATGTCAAGTTAGGGATTAACATTGCGCTGCTGCAACCGCTCGCATGAGCGGATCCAAATCCAACTGGATATAGCGCTTTGTCGTGTCTGTTTTGGCGTGCCCCATCACCGCACCGACAGCAAGCAAATCATGTGTCGCGCGATACGCCACTGTTCCGAAGCGGTGGCGTAGCGCGTGCCCGGTTACCCCCGCTGGTAGGTACTCGCCAAGTAGCTTTGCCGTGTATTGTGCGCTCAAGTGTCCGTCTATACGCCCTGGGAACAGCCACCCAGGGCATTGCTCTAGGTGATAAATCAGTGTCCTATCTTGTACCGGGATAATGCGGACGCGACCACCCTTGCCCTTCACTCGCAGTAGCTCTCCATCCCAATCTGAGCCGCGTAACTTGGCGATTTCACACGCGCGTAACCCGCAAAACGCCGCGAAACGCACCATTAGCGCTGTTCTATCAGGCGCGTTTGCAAGCGCGTGTCTTACCGCAGCTTCCGGAGCTGGCCGGGGAACTCCATCGGGAACGTGTACCGGGGCAAGCCCTAAAGTTGGATCTTTCTTAACGATTTCCTCGCGAACAAGGTATTTGAAAAATGTGGATGCTACACCTTGAGCGCTTCGCCGTGTCTCTGGTTGCCAATCGTGCTCAGATAGCCACACCTCAAGGCGCTCAGTGGTTACATGTGCCGGGCAAGGCGCGATTCCTGCCAGTAGCCCCATGTAGTAGCGATGGATTCTAATCGTACCGGGGGAGCGCCCCGCCGCTTTGAGGTGACGTAAATAAGCACTGGTGGCACCTGGCCACGTTTTTCGAGTTTCCATGAAAGAAAACTTCTATGCAACCAAAGCACACTCTACCGGCGCAAACGTGTAATCGGCAGGTTGCTGGTTCGAATCCAGCCGCGGGAGCCAGAAATCCCCCTTACAAACCCGCTTTGAATTTGGGTTTTGTTTTTGCTTATTTTTGTGATTCCCTGGTGGGTTCGGTTTCCCTGGGTGTTTTCTTTTGAATCTGAGGCGTTGAAGTGATTCCCTGGTGGTTCGGCTTCCTCCCGGCTTCATGGCTCGGTGCCAAAAATGGATACAAAATTACGTTCCTGACCTGCGGTTTAAAAATATTTGGGACTTTAGCCCCTGGAAATTGAAAAAAATCTTACCACTTGGTATATAGTTAGTTTCCATCCCCTCCAACTACTTTCGACTCGGAAGGATATTCAAAGATGAGTGTAAAAGAAATTCCCCCTGTAAAACTAGATGAAAGTGCCGAGGACAAGCGACCCAAATCAGAACGGCGCGTGGCCGTAACCCGTGCGATTGGCCTGATAGGAGGCATCCTCGGCGCGATACTGATTTTCTGGCTGATGCCCGGCGACACTGCCACCGTAGCCGAAGAAGCTTGGAAAGCGGCTCAAGGTGGCGAACCCGACCCGGCGAAACTGGCCAAAATGAACTTCGTGGCCGCGCCCCTAGTCGCGGCGGTGGCTGTTTTGATGGGTGCCTGGTGGATGACCGAGGCTATCTCGCTAGCCGCCACCGCCTTGATTCCCCTCGTGGCCTTCCCACTGTTCAGTGCCATCCTCTATGGTGAAAAGGGCACCATGGCATTCAAAGAGGTCGCCCCACCCTTTGCAGCGGATACTATTTTTCTGTTCATGGGGGGCTTCATCATTGCCATGGGGATGCAACGCTGGAACCTGCACAAGCGCATTGCGCTAGGAGTGGTGTTGGTGGTTGGCACCAAACCCAAACAGCTGATTCTCGGTTTCATGATTGCTACCGGCTTTATCTCCATGTGGGTATCCAACACTGCCACTGCGGTGATGATGCTGCCCATCGGTTTGTCAGTGATTCAGCTCTTCGCCAGCCTGACCAAGGAAAAAGTCTCTACTTCCCACTATGACATTGAAAAAGGTTATGCTGACGCGATTCGTGGTGGTGTTCTGGGCGCTGCTATTAACAAGGACGAAGACCTGATCACCAAGAAGGCCGAGGAAGAAGGCATCCAACGCTCTAACTTCGCTATCGCCCTCATGCTGGGGATTGCCTACGCCGCTTCGATTGGTTCCCTGGGCACCATTATCGGCACCCCGCCAAACTCCCTGATGGTGGGTTATCTCAAAGAACAAGGTATTTCTGTCGGTTTTGGCGAGTGGATGCTAGTGGGAGTGCCCCTGGCGGTTATCTACCTGGTTTTAGCCTGGGTGATATTGACCTTTGTCGTGTTCAAACCGGAAATGGACGATATCCCGGGGGGACGCGAGCTAATCAAAAAAGAAATGCAGAGCCTGGGTAAACTGCGTGGTGGTGAACTTGGAATCCTGATTATGTTCCTGCTGGCTGCTCTGTCCTGGATTGTGGTTCCCATCTTACTTAAGAATCTGGGGATTGACATTAACGGGATTGACGCGGTTATTGCTATGAGCGTGTCGCTGCTGATGTTTATTCTTCCCGCTGGGGGGCGCACCCGCCAACGCCTGATTACTTGGAATGAAGCCAAGAACCTGCCGTGGGATGTACTGTTACTCTTTGGTGGGGGTCTGGCCTTGTCCCGCCAATTCTCGAATACGGGAATGTCGAACTGGATTGGGATCCAGGTGCAAAACCTTAAAAACCTGCCGATTTTGCTGATTGTCATCATCATTACCGTGATGATTCTTGCCTTGACCGAGCTAACTTCCAACACGGCCACGGCGGCCGCGTTCCTGCCGATTCTAGGTGGGGTTGCTATGGGGATGGGGATGGAAGGTCACAATATTATGGTGCTGATTATTCCGGCTGCACTAGCCGCCACCTGTGCTTTTATGCTTCCTGTTGCTACGCCGCCCAATGCCATTGCCTATGGTACCGGATATGTGCGTATTGGCGAGATGATTAAGGGTGGCCTCTTGATTGGGGCGCTGGGCTTGGTGCTGATTGTAATCACGGTCTTTGCCTTGGCAGTGCCCATATTCGGGTTGCAACTGCCCTAAAGTTGCTGTGTTCTTCTAACGGTTTGCCCCCCGGAATTTTCCGGGGGGCAAACGTTGTGGGGTAGTAATCTGAAAGACTAGAGACTCGCAGTGCTCACAGTTTAAAGGCTTCAGCTTGTTTTTTGAGCGAGCCGGAAGCGGCACGGAGCTGGACGAACTGTTCGTTCATTCCGTCTACGGCGGTGCGGCTGTCTTTGGCGGTTTGCGCCAGGGAAGCAATCGAGCCGGAGATTTGGGACATGCCATCAGCGGCTTCCGAAACGGAGCGTGACATTTCATTGGTGGTTGCGGTTTGTTCCTCTACCGCCGCCGCGATAGTGGTTTGGTAGTCGTTGATAGAGGAAATAATGTTGGTGATTTCACCTATCGCGGTGACGGCTTCTTCGATATCGGCTTGAATCTGGGTGATTTTATCGCCGATTTCACTAGTGGCGTTTCCGGTATCCGAGGCTAAGTCTTTGACTTCCCCGGCTACAACCGCGAAGCCTTTACCGGCGTCCCCGGCGCGGGCCGCTTCAATTGTGGCATTCAAAGCCAACAGGTTAGTCTGTTCCGCAATCGAGGTGATGGTCTTGATGACTTCGCCGATTTCCTTGCTGGAGTTACCGAGTTTGGCGATGGTGGTGCTGGTTTGTTCTGCTAGTTTGCTGGCTTCTTGGGCTACTTTGGCGGCTTCGTTAGCGTTGGAGGAAATCTCGCGGATAGAGGCTCCCATTTCTTCGGCTCCGGCCGCCACAGTTTGTACTGAGGTGGCGACTTCTTCGGCAGCGGCGGCCACCGTGCTGGAAGCAGAATCCACTTCCTCCGCCCCAGCTGCGGCTTGTTCGCCCGCCTTATTAAGAAGCTCGGTGGAAGCGTTAATCTGTTCCGAACTGGATACGGTGGACAAAATCATGGAATGCAAGGTCTCGTTGGCTTCGTTCAAAGCCACCGCAGTCTTACCGAGTTCGTCGGTAGACAAAGGCTGAAGATGTTGAGAAAGGTCTCCATCACGCAAGGCGCCCACGCCCTTAATAATCAAGGTAATGGACTTTTGAATATGCTTGATAGCCACCAACGCTACTAATGAAAGAATCACCACCGCAGCCAGGAAAGCCAGCCAGGAGACAACCATCACGGTGGTAGACAGGCTAACACTCTCGTCGCGTACTTCCTGCAACAGTTTTTCGTCCATTATTTCGAAATCAACCAGAGCTTTTTTGGTGTTCTCGTACTTTTCCCAAACGTCTTTAGCCAGCAATTCGTTCATTTTAGCTGTGGCTTCCGGGGAAGAATCATGTGATAACTCGAGCATAGTCTGATGTGTAGGTTTATAGTCCGCCCACGCCTGAGCTACCGCCTGAGCATGTTGTTTCCCGGCTGGGGTTCTGACAGAACTGATGATCTTGTCAATCTCATTTTGCGTATCGTCCACCAGCTTTTTCCAATCCGCATCGTCGTCGTCAGATTCCTTTTGGATAGCAGCAGCTTCTGCCGGGGTTTTGGCATTATCTCGCATCAAAGAATATCTCGCAGCTGTTTCCTGGTATCCCTCTAAAAGAGCCACATTAGCTATCACGTCGGTTAAACGTTCATAAATCTTGGTATGTTTCCCGGAATCAATCTGGTTGCGCTGAATGGATTGTAATCCCAGGAAGGAAACCAGATTAATCACCAGCATCAGCACCAGGCTGATTGCGGCCATCAAAATCATACGAACTTTGATGCTGATGCTTTTCTTTTGTTTTGTTGCGGTTGATGCGGCTTCGTTGTCCATAAATTTATCTCCTTGGTAGACTACCTACAAAACAAGAATACCTCTGCCTCAACGTAATATTGGGCAGGTTAAACGCTAAATTTTTATAGCAACTCGTCCAAAAGGCCCAAGTTATTATGAGCTCTAACTCGAAATAAGGATAGCCTTTCCATTTATGCATTGCCGCGAGGTACCGACAGCAGAAATCATAAAAATCCTTGGCTGTGTCGTCGCCATGTTTACACAACCAAGGCGACCGGTGGAAAAGCTGCCGATACCCCGGCCAAACCATTAGAATCAAATGTTATGACGAGTTACACCCCAGACACCTCAAACACCCCAGACACTGCGGCTTCTCGCAATGCCCAGACTTCGGCCGCGCCGATGCGCGACCCTCACCCGCAAGGCTTGGATGGCGAGACCTTGCCCGCCGTGGCCGCCGGGGAACCCGGTAGCGAACTGAGCCTTAAAAATGGCGCCATTCGCCGCTCCATCCTGCCGGGGGGGATTCGCGTCATCACCGAGAAAATGCCGGGGGTCTACAGCGCTACTTTGGGGCTGTGGGTGCCGCGTGGTTCCCGCGACGAGACCCCTTCCGCTATGGGGGCAACCCACTTTCTGGAACACCTTCTCTTTAAGGGCACCCCCAGTCGTTGTGCCAAAGAAATCGCCCAGGTTTTCGACCAAATCGGGGGTCACGCCAATGCCTCTACCGGCAAGGAAACCACACATTACTATGCCACGGTTATTGGCGAGGAACTGCCCTTGGCTTTGGATTGCATGTTGGATATGTTCCGCTGTGCTTCCCTGGACGAAAAGGCTTTCGAACTGGAACGCGGGGTTATCCTGGAAGAACTCGCGATGGATTTGGACGATGGGGCGGAACGTGCTCATGATGCTCTTGCCGCCCAGCTGTTCGCTAACCATCCCCTGGGACGCCCGGTGGGTGGCACCATTGAAACCGTGCGTGCCGCTACTTTGGACGAGGTCAAGGCGCATTACGTGGCCGGATACACTCCCGACCAGTTGGTAGTGTCGGTGGCGGGGGATGTCAATCACGACCAAGTTTGTGAGCAAATCCTCAAATCCATGCAAAATCCCGGTAATTCTCAGTGGGAACACTTTGATGAAACCACTGCTGCCAGGAATCTTAGCCAGCAAATCTCGGCACCTATATCCGGGAAAACTCTGATGAAACCGGGTAAATACACCGAGGAAGGTAACTTTGAACAGGCCTATCTTGTGTTGGGCGGTCCGGGGATTCCGTGCGGGGATTACCGCGAACTCACCCTGCAAGTCATGCGCGCCATCCTCGGGGCGGGGATGAGTTCGCGCCTGTTCCAGCACATCCGCGAGGATCGCGGCCTGGCCTACAACACCTATGCGTTCAACGCCGCGTATCGAGAGACGGGCATATTTGGGCTGGCGGCCTCATGCAACCCCCAAAACGCCGCCGAGGTGATGCGCTTGATGCGCGAGGAATTGGAACTTATTGGCAGTGAACCGGTGACGGAAGAAGAACTGCGCCGCGCCAAGGGTCAGTTGCGGGGGTCGACTTTGCTGGTGATGGAACGCACTTCGGCGCGAGCCGATCACCTGGCACACGCCGAGATAAAGTATGGGAAATTCATTCCCGTAGAACAACGTATGGAGCTTGCCCAGCGGGTCACCGCTGCCGATATTCTTGATTTAGCCCGCGAATTGGCCGAAAACGCGCAAGTGGAAGTTTCGGTTCGCCCCGCATAACTTCACGTGAAATCACGTGGCTGCATGAGGTGCCATCCGCAAAACCGGCAAACTCCCAAGTCGACACCGATTAGAGCAGAATTCCCCACAAATGAGCTTCCAGCTGTTTGTGGTGGGGGCTGTTATCTACGACCGAATCACCATCGGTGGTTTGCAGCTTTTGGGATAAGCCCTGGGGGGTAAAGCCGGCATCCGACAGGAAACGGGTGCGGAAATCATCACCAACCAGCAGCCAAATCCCCAGAGCCCGCAACCCATTGTCGCGTCCATATTCCATTGCCTTGTCCAGCAACGACATGGCCACCTCCAGGTTGTCGTCGCGAGCCAGGAACTCCAAGGTCAGTTCGCCGACGGTTTGATCTAAACCCGGTAAAACCGCCGCCATTCCGGTGGGTTCATCCCCCGTGAAAGCCAACCATACCGGCAGTTTTGCGGACAGGGCTCGACGCCAGGAACTTTCCATGGATACCGTGTCGATTACCCCCACGGCAGGATGTCCTAAACCGAGGATTTTACCCAAGGTGGATCGTAAAACGTCAGCCTGAAGATTCGCCAAAATCATAGCATCGGCCAAATCCGCTTTAAGTATCTCGAAGTCCTCCATAATCTTTATATTAGTCGGATTCAGCGGCACAAACCACAACAATAGTCCTATCAGGTTCCCAGGTCTGGCGGTATTCTGGTTAGGTTGAAGGCCTGGCGTTGATTTCGATTTCCGCTATTCTCGCCTAAGCTAGGCATATGACATGTACTTTTGGCCGATTTTCAGTGGCGATAGTCACCCCGTTTCATCCCGATAACACCGTTGACTATGATTCCGTTCAGCGGCTGGCGAAACACCTGGTGGCCAACGGCTGTGACGCGATTTTAGTGTCTGGCACCACTGGGGAAGCCCCCGCAACCCACCGGGAGGAAAAGCGTGACCTGCTTTTGGCGGTGCGCGAGGCTGTGGGCTCGGATATCAAGATTATGGCCGGGGTCAGTTCTAATGACACCGCCCATACCCTGGCGATGGCTCGTGTCGCCCAAGATGCCAAGGCGGATTCCCTGCTGGTGTGCGCCCCGTACTACAATCGTCCCTCCCAAGAGGGGATTTACCAGCATTTCCGTGCGGTTCACGCGGAATCCGATTTGCCGATTATGGTCTATGACATTCCGGGACGTACCGGGGTCGCTATCGAAGATGCTACTTTGGATCGCTTGGCTACTCTAGAGCGGGTCAAGGGCGTAAAAGACGCGACGGCCAATGTGGCGGGGGGTATCGCGCGGATGCGTCGTACCGGACTGGAGTGGTACAGCGGCGACGATGCCTTGAACCTGTTTTTCCTAGCGGGGGGAGCCACGGGGGTGCTCTCCGTGGTGGGACACATCGAGGGGCGGCGCATCACGCGTTTGCTAGATGCGGTGGCGGCGGGAAACCTGGAACTGGCGCGCGAAATCGACGCGCAGTTAGCGCCCGCTAATCGGGTAATTATGGGTGGGGGTCAAGGGGCAACGTACATTAAGCAAGCCGTGTTTGCCCTGGGTCTGATTGACGACCCGCGCCCGCGACTGCCGCTGGCCGCCCCCGGGGATTCTGAAATCGCCGCTATCAGGGATTTGTTGCGCACCCAGGGGTTGGTTTCCGCGTGATTCAGGTGGACGCAGTCGCCGTTACGTCGGGTTCACGAGGTGCCACTCATGAACCCGAGCTAACCCCACGAAAACGCACTAACCGAAAGGATAACGTTCAACTATGAAAATCGCGGTAATCGGAGCGAAAGGCCGGATGGGTCAGGCAGTCTCGACCGCCATTGATGCGGCCGAAGATATGGAGCTGGTGGCGGGTCTGGACGCGGGGGATGACCTGGAAGCAGTCCTGGGCGCTACGGGCGCGACCCACGCCGTGGACTTCACCAATCCCGGTGCGACCTTGAACAATGTCATTACGTCCTTACGGGCGGGGGTACATGTGGTGGTGGGCACCTCGGGTTGGACCGAGGAAGGCTACCGTCAGGTGCGTGAAACCGCCGTCGCCACCGGGAAAAACGCGGTAATTGCCCCAAACTTCGCGATTTCGGCAGTGTTGGCGATGAAATTCGCGGCACTGGCCGCACCCTACTTTGAATCCGTCGAGGTTATCGAAATGCACCACCCCGACAAGGTTGATGCGCCCAGCGGTACCGCCACCGCCACCGCCAAGGGGATTGCGGCGGCGCGCGCGGCAGCCGGCATCCCGATGGTTCCTGACAACACGCAGTTCGATGAACTGGGCACACGGGGGGGAAAAATTGCGGGTGTTCCGGTACACGCGGTGCGGCTGCGCGGACTCTATGCTCACCAAGAGGCTCTGTTGGGTAATCCTGGCGAACAGCTGGTGGTGCGCACGGATTGCTTTGACCGGGCGGCGTTTATGCCCGGGGTTTTACTGGCGTTACGCCAGGTCGACGCGCATCCCGGTTTGACTATCGGTTTGGAAAGTCTGCTGGGACTGGAGTCAAACCAGTAAGATGGGGTTGTGACTAAAGATTTCTTTGAACTGCCCGAACCTCGTCCCGCTAGACCTGATGTGTTGCGGCTGGTACCGCTGGGGGGACTGGGGGAAGTCGGACGCAATATGATGGTTTTGGAAACCGAGGGCAAAATCCTGATTATCGACTGCGGGGTGTTGTTCCCCGAGGAAATCCAGCCCGGGGTGGACTTGATTCTGCCGGATTTCTCTTATATCAAAGGCCGTATAAATCAGGTGGTTGGGATGGTGTTGACCCACGGCCACGAAGACCACATTGGGGCAGTACCGTATTTGTTGAAGCATCGCAGTGATATCCCGGTTTATGGTTCGGGGCTGACTTTAGCTTTGGTGGAACCAAAACTGCAAGAACACCGGCTGCCGGTGACGAATCTGCGGGTGAAAACCGAGGGACAACGTTTGGATTTGGGTCCTTTCCACTTGGAATTCTGTGCGGTAAACCACTCGATTCCCGATGCCTTGGCGGTGATGGTACGCACCAAAGCCGGGTCAGCGCTGGTCACGGGGGATTTCAAAATGGATCAGCTGCCTTTGGATGGGCGCATCACCGATTTGCGGGCTTTTGCGCGTTGGGGCGAGGAAGGCGTGGATTTGTTCTGCGCTGATTCCACCAATGCGGAAGTTCCGGGGTTTATCCCCTCTGAGCGCGAGATTGGTCCGGTATTGGACGACGTGTTTTACCGCGCTACCGGACAGATTGTGGTGGCTTCTTTTGCTTCACATGTCCACCGGGTGCAACAGGTACTCAATGCGGCCGCAGCTTCGAACCGGCGGGTGGCTTTGGTGGGGCGCTCGATGGTGCGCAATATGGAAATCGCGGCCGATAAGGGATTCCTGCAGGTTCCCGGCGAGGTTCTGATAGATCTTAACGATGTTAATTCCCTGCCGCCGGAACGCCGTGTGTACATGGCCACTGGCTCGCAGGGCGAACCGATGGCGGCTTTGTCGCGGATAGCCAATCAGGAACACCGTTCGATTTCTATCGGCGAAGGTGACACGGTGGTTTTGGCTTCCAGCCTGATTCCTGGCAATGAAATGTCGGTGGGGCGGGTGATTAATCGCCTGATGCGTCTGGGGGCGCGGGTAATCCACAAGGGTAATTCCAAGGTTCACGTTTCCGGTCATGCCGCTGCCGGGGAGCTGCTCTATGCCTATAACATTGTCAAGCCTAAGAATGTGATGCCGATTCACGGGGAAATCCGTCACTTGGTAGCTAATGGGGGCTTGGCTGTGAAAACCGGGGTGAAATCCCAAAACGTGATGCTGGCCGAAGATGGGGTGTGTGTAGAGGTCAAAAAAGGGCGAGCCGAGATTGTTGGCCAGGTGCCGTGCGACTACGTCTATGTCGATGGGACTTCCATCGGGGAGCTGGGCGAACAGGAACTCTATGACCGTCGGGTTTTAGCCGAGGAAGGTTTCGTGGCGGTTTACGTGGTGATGGAACTTACCACCGGTACTATTCTGGCTGGACCCACCGTGATTGCTCGGGGAGTGGCGGAAAACGCGGCGGTGTTCCGTGATATTGAACCCCAAATTGCTGATGCTCTGGTGGAAGCCGCCAGCGGGGGCAAATCCACGGTGCGTGACATGGAACGGGTGGCGCGTCGCACTTTGGGGCGTTGGGTGTCCAAGCGGTTGCGCCGCGCCCCGATGATTGTGCCCTTGGTGGTGGAAGCCGAATAATTCCGCGAAACCTGTCCAACTAACGAAATGAGAGTGTGAAAACCGTGCGTTTTATTTCAACCCAAACGATTTCCTTGGAACTGCCTCTCCAGGTTTCCCAGCTGCCGGAATCGGGATGCGAGGTGCAAGCCGCCGTGATGGAGGGCACCGTGGTGGCTGGCGGGTTTTTCCTGGCCGCCACGGTGGCACGCCAGTGCATCGCGGTGGCGGTGGCTTCCACGCTGGGAACCGGCCCGAATTCGGTGTTGGCGAGGCGTTCCCTAGGGCGCGAGGGGATTTCGGTGTTGCTGCCTGAAACCGTGGGAGATATCGGGATTCGTATTGTTACTATCGATGAAAAAGGCGTGCGTACCACGATTACTTCCCCGGGCGTGGAAGCGGAACCCAGCCCGCGCGACTTTACCGAGCTGACCTTGCGTCCCGATGATCGAGTCTTGATAAACCTCAATGATTTGGTGTTTCCCCAGTTGGCGCAGGGTTTGTACAGTCTGGTGGACAGCTTGCCAGATCAGGTACACCTGGTGGTGAACGCGGGGCCGCGGGTGGGGGCAGTGGATTTGGACGTGTTGGTGAAAGTGTTGCGCCGCGCGGATTTATTGACACTTAATCGACAGCAATCCGAAGCTATCGGCTCTCGGCTGGGGCGCAACCCGATTGTGGACACTTTGCGTCGATATCTGCAGCCGAATTCTTACCTGGTGTTACGCGATGGAGCCCAGGGGGCGATGATTCAAGAAAATGCGGATTCTTTGCCTTTGGTGGTGCCGGCTTTCCCCGGGGAAGTCAAGGACACCACGGGGATGGCCGATGCCCATACGGGGGTGTTGGTGGCTTCTTTGATGCACGGCAAATCCCTCGAGGAAGCTGCGATTCGTGCCAATGCGGCGGCCACTTTGGTGTTTAGCCAATATGGGCACTATAAAGTGCCTAAAGCCCAGCAAATCGACCACTTTTTGGCTTCCATAGACCTCTAATTTCTGGGAAACATCCCGGCGGCGGCGTGGCACCAAACCCGCCCTAAGGCGCAATACTAGAATTAAAACGCTATGAGTTTCCTTAAAACTTCCCGCCGTGCCACGAAGCGAGGCGCGTCCTCGGGGGGCTCGGCGGCCTCTCGCGCTACCAGTCGTACCCAAAATGCTACTCGTGAAACCCGAAGCGCCAAGACACCAGCTCCCCCCAATGCTCAACCCGCCTTGGATCCCCAGGTCAGGCGCGATATTTTCGCCTTGATTCTGGTGGCGCTGGCGATTTTGGTGGCTTTACGGGAGTGGTTCGATCTTTCGGGGACGGCCGGGGTAATTATCCACCAGACTTTCGCGGGAATGTTCGGGATTTTCGCGGTTATTCTGCCGTTTTTCCTGGTGGTGATTGCTCTGCGCCTGTTCCGTTTGGGGCGCGCCAATCCCGACCCAGAGGTGCAGCGCAACACCGGCAGTGTCGAAATCCGGATTCTGGTGGGTCTATGCATTATTTTGACGGCAGTTTCCGGCATGGTTCACGTGGCGCATGGCTCGCCCTGGCCGTCCACTAACTTTGCTGGAATCATGGGAGCCGGTGGGGTTATCGGCTGGTTTTTTGGCCACCCCCTGGGCGTGTTGTTTTCTCCCTGGGGTGCCCAGCCGCTGCTGGTTATCTTTGCGTTGATTGGGTTGCTGGTTACAGGGGGTATTCCCGCAGCAGTTTTGTTGGCTCGGTTACGTAATTTATTCGGGTTCACGAGGGGCCAGGAGCCCGAGGGAGAGGGCGAACCGGTCGATATCACGGGTGCGACCGAGGTCTTACCCGAGCACTCGCGCCTGCCGTGGCGTCGGTCGAAATCCCAGGTGCCGGACGGTAAGGATGCGACGACGGGACAGACTACCGTCTTGTCAGAATCCGGGGATGTAGCCGGTGTCACCCCGGCTTTGACTGGGGAAACAGCGGTTTTACCCTCTTCGAATAGTGTGCCTCCGGTGGATTCGCCCACTACGGTGATGGCACCTCATGAATCCGGGACGAAACCGAAACCACACCTACCCGCCGGCCCGACACCAGCCGCCACGACACCAGCTGTCCCAGCCGTCCCGGCCGTTCCGGCCAGCCCGGCGGCAGCGAAACCCGCAAGACCCACGAAACCCAGTGCCGCATCCCTCAGTAAGACCAATAAACCCGCCGGGGAAACCGGGGATGAGCCTCAAGAAGCCCCGGATAAAGACCGCTTTGAAGCCCCGGATACCAAAACCGGGCTGGGACACAATATCGAATACCATTTGCCGAGCCTAGACCTGCTGGCGGTGGGACCGGAACATATGCGCCGATCCCCAGCTAATGACCGAGTTATCGAAGCCTTAACCAATGTATTTTCACAGTTTAAGGTAAATGCCCAAGTCACGGACTTTTCAAGGGGGCCGACGGTTACTCGCTACGAAATCACCTTGGGCACCGGGGAAAAGGTTTCCAAAGTCGAGGGTCTGTCCAAGGACATCGCCTATGCGGTGGCCTCGCCGGAAGTGCGGATTCTGTCGCCAATTCCCGGTAAATCCGCTATCGGCATCGAAATTCCCAATGCGGATCGGGAAAACGTGTTCCTGGGCGATGTGCTGCGTTCCGACGCTGCCGCGCGACTGACGCATCCGCTGGTCACTGGCGTGGGCAAGGATGTCGAGGGCGACTATGTGCTAAGTAATATTGCGAAAACTCCGCATTTGCTGGTTGCGGGGGCGACTGGTTCGGGTAAGTCCTCGTTTATTAACTCGATGATTACCTCGATTATGATGCGCGCCACTCCCGCCCAGGTGCGGCTGATTCTAGTCGATCCGAAGCGCGTGGAGTTGACCGCGTACGCGGGGATTCCGCATTTGATTACCCCGATTATTACGTCTGCCAAGAAAGCGGCTGCCGCCCTGGAATGGTGTGTCCAAGAGATGGACATGCGCTACGACCAACTGTCTAACTATGGGTATCGTCACGTGGACGACTTCAACAAGGCCTTGCACGATGGCAAAATCCAGAAACTGCCCGAATCTCGGTTCGAACCGGAGTGGATGCCGTATTTGCTGGTGGTGGTTGACGAGTTGGCCGACCTGATGATGGTGGCTCCCCGCGATGTCGAGGCTTCTATTCAGCGTATTACCCAGTTGGGGCGTGCCGCCGGGATTCACCTGGTTTTGGCCACCCAGCGCCCTTCGGTGGATGTGGTGACCGGTATCATCAAGGCGAATGTGCCTTCGCGTTTGGCGTTTGCGACGTCTTCCAACCAGGATTCCCGCGTGATTTTGGACCAGTCCGGGGCGGAAAAACTGATTGGGATGGGCGATGCCTTGTTCCTGCCTTCGGGCGAGTCTAAGCCGCAGCGTGTCCAGGGGGCGTGGGTCAGTGAAGCGGAAATCTCTCGGGTGGTGGAACACGTGAAAGCCCAGATGGATCCGGTTTACCGCGAAGGTGTCACCGCCGAAGCCAAGTCCAGCGAGCCGAAGGTGGCCGAGGATATCGGCGATGACTTGGATTTGCTGTTGCAAGCCGCCGAGCTGGTGGTTTCCACCCAGTTTGGCTCGACATCCATGTTGCAACGCAAGCTGCGGGTCGGTTTCGCCAAGGCCGGACGGCTGATGGATTTGCTGGAATCACGCGAAATCGTGGGGCCTTCGGAGGGCTCCAAGGCGCGCGAGGTTTTGGTCAGTAACGAAGAACTGCCCGGCGTTTTGGCTTTGCTGCGCGGCGAGGTCTCGGAATTGCCACCCGATGATGGTGACGGTGACGGTGCGGTTGGCCAGGACAGTGTCGGGGATGGTGCCGCTGGTGATTCCGCTGGTTGCGTTGCTGTCGGTGAGGGTGATGGGATTCATGAGGCGCCATCCCAGGGAGTGGACGTAACGGAAATGGCACCTCGTGAAGACGACACGAAAAACCCCGCGTTAGCTGCGCCGACGCCCGGGCCGATTTTCAGCGACGCACCCGCGAGTCCCTCCGGGCACCAAGATTATCCCCAAACAGGGGGTTTTCGCGACGACGATCCTGACACCGAACCTATTCCCCTCCAGGGAGGTAACCATGAATGAACCTACGTCACCCGCAGTGGAAAATCCTGGTGCGATGAATGGCCAGACCGGCGTGTCGGGGCAGTCTGGCGTGGAAAACTCCGCCGAGCCGGGCAACCCCGCCGCCCAGCCCAAAGCTGGATTCTGGGGCGTACCCGTCGGTCAACCCGCCCCGAACTGGAACATTGCCAATCTGTTGACAGTTTTACGCTTGGTGATGATTCCTGTATTTATTTGGCTGATGTTCGTCTCGAACTCCCCGGCGCGCTGGGCAGCACTGGCGGTATTCGCCTTGGCTTCACTGACCGACAAACTGGATGGCAGTCTGGCACGAGGTCGCAACCTGGTCACCGATTTCGGGAAACTTGCCGACCCGATAGCCGACAAAGCCCTGGTTTTAGCGGCTTTCGTGCTGCTGGCTTTGCAACCGGGATTGTGGTGGATGTGGATTGTGACGGTGTTGGTCTTTGTGCGCGAGATAGGGATTACTTTGCTGCGCCTGGCGATGGTGAAAATTGCGGTGATGCCAGCCTCGCGGGGGGGGAAACTCAAAACCGTCACCCAGATTGTACTGATTTTGGTTCTTTTGGTGCCCTGGCCGGCGCTGGTACCGGGGGCGTGGCCGGCAATTCACGTGGCCAGCGTGGTGTTGGCAGTGCTGGTGGTGGGGATAACAGTGGGAACCGGGTTGGACTATGTGCGACAAGCAATCCGGCTAACACATCAGACTTCGCGTTAAATCCAAAAAAGCGTTATTCTTTAATTTATGAAATCCAGTTCTATAGCAGGCCATAAACCCTCTGACCCGCCCGTGTTGCGTCGCGAGCTCGGGGAGGTGCTGCGTGATTTGCGTCAAAGCCGCAGCATGACGTTGCGTGATGTTTCGGCCAGAGCCCGGGTTTCCCTGGGTTATCTCTCCGAGATAGAACGTGGTCAAAAAGAGGCTTCTTCGGAATTGCTAGCTGCTATCTGTTACGCCCTGGATGCTCCCGTCAGTTTCGTGTTGCGTGAGGTCGCCGACCGTATCGCTTTGCAAGAAGGGGTTTTCGTTGGGGAAGTGTCGCAAACCCTTCCGGTGGGTCTGTTGCGTAGTTTGACTCCCGCGATTTAATTTGCTGCTTTTTCACGAGGTGCCGCCCGGAATTTCCGGCGTATTTCGTGAATTCCGTTTAACCTATATCTATGTTTAGAGTTCCCGGACCGGCGTCTCGCGGCATGACGCGCTCGGTGTTCAACGCCGCCCTGGCCGAGGTTTTTCCCCACGGCTTCGGGGAAACCCTGGTTTCTGACCAGGTACTGGTTGAATTCGGGGTGACTCCCGCCGCCGCCTTGGAGGCCGGTGTGGATCCCCTGGAGGTCTGGCAGGCTCTGTTGCGCGCCACCGGGAAAGACACCGAGGAAAACCTCTGGTGGCACCGGCGGAACCTAAAACAAAATAGGCAGTTTTAAGCCAGGGGTAAAACGGGTTAGACTGGAGGAATGCTGCAAAGAATGTCCTCGTATTTCGCGCGTACCTTGCGTGAAGACCCGGTGGAAGCCGAGGTCGATTCCCATAAGCTCCTAGTTCGGGCGGGTTATATCCGTCGTGCTGCCCCTGGTATTTATACCTGGCTGCCGCTGGGGTTGCGAGTGTTGCGAAACATCGAAAATGTTGTTCGTGAAGAAATGGATCGCATCGGTGGTCAGGAGTTGCAGTTCCCGGTGTTGTTGCCTCGGGAGCCTTACGAGGCCACGAACCGCTGGGAAGAATTCGGTTCGAGCCTGTTTAAGCTCCAAGACCGTAAGGGTGGGGATTATTTGCTGGGGCCCACCCACGAAGAAATGTTCACGGTGATTGTAAAAGACCTGTTCAGTTCGTATAAAGACCTGCCGATACTGCTGTATCAAATCAAAGAGAAATACCGCGATGAGGCTCGGCCGCGTGCCGGGGTGATTCGGGGTCGCGAATTCGTGATGAAAGACCTCTATTCTTTTGATTTGACCGACGAGGGTCTGGCACACTCCTATGCTTTGAACCGGGGGGCGTATCGGCGTGTCTATACCCGCTTGGGACTCGAATTCGCTATCTGCCAGGCGCAAAGCGGGGCGATGGGTGGTTCGGCTTCCGAGGAATTCCTGTTCCCCTGTGATATTGGCGAAGACACTTTTGTGCGTTCCCCCGGTGGTTATGCCGCGAATGCGGAGGCTGTCACCACTGCGGTTCCCGAGGCGTTGCCTTTTGACGACGCGCCGGCACCGGAAGTATTGCCGACACCGGATTCCACGACTATCGAGTCCTTGGTGGCCAAGGCTAATGAGCTCTATCCCCGTAAGGATCGCCCGTGGCGGGCAGAGGACACTTTGAAGAATGTGGTGGTGGTCGCGGAAGAACCTGATGGTCACAGCGAGGTCATTGTGGTGGGCGTGCCGGGTAACCGCGAGGTTGATATGAAACGCCTGGAGGCCGCTCTGGCTCCCGCCGAGGTACGCATGGCGGAACCTGAAGACATGAAGGCTTTCCCCCAGTTGGTGCCGGGTTATATTGGTCCGCAGGTTATCGGGCCGAACTCGCCTTTGCGTTCGGTCGACCCGGACGGGGTCATGAGTGGCTCGCCGAAATATCTGCTAGATCCGCGGGTAGTGCCCGGTACTCGGTGGATAACCGGGGCTAACGAGGCTGGTAAGCACGTGTTCAATCTGGTGGCTGGTCGGGACTTCGAAGCCGACGGCACCGTGGAAGCCGCCGAGGTTTTGCCTGGCGATCCCGCCCCGGACGGGTCGGGGCCGCTGACCTTGGCGCGTGGCATCGAGATTGGACATATTTTTGCCTTGGGGCGTAAATACGCTAAAGCCTTAGGGCTGACTGTCTTGGACGAGAACGGCAAGGCTCAGGTAGTCACCATGGGTTCCTACGGTATCGGGGTATCCCGCCTGGTCGCGGCCATCGCCGAGAATACCCATGATGACAAAGGTTTGGTTTGGCCAGTTAACGTGGCTCCTTTCCAGGTGCATGTGTTGGCTACCGGCAAAGACCCACAGGTTTTCGCCGCCGCCGAAAAGCTTGCCCGCGAGTTAGAGGCGGCCGGAATCCCGGTGCTCTATGATGACCGGGCGAAGGCCTCGGCGGGAGTGAAGTTTAAAGATGCGGAGCTGATGGGGATGCCGTATTTGCTGGTAGTGGGTAAAGGTTTGGCCAATGGTACCGTGGAAATCCGTGACCGTCGCGCGGGGAATACGCTGGATTGCACGGTGGAAGCGGCTGTCGAAAAATTGTTGGGGTTCATTAGGTGCGAGCTGGAAAAAACCGCTTTGGAAAGAACCTCGACTGAGCTAATCGGGGAACCTGACCAGTTTGAGCTTGACCAGGAAAACGGCGGCGCAATTCAAACTAGCAACTCATGAAAGGAAATAATGGCTTTTAGAGAGATACGTGTTGTGGGCGACCCGGTGTTGCGCACGCCGTGTGAATGGATTAAAGACCCGCGCGACCCGGGGGTGAAACAGCTGGTCGAGGACTTGCTAGAGAATGTTGACCAAGAGGGGCGCGCCGGCCTGGCTGCGAACCAGATTGGGGTGAGCCTGCGGGCTTTTTCCTGGAATATTGACGGCGAGATTGGCTATGTGTTGAATCCGAAGCTGGTGGAAGTCAGTCAAGACGAATACCAGGATGGTGACGAGGGCTGCTTGAGTGTGCCGAACCTGTTCTATCCCACAGAGCGTGCCTGGTATGCCCGGGTGGAAGGAATTGACCTGGATGGGAAACCCGTGGTGGTAGAAGGCGAGGAGCTGATGGGACGCTGTTTACAACACGAGACGGATCACCTGGAAGGGATTTTGTATATCGATAAGCTGGAGCGCAAATATCGCAAGGCCGCCCTGCAGCAAGTAAGAAAGATGGATCTTTAGGGAATCGGGGAAAATCCCGGATAGCGCCTCATGAACTCGCCAAGACATCTGTGATGGCGTACAATGAAAATGAAGTTACCCTGTTGTGATTCAGTGTTCGGAGGGGAAGCCGTAACACTGGCTTGCGGCTGAGGCTCGCAAGGGCTCGGTTAAAGGTTTAAACAACAGGAGGTAACCATGAATCAACATACGCGCGGCGTCCTGTTTATCCACACGGCGCCTAGGGCGCTTTGTCCCCACATCGAGTGGGCAGCGGGGGCGGTGCTGAACCAGGAAGTCAAACTGGACTGGACGGTACAAGATGCCGAGCCGAGGCTGTTTCGCGCCGAATATTCTTGGGTCGGACCGGTCGGGACGGGAGCGAAACTGGCCAGCGGGCTGCGCGGTTGGGAAAACCTACGCTACGAAGTCACCGAGGAAGCCGCTCCTGGTTCTGACGGGGGTCGGTGGATGCACAGCCCGGAACTGGGGATTTTCTATGCGCAAACTGATTCCGTGGGGAACGTGGTAGTTCCAGAGGGGCGTATCTTGGCGGCTTTAGAACACGCTGAGGATCCGGCACAGCTGCGCCGCGACCTGGATCTGGCGCTGGGACGGGCGTGGGACGAAGAACTGGAACCCTACCGTTGGGCCGGGGTAGGGGCGCCGGTGCGATATCTGCACAAGGTGGGCTAGACCAGGAGCTTTATATTTTGGCGCGGCATAGGGGCGAAAATTTCGCTAAAACTCGTGACTTTCATATATCCTGGTGTTATGACAACAAATGATTCCGCCGCTAAGGCGCAATCTCAGCATAAAGACCTCAATGATGGCTTGGGTTTCCAACCGGGCGAAATCGTCCAAGAATTCTATTATGACGACGATG
This sequence comes from Mobiluncus mulieris, assembly GCF_014204735.1. NCBI lineage: Bacteria > Bacillati > Actinomycetota > Actinomycetes > Actinomycetales > Actinomycetaceae > Mobiluncus > Mobiluncus mulieris. The sequence goes on along the minus strand of NZ_JACHMA010000001.1, from coordinate 1,435,454 downwards.
TTGACGAGACTTTGCGTGACAACATCGAAACTCTTCTCGGCACCCAACTGGTAGACGAAGACTATCGCGACGTGTCGGATGGCGCTATTATCTGGTGGCGCGCCGAAGACGGAGAAGTCGATGACCTCGCGGATTTACTGGTGGATGCGGCGGGGAATCTCGACAATGGTGGGTTGATTTGGGTGCTTGTGCCCAAAGCCGGAGCCAAGAACACCGTGGCTACCCAATTTGTCGAGGAAGCCGCGAAAACCGCTGGACTGCGTGTCCTGTCGTCCTCGCATGTCTCGGCGCAGTGGCTGGGGATACGCTTGCAGTCGCGCGGTTCCAACCGCTAGAGGATTTGGGGTTTACTCGCGGGTAAAGTTTCGCGAAAACGCCTCGGTGTCGTAAGATTGGAAAGTTGTTACAGACCTGTGGAAGAGCTGCGGGTTGAATCGATTTGTAAAACGGAGAAGCTGTGAAGAGCACTGTAGAGAACCTGAACCCCACGAAGGTAAAGATTACGGTGGAGGTTCCTTACGAAGAATTTAAACCGGAGATGGACAAGGTTTTCAAGGAGTACTCCAAACAGATGAATATCCCCGGATTCCGGCGTGGTCGCGCCCCGGCGCGTGTCGTTGAATCCTATGTGGGACGCGGTGCGGTTATCGAAGACGCGGTGAACCATGCCATGCCCGAATACTATGGCCAGGTTGTCGAGGAAAACAAGCTTGCCCCCCTGGGGAAGCCCGCGATTGAGGTTTCCGACACCCCCAATATCGAAGGTAATGCCGGCGGGGATTTGAAGTTCAGCGTCGAGGTAGAGATACGCCCCGAAGTGAAGCTGCCCGAGTTTTCCGGTATAGAACTGGAAGTCGAACCGGTCGAGGTCAAAGCCGAGGATGTCGAAGAAGAACTGACCGCTTTGCGGCGGCGTTTCGCCAGCTTGAAATCCGTGGAACGGGCGGTGAAAGACGAAGACTTCGTCACTATCGACGTGGTCACCAAACAAGGTGACGAGGAAATCGACAATATGACCCAGGTTTCCTATCGGGTCGGCAGTGGCGGAATTCTGGACGGCCTGGATGATGCTTTGAAGGGGCTGAAGGCTGGGGAAGTCAAAGAATTCAAGACCCAGTTGAAGTCTGGTCCTCACGGAGGCGAGGAAGCCCTGGCTAATGTGGTTTTGGGTTCCGTCAAGGAACAGGTTCTGCCCGAATTGGACGATGAGTTCGCCATGATGGTTTCCGACCACGACACGATTGATGACTTCCGCAAAGAAATGGAAGAGACCGTCACCAAGCAAAAGCGTGCCGAACAAGCCCTGGATGCCCGTGACAAACTGGTGCAGAAACTCGTGGGTGACCTGGAGTTCCCGCTGCCGGAAGGCGTGGTGGAAGATACTTTGGCCACCCAGGTACGCGAGGAAGATTCGGATGAAGAAAAGCAGCGGGTGCGTGAACTGGTCGAAAAAGACCTCAAGACCCAGATTATCTTGGACACCTTGGCTGAAAAGCGCCAGATGAATGTCACCCAGGAAGAATTGTTGCAGTTTATCTTGCAAACCGCCCAGACCTATGGGATGGATCCCTCGGCGCTGCTAAGTTCAGCCGAGCAAAACAACCGGATTCCCGCGTTTATCCAAGAGATTGCCCGCAACAAGGCCATTGCGGCGGCCTTGTCAGAGGTATCCGTCAAGGACACCAAAGGGCAGGAGCTGGATTTGTCCGAGTTTATCGGCCTTGACGAGGACGACGACGCGGATGCTGCTGACGAGTCTGGCGCAGAGTCTGCTGAAACGGAAGCATAAGGGTTAATGCTTGTTGATTTAATCCCTGGGCGTGACCACGCCCAGGGATTAAATGTTGCCTTATGTTGTGGGGCGAGGCTGAATCCCACTTGGCACCTCATGATAAGACCGTAAGCCAATAGCGAAAAAGCGAGCTATACAACCACGTCACCACGTCAGATACAATAAGGTGGAAGGGACAATCCAAGGAGGAACAGTGCCCCACAACGCGAAAGACGACGCGGCCGCGCCGATGAACGATTTTATTTACAAACGTCTGCTCAAAGAGCGCATTATTTGGCTTGGTACCCAAGTGGCAGAGGAAAACGCCAATGCGATTTGCGCCCAGATGCTGCTGCTGGCCGCCGAAGACCCGGATTCCGATATTTACCTTTATATCAACTCGCCGGGGGGATCTGTCACGGCGGGCATGGCGATTTACGACACTATGCAGTACATCAAGCCTGACGTAGTGACCGTGACGATGGGGATGGCGGCCTCGATGGGGCAGTTCCTGTTGACGGCCGGGGCGAAGGGCAAGCGTTTCGCCACGCCCCACGCTCGGATTTTGATGCACCAGCCGCTCGGCGGGGTACAGGGCACGGCCTCGGAAGTGCGGATTAACGCGGATTTGATTCTGGCGATGAAAAATGAGCTCGCCCAGATTACCGCCGAACGTACCGGGCACACCCTCGAGGAAATCACTCGGGATGCCGACCGCGATCACTGGTACACTGCCCAAGAAGCCTTGGAATACGGGTTTATCGACGCGGTGGTGGAAAACGCTGAGGCCGTGAAGAAGGGGGAGTAAACATGAACTATCGCGATTTACAAGGCGGATTTGAGGCGAGACACGCGGGATACCCGGATGGGGTTGGGGCGGCGGCGATGCTGCCCAGCGCCAGGTATATTCTGCCCACCTTCGAGGAACGTACCGCTTATGGCTACAAACGCCAAGATCCTTACGCCAAGTTGTTCGAGGATCGTATTGTGTTCCTGGGGGAACAGGTCGACGATAATTCGGCCGACGATGTGATGGCACAGCTGCTGGTTTTGGAAAGCCAAGACCCGGATTCGCTGATTACCATGTACATCAACTCTCCGGGGGGATCTTTTACCGCGATGACTGCGATTTACGATACGATGCAGTACATCAAACCCGAGATTCAAACCGTGTGCCTAGGCCAGGCGGCTTCGGCGGCGGCGGTGTTGCTGGCAGGGGGTTCGCCGGGTAAACGCCTGGCTTTGCCTAACGCCCGCGTGTTGATTCACCAGCCCGCGATTCAAGGTGCCCAGGGACAGGCCACCGACCTGGCGATTATCGCCGAGGAAATCGACCGGATGCGGGCTTGGCTAGAGGAAACCCTCTCTAAGCACTCCGGGCGTACCCTGGAACAGATGCATGAAGACATTGACCGCGACAAGATTCTGACAGCCGCGCAAGCCAAGGAATACGGTTTGATTGACCAGGTACTTTCGCCTCGGAAGGGCTCGAATAACTAAGGTTTGGGCGGGTTGCTTGCGTTCTTTTCACGAGGTGAAAGCTTAGATTGCGGGCATTTTGCTTGGATTGCGGGCTGGCACCTCATGAAACGAGAGAATACCTGGCCGGGCGAGTCAGGGCGCGAAAAACCCCTGCATCAACTAGAATTACCGTGAAACTGTTTCCAAGCGAAGGGTGTCTATGTCTCGCGCAGCTGAGTCCGTCGACCTGTTGAAATGTTCTTTCTGCGGGAAAAGTCAGCGTCAGGTACGCAAACTCATTGCCGGGCCTGGGGTTTATATTTGCGACGAATGCATCGAACTGTGTAACGAGATTATCGCCGAGGAACTGGAAGGCGAGAATTCTCCTTCCTTGGAACTGCTGCCGACTCCGCATGAAATCTTTGATTTCCTGCAGATGTACGTCATTGGCCAAGAAAACGCCAAGCGTGCCCTGTCGGTGGCGGTGTACAACCACTACAAGCGGGTGCGAGCCATGCGACGTGGGGAAGACTCCGGGATGGAGATGACCAAGTCGAATATCCTCTTGTTGGGACCGACTGGAACCGGGAAAACCCACCTGGCGCGCTCTTTGGCCAGGCTGCTTAAAGTACCTTTCTGTATCGTGGATGCCACGGCTTTAACCGAAGCCGGATACGTGGGCGAGGATGTAGAGAACATCTTGCTGCGCCTGATTCAGGCCGCCGACGGGGATGTGAAAAAGGCCGAACGCGGGATTATCTATATCGATGAAATCGACAAGATTTCACGTAAAGGCGAGAACGCCTCGATTACCCGCGACGTGTCAGGCGAAGGCGTGCAGCAAGCCCTGTTGAAGATTATTGAGGGTACGGTGGCGTCGGTGCCACCCCAAGGCGGGCGTAAACATCCGCACCAGGATTTCATCGAGATTAACACTTCCTCGATTCTGTTTATTGCCGCCGGGGCTTTCGCCGGTATCGACGAGATCGTCAAGGCTCGCCTAGGGCAGCGTTCCACCGGTTTCGGGTCGGATTTAAAGTCCATGAAGGAACACGGCGATTTGTACGCCAAGGTCACCCCCGATGATTTACACAAATTCGGGTTGATTCCGGAATTCATCGGACGGCTTCCCGTGATTACCAATGTATCCGCCCTGAATGTGGATGACTTGTCGCGGGTGTTGACCGAACCGAAGAACGCGATTTTGAAGCAATACCAGCATTTGTTCGAGCTGGACGGGGTGAAGCTGACGTTTACGGACGAGGCCATCCGCGAGGTAGCTCGCGTGGCCGAGAAACGCGGCACCGGGGCGCGTTCCCTGTCCACTTTGATGGAACAGACCCTGGCGGCCATTATGTTTGACCTGCCGTCACGCGATGATGTGGCCGAGGTTATCATCGAGCCTGAATGCGTTTCGATGGGGGCGGAGCCCACCCTGGTGCCTCGCGAGGTGGGGACTTCGCAGGCCAAGAGCGCGTAGGTCGCTTCTTCCGATTCTAGACAGGACTTGTCTATGGACTGGGGTTCATGAGTTGCTAGCACCTCATGAACGTATCCCGTGAACCACACCTTCCAAGGAGAGAGATGAACGCCGAAAGAATTTTAGAAAATCCCCCACAAACCCCGCCGGAACTGCGAGAATACCGGGAAACGATTGATAATATTGATGCGGCGCTGGTGCATTTGCTGGCCGAGCGCTTCCGGTGTACCCAAAAGGTTGGCCAGTTGAAAGCCCGGCTGGATTTGCCGCCGTCCGACCCGGCGCGCGAGGCGCGGCAGGTGGAACGCCTGCAGGCTCTAGCCGAAGAATCCGGCCTGGATCCCGAGTTCGCCAAGAAGTTCTTGCGTTTCATCGTCGACGAGGTCATTCGTCACCACGTCGCCTGGCGCGACCCTGACCCGGTTTCGCCGGGTTCATGAGGTGCTTGTGTCGCTTGGTGGTTCGCGGGTGCGCGCTAGCGAGACGGGAAGATGGTGGTTTGGTGCTTCGGCGGCGCCGCGCGGCAACTATTCCCCGTGGGGGAAGCTCAACAGGTTCTTCAGATAGCCGGTAATCTTGGATAAATCCGCGCGACCATTGGCCATCATACCACCGGGCTTCTCGTCCAACTCGGGCTGTGCCACGTCCTTATAGATATCCTCTATCTCGGTCGCGCACTTTTGGGCAATCACCGAGCGACGAATCTTCATGGACGGGGTCAGCATTCCATTGGCTTCGGTGAAATCGAAAGGCAAGATACGGAATTCGCGGATGGACTCGGCACGGGACACCCCCTGGTTGGCCTTGTCAATCGCTCGGGCAATCGAAGCCTCTATAGCAGGGTGGTGCGAAGCGGCCGTGACATCCACCGGCTCCAGGCCTTTATTCTTCATCCAACCGGGCAGCATCTCGGCATCGAGGGTTACCAGCGCCCCCACGAAAGGTTTACCTTCGCCCACAATCATAATCTGGGAAATCAGCGGGTGAGACTGCAAGGGACCCTCCAAGGTGGCGGGCACGACGTTCTTACCCCCGGCGGTAACCAGCATCTCTTTGGCGCGTCCCGTGATTGTCAGCAACCCGGCTTCATTCATGGAGCCCAAGTCCCCGGAGTCAAACCAGCCATCGTCGTGGAACACCCCGTCGTTTTGTTCGGGCTTCAAATAACCGGGGCTTACAGTCGGACCTTTAATCCAAATCTCGCCTTCGGGGGTGACCCGAATCGTGGCGGAACACACCGGCGCCCCCACGGTGCCGATACGATTGAGCTTCATAGTGTTTACCGTTACCGGGGCGGTGGTTTCGGTCAAACCATAGCCCTCCAGCACCTGCAGTCCAATTCCGCGATAGAAATGCCCCAGGCGGTCGCCCAGCGCCCCGCCCCCAGAAATCACGAAGCCGCATTTACCGCCCAAAAGTCCCATAATCTTGCGATATACCAGTTGCTCGTAGAACGCGCGGCGGGCTCGCAGCCGTTTACTGACCGGTTCGGGATAATCCAAGGCTCGCGAATAGTCGATTGCGGTGCGCACCGCACGTTTGAACAACAGGTGTTTTACTTTCGAGGCGCTGGCTTGGGCATCGGCCGAGTTGTAAATCTTTTCCAAAACCCGGGGCACTACCAGCAAATATGTCGGCTTGAACGAGGCAATATCAGGCAGCAGGTTCTTGATGTTTGGCGCGTGTCCCAACACTCCGGCACCACTAATCATGAACACTTCCAGCAGGCGCGCATATACGTGTGCCAGCGGCAAGAACAGCAGCAAACGAGAGCGTGGATCGCGGGAAAACTCTGGCATCCATCCCATATTGCCCCATACCAAAGTGGTGAAGTTCCCGTGGGTTAGCACAGTACCCTTGGGTTTGCCTGAGGTTCCTGAAGTATAGATAATCGTGGCGGGTGAATCCATAGTCAAGGCTTTCCGAGCCGTGTCTACCTGAATCTGAGCTACCATATTACCTGCTTCGTGCAGCGCGGCAATCGCTCCCAAATCCAAAGACAATACCTGGCAGGGATGTTTTACCTGTTGGGCAGCCGTGTTGATAGCCTCGGCTAAGCGGGCATTCTCGGCGAAAGCAATCTTAATATCAGCTTCTTGCAGCACTGTGCCGATTTGTGCTAGGGAAGAGGTCTCGTACAGTGGCACATTCACCGCCCCCACGCTCCAGCATGCGTAATCCAGCAGCGTCCATTCGAAAGACGTATGTGCCATCACCGCCATCCGATCCCCGCTGCGTAATCCCAGTGCCATCAAACCGCGCGCCACCGAGTCAACTTCGTCTAGGAACTGTTTTGCGGTGATAGGCTGCCATTCGTAACCCAGTCCGACTTTTCGCTCGATAAGGGTTGCGTCGGGGTTGCGCTTCACTCGGTTCAAGAGCAGTCTCACAATATTCCACGAGTAGGGAATTTTGACTGTACTGGGGTTGAAAGCCTCCATAGTGCCGTCGGGAAGAACAGTCACTTTGATTGGGGATTGAAAGGTTTCGGTTTCAGCCACTTATTTACTCCTTAGTTGCTGTTGCTAAGAGTTAGTCAAAGCTTATTTTACTGACTAATCTGGGCTAGGCGCGACTGATAAACCGGGGTGGCCAGGAAATTTCCGGCCACCCCGGGGTCTGTCTGGGCAGCTAGCTACTTTTGTGCCGGTTTGACCGGCTTCGCCGGGGGCTCCCCGAGCACCGACATGCTGACCACGGGTTCTTCCACTTCTTTCGCCACGAAGCGCAGCTCGCCTTCCACGTGGTTGGCGGCCTGCAAGTCACCGCGCGCGGCTTCCACTGCCGCCAAAACACCTGTGGGAATCGAAACAGTGGCTTCTAGGAACGGGGTGCGCTGCGAGGCCTTCGCGTCTGACTTCACCTTGCGTAAAGCGGACAGTGTCGCGCCGGCGGCTCGCAGAATCTCCGGGTCGCCGCCAACTGTTGCTAAGTTCCCGGATTCTGGCCAGGAAGCCTGGTGTACTGAACCGGGGCGATACCACGACCAGACTTCTGCGGCGGTGAAAGGCAAGAAAGGCGCCAACAGGCGCACCACCGCGTCTATCGCCAAAGCCAGGGTAGTACGTGCCGAATCCACCCCCGACTGATCCGTCCAGGTATCCACACCATATGCCCGGTCTTTGACTAGCTCCAGGTAGTCGTCACACAGAGTCCAGAAGAACGATTCGGTAACCTCCAAGGCGCGGGCGTGATCGAGCTTTTCAAAGGCAGTGGTGGCCGTGTCGATAACCTTCGCCAGCATGGCCAACAGCGACTTATCCACCGGTACGGTAACCCGCTCGGAATCCAAGACCAGTTCCCCGTCACCGCCCATTGACAGCGCAAACTTCGAAGCATTAAGCAGTTTAATAGCCAAGCGTCGCCCGACCTTCATCTGTCCTTCGTCAAAGGCCGCATCCGTGCCCAAACGAGCCGAAGCCGCCCAATAGCGCACCGCATCCGAGGAATGCTTTTCCAACAGCCCCATCGGGGTGACCACATTCCCCTTGGATTTACTCATTTTCTTGTGATCTGGATCTAAAATCCAACCCGACAAAGCGGCTTGGCGCCATGGCAAAGTCCCAAACTCCAAGTGCGAGCGCACCACCGTGGAAAACAACCAAGTGCGGATAATATCTTGGCCTTGCGGGCGTAAATCCATGGGGAAAGTATTGGCGAACAACTTGTCGTCATGCAGGAAACCCGCGTAAATCTCCGGTGTCAAACTGGATGTGGCCCAAGTATCCATAATGTCGACCTCGGCTTGAAAACCGCCCGGCACTCCGCGTTGCGCTTCGGTGTAACCGGCGGGCACATCCGTGGTTGGATCAATGGGCAACACGTCTTCGGCGGGAGTCAACGGATGGTCATAGTCGACTTCGCCAGAATCCAAAATCGGGTACCACAAGGGCAGTGGCACCCCAAAGAAGCGCTGTCGCGAAATCAACCAGTCGCTGTTCAAACCATTGACCCAGTTTTCATAACGCACCCTCATGAAATCCGGAACGAAATCCAACTCGCGCCCGCGTTCCAGCAGCTCCTCGCGCAAGTCCACGTCGCTGTCCGCCCGAGTATAAGGCATCCCGCCATTGCGGATGTACCATTGGCGTGAGGTCACGATTTCTAGGGGCTTATCACCCTTTTCATAAAAGTTCGTCATCCGTTGGGTTGCCTTGGGTTCGTCCAACATTTCGCCACTGTTCTGCAAGGCCTCCACTACCACTTTACGGGCGCTAAAGGTGGTTTTCCCGCAGGTGTCCGCAAATAATTGGCGTCCGGCTTCTGATTCAATCCATTCGGGCACTTCGCGCACAATCCGCCCGTCTTTACCTAGAATCACCCGGGTGGGAAGGCTCAAATCCTTCCACCATTGCACGTCAACCAAGTCGCCAAAGGTGCAGCACATGGCAATACCGGAGCCCTTTTCCATCTCGGCTAAGGGATGCGCCAACACGGGTACCCGCACCCCGAAACCGGGGGAAATCACAAACTTGCCGAAAACATCCTGGTAGCGTTCGTCGTCCGGGTGCGCAATCAGCGCCCCACAGGCTGCCAGCAGCTCTGGTCGGGTCGTCTCGATTACGATATCCCCAGCCCCGTCCTCACGGTGGAACGCTAAAGAATGGTAGAACCCGGGATATTCCCGCGATTCCAACTCGGCTTGTGCCACGGCGGTTTGGAAAGTCACATCCCACAGGCCGGGTGCCTGTGCCTGATAGGCCTCGCCGCGCGCCAGATTGCGCAAGAAAAACGTCTGGGCGACCCGCTGGGCGCGTTGCCCGATGGTTTGCATGGTGTAAGACCAATCAATCGACAAACCGAGCCGCCGCCACAAGTCCTCGAATTGTTTTTCGTCCTCAGCTGTCAACCGCTCGCACAGTTCCACGAAGTTTTTGCGACTGATTGGTACCTGGTCGGCATTCTTAATCGACTTGCCTTCGCCACCCTCGTAGGGGGGGCGGAAATCCGGGTCATAGGGCAGCGACGGGTCGCATCGCACTCCGAAATAATTCTGGACGCGCCTTTCGGTGGGCAGACCGTTGTCGTCCCAGCCCATCGGATAGAACACGTTTTTGCCCCTCATGCGCTGGTAACGCGCCACCAAATCCGTGTGAGTATAGGAAAACACGTGCCCGACATGCAGGGAGCCCGATACGGTGGGTGGGGGAGTATCGATGGAATACACGGCTTCGCGGGTCGTCTCGGGGTTGAAATCGTAGGTGCCTTGGTCAGCCCACAATTTGCGCCACTTGTCCTCGATTCCTTCCAGGGTGGTTTTGGCCGGAACCTTGGGCGCGGCTAGGGTCTGGGGATAGGTAATCGCTTCCGTCATTGTTTTCCTTTTGTTTGGGGTTTTTGTGAACAGTCTACCCGTCGGGTTGCGGTATTGCTTAAATCGGCGCGTTCATGAGGTGCTTGCTATTTTGTGGCCTGGGCATCTTGAATCATCGCTGCTTCAATCATGCGAACCACAGCCGCTGAAAAACCGGCATCCTCCCCGGCCAAAAGCCCCGCAATTGTAGAATAGGTTTATTATCTTGCCCACAGACCCCGAAATTTGAGAGGCACAGAATGACGACACTAGGTCCAGTAACCGCGCAAGCACCTCATGACCCCGAAGCAAACTTTGGCATCCCCTGTCCCCCGGAAGCCCCACCCCGCCAGCCCGGACGGGTCTTGGTTACGGGAGCCTCTACCGGCATCGGGTGGGAAACCGTAAAGAAACTTAGCGCTGACGGCTGGCAGGTGCTGGCCACCGCGCGGCGAACTGAGCGCCTCGCCGCCCTCGCCGCCGAAACCGGATGCCAGGCCTTCGCCGCCGATTTGACCGAACCCACCCACATCGCGGCACTGACCGACTGGGCACACCAGGGCGGAAAGGTGGATGCCCTGGTCAATAACGCCGGGGGAGCCCTCGGGGTAGACACAGTAGTGGATGCGAAACCCGAACGGTGGCAAACCATGTATGACCGCAATGTCCTCGCTACCTTGCGCTTGACCCAAGCCCTGTTGCCCGACATGATGGCTCAAGGCGAGGGTGACATCGTGTTCGTGACCTCTACGGCCGCCCACGAGACTTATCCGGGTGGGGCGGGATACACGGCCGCGAAACACGCCGAGGCCATGCTGCCGCAAACCTTGCGGCTGGAACTGGTGGGTCGCCCGATTCGACTGATTGAGATTTGTCCCGGCTTGGTGCAAACCCCCGAGTTTTCCTTGAACCGGCTGGGCAGCACGGCGGCGGCTACCGAAGTTTATGCTGGGGTGGATAATCCCCTGATTGGGGCGGATATTGCCCGCGCGATAGCCTGGGCTTTGCACCAACCCCCACATGTGAATATTGACCGGCTGGTAATCCGCCCGGTGGAACAAGCCAATTCCAATTTGAAGAAACGACTGGAGAAATAGCCACAGTGGCCAGAATCGTCGTAATCGGCGCCGGCACGTCCGGCCATGCCACCGCCCTGGGACTGCGTCACCGCCTGGATGGAGAGCACCAGGTGATTGTAATCAGCCCCGACTCGCTGTGGGTAAACCCCGATTGTTTGCCCCACATTGCGGCCGGGCTGCAAGCCAGCGTACACGAAACCGTGCCCCTGGGTTCGCTCTATCGACGCAAAGGCATTATTTTCCACCAGGCATTGGCGCGGGTTATTTACCCGCAAGGCTTGCGCGACGATTCGCGACCCCAAGTGGAAATCCAGTTCACAGGTTCGCCACTTTCCGGTGAAATTGCCCGGGTTCCCTATGATTTTTTGGTGGTGGCGACGGGACATGACATGAACCGGGTGGCGGGGCTGCCTACCGAGGGCGCCACCGTGGCCAGTTGCGTAATAGACCGCCTGGATTCCGCGATAGCGGGCGAGGCGGAACTACGTCGCCTGGCCTCGGAGATTCAGGATTCGCCGCTGGGGGACAGCCCCCGGGTGATAGCAGTGGGGCGTGCGGCTCGCGGTATGGGCGGCTATTACGGAGCTTTGGAATACGCCTTGGCAGTGGATGGAGTGTTGCGCGCAGAGGGCTTGCGCAACCGGGTACAGATTCATTTTTTTGATGCCGGGCGCCCGTGGCTCTATACCTTGAACGAGAACCCAGAAATGGAACAGGCTGCTCGTCAGGCTATCGAAAAGCTGTTGCACCGCTATAGGATTGTGCTGCATCGCGGCAAGCGTTTGTCGAATGTTAACGGTAACCGCTTGCGCTATGTTTCCGCTGATGGCGAGGGCAGCCCGGAAGAGATTACCTGCCAGTTGCTGGCGGTAGAGGCCTCGCGAGTCCTGACCCCCCTGGAAGTAAAAAATCCGGAAGGTCAAGATATTTCCGGGCAGCTCTACGACCGCTGGGGGCGTTTCAAGGTGGATGCGCGTCTGCAAGAAAATTCCAGGGGTGAACCGGAGGCTGTCTTGCCCCAGACCTTCCGCAATCCCAGTTTCCCTCGGATTTTCGGGATTGGTTCGGCCATCGCCCTGGACGCGGTTTGTCCCGGTAAATCGGTTGCAAAGGTGGCGGCTTCGGGGGGGACGGCAGCTCTGGCTGATTTGGGGACGGGTTCATTAGGTGCCATTTCGGTTGATGACAGCGCGGAATCTAGGCTGCGAAATTTAGCGCCAGAACCCAGCCAAACTCGTGACATGTCGCACTTAATGAGCCGTGAGGTCACGGATCAGATTGTTGGTGAACTGACCGACGAGGAACGCAAAGAGCCGCCGGAGCGCCTTGATGAAATCGAAAGTGTGCTCAGTTTGGAATGGGATTACACGCTGTTTTCCCGCCGAGGTTTTTATGCCGAGATTGGACTGACGAAATCGAAGGAGAACCCCCGCCAAGTTTTGCTGGTGCGAAACGGGCTGTTTGCCTATTGGTCGGTGCGAATCGAGCGATTCCTGGAACGCTACCGCGCCCAGGGGCACCCCCTGTGGTGGTTGCTGCCGAGCTAGCGTTTTTTGGGGTATGCGCGGGGGAATCCGACCAGTGGGGGGCTAGCTAAGCTTCCTCGTCCGGGGTGCCCTCGTCGAACTGGGGGAATTTTTCGCCCAGTTTCTCGAAGAAATCCTCGGAGGACTCCAGGGCACAATGCAGGTGTTCGTCTAACTGGGAATCGGTCAACCCGGCATGGTAGCTGATTGGCAGTTCCGTGTGGACAAAAAGTTCGCGATTATCGGTAACCCGCGCATAAGTTTTCGGCCAGTAATACTCGGTGTTCCAACGGTTGCACAGGGAGTTTACCAACATGAAATCGTCCAGTTCGAGCTTGCCGCGCCATGTGCCGCGCACGCACAACACCGAATCGCGATTCCCCGTGACCTCGAAATGGTAAATCCCGTTTTCCCATGCCCCGGCAATATCGCCTTCATTACCAACCTGGTATGACCAGCCGTTTCTTTCGAGAATTTTCTTGACCCGCGCCCGATTCAAGGGAGAGACGATATTGCGCTCCAGACTCTGGAAGTATTCTTCGTAGTCGGCCACGTGTGCTCCTTTTCCCGATGTCCGCAATTCTACAACTTATCTTGATGTGGTTCCACAGCCCAGTTTGTAGTGAACCCTTGTTAGAGTAGAACCATGAACGAGCGCGGCGTGGAACTGACTTGGGAAGGTAAACACGCTTGGAATTTTCCTCCGCCCACGCCCCAAAGTTTTGCTTTAAAAGAGCACTACAGCCAGGAATTGGACTCGCGCCTCATGAATCCGCCCCTCGACAACCGACTGTATGTGGGGGAAAATCTGGCGGCGCTGGGAGCCCTGGCGGGGGAGTTCGCAGGTGGCGTCGATTGCGTCTACATTGACCCGCCGTATAACTCGCAGGCAGATTATGTCGCCAAAATGGCGCTACACGGGGATGGCGGGCAGATTCTGGAACAAAAACAATACGGCGACCGGTGGGATGATGCGCAATACCTGCAGTTCATGTTCGAGCGTCTAGGGGCGTTGCGGGAACTGTTGGCGGACACCGGCTCGATTTTCGTGCACTGCGACTGGCATGCGGCCGCGAGCCTGCGCCTGGTGTGCGACGAAGTGTTCGGGTCGCGTAACCTGTTGAATGAAATCGTTTGGATTTATGGTTCCGGGGGTGGGTCAAGGCGCCGGTTCGGGCGCAAACACGACACGATTCTATTCTATGCCAAGAATGCGCGGCGAAATTTCTTTGACCCCGACGCGGTGCGGGTGCCCTACCGGGCGGCAATTGCCCCGAAACGGCGTGGTTTATTTCACCCCGAGGGGATGGTCGCGCCCGATGTGTGGGATATTCCCCGCCCGCCCAATCACGCCACGTCTTGGGTGGGGTATCCGACCCAGAAACCGCTGGCCGTGATGGAACGCGCCTTGCGGGGGGCTTGTCCGCCGGGGGGGCTGGTCTTGGATTGTTTCGCGGGATCCGGTTCGACTTTGGTGGCGGCTGCGGGCTTGGGTTTGCGGTTTATCGGGGTGGAATGCGCCGCGTTGGGCGTGCACTTGGCGCGCAAACGTTTGGTTTCATTAGGTGCCAGTTTCGGGGTGTGGCGCGTTGGGGACACGCACCTCATGAATTTGGGGGATAAACGCCAGCCACCGCACCACCCGAAGCCGGGCGAATTGAATCGAGACGAGTCGAATCGAAGCGGGTCGAATCGAAACAAGTCGAATCGAAACAAGTCGAATCGAAGCGGGTCGAAGCGCTGGGAACCGTGGAAACTGGTGGAATGCCAGGCGGAAATCCTCAAGTTGGGTGTGGAATTCGGTCTTGAAATCAGCGATTGGCGCGAGCTGGTCGATTGGGTGGCAACTGACCCGGGTTATGCCACTGCCGACTCTGGGAACGTGTTTGCTCCGACCGGTTTTGATGCCCCCGCCAAAACCGAACTAATCCAAGCCGTTCCCGCCACTGGACTATCCCTGCTGACCACTATCACCGGCCAAGATTACTTCATTATTACTTAGAAAAGAATATGCAGACTTAGTAAGAAAATGCTTAGGATGCTTAATTGTAAGGTCCTAAGAATCTCTCACCATTGTAGTGAATCATATGAGTGGGATTATCAGCGCACCAAATGTCTGTTTCCCAGGCGATTTTATCTACATATTTACGGAATTCGGTTCGACTTGGAAAACAGGAAACGTAGACGAGTCCGGCTGTGGAAGAAGAAAATAGTTCGGATAGTTCATTTTTTCGTGTGGAATCCACTGGGCCGTGTGAACTGGCTGCTTCAATGAGCACTAACCAGTTTTTGCTGCGAAGGTATATGACCATATCTGGCATTTTGCCATGCTCATCAACGGTAACATCCAAACTAGAAAGTGCTTTTTCTTCAAATAGTGCCCATTTGCTTCCAGCGTCACCGATGTAAATAATTTGACCACCGGGTGTGAAACGTGGACAAAACTCCTCTACAATTGATTTAATTAAAATATTTTGTCCTCCTGGTGTGAGAGCAAAATTCTTTCCGTTCGGTAGTATTAAAGGAATCTTTTCCATCTCTCGCTGTGCGGCGTATTTAGATTTAATTCCTGGAATACTTTTTAGGTAATCATTCAAAAGGATGCTCCAGTCCTCTTGTCCGTAGTGGTGAACTAATTTTAATGTTTCGGCTGTGATTTGATAATTCCAGTTCGGAGAATTTATGGGTCGGTCTGGCTTGTCTGGATTTTGGGTAACAAGTAGCGCCTCGATAAATTGGTGTAAAGTGAAGCGGCGAATAGTTTCGCGGGTATTCGGTGCGTAGTTCTTTTCGTATTTATCCCTGATGAAATCCATTATCGCTCTGGTGCCAAGCATCGAATTGGAGGCACTGACCCAAGGGGAATCAGGAGCTATACCTAGCAAAGACAGAAAAACGAGCGCGGAGCGTTCGTTGCTGCGCTCGGCATCCATGCCCAAGTTTTCGAGAATAAACCGGGCATCCTCAACTTTGTCGTAGGCTTCATTGTTTAGCTCTGTCATTGATGGTTAGCTCCATTACTGCTTCATCGATATACTGTTGAGATTGGGGGTTCTTTTGTCCCAAGCTTCTTAGTGTTTCTCTGGAAGGAAATCTAAGTGTGCGTAAATCTGTAGCATTAACTTGTGTATGTCCAGAAAAAGTTCTAAAGAACTTATCTATGAATGTGGAATTCATCCAGACTGCGATACCTTTAGCAAGTTTTTCGTCAATACCCTGATTGTTTGAATGAAAAATATTGAGGTGATTTTCAAATGCTACGTTGCTTGGGTATTGCTCCGGAGACCATGTTGAAGCTACCACCCGGCGACGTTCTTCTTTGGCGCTGAATCGTTTGACTAAGGTGTACCAACCCTGGGGAAGAAGCATCTTCCTAGCTTTATCGTTAGTGGGAATGAACCACTGTGGTTTCCGAATATCTCTTGGCCAGTCTACTGTTCCGTTTCGTAAATTTCCTGGATAGATAAGAGGTGCAGCATCAGGGTGTTCAGAATCGCAGAGCGAATCGCGAAAACGGAAATCAACGACCTTGCCGGTAGATACCTGGATTCCTAAATCATCTAAAGAACAGGGCTGGTTTAAAATTACGTCTGTGGCTTCGGCGTCGCTTACTCCAAGAGGCAATCTGATGAATCTATGTGGATCATTTGGAAAGATGACATCCTCATAATCGATGATTCTGCTTGTAACTCGGGTATTTTCGTCGGCACTTTCAGAAAGTACTACTGGTAGGTGTTGGGCTCCTCGAATTCCCTGAAAAATAACATTTTCCTGCAGTACTCCAGAGTCTGAAAAAATCGATGATCTGGAACTAAAAACATGAATTTTACGCAGGGCGATATTGTCTAAGAATTGAAAACGAAAATCTTTGAAGTAAGACCCGTTAAAAAATGATCGAGGGGTAATTGCTACCAGCTGCCCATCGCTGCACAGTGCATCGATAGAAAGAGAAAGAAACGCGGTGTAAAGATTTGGGGCGTCCTCGCCGCGTGAACGCATAGCAATTCGCTTTGTATCTTTTACCCCAAGTTTTCCGTAGGGTGGATTTTCTATTACTAAGTCAAATTTTTTCTCTAGATTTAGAGAATGGTTTAAACCAGTTGAATCGAGAATAAAATCAGCATTTACCCAACTTGCCTTAACACGTCCGTGGCCTGCGTTAATACAGGCGTTTAATGTGGTTTCCAGGTGCCGAATTAATTGCGTATCTGTCTCTATAGCAAGTACCTCCACTTTGAGGCTGGTTGTTTCTTTCAGAATCCTATTTACGAGGGCAGCCGTAAGTATTCCTGACCCGGCACCCGGATCCAGCACTCGTATTGTCCCGGACTGGTGTAGTTCGGCCATTCTCGCAATTAGCTGAGCTGTAGTTACTGGGGTAAAATATTGGCCGAGTTTGGCTTGGTTTTGCGTGCTCAGCTTGCTGGCCGCAGCAAGACGTTCTCGCTCGGCGTATTCAAGTAGAGGACTTAAAGACATATGCCAATTCTAGCCTAGAAGCAGCGAAGAAGATTGTAGACAACAAGTTCTTGGTTTATCAGGCAATGCGCACGCCTTTAGCCAGGTGTCGCACCGGGGTGCGCAGGCGTCGCCAGGCGACGACCACCGCGATTACGGCCAGCACCACGTGCAGACCCAGCCCCCAATACCAGCAGTGTCCCATATAGGACAGAAACCCGAGTCTGTCGTCGGAGAAGTTGCTTCGGGCGGCATCCAGCTGCTTGTCATCGTTAGCGTCATGAACCTGATTGTCTTTATCTATATAGCAATCATCCCAAACAGAGATATAGGGCTGGGGGACGGCTTTCAACTTTTGCAGGTACTGCGCAGAGCTGGGGCGGGGGCGACGGGCATCGGCTACACTCGCCGATATCAAAGCGAAGGGAGAACTGGAATTCACCGAGTAACGCTGCTCATCGTTTTTCGCGGCCAAGGCTTTACGTCCAGTCTGCAGCCCGGTGGCGGCATCGGACAGAATGGTAAAGGGCGAGGTCATCAGCAGAAACCAGGTGCGGTCAGTATGGGAGACGGTATTGTCGCGGGTACTTTGGTAACAGTATTCAGTCCAGCTTTCTTTTTCGTATTTCTGCGTATAGGTACCATAAGGCACCCCTTTAGCAGGGGGATTCTGGTCTAGAATCATCACGGGATGTTCGACTTTTTCCAAAACCGCCGGATAGGTAAAGGCAAAAGCCATCGGTCCACCCACGGTCAGCGCCCCCAACACCAGATAGGTAATCAGCACTGAAATCACCGGGCGGGTAATCACCGCCGAAAAACCCAATCCCAGGGCGCACACCACGAAAATCTCTACCAAAATAATCGCCAGAGAGCGCCCCAACATTCCCCATCCCAGGCCGTGTATAGTGACCATGATACCCAGCGGTATCGCCGCCGCCAGTGCGAACACCATCCCGGAAATCCAGGCTGCCAGCAGTTTCCCCCACAACAGTTGCCCCGGGGTAATCGGCGTGACCTGCAAAATCGCCAGGTTCGCGGTTTCGCGGTCGCCGTTAATACTGGTGGACGAGAGTGCGGGTGCCACCACCAAGGACACGGCGGTGGCAAAGAACAGCAGCATACCCAACACCCACATCAAAACCTCATATTGGGGGGTGGATCCGACTTCGCCACCCCACATATATTGTCGCGCAAAAGCCAGGGTGCCCAGCCAGGTCAACACCAGCACCGCAATCCACACCACCAGGGCGATAATCCACTTTTTGGAACGCACACGCCCCAGCAGCTCCAGCTTGAATACGGTGCCCACCGCGCTCCACGTGGAGGGCAGGGTAGTTTTGACGGCGGGAATGCCGGTTTCGGGATTCATAGCGTTTTTGTCGGCGGTGGCGCCGGTTTCCGAGGGCAGGGCACTCATATCAGCGGGAACACCGGTTTCCGGAGTCAGGTTTTCGTTACTCACTGCGTTTACCGCCTTCCATCTGCATATAGAGTTCCTCCAGGCTTTGTTTCGCGGGGGTGAAGGCGCCAACCTGTACTTCGGCTTGTACCAGGCGCGTGAGCCAGTCGGCTGCCGTGGCTTCGTCTGTTACGTTTAATTCTGCTTCATGAGGTGCCAGCTGTTTTAAAGCTTCACCGGGGTTTTGCGCTAAGAAATCCGCTAGTTTATCCGGGTTTAATATCTTTAGCTGGTAGTGGAGGGAGCCAGTCTTAGAACCGGAATCGCCGGTATTTAGAGTGGAAAGTTCCACGACTTTCCCGCCCTGCATGAAAATCGCGTCATCGACCATGTCTTCTAGCTCGGTCAAAATATGGGATGAAACCAGCACCGCCACCCCGGAATCGGCTTGCCGGCGCAACAGTTCGCGCAACTCGATGCGAGATCCAGGATCCATCCCGGAAGCGGGCTCGTCCAACAGCAGCACCTTTGGGGTCGCCAGTAATGTCCGAGCCACGCCCAGGCGTTGTTTTTGGCCGCGGGACAAAACATGGGCATATTTGTCTGCCATTTCGGTTAAACGCACGGTTTCGAGCAGCTCCCGCGTGCGCTTTGCGGCGGTGGGAGCGTCCAAACCGTAGAGGCACCCGAAATAGCTGAGGATTTCTTTGACTTTCAGCTCCCCCCACGAGCCGAAGGAATCTGGAAGCCAGCCAATCTGGGCACGCGCTTGGCGGGGTTGGGTCTGGTAGTCCATCCCCGCCACGGTGATGTTGCCCTGCGTAGGAGCCAACATTCCGGCCAGCATGAGTAGCAAGGTGGTTTTCCCCGCTCCGTTGGGGCCAATCAGACCGGTAATCTTTCCGGGGTGAAGGTCGAGGTCAACCCCGTCTACCGCCCAGAAATCCCCAAAACTACGGCGCAACCCGCGCCCTTGCAGCACTGTTTCCACGAAGCAATCCTACCGGAACGTGGCGACTGTTTCTAGGCGAATTGTTGCCGGATTAGGCAACGCCTTGAGCTTCATAGCGTCTGGGTTGTCCCACTTACTACTTGCGACTTCATTTTCTTCCATAAAGCACAAACCTCCAGCGCCCTAAACTGCCACTACCTAACCCGGTCTCACCAGAGGGCAACCGCCTTAAAGTTGCTGTGTTCTTCCTAACGGTTTGCCCCCCGGAATTTTCCGGGGGGCAAACGTTGTGGGGTAGTAATCTGAAAGACTAGAGACTCGCAGTGCTCACAGTTTAAAGGCTTCAGCTTGTTTTTTGAGCGAGCCGGAAGCGGCACGGAGCTGGACGAACTGTTCGTTCATTCCGTCTACGGCGGTGCGGCTGTCTTTGGCGGTTTGCGCCAGGGAAGCAATCGAGCCGGAGATTTGGGACATGCCATCAGCGGCTTCCGAAACGGAGCGTGACATTTCATTGGTGGTTGCGGTTTGTTCCTCTACCGCCGCCGCGATAGTGGTTTGGTAGTCGTTGATAGAGGAAATAATATTCGTGATTTCACCTATCGCGGTGACGGCTTCTTCGATATCGGCTTGAATCTGGGTGATTTTATCGCCGATTTCACTAGTGGCGTTTCCGGTATCCGAGGCTAAGTCTTTGACTTCCCCGGCTACAACCGCGAAGCCTTTTCTGCCCCAGCTGCGGCTTGTTCGCCCGCCTTATTAAGAACCTCGGTGGAAGCGTCTCAGTTCTGCGCGTTCATTGTGTCGAGAATATTGGGAATCGGAGGAAACTTATCAAGTCCTAGTTCAGTTTTCAGCTGGTTGAGCGAGATGGTGTGAACCTTACCGGCGCGCATATCCCTAGCAAGCTGGGTAATGCGCTGCTTTTCCTATTTGGGGCAGCGCGGGTTGCGAAGTTTCTTACTCAAACGTAAAGCCATTTTTAATATATCACGCTAAGGGAAAGAGTGCGACTGTTGTATAGGCAATTCCCTAAAACAATGGGGGATTTTTGCAGGTGGGGATGACAGCATGTGCCAGCCTCCCCCCGATTCTTCCACTATTCGGGCACACCCCACCGAACTTAACTCCAGAAAAAGGTGCTAAACACCCAACCTGTCAACAATTACGGACAACCCCAAAGCATTAAATGAATTAAATGAATTAAATGAACCCGTTAGAGCATCCCGATGAAAGTGCCGCACAGAATCTTGGTAATCATGGCCACCGGATAGGCCATGGCATAGCCCAGGGAAATGCGCGGGTCGACATTGGTTTGGTCATTGGCAAAGCCCATCACAGCCGGCTGGGTTTGGGCACCTCCCATAAAGCCAGCCAGTTTCGTGCCACCCATTTTGCCAATCCACCGCATGAAAATGTAAAGAAGGATACCGAAAAGATTGGTGACTATGAACCCTACCAGCAGGATTCTCCACCAGTCGCCCCCGGTGAAAGCAGTTTGAATCGCGCCCCCGGCGTTGACCCCGGCTTGCGCTAAGAACAGCAACAGGCCAATTTCTCCCAGCACTTGTCCGGTCGTGTAGGGCAGGCCGGTTACGAAGGGACCGATACGACCCACTCGCCCCATAATCAGGCCCATGATAATTGCCCCGGCTGCGTATCCCACCGAGAAATACCCGCCGCCCGGGTTCGGAATCGGAATCTGGCCAATCAAGAAACCTAGCGTTATCCCCACGCCAAGCCCCACCGGGTTCAAGGAGGTCAGACCACGGGTGGAATCGCCCAGGTATTTGGTAATCACTTTAATATTGGCCTTCGGCGCCACTACGCGCAGCCGATCACCCAACTGTAGTACCAAATCCGGGTACGCCACCATGTCCACATCCCCACGACGCACCCGAGAAATCGTGGCTTGGAAGCGATCTCCCATATTGAGCTCCGAGATAGTCTTGCCGGCCTTCGCTACATCAGAAAGGGTGATGCGCCGGTAATCCAGGTAATGGCGGTCAATTTGGAGCGGATGGGAAGAAGGGTGTCCCAGTTCCTTGATAATCTGGTCAACCGAGGCGGCTTCACCCACAATGGTTACCAGGTCATCTTTGTTCAAGGTATCGGACATATTCGGACGCATAATCGGTCCGGTTTCCCCGCGACGCAAACGGGTAATCGCCAGTTTTTCATCGAAGCGTTCAAAGATTTCGCCCAGGCGGGGTTGTGCCGCTGTTTCGACTCTGATGGTTTTAGTCACCAGAGGGGTGGGGGCGTCCTTATCGCTCTTGCCCGCGCGCAATGCCAGAGAAGCAAACAGAATCATCCCCAGCACGCCATAAAGGTAGGTAATAGAATAGCCCACCGTGGCACCCGCTAGATCGTCGGAAGTTTCGCCCACGGCATCCAGCATAGGCGTGTTTGTCAATGCCCCGGCGATGGTGCCACCGATTTGCGCTGCGTTCATGCCCAGCATCATTCCGATCCCCACCCCAAGCAAACAAACCACTATGTAGCATCCAATCAGCAGCAAAATAGCTTTCCAAGCGGTCTTTAAGGTGGCGAAAAAGCTGGTTCCTGCATTCGTACCGATGCAGAAAGCAAACAGAGCCAGACCTAGAACCGCGATTTCGCGGGGAATCTTTAGCTCAACACCAGAGGCTCTGCCCCACGCGGAGATAGCTATAGCCAAAAACAGCACCGCTGCAGCGCCCAGTGAAACGCCCTTAATCTTGATGTGTCCAAGTGCCATACCGACCCCCAATAGGAAGGTCAGCATCACAATTGGATTGGCCGCAAAATATTCGAGCAAGAGTCCTCCTAAACTCGTCCCTGTCTCCAGAACCGGGATAGCCCTAAACGGGGGGTGAACATAACACTCTTAAATACTATCAGCGCATACTGTAATCTGACCGGGTGTCAGGATTTAGAACCGGGTGATTGCCTTTCAACACGCGATCTTGCAGCCAGTTACGGTCGGTGAGCATCCGGGCACTGGCCAAACCGATGCCGATGGCCAAGATTACTACCGACACCTCAGTTAGCGATATGAAGGCTTGGGAATAATCCCCGTCATTTAGGTGGGTCAGAGCCGCATAAAGTGGTACACCGGGAACCATGAGCACGGCCGCAGGAACAGACAAGGAAACTCGTGAATACCGAAAATTTGCCGCCCGCGAAATCACGTCAGCCAACAGACCAATCGCTAACGCCTCTAACCCCACCGCGAGCTGCCAGGTCACCCCGTTATCAACCGCCAGGAAGCGCAAAGGGTTCACCACCCCGCAAATCAGACCCGCATAGATACTCAGCCGCCAGGTGCAGTTAAACAGCATGGCGAATCCGGTAGAAGCAATAAAAGAACAAATTGCGCGGACTACAAACAACCACACCCCATGTATTGGGGGCTGTGCGGGAGGATCAACCGCCCAGTCAAACACCACCGAGACCAGCCACACGGCTACCCCAGCGGAAACCACCAGCATCAATGTGTAAACAAACCGGGGAATACCCGCCGACAAGTCCATACGCACCAAATCCAGCATGGAAGTAATCAGCGGGAAACCGGGAACCAGAAACAACACTGCCGAAACAATCCCGGAACGCAAACCGATGGAATCCCCACGCAACCATATGGGCAGTGCGCTCAAATCACCGGTACTCATACACTGATGCAGTATCAGTTCCAGCAGGGTGGCAAATATAATATAGAAGGTTGCTCCCGCGAAACCCGCTACCAGCCACACCGCAAAGTGGTTGAATTTCCGGGTCATCATCAGTTTGCGCAGGAATTGCCCCAACCCCGCCGCCAAGCCAGCCAAGAGACATTCAACCAAGCCCCCCCGGTTCAAGAAACAGAAACACGCACAAGCAATCCCTGAAGCTAAAGCGTTTACCAGTTTTCCGTACTCTAGGGGATAGGAATCGATACGATCCATGGCGGCATTCGCGGCCGCTATGGTGGTTCCCGGTTTCAGATTCTGCACAAAGTTACGCAACCGGTCGAGTTTCGCGGCGTTTGTCCCAAAGGCGCGTTGCTCCAAAACAGCGGTACGCGAATACGGTGGCAGATACACCGTAGAACTAATTTCCCCAAAGGTGACTTGTACATTGTGCTCGTCGGCACCAAGGGCAGTCGCCAAACGCGCCATGGAAATCTTGATGCGATAAGCCGAAGCTCCGCAAGCCTGGAGAGCATGTCCCAGGCGCATAATCGTGCGGGATTGCTCCGAGAGAGTAATCTGGGTTTGTTCCAGTTCTAACAGACTTTGGGTGTTTAGAACTACCGGAGGTTCCTCGGTAGATACTTCTGATGCCGGGCTTGCCTCGGGCTTGGAATCTTTGTCGTCCCCAGCATTAGTGGCAGGTTTCGCCTTGCTGGCAAATAAGTGTCCTAAGGTTTCAGAGGGTTTAAATCGCACAGTACCGAGTTAACCATTCAAAATCCCCTCTCAACAAGGACTTTGGGCACAGGCATCTTGATATACTGCACAGTTAGCGAAGTTGCAATTAGAGAGGCAGTGAACCATGAGGAAAACTCGTACCTTGAGTGTATTGGTGGAAAATAAACCCGGCGTGTTGGCTCGGGTAGCCGCACTGTTTGCTCGCCGTGCTTTTAACATCACGTCCCTATCGGGAGCTCCCACCGAGAACCCGGAATTCTCCCAAATTCTGATTGTGGTTGATGTTTCCGAAGTGCCCTTGGAACAGGTTAAGAAACAGTTACACAAGCTTGGCAATGTCCTGAAAATCGTCGAGGTAGAACCGGAAAACGCCGTGGAACGCGAACTGGTACTCATCAAGGTTGCAGTCGCCCAGGCTCAACGCACGGCGGTGCTGGAAATCGTAGCGATGTTCCGCGCCCATGTGGTTGACGTGTCCCACGAAACCCTGGTTATAGAGTCGAGTGGCTCACCGCTGAAGAACGCCGCGCTGTTTCGGGAACTCGAGCCTTTCGGGATTAAAGAAATCGTGCAATCCGGCACTGTGGCTATTGGGCGCGGCGCGTCACCTATCACCGAGCCCGGGGAAGTCCCCGAAGACACCGAGACCACGCAAAGCGTCGAGTCGGGTCTAGAGGTAGTTTTGCCTCCAAACGAGTATGCTTGAAATTAATGACCCAGATTTTATTTGCTGACGATGCTGACCTTGGGATTATCCAAAGCCGGCGGGTAGCCGTGTTGGGTTACGGGGCGCTCGCTGCGGCGCACGCCTTGAATCTGCGGGATTCTGGGGTAAAGGTCATTATTGGCCTATCGTCGACGACGCGGGCGGGCGCTAAAGCCCAGGAACAAGGTTTCGAGGTGCAGCCCCTGGCGGCGGCCGTGGCCGCTGCGTCTGTGGTGCTGGTGGCACTACCGCTTTCTAGACAAGTCCACATTTACGATTCCGAAGTCGCCCCCCACTTGGCACCTCATGACACCGTAATCTTCACCGAGGGATTCAACGTCCGTTACGGATACCTCCGCCCGGCCGTTGGCCTCGACGTCGGCTTGGTCTGCCCACAGGGACGGGTTCATGAGTTGCGAGACGAATTCGTGGCCGGACAGGGAATTCCCGGGCTAATCGCAGTTCAGCAAGATGCCTCGGGTATGGCGTGGGAAGTGGTGAAATCCTATGCGGCGGCAATCGGGTTGACCCGTGCCGGAGTGGTGGCCACGACTTTCGCTCAAGCCACCGAAGCCGCCTTGTTCAGTGAACAGGCCGTGTTGGGTGGTGGGCTGAACCGGTTGATTCAAAGCGGTTTCGAAACCCTGGTGGAAGCCGGATATCAACCGGAAGTGGCGTATTTTGAGGTGTGCTATCAGCTAGAACAACAAGCGCGTCGGCTGGGCGAGGCCGGGGTGTGGGGGCGGCGTACCGCCGCGAGTGACCTGGCTGAATACGGCGGATACACCGGGGGGACACGCGTGATTACCCCCGAAGTAAAAACCCAGATGAAAGCGGTTTTAGCCGCGATTCAAAGCGGGGAGTTTGCCGCGCGTTTTATGGCCGATCAAAATGCCGGGGCGGTGGAGCTAAAAACACTACGCGCCGCTAATGAAAACCACGTCTTGGAAAGTGTGGGGACGCGGTTGCGTCAACTTGCCCCTAAAACCGTGCCGTAGCCGGGTAAAACCCGGGGGAGGGGCTCTTTTATGACTGAGGATTTAGCGCGTTTTTGGTTTTTGTCGGATTTTGGCGTAAAACGAAGTGTTCAACTTTAGATAATAACGAAGAAAGAAGCAGGATTAATAATGAGTACATTGGAAGAATTGGCCAAACAACCCCTGCCGCCCGCTGATGAAATTGCGGGGCGGTGGGTCGTGCAAGCCCACGACCACCTAACGGAACCAAGCGAATATGAACGCATCATGGGGGAACTGCGTTTCGGCAAGGACTTTAGCGACTACATGGCGCATTCGATTTGGACACGCGCGGCGGGCTGGGGCGAAAAAACGATTAAACCCTACGGGCCGTTGCCGGTGACTCCGGGAACCGCTGTTTTGCACTATGGGCAAGAAATTTTCGAAGGGCTCAAGGCTTACCGACGTGAAGACGACTCGATTTGGATGTTTCGCCCGGGCTTCAACGCCCACAGATTTAACCAATCAGCGCGACGTCTGGCCTTGCCGGAGCTGCCGGTAGAGGATTTTGTGGGTTCCTGTGTGGATTTGGTGCGTGCTGATGCACGGTGGGTACCCACCACCGCCGGAGCCACCCTGTATCTGCGTCCCGTAATGTATGCCTCCCAGGACTTCCTGGGGGTTCGCCCCGCCGACGAGGTCACCTATTTCTGTGTGGCTTCCCCGTCCGGGCCGTATTTCAAATCCGGATTCGCGCCGGTCAGCATTTACGTGTCCCAGGAATTCCATCGGGCGGGTCCGGGCGGAACCGGGGCGGCGAAGACATCCGGTAACTACGCTGGTGCCATGCAAGCCCAGGTAATCGCCCAAGAACAAGGCTATGATCAGGTTTGTTTCCTGGATGCTGCTACGGGAACATACCTCGATGAACTGGGGGGAATGAACGTGTTCGTGGTTTATCAGGATGGACACGTCGCCACTCCGGCTTTGACGGGTTGTATCCTGGAGGGCGGCACCCGCGCGACGATTATGCAGCTGCTGCGAGACGAAGGGGTGGAAGTGCGAGAAGCCCGGATTTCTTTGCTGATGCTGTTAGATCAAATCAAATCCGGCAAAGTCACGGAATGCTTTGCTTGTGGCACGGCTGCAGTAGTAACTCCGATTGGTCGATTGGGCGGCGAAGACTTTAACGTTGAAATCCCCGTCGGAACTATGACCAAGCATATCCATGACCTTATTACCGGAATCCAATGGGGAACGGTTGAAGACACGCATGGTTGGTGCTATCGGGTTAAGTAACGGGAAAACACCCCAAATTTTAGGTTACGTCGCGCGGGTATGCGCGGCGTAACCGGTTTAAATGCCCGAGCATGTCCTAAGCTAGAATAGAAAGTTAGAGTTCGAAAGGAGTCCGCAGTGATTGGTTCGGTGCAGGAATTCGCTGATTTGATCACCTCCCACAGCGAGGAGGACTTTCTTCGAGCGATTTCTGACATTGCCCCGACCTTCGTATGGGAAGAAATCATCCGTAAACGCCCCGATTTAGCCGAGTTTGTTTCGCAATCCACCACTATTCCGGATTCGGTGTTGGATACTATCGCGCTGGCGGCTCCGTGGCGAGCTCGCTACCTGGTAGCGATTCAAAATCGCACCCCGCCCTCCGTATTGGCAAAACTGGCTCATGATGGTGACACTAGGGTGCAAAAAGCGGCGATGGCTAATGACGCGACCCCTTTGAAGGTCATCGCGGAGTTGCGCGATGACCGCCACGAAGAAATCGCCAAGTTAGCGCGGCTTATTTGGGAAGACCGCGCCCAGAAGCGTGCCGGGAAACATTCCTCTAAAGGTGACCGGCTGTGGGACGTTCCCCCGGAATCTGATTCTGGCGACAAATCCGGGGCTCCCTATCGCAGCTATTTCGATGAATTAGTGGAAGCCAAGGGTTTGACTGCCGCAGATGTGGTGCGTGGTTTTGATCCGCGTGACTCGGAGTTGCCCCTCGCTGAAGAAGGCCCGTGGGTGGTGGCGCCGTGGGGAGAGACAGAATATGTGGTTGGCTCCCAGCGCGGGGCGGAATTCGCGATTTACGACACCGTGGATTCCTTGGAAGATGCGGTTGACCTGGTGCATCGTCTGTGTACCGAAGTTCTGCCGGTTGGCGAGTTGCCGGTTGATGCCCCCGAACGGGGTCGGAAAACCAGTATTGGCATCGATGCCCGCACGATTTCGCGTGGGGGTAAGCCGGGCTCTAATGAATTGCATACCGGCGATTTGCTGGACTGTTTCGACGATGACAAGGCACAGTTTTTGTTTGCCTTGGGGACGCCCTTGGCGAATCGTGGCATGAAATTGAACCAGGACAAGCCCTACCGGGTGTTCGAGGTGCAAGCCCCCCTGCCGATGGCCGTGTTGGAAGGCTTGACCGCGCAAACCGAGACCAATCCGGGTGGGGGTGCGATAGTGGTGTTGGATCGTCCGTTGCGTTGGTACCTGGACCACCGGTTCTTGTTGGAACTCAAGTAACACTTGGATTGTCGGGTGGCACCTCGTGAAACCGCCGTTTCACGAGGTGCCATTTACGATGCCGGCACAGCGCGAAGGGTCGACAAATTCTTTTTCCGCAACCCGTCGGGCTAAAATGGTTCCTTAGTGATGTTTTGTTGCCAAGGAAAGTGGCACCTCATGAAGGGGAAGCGTAACCACGCGGCAACAGACGAAACCGACGCAAGTAGAGAACAGAGAAAAGGAGCAGCCCCGTGGCATCAACCCTGGAACAAGTGATTTCTTTAGCGAAACGACGTGGATTCGTGTATCCCTGCGGTGAAATCTACGGTGGCACCCGTGCCGCGTGGGATTACGGCCCGTTGGGGGTGGAACTGAAGGAAAACATCAAAAAGGCCTGGTGGAACTACATGGTGCGTTCCCGCGAGGACGTGGTGGGGCTGGATTCTTCGGTGATTTTGCCGCCGAAGGTGTGGGAGGCTTCCGGGCACCTGAAAGCTTTCACCGATCCCTTGATTGAATGCACCAGCTGCCACAAGCGTTACCGCGAGGACGACTTGCAGGAAAAATACGCCGAAAAACACGGAATCGACAATCCCGATACGGTGGACATGGCCGTGGTGGCCTGTGAGAACTGTGGAGTGAAGGGACAGTGGACCGAGCCGCGCGCATTTTCTGGGCTGTTGAAAACGTATTTGGGGCCGGTGGATGACGAGTCGGGCTTGCACTTCCTCCGTCCCGAAACGGCACAGGGAATCTTTATCAACTTTGCCAATGTGATGAATTCTGCCCGGATGCGACCACCTTTCGGGATTGGCCAAATCGGCAAGTCTTTCCGCAACGAGATTACCCCGGGGAATTTTATTTTCCGCACCCGCGAGTTCGAACAGATGGAACTAGAGTTCTTTGTGGAACCCGGCACGGACGAGGAATGGCACCAGTACTGGATCGACCACCGCTTTGCCTGGTACACGGATTTGGGGATTTCGGCCGATAACCTGCGGTTCTATGAGCATCCCAAGGAAAAGCTGTCGCACTATTCCAAGCGCACGGTGGACATTGAGTATGCCTTCGGCTTCGAGGGCTCCAAGTGGGGAGAACTGGAAGGTATCGCCAACCGCACCGACTATGACCTGTCGGTACACGCCGAGGCCAGCGGCCAGAAGCTCGATTACTACGACCAGGCCAAGGATGAGCGTTGGGTGCCCTATGTTATTGAACCTTCCGCCGGGTTGACCCGCTCCCTGATGGCCTTCCTGATCGAGGCTTATACCGAGGACGAGGCGCCCAACACCAAGGGCGGGGTGGATAAGCGCACCGTACTGCGTCTCGACCCGCGCCTTGCGCCGGTTAAGGTGGCGGTATTCCCGCTGTCCAAAAAGGAAACCCTGCCGGATTTAGCGCGGGGGATTGCAGCGGATTTGCGGAAATTCTGGAACGTGGACTATGACGATGCCGGGGCGGTGGGACGCCGGTATCGCCGCCAGGACGAAATCGGCACCCCGTACTGTGTCACGGTGGACTTCGACTCGGTTTCCGACCACGCGGTCACGGTGCGCGAGCGCGACTCCATGACCCAAGAGCGCATCCCCATGGAAGGCTTGGTCGCGTATTTGCGCGATAAACTGCCGCTTTGCTAGGGCTAGCAGATAGCTCAACAGAATCCGGTTCCAACGGGCGGGCAACCGCAGCCGGCCTATAATCCGCAGCAGCAGCCAGCTGCAATCCAACCGCAGAATATGCCGGGTAATGATCAAACGGATTATCCGCCGCCGCAAATAAACTCATAAAATTATTGACCGCGCGGCAACGTGAACTGAGTGTCGGCTAGTGGGTGCAACCTGATTATGGTTATCTACTAGCCGACAGGCGGTTTTTACTTCAATTTCCGTCTGTAGATAGTCGAGACTCGTAGTCCTGTCCGCCGTAAAAGACACCAAGAATTTCTATGCGCTTTGCTCGTGCTACGTAGGCAATAACGACTCGGCGACGAAAACCCACGATTCGCAGACCCGGACGCAAATCCTCACGAAGTGTTCCCAGTAAAGGCAACTCCCCCATGGAATCACAAAAATCAACAATCTCTGAAATGAATGACTCGCCGACATCCAAAAAACCTGATTTTACAGCAATGTAATCCTGCAGTTCCCAAAGTTGTTGCTCCGCCCGGGCAGAATATACAACCTTTTTCATTCGCTAACCTTGGTGAATACGGTCGGATTGTCGCCGGGCGAGGCGTTGGCGTAACTGGGTGGAAGTAATTGCCCAGGTGGGGTTTGCCTCCAACTCGTCATAGGCGGCAACAACTTCCGTGCGCAACCAATGTTCTATCGCAGCATCGCGAGCCAGCAAAGTACGCAATCCGTCGCGGATAACCTCACTTTCGCTGGCGTACTCACCCGATGCTACCCGTGATTTTACTGCCTCGGCCATCTCATTAGGCAAAGTAACGCTCAACTGCGTGGTTGTCCGCATATCTCCGACTCCCTTCAGTAGGATTCAATCCTATCATAAGAAACCCTGCTTCACGAGATAAACATATTTGGTTGAGTGCGTCTGCCACCGGGTAGACTGGTTTGCGGTTATTTTGGTTTCGGATTCATGAGGGGACGGCGGTGAATAGGACTAAATTTGCGCCTTTGTGCCTGGGTGGGGTTCAGTTTGTGACCCCGGTGGCTTTGGCGCCGATGGCGGATGTGACCAATGCGGTTTTTCGGGACATGTGCTTAGAATTTTCCCGCCAGGGTTTACCCGTTGAGCTGGCTTGCCCGGAGGCTGAGCTGGGGAAGGGGCAAGCCACTCATGAAACCGAGATGGTAACCGCCACATGTGACGTGACCATGTCCGCAAATAGAAGCACTGCCGCTACGCAAGCCCATATCAAAGCTGCAATCGATGCTGCCCCGCGTCCGAATGCGCCGGGGAAAGCCCAGGTGGAGGGCATGTTTGTCGGCGAGATGGTCACCGCGAAGGCTTTGCGGATGGGCTCAGCGCGGTCTTGGGTGATGGTGAAATCCGGGCCGTTGCAGGCGGTGAAGTCTATCCAGCTCTACGGGGTCGTGGGGGAGGACTTGGCCTGGGCGGCAGGCGAGCTGGTGCGGCGTGGCTTGGCTGACCATATTGATTTGAACTTCGGGTGTCCAGTACCCAAAGTCACTCGCAAGGGCGGGGGTTCGGCGCTGCCGTGGAAAACGGCGTACTTCGGGGAAGTTGTGGCGGCGGTGGTGGCGGCAACGCGTGTTGCTAGTGAGGACTCTGGGCGCAGTTTCCCGGTTCCGGTCACCGTGAAAATCCGCAGTGGTATCGATGCGGAACACCGGATTTTCCTAGACGTAGCCCGCGTGGCGGAGGACAACGGCGTGGCGGCAGTGACCCTACATGCCCGCACCACCAGCGATTTTATGGGTGCTAGGGGGTTTACAGTTAATCTTGGATTAAGTAGGCTGAAGGGTTGACCAGCATCAGCAGCCTGTGGTATTTTTATCCGAAATTACTTTTTGGGAGGAGCGATGAGGATAATTGCCATACCCCTGACACTGTTGATGGTTCTGGGGGTTTCTGTATCGTCTCAAGCTGCGTCAAATGACGAGCATCGTGGATTACAGCGAACCGGTTCCTGCAGTTTTGACCCTTGGTTAGACAATGTACCTGACCATATCAGGACGATAGAAACAGGTTTGTATGATTATATCAAAGAAGATCAGGGGGAAACTTTTGCCTTCAAGAAGTATAATCCTCAAACTGATAAAACGGAGATAGGGATAAAAGGTGAAGCTCCACAGCATATTGTAAAATTGTTGAAAGAAAGCTCCTGTTATATAATGTCAGATAATTTAGAATATTCGGAAAATGACTATACCTCATATATTGCACAAAAGATTAAATTCTTTAATCTTCTATCAGGAGGGGAATATTCTGACAGTATTACCGCATCTTATGATGTTAAGAACGCCGCCATCACTATTCAGCTTCCTGAAGGTGTGCTAGACCATATTCAACGCACAAACGATGCGATTGAAGAATCTGAATCCCAGGTGGTTCTAAATCGTACTTCTGACAAGTCTGTGAATTTGCGTATCAGGACAGTTCCAAATAATGAAGCGGCTATAGTTCAAAAATCATTATATGGTGGAGGTTACATATTTTCTCATATTAGTTCAGAATACATTTCAAAATGTACTTCTGGATTTTCGGTGTCAGCACCGGGTCACCCGAATTCATTATTGACTGCTGGGCACTGTGTTGAAGGTAACTACGATGCAAGATACGGAAATGCAGGAAACATTCGTCTTGAAATTGGTGACCATGAATATACAAAAAGGGGTGATGTTGCTGTTTTGTATGCAGACGGATACGATACCGCACCGCAGATATGGAGTAATAACACGGGTACGTTGATTAACATCACTTGGAAGATAGAGCCCAGTATAGGCCAAGCTTTGGCGTTTAGTGGCCAAAGAACTGGACGTAAAGTCAGTAAAGTTCGTGGTAAGTTTTGCGCCTTATCTGGGCGACATAAAACAGATAATAATAATCCGCACTGCAATTTCTTTGCTCTAGAGGACGAAATTACCAAAAAAGGGGATTCTGGGGGGCCGTTCTTTTCTAGTGGTGGTGCTGCAGGGGTGTTATCGGGTGCTACTAAGATTGATGGTAAAAGGAGGGATTATTTTACGCCAGTTAGTGTAGCTGAAAAACTGTTACATATAACTTTGAAGACAATGTAGTTTTTGCGGGGAGGCTAAAATGTTTCGCTCCAACATTAGTATATTTATGGTGATTGCGCTTACTTTGGCTTTCTGTGTTACAAGCTGCGCAGCTCACAGTGATGAATTTGTAGACGTATCCGAAACCCCTATGTTTAGATTAGGAATTGACAGAGGCTTTCCAGATTTTTTGAATCCCAATGTCCCTCCCAATGAGACTTTGGTTTTGGTAGGGGAAGACAGTCAACTTGATCCAATATTAGCGGGATTATACGCCAAGACCCTGGGAACCTCTTTTAGTGATCAAGAGAACTATTCTGTGATTGTAGGGTCAGATTTGAAGGACGCAAAAGGTATCCTTGAAAATCGTCTAAATAACTATCGAGACGAGGGTATAAAAAAACTGATAATTATAGGTGGTTCGATGCAGGTAGATACGCAAACAGAGCGTTGGTTGCGTGAAGGAAGATTTAAGGTGACGCGTTTAGCGGGGTCTAATCGTTACGAAACTTCACTTAAAGTGTGGCAGACGATGAGTAGTCATTATCCGGATACTGCTAGGCAGGTTTTTGTTGGTATTGGCACAAAAAAATCAGATGTAGAGTCTGTGACCTTAAACACTATTGAGAATGTGGCGGCGGCTTCGGTGGCGGCGCGTGTGGGTGGTTCTTTTTTGTCTGTTGACCCACATAATCCCAAGCTGCCTGCCAGCCTGAGCAAAGACGCGAAGGTGTGGTGCATCGCTACCACAGGGTGTGAGAAACTTAAGTCTAGCCATGACCTTGAAGTGATTTCGGGTCGTGACACTCTGGGGACAACTTCTTTAGCGTTAAAGCTTAGTGATCGCTTGGCTGGTAGTGAGGCTAAAACCCTGAATTTCCTAGATGAGAATGCTTCGTTGGACAGCGACCAGTTATTTCCCGGCTGGGGGGTAAACCTGATTGACCAGGACACCGGTTTCCAAATGCGGACACGTGACTACAAGAAACTATATGCTACCAAGAGTGTCACCAAGCTACGCTGCACCTCGCCCGGTCCGAATTTAAAGTAACCCCTATATTGTTACTACTTAATCTGTTAGACATGTATCACGACCCTTATATAATTGCATACTTGTGACAACTAAAAAAGTGATTTGAGCGCTCCTTACAAGAAACAGAGTACGAGTTAAAAAATTTTAAGATTTCCAGTAAGATGGAGTCTTGTTCTGCTAGAACCCATGAGGATTTATTTGTGAATGAAGCATTATTTCCCCTGTTGCGGATTGGGGGGGTGGAGTTTGTGACCCCGGTGGCTTTGGCGCCGATGGCGGATGTGACCAATGCGCCCTTCAGAGACCTGTGCCTGGAATTTTCCCGCCAGGGCTTGCCCGTTGAGCTGGCTCGCCCGGAGGTGGAGCTGGGGAAGGGGCAAGCACCTCATGAAGCCGAAAGGAAAGTCGCCGTTGCCACCGAGGATACTAACAGCAGCGTGACCAAGACCTCCGCAGCAGCGGAAACCGGTACCACCTGGCCGGGGAACATGCCGGGGAAAGCCCAGGTGGAGGGCATGTTTGTCGGCGAGATGGTCACCGCGAAGGCTTTGCGGATGGGGTCGGAACGTTCCTGGGTGATGGTGAAATCCGGGCCGTTGCAGGCAGTGAAGTCTATCCAGCTCTACGGGGTCGTGGGGGAGGACTTGGCCTGGGCGGCAGGCGAGCTCGTACGTCGCGGTCTAGCTGACCATATTGATTTGAACTTCGGGTGTCCAGTACCCAAAGTCACTCGCAAGGGCGGGGGTTCGGCGCTGCCGTGGAAAACCGCGTACTTCGGGGAAGTTGTGGCGGCGGTGGTGGCGGCAACGCGTGTTGCTAGTGAGGACTCTGGGCGCAGTTTCCCGGTTCCGGTCACCGTGAAAATCCGCAGTGGTATCGATGCGGAACACCGGATTTTCCTAGACGTAGCCCGCGTGGCGGAGGACAACGGCGTGGCGGCAGTGACCCTACATGCCCGCACCACCAGCGAATACTATGGGGGTCATTCCCATTGGGAGGATATCGCAGCGTTGGTAGAGGTGCTGGATATCCCGGTTTTGGGAAACGGCGACGTGTTTTGCGCCGCAGATGCTTTGGAGATGTTTCGCCAAACCGGGTGCGCCGGGGTGGAAATCGGACGAGCGGTGCAGGGGCGCCCGTGGATTTTCCGCGAAATCACCGCCGCCTTGTGGGGGTTGCCGGTGCCGGTGGGACCGAGCCTGGGGGAGGTCGCGAATGTGGCGCGGCGTCACGCCGAGGGGCTGGTGGCGCATTACGGCAACGAACTGGTGGCGCTGCGGGATATGCGCAAACACCTGGGTTGGTATTTCCGAGGTTTCGGCCTGGGTGGCGAGATGCGCGGTCGGTTGGCACGAGTGGAGAGTCTGGCGGAGCTGGAACAAGCGACTCATGAATTGATAGAACGACTGGGCGCGGACACACCCTATCCGTCGGCGGCCACCGGCCCACACGGACGCTCCCGCACCCAGCGCAAAGTCCACCTGCCCGAGGGCTGGCTGGACACCCGCGAGATGAACGCTGCCGCCCGCGCGGCCTTGCACCTCGACGACGACGGCTGCGACCCCTATGCCCACTAAGTGTCGGCTCACTTTGAGGTTTTCGATTCGCTGTGTTTGTTGCGGGGTTCATGAGGTGCCACCTGGGAATTTTGCCACTGTATTCCTTTTGGGTGCTTACAGGTAGCAAAATTGCTAACTCAGAGTGGTAGAATTATAGCAGTAAGCTTCAGGGGAGGTGCATTATGCCACTAAAACAAGCGGTTACCCGAGTTGAGGAACAGCAATATGAGCTGTTCCGGCGCACCACCAGGGAACTGGGAACTACTCCGGCAGACGCTTTGCGGATGTTCATCTATGCTTTCAACTCACATCGAGGTTTTCCCTACGAGGTGCGTTCTTTGCAACCTGTTGATGTCGAGCCTTTTACTAATGAAGCGGATGCCACCAGATTTGCTACGACTCTTTCCTTGGAAGCTATAAATGCACAGCGGCGAAATCTGGACTTTACGTGATGATGCCTATGCTTCCAAGGCACGTCCAGTAGTTGTCGTGCAAGATGCCGAAGTTGAAAATTTTGACTCGATTGTATTGTGTTTACTGACATCTTTTGATTCCGATAATATTTCGACACGGGTCAAAGTGCGTCCCACCGCAGATAACGCGTTGACACGGGACAGCTTCGTTATGACCGAGAAAATAGTTACTGTGGATAAGGCGCTTTTAGGGAAGAAAATAGGCTTTCTTGACGAGCTGACAATGAAAGAAATCAGAAACCAATTAGCGTTTTTACTGGGGATTAAATAGTAAAACAGTGCAGAAGATACAAATAACACCTCATGAAACCGTGAAATTCAACGGCGGCAAGGTAGGCTAGAGGGGTGAGTGAAACTGGTGAATACGCCCCCGCCGAACATGAGCGTTTCCCGCACTCGACTGACGCACTCCCTAGAAGTCGCCCAGGTGGGACGCGAATTAGGCAAAGGCTTAAGATGTAATCCGAATGCATTGACGGAGCGGATTATCAGTGATAGCGTATCAAAAATTCTTTTTAAAAAACTCTGTAGAAGAAGGGCTCGATGATGAATCTTAGGAAAAATCTCATAATGGTGCTGGCTTCGGTGGCAACACTCGGCATGGTGTCCCCGGCTTTTGCTGTTGATGCTGATGACCCAAATTTTGACGGGGAATCGGTAGCTCCTGCGGATAGCTCGGCAACACCCGTGGAGGCGGAGAGCTCCAATCCAGAGGATACGAATTCCTTAGAGTCACGCCCGCCAATAGTGCCGCCGGGTAGCTCTGATACTACAAACTGCGCCTTGGGGGATTACTGGTGCGTGAGTCCTGAACGTACCTGGTACCCGGTGTGGACGGAAAAAGGTTGGGATTACCAGAAGCGCACCCCGGAAGGAGAGAAACGCTGGCAAGAAGTCCATCGCTGAGGATTACGCCTTATCCCAGAGCCGGGCTAAAACATACCGCTTTAGCCCTGACGAATATAGATTCTTAGGGCGAACGATGAGCCCCCAAGAAAACAGCTACTATTGCGAACCCGCAGCAGTGCAAGCCGCTTTGCGAAATGAAAATAAGGATTACAACCAGTCACAGATTGCTGGGTGGTTGGGCACTACCTCACATGCGGGAACTGGGTGGTCGGATGAAACGGCACCAGTCCAGTAGCCAAAGTGATGAATGCGCACAGTAAGTTTTCTTATACTGCTTATCCCACTCCCTATGGACATGGAGGGCACTCAGCGCATATCGATGCACTAGTGATTCGAACGGTGGATGATATTAACCAAAATAAGCCGCTGCTGTCCAATATCTGGAAAAAAGCAGGTCTAGATTTTAATGCAATGCCTAAGGGAAGAGATATTTTCCACTGGATAGAGATTTATGGATATATGGAATACGGCCGGGCGATTCATTTTGCGGATCCGGCTGGGAAATCCGCATATGTTAGGTGGGGTAAATGGGCCGAACCGTATTCCTACACCGGGGCGAGTAAATTATCAGAGCTACACGCGGGAAGAGGCTACATTGCATAGACGGCCATACCGACTCGCTGCTTTGACCCTGGCACTGGGCGTCTGTGGAGCGGCATTGGCTGGATGTAGCGGATTACCTTCAGGGAAAAATCCTGAACCCGCAAAAGGCAGCAAGAATGCCGCACCCAGCTTTGACCCGAAGCAAGACCCACGTTACGGCATGCCAGGAACTCCCCGCAAAACCCCCTACCGTAGCGAGGCTTTTGTGGAATTAGATAGCAGTGTTTTTCCACGTGCCCCTAAACAGCATCACTCCCCGCCAAAGTGGGTAAAACGAGGAAAGTCCTGCTTGGGGTGGCCCACTCCCGAGGAATATGACAAGCTAAACGCGCTGGTCTATGAACCCACTAAACCGACATCGTATATAGGCTTTGGTGACATCAACGACGCGCGAACCCTGGCGGTGATGTCAGAGGGCAACAATGGCGTATTCTTATGGAATACCCAGCGGTGCTTCAGCCTGGGTGGATCCCATCCACGACCCGGAAAGCATCGTCTGGTACAGTTTTGATGGATATTCCAAACCCATTAAAATTCTTAACAACAATATTATTCATAATCCACCGATAGTAACCAAGAAATTGATAGCCATAGGTTCAGAAACTGGTGGATATGTATTTGACATTAAAACCGGCAAAGGCATCCGTGTACTCGACGATTTGGACGTGGCGCCGTTTACTAACTCCTCCGGTAATGTAGTAATATACAAGTATCCGTCAAAAGATATTATGCAAGAGCAAACAGAATTCGCATTCAATGCACTCACCGAACTCGACGGGGAAAAAATTTATGAATGTGAACCGGCGGTAACCCCCTCAAAATCGGGATGGGACGACCCCAAATCGCATAAGGATTTGCCAGCCCCAAGCACTACCGAATAAGGGGAATGGGCTACACTCGTGCACTGCTGCGGAAAATAGCCCTAACGGTGGAAAATGGCCTGGAGTGTGAATTTAGCGCAAGCTAACCTCATTTTTTTCCACTATTAGGGCACGCGAGGCTCATGTATGAATAATCAGTTGCAGCCGACATATAATCCCCAAATCGGTCAGCCGCAGCCGCAAAACCAGTTACCTAATGGTCAATCGTCGCCAGATTTTCCGCCGCCACCGCAAATAACCTCATAAGATTACCAGCGGCACATTAACCCGAATCGAGTGCCGGCTAGCGGAAAGCCCGATTATGCCTCTTCACTGGCCGATGCCTGGTTACACTGGTTGGGCGTGCAGTCCTTATACTCTCGAACTTGTCGGACATTCGGATTATGCGGTCTTCATCAGCACCATCGCTATTGGTTGAGCGGGTTGTCCGTGTTGTGTTTGTTGCCGGGTTCATGAGGCGAAGGCGGCGGTCTTTTGCATATTCTGGTTCGTGACCAGAACAGCAACCTCGAAGTCTTGCTCGGGGCGCTCGGTGAGTCCTGCTGCGGCATCCTTAACCATCGCTTCGACCTGGTCGAGGTGTCTGGTTTGGGTGAAAAGTCCCTCAATTTCAGGGACTTCGATTGCCCACCATTTGCCAACTCGGGTAGCTTTTGCTGTGAGTTTCATTTCATCCCTAACTGTTTCATGATTTGTCTAGCGGTGATTTCGTTTATTTCGGTGTGGTGGGGAACGACGGTTTGTCTGTCGCCCAGTCGCACTATCGTGTGCGCACCACCTTCCTTGAGAGTGAGCTGCGCATTGATACTTTTGGCGTGCCTGGTGATGTCACCCAGCAGTTTCCGCCTTTTCACGTCATTAAGTATATCCCACTCCCATTTTGAACACGGGTATCTGCGCGATAAACTGCCGCTGTGCTAGGGCTTGGAGAGATGCCGGTGAATGCCGCCAGCTAAGGCGGCATTGAGACTGGGAGATTAGGGATTAATCCATTTTACTCGTCTTGAACTGGTCTTTTAGAGAGTCTTGACTTTTTGTGTGGGGGTATTGTTTTTGCGGATTGTTAATTTTGACTTGCCACGGCTAACGCGGTTCTAAAGTCATGTGTAGCGAGTGGATTTTAGCTAGTCTGGCTTTGAATTCTTCTATCAAGCTATTACCTGTTAGGGTTCCTTCTTGTTCCATTATTCGTGCATATCTATATGGTATGCCTGTAAAATCATGAACAGTAATGGCACTCAATGATTCTGAATCGGGATACAGTGTGGTAAATTCTGTATTTAAAGAATCTATAAGCTTATAGCTATCAATTAGATAACTAGGTTGGCTTTTAAGGAGAAATTGAATTCTTTCTGTCGTATCTTCAATCTTAAGATTTGGTGCTTCAATTATTGAATTGACAACTACTCTATGTTCAATTCCCAAATCTAGTGTCCCGCGAAACACGTCCTCGATAACAAATTCATTGCAGTAATCGGGAAAAATGTGGTACGTTGGTAAGATGTAAAAGTTATCTTTATCCTTTATGTAGTTATCAACATGTTTGAGCATTATCGCTTCCATGTAATCATAATTAATATCTGTTGAAATATACAAAAATTTTCGTAATTCCCAAATGGGAATACCATTATAATGAAGGGTTGCAAGCGCATCCGGCAAGGAAAAATCGTGACGAAAATCATTTAATAATGAGTAAATAAACTCTCTAAGCTGCACTTCGGAGATTAGAGGATTATCTAACTTTTTATACGGCCATCCTGGGTTATTAAGTAAGTCTGAAAGTCGGTAGATTGTGGGAAGCACACCCGTATCTACCGACTCCAGAACTTCTGTGTCGTGCCATCCAAGTAAATCGGCTACTTCAAGGAAGGAGAACGTGTTATGCATCTATCTATACTGGTCTTGCTGAATATGTCCAGCTGGGGAACTTCTCTAATAATAGCGTGAGACGATAGCTAGCGATACTGTAATTTGTTGGTATTTTTATACCAACAAATTATGGTGTGATGTTAACTCATGCCTGGGATTCTTGATGGCACCTCGTGAATCCGCGAAACCTAACGGTGGCAAGGTAGGCTAGGGGGGTGAGTAAAACTGGTGAATACCCCGCCGCCGAACACGAACGTTTCGTGCCCGAGCGGCACAAGCGGGGGGAACGCAGTGATTTTGAGCGCGACCGGGCCAGGATTTTGCATTCTTCGGCGCTGCGGAGGCTGGGCGAAAAAACCCAGGTGTTAGGCCCGATGACCAATGATTTTTCCCGCACCCGCCTGACACACTCCCTGGAAGTCGCCCAGGTGGGACGCGAACTGGGCAAGGGGCTGGGGTGTGACCCGGATGTGGTGGACGCGGCCTGCCTGGCACACGACCTGGGGCACCCGCCCTTCGGGCATTCCGGGGAACGGGTGCTCAATGATATTGCTAGAGACATTGGTGGATTTGAAGGTAACGCGCAAACTTTGCGCCTAGTGACCTATCTGGAACCGAAAGTAGTCACCCCCGAAGGGCAACCCGCTGGACTAAACCTGACTCGAGCCACCCTGGACGCGATTGCGAAATATCCGTGGCACCGTGGGAAAGGACCGGGCGGCAGCTCCAGTACGAAATTCGGAGTCTACCAGGAAGACGCAGCCGTATTTGCCTGGCTGCGAGCCGATGCGCCGACTGCGTGTACTGATACGGCGGAGTCTTCCATGCCCGACGCTGTGCCGGCTGCGTCGGTTGCCCCAACCGCGACTCCGGCGTCGGTTGCGAACCGGCGCTGTCTGGAGGCTCAGGTCATGGATTTGTCCGACGATATCGCCTATTCCGTCCACGACGTGGAAGACGCCATAGCACTGGGTTCCGTAAATCCCACTGTTTTGGATAATGACGCGACGTTGGTGCACGTCCTGGAAGCCACCAAACAGTGGTATGTCGGAGCTTTTGACCCCCAAAAGCCCGATTCTTTCACCGTGGACGACATCGCTGCTGCCTATGAACGCCTGCGGAACACGCCGTTTTGGCTCGCCGCCCCCGCCACCGACTACCGCTCGCAAGCCGCTTTGAAAGATATGACTTCCCAGCTGATTGGCCGTTTTTGCCTGGCGACTCATGATGCCACCCGTGAACGCTACGGTACCCACCCGCTGACGCGTTACGCGGCCGACCTGGTGATTCCGCGCGAAACCCGCGCCGAAATCCTGTTCCTTAAGGGAATCGCGGTGTACTTCGTGATGGCACCGCGGGAAACCTCGCATGACTACCTGGCGCAAAAGCAAATCCTCTCCGATTTGGTGTGGGCGCTTTTGGAACGGCAAACCGAGCACGCCGACGCGCTACAGGAGCCCTTTGCGACCCAGTGGCGCCGAGCCGACAACCACCCTTTGGGACGTGATGCCGGGCGGCTGCGGGCGGTAATCGACCAGGTCGCGAGCCTGACGGACACTTCGGCAGCGGCGTGGCATGCTAGATTGGTGGGAATGTTGACCCAGCCGGTTTAGCGGTTCCACCGGTGGATTGTGGTTTCATGAGGCGCGAGCCGGGGTCACAGCGTTTTGCCTGCGGGTGGGGCGGTATTCACGAGGCGCTAACGGTAAGATAGGGCTATGGCTTCTAAGATCGACCCCGATGACATCCAAAAGGTGCGTGAAGCCATCCCCATTGAGCAAATCGTGGGTGATTACGTCACTTTGCAACGCGGGGGAGTGAACTCTATGAAAGGCCTGTGCCCCTTTCACGACGAGAAAACCCCGTCCTTTCACGTGACGCTGGGGGCGAATCTGTGGCATTGTTTCGGGTGCGGCGAAGGCGGGGATTTGATTGATTTCGTGCAACGCATCGAGGGTTTGGCTTTTCTGGAGACCATCGAGTTTTTGGCGAATAAAGCCGGGATTGTGTTGCACTATGTGGAGGGCGGCGAGGCCGGCTCGACGCGGGTAGAACCGGGTACCCGGCAACGCCTTTTGGAATGCAACCGGGTGGCGCAAGACTTTTTTACCGCGCAGCTACTGTCGCCGGAGGCTCAAGATGCCCGGGACTTCGTGGAAGGTCGCGCGTTTACTTCCGAGGACGCGGCACGTTTCGGCATGGGATACGCCCCGAAAGCTTGGGGGAACCTGCTGGGGTATTTGCGCGACAGTGGGTTCACCGATGCCGAAATTACCACGGTGGGATTGGCCAAAATGGGTTCGCGCGGTCTTTACGACGTGTTTCGTGACCGGGTGACTTGGCCGATACGGGACACTACCGGGGCGGTGCTAGGTTTCGGAGCGCGGCGCCTGGATGATTCCGACCCGGAAAACCCGAAATATATTAACACTCCGGAATCCCCGATTTACCACAAATCCTCGGTTTTGTATGGCCTGGACTTGGCGCGCAAAACTATCGGGGAACAGCGCCGCTGCGTGATCGTCGAGGGCTACACCGATGTGATGGCCGCGCATCTGTCCGGGGTGACCTGCGCGGTGGCGACATGCGGCACGGCGTTCACCGGTGAACACGCGAGGATTGTACGCCGTCTGATTGGGCGCCCGGCCGATGGGGCTTCGTCTTTGCGGATGCCCGATGGTTCTGCGCCGCGCGGCGGGGAAGTGATTTTTACGTTCGATGGGGATGCGGCCGGCCAGAAAGCCGCCCTAAAGGCCTTCCGCACCGACCAGGATTTCGCCGCCCAGTCTTTCGTGGCGGTGGCTGGAGAGGGGCTTGACCCCTGCGATTTGCGGATGCGACGCGGTCCTGGGGCGGTGCGGGATTTGGTGGACAGCCGCCGCCCGCTGTTCGAGTTCGTGTTGAAAACGATTATCGGCGGTTTCGACTTGGACAACTCCGAGGGTCGTGTGGCGGCACTGCGGGCGGCAGCACCCATTGCGGCCGAGATTCGCGACCGGGCTTTGCGCCAAGAATACGTCAGTCGTCTGGCGGGTTGGCTGGGGGTAAACAGCCGCGAGGCTTGGGAAACGGTGAACGCGGCAGGACAGTGGTTGCGTTCCCGGTCGCAGGAGGCGCGCGGCGCGGGTTTAAGCCGCAGGTCTGGCGGTTCCAACGGTTATGGCGGTGGTTCAGTTGGTGGCGGATTCATGAGTCGCGAGGGAAATCCAGGCGGTACGGGGAATGCGCCGGCCTTATTACCCGTAATGCCGCCAGTGCGGCTCGACCCGGGCGTGGATACCGACCCGGTGTGGCGCCTGGAGCGTGACGCTTTGGTGGCGGCGCTCCATTTCCCGGCCTTGACGGGGGAAACCCACTTTGACCTGCTTAGCCCCCAGGGTTTCACCCAACCCACGCTGCGAGCCATTTTCGAGGTTATCATGGCAGCGGGTGGGGTTGCGGAATATGCGCGTCTGCAAACCGAGGCGGCAGCTTCGGGGACATCAGACCCGCCGCGTGCCGCCTTGAATCGCTGGGCGGCGGCGGTGAAATCCCAGGCGGGCTCGGCCTTGGGGGGAGTGGTCACCGACTTGGCGACCCGACCGGTACCGGTACGCTCTGAAGACGAAGCCGCGCCGTGGATACACGAGGTGATGGATGCCCTGGAGCGCCTGTACCTGAACCGGGAAATGGCGGGATTGCGGGCGAAACTGAACCGTTTGGATGCGGGAGAGGAGAAAAACGCGGTGTTTGCCCAGTTGATGGAGCTAGAAACCCAGGTGCGCGCCTTGAGCCCGGAATATTGACCGCCCGGTTTCACGAGGCACTTGTCGCCGTTGGCTGGCACCTCATGAACCCGCCTCAAAACACCGCTAAACGTGAGCCGTAAGCAAACCCACCCCCGCTTGAACCGTCAATACCCGGCTTTCAAGGCGGTGATGGTCAGTTGGTTGCGACTGGTGAAATCGAGGGCAACGAAGAGTTCGCTAACATAGGTACGCACGGTGTTTTCACTCAGTTTCAGCCGCCGGGCGATGGTTTTATTGGGGTATGCTTCGATGACAAGGTCGAATACGTCGCGCAGATAGGGCGGGAGCGCTTCGACGCGGCGGCGAAAATCTTGGTATTCGGGAGCGTTGCTACTCGCGGCCAGAAAGTTTGAGGTCAGCATTTCGGTGGGGCGCGACCCGAAAACCCGCTCGCCAGCGTGAGCGCGTTTCAGCTGTTCAGCCAGCCGATCGGGGGGAATATCCTTGGTCAAAAACCCGCGCACGTTTTGTTCCAGGGAGCGCGCGAAAGATTCCTCATGTTCGAAGGCGGTCAGGATCACCACCGCCAGCTTCGGGTATTGTGTCGCGATGCGTTGGGCGGTTTGGATGCCGTCGAGTACCGGCATATCCACGTCTATCAAGGCCACGTCCACGGGCTGCGTGGCGAGAATCTTTAGGGCTTGTGCGCCGTTTTCGGCGGTGGCAACCACGGTGATGCCGTCTTGGTGATTCAACAAGTTCGCCAGCCCTTCGCGGATAATCCGGTCGTCGTCGGCAAAGAGGATGCGGATGTCCCGGTTCGCGCCACTCGCGTCCCTGGGGTCTTTCACACCTGTTGGTTCGGTCGCATCGTCCGTGTTGTCCGCGTTATTCTTCTCGTATCCGTCCATCGTTTCTGCCGCAGCCGCGTCGTTCAAGAAAACCTCCGGGGGATAATGGCGTTGATAATCCACCGATTATTGCGGCGGGTAAACAGCAT
This sequence comes from Mobiluncus mulieris, assembly GCF_014204735.1. Lineage (NCBI taxonomy): Bacteria > Bacillati > Actinomycetota > Actinomycetes > Actinomycetales > Actinomycetaceae > Mobiluncus > Mobiluncus mulieris. The sequence continues at coordinate 1,390,719 of NZ_JACHMA010000001.1, read as the reverse complement.
TTTACCTCCTTCCCCCTCGATGCGGGACTGCAAATTCACCAGGCCGTATCCGCTGGTGTACTGTGGCGGGACGGGTGTCGTGGAGATTGTGCTGGCCATCAGCAGTGAAATCGCCTCCCCGTCAAGGTCAATCAGCAAATCCACGCCGGTGTCGTTTTCGCTGTACTTTAGGGCATTCGTGGCGCATTCCCGCACGAAGAGCGCGGCGGTCTGGATAGTTTGGCGCGTCAGGTGTTTATCTAATTTGCCTTCCGGGTCTACCTTTAGGGTGAGCCCGCGGGTGCGCAGCATGGTGCGGGAATCCTGAATAGCCTTGTCCAAACTGGGCGGGGTGGCTTTTGCATTAAGGTTCATAATCAGGGGGCGGATGCGCCCGGCGGCTTCGCGTGCCAGGGTGACGATGGGTGCGGTTTCGGTGGCGAGTTCGGGATGTGTGGTGGCCAGGTTTTCCACCGAAATAGCCACTTGTGCCAAGTCTTTCGCAATAGTGTCGTGCAGTTGCCGCGCCAGTTCTTCGCGGATGGCGGCGGCGCTTTGCCGCGACTTCATGAGTTGCCTCTCGGTTTTCTGGGTTCTGTCTGTGATGAAGCGCAAACTGTATCCAATGGCCAGAACCAGGGCAATAAGGAACAGTTCTCCGAGAATCCGCCGACCGGGGTCAGCATCTTGCCAGGTGTTAAGAGCCACCATCGCCGCGAGCAGAGTCAGCGCCCGCAGGTTCCAGTGCTGTATCAGCCACACCACCACAATCAGGTTAATCCCGAAACCTGGCATGGATAGCAGATTGGAGTGTTCTGTAAACCCGTAGGCAAAAAACACCCCAATATAGACTAAATCCCCGACTACTCCCAGCCACGCGGCGAGGGCAAGTTCTATCCCGAAGATGACAATCAGCCACACTTCCGGCTCATTTAACGAGCTCAGAAATACGCGGGGAATCAGCTCATATACAACCATGAAGGCTGCCATTAGCAGGTACGCAGCGCGGTAGCCGATTCCCCTGGTTTGCAGCCAAACTGTGGAATTCCTAGTAAAACGCGAAAAGAGCCACTTAGGTCTAGATTCTTCCAATGTCATTTACACCCCGGTAGGTGTGGTAAGTACTTACAGTAGAATAAGCCGTATCGTGGCTGCCCCACCATAGTTGGGACATCGCTGGGAAGTGTTACCTTGTTAGTGGTTGTGGGCAGCGTGACAGGAGACACGGCTAGAACGCCGACCGCGAGCAAAGCCACTCCATGCGCGAATAGCCTTTGAACTGCATAAATGTTAGACATGGTTGACCTCCTAAACAACTTATGGCTGATAATCTCAAACCTGTGTAATTCACCCTAGCATCACTGTTGTGCTTTCCGACATCGACAAATGTCAGGGTGGTGACCCTGACGAAGATCGAGGTGGATACCTCTACATTTGTCGGTGTTGCAAAGTGCTCTGTTTGTGTTTCACTGAGGGTGGCGGCGAAAAGTTTGCTGCTGGCACCAACGGGTGTCAAGGACATTCAGCTAAGAAGGCTGAAACGAACAGAAGGATTGAAAAATGAAAAAACCAATACGGATTATCACTGCAGGTGCTGCTGTCGTTGCTTTGTCCCTGAGTACTGTGGGGGTGGCTTAGCATGGAACTGCAGGGGCGAGCTATGAATGATGAAAGCAATGTGACAGTTAGTACTCGGGGAACAGCACTCTTACCCTGGATACCCCGTCTTAGCCTAGATTTTCTGTGGGCTATGCTAGTAATGACCATAGCTGAGAGAGACCCGCTCTTGAAAATTTCTAGCTGGCTAGATACAGAAAGAATACTAGGTGCATGCGCATTTACCGCTGTTGGCATCTATCAGCGTTGGTATTCCAGCAGAAAGTGATGCCTGGTTATAATGCGTGTTAGTGGGAAGCTAGTCCTGCTTGGATCAGTTCCCCACTAACCATCGTCACGGAGCTTTGGTTTGTTTTCGTGATTATAAAACCCTACGGATAATTTGCCAGGTAGAATACAAGGAATACAGGAGAGGTAAAGTGGGAGTGCTGGCAAAAAAGGAGCGCACGTCACTGTTGTGGTGGCATGTCGGGGAGGTGGCGGCGTTTTGGCTGTGTGGTGGTGCTTTGCTGGGACAGTGGGCGGGGTTACCACTGTGGGCGGCGCTTGGCCTACACGGTTTGGGTTTTTTGATTTATGCCAAGATGTATTTACTAATTACCAGCCAGTATCCCGACTTAGATAAAAAAGTGAAGCAAGTCTACCCAAAAAACTTCTGGTTTTTGGGCATTAGCCTGGTGACCTACTGGATTAAAATCTGGCACTGGGAGTTCGTTTTTGGTGCTGTAATTCTTACTTTTTCTTTCGCAATAATCTACCGTTCCTGGCACTTCCGCGACACGGGGGGACACCCGGTGCCTTGGAATGACCCGGTCTGGAAAGACTGGCGCTTCTATCCTGGCTGGTAAGAAGGTCAATAATCACTTTTGCTATTTAACCAGTGGCACCTCATGAAAATAACCTAAAAATTCGCCGGTTTAAAGCAAAGGTACCGCATCCTTTAGGATGGTAAGCCTAGGTCAAACCAGTCCCGTGACGAAAGGAGCCTCCGGATGGTGAAACTGTGGGTGTCTGAATGTGAAACTGCGACGGATTTATTGGCGAGTTTCCGGATTCGCCACGAGGTTTTCGGCGGGGAACAATCCGTTACTTTCGCCGAGGAATTGTCGCGGCTTCGCGGTTGCGTTGGGCTCCAGTTCACCGCGGTTTCATGAGGTGCTATTCAGTAATGTGAGTCTTAATCCATTGGTACAGGTCGTCTCGGCTCGTCTGCCCAGCTGCGACATTGAGGATAATTTGTATCAGTTCATCGTCTTCATAGGCGAGTTCGATTTCGTTTAGGTACAACAACACGAGCATCGCGTGGGTGCCGATTCGTTTATTGCCGTCAATGAAGGGATGATTCCTAATCAGTCCAAAGGCCAATTGGGTAGCCTTGTCTATAATCGTGGGATATAAATCCGCTCCGCTAAAGCCTTGCAACGGGGTGGCTATGGCAGAATCAAGCAAACCCTCGTCACGGAGGCCGGACAGGCCTCCGGAGCTGGCAATCAGGTCTGCGTGGAGTTTGCGGATTTGGGATTTGCTCAGGTATTTCACTTGGCGAGTTCGTGGTAAACGTGGGTATTGCGTTTCATGAGTTGCTGGGAGATTTCGTTGACTTCCGTGTCGCTGGCCTCGGTGTTTTTCTCGACTTGAGCAAACTCCATGACGACGTATCGCGGGGTATTGTTCTTGAGGATAACCGCAGAACCATACTGGTCGACAAGCCGAGCTACTTTCGAGAAATTCTGGTTGGCCTCGGTGATGGAAACCAAGGTGTCAGTGTTTACCTGCATATGGTGCTCCCTCCTCGTTTGCTAGTACATATTCTAGTCTAAATTCTAGGTTAAATACACTTTATGGCGTACTTCAACCGCCTTCGATTTCCTGAGGCGATGGCGTGTTTGGTTGCGTTTTTCAGTTTTTTGCACACCGGATCATCGTGTGACCCGGTGTGCTGGAAGTAGGCAATCCCGTCCACGGTTTTCCAGATGACCAGCCAGTCGCCGGCATTTGCTATATGGCACTCGTTGCTACCGTCCCATTCGCCTAAGAGTTTGTGCATATTGTGCCTGTGTTTAAGGATGTCCAGGGATTCTCGGGTGTTTTCTATAATCAGGTCGATGACAGCGGCGCAAATTCGCGGGTGTTATTGGTGACTAGAACCAGTCCGAGAAAACGCGCGTGGGCAGCTAGGTGTAAATCATTGGCTCCAATAATTTTTCTTTGATTTTGCAGTTCAGCACGGATTTGCCTGTAATGTCCCGAGAGTTTTTTAAATCGTGGTGGGCTGGTGAGAGGATTGGCAGCCAAAATCTCTAGCAGCGCTTGGGTTTTCGGTTTAAGTCCGGCGGCGGCGAGCTTCTGGGTGCTCCGAGGTACCCACCACACCACGTGGTTGTCGCGTTGCGAACTTGACCACAGGCTCCCAATTTGAACACAGGTTATGTCATGATTTAAGCCTAAAAGTGATAAAATAAGGACATATTTTCGCAATTGTGTGCTTAAATCAGGACGTATCTGTTAGGGTGGTGGTTTCGTGGAGCGTTTCCTCATGGGGCATCTGGTGGAGTGGAAGGATTCCGTACGGCGCAAGCCTTTGGTGGTTAACGGGGCGCGACAGGTGGGCAAGACCTGGCTGCTGCAGGAATTTGGGAAGCGACATTTCGGCAATGTGGCCTATGTGAACCTGGATCGGAATGTTCGGATGAAATCACAGTTTGAAGCTGGTTTTGATACCAAGCGCCTGTTGCGGGCGATAGAAATCGAGAGCGGACAACACATTGTTCCGGGTAAGACATTAGTGATTCTGGACGAGATCCAGGACTGCCCGTTGGCTCTGACCGCGTTGAAGTATTTTTGTGAAAACGAGCCGAATCAGGCCATTGCGGTAGCGGGCTCTTTGTTGGGGATTACATTTCATTCCGGCAGTGGTTATCCCGTGGGCAAGGTAAACACTCTGGATTTACATCCCTTGAGCTTCCGAGAATTCCTAGACGCAACGAATAACAGGGCATTGCGCGAGTTGGTGGATGAAAGCGACGAGGTACTGCTACGTGGTTTCGCGTCGAAACTGGTTTCATTGTTACGGCAATACTATTTTGTGGGTGGTATGCCCGAGGCGGTGGCAACCTACCTGGAAACCACAGATTTTGGCCAGGTGCGTCAGGTGCAACACGACATCCTGCAAGGTTACGAACGTGATATGTCCAAGCACCTCAACGGTTTCCAGATTGATAACGCCCTGGATTTGTGGCATTCCATTCCGGCACATCTGGGCAGAGAAAACAAGAAATTTATTTTTGGACAAATCCGCGAAGGGGCTAGAGCCAAAAGTTACCGTTTCGCGGTAACTTGGCTGACCCAGGCAGGACTGACGCATCGCGTGTCACGGGTCAAGAAACCGGGGATTCCCTTGGCCGGATACGCCGATACGGCAGCTTTCAAACTCTTCTTAGTTGATGTGGGGTTGTTGGGGGCGATGTCGGATTTGGATGCCAGTAGTATTATCGACGGCAACAGAGTGTTCACGGAGTTTAAAGGGGCGCTCACCGAGCAATTCGTCTGTCAAGAACTAATCTGTGAAAACGGTGAACAGGTCTATTATTGGTCGGCGGAGAATTCGCGCGGCGAGATTGACTTCTTGACGCAACAGGGCAGTAAAGTCTATGCCATAGAAGTCAAGGCCGAGGAAAACTTGCGTTCGCGCAGTCTGCGTGCCTTTAGTGAACGGTATCCCCAAGCTAGCCAAGCCCGCCGTTTCAGCCTTTCTGATTTCCGCGACCAGGATTGGATGCGAAACATTCCACTCTACGCGATTGGTAACCCTCAAATCTGGAAATAACCCTTGCCGCAAGCGATACTAATGACCAGGTCATAGGCTTGGTTATCGCCCCGGATTCAAGTTCGTGGTGCGAATGCCTCAAACCGTGGTGGGGTAGCGTAACTCCAGTTCCGCCAAGGGAAGCTGACCCGGAGCACTGGCCGGGGCGCCCACCGTCACAAAGGTCCCCCAGTTACCGGCCTGCGGTCCGGCCAGGCGGGTTGGCCGCCCAATCTCCCCCATCCCAATCAGCATCGTAGGCTTGTGAATAATCTCGAAAGCATAACGTCCGGCCTCCTGCAAGGCCGCCAGTTGCGCCGCATCAGCGGGCGAACACGCCACCTTGGCCACGTCAGCCCCCAGCGCCACCTGATGACGCAACAAGTCGAGAACCTCCTCGACACTATCCGGGGAAGGCTGCCAAAAATGGCGTGAGAGGATCACTTTCGCCCCGTCTCGCTGCAATTGTCCCACAGTTTTCGCCACCCGCTTGTCCAGATCCTCCTGGGCGCGGGGGTTGGCCGTGAGTGCGGCGGCGGTTTGCGCATCAGTGTTCATGAGGGGATAGTTCAACTCCAGGTCTACATAATCCGCGACTTTCCCCATGCAGAGCATCAGTTGTTCGTAAGCTTCGTCAGTAATTTGAATCTGGCTGCCCGGTTCGTTCTCGGTGCGAAACGTGGCCAATACCGGGCGTCCCGACTGCTCGCGAGCCTGGGAAATAATAGACTTCGCGCGGGCGAAATCCTCGTCTTTACCCATGAACGCGCCCAGCGCCGCCCAGGCTCCGTCCAGGCGGATTTCCACCAGTTCAATGCGCGGATGCAAATCCGCCAGCAACCGGTCATAGCCCAGCAACCCCGGATTCAGCGAGGTGATAAACGTCGGGCGGCGCCAATCGGTAAACAAAGCGGACATAACCTAAGTCTAGCCTGAATCCTGGTCTTGAGGCGAGACTGCGAGTGTTTTTGCTTGGCGGGGCGCGGGTTGATTCCCCGCGCCCGACTCCAAGATAGTGAACCAGATTGCCTTTCTGGGCGGCTGGCTCCGCGTTGGCTGGCACCTCATGCACTAAAATGAGTCTGATGAAAACCCTCCGTGACGAAGCCATCGGGTTGCGCTAGTTGTAAATAATGCTACTATTGAAACGTGGCTGGTGGAAGTAACGTAGAAATCATAGAAGAGCTGGCTGCTTCCGAAGGTGGTATTTTCACTAGTGGCCAGGCACTGCGTGCGGGTATTCCTCGTTACGCTCTTTCATATGCGGCGCGGGTGGGGCGTATCGAGCGGTTGCGTCATGGCGCTTATCGGCTAGCGACAGCTATTGGTTCGGATTTGGACGATTTGCGGGCGGTGTATAAACTCACTGCTCCTTCTACATTTACTTATGAGCGTCTGGCGGAGGAATTTGACGGTATTGCGGTTTGTGGTGCAAGTGCGGCATATGTTCTTGGCGTGGGGGATTTGCAACCGGTGCCATGGGAACTGGCTACACCGAAGCGGTTTAATAGCCGTATGCGTGGGGTTAACTTTCGGGTGAAAACGGTGGCGGCGCGGGATGTTATTTGGCTAGATGGGTTGCTTGTGACACGGGTGGAGCGTACGATTTCTGACCTTATTCTCGAGGATGAAGAGGACTCTTTAATAGCTGATGCTGTGGTGGAAGTCATGAGGCGCTATGGGGCAACCGACTTTGATATGCGTCGGTTACGTGAACTTATCGGGGATGAGCGAGTCGAGCAACTCTTGGCTACAGTTGGGGTCTTTGCAGGTGGATCACGGGAACTCGTAGAAATTGATAGCCTGGGACACGTGGCTCTAAAGGAAAGAGGTTAACAGAGTGTACTCTTCGCCGAAAGCCTTGGAAATGGCGGTGAAAGAGGCGGCTATAAAGTCGCCGCTTGCCACCAGTCGGGCGATAGCGGGATTCTATTTCCACAGACTTTTGTACCGGGTGTTTAGTGAGCCAGATACTTCTTTTGTTCTCAAGGGCGGGTTGGGAATGCTAGCTCGAACCATTAATGCTCGAGCCACGCGCGACATAGATTTAGCTACCGATAACCTCGATATCGAAGATGCAGTAGCGGAGCTCCGGAGATTAGCGGCAAAAAATGCGGGTGATTTTGTCACATTTCGATTTATAGGGGTCAATCCCATAAAAGGTGATGATGAATATCGGGACGGTTACACGCTAACTTTCGAGGCCATTCTTGGTGCCAAAATGATTCAACGCGTTTCTGTGGATCTCGTATCTGATGAGATATCTATCGGTGAACCTGATTGGGTTAAACCAGCTGACAGGATTGAAGTAGGCGGCATCGAGGTTTGCGATTATCCCGTGTATCCCGCTGAACGCGGCGTGGCTGACAAAGTATGCGCTATCAGAGAACGCCACGCCGACAGGCCATCAACCCGGGTAAAAGATTTGCTTGACATTGCCGTCTACGCGTTGACTGAGGAATTTGAAGCGGAAAATCTTAGAACAGCTATTCTTAGGGAAACTGCCGCCAGACATATTGTTCTTGGACGCGAATTTGAGCTTCCGCTGGAATGGGGACAACAACAGGCTGAGCAGTATGTGAAACTTGCTGCTAAAACAAATCTCCCCGAAACTATATCTACTATCGAAAAAGCTCTTGAGCTCGTCAAGCAATTCCTCAACCCAATAATTGCTGGTGATACCGTAAGCCATTGGAATCATGCCCAGAGAGCATGGGCGCAATCTACCCATAAGTAGTCAGCATTTGCGAGGCAGTGCGAGGGCGGGGGCAAATCTTGGCGCCTCATGCACTAAAATGAGTCTGATGAAAACCCTGCGTGACGAAGCCATCGGGTTGCGCACCCAAGACTTGGGCGCGCAACCCGATAGAGACAGGAAGCTCTAGGCCATTACGGCAGGTTTTTATCGCCGGGGTGGTTGTCTGGTGTTTCGTCTAGGTATATGCTGTCGTCCTCCGCATGGTACATCAGGAACAGGCCGTTGCGTTGTGCCAGGAGGCGTATGTTATGCAGGAATTCCCCGCTCGCGTTGTACAGGGCTACTTGTAACTCGCCAGCGATGTCCAGTAGTGTGTCTTGTTCTGGGAAAAGAATCTGTACCGAGGACAAGTCTTGGACTATCACGTCGTGAATAATCGCGTTGAGCTGCTCGAAGGACAAATCGCGGATATTCACTTCTGGTTTCAAATCCGGGTGTGTTTTGAAGAACTCGTCCTCTTCCGTCAGTATCATCACCGCCGGATATTCAGCCACCAGCGTTAAAGCAATAAAACCTATCTGATTAGCGAAACGCTCCAGATAAGGACTATTCCGAAGGAACGAATCGTAAGTAAGGATGTCATCGCCTACCGCGTGGAAGGGCACATAATCCAGGAAATGCCAGGACTCAGATTCATGCAGTTCCTCGATGCGAGCAAAGGAACCGCCAGATTCGTTGTAGTTGTTGTTCTTAGCCACCAACGACCTCCCCATCTTCCCTTAACGTAGCTACTCGCCTATCCTTCTTGTCCTTGAGCTTCCATTTGCCACCTTTGCGCCCATCCCTATTTTTGTCAATTTTCCAACCATTCGGAGCCCTCCATCCTTGCCCGTTCTTCAATCTTGTAGTGAATTTACTAAGGTCTACGTCTCCATTCGATTTTCGCAGACTAGATGGGATAGAACCGCGAATTCGGGCAAGTATTTGATTGTCACGCTCGGCAAGGTAATTGGTGACCGCGTTCCACGCCCAGGTGCCGGCAACAACAACCAGACCGGCGACAATAATAGCTCCAGTAGCTGCTATGACTACTTGCCCAATACCTGGTACGAAGTATATCCCGGCTCCAACGGCAACAGCCGCCCGGGTAGAAATACCCTCAGATGGGGAGGTCGAAATCAGTATGGCGTGTTGAAGTGCCTCGGTAAATTCCTGTCGGGTGTAAAAAACGCCGTTGATACTAATCCCATCGTCTGTCATGACGACATTTGATTGGGCACCTATCTGACTTGTGGCCTGGTGAATTGTTGCAGCTTCACTTCCAGTGGGGTTATCTACGGCTACAGCCGTGACTCCAGTCGCGGATAAGGCCATAGCCACCGTGAAACCAATCCCTTTGAATACTGTGTTGTGCATAAGCTTTCCTTATCTTTACTCTTCCCGTGTTTAAGCATTAACCAGTAAACCATGGATCTTGCATTATGCTATCTACTTTCGTCGGTATATTTTCACGTACAAATGTAGGTAGTTCGTTGTGCGCGGCGCGGTGCCGGGTGGCACCTCATGGACTAGAATAAGATTGATGAAAACCCTACGTGACGAAGCCATCGTGTTACGCACCCAAGACTTGGGTGAGGCCGACCGTATCGTCACGCTACTCAGTGCGAATAACGGGCTGGTGCGGGCGGTGGCGCACGGGGTGCGGAAAACTACTTCGCGGATTGGCGCCCGCCTGGAGCCTTTCGGGGTGGTGGATGTGCTGATTCGCCCCGGCCGTGGGGGCTTGCACAATGTGGAGCAGGTCGAGACGCTCGCCCCCTATGGGCGCTCGATTGCCGCTGATTATGCGCTGTTTACTACCGCGAACCTGATGGTAGAAACCCTGGAACGTCTGAGCGAAGAAGCCTGGGCGACCGACCGTTACTACCGGCTGACCTTGGGGGCCTTGCACGCCCTGGCGCTTTCCCGCCACGAACCGGGGCTGGTGTTGGACTCCTATCTGTTGCGGCTGCTCGGTTTGGCCGGGTGGGCGGCGAGTTGCTGGAACTGCGCGACCTGTGGGGCGGGCGGGCCACATCGGTACTTTAACCCGGCGGCCGGCGGGGCGGTGTGCGGGGAGTGCAAACCCCACGGGGCGGCACCGGTGGCTTTGGAGACAATGCACCTGTTGGCGGCGCTGTCAGTCGGGGATTGGCCACGTGCCGAGGCTAGCGGGGCGGCGGAGCGCGCCGAGGCGCATTCCTTGGTCACGGCTTTTGTCCAGTGGCACATGGAACGCCGCCTGAAATCCCTGTCTATCCTGGAAATCGCCTGAAGCGTTTGGTGTGCGGTGTGCGGTTGTCGCGCGATTTCATGAGATGCTAGTCGAGATGGTGATAGATCTGTTCGGCAAGTCTGGTGCTGGCATCTGATTTGGCGGCTATCACCCCGTTGGTGGCTTAGATGATGCGGATTTATTGATTCGTACTCCGGGGAGGGGCGACCCCCCGGCGCATAGCGTAACTGGGGTTTGAACGGGAAGGCTAGCCCTATTCAGCGGTAGTGTCCGCGACAGGAAACGATGACCAGGGTTTGGGCATCAATAAATCCGTATATTAAGCGGTTTCCTTTGTCTATGCGGACGCTTCTCAATCCAGTTTCGCTGTGACGGAGTAGTTCGGCTTTTGCGGGTGGCTTGCCGTTGCTGCCACCACGCTCGATTTCAACAATCAATCTGTTTATACGCTGCAGAGTTTTTCGGTCTTGTGTTTGCCAGTACAGGTAATCCATCCAGGCCTGGTCGTGCCATAGTTTTTGCATCAGTTGAGAAGCTCGTGAATCTGGGCGTGGCCGGATGCTACTTCGCGAAAGCGCGCGTCCATGGTCTTTGCGAATTCTTTTTCGGAAGGAACCACACCGGTGAGTGTTACCGGGAACGGGAAGCCTTGAGTAGCAACGAATTGCCGTGCAAAAATGTTGAAAGCGGCCGCAGAAGTCAGTCCCAAGGCTTTTGCAGTGGCATCTACCTGAGCTTTCAAATCGCTATCCATCCGAACGGTTAGGGTCGTGCTTGGCATTTGGCTCACCTCATCCAATATGTGTTACTCCGTCTGTGAATTGTAACACATACTTGACTTCGTAGGCTGCAAGGTGTGATATGAGGCGGCGGGGTCGTCTAGACTTTACTGCCTTTCAGGTGTGTGGGTTGATGAATTCAGGAGAATTCGGCTCTGGGTTGGGACAGATTTGATGGTTTCAGGAGAATCCGGTCGGGGTGTGCGCAAATTTGGTATCCCTGGGGTGGATTTTCCTGATTTAATCAAAAGGCTGAGCCTGTCAGGTTTTGGAGGGTGTCAAATAGTTTGTGCAAGCGGGAGAGCCTGGCCAGTACGGGTAATCTTTCCTCGCTGGTTCTTGTGAACAGACTTGATATTCGAGATGCTCATGAGCTTAAGAACGTAGCATACGTACTTACGGATAATCGCCGAGTCCCTGACCTGAATCAAAGGTAACCGGGCGGGGTGCGTGCGGCGGGAAAACTACCCCGCAAACCCCTGTGAGGTTACCGGCCAGCCTACGAAAATCCGTCCTGCGAAAATCCGTCAGGAGTGTAAGTTCAATTTCGCTGATAATAACGTCATGCGTTATTATTAAGAATGTGATTCAATCCTTTGCCGACTCCCGCACGGAACGCGATATGGTACAAAAGGCACATCCTCCGATTCATCCTGGTGAAATTCTCTGGGAGGAGTTTTTGAAGCCCCTGAATATTTCGCAATATTGGCTGGCTAAAACTATGGGAGTTCCGCCGCGTCGTATTAACGAGATTGTGCATGGGAAGCGCCGGATTACAGTGGAAACCGGGTTATTGCTGTCCCGTGCGCTAGGTACGAGCGACGGGTTTTGGACTGGTCTGCAGCTCGACTATGACAACGCGGTCGCTCGCGAGGCGCTGGCATCTGATTTGGCGGCTATCACCCCGTTGGTGGCTTAGATTATCTCGAATCTGTTCGTGGTTCATGAGATGCTAGTCGGGATGGATACGAAAGCTGGGGGTTCTATGCCGGGGAGTTCTAAGTCAGGGGATGTTAAGCCCTGGCAACGCGAGATTCTGGCTCCGGATTCCCCGGCGGCACCAGGGTTGCCGACGGGGCTGGTGTCCGGGGTGGCATCCCATGTGGCCATCATCATGGATGGTAACGGGCGCTGGGCTAATGCCCAGGGTTTGAACCGCACGGCGGGGCACGAAGCGGGGGAGTACGCCCTGATGGACACGATTGCCGGGGCGGTCGCGGCGGGGGTGAAATACCTGTCGGTTTACGCGTTTTCTACCGAAAATTGGCGGCGTTCCCCGGCGGAAGTAAAGTTCCTTATGGGGTATTCGCGCCGGGTGTTGCGGGCACGCCGCGACGAGTTGAACCGTTGGGGGGTGCGGGTGCGCTGGAGTGGCCGGGAGGGGCGCTTGTGGAAATCCGTGCTGGCGGAACTGCGCGCGGCCGAGGCTTTGACCAGGGATAACAGTGGAATGCAGTTGATTATGTGTGTGAATTATGGGGGGCGCGCAGAACTAGCCGACGCCGCCCGGGCGGTGGCGGCGCGGGTGGCGACTCGTGAAATCCGCGCCGAAAACGTGACCGAGAAAACCCTGGCTAGGGAGCTGTATTTGCCGGATGTTCCCGACGTTGACCTGTTGATTCGCACTTCGGGCGAACAGCGTATTTCGAACTTTTTGCCGTGGCAGGCAGCCTATGCGGAGCTAGTGTTTGCCCCGGAGCCTTGGCCGGAGTATAACCGCGAAACCCTGTGGCGGGATTTACTAGTCTTCCAGTCCCGCCAACGCCGCTTCGGGGCAGCGGTAAATCGCCCGGCCTAGCAGCAATGTGTCCCCTTAACTGTTGGCATAATACGGGTGCGGATGGGCTGGCGGGCTACGAGATTTTCACTGTTCCCATACTAGAGGTAAATCCACCCCCATCTGGTCTTTTGCCGCAGGCGGTGAAGTCGTGTCCAAGCCAGAATTCTGTGACCAGAAAAATATTTGTCCTCACAAATCACTTGTCCTCCTCCTGCCTTGAGGATTCTGTGGGATTAGAATGAAATTGTCGGCGGCTGCGGATGTTGGTGGCTGCGTTAATAGGATGCTGATGGACAAAATAAAGGATTTTCTATGCAATTACAGTTATCGTTCATTGATTTACCTTGTGAACTTATTGGTCAGTCTGCTATGGGGGGACGAAGCTCCAACTTGGACAAGTTTCAAGATTACTTCACAATCAACAAGACAGGCTCGACCCTTGCCGTGAAACAAACAGTGTCTTATTGGAATGAGAAACGCCCCTCATTGGGTGAAATATTGTTTCAGAAACACACAATCACTTTGAATTTGAACGACTATGCCCCTTTGGGGATTGATGAGGTTTTAATCAGCACTGCTTCGCACCTGACTCTGCAAGGAATTAAAGTCCCTCGATTGTCGATACAGGCAAACCCAGCGGGTGTGAATATAAATCGGTCGCAATTCCAAGAACTCGACTTGCGAGGCAGCGCATGTTCATTTACGCTCTCGAATGTAGCGGTCGCGAACTCTGTTAATATAGATATCCAATCAGCCTCCGTGAACTGGAAGCCAGCGCCTCACGAGCTGACTTTAGAACTTAAACAGGTTTCTGGCAGTGCCACCTACTGCGGCAAACGCTTGGATGCCCTGCGCACCTATAGCTGGGGCAGTGGCAGCCCTCGAGTCATGGTCAACTGTGTCGGTGGCAGCGTCAACCTGGGATAATCACCCGGCGGGATTAGATGCTTCACCCTTGGGGTGTACTCGGGTACTTGGGGCGTATACTCGGGTAACTGTGATTGTCACTTGTCCCATGCCGGGAATGAAGTAAATCCCGGCTCCGACCGCAACCGCCCGGGCAGAAACGCCTTCTGCTGACACAGCTACTATCAATATAGCATGTTTAAGTGCCTGGGTAAACTCCTGTCAGGTGTAAAAACGCCGTTAATACTAATCCCGTCGGGGGTTAGCCGATGGCGGGGTAAACAATCTGCTTCGCCACTTTAGCGGCGGTTTCTTTGTCGCGCAGTGCGGTCACAATCTGCAGGGCGAACTCAATCCCGGCACCCAGGGCACGCCCGGTAATAACCTGGCCATCCACCACGGTGGGGACATCCTCGTATTTAGCGGCGCCCAGGCCGTCGTCACACACCACTAGTTGAGGTGGGGGAATCTTACGCAGTAGGTCTTTATAGGCCTGTGTGGTTTCTTTCCTGGCAACATGCCATCCCACCACGTGATTATCCGCGTAGGCTATCAAAACCACCACGATACGACGTAGATAAATCCCGTCAACATGGATAACACGGTGGGTTTGCCCGTCTGGTATCCAGATTGGCCATAATTCCCACAGTCTAGCGGCTTTACGCCTAAACGTGCGGCCCTGACCTGGTAAATCACGATGCGTGGTCTTACCCACAATGAAATCCAGGAAAAAGGCTAAATACCGTGCCGTGACATCATTAGCCCATCTACCAGTGATTCTGCATGCCGCACAACGCCATCGTTGTACCCCGCGCTTATCATGACCATTTTTCAACATCGGGTTCCCGCACTCGGGGCAAGTCTTTTTATTGGTTTTCATACCTACCAGTATGAAAACCGACTTTTACCGCGATTTTCTGTTGGAAAACACAAGGAAAACCCGGATTAAATCAACACCAACTGTCCAACCAAAAAGTCGAGTCCAAACGACTTTTATCCCACTTTCCCCTGAAATACCAACAAAAAACAAAGAAAAAACCAACACCTCATGACCATTAAGCCTGATTATGTGTGTGAATTATGGGGGGCGCGCAGAACTAGCCGACGCCGCCCGGGCGGTGGCGGCGCGGGTGGCGACTCGTGAAATCCGCGCCGAAAACGTGACCGAGAAAACCCTGGCTAGGGAGCTGTATTTGCCGGATGTTCCCGACGTTGACCTGTTGATTCGCACTTCGGGCGAACAGCGTATTTCGAACTTTTTGCCGTGGCAGGCAGCCTATGCGGAGCTAGTGTTTGCCCCGGAGCCTTGGCCGGAGTATAACCGCGAAACCCTGTGGCGGGATTTACTAGTCTTCCAGTCCCGCCAACGCCGCTTCGGGGCAGCGGTAAATCGCCCGGCCTCGCGGATTTTCCAGTGACAGGTATATTTATATATTTAATTATAAGGTCACGCACGGGTGTGTTTCACATTCTCATGAAGAGATGCCGGTAGATTTGTTCGGCTTGACCGGCGTGGGTTGGGGTGCGGGCGGCGAGGCAACCGTGGCTAAGGAACAGGATTTCATCGGTGACTTCGTCTACGAAAGATAGAATATGTGAGGAAATCAGCAGGGTTTGCCCAGATTCTCGCGCCTCTAAAACTCGTTCCCGCAATTGTATCAGGGTTTGGGTATCAATGCCGTTCAAAGGCTCATCAAGAATCAAGACGCTGGCTGTGGGCTGGAAAGCGATTGCCAGCGCGACACGTTTCGCCATGCCTTGCGAGAGCGAAGTGATTTTCTGGTCGGCAAAATCATGGCACCCAAACGCTTCGAGTCTGCTCATGAGTTGCGCGGCGCTCAAGGGAAAGCCCCTCATGGCCGCATCGAATTGGAGGGCTTGACGTGGGGTAAATCGAGGGTTTAACAGGCTGGTTTCGGGCAGGAAACCCAGTATTGGCAAGGGAATTCGCGCACTGCTGGCAGTTCCATCCACGCTCACGATACCTTTTTGGGAGGGCAGCAAGCCAGCCAGGATATTGAATAGAGTGGATTTGCCTGCCCCATTGGGACCCACTATGGCGTAAACTGAACCGGGAAGAAAATCATAAGTCAATGGCCCCAGTCCAGCTCCGCCAGGATAACGGTATTGCAGATTATCAAGCCTGAGCATAGTTCCTCCTCTTTCTCTTTTCGCCGCGCGTTTTCTCCCTGATATCTATACCGAAGGCTAGCAGTAGTATCAATAGTGGTACCAGATTCAGAATCAACCACAAAGCAACCTGAAAATCACTGAGTCCACGCCCCTGTCGCTGTGCCGCTGCGGAAAGCACTCGTGTCAACCCCCAGGTGTTTACCAGTGCGTAGCTCGCCACCAGTATAAAAGCCAGCATTGCGTCCATTGACACCCAACCAAAGCGCATGGCCAACAGGGAAGCTATCAGGGTACAAAGCAGATAGGGCACTAGAATCCGCAGCGTGGTATTTAGCTTGGCGCGGTTGCGCATTCGAGTGTTCACTGCGTAAATCCGCCAAGTGGCTCGGGCGGATGTCTGCCATTCGGCGGCAAGCAGATATTCCAGCATGCCCCCTGTGAGCAAGCCACTCATAAAGTAGGAGACTATGTGCGGTATGCGCAGCCCAGCTGACATCCCACCCAATGCCGTTGCGACCAGCCACACTGTCGCCGTAAAAACCTTACGTCGTGCCGGTAAACCCAGGGCGTGACAGAGATAAAATTCCACAGCGTGGCTCGGCGAAGTCGGGCAATCTAAAGGTTTGCCTGCAGGCAGAGTCGCCACATTGGCGGTAGACACCGTGATTAACAGAAGGAAAACCCCGGCTGATAGCAGCCAGGTTGAAATAAAAACCAGACAAAAAAGGCTGGGATAAGGTATGGGGGAGTCAAGCAATACTGTTAGACAGAGACTCTCAACTACGGCTGGCAGAAAAGAAGCCAGCAAAACCAGGCCGAGATAATCACCGGCACCAAAGTTATAAAATCGCAACCTGCGTCGACCCGTCGCCCTCAAATCCGAGCGTATCGCCGTAACATTGCCACCGGTGAATAGAACCACAGCCACTGCTGCAAAAGCTGTGGCTCCTTCAAAGTGTGGAAAATGAAACTGACTACCACCAGTGGACACCAGCAGCAGTACGCTCAGCAAAGGTGCTAGAACCATCGTCGCTAGGCTAGACTTGCCGAGCAAATCCATCCAACGTCCCAGGCGAACCAAAGCACGAAGATACCTAAAAAATACGGGCATGAAACCTGATTCTACCTGCGAACAGGTAAACAAACCCGTACAGGTTGGCCTGCCAGTTTACGCAAAATGGTAGAGATAAACTTTACCTACCCCGCTGGGGTGGGATTGATAACTGAAGGAACCAACCCGTCCAAGGCGCCAATCAAGAACCACATTTCTGATACTCCTAACTGGGTAGTAACGCATATTTGCCATTGAAATCTAGTGTCGAATATTGAAAAAGTCAAGTACCCGACTGCTTGATATGCAAAATTTTTTAGGTTTTGCGTTGCTATTTAATACGATGCGCGGGTGGCGAGGGGGGAGCTCCGCGCCGAAAACGTGACCGAGAAAACCCTGGCTAGGGAGCTGTACTTGCCGGATGTTCCCGACGTGGACCTCTTGATACGCACCTCGGGGGAGCGGGGCACGTGGCCATCATCATGGATGGCAACGGGCGCTGGGCTAATGCCCAGGGTTTGAACCGCACGGCCGGACGCGAAGCGGGGGAGTACGCCCTGACGGAACGGTGGAGTTCGTTGCGGCTCATAGCGCTATTGCCTCTTGCAGGGCAGCTTTACTTACTGGGGGTTTCAATAGTTGTGCGGGAAATATGTCAACAGGTTTGCCGCAAAATCTTCTGTGATTCCCTTGCGTTCCCTCCTGCTAAAACCGCGTAAAAACAAAGCAGAGTCTCCGCACGTCCCGCCAACGATTCTTCCGTTACTTTCAGATTCATTAGATTAGACGAACCAGTAACAATGAATCTGCCGGGACGCCTATCTTCGTCGAGCGCTGCCTTAATCGCGCGAAGTAATGCCGGTACTCGTTGGATTTCATCAATTGTCACAATCCCTTCCGGAAACTGGCGCCCAAAACCATCAGGATCTGTCTGAGCCGCCTGTAAGGTTGTGGCATTGTCCAGATTGAGAAAACGATGGCTACAATTTTGCAACAGTTGAGACACCAATGTGCTCTTGCCAACTCGGCACGCACCCGACACAGTTAGCACCGGGATATCGCTTAAAATCTCTTCAGCCAGTACTTGTGCATTTCGCGGAATTGCAAGTAATCAGGAAAATATTCTAGCACGTCATAGAGGTTTAAGGGGCGTTTTGTTGCGGTTCTGCAAGTCTTTTGTTGCGGTTCTGCAATACTTGCGTTGCGGTTCTACAAGGTTATTGTTGCGGTTTTACAACAGTAAGAGGTGTCTTTTTGGCGGGATTGGTGAGGAATGCCGCAGCGCCCGCATGCTTATTCGTAGTGCGTCCACATTCTCAGCACGTGTATGGTGTGCTGTGCGGGAAAGACTTCATAGACTAACCGGTGCTGGATATTGATTCGGCGTGAATAGCACCCCGATAAATCGCCCAGGAGTTTTTCAAACTGTGGCGGGCTGGTAAAAGGGTCGGCGGCCAATACCTCTAGCAGGGCTTTTGCCTTGGGTTTCAGTCCGGCGACCGCGAGTTTTTGGGCATCCTTTTGCGCCTGGCGTGAATACACAATCCGCCATGGAACCACCGGTTTGACTTCGGGCGAGTGGTCGGGTGTGTTGTTTTCTGGTTGCTTTTGTTTCCGGCTCACCAGTTTAGCTCCGGGGAAGCGGCCGGTAGCCCCTCACGGCGTGCTTGTTGAATGGATTGTGTCATTCCGGGTATGGAGGTTAGGTACAGGGTTTCTTGGATGGCTTGCCAGTCGGCTTCGCCGATTAGTATCGCGTTGCCACGTTGGCCGGTGATGGTTATTGGCGCTGATTCTTGATTTACTTGGTCAATGAGTTGGTACAGGTGGGAGCGGGCACTGGTGGCGCTCAGGGTGGTCATAACCTGCCTCCTTTCGCGTACGTATAATCGTACGTAGGGTGGGATTGGCTGTCAAGCCGTGGCTTTTGGGTTTTTGGTCGACTTAGGCGGGGCTTCTCTGGCTTTGCATTAGTAGTTGATTAATTCGGGAGAATTCGGGCGTTGCTCGCGGGGGATTTGATTAAAACCGGGGAAATCGGCTCAGGGTTGCGAAAATCAGGCACGGCTTGGCCGGATTTTCCTGAAATCGTCAAAACTGTATTCTGCCTGGTGGCGGATTTTCCTGAAATCGTCAAAACGCCTAATTCTCGCTGGCAAACTATCTATGTGCGATGATGCGATGAACCGCCGGGTGCTGTTTCGGGGAACGATTCACCGTCCCAGTGATATCCCAGCGTGATATCCCCGGCGGTTCCGCCCGGCGCGACAGTTCCCCCGGCATAGCGATTTCTATCAGATAGTTTCTAAAATTTTGCCCCGCAAACGGCTGGTTTGCGGGGCAAAAGGCCTAACTGGCTTAGGGGGTTAGCCGATGGCGGGGTAAACAATCTGCTTCGCCACTTTAGCGGCGGTTTCCTTGTCGCGCAAAGCGGTCACAATCTGCAGGGCGAACTCAATCCCGGCACCCAGGGCGCGCCCGGTAATAACCTGGCCATCCACCACGGTGGGGACATCCTCGTATTTAGCGGCGCCCAGGCCGTCGTCAAAACCGGGGAACACAGTGGCGCGCTTGCCATCCAACAGACCCAGGTTGCCCAGTACGGTAGGCCCGGCACACACGGCCGCGAGGCGCCCGGCACTCGCGCCTTGCGCTTTTAGGATTTCCGAGAGCTTCTGGTTGGCTTTCAGGTTATTCACCCCGGGCAGCCCGCCGGGAACTACCAGGATTTTTTCGCCTGCCGTCTGGTAGTCATCGAGGTGCGTGTCGCAAATAATCGACACTTTATGGGAACTGTGAATCGTGCGCGCGGCCTCGCCACTGCGGTCGTTTACCGCTACGGTTTGAATCTCAATCCCAGCACGGCGACACAAATCCACCACCAACAGCGCCTCGCATTCTTCCACGCCATCGGCCAAGAAAATACTCGCTTCCATTTCTGCTCCTTACGTTTTCGAAATCGATAGTTTCAGTATAGTAAGGCTTGCCTGGATACGGCGTGTGGAAAGCAAAACTACCCGGATAGCGACTCGTGAACCCGCGCACCACGCCCGCACCGCGCACCGCACCGCGCCGTGCATCACGCCCACACCGCACCACGCCCACGCCACGCACCATACCCGCAGCGCGGCTAGATAAACAGCGAAGGGTCGATGTTCATGTCGTTCATGTCCTCGCTGACCTGGCACTTCGGTTTGCGCAACTTGGCGGGCACCCCAATCGCAATCCCGCCAGACGGCACGTCTTTGACCACCACGGCATTGGCTCCAATCTTGGCATCGTCGCCAATATGTATCGCGCCCAGCACCTTCGCACCCGCCCCAATCATGACATGGTTTCCCACCGTGGGGTGACGCTTACCATGTACCATACGTTGCCCGCCCAGAGTGACGCCGTGAAAAATCAGGCAATCCTCGCCAACCACGGCGGTTTCCCCAATCACGACCCCGGTAGCGTGGTCAATAAAAAGCCGGCGCCCAATACAAGCCGCAGGATGAATGTCGACCCCGGTCATGGTGCGGGTCAGTTGCTGCAACAGTCGCGCGGGAATCCGCATGCCCTTGCGCCACATAGCGGAGGCCACGCGGTGTGCCCACAGGGCGTGCACTCCCGGATAGGATACGGCGACCTCGAAGCGGGTGCGCGCGGCCGGGTCACGCTGTAAGGCGGTGTCCAAATCCTCGAGAATCAAATCCCACACCCGCATCCGGGAGGCCGGGACATGTGCAGGGGGCGCGGGTTTGGGATTCAATATTGTCATAATCCTCTATTTTACCCCACTTTGTACGGCACGGGTCCATGAGGTGCCAGCCGGGATTACCGGCTCTTTACTGAGTAGCTGGCAAAAACTTGGGAAAAAATGGGGGTGAGGCTCAAATATATGGAGCCTCACCCCCAAATTCACCCCGATTTCTGCCAAGAGCAGGATAGCCAATGAGTAGCGAAGCCTAGAGCCGCGTTGTAGGCCGGCAACTAAAACCAGTGTGGGTCGGCAACCTACGGTCACCGACCCACACTTTACTGTTTAGCCTGTGAATTTACTCGTCTGAATTATTCCCCGATTTCCCCGACGCCCTCGAACAGTACCGTGGACAGGTAGCGTTCGCCGGTGTCCGGTAGCACGGTGACAATGGTCTGGCCGGCATTTTCTGGGCGAGCGGCCAGCTCGGCTGCCGCCGCCAGGTTCGCGCCTGAAGAGATCCCCACCAACAGGCCTTCCTGCGCGGCCGCCTCGCGAGCCGTCTCGATAGCCTTATCCGAAGCGATCGTCAAGAATTCGTCAACCACCGCGCGGTCAAAGTTACCCGGCACGAAGTTCGCTCCGATACCTTGAATCTTGTGCGGGCCGGCATTGCCGGTGGCCAAAAGCGGCGACTCGGCGGGCTCCACGGCCACTACCTGAACCTGGGGGTTGTGTTCTTTCAGGAACCTGCCCACTCCGGCGATGGTTCCGGCCGAACCGACCCCGGCGACGAAAACATCGACCTTACCCTCGGTCTGCTCCCAAATCTCTGGCCCGGTGGTGCGATAGTGCGAATCCGGATTGGCCGGGTTGTCAAACTGGGCGGCATAAACCGAACCGGGGTGATCCGCGAGGTATTTTTCGGCCGCAGCCTTGGCACCCTGCATCCCGTCAGCCGGAGCCGTAAGCAGCAGTTTCGCCCCAAAAGCCGCCATTAGTTTCCGCCGCTCAACACTCATAGAGGACGGCATTGCAATCACGACCTGGTAGCCCAAGGCAGTGCCGACCATTGCCAGACCCACGCCGGTGTTACCGGAAGTGGCCTCAACAATCGTCCCGCCGGGTTTCAACGCCCCGGAAGCCTGCGCCGCGCGGATAATCGCCAGCGCGGGGCGGTCTTTCACGGAGCCACCCGGATTCGACGCTTCGTATTTTGCGAGGATTACACATTGTTCGCCAGCAACTTTATTGATGCGAACCAGGGGTGTGCGCCCGATGATTTCAGTGATGTTTGCGGCAAATGCCATGATTCCTCCTTTATAAATCCAGTCCAATTGTCAAACATTAGATTCTATGACCTGAACCCCGGCGCGGTGCAACTCGACGCGAGCCGCGAGCTGTTCGGATAGGGCGGTGGCCAGCTCCGCCTCGGTTACCCCATCCAAGGCCAGGCGGAAAACGGCGGTGGGGTCGCCGCCCCGGCTGGCACCTAATGAAGCCGTTTCATGAGGCGCCATCCCGGCACCGCCCGCCCCCAAAATGGCGCCTAATGAAGCCCCCCAATCCACCGCTAACGGAACCCAGCCGCGCGAACGCAACCACGGCTCCAACGCGGCCGCCTGACTCAGGCTGACCTCGAAAGCCACCACCGGCAGACGGGAAACCCGCACCCGCGCCGCCCCTGCCAACACCGCTGCGACCGCCCCGGAATACGCCCGCACCAGCCCGCCCGTGCCCAGTTTAATCCCCCCGAAATACCGTGTGACCACCACGGTCACGTTTTGTAAACCCGACCCCAACAGGGTCTCTAGCATGGGTCGCCCGGCCGTGCCACTGGGCTCGCCGTCATCCGAAGAACGCGTAACCGGTTGCGCCCTCGAATCCGGCCCGTCGGGCAGGAACGTGAAAGCCGTGCAGTGGTGTCGCGCATCGGGGTAGCGTCGGCGCTGCGCCTCGATAACCGCGCGAGCCTCGGCCTCGGTGTCAGTGCGGGCGGCGAAACCCAAGAAATGGGAACGTTTAATCTCTTGTTCGACGCTGATACCACCCGTCCCGTCGGGAGCCAGTCGCGCGCGCAAAGTCACCAGATTATTCGCCATGCCCCTATCCTAGCCGAGTCGGAATTGCGAAAATACGCGCCAGGTTGCTATCATTGAATGTCTTTGAAGCAAAAGTAACGGAAAGGAGCGCAGGGCGATGGCAGTACCCAAGCGCAAAATGTCCCGCGCCAACACTCGTACCCGCCGATCCGCTTGGACGGCGAAGTTGACGCAGCTCGATAACGTCAAGGTTCAAGGCCAGGAAGTCGCGATTCCGCGTCGTCTGGTAAAGGCTTACCAGACTGGTCGGTTGACTGTCGGCGAGTGATTTGACTTGATGCGTTTCGCCTGGCCACGAGCCGGGCGTTACGTGTTTAACGGTCATGCCTCGCCTAGGGAACCAAACAATTAGAGGACAAGCAACGGGAGGAAAAATACATGGTTACGTCAAAGAATCTTGCCGGTCTCAAACCCGAAGTGGTGATTTTCGATTTGGATGGCACCATGCTGAATTCCCAGCCCCTTATTAACGATTGTTTGCGAATGATGGTGCGCGATATGTTCGGCCCGGAGCGCGCAGCACAGCTGACTGATGCGAGCATGCAAAAATACTTGGGTCCGCCCCTCATGTTTTCTATGCAAGACATTAACCCTCAGGGTACCGAGGCAGATTGGGATGCGATGATTGCCCGGTTCCGTGGGTATTTCCTGCCCCGCGCGAACGAGTCTGATTTGTTTGCCGGTATCCCGCAAACCCTGGAAACCCTGCGCAAGCGCGGGTATCGCCTGGCGGTGGGCACTTCTAAGATGGAAAGCGCGGCCATCGATGTTTTGACGCACCACGGAGTAGCGGATTTATTTGAAACCATTGGGGGGGCGGCCTCGGATTTGGGGCGTACCACTAAAGCCGAAGTGTTGCATGAGGTGCTGCGACGCGTAGGGCTTAGCGAACATCCCGAACGGGCATTGATGATTGGCGACCGCTTCTATGACGCCGAGGGCGCCGCGAAATGGGGAATTCCCTGCATACTGGCCACCTGGAACAAGCCGCTAGATCCGGGCGAGGACGAAAAAGCCGTGGGTGTGGTGGGAAGCACCGACGAACTGCTGGCGTTACTGCCAGGCCGCAACCAGGATTGAGGCACGGTCAATGGCGGAGGACACGTCGGCCACGGAACCGGAATGGCACCTCATGAAGGGGGAAACCCCCACGGATGGCAGGGATGCCGCCGGAAGGCGACCCCGCGAAAACACGGTGATTCACGGGGACAATTTGCCGGTGCTGCGCGGGCTGGCGGATGAAACGTTCCAGCTGATTTACATCGACCCGCCGTTTAATACCGGCAAAGTCCAGTCGCGGGTGACCATGCGGACTCGCCAGGTGCGCGAGCCGGGGGCTGCCGGTAGGGCTGAGAGCGCGGATTCGGATGGTTCGCCGGAACCTGGTGGTTCGCCGGCTTCACGAGGTGCCAGTCGTAAATCCGACGCAGCGCCGAGCACTGCCGGTTCGAATTCCGGGTCACGGGTCGGTTTCAAAGGCCAAAGCTATGAGACAATTCGCGGCCAGGTCACGTCCTATGATGACGAGTTCGCGGATTACTGGGGGTTTTTAGCGCCGCGCCTCGAGGAGGCCTGGCGGGTGTTGAAACCCAGTGGGACGCTTTATTTGCACCTGGACTACCGGGAAGTGCATTACGCAAAGGTACTGTTGGACGCGTTGTTTGGGCGCGAGTGTTTTTTGAATGAAATTATTTGGGCCTACGATTACGGCGCGCGCACCAAACGCCGCTGGCCGGCGAAGCACGACAATATTCTGGTTTATGTCAAGGATCCCAAGCAATATTATTTCGATTCCGAGTCGGTAGACCGTGAACCGTACATGGCGCCCGGCCTGGTCACGGCGGAAAAGGCCGCGCGGGGTAAGTTACCCACCGACGTGTGGTGGCACACGATTGTGTCCCCAACTGGCAAGGAAAAAACCGGGTACGCCACCCAGAAACCGGAGGGGATTTTGCGCCGGATTGTGGCGGCTTCCAGTCGGCCGGGGGATTGGGTATTGGATTTCTTTGCCGGGTCGGGCACGACCGGGGCAGTGGCGGGGAAAATGGGGCGCCACTTCGTCTTGGTCGATGAAAACCCGCAGGCTATCGCGGTGATGCGTGCCCGTTTTGCCGCCGCAGGTTTCCCGGCGGTTAGTTTCGAGGAGTCCCTATGAGTATTCCGGAAGTGTTGGCACCGGCTGGGAACCTGGCAGTGTTAAAGGCTGCCGTGGATTTCGGAGCGGACGCGGTTTATTGCGGGGGCAAGGCCTTTGGGATGCGCTCGGGGCCGAAAAATTTTACGCTGGATGACTTCGCGACGGCGCTGGACTATGCGCACGCGCGCGGGGCGCGGGTTTATGCCACGGTCAACATTGTCCCGAACAACGAGGAAATCGAGGCGATGAACCGCTACATGGGGGAGTTAGCTGAGGTTGGCATCGATGCGTTGATTATCTCGGACATCGGGGTGATGTTGGCGGCGCGGCGGATTGCTCCCCGCACCGAGTTGCACGTTTCCACCCAGGCTGGGGTGATGAACTATCAAACCGCGAACGCTTTGTACGATTTGGGGGCGTCGCGGGTCGTCTTGGCACGCGAGATGACTTTGGCGCAAATTCACGAGTTGCGGGCGAAAACCCCGGCTGACTTGCAAATTGAGGCCTTTGTCCACGGTTCGATGTGCATGGCGTTTTCCGGGCGGTGCATGATTTCCAAATACCTCACCGGACGCGACCCGAATCACGGGGATTGCGCGCAAAGCTGCCGCTGGAAATACCACGTGGTCGAGGAAAAACGACCCGGGGAATTGTTCGGCCTCGAGGAGGATTCACGCGGGACGTACCTGTTTAATTCCCAGGATATGAACCTGTTGGAACACGTGGACCAGATTCTGGACGCGGGCGTGACCAGCCTGAAGATAGAAGGCCGCGCTAAGGGAGCATACTATGCGGCCGCCATGAGTAACGCCTACCAGTATGCGTTACAGGCCTGGAAGCGCCAGCGCACGGCAGAGGCGTCGGGGGCGGCTGCAGGGTTGTCCGCAGGGGTGGCATCGGGGTTGTCCGCAGGGGCGCTCGCAGGGGCGGCGGAACCGGCGTGGTCGGCGGCGTGGTCGGCAGAGGCGTCGGGGGCAGTGGGGAACACGGCGGCGACGAGGAGCGTTGCGGGGGAAACAGTATTTCTCGCGGACGATACCTTGGGTGAACCAGTCCCGCCGCGCGTGGAACTGCCCGAATGGGTGCGCGCCGAGCCTTTCAAAGTCACGCACCGCGAGTACTCCACCGGGTTCTATTTCCCGGATGCTCCGGTTACGGAATCCACCCAGCGGGGGAGTTACATCAGCGAGTGGCTGTGGCTGGGGACAGTAACCGGGTGGGAAGCCGGGGGAGAGTCCGGGGGAGAATTCGTGCGCGACGGCGGGAAAACCTCGACGGAGGAACCCCCTGAATGCGCCGATAAAGGTGCGGGTCGGGTTACTTTGATTTCGAGAAATAAAATACTTCCGGGGGATGTCGTCGAAGTACTGGCACCTCATGAACCCCCGTTTGAACTGGAAATACCCGCCACCGGCATCCGCAACGAGGCGGGTGAACCAGTCACGGAGATAAACCACCCGGCGCACGCCTTTTCACTGCCCAGCAACCGTCCCATCCCCGTGGGAGCAATGCTTAGACGCCGCGCGTAGCAGTAACAGCGAGCCTTTCTGCTATCGGCCTGTGCCATTTGTTATCGGCCTATGCTGCGGGGCAGTCTGAACTTCATGCAATCGCTTCAATCCAACAAGCCCTGGCACTAATCCAAGAAAACCACCTCCACCTGCCTTTGCTTATACCGGACGTGGAAGTATTGAAAGGGCTACGTGAGGATTCCCCGGAATTCTACGAAAAATACTTGAAAGCGATTGATTACGAAATTGAAACCACTCGCACCGAGCGCCTGAAACGCTTCAATATCCCCGCGTTTTACGCCACTTGCGGCCAGTTCCTAGGGTTTTTTGCAGTGATATCGGTGTTGGGGTGTCGGTCTATGCCGTGTCGCTGGGTGCGCAGTGGCTCGCAGGAATCCTGGGTGTGATAGGCATCGTTGCGGTCGCGGCAGTGTTCGGAGCGAACCAGAAACCCAAAGAAAGATGACCGGCGAATCCCGGTAAAATATTCCAGAAAATATACCAGCCACGCCGCCACCAGCCCGTTCCAGGGCTGTTTCCGTGTCAGATTCTGGCGAGCGTCACGGTGGCGAATGATTCGATGGCGAGGCTGGTTCCACGCATCTATAGTCTCGGGCAGCCAGCCGAAAGTAGGACGCGACCCGTGCCCTATAATCGCATCCGGCTCAGACAGCTTGTAGCGAGACAAAGTAGCCGGCTTCACCCCGATACGCGCCGCGAGCCCCCGTGAAGAAAGAACACAAGCACCAGGGCTCCTCGTCGAAGGTCGAGCAGTAAGCAACTGGCCGAAAGTATTACAAGAACTAGCCCTAAACTACCCCGAACGATTCAAAACAAACTAGCAAAACCAAACCCCACTTACACAAGAAACTTGACAAGCTCGTAAACGCTCTGTTGGAAGCGGAAGTGTATGTGGACTACGTGGCAGGGATTTCTGCGGGGGCAACCTGCCTGGTGAACTATCTGGCTCGGTTGCCTCAACGCTCCCGGCGCTGTTTTATTGACGTTTCTACCTATTCTGCTTTTGGCGGCTGGAAGACCGCCATCAAAGGTAAAGGGATTTTTGATACCCATCACATGTACTACGACATGACCGAGCCAGGGGGAATGCTGGAACTGGATTATGAACGGTTTGCGGCCAATCCAGCGCTGTGGCGTGTGGGGGTGTACAACGCCGAGCGTGGCGAAAATGTCTATTTCGGTGCAGACCAGGTGGACACGTTACAAAAGCTGACCCATGTGTGCAGGGCTTCTGGATCCATGCCGATTGCCACCACGGTCACCTACATCGCCGGGGAGGCTTGCATGGACGGTGCTACAGACCCCAGCGGCGGGATTCCTAGCCTGAATCTGGCGGTGAAAGCTCAAAACACCGCGCGGACCAGGATTCTTTCGCGCTGGATTTCCAGCGAAGGGTCGCGTGAACTGCCAGAATTTCAACACACGGTTATGATTGGGGGGTGAAAGATAGCTGGCGGGTGTTCACCCGTGATGTGAAACGGATTATTGCGGTTCCGCGGTCCCTGATTATCGTCTTTGGCATCTTAGTCACCCCAGCCCTCTACACTTGGCTGAATATTGCGGCCTTTTGGAACCCTTATAAGGCAACGGAAAACCTGCCCATAGCGGTAGTGAATAATGATGTGGGAGCGGCATCTGCACTGACTGGTCAGCTCAATGTTGGCGACCTAGTAGTCGAACAACTGTCAGAGAATAAACAGCTCGGCTGGCAGTTTACGGATCAGGACACGGCCAATCACAAAATCAAAGCCGGGGAAGTTTATGCGACTTTCGTCATCCCTCAGACCTTTAGTAAAGATTTGGTCGATATTTTCAGCGGTCAACGCCACCATCCGACCATCGAATACTATGTGAATGAAAAGAAAGGCGCTATTGCACCAAAAATTACCGATGTCGGAGCAAATGAACTCGATATTCAAATCACGTCTACTTTCCGAGGCCAGGTCGGCGAAGCCATTGCGCAAGCTTTGCGCGATGGTGGGTTAGAGATTGACGAAAATGTTGTCGGTGCTCAGGGTAGTGCTTTAGATGCCTTAAGCGGTATCAATCGGAACCTGGCTGATGCGCAAGTCGCCTTGGATTCAGCCAGTACGTCTCTGACGGGTTCCTTAGAGACTATGAAAAAAGTCCGGGCTGCGCTGGCTGCAGCTGACCCCGCATTGGCTGATGTTTCTGCGGCTTTGAGCAACTCCCAAGACATTTTAGGAACGGTTGTCTCCGATGTTTCCGAATTCACGGCTACGGCGGGGCAAGCCAGTATTGACGCCCAAAAATCGCTCAATGAGTCCTTGGCGGCGGCGAGCTCGGCGGTATCGAATGCAACCAGTAAACTCACCGAAATGGACTCGCAGCTACAATCCGGTATTCAGCGGGCGAATGCTTCGACAGCGAAAATGCGTGCTCAGATTGCGGTTTTGCAAGGTTACCCGCAGACACAAAAGCTCGCTGCGAAGTTGAATTCCCAGCTGAGCGACATGCAGAATCTGCTCGCTAAGGTCGGGAAAACCGGATCAGATGCGGCAAATGCCAGCGAGGATTTGCAGGCGCTAATGAAAGCCTTTGATCAGGCTCAGACCGATGCGCAAAGAGTTACCACTGGTCTGCGTGAACAGTCCAATCAGGTAGCATCCACGTTAAACGCCCGGGTGACGCAGCTGTCGGCACAGCTGGGAGCCATCAAATCTGCGGTGGGTACCGCGCGGATTTCCCTTACGGAAATTTCTGCGCTGACCCACGGAGTTGATGACCAGATTGTGAACATGCAAAACGTGCTTGGCCAGGTGCAGGGCAACCTGAATGGGTTGACCAGTACGACTCGCGGGGCGCAAACCGATGTGGCGACTCTGGCCACCGCGCTACGGACCGGAACCTTGGAAAAAGTCATTGGTTTGGATCCGACCAATATCAGACGCTACCTGACTTCACCGGTGGAATTCGACCAACAAACACTCTTCCCCATCAACTCTTATGGTTCGGGAATGGCGGCCATGTTCATCAATCTTTCCCTGTGGATTGGTGCGTTTATCCTGGTCATTATTTTCCGGGTGGAAGTCGATAAAGAGGGCTTTGGCTGGTTGAGTTTGCGCTCGGCTTATCTGGGACGATTTATGCTCTCTGGTGTGCTGTCTATAGGGCAGGGGTTGATTGTCAGCGTGGGCAGTTTACTAATGGGAGTTCAAGCGGTCAATGCTCCCGCTTTTATTGCTACATCCATGCTGATTGGGCCGTGTTATTTGGCAATTATCTATGCCTTAGCGGCAGCGCTCAGTCACGTTGGTCGAGCCCTGGCAATCTTACTGGTGGTGTTGCAGATTCCCGGCGCCTCGGGCATCTATCCGATTGAGCTCATGCCCGGATTCTTCCGCCAGCTTTCCCCAATACTCCCGTTTTCCTATGGCATCAACGCGATGCGAGAAACTATCGGCGGGTTCTATGAGGGGCGTTTCTGGCATGTTATGGCGGTTTTATTGATTATGAGCGTCACGGTGTTCCTGTTGGGGTTTGTGGGGAGGCGTCGCTTGGGTTACTTCACCCAGCTGTTCTATGACGATTTGGCTCGCACTGAACTGGTCGTGAATGAAAACGTGCAGCTGCAAAGCCCTAGTTACCGGTTGAGTAACATCATTGCGCTGCTGGGCAACCGGAAAGAATTTTCCACCCGTATCAGTCGACGTCAAGAAAAGTTCAATGCCCGTTATCACGCTTTGATTAATGGACTGAGCAGCGTGGGGATTTTGGGACTGGTTGTGCTGGGGATGATTTCCCGGCTCACCTCCGCCAGTAAGCCAGTGCTTCTGGGCATAGTAGCGATTTGGGGACTGGTCATTATTGGGGCGCTGGTTAACGTGGTCGCGCTAAAGAGCTCAATAGAACGGGCCGAAAGGCTGTCGCATCTGACGGAAGATGAGCTTTTCGAGAACCTCGCTCGCCAGCGAGATGCAAATACAACCAAAACCACGACTCGGTCGGAGAGCCTGAACAGCGGACATAACTCGAGCTGCGGTGAATGCCGCCTGATTACCGCGTCGGAGCAGGAAGACGACGCGGTGGAATCCGTTCTGGGAACCGCCGTCGAAACATTGGATGAAATCGGAGGCGAAAGCGCGGGGAACAACCCCGAGGAAACTCAAAACGAAACCGTGGACCAATCTGCTGATGAAATCCCGGACGAATCCCAGGATTTAGCCCGGAACGACGCAGCGGATCAAAGTACCGAGAAGCCGACGGGCGAAACCGATGCCTCAGTAACCGGGGAGGCGGCACGATGAACAAAGTACTTTTTATCATTCGTGACGACTTCCGCCAGATTCGCAGCAGCGTCATGGTTCGGATTTTCATGGTTCTGTTGATTGCCGTGCCCTTGTTCTTCACCTGGTTCAACGTACTGGCGACCTGGGATCCCTTCTCGAATTCGGGACGGTTGCAGATTGCCGTGGCCAGTACCGATGAGGGTTACACCAGCAAGCTCCTGAATGTCAAAGTTAATGTGGGGGATACGGTACTCAAGGAACTGGCCGTGAATGACCAGTTCGACTGGGTTCTGACCAGCAAAGATCAGGCTTTGGAAGGTACCCGCTCGGGGGAGTATTACGCGGCAATTGTGTTGCCGGAGGATTTTTCGCAGTCCATGTTCACGTTCTATGCCGGCGGGGCCGCCCCGGCGGATATCACGCTGTACACCAACGAAAAGAAGAACCCACTGTCCGCCAATCTCACCACGCAAGGCGCTCAGGGTGTCACCGCGCAAATTAACACGACTTTTTCGCGAACCTTGGCCGAAGTCGCTGTGGGTATTGCCGAGGACGTGTCCTCCTACTTGGACACCGCCGACACTCAGGTGGCCTTGGATCGGCTGAGCAACCGCCTCGAATCCCTCTGTGCACAACTGAATTCCGGGGCGAATACAGTCAGTTCTCTGTCTACCGTGATAGGTTCGGCGGTGCCTCTGGCCACAGGGGCTAAGCAGCTGGCTGCGGGGGTGCAGGACTCTTTCGATGAGGCTGTTGGCGACACAGTTGGTTCCAGGGTCAATAGTACCGGGGGGACAGATAATCCCTTCGCGGTTGTTTCCTCTGGGCTCGATGATGCTGTGAGCCTGGCCGCAGGCAATATTTCCAACCTGCAAAATCAGTTGGACAACTTGCTGGATTCGGCCAATAGCACCACCCAAAGCACCGCTGCTGCAATCGAAGAGCTGCAGACCTTGTTGAATAAACAAATCAGTGGATTCCAAAAGACTCGGGACGCAATCGAGCAGTCACTGGGCTCGGACGGGGCGGATTTGCTGGGGAAGGATTCGACTGTAGACCGGTTCCTGGCCGAGATGGACGCGGCGATTGCTCGCCAACAAAGCCTGTCGAAGCAACTGGGCACTATCGCTGCTGACTTGCACCGGGGGGTGCCTCTCGATTCTGACCTGAGAGAGTCGGCCCACCTTGCCATGTCGGACGCGCAACAGGCTATTGACATGGCCCGTTCCAACTACGAGAACAACTTGCAGCCAAAGATTGAAAGCCTGCGCGAAAACCTGGATTCTGCCGGCAAGAATGTGAAAGTTTTCCGTTCGTATCTGGAAGCGATGCGAGCTGACCTGTCGGGAAGTGCGGGCGGAATGATTGCGAGTATGCGCCGCTCCCAAAAGACCCTGGCCGATACCGCGCAAAAGATGCGTGACGGGGCTAGCCGCCTAGACCGGGCTCGTGAACAGATAACGTCCACTCGGGGGGAAGTGGACTTGGACCAAATCGCAACGACGTTGGGGGCTGACCCCAAAAGCTTTGCCCGCCTGATTTCTTCCCCCATAGCAGTACAACGCAATGCTGTGTTCCCAGTCGCCACTTTCGGGGTGGGCATGGCTCCGCTTTTCACCGTCATAGCCCTGTGGGTTGGGGCGCTCCTGGCGGGGGTATTCCTGCGCACTGACGTTTCTCCGAATGTGGGTCAACGCTACCTGGACAGCGTTGCAGCCCGGAAACATCCGGATACAGCCGCTAGCGCGGATACGAATGCTGCGGAATCGTCACGATCAGCAGAACCAAGTACGAAATCGGGCGAAATAAGACCGACTCCAGCTGCGAAATCGGCCGTGAAAGCCGCAGTAAAAAATCCTGTCTTCACCGGGGCTCAGGAGTACCTGGGACGCTACTTCATGTTCTGGGCAATAGGGATGGCTCAATCCACCTTGCTGATGATTGGGCTGATTGTGTTCGTGGAGATTGAACCGGCGCACCCCTTCCTGCTGATTTTGACGGGATGGATTATTTCCACCGTCTTTACCAATATTGTTTATACGCTGGTCGTGGCGCTTTCCAATGCAGGCAAAGCCTTAGCCGTGGTGTTGCTGGTGTTACAGATTTCTGCCGCTGGCGGTGCCTATCCGCTGGAACTGCTACCGCAGTGGTTCCAAAACATCAGTCCCTGGCTGCCGGCCACGTATGCGATTAACCTGATGCGTTCAGCTATCGCCGGGATTTATGCGGGGGACTTTGCTTATAACTTGGTGATAATCCTGTTGTTCCTGATTCCGAACCTGGTGCTCGGGCTGGTCTTGCGGCATACGATTGCCGGGCGTATTCACGATATGAACAAAGCCATTGAAAAAACGAAAGTAATGTAGTCGGGGCTACTCAAACTGCGGTGACCCAGGTGTCATGGCGCGTCGCCCCGGAGGACATCGGGGAATAATAAAACGCATCGAATGCAATTGTTTTTACGCATTGGATGTGGTTTTTTACGGTAATGCAGTTCCTTGCTGGCCAGTGAGCCAGTCAATGACGTGGAGCATGCGGATTGAGGGGTCAGACCCATGCCGAACATAATGACACCCAAAAGAATCGCGACGTGCGGAGTAAGCATCCCAGCTGTAGCGGGGGAAAAGAATCCCCACAGGGCTGCCGCAATAATCAGAACTGGGAAAATCGTCACAGCCTTTAGGTCGCTGCGGTCATCGGGGGTAAGCGCTTTTGGCGCCACGGATTGGTTATCAGTTCGAGTATTAGTTTGAGTAGTCATGCTCCGACTATAGTCGTTTTGTCCATATAGCGGATAGCTGTATCAATATATGAGATAAAGAGAGTGTTACCAGGGTAAAGACGAGGCTAGAAATTGATTAAAATGTCATTCCTCAGCCGGTCGGGGTGTTGTCAGAAGGCTTGTCGGGTGCTGGTTCGGCGGCGGCATCGCAAAAAACTCGATGTCGCCTCGGGTAATTTCATCTTTAATGACTCAAGCGTCTGTCGCCTCGTACTCGTAGGTTGTGCGTACATTGTAATGGAAGTCGTCTCCAAGGTCTAATGCCTCAAAATGCTTCTTTGCGCAGCCAATCTTGAGTTTTTCGGCATCGCGGAGCACAGGCTCACCATTCTTTCCGCCTTTCGTCTCCGTTACGAAGTAAACATGGTGTTCACCATCAACATCCTCGACATATGCCCAGTCAGGGTTGTAGCTGCCCAGCGGCGTGTCAATCTTGAAAGTTGGAGGCAGTTTGGCGAAAACCAGCACTTCCTCCTGCTTGTCAAGTGCCTCGGCGAAAGAAAGCTCTACACCGGCTGAGTCATACACCACATAGCTGTAGAGGCTTTTTTCGGCATTTTCAGGCTTCCAAGCGTTTTGTCCAAGGTATGCGGTGTAGTCATCAAGTTCTAGGTCGCGCATTGTGTACCATTCCTCCTCAGGCAGCTTGACGTATTTGATGCCCTTAGCGATAAGGTCGTTCTTTACGCGATTAATCTTGTCGCCTACCTGCATGAGGAAGGTTGCGGGATCGACCTCGAACTCATCAAGGCGGTTGCATCTCTCCAAAATCGTCTTGATAGTGCCACGTGTAAGTCCTACAGCATCCTGCAGCTCGGCAATAGGGTCAGGTAAATCATATTTCATCTGTCCCGTAACATTCACCAGGGAAGTCGCTGTGCCCTCGGCGGTCAGGCCGGAATCATCGATACTCAGTGAAGCACGTTCACTCGTCACTTGGGGCGGGCGAACGGGGAGCATGCCGTTTACGGCAGCGGTAGCCTCCTTGATGAGCTTCTCCGAATCTACGTTCACCTGAAATCGCGTGCGCCGGCGGATACGATCCCACAGAGCCTGAAAAGCCGGATGAAGCGTTACGTCCTTATGCAGCTCGACCGAGACTTCATTGGCCTTGTCATGAATCTGTATCTTCTGAGACTTTTGGATGATGATTGCCTCGATTTGTTCTCTAGCTGGCTCGAACTCGGGGGGAAGCTCCAACACGTCGTTTTCGGCTGCGGCCTGCAGCTCCGGAGTCACTGCACCGTTGCTATCGACCATCCCTGTCGCGACGAGGTAATCGTAAACCTGTTTCGATTTCTTGTAGCCAAAGCGTTCCTCGACACCATTGGCGTCCGTGAGTGAAACTTTAGTGAAACTCTGCGCAATTATGATGCCGAACTTGAAGTCAGCAACCTCGAATTCCTTCTGCAGACCGCTGGCGAATTCGTCATAGCTTTCGTTGGCGATGACGGTAAGCACGTTCGACTCAGGGTCATATAGGCGCTCGCCGTCCTGGTTTACGCAAAGGCGCAGACCGCGACCGATTTTCTGGCGCTTAGTCAGGTTGTCTTTGGTTTCAACCAGCGTGCAGATTTGAAACACGTTAGGGTTATCCCAGCCTTCTTTGAGTGCGGAATGGCTAAAGATAAATGAGACGTTCTTATCTTCGTCCTTGTTGTCAGGAAAGGATATGAGTGTCTCTTTTTTCTGCATGATAAGTGCGAATGCGCCCGCATCGTCCGCAGTACTGGCGGCACCTTTGGAGTCTTTAAATTTGCCTTTCTTATCCTTGGCGAAATAGCCCTGGTGCACGGAATGGGAATCCGTCACCAAGGGAGCTCCGACGGCCTCGTAGCACTCCTTCCAGGTACCCTTATCGATTCCTGCCGCCTTGGACACACGCAGGGGTACTTTTGAGTTCAGGGCATTGGCATACTCTTCCTCGAACATCTGGGCGTAGAGACCGCTATGGACTTCTGGTTCGTATACGCGATAACGGTCGACGCGGTCGATGAAGAAGAGGGAAAGTACTTTCACACCGCGTGGCCACATCTCAAATTGCCGAGCCAAGTGATTCTCGATGGTGCGGCGAATCTGAGCACGTTTGACTATCTCGTCGTTGACGTCACCCAACGCTTCACCTAGCTCGAGCACCTCGCCGTTTTGGAACTCTATGAACTCGTTGCCCTCGGCGGCTCCAATGTTGTTGACGACCCAGCCGTTTTCGTAGTCGGTGTTCTCGCCACTCTTCTGGTAGAGGTCTGCGCCGGTTCTGACCGTGACGGCCTTGCGCTTCTGCGTGCCGTTCGCCTGGCGCACGTCGATGGACACCTTGGCGGAGAACGGATTCGACTTGACGGACTCGAGCCTCACGTACGCGCCATTAAGGTTCGCCGTAGCCTTCACCGAGTCAACGCAGATACCTTTCACCAGGTGTCGCTCGAAGGATTCCACCGGGGTCAAGCGATAAATCATGTTGTAAGTCTGTTTGTGTGTGGCCGAATAGCGTAACACGAACAGCGGGTTCAGGCTCTTGATGGCGGCCTTGGCCTGCTTGGTGTTGTCGACGCTCTGCGGTTCATCGATGATAACCACGGGTGTGCACGCACTCACGAGCTCGCAGGGACTAAACCCGCCGCCGAGCTTCTCGCTGTGGCGGTGAAAGAGGTTGCCTTCCTTCGCGGTGCCGTCCTCCTCGAGACCCTTATTAAAAGCATCAATGTTTATAATCATGACCTGGATGGAGCTCGATGTAGCAAAGTTGTCAACTGATCCCATGTTTTTAGAATCGTAGACGAAGTAGTCGAGCGGTGTGCGGTCGTAGAGCACCTCGAAGTGCTTACGGGTGGTCTGGAAGCTCTTGAGGACACCTTCGCGGATGGCGACGCTAGGTACCACGATGACAAACTTGGTGATGCCGTAACGGCGATTAAGCTCGTAGATGGTACGGATATAGACGTAGGTCTTGCCAGTGCCCGTCTCCATCTCGATGGTAAAGTCACGCAGACGACCATCGGTGAACACGTTTGTAGGAGGCAAACAGCTCTCCTCTTGCACGGAATGCAAGTTTTCCTGTAGCTTTCCCGGAGCAATCCGAATTTCGTTGCCGTAACCCTTCACAAGCTCGTCAAATTTAGTCATGCCGTTACTACCCAAATCAACGGTGAAGGAACTCTTGGAAAATTGCTGCCCGCGGAACAGGTTGCAAGTGGCTTCTATAGCTTCCTGCTGATGCTGCTGGTTGGATGCAAACTTGAATTCAAGTGCGGTCATGTTACACCGTCCTCAGTTCGATGTCCGTACCGATGCGTTCGCTGGCGTGCTTAAAGATTTGCACGGCGTTGAGTTTGAGCGTGTCATTGAGGATGGAATCGAGGATGAGCACGCGCTTTGGCTCCATATCAGCAATTGCCTCGAGTGCTTCGATGGTGAGGCCTGGGGACATGCAGCAGACGAGCTCATCGCAGGCGACCGACCAGACGGGATAGTCTGCGGCGTCGGACTTTTCGACGGGCAGTGTGAGTTCCAGCCCCCACTTGAGCATCATTTCGAAGACAATGTCGAGTTCGGTGCGATTGGGTTTCACCACTTCGTGCATGAGCTTACCAGGCTGTGGCTTCTCGATACCGGAGTCGTCGAGAGTAAAGACACGGAACCCGATGTCGGGAAGCTGTTTCGGCTCTTCGCCTAGCATGAGTTGGCGGTTGGATTCATCGAGGTCAGATTTAATTTTGTCGCCGGCACGACGGATACGTTCCTCGCCGATGTCGCAGAGAGTGGCATAACCGTCCTTGTAGGCTTCACGCTTAGGATCGGTGCCTTCCGGAAGTTGGACAAGCACAAAATGATAGCCCGTCCCTCTCTCAATCTCTTGTTTGAATACGGAGTGAGCCATCGAGGCAGAACCCGAAAAGAAATCAAGCACGGTATCATTGTTGCTCAAATTTGCTAGAGTCATCAGGCGCTGCAGAAGCCTCGTTGGTTTAGGGCCATCAAAATAGCTCTTACCGTCAAAGAGAGATACGAGCTCCTTGGCGCCCTCTTGGCTATGTCCAACTTCCTTGTAGAACAACAGGGACGTTGGAGCCATGCCCCTTCCGTCAACTTCACACAGAAAGCGCTTAATTCGAGGAACCCCGTTCCCATCAGCACCAAACCATATGCGATTATCCTGGAGTCTCTCGCGAAACGCGTTCCGCGAGAGCCTCCAGCAGCGTCCTGCTGGAGGCTCGACAACGCGCCCGGAAGGCGTTGTAATTGGATAATCCGTCGACTCACTATAAGTTTTTACAGTCATGTTGTCTGACATCCACGGTCCGCGCGGGTCGTTATCTGGATTCGTATATCGAGCGTTCGCCGTCTCAGTACGCGGAAGCCTGCCAATCGTAAAATGCTCGATACTTTTCGCATATACGAGCACATAGTCATGACTATTGGAAACAAACTTGGCGTCATTTTTTGGCGAGAAGGCTCTTTCCCAAATTAGTTGCGCAACAAAATTCGGTTCACCGAAAACCTCATCACACAGAATACGAAGATTCCGATTTTCGTTATCGTCAATGCTGATGAAAATAACCCCATCGTCGCTCAGTAGTTCCCTTGCCAGTTTGAGCCGTGGATACATCATCGAACACCAGTCGCTGTGGAAGCGACCGCTAGTGTCGGCGTTAGACTGACCAGTGAGGCTCGCCTGCTGCTTGTAGTTCTCGATGGTGTCGCCGAACTTATCCTTGTAAACAAAGTCGTGACCCGTGTTGTAGGGCGGGTCGATGTAAATCATCTTGACCTTGCCGTGGTAGCCGCGCTGCAAGAGCTTCAACACCTCGAGGTTGTCGCCTTCGATATAGATATTGTCCGAGTCAAAGGAGCCGTCCTTACCATCGCGGCTACGGCTCTTCTCTGGGCACGGGCGAAGCGTGGCGGTGCTCACGGTCTGCGACTGACGGATAGCGTCGGTCTTGCCAGGCCACGTGAACGCGTAGCGCTCCGAGCCCTCGTCCACCTCGTCGCCAAGCAGTAAGCGCAGCTTGTCGAAATCAATGCCGCTTTCAGAAAATGCCTCGGGCAGCAAATCCTGGAGCTTTTCCAAGCGGTCGTCTATTAAATCTTTCGATTCAAGGTCCATCTTTTCGATATCAGCCATTGCATATCTCCTTTATCTCGGCGACTATACTCTGTAAGCGTTGCTCTTCTTCACCCATTTTTATCCGTAGCTTTGCGGACTCGTTGAGCGTTACGCCCTTCGACCGCCGCTGCTCTTTCAATCGCTTGACGGAGGCTCCTAGTTCATCGTAGCGCGACATGAGGGCGATCAGCTTTTTTCGGTCTTGCGCTGGGCATTTGGGATAGAACCCCAGGCCGTCAATCGCGCGGGACAGCGCTATGGCGTGCGACAGGTCGAGCAGGTATTCCCAGAGGTCGCCCTGTGAAAGTCGCCCGAATGCCATTGCGCCTAGGAAGTCCGCATATTCTGAACGGTCTGGGTCGAACGTGCCGGTGGTCTCGATGCGGTCGATAACCGTGACACCCCGTTCTGCCAGACTCTTTCGTGTGAGAGCTACCGATATGCCGATATATCTATCTGCCTCGAGTAGGAGGACGGTCGGGTTTTGGAAACACTTGTGTATGAGCACGGCTACTTCTGTAAGGGCCATGTTTTTGGATGCCATTTCGCAGCGCAGCAGGATGATGCTCTGTACGTCATGCTCGTTGTCAACGAAAGATGGGATTCGCGTCGTCGACTTTTGTACCGTAGCGAAGTGTTCCAGGCGATTCACCTTGTTAAGGATTCTCTGTTCGGTTTTCGTGAGTGACGCCTGTCTGACAAGCACAGATTTAGGAATCCTTCGGTTTCCCGTAAGTGCCGGCTCGGGTAATTCGAATATAACATTCCAGTCCAACCTGCTCATCTAATCACCGCAAAGCATACGAGGGAATAGTCATCGAATCCCCTGGCAACATTGCTTCCTACCTCACCAAGGCTGAACAAGTTCTCAATCCCTTTATCCTGCTGGATTCCCGTGATTGCAGACACAACATCGTTGAGCATCTCAGTGTAGGTACCCATCTTTGTGCCGTCGTGTGTCTCGCGGTTGAATTCGTGGCACAAATCGGCGATGGGTTTGGCATGTCCTGAGCAAACGGCACGCATGATATCGAGCGCCGGTTTCGGCTGTGTGTGCCGCGTCATAATTTCACCATCGTTCGACACATACACCAAGTAATGGGGGAATAGGGGGTTAGTGTCCTGGGGATTGACTGACTCGTCAGTTTGCTTCAGACAGAAGACTACACCGGGTTTTACCTCACCACGTAGTTCATCTGGGATAGACGTCACAGCGTGCAGTCCCAAGGGGGAGTTCTCGAGTAGCCCGGGATGCTCTTTTACATAGCGTTGAAGTTCAACGCGGAAGTCGTCATAAGCGAAGTCTGTGATGGAGATGCCGCCTGAGATGTCCTCTAAATCGAGTACTTCGCTCTGCAGTTGCTCGAGCTGCTTGCGACGGTAGGCAAGATCGTTCATTTCATCCCTGTCCTTATATTCCAGCACGTTTTCTTCGCCGGTGGCACTCGTGTCCAGGAGAATCATACGGCCCTTGACCCGATTCTCTAGCTGGATGTAATCATCGAGAGCAATATTGGGCCAGAAGTTTACCAGCTGAATCTGACTGTTAGTAGAGCCCAGGCGGTCGATGCGACCGAAACGCTGGATGATGCGAACTGGATTCCAGTGGATGTCGTAATTTACCAAGCAGTCACAGTCCTGCAGGTTCTGCCCTTCTGAGATACAGTCGGTGGCGAAGATGACATCTATCTCGCCAAGGCTGCGCATCTGCTCGGGCAATTCTTTAGAAATGGGCGAGAACCTTGCGAGGATGTTTTCAAAGGTAGTTCTGGTGAGCTTCAGCGAGTACGTACGAGTGGAGCTGCCCGCCACCTCTGCGCACTCTATGTCGAGTTCGCGCTTTAGCCAAGACGCCAGATGCTCAAAGAGGTAGTCGGTTGTGTCAGCAAAAGCGCTAAACACCAGTACTTTGCGATTACCAGGATTGAACGGGTTATTGACTTTGTGCGCAATAAATTCGCGGAGCTT
This sequence comes from Mobiluncus mulieris, assembly GCF_014204735.1. Lineage (NCBI taxonomy): Bacteria > Bacillati > Actinomycetota > Actinomycetes > Actinomycetales > Actinomycetaceae > Mobiluncus > Mobiluncus mulieris. Next base: position 1,350,139 of record NZ_JACHMA010000001.1, on the reverse strand, counting down.
CAAGAGTTTGGCATCGCGTTCAGGCGTCACCGTCTCTGCGTACTGGAGCAGCTTGTGCAGCGTATTGATGTCGAATTCTAGATCCTGGCTGAGGCGGAGTGCGTCCACGTCATGCAAATCGACGCGCACCCTGCCGCCGGCCTCAAACTCTTCGGCATCGTCGTCTGTGTCGAACTCGAATGAGCTTTCATCGGCATCATAACCAACATTTGTACCAATTTCATCCAGGCGTTTCTTGAGTTCAACGCAACCGTCAAGAATTCGCTGCAGGGTGATTCTGAAGCTGTTGACGCTCGATTCCATGCGCTTCAGCACGTTCACGCGCATGAGGTTGGCAACGGCTTTCGTGCGGTTGACCTGGCTCTCAAAGTCCTTACCCCATGTGTTAATGTAGAGCGTTTCATAGTCTGAGCGTTTGTCATTTCGAACATAGGACAACACCTGATATTGGGCGAATGTAAGCTGGGCAATCATGTCATTCAGCGCGCCGATAGGTGGCAACTCATTTTCTGTGTCGATGGGAGTCTGGAATGATATGGGTTTCAGACGCGTCGGGAAAGTTCCGTTCTCGGCACCATAGTACTTCGTGATGTGCTTGCGACTACGCGCGATGGTTAGTACGTCGAGCAGCTTGAAATAGTCCGCGTTCACTGCGCTTACGAAGCTTTCTGTCGTGCGCTCGGAATCGTCGCGCTTAATCCATTCATTGAAACGAGTTTGCGCGACGCGGGTAACCTGGGTAATGGATGGAATACCGTCGGTATGAGCCAGGTACTCATCATCCCCCTCGGTGATGAGCTCAATCTGGTTGCGTAGGTCAAGCAGTTTATTGTTGACCGGAGTGGCAGAGAGCATCAGTACTTTGGTACGTACTCCAGCTTTGATTACGTCCTCGATGAGACGGGTGTAGCGATCCTTCTTATCTGCGTCGGTACTTTTGTTCCTAAAGTTATGCGATTCGTCGATGACGAGAAGGTCATAATTGTGCCATCGCAAGTGCTCGAGATCTATGTCGCCACTCATCCCGTAGTAACGGCTCAGGTCGGTGTGGTTCAGCACGTCATAAGAGAAACGATCCTCGGCAAGGGGGTTGCGGTCGTCGTTACCACGCGTCCACAGAGTCCAGTTCTCGCGCAGGCGCTTCGGACAGAGTACAAGCACACGATTGTTTCTCTCCTCGTAGTATTTAATCACGGCAAGTGCCTCGTAAGTCTTGCCCAGACCGACGCTGTCTGCGATGATGCAGCCTTTGTATTTCTCTAGTTTGCGAATCGCGCCTACAACTGCGTCACGCTGGAAGTCGTAGAGCTTACTCCACACCACAGAATCCTCGAACTTGATACCAGGGCGTATGCCGTTGTACTCGTCGTCTTCAACAAAGTCCCGGAACAGATGGTAGAGAGTGAGGAAATACACAAACTCGGGCGGGTTTTCTCGGTAAAGCTTCTCCACTTGGGCAGCTACCTGGTTGGTAACCTCCTCAACCATTGCTGGGTTGTTCCAGACCGATTCGAACATTGTTTTGAGTCCTTCTACCTCCTTCCTCCCCTCGAAATGGCTCACAAAAGTGACAGTATCGGGGCGTTGCTCGTAGCCCAGCCCTTCCTGCGTGAAGTTCGCGGCAGCCCCATTGAATGCGTGGTTCTCACTAGAGGGGTTTTCGATAACGTAGGTGCCTCCCGGTTGGATGGCGCCAGGTCGCTTGGCAGACTTGAAAACGCCCTTTGAGCGAATCCACTCGGCGCATTCGCGTGCTAGGGCGCGTTGGTTGAGGCTGTTGCGTAGCTTAAGCTCGAGCCCTGATCCTCCGATGCCCATCTCGCGTTTGCGACGGGCCACTTCGAATTCGCGGGGGTCTTTCTCGTCGACCATGCGCTCTATGAAGGTGGGCTCGCTGAACAGGAAACGTACCTCGTCAATTTTCGAGAGCTCTGCTTTGAGTTCTCCATATGCGTAGACGGTAAAGTATGAACTGATTATTGATAGTTTTGCGTTGGCAGAGATGGCTTTGCCAAGGGTATCTCCCAGACGTTCTGTGCCGATATTGTTCAATAACTCCATGTTTCTACACCGTCTCCTTCGCGTAATCTTCAATCATGTATATGTGCACAAAGGCAGAGAAACTCAGACAGCGAAAATTTACGGGGATTGCGGTCTCCGTCTAGGAGAAAGCTGCGCATCCCCGTTTCGTCTGGGTTGCTCTTGATGAGCTCCTTATAGAACTTGAGCCCTGGAGTGGTCTGGGTTTACTTCCTAGGCGTGTACCTTGCTTTTTATTGTTTCATACTTTCTGGTGTTTTGCCAGTATTGGTCTTCGGTTTCTTGGGGTGTTTGGTAGTTGAGGTTTTCGTGTAGCCTGGTGGTGTTCCACCATGACACCCACTCGAATATCGCGGTTTCTACTTCCAGGACACTCTCCCATCTGCGGTTATGTATTAGTTCGTTCTTGTATGACCCGTTAACATTCTCGGCCAGAGCATTATCATAAGAATCCCCCACGGATCCGGTAGATGGGGTTATCCCGTATTCGGCGAGCCTCTGGTTGTAAACTAAGGAAACATACTGTGAGCCGTGATCCGAGTAATGAACCAAACCCACGGTCTCCTTGGCGTTGTGAATCGCCTGGTTCAACGCTGCTAGGCAACGACTCAGTAGCCACCGTGGGGGATAAAACCCAACCCACAATTTTGCGCGAAAACACATCGGTGACGAAGGCCGCATACACGAAACCCGAACGAGTCTTCACCTAAGTGATATCGGCAACCCAAAACCGGTTAGGAGCCAGGACATGAAACTCGCGGTTCACTAAATCCGGGCGCGTATCAGGGGTCTTAGGCGGCCGGGTAGTTAGGGGCATCCTGCCTTTAGACTTGCCCTGAACCCCAGCCAGGCGCATCAACCGGCGGGTCTGCTCCCGCCCAATACCAACCCCGAGTCGTCCCAGTGCGTGCCATATTTTCCGGACCCCGTAAACCGCGTAATTCTCCGCATGAATACGGCGGATTAAGCCTACAAGTTCCCGGTCACGCTGAGTCCTGGTGGACTCGACGCGGGTCTTCACGTCCCGGTAACCACGCGAGGTGATAAACCCGCCCTCAAGGTTCTCACTCAACGTCTCACATATGAACTCGACCGAGAAACGACTACGATACTGGTCAATGAACGCAATCATTTCCGCCGCTGCTACTGAGTGGCAGCGGCTTTGCCGCATGAGCCGCTCAGTAGCAGCGTGGAGCCGTTAAAAACCGGCCATGATTGGCCGGTTTAGGCGAAACACCCCCGAGAATCCGAGGCGAAAAAAGCCAAAGCAGCTCTAAATAACTCATTCATGTCACGAAGCTCCTGATATTCCCGGCGGACCTTTGCAAGCTCGCTGATAAAATCTTCCTCAGATTAACGGAGAATAGCGGGGTTGGTTTCGGGGTTGCTGGGGTTGGGATGGGTTCATGAGGTGCTGGCGAGTTTTTGGGCGTGTTGGAAGCTAACCTCTAATAGTTTCCCGATGTCTCGATAGGTCAGTCCGCTGTGGTAGAAATCTTTGGCGGTGGCGTGGGCGGCGGCGGTGGCTTTTTCTTGGGCTGCTTGTGAGGCGTGTTGAAGTTTGATTACCATAGCAGCTTTGTCCGCGTATGTGGGGTCGGGTATTACGTTAATTTGCGCCTGGTCTGGATTGGTTTCCACTTCGGGGAATAGAGTGAGTGCGTCTCGAACCATGCTTGGGATTTGGTCGAGCCGCTTGGCTTGGGTAAAGAGCCCGGGGACTTCGTCCACGGTGATGGTCCACCAGTTTTCTTCCCGGGTGGCGCGGGCGGTGTAAGTGTTCATGGCTCGATTCCTATCTGTTTGAGGATGGCTTTGGCGAACTGGTTAGGTATCTCGGTGTGACGGGGGATGGTGGTGTATTTGTCTCCAATCCAGATGCGGGTGTGGTTTTTTCCTTCGGTGACTCGCATGTTTAGACCGTTGTCCTGGGCGTGTTTACTCAGGGTTTTGATGAGGTCTTTCCGCTTCGTCACCTTTTTAGTCTACGTAAGGCGACTAATGTAAGTCAAGTGAAGGTGACAAAATAGGATTATGTCATGTGGGGGAAGGTGTTGATGCCCTCACCGCCGTCGCGCCGGTCGGAGAATGGTGGCACGGTGTTGGTTGTGGAGGTGTGTTTTCGGCGTAATCCACACCGTCGGCGTTTCTTTCTGCAGTGTTTCGGCATCGGTTTCAGTGGCATCGAACAGGAGTTCGATTTTGGGTTCATGAGGCGCTGGCGAGTTTTTGGGTGCGCTGAAAACTAACTGGTCGGGCTGACAGGATTTGAACCTGCGACATCCTGCTCCCAAAGCAGGCGCGCTACCAAACTGCGCTACAGCCCGTGAGGCATAACCTATCTTAACCGAAAACTCGACTTGAACGAAACCGGGGTTACCCTGTAGACTCTAAGGGCACGCGGGCGTAGCTCAATGGTAGAGCTCCAGCCTTCCAAGCTGATTACGCGGGTTCGATTCCCGTCGCCCGCTCCACTAAAACCCCAAAATCAACACTTTTTGTCCACTAAGCTCAGCATTTGCGCAGGGGGAGTGACATGACCACAAGGGACGGTAGCCAACCCAATTCTCAAACCAAAAACCGGGCAACTCTCGTTGCGCTATGCGAGCAAAACCACTTGCACTACACTCGCAGAAAAACCTGCACTTGACACTTGTTTCCGGTTACTTCGATTTTGCCGAAGTTCAGGCAGGGAATCTCATCCACGCTTGGCACATCCACGCTTGGCACATCTGTTCTTGGCGCGTCTGTTCTTGCCACGGCTGTTCTTGGCGCGTCTGTTCTTGCCACGGCTGTTCTTGGCGCGTCTGTTCTTGCCACGGCTGTTCTTGGCGCGTCTGTTCTTGCCACGGCTGTTCTTGGCGCGTCTGTTCTTGCCACGGCTGTTCTTGACGCGTCTGTTTCCGGCTCGAATCCGTTCCGGCTGCGGTGTTTATTGCAGTGTGACAGGCGGCGCGGGTAGATCGTGCGAGTCAAGTACTGTCAAGTGGGGGAATTTTGCGCTGCGCCCGTCCCCGGAGGAACGCCCCCGCGCGTGGCGTTTAACCCAGGGTACCAGGTGGTTTTTGACCCATTCCCGGTTCTGGCTAAACGTCCACTTGGTGATGCCCTCGTCCCTGAACACTTGGTCATACTCGGGGTAGCACGGTTCGAGCCCCAGCGCCCGTAACGCGTGGTTCATCATAAGCTCGTGGCCTATTGGTTTGAGATGGAAACGGTCGGGCGCCCACGGGTTCATGGTGCGAATCGGGCGCAGACCCCACTGGTCGAGCACATAGCACCCGTGACGTTGGGCGATAGACCAAATATTGGCGTTGAATTCAGCGGTGGCGGGGCGCATCGAGGAAATAATGGGGGAGCCTTTGGAATCCTGTATTGTGCCCAGCAACACGTCGGCACCGGTTTCACGTGCGGAAACCACCATGGATTCTACCAGGCGTGACAGGTGGTCGGGGTCTCGGGGCACCCGCACCAGGTCGTTGCCGCCGCCGATGATGGAGATTAACGTCGGGCGCATGTCCAGAGCCGTGGCCATCTGTTCGGCGGCTATTTGGGGCAGTTTCCGTCCGCGTATCGCCAGGTTGGCGTATTTTAGCGGTGTCAGGCCGGCTGCCACGCGCCGTCGCGAAATCTCCCATGCCAGGCGGTCGGCCCAGCCGAACATGAGGTTATCGGGATTTTCGGGGTCTGCTGAGTCCATCATTCCTTCGGTGAAAGAATCCCCGATGGCCACGTAGCTGTCCCACTTAGTCAGCTTTTCCAGGGCGTCTCCCTGTGGGTTGGTGGGTGTGTTTTTGCTCACGGTTCTCTCCTTGAAGTTACCTTTATTCTATAAGTTTCGTTCATGAGGTGCTGGCCGATTTTCTTGGCGTAACAGGGGATTCGCCCTGTAATTAGAGGCGGGTGTAGCTTGCAAAATATGTATCTTGGTATGCCATTTCTGGCGCTAAAAAGAACCATTTTCATATTCACGAGAAAGAAGAATCATTATTATCTTTTATAATTTGGTACGGATTCATATAATTCAGAAATGCCTAAATGGAGATTTGCGCAAGAAGAAAATATAGCTGATATCAAGGAGGAATCCGCCATTGACTGTGAAGCCGCCGGGAAAAAGAAAGTCCGTATTGTTGCGCTGTTGGGGCCGGCTTTCGTGGCTGCGGTGGCCTATGTTGACCCGGGGAATGTCGCGGCTAATATTACCGCCGGGGCGCGCTACGGCTACCTACTCGTTTGGGTCTTGGTGCTGGCGAACCTTATGGCAGTGCTGGTGCAATACGAGTCAGCAAAGCTCGGCATCGTCACCGGACGATCCCTGCCGGAGCTACTCGGGGATAAGCTGCCCAAACCGTGGCGGATTGCGTTTTGGCTCCAAGCGGAAGTCGTCGCCGCCGCCACAGACCTGGCTGAAGTCATTGGCGGCGCCATCGCCCTATATCTCTTGTTCGGTGTTCCTCTCTTCTGGGGAGGAGTCATCACCGGTGTTGTCTCGCTAATCTTACTGCTGGCACAAAACCGCAATGGCCAGATTGTTTTTGAACGTTTGGTGATTGGCTTGCTGCTGATTATTACTCTGGGTTTTGTGTCCGGTTTGCTGTTTAGCCCACCGGATTGGGGTGGAGTATTGGGTGGCATGGTACCGCGTTTCCGTGGCAGTGAGACCATTGTGGTGGCGGCCTCGATGTTGGGTGCTACCGTGATGCCTCACGCGATTTATCTGCATTCTTCCCTGGTCAAGGATCGTCATGGGGTGGGGCACAGTGACAGCAAAATCAAGGTTTTGCTGCAAGCCTCCAAATTTGACGTGGTGTGGGCTTTGTTGATTGCAGGTTGCGTGAATATCGCTTTGCTGTTGTTGGCGGCTTCGGCGCTGCCGGGTAAAGAAGGCACCGACACTATCGAAGGAGCCTACGGGGCTATCCTGGGCACGTTTGGTACCGGGGTGGCCACGGTTTTCGCTATTGGGCTCTTGGCTTCCGGTTTGGCTTCTACTTCGGTGGGTGCCTATGCGGGTTCGGAGATCATGGCTGGTTTGTTGCATATTTATGTACCCCTGTGGGTGCGGCGTATCGTGACCCTGATTCCGGCTTTGGCGATTTTGGCTCTGGGTAGCGAACCTACCTGGTCGCTGGTGATTTCCCAGGTGGTGTTGTCGGTGGGGATTCCCTTGGCTCTGGTACCGCTGATTGTGTTCACGCGTTCCCGGAAGGTGATGGGCAAGTGGCGCGACCCGTGGTGGCTGTTTGTAGTTACAATCATTGTCGCGGCATTGATTATCGCCTTGAACTTGGCGTTAGTTGCGATGGGACAGTTCTAGGTGAACTGTCTGAATCTAAATATGGCCGGGAGGGGCACAGGGAGATATTCTCCTGTCGTTCCTTCCATTTTAGTTTCGGGTTTCATGAGGTGCTAGTCGGGAATCACCGCGATTTTCACGCCCACCCGTTGGTTCATGGCTTCGTAGGCTTCGGCCACACGAGAGAGCGGGAATTCGTGGGTAACAATCTCGGCAACGTTAATAGCTCCCGACTCTAACAAAGCGATGGCGCGTTTCACATCGCGACGTCTGGCATTGGATCCCCCGGTTACTTGCAGTTCCTTGTAGTGAATCAGATTCGGTTCCATCACCGCGCTCGACCCTTTGGGGAAGCCTGCAAAAAAGTTCACGCGCCCCCCGATTGCGGCCAGTTCTAGGGCAGATTGTGCCAGTTCAGGCGCTCCGATGCACACGATTACTACGTCGGCTCCCGCTCCGGCGGTGGCGGCCTTGACTTGGGGATTCAATTCTTCGGGAGCCACCCCGACTGCACCCAAACGGTCGGCCACGGTGCGTCGCCCTTCGGAACGGTTGGATACATAAACGCGTCTTGCTCCGCAAGCCAGTGCCAGCTGGGCGTGAAGCAGTCCGATGGGGCCGGCACCTAGCACAGCAACGACATCGCCAGGTTTCACCTGGAAGTGGTCTAAAGCGTTGAGGCAGCACGAAATTGGTTCAGCCAGACACAGTGCTTTGGGGGAAAGCTCCTGGTTGGTGGTAATCAGATTGCCCCTCATGACAGCGCGACGTGGCACCACCAGGTATTCTTGTAACCCGCCGTCTATTGCATAGCCGAATAGTTCCAGGTGGGAGCATAAATGTTCCCGGTCGTGCAGGCAGTTTTGACACCGTCCGCACGACACCACAATCGAGGCCGTGGCTTGTTGACCGAGCGTCAAACCCGGTTGAATCGCGTCCACGCCTTCGCCGATGTCCACGATTCGGCCAGCAAACTCATGACCGGGCACCACCCCGTAACGCACCCCGGCGGTTTTAGCGCCGGTGAACAAGCGATAGTCCGTGCCGCAAAGAGTGTTGGCTTCGACTTTCAAGACGACTTCGCCAGATCCGGCGTGCGGCTTTGTTTTTTCACAAAGTTCCAGTTCATGAGGTGCTTGCAGCGTGGCGGCTAACATTTCCATTTGCTCCTTTTGGCGCCCCGATGGGGCGCATTTCTTAGTTCTGTCCAGCTTCCTTTTCTGGCTTAGCTCACAGAAATACCGTGACCTCGCCCATCATCATGGCGAAAGACGTGGCTCCCGGGTCGGGGGTGCCGATGGAATCTGTGCCATGGTTGTGTGCCCGGCCTTTCGCTGCTGCGAACGCGGCGGTTTTAGCGGCGCTTTCCGTCGCTTTCTGGGTGGCGTTCTGCCAGGACATCGCCAGATTTTCTGGATTTTCGGTCGCAAGAACATCTGCGAAGGGCTCGGCGGCATCAACTATGGTTTTATCTCCCACCTTAGCATCGCCCATGGCGCTGAAGGAACGTGCTCCGGCAACAGCGGCGGCAATAATGGCAGCCTTGTCGGCAGTTTCGGTGTCGCTCAGCAGCGAGGCGGTTTTCGCTAGTGCCCCGCCCCACAGTGCCCCGGCGGTTCCTCCCGCGCCTTCTGACCAGGCGGCAGCAGCGTGCGCCAGGGTGGTGCGTAGGCCGGCACCGGCCGCGACGCAAGTACGTGCGGCGGTGGCGGCAGCGGTGGTACCTAAAACCATGCCCTGTCCATGGTCGCCATCCCCGGCTACCGCGTCCATCTTGCCCAGCTCGGCCTCGGCGGCGCGAGCCCTTTTCTCGAAGGCATCCAGGACTGCTGCTACTATTTTGGCTTGGGCGGTGGATTCCTGTGGCATGTGTCGGCGTTGAGCAAGCTCACGGCGAATTCGGTGTTCAATGGCCATTTTATAGGCAAAGATTTGCTGTTCTTTTTAATCCAAGTAATTCACGTAATTAGATAAATCTTTGACTGTGGAAATCACCAGTCCGACCAGGATTACCAAGAAGGCTGACTGTATGTTCCGCTTGTGCTTCCGATTTGCGGTGGCTGCACAAAATCGGGGAATGCCTGACAACTATTATCTCAAGGTTAAGAGGCTCTTCGCTTTTAGGGTTGTAGTTGGTTTTTGAATCCTCGGGTTTCGAGGAGGCTGCGAATGCGGCAGTGGGGGTGTCCGGTTTTCTGGCATACGAGTAACAGGTGACAGCTAATAACTCGGCGGGTAAGAAGCGGATACGCTAGGGTGGGAAGAGTGGAAATCCAATACCGAGACAAACTGTTGCCGAATCAAGCCCAGGCGCTGGTTCAAGAGTTGCTAGTCCATGCTTTTGGCCCCGAAGAACTGGGCGAGCCAGCCGCATTGATAGCTGAGCTGCAAAACGCCGATATGTTCACTTTTTCGGCCTGGGACGGGGTAAAGCCCCTGGGAGCGTCCATATCGTGGCAAGCAACTCATGAAGTCGTCCTATTCAGCTGGCTGGCCGTCAGCCCCGCCACGCGCGGACACGGCGTGGGCACGAAACTGATTCGCGACACTATTGATTACTGGGAATCCCGGCCTGAAATCAAACTGATTCTGGGGGAAATCGAGGATCCCAACCGCCACGTTGGCTCCGCCGCACATGGCGACCCCAAACGGCGCTGGGCACTCTACCAGCGCATCGGCGCGAAATACTTGGATTTCCCCTTTGAAATGCCCCGGCTCAGCCCGCAGGTACCCGTGGGCGAGGACATGTGGCTGATTAGTTTCGGCGGCAGCGCCCACCCGGCAATCAACCCGGAAACCGGCAACCTGCAGGGACTCGGCCTGGGGCGGCCGTTGCGCGACTTCCTGCGGGCTTACGTGGAAAACAGCGGGGAATCACGAGGCATCAGCGGAAAATACCGCGCTCCGATAGAACGGATGTTGACAGCGGCCGCGAGCTTAGACTAGATGCGACATAAACCGGACGCTAACGCTGGTATTGTCCCGGCCAGGAAAGAAAGTTGTGAAAAATGTCTGAATTTCTATTGGCGCCAGCCAACAGTAAAGCTGTTATCACCGGCGAAAACTGGCGAATCACGGTGCTGACACCCTGTCTGTTGCGGTTGGAGTGGAACGAGAACAACGAATTTTCCGATGCGCAAACCCAGGTTGTGACGAACCGGGATTTTCCGGTGCCACAGTTTACGATGCGACGCCACGGGAATGGCCTTAGCCTTAGTACGGAAGCCTTGCTGCTGGAGTATGACGGCCAGCCGTTTTCAGCTCATGGCCTGTCTGTAAAGCTCAAGAGTAAGGCCGGGGTGGTCTATGGTTCCCAATGGCACTTTGGCCAGGAAACCCCACTGGATTCACATTTTGGTAATTTGGGTGGCACCGCTCGCACCTTGGATATGGCAGATGGTGAAATTCCCTTGGAACCGGGATTGATTTCTCGCACGGGTTTCGCGCTGGTGGATGATTCGCGAAGTCTAGGCATCACGGCTGATGCTTGGGTGGCGCCACGTCCCTGCGGTTGGGATTTGTATTTCTTCGGTTATGGTAATGATTTTCATCGCACCCTAGCCGATTACTTTGCCCTAACCGGGGCTTCCCCGCTGATTCCACGTTTCGCGTTGGGGAACTGGTGGAGCCGCTATTGGCGTTACAGCGAAACAGAGTACTTGCAACTCATGGATCGGTTCCGCAGCGCGGACGTGCCACTGTCCGTGGCGGTTTTGGATATGGATTGGCACCTGGTTGATATCGACCCCAGTATCGGCTCGGGGTGGACGGGCTACACCTGGAACCGGGAGCTGTTCTCGAATCCGCCGGAGTTTTTGCGCCAGCTTCACGAAAGACAGCTGGCGGTGACGCTTAATGTTCATCCGGCGGATGGCATTAGGCGCCATGAGCAGCAATACCGGGAAGTAGCGAAATACCTCGGTCAGAATCCCGACACCGGGGAGCCAGTGGATTTCAATATCGCCAGCCAGCGTTTCCTGGCAGCATATTTCAACTTGGTACACCACCCCCTAGAGGATGAAGGCGTCGATTTTTGGTGGATTGACTGGCAGCAAGGGGTAACCTCGGCGCAAGCCGGCCTCGACCCGCTGTGGATGCTGAATTTCCGGCACTACCGGGATGCCCAGCGCCAAATTCCGAGCCGCGAATTCAAGCAACCCCTGATTCTGTCCCGCTACAGTGGTCCGGGGTCGCATCGCTTTCCGTTGGGTTTTTCTGGCGATACTTTCAACACCTGGGAATCCTTGGATTTTCAACCTTTCTTCACGGCAACTGCTGCGAATATTGGCTATTTCTGGTGGAGCCACGACATCGGGGGGCACGGGTTTGCGGGGCGCGATTTCGAGCTTTCCACCCGGTGGTTACAGTTTGGCGTGTTCTCGCCCATCAACCGGCTGCACTCTACGATGTCGCCCTTCCTCAGCAAGGAACCCTGGGCTTTCCCCCAGCCGTATTGCGCGGTCCAAAAGGACTATTTGCGGCTGCGTCACGCCCTGATTCCGTATCTTTTCACCCAGATGTGGCGTTCTCACCGTGATTCGGTGGCACCCATCCGCCCGATTTATCACGACTACCCCGACCGGTGGGAATCCTATAAGTACCGCAACTCGTATTTTTATGGCGATTTACTAGTGGCTCCGATTACCAGCCCGGCGGATTCCAAGTTGCACTTGGCTAAAGCCACAGCCTGGATTCCGTCGGGAACGTGGCATGATTTGTTTACGGGTTATGTTTATCACGGCGCGGCGGTACAGAGTTTTTATCGGCCTTTAAATCAGATTCCGGTCTTGGTTCCGGAGGGGAAAATTATCCCGATGGCACCGCCCCAGATAGCAGCAGCGCCACATCCACACACCCTGAACTTGTGGGTTTACTTAGATGCCACCAACCAGGCTCAGGGGCACCTGACCGAGGAAGTGGGGAATATGTTTTCCGGGGATACCCCGGCAGATATCGAGTTTCACGCGACTTTCCACGACGGGACACTGGACTTGCATTTTACTTCGGAAAACCTGCCGGCCGAGTTCGCCACCAGGGATATTGTGGTTTACTTGCCGCAGTTGGCCGGGGAGGGTGGGGTCGCGCCCGCGTTGTCACGAGAGGTTTTTTCTCAGTTGCCGCTGTGCTACCGAGTCGAGTCGGTCAATCTTAAAGAGGGGACGATTTCTCTGTATAACCTGCACCGCTGGGCGCCAGCGCCCCAGGAGGCGGTTTTCACGCTGCTTGATGGTGCGGAAGGCAAGATTGCAGATAAAGAAATTGCCTGGAATTTAGTGCAGCGCCATTCGGGAAACGGCTGGCGCGACCCGCTGGCATTTAGTGGCGAGTTAGCTTCGGAATCGATAGCCCAGACTCTAAAGGATGCCCTGTTGGAATGTGTTTTGGCTACTTTGAATCGGGGGTAAAGCTCGGGATTTTCCCAGTCATTCGCCGGGGGATAGGATATCTTTAGCATATTAATGATTGCTTGTAAACAGACCTAAGTCTCTTCGCTTTGCGGCGAAATCTCGATAGGATTTTTCACATAATTGCTGGTGAAGCCCAAAAATGGTGAATCCAGACGCAGTCCAAAGAAAGTCCAAAGGAGGAATATATGTCTTATCGCATGATTTTAAACCAAACCGCACACTTCGGCCGTGGTACTATAAAGCTGTTGCCCGAGGAACTTAAGAAGCGTGGCTATAAAAAGGCTTTGCTTATTACGGATCCGATTCTGTTGAAAACCGGCACTGCCAAGAAAGTTACGGATATCTTGGATGCGGCCGGTTTTCCGTATGAAGTGTTTTCAGATGTAGCACCCAATCCGCCAGTGGAAAACGTCAAGGCGGGGGTAAAAGCTTGCGCCGATGCGGGAGCGGATGTGCTGTTGGGGCTGGGCGGTGGCTCGCCCCAAGATACCGCCAAGGCGGTAGGCATAATCACCACCAACCCGGAGTTCGCCGATGTACTTTCCCTGGAGGGCGTGGCGGACACCAAGAAACCCGCCCTGCCGATTATCGGGATTCCCACCACCGCCGGAACTGCTTCCGAGACAACCATTAACTACGTGATTACCGATGTGGCCAACAAACGTAAATTCGTGTGTGTCGACCCGCATGATATTCCGATTATGGCGATTGTGGATCCGGATCTCATGGATTCCATGCCACGGGCTTTAAAGGTTTCCACCGGTTTGGATGCCTTGACCCACGCCATCGAGGGCTACATCACCCCCGGGGCTTGGGAACTTTCCGATGCGGTCCACCTGACTTCGATTCGGATGATTGCCGAAAACCTGCGTAAATCCGCTGATGGTGACCGGGAGGCTGGCGAGAAAATGGCCTATGCCAGCTATATTGCTGGTATCGGGTACTCCAACGTGGGTTTGGGTTTGGTTCACGGCATGGCACACCCGCTGGGTGGCCGCTACGGGGCTCCGCACGGGGTGGCTAACGGGATTCTGTTGCCCTCGGTGATGCGTTACAACGCTGATTTTACTGGGGAAAAATACCGGGCGATTGCTCACGCTTTTGGGGTGAACGATGCCTACACCATGTCCTTGGAGGACGCGCGCAAAGCGGCTTGCGACAAGGTTTTGGCTTTGGTCGTGGATTTGGGTAACCCCACCAAGATTTCCGAGGTCGGGGTGGATGAATCCGGCTTGGATGCTTTGGCGCAAGACGCGTTTAACGATGTGTGTACGCCGGGTAACCCGCGTAAGGCTACGCTGGAGGAAATCCGCGCGCTCTACGCGGCTTTGCTCTAGGCTCGCTTTGCCGTCTTCGGTGCGTTTTAGTTTTTTGGTTTCATGAGGTGCCAGTATCGTAACTGGCACCTCATGAAGCTGTGAATTTCCAACAATAAGCAAAAGTGACCGAATGCTAAACGGATGCCCGGAGGGAGTGTCCCTCCGGGCATCTTCGCGGTTGAAACCTAGAATCACTTGCCGGTACTATCCGGAACCGTAAAGGCCGACGAGAGCGGCTCCAGGTGCAGTTTGCCGTCCTTGACCGTGTCGTCTTTGTTCATGGCCTTGACCAGTTGGTATCCCTTTGGCAAGGCTACTTCTTGGGGTTCCTTGCCCAGATTGTGGAAGATTACCGCCTCGCTAGTCTTGGCATTGAGGTTATCCGCAGCGGTTTTCTGAGAATCGGGCGAGCCAGTCGAGTCGGTCGAGAGCTGAGCCTTGGGGTCGGCGACCGCCCGATAGGCCATCACCGCCGGATTGTCATTCTTCCAGGCCTTGAAATCGGCGTACTGCAAGAAGGGGAACTCGTTGCGCACCGCCACGAGTTGCGAAATGTAGTTATACAGTGAATCCTTATCGGCCTGCGCTTGTGCCACTGTGGTGGTGACCTGTTTCTTCGGGTCATAATCAGTGTTTTCTGGGTTCTTAACCTTGGTGCTCTTATCCCACGGCATGAAAGTACGCTTGTTTTCATCGCGTCCGGAACCTTTGAGCCCGACTTCCTCGCCGTAATAGATATAGGGGCGCCCCGGCAGCCAGAGGTAAATCGCCTCGGCCAGTTTGTTCTTTTCCAAGTTGGGAAAGAACCCGGCCGAACGCCCCTGGTCGTGGTTCGATAAATATATGGCATCAAGAGCCTGGGGATTCAGTTTGCGAATCTCCGGTTCATACTGGCTGAGATACTTGACCAGGTTCGTGGCATCGCCCTTGTTTACGGCCTTGACAATCTCGCCACCGCCATCGCTAAGGTCAAAGTTAAACAGGGAATCCAAGCCACTCGCATAGTAAGGGGCAACTGTGGACTTACCCGCCCAGACTTCCGCCACCAGGTAGGCGTCGGGTTTGATACTGCGGCACATCTGGGTGTACCACTTCAGGAATTCGATGTTGGCCTGGTTATTGGTGCCAAAGTAGTGCAGGGCGGCATCCAGGCGGAAACCCGCCACGCCCATATTCAGATAGAACTTTGCGATTTTGGTCAATTCCTCGCGTACTTTTGGATTGTCCAGATTCAGGTCAGGCATATTCTCGGTGAAAGCCGACTCGTAGTACAGGTTCGAGCCAATTTTGGTGGATTTCCGAATGGGTTTTTCCCCGAAATTGTAGTAGCTCGCGTAGCCATCCAGCTTGCCGGCCTTAGCCTCGGCCAGGGCTTTTTTGAACCACGGGTGGTTCGAAGATGAGTGGTTTATCACCATATCCATAATGATTTTGATGCCCTTGGCTTTGGCGGCTCGAATCAGGGCGCGGAAATCATCCATCGTGCCATAGGCTGGGTCAATCTTCATGTAGTCATCCACGTCATATTTGTGGTACGAGTGTGAAGGGTGAATCGGCATCAGCCACAGGTATTCAACCCCGAGTTTCTGTAGGTAAGGCAGTTTTTCTTTGATACCGTTGAGGTCGCCAACCTGGTCGCCGTCGCTGTCATGGAAAGAAGCCACGTAGATCTCATATGTTACCCCCGAGCGGGTGCTGATTTCCGCAGAATCCGGTGGAACCGCCCCGCCCGAGGCTCCTAGTTGGCATCCCGCCAGCGCTAGCGATAAAGCAAATAAAACCCCAGCCAGTTTCTTCATGGTTCCTCCCAGTTCTTTATCCCAATTTTAGCCTGATTTGGGATGGCACCTCATGAAATTTAGCGGAAAATAACGATGGGGGTGCCGCCTGCAACGCGGTGTTCGGCGTGCCACTTGACGGCGCGGGCGAGGACACGGCGTTCGACATCTTGGCCTTATTTTGCATGGTGGCGGAGTATCCTGTTGTACTCTCCGCCATAAACGTGCATGTCAGGAGGATTTATACTGACGGAGAGCTGGCGCGAGAGGCAACTATTCGGAGATACCGAATAGTTCAAATCTAGGCTAGTTGGCAGAGTAGCGGTGACGTAGTTGATGGTAGCGTCAAACAGTTTCACGCCCCGATTCTGGGCTTGACTGACAAATCTCTTAGTTTTGGTTGGGAGTTGTGGTTGCTTTGTTACCGATGTTGTTGCAGTTCATTCGTGGTTCATGAGGTGAATGTCGGCAATCCAGGAAACATTTCATCAAAAAGCTTGATGTCATAGTTTTAATAGGATAGGCTATACCCACCAAAATCCAGTCACTATACCTTGCCAAGACGGCGTCAACAGCCCGTTGCAGATAAACCATACCCACAGCATGGCATCTAAAGTACAAATCGCATGACGGGAACGGTACAAATCGCACGGTTGTGCGGTTTTGGTTTGGCTTTCGGGTTTTCCCGCGTCGCGTTTTTGCCTTGCGATAGTTTCCTTTCATGAGGCGCTTTTCGATTCATGAGGCGCTGGCCGGGATTCCGGCAAGCCCCTCATGAAACCTAGCGGAAGATGACGGTGCGGGTGCCGCCTTGCAGAATGTGGTGATTGGTATCATAGCCTGGTTTTGTGTGTGGGTGTGTGTGGTTGCTATGTTGCCAGGTGTTGCCGCAGCTCAAGTGAAATTTATGAGGTGCTTGTTGTCAACTCTGGAAATATTTCATCAAAAAGCATGATGCCAGAATTTTAATGAGATAGATTAGACTTACCTAAATCCTGTCACTGTCAGAAAGAAAAGACGATGTTGTTTAAAAAGGGATTGGTTGTGGGGATTTTTTCCGCAGCATTAGTACTGAACCTGGGTGTTGCACCTGGGGTAGCGTTAGGGAAGTCTGCGTCGGTTGACGATTTGACTACAGGTACGGATTCAATCGTAGAAGAGCTAGTGCAATTGAATCCAGGATCCACAAAAGCAGAGGTTATTGCTCAGGCCAGGCACGTAACGATTGAAACAGGTGAAGCGGCCAGCGAAGTGTTGTCCCAGCAACTAGCAGAAGCGAAGGCCTCGGCTGCAGAGGCTGCGCGCGACGGCGACGTGATGCTGCGCGGTGGAGGGCAAAAAAAGGAGTCGTTTATCATAGGTGGTGCGAAGCATAAAGGTGATGTTTTTTACGCACCTGCAACTACATTAGGATACGAGCATGGACATAGTGGCCTCTATTATGATACAAATACCATTATTGAGGCACCTGGGCTGAATAGATATTCCCACGCTATTTCTGCAAGTAAAGTTCGTGTGCCAAAAGGTACGCATTTGCAGTATGTGGATGTTTCTCAGGCAAGTCGCAATAAAGCTGCAGATATAGCGTATCATTTTATGTTAAATAAACCGTATAATACGCTTTTCGCTAGTAACAAAGTCGTCTATTCCGATAAATATAATTGCTCTCAGCTAGTATGGGCTGCCTATAAGGCAGGGCCTGGAATAGACTTAGATGGAAACGGGGGTTCGGGAGTTTATCCAGTTAATATTTTGAACTCTGGCTGGACTATAACTTACTACATCTATGGTGGGTAATACATGCAAAGATTGTATACGATTTATGTCGCTGCTGTGACGCTGCTGTTAGTACTACCATTAGCTGGTTGTGGTGTTGATAGTAGCGTCACTGCTGTGCCTCAAAATAAACTGCACCTGACTGATGATTATGTACTAGCCGCTCGTTTCAGTCCGCAGTTACATGATATAGGTCGAGGAGCGGCGGAAGGGTATGTGTTGCTGGCGCGGGAAGATGGGGTGGCTGACATTGTAAACGTGGGTTACATGGACAACGGGCAGCTCGTTTGGAGTGACGAAGGCTTGTTTTTTGGCGGGATGACAGTTGAATATCATCTTGATAACAAAGGATTAAAGAGCTACCCACGTGGTGCCGATGAAGAATTTGAAACATCAAGGTTTCCGGGAACAAAAGAAAACAAGTATATTTCAATTTATAATGTGGGAATACTCCCGGATGGATTTGCTAATAGAGTGGTAACTGGCATCGGAAAACAGCTTAGACACTGGGAAGTACCTGGCTTGCTTACCTCAATTGCAAAATGTGACGATGGTGTGGTTGCAATGGCGCAAGGTAAAGAACTTAATTCTGTAACACGTAGCATCTTGCGTAATCCTAATAACTCAACAGTATTACTTAAACTTTACCCTAAGCCGCAAGATTTGGCAGCTAGCGTCTTAGGTGAAATTGAGAATGATGAATCCTATGAATATTCACAGTATATGGAGCGGGCTCCCTGTGTGAATGGATTTATGTATACCTTGGCTACTAGAAAGCCTGTTGACTACTCTAATGAGGGAACACAAGTTCTGCGTGAATGGAATATTTACGATGGTAGTTATAGAGAATTTCCGCTTGTTTTAGAAGATGGGAAACCGGCACACGTTAAAGGCAATGATATTGAAGCACTCGATGGAGGGTTGAGCTTAGATAAAAAAACTTACTACTGGGTATCTTGGAAGGATGGAAAGCTTCGTTCAGTTGATTTGACTACTCGTGTAGTCAAAGAAGTTTTGACACTAAAATTATCGCAGTTTGACGGTAATATGCGGTGTATAGTTGCTGGAAATTTTTTATTTGTGTTGGACGAATTCCCTAAAAGTGACCGGTTGCGATTCTCGCGCTATAACATTAAAACCGGTGAAAAAACTGATTACTTTGATATTAAAGGTATCCTAAAAGTAGATAAAAACCGAATGTTTCGAAACGAACTTAGGGGTATTGCTATTAATCCAAACTGGTTGAAGAAGCATACCTTGCCACAAGATTGAGCATTACAGCTTGTAGCTGATTGTAGCTGTGAGCTTCATGGGGTTGGCCGCAAGTTATTGACGGTCTGGCTGTGTGTTAAGCGTCAGGCCGTATAGATTTTGTCGCGTCGGCCAATTGAGAAGACCTCAATCGTGATGGCATCATCGTGAATGAGTGCGAGAATCCGGTAGGCGCCGACTCGGTATCGCCATTCGCCGGAGTCGTTGGCAGTGAGCCCTTTACCAAATGCTCGAGGATTGGTGCAGGCATCGAGATTATTTTTAATCCATTCGGCGAGGATGCGGGCATCGAATCGATCCATTTTCTTGAGCTGCCTGCGGGCTCTAGATGTGAGTTCGACGCGGTATCCGCTGGAAGGGGATGGCAACGTCACAGTTCCTCGAGGATTTCGTCGATACTAAATCTCTGGCCGTCGTCTGCAGCGATTGCCGCTCGCAACTCGTGAAGGTCGTAGGAATCCTCGATTTTCTCTAAAATCGCGGTGCGGGCGAAATCAGAAATCGTGACACCTTCAAAATTGGCCAATTTGCGTACCAGAGTTGCGTCTTCGTCAGACATGCGTATGGTCATCGTGCTCATTTCCGCTCCCTTCAAAACTGTGAATACATTGTATTCAGGGAATCCTCGGTCTGGCAAGAGCACTTTCTGCTGGCTGTGGACTCTACGCGGCGTTGCTGTGGTTCGCTCGTTGCGGTTTTATTGCCGATTCATGAGGTGCTGGTCGGGATTCAGGCTGGCCCCTCATGAAACCTAGCGGAAGATGACGGTGCGGGTGCCGTTTAGCAACACGCGGTGTTCGGCGTGCCACTTGACGGCTTGGGCGAGCACCCGGCGTTCGACGTCTTGGCCTTGTTTTTGCATGGCGGCGGTGGTGAGGGTGTGGTCGACCCGCGCGACGTCTTGTTCGATAATCGGGCCTTCATCCAGATCAGCGGTGACATAGTGAGCAGTGGCACCAATCAGTTTCACGCCCCTCTCGTGGGCCTGGGCGTAGGGACGCGCTCCTTTGAAAGACGGCAGGAAAGAATGGTGAATATTAATAATCCGCCCGCCCATTTTTTGGCAGAGCTTATCGGAGAGTATCTGCATATATCGCGCGAGCACGACCAGTTCGATTTTTTCGGCTTCTACCAGGTCGAGCAGGCGCTGTTCCGCCTGGGGTTTGTTGTCTTTGGTGACTGGCACCAGGATGAAGGGCACTTGGTAGAAAGTGGCGATAGGGGAGAGGTCGGGGTGGTTACCCACCACCGCGCGCACGTCAATCGGCAGCGCATTGTCGCGCACGCGATAGAGCAGGTCGGACAGGCAATGGCCTTCTTTCGAGACCATGATTACGGTGCGCAGTGGCCGCCCAATTTCGTCCAAGTTCCAGTTCATGTCATAGGTTTGGGCGAGTTCCTGGACGCGGGTTTCCACGGTTTCTCGGCTGGGCACATCCATGGACACGCGCATGAAGAACAGCCCCGTGTCGGGGTCGCCGAACTGGGCGGATTGCAGGATATTCCCGCCCGCCTCGCTAACCAGGCCAGACACGGCGTGCACAATGCCGGGTTTATCGGGGCAAGACAGGGTCAGCACCAGTCGCTGGTCACCGTCGGTCAAGTTTTCCATCGCGTTTTCTATCATGCCCCCAGCATACCGCGTGGCCTGAGGGTATCTTGACAGGGCGGGTGGGTCGAGTGCGTTTTCCGTTTGTGGTTCGGGGTTCATGAGGTGCTGGTCGGAATCAAGGCCAGATTTACATGTTGGGAAGCGGTAGATAGTGGTGGAACTAACTAAACGGTCTTGACCTGCGAGTATTTCGGGGGTGTTGAGTTTCTCTGGAAAATACTGCTAAAAATCCTCAGGTTTGTTGATTCTTTGCCGATGGGGGGGGGATAAAGGAACCCACAAGCTGATTTTAAAAGGAGGCTATGATGTCGATTTTTCGTAAATTTGCTGCCGGAGTAGCTACGATTGCTGTTGGCGCGATGATGGCTGGAACCGCTGTCGCCGCTAACGGGGGTTGGTACGATTCACAAAGGCACTACAACGTCTACTCCACATATAGAGGAGTCGTAAGTGGTCAGTACTTTATGCCACCCACCTATGTAGATCGTTTAGATATGGCAACCAGTGTCTACGCCACGGTTACTGCCTACGACCAATCAAACGAAGAGCAGGTGCGTTTGTGCTATACCGAACCGTACGGAACAAAAATTGTCGCCTGTACTCTTTATGAAAAAATTAATGGAGTGCGTCCCATTGAAGGGATTGGTAGGTTTCAAGTTGTGGGTGCTAACGAAGAGGAGATAAACGGAGGGCTCTACAATAATGTTTCCGCTAAGGGGAGTTTCACCATTCAACACATGTTCCCCAACGGGCCATCACGAGCATTAATTAGTGATAGCGGTGTTGATTCTCTAGTAGTTTCGTATTAAGAGCACTGGTTTAAGCATAAGGAGTGTGGAGTCATGGATGCGGGTTTGGTTAATGGTCTCGGTGCTGGTGTTGCTGGGTCTTTGCCTCGGAGGAGTGTGGGTGATGCCAGAAATTCTGCTTCGGTTTCGGGTACCAGTGCTACGCCGAATCGTGGGCAGAGTCCAATAGTGGACATGGTGGAGATTACTGGTGTCAAGCCCGCATCCGCTCCCACCAGCGCGGTGTTTGATCCCACGGCTGTTGCTGGGTCTTTCGAGCAGAAGCATATTGGTGGAGTGCTCGCCACGAGTTCGGCTATTGACGGGTATAACGGCTGGGAGGCTATGCTACGGCACTGCTTTGGTATTCAAAACGGTGGGGATAAGTCCGATATGCCGGTTATTCCGAGCTTTAATTGGAGTGAGCGTGGTCCTTATAGTGTTGAAGAAGGGTATGTGCCGTCGAATGTGTTTACGCAAAAAGAACGTAACCTGATTGCTAATATGTACGTCTATGCTCACGACCACGGCATGAGCGAAATGGCGGTATCACACTACACATCCGCCGCATACTCACCTGCTTTACCTTATAAAGTAGAGGATTTTGAAGGTTCTTGGTATGTTCCAAAAAATCCTGCTGATTGGATAGATTATCGTGTGCTTAAGGGTCGGGCGGCGATGGTGGAGTATTTTCGTCGCGGTGTGATGGATCCCCCTTGGTGGTTTAATCAGCCGGAGGAGGCGGCGCAGACGGTTGTGGAGACTTTGTCTTCGGCGGCGTTGAATGACAATCTTATTCCTAAAAACTGGATTGTGAATGCTGCTGGTAATGATTGTTGGGGGTATAACGGGAGTAATACTATTAAGGATTATAAGGATGTGCAGGCTTTGGTGTATGCGTATTCGCCTCATCATTCTGATGGGAAGCCTTCGGAGTTGGGGGTGCGGTCTGCGGAGGCGCAGCGGTATATTGCCTGGCGTGAGGCTAATTTTAGTCAGGTGCGTTCGATGATAGCCGAGGCGAAACAGCCCGCTACTGCGCCTGTTCCGGGGGCTCCGGCAGGTGCTGGAAACCAGGGCAATGTGGATGGCCCGAAGGCTTATTTTGATAAGTATTCCTCGCGGATTGAGGGGTTGGTGGCTGCTTTGGATGATTCGCAAAAGGCTACTTTGGGTGAGTTGTATTACTTGGCTGGGAAGAAGGGTGGTGGGGAATCTCTAAAGAAGGTGGATGCCCTGGCTAAGGCTATGGTTACCGCGAATTTCATGGAAATCATGCTCTTGCCTGGTCGGGATAAGGATGGGAAGAAAACCACAAATCTCCTGGATATGCTGGTGTGGACTAAGGATTTTCCTGACCAGTCTAAGGTTTTGCAGGCTGTGATAGCTAAGAAGACTCAGGATAGCCAGCCCATTACCCCAATCCTGGAAAAACCGGTGACTTTGAAGCTAGCAGGCAAAACACTAGCCACACCAGGGGTCACTGAAACCCCCACCAAAACCAAGGAAACCAAAGAAACCAACAAACCAACCCAACCCAACAACACATCCACGCACTAAAGATACTCTGTATGTGTTGCAATCTAATTCATTGTGAGGGCTAGACCATGACTCTGGTCAAATCCAGGGCAGAGACGGGGGAGAAGTCCGGGCGACTCGGTTCGAGGCGGTCAGCAATCTCCGCCGTGATGGCAGCAATCTGGGCACCGTTATCGGTGCAGAACTTGAGCGGTGGAATTCGCAGGGTAACCCCAATCTCGGGGCAAGCTTCGGCCAACCAGGAGCGCAGCCGAGAATTCGCGGAATACCCCCCGCCCACGACCAGGGTTTTCGCGCCAGTGTCCTGCAAAGCCTTTAGGGTCTTTGACACCAGGGAATCGTTGATGGACTCCGAAAATCCTTTGCAGATGTCGGCCACTGGCAACCAGGGCTTACCCTCGCGGGTGGCCTGGTAGTCCTCGGTGAATTCGGGGTGAGAGCGGGCTTCCGGGCTGGCCTCTAATGAAGCGATATAACGCGCCACGGCGGTTTTCAACCCGGAAAACGAAAAATCATAGGGGTGCGACTTGGCGTATTTCGCGCCCGACAGTCCGCGCGGAAAATCAATTGCGCCAAGCGTCCCCTGCTGGGACATCCGATCTACGTTCGGCCCACCCGGATAGGGCAGACCCAGAATGCGCCCCACCTTGTCAAAAGCCTCGCCCGAAGCATCGTCCAGGGTACCACCCAGTTCCCGAATCCCGCCGGGTGCGGCAAAATCCTCGATATACAGCAGGTTCGTGTGCCCCCCGCTAACCACCAGGCCGACCGCCGGCAGTTTTAGCATCTCCTCACTGGCCAGCTGGTCAACCGCCAGGTGCCCAATCACGTGATTCACCCCGTAAAGTGGCTTATGCAGAGCCAGTGCCAACGCTTTCGCCCCCGCGATACCCACTGCCAGCGAACCAATCAAGCCCGGCCCGCCGGAAACCCCGATACGGTCAATGTCCTCGAGCTTGACGCCAGCCTGTTCCAGAGCACTGGTGACCACCGGCAGGAATGACTCCAGGTGCGCCCGCGAGGCAATTTCCGGGATAATCCCGCCGTAGCGCGCGTACTGATCCATCGAAGTCGCCACCACGTTCGCTATCAGTTTCGTCTTGCCCGCCACCAGCGCCGCGCCGGTTTCGTCACAGGTCGATTCAATTCCAAGGGTCAGGGTTTCACCGTTAAACACGCCCTCAATCATACCCCCTCTGATTACCCCTGGCAGAAACGAGTGAAGATATTGGATTTGCGGTAAAAAACCCGGTTTTGGGTCAAATTTTCACTTATTTTTGCCACTATGTTGGCTGCGGGGTGGGGTTCATGAGATGCTATCCGGGATTCGACGTGCCAAAATCGCCCGGTGCTTGCCGGCAATCCGGGTGGCAAGCAAGGTCAAATCTTCGCCTTCAGGATTTGGTTTCGCCAAAATCTTTTTCCGCAAATGCGCCGGGCTAATATCCGCGCCACGTTTTTTGACTTCCAGGCTGCGTACTCCCAGCGCCTTGAGTGTTTTCTTCAAAGCCTTTTCGTCCAGGGCACAGACCCGTTCAATCCTAAAATACGTCCCCAGTTTCATGGTGGCCGCTAATGAGGCGTCCCGCAAAGCCTCGTCTTGGTCGCAGCCGGTTTTGCCCGGGATGGCACCTAATGAACCGCTACCCGTGAGATAAGCGATACCGGGGGAGACCAGCCGCGCTCCGGCCAACTCTGCCGCGCGCGCCACCAAACCGGCGCGGATAACCGCCGCGTCCGGCTCGAAAATCCAGTCTCCCAAGTCGTCTTCCGACTTGAGAGTGTCGGCCGCGCGCACTGGCGCATTCGCCTTGCCGGAATCACTCGGGTCACGCAAGGCCGCGCGCACATGTCCGTCAGCGCCAATCAGCAAAGCGCTCCGCCCGGGTTTTTCGCGTAAATCCCCCAACCAGATACCGGCCTCAACCAGGTCGCCGCCCACCGAAACCCAGGTTACTTCCGCATCGGCGGGAAGCTCCTGGTAGTCGATGCCCGGGGCTACCTTTACGCCCAGATTTTCACCTGGCACCTCGTGACGCCAAGCCAAAACCGTGTCGAGTGGCGGCTTCCAATGTTTGGGCTTGAGCTTGCGGCCGTGCTTGTCGCGGCGCGCCGGGTCGGCGAAAGCCCCGTCCACCCCGGCTTTGCGCAGTTTTTTCCAGTTGAGTTTGGTGATATCCGCCTGGGTCACCTTGGCTTCGGGGAAGGCGCGCAGATTCAGCAGGGCAGCGGCAGCGGTAGTCTCGTCTATCTCGAAGGCCTCTACCAGCAGCCCGACCCCCGCGAAAGCCAGCGATTCCGCGCCTATCCCGCAACCCAGGTCGGCGACTTTTTGGCAGCCCGCCCGGCGGAAACGCGCGGCATGGTGGGCGGCCACCGGCAGACGAGTGGCCTGTTCCAGCCCGTCGCGGGTCAGCAGCATCGCATCCGCAAAGCCACCAAACTTGGCGCGGGCTTCATCCCGCAGTTCCAGCTGGGTCAAAATCGCTGCCACCAGTTCGGGGTCAACCCCACGCTTACGCAGACCCTGGTTGAGTTTGTCGGCCAGTTGCGGGGAATAAGACCCGAGTTTCCCCAGGCTTTCTAGCATTTGGAAACCCTCCGGGGTTAAAACCGGTTGCAAGGCGTTTTGAGTCATAGGACTATCCTACGGCGTTTTGGGACTCGGAGCTTTACGCGATGGCTACCTAACTTATTCCCGGATGCCGGCCTTGACTGCGGTGATAGCCAGTTCCCCGCGGGTGGCGCAACCGGTGTGTTCCAGGATGTCGGAAACATATGACCTGACGGTGGAATCTTTCAACCGCAATTTCCGCGCGATATTCTTATTCGCCAAGGCTTGCAGCAAAAGGCGAAATGTGGGTCGCAGGTGTTCCGGCAGACTATCCACGGCGGCAATGAAGCCACGGTATTGTTCGCGGTCTTGCTGCGTTTGTGCATAGTTTTCGGTGAGTATCTGGATAGGCCGTGTTCCCATGACTTGCTGGCCGTTGTGGGCTTTGCGGATTAGTTCTGCAAGTTCCGCAGCGGGAATATCTTTAGTCAAAAATCCGCGCACTCCGGCACCGAGGGCTTGTCCCAGGGATTCAACGTGTTCGAATACGGTCAGCATCACAATAGTGATATCGGGATATTCAAGCTTGAGTTTACGCGCGGCTTCGATGCCACTCATGACCGGCATATCCACATCTAGCAACACCAAGTCGACGGGGTGTGCTTGCAATTGCGTAAAGACTTCCTGACCGTTTTCGGCAGTGGCTACTACCCGCAGCCCGTCTTGGGAATCTAAAAGGCTGGACAGGCCGTCGCGAATAATCTGGTCATCATCGGCAATGAGGATTTTGATTTCGGTATTGCTATTCATGAGGTGCCATTTCTTTTCGTCAATATCGGGGATTCCGGCTTTCCTTAAGGGGTATCGGGCTTCGAGTTGGCCGGGAGGGTGATATAAACCACCCAGCGTTTACTAAGGTGGGTGATTTCCATGGTACCCCCTTCGTCGCTGATTCGGCGGGAAAGATTATTTAGCCCAAACCCACTGGATATTGCGGGCGACTGCGGGGTGGGCGCGATTTCGTTGCTGATTGATATAGTCAGTACCCCAGGCTGGGCTTCGGCGTCAACCACCAGGTCGGCGTGTGTTTCCACCGGGGCGTATTTCAAAATATTTGCACCGCATTCCCGCAAAGCCAGCGCGCCCGTTTGCGCTTGTTGCCGGGTAAGAGTGCCATCCACATTGGGCGAGGATGTGATGTCGAGGGTAATATTCCGGGTTTTCAACATGGCGGTAACCTGTTGGATGACCTCGCTCAATTTCGTGTCGGCGGCAGCGGTGTCTATGCAAAGTATCATGGGTTGGAGTCGCTGGGAGGCGCTGGTGGCGGCATCCACCAAGGGTTGAATCTCGGGGGAAAGTTCGGGGTGAGCCTTGGAGAAATCCTGAGCGAGAATCGTAACGTGAGCGAGGTCTTTCGCAATCGTGTCGTGGAGCTGTTGGGCGAGTTCATGGCGAGTTCGCGCGGCGGCCTCTTTAGCCTGGAGTCTCTTGGCTGCGAAGTTTTGATAGAGTTTGCGCAGCGTAAAGCCGAGAACCAGCACGAGGACAGTGTTTACATAGGAAGCAAATATCTGCTGGTCGGGATAGTCGGTCACGGCCACCGAGATGACGTAGTCCAGAATCAGTAGGGTAATGGCGGGGATAATCCAGGAACGTACCAGCCACACGATTAACAGCACACTGAGACAGAGGCTGACAGCCCGAAAATCCCCCAGGAGTCTAAACGCGTTGCACAGCAGGTAAGACGCAATGAAAACAAATTCAAAAATCTGGTAACGAACCGCTACAATGAATAACAAAGCCAATCCAGAAGAAAGATGGAAAGACAAAAATTCATATCCAAATAAATCCTGATCGTTTTCAGCAAAGAAGGCTTCAATCAAGATAACCAGAAGTGAGGAGAGAAGAATCGCTGTACGCTTTGTTGACTGCAGGGGCTCATAGCGTGGAAATAAATATTTTAACAGCTTGTTGGAAGTATTAACTATTTTTTGTTGCTTCAGCATAAGTACCTCTGGGAAAGAATATTCAGGACATGTTTTGCGAGCTGTGAGGGTGGCGCGGTCAGATGCGTATTCCAGTCGCACCACCCATGTTGTTACTGTCTGGTTATTGAAACATAGTATGGAACCAGCACGCCTGCTTGTTGAGCTTGATACATTATTTCGATTGCAACACCTTCTACACTATCTAAATCGCCTTTACCGAAATCATAACGGTCGGTAATGGTAATATAAGAGCCTGTTCTAGCCCAATCGAAGCTGTGTATTGCGTAATACAAATCCTTTTGTATTACGCTATTTGCTGAGCGTGTGTTAGCAATTCGGCCGCAAGTATGTATTGTTGGGAAGCAAAGGCGGCTACTGCGGCGGCTACTGCAGGGGAATATACTGCGTCATATCTACCGCGTTCTGTAGAATTTGTTTTGTATTCCATATAATCGGTAAGTTGTTTTCTTACCTGATTAATTAATGCATCCAGTTGGACTTTTTCTGCTGGATTTAGGTTAGCGTGTTCTTGTTTTTCCTGGTAGTCCTTTATTAGTTTCGCAAGTTCTGTTTCCACAGAGGTTCCATTAGATGCGAGATTGTGTTCAATTTCTGAGATGTCAGAAATTAATTGCCTTGTCTCATCCGGTTGAGATGCAAATGCGCTTGTGGTGTTTATTCCGAGACAAAGTAACATTACCGAAAATGCGGATGTAGCTTTCTTTATATTAATCATCATTTTTCCCTTCTTTTAGCTGATATCTTGGTAGATTGCATATGTTTGTTCTGCCTTGTTGTAGATGATGACAGCCTTATCGTCATATAGGTGAACTGTTCGAAACGTAACGATAGTGTCATCTGGAAGTAATACTTTGGGTGAAAGATTGTTCTTGACTCCTGTGATAATACTCCTTTCATAGTCGTTTAGTTTTCTTGTGGTAAATCTTTCTGGATCTAAATCGGTTCCTATGGTAGATTCTGGATGCTTTACCTTGATTAATAAAAACTTCCAGCCATCGCCCGGGAATCCGATGTTTGATTCATAGGATATAATTTTACATCTTGCTGGAAGATGCATCCCATAGGTATCTTCAAAGAAGCTGACTGGTGTGTCATATGCTCTTACTCCCAGAAATATGCCCACCACAATGACGACAAATGCACCCAAGATAGAAAAAGTTACTTTCGCGGTGTCTTTCATGCTAGTTCCTTCCATGTTATCTATCTTTTAGGGTTGGTCGTGATTGTTGTTTACTATGCTAGGGCATGGCCAGCGCCAAAGATAGGGATAAATGTCGGTCAGTTATACCGACTTTCGTCGGTATGCCCGCGCCAGGCGACGGGCGCAACCCAGGGGTAGCACCTCATGAACCCGCGCGAATCCCCCCAGCGACCGCAACCGGAGTGGCACCTCATGAACCCGCGCGCAAAAACACCGGGCTGACCGGCGCAAACGACCCGATAACACCCCCGTCTTGGCACTCGACTTGCGAGAGTGCTAACCGGGGTTTAACATATAAAACAGTTGTCGGGTGCGAACCCGGCACGGCTGGAAGAACGCCACCCGCGACGGCGTGCTGACAGAAATTTACTGGAATACGAACCTAGAGAAAGGGGAATCGCAGTGTCGGTTTCCATTAAACCTTTGGAAGATCGGGTTGTCATCAAGCAGATGGAGGCGGAAACAGTGACCGCTTCCGGGCTGGTCATCCCGGATATGGCAAAAGAAAAGCCCCAGGAAGGCACCGTCGTGGCAGTGGGTCCGGGTCGCGTTGACGACAAGGGCGTGCGCGTGCCGATGGATGTCAAAGAGGGTGACAAGGTCATCTACGCCAAGTACGGCGGGACCGAAGTCAAGTACCAGGGCGAGGAATACATTATCCTCTCGGCTCGGGACTTGCTGGCTGTGGTGGAGTAATCTGCGCGCGGTTTATCTCGTGTGGAAGGTCGGGCTTATGCCCGGCCTTCCGTGTTTTTATTCCCTTTGCATGAGGCGCCATCCGGTCATCTGTAGCGCCGCGTGGCAGAAATTCAGGAAAAATGGGGGTGAGGCTCAAATATACAGAGCCTCACCCCCAAATTTTCGTTGATTTCTGCCGCCTCCATCCAAAACCCAGGCTTGGAATCATCGACCCCGACCCTAAACTGGTTTAACAAATGGGGTCGAGACCTCAGTCTCGACCCCATCGTGAAATGCAATCTACTGCGGATTCGCCCCCGCCAAGGCTTAAGCTTCACAAACTAAGGCAAGGTTTTTATGCGGTTTTGGCCTCCTGACTTTTCCAATAGGCGGCGCGTTCCTCTTCAGTCATGCCGCCCCAAATTCCATAAGGTTCATGGGCAGCCAGGGCGTAACTGCGGCATTGCTCCAGAACCGGGCAGTTCGCGCAAATCGCCTTGGCGGCAGCGGCGCGGCGGCGTCTGGTGCCGCCGCGTTCGCCATCAGGATGAAAGAAAGTCGCCGTCCCCATATCCTTACAGGCGGCTTTATCTTGCCACTGCCAAGACTCGAGGGTCGGAGCCGGGAGATATGTTACCTTGCTCATCGGATTCTTCCTTTCCGTCAGTTTGTTTTCCACACTTCCAGATTACGGGACACCCCGAAAAAACCATGTCCTACTACGGGATGATTTGCGTCACGTCACCTGACCGTGAGTATGACCTAAGCCTGCCGTGCCCCCCGCGAAACCCAAGGTAGGACACAGTTTTCGCTAAGTACCAGGATTTTTGGCTGGTACTTTATGGAGTCGAAACCACGCTACTTAGCACCCCGCGACAAAAACGATAGAATAAGCGTCAAGCAATCAAGCAGGTAGTTACGCGAAAAGCAAGAGGTGTAAGGACAAAATGGCGGATTTCCCGGTTAACCCCCTAACAGCATTAGCACAAGGCAAAGATCCCTACGGCGCACTCGGATTGACCTATGACGATGTGTTGCTTTTGCCCGAAGAAACCGATGTGATACCCGCCGAGGTGGATACCTCTACCCAGTTGACTCGCAATATTACGCTGAAAATTCCGCTGATATCAGCGGCGATGGACACGGTTACTGAATCACGCATGGCTATCGCGATGGCGCGGCAAGGCGGGATTGGGATTGTGCATCGCAACCTGTCGATTCCAGAGCAAGCCTCGCAAGTCCTGCAGGTAAAGCGCAGCGAATCGGGGATGCTGTACGACCCGGTCACGATTTACCCCGATGCTACTATCGAGCAACTCGACCAGCAATGCGGGAAATACCGGGTTTCGGGGCTGCCGGTGGTGGATGACAACCGGAAGTTGGTCGGGATTATCACCAACCGTGACCTGCGGTTTATCCCGGCGGCGGAGTGGGGGCGGCTGACGGTGCGCGAATGCATGACCCCGATGCCTCTGATTACCGGGCGCACTGGGATTTCCCGCGAGGAAGCCTTGGAATTACTGGCAAAGAACCGTATCGAGAAACTGCCGTTGATTGACCCCGACGGCACTTTGACTGGTTTGATTACCGTGAAGGATTTCGTGAAAACCGAACAGTTCCCGAATTCCACCAAGGACGCGCGCGGTCGGCTGATGGTGGGGGCGGCGATTGGCTATTGGGGCGACGCGAGGCAGCGTGCCGAGGCTTTGGCCGAAGCCGGGGTGGACGTGCTAGTGGTTGATACCGCGAATGGCGCGGCGAAACTGGCTTTGGATATGATTCGGCAGTTGAAGTCGGATTCCGGTTTCGCGGGAATCGAGGTTATTGGCGGGAACGTGGCCACCGCCGAGGGAGCCCAGGCTTTGATTGATGCGGGAGCGGATGGGGTGAAAGTCGGGGTTGGTCCGGGC
This sequence comes from Mobiluncus mulieris, assembly GCF_014204735.1. Lineage (NCBI taxonomy): Bacteria > Bacillati > Actinomycetota > Actinomycetes > Actinomycetales > Actinomycetaceae > Mobiluncus > Mobiluncus mulieris. The sequence continues at coordinate 1,318,956 of NZ_JACHMA010000001.1, read as the reverse complement.
TCGATTTGCACCACCCGTGTTGTGGCTGGGGTCGGGGTGCCCCAGGTCACGGCGGTTACGATGGCGGCGCGGGCTTGCGAGGCTGCCGGGGTACCTTTGATTGCCGACGGCGGTTTACAGTATTCCGGGGACATTGCGAAAGCGCTGGTGGCGGGGGCGAAAACTGTTATGTTGGGTTCGCTGCTGGCCGGGTGTGAGGAATCGCCCGGGGAGTTGGTGTTTATGAACGGCAAACAGTGGAAGCATTATCGGGGGATGGGGTCATTAGGCGCCATGTCTTCGCGTGGGCGTAAGTCTTATTCCAAGGATCGCTATTTCCAGGCGGAGGTATCCTCTGATGATCAAATCGTCCCGGAGGGAATCGAAGGTCAGGTGCCTTATCAGGGGTCATTAGGTTCGGTGATTTATCAGTTGGTGGGTGGCTTGCACCAGTCGATGTTCTATCTGGGGGCGCATAATATCGAGGAGATGCGTCACCGGGGGCGGTTCATTCGCATCACGGCGGCCGGGTTGCGGGAATCCCACCCCCATGATGTCCAGGTCACGGTAGAGGCTCCGAATTATCAGCGGCACTAAATGCCCTGTTCATGAGGTGCTTTTCGGGGTTTTCACGAAGCAAATTTTTCGGATGGAAGCCTGTGCAAGAATAATAGGTATGAGCGAAACAAAGGTGCCCTGGTTCGAGGGCGAGTGGCTGGGATTTGATACGGAAACCACCGGGGTGTGGGTGCGACGTGACCGGATTGCGACCGCGTCGTTGATTCGCCGGGTCGGCGGCGAGGACACGGCTTACAACTGGGTGATAAACCCGGGTGTCCCTATGCCAGTGAAGGCGAGCGAGGTAAACGGCTTGACCGATGAATACCTCGAGAAACACGGTGAGCAACCGGCGGTGGCTCTGGCCGAGATTGCTTCGGAACTGGCGGCGGCCATGAGTTCCGGGGTGCCGGTGGTGGGGTTCAACGTGGCTTTTGACTTCGAGATTCTAGAGGCCGAGTTGGCGCGTTACGAGTTGCCGACCTTGCGGGCGCGTCTGGGGGGTCGAATTGCGCCGGTGATTGACCCGTTGGTTTTAGATCGTACTTTGGATCGCTATCGGCGTGGGAAACGTAAACTGGCTACAGTGTGCGAGGCCTATGGTTTAGATGGGAATCGGGCTTTTCACCAGGCCGATTCTGATGTTACTGCCACCTTGGATTTGTTGGGGGCAATGGTAGAGCGTTACGAGTCGCTGCGCGGGATGGAGTTGGACGAGTTACACGATTTCCAGGCGGCCGCTCATCGGACTTGGGCCGAGAACTTCAACGAGTATATGGCTCGTACTCGCCCTGATTACCGCCCCGTGAACTTAGAGTGGTTCTTTGCATGAGTCGCAATGGGGGGAAAGGATTAAAGATGAATTCGAATTCGGTGGTGGAAGAAGCCGTGACCGGGACAATCAATGTTGTGGGTTCGCGGACAGGGTCGCAACCGCAGGTGCGTTTCGTGGCACCCGGAAAGGGAAGGTTCTTTGACCTGTTCTTGGCGCTTTTTGTGGCTTTACTGCTGATGAGCAACATTGCGGCTACAAAGTTGATTGGGCTGGAGCTTCCTGGGGTTCCGGGCGCGGGTGGTTCTTTCTTTTCCTTGGTATTCGACGGGGGAGCGGTGATGTTTCCCTTCACCTATATTCTGGGTGATGTCTTGAGTGAAGTCTATGGTTTTCGCGGGGCGCGCCGCGCGGTTTTGGCGGGTTTCGCGGTGTCAATCCTGGCTTCGATTTTGTTTTATCTGGTGGCGATTGCGCCACCTGGCCCGGGGGATGTGAATCACCAGGCTTTCCAGGCAATTTTCGGTTTTGTACCTCGAGTTGTGGCGGCTTCCCTGGCTGGTTATGTGGTGGGGCAGTTGCTCAACGCCCTGGTTTTAGTGAAGATGAAGGGGCGCACGGGCGAGCGTTTCTTGTGGGGACGCATGATTGCTTCGACCCTGGTGGGCGAGCTGGTTGACACGGTGTTGTTTTGCACGGTGGCTTTCGCCGGGGTGATTTCCGGGGCGGATTTCTGGAATTACGTGGTGACTGGGTATATCTACAAATGTGGGCTGGAAATTGTCATGTCTCCGTTGAGTATCCAGGTGATTCGTCTGGTGAAACACGGTGAGTGTAGCTACTTGCCGGTGTCGGATGCGGTGCCGGTTATGTCCGGTTCCGTTGAGATTTCGGATTCATGAGGGGATAGTCGAAATATGAACGCTAAATTCGAGATTTGCGCTCGCCTGGGTACTCTGGGGCGAGCTGGGGTAATCCACACGCCGCACGGGGATATCCCCACCCCCGCTTTTGTACCTGTCGGTACAAAAGCGACGGTGAAGGCCCTCGTTCCTGAACAAGTCCGAGACCTCGGTGCCAGCGCGGTTCTCGCCAATGCTTATCACCTGTATCTCCAGCCTGGTCCGGAACTGGTGGATCGGGCGGGGGGACTCGGGGCTTTCATGAATTGGGATGGGCCGACATTCACGGATTCCGGTGGGTTTCAAGTCCTGAGCCTCGGCGCGGGATACAAGAAGGTCTTGTCCCAGGAATTCGCGGGCAAGGTTAAATCTGGGGGAAATCCGGATTCGGGGATGGCACCTCATGAACCCGCAGACCCCGGCAATCGACACGACCGATCCGGCCAGAAACGTAACGAGCTTGAAGAATCCGAGGAAAACGCGCAGCTCGCGGAACCGAACCGGAACAAGGCACATCCCGGCTTGGCGCGGGTGGACGAGGACGGCGTGAATTTTCGCTCGCATTTGGATGGAAGTCACCACCGTTTCAGCCCCGAGATTTCCATGCAAATCCAACACCTTCTGGGGGCGGATATTATTTTTGCCTTCGATGAACTCACGTCGCTGTTGCATTCCTATGACTATCAGGTGGAATCCCTGGAACGTACCCGGCGTTGGGCCGAAAGATGCTTACGGGAGCATCGCCGCCTCACCGAGGTACGCGAAGGTAAGCCTTACCAGATGCTGTTCGGGGTGATTCAAGGTGCCCAGTGGGAGGATTTACGCCGCAAAGCCGCTCGTGACCTGGGATTGATGTGTGTCGATGGCCAGGCTTTTGATGGTTTCGGTATTGGGGGCGCTCTGGAGAAAGAGAACTTGGGACGGATTTGCGCCTGGGTGGCCGAGGAATTGCCTGAAGACCGGCCACGGCACCTCTTGGGGATTTCCGAGCCAGAGGACTTTTTTGCCGGTATCGAAGCCGGAGCGGACACCTTCGACTGTGTGTCGCCATCCAGGGTGGCGCGAAACGGGGCGGCCTACCTGGAGACGGGGCGGACAAATATGTCACGCGCGGTCTTCCGTGAGGATTTCTCTCCAGTGCAACCGGGTTGTGGCTGTTACACGTGCCGTAACTATACCCGTGCGTATATTCATCATTTGTTGAAGGCCAAAGAAATTCTGGCTTCGACCCTGTTGACCATTCATAACGAGTACTACACGGTGCACTTGGTACAAAACATTCGCGCGGCTATTTTGGCTGGCGAGGATGCGTATCGGGAGTTTAAACAGGAAACGCTGGGTAAACTGGGGAGGCTGTAATCATGAACGACGAAGTGGAGATTGGGCGCGGCAAACGTGGCCGGCGGGCATATTCCTTCGATGAAATCGCGGTGGTGCCGTCTAGGCGCACCCGTGACCCCGAGGATGTGTCCCTGTCATGGCAGTTTGACGCGTATTACATGCGGATTCCGGTGATGGGGGCACCCATGGACTCGGTGATGAGCCCGGAAAACGCGATTCGCCTGGGGAAACTGGGGGGAATCGGGGTTTTGGATTTAGAGGGGCTGTGGACGCGGTATTCCGACCCGCTGCCGCTGTACCGGGAGCTGGCCGAGCTGGGGCAAGATGCTAATGTGATTGCAAAACTGCAACAAATTTATGCCGAACCGGTCAAACCGGATTTGATGCGGGCGCGGCTGCAGGAAATCAAGGACGCCGGGGTAACGGTGGCCGGGGCGATGAGTCCGGCCGGAACCCAGAAATGGTGGGAGGAAATCGCCGGGGCTCCTTTGGATGTGTATGTGGTGCGCGGATCCACGGTGTCCGCCGATCATGTGTCATCGCAGGTAGAACCCCTTAACTTGAAGCAGTTTATTCACCACTTGGATATTCCGGTGATTGTGGGTGGGGTGGCGACCTATACGGGGGCGCTGCATTTGATGCGTACCGGTGCGGCCGGGGTGCTGGTGGGTTTCGGTGGGGGAGCGGCTTCCACTACTCGGCGTACCATGGGGATTCATGTGCCGATGGCCACGGCGGTGGCGGATGTGGCGGCGGCACGCCGAGATTTCATGGATGAATCCAGCGGGCGTTACGTGCATGTTATCGCAGATGGGGGGATTGGCCTGTCGGGTGACATTGTGAAAGCGATTGCCTGTGGGGCGGACGCGGTGATGCTAGGGACGGCCTTGGCTCGTGCCAGTGAGGCTCCCGGTCAGGGCTGGCATTGGGGCAGCGAGGCGCATCATTCGACGTTGCCGCGCGGATCTCGGGTGCGAATCGGGACAGTAGGTACCTTGGAACAAGTGCTTTTTGGTCCGGCGGATAATTCCGAGGGTACTTTGAACCTGATGGGAGCCTTGCGGCGGACGATGGCGACCACGGGTTACACCGATGTAAAGGAACTGCAGCGGGTGGGGGTTGTTATCGGCTAACAAAATGGTTAATGATAAAGTATTTGCTTAGTTGTCCGGGTTGCGTAAGGATAGCCTGAAGGTGGTGGAGTCGCCGGGAGTTACCTTAAAGGCTTATAGATTTGAGGCGGGTTTAAAAGTGAAACTGAATGTCGGAAAGCTCCGGGGCGAGGCCGGGCGTGCAGGATGGCTGGCCGTGGCTTGTTTCTGGGTGACCACCCTGGCGATGGCTGCGGTGTTTGTGGCCGGCGGGAAGATTCTTGACGGCTACGGGGCAGTGTTGGGGGATTTGTTCCAGGTCGATTCCGTTTCTAATGCCGCCGAGAGTGCCTGTGACCATGCTGGTTTGGGTGGCGCGGGTGGCGCGGGCGATGCGGTTGGTAACGTTGGTGGCGGCTTCATGAGTCGCTTGCCGGATGCCAGCCTGTGGTGGTGGATAGTGGCCGGTGTGGGAATCTTGATTGTGTTCGCGGGAAAATTTGCCGAGATTCACCTTGAAGCCACCGCTCAAATCAAGGGCGAAAACCAGTGGCGTAACCGCGTGGTGTCAAAAACTTTCGATTGTGGCCCGGCTCGGATTAAACGCGAGCAACTGGGCAGTATGGTTTCTTTGGCCACCGAATCCGCCGAGCGGATGACCCTCTATACCCATTCTTTCCAGCCCCAGGTTAAGGGGTCGTTTTCCGCGCCAATAATCCTAATCTTGGCGATGGGAATTTTTGTCCATCCCCTGCTGGCGGGCCTGGTTTTAGCCTGTCTGCCATTGATTCCCCTGGGGATAGTTGGTTTCGTGCGGTTCTTTCGCAAGGTTTCCTCCGGCTCTAGCCGGGCGCGGTCGAGTCTTGCGGCTGCGTATCTGGATGCCTTGGGGGGGTTAACCACCTTGCAACTGTTGGGTGCTGGACCTCGCGTGGCGGATACCTTGGAAGCCGTGGGTGAGCAAAACCGCCAAGCCACTATGCGCTTATTGCGTTCCAACCAGCTGGTGATTTTGGTGCTGGATGCCGTGTTTTCCTTGTTTACGGTGACGGTGACCGCCGCGCTCTTGGTACATTTCGCGTGGCGGGGTGATATTACTCCTGGTCAAGCCCTGACAGGGCTGGGTTTGGCCTTGCTTTTGTTGGAACCCATCGACCACTTCGGGGCGTTTTTCTATATCGCGATGGCGGGACGGGGAGCGCAACGCCGGATTCGCGCCTTTCTGGCGGGAGGGAACCCTGAACCCGGTGGGGCTCCGGCATCGACTTTGGGGACAGAGGCTCGGGGCGTGGGAACGCCGGCGGAACCCGGGGTGGTGGAACTGTCGCAAGTGGGATTTGGGTATGGGGGTAAACCCGTATTCTCGGATTTAAACTTGCGGATTTATTCGGGTGAGCGCGTGGCGATAGTCGGGGCTTCCGGCCAGGGTAAAACCACCTTGTTGAACCTGATGAAGGGCTTTTTGCGCCCTCAATCTGGGCGGATACTCGTGAATGGGCAAGCTGCGGATTTGACCACGCAGTCCGCTTTGGTCAGCCAAAACACCTGGTTGTTTACCGGCACAGTTCGGGAAAACCTGGTGGCGGTGGCACCCGGGGAACCCCCCAGCGAGGACGAACTGTGGGATGCCCTCGAAAAAGCGCATATCAATCAAGAAATCCGCGAGATGCCCTTGGGGCTAGATACGCCACTGGGTGAAAACGGGACGGGATTGTCTTCGGGACAAAAACAGCGTTTGAGTCTCGCGCGTGCCTTGATTTCGGGTCGGAAAATCCTGCTGTTAGATGAAGTCACCTCGCAGGTAGACCTGGAATCCGAGCGGGAAATCCTCGCGGCTTTGCGCGGACTGGGACGGGAATACACCTTGATTATGGTCACGCACCGTTCCCGGGTGACAGAACTGGCGCAAAGAGTGCTGCACGTCGCGGCGGGGGAGGTCACGGAATAATGACGGAAGCTGCGCACAATTCGACAAACGGGGTGAAATCTGGACTGGCACCTCATGAAACCGACGGGACGAACGGAGCCACCGCCCCAAACGGAGGCAACCCCACCACCGTCCCGGAAACACCTTCGGCCTGGACGCTGAGCAAGTGGATGCTGCAATCGACCCGCGAGGTTCTGCCGCCGCTACTGGGATCGGCGGTGGCGCGAATCTGCGACCAATTCGCGGGTATTTCGCTGTTTATGGTGCCGATAGTGCTGATAGCCAATGCTTTTAGCCATACACGTAATGGTTGCGTCTTGGGGACGGGGCACACCGTGGGACTGTTGGTCTCGGTGATGGTGGTGATTGCGCTGGTCAAAGGCTTGGCGCGCTACCTGGAGCATTTCTTGGGGCATTTGGTGGCGTTTCGCGCCCTGGAAATCCTGCGTGGCCAGGCATTTCGTGCGATTTACCCCCAGGCTCCAGCGCTGGAATTTCGCACGCACAGCGGGGATATGCTGGCGCGACTGACCAAGGACATTGACCGTATCGAGGTGTTCTTTGCCCATACTTTCGCCCCGGCAGTGTCTTCGATTGTGGTGCCGGTGACCGTGGCTGCCGTGAGTTTCACGTTGGTGCCGTGGCCGCTGGCCGTGGCAGTGACGCTGGTGTTGGCTGTGGGTTTGGCGATCCCCTGGGTGGGAATCCGAGCCGGTCACCGGGCGGCTTTAGCGAAGCTGGCGGTGCGCGGCGAGGTGTCCACGCATGTCACAGATTCCCTGGGTGGCCTGGCAGAAGTGGTTGGTTACGGCTTGGAACAGCCTCGATTGCGCGGCATGGCGCGGGTGGAAGCGCGGTTACTTGACCGAGACGCTAAAAATGTGCGGATTCGGGCTTTCCGCGAGGCGTTCCTGTTGGCGTGGCGAATGGTGACGCTGGTGGTGTTGCTGACGGTGGGGGGCTGGCTGTTTATGGATGGCCAGGTTAGTCTCGCGGCATGGCTGGCGGTGGTTTTCGCGACCTTGCGTTCTTGGGAAGTCTTGCAGGGGGTAGTGGATTTCGGGGCGGATTTGAATGTGTCTTTTGCGGCTGCCGCCCGGGTGTGGAAACTGTCGCACGAAGGACTGGAACTGGCTAGTGGGGAGGCTCCGGTTCCGGCGGGGGCACTGGGACTGGAGTACCGTGACGTTAGTTTTTCTTATGGTGATAGGTTGACGCTGGGTGGCGCGGCTTCATTAGATGCCAGCCGCAATTCTGGGAAAAATGCGGAATCTGGGCTGGCACCTCATGAAACGGAAACGTCTGAAACTGTCCGCGAACGCATCCCCGCCGGGGTTCGGGGAGTCAACTTCGAGGTCAAGCCGGGTTCCTGGACGGCTGTGGTGGGGGCGACGGGGTCGGGGAAATCCACCCTGGCGCGTCTGGCGCTGCGGTTCTTTGATCCCCAGGCGGGTGCGGTGCGCCTGGCGGGCGGTGACCTGCGGGAATATTGCTTGGAGGAGGTGCGTCGCGCGGTGTCTCTGGTCAGCGTGGATACGAAGCTGTTCGATATGACGGTGGGGCAAAACCTGCGCCTGGCGGCACCGGATGCCAGCGACGATGACTTGTGGAAGGCTTTGCGCCTGGCGGCGATTGACCAGGAAATCCGCGAGATGGGCGGCTTGGAACGCCGGGTTGGCGGGCGCGGGGATGCCTTAAGTGGCGGGCAGCGTCAGCGTTTGTCCTTGGCGCAGGCGCTGTTGCGGGGTTCGCGGATTTTGATTTTGGATGAATACACGGCGCATTTGAACCCGGAATTGTCCGCGCGGATTGCCGAGAATCTGCGGGCTTTGCCCGAGCATCCCACGATTCTGGAGATTACTCACAGTCTGGATCGGATTGATGCCGCCGACTGGGTGGCGGTGCTTGACCTGGGTCGCATCGTGGAGCAGGGCAAGCCGGAGGATTTGCTGTCCCGCGAGAACTCCGCTTTGCGGCATTTGCGGGGGGTAAATGCCTAGATTGGTAAAAAACGCTGGGAATGCCGCGAAACACCTCATAAAGAGGCAAAAATAAACAATCCTAGATACGGGGTATAGGGGGGTTTATTTTTAAAAAACCAAAAATTAGACCCCTTCTTTCTCTGTTGAAGCCTTGACCACCAGGGGTAATATCAATGCTGCTTTGAGGGAAAAATCTCTGCACAGGGATGTGCTTGGAAACAACCGGGTTTGAAGAAATACCGAAAACTCCCCTCAAATCCTCAAGAATCAACTATTGGAAGGAATAATTATGACTGATTTTCATGGTCGTCATTTTTTGAAAGAACTAGACTTCACTCCAGCGGAGTGGCTGGAACTGTTGGAGTTATCCGCAGAACTGAAAGCCGCTAAGAAGGAACGGCGTGAAGTCAAACATCTGGAGGACAAGAATATTGCCCTTATTTTCGAAAAGACCTCCACGCGGACGCGCTGTTCTTTCGAAGTAGCGGCTTATGACCAGGGCGCACATGTCACCTATCTGGATCCCAGCGGCTCACAGATGGGTCACAAGGAATCCATTGAGGACACCGCGCGGGTTTTGGGTCGTTTCTATGATGGTATCGAATTGAAGTGTCCCAGGTTTTGTTCCGTTTCTTATACGGGTGCTAGTTGTTTAGCATGGGTTTGATTATATTGGGTTATCACTTCCTCGGGAGTGGAATAATCTAGCGATTCGTGGAGACGCTGGTGATTCCACCAGTACACCCAGTTCAGGGTCGCCCATTCGACTTCGGTACATGAGCCAGGTCTGGGAGTAAATCAACTCGGTTTTGTATAGCCCGTTGCCTGTCTCGGCTAGCGCGTTATCGTAAGAATCCCCAATAGTTCCGATCGATGATCTAATCCCTGCATCTGTTAGTCGTTGACTGTATTTAATGCTTACGTATTGAGAACCATGGTCAGCGTGATGGATTAGTCCTGCCAGATTGTCTTTAGCGCAGCCTATCGCCTGTTCTAAGGCCTTTAACGGCAACGCCTCAGGGGCATAGTTGACCTGGTAGCCCAGCCCACAATCTTGCGTGAATACACGTCTGTAACAAAAGCTGTGTACACGAAACCCGACAAAGTTCTAACATAAGTGATATCCGCGACCCACAGCCGGTTCGGCGCGTTGGAGCTGAACCGGCGTTGAACCAAGTCCGGGCGTGTATCCGGGCGGTGAAGGCCGGGTAGTCACCGGTTTACGGCCTCGGTGTGCCCCATGAATCCCGGCCAGGCGCATCAACCTGCCAGTCTGTTCCCGTCCGATAGCAAACCCCGCCCGGCGCATAGCACGCCAGATTTTACGAATCCCATAAACACGGTAATTCTGGTCGAAAATCTTTACGATTTCCTCGATTAACAAGGCATCTCTCAATCGCCTAGCACACACTTTTCGGGTCTTTACAGCCCGGTAACCACGTGGCGTGAGGAAGCCCCCAACCATGTGTTCTCTCATAACCCGGCAAATACACTCGACCGAGAAACAATCACGATACTGGTCAATAAACGCAATCATTTCATCCCGGGGTACTTGCACCTCCGGTGCGTACCCCGCCTCGCTCGGAATGCAAACTCGAAAACTGCGTTTTCAGTTTGCATCCTCACTCGGCCGGGTGGTCGAGTTCTTTGGCGAAAAAAGCCGATGCCAGTTTCAGAATCTCGTTCGTACGTCTGAGTTCTGCGTTTTCTTTACCCAGACGTCGTATCTCGGCAGACTCCTCTCGAGTGACCCCGGATCTCTCGCCCTGATCTATTTCAGCTTGATTCACCCAGCGGCACAGTGATTCCCGACTGACACCGAGTTTCAATCCGATATCACTGATAACCACCCATCTCAAAACCCCAGAACCGTCTCGAAGCCGATTAAACACCAGCCCCACAGCACAATCCCTAAACCCCTGCGAATAATTCCTAGACATAAAACAACCCTCTCAAAAAAACCTAGAAACAAAACACGGGACACTTCACTACGAAATTGTGGAACTCAGTCTTGTTGTCCCGCGCGAATTCTGCCCTGAGCTCACCTGCGTTGGTAGGGGCGGCTCCTAAGCGTGGAAACGTGTTCTGCACTGCAACCTTTTAGACTGTGGCTCTCCGGCGTAGCTGTTCGCTAATTGTTTCCAGCCATTTTTTCCGACAGCATTCCAACGGTGGGTGTATAGTTTCCTGGGTCGTGTGGATTGAACTGAGTCGGTAAAGGGTTCTAGACTTGATTTCGGATTCGGCGGTAGGCTCGGGTTTTTCCTGGTAGTAACTGGATTCGAGTCTGCCCTTGTCAAAGACAGGCAAGGTATCTATAGCACTGTCTTCACCGATTCCGAGGTAGAAGGGGAAACCAGGTGCAAAGGCTTTGCGTCCTAGGTAGGAGACAAATGTAGGGTCGCTTATGGCTTGGTCTAATTGCTCTAAATGTCCTTCGCACTGAATCTGGACTATAAATTCGGCATCTGCCAGCAGCGTGCGACGCACAATAGTGGTTTTTCCTTGGGCATCCGGAATAAAAGCTAGGCCTCTATTAGTTGCTCGTTTTCCGGTCAACAACATCAGCAGTCTCGTGGCAACTTGCATGTCTTCATCCCTTACCCCAATGGTTTGGTAATCATCACAGATACGCCCCGGGCTATCTACACGCACCGCGAACTGCAAATCCTGAAACCACAGGGGGTATTTCCCTCGTGGACACCCTAAACAGGCAGCAACCAGCCCCTCAAGACTACCGCGTGTGGGGTAGTCCTGGGTGTGACTAATATTGCCACTAACCTTTGCTCCAGCCCAGCTTTGCAGCGGCCCGGCCAGACGAATGTATACAGAAGTCATGCCTGAATCCAGTCCACGATTTTATTTATGAAGTCGCTTTTATTGCTGTATTTCAGGTTGAAACCGGCAATATCTTTTTCTTCACAGGTACCAGAGATAGCATTCACTCCTGCAAAGTTGTCAGGGTCAAAACGGCGTGCGGATTGGTACTGCTTCAAGAGCTCGTCAACAGTCGCGCCGATGAATCCGCCTTCGTTACTAGCCTGAATTGGTTTTTCGAAATCATAAGCGATGCGATGTGCCTGTTCCTCGGCCAACAGCAGTGCCGGCATAACGTATGGGGCGGTGCTGTTCTTTTTACCTCTAGGTAGGGCATAGATGAGGGCATCCACCATAGCTGCAAGGTTCTCGTGGGCGGACTCACTATCAAATCCGGTCCAGGACTTGCGTAGCTGCGCTTTGTCGATGGTGACGGTGCGATAGAAACAGCCGCTAGTGTAAAGCGCCATACCCAAGAAAGTTGCACCTGCTCCTTGATGTTGCAAAGGCGCGTCATCGGTAGTGTTGTAGTAATCCGTTTCAATAATTGCTTGGTGTGTTGATACCGCAGGGGAAACTGCGATGGCGGATTCAGTGTTCATTCCAGGGGCGGAAGCAAACATGCGACCGAAAGCAGCAATTGCTAGTGAACCTGTTTTTCCTGCTTCCATAAATTCTGGGTTTTTACCTTGTGCTATAGCCTTAGCGCACGCTTCCAGCTCTTCTCCAGATAGCCATGTAGATCGAGCAGAGTCACGCTTTTTAGAGGAATCGTCGTTTTTTGTTAGTGCTCCAATGGCTTTTTTTGCACTCTTAAGAAAATCCTTTTTATTTCCTTTAGGATTTAGCTCTAGCGCTCTTTCGATAACCATTTCTGCTAGATTTCCGGAACGAACCGAAATATCTTGAGAAACATTTTCATAGGCAGAGCGAGCTGCACGTTTTATAGACTGTGATGAAAGCTGGCCGCGCAATACGCCACCCTGGATTAGACGCTTTGGAGTTCCAGTGTCATCACGGTTCAGATTGGACCAGGGGATAGAATTTAGGATGTGGATAGTAAGTAAGTTGGACATTATTTTTCCTCTCCATTAGGTGTTTCGTTTGAATTGTCTGATGAATAGGGGCGAAGGTTAACATAGTAGTCGTGTAATACGCGGTTCCGAGATTTTTGCGAGGAAACGGAAACTCCCTTTCCCCAGTGCGTGAGGAGCTGGACAAGCTGGTACCAATCTATGGGGTGATTATATTTCTCGACAAACTTCAAGATTGAACGGAGAGTCAAAGCGGCATTCTCTAAACCTAGGTTTGGCAAAAATCTCAGCCTTTGGGCAATTGCGTCCGGTTTATCGAATTCAATTTTGGCACCTCTGGTGTACGCTAGAGACTTGGAAGTGAGCGCAAAACTTTCTCCGAGTGGTGTATATACTGGTTTTTTTTCTTCGTCTTCCCCTTTTTCTACCTGCGGTATCTCGGGAAAGTCCGCTATCAAGGAAACTCCTCTCAACAGCGCCTTTTCTGGTACTCCCTCGGAATAGGGAAGCACAAATGGATATGCTGCATTTTCTGTGTAAGTACTCCGTCCTCGCTTTAGTGCAGCCAAAGTTGAACGGTAATTCTTTTCGTTACGGCGGCGAAGAACTTCGCTAACTAAGGTTTTCCATGGTTCATCTTTAGACATTTATTTCATCCCTTCAAGTGCAACGTTTACGATTTTCCCTAGTTTTTCTCGTAGATACTGGTGTGTGGTTGTAACTTCTGGCACCATAGATTGCGCATACGGTAACGTGACTTCATCAAAAGCAGACATGGTAGCTTTTTGAGTTGCCTTCAATATCTCGGAATAATTATTTTCGTCTTCTAATTGATTCTCTCGCATAGAATTTTCAAAAATAGGTCGAATATGCCTCCAGAACACGGTTGAAACATCCCCACGAAGAAAGCCCAAGTTAGACAGGGTAGGAATGTTTGGTTGTGTAGGTTTTCCGAAACAAAACACTAATTTTTTTTGCATATCAAGAACCACGTTCGCGTACATTTCAGCAATCTCGTATAAGTCTTTGTGGGGTGACCACAGGGAATTATCGTCTGGAATCAACACTTCTGAGGCTCGAATCACAGGAGAAGATGGCGTGCCTCCTAATTGGTGGCGCAAGAAACATAAGTATGACTCGGCATCATGATGAAGTATGCGCGTAGTAGAGGAGTATTCCATATACTGCGGATTTTGTTCCGCATTCCAATGGACTGCTAAGTCTGTTGCGTCTCGGCCGAAGTCCAGCCGCTGCGGTTTCAAAATGCCGTCTTTGTTTGGAGTATATAAATATAGGGGATCCCTAGTATTGCGGTTATCCCACCACGATTTCTTTCGAGCATTCTCCTGTTCTTTAGCGGCTTTATCCTTCTTAGCAGAAGGGCATACTCCATGAGCTTGTGAATACCAATGCCTAGGTATGCCACAGGGTTTTGCGCTTGTCAACATATTTCCTTCCCAAACGCAAACTGCGGTGTTCGAGCTCCAGCTAGCATCCCACAAAGGATGATCCTTGCCCAGAGATTCTGGATTACGCAGAGCCCAGGCCGGAAAATCGTTGTATTCAAGCCAATCTATAGGAATATTCATCAACAAAGTTTCATAGATACTGTCCTTAATGAAGAACACTTCAGTAATGGTTTTCCCTACATCCTTCTTCTTATCTACACCCAGGAATCTGATGCCAGGTGCCCCCATAGCGCACTTTTCCCCATCGTACTGATTGTTTCCAGCTAAAGAGTAGTGGTGATTAATGGCCAACCATAGTACAGCCTTATCAAGACTTAGCTGATTTGCAAATGTGAAACTCATTTTCCAGAAAGCTTCTGCAGAATCTGGAGCCATGGCGGGGGAGAGTTTCTTTGGTGCTCCATCTGTTTCTTGGCCACTAATGACTTGGCGTTGCAGAAAGGGGTAATCCGCATTTAGTGGATTGCAGTAGGGAGCCAAGGACTCGATAGCCTCATCGATAGCATCAATATCGGGTTCTTCGGGTGCTACTTTGCTACCCTTTTGTTTACGAATTCGCTCAGCCAGAACCGCTATATCGCGCAGAATTCGTAACGAAGAGCCTGCGGAAAACCCTGGATTTATGAGAAGATCTTGCGTAGATAAAGTATTTCGTGAAGAGTTGTTGGGCACAGTTGCAGAGGAGCAGAGAACATCACGTGCAGTCATTCTTCCCCTAGCAGTGGGAATCCAAGCGATGTCCTTCAACGCGTTGATAGCCATTCTTCCTCCTCGTCAGTTCTGGATTTGCGCACCACTTTACACTTTGATAATATACAAAGTTGACTTTTTTGTCAAGAGGTGATAATATAAACATATGGTTACCCTGCCGGAACGGGGAAAAATATACTAGCACTACACAACAGAATTACCCCCAAGCTCTTGGGGAAGTTGATAGCCATTCTAGCAGGGAGGATACAGTGGTCTACATCACACTAGTACCAGCGCATATGCTGGTGAAACCAGAGTTTCGAGCCAAACTAACACGTGTATTCAAGACTCCGGATTTCCGGCATCGTGCTGTGATGGATTTGTTCCCTGAGTTTGAGGGGGAACAGAATCCGCGTGCCGCTGCCAGCATTCTTTTCCGTTTAGAAACTCTGCCAGGGTTGGCTCCGCGTTTCGTGGTGCAGTCGGACATTTCGCCTGCAGTGGATAAACTTCCAAAAGGGGTAGAACCGCTAGGGTACACGTTTCCAGAGCTAGGCGAAGGAACGCCTGTTTCATTTCGTTTGGCCGTTAACCCGGTGATTCGACATTCTCAAGGAAAAGACGGCCAACCTGCAAGAACCACTACGGTTGCACCCTTTGGGAAGGAACCCGCTGAGAGTGCGGCAAGCCTGGAAACTTGGCTTTCGCAAAAACTTTCCCCGGGCTTAGCTGAAGTAAATATTATCAACGCGCAGCGTGAAATCATTGGTGATGGCTATCCGAACCAAGACATATCGAAGATTAAAAGAATCGTCATTGACTTGGTTGATGGGGTAGCTTGCGTTGGTGATGCGAAAACTCTGAATAAGATGCTTCGAAGTGGTGTAGGTCGTGCCAAATCCTATGGCTGTGGGCTTTTATCAGTAAAGCAGTTGTGACGGAGTATTAGAATGTCATCAATTCAAGAACAGATTTGGGGTAAATATTCTAAAAACTACGGGTTCTATCCCTTACTGGCTCACCTATACGATACCGCAGTTTGCGCTGAGATTGTTTTTGATTACTGGCTGCGACCTGGACTGCAGGAAATCCTCAAAAATGATTTTGGTGAAAGCGTCCTTCAGGTAGTATCTCTGGTTGCGGGATTACACGATTTGGGTAAGGGAAATCCGGTATTTCAAGGTCAACAGGCTGCGTATGAGACAAATAAAGACTTACCGGTAATTAGAGAGCATTTCAATCAATTTGCAAATACAGAATATTTTATTGATGTAAAGCGAAGGGAGGCTAATAGACCTTCGGTGCGCCGTCACGAACAGGTTGGCGCCCTTGATTTATTTGGTGATGAATCAAAACTATTCAAAGACCGCGTTACGGAGCATTGGTTGGCTGCTGTGGTGGCAGGACATCATGGCACCTTTTTCAGGGAAACAAAATCTGATGATGAGCGACAGATCGACTCTACAAAGCTCCTGCGTTCTGGAGTGTGGAAAACAGTTCGGGAGGACTCCACCTCACTAATAGAACGATTTTGTGGGCTGCATATTGCAGATCTCCCGCGAGTGATTTCACCCATTTCACTCATGCTGCTAACCGGCTTGGTGACTGTGGCGGATCGTCTATCCTCTGGAGATGACTGGGTTGCGGAACAAGCTGCTGCCCTTAAATCTGGGAGCATCAGTCTGGACAACCCAGATGAATGGAAATCATATGTTTTCCAGAAAATGCTGAATCGGGTCAAGTTACTCTTAGGTATATTTGAGCCGCTTAGTAATGCTCAGGAAACTTTGTTGGGGTGCTGGAATCCACGACCTGCACAGAAGATTGCCCAGAATTCTGGTGATGGGATGCTGACTATCATGTCTGCTACTGGTTCGGGCAAAACTGAGGCGGCGCTATTACGTCATGCAAATGCTTCGGAACGTCTGATATTCCTGTTGCCCACGCAAGCAACTACTAATGCCATGATGCGACGGCTCCAGGAGGCCTTCCAAAACACTAGTAATGTGGGGACTTTGGCTCATGGTATGGCAATATTGGAGAATTTTTATAGTCAAAAAATTACGGTGACGGAGCATCGAGACGATTCTACCGATACGGGTGATGTGTCTGCTCGGGGTTTGTATCCCACGGAGTTTGTGAGACAGAAATCAGCGCGGTTACTTGCCCCGGTTGTGGTCGCTACTGTAGACCAAGCGGTTATGGCATCACTGCCCATGAAATGGACAGCTTTGCGGCTGCTAGCCTTGGCGAATTCGCATGTAGTTATGGATGAAGTTCACACACTTAGTCCTTATCAAACAAGACTGATTGAACCCCTCATGACTTGGCTGGGCAGAACCGGAACCAGAGTAACGTTATTGTCCGCGACCATGCCTCATGAACACTTGGAACAGTTAACTAATGCTTATACAGGTAATCTGAGCCACGAAAACACAACTCGTATTGAGGAGTATGATTTTCCGGCAACTGCTAGCGTCAGTGTAGGCGGGAAAGTGAAAGTATCTGCTCTGAAGATTGATATAAATCGGGATCAGTACCAGATTAATTATGATTTGAAAGAAGTTTCTAACATATCCGAAGCACATATAGACTGGGCTAAGCAAATTCACGAAAAGTATCCAAAAGCAAGGTTAGGTGTTTTCGTAAATACCATCGACAGAGCACAAGAAATCGCTGGAGGACTGTTGAAACTCGGCTGTAACGTGATGGTGCTGCATTCCCGATTGACAGCCAAACACCGTAGTGAGGTTGAAGAAGCATTATTCAATGCGTTGGGGCCGAGAGGAAACGCAGAAGGATTGGTAGTGGTTGGTACGCAAGCTATAGAAGCGTCATTGGATATTGACTTGGACTTGATATCGACCGACTTAGCACCAGCTCCGTCGTTGCTGCAACGTTTTGGGCGAGCCTGGCGAAGACAAGATACTAAACGTGAACAGCGAATTCCTGGGATGTCGGCAATGCAAGTACAGATAGTAGCTGGCATGCTCATAGATGAAAATGCAGGATATCAGGAAAAATGGTGGATGCCCTATCTATATTCTCCATTACGGCGTACCTGCAAGTGGCTGAGAGGACATAGGGGAGCCATTGTTGCTCCGAACGATATCCAGAGCTTTGTAGAACAATCGTGGGTCTCTGCTGAGGAATTGGAAGATGCAGAAGACTTTGATGAGTATGCCTCTATACTGCAGGAACAGCAGAAGGCTACGCAGTGGATTAATAGCTGGCCGATGTTTTATCGGGGGGAAGCACGAATGGACGCCCTCCGGCACTTGACATGGCAAGATGGAGAAAACGCAGAAGGTGAATCACCTCGAACCCGCAGTATAGAAAGGGAAAATCGGCAACTTATTATTTTGGGTGAGGGAAGTGACGCGCCCGGGGCATTCAACGGGACTGTGGAAGAACTGCGTTCGTTGCGTGTTGACAGAAATGGTATGCCTAGCTCTAGAATTAAAGAAGCCTTGCGAGCCCAAATCAATGTTTCATCGGCCAAGATGATAAAGGTTTTACGAGAAAAAGTTGAGCAGTATCCTGTTTTAGGCGAGGAAACAACACCCTTGTTGCGAGGAAGACAAGTAGTGCGTCTAGGCGATGATTTTACTTATGACACTCTCTTCGGATTACAGCTATTAAGAAATAGAACTCTAGGGAAGGCTATGAGTTGACTTACTCAGATGATGCTTTGATATTCGCCAAAATTCCGGTCAGCGAACAGATACGCTTGGAAGATCGGGTATCATATCTTTATTTGGAGTATTGCCAGGTAATTCAGAACCACACGGGTGTGGCAGCTATTAGCGAGGGTAACCATGATTCTGAAGATAGGGAGCCGCTAAAACGAATAATCCAGATTCCAGTGGCAGGATTAGCCGTTTTGTTTCTCGGTCCAGGAACTTCTATCACACAACCGGCAATGGCATCGTGTAGCCGTGCTGGTTTGACGGTGATATTCAGTGGGGGAGGCGGATGCCCTTACTACTCCCATGCTATGGCGCTGACCAGCTCGTCGAGATGGGCGATTGCTCAGGCTCACTTAGTAGCAGATGAACGCAATGCTCGCAAAGCTGCCAAGTTTTTGTATAAACGACAGCTAGGTATTGATATAGAAGGTGAACTGACTATCAGCCAAATGCGTGGGCTCGAGGGAAGCCTGATAAAAAAACGATACCGAGAACTGTCTAGAGAATTTAAAGTGAATGGATTTCGGCGAGACACAGGAGGAGAAGACGTTTTGAACCAAGCCTTGAACTTGGTGAACGGCATTTTGTATGGGTGTGCAGCTTCTGCCTGTGCGGCATTAGGGGTTAATCCGGCGCTGGGAATTATCCATCGTGGTGACATACGGTCGTTGTTGTTTGATGTAGCGGATCTCTATAAGCCCAATGCAGCGTTGCCTATTTCATTTCGTAGCGTGAGTAAGGATGAACCACTAAAGTTCGCTCGAAAGGAAATGCGAAGGTTTATCTATGAACAAAATGTATTAGAAAACATGATTTCGATTTTGATGAGTGTTTTGGAGCCATACCTTCCTACAATAAAGGATGACATGTTGATTGATGAGTCTGGTGAAGTGCCAGGACATAAAGATTATAGCAATTAATGATGGCGATAGAGGGAGAATATGTTTGTAATTTTGACCGCAACTGCTGTTCCAGAACATTTGCATGGTTATTTGTCGCGGTTTTTAACCGAAGTGAACATGGGAGTTTACGTTGGAAAAATCACGCCTCGGGTTGCTGATGCGCTGTGGGAAAGATGTCGGAAAGTTGGGAAGGAAGGCTCTCTCACTTTGGTACAATCGGATGTGAGATTTGAACAGGGATTTTCTGTGCGTGCTTACAGTCCGAGGCAGCACCGAGTACGTTGTTTCGATGGATTGTGGCTAGGTGAAATGGCTAGAAATTTTGAATTCTAGCGCTAAAATTACAGGTGGCTAAGTGTTTTCCCCGCGCCAGCGGGGGTAATTCCCAATATTTACAAGGAGAAAACCACAATGAAACGTTTTCCCCGCGCCAGCGGGGGTAATTCCAGGTATGACGACATGAAACTAACACTCAACCAGTTTTCCCCGCGCCAGCGGGGGTAATTCCAAAATCACCCAGACGCAAGACCTCCTCGGGGAGTTTTCCCCGCGCCAGCGGGGGTAATTCCAGCTAAAAGAGATAGCGTCTAGCCTGGAGAAAGTTTTCCCCGCGCCAGCGGGGGTAATTCCAAATAGGGACGGCAAGGTTTCCTTCCAGTCCAGTTTTCCCCGCGCCAGCGGGGGTAATTCCCGAGAGATGCAGATAAGCCTGGTGATAGACCAGTTTTCCCCGCGCCAGCGGGGGTAATTCCAAAACTACCCGCCCCGCCAAAGAAATCACCAAGTTTTCCCCGCGCCAGCGGGGGTAATTCCACATGGACAGACAGGGAGGGCAACCAACGCGAGTTTTCCCCGCGCCAGCGGGGGTAATTCCTACCCGGTAGATGGGCCAGCAGCGAACCTTTTGTTTTCCCCGCGCCAGCGGGGGTAATTCCGATAGTAGCCTTTTCAGGATAGCTTCGTTGGTGGTTTTCCCCGCGCCAGCGGGGGTAATTCCGAGCACTCGGCTCCGGTAGCCTATACCAAGACGTTTTCCCCGCGCCAGCGGGGGTAATTCCCAGGGGTCGCTCCCCGGTGCACCACCGAGAAGGTTTTCCCCGCGCCAGCGGGGGTAATTCCTGGTCGAAGTGTGCCTGGGGAGTTACTTCCGGGTTTTCCCCGCGCCAGCGGGGGTAATTCCAAGCGTTCTGAAAGGTTCTTTATCTGCTCCTCGTTTTCCCCGCGCCAGCGGGGGTAATTCCGGAGACAAGCCCGCTATCGTCGAATACTACCCGTTTTCCCCGCGCCAGCGGGGGTAATTCCGATACAAATACCCACTATGTGAAGCTTGATTAGTTTTCCCCGCGCCAGCGGGAGTAATTCCAAGCATGAACCCAAAAAGAAACGCTAAAGCTAGCTTTTGAAGTGTCCTGGGTTTTGTTCCTTTCTGTTTTGAAGGGGTTGGGACATGTCTAAGGGGGATTCGCCAGAGTTTAAGGATCGTGCGGCGAGGATGGTCGGTGATTGTCTGTCTGATGACAGGTCGTGTACACGGTGACGGGCTAGCAGCGAGATTACTCCACGCCTGGGTGTGTCTTGAGTCGTTGCGTCGCTGCTACGAGCAGTCATTGATTGACACGGGTCAGCATCCTGGGGTTACCCGCGAGGAACATAAAGAGATTAAACGTCTCAAGCGTGAGAACACTGAACTGCGGCGAACCAACGAGATTCTCAAGCTTACTTCGGCTTTTTTTACCAAAGAACTCGACCAGCCCGAGATGAGATGATTGCGTTTGTTGACGAGTATCGTGATTGTTTCTCGATTAAGTGTATTTGCCGGGTCTTGAGAGCACACGGTTAGTGGGTTTATCACTTCTCGTGGCTATCGCCTGGTCAAAAAGCAACCGCCAAGTAGCCGAGCAGCGTGGCGAGGTTTTGACTGGTGAGGTGCACCGGGTTTTCGAGGAAAATTACCGGGTGTACGGTAGAACTGACCCCCGCATAAGAAACGGAACAAAACCCAGGACACTTCACAGGTGGGAATTCAGAAATCCTGCCAGCGCGGCATTCAAGATTGCGGGTGGAACTCCGGATGGCACCTCATGAAGTCGGGGGAACAAAGGCGAGCGGGGCGAAGTCTTTTGTAAAATGGGGAGCAGAGGAGGTGCCAGGTGGAGACAGACCCGTTCAAGGAATACCTCCGGGAAGTTGAACCGGACAGGCAGTATAAAGGCTATGCGTGGCACACCGCCATCGGCTTGCAAGCCGTTGATGGGCTGAAAACCTCGGATTACCTGGCACACACCGCGATTAGAAACATCGAAGGCGAGATAACCTTTACCGAGGCAAATGCGCTTTTAGACGCGTATTATGCGGCAAAACCTGTTGGGGATGCTCCCAGTCGGGTGGAAGAGGCCGACAAGGTTTCAGCGCGAATCGCCGCGTTGCTGCCCGAAAAAGCCTTTAGTTTCACCCCGGGCGAATACCTGGGGATTCACCGTCGACTGTTTAGCGGGATTTACCCGCACGCGGGACAGATGCGCGATTACAACATCACCAAGAAAGAATGGGTGTTGAACGGTGCCACGGTGCTCTACGGCAGCGCCACCGAGTTGGAGGCCACCCTGGAATATGACTTTTCCGAAGAGAGACAGTTTTCCTATCGGGGGTTGTCGCTGGACGAGATTGTTGCCCACCTGGCGGTGTTCGTGTCCCGTTTGTGGCAGATTCACGTATTCGCCGAAGGCAACACCAGAACCACGGCGGTGTTCTTTATCAAGTATCTGCGCACTCTGGGCTTCGAGGTGACCAACGATATTTTCGCTGAAAATGCCTGGTATTTCCACAATGCGTTGGTGCGGGCGAACTATAGCGACCTGAAGAACAGGGTTCACGCCACCACGGAATACCTGGAACTGTTTTTGCGCAACCTCCTGTCCGGTGAAAAGCATCCCTTGCGAAACCGGACATTGCACGTGAGTCTGGGCTTAAAAGTAATCAGGAAACCGGACATTGAGGCGAATAAACCGGACATTGACAGCGGGAAACCGGATATTGATGAAGAGAAACCGGATATTGCGGATGCGCTGTCAACCAAAGCTGCCCAGCAAGTCATGAGGCTGCGCGAGGCGTTCCCCGGTCAGGAAATTTTCGGTCGCGCAGAGGTGATGCGGATCCTTGGTATAAAGGCATCCAGAGGCTCTGAACTGCTCAAACAACTGTTGGAACACGGTGTAATCGAAACGATTTCCGGACACGGCAAAGGGAAATACCGCTTCCGCACCTCTGCCTAAAACCGAAAGTCACCCAATGGCGGTGGATTTTAGTGTTGTAGCCGTGGTTCCGGATGGCACCTCATGAAACCGAGGCAAAAATGGGGGAAACAACACGACGAAACAGGCGGTTTTGGCGAAGCGAGCAGCGAGGCAAACAAGGACAACGGAGAAACATGCGGATGAAGTGAGCTGCGAGAGCGGGGCAGGACAGCGAAAAGCAGGGCAAACGAGGACAACGGCGCGGCTGACAGGGGCAACAGCGGCGAAAATCCGAGAAAAACGGGTGTTTGTCCCGGGGCGAGGCGACTCGATGCCTTAGGGTAGCAGGGTGATAAAGTACCTGGGATCGAAACGCACCCTCGTGCCCGCGCTGCAAAACATCGCGAGATTGTCCGGTGCCACGACGGCTTTGGACATGTTCACCGGCACTACCCGCGTCGCCCAGGCCTTCAAAGAAGCCGGGATTGTCACCGGGGCTAATGACACTGCGACTTACGCGAAAATCTTGGCGGATTGCTATATCAAAACTAATGCGCGTGACATCGATTTCCGCAACCTGCGCGAAATCCTGAAAGATCTGGCGGACACCCCAGCGCGCCCCGGATATTTCACCGAAACCTTTTGCGTGAAATCAAGATTTTTCCAACCTAAAAACGGGGCGCGCATCGATGCCATCCGCGAACGCATCGAGACCGAATACGCCGGCACCCCGCTGTATCCCGTGCTGTTGACCTCCCTGATGGAAGCCGCCGACCGGGTCGATTCCACGACCGGCCAGCAGATGGCCTACCTGAAAACCTGGGCACCGCGCGCGTACAACGACCTGGAGTTGCGGGTGCCAGAACTGCTCGATGGCAGCGGATGGACTTGGCGCGCGGATGCGAATGAACTAGCCGGGTGCTTGGCTAGGCGCGGCGGTGTCAATCTGGGTGGTACTGGTTGCGGCGGCGGTGCGCAGGTGGGTGCTGGGCTGGGCGCCGCGCGCGAAGACGCACTGCCGGAATTTGATCTGGTGTACCTCGATCCGCCGTACAACCAGCACCGATACTTCACGAACTATCACATTTGGGAAACTCTGGTGCGCTGGGATGCGCCCGAGGCTTACGGCGTGGCGTGCAAGCGTGCCGATGCCCGCGACCCTGACACGCATTCGCCCTATAACCGTCGGCGTGAAATGCCGCAAGCCCTGGCGGATTTGGTAGCCACCATTCCCTGTCAGACCCTGGTGCTCTCGTATAACAATGAAGCCTGGGTGGACTTCGAGGAGCTGTTCGCGCTGGTCGCAGCACGTTTCGAGGATGCCACCGCCTTGGCTTTTGACTCCAAACGCTACGTGGGAGCCCAGATTGGCATCTACAGTCCCACCGGTCAGCGCGTCGGGAAAATCAGCCATTTACGCAACCTCGAATACGTATTCGTTGGCGGCTCCCGCGAAGTCGTCGCCGCTGTTCGCGACGACTTCGCCTCGCTGGGCACCACGGTGCATGTCTAAAATAGTGGCAGAGCATGCAATTGTAAATCATATTATAGTATAATAATGATGTAGACTCTTCACACATCTAAGAAGGGATAAATAATGCGCAAAATTCGCCTAACCTCACTATTTACCGCCCTGGTACTCGCAGTTTGCACTGTAAGCTTTCCGGGAACGGCATTTGCAGCGAACTCCACACTAAGTAGCCAAGAGAAATTATCTCATGTGCTATCTGAATCAAATAGTGGTAATAACCAGGGTGGCCATTCCTTTGAGACCCGTGGTGCAAAATCCTTCGCTATTAAGACTACCTTAAAGGACATAGCCTCTGGGCTCCGGGGTGGAAGTGAGAAGCTTATTAAATTCGCCGGCAAGGCGTTGGATAAACAAGCCGTAAAAGTATTGAGTAAGAATTTAGATTTTGTTGCCGACGCGATAGACGGTGTGGCTAGAATACCTGATTTAGCTGAACATGTAGTGAAAGAAAAACTGCTCTATGCTCTAAGGCCATTAGGCCACAGTAATGCAATGGTCATATCTGACGCGGTAACTGCGCTAGTTTCAGCAGTAGTGCTTTAGATTTTAAAGCGTGTGTACTTTATGGAAGAAGAAAAGCTTAAAACGCGAATTGACCAGCTGGAATCCGAAGTTACGCGACTTAAGGAACTCGTTATGACTCTAGTTGGAAGCGTTCAATACAGAAACGATAAACCCTATTGGGCATACCTGGCTCAAAGTATGACCTACGGCGAAAAAGAAACAGAACTTAGCCTGATGCTCATCGGCATTTGTAGACGATTAGAAGGTGAGGAACAACCTATAAAACCGAAGAGACTGTGCGAAAACAATTCATATATGCAAGAGGCTTATTCGAACGAACCAATGACCGAAAAAGAAGCCATAGAATTGTTAGCTCAAGTTGTCGGGCCGGTAGACGCGCCTGAAGTGCTGCACGGATTTATCAAACAGTCTCAAATTAAATCCAACGTATCAGTGCTTTTCCGTAGTGACGTTCGCGCAGTGCTTAGTTTTTCGGAGTGGCAGTTTTGCGTAGCGCGGGGAACATGCGCTACAGTTGGGGGCACGGCGTTGAACCGGCCGCGCGGCTTGTGTTAGCAGCTCACCTGGGTCTTTACGATTCATGAGGTGCCAGCGAAAATCTCGCGGGAATCACCGGGGAGCCTCGGAAAGAACAGCGGTACCCGCCTGCCTGGGTAGGCCACGCTCACTAGAATCCGACGGGTCGGATCCGTAATCATCCCGAAGGAAGCGGCTCGCTTCCAGAAACTGGGCAAGTTCGGGACTTGAAACCTTTGCCAGGGAAACCGGCAAGCACCTCATGAACCCGAAACCAGATGGGCGCGGGACATGAACGCCGCCGGGAATACCGGGTGGCGCCTCATGAACTCACCATCAAAACCAGACCCGGCAGCGAGCAAGCGAGGTGGTACCGCGCGCGCCGCAAACAGTGACGGGCGTCCTCGTGACCAACACGACCAGCGAGGACGAAATGAGCGAAACCAAGCGCGGGTTTTACCCCAAACACCGAAAAAGCAGTGTCCCTTCCTCTCCGGATTTCCCCACCCAAGAAACGGAAACCCTGGCGTATTGGAAGGCTGATGACACCTTTCAAGCCAGCATTGACCAGCGTGACGCCGGGAAAAATGGTTCCAACGAATTCGTGTTCTATGACGGGCCGCCCTTTGCGAACGGCCTGCCCCACTATGGGCACCTGCTGACCGGGTATGTCAAAGACATCGTGGGGCGCTATGAAACCATGCGGGGGTATCGGGTCGAACGTCGTTTTGGTTGGGATACCCACGGTCTGCCCGCCGAACTAGAAGCCGAACGCATTCTGGGAATCGAGGATAAATCCCAGATTGAAGGCGAAGGCGCGATGGGAATCAAGGCCTTCAACCAGGCGTGTCGCGACTCCGTTTTGAAATACACCAAAGAATGGGAAGAACAGGTCACTCGCCAGGCGCGTTGGGTCGATTTCGATAACGACTACAAGACCTTGGATCCCACCTTTATGGAATCCGTGATTTGGGCTTTCAAGACGCTCTATGACAAGGGTCTGATTTACGAAGGTTACAAGGTGTTGCCGTACTGTTGGAATGACGGCACCCCCTTGTCGAACCACGAGCTAAAGATGGATGATGACATCTATCAAAACCGCACCGACCAGACCGTGACGGTGGGCTTGCGCCTGGAAACCGGTGAGTTAGCGTTGATTTGGACCACAACTCCTTGGACTTTGCCATCCAACCTGGCGGTTGCGGTGGGGCCGGACATCGACTATGTACGCGTCACCCCCAAAACCGGTGATTTGGCGGGCGAAACCGTGATTTTGGCCGAGGCGCTGGTATCGGCTTACACCAAGGAATTGGGCGATGATCCAGAGGTTTCCGCGCCATTTCCCGGCTCGGAGCTGGTCGGGGTCGGGTATGCTCCGATTTTCTCGTACTTCGAAGCCGCGAAAGCCGCTGGTGTCGCTGATGGCACTGCGGACGAGGCGGGACACGTCGGACCGGGCTCCAATGCGTGGACCATCATTGCCGCTGACTTCGTGTCCACCACAGATGGTACCGGCCTGGTGCACCTGGCTCCGGCTTTCGGCGAGGACGATATGAATGTCTGTGCTGTCAACAAAATCGGCATCGTGGTGCCGGTAGACGATGAAGGCCGTTTAACCGAGGACGTCACGGATTACGCGGGCAAAAACGTGTTCGAAGCCAATAGGTATATCATTGCCGACCTGCGTGATGTGACTGGCCCGATTGCGGCGCGTCCGGCGGAGGTGCGGGCACGGCTGGTGCGTGCGGCATCCTACGAGCACTCCTATCCGCACTGCTGGCGTTGCCGGGAACCCCTGATTTACAAGGCCGTGTCATCGTGGTTCGTGAAAGTCACCGCGTTTCGCGACCGCATGGTAGAGCTGAACCAGCAAATCACCTGGACCCCGGCTCACACCAAAGACGGGATTTTTGGCAACTGGCTGGCGGGCGCCCGCGATTGGTCGATTTCGCGCAACCGCTATTGGGGTTCCCCGATTCCGGTGTGGAAATCCGATAATCCGGCGTATCCACGCGTGGACGTGTACGGGTCTTTCGCCGAGTTGGAACGCGATTTCGGGGTGAAGGTCGATAACCTGCACCGCCCGTATATCGACGAGCTGGTGCGCCCGAATCCTGATGATCCGACCGGGAAATCCATGATGCGTCGTGTCCCGGAAGTGCTCGATTGCTGGTTTGAATCCGGTTCTATGCCCTACGCTCAGGTGCATTATCCCTTTGAAAACCAGGATTGGTTCGAACACCACTATCCCGGACACTTTATTGTGGAATACATTGGGCAAACCCGCGGCTGGTTCTATACCCTGCATGTCTTGGCCACGGCTCTGTTTGACCGCCCGGCGTTTTTGAACTGTGTTTCGCACGGGATTGTGTTGGGTGATGATGGCCGTAAAATGTCCAAGTCTTTGCGTAACTATCCGGATGTGTCAGAGGTCTTTGACAAGTACGGCGCGGATGCGATGCGCTGGTTCTTGATGAGTTCCCCGGTGGTCAGCGGCGGTAACCTGATTGTGACCGACAAGGGTATTCACGACACGGTACGCCAGGTGTTGTTGCCGGTGTGGAACGCGTACTACTTCTTTACGCTCTATGCCGGGACGTGTAGCAAGGGTGCGGGTTATGACGCGAAGCCGGTTGACGTGTTTGACGCGGCGGTGGTGTCTGGTCTGCCGGTTATGGACAGGTACCTGCTGTCGGCCGCCCGCGAACTGTTCCGGGATTTGCGCGGGGAACTGGATGCTTTCCACATTCCAGAGGCTTGTGAAAAGGTGCGTTCGTTCCTGGATTTGTTGAACAACTGGTACATTCGAATTTCGCGCCAGCGTTTCTGGGACGAAGACCCGCAGGCTTTCGATGTGCTCTATACCGTGTTAGAGGCCTTGATGCGCGCTATTGCGCCGATGTTGCCCCTGGTGTCGGAGGAAATCTGGCGTGGCCTGACGGGGGAGCGTTCGGTACACTTGGCGGATTACCCGGATTGGGACGCGGCCGGGCACGATTCGGATTTGGTGGCAGCCATGAACGAGGTTCGCGGTATTGTTTCCGCCGCCCACGGCTTGCGTAAGGCTGAAAAGTTGCGGGTGCGTTTGCCACTGGCTTGGTTGCGGGTGGTTTCCCCGCTTCATGAGGCGCTAGCCGATTTTGCGGGGCTTATTGCCGAGGAGGTGAACGTGAAGAACGTCGAAGTTATCGGCGTGGAGGGTTCTGGTTTGCGCTCCCACCAGGAGTTGGCCTTGAACCCGAAGGGTTTCGCACCGGAAGTGCGCAAGCTGACTTCCAAATTGTTTGCCGCCCAAAAGTCCGGAGCCTGGCAACTGGACGGGGATGCCGTCGTGTTCCCGCAGGTTTGCGTGGATGGGGAGCCGGTGCGTTTGACCGGGGATCAGTTCGGGCTGTCGACCAAGGTGGAGGCTGAGCCGGGTACCGCCGCTGATGTTTTGCCCAGTGGTACTTTCGTGGTGTTGGATACCGAGGTTACCGAGGATTTGGAGGCCGAGGGTTATGCTCGCGACGTGATTCGTGCGGTGCAAGACGAGCGTAAGAATGCCGGTTTGGATGTGGCCGACCGGGTTGACTTGGATTTGGGTGTGCCGGGGGAGCGCCTGGCGTGGGTGAAACGCCATGAGTCGTTGATTGCCGCCGAAACGCTGTCGCTTTCGGTCGCGGTTCATGAGGTGGCTGGCGCGGATTTGGTCGTCAAGGTCGCGAAACACGCCTAGCCTGGGTTCTGGAATCCGAGGATTCCTTGAATCTGCGGCCGCGTAAAATTTCAGCAACGTGGTTTGGGTTCCAGGATTTTCCTGGAACCCAAACCACGTTGTGTCCAGTACAGAATTCAAGAACCGGATACCTAGTGTACTGTATTTATTTCATCCTTTACTGTGAAGTTGAAGTGCCATACGGGTAAGTGATTCGGTTTTCACCTCCCACGCAGAATGTTCTTTGTCTGCGTAATACTTATCGCAGTTAAAACCTTCGCAAATCTTAAGATAGGGTAAGCCTGAATTATCCACCGACGAACCATGGTGACTGGTAGCCTCGCATGAAATCAATACTGTAAGACCAAGGAAGAGCGTGATTATATTTAATATTTTTTTAGCTTCAAGTGAATACTTCCCTGTTCATAGTAATTGTTAGTGGAGACGTTGATTTTGAAAGATTTAGAGACTGGAAAAGAATTCTTAGAATTCTACCCGCGATAAAAGAGGACCACTCACTTGCGTTAATAGATAATTCTACTGTCTGAATGTCCATACCATATTGGCTATGGGGAAGCGCTCGACTGACAGCAACAATTGAACAGTTCTTTTCGTATCTATCTATCAGTGAGCAGAATATATTAACTAGCAAGTCCACATTATTATAAGCTGCTATATCTATTACTATTTTTATCTTTTCAGTAAGCGTCGGGTTTTCGCTAGTAAAATGGAAGTATGATTCCCCTCTCATGTCTGGGAGTACAACTGAAGGAATCGTACCAACAAGGCTGTGTAATAAGCTTCTATTTTTTGCACTAGTTTTTTTGCCATATAAAACACGTGTTCGTCTTTGTGGAATATTGAAGTAATCAAGCCTAACATAGAATCCATCAGCCTTTACGGCTGCAACTTGTTCCACACAGCGAGTCATTGTTTCGAATAACAAAGCAAAGGGCGGTTTTTGGTTATCAGGTAAAGTGACGTACGCCCACGCTAATAGGTTCTGTATATCATCTGACCAATCTTCTTCCGGATGATAGTACCAGGGCGCGCAAGAGTTACCTTCAAAGTCAAACCACTCCTCAGATAAACCCAGAAACAATGCAACGAAGTCCTGCCTCTCAGACTCGGAGAGGCAGGACTTGCGCGACAGAATTGCCAGCTCTAATGACGTGCCCATGGCCAACAGTGAACATCAGACTCTGCAGATTTGTGCTTCCCATGGGTTTTTTGCACACCTGGAGCGTATCCACTCCCAAAGGTGTACCACATGGTTGACTTGCTTGATTCACAACTTACCCTAGCGTTTGCACCTGGTGTCTGTCCCTTAAGCGCAGGCTTACTATCTCTCGTATCAGCTATACCAACGGCGAAAAATCTTGTACCCCGCTTTGCGTACAGCCTGGCAGTCAACCTCATGGTGGTAAATCGCGGATTCCCTACAGGCTTCCAGGTGACATGGCCTGAAGCTTCGTTTCTTCCTGGGGAACGATGAGGATTATGCGCGGTAACGAGACCCCCACTTGGAAAAAGAAAACTCCTTGTGGCTCCTGAAGATTCTGTGTCTTGTGTGGAAAACGAACCGATGAACCGCTCTGAGTACTGGTCTGAGGGGGAACTGGTATCCTCGTCTCTGTCAACCGCGACAGCAGTTTGAAAAGGTACGCTTACTACCAGCAGCGTTGCGGCAAAGGTACAAAAAAATGTCTTTTTCATGGTTTCCTTCCTATCAGACATTTTTACTACTCTATCACGTATTTTGCCTACAGCGGTTGAAAACGGCGATTTTGATGTCGTATGCAGGGTTCGCCGGTGCGTTTGACCGGGGATCAGTTCGGGCTGTCGACCAAGGTGGAGGCTGAGCCGGGTACCGCCGCTGATGTTTTGCCCAGTGGTACTTTCGTGGTGTTGGATACCGAGGTTACCGAGGATTTGGAGGCCGAGGGTTATGCTCGCGACGTGATTCGTGCGGTGCAAGACGAACGTAAGAATGCCGGTTTGGATGTGGCCGACCGGGTTGACTTGGATTTGGGTGTGCCGGGGGAGCGCCTGGCGTGGGTGAAGCGTCACGAGTCGTTGATTGCCGCCGAAACGCTGTCGCTTTCGGTCGCGGTTCATGAGGTGGCTGGCGCGGATTTGGGTATTACTCTGTCAGCTAGGCGAGATTAGTTTCTGTGGCGTGAGGCATGTCTATCAGCCCGGTTTTAGCAAAGTGTTTATGTGTCCATGGACATTTAGCGAATCGGGCGAAAGCCTCCAGGTTATGCCTTGAATAGTTCCGAGTGTGTTCCGACCCGGTAGGCCATCAAGACCAGCGTGTTACGGTGAATCTCGTAGACTAATAACCAGTCTGGTTCGATGTGGCATTCCCGGGTGCCTTTATATTTCCCGCTGAGTTCGTGGTCTTGGTACTTAGCTTCCAGTGTCTCTCCGTTGGCCAGGCGGTTGATGACCGCGAAGACTTCTTCGAGGTTCCGGTGTTGTTTCTTTGCCAGTTTCAGGTCTTTTTTGAACTGGGTGGTGAACTGGATGTCGTATTTCATACTTCGAGTGCCGCCCGCAGTGCCTCCATGCTGGAATACTTTGGCGTATCAGGGTCGTTTAGCATTGCGCGACCCTCTGCTATAGCTGCTGCTGTGGTCGCATTGGGGTGCTCTAGTTGCAGGCTAAAGGGAATCCCGTTTTCCCTGATAGTAGTGCGCAAAAACAGGTTCACCGCCGTGGTCATGTTCAAGCCGAGCTCGTTGAAAATCGCTTCCGCCTGCGTTTTTACGGCTTTATCCGTCCTGATGTTTAAATTCGTGGAAACCATTTGCTCTCCTTTGCCTCAAATAATATGTGAATCCTCGGTTGTTATCAACACAACAGCTTTATTTTAGCCATACTAAGAGTTGTCATTCCCCGAGTGTGGTCTGACTAGTTCGGTCTGTTACTCGGGTTACGTCCGGTCTGCCTCTCCTTTCGGGGGCATGAGGTGCCAGCCGGGATAGTGGCAGAAATGAGTGAGTATTTCGTTTTTGCGGGAAAAATTCCCTGAAAAACCGCATTTTTCACTTATTTCTGCCAGGCCGGGGATGAGGGGCTTTTCTGGGGTATGGATACATAATCCCCTTATTGAGAATGCTTGATATCGAGGTACTGCGCCGCGCGGCGTTAGCCGTATATCGGCGCAGCCGCTGGTGAAGCCGTTATAAAGTGGCAATGATTTGCCGTTTTAGGCGGAACTCCTTGAGTGGCGAAGCCGCAACCGCGCAGGCGGCGTGTGGCAGCGGTGAATGAAGTGGTCTGGGTTATACTTTCAAAATATAAACCAGATTGCGATTTTGAAAGCAGTTCCGGTTTTCGGCGGCTTCACGAGGATTAGCCCACACTCAGCGGAAGTGGCCGAGGCGGGCTGAACTATTGCCTCCATTATAACGCTAAATCTGGGTTCCTGCGTTTCATCCCGCCCGCGTGCAAAATGGGAGTGCGACATCCTTTAGGGCTGGGATGTAAAGAGAAAACCGTAACCGTATGAAAGGTACGCCGCTCCCGTGGGCCAAGTTTACAGGCATTTGTGTTTTGAAGATTGTGTTGTTATCGAAAAACGTCTAGAAACTGGGGTTCCGGTGGCGGCTCTAGAGGAATCAGAGCGACTGCTGCGCCGTTTGTGGTCGGGTGAAGTCGGGGAAACGTCGCATTCGCACTACAAGCTGATAAAGTCGATAACCCAAGAGAGAACCTGGGCGAGTTCCTCAGGGGTTGCGGTGCCGATGCGTGCTTTTAGCCGCTGCTGGGCGATAGTGCGAGGTTGTTCGGTCATCGCCCAAGAGGAACGCGCCAAGTCTGTTAGGCGGATATGATTTGGCCAGCCTCGGTCGGTTGTAGAAATCGGCACCACTATAGCCAAAGCGTCTATAATATCGTGGTATTGCGCGGCGGATATCACCAATACTGGCCGCCGTCCGTTTTGTTCACGCCCTTTGGTGGGGGTCAAGATAAGCCCACCAGATGTCGCCTTGCTGAATCTTGGTTTCGCTAGTCAAGGTGGGCATCCAGCCATTCGTCGCGTTTGCGGGTGTATTGCGCCATAACTGATGCCGGGGTTTGCGCGATGGCTTGACGCAGGGACTCCATCCGGGCGTAGCGTGCGGATTCGCGCAGTAAAGTGTCAATCAGCTCGGCCATAGTTTGACCGTGTTCAGCAGCGCTTCGCTTGAGCCGGTCGCGCAGCTCCACTGGCACCTTGATGGCGGTGCACGGTGGTCGGGTTGCCGGAGCCGCAGTTATGCTAGTCATGCTTACAGTATACCGGGTTCCTTTTCGTGCCGCGTGCCTGATGTGCTGGCCGGGTGCATGAGGTGCCAGCCGGGGTTTTGGACGTTTTTTGAGTTTTTTCTCTGTTTGGCTGCGGAAAAATCGGGTGGGTGTTAGTGTAGTTGCTAAGTTTGTTGGTTTCTGGTCGGGTGCTCTTGGTTTCATGAGGGGCTGGTTGGATTCCGTGATAATTAAGGAGGAATTTGATGGCACGTAGGCGTGCGATAGCTGGCTTGGTTGCCGGGGTTGGCTCGGCGGCGCTGATAGCGGGCGTGGGCGCGGTTCCGGCGGTGGCTGGTGACCTGTCTTTTGAGAGGCTCGCGGGTTCGTCCGGGGTGGAGACCTCAATAGCTGTGGCGAAGCACACTTGGGGCGCGGATTGGAAGGTTGTGTATGTGGCGAGCAACCGTAACCCGGTAGATGCGCTGCCGGCGGCGACTATTGGGGATGGCCCGGTGGTTTTGACGGATGGGAAGAGCCTGAATCTTGGTGGGGTTAAGCCCGGCAAGATAGTCCTGCTCGGTGGTACGGGCGCGGTGCCTCAGGGGATAGAAGACCAGGCGAAAGCCACGGGTGCCGAAGTAATCCGCTTGAAAGGCGCAGACCGTAACGCCACCGCTGCGGAGATTGCCAAGCAATGGGTCAAAGTGAACGGCACCCCGAAGAATGTGTATGTGACCAAGAATGTGGGTTCGGGTTCTCCTGACGCGGTCGCGGCTAGCGTGCTTAGGGACGGTCCGATTGTGACTTTTACTAATGATGTGTCGGCTAATGCCCTGGCGGGGATTGTCTCTGAGTTGAAGGCTGAGAAGGTTACGGCTTTGGGCGGTACCGGAGTCGTCTCGGATGCGGTGGTCAACAGTGCTGCTGCTGGTAAGGCCACGGCACGTTTGGCGGGGGCGAACCGTTATGAGACCGCGTTTGCTATTGCCCAGTATGCTAAAGCCCAAAAGTCGGGCTCGAATGTGTACCTGGCTTCGGGTACCGCGCTCAAGGATGCGATGGTGGCGGGTGCCGCTAAAGACGGCATCATCCTGCTTTCGCCTGCTAATGGTGAGGGTGTGAAGGCCAAGGCCGACACCCTAGGCGCCGCGAAGCTGATTGTTATCGGTGGTACCGGTGTTATGCCCGATCGTACAGTTCGGGCCGCCGCCACTGGAGTAATCCCGCAGCCCGCGCAACCCGCTCAGCCAACACAACCGGCTCAACCTAAACCGCAGCCTAAGCAGCAGCCGCAGCCCAGCGATTTGGGTTCAGCAGGCCAAGAGGAAGCAACTATTCTGCAGGGAATTAATGAACTGCGTGTTATGGGACTGGCAGGTGAGCTTACCCGGGATTCACAGTTAGATGCCTTTGCCCGAGATATCTCTGCCGATATGGCAAAACGGAATGAGGCGAAGCTGACCCCTGAACAGGAAAAGGCTTTCGACGCGATTAGACCTCCTAAATGCCCCTCGCTTACTGGATGGGAGATGACCTGGTCTGGTGACGAGAATCCGGGTAAGAATGGTGTTGGTCACGTTAAGGAAATAATGAAACGTATTTCCCCAAAGCGTCTCTATGATAAACGGCTGAAGACTGTAGGTATCGGTGTGGCATTCCGCACAGATGGTGGTAGTTTTGCCAACTACATCTTTTGTGGCTAGCAAACGCTAGCCTAGCTTGGTTGGACTGGGAGCTTGCCCCAGTCCAACTGCGATTTTTACTTGAAATTGCTGGAGGCTGCCGGGTGGTATTGCAAAGTGGTAAGGTCGAGAGGGAACGACTCAAAGCCTAGCGGATCAGGAAGGTTGCTTCCGAGCGCAGGGCGGCGATGCCTTGGTCGAAGGTTGCCAGTAGTGCCTCGGGGGCATGAGGTGCCTCCCGGGAATCGTGGCATCATTTGCTGGCGCGCGGTATCATGATGTTATGAGTATGACATTGCGGCTGACCTCGGAGCAGGATGCTGCGTTGACGCGGCTGGCGCGTGCCTGGGGTACGTCTAAGCAGCAGGCGGCAGTGCGGGCTATCGAGGATAGTGACCAAAAGCAGCGGCGCGTAAAGTTCGCCGATATTCCTACTTTCAAAAGCGATGTGAGTGTCCAGAAAATGATTGCTGATGAAAGGGGGCGCCTTGAAGACGTATTATCTTGATACGTCGGCTTTGCTCAAAGGATTTTTTCAAGAGCGGGAAACCCAGGCATATAAACAGTTTTTGGATGATTGCGTGTCTCGGGGCGATGAGCTTGTCATCAGCAGGCTGACATTTACCGAGTTCTATTGTGTTTTGAAGCGGCGCTTGCGCCCCGAAGATAGCTGGGATAAGGCGGCTAGAGATACCCTGGCTAATTTTGTGGTTTGTCCCGTGGCGGAAAGCGATTACTTGCAGGCTGCGCATTCCGAGTGGCGGTTGCGCGGAGCCGAAGCGCTGCATCTGGCGGCGGCAGTAAGGTTAAACTGCGATGCCATGCTGGTTTTCGACCAGGAACTCGCCGTTGCCGCCCAGGTTGCGGGTCTGGAAGTTCCCCAGTTCTAACATCTAGGCTGAATTAGTTCTGAACACTGGCGGCATCGGGCACGTCTATCAGGCCGGCCTTAACGAAGTGCTTTTTCAGCAGCCTCAAGGCGAAAACGGAGCCGATAAACGCGGTGAAGGTGGTTAGTGCCACCATAGTCCCGTAAAGTGGCCAGGAGAACAGGCTCAAATAATAGGACAGCATCTCGTCGCTAAGATGCAGCATCTTTTGGCGTGAGCTAAGGTATTGCACACTGGAAAAATACATGGGGAACGTGAAACCGGCGGATTGGATGGTGCAACCTGTCACGTAGGCGGTTACCAGAAATTTCTGGCTGCCGTATCTTCCGGCACTGGCTATTATTTCGGCGATAACCCAACCCAAAACACACAGACCGACCCCGATTAAATTTCCGACCATTAACCCTGGCACTACATTCAGGGTTCCCATCAGGAAGAATACACCCACTTTCTTTACCTTGGCTGCCAACAGCAGATAGGGGACAGCGGTGAAAAGACAGACGATGGGGATATTCGCGATGGTTCCGAAAACTGTCATTCCGGCAATCCCGCCTATGAAGATGAACATCAGTAAAGAGATAGCGGCGAAAATCCCAATAGTAACTAAATCTCTTATACCTACGGTGACCAGCTTCTGGGGATTATGCAGCGTGTCTTTCATGTTTTTACTCCTTTATTTCTGTTAACGGATTTTCTTGTTTAGAAGACTCAAATTTGCAGCCATATCGTGGCGACTATCAGTGCCATCATTGCAGTCGCCAGAGCCAGGTCTGTGACGGTGAACCCGAGAGGATAAATACTGACGGGATTCTTTACCATCCCCAATCCTCGAGTGAGCCCCGCCGCTGCCAGTTCGTCAGAAATTCTGGTCGCGCGCATCAACAGTGGAACCGCCACGATTTCAATCCACTGAAACGGATGAACCAGAAAATGCAGTGGTGTCCGAATAATGCCGCGCGTTTTGAGACTGTCCATCAGCGCGTGAATATCGCTGCGAATAGTGGGCAGGAACCGAAACATGACCATTAACGGCACAGTAATGACATGCGGGGTTTTCATTCGCGCCAAAGCGGCTCCGATGCCTTCCAAAGTGGTGGTTCGGGACATAAACGTGCCGACAAGCACCAAAACCAGCAGTTTTTGAGTCATATAAGCGAGCATGACAAAAGCCACCGAGGCCGACCCGCCCAAAACCCAGGCTGCCTCTGAAAGAAGCTGCGCCAACAGGTAAAACCCCGCACTAGCCAATGCGATACGCCAGGATCCACAGCTCAGCGCCAACAGCGTGGCGAAACCAAAAATCACATGCGCGCAAAGGGGCTTATTGGCTAGGAACGCGATGCTGCCCAGAATACCGGCGATGATAATAACCGTGCGTGGGTCAATATTCTTGGTCATGCTTCCACCTCAGTTTTGTTCCTAGCGGCACCTAAGAGCCGTGCCGCCGTGTGGGTGTCGAAGGAACAATCATCAACCAGTTGTCCGTCCTTCATGAACCAGATTCTGGTGGCGCACAGCGCCAGGAATTCAAGGTCATGGGAAATCAGGATTATCACCCGTCCTTGGCGGGCAATTTCAGTAATCAGCCCCGCCACGAGGCTCATATTGTCCCTGTCCAATCCGCTGGTGGGTTCGTCAAAGCAGATTACGGGTGCCGCACTGGCGAGGGCGCAAGCGATGGTGACACGCTGCTTTTGTCCCCGTGAGAGGGCTTGGGGGTGATGTGACACGAAATCGGATAGCCCCAGTTGCTTCCAGAGGTCATGAGGTGCTTGCTCGGGACATTTGCGTTCCAGAGAAAACTCGGAGGCCACTGAGTCAGAAAATAATTGGTAATCCGAGTCTTGCGCTACCAGCCGAATTGTACCCAGACGCTGTCGAGGACTCAGCAGGATGCCATCTAGCCAGATTTCCCCCGTGCTTTCCTTGTTTAGTCCGCAAAGGATTCGCGCCAAGGTGGTTTTTCCCACCCCGTTTTCCCCCACCACGGCCACCACTTCACCGCTGTGAGCCGTGGCGTTTATTGAAGCAATCTGGAAAACCTGATGGCAATGATGCCGGAGTCGTGACCGGTAATAAAATCCCAGGTTGCGCAATTCTAGGGTGTGTCGGGTCGTATTCGGTTCCGGCAAGACTCTAGCCTTGACCTGGCTTGGTAACTGATGCAAATGCAAGGCACGCAATCCCAAGTCACGCAGTTCAGCCTCGGTAAGACCAATAACCCGGTTACGCGGATAATCGGCACGAATACACCCGTCCTTGAACACGACAAGACGGTCAAGTAAACCAGTCAGATAAAACAGGCGATGTTCAATAACAATCACGGTTTTGCCACATTTCTTAAGGCCGCACAGCAATCCCGCCAATTTCTGGGTAGCTTGGAAATCCAAATTAGCCGAGGGCTCATCAAAGAGATAGATGTCTGGGTTGATGGCAAAGACCGACCCGATAGCGATTTTTTGCAGTTGCCCGCTGGAAAGCTCAAACAGGCTGCGGTTTTGCAGTTCCGTCATGGACAGCGCCGTGTAGGCAGCTTTTATCCGCTGCAAAGTTTCTTTTCGATTCCAGCCTCTGTTGACACAGCCGAAAGCAATTTCGTTGTCGGTATTGGTCATAAAGAATTGTGAACGCGGGTCTTGAAACACAGTGGACAAAATCCCTCCGATTTCCCCAATTTGTTTGCCGTCGATGTTTTCGCCCATCAAGCGAATCTCTCCGCCAAGTTGCCCTTCCCAAAAATGTGGCGCTAATCCGTTGAGACAACGCGCCAAGGTGGTTTTTCCCGAGCCGCTGGAGCCGGAGAGAACTACGAATTCTCCGGCTTTGATTTCAAGGTTCACACCCTCGATGGCATTTGTATTCGCGCCCGCGTAGCGAAAATCTAGCTTGGTGCATGCAATGGCTGGCATCTGATTCATAGCGTCCTTTCTTGCGGGGTCGGCATTGGCGTGGTGACAGTCACACCAGTGGCTGCCTGGTTTTGGTTCCACATTTTTCGGTAGCGTCCGTTTTGGTCTCGCAATAATTCCTCATGAGTGCCTTGTTGCACGATATGCCCCTCATGAAACACCAAAATCTGATTCGCCGAACGCACAGTAGACAGATGATGGGCAATTACCATTACTGTGCGGTCTTGCGCCAGGGCAGAAATCGCCTCTTGCATCAGTGCCTCATTGAGGGGATCTACATTTGCGGTGGGCTCATCAAGCACCACGATAGGGGCATCTTTCAAAAATGCTCTGGCTACGGACAGGCGTTGGCGTTGTCCGCCTGAAAGCCCTGTCCCATTTTCGCCGAGCATTGTGTCATAGCCGGCCGGTAGGCTCATGATGAAATCGTGAATCCGTGCCGCCTTGGCGGCTTTTACGATTTCCTCATCACTTGCCCCGGATTTCCCGATACGAATATTTCCCGCTACGGTGTCTGCGAAAAGCTGTACGTTTTGCATAACGATACTGATATGTGCCAGCATCTCGTCATAGGGAATATTGCGAATGTCCTTACCACCGATAGTGATTACTCCGGTATCAACATCCCAAAATCGCAGCAACAGGTTGGCTACAGTGGTTTTGCCGGCACCTGTTTCCCCGACCAAGGCGCACAAGGTTCCTGGTGGAACCGTGAAACTCACGTTTTCAAGTGTCGGTCGTCCTGGTTCATAGGAAAAGGCGACCTGCCTAAATTCTATTCCGTATTCAAGAGGTGCCACTGGAGATGTTGGTTCTATTACCGCTGTGGCCTGGGTAACTTTCAGAATTCTGGTAAAGGAATCCTTGGCTTTAAGATAGTTCATCCAGTGTTCTTCCAAAGCAAAGAAAGGTTTATATAGCTCGGGAGCCAGCACTATGAAAACCAGAAAACGGAAAATATCGAGATTATGATGCATTGTCAACCACAATCCGCTGGTGACAGCAAATAAAAATGATAAGTTCACCACTAAGTTATAGATAGACAAAACAAAAGCGCGGTTACGTGCTGCTTGGGTACTGGCCGACCCGAAATCTTCAATAGCGTCCGAAAGCAGGATATCTAGACTATGGCATCTGGAAAATGCTTTCAACAGTGGTATTCCTCGCACATATTCTACAAATAGGCTCGCGAGTTGTGCCCCGGCATCGCCCACCTGGGATTCTAAGCGCGTTGCTCGGCGCAAACCTACGGCCAGCCAGGCTACCGCCGCCGGTAATGTCGCAATCATAAACAGTGTTAAACGCCAGTCCAGGCCAGCCAAACCAAGAATCAACAAAGCTGAAACCGTCATATCGGCTGTCATTCGCGTCCACAGGTGTCCGACTATCAACTCCATATTGTCGACATCTTTATGAATAATCTCGCCGATTTCACCCAATCGACTTTTGGTGTAATACCCCAAAGAAAGTGTTTTGAGTTTGGTGACAATCCGGCAGCGAATTTGAAACGTGAGGTCAAAACCGGCGCGGTGTTTTTGCTTATCAGCCAGAATTCCAGCCATAGTTTTAACTGCCAGAACTCCAGCTAAAACTCCGGCAAGCGCCGCCAGATTCAAAGTTCTTTCCAGTCCAGATTTGATGGCGACCAGGGAAATCAACAAAATAGCCACACTGCACAGGGCATAGCTAACGAAGCCGATAATACTAAAGATAATCTGTTTTCTGCCGTCCGGGCTGAGGATGTGAAAAATTTGCTTAATCATTGATGGCACCTCATGATGTCCCAGGTATTTACCAGCTGCTGGCTGGCGACCATCTGGCGATATAAATCACAACGTGCCAACAGCACCTCGTGGCTGCCGGTGTCCATTACCTGCCCGGATGCCATAACCACTATCTGGTCGGCGGTAACGACGCTGCTAAGGTGATGCTCAATAGTGATAATTGTCTTGTCCTGAGCCAACTCCGTGATGGCGGCTTGTACTAACGCCTCGTTTTCGGCATCGAGTGCAGAAGTAGCCTCGTCTAAAATCACGAAAGGACAATTTTTCAATATAGCACGTGCGATGGAGAGGCGTTGCTTTTCCCCACCGGAAAAACGGCTGCCGGCCTCGCCAGCTAAAGTCGCATATCCTTGGGGAAGGCTCTCGATGAAATCGTGAATCCGCGCGCGTTTCGCGGCCTGTACCACCTGCGCGAAGGTTGCGTCTTGGTTGCCGATACGCAGGTTTTCTTCCAGGGAAAGATTGAACAGAAATACGTCTTGTTGGACAATAGCGAAAAGCTGTGACCAATCATCTGGATTCACATCGCTCAGTTTGACCCCACTCACAGAGATCGTTCCCGTGTCAGGTTCCCAAAAACCCATCATCAGGTGCGCTAGCGTACTTTTCCCGCAACCCGAAGCTCCCACCAGGGCGGTAGTCGAGTTTGGCGCAAACTTTATATTAATGTCCTGCACGGCGGGGGAGTCCGCCCCGGGATAAGAAAAACTGACTCTTTCCACCATTAGCTCACCGGGCTCGCTGGGTGTGTTGTTTTGGCTCCGCTTCATGAGTGGCACGTCTAATATCGGGGTAATTCCCTTCATGGCCTGGCTAAACATCACGCGATAGTGCTGCAGTGTCGCGATTTTAGCCATCGAGGCGCTAAAGGCTGCGGCCAAGATAATGGCCACAATCAATATTTCCACGCCGATTTGACGTGATTGCAGCAGCCAAGTGCCGGTTATTACGACAGAAACCATCCCAATTTCCATGCACAGACTAATCAATCCCATCGGCACCGAGATGGTGTTCATGGACTTGGTAACCCATTTCACGTAATCTTTGGCCGTAGCAAGTACGGCTGCGGTTTTGTCCTCGCTTTTGGAAAAAGCCTTGATTACGGGGATAGTGGCCACATACTCCGTCAGCCGCTCTTGCATCGCAGTGTTATAACCGGCCACAATCTCGAAGCCTTTCTCCCATTTGGGTGCCGAGAGTCGCTTGATTGCAAGCATCAGGGGGATTCCCCATACCATGGCGAGTGCCAGTCTCCAATCCAGTATCAACATGGCGATAGTTGTGCTTAGAGGAATCACCACGGCGGAAACAGCCTCGGGACGTCCGTGAGCTAGGTAAACCTCGACTTGTTCCACATCGTTTTTCATGACCGTGACTAAATCTCCAACTTTTCGGGTTTGGAAGAACCCCAGGGGCAAGCACTTGAGGTGTGTCAAAATAGCTTGACGTAAATCAGTTAAAGTGCGGTAAGCCGCGCGGTGTGACTGCCAGGTGGACACGAAGGAAGCACCTGTTTGCATGAATAAAACAGCCAATAGGGTGCCAGTGGCCACCCACACCTCGGCGGGGTAAAGTCGTCCGTGCCACGCTTGGCTGACCAGATGAACCACTGCAATTGGTGTTACCAATCCCAAGAGGTTGCTGAGGCACGTCATCGCGCTGGCAAGGTAGCAAGACGCGCCCACCGTGCGGGGAAGTTTTCTTGGCGAAGTCATGGGCATCTCCGGTCGTAACATGCATGAATAGTGAACCATGATTCAGTTTTCAGAATAAAAATAAAGACGCTCCTGGCCTGCGAAGCTTTCAAAGTGAGTTCACCCCTTCGTAATAGCAACTGATAATCAGCGACAGTAGCTCTTGAGCCTGAGTGACATTTTCATAGTGGCGGGCAACTTCCAGCAGTCCAGACACGAAATTACTGGCCAATATATGTGGCAAAACTTTGGGGTAAGATTTCTTCTTATTTCTGGTCAGCTCGCGTTCAATATGCGCTTGTACTGATTGCACCATCCGGCTTTTCGTGTCCGCATAAGGAGTGCCGTGGCTTTTATCCATCAAAATCACGAATTCGCGGTGATACTTCAAGATATTCTCTATGTACTCGGCCGCAGCGATTTGGTATTTTTCGAGTGGTGAGCCCGTTTCTAGGGCTTCTTCTGCTTGCGCTACGGCCTCGAAATCAGGTGGCAGAGGCGCAATCACCGCCTGAAACAGCTCCTCTTTGTTTTTAAAATAGGAATACACCAGTCCGGTGGATACGCCGGCGGTATCTGCAATATCAGTCAGTCGTGCCCCGCTAAACCCGCGTTCCATAAAAATCTGGGAAGCGGCTGCAACGAGACTTTCGCGCACTTCCTCCTTCAGTACCTGCGGCATCGTCACCTCCTCAATCCTGAATCAATGTTCAGTATTAAAGTATGGGTCACCTTACCTGTCCTGTCAAGCTAACGGTGCATCCCGAGCTGAAAGTGCTTGTCGAACGGGGGCGGTGGTGCAGGGGCAATCCTGGGTTTAACAGGGTATTTATAGCGCGCGGGCGGTTGATATGTTGTCTGCTGTGGTGGTTTTCTCGGTTGTGAACTGGACTTCGTATTTCATGCTTCTAGTGCTGCCCATAGTGCGTCCATGCTGAAGTATCTTGGCGCGTCGGGGTTGTCTAGCATCGCGCGGTCTTCCTCTATGGCCGCTGCCGTGGTGGCGTTGGGCTCATCCAGTCGCAGGTCAAATTGTGCGCGAAGCCTGGTGAGAAGGATTTCTGCGCCGATTTTTTACAAAAATCTCGATTTTTTACAAAAATCTCGATTTTTGTAGAATAGACCTGTTGTAGGCCAGGGTATTGTTGCAACTTACGCTGGTTTTGTGGTTGGCACCTCATGCACCCGCAGGAACCCCAAGGGACTTACCGAGCCCCACGGGAACCTAACGGAACCCGCGAGACCCACGCGCCACCGCATGATACCGCCGCGCCGCACCCGAGAGCGTCGGGCGAAACACACGAAAGTGGCGATATAATGCGCAAAATGTTCATACTGTACGGCCCGCAAGGCGCGGGGAAAACTACTTTTGTGCGTGAAAACCATTTGGAAGACTGCACGGTTAACGCCGATGCCATCCGCCTCGCGTTTTCCCGGTATGTTCCGGCCACCGACGGCCAGAAAGTGCTGGCCGTCGGCGAGCACCTGCAACGTCTAGTGCGGCGTATCGTCCAGGAACAAGCCGAAAGCCTGATGTTTTTGGGGTCGCCCGTGATTATCGACGCGGTCAATGCCTCGCAACGTGCCCGTGCCCAGTGGCACAGTTTGGCCGATT
Organism: Mobiluncus mulieris; assembly: GCF_014204735.1. NCBI lineage: Bacteria > Bacillati > Actinomycetota > Actinomycetes > Actinomycetales > Actinomycetaceae > Mobiluncus > Mobiluncus mulieris. Next base: position 1,275,488 of record NZ_JACHMA010000001.1, on the reverse strand, counting down.
CCTACGGCTACGACGTGTTGACCGTGGATTTTACGGCGGTGCCGCGCGCGGAACTGATTGCCCGCAACCAGGCACGTGGCGGGGACAAGGTGGCTGACATCGAGAGTTTCCTTGACCGGTTTGCGGCGTTGATACCCCCGCAAACCATCACCCCGCAACAGATGCTGGATTGTTTCCAGACCCGTCAGCTTGACCTGGGGAATCGTCCTGTGGTGGTGGTTGGTGATGTCCAGTCCTGCGGCGAAGCGCTGGGGCAGGCCGTGGCGGAGCTGGGCACGCCGGACACCAAATGGGTGTTCGTGGGGGACTTATTTGACCGTGGCTCGAATGCGGGCAAGGTGTGGCAGCTGCTGCAAGGTTTGGATTCGGCAGTGGTGGTTGGAAATCACGAAAGAGCCTTGTTAAATGCGGTTAAAGGAAGGGAAGTCAAGCCTGCTACCAAGACGACTTTGCAACAGTTGCTGGCAGTGGGAGCCACTAAGACTGAGCTGGGGGATTGGTATCGTTCCACGGTGCCGTTCTATGATTTCCGCACTGGCGGGCGGGAATTTTTTGTATCCCACGGTGGGGTGCTGCCCGCGACCATTCGCCAGATTCGCGCTACGGGGCGCTGTGATTTGCCTGATGACTATTTTATTTTCGGGGTGGGAACCCGGGGAAATACCTATCGGTGTCGTCGCGAGTTCAAGAATTTTCCCGAGCTGGGGGATTCTGAAATCGTGCAACTACATGGGCACCGCAATGAAGCCAAAGAGAACTTCGTGCATCCCGGGGTGATAAATCTGGAATCCGGGGTGGAGCGCGACGGCTGGCTCTCGGTTTACGCCATTGACGGTGCGACTGGGGCGGGCGAGATTCATACTTTCCGCGAGCCGCGTGGTGCTTCTGCCTAGTTTCTTTTGGTTTCGCTTGGCGTGTCCCGTCTGGTTCGCTCGGTTTCATGAGGTGCCAGCCCGGGTATGCCCGGCGTAAGCGTCCGCAGTAGCTTCCCGGGATTCCGCAGTGTGAACCGGGTTTTTTGGCGGCATTTTCCCTAAATCTTGGATGGGTGAATAGACACTTGACACGCTTGGTAAAACGATTTACTATTAGTTCTTGACAGCACTGGTAAATCGTTTTACCGGAGGTGATGCAAGGAATTCATTGCAATGAAGGGATGGATAAGTTCAAACAGAGAAACCTACGGATATCACGGAAAACGCGGTCAAGTAGAGGACTACTGGGGCTTTAATCAACACAAAACTACTGGAACTACAGGAAAAGAGGAACAATGAAAAAGGCAATTGCTTGTATCAGCATGGTAGCCACGGCATTAGCGTTGTGTTCTTGCGGGGGCAGCGGTGCTTCCCCCGCTGCTAAGAACGCTGCTGGGGCTAGCGGGGTAACCGAAGTTAGCGTGTGGCACTATTGGGATGGCACCAACGCGGATACCTTCGATGCGATGGTGGACAAATTCAACTCTGAGCACAAAGACATCAAGGTGACTACCACCTCGGTGCCCAATGCGGATTATCTGACCAAGTTGCGGGCTTCGGCTTCGTCAAACAGCTTGCCAGATATTTCTATTGGGGATTTAATCTGGGTGCCCCAGATTGCCCAGATGGGCAAGTCAGCGGATATCTCCAAAGTGCTTGACTCAAAGTTACTGGCTGATATCAACCCGGCTTTAACCAGTTTCGGGTCTATTGACGGCAAGCAGGTTTCGGTGCCGGTTTCCGGCAACAACCTGGCCTATATGTACAACAAAACCCTGTTCAAGGACGCGGGTCTGGATCCGAACCAGCCGCCGAAAACCTGGGAAGAACTAAAGACCATGGGCAAGCAGATTCTGGACAAAACCGGGAAACCCGGATACGACCTGTTGACCGAGGCTGGGGACAACGGCGAAGGACTCACCTGGAACTTCCAGGTGAACCTGTGGCAGGCCGGGGGAGAATTCCTGACGGCAGACAATTCCAAAGCGGCGTTTAACACCCCGGAAGGCAAGAAAGCCGCCCAGTTCTGGGTTGACCTGATTAAGGCTGGTATTAGCCCCTATGCTTCTTGGGGCAAGTTTGAAAAAGGACAGGGCGGCTCCGCCCAAGAAGGCTCCTGGATGGTAGGAATCTGGGCAGCCGACCCGCCGTTTGATTTTGACGTAGCCCAACTGCCGGTTCCCGAGGGCGGTAAACAAGTTACTAATCTGGGTGGGGAACAGGCCATGATTTTCGATAACGATGCCAAGAAAGTGGCGGCAGCGGGCAAGTTCCTGTCTTGGTTCCTTGATGATGCGCAAATGATTGATTGGAACGAAAAGACGGGGTTCATTCCCGTACGGAATTCGATTGCTAGTGGCGAGGAATACCGGTCTTGGGTGGAGAAAAACGAAAAGCGCCTCATGCCCTTTGTTGAACAGATGAAGTACGCCAAGGCGCGTCCTAACACCCCGCTGTACCCCCAGATTTCGATGGCTTTTGCCAAAGAAATGGAAAAGGCTTTTGCCGGTGACCTAAGCGTTGAGGAAGCGCTTACCAATGCCGAAAAAGCCGTCAATGATGTTATTGCCAAAGGTAAGAAGTAACAATGACTAGGCAGCAAGCACCGGCACGCCGGCGCATGAGCAGCGCCAGCGGCAAAGAACAAGTCATCACCGCGTATGCGATGCTGATTCCAGCATTGGTGATTTTGGGAATCTTCGTGTTCTATCCCATCGTGGCGGCGGCTTATATGAGCCTGTCCAGTTGGGATGGGTTCAACCCCGAAATGCCTTTCGTGGGCTTAGATAACTATTTGAACCTGGCCAAAAACCCAGAGTTTTGGAACTCCCTCACAGTTACCGTTATCTATGCTGCCGGCGTGTCGGTGCTTTCTGTCCTCACCGGTTTAGTTTTCGCTATTCTTTTGGACGCGCCCATTAGGGGGCGCGGCATATATCGCACGATTTATTTCCTGCCGGTGGTGACTTCCTCGGTTGCGGTGTCGATTGTATGGAAATACATGTTGGATGATTCGGGCCTGGTCAATAACTGGCTGGGACACTTGGGAATAACCGGCCCAGATTGGCTACAAAACCGCTGGATAGCCCTGGCAGCACTGACCTTGCTGACCGTGTGGAAGAATTTGGGATTCAACATTGTGCTGTATCTGACCGCCCTGCAGGGTCTGCCGCGCTCAGTCTTCGAGGCCGCCGAGATAGACGGTGCCAACAAGTTACAACAGATTCGCTTCATGACAGTACCCCTGTTGCGTCCGATGACATTCTTTGTAGTAGTGCAAGCGCTAATCAACAGTTTCCAAGCCTTCGACCTGGTGTATGTCTTTACCGAAGGCGGGCCGCGCGGTGGTACGGATGTGCTGGGCATGATGATGTACCGTCAAGCCTTCCGGCTGGGAAATTTCGGCTACGGCACCGCGATTTCCCTGGTGACATTGGTGTTAGTGCTGGTGGTCACGCTGGTGCAGTGGAAGTTTAGCGGAACGGAGGAAAAATGAGCCAGAAAACTGAATTTACACCTCATGAAAAACCCCACCACCGGCACCCCACAAATTTGGTGAGGCACGCGGTACTAATCCTTGGGTCATTCACGATTTTGGTGCCGTTTTTGTGGATGATCACCACTTCTTTGCAGAGCAAGGCCGAAACCTATACCGCCCAGTCGATAATCCCGACTTCCTGGCATTGGGAAAACTACCTGCAGGCCTGGCAAAACGCGCCTTTTGCCCGCTATTACCTGAACTCGATGCTGATGGCGGCGGGAATCGTGGTGGGGCACCTGGTGTTCGACTCATTGGCTGCATTCGCTTTTGCCAGGTTGAAATTCCCCGGCAAGAAAGTCATATTCATCGTCCTGTTGGCAGCGCTGATGGTGCCAAGTTTTGTAACCATCATCCCGGCCTACGCTATCGTGGCTAAACTGGGGTGGATAGACACCTTTGCGGCCTTAATCGTCCCGCGCCTGGCGGATGTGTTCGGGATTATCCTGTTGCGACAGTATTTTTCGACCATTCCGATGGAACTCGACGAGGCCGCCCGGATTGACGGATGTTCCTCGTGGCAAATCTACTACCGTATACTGATGCCGCTAGCGAAACCAGCCCTGGCGACTTTAGCCATATTTTCTTTCCTATTTGCCTGGAATGATTTTCTCTGGCCCCTGCTAGTAACCAATGCGGAAGACATGCGCACTATCCAAATCGGGCTCAACGGCTTCGTCGGCAGATATGGCACCTCGTGGAACTACCTGATGGCCGGAACCCTAACCGCCACGCTACCCAGCGTCATCGTCTTCATATTCTTCCAAAAAGCCCTGGAGCGTGGCATCGCCGCTACGGGGCTAAAAGACTAAAACCGTCGAAAAGACTAAAACTACCAAAAATGAAAGGAAACCTCTCATGAACGCTCCCGCTTGGATAGCCTCTGCCAACTTCTACCAGATTTTCCCCGAACGTTTCGCTAACGGGAACCCGGCTCTAAACCCGCCCCAAATTGACCCCTGGGACACCAAACCCAGCTATGACAATTTCCTGGGTGGGGATTTACCGGGCATTATTCAACACTTGCCGTACCTGGCGGATATGCACATTAACGCGCTGTATTTAAACCCGATTTTCGCCGCGTGTACCAATCACCGCTACGATGCCGTGGATTACTTCGCCATTGACCCGCAGCTGGGGGATTTGGATACCTTCGCTGCGTTGATTACCAAGGCTCATGACCTGGGAATTCGGGTGATTCTGGATGGGGTGTTCAACCACTGCGGCAATGGACACAAATATTTCCGCGATGTTATGCGCCACGGTGCCGATTCCAAGTATGTCAACTGGTTTTTCGTGGAAGGCTTCCCGGTGATATCCCAATCCGACAGCTGCAACTATAAAACCTGCTCCGGGTGCTACTACCTGCCGAAATGGAACGTCTACAACCCGGAAGTGCGTAGGCATCACCTGGAAGTCGCGAAATACTGGTTGAACCGGGGGATTGACGGGTGGCGCTTGGATGTGCCGTATTATGTTAACATGAGCTTCTGGCGCGAATTCCATGATACTGTCAAGACCTTTGGTGATGACAAATATCTGGTGGCCGAAGACTGGCGAGACCCCGTGCCGTGGCTGGAAACCGATTTGATGGACGGAGTAATGAACTACACGCTGCGAGACCTAATTTTGGCCTTTAGCGCGGACGAATCCCTAGATGCCTTCCAGTTCGCCGCCGGGGTCAACAAACTGCACAATCGGATTCCGGAAAGCCACCGCACCAGTATGTTTAACCTGCTCGACAGCCACGACACCGAACGCGTGGCCACGCGAGCCAAGAACCGCCAGTCAGCAATAGCCCAAGCCTTTGCCCTGCTGTATTCCCTGGTGGGAACCCCCGTGCTGTACTATGGGGATGAAAATGGGATGCTTGGCGAAAACGACCCTGGCTGTCGCGCCGGCATGGAGTGGAATACCAACCGCTGGAACACCGACACCAGGAATCTGGTTACCGGGTTACTAAAAGCCCGCAGCCAATCCGATGTGCTACAAAAAGGCAGCCAGCAAGTCAAGGCGATAGATGCCAATACCCTCATGGTCGTAAGGAAATATCGAGACCGGGGTGCGGTGCTGTTGCTGCATCGCGGCAGCGGCAGAAATGTTGCCTTGACTCAAGTACCATTGAAACAAGCCCGTTGTCTGTATGGATTGCCGGGAGTCTTAGGCGAGAGCTATCGTTTGGATGACTCGCATCCGCTGTTATTAGAAGGGATAATCGACGAAACACAATGGAAGGCACTAATCAAAACACCGCAGTTGTGTTGAGGCTAGCTCGTTTTTCAACACCGAGGATTCGTGAATCGCTATGAATAGCAGGGTGACGATAAATGACATTGCGAAAATTGCTGGCGTGTCTAAAACCGCAGTGTCTTTCGCCTACAACAACCCCGCTAAGCTCTCCGAAGCAACTCGTGAACGCATCCTTGAGGTGGCGGCGAACCTGGGCTATGTCAGAAACGCGGCAGCACGCTCCATGCGCACCAACACCACCGGGGCGCTGGGGCTGTTGCTGCCGCAAAACATCGATGTAGCGCTAAAAAATCCCTACTATTCACTGCTAATACAGGGCATAGGTGAGGTTTGCCAGGAACAAGGTTATGCCTTGCTGCTGGTGCCGCCATTTGAAGAATCCACCCTAAAAGCCATTCCTACCGCCGCCGTGGACGGATTCATCATTTCTGGTTTAGAAAAGGAACGTAGCGAGGTGGTAGAGATTGCCAGCAAACACATCCCCTTAGTGGTGATTGACCCCCAGGCTTCCCTGGAAGTTCCTACGGTAGAAATCCAAGACGATGAGGCCATCGCCCAGCTAGTCACCAGGGTTTTAGAACAGGGACACCAGCGATTCGGGATTGCAGCTATCGAAACCAAACTGGGGAAATCATACAAAAACTGGCACGGTGTAATGGGGCAGCGCATGGAAAAAATCGTGGCCGCCTTTGCGTCTCATGCGGTGACATTAGACGAAAACAACCTGGCTGTTTACCAAGCTCCCAGTACCTACGAGGGGGGCATTAAGGCGTTCCACGAGTTACAACGAGCCATAAACCCCACGGTTATTATTGCCTTCAGTGATGTTATAGCCCGAGGAGCAATTCGCGCTGCCCAAGATAGCGGGCTGCTGGTGCCGAGAGATTTATCCGTTACCGGCTACGACGGTATTCCTGATTATGGGTATTCCAGCCCAGTCCTGACCACAATTAGACAGCCCATAGCAGAGAAAGGCCGAATCGCGGCTGATATCCTCGTCAAACTGATTCAGGGTTCCGCCACCGGCCGAGGAACAGAGGATAAGCCAACTCACCACGTGCTCAACGCTGTTTTTGTCCCGCAAGCAACCCTGGGCGGGATACCACGCTGACAGGAGCCAGGAGTTTCACCTAAAACGGCAAATCGTTGCCGTTTTTACGGCGCTACACTACGACTGCGTCGAAGTGCGGCTTGTGCCGCGCGTCGCAGAGGGCTGAAAGTCGGCGGGTGACAGGGTTCCGGCCGTCAGTTTCTCGAAGAAAACCGGGGCTTTTTCCCGATCCAGCAACACCGTGGAGCCCACGCCGTGCCCGGGATTGTAACCAACCGAGGCAATCGGTGGCACCCCCTGCATCCCGTCTCCAGAAGCCCGGCGCATCGCCAACACTAGGCGCGCCACATCCCAGGTTTTCGTCTCGCGGTCAATCGACAAAGCTGTTGCGCCCGCATCCGCCAAGGCCAACTGGCGCGACGGCGAAACAAGCACTTCGCGACTCACAGCCTTCTTTAACACCGCCGAAATCACCAGGCGCTGACGTTTCGTACGGCCAATGTCCCCGGTGGGATCCGAATACCGCATCCGGGAAAACAACAAAGCCGTACGCCCATCCACATCGTGGCACCCCGCTTGCCAATCCAATGCCGTGAAACGGTCGTGAAATGATTGATCCCAACAGACATTCACCCCACCAACCGCGTCCACAATCCGCGACACGCCACTCATGCCTACCTGAACATAGTGATTCACAGTCAGCCCGGTCAAGCCCTCCACGCTTTGCACCAACAGTGGCGCGCCACCCCAGGAAAACGCGGCATTCAGCTTTGCCGCACCTTTGCCGGGAATCTCGGTATAGGTATCGCGCGGCAGGGAAACCATCGCAGCTTGCCCACCCGGAGCTTGGTGTACCAACAGAATCGAGTCGGAACGCTCGCCCTCGGTGCCATCGTTAATCAAGCCTTCGCGGGAATCTGACCCGGCTATCAACCAAGTCGTGCCGGGGGTGGCCGCCGCCCCACTCAGCGCGTCCACCCGTCCAATTTGGCTCTCAACTCGCTGCACCAAGAACAATCCCCAAAACACTACGGCCAAGGCCGCCACCAGCATCACGGCCAGGAACACCAAGAAAAATCTGCGCCGCGGGTGGCACACGCGGGTCTTTGCAACGGGACGCGGCTGGTTCTTTGGGATTGGCGGTTCGTCGGGCGGAAATTCGAGGGATGCCGCTGGAAAACTTGGGGGCAGAGCAGTGGGGATTGCGCCGGGAGCGTGGGTCGGGGCAGGCGGTGTTTCGAGTGGGTTTCGCGGCGGAAACGCTGGGGGCAGAGCGAATTCGGCGTCGCTCGTGTTCTTGTCGGCCGCCGGGTTCGGCGGGTAGTTGCTATCGGTTGGGTTCATGAGGGCTTGGCTTGGGTGCGCCGCCGGGGCGGTCGTGTTGTCCCGGTTCATGAGGGGATTGCCGATTGGGATAGCGTTTCGACGGGAGGGCGCCCCGGCGGAAGCACCTAATGAAGCCGCGCCCGGAACCACCGGCTGATCCGCAGCGCGTTCCCCAACGCGACCCGCAGTTGAGTCGGCGTTTCCGGTTGCTGCGGGAGGGGGAAAACTGGGCGGTCGATTCATCAGCGCGAACCCCTGGAAGTACCGCTGTCGTACCTATTTATGGAAGTATCGGAACCGTTGTGCCTGCTAGTCAAGTCACCGGTATCGCTTAAACTGTTGGATTGCCCAGATTCCACACTGGATCCATCGGAATCACCGCTTGTCCGCGAAGAATTCGACGCATCGGGGTCAGCGCTGGCTTCCGGGGTGGCCTCTACCTGTTTGCCATCCAGGTCTTGATACGAGAAAATCGAAGGAATCGGTGTGTCCGCCCGCAAAGCCTTGAACATCTCATCAGCATTATCCGCCACCGCTACCCGTGCCGGGTCGGGGGGATATTCACCGAAAGGCAGGGTATAGAACCGAATATTCTCCGGCTTAATTTTCGCCAAAGACACGGCTAAACCACCCATATTGGTGGCTGAACCAAATTCTTCCGAGGTAGTCAAAGACTTCATCCCCGCTTTCAAGAAAGCGTACAAACTGGGTAAATCCGTTAACAAGTTGCGACTCTTGGCTTCTTTCATCATGGCGCCGACCAGCTGCTGTTGTCGCCCGATACGTCCAATATCCGACCCGTCCCCGATGCCCTTACGCGCCCGGGCAAAAGCCAAGGCCTGTACCGGGTCAAGCGTGTGGCACCCGGCGGGAACATCCAACCCCGCCAAGCGATCCTTTAATGGATTCTCGAAACACATCGGCACCCCACCCAAGGCCGCCACCATGTTTTGGAAACCATCAAAATCCACCACCACGAACTGGTCAATATACACTCCCGTCAACTTCTCGACGGCTTTAATCGTGCAAGCCGTGCCCGGGGCAATAAACTTGTCCTGGCTGAGCAGGGAAAACACCGAGTTGAACTGGACTTTCCGCAGCGAGGCAGGCTCGGTGTGTCCATCTTGGTAGCTGCATTCGGGTCGATCCACCATCAGGTCGCGGGGGATCGACATAATCTCGATTCGCTGGCGATTGGCGCTGATATGCGCCAATAAAGTGGTATCCGAGCGCATACCCACCACCAACTGCCCACGTTCGTCGTATTCCTTATGCGCCCGGTAATCCGTGCCGATAACCAGCACATTCAAATCCCGGTTCGCAAAACTGTCCTGGGGGTCTTTGGGTTTTTCCTTGCGGTGTTCTGTGCCCAGCATGGAACTGATATCAACTTTTTTTGCCCAAGACGACACATCGGCCATCACCATCGTCACAAACGACAGGCCGAAAATCACCAGGAACACGACAATACTGACCAGAATCCGCCATGGGTGACGTGTCGGGGGCAACGCCAGGGCGTGAGAGGCTATGGGGTGTCGCTTCGTTATCACCTGGCTATTGTAAACTGGTTGGGTGTGATTTGCCCGCTCGGGCAAGCCCAAGCCGGCGGTTTTACCTTATTTTTCCAGCCGGAAACCCCCAAAGGAGGTAAACCAATCATGAGCCCCACCGTGCGCCCTAACCCGGAAATACGGGTGGTCTGTGTGGCGTATCACAGCGCCACCCAAGTGCGCAATCTGCTGGAAAGCCTGCCGGCGGCCACCCACCGACGGGTACAAGCGGTGGTGGTGGATAACTCGGAAGCCCCGGATGCCGAACTGCAGCAAATCTGTAAAACCGCTGGTGCCGCCTATGTTTCCCGTCCGGATAACCCCGGTTTCGGGGTGGCCTCTAATCTGGGGGTCGCGCTGCGGGTAAACGGGGTGGCCAGCGAACCCTGGGTGGTATTAGCTAATCCTGACCTGCGGTTTTTGCCGGATTCATTAGATGCCCTCCTGGACGCAGCTGTTGCCCATCCCCAGGCGGCGGTGGTAGGTCCGGCGTTGGTTGACCAGTCTGGCACGCGCTATCCCACCGGTCGGTCTTTCCCGTATTTCTCGGTGGGAATCGGTCATGCGCTGTTTGGCTGGTGGTGGCCGGGTAATCCCTGGACTCAGGCGTATTGGGGGCGAGCGTGGCGCGGAAATGAAAACTGCACGGTGGACTGGGTTTCCGGGGCTTGCCAGGTGTGGCGCCGCGCGGATTGGCGGGTCTTGCACGGTTTCGACCCCAGTTTCTTCATGTACTTCGAGGACGCGGATTTATGCCTTAAGGCGCGGCGACGCTTGGGGAAAACGGCCTTGTTGGCGGCTGGCGTGGCTGTGATTCACGACCAGGGTGCTTCGACGGGGAACGTCACGGCTGGGACTGGCACCTCATGCATCCGCCGCAACGCGATCGACGCGCAAACGCCACTCGACGGTTCCAACTCCCGCAACACTTTCAGCACGCCGAACCCACCCGTCCGCAGCACGCCGAACCCGCGAGCGCTGCGTGCCCACCACGAGTCGACGCTGATATTTCTACGGCACCTCTATCCTCAAATCTATTGGAGGCCACTCTTGGCGTTGATAGGGTTGGGCTTGAAATTGCGCCTCGCCATTTTGCGGCGGAAGTAATTTACGCGTGAATTTTCTCCAAGCGACTCATGAATCCGCGCCGCCAGTTCCGTTGGGTGAAGAATCGTTGGGCGGTAACGGGTCGCGGTGGTTGGGGTCGGATTCACGAGGTGCCATCGGATATTCCGGATTAGCCAAGGCTAGCGAGCGGGTCAATTCAGTAATCCGCGCCTGAACCGCTATGTTGTAGCGCCACTGCACCAGCCAAGTCGCGACCACCACCACGACCAGGGAATATAACAGCAAATCCGTGCCGCGACCCACCCCTAGGAACCGTGCCACCGCCGAGATGAGGTTTGGGAAAATAATCGCCAAAGCCGCCCCAACCGCGAATAAAGCCGCCAAGATACGCCGCATCGCTAGGTTTCGGGCTCCCTTAAGACGCGACACATAGACCAACCCGAAAACCACCGCTACCAGCAAAACCACCTTTATCCCTAAGTGGGAAATCGAAGCCAGGTTCCAGGCGGGCGTGACGACCCAACTGAGTGAAAACACTTTAACGCACCCCCATAATCAAGTCAGCCACAATGTTTATGGAATTCCACAGGGACTGGCCTTTGGCCTTGGAATACGCCGTGTAACGGATATTTACCGGTGCCTCGGCCCAGGGCAGTCCGGAGCGACCCAGCTGCGCCACAATCTCGGAGGCATGCGCCATCCGATTTTGATGCAAATGCAGCGAAGCGGCGGCACGACGGCTGAGCAGACGCAACCCATTGTGGGCATCTGTCAAGCGCATCTTGGTGCTTTTAGCGGTCACCCAGGCGGCTGTTTTTAAAACAATCTTCTTGGGTAAACCCATTTCTTGGTGGGTCGAGAGGAACCGCGAACCAAAAACAATGTCCAAGTCGTCACGCTTGGCTTGTTCCCACATTGCCACCACATCGGTCGGGTCGTGTTGCCCATCGGAATCGAAAGTCGCCAGGTAGGGAAAATCGGTGTGTTGCAAAAAGAACGAAATCCCGGTTTGTAAGGCGGCACCCTGCCCCAGATTAACCGCGTGGTGCAGTACCGTCGCCCCTGCCCGGTGAGCCAGGGCGGCCGAGTCGTCGGTGCAACCATCATCCACCGCGATGATATGGGGGAAAGTCGCACGGGTAGCGTTGATTACTTCCGCTATCACCGCGCCTTCGTTGTAAACCGGCACGACGAGGGCGACTTCCTCGCCGGCACCGCCGTCACGGTGGACAGACACGTTTTCACTCACGGTTTCATTGTGTCACGTTCGCGGGCTTTTTTAGAAACACGCGGCTTTTTGGCATAGCGCAGCTGGGGGAATCGTAGTAAGTTTCAAAAGAGTGTTTTATTTATAAGGAAGGCATTTTTGTATGGGGAAGCTGAGAATATTTTTGGCTGGAATTGGGGTCTCGCGGCAGGCCGGGACAGGTAGAAAATGGAGTGTTTCTGTGTCCGTAGCCGCGATGCTGGGCTTGGCCGCTACCGGTCAAGCGGTGGCGGTGCCCGACGCCATGATTGATCGTCCCGGCAGCGACACCCTAAGCTATAGTTTCAAAACTGTGAAATCCTTGCCGGGGCTGTCCACAGCGGAACTGAGCGCGAAAGTAAACGAGTTTAACGCTGCGGAAGGCGAAGTTAGCTATGCCCCTGACGGGCGGCGCATCACCACAAAATTCGCTGCTGGGTATGCCAATCTCGGAGAGACCGCGAAACTTAGTGCCACAGCAAATCTGACTTCCCCCGTGGCGCTGGTGGCCGCGCGGTGGCCAGCGCAGGGAGCACAACCTGTGGCGGTGTTGGGGCGGACTTTTAAAGGCGGAAAATGGACCAAGTGGCAGAATGTTGGTGACGAGGTTGACACGGCCAAGGACGGGGTCACCAGTGCTACCGATGCTTGGGTGGTAACCAACTCGGCCAAAGCTGAAATCGCCTTGATTATGGCAGAATCCACCACAAAGGTTCGCCCGCAACTGCAGATTATTGACCCGGGAACCCGCGTGGCGGATCGTAAATTCGCCCTGCCCGCCAAAGGAGAAACTGCCGCTGGAACCAAGCCGTCCAAAACTGTCCCTGGACAAGCCGGTGGGAAGGACGGCGAAAAAGCCAATGACAACGACAGCATTGATGACTCGGGGCAAAACGTGACTCCCCCCAGTCCCACTAGCCTCTGGGCGCAGGTTCCCGAGGTACCCGGACCGGTGGAACTGTTGAGCCGCGAGGCTTGGGGCGCTAATCCTAGCTGGATGCGTTGGCAGGTGGAACCTGGAAATGTTCAGGCTGCAGTGATTCACCACACCGCCGGACAAAACGACTACCCCGCAGAAGCAGTACCGGGAATTTTGCGTTCCATCTACCGCTATCACGCGGTGAGCCTGGGGTGGGGCGATATTGGATACAACGTGCTGGTAGATAACTACGGGCGTGCCTGGCAAGGACGCGCCGGGGATTTCTGGTCGTATAACAGTGTGGGCGGACACGCCTTGGGGGTGAATAAATCCACCTTCGGGATTTCCGTTTTGGGAAACTACACGGATTTCCGACCTTCTGATGCCGCCATTGCCACGGTAGCAAAGGTGATTACGTATAAATTGCCGGTGGGATTGAATCCCCTGAATCTTTCCACCCCGATTGTCAACGACAAAGGCAATGTGATTTACGCGCCCGTGGTTTCGGGACACCGCGACTTGGTTGCCACCAGCTGTCCTGGCCAAGCTTTTTATGACTATCTGCCGGAAGTTCGCAAGAAAATCGCGGAATATATTGCCGCTCCGGGCTATACCATGAAGAATCCACAAGAGAACCCGGCAGAGCGTGAACAGCTGGCGCGGGGTATCCCCACCCAACTGGCTGGGGCGAATCGCGTGGAAACCTCTATTTCTATTGCCTCTTATGCTTTCCCTAAAGGAAGTAAAACTGTCTATGTGGCACGCGCTGACAACACTGCTGATGCTTTGGCCGGGGGTGCCCTGACTGACGGGCCGATTGTGCTGGTCAGTCACAATAGCAAGGCGCTAAACCAGGTTTCGAACTACATTGCTTCGGCCGGAGCTAAACAAGTGATAGCCTTGGGTGGCTCGGGGGCGATTGCTGACTCTACGCTGTCCGCCGTGTCTGGCAATGCCGTCACTTCCCGTCTAGCGGGTGCTGACCGGGGGGCAACAGCAGCGGAAATCGCAAAGGCTGTTATAAAGGCTAACCCGCAGATGAAAACCGTCTATTTGGCGGAACAGAGCCAGGGGATTGATGCTTTGGCGGCGGGCTCTTTAACGGATGGACCGGTGTTGCTGGTACCAACCCGAGGGACCCTTCCAGCCGCTGTTAAAACCGCGATTAACATCATCAACCCCGCACGGGTAGTTGCTTTAGGTGGGAATAACGCGGTTTCTTCTCAGATACTGCAAGAAGCTGGGGAGGGACGCACTACCGAACGGATTGCCGGGGCGGATCGTTACCATACTTCCCGGCAAATTAGCCGATACGGGTATCCTAATGGTGCTGAACATGTTTTTTTGGCTTCCGGGAAAAACCCAGTGGATGCTGTGGCTGGTGGGATTCTGACTGGCGGGCCGATTTTGCTGCTGTCCAACGCCACTAGCGCTACCCTTGACAGCAGGGTCGGCGAGGAAATCAGCCGCTTGAAAGCCAAGAACGTGACTGCGTTGGGGGGTGTGGCGGCGGTGTCTGCGAACCAGACCCGTCAAGCCTTGACATACACTACAAGGTAGATACGAAAGAACCATAAAGGCTGAGAGCAGTGCCCGATATTCAGATTGTCTCGCGGATTTTCGCCCCTGAACCGGCCGCCGCGTCTTTCCGGTTGGCCGCGCTAACAAAAGCCCTGCACGCGCACGGGGTAACAGTGGACGTGTTGACCACGATTCCTGCCCCGGGGCATGACCGGCAGGCTCACTGTGACATGGACGACCTTTCCGGGGTGCGGATTCGCCGGGTGCAAGCCAAACGGGACAAAACCGGGTATATTCGCGGGTATCTTTCCTATCTGTCCTTCGACATTCCCGCGTTTTTCCGCTTGCTGTTTATGCCTGCGCCCCGAGTGTACGTGGTGGAGCCCCCACCCACCACCGGCCTGGTGGTGCGGGTGCTCAGCTGGTTGCGTCGACGTCCCTATGTGTTCTATGCGGCGGATATCTGGTCGGATGCGGCTGCAGCCATGGCGGTGCCCGCAGTGGTGGTGCAAGCCTTACGTGGGGTGGAATCCTGGGTTTTGCGCGGCGCGGCTGTGGTGTTAACCCCTACCGAAGACGGGGCGTGCCGCGTCCGCGCCCTGGGGGCGCGTCACGTTGTGGTGGTACCCAACGGCATCGACACCGAGGTTTTCACTGACCAAGGCGCGGTTCCGGAGCCCCTAGCGGGCGCTAATCCGGGGGATGGCGACTGGCTGGTCTATGCTGGCACGGCCTCCGAGTGGCAGGGAGCCGAAGTGTTCCTAGAAGCATTCGACCAGGTCAGACAGGATTTTCCGCAGGCAAGGTTGCTGTTCCTGGGACAGGGCTCGGCCTGGCCGGCCTTGCAAGCCCGCGCTGCACGGTTGCCCCGGGGATTGGTGTTTTTTGCGCAAACAGACCCGGCTTCGGCCGCCGCGTGGCAGCGTCAAGCGGCGGCTGCCCTGGTGTCCCTGAAGCCCGACACCGGCTATGACAGTGCCTATCCCACTAAGGTTTATGCCGCCTTGGCTTGCGGCACGCCGGTGCTTTTCGCCGGGGTGGGACCGGCCGCCCGGGATATCGCCACGCATCGGTTGGGGCTCGCTCTGCCGTGGCGGGTGGACGCGGTTGTTCGCGGGATGCGTCGGGTACTGTCGGGTAATCTGGACACGGCTGATTTGCGGGCGTGGGCTTTGCGGCACTGTTCATTAGACGCCACCGGGGATAAAGCGGCTCGTGTCGTGATGAAAGCCGCCAATATTTCGGGTCAGACCCCTGGGAAAGGACAGCCAGGCAAGGTATAAAGCCTGGATTAACGGATAGCACCTCATGAAAAGGAAGGAAAAGTGAAAGTAACCGCCGTAGCGACCTGGTTCCCCACCGAGAAAGCCCCCGCCTCGGGGTCGTTTATCGTCAAAGATTTGCACGCCATCGCCAAAGCCGGGGCGAAAGTACGGCTGATACACCTGGTGGCACCCCGGCTCTATGACGGTTCACGGCGGGTGAACCACGAGGGTATCGAGGTGGTGCGCATTCCCTTTGACCCGTTTTCTCCCCTCGACTTGGGGCGCGCCGGGCGACTGCTGCCGACCTACCTGCGGGGCTCTGACCTGGTGCATTCCATGGCCATGTCCGCGTTGGCACCCGTGCTAGTGGGGAAACCTGCCGGTATGCCGTGGGTACACACCGAACACTGGTCAGGACTGACGAATCCCGACACGCTTGGGCTGGGGTTGCGCGCCGCCAGGCCAGTGATTTTAGGGCTGGAACGCTTGCCCGACGTGGTTACGGCGGTGTGCCCGTATCTGTCGGCTCCGCTGCGGACGGTGCGACCGCATAAGCCCACGGTCGAGATTCCTTGCGTAGTGGAACCGGTGGCGAACCTGGTGGAACGCCGCGTGTTGAGCGCCCCGTCCGCGCCGTGGCGGCTGGTGTCGGTGGGGGGACTGGTGGAACGCAAAGACCCACTGTTCGCGCTGCGGGTGGTGCAAGAGTTACAACGACGCGGCCGGGAAACCAACCTGACCTGGGTGGGAACCGGACCGCTGGAATCCGCGTGTCGGGATTACGCGGCGGAACACGGACTGGATTTGCGGCTGACCGGAGCCTTGCCCTACGAAGGCGTGTCGCGGGAGCTCGCGGCCGCCGACGTGTTTATCGGGCCGACGCATGGGGATAATTTCTATGTTTCCTGTGCGGAGGCGATTTTGCACGGCCGGCCCGTGGTGGTGGGGGATGCGGGGGGACACCCGGATTACATGCGCCCGGCGGCCGGCGAGGCCTTGCCACACCACGACCCGGGGGATTACGCCGATGCGGTGGAAGCCCAGATTCTGGATAACCAACATTGCGCGGGGGATATTGCCGCTACTATCGGCACAGCCTTTTCAGAGGACACGGTTGGCGCCAGTTATGTCGCGGTGTATCGCGCCATGCTAGACGGGAAGGTGGATTCTTTGCGGGAGACACTGCCTTCGTGGCGCGGTTGGTAGCGGGTGGTAGCCTTGGGTTCTTCGTCACGAGGTGCCAGCCGCGTGTGGCGCCCACTGCGCCCAGATCGCGCCTAAATATTCACGGGTGACAAATTACCAACTAAAATCACACTATGGCCACGAATACTACTGCCGGGGGGCAAGACCCCAACCCGGGGCGGCGTTTCGCCCGGTGGCGGCGTTTCGCCTCGGCGCATCCGGTGCTGAGTAATATTGGGATTCTGGCTACCGGCACCGCCGCCGGCCAGGCCATCGCTATCGCGGTTTCGGTGGTAACCGCCAGGTTGTTTACCCCTGAAGCCTTCGGAGAGTTCGCCCTGTTTTCCTCGATTGCGGGGATTTTTGCCGTGATAGCGACCTTGCGCTACGACCTGGCGATTGTCCTGCCGGAATCTGATGATGAAGCCAGGCAGTTGGCGCGCCTCGCCACCCGCGCCAACCTAGTAGTATCGCTCACCGCCACGCTCCTGGCTTTCCTCTACCGTGACACTGTGGCCGAAATCTGGAGCAGCCCCACCCTGGCGACTTGGCTCCCTTTGGTGGGTTTATCCGTATTTTGTGCCGCACAAATTTCGATTTGGCAATACTGGTTTAACCGCAAGCGTCAATATCGGGTGATTGCCCTGAACCGTTTCACTCAATCCGTGGGTACCAGTGGTGGCCAGTTGGGTTTCGGTCTGGGCGGGATGCGGTCTTTCCTGGGTCTGCTGTGCGGCAGTTTCATCGGCCTGGTTTGGGCCTTGTTCAACCTAGGGAGGCAAAGCGGCGAGTTGCGCCGCCGCCCCGGCACAGATGCCCCCACTATCCGCCAGGCCGCTCGTCGACACCGTAAAATGCCCCTGTTGAATCTGCCCAATGCCCTGGTGGATGCGGTGCGCACCAACGGAATCCAGATGTTGATTGGAGTTATCGCCCTGAATGCTTTGGGACAGTTCAACTTGGCGTGGCGCGTGTTGCAAGCCCCGATTGCCTTGTTGAATGGGGCTATCGCCCAGGTGTTTCTGGAGCGCATGAGCCGGGTGCAACGCGGGGAGCTGACGGGTCTGGTGCGCGCCGTAATGAAACGCGCAATACTGTTTGCCGTGTTGCCGTTTGGCTTGCTGTGGTTGTTGGCGCCGTGGTTGATTCCCCTGGTTTTTGGTTCGCAGTGGGTCGAGGCCGGGCTGATTACCCGTGCCCTGGTGCCATGGCTGGCGATGAATCTGGTGACGTCCCCGATTTCCAATGTGTTCGTGGTGACTTCACGCCAACAGTGGGTGCTGATTCACGCTATCGTGTTCACGGTTATCCCCTTGGCGTGGCTGTTTTTCTCGCCACTGGAGTTCCTCGAGACCCTGCAGGTGTTGAGTTTGATGATGGCGCTAATGTTGGGGTTGTTGCTGGTTTTGGCCGATATGGCCGCGCGGGCTTACGATCATGAGGTGCCATCCCGGGGGGCGGGCGAAACGCCGGATGCCGCCCCGGACACTAATCAGGAAAACGGGGCGGACACGGTTGAAACTAAGCCTGAAATCGAGGGAGGCACCTCATGAACCCGAAACCCACCCCACCCAGCGCCACCGTGGTAATCGCGTGTCACGACCCTAAGCGTCCCCTGCGGCGAGCGGTGACTTCCGTGTTGCAAAGCCGGGCGGCAAAAGTCCTGGTGGTGGCGCATAACCTGGAGGCGGCGCAATTGGCGGCGGTTTTGGATAAAGATGTCTCGGGCAGTGGCAGGGGAGCCGGGGCGGGGAGGCTTTCGACGCATCCCCGCGTGGAAATCCTCGAGTTGCGCGACGGTTTGCATTCCCCCGCCGAGCCTTTCAACTACGGTCTAAGCCGGGTACAGACCCGGTTTGCGGCGATTATGGGCTCCGATGATTTTTTGGATCCCGGGGCGGTGGATGTCTGGGTGGCTTTAGCCAAGCGATATCACGCGGATATGGTGATTACCCGGTTGCAACGCGGGGGACGTGACGCGCGGCGGCCGGTGCACACTCCGCCAGTACGACCGTGGTTGCGTGGTTTAGCGGATTTTCGCCGCGATCGGCTCTATTATCGCAGCGCCCCCTTGGGGTTGATGCGAGTTTCTCGGTTGCGGGAACTGGGGTTGGAAATGACTCCGGGTTTGGCGGTGGGTGAGGATATCGCGTTTTCGATGCGGCTGTATGCGTCTTCTCGGGTGGTGGTGCAGCGTCGAGGATTGGGCTATGTGGTTGGCGAGGACGGCCCGGCACGGGTCACCTTGCAGTCTCGTCCGATTGCCGAGGAGCTGGGCCATGTCACGGACTTGTTGGGACGTGCCTGGGCGAAAGCCTGGCCGGTGGCGGTTCGCCGGGCGGTGGCCGCGAAGACCTTGCGGATTCACGTGTTCGGGGTGGTGTTGAATCGGGAGCGTGACTGGTGGGATGTCGAACAACGCCAGGCTTTGGCTGCGATTACCCGGGAATTGCTGGATTTCGCCCCGGGTTGCGAGCGGGTGTTTAGCCGGGCGGACACGGCTTTGTTAGCGGCTATCTTGAATCCCACGATTCCCGTGGACGTGTTGCGCCAACGCGCCCAGGCGCGCCGCCGTTTCCTGTCTTTTGGGGCACTCATGCCCGCGCACCGCGAGGGCTGGTTCGCGGCGGAAGGCCCGTGGCGCTTCGCCGCCGCTTCCTTCCTGGTGCAATAGACATAGGCACCACTTCCAAGATTCCTACAATTCTCGATTTTCATAAAGTCCCAGGTTAGACCGGGGTATCGCCTGGCTGAAACCCACTGACCAGGCTAAATATTTGTGCTAACATTTAGGATTTAGGTATTGACTTCTGCCGTATATGACTGCTAAAAAAGATTCAAGCCTTCCAAGTGTGGGATTTAACGTCCTTGGTGTTGGCGCGGAATTGATTACTTTCTAAATTTGTCGAGGAGGACATGATGGGCAAGAAGGCTGTGTTCCTTATAAAATACGCTCTTTCCCCCGACACCACAATGCACGACGAAGCCCTCTACGGCGGGGGGAAAATCTCGTATGATGCAGGATATAAGGGAATTGGGACATGCACCACGGCCTTTGCAACAGAGAATGAGTACTATCCACATGCGCTATTTACTGCGGGACATTGCTTAAAACACGGTGCAACAGTGTACGGGAAATGGGGTTCCGGAATATTCTTAGACAAGATATTTACATATAAAGAATACAACGGTGATGTGGGTGTGGTTGTGCCGAGCGGAGAAGCTGTAACTGAAGGTAAATTTTGGAGTGAAAAAACTGGGGGGTTAACCCCTGTTACCTGGCGTATCGAAGAACCCTCCTATGGACAGTGGCTTGCAGTTAAAGGTGAATTATCCGGTAGGCAATATGCAATTGTGCAAGGAGATGTTTGCTACCGTGACGCTGAAAGAAAGTTTGATTGAAATCTCGTGTACGTAAATGACCATGTTACGCAGAGGGGCGATTCTGGTGGACCATGGTTCTCCAGTGGTGGTGCCGCCGGTATACACAAAGGCCAAATATATGTTGATGGACAAGCGAGTTCAGTTTTCACTAAAATCACCAAAGCTGAATCGGTGTCAGGTTTCAAGCTAAAAATGGAGTAATCCATGTATAAAAAGACGTTAACTATGTTATTTTACCTATTATTGGTAGCTAGTTTTAGCGTAGCTGGTTGCTCAAGGGTGATTTCTGCTAAGCAAACAACGCCTAATTCCCCTCCTACAGTTACAAATGAACCTACCGCAAGTAATTCCTCACCACAAAAGCGATTTGCGACGCTTTTCGAGCCTGAAACCGAATGGGTGAAGCTTGCGAAGACTGATAAGTTCAAATACTGGCAAATACCTGAGGAGAATACTAAGTATGCGATTTATAACGAACTTTTGCTGAATGGGATAGGTGAGTTACAGGTAGTGGGAGGGCAGCTTTGCTTTAAAGAAGGTATCCACATGGTTCCTGCCGTGCTATCCTCAACGTATAAGGTTTCAGGGTCTAAAATTCAAATAGGTAAAGATGAATTCGTGCAAATTGGTGAAAAATTTGAATTCGACAATGGGGTTAATAAAGGAAATGTTTCTGAGATTGGGATGTACAGCCCGGAAGAGAAATTTCCAAAGGAATTTATTAACTCCCCGTGTTTTGAAGGAAAGAAATTTACAGGTGGTAGCATAGACATTTTTTACGATTCTTCAAGTGATTAAGGAGATGTGATGGGTAGGAAGGCTGTGCTTGCTACTGTCCTGTGTCTTGCGGTTTCGCTTGGCGTAGCCGCTTGCGGCAGCCCGAAGGCTCCAGATTCCGGCTCTGATGAGGTCAGTAAACAACCGGTGCCGCACGCGACGCTTTTCGAGCCTGAAACCGAATGGGTGAAGCATGCGAAGACTGATAAGTTCAAATACTGGCAAATACCAAGGGAAAATGCTGATAAAGCTGTACACTTGGAACGAGCTATGGGAGGGACGGGAGAATTCGTTGTTCGGGAGGGGCAGCTCTGCTTTAATGCGAAACACGAGCAAGTTCCTGCGGTTCTATTGTCGGATTACCAGGTGTCCAGTGAAAAAATTCAAATCAGCAAAAACGACTTTGTGAGATTGGGCGAAAAATTTAAATATGACAATGGGAACTATATAGGAAATATATCGCTGATTGGACTGCATGGTTCGAAAGAAAAGATTCCCCAGGAATTCACCGACTCTCCATGCTTTACTGGAGAGAAATACGATAGATATGTGATAATTTTTGAAAATTCCTTATCCAACTAAAATTATTCAACCCACCTGATTTAGAGTGATGGTTTCACCAGTGCGACAGGACTCCACTATGCCATCCAGCACCCGCAGGGTGCCCAGAGCATCACCTAGGCTGACAATACGACTGGTATCCCCGGCTATCGCCGCCAAGAAATTCTCGTGCTCCACCCGCAAGGGTTCACGCTGATCCAGGGCGTATTGGCGCACCTCGCCCACCGATACGCCCCGGACATTAGCAACCTGATCCCATTCGACTTCCTTGGTTCCATTCTCAAAGAAGGTCAAGGTAGAGTTCATCGTATCCGCCACCAGTGCGCCGCGTTCGCCCGTAACTGTGGTGACACGTTCCTTAAACGGACTAAACCAGTTCACCACGTGATTCACAATCACCCCGTTTTCCAACACCCCGGTTGCCAACACCAGGTCTTCCTGGTCGCGCCCGGATTTCCGTGCCGCCCGCGCCGCGATACTGCGATACGGCGCGCCCGCCAGCCAAGCCGTCAAGTCCACGTCATGAGTCGCCAGGTCTTGAATCACCCCCACGTCGGCAATCCGCACCGGGAAAGGTCCTTGCCGCCGGGTCGCAATCTGAAAAATCTCGCCCAGCTCCCCGGCTTTCACTCGCCGCGATAGTTCCATTAAAGCCGGGTTGCAACGCTCCACGTAGCCACACGCTCCGACCACCCCGGCTGCCTCGAATGCCGCCACAATCTCGCGCCCTTCGGCCACGCTGGGAGCCAGAGGTTTTTCAATCAAAGTATGCACCCCCGCCGCAGCCAACTGCAGTGCCACTTCACGGTGAAAGGCAGTGGGCACCGCCACAATCGCAGCCTCGATTCCCGCCGCAATCAAGGCTTCCACATCCGGCAGGACTTCCAAATCCCCGGCGACCCCGAATTTGTCGCCGCCCGGGTCAGCCACCGCCACCAGGGTCTCGCCCGGGGTTTCCCGCACATTGCGCACGTGGTGGCGACCCATAGAACCGATTCCGATGACTCCGACTTTGATTTCTTCCATAACTTTCCTAACTTTCCGTGGTTGCGTTACGTTTTTTACGGTTCATGAGGTGCTAGCCGCAAATCCCGGCAAGCCCCTCATGAACCGGCAAAGAAGCGAAACTACGCACCCGCCCCCGCCAAAGTATTCACCGCCGTAACAATCCGCTCCAAGTCTTCCGAGTCCAACGAAGGATGCACCGGCAGCGAAACGACCTCGCGGGCGGCAGCCTCGGTGGCGGGCAAATCCAGCCCCGGCGCGAAACGCGCCAAGGACGGCAGCCGATGGTTGGGAATCGGGTAGTACACCCCAGAACCTATCTGGTATTCCTCGCGCAAAGCCTTGACAAACCCGTCGCGGTCGTCCGCCACGCGAATCGTGTACTGGTGGAACACATGGGTGGCCTCCGGGGCAATCGCGGGTACTTTCACTCCCTGCAGATTGGCCGACAAGAATGCGGCGTTTTCACGGCGCTTCGCCGTCCAGCCCGCGAGCTTTTTCAACTGTTCGCGCCCAATCGCGGCGTGAATATTCGTCATCCGCAAGTTGTATCCCACAACCTCGTTTTCGTATTGCTTTTCCATACCCTGGTTGCGATACAGGCGGCATTTGCGCGCCAACTCCGAGGTTTCGCAAGTAATCATCCCCCCTTCACCGGAAGTCATGTTCTTGGTGGGATAAAGCGAAAACGCCCCGAAAACCCCGAAAGTCCCCACCGGCTGTCCACTCCAAGTCGCCCCGTGAGCCTGAGCCGCATCCTCGAAAATCGTCAGGCCGTTTTCCCGCGCAATCTCGCCCAAGGCGGTCATATTGGCGGGGTGACCGTAAAGATGTACTGGCAAAATCGCCTTGGTACGCTCGGTGACCGCCGCCGCCACAGCTTGCGGATCCAGACAGAAATACTCGGGCTCTATATCGGCAAACACGGGGGTCGCTCCGGTCAGCGCCACCGAGTTCGCGGTAGCCGCAAAAGTAAAGGAGGGCACAATAACTTCGTCGCCTGCTCCGATGCCGGCCGCCAACAGTCCGCACAACAGTGCGGAAGTCCCCGAGTTTACCGCCACGGTTTCACGCCCGGCGGCAAGCACGTCCGCGAACTCGGTTTCAAAGGCTGCGACTTCGCTGCCCTGCGCCAGCATCCCGGATTGCAGCACGCCGTCCACCGCCGTCCGTTCCTCCGCACCGATAATTGGCTTCGCGGCGGGAATAAAGTCCTTACTCATTTACTTCTCCTTGCAATTTGGGTTTTTGTCGGCCGGTCGCCCGGTCAAGTTTGCCACGGTTAACGCTACTCTCACTGGGGGTCTAAGACCAGGGTTTCACCGTGTTGCGTGTAGGTTTCCCCGGTGGCGGGGCACTCCCAGTGGGTGACGGGTTCATGAGGGGCTTGCTCTGGATTTTCGGCTAACTCCTCATGCGTGGGACATGGAATCAAACGCACCCCGGCGCGACCAACCCACCCAATCCGCCGGGCGGGAACCCCCACCATCAGCGCATACTCGGGCACATCCGTGGTGACCACCGCCCCGGCTGCTACCGTGGCCCAGGCACCGATGGCGACTGGCGCAACGCACACCGCGCGCGCCCCAATCGCCGCGCCGCGACCTACGGTGACTCCCACGGCCTCCCAATCCGAGGCCGTTTTCAGCGTCCCATCGGGGTTTATAGCTCGCGGCCAGTGGTCATTGGTCAACACGGCGGCCGGACCAATGAACACCCCATCGGCGAGCTGTGCCGGCTCATAGACCAGTGCATAGTTTTGTACCTTGCAGTTGTCCCCCAAGGTCACACCCGCATCAATATACGCTCCGCGTCCGATGATGCAGTTATCACCCAGGGTGGCGCCTTCGCGGATTTGGGCATAATCCCAGATAGAACAAGCTTGACCAATGGTGGCATTCGGTGCGACCTGCGCGGTTTCAATTATGCGTGACATGCGTTCCTTTCCGTCTGGCACCAAATCCGGCGCGTGGCAGACTTAAGAATTATTCTATATCGGGGTTCCACCGGCAGAAATCGGGGAGAAAATGGGGGTGAGGCTCTGTATATTTGAGCCTCACCCCCAAAAAATCCCCGATTTGTGTCATCAAAGGGTGGCGCGCCGGTAGTCCGCCAACAATCCGGGAATATAGGCATCCGCGAGGTGATGCGCCACCACCCACTGGCGTCCGCCCAGGTCAGTGGCGGTTTCCTGGGGGTTTTCCAGCGCCGCCGCGATGGCTTCCACCACATCTTCCAGGGTGCCTTCCAGGGCGGGGGGCGTGGAGTGGTCATCCAGGCGGGGCAGGCGCGAGCCCAACGCGGCCAGCGGCAAGCCGATATACATGGCTTCGAACTCGGAGATGGCGAGGATACGGTTGGCCTGACCGATGGCCAAATCCGCCCCGGCCAGCCAGTCCAGGAATTTGGAGTGGGGCATCTTGGGATACAGTTTTACCCCCAGGCGGGCGGCTTCCGGTGCCCCCGGGCCCCAATCCAAGCCTTCTAGGGACAGAGCCGGGAAGGCTTGGCGCAGCCGGGCGACCAGTTGTAGCTGGCGGGCAACGCCTTTGTCCTCGTCCCACCGCGAAACGAAGACCACCCGGCGTTGCCTGATGTCCCTCCCGGGTTGGCCTCCGCGCCAGGCGGGTAACAGTTCCGGTTCGACAAAGGCGGGCATGTACTGGGCATCCGCCCGGGCTGCGGTAGCTTCCTCAACCGTGTCCAAATTGGTGTAATACACCTTTTGCGCCCCGTCGATGGCGTGTTGCACCAGGTCGTGCCACTGGGGTTCCTTCCAGCGGCGGCGAATATCGCTGCCGTGCAGGTGCAGGAAATACGGGCGTTTGGGTAGGGGACGCTGGTGGATTAGCGGCACCGAGGTTGCGTAGTGGACGTGCACGATTGTGTTACGGTTCATGAGGTGCCAGCGCCTCATGAAGTACGGTAACCAACGCACCCGGCCGATTCCCTGGGGGGTATGCGCGGGACGCACCTTGTCCGGCGGCAGGTAATCCCAGTGGTAACCGGCCCGCGCCGCCGCCCGCACCAAAAAAAGCCCTACATTAGCACAGTCATTGAAGTGCAGTACCCGCAGGTTTTCCGCCATACGCCCCGCCCTTTTCTTTAGGATTGACATCGCTCATTTTACCGTGGACAGCTCAGGGTGCAGACGGGTCTGTGGCGACAATTGCCGCAACCGCGTCGCGCCAGGTGCCCACGACAGTTTCGCTGGACATTTCGCGGGCGTGCGCGGCCGCGTTTTGCTTCCACTGCGCGACCTCTTCGCGGGTGGTTTGCTCTAGTGCCACCCGTAGCGCCTCGGCGGTGAAATCGGTGGCCGCCCGCCCTAAATGGTACTTATCCAGGCGCGAAACCATTTCCGGGCTAGGACCGACCACCATGCCTAGACGAGCCTGGACAAAGTCAAAAAATTTATTTGGTAGCGCATAGCGATTATTGAAGTTCACCGGCGGGAGATTGTGAATCCCCAGGTCATAGCGATTTAAGGTGGGAATCAGCTCGTGGTAAGGTACCCCGGGCAGCACCCGCACATTCGGCGTCCGCGCCGCGTATTCACCTAGTTGCGCGACATAAGCCGCGTTATTAGCTGTCAAATACATATCCAAGGTGTAGCGACCTGGCAGTGCCGCCACCGAGTCAATCATGGTTTCCAAGTAGCGATCCTCGCGACCCGCCCCGGCGTGAACCAGGCGCAACGGCTGACCCGGCTCCGGCAGGGGAGTGGGATTCAAATCCGCATAGGGCGAAGCGTTAACCACCAACTTCGCGTCCACCCCAAAGTTACGTTGGTATTCCTCGCAAAACTTGGTGGCCGTGGAAGTGACCGAGTCGGCGCGGGTTACAAAGTGGCGCACCTGCCATTCCATGTATGGTTTCACAAACACCCGCCACCGCCACACGTCTTCCTTTTCGCGGGGGGAATATTCATGCAAATCAGCGTGAACCCCGCAGCGGGGTCGCAGCCACAAAGCCAGACCCGCCGTGTCAATGTCATCGGCGAAGCACACGTCAAATCCGCCCCGAGAAAGATTCTCGCGGCACCACGCCGAGGCTGGGGAAGACCAGTACGCCCGGGTATAAAGCCGCAAAATCGTCTCTACCCGGTTGCGTCGCCAATAGGCTGCCTCGTCGGGAATTTGGTAGTGCGCCGCTGCTCCCGTTGGAGCCGGGCCGTATCCGCAGGTGGTCAGTTCGTAATCGTCTTTGAACAGGTTGATTTGCTTCAAAATTCGCGCATCAGACACCAAGCGCGAATACGACACCAACAGCATTTTCAACTTTTCCACCCCTACAGTCTAATGCGGCTAATCGCGCTAGACTGGATACATGAGCGAAAAACCCCACATCCTTGTGGTTTACGGCACCCGCCCCGAAGCCATTAAAGTTGCCCCCGTTATCCTGGCTTTGCGTGACTCGAAGTTGCGGGTCACGACACTGACCACCGGGCAGCACCCCGAGATGGTCGCCTCGGTCAATCAGGTTTTCGGTATTACCCCCGATGAAAGCCTGTCGGTGATGCGCCCGGGACAATCTTTGAACGCGCTGGCGGCGCGGGTTTTGGTGGGGCTGGACGAAAAATTGGCGCAAATCCGCCCGGACGTGGTCTTGGTACAGGGGGATACCACTACGGTGATGGCGGCGGCGTTAGCGGCTTTCAACCGGGGGATAAAGGTGGCGCATCTGGAGGCCGGTTTGCGTTCGGGGAACCTGGCGCTGCCGTTCCCGGAGGAAGGCAATCGCCGTCTGGCTGGCGCGGTCACTTCCCTGCATTTGGCTCCCACTGCGGGGGCGCGGGATAACCTATTGCGTGAGAACGTTGACCCGGGCGCGATTGCGGTCACCGGTAATACGGTAATTGATGCTCTGCATCACGTGATTGCTTCTGGTCACGCGGGGGAGGGGTTGGATGCCGGGTTCATGAGGGGCTTGTCGAATCCCGGGCTAAAAGTCTTGGTTACGGTGCATCGCCGGGAATCCTGGGGGGAACCCATGCACCAGATGGCGCTGGCGATTCGCGATTGTGCCCAGGCACACCCCGAAGTCACGTTCTTGTTACCAGCCCACGCTAACCCCCAGGTGCGAACCACCCTAACCGAAGTTTTAGGTGGGGTGGAAAACGTGATTATTGGCGATCCCCAGCCCTATGCGCCTTTTGCGGGTTTGTTGCAGGGGTGTGACGTGGTGCTCACGGATTCTGGCGGGATTCAAGAGGAAGCTCCCGCCTTGGGCAAGCCGGTATTGGTGATGCGCGACACTACGGAGCGCCCCGAGGCGATTGCCGCCGGTACCGCGCGACTGGTAGGTGTCGCTTTTGACTCGGTGCACGAGCAGCTGGAACACTTGGTGACTTCCGCCCCGGCACGAGCGGAAATGGCTCACGCGGTTAATCCTTACGGGGACGGCCGGGCAGCGGCGCGGGTGGTAGCTGCTTTGGAGGAGCTTTTCGGGGTGGGTAAACGTCTCCCTGATTTTTCGGTGCTGTAGTGCAGCCCCAGCTTCCCTATCACGCTGCGGGCAGTGAGCCCAGGTGCCACACCCGGTAATAGAGTCGATTCAGGTCGGGATTCAAGGGGCACGGTGCCTGGAAAGGAGCCAGAATCGAAAAACGCGGCCGCGCTACCGGGGTGCGTGCCACTCCGGCACCCTCGCGTTTTTGTCGGCAGATATACCCAGCATTATTGGGGGTCAAATACATGTCCAAGATGTAACGCTCGGGCAAAGCCGCTACCGCCTCGATTATGCGCTCCAGGTAGCGATTTTCGCGACCCGGTCCGGCGTGCACCACCCGGCGGCATACAAAACTGTGACTTGCCGCAGCGCGTGGTGGTTCCAAAAACGCGCTAGAATCTATCGGTGTGAAAACAGCGACACAACTTCCCATGAAGCCACGTGCGAACCAGATTATGACAAGGAAAGAAATCCTGGTAGCGGTGCTTTGTGTGCTGGTGGTGGCGATATTGTGTGTCGGGGTTGTCCACGTGACGCATAGCGAAGCGCCGCGCCAAATGCACCTGTTTCTGACCCCGCATCCTGACGACGAACTGCAAGGTTTGACCGCGCTATCCACCGACAACTCCACCTATATGCTGATAGTTACCGCCACCTCTGGCGAGGCCACCGGCAACTGTCGAGTTGCAGGTCCCCCTGGTTTGCAGGGTGACTTGGGGGAGTATCCTCCACCTGTGCCACAGGCATTGGCGCACACCCCGGAATGTGGGGGAAACCGGATTCATTCCTGGAACCAGTTTTGGAACCGGGTCGCTGCCCGGTATCCCAGCCTGGCCTTGGATCTCGAAGCGACTCATGAAACGGTTAATGTTGACGGCCGACCCGTCGACACTTGGTTGGGGAAAAATAGCGGTCGTATTGCTTTGAACCTGGGCGACGGCACCTTGACCAGCGAGAAAGTCGTGGCTGGGGTAGAAAAAATCCTGACGTGGCGCGGTTCGAAACTGCCCGATTTACCGCTGGTGGCTGTTACTGCGGCCGGGTATTACAACGACCCCGAGGTCGACCCGAAACATAGCTCCGAGGCGGCTTTGCTGTACAAGCATCACGACCACCTGGCGGTGACGAATGCGGGAATTAAACTGGCTGATAAAGCTAAAAACGGGGCGTGGATTGTGGTGAACCCCTTTGATCCGAGAGCGAATGAAAAGCGGGTTCTATCGATAGACGAATACGAGGACTATATGGGTTTGCAACACAACGGTTCGTCGTGGCAGGGGTGGCATGACGAATTCCAAGGGGTTGAAATTCAACCTGGGGATAAGCCCCGCAAATACCCTCAGTTCAGTTGGATAGACACCGAGTTTCGCGAGGGCATATCAAAGCATTCCGTGTTGTTTCCAGCCAAGCGTCTTGGTGCCTACCAGCAGTTTTACGGGTGGCTGGCTTTCCCTGATCCGTGGATTCCGGGGGAATATCAGTTGGCTCATTCCGATGTTTTATTCGCACGTCAACAGTTTTTCTTGCATACCTTGACTGCTCGGGGTGTCAGTTTGGCTCCTGAAACCGTTTTGAAACAGGGGTGAATTTGTGAATTTCTGGCAGCATCGAAATCTTCCGGGAGGTCCGCATCACGCGGCTCCTGCGGGTTACGTGGGGGTGAGGTTTGATACTTCGGTTTCACGAGGTGCCATTTCCGATTCAAGCGAAGTTTCCGGGATGGCACCTCGTGAAACGGGAAACCCCAGCGCGGCGACCCAATCCGAGGCGGCAACAACCCGACAGACCGAGCCTAACACTGGCGAGACAAACCAAACCGAAACGAAACCGGCGAAGCCCGGGCGTATCACCTCGCTGGACGTGGGGCGTGGCTGGTTCCTGATTATGTCGGTGACCTCGGCGGCGTGGCTGCTGCCGCGTCCCGACTGGCTGATTCACGCGCCTTGGATAGGGATTCGCTATTATGATATGATATTTCCGCTGTTCGTGACCCTGTCAGGTATCGGCTTGGCCTTCGCCTATCACAATCGGGTGTCCTTCAAAGTCACCCTGCGTCGTATCGTGGTGTTGGTTGTGGTCGGCCTGCTGTACAACGGGGTTTCCAGCGGGCAATGGGATCCAGCCACCTTCCGTTTCACCGGGCCACTCCAGGTGTATGCGGTGATTGTGGCGATAATCGCGACTTGTCACCTGTTCGCTCGCAATTGGATGGCCTGGGCGGGAATTACCGCCGGGGTGGCAGTGCTACAGACCGGGCTGTTGACGTGGTGGGCGGGGACTTGCCCTTCCGGAGTGCTTTCGCCAAGCTGTAACCCCTCCGGGATGTGGGATCGGGCGCTGTTGGGAGCGCATATGTACTATGGGGGCTTTTTAGGCCACGACCCCGAAGGCCTCGTAGCGATTACCGGGGCTTTACTCACGGCCGCAGCCGGCACCACCGCCGGACACCTGGCCTTGTCTTCGAGGCGTCTGGGATGGAAAACCGGGCCGGTGAAACTCTTGGCTTTAGCCGCAGCGATGAGTGTGTTCGGGCTGATATTGACCATTTGGGTGCCGGCTTTCAAACGCTTGTGGACTCCATCATTTTCCTTGATAGCCGGGGCGGTTGGGGTATTGATTTTCGCGGTGGCGTTTTTGTGCTTCGACGTACCGCTGCGCTCCGGAAATTCGCGAATTCGCGAGCGGATAGCCTGGCCTTTTACGGCTTTAGGTCGGAATTCGCTGCTGGTCTACTTCGGGTCACACCTGGCGATAGATGTGTTGAACCGTCTGGGCCCCGAACCGGGACTGGCCTGGCGTATCGCCGCTAAACTGGGTGATACGCTCGGGGCTCCCTATCGGTTTATTTTCTTGAATATGGTGGCGTGGTGGGCATTAGCGCTGCTGTTACACTGGCGCAAGATTTATATTCATGCCTAGCGTGCCTGTTGAAAGAACCTTCGCCCTTCGAGGTGGCACCTCGAGAACCTGGCGAAAAAGCCGGGGTATTCAAAAAACGCCGGGAAAAGCGGGCGGCACCTCGTGAAGCCGCTTTCCCCGCAACCAACGTGAGCTAGCGCCAAATCCCGCACGCGTCCAAAACCGGAACTGTGAGGGAATCGCGGGAAAGCGCTCGGAACTGGCGGTGTGCCACCAAACCCACCACCAAATCCGCGTCTTGCAACCCTTCAGCTAGCTCGACCTTCCGAATATTGGAACGCCCGGTCAAAATCGGGGGTAAAGTGGCGGTATTTGGCTCGCAAACCAGCAACTCTACTTTGTCCAAACCGGCCAGTTTATCCGCTACCGTAATCGCAGGGGAGGAACGCAGATCGTCAACATCCGGTTTGAACGCCAAACCCAAGACTGCGATTTTTGTGGGCTGACCCGCATTTTCGGCGCGCACCTCATGAATCAGAGTCTGTGCCTGGGCAACCACATCGTCAGGACGCGAATCATTTACCTCGCGAGCCGTGTGAATCAGACGTGCCAGGCTAGGCGCCACATCCACAATGAACCACGGGTCGACCGCGATGCAGTGCCCGCCCACTCCGGGACCGGGACGCAGAATATTCACTCGCGGATGCAGATTAGCAAGATCTATCAACTCCCACACATCAATGCCCAAATAGTCACAAATTTTGGCCAACTCATTGGCAAAAGCAATGTTCACATCCCGGAAAGAATTTTCCGCCAGCTTCGACAACTCAGCGGTTTTCGCGTCCGTCAAGCGAATCTGGCCGCGACAGAAACTGGCGTAAAGTTCCTGGGCGGCCTGGGCTGCTTCCGGAGTGAGGCCGCCGACAATCCGGTCATTAGTGAACATTTCCACCATAATCTTGCCCGGCAGCACCCGTTCGGGACAGTGCGCGAACAAGAGACTCCCGGCCAGGTCGGGGCGGTTGTGCTCGATGCGTTCACTCATGGCTTCGGTGGTGCCCGGGGGGGAAGTCGATTCCAAAATCACCAGCGCGCCCTTGGACACGTAGGGGGAAATCTCGTCGGCGGCGGCCATCACGAAAGACAAATCCGCGTGGTGGTCGCCCTGGAATGGTGTGGGAACCGAGACAATATAGACATCAGCCGGGGCGGCTTGTTCCGAGGCGGTAATCAGCCCCGCCGCGTGGACTTTTTGCAAGGCCTCGCCTAAGCCTGGTTCCAAGAAGGGCACTTGACCGGCGTTTACAGCCTGGACGTGGCTGGGATTGGTGTCCACTCCGAGGATGCGGTGCCCTGCTCCGGCCAACGCCACCGCCGTGGGGAGGCCAATGTATCCCAGGCCGATAACAGCCACGGTCTTCGTGTTCATTACGTATTCCTTCCTTTGGGGATTGACTGTGGAATATTCTGCGATTTATGCCGCGAACTTTCCGTAAGCTTCTGAGATAAATCATAGCGTTTCCGCCCAGATGGGGGGAAGTTCTGGTGTGGGCGGCGGGGCAGCTTGTGCCTTGGCGGGGCGTTCCTTGGTTTCGCACCCGCAGTTCTGTATCATTTTCCTGGAAAGACACTAAAAGCGCTACAACCGCTCTAAATACGTTAAATTCACTCAATACGTAAAAACACTACGGATGCGACACGAAGGGTTCAAGCCTTGGGAACAGTATTGCTTATCGCCGGCCTGACAGCTGCCCTAGGAGCCGCCGTAGTGGCTTTGATTATTCCCGGCTGGATGGTGGCGTGGGGTTTGGGAATCCAAGGTGCCTTGCGTCTGGTTACCGCCCCAGCCTTGAGCCTGGGGGTGTGGGCGGCGGTGACCTGGATTGCGATTGGTTTGCACTTGCCGTGGCGGGTATGGCTGGTGTCGCCACTGATGGGGCTGGTGTTGCTGCCTTTCGTATTGGGGCGTTTACTGACCTTGCGGCCAGGGGTGAAGGCGCGATGGCCCCAGGTGCCCCAGACTCGACTGACTCGCGGCTGGTGGCTGGCCGGGTGGCTCTGTGTTTTCATTAGTGGCTTGCCGTATTTGGTGGCAACCCGCGCGGGGGGACGCGTGGCGCAAACCTGGGATGTGGTTTTTCATCTTTCGGCGATTCGCTATACCCGCGAACGCGCCTCGGCTTCGCCGTGGGTGGCTTTTGCGCCGCTGTACAACGGGGAGGAAGTCTATTATCCCAATATTTTTCACAATATTGTCTCTTTGCTGCCTGGATCGCCGGTGACGGTTTATACCGCGATTACTTTGGTTTTTTTGGGGCTGTGGCCACTGATGATAGGGGTGTTTACGCTGCTGACGGTGGTTTCTTTGCGTGGGTCGACTCCGGATTCCTATTTCATGAGTGGCCTTGCGATGCTGGGCGCGGCGGTGGGAATAAACTTTCCTACCCTGGCGGTAGCGAACTATGCAACCCCGCCCTATAACTTGTCTCTGGTGGCTACCCCCGGGGTGATAATCCTGGGGTTGATGATTTATCGGCTGCGACCCCAGCCCGGCCTCGGTCTTGGGGCGGGTGCTTCGTGCGGTGGCAAATCGGGTGGGGCAAGCCTATGCGATTCTTCGCGTGCTGACGCCAGTTCTCGCGATTCCCGCGATTCTCGCGCCATCGGGCATATCCCGCCGAGTATCGAGTATCTTAAGTCCACTTGGTACCGCTGGCACCAGGTGTTATCCCAAGCTCTCTATTCCTCACAGCTCTTCGCCTGGCTCGGTCTAGGGTTTTTTGTGGCGGTCTGTGGTCTGGCCTGCACCCACCCCAGTGCCATGTTTAACCTTTTACTGCTGTTGGGGATTCCCTTTGCGGCGTGGCTTGGGTGGCTTCTCATGAAGTGGCGGCGCGCTCGCCGTACGAAAATCCTGGTGGGTGGCGGTTTCGCGATGTTGGTGTTCGGGATGTTTGCGGTGGTGTTGCTGCCTCGGCTGATTGGTATGACTAAGTTTGCTAATCACCGCAACAACCTGGTCGCCAATGCTTTGTGGATGTTTGCCGACTGGCCTTCCGGCTGGGCACGCCCGGATTTCGGTATCACCGGGATAATAACCACTGTGGCGGCTCTGGGAGCCAGTGTGTCTCTGTGGCGGGCGCGGCGCTTGGGATGGCTGGTATGGGGTTTCCTAATCTCTTGGGTGTTTTATCTTTTAGCGGCCGGCCCCGTGTGGCCGGGGTACTTCTTGGCGGCTCCGTGGTATCTCCAGGCTTCCCGTTTGGCATCGTTGGTATTAATGTACAGTCTTCCTCTGGCTGCTTACGGGTTCATGAGGTGCTTGCAGAGTCTCGAGGCGTTTTGCCTGACTCGTAACCTGGACGTATCCATGAAATCCTTGCAGTTAGCTTTGGTGGGAGTGCTGCTGGTGGCCAGTTCCGGAGCCACTTTGTGGGGGCGCCAATCCGTGATAGCCCGTTCTTATGATCCCCAGGAAATAGTGCGTGGCACCATGTTAACTGCGGCGGAACAGGATTTTATAAGGCATCAAGCCCCGCATTTGCCGCCCCAGGCCGTGATTTGGGGGGCACCTCAGGAGGGGACAGCCTACTGGTGGATACTGGAGGGAAAACGGGTCGTGTTCCCCAGTCTGTCTTGGCCGCGCGGAGACGCTTTGCGGGTGATGCGTGACTTGAATGACGGCACCCTCAGCGCCGTGAGCTGTAGGTACCTAAAACAGCTGGGGGTGACACATTACTACGTGGATACTGACCGCAGCGCGGCGGGATCGCGGTTTGGCGCCTACCGGTGGTTGTGGCACGAAAACGACGTAACATTTCGGCTGCCCGAGTCGATACTGACCAAGGTAGCGGAACATCCTAGCGGCAGCATTAACGGCAGCGAATTTTCAGGCCAACGGCTCTATCGAGTGGACTTGCAGACTTGTTCGGGGCAATATTCAGGCGTTTAATAGCACGAGCTGAAGACGTTTTAACGGCATAATAAAAGCATGAAGGTTGCTATCGTCTCTAATGATTACCCCACTGAAGCCTCACCCCACGTGGGACAGTTCGTACGGATTACCGCCCAGGCTATCGGCCAAATTCATGATGTTACCGTGATTCATCTGCGCAGCGAAGCAGCAGGGGCAGAGGAAAGCCGTTACCAAGACGGGGCGGTAGAGGTACGGGGCTTCCCTAATGCCTTGAGAACCCCGGAGGACTACGAGCGTGCCGCCCAGATTGTGTACTCTATTGCGCCGGGATTCCAGATTATGCACACCATGAATCTATGGTCGCTGATTCCCTTTGGGCTGCCAGAGCGGCAAGACGAACAGCTGGCCTGCCCGTGGGTGCACACCGAACCGTGGCAGCTGACCAGCCCGCAAGGCTGGCCCAGTGAGATTCTGCCGGTGGAAGAGATTCTGTTGAATCCCGACGGTTTAACCGCCCCGTCCGTAAAAATGCTTGAGGATATTGCCGAACGTCGTTACGGGAAGTACACGGCGGCGGTGCCCTATATTGTGCTTAAACCCGAGGCTTTTGTGGAACGGCCGCGGGAAAAAGGCAAGCTGCGATTGGTTTCGGTGGGGGCAGTTACGTCGCGCCATCAACCCGAGATTGCGATTCGTACTGTGAAAACCTTGCGGGCAGCGGGGGTGGATGCGACTTTGACCTGGGTGGGCGAAGGTACCGCCAAGATTCGCTCCCAGGAGAAGGTCAAGGAATTAGGCTTGGGAGAGTGGGTTGAGTTCGTGTCTTCGGCCGAGGCTGGGGGGGTGGACGCGGCGCTGGAGGCAGCGGACTTGTTTATCGGCCCGACCAAGTCGGAGAATTTCTATCTGTCTTTGGCGCAGGCCTTGTTGGCGGGACGACCCGCCGTGGTGGGAGAGGGCGCGAAGGATTTGGAATATATCAACGACGACACCGCCAAAGTAGTCACGGTAGTAACCGAAAAGAACTCGAAGTTCTGGGCCGAGGCTTGCCAGCAGTTGCAGGCTAAAACCCTCGGCCTGTCCGCTGCCGAGGTTTCCGCGACGATTGGTGACCGCTATTCCCCGGCGGCTATTGCCGAAGAATACGACGAAGTGTACCGTGAAACCCTGGCGGTCAGCGGCTGGGAAGTCGACTAGCCTTGTGGCTCGGTTCAGGTTCGGAATCTGGTGTCGAACGTGATGAATTCAGGAGAAAACCGGCACTCCAGGCAATATATCGGCCTTCTGTATGCGAATTTTCCTGGTTTTGTCACATAATCCGCCGCCTCGTCCCTGAATTCTCCTGATTCTGTCCCGCAGTGGTTTACTGTCAAAATCGAGGCACGGCTGTGGGTATTTTCGTGGCAGGCATGCAACGTAAGTGCAACGAAAGTGGAATCGTTGCATTTACGTTGCGGTATTTTTCGGGTTCATGAGGTGCCATCCGGGATTCTTGGCGTGGGCGCTTACGCGGCGGCTTATTTTGAATCGGGAAAGGGGGCAGGCTGGGGGAGAGCGCTCGCCGTCCGGGTTGGCACCTCATGAAACGGAAACGTCAAGGGGCACGAACGGTAATGCCAACGTGGGTGTGAACGCAACCTGGCGAACTATAATTGAACGGGTAACTGCAACGACTGTGAGAGAAAGAAGTATCAATGGAATACCGCGAACTGAAAGTGCCCGGCGCGTGGGAGATTACCCCCAAGCAGTTTCCCGACGAACGCGGGGCGTTTATGGAAATGTACAAGCTGGGCGAATTTGCCAAGGTCGTGGGGCATCCGCTGAGCCTGGTACAGGCCAACTGCTCTATTTCTAAAGCCGGGGTGGTACGCGGGATTCACTTCGCGGAGGTACCCCCCAGCCAGGCCAAATACGTGATGTGTCCACGCGGGGCAGTGCTGGATTTCGCGGTGGATATTCGCGTGGGTTCCCCGACTTTCGGGGCTTGGGATTCGGTGTTGCTGGAGGGTGAACATCGCCGGGCGATTTATTTGTCCGAAGGCTTGGGGCATTGTTTCGTGGCTTTGGAAGACGATTCCACCGTGGTGTATCTGTGTTCCGAGGGCTACAATCCGGGGCGTGAGCACGGCGTGTCGCCGGTTGACCCCGAGGTGGGTCTGGTGTTCCCGGATAAAGATTTGCAAGGGCGACCGCTACAGGTGCTTTTGAGCGAGAAAGACACCGCCGCGCCGAGCCTGGCCGAGGCACGCGAACAGGGGTTGCTGCCCGAATACCAGGCGACCTTGGATTACATTGCTTCGCTGGGCTAGTTGATTCGGGCAGGTCTATCTTTTGGATAGTTCAACGCGATAGACCAATCCGGGTTTAGGACAACCGAGTCGGTGTTTGACGTATTCTGTCGCGCAAAACGCGTCGTGCAACTTAGCGCAATTTTGGGTTTTCGGTACCGGTTAGACTGGGTGGTATGAAAGTAAACGAGGCAAAAGTCTGGGCTATCGGGGTGGCGTTTCAACCCGACACCGCACGGTTGGATGCTACCATAGAGTCCCTGTTGCCGCAGGTCACCGGGGTAATTGTGGTGGATAACACCCCGAGTCCTTCTGCCGAGCTGTTGCGGTATTGGCGGGGGTGGACGCGGCGCGGGGTGGTGGTGTTGGCGCTGGGGCGCAACCTCGGGATTGCCGCCGCCCAGAATATTGGGGCGCGCCACGCCTTGCGTCGGCTCGGGTTTTCTCCGTTGCATGAGGCGCCATCCGGGAATCCCCGCGAAACTTCCGGGGTGGCGCCTCGTGAAAAATCCCGCGAAACCCCGCCCAACGAAGACACCTGTCGCGCGGGCGACGTGCCCGGCGTAACCGCAGTAAAAACCGGGGAAATCCCCGGGGCGGGAGGCAAAGACAGTCCCGGAGCGAGGGAAGCACGTCGGGCGAGAGCATGTGGCAACGAGCCGACCGGGGGCGATGCGGCGTTACTGTTCTTTGACCAGGACTCGGTTTTTGCCCCGGACTATGTCTCGCAAATCCAAGCGGCGGAAATGGCGGAATACCAACGCTTGGTCGGGGACGTTGCGGGGGGAATCTCGGTTTTCGGTGGTTTGGCTTTCGACCACCGGGAAACCGATCCGGCTAAACGCGATGTCCTGGCCTACCGGGACACTCCGCGCGGGCCGCGGCGCTACCCCGACGCGGAGCTGCAGGAAAACGCGGTGCTACCGGCGGCTTTCCTGATTGCCTCGGGGCTGTACGTGCCGGTGACGGTCTGGCGAACAGTGGGACCGATGAATGCCGACATGTTTATAGACCATGTGGATTTGGAATGGTCCGCGCGGGCGCGGGCGGCGGGAATGCAAACCCTGCTGGTCACTGCGGCCACTATCGACCACCAGCTGGGCGATGAAATTGTGAAGCTACCGGGGCGGGCGCAAGTGGTGCATGTCCACAGCCCATTTCGCGTGTATTACCTGGTGCGCAACACCTGCTGGTTGATTCGCGGCCTGGCACCGATTCCGACCGGCTGGCGGTGGGGATACGTGCTGTGGTTGGCGAAATTCGTGGCCTTCAACCTGGTGTTTGCGCCGGGACGTCGGCAGAGATTCGCCAAGATTCTGCGCGGGTTGCTTGACGGGTGCCGTTTCCGGCATAAACCCCGGGAAATGTTTCAGCCAAAACGTTCAGAGCCTGGTTGCCGGGCACCTGGTCGAGGAATTCTTGCAAAAGAGATGACGGGAGGGTTATTCACCGGCAAATCCGGCCGAAAGGGACAGAGGTGTTAAGTCTTTTCGCCGCCATAGCCGTCGTGACGGGATTCTTGATTTTACCCGGTGCGTTGCTAGCTGTTTGCGCACGGTTTCGCCCGCTGGCATCCTTGGCGTTGGGAGCTCCCATCACTGCTGGGTTGCTGGCGGTTTTGGCGCAGGTTTTCGTCTGGGCGCATATCCCTTGGACGCGGATTCCGGTGGGAGTGACCTTGGTGTTCCTCGTGGTGTTGGTTTGTGTTTTGAGCTGGTGGTTTCGGGCGTACCGTCCTCGGGTGGCGCACGCGAGAAACACTGCAACCACACCGGATGTGTCCGGGGGGCAATTTAGCTCAACTAGTGAGGGGATAGGGCTCTTTGGTGCAGCCGAAATGGCGCCTGATGAAACTGCGAGCCTCAAAACCAACGCCAGTAGAAAAGCCAGCGTAGTCATGGCGCCATCGGGATGCATACCGACAAAACCGTTCCTGGCCGTGACCTTGGCCGCTTTTGTGCTGGCCGGGAGCGCACAACTGATGCCGTTTTTACAAACCATCCCGGTTGTTTTTGCCCCCGCCCAGTCATTTGACGCTATGTTCCATTATTCTTCGATTCGGGCGATTGCCGATTCGGGTGCTGCGGGCTGGCGCGGCTCCTTGGACGCGCTGTATCCCGGGAAAACCGGGGTTTACTATCCTAACCAGTGGGCGGCGATTTTAGCTTTGTTTTTGCCCCTGATTTCACCCACATTGATTTCTAATGCGACATTAATGTCACTAACTTTATTTGTGTGGCCCCTAGGCGTGGCATTGCTGGCGGAACAGGTGTGGGGGAGGCGCTCCCCGGCTATTCCCTTAGCCGTGCTGTTCAGTCCCATGCCGCTAGTGTTCCCCTATTTTTTAGGAGTATTGCAGGCGCTGTATCCCTATGTTTTGGCGGTCATGTGGTGGCCGGCTGGTTTGTGGGTAGTCCTTCGGGGTGCCGATGTCCTAGCGATTCGGCGGCTGGCTCACAGTAGCATATCGCTAAATGGTGTTAGTGCACCGCAATATGCACTGTTGTCGGATGTGACCGTGGGGTCGGCGCTGGTTGGTGTCAATCAAAGATCTTGGGGGCGACTGGTTTTAGGCGTGCTGGTGCTGGTCGCGGTGGTTCACGCGCATCCGGCAGCCTTCGGATTTATTGCCATTGCAGCCTTTATGGCATTGGTCAATTTGGTGTTGAATCGTCTGCTGCCACCCTGGTGGTGGATTTTCATCGTGGTTGCAGCCGTGTGTGGGGGAATTGTGGTGCCCCTGGGCTTGCAGCGTCTGGGAGTTAGTGCCCGAGCCGGTTTAGCCGGTGACAGTATAGAAATCTGGCGTTCTGTGGCTTCGATGCTGGGGTTGTGTCAGATTTCTTCGGAGCCCTGGTGGGTGCTGTTGCCTTTCGGTCTCGCCGTACTGCTGGGCTTGGTTTGGCACGCGTTGACCGCGCGAGATTGGCGTTTTCTGGGGATTTTCGCGGCTGTTTCGCTGTTAGTTTTGGCTACGAAGCTGCCATTAGGTTCGATTTCTACTTTGACCGCCCTGTGGTATGGAGCCTATGACCGGGTGGGGACAGGTCTTGCCGTGCTACTGCCGGTTTTCGCGGCTGGTTTCGTGGCTCGCCTGGCAATGCTGGTCGCCAGGCGAGTCTCGAAACCTGCGTGGCGCCTCTTGAGCGCTGTAGTGGCAGGTTTGCTGCTGGTTGGTTTCACGAGTGGCATGTACCTTCCCCAGCTGCTGGCTGACCGCCGGGGTTTGACTCAAATCGCATTCGTTCCCGGCTCACAATTCCACCCGCCGTGGGTCAGTATTGCGGAATACCAGGCTCTGGTGGAACTCCGACTGCCGCCTCATGCGAACCTAATCGGTGACCCGTCATCCGGCGCCGGTTTGGCTTACGCAGCTGGCGGTACGCAACTGTTTATTAAACAGCTCAACCCCACCGGGTTTAGTCCTGTGCAAAAATACCTGGCACAGCATTTCCGCGAAATTCACGAAAACCCGCGCATTTGCCAGCTTGTTCGCCGCGAGAAAATCACCCATTTCTATGATGACGCTACCGGGGTGGGGTCGAGTGAAAAATTCACCTACCCCGGTTTGCATGACGTTGACGTCAGCACGGGTTTCACCGAAGTTGCCCGCGTGGATCGGGCGCGCGTCTATCGTATTGATGCCTGCTGGTAGCCACGGGACACAATCACTGTTTGCAAATTCGCTTCCAGACGAGGCGGCAATCAGTGGGTTCGCTGTTTCGGTAGCAGGCACTGCTTTTCGCGAACTCTTCAGCGGTTTTGGCGCACATGGGAGCATCACTGTTTTGCTGAGAAGAGTACTGCGGAGCTGGCTCTTCAAAGTTTTGTTCCGTGTCTGGAACCCCGTCGGTGCTTTTCCCGTAGCTTCCCGGTTTGGTGGGTTCCTGCTTGATGGGTATATCGATACCGTTGGGGTCAGGGACACATCTGCCGGTACGAATTGCCAGCCCCTCGTGTTCAGCGTAACTAGCCGAAGAAGGAGCAATTTTTTCCGGATAGTTATCCCCGTGGGATTCCCGTAGGGTTTCATGGATAATCCGAATGTAATTGGAACCGGATTCCGTTAAAAACCCCATATGCGGTGGCGAGGACAAGAAATTCTCGGGATTCCAGACAGAAGACCACACGGATCCGTCGCCCTGATAGGTGTGACCGCCCCAGTTACCGGCGTTGATTAAAAACTTGCCGTGGCAGCTTTTCAGGGTTTCCACCCCACGCTGGGCACGAATTAACGCGGCTTTACGCCAGGCATAGTTCACGTTTTGGGTGGTACTGGATCCCAGGTAGGCCGAAGACCACCCCCGGCTTTTGTCGTTGTGCGTTGTCGGGTCGAAAACCCAAGCGTTGTAGTCCAGGGGTAGCTCTAGTACGGAAGCGATGTTCTTTTCCAAGAACAGGGGCTTGCCATTAGCCCCAGCCGCCGGAGCTAATTGTAGCACATTGGCCCATTGTCCGGTGGCCATCCCCACGTCCCAGGGCCAGGACTGCGCAGCAGAATTTTGCAATCCTACGAAAACATCTTTTTGTTTGGGAAAGAAAGTCTCGGCCAACCGGTGTGAGGTGGCGTAACGATCTGCCCCGTAGACGCGCTCTGTCCCGGCAATCCCCGCCAGTGAGGCTGCTTGGCTAGCCACTACGTCGTTGATGGCTCCGGAGCCGCCGGCCACGATAATGCGCTTCGGATGCAGTTTTTGGATGGCTGCTATCGTAGCGGCGGGCATGGAACCGGGCTGTGTCAGCAGTATGGGAGCGTTCAATTTGGTTCCTACCGGGCCGGCTGCGAGAGCATCAGCGGGGTTATCACCCCTGGCCAAAATAACGGCAGGGGCGCCATTGGGCCAGTAGTTTTGAGCAATACTGGCGGCAGTGGCATACCTGTCAGCGCCACTAATCCGACTGACCTTCTTGCCTAGGTTGCGCCAAGCAGTGGCATTTCCTTCCGGTACGGCACCAACGCCGCCCAGGATAATCACGTTCTTTGCTTGCCGGAGAATTGTTTGACCGTCGGCATCTGGAATCGCTGCGCCTTGACGGTTAATAAACAGGGGAGATTTATTTTTCCGGCCACAGGACCTATCGCCAGGGCATCCGGCCAGGAAGCGTCCGAGTATCCAGCCAGGAACACAGTCTCTTTGTTGGATAAAAACAGGTTAGCTACCTTGGAACCGAAATCGGGATTGGTAAAATCCCCGGATGCTATAGAGTGAACCCCCAGGCCATGGATCTCATCAGATGAGGGAGTAGCCGTGGCACTAGCTCCGGTCAGGCCGCTGAAGCCTAAAGCCAGCGTGAAAACAGAAATCCCGGCAGTTAGACAAAATCTAGCGCGTCGCACATCTACCTCCTAAATTTTCGGTGAACTATAGTTCACCTCATATATTGCCTCTCACGAGCGCTTTAAGTGTTTCTACTCACAGTCTAGGACAAGTTTAGTCTTTTCGGACAGTTCGGCGGAGGGAAAGATTTCGTAACCGGCATCGTTGACCTTAGGTAGTAGCATGGTACCTATGGAGAAACATATTCTGGTGACAGGAGCCGGTGGCTACATCGGCAGACACGTAGTCTCGGCGCTGTTGGAACTGGGGCAGCGCGTCAGCGTAGTAGATCGGCGCACTGAGGGCATTGATCCCAGGGCGGAAATTGTGGCGGCGGATATATTCGGCGGGGACAAGGACATTTACCAAAAGTTGGGTTGTCCCGAAGTAGTGGTTCACATGGCGTGGCGTGACGGTTTCAAGCATAACTCTCCGGCACACATTGATGACTTGGCGAAGCACATGCATTTCATTGAAAATTTGTACCAGGGCGGTTTGAAGCAACTGGTCGTGATGGGTACCATGCACGAGGTCGGATATTGGGAAGGCGCGATAGACGAAAATTCGCCGTGCAACCCGCAGTCACTGTATGGAATTTCTAAAAATGCGTTGCGCCAGTTTGCTTTTCTGGCGGCAAAACAAAACCATGCGATATTACAGTGGGTTCGCGCTTATTACATTGTAGGTGATGATCTCAAGGGGGATTCGATTTTTTCCAAGATTGCCCGCGCCGCTCTGGAGGGCAAAACCCGTTTTCCATTTACTACCGGTAAGAACCGCTATGACTTCATTTCCATTTCGGAATTGGCTCGCCAAATCGCTCTGATTGCCAGTCAAACCGCAGTGGATGGCATTATCAATGCTTGCAGTGGCCAGCCGCAGACCCTAGCTCAACGTGTGGAGGCCTACATTAAGGAAAACGGCTACCATATCAGCCTCGATTATGGGGCTTTTCCGGATCGTCCCTATGATTCCCCTGGAGTGTGGGGGGATTGCCATAAACTCAATCTGGTGTTAAAAGCCGAATCCGGGTGCTAGGCGAGCAGCTGACTGCGGATTGACCGCATTATTTTGCGAACAATACCCTTAACGGTGGCAGGGCAGGTTCAAAACCTGAGCGTGCGTGACGGGTGAGACAAAAGCAAATCCTTCTGGGGATGGTACCAGGAGTGGTATCAGCGTGACAAGCCTAGCGGACACCTTGTGGCGCCGGACGGGGTAATCATGCGATACGGTAGTCACGATATGGTCACGCGCAGTCTTGCAGTCCTTGCCTACCGGGCTTTTTTAGTCCCGTGATGTCAGGATTCTTTCATGCATTTGGCATTAGCGTCAGCCTTTTCGCCGGGCTGGTACTGCCAGGTCATTACCACCGCGCCCACCAGGGTCGTGTCCCAGTCCTTACCATCCGGAACCCCTTGGGCGGTGCCATGAATTTCAAAGTGCCCTTTACCATCCCAAACCGTGTTAATACCATAGTTTTTCACGCTATCCCACAGGGGGAAGAATCCACAATCCCTGGTTTCCTTATACCCCACTCGTGCTTCCACATGGTCAAAATAGGCGTGAACCACGTCGCC
The DNA here is from genome assembly GCF_014204735.1 of Mobiluncus mulieris. Taxonomy (NCBI): domain Bacteria; kingdom Bacillati; phylum Actinomycetota; class Actinomycetes; order Actinomycetales; family Actinomycetaceae; genus Mobiluncus; species Mobiluncus mulieris. The sequence continues at coordinate 1,231,455 of NZ_JACHMA010000001.1, read as the reverse complement.
GTTATGCGCAGCGTTTCCTTCCACGGAAGCGTAGAGGCGACCCTTTAAATGAGCGCGCATATTCGCTACCGGTTTGCCGTCAAGCCAAATCACAGCCCAGCCGGAGTCTTTCCACCATTCTACGCGTACATTGTGCGTCCGGTAGTCGGCTGGTTGAATGTAGTCATAGTCAAAAATTCCATCCTGCATCCGCCCCGAAATCAGGTAGGGCCTGCCCCAGGTTTCGTGTGCGGTTAAAGCCGTTTGGATTCCCCCGGAAATCGCCGAGCCGTACCCGTCATGAAATTTAATGTAGGCGCTAAATCCGGTTCCCCAACCGTTGCTCATCATGTCGGCGCTGATGGAAGCATACGGCTTGCCGTCGGGAATGAACACGGCGCGTCCAGTGACCCCGCCAGCCGTATAATTAATGTTTGTAAACTTGGCATTGATTGCATTACCAGGGTGCTTACCCGCTCCTTGGAAGGAAACTTGCACCCCGTTAGTGGGCCAGGCAAATTTGTATTTTCCAAAAATGCGGGTGTTGTCTACTACGAACATAATGAAGTTGCGTGTCCATTGCGCTTTGATTAGATGCCTGTGGCTGCGCACGAAGTGTTGCTGATCAATGTCGAGGTGAGTACCGTCGCGCATTTTTTCCACAATAGAAGCGTTGTTAACCTGTTGAGCCATCGTCACCAGGGGAGTAATGGTTTGGAACATGTTTCCTTTATCTGTACCGCGTACCACAATCTGTGGCCCGTAAGTGACAAACCCTTCGTTGAGAATGCCTATCTCGTACCAGTTGGCCGGGTCAAAGCGAAACTGCATCATCGCTTTGTACCCAAAACCGGCACCGTAGGGGCAGTCGTTCTGGTCACAATCAGTCCCCATATTCCCTTCAACTTGGGCATTTATGGTACCACGAGGAGCGAGTTGCCCTGGGGTGGTAGCTGCACCGCCGGTCCATTCGCCGTTTCGGACACTGCCAGAGACACTCACGGTAGTGTTGTGGTCAAAGGTATTCACCTCGAAACCTGGGGAGCTGGCCGTGAACAAATCAATAGTGGCCGCGTTTGCTGGAGGGACGTTTGTGAAATTTAGACACAATGTAGCCAGAAGCGAGAACGCGGCAACCAGCGCCAAGGATAGTTTAGAAAATCTATTCACTTTCACACGCATTAGTCTTTTCTCTTCTTTTTTCTTTTCCTATTTGAACCGGTACCCAGTCTAGCAACCGTGACGCTCGAACAACGGTAGAAAACGCTTGCGTGGTGTAGACTTAGTGATGTAGTTAAAGTCAGGGGGTTATGTTCCATGTCACCTAGAGTTACCATCGTGACGCGTACCAAAAACCGCCCTCTGTTGTTGGCTCGGGCGCTACAATCTGTGAATGCTCAGACTTTTCGTGACTATCAGCATGTTATTGTTGACGATGCGCGTAACCCTGAACCTATAGAGCGGATGCTGGAAGGCTTAGATTCGGAGGGGCGTGACAAGGTTCTGCTAGTTGCCAGTGCGGAGAACACTAGGAGGGAAGGCGTAGTTTACGCTGGTTTATCCGCATCGCATTTGCAGTACTTGTGTATTCACGATGATGACGACACGTGGGAGCCGCATTTTTTAGAAAAAACCGTGGCGTGGATGGATGCTCATCCTGAAGCGGGAATGGTGGGCGTGCGTTGCAATCTGGTAAAGGAAAAGGTGGAAGAAACCGAAATAGTCGAGCTAGAAAAAGCACCGCTGCGTCCCGAGCTTGACAGTTTTACCCTGCTGGAAACTAGTTATGCTAATTACGTTCCGCCTATTGCCCAGTTATTTCGTCGAGCTAGCGTGGATCGGTTAGGTTTCTGGGATTCTTCCTTGGCTACTCAGGCGGATTGGGAGTTTAATTTGAGGATGCTGGCCGATAGTCCGGCAGGTTTCTTAGGGGAGGAACCGTTAGCGAACTGGCACCATCGTAGGCAAAGTGAAAACGAGTTGGATAATTCGGTGGTCTCAGAGCGTTCTGGCCACTATAACCAGAATCTTTTGATTCGTGATTCGTATCTGAAACGCAGTTTGCAGCAGGGTGATACGGGAATGTTTGCAACCGTGTTGGCGCAGCAGGTGTGTATTAAAACGTTACGCGAGGAAATGAACGAAAAGCTGCAAAATGCAGAGGATTCGCGCCAGATGATTCACGCCAGTTTGGTTAAAACTATTTTGGGGCAGCAAGAGCAGTTATCGCGGCTGCATGAGGAGTTGCAGGAAATCAAGGTCGCTAACGCGGAAGTACTCTCGGTGGTGAAGGACTTGCAGTCCTACCAGTACCGGTTCCGGCGACGTTGGAACAAACTGTGGGGGCGGGGAAAATAGTCCGAAGCCTCGTGTTGAGGGGGAAACTCCTGGTTATGTTGGCAGCATTAAACCAGTTGGCATCCCGAATTCGGGATGCCAACTGTGCTATTTAGGGTGCCGTCGTGGCTGTCAAGCCGCGATTTATCTATGTGCCGGGTCTTGTGACCAAGACGAAGTCATGCACTGTCCAGACTGGCGATTTTCTGGAAGATACTGCCAAATCATCGCTACCCCACCCACGAGTGTGGTATCCCAGTCCTTCCCGGCAGGAATTCCCTGAGCCTGTCCCTCTACTTCAAAGGAATTGGCACCAGTCTTGCGGGCTTGCAAACCGTAGGTGCCCTGGAGTCCCCATTCGTGGTGGAAACCACAGTCCCCGCCACCATGTCCAATCTGAGCCTCCACCCCGCTGAAGTAGGCATGCACATAGTCGCCGTTTTGAGCCGCATTGCCCTCTACGGAGGCATAGATACGGCCGGACAATTTAGCCTTCATATTCGCTATGGGTTTACCATCAGCCCAGATTACCGCCCAGCCGTTTTCTTTCCACCATTCGATGCGCAGATTGTGCCAGTTAAAATCGGCGGGTTGGACATAGTCGTAGTCGAAAATTCCTGCGGACATACGACCCGAAATATAGTAGGGATTCCCCCCAGTTTCCGGTGCAGTTTGGGCAGTTTGTATTCCTGCAGAGACAGCAGTTCCATGGTCATCATGCAGCTTAATGTAGCTGGAATGCCCCACCCCGTAACCGTTGTCCTTCATATTGGCGGTAATCATGGCATAAGGCTTGCCTTGGGGGATAAACACGGTGGAACCGGGAACCTTACCGGAAATATTGAGGTTATCGAATACCACATTAACCGCATCATTCGGATTTTGAGCGGCTGCCATAAAAGTGATGGAGGGGCCATTCTTATCCCCGGCGGTGAAATTGTATCCGCCGAATACTCGTGTGTTATCCACTACGAAACGGATGTAATTCCGGGTCCACTGTGCCTTGATTAGGTGGCAAAAATCCTTAATGTAATGTTGCTCATCCAAATCTACCTTTTGGTTGGACTGCATTTTTTGAATGATATTGGCATTAGCAGCTTTCTGCGCGTCAGTCACTAGGGGCTGAGTGACGCGGAAAGGATTCCCCAGATGTGTCCCCAAGACTACAATTTCCGGTCCCCAGGTCACATTACCTTGGTTGAGAATACCGATTTGATAGTAGTTTTGGGAATCGAAGCGGAACTCGACTACCCCTTGATATCCCGACCCGCTACCGAAGGGACAGTCCCCTTGCTCGCAGTTTTTGCCCATATTGCCACGTAACACCACATTGGTGGTTCCAGTGGGGGGCATTTGATGAGCAGTGGTTGCCCGTGATCCGGTCCACTGACCGCCTCGGGAGGTACCGCTTAGAGCCACAGTAGAGTTGTTATCCGTGACGTTAACCGTGAATCCTGGTCCGGCAAAGCCCCAAAAATTGGTAGTCGCACCATGAGCAGGAATAGCGGTCAGAGAAACTAAAGTCAGAGCGCATGTCCCAATCATAGCGATAAGTTTGCGTTTCATTATCAATAAAATCCTTCCTCTTCTCTGGTGAAAATGTGTTTCGTACCCTCCAGCATAGCGCTACCGGGAAGATAAAAGGGCGAAATGGAAACTGTTCTTTCGGTGCTTGATGTGTTTTTACAAGTCTTTATCCCGAGGGGATTTACAGTTCTACCGGTACCAATTTCGGTGGCGCTGAAACAAATTGTGGGCCGGGGAATTAAAAAAGTTCTTTTCATGGCTAGTGGTGAAACGATAGAATCGTTGCAAGCGAATATTTTACTTTCAAAAGGAGATGATTCGATGCTATTGCGAACCGTTACTGTTAGCCTGGGAGCCTTGGTATTAGTGGGCAGCGCCTTTACGGCGGTGCCTGTTCCTAAATCCGCTGATACCGACGTGACCACCTCGGTCAAATCTGCCACAGTAGCAACCAAATCTGTGCCGACTGCGGGATCAGCTACACCGCAGTACCGTTGGAATAATGCCCAGGCAACCTATCGGGATTTAGCTAATTTAGCGTATCACGTACACATGCGACCGGGGCTGAAAGTTTCCGTTACCCAGGGAAGTGCCGCCGAGAACTGTATCCCGGGGGCAGCCGACCCGAACTTTTTGAATCTGGCTTTAGACGCGTGGAACTACTTCCGTTCTCTCAATGGACTCGACCCGGTCAAGCTGAGTGGCGAATCGGCATTTGTTCAAAATGCTCAGCACGCCGCGATGGTGATGGCAGCCAATAATTCCTTGGGACACTATATCAGCCCCGAATGGAAGTGCTACAACGAGGCTGCTAGCGAGGGAGCGAGCAGTTCTAACCTGAATCTTCGCCACGGCTACGGAGAGCGCTCTACTGGGTTTGCGTACAGCCCGGCTGAATCCATGTTGGGTTATTTCACCGAGAACGGAGTGCGCAACGATGGTTTAGGCCACCGCACTCAAATGATGGAACCTTATTTGACTACTTCGGCCATTGGATCGTCTTGTACCAGTTATGGAACCTGCGGTGAGAGCGTACGGATGCATCGCCCCAATCACGCTGCCTTCGGAGTAATGTTTAACAGTTCGCGTCGTCGCCCCTTGGCCTTATCGTGGCCTGCGGCGGGTTATTTCCCACGCGAAATGCTGCCCAATACTCAACAGGGATCCAAGTGGCACTTCGCCATGGATGGGGCGGATTTGACTGGAGCTACGGTTACACTCACCGACGCTTATGGTAACCCGATTCCCTTGGATGAAGTGAAGAACTCTAAATCTCCCAACGGGCCGTGGCCTGAGCTCGTACAAAAGGATGACTACACAACCTATGAATATGACACGATTCTGTTCAAGCCATCTATGGCTCATCTCGGTTCTGCGGGGTATATGGACAAGGAAATCAAAGTCACTGTTACAGGGATTAAACCCAAAAAAGACGAGTACAAGCGTCCGCAGATAAATGTTCCCTCGTCCTATACCTATTCCGTGTTGATTATGGACACGACTGTGCCCGGTAATCCCTACGGGGATGCGGATGGAGACGGAATCTCCAATGTGGATGAGCTAGAAGTGTTCCGCACTAACCCCTTTATTCCCAACCGGCGGTAATCCCCGCATCCGGAGAACCGGGAATCTAGGCATTATCGGCGGCGTTAAACTCCGTGTGTGCGGCCAGCTCTTGCCAGTAGGCTTCGTCGCGAACCGGCAGTTTGGCCATTTCTGCGGGCGGGCACAGGTTTTTGAAATGCGAGCCGAAAGCCACCACGCCGCCGGATTCCATTCCCACCCAGGGCAACACGTCAAAAGCGACTCCTTTTTGCCAGGCGTCAATTACTTGGTTAACCTCAAAATTTTGGATTGACGCTGACAGGTAGTAAGTGGCGGGACGTAGTGGCAGGTGTGGAATCGTGATGTCAACACTGCCGGTTCCGGGGAGTAACATTTCGGGCACAAAACTGTCATCTAGACTGTGATGTCCCCAGACCCAAAACCCTTCCCTGGTATCAATAGAAGCCCCGAAAACCGGGCGTTTAATGGCTTGCAGGCATTCATAGTGCAGACGAATCGTAATCGGGTCACCGGTGTGAACTTTTCTCGTATCTGTCCCCTGAGGGCCAATCCATTCCATTTTGGTAATTTTGGCTTCGCCAGAGCCGAAACGGGTGCCGCCTTCTTCCACGCGCACGGCTCCATGCGCCATGTTGGAATAACGATCCACGATACTGGCGGCAGAACCGGATGCCACTAACTTGCCGTGATTGAGCCAGGCTGCTTCGTCACAGAAAGTTCGCATCATTTCCAGGGCGTGCGATACCACTACCACGGTGCGTCCTTCCTGACGGAACTGAGCGAATTTATTTAAACATTTTTCCTGGAATTCCAGGTCGCCCACGGCGAGAATTTCGTCTACTAACAGGATTTCGGGTTCCACGTGGATGGATACGGCAAATCCTAGGCGCACGTACATGCCGGAAGAATAGTTTTTGACCGGTTGATCAATAAATTTTTCCACCCCGGAAAACGCCACGATTTCATCGAACTTTTTTTCGATTTCCTTCCTGGACATGCCAAGAATCGCCCCGTTTAGGTAGATATTTTCTCGGCCGGACAAATCCGGGTGGAAACCGGATCCGACTTCCAGCATGGCCGCCATACGCCCGGTGGAAGTAATATGCCCCGAGTCGGGCGCTAATATTTTCGCAATACATTTCAGTAAAGTGGACTTTCCTGAACCGTTTTGACCCAAAAGGCCGAAAGTGGATCCCCTGGGGATGCTTAACGTCACGTCGTTTAAAGCATGAAACTCCTCAAAGGCACCCTGGCGTTGGCGCAGCAGGCGTCGTTTCAGAGAACGGTCACGCTCCTTGTATATGCGAAAGGTTTTAGAAAGGTTTTCCACTGTGATGGCAGTATTGTTGTCAGGGCTAGTCATCAGAGTTCCTCCACAATCCGTTTGGAAGCCTTTTTAAACACGAGGATACCCGCTAGCAGGCTAAGCACGGCCCAGATGGTAATACCCAGCCAGACTTCTGGGGGGGCAACTGCGTAATCGTAAAACACCGCCCGGTTGGCTTCCAGAATAAGTTCGGCGGGATTAATCCGGAAGATTACGTCCAAAGGCAGTGGTTTTCCACCCCAGTTAAAACCTTTAGCGGCCAGGGTTTCCTGGGCGGAAACCAGCATGGATAGGGGGAAAACCACTCCGGAGGCATACATCCAAATTTGGGTGAATATCCCCCACAAGTGGGAAATGTCCCGGTAGTACACTGTTCCTACGCTCAGTAGCAGAGCCAATCCCGTCCCGAAAGCGGCGCTCAGCAGTAGTATCGGTATCAGCAGCGGTACGTAAAGCAAGACTTTCGGCCCGCCCATTAGCATGGTAACAATCAACAGCACCAGCAGCTCGAAGAGAAAATTAAAGGTTTGCGCCACCGTAGAGGCCAACACTAGCACCCAGCGGGGAAAATACACTTTGGTCAATAGTCCGGCGTTACCTACCAAGGTGTTCATCCCGTTGGTGATGACCCGGGAGAGGTATCCCCAGCACAGTACCCCGATTCCTATCCACAGGGCAAAGGAATCAATGTCGGAGTTTCTCCCCGGTTCCACGCCACCTCGAAAAATCACCCCGAAAATCACTGCGAAAACCGCTATCGTGGCTAGGGGATTAATCAAAGACCACAGGCGTCCTAACACGGTGCCTTTGTATTCGGCGGAAATTTCGCGGCGAGCCAGCACCCACACCAGCTGGCAGGCGTGGAGGTATTCGGCTTTTCGTGATATCCCGGCGGGTGGTTCGGGATGGGGGGAAGAAATACGGGGAAGCTTCACGTTAATTTTCCTGATTTCGCGCATCAATCCAGTTACAAAGGCGTTCGATACCGGTAGCGATATTCACTGCCGGGTTCCACTCTAGGGCGGTAGAGGTTTGAGAAATATCAGCCCATCCGGCGCGAATGTCTCCTTCGCGGTATTGCCCGGTGATGACAGGGTCGGGAGCCTGGTAGTAGTTTGCGATTTCGACGGCAAGCTCGTGAATAGTGGTGGCTTTGCCTAATCCCACGTCGTAGGGGTAGCGGTTGGTGTGGCCTCGTTCCACTCCTGCCGCTAGGGCGCTGCTAACATCGTCGATGTAGACAAAATCGCGGATAATTTTGCCGTCTTCGTATACGGGGATTGGTTTTCCTGCTTTGGCTAGGCGGGCAAATAGGGAAACTATTCCGGTATAGGGGTTAATCAGTGACTGGCCTGCGCCGTAAACATTTTGCAGACGGAACCGTACCAGTTCCACTCCCATTGATCCGCACCAGGAGGATAACAGGTTTTCCTGGCACAGTTTCGTGGCCGCGTAAACGTTGGCGGGGTCAGGGGCGACTTCCGGGGAGAATTGCACGGTGGGTTTCAATCCGGGGAATTCCCATTGTCCTGCTTCTAGCATGGCATGGGTGCGCATTCCCGGATAGCAAGTTTGTCCTTTCTCGTCAATCCAGCGTCCTTCCCCGTATACCGCGCGCGATGAGGCCAGGACGATTTTTTCGGGAATGATTTTGTTTCTGGCCAAGGCGTCGGTCATTTGGGTGGTACCGACCACGTTAGTCGAAGAGTGTCGTGTGGCTTCCAGCAGGGACTGGGCAGTGCCAGTTTCGGCTGCCAAGTGCAAGATTACGTCTGGTTGCACTATTTGCAGGAGGGCATCCCAGTCCGCTGATTTACGCACGTCTCCCACCACCAGTTCGGCTCGGCTGTCGAGGTCTGCGGGGCGGGTGGCGGTGGCGTGAATCTGCGGGTGCAGATTATCGAAAGCCACTACGCGATCGTAGAGTTTTACCAGCAGGTGTGAAGTGGCGCAGCCAATAAAACCGGCGCCTCCGGTGATGAGGCAAGTTTTTCCCATGATTCTCCTTATTCCTAAAACTCGAAGCCATTCTAGTCGGCTTTTGTGGGCTTTGACGTATTCGCGCTTGGGTGGGGCAGGGGTGGCGGGGTGAAGGTCAAGTATCTTTCCGCAAATTCGAAAATAATGACTCTGGGTTTTTGCGTGGCGATAGCGGTTGCAAAGTCGGTGGGGTGGCCGGTGTCCAAGTAGTGTCCCATCTGGTATGTTCGTGAGAATGCAAGGTTCCACAGGGGAGAAATCCCGTTTCCCATGGAATCGCGGAATATCAGCGCCGCAGGTCCGGTGGCGTGTGGGTTGCGGGTTTCTGTTGGCAGGTTTGCGAAATCGGTGCCGCTACCCACCGGTAGGGTGAGAGAATTTCCGTTTTGATCTGTCGCGGTGAAAGTACCGGGTTGTAGTGAGAACGCGGGTACTACCCAGTCGTTGGCTTGCTGGTGGTACCCCAAGGGCAGGAATTCATTGGGTGCTTGTGTCACTCGTAGTTGCGCCACCGGGGGGACGGTTAGGCCTTGCAGTTGTGAATCTAGTGCGGCCAAGCATTTGACGGTTTGTTTCCAGGCCAGGTATCCCCCGTAGGGCGACCAGTGCGAGTTGACTCGCGACCAGCCGTAGAACGTGTCTGGGGTCTTAGGTTCGACTGGTGCTTTTGCGGAGACGGTTTCCCGCGTGTCCAACCAGGGGAGTTGCGGGTAGGCGCGAATGAGCTGGTTTAGTGGTTTGTCGGAAAGTAACTGTTCGGTCCATTCTGGCAAGAATCGTGCGAAAACGTCCCATTTGGCCGGACCGGGCATGATTACCAGGGTGGCGCCTCTTGCGTTTGCCAGGGTGCGCAAGTTTGTGAAAAATTTTCCCCATTCTGCTAGCTTGGCGGCGGATAGCTGTTCTTTTCCGATGGCTTGGGAAAAATTATGTGCTTGGGCGTCGGCCCAGAACACCCAGTTGTCGCGTCCTATCACGTAGGGGCTGGTGGTGGCGTGAGTGATGAAGGTTTCCGTGGCTCCGGTGCCGGCGGTGCCGGCAAAGTGTGAGGGTTGCGGTTGCGGGATTGAGGGTAAACATGGCGCAGGGGCGAGTGGGGCTAGGGCTTTGGTGGTATTAGCGGTGGCGTTAGTGTTGACACGGGGGGTTCGGTTGGTTGTTTTGCCGATTTCGCAGTGCGTTGCACTATACCACAGTCCGATTCCGGTGGCGGCGATAACCGCGAGCATTAACCCCATTAGCGGGAGGTAACGCAGTATGCGTTTAAATCCTCGTTCTTTTAATTCTATATCCCGTACACCGGTGGTGGAGGCGGTAAAACCGGCGGTGAAAATCCGGTTGCGTAGGCGCGGCCGGGTGGCTGAGCCGTTTTCGTGGCGCTTTGGTGAGGGGGATGCAGGTTCAGCGTGGTTCATGAATTTGCCTTTGGGGATTCGGGGGAGGCTTTCACCTCTGCGGGGGGCTGATTCTTGTCGGCGCGCCGGCATTTTTGAAACAGTATTTTCATCCATACAGGCGTCCAATTTTTCAGGCTCATAGCGGGTTTTTCGATCAGGTGCCATGAAAGAAACGCCACCACGTGGGTCGCTATGATAATCACCAGGTGGTAGACTATCCAACCACGTTGGGGTAGCCCGAAGTGCGCCCCGAAGGTCATTATCGGCCAGGCGAAAATATAAACCCCGTAAGAAAAATCCCCGAATCTCTCCCAGTTTTTTAATGGCAGCACCACTGCCAGCCACATGAGGAAGTAGCAGAAACCAAATTGTCCCACAATATTCCATCCGTGCGTGGCGTAGGTAAACACCCCTAGGCAGATTCCAAAAAGAGCTAGGCGCCCATCCAGGGGAATCCGATCCCCAAACAGGGCGAATAGGGTTCCAAACGCAAAGGGAGCGAAGAACATGAGCAAGAAAATATCCGAAAAAACCGGGCTTAAAGCGGTGACTTTCACTCCCATCCACATCAGAGCATTCAACACGATTGCCGCTAGGGCGATAAGCCCGCCTAAACGACGGTGGGTGAACAGTCCGAATAATCCCGCCAAACCCACTAAAATATAGCATAAAAATTCGTATTTTAGGGTCCACGCGCTGCCATTCCAGTCAAAAGCGCCGTGCAGGATGGAATAGGGCAGGTTCCCTCCCTCCCCGGCGATATTACGCTGGTTTAACACCAGGAACATATTGTTCCAGAAGTAGGTGAGAGGGGATTCTTTGGGCGGGTGGAGGTAACCGTTCAAATTCCCGTGTTCGTGATAGTAGGAAATAGGAGCCAGCACTACCACAGTGAACAGCAGCGCCGTCCAAAAGGCGGGAAAAATCCTGAGGATACGGCGCCAAAAATACCGGAAAATTGTGGCGTGTCCCATGCGTGATTTGGTAATCAGAAAACCGGAAAAAAAGAAAAACCCGGCTACCGCTACCCCGCCTAAGGATTGCTCGGAGGAAATTTGCACCCCTAAATCTTCCCCACCATAAAAACCTCCAATGGGCCCGGCGTGGGAAAAAATCACTAAAAAAGCCATCAGCCAGCGTAGAAAACCAATCGAGTTGCTGCGCGGGTCAAAAACTTCTGACAGATAATGCCACTGGCGAGAATGCTGCCCGGTGACGACGTGCGATTGTTGCGTACTCATGTCCAGTTTCTTTCCCCTTACCTTGAGCGGACTTTGTGATAAACCTGGCGGGCGAGGAGATAAAACGGGCGCAGCGTTTTCGCCAGATGGGGGGAGCGGCGTTGTAGTGTGAGTTTCAACTCGGGCAACAGCCCGTAAGGTCGCCGATTCTGCAAGGCGGTGACAGCCTCAAGTGGAAAGCCGGGTAATTGCGATAGCAACGCTTGCACCCGGTATTCCATAAATCCGTAATAGATACCCGCCCACTCTCGGTTCATGACGCTTTTGCAAATCAGTCCTTCGCTCAGGGAGGAGTAGGAAAAGATTCGCTCAATCACGTGAGCCAAAGATCCGTCAGAATACTGGCCTTCTTCGGGGAAATCGTTAAAAGTGAAGTGAGCCTTTGTGAGGGGAAGCAGGGCTTCGGGCCGCGCGAAAAACATTGACCCGTAGGGAGACAAGGGAGTCGTATCGTCGAAAGGCAGTTTGATTCCCAAGCGTTCGCACAGCGCCAGGGCGGGTTTTTTGTTTGCAAACCAGGCGTGCCCCAGGGTGGGGTAGCCCAGAGACACGGCGGGAGGAAACACCATTCCTAGGTAGGGCTCGGTTGCGAACAAGTGCAGCAGGTTGGCGGTGTAGCCTGGGGAGGGCAGCAGATTTTCGAACAGGTGGCGTTTGAATAATTCTGCCGCGTTGTATGCGTCCTGTGCGGATTTTTTGGAGTGAATTTTTGCCACCACGTCGAAACGTCCCGGTTCCAAGACGTCGGCGCAAGTCACCAGGAAAGCGGAAACGTCGCGGCCGCGGTTCGATTCCACGATGCGCACTTCGGCTTGGCGTCCCATGGTTTGGAGCTGTTGTTCAATTTGGGTTTTCTTCTCGGGGGTGGAAGTGGTGAGGAAAATTTGGGCGTGGTCTCCCAGGTATGAGAATCGTTTCATGATTTCTGCGGTCATGTCCGCGTAGAAAACATGAGCCACCCCGGCAATTCGCAATTTGGCATTAGCTGCTAGAACGGATTCTTCCGCATTGTCATCCAACACTTGAGTCAGATTGAAATTGGTGGACAAAACCCGGGGCTTGGCGTTGTGTGATACGTTTTGCCAGATTAGTTCTTCGGGGTATCCCGCCCGGCGGACTTCGCGCATGATATCGGCACCGATGATGGCCTGTTTGTCCAGGTAGAGCGGGTCATGGAAGAATAAGCGGCGTTTTAGAATCGGGCATCCATCGGCCAACATTAGAGCAGCATTGTCGAAAATCGGATGCACTGCGGGGTAATTTTCCGCCGGCCAGGCCACCTCGTAGCGCCACCCTAAGTCGGCAAAATGCTTGGTGAACCGTGACTCGTGGTGTACCACGGAGTCTGTGTAGGAGTTTATCGGGGGCATGGTTGCCCAGTATTGCCGGAAGTCTGTGGATGCCAGCAGTTTGTGGCGCACCGCAATCCAGTGCGATTGAATATGCAGCGGCATTTCTAAAGCTACGGTAAAAGGGTGGGGGCGTACGGCTTTGTGAGCGCTGATGCCCCAAAAGTCAGTGTCGATGGCATCCATGCGGTTAAACATGTCCGCGTAGGGGTGGATGGGGCCAAAAAATGTGTAGTTCATGAGGATAACCTCATCGAAACTATCCAGACGTTCCCAGCCGATTTTTTCCAGGGATTCCTTATAGGCGTACACGTCAAACCCGTTGTTTTCCCGCTCCCACACGGTATCCGCTACTTTGGACAGTTTCTGTTTGGAGGTTTCGGTCAGGACGCTGTTGGAGACGACGAAAATCAGTTCGGCGTGTTCCCGCAGCTTTTCCAGGTTGTATGTTACGTAGTCATCCACTTGACCTGATTTGTCATAGAACAAGTAAATGACGGCTCTGCGCATAGATTTTCCCCTTTTTGGCGTTGCTGCGTGGAAGAATGAAGCATCTTCCCGTGTTGTACATCTTATTGTATCGGGTAGTGCGGTGCTAAAAGTTTTGGTTTTCGCCACGCGCCATGTTCGACCATCTGCTATCAGTGGAGATGTGTAAGCTAGTGGGGAGCAGCATCGAATAAAACAGATGAGGGAGGATTTTGAATGCATGTCTTGGTTACCGGTGGAGCCGGGTTCATTGGCGCTAACTTTGTCCACACTACGGTGGAAGAGCATCCGGATGCCACGGTTACTGTTATCGATAAAATCGGTTATGCCGGCAACCCTAAATCCATTGAGGGTCTTGATCGGGTCAAGCTGGTGGTTGGCTCTACTGAAGATAAAGACCTTATGGATGCGTTGGTGAAAGAATCTGACTTGGTGGTAAATTTTGCAGCTGAGTCTCACAACGACAATTCACTAGTCGACCCCTCGCCTTTTATCTATTCCAACCTGGTGGGAACGTTTAACACTCTGGAGGCATGCAGGCGTCACCGGGTGCGACTTCACCACATTTCCACCGATGAAGTTTATGGGGACTTGGCACTGGATGACCCGCACAAGTTTGAGCCCGATTCGCCCTATAGGCCGTCTTCGCCGTATTCCGCTTCCAAGGCGGGTTCTGACATGTTAGTTCGCGCGTGGATTCGTTCATTTGGTATCGAGGCTACCATCTCGAACTGTTCTAACAACTACGGTCCCTATCAGCATGTTGAAAAATTCATTCCCCGCATGATTACTAACCGTATGGACGGGGTACGTCCGCGCCTCTACGGGGATGGTTTGAATGTGCGCGACTGGATTCATGTGCTTGACCATAATACGGCAGTGTGGGCTATCATCAACAAAGGCCGCTTGGGGGAGACATACTTGATTGGTGCCAATGGGGAAAAGAACAACTTGCAAGTGGTGCAGGCATTAAACAAGATGATGGGGTTCCCCGAAGATGATTTCGACCAGGTTAAAGACCGTCCCGGTCATGACCGCCGCTATGCGATAGATGCCACTAAGCTACGTGAGGAAACCGGGTGGGAGCCCAAGTACACCGACTTTGAGGAGGGTTTGCGTCACACTATCGAGTGGTATCAGAGTAACGAAGCCTGGTGGCGTCCCACCAAGGAAGCTACGGAGGCCAAATACGCCCGGCAGGGTCACTAGCCGACGCTCCGAATGTCCGCTTTGAGAGGCGAAAGTAAGGTGGAAAAATGCGGTGGATAGTTCTCGGAGCTAAAGGTATGCTCGGTCAGGACGTGGTGGAGTTGCTTCAATCTAAGAACCAGGAAGTTCAGTCCCTGGACCGTCCGCAGGTAGATTTAACTCTTTTTGACTCGCTACGTTCTCAAGTTCGCGATGCGGACGTGGTGGTGAACTGCGCGGCTTTCACTGCGGTGGACGCGGCGGAGGAACAGGAACGGCAGGCTTTTGACGTCAACGCTAAGGCGGTGCAATATTTGGCGGTGCAGTGTCGGGAAATCGGGGCGCGTTTGGTGCATGTTTCCACTGATTATGTATTTGACGAACCAGCCGATCGTGACACTCCATGTCCGGAGGACGCTTTGCCCGCACCTGCTGGCGCCTACGGTCGCACGAAACTGGCTGGGGAATGGGCTTTGCAGGCGCAAGGCAAAGACTATCTGATTGTGCGCACGGCTTGGCTATACGGGGCGAAAGGGAACTGTTTCCCTAAAACGATGGCGCGTCTGGCTGGTGAACACGACCGGTTGACGGTGGTGGCCGACCAGTTTGGCCAACCCACGTGGACGCGAGACTTGACGGATTTGATTTGGCGCCTGGTGGAGGCTAAAGCTCCTACGGGGATTTACCACGGTACTTCCAGTGGGAAAACCAGTTGGTATGGTTTTACTCAGGAGATTGTTCGTTCTTTGGGTAGGAATCCGGCGATGGTGGTTCCGGTTGCTACGGCTGATTTTCCGCGCCCGGCGCCGCGCCCGGCTTTTTCGGTGTTGGGGCATAGGGCTCTGGAGGCGATTGGGGTGGCACCGATAGGCCAGTGGGATTCACGCTGGAAGGTCGCCGCAGGGGAGGTTTTGGCAGACTTCCGCTAGTTTTTGGTTTTCTCATTAGGTGTCAGCCGGAAATGCCGGTTGACACCTAATGAACCCACCTCATGAGTCCGAACCCGTTAGCGAGCCCGCGACGGATGGTGTCTGTTTAGTCTTGCAATAGTCCGAGCAGATACTCGCCGTACCCGGATTTACGCAGCGGTTCGGCCACCCGCGCTAAATCCGTGTCGCTCAAAAATCCGCGCCGCCAGGCGGCTTCCTCGGGGCAGCCTACCTTCAGGTCTTGGCGTTTCTCAACGGTACGCACGAAGGCCGTCGCGTCCGCCAGGGAATCGAAAGTCCCGGTATCCAACCAGGCGGTGCCGCGCGGCAATACTTCGACATGCAGTTTCCCGGCCTCCAGATACTGACGGTTCACGTCGGTAATCTCGTATTCCCCGCGAGCCGAAGGCTTGAGGTCGCGGGCAATTCCCACCACGTCATTGTCATAGAAATACAACCCAGGCACTGCGTAGTTGGACTTTGGCTGTGCCGGTTTTTCTTCAATCGAGACGGCCTTGAAATCCGAATCGAATTCCACCACACCATAGGCCTGGGGGTTGTGGACGTGATAGGCAAACACTGCGCCCCCGTCAATACGATGGAAACGTTGCAGCTGGTCGCCCATGCCCGGTCCATAGAAAATATTGTCACCCAGCACCAAAGCCGCAGAATCCTGTCCGATGAAATCCGCGCCTAACACGAATGCCTGTGCCAGGCCGTTGGGGACTTCTTGAACCACATAGGACAGGTTGATTCCGAACTGGGAGCCGTCCCCCAGCAGCCGATGGAAAGCCGGGGCATCATGTGGGGTAGTGATAACCAGAATATCCTTTATCCCCGACAGAATCAGAGTGGTCAAAGGATAGTAAACCATGGGTTTGTCATACACCGGCACCAGCTGCTTTGAAGTGCCTTGGGTAATGGGGTGTAACCGAGTGCCGGAACCGCCGGCTAAAATAATTCCACGCATACGGGAATTCTATCAGGGTACGGGGTGTGGCGCGGCTTTGTGGCGGTGTGTTGGATTGCGGTTTCATGAGGTGCCATCCCCAAAGAGCTGTCTTGGTAATTCGGCCTGGTAAATTCCCGCATTGGCGGGGTTTTTAAGTAAAATCAGAGGTAACAAGGCGTCGGGAGGAAACATGGAACGTATCAGTGGAGTAAAGAAGCAATACGCTTGGGGATCGGATACCGCTATCCAGGAACACTTTGGTATTGGCGAACCGGGTGAAACCCTGGCTGAAGTCTGGTTCGGGGCGCATCGTTTGTCGCCATCTGCGTTGCTGTCAGATGAATCGGCTGACCCGATTTCCTTGGCGGATTGGATTAGCGCCGACCCCGAGGGCACCCTGGGGGTTTCGGTGGTGGAACGTTTCGGGGCACGTTTACCGTATTTAATAAAGCTGATTGCCCCTAAGCGGCCCCTGTCTCTACAGGTACACCCGGATCGGGAACATGCCCAGTTGATGTTTGATGTCGAAGAACGCGCCGGGATTCCCCTTGATGCTGCCCAGCGCATGTACAAAGACCCCAACTATAAGCCGGAGCTGATTTACGCTTTGACCCGTTTCGAAGCCTTAGCGGGTTTCCGTGCCCCGCGGCGTATTGTGGAAATCTTTTCCGATTTGGATACGGAACTGGCCACTCAGATTGTTTCTCAGCTGCGCGCGCAGCCTTCACCTGAGGGAATCCGGGAGGTCACCGATCGTTTGCTTTCCCCCCACACTACCCCGGCAGCTCCCCAGGTAGAGGCTACGGTGGCGGCGATGAGTGACCGGTTACAAGCGGGGGTTTCACCTTCGGTTCGTGTTGATCGGGTGGTCACCAGCCTGGCACGTCAATATCCGGGGGATGCTGGGGCGGTAGTAGCTGCCATGCTGAACCCGGTATCACTTCGTCCCGGCGAGGTTCTGTTCACCCCCCCGGGAGGGATTCATGCTTATGTTTCGGGGCTGGGCGTGGAAATCATGGCGAATTCCGACAATGTGTTGCGCGCCGGGTTGACCGAGAAACACGTTGACTGCCAAGAACTGTTGAACTGTCTGGACTACGTGGCAGCACCCCCGGTGCGGATTGCCCCGGAATGGGTGACGGATTCCACCCAGGTGTTCTATGCCCCAGTGGATGACTTCGAACTGTCGGTTACAAAGTTGGGCGACCCTCAGCTGTTGCCAGGGCACGGGGGGCGGATTGTGCTGTGTATCGAGGGCGAAGCCATCCTCAGTGACGCGGAAACTGACCAGTTGCGCTTGTTGCCGGGACAGGCTGTGTTTGTGCGTGCTGATAAAACCCCGGTCTATGCATCGGGACACGGGGTGGTGATGCAATCCGATATCCCCTAAATCCGCCGGATTCCCAATTACCCAAAATCCGGTTTTGTGGCAAACGGTCCATGGTGTGTCGTAGTAAATGTGATATTTATCACACTTGCGGTTTAGCTGGGTAATCAAGCGGATTGAGCTCGGTTTAGGGACAAGCACCTCGTGAATCACTTGTGAATATGAATGACAAACGTGTAACTTGGTACTAGCGATTTCCCGTCCAGCGGCCCGAGACAGGCCTCGGGTGCCGGGAAACTAAAGAACTCGATACAAGAGAGGTGCGTTGAATATGTGGAATCTGTTTGGTGAGGGAGCCATCGACTATGTCGATACCTCCACCGCCATAGATGATATTTTCAACGGGCCGCTCGCCTGGCAAGCCCAAGCCTTGTGTGCCCAAACCGATCCCGAAGCCTTTTTCCCGGAAAAAGGCGGCTCCACCCGGGAAGCGAAAGCGGTGTGTGCTCAGTGCGAGGTGCGCGAACAGTGCCTGGAATACGCTTTGGACAACGATGAACGCTTCGGTATTTGGGGTGGCCTCTCAGAACGAGAACGCCGCCGCTTTAAACGACGGGTGTCCTAGGTGAAACCCCGGCCAGGGCTTGAAATCCAGGATGGCACCTCATGAAGGGGCAACCCAACCAGTCCCACCAATCCAGCCCAGCCCAACCCCGCCGGCCAAATACCCTCCCGGCAACAGCAACTGGATAGCAAACTAGGCAACACGCCCCGACCGCGCCACTTAGGAACCAGCCCCTAAAAACGCTAACCTTAAACCTATGCCATTAGAAGTCAGCGCTTTCGTCGTCACCTCCGGGGAAACTCCCTACCTAGCGGCGACTTTGTTGGCAGTGTCGCGCCAAACTACCCCCCCGAAATCTGTCTATGTGATTGACGTTTCTACCTCTGGGGTGGCGCGGCGAGTCGGCACCCAGATTTTAACCGCGCCCGGGGCTCGTAACCTGGGGGCAGCTCTCGAACAGGCGCGTCTTTCCCCCGATTTCCCGAAGCTGGAATCCGGTGCCGCCATCTGGTTGCTGCACGACGATTCGGCACCCGACGCGACTTGCCTGGAAGAACAGCTGCGCGTTTTTGCTGCCAGCGATGATACCGTGGTGGTGGGCGCCAAACAACGTGCCTGGGACAAGGCCGCGCAACTGCTAGAAGTCGGGATTCAAGCCACTGCTTCGGGTCGGCGTCTACAGGAAATGGATGCCGGGGAAATCGACCAGGGGCAATATGATGGTCGCAGCGATGTACTCGCGGTGGGAACTGCCGCGATGCTGGTCGACTGGGATACCTATCTCGAACTAGAAGGTTTCGACCCGCAGCTTGGTTCCTTTGGGGACGGATTGGAGTTTTGCCGCCGGGTGCATTTGGCGGGGTATCGCGTCCAAGTGGCGCCTCGTGCCGTCGTGTACCACAAACTTGCCGGATACTACGGACTGCGCGGCCCCGACGGCGGGCGGCCCACCCGCGCGACCCGCCTGGCTGAAGAAAAAGACGCTCTGGAACCGGATCCAAAACGCTCTTTCACCCCTCGAAGGGTGGCGCAACTGCATAACTGGTTGGTAGCCGCACCCTGGTGGCAGTTTATTTTCCTGCCGCTGGTGGTGCTGATTCTAGGCGTTATTCGCATTGGGTGGCGCATTGTCACCAAGGAACCTAAACTGGCCGCCGGGGAGCTAAAAGCCACCCTGGTCACCGTGTTTCACCCCGTGGGGGTGTGGCGCGCCCGGCTGAAGCGTGCCCGCCACCAAAGAGTCCCGAGTCACGCCCTGAAACCTTTACAGATTAAAGGGAGGCAAATCTGGCAGGCCAAGGTCACCCTGCGAAAAATCGCCAAAGACGCGCGTAAACCCCTGATTACTGACCAGCAAGCCCGGCAAAACTATATCATCGAAAAGAATATCGATGCGGGACTTTCCCTGGTGGTGGCGCTGATTCTGTTGATGATTTCCTTGTTGACTGGGCGTTTCGCCCTGGGCGGGGTCGCTGGGGGAGCGCTGCCTAGCTTGCCAGAGGCATCCTCGGAGTTTTGGGCGCACCTGATTTCTGGGTGGCTGCCGGCCGGACTGGGCTACGGCTCCCAGATTCTAGCGGCCGACCCTTTGGGGCTGCTGCTGGGTATCCTGGGGGTGTGCCTCGGGACAGTGGGGATTAAGAGTCCGGTAATTCTGGCTATCTTGGGTTTCGCGACCCTGCCGGTGGCGTGGCTCGCGGCCTGGTGGGCGGCGGCAGTGATGACCACTTCCCGTCCTTTGCGGATTACGGCGGCTTTGTCTTGGGTGCTGTCCCCGGCTTTGCTGGCGAGTCTGGGGGCTGGCCAGATTTCTGGGTGGATATTGGCCTGGGCGATTCCGCTGTTCGCGGGGGCGTTGGCGCGAGCCAGTGGAGCGGGGCACACCCGAATAGTGATGGGCGACGGCAATGAACCGGTAGAGATTACGGTGGAATCGGCGCGAATCATTCAGGCTGGTTTAGCAGCTTTGGCTGGTTTCGTGGCGGTTTGTGCCGCTCAAGTTTTGATTGTGCCGTTGGTTTTGCTTTTGGGTTTGGGATTCATGAGGGGCGTGTCCAGAATTCCGGCGGATTATTCGCCATCCGGGCTATCCCCTCATGAGGCCGCGCCCAAAGCGACCCACGCCCGGCTCGCCTTTCGCCACCTGCTGATTATCCTGCTGCCCTCGGCGTGGCTGGTGTTGCCGATGCTGTTGCGTACCTTGAGCCACCCCAACCAGTGGCCGCTGTGGGTATCTACCCTGGGGGTGCCCCAGGAATCGCCGACTCCGAACTGGATGGATTTGCTAACTGGTTGGCCACTTTCTTTGCGTCAGGTGCATCTGGCTCTGCCGCTGCCCGGTTGGCAGTGGCTGGCAGTGGCGCCCGTGCTGCTGACACTGATAGTGACGCTGGTCAGCGTGGTGGTGCCGGGGCACAGCCTAGCCTCGCACTGGTCGGTAATCTTGGCGCTGTGCGGTTTGGCTATCGCCGGGTTGTCTGGGGTAACTCCGGTGGCTGTCCACGAGGCACATGCGGTCACGGCCTGGGCCGGCCCGGGCTTGGCCGTGTATCATGCGGGGCTGCTGACGGCGGCAGTGACTTTCTGGAACCGGCTGCGTTTGGATACCCCCCTTCAAGTCGCTGGGTGGGTTGAAAAAACCTGTCGGGTCGGGTTGGCGGTGGCGGTGTTCATCCCGGTGGTGGGGGTGGCACCGGGTCTGATTAGCGAAATCGTGCACCCACGAGCCAGCGATTTTGGGCGTCTCCAGGCTTTCCACGAAGAAATGTTGCCGGCCACGGTGGTGAATGGCCAGACTGGTCCCCAACAGCAACGTTGTTTGAACTTGGTGGTGCAAGCCGCCCCCAATCAGTCCATCCTGGTAGAGGCCAGCGTGTGGCGAGGGTGGCGCGATACCGTGTTCGAGGCTGCGCCGTGGGTGAAACTGAAGAATTATCAAAATGTGTCTGGGACGCGCAGTCCCGATGCCGCCGACACGGTGCTGTCCCAGACCGTGGCGGCGGTGTTGGGGGGTGACACTCCGCGGCTAAGCGAGCAATTGGCCAGTCTCGACATTCACTTTATTGTGGTGGCGAACGGTGATTCGGAACCGGTGCGCCATTTAGTGAATCTCTTGGATTCCACCGCTGACTTGGAGCGGGTGACTCAAACCGCAGCGGGGACGGTGTGGCGACTCGGCGATGATAGTCAAGCCGGCTTGGTACGGGTGGCTTCGGCTCATTGGATTGGGGGTCGCCCCAGTTGGCCTACCGAGAAAAACCAGGCTATGGCTTTGTCAGGGCGAGTCCCAGGACAGGTGGCTTTGCCGGCTGGTAGTGAGGGGCGATTGATGGCGCTCTCGGAGCGTCGCGATGCTAACTTTATGCTGCATCTTGACGGTAAGCCTTTGAGTGCTGTGGACAACGGTCAGTGGAATAATCTGTATCGATTGCCGGGCGGCAAGGGTTCCTTACAGATTCGCTATGCATATCTGCCCTATCAGTTGTGGGGAGCGGTGCTGGTGTTATGGCTGTTTATCGCGTTCGCGGCGGCTTTGCCTTTGCGGCGAGTCTCGGAGGTGAAAGTGTGACAAATTCAGGAAAAAATGCTGTGGGGAAAGCGCGCGAGCCTCGCGCCGGGGTACAGACTTTGAAAATGGTGTTGCACTGGGGCTTGGGAACCGTGCTGGTGTGGGGCATGAGTCTTGCCCTGGTGGTTTTTGCTTGGAAGCATCCGGTAGTAACTGGGGGGGTGCGTTATGGAGAGCCGGTGCCAGTTCCTGCCGCAGAGGTAGTGTTGTCTTGCCCGGCTGTGCCTCCCACAGTGAATCCGAAAGCGGTGGATGCGGCTGGACAGCGGGTCGCACCCCCCCAGATTGCCGGATCGCTGACCGCCACCGTGTTGGCACGTAGTGGTAAAGTCCCGACGGATGCGGTTTTCTCGCCTCTAGTTGATTCCGTTCATGAGGTGCCAGCCGCTACCCCGACCGCTAGCGCTGCACCGACGTCTGTCCCGAAAAAAAAGTCTCGAGGCAAGGATGATGATGCGCAGGCTGAGAGCGAGCCTCCCGAAGACACCCGGTCTGACCTGGTGTTACGCCCCCGCTCGGCGATGCTTTTTGGTCGTTTTTCTAAGCCGGTAAGTGGGTTTTTACGTGCGGCTCCTTGGGAAAACCGGGCAGCTTTGGCGGCGGCTGATATTGAGCAGTCGGTGTCCTCGGGAGACTATCGCGGCTTGGCTACGGGAACATGCCAGGTCGCCTCCCAGGATGTCTGGTTGGTGGGGGGTGCTACTATCCCGGGAAACTCCACCGTGTTGCAACTCATGAATCCTTCGGCGAATCCGGTGGAAGCCAAGGTAGAAGTCTGGGGGGATACCGGAAAACAGCGTTTCCCGCGCGGCGAGAAACTGCGTATTAACCCTAAAGACCAGGTTTCGATTCCTTTGGAATCCGCGCTGCCCAGTCTGCAAAGCCTCGCGGTACACGTGAGTGCTTCCGGGGCGGGAGTAGCAGCTTCTTTGATGACCCACAATTTGCAAGGACTGACAGCGGGTGGCGTGTCCTTGGTGCATGCCAGCGTGGCTCCGGGGAGAACCCAGGTGATTCCCGGGGTGGCGATGAGCGAGGATTTGGGAGCGGTGCGGATTTTGAATCCTGGTTCGGAAACCACCCATGCCTCGATAGAGGTTGTAAATGAAAACGGTCGTTTCCCTTTGCCTGGCGGAGCCAAAGTTACCTTGGATGCCGGCACCGTCACCGATTTTACTTTGGGAGGATTGCAGGCGGGTAACTATGCGGTGGTGGTCACGTCTCCAGACCCGGTGGTGGCGGGAGCGGTGGTGTATCGTCACGGTGGGGAGTCCGAGCAAGACCCAGGACGGTTCATGCGTGATCATGCTTGGCTGCCGGCTTTACCTCCCGGCGGTGGAGTGGTGCTGGGACCGGCAGCAATTAATCGACAACTTTTGGTGACGAATCTGGGCGAGGCAAATAGTGAGTTTAAAGTTGCTGGTCACACCCATGTGGTAAAGGCTGGAACCACGGCGGTGGTGCCCCTGACCGAGGAAGCGGCTGATTTGGTAGAGGCTCCGGATTTGTATGTGACTCAGGTTTTAACCACCGAGTTGGGGGATGGCTTGGGGATTGACTCCTTGGAGCCTTCCCCAGATTTAGCTCAATCACGTCAGGTTTATGTCCAACTGCGCAGCTAAATTCTGACAGACAAAACAGTATTGTAGACTTCTTGGATAACGCCAAGTTTCCCCGTTTTTTGCGATGATGAATTCGGGGGTTGTCGAGTTTAAACCCCGTATTTCGGGGCAGAGACCGCCGCGACTTTCTGGGAAATATTTGCGTCGCGCCTCATATAGGTTTCGTATTCGAGGTCGCGGCGCAACACCAGCACTGCCGCAATGAAACGTTCCGGATTTGTGTTGGGCGGCGGTGGGGGATAAACCGAGGGCTCTAGCTCGTTGGCTATCTGTAGGGCGGCCTGGCGGCGTGCCTCAGGTTGCATCTTGCCTGCAGTTTGCAAGAAACGACGTGCCATTACTGAAAATGCCCCGTCAAGTTCTTTGACATGTGCGACCATTGCCCAACCCGCGAGCTCCGGGGCTAGGAGCAGCGCCTGACGGCGGGTGACTGCGGGTTCGGAAATCACATAGGTTCCGGCAAAGAAATCCCCGACCCGCCGGGAACGTCGGTTGAAGGTAGCAGTCAGAATCGCCACGGCACCCCCGGTGAACCAAATTTCGCCCACCCCAACCAGAGCACGAATAAAGGCGTGACGGAATGTAATCGGGCCACCGTCGTCGCGTACCACGCGAGTTCCCGCCACGAACTTACCCAGGGAACGACCGTGGGTCAGGGTTTCCACAATCATGGGATAGAAAAATGCCCAAAACGCTATTGTCGTAGCGGATAAGGCCATGAGCTGGGCAGAATTGTTTATCGGCAGCTGATCAGTGGGACCAAAAAAATAAAACAAAGCCACGACTTCGCCAGTTAACACCATGCCCACAATCGCGGACGCAATGTCGATTAGGCCTGAAATAACACGTAAAAACAGGGATGCCGGCTGTACCAGCAAAGCCACTGCTTCGCCGGTGATCACAACATCTGGTCGCATCTTCTCGCCGCGAAAAGTCTCCATATTACTGTTAGATTACCATTATGGATATTGACGCGTATAGTGCAAGGCAACGCCCAGCCTGGAAACGACTGGAAAGACTGAACCGGAAACGGCGTTTGGACGGTGCGGAAGTCGACGAACTGGTGGGACTATACCAACGTACAAGCTCAGATTTAGCCACTTTGACTTCTTCAGCTACCGATCCCGATTTGGTTTTAGAGCTGACCCGAATTGTACAGTCCGCCCGCGGCCGCATCAGCGGGGCACGGGCGGGAACCTTGAAAACCTTGGGATACTTCTTTACGGTTACCCTGCCTCTAGCCATGTATCGCTTGGGACCACTGTTTTTAGCTACCTTGGTGTATTCCCTGTTCATAGCGGTTTTCGCAGGATTCTGGGTGTTTAACCACCCAGAGATTATGACTGCCCAAGGCAGTGAGTCGGATTTGCAGCGATACGCTCAAGAGGCCTTTATCTCCTATTATTCCAATAACCCCGCCCCAGACTTCATGGCGCAAGTATGGACGAATAACGCCACTATCGCCGTGCAAATGGTAGCCACATTTATGACTGGGGTGATTCCCCTGATGATTTTGACTACTAACTTTGCCCAGGTAGGTATGGCCGGGGCGATATTGGCGAAGTACGGGGACATCAAGGTTTTCTTTGGGTTAATCACCCCCCATGGCATCCTGGAATTGTCCTGTATCGTGCTGGCCACCGCTGTGAGCCTGCGTTTATTTTGGGCAATTTTCGTGCCCGGGGACTTGCCGCGTACCCAAGCCTTTGCAAAGATCGGGCGCGAGCTGCTGCCGGTGGGCATGGCTTTAATTATGCTTTTGGCTATAGCGGGAATCGAAGAGGCCTTTTTGACTCCCTCGCCGCTGTTACCACTGGTAAAGGTGCTTGTGGCGGTGGTGGTCTATGCTCTGATTATTACCTGGGTGGTGGTTTTGGGGCACCGTGCCAAAAAACTGGGCTTGACTGGGGATATCGCGGCCAACCAGGCCGGTTACATGGTCTAGGCTCAGTTCCTTTTCGGGACTGGCGCGGTAGCATTTTTCAACAGTTATGATTAGCTGTGGCATAATAGACCCTGGTTCCTGGTTCACCTGTGGAAAAGCCGCCGGACCCAGAACCCATTGAAACCCCTAGGAGAAATTGATGAAAAAGGATATCCACCCGGAGTACGTTGAAACTCGGGTTACCTGTACTTGTGGAAACAGCTTTACCACTCGTTCCACTTTGACTTCCGGTGAAATGCGCGTGGATGTGTGTTCTGCCTGCCACCCCTTCTATACCGGGAAGCAAAAGATTTTGGATACTGCAGGTCGTGTTAATCGCTTCGAGGCGCGCTATGCCAAGTACAATGCGGCCAAGAAAGCGGCGGCGGAAAAAAAGGCCGCCGAGGCTAAGAAGGCTGCTAGCGAAACCACTGCGGCTAAATAGCTTTGCTTTGGCACCGGTTCGACCCTTCGGGGCGAGCCGGTGCCTTTGCTTTAATTTCTAACCGGTGAAACCGGGTGCTTTTGAAAGGAACATCATGTCTAAATTTCCCCCCGAGCTGGCGGGGGTTGAACCCCTGCTTGAAGAATACGCCGCCGTGGAACGCGAAATGAGTGACCCGGATTTACATTCTGACCAATCACGTGCCCGCCGGGTGGGACGTCGCTATGCGGAACTGGGACGAGTTGCGGCGGCCGCGCGAGCCTTCTTGGAGGCACAAGACGACTTGGAAGCCGGACGGGAGATGGCTGCCGAAGACCCGGATTTTGCGGCGGAACTGCCGAAACTCCAAGAAGCTTTCGATACTGTTCAAGCTGCGCTGATAGAAATCCTCACCCCACGTGACCCCGACGATGCCCGTGACGTGATTATGGAAATCAAAGCCGGAGAAGGCGGCGAAGAATCTGCCCTATTCGCTGGGGACTTGATGCGTATGTACCAACACTATGCGGAAAAAATGGGATGGGCCGTACAGATTTTGGGTTTGACTGAATCTGATTTGGGCGGGGTTAAAGACGCCCAAATCGCGTTCAAAGCTAAGGGTAATCCCACCCCAGAAGAAGGCGTGTGGGCACACCTGAAATACGAAGGTGGGGTGCATCGGGTTCAGCGAGTGCCCGTCACTGAATCTCAAGGCCGTATCCACACTTCGGCTGCCGGGGTACTGGTAATGCCGGAAGCCGAAGAAACCGGGGATATCGAGATAGATCCCAATGACTTGCGTATTGACGTGTATCGTTCTTCGGGGCCGGGGGGACAATCCGTGAACACCACCGACTCGGCGGTGCGTATCACCCACATTCCCACCGGCATCGTGGTGTCGATGCAAAACGAGAAATCTCAGTTGCAAAACAAAGAAGCTGGGATGCGCGTGTTGCGATCGCGCCTGATGCAGTTAGAACAGGAAAAACGTGAAGCAGAGGCCGCTGAAGCCCGGGCTTCCCAGGTACGCACCGTGGACAGGTCCGAGCGAATCCGCACCTATAACTTTCCGGAAAACCGGATTGCGGATCACCGCACCGGGTACAAGGCCTATAACTTGGACGCAGTTTTGAACGGAGAGCTCGCACCGGTAATCCAATCCGCCATCGATGCCGACGAAGCTGCACGCCTTGCCGCTGTTGGCGAAAAACAGTGAAAATCCCGGAGCATATCTCCTCGCGGGCAGCAGTGAACGATGCGGCCTTTGTACTCAACGAAGCCGGGATTGGCAATGCCCGCATGGAAGCTTCCTGGCTGCTGCAGCATGTGTTGGAGCACCCTCCACTTTATGACGAGCGTCTCGATGCAGCGAAATATCAAGAGTTTTTTGCGCTTGTAGGCCAGCGTGCGCACCGGGTTCCCTTGCAACACGTGATGGGAGAAATGTATTTCCGAGGACTCAAATTGCGGGCGCGACCCGGAGTATTTGTGGTGCGTCCGGAAACCGAGTGGGTCGCCGAAGCCGGCATCGAGACAGCTCAAGTTTGGGGGGCACAGGGAATACCTCCCCAGGTTTTGGATCTCGGATGCGGGTCGGGCGCACTGGGGCTAGCTGTGGCTGCCGAGGTCGCGGATACGGTTTTAACCAGTGTGGATATCAGTCCCGAGGCCGTAGCCTTGACGCAGGAAAATGCGGATTTGTGCGGGATAAAGGCGCGGGTGATACTGGCCGATGCTACGGATTTAGGGGGGCTTATATCCGCACTTACAGCTGATTCCCGGTTGGCACCTCATGAAACGGACAGAAAAGTCGCCGCCACGGAGGGCGAATGCCAAACCGAAGCGGCACCTCATGAATCCGAAAACAACGGAGCAAACGAAACCAAGGCGACCCCGAAATTCCACGTTATAGTAACCAACCCTCCCTATGTAATCGAGACAGTAACCCAACCCGAGGCCGCCGCCGACCCACCCCAAGCCCTCTACGGCGGGGGGACAGACGGCTTGGACATCCCTCGCAGATTCCTGGAAAACGCGGCAAAACTGCTGGTATCCGGGGGAACTGTGGTGATGGAACACGGAGAAACCCAAGGGGAAGCTTTGGTCGTGGCGGCACGCGACCTGGGATTCGCGCGGGCACACATCGAAAAGGACTTGGCAGGACGACCCAGATTCTTGCGAGCCAGCGAGTATCAGGGACTTTAAAACTTTGTCCCCGATACTGAAGTTTTTTGGTAAGGGGTTAATTAGGGATTTCCCCTATAGCGATAAATTTAAGATTGCTTTATCGTGGTTAACGACCGAAAGGATTGCCCGTGAGTGATGATGTTAAGAAAACCGAGATTTCCAAGGAAGTAATTAGCCCGGTGAAGCCTGGCGCTAAACTTGCCGATGAGTCGGAAACAAAGCCGAGTACGAACCCGTTTGCAACCCCGACAGTGAAACCTGGCGCGGCTGGCACCTCAGCCCCGGGAGCTTTGAGCACGAAACCCATGAAGTTCAAGAAAAAACTGGGGAAGGGGAAAAGGAAGAAACGGCGTCGCATTATCATAGCCATAGTGGTGGTATTGGTGCTAGCGCTGCTTGTATTTATGCTGCCAAGTCTGTTTGGGGGGGGACGAAACGATGCTAATGCAAACGCGATTTATTCCGGTGATATTACCTCGGTGAAACGTAGTGATGTCACTAAAACCGTGTCCTTGAATGGTACTTTGGAAAGTTCCAAATCAATGGCGATATATACCACGCTTAATTCCCCGGTGACAGCCCTGAAAGTAAGGGCGGGTGATGCAGTCACCACGGGACAGGTACTAGCGCAATTGGATACCGATGCCACTGTCAAAGAAATTGCTTCGCAACAGGCAGCGATGCAAGATGCCCAGGTTTCCAAACAAAATGCCATAAACCAAGCCCAGGACACTTATCAAAACTTTGCCGATTCCTTGGCTAGCGGTACCAACCCGGAGATAAACGCCGCTAAGAAAGGCATTAAAACCGCCCAGGCTGAATATCAGAAAGCGCGAAAAGCTTTTGAAACCTTGAAAACTGATCGGGCAACTAAGATTACGGATTCCCTAGTCACTCAGGAAGCTGCGTTGCGCACCGCCTACCAGGAGGTAGAGAAAACCCAGATGAGTGCCTCGCGGATTGGGGCAGCATTGAAAGAAGCCGACAGGATGCGAGACCTAGAGAGTATTTCGCTGGCATCGGACAAAGCGGATTTGGCTTTGCGTCAAAAAGAGCTGCAAAAGGCACAAAACGATTCCAGCCTCAGCAAGGAAAAGAAAGCTGAAGTGATTAACGCTTTGCAGTGGGAAATCAACCATTTGACTGAAGTAATCGCCGAGGGCGAAGCCAAAACACAGGCCGCCAAGGAAAAGTATGATACAGCTTGGTCTCAAGAAAAAGAGAATAAGCTAAAGATACGTCAAGCCACCGAAAACTTAGGGATGGCACGCCGGCAATATCGCCTGGCTTTGCTAAAAGTTGACCGTGAGCTGGCTGATGCTCAGGATGCGGTGGCTCGGGCTCAGGACGGAATTTTGGATGCGAATGCGGGGTTGCAACAGGCCGAAGCGACCGCCCAATTGCAAAACCGCACGAACCAACGGGCGATAGAAACCGCGCGATCCGGGGCAACTAATGCCCAGGGACAACAGGCCATTGCCAAACTGCGTGCTGATATTAATTCCGCCACGGTCAGAGCCCCGATGACTGGGGTAATCACCAGCGTGACTGCCAAAGTTGGATCACCCGCTCAGGGAGCCTTATTCATGGTAGAGGATAACCAAAACTTGTTAGTTAAGACAGCCGTGAAAGAAAAAGACGTGGCGAAACTCTCGGTGGGACAACAAGTAACTTTCAAGACTCCCGCCACGGGGGACAAGAAATACACCGGAACCGTAACATTTATTTCCCCCGCTGCCAGCCGAGACCTGGCCGGTGGCGGTGACGGGAACAATTCCTCGGGCGGATCTGCCTCAGGGGGAGGAGCTGGTGGCTCTGGCGCTTCGTCGGTTATGTTCCCCGTGGAAATCAAGGTCACCGGGGAGTTGACCGGGCTGCGCTTGGGATCCACCGTGAAAGCTAAGGTTATTTTGCAAGACGCACGCAATGCTTTAACTGTACCTTCGAGCGCCTTGCTGGATGCTCCGATGCCGGTGGGGGCAAGCAGTGCCGGTGATGCTGGCGACGAAGGGGAATCCGTCCCCTCCAAGTCCGGGGCAAAACCCAGTGTGGTTTTGGATCCGGGAGCGCCCCCGGAAGCTCGGGAAGAGGCGAAGAACCCCTCGGTAGCCGGGGCTGCCAAACCCGCAGGTCCAAGTAATCCCAATGCGCCTAAGTCTGTGCTGGTCTTGGAAAATGTGGGAAGCAAAACCCCCACTATCAAGGAAGTCAAGGTGAAAGTACTGGTGGAAGGCGCTAGCGCCACCGCGATTGAAGGGTCAGGAATCGGAGCGGGCACCAAGATTCTGAACAATCCCATGCAGTACATGCACCTTATCGGTCTGAAAGCCCCGATTGTGGATACTCCGCTGCCCGAAAGCAGTGCTGGTAGCGCTCCACAAGGCTAAATAGGGAGATACAGAGCGATGAAAAATATTCCTGATACACCCGCACCGCCTGGAATTCCCAGGGTATCCGGTACCCCGGGGGTGCCACCCGTGATTGACATGCACGGTATCGTCAAACGTTTCTTCGAAGACACCGACCACGAACTGACGGTGCTAAAAGGATTTGACCTCGCCATATATCCGGGAGAATTCGTGTCCATCGTGGGATCTTCGGGCTCGGGGAAATCTACTTTGATGAATATCATTGGCTTGCTGGATCGACCCACAGAGGGCAGCTATGTAATCGCGGGTCAAGATATGGCCGATGCCGATGATGATGACATGGCATTGCTGCGTTCCTTGTCCATAGGTTTCGTGTTTCAAAGTTTTAATCTGGTTAGCCGCACCAATGCCCGAAGAAATGTGGAACTGCCCATGATGTATGCCGGGGTAGGACGTAGCGAGCGTCGTGAACGCGCCGAAGAGTTATTGGAATTGGTGGGCATGGGGGAACGCATGAACCACCAGCCCAATGAACTTTCCGGTGGACAGAAACAACGCGTGGCAATTGCCCGGGCGATGGCTAATGACCCCGATATTATCCTGGCGGACGAACCTACCGGGGCACTGGACACCGAAACCGGAAACATGGTGATGAATCTGTTCCACCAGCTGCATCGCCAGCAGGGTAAAACCATTGTGCTGATTACCCACAACCCGGAGTTGGCCGAGCAAACCGGGCGTATTTTTCACATGCGTGACGGGCTGTTGGACGCACCGGTACCGGGTTCACTGGCGCAAAGTGTCCAGGTGTCAGGTGAACAAATCGATGCTTTTAGCGGGCATTCGACCCGAGCCGCTGCGGCAACGGGGGGTGGAACGCGATGACTCTGGGAGAAAGCCTGCGCCTAGCCTTAGCCGGGCTATGGGCAAATAAGCTGCGCGCCTTGCTGACCTTGCTGGGCATTATTATTGGTATTGCTTCCGTGGTGGCGATTATGACCCTTTCAGAGGGAATCACCCAATCGGTAACCAAGTCGCTCAACAGCATTGGTGGCACAGACATGTATGTCAGGGTGGATACCAAAGAAAATATTGCCAAGATGAAGAGCAATGATAATGGTTCCTATGTCGATTCCGCCAATGTGCCCAATAAAGAGGACTCCGACTATATCACCACAGATTTTTTGGAAAAACTACGCAGCGATTTTGCCAATCGCATCGAAGGCGTAAGTGTTTCCGGAGCCGGTGGATTTGGTACGGTGACCTATCGCGAAAAACAGGTTGATGTTAGCAACCAGTCCACAAACCAGGATTTTCTGATTGGATCCAACCAAGAGATGCTTGCCGGGCGAGGCTTTACCGCCGATGAAGTTCTTGATGGGGAGCCAGTGGCAGTTATCAGTGAAAAAATGTTGAAAGAAGTCTTTGGTGGCAACAAAAATCTGGCCTTGGGGGCGGAATTTAGCTATTCGGCTGGCAACGGGGATATGACGTTTAAAGTCATTGGTATCTATCGGTCGGTGAAGGGCAAAGGTATCGGAGGAGCCCTGGCTGGAGGCCTCGGTGGGGATGACAATCAATTCTATATCCCCTATACCCTGGGGGATGAAGTAAATGGAACCACCACCAGGGGATTCGAATATGCCACGATTAGGCCTAAAGCTAGCGGGAATCTGAAGGCACTGCGAGACGAAATCCAACGTTACTTTGACAAACAGTGGGAGACCAGCCAGAACTTTGGGGTAATCGTAGTTTCCATGGAAAATGCCATGAAACAGTTAAACCAGTTGTTCGGGACGATTTCTTTAGGCCTTTCTGCGATAGCCGGACTGTCCCTGCTGGTAGGCGGAATCGGGGTAATGAACATCATGCTGGTTTCCGTTACGGAGCGCACCCGCGAGATTGGGATTCGCAAAGCTCTCGGTGCCACCCGCAGCAATATCCGCAGCCAGTTCATTATCGAGGCTATGATGGTGTGCCTCTTGGGAGGCATCCTGGGGGTGATACTTGGCGGGGTTGGCGGCTATTACGGGGGTGCCGCCATGGACGCTTCTGCGCTGCCACCCTTGGGGGCATTGATTTTTGCCCCAGCGTTCTCAGTCGGAATTGGCGTGTTTTTCGGATACTATCCCGCGTCGAAAGCCGCCAAGCTCGACCCCATTGAGGCCCTACGCTTTGAGTAGTTTGTTGTGGCCAGACGAGTCACCGCAAAAGCAGCGAAAGAGTGCTCCCAAACGCGAGACTGCTGCCGTCGCACGGCACAAGCCGTATAACGACGCAGCTACAACGCGGCGGAGCGGCGGAGCTAAAACAGCGAAGCCGCGTCGTTTTAGCCGAAACGGCTTAAGTGGCAAAGCCGCGTTCAGGGGAACCTTCCCCCTTTTGTCTCGCGTGGGGGCACTCCAGCGACGAGCGGTGACACGATTACTTATGCAGCCAGTTGACCTTATCGGGATGCGAGCCGGTGCGACCGGCTTCACCCCGGTCAAGATTATCCAGCACGGCGCTGGCCTCGGCATCGAGCTGCACCTCGAGCGCTCCCAGGTTTTTTTGCATCCGTTCGCGGTGGTTCGACTTGGGGAACACCACATCACCCCGGTCAATCGCCCAGCGCAGAACCAGCTGTGCCGGCGTGCAACCCAAACGTTTCGCTTCACGCTGTAACCCCGGGTCGTCAAAGAATCGCCCGCGCGCCAGTGGCGACCAGGCTTCGATAATTCCCCCATGAGCCCGGGTGAATTCGCGTACCTTGTTATTAGCAAACCAGGGATGTGTCTCTATCTGGTTCACGGCCGGGAACTCCCCGACTTCATCAAGGAGCCGTTGCAGGTGCGACACCTGGAAATTCGACACTCCCACGTGGCGTACCAGCCCGGCATCGCGGAAATCCAGCAGCAACCGCCAGCAATCGGGATATTTTCCGTCATAGGTATCGGGCATAGGCCAATGAATCAGAAATAAATCCACATAGTCCGTACGCAACTTTTCCAGGGATTCCTCTAGGCTACGCCGGGCATCGGCCTCGGCGTGGAACGGATTATCCAGCTTAGTCGTCAAGAAAATTTCGCTGCGGGGAATCCCACTGACCGCTAAAGCCGTCCCCACCTCAGCTTCGTTGCGATACATTTGTGCCGTGTCTATATGGCGATAACCTAGTTCCAAGGCGGTTTCCACAATCTGCTGAGCCGAATCGGGTGCAACCTTGTAGGTACCGAAACCTAGCTGCGGGATGGTGCCTCCCTTTGGGTCGGAAAACTGTATTTGGGGAATAATTATCTTGCCTGTCATTTTGGCCTCCTTTAGCCCCGATTTTATCCCACGATTGTCATCCCGGATGGCACCTCATGAACCCGCGACCCCAAGCGAGAACAACCGCATCGGCTACTGATGAACCACCACGACAGTCCCGATGCTGACCAAATCAAACACCTGTTTCGCATCCGCCACTGCCATATTTATACATCCATGCGAGCCCTTTTCTGGTTCCCACACGAAGGTGTGGCGCCACGGCGCTCCGTGTAAGGCGTAATCCCCGCTGAAATACGCTATCCACGGCGCAGCCTCCTCGTAGGGGCCGTTCCAGCCGATTCCGCGCATGATTTGGTGGTCAACCTTGGCATAGACCTGGAAAACCCCCTGGCGAGTCGGTGCTTGTGGATGCCCATTCACCATCGGAATCGGTCCATAAACCGGCTGATTTCCACGGTAAACTGCCGTAGTATGATTGCTCAGATTCACGTCCACCCACACCTGTGTAGGCTGTGCTTGATAAGCCAAGGGTGGGGTGGGCACCACTGTGTCATCAAAGCCGCCGGGAGCAGACTCGGTGCGCAACTCTATCTTGACCTCGCGTTTTCCGTCTTGTAGCGACTTCATGAGTTGCGAGGTACTCTTGGCCAGATCCTTGATTTTCACCCCGCTCACCGGGTCTTTGAGCAGCCGCACCAAATGCCCCGTCGCATCCACTTGCCGCGAACCTTTTTCGGGGGCGCGTTTCAGTTGGGCGGCGGCTTGGGTCATCCACGCGGCGACTTTTTCTGGCTGGAACTGGACTTTAGCACGAACTTTACCTTTTTGTGACCGGTCGGGCTGGAATCGAACCCAGGAACGCAGCTGTGCCGGGGTGGCGCGGATTTCGCTGGGCTGTGTTTTTTGGGGACTAGCTTTGGCGGGTTTCGCCGAGACGGAGCCGGTGTTGCCGGTGTTCCCAGTGTTGCCACTGACTCCGGCTAGAGTCACCACCACTTGACGCGAGGTAATTTCTTGAGATGCGGCCGCCGTCGCTCGCTTTATGGCATCGCTTTGCTGCTGGTTATACCTGAAAACCTGCCAAGATGCCACTATAACTATGGCCACAATCATGGCCAGCACCCTCATTGACGGGGACTCCCAGACGTGAACCCGCCGATGTTGAGGTATCAGGTGTGAAGGATGATTCATAAATAAGCGGGTTTCTCCGTAGTTTTACGAGCAAATATTCGATACGAAAATAATACCTGATTGAGACCCAGGCGAAATGCATAAACTAGAGATTATGAATAAGTCTCGCGCTCCCCACAAGAAGCTGAAGTCTCAGGTGCGTAACTGGTTGCCCAACCAGCGTGGCGCTTGGTTCATTGTCATTGTTCCGGCGCTGTTCGGGGCAAGTTTGGGCGGCTGGGTTTGGCAACATGCTCTGCTGCTAGCGGTGTGGATTATCGGGTTTTTCTTTGTGTTTTCCGCGCTGCGATGGGTAAAGAACCCGCGACGAAAGACCTTGCGGACACCCGTGGTGGTGTACGGCGTGGTGGTGGGCGTACTGGGTGTGGCGACTTTGGTAGCCTTGCCACTCCTGGCATGGTGGATTCCAGTTTTCGCGGTCATCATAGGAATTTGGGTCGAAGAAGTCTGGCGCGGACGTGAACGGGAACTGGGGGCACGGTTGAGCGTCATCGTGGCGGCCGGGCTGATGACACTGGTGGCGTATCACTGTGGTTTGATGGGCACGGCTTTGCGGATGGGACAGGATGCCGTTTTCGGGATTCATGAGGCGCCAGTCTTGGGTGGACATGCTTTTTCCTCGAGTTTACGAGGCTGGCCGGCGGCCGGGATGGTAGCGGGGGAGCTGGTGGCCTATTTTGCGGCCTCGGTGCCCTATGTGAAAACGATTTTCCGGCGACGCGGAGACCACCGATTTTTGGTGGTTTCAGCGGTTTCTCACGCGGTATGCCTGGTGGCGGCGGTGATATTTGCGCTGTTGCACTGGGTTTCTCCCTTGGTTGTGGTGGCGTGGCTGGTGGCGCTGGGGCGTGCGGTATGGTTCCCCTGGCAGGCAGCTCGACGTGGAAAACCGTGGAAGCCCCGCGTGATTGGGTTTAGCGAAGTGGCGATTTCCGTGCTGGTTTTCCTGGCGACCATGCTGTGAGCTATAGGTTCTGAGACAATTTTAGAGCGTGGACGTATCAATAAAAGTTTAACCATAACATCTGTGCATTCCCCATCAAATATTTCTGGGTATAGGATAATGATGTCCTTAAAACTTGAGTAATTCCGGACACCCAGTCTTACCTTTTGTGTCTCAAATTTTTTCTTTTTCTTTCCTCTTCTTTAAGGTTATTGGAAAGAAAGTCTAAATTAGCAAATACCTCTTTGCCCTATTTCCTTGAAAGCAACACTATTGTTTCCACATGTCGGGTGTGGGGGAACATGTCCACCAGTTTCAACTCGGTAATGCGGTATGACTTCATTCGGTGCAGGTTGTCCACCAGACTGGGCTGGTAGCAAGATGAATAAATCACGTGGGGAATCTCGGATTTTTCAATCCACTTTGACAGTTCGTTGCCCAGCCCGCGCCGGGGCGGGTTCACCACCAACAAATCGGGCGTAACCAGTTTCTTTTGATTCTTAATCCACTTGCCGGCATCGGCGGTGATGAACCGCAATCCGTTGGCGGCTGGCTTGGATATAACCTGGTTGGTTGTGATGTTGTCAGTCGTGTTGCTGCCGGTAGTGTCTCCGGTCACCTGGGTGGTTTGGTTTTCATGAGGTGCCTGTCCAGGAGTCGCCCGCTGCAACTGTGCGGCATGTTTGGCTCCCTCGATAGCGGCTCCGGCGAGTTCCACGCCAATAACCTGGCACGACCCTGGCTCGCCACCCCCGGCCTCGCCTGGACTCGGGTTGGCACCTAATGAATCCGCCACCGCGAAACCAAAACCACCCACCCCGCAGTACAAATCCCAAACCAGGCCGGGACGCAAGCGCGCGGCCCACTCAGCCGCCTGATTGTACAGCGCCAAGGCTCCTGCCGTATTGGTTTGGAAAAACGCCCCGGGTGCCAAGAACAGATCCGTGCCCACCCCGGGCATGGGTAAAAACCGCTGCGGGGACAACACGATTTCCTCCGGGCCGTCAATCAAAGTAGTGTGTTCAGGTTGAATGTTCACGGAAAACACACGCAGCCCCGGCAACTCCCGAGCCAAATCCGGCCAAGTGTTTTCCACCCGTTTCAAGGCAGCCTTCGAGCGCAACACCAGGCGCACCATCAGTTCTCCGGCTGGGTTCGCGCTGACCAGAACGTGGCGCAATTCGCCCCGGTGCGCGTCAATTTGATAGGGACGCGCCCCCAGACGCAACAGCCACTGGCGAATCGGCGCGAATGTAGCGCGAATCGACTCGGGGTACAGCGGACATTTCTCCAGGTCAACCCCGTGGGGATGACGGGGCGTGGGTGCCAGTCCCAGGGTAATGGTTTTCTTAGACCCTGAAATCACCATCTTGGCCTTGTTGCGAAAACCCGGCTGCGGGCATTGGAAAGGCGAATTCCACTTGGTATCCGGGGTCAGGAAAGGATAAAGCATTCGGCGCGTAGTGCGCATCTTGTCGCGTACCTGGTCACGATAGTCTTGCCCCATCAGTTCACAAGACCGACAGCTTCCCCGGGAAAAATACGCACACTTCACGCTAGCTAGTCTACGGCGCGGGAGGGATTGGGTAAAAAGTCGTGCCAATCACTTGTTTCCAAAGCTGGTAATCGATGGTTTTTCAACTGTCGATTACTGCGGAAGCTCGCGAGACGCTATTGGGAGAATCAAGAAGTCTTGGCGGAATCGGAATTCTGGCGGCACTCGGCGCAAACCCCGTTGAGCTCCATGACATGTTCGATCTCGGTGAAGCCGTGTTTATTGGCCAGTTTATCCAGGGTTACTTCCAGCCCTTCCAGGCTGAATTCCTCAGTTTTGCCGCATTTGCGACACACCAGGTGATGGTGGTGGTGGATATCGCCGCATTCGCGATACAGCATCGTGCCGTCAGCGGCGCGCAGTTGGTCGAGGACTCCTTCGGCGGCCAGGGAAGCCAAGTTGCGGTAAACCGTGGCTAAGCCGATGGTGGCACCGGCAGATTTCAATTTTGTGAACACATCCGCTGCAGAAAGGAAATCCGGTTCGCCGTGCACGGCTTGCAGCACAGCCTCTAGCTGACGGGTTTTGCGTTTCCGGGTGGGGGCTTCTTTCCTTTCCATAGGTATATTGTGTCGCTTTTAGCGATATAAAGCCAGTTATCGGATAATGATAACATTTTTCAACAAAAGTGTAAGTGGGATTTCTGGCGGTTAATCGTCACGAATTAGGCTGCTATCACTTCGGGAAGGTAGCTACTCGCTTCGGGCATATTGGTGGTGATACTGCCAGTGCTGACACCGCGACCAGCGTCGCTACCAGTCGCACCCCCGGCCGCCCGTTCAACACCGGGGGTGAAACTCGGCGCAATAGCAGTCACCGAACTATTCGCCTCGCGATAGGCATCAAGTGAGGCCTGAACCAGGCGTTGCGCGGGGTGTTCGCCGCGTTGCGCCAGTTGCATCTGGCGTATCCAGAACTGCCCTTCCGTCACGCGCCGCCCCCAGGCTTCGATATCGGCCTGCTGGCGCTTGCGTTTGGCTTTGCGTGCGGTCTCCAGGTGGTTCAAAGCCGCACAGCGTTTTTGCTCAGCTTCTTGCAAACGGCGTTGTTTCATGGCTCGCAGCGCCGCCTCAGCTGCCTGCTTGGCTTTCTTTTCTTCGATGTAATCCTGGGCTTCTCGGTCAAGTTTAGCTTTGCGTTCCTGGGCTTCCTGACGGGCAAGTTGCATTTCTTGGGCATACATTTGGTTGGCGTACTGGGTGGCTTCCAATGACCTTCTTTCCAGTTCTTGCGCGGCGGCATCGTCACCAATTCCGGCGGAAACTCGCGCCTGCTGGGCTAAAGACAGCGCCTGAGCTTCGTACTGTTTGGCTTTCTGAGCAGCTTGCTGCGAAGTGGTGGCTCGGGGGGCGCAAAGCGAGCTGAATACGTTGCTACGTTGTCGGATACCAGAAGCGTTTTTCTCGGCATGTCTGCGCCGAGCCTCACGTTCGATTTGCTGTTGTTCAAAATCGTCTAGGGCGTCAAGAAATTCTTCGTCTTTTTTGGAAAGTAAATTATTTTCTTTGGCGAAAGAGCGCAAAGAGCTGCGCAGCTGCATCCCAGCGGTCAGCTGGTTTCGCATCGCGAATGCGCCGGCATTAAAAACCAGACTCATTTTTCCGCCCTCCATGGCCTAGCGTGGTTATTGCTGATTTTGTGCGCCCTCCTGGCGACAATCTTTTCCATCGGCAGATTCGAGAGGAAACTTAGCTTTTTAGCGCATGTAAATATTCCCCATAGGGTGCGCATGGTTTGAGTAAATTTAAAGGTTTTTGTTGGGGGACGGGAAGGTCTCTCGGGTGCGGTTGGTGGTTTATGGGTCGAATTCATGAGGTGTTTGCTCCAATCTCGGCGTGTCTTTGCATTCGAACGCCTGTTCGATATAAGGTTTTCCACAGATGAAATAAATCGTCTGTTTCCACAGGGGTGGAGAAAGTCGATTTTTCGCGTCCAGGGTTGCGCGTAACCTCATCTTGAAGGTCTCGGAGAGGGGCTGGAACCAACAACCTGAATAATCGGGCAGCGGCGAGCTGCGAACAAGGAAGGGCAAAATAATGGCGAAAGACGATCGGGCAAAGGCTTTGGAAACCGCTTTGGGCCAGATTGATAAGCAATTTGGTAAGGGATCCGTGATGCGGCTGGGGGATAATGCAGCGGGTAAGGACATTGCGGTGATTCCTACCGGTTCGGTGGCGCTTGACGTGGCGTTGGGTATCGGGGGTTTGCCCCGCGGGCGTATTGTCGAGATTTATGGACCAGAGTCCTCGGGCAAAACCACGGTGGCTTTGCATGCGGTGGCTAATGCTCAGAAAGCGGGCGGGAATGCCGCCTTTATTGATGCTGAACATGCTTTGGATCCGGTTTATGCCCAAAAGCTCGGCGTAGACATTGATAATCTCTTGGTGTCCCAACCGGACACTGGCGAACAAGCCCTGGAAATCGCGGATATGCTGATTCGCTCGGGTGGACTAGATATTATCGTAATCGACTCGGTGGCCGCTCTGGTTCCAAAG
This sequence comes from Mobiluncus mulieris, assembly GCF_014204735.1. Classification (NCBI taxonomy): domain Bacteria; kingdom Bacillati; phylum Actinomycetota; class Actinomycetes; order Actinomycetales; family Actinomycetaceae; genus Mobiluncus; species Mobiluncus mulieris. Next base: position 1,191,775 of record NZ_JACHMA010000001.1, on the reverse strand, counting down.
GCTGAAATCGAAGGGGACATGGGGGATTCCCACGTCGGTTTGCAAGCCCGATTGATGAGTCAGGCTTTGCGTAAAATTACTGGGGCGCTGTCCGCGACGGGAACCACTGCAATTTTCATCAACCAGTTGCGTGAAAAAATTGGGGTGTTCTTTGGTTCCCCGGAAACCACCACGGGCGGTAAAGCCTTGAAATTCTACGCTTCGGTGCGTATAGATGTGCGCCGAATCGAAACTATGAAAGATGGCACCAACCCGATTGGTAACCGTACCCGCGCCAAGATTGTCAAGAACAAGATGGCTCCGCCGTTCCGTCAGGCCGAATTCGACATTATGTACGGCGAGGGCATCTCGCGTGAGGGGGGGCTGATTGACCTGGGGGTGGATTGCGATATTGTCACTAAGTCTGGTTCCTGGTTCACTTACGGCGAAATCCAGTTGGGGCAAGGCAAGGAAAACGCCCGTAAATTCTTGCGGGATAACCCCGAGTTGGCGGCGGAACTCGAAAACAAAATTCTAATCAAGATGGGGGTACGTCCCGATCCCGAAGCCGCTAGTGAGAGCATCGAGGTCGAGGGAACGGAAGCTGGAGCGGTGCCCAAAATTGCTGTAGTCACCGAAGAAGACACCCGTAGCACCAAGAAAACCCGGAAGGCATCGTGAGTCTGCATCTAGTAGCCTCCGCAGCCCCGGATGCGGCTGAGGCGGGACTAAAACTCCTGGATCGACGCGCTGTAACCGAAACCCAGATGCGCCAGCACCTGGCCGGTAAGGGATTCGAAGCAGCGGCGGTGAACGAGGCTGTGGCTTTGTTTACGGCTCGCGGTTGGATTGCGGATGGAGACTATGCCGGGGAACTGGTGCGTCAACGCTTTGCAAAACCGGGGCTTTCCCGGGCGAAACTGCGCGCTGATATGGAAAAGCGCGGCTTGGATTCTCCCGAGGTGGATGCCGCGCTAGCAGCCTTGGATCAGGAATTCCCCCAGTGGGAGGCACAAAATGCGTGGAATCTCTTGGAGGGGAAACTCGTCGGAGCGCGGCGTGGTCTCGACTTGGACTGCGCCCCAGACCGGCGCAAGCTCCAGGCCAAACTGTGGCGATATCTCGCTACTAGGGGCTTTGATTCCGATATTTCCCGCCAGGCCGTGCGCCGGGTTTTAGACACAATCACAGAGGCACCTCATGAATAGCACCACCCCAAAACCTGACGAGCCAAACCTCGGGGAAGCCATGGACTCACCGCAGCTCGTGGCCACGCTTCTAGCCCAGTTAGCCCGGCGCGGCTGGAAACTGGCCGGCGCGGAATCCCTGACCGGGGGGATGATAACCTCCACTATCGTCGACGTGCCCGGGGCTAGTGAAGTCCTGCTTGGCGGGGTAGTAACCTACACTGATGCCATAAAAAACCAGGTTTTGGGGGTGAGTGAAACCCTGTTGGAAACCTATACGGCCTACAGTGGCGAATGCGCCTTAGCTATGGCTGCGGGAGCCCGAAAACTGTTCGGGGCTGAGATTGCCTTCGCCGCTACTGGGGTCGCTGGACCTGGATCCGACCAGGGATTCAACCCGGGCATCGGCTTCGTGGCCTGCGTTAGCCCCTCCTCCAGCCGGATTCGTTCGTTGCGTCTCCCTGCGGACTGGGAACGTGGTCGGATTCGTGAAGCGTTTACGCATGCCGCTTTGGATTTAATTCATGAGGTGCTTGCTACAGACACGGGGCGTAACCCCGTGCCTGGACTGACCTAATAAATCAGGGAGTCCCGAGAAATCTGGACGCATCAAAGGAATAGGAGTTAAAAATACCCACGTTAATCCATGTAGAATTTAAGACATGTCGCGTTTATTTGAGCCTTTTGAATTTCATGGAGTAACCGCCCGCAACCGCATGTGGATGCCGCCAATGTGCCAGTTCACCGCGTCTTCGGAGGGATCGAGCGCCGGCTGGCCCAATGATTGGCATGAAATTCATTACGGGGCTCGCGCGGCCGGTGGGGTGGGAGCTGTTATAGTCGAGGCCACTGCCGTCTGCCCGGAAGGTCGGATTTCCCCGTTTTGCCTGATGTTGGATCGCGACGAGAAAATCCCCGGATTCGCCCGGCTCGCCACCCTCATCAAAGAGGGCGGGGCTTTAGCAGGAATCCAGATTTCCCACGCGGGGCGCAAGGCTTCCTCTTCGCCTTCCGGCACCCCCTTGGTGCCAGCGGACGACGAAATGGGGGGAATTGGTTGGCACCCGGTGGCTCCCAGCCCGATTCCGTTTTCGCCGCGTCACGAGGTGCCACGGGAACTTGACTTGCCAGGCATTAAAACTATTCAAAATCAGTTTGTTCAAGCCGCACGTCGTGCTTTGGAAGCCGGATTCGACTTCGTGGAACTACACGGGGCACACGGGTATTTGATGCACGAATTCCTCTCGCCTATCACGAACCATCGCATTGATGAATACGGCGGCGACCTCGAGGGGCGCTTCCGCTTCTGGAAAGAAATCATCGTGATGATTCGCGCCGAGCTAGGTAGCTCTTTCCCATTATTGGTGCGGATTTCCGCCACTTCCTGGCTGCCGGAATCGAATCTGGAACTGCGTCGCGATGTGACCTTGGACGACTGGGGCAAACTGGCTCATGAACTGTCCCGTCTGGGAGTGGACTTCATTGATGTATCCACTGGTGGGTTGGTTCCGGGGGCGCAAATCCCAGTTGCCCCCGGATACCAGGTGCCCTATGCCCAAGAAATTCAAAACCGTGGTCCGCTGCCGGTTTCCGCTGTGGGATTGATTACGGAGCCAGCTCAGGCGGAACAGATTCTGGTCACCGGAGCGGCCTCCGTGGTGGAGGTAGGCAGACCCCTGTTGACTGATCCTTCGCTTCCGCTGGCGTGGGCCGCGCGGCTGGGGGATGAACCGCCAGTGCCGGAACCCTATACCCGGGGTACGCCGCGCACCTAAGGCTAAGCCGGATTTCCGGCATGCACCTCATGAACGGAGCATAAACAACCCCGACGGTTACTGAGCTTTGGCGACGAAAGCCTGGCCGATATGGGTCACCAGACGTTGCAAATCCGCTTTAGCGTTCGTGGCATCCTGTTCCGGATGCGCCCCGTCAAAGAAAACCCGCAGCTCCAGGTTCCCAATCCGCTGGAAAATTCCCACCGTGGTATAACCGGCAGACTCACTGGCCACCAGGGAGCCTTCCTCTGCTTTTTCAGAAACCTTCCCGGCGGGTTTCGCCGTGAGCTTGGTCATCAACCCGTCGGTAGCACCGTCAAGCGGATAATCCTTGACATCGGCTGTGAAATTTGTGACCTCATTGGTTAACGGTTGTGCCGGGGAACTGCCGTTACTTGCCCCGGCCACAGTCAAAGTGTATTTGGGGCAAGACTTGGGGAAAGCTCGTTGAAAATCGCTGACAGACGAGGCTTCTTTCACACCCGGATGGGCACGCAGCTGGAGTCGCACCAGTGTCTTGTTGTCCTGGCTCACAGCTTGCGAGAATGCGGCCGGAATAGAGGTGTCGTCCTTGTAAGTATCCAGCAGTTTCGCTTGGCATACCTCGGGGTCAAACTTGGCGGCTCCCAGCAATTTCGCGGCTTCCATATCTCCCAGACGTGTCGAACCGGTCTCTTCGGCACTCTGAACCTCAGGCTTTAACTTGAGAATTTTCGTGTCGTTAAGCAACACTCCCAAGTTAGGTGCAGAGAACTTCTTGACCAGCTGGGGAATCTCGGATTTTTTCGCCTCGTACTGTGCCTTGGCATCCGAGGAACTAGTCGACGCGCAGCCAGACAAAGCCGAGGCCGTCAACGCGATAGTCGCCAGGCTCGCTAGAATTCGAGTTTTTTCCATAGTTATTTCGCCTTTCTTGTGGGGATTACTTTTTTAGTGTAACCGCCGAAAGTCGAATTAGTCTGCTTCAACCAGCTCTAAATATTCATCATCATCCCATAAGTCCTCGTCTCCGTCGGGAAGCAGTAAAACGCGTTGCGGGTTTAGCGCCTCGACCGCGCCGGGGTCGTGACTGACCAAGACGACAGCGCCTTCATATGTTGCCAAGGATTTGAGGATTTCTTCACGTGAAGCCGGATCGAGGTTATTCGTCGGTTCGTCCAAGAGCAGCACATTAGCCCCACTGACCACCAGAGTAGCCAAGGCCAGGCGGGTTTTCTCGCCGCCAGAAAGTACCCGGGTGGGTTTATCCGCATCCGCTCCGGAAAACAGGAATTGTCCCAGCAAGGAACGCAGCTCGGTGTCATTCAAGCCCGGCGCGGCGGCCTGGAGGTTCTCTACCACGCTTAGCGTGTCGTCGAGGGTTTCATGTTCCTGGGCATAATAACCGAGCTTCAGGCCGTGGCCTTTTATGACTTCACCCGCATCCGCAGTTTCTAAGCCGGCCAAAATGCGTAACAGCGTGGTTTTTCCCGCGCCGTTGAAACCCAAAACCACCACCCGGGAACCCCGGTCGACAGCCAGGGACAGACCCGAGAACACCTCTAAGGAACCGTAACTTTTAGCCAATCCCTCGGCTTGCAGGGGGACTTTCCCACAGGGAGCGGGTTTGGGAAAGGCCAGGTGGGCAATCTTTTCGCGGGTAGTTTTGATTTCCGTGGATTCCAGCAGCTGCTCGGCACGACGCAGCATTTGCTGGGCGGCCACGGCCTTGGTGGCTTTGGCTCGCATTTTCTCGCCCTGGGCAGACAGCGCGGCGGCTTTTTTCTCGGCCACCGCACGCTCACGTTTGCGCCGAGCCTCGTCCTCGGCGCGGGCTTTAAGATAGGCCTTCCACCCCAGGTGGTAGATATCCAGGGCGCCGCGATTAGCATCCAGATACATCACCTGGTTGATGGTTTCATCCAAAAGCTTCACATTGTGTGAAATAATCAAAAACCCGCCCGAAAAGGAACGTAAAAACCCGCGCAGCCAAATGATTGAGTCGTGATCGAGGTGGTTAGTGGGCTCGTCCAACAACAGGGTGTCAGCTTCGGAAAACAACACCCGCGCCAGTTCTACCCGGCGACGTTGCCCCCCCGAAAGTGTGCCCAAGTTTTGCTGGAGCATCGCGTTGTCGATGCCCAGGTTCGCGGCAATCTGGGCGGCTTCGGCCGCCGCCGCATAGCCCCCCGATTGGTGGAATTCCTGGTCGAGTCGCACGTACTTTTCCATGGCTTTTTGCTGTTTTTCCCCAGTTTCTTGACTCATAGCCACTTCGGCTTTACGAATCCGTGCCTCGATCTGGTCTAAACCTCGCACCGAGAGAATACGATGGCGCACGCTTTGCTGGGGGTCGGCGGCACCGGGGTCTTGGGGCAGATATCCCGGAGGCGCGGAACGTGAGACTTGCCCCTCGACCTGGATTGCGTCAGGTATCCCCGTGCCGGACAGCAGGCGCATCAGCGTGGTTTTCCCCGCACCGTTGCGACCCACCAAACCGATGCGCATCCCCTTATTGACTTGGAAAGATGCTTCGGACAGGAGGACGCGGTCAGCGATACGCAAAGTCAGGTTAGCGGCAGTAATCACCTAAAGAGCTTAGCCAACTCTGGTCTAAACCCCGAAACATTTTGGATTCAAACTAAAGTCAGCCCAACATTATAACAAATAAAGCCCCATTTGCGTGTAAAACTCGACAAGCTGTCCCGCGTAGAATTACGAAAACATTAGCCCGCGAGCAAGGCGAGTTCTTCGAGCAACATCCGCAGCTCGGCAGGGGTGGTGGCATCGACGAAGTCATCGGCTCGAATCAACCACTGGCGGGCTTCGCCCAGCCTACCCAGCTGCCAATAGGCCTGTATCAAGTAACACGCCACCCGCAGCGATTGACGGCGGCTATCCAAGCTCTCGGCCAAGTCCACCAGTGGCAGGCCACAATCCAGCATCTCGTCCCAGTGTCCGCCCAAACCCAACAGGGCAACATGACTGGTTTCAAAGAGTAACCAATGGTGATCCGCAGAAATCTCGCGGGGGAGAGACACGAAATTCACTTCGGACACGGCTTGGTGAAAACGCGTTAAAGCCGAGTGGCTCCTCATGAAATCAAGTAAAGAAAAACCCGGCACCGGGCGACTTAAAGCCATGCCCTCATCCGAGCGGAGCGAACCGTGCGTTACGTGGCCTTCTGCAGCCGCGCCCTCGTCCAAGGCAGGCAGCAGCCAAGCAGCCCAGCCGTGGTGAAAACCATGCTCGCCCAGCAAAGCTGCCACGGCAAAATGAGCTTTCAACAGGGAACGCACGCTTTGCCAAGAACACAAGGGAGTCTGGTTCAACAAAGCAGCAGTGCGCACAGAAATTGTGTTATTCCCATTGCGCGCATCAAAAGCAAGCGCCAAACCACGCGCGACCCGTTCCAAACGAGCTTGAGCCGTGGCTAAAGACACCCCGGGCTGCAAAGACTCAAAAGCAAACCACGGGTTATTGCCCGGAATAGCGAAATCCAGCTCCGGAACGGTGGTATCGAGGTTTCGATAGGCCTGTAAGGCACGCCTCAAAAGCGCGGCTGCCGCCCGGGCGGCAACCAGTAAATCCCAGGGATCCTCGGGATTCGCAAACCAATGGGCGTGAGTGTGCAAAATCTCTAGACCCTCGTCCAGGCTCCACGTTGCCGCACAAAAACGTAACTGCGAGGCGATATCGCCTAGATATTGCGAGGATTCGCTTTGATGACGATAACTGCGTTCATGGGCACGCCACGCCACGTCACCCTGGCCAGCCCAAGCCTGGGGCAACATCAACAACGGGTCAATATCCTCGGGGTGGGAACACTGCCAAGACGCGGTCGAACAACGCCCCAGAGCCTCGCGATACAGGCTTAAAGCACGGGGATAATCCACCGCGTTTACCGCCCAGGCAATCCGGGAACGGAAATGATGCAAAGGACAGTCAACCTCGCCCGTAACCTGGCGGGGAATCTCCTCGAGTCGCGACATAACATCCAAGGCTTCCCCCGCCGCGAGACGTCTACCCAAGCCCAGCTCCACTTGGTGACGGCTGCTCAGGCGGGAATGTAAATCAATCCCCGTCTTAGAGGCAAAAAACTCCATCCAAAACACCAGACTTTCGATGCAGGACGCATCAACGCGGGGATGACGTACCGCCAACGGCGGCACTTGCAACATTTGGGTGGCGATATTAAGGCGCTGTTCCTCGTCAAGCTCGTCGGGGTGATGCGCGATGTAATCTAGCACCCACGCCAAGTTAGACAAGGCCAGTTCGGTGTTACCGGAATCCAAACCATCCCACCCGATTTCCAGGCGAATTGAAATCTCGAGGTCCCCTAAAGAATGTTTTCGGGCAGAGTTAGCCAAGTCCTGCAAGTGTGCCAGGCGAGCCGCCCCCAGCGGTTCCCCCAGGGTTTCCAACAATTCCGTGCGAATCTGAGCGGCGAGCAATTCCGGGTCAACCCCGGAAAGAAAACCTTGGGTTTCGAAAATGCTCATCACCACAATTCTAGGGTTTTTCGGGGACTCCAGACTATTTCGAGTTCCGACTGCGTGTCGCGGCGCGTCATTGGCGGTTTTAGGCCAAATTATCTGTAAAGTGAAGCTGAAAATATGGGGAGGGGGGATATGGAACCAGAGTCAGCACAGCCAACTGAGTCCGCGACTTTCTTAGCCACGCAACTGGCCAATGCCACCTCTAAGCCTCCCGGGATTCCCCGCACCAAAGCCACTTTGGACGTGGTTAGTGCCGCGCGGGAAGCCGGCTACGACGAGCTATTAGCGCAAGCTGAAATTGAGCTAATTGGCTGTCACCTGCAGGGACGTAATCTTGGCAAAGCACTAGAAGCGTTTTCTTCGACCCTGACCCGGCTGCTGTACCGCCCGGAACTCTATGATTCCAGGTCTTTGTCCCAGCTGGGGAGATTTTTCCCGGAAGTGATTGAAAGCGCGGCCTGCCACCCTGATGTGCCATTGTCCTTGATTAATCACCTGTTGGTGGGCTTAGAGGCTTTTCAGGAAAGCCTCGATCCCTCGCCGGCAGCCTCGGATTATCTGCGTCACAATACGCGCCTGGCACTGGGACAGGCCCCCACAGAACGCAGTTTCCTAGATCGGGCGATTGACCGCATCACTCCGGCAGATTCCCGATCCCTACAGCGTGCGATTGATATTACTCAAATCGAAATGGCCGCCGCGACGCATCCAGATTCTGCCTTGCAAGTGGCGTGGCGGATGTTGACCCACGAGTTGCCCGGGGGACAGAAAGCGCGGTTGTTGCGAGTGATGCTGCCGGCTTTGGTGGCGCAACGTGCCTGGCAGGTGGCGTGGGAGGCACACCTGATTTCCTATGAATATGACCGCGAGGTTTCTCGCTTGGCGGATTTGGCCGAGCACTTTCGTTTCCTGGCGATAAGTGGGATGTGGCGCCGCCTGGTGAAAGTACTGGAACGCCACCTGGCTTTGATTCGTCACGCCCACGACCCGTGGGATTTGTGCCTCGGCCTGCGTGGCGCGGTGGGATCATTGGAATCATTGGTATTCAACGGGTACGGTGGGTATCAGTTAAAGGTTTCCCTCGCCCCTGCTGCCCGGTTTCATGAGTTGCCAGCCCTGGTGCGACCCACTGTTCGAGAAGCGCGCGATGCTCTGGGAAGAGCCTTGAGCGGCCTGGCGCGACGCTTCGATGACCGTAATGGCACCGTGGAAGTCTCGGTATCCTCGGGATTACTGGGCTATACCCCCCTGCCCGACGGGTTGGTGTTGGCTGGAAACGAAGGCGATGCCCGGTTCATGGCGCGCCTGTTACGGGCGCGAGCCCTGTTGGAATGTGACCAGGGATTCGATGCGCTGCTATTGTTGGGCGGACTAGAACAGACCAATTTTCCTTCCGTGGTGCGTCTTGCCCCCGAGATTCGGATGTTAACCTCGCTTGCCCGGATGCAAATGAGCCACGATGCGGCAGATCGCCTGGAAAACCAGCCAGCCCCTCATGAATCCGGAACCGAAAACCAGCAACGCACCGGCAGCGACTAAACCCGCAAAACAACGCCCCCGACCTGCAGCTTACCGGGCAGACTGACGCACTTAGAACACATTTGACTCAAATATAACCATCCCGGCGGCGCCGAAAACAGCAAAATCGACACCGATGCCTTAGAATAAGCCGGTGAGTAGTCCCCAAATTATGGAAGCGTCCGGTATGAAAACTGCGGCTGTCGCCAACCGACCCCTGTCGCCAGCCGAGAGGGGGCTACCGCGCACCTATCATGTGGTGACCCTGGGGTGTCAGATGAATGAGCACGACTCGGAACGTATGGCGGGGCTGCTGGATGCAGCGGGGATGGTGCCGGTGTCGAGTGTGCCCGAAAAGGCTGCGCGTGCCACCCGCGCCGGCGACGGGGGAGCTGACGTGGTGGTGCTAAACACCTGTTCCGTGCGAGAAAACGCGGCAAATAAGCTCTATGGGCACCTGGGACAGTTGGCCGAGGTGAAACGCGAACGTCCCGGCATGATGATTGCGGTAGGTGGGTGTTTCGCCCAACAAGAGGGTTCCGGGATTTTGCGGCGTGCCCCGTGGGTTGACGCGATTTTCGGCACCCACAATATCGACATGTTGCCGGTGTTGCTGCGCCGCGCGGAGCTACGCCAAGAGGCCGCCGTGGAACTGGAAGAAACTCTGAAAGTCTTTCCTTCGATGTTGCCAGCGCACCGCACCAGCCCGGCTTCGGCCTGGGTGTCAATCAGCGTAGGGTGCAACAATACCTGTACATTTTGCATTGTGCCGTCCCTGCGGGGGCGCGAACGCGACCGGGAACCCGAAGAGATTCTGCGGGAACTGCAAGCCGTTGTGGCGCAAGGCGCGGTGGAAGTCACGCTGTTGGGACAAAACGTGAACTCCTATGGTAACGGCTTCGGTCGACGCGGGGCATTCGCCCAGTTGCTGCGCGAGGCGGGACGCACTCCCGGGTTGGAACGGCTGCGGTTTGCTTCCCCCCACCCGGCGGCTTTTACCGAAGATGTGATAGCGGCGATGGCTGAAACCCCCACCGTGATGCCGTCGCTGCATTTCCCGTTGCAATCCGGGTCAGACCGAGTGCTGCGTCAAATGCGGCGGTCATACCGGGTGGAACGATTCTTGCGGATATTGGGTGAGGTTCGCGATGCTATCCCGGAGGCCGCTATCACCACCGATGTAATCGTTGGATTCCCCGGGGAAACCGACGCGGATTTCGAGGCCACCTTGCGGGTGATGGAACAAGCGCGGTTTTCGGCGGCCTTTACGTTTATTTATTCTCGGCGCCCCGGCACCCCCGCCGCTGACCGTGAAGACCAAGTCCCGTCCGAGGTAGTGTCCGAACGCTACCAGCGGTTGCTCGCATTGCAGGAACGAATTTCCACCGAGGAAAACGAGCGGCTCGAAGGCCAAACAGTCGAAGTGCTGGTTGGGGAACAGGGCACGAAAGACCGGGAAACCGGGCGAATGTCGGGTCGGGCTCGGGATAATCGGTTGGTGCATTTCGCGCTGCCCCCGAGTCTGAGTCAAAGCGACTTACAGAAGGGTAACGGTAGTGCAATAACGCATTCAGGCGGTAAATTGATGCATCCGGGGGACGAACCACCAATGCCGCGCCCCGGCGATTTCGTCACCGTTCAGGTCACCCACGGTGCCCCACATCATCTGGTGGCGGATTCCGCCCTGGCGGGTGGCCGGTTCGAGGTGCACCGCACCCGCGCCGGGGATTTATGGGAAGCTAGCCAGAGCGCGCCTGCCCCGGGGCACGGGATTCAACTGGGAATGCCGGGGATTCCCGTGGTGGCGCGTCGCCGGAGAGTTGCCTCTTGATAGTCACCGTGGTTGGCCCCACCGCCAGTGGGAAAAGCGATTTCGCCCTGGATTTGGCCGAAATGTTGTTGGGACAGCCTTGGTTTCAAGCGGTTTTCCCCGGCGGGGTCGAGATTGTGGGTGCCGATGCTTTTCAGCTCTATCGTGGGCTAGATATCGGCACGGCGAAAACCCCGAAAACCGAACGGCGGGGGATTCCCCACCATCAGATAGATGTGCTGGCACCTCATGAAGAGGCTTCCGTGGCGGCCTACCAACGCTACGCGCGCGCCGATGTCTTGGGCATCCAAGCCCGTGCCGCCCTGCCCTTGGTAGTGGGGGGCAGCGGACTGTACGTGCGCGCTTTGACCGACAAGCTTGCGTTTCCGCCGACTGACCCGGCGGTGCGGGCGCGCTGGCTCTCGCGTTTGGAGGCTTTGGGAGCCTCCGCGCTTCATGAGGTGCTAGCGGAACGTGACCCAGTGGCGGCGGGGCGGATTGACCCCAATAATGGGCGGCGCCTGGTGCGAGCCCTAGAGGTGATTGAACTGACTGGCCAGCCGTTTTCCGCATCCTTGCCCGACGGGACATACTGGCAAGATGACACACTACAGTTTTACTGCACCCGGGATTTGGCGGATTTGGACACGCGGATTGCGGTGCGTACCCGTGCGATGTTCGCGGGTGGCCTGGTCGAAGAAACCCGAGGTTTGTTGGCAGATACCGAGCATCCCCTGGGGGTCACGGCGCGGAAGGCCACCGGGTATCGCGAGGCGGCGGGGGTTCTTAAGGGCGAGCTAAGTGTGGCGGAAGCAGTCGAGCAAACTGCCTTGGCCACCCGGCAGTTGTCGCGTAGACAGATTAAATGGTTTCGTCGCGAGGCGCGTTTGGTGGAACTGGCGATGTCAAGCAAAGAATTTGGGGTGCTGCTGACCCAAGCGTGTCAACAAATCCGTGGATACGCCCACGCCGACTAGGATTTGCGTGTCTAACTGGTGCATTGACAGACCTTCGCCGGTGGGGATCAGGTAATCTACCCGCAAGTAAGGATTCCGGCGTAACCCGAGAATGCTGATTTCACCCAAAGCATTTTCGATATTGGAGTTATTCACTGCCAAGAACAGTTCTTCGGGTGGTACCGAATGCGGCAAACGCACCAGAGCCGAGACGGAAAACCAGGTGTCTTCGCCGAACAGGCGCAACACGGTTTCTTGGGCGGAGTTGAGGATTCGCGGGGCATCGAGCAGATGGAAAACCGAGCCGTCACGTTGGGTACGCAGGTGCAGTCGGTTGCAGGTTTTGTCCACGAAGTCTCCATCAACCCGTTGAGTGGGGTCATCCTTGTAGACAGCACTGGGAACCTGGAGGACATGCTGTTTTTGCAGCATATCGCGGTGGAAAATGTACTTGTCTTCGGGCTGAACCCACTGGAAGCTGAATTCCAGGGCGTGTGTGAAACGCTCGACCATAATCAGTGCCAGCAACAGGCTAGCCTCGAGTTGTTGCGACCCCATTCCCGCCGTGACCTGGAAACTGGTTTGGGTGGAAACATGCAGGTAGTCGCCGTGTTCATAAATCATGGCTTTCGGTCCCACCACCTCGCGATTGTGCCGCAAGATATAGGGGTAAAGTTCGGGTTTTTCCATGGTGGGGATGGCACTACGCCACACGCTACGCAGGCGTAAGACCCCCGTCACCAGGTCGATATAACTGGTGGCGGTGGAACACGGAATCATGAGCATATGTCCAGTACTGCAAACGTCAACCACGTAGTTTCGGCCAGCACTATCTAGAGCATCACAGATTCGATCCAGTGTGACCGCCTGGGGACATTGCATCGTCATTTGCGGCATAGCTAAATCGTAGTCGGGTGCGCGCGGTTACGGGGGCGAACTGGGCAGACATTTTAAATCCCGTCTAGATTTTGGCTAGCGCCTCATGAAACCCCCCTCATGGACACATAGCGTCAAGAATGCCTGACATGTGCGCTTAAGGCTAGCCCGTGACCTGGGATTTTACTTGGCGCGATATTCTATCAAAGCGCTTATGTATCCATGGGGCGTAGCTGCAGTACGCGAAAACCCTTGGAAGACGCGAGCCGTTCCGTCTCCCAGCCCGAGTCCCGAGCCCACGCCGCAAAGGTATCCGCCCCCAGGTTTCGCCCCATCACCAGGTATGCGACCCCGCCTGGACGCAACTTCACCCGCCACGCCGTCCACATCGCGTGCAGCGCATCCTTGCCGATACGCACCGGGGGATTGGACCAAATCACGTCCACGCTGCCATCCGCCAGCTGCGCCAAAGCGGCTGTCTCTGCCAGGACTTCGAGGTTTCCCAGCCCGTTTTCCCGGGCGTTCTTCGCGGTCAAATCCAGGGCACGCGCGTTCACATCCACCGCCACGACCCGCGCCGCCGGGCGCTGTCGCGCCATCACCAGACTCAACGGTCCCCAACCGCAACCCACATCCACGAAGACCCCACCCTCGGGCAACTTCGGGACTTTACGCAGCAACACCGCCGTGCCCTTGTCCAGGCCATCCCCGGAAAATACCCCAGAGTCGGTGTGTATCCGAAAAGTCATCCCCGCCAGTTCCACTTCGAGTTCCCGGGGGCGCGCGGCGGCGCTGGGGTTGGCCGCAAAGTATTGTTCGTTTCCCTCAGGTTTCGGCGTGGCGTGGGCTTTGGGGGTGGGGGGCGAGTTTTTCCTCCGAGCGTGCGTCGAGCTGTTGTGCGTCGAGCTGTTGTGCGTCGAGCTGTTGTGCGTCGAGCTGTTGTATGCCGTGCGGTTGTGCGTTGTGCCGTTGTGCTTCGTGCCGGGGTTTCCCGCGCTACCGTCGCGCCTCGCGGCAAAGTGCTGTTTATGAGGGCGTCTATTCATCTAGGTATCCTTCTGCTCGGCTCGGCGCTGGTAATTCTAGGGCTTTCATGAGGTGCCATCAAAAAATCTTGGCCACCAACACGGAAAGCAGCGAAGTCAGCACGCTCATCACCAGCGCCAAGAGCAACGCCCCCAACACGGAAAACGTAAAGAAGAACAGGCAGAAACCTACGCCCAGCGAAGAAAGCCCGAATTCCAAAATCCACTCGCCCGGTTTCGCCAGTCGCATCCGCGTTGCCGCCAGTTGTGCCGCCACATCCAGGCCTACCAAAATCACGGTCAGCCCAAACGCGAGTCCCAGATATGCCCAGAAATCCTCGAAAATAATCGCGACTTCTTTGGGTCCCCATCCCGAAAGCAGCAACACGCACAGGGTGGGCACCATTAACGCCACCAGATTTCCCAGCATTCGCGCCAGGCCTTCCCCGAAACTGATTACTGTCGGGCGTGCTGTGGTTTTGTCGGCATCGGATCTGTGCATAATCCGCAGCAGCGGTGGGGGAACGGGGGCGTTGGTGGGGCGGGGTTTAGGCTCGGTTTTATGAGCGGCCTGTGGTTCGTTGGCCGCGTCGCTTTCGGGGTCGGATTCATGAGGTGCCAGCTCCAAATCCTGTCTGGACGCATCTTTTGTATCCAGACCAGACAAAGTGGTTGCGGGCTCGGTTTCTGGGATGGCACCTCGTGAACCCGACGAAACCACAGCCTTAGCCGTACCCAACAGAGTTGCTAAATCCACGGCCAACCCTTCGCGAGACTCGCGAGGCGGTCGCCCTTCTATCACTCGCGGCACCCGGGGACGCAGCCGTTCCGGAACCGTGATGGTCGGGTCGTGTTGAGCGGCTTCTATGATAATGTCATCCTCGTTGCGCCAATCCGGGACATTGAACAGGGCTTGTTGGCGGCGTTGGCGTGAATTACTGGTGTCGGCTTCAACGGGGGCAGTGCGAGGCAAGGATTGCCCGAAGGCAGAACGCCGTTCCCCCCGAGGTGTCGACTTAGCGCTATTTTCGGGGGAGGGGTTGGGTTTATCCTTAAAAGTCAATGGCGAAAACCTCTCCATAGGGGCTAAGAGAATTTTAACGGAAGGGAAATAATTTGGGGGCAAATCGGGGCACATCCGCAGCATTTGAAGCGCAACCGGGTCGAGAGTCGCGACCACGCCCAGAGAATCGTTGCAGTTCGCAGAAACTGAGTGACCTGGAGGCGGGTGCGGAGCGAGAGTCCTTACTTGGTTTGGATGGTTGGCGCGACCCGGGGAACGAGACTGGTCGGAAAACTTGGCCGGAGGGGGGAAACCAGCGTGAGCAACAGTATCTTCGTGACCAGGCGGCGCGCTGGGAAGAACGCTATGCCTTGAGTCGGGGGGAGTCTTTGGGTGCGGAACTCTCTGATATCTCCGAGGTTGAATACCGTGAGGTGCGGCTGGAAAAAGTCGTGTTGGTGGGAATTTTTCAAACCGACCGAGACAAGGCCGAATACTCGCTGCGGGAACTGGCGGCTTTAGCGCAAACTGCGGGGGCAAAGGTGCTGGCCGGGATAACGCAACGTCGGGAAAGTCCCGATGCGGCCACGTTTTTGGGGATTGGTAAAGCTAAAGAACTGCGTGCCCTAGTGGCTAGCTTAGAGGCTGACACGGTGATTGTTGACGACGAACTCGCCCCCTCTCAGCGGCGCGGCCTAGAGGACGTGGTCAAGGTCAAGGTGATTGACCGTACGGCCGTGATTCTGGATATTTTCGCTCAACACGCGACCTCCCGCGAAGGCAAGGCCGAGGTGGAACTGGCGCAGTTAGAGTATTTGTTGCCGCGTTTGCGGGGATGGGGCGAATCCATGAGTCGCCAGGCCGGCGGACGAGCCGCCGGCGGTGAGGGCATCGGTTCAAGGGGCCCGGGTGAAACCAAAATCGAACTTGACCGGCGCCGCATCCGCACCCGGATGAGTCGCCTGCGTCGACTGCTGCGAGAGATGGCTCCTACCCGTGAAGCGAAACGCGCGGCGCGGCGTGCCGGGGGAGTCCCGGCCGTGGCGATTGTGGGTTACACGAATGCCGGGAAGTCTTCACTGTTGAACCGTTTGACCGGGGCGGATGTATTGGTACACGACGCCTTGTTTGCCACGCTGGATCCCAGCGTGCGTAAGACGCACACGGCCACGGGGCGGGTGTATACCCTGGCGGACACGGTGGGTTTTGTGCGTCGGTTGCCTACCCAGTTGGTCGAGGCTTTTCGTTCCACCCTGGAGGAAACCGCGATGGCGGATTTGCTGTTGCATGTGGTGGATGCGGCGAATCCCGATCCGATGGGCGAAATTGAGGCGGTGAACGCTACCCTAGACACGATTGAATCCATTCGACACACCCCGGTGGTGATGGTTATTAACAAGGTTGATGCGGCTAGTGCCCCGACTTTGGCGCTGCTGCGGCGGTTGCTGCCTGAGGCGGTGGAAGTCTCGGCTCGTAGTGGTCAAGGAATTGAACGACTGCAAGAGGTTATCGCCGCGCGTCTACCCTGGCCTCAACAGCGGGTACGGGTGTTGGTGCGGTGGGAAAACACCGGTTTGCTGGAGCGGATTTACCGCGAGGGGAGCCTGGTCAGCCAAGAAACTCGGGTGGACGGCACGTTTGTTGATGCCTGGGTGGAACCCGCCTTGGCGGCGAGACTGCTGAATCAAGCGTTGGGTGCAACCCTCGACAAGCCAGTCGCGGATGAAGCAAAATGCTCGACACCTGGGATGGCACCTCATGAACCCCCCGTGAATACCGAGAGGATAACATGAGCGAAACGAAACCCACCTGCGAAGATATCCTCGAAGCGGCCGTGGTGGCGCTTGGCGGCACGAAGCGATCGGGACAAGTCGTGATGGCTCGAGCCATAGCCGAGGCTTTCACACAAGGCGAACACCTGGCGGTACAAGCCGGTACTGGCACTGGGAAATCCTTGGGATACCTAATTCCAGCTTTGCAATACGCCGCCACTGAGGACACTAGGGTCGTGGTTTCCACCGCCACCCTGGCCTTGCAACACCAGATTATTGCTAAGGACGCCCCGTTGGCGGTGGCGGCGGTGAAAAAAGTGTTGGGTGAAAGCCCTCGGGTGGAAGTGCTGAAAGGCTGGCAAAACTATGTCTGTTTGCATAAGTTGAATGGTGGATACGAAGGGCTGGGCGAGGACTTATTCGCGGCAGCGGATATGATAGCACCCGAAGAGATGGCCGAAGCGGGGGGGAAAGGGGCGCAGTCAGCGTGTGACCGACGGGCGCGCCGGCCACGCGGATACGCCGCCCAGACTAAACGACTCTATGAATGGGCGCGGGAAACAGACACCGGAGACCGCGACGAAGCCCCCGCTGGAATCACGAACCGAGCTTGGAGGCAAGTGTCGCTGTCCTCTCTGGAATGCGTGGGGGATACCTGTCCGTTTCGTGACCAGTGCTTCCAGGTGCAGGCGCGCCAACGTGCTGCCGGTGCCCAGGTTGTGGTGACGAATCACGCTATGTTGGGGCTGGCAGCGGCGGGCAGGGCTACTCCGCTGCCGGAATATGATGCGCTGGTGGTGGACGAGGCGCATGATTTGGTGGAGCGAGTGCGCAGCCAGGCTACTACCGAGCTGAGTGCGAGTCTGGTGGCGAGCGCCAGCAAAGCCGCCGGGCGGGTTGGTTTGGAATGTGCCGAGCGGCTAGCCGACCAGGCTTTGGCCTTGCAGATTGGGTTTTCCCACCTGGAAGACGGTCGGTTCAAGGTAGTGCCATCCGCCATCGCAGAATGCCGAACCGTGTTAATTCCCGCCTTGAAACAGGGGTTGGCTGATTTGGCCAATAAAAAAGAGGAAACCCCCAAAACTGCCGTGGCCAAGGGGGTACTGTCTAGCCTGTTGGAAACCCTGGAGGCGATGAATCCCGACAGTGTGGAATCTGGGCAAAACGTGCTGTGGTTAACTCGCGGTTATGAACGTGACCAGGAACCCCGGCTCTATGTGGCTCCCTTGAAAGTTGCGGATAAGCTGGCTGCTCGGATTTGGGCGGATACTGCCGTGGTGATGACTTCGGCTACTTTGAAGCTGGGGGGCAGTTTCGAGCCGGTTTTGCACCAGGTTGGCTTGAATCGCGCTGTGCCCGCCCCGAAAACTTTGGATGTGGGGTCGCCGTTCCAGCCTGCCAAACAGGGGATTTTGTACTTGGCCAAGGATTTGCCCGCCCCGGGTCGCGGCGAGCACCCTGAGGTTTTTTGGAATCGGTTGGTGGCTTTGGTACAAGCTTCACGGGGTGGGGCATTGGGCTTGTTTTCTTCCCGGAGCATGGCCGAAAAGGCGGGAGAAGTCTTGCGCGAGCGCACTGACTGGCCGATTCTGGTGCAAGGCGAGGATTCCGTGGCGGCGCTGGTGCGTGAGATGCGCGAGGATTCCTCGGCCTGTTTGATGGGAACTTTGTCCCTGTGGCAGGGAGTGGATTTACCTGGAGCGACATGTCGCTTGGTGGTGATTGACCGACTTCCTTTTCCGGTTCCCAGCGATCCCTTGATAGAGGCGCGATGCGAGGCGGTGCGCCAGGCGGGGCGCAGTGATTTCATGGAGGTTTCGGTGACCCATGCGGCGCTGTTGATGGCGCAGGGTGCGGGACGGTTGCTGCGCTCTGGCAGTGATCGGGGCGTGGTGGCTGTACTGGATTCCCGCTTGGCCACGAAAAGCTACGGGCGTTTCATTATTACTTCGATGCCGCCGCTGTGGCCAAGTACCGATGCCTCGGTGGTTCTTGGCGCGCTGGGGCGTTTGGTGGAAGGTCTCGAAGCCGAGGCTTAAGCACGTGTCGCGTGTTTGCTGGCAGCGCCACATATCGAGGCTCCGTGGTGTTGCGAGTCTAAGATGCTAGCGTTTTACGCCGGCGGTCTAGTTTCAGGTGCCCTGGTGGTGTTTTTGAGTGGTGTTGCGGATTAAAGCGCACGAATAACGGTCACAACTTTCCCTAGAATTGTCGCGCCATCCCCGGGGATTGGCTCAAAACTGGGATTATGTGGCAACAGCCAGACATGCCCTTTGTCCCGCGAGAATTCCTTAACCGTGGCTTCGCCTTCCAGCATGGCGGCCACAATATCCCCGTTGCGAGCCTCGTTTTGGGCGCGCACCACCACCCAGTCCCCATTCATAATCGCCGCGTCACGCATGGATTCCCCGTTGACCTCCAACATAAACAGTTCCCCGGCTCCGGTGAAGCGTCTTGGTAGCATAAACGTGTCTTCCACCAGTTCTTCGGCGGTTATCGGGGTGCCGGCAGCGATGCGTCCCACCAGTGGGATGGCGTTGGAGTCGGCGGTGTCCGCCACGCCGATAGGGATGGTGTGGATGGTGGCAGAGATATTTTCGGTCGTTTTGAGGCTGGAGTTATTTTGGTTGTTACGTTGGGTTTCGCTGTATACCTTCGGCGCTTCGGGCGCATGAGGTGCCATTTCGGTCGTGGCCACGGGTGTCCCCTCGGGGAGCTTTACGAATTCCAAAGCGCGAGGCTGGTTGGGAACCCGGCGTAAATACCCTTTTTCGACCAGTACTTCCAGGTGATGCTGAACGGAGGAAGGCGAGGACAGCCCCATAGCCGAGGCCAATTCTCGCACCGAGGGGGGGTAGCTCAGCTCACGGCTGAGGCGGTAGAGCGTGTCCAACACTTCCCGCTGTCGTTTCGTGAGGTCGCTCACTGGGGTTCCTTTCTGTCTAAAAACTTGTCCCGAACTAGATTGGGTTTTCTCGCGTATTTGCAACGGAAAACCCGAGTGCAACGAAGCGTATTTTTCGCTTTGAGCCTGGTTGGAGACTGGTCTTACCAACTTCGGCTAGTTGCTTATCTAAATCTATATTCGCACAAATGTTCGATTTAGGCTCGACAACGCGCCGATGATGGTTTATATTATACGTACAAGTGTTCGTACGAACAAATGTTCGAGTGAATGGGATGATGATAATGACTGCAGTTTTGGCTCCGGCTTGGGGCGGCGAAGAACTTGAATTCAACTATGAATCCTTGGCTCCGAATCATCCGGCGGTGCGGAGGAAACACCACTCGCCCCGGCTCCGGTTGGTTCCCGGCTTGGGGGCGGAAACTGTGGGTGTTCCCGTGCTCTCTTGGTGGCGTATTGCCGGTTCGGTGGGGGTTTTTATTTTGGCATTAGTGGCGGCGGTGACTCTAGGCGCTCTGGTGGGAATTAGCCTTGACCCAAGTTTTGGGTTGGTACCTGTTGACTACTTCTCCTATACAGTTCTTCCCGGGGACAACCTGTGGAGTCTCGCCGCCGCTAATGTCACGGCGCTACCCCCCGGGGAAGCTGTGGCGCAAATGATGCAAATCAATCATCTCGATGCAGCTTCTGTGCTGCAAACTGGCGACCAGCTGCTGATTCCCATCTATTAAGTCAGAACAATGAATACGAATCCGCAACTTCTTGAGCCGGTTTTCACGCGCTTGCAAAAAAATTCGTTTAATCTTACGGTAAGAGCTCCTGGAATGTCCTTTAGAAAGGATTCAGCTTTGCACTGTCCGTTTTGCCACCACGAAGACTCTCGCGTGATTGACTCGCGTACCTCCGAAGACGGCGCCTCGATTCGTCGTCGTCGGGAATGCCCCCACTGTGGGGGGCGCTTCACCACAGTTGAAACCACTTTGTTGCTTGTAAAGAAACGCTCCGGGGTTACCGAGCCGTTTTCACGGGACAAAGTTATCGCGGGGATGGCCAAAGCTACCCAGGGACGTCCGGTCACCGATTCACAATTGGCGCTGCTGGCTCAAGGAGTCGAGGAGACTTTGCGACAAAAAGGTGCCGCCGTCATTAACACTGAGGATGTAGGGAAAGCTATCCTGGAGCCTTTAAAGGCTTTGGACGAGGTGGCCTATTTGCGTTTTGCTTCGGTTTATTCTGACTTCAACACCCTCGAGGATTTCGAGGCCGCCATCGCTTCACTCAAGCACCGCAGGTGAGGAAAAATTGCTGTTCATTTTACTTCTTGGCTCTGTTGGCGTCGAGTGTTGATTTTGTTCTAGCGCTTAGGTTTTCTCTCTATTGATTTGGCACGGATTGGTCTTGCTCTCCGAGAATCCTGACTTTTCTTGCCATGAAGCTCTCCTTTCGGATGTTCAAGCCCGAAGCAGCCTAGGACAGCTCTTTCAACACGGAGTCGCGAACCTTGCGACGTTGAATCTTGCCCATCTGGTTTTTCTCTAGGCTCTCGGGGAAAGACACAGAGCGTGGCATGGCATAGCGTGGCAAAACCTCACTCACCCAACTGCGTACCTTGTCTAGATCCAGGCTAGCACCGGGTTTCAACACAATCGCGGCGTGAACTTGCTCCCCGCGAGCTGCGTCAACCTGGTCAGGAATCCCCACCGCTGCAACTTCTTGTACCTGAGGCATGGACGCAATCGCGGTCTCTACTACGGAAGGGTAAACATTGAAACCGGAGATAATAATCAGCTCTTTTCGCCGATCCGACATTTTCAAGAAACAGTCATTTTCCTCTACCAAATCCCCGGTCTTCAACCAGCCGTCCGCAGTGAATAACAAGTCCGTCTCGACCTGGTCGCGCCAGTAACCAGGTGAGCACCCCGGTCCTTTCACTATCAGTTCGCCAATCTGGCCGGGCTCCACGTCTTGGTTGCTTTCCGGATCCACCACTCTAACCTGAATAGAGGGGAAGACGATACCCATATAGCCCAAACGACGGTCGGGACTCATGGGGGAGCCCAGTACGGTGGGGGAGGTCTCGGTCATCCCGTAGCCCTCGATGAGGTATCCTCCCGTAGTGTTTTCCCAGCGTTTGGCGACCTCTTCCGTCAGGGGCATTGCCCCGGAAATTGCGTAGGAAAACGAGCGCAAATTCACTTTCGGGTTATTGACAGCCGCCTTCGCTAGGCGGTCAAAAATTGGGGGCACCCCGACAATAAACGTGCCGGGACGCCGTCGTTGCGCGCGCAATATCCCTTCGACATCGAACTTCGGGAATAACACGGCCGTCCCCCCCAAAGCTAAGTTTCCGTTCAAAGACAAGGTCAAACCAAAGGCGTGGAAGAAAGGCAAGACACAGTACCAGGTTTCTTGGCCTTCCCGCAGTTTCGTCACCCAAGTGGTGTTAGCCCACAGATTAGAAACTAAGTTACGGTTGGTCAAAATCACCGCTTTTGGCTTCCCCGTGGTGCCCCCCGTATGCAGCAAAACCGCTGGAATATCGGGATCGACGCGGGTAATGCGGTTGAAAGGCTTGCAGTGAGCCAATAAATCATTGAAATCCGGCAAATCTTTGGCCGCCGCATCACACATTTGACTGCGCAAATCCCGGGCTTTCTTAACCGGAAGCTGCAAAGAAAACCGCAGGTGGCGCGGCAAAGCCCGCGCCATGTCAATCGAAATCAGCTCCGCGTCCACTTCGGCGGCCACCTCACGGATAGTGACAGCGGTTTTCTGCCAGGCAAAAATCAGTTTCGGTTCGGCGTTTTCAAACTGCCACTTCAGTTCCACCGGGGTGGCTAGAGGATTGTGCAGCACGGCAACCGCCCCGACTTGCAGACAAGCATAGAGCACGTAGATAAACTGGGGACAGTTAGGGGCAACTAATGAAACCCGATCCCCCCTTTCCACGCCGCGTTCCCGCAGTAAAGCTGCCGTAAGCTGTACCCGGTGAACCAGCTCACGATAGCTGGTGGTGGCACCAAAAAAATCCAAGGCGACGCGACGCGGATACTTATTAGAGATGCGCCGCAGCATATCAATCAGCAGTTCGTCGGTGATAGGAACTTGACGGGGAACCTTTGGATCGTAAAGCTCCCGCATTCGTTTGGTCAGCTCAGAATCATTTTCCGGGGGAGTATGTACATAGCGAGGCAGGTGAATCCCCGCAGCGGGGGCTAGACCAAGCAAATCGACGGTGTCAGTCAAGGGTTTTCCTCTCCAATTCGGCAAGCGTTATATCCAGTTTAAACATAGTTGCCGGTCAACTGTCATTTTGACCGGCAACCGCACGTCCAAACCGCTTAGTTCACCGTGGTTGCATCCACGCGGGTAAAACCAGGTAAAGGTATGACCCGGCAACGGATTGTCGTGTCCATGGCGTTGATGTCTTGCACCGCAGCCACCGGCAGCTCAGAGGCAATATCGGCAATCACATAGCCCACCTCGCCGTTCGTGCCCAGAATCTGGCCTTCAACGTTCACATTCGCTGCCGCCATTACCTGGTTGATATGCCCCATAACACCGGGGGTATTTTGGTGAATCACACTCATGCGATAGCGGGTTCTCTCGGTTGGCTGCAAGGACAGAGTGGGCATATTCACACTCATCACGGTTTCCCCAGTTTGGATATAGTTGCAAATCTTGGCGGAAACAAAGCTACCAATGTCTTCTTGCGCCTCCAGGGTAGAACCACCAATATGTGGGGTCAGAATCGTGTTTTCCTTGCCCAGCAGGGGAGATTCGAAAGGTCCGCCGTTTTTCAGTGGTTCCTCGGGGAACACATCCACCGCGCAACCCCCCAGATGCCCTGAATCCAGGGCGGCCGCCAGGGCATCCACATCCACCACGAATCCCCGCGAGAGATTCAACAGCTTTGAACCTGGTTTCATCATGGCAATCTCGCGTGCCCCGAACATATTGCGATTCGTTGGCCGTCCATCCACATGTAGGCTGACAAAATCAGCCCCCTGCAAGGCTTCTTCCAAGGAATCACACTGTTTAGCATTGCCAATCGGCAGCTTCTTGGCCAAGTCATAGAACTGAACCCGCATCCCCATAGCCTCGGCCAAAATCGAGAGCTGGGTACCCGTAGAGGAGTACCCGATAATCCCCAGGGTTTTCCCGCGCACCTCGTGGGAATTTTGAGCAGTTTTCTGCCAGTCGGCACGCTGCATATGCGCGTTTCGCACCGGCAGCAACCGCGCCAAGGCAATAATCTCGGAGATAGCCAATTCCGCTACCGAACGGGTATTAGAATAGGGGGCGTTAAACACTGCGACCCCGTGGGTCGCCGCCGCTTTCAAATCGATTTGGTTGGTGCCAATCGTAAAAGTTCCAGCGCAAATCAAGTCTGGGCAAGATTCAAACACGCGGCGGGACAGATTTGTTTTCGAACGAATCCCCACCATCTGACATCCTTGCAACGCCTCTATCAGCGCGTTTTCATCCAAGGAACCGTCGATGCGCTGCACCTCTATATTCGCATCGTGAAATGTCTTATCGGCTATCGTATGCGGGTTTTCAAGCAAAAGAATTTTCATCATACCTGTACTTTCTCGCTATTTTCATTGTTTTCCTAATAACTATAGACGGTTTCAATCGATTCCCAGCACGGCTCCGGTTTTAATCATGTGTAAACGCCTGGTGGGACGGGTCATCGCTACGTATAAATCCCCCGCTGACACCTGTGCCACGCCCGCCGGGTCGACCAAAACTACCACATCAAATTCCAAGCCTTTGGAAGCCTCCGGGGTTATCCACGTGACCTGGTCATTTAGCGGATCAGTCTGAGCCAGACCTAGAGCCGCCCCAAAGTCGGCTCCTAGATTCGTAATCACCGCCAGGCGGCCTTCACCGCTGCCGACCTCTGTTTCGAGCCGTGACACCTCTTGGTCGAGAATTCTTCGGGTGGGAGCCACCAAATCTTCGAGAGAGATATCCGCAGGCAAGTCTGTAATTTCCAGGCAGTCCTCGAGGTCGCGTGCAGAATGACACGGAACGGGAACACACCCGCCATTGGCCGCCAATACTCGCTGGGCTAAATCCATAATTCGGCGTGGGGTGCGGTAGTTAATCGTCAGAGCCTCCATAACCGGGTTGGCACGGGTTGCCGGTCCCAATAGCCCTTGCCAGTCGGTAGCATCGCCGGGGTGCCTCGCCTGGTTCACATCTCCTACCACAGTGAAAGACCGCGAGGGACAGCGGCGCAACAACAGGTGCCAATCCATGGGAGTTAGCTCTTGGGCTTCGTCGACCACCACATGCCCATAGGCCCAAGACCGATCCGCCCGGGCACGTTGTTCCAAGGGGGAGAGGATTTCCACTCCTCGGGTCGAGGCCGCTAACTGGGCTGGGCTCACGAGGCCGCCGCCCAAATCCATGGCTTCGATGGCATCGCGAGCCCGCTGGACTTCCCGTTGGGCGTGGGCGCGAGCCGCCGAGCCCTCGTCGGTGAGTCCGGGTGTTGGTCCCAACAATTCGGCCAGTTCATCAAGAATCGGGACATCAGCATCCGTAAATGGAGTTCCTTTGGGGCGAACCAAGGATTGCAATTCGCGACTCGTGAACGCTACCTTTGCCAGGGCAACCACTCGGCGTAAGTAGTCCGGATGGGCATATAAACGTTCCAACAGTTGGGGAGCTGAAGCCGGCAGATACATTCGATTTACGGCGCGGCGCACTATCGGCGAAGAACGGATTTCTTCGGTCATCCACTCTAAATCTTGGGGGCGAGCCTCTGCGCCGCCATACATGGCTGTGAGCTCACGCACCAAGTATTTCGCATAAGCTGCCCAGCGTTGATTATGAGTGCTACCGGCGTGAGACCCGGCCTCCATGGCATCACGAACCAAGGCTGTACTGAGAGTCAGCTGCACATGCCCCAGGTCAAGTTCCTGGTCGGTTGCGGGGGGACGTTTCAAATCTGCCACGACCGCCGCCGCGACTTTAATCCAGCGGGTATCGCCTTTTAACGCCCGCAGTTCAGGGCGCTCCGCCACGGTTTTCACCCCAGGGAAAGCCTCGCCCATCGTGATACTGACCACCCCAGTTTCCCCCAAAGCCGGCAAAACCCGCTCGATATAACGCAAAAACGTCTTGTTTGGGCCGATAACCAAAACCCCGGTGCTGCCCAGCAAATCTCGGTGGGCATAGAGCAAATAAGCCGCGCGATGCAAAGCCACCGCAGTTTTTCCGGTTCCCGGGCCGCCTTGCACCACCAGAAATGCATTCAAATCCGCACGAATCACCCGATCTTGCTCGGCTTGAATGGTGCCGACTATGTCTTGCATGTGCCCCCCGCGTGCCGAGGACAGGGCTGCCAGCAACGCTCCTTCCCCTTGCAATGTGGTGGTATCGGCCGCGTCGGTATTCAATAATTCATCTTCTAGGGACACCACCTGGCGCAGTTCGGTGCCGAGGTGACGTCGGCACAACACGCCCATGGGCTGCACGGCGGTGGCTTGATAGAAAGGCCGGGAGGCTTTGGCTCGCCAGTCGATTAGCAGTTGGTGGGACAGCGCATCTTCCAGTTCTGCACTGCCTGGGCTCGTTGCTGTCGCTGCGTCGCCCACACTTGGCGACACACTCGCGTTCGTCGGGTCATTATCCGTACTTGACGCAGATTCTCGCAACCCCACTCGGCCAATGTGAAACTGCGTTCCGTTTTCCATATCCAAGCGCCCAAAAACCAGGTGGTTTTCAACACTTTCCAGACGAGCGGCCTCGTCTCCGTAGTAGGCTGCCAAAGCATCCCGGTCAGCTCGAGCCGAAGGATTGGCCGAAATCTGGGCTGCGATTTTTGCTTGTTGTTCACGATAAACATGCCGCCAAGCGTCTAAAGTGGCATAGGCTTTGTCAACAAATCCCTGCTCTTTAGCCAGCTCTTGGTGGCGTATCGTGTCGTCAGGACTGGGTTCCATTGAGCCTCCCTGTCGGAAAACGTGGTAATCAATTATGACCTAAAAGCCACCTCCCAAGCGAATTAAGCTTGAAACGGGGTAATCTATTAAGGAGAGTGAGGAGGAACATGACACCAGACTATTCATTACTGCTTCCCGGCACGAACTCCAAGGTTCGCGCTACGGTGCTGCTGCACCATCTGCATGGTGCTATGGATGCGGGTCATGCCGGTCGTGGTCTGATAGAACACCTGGTGGATACCCTGCCGGTTAAAACTGTGGCTACTTTCAACTCTGATTTACTCATCGACTTCCGTTCGCATCGCCCTTGGTTGCGTTTTGAAGACTGGCATTTCTCTGACTTGGAAATGCCCGAAATTAAACTGGATTTGCTCTCCGACGATAACGACACAAATTTTTTGGTTTTGCACGGTCCGGAACCGGATGCTCGCTGGAACGCCTTTGTGCAAACCGTGTTGGATTTGGCTAGAACTATGGGCGTGAAACAAATCGTGGGGGTGGCGGGGATGCCAGCGGGGGTGCCGCATACGCGCCCCACCCCGGTGCATATGCACGGCTCGAATCCGAAATCTTTACCGCAACAGCCCAGGATGCAAGGCGAGATGACGATTCCGGCGGGGATGGATCAGCTTTTGGAATACGCCCTGGGCGAGGCTGGTTTTGATTCTCTGGGGATTATCGCGGCGGTGCCGTATTACCTGGCAGAGGGGGACTATCCGCCGGCCGCAGCGGCCATCATGCAGGCAGTGGTTTCGCAAACTGGGTTGGCTTTGCCGGTGGGTGACGTGGAAGCGGCGGCAACCGTGACTTTGGGGCAAATCAATCAGATGGTCGATCAGGCTTCCGAGGCTAAGGTCATTGTGGAAATGCTCGAGAAGAATTTCGACGAGGCCAAGCCGGATGCGATTATTGAGACGAAGCCCGAGCCTTTGCCCACAGCTGACGAGCTGGGTGCTCGACTCGAGGAGTTTTTGGAGCGTAGTGACCGCTTGTCGCGGGGTTTACAGTTAAAGAATCTGGATCGCGATTTCGAAAAGAACAGTAATTCGGGTTTGTCGTCTTTGCGTGAGACTCCTTATGAGCGCCGCGATATCGACCCGATGCGTCCGAAGCGTCGTCCCCGTCACCGTAAGGATGTGGAAGAGGACTAGGGCTTCTGTAGTTTTTGGTTCGTTGGGTTAGTCTCGCTGGGTTTTGTTTAGCGGTGCCCGCTTTGGTGGTTTTCTTTCGGATTCATGAGGTGCCATCCCGGGTGCTGGGCTAAACCCTGAAATCACTCCCATTTCCCTAGGGGCTCATAACCCGGGTTCGGGTTATGATATACCGGGAACATTAAATCGGGTTGCAGGAAACCTAGATATATAGCCAGAGACACGCAAACTATTCCCAAACCGAGCCAGAGGAACGCGCCTCTCGCTAGGCGTATGATTCTTTCTGCGCCGGTATCGAAACCCATCAGATTCACTCGGCTTAGATTGATGGGATAGTACCAGGCTCGAGGCCCCTCGGCGGCTACTGTTTCCAGATTGTGATCCTCGGAGCCGAGCTCGGCGCGTTCGGCGGCTTCTATCCGAGCCTTGGCAGTGGCTTCCTCGAAGGCTTCACGCTCCGCTAAAAGTTGGGCTTCTCTCTTGGCGCGAGCCTTGGCGGCGGCTTCCCTCACTTTGGGTGGACGGGGGTCGCTACGCGGGTCACTGCTTGGCAGAGCAGTGATTTTGATGGTGGTTTCACCTCCGGGGGTGTCAAACTGGGCGATGGCGGAATGTGCGGTGTCTTCGGGCTTCGTGGATTGAACCCGGAAATTTCCGGCGGCTTCTTCTTTGAGCTGTTCTCTGATGAGGCGCTGTAACAAAATCGTGGTGCGCCGTCGCGCGGCATCCACCTGTACTTTTGAGTATTGTACGGGCATCCCCAGAGGAGCCCACATAATTGAGACCTCGTAGCCGTTTTGACGTCCTTGCCCGCGTCCTAGGATTTGGCGCACTCCGGTGATACGCGCCGGGACTGTGACCGGGTTGGAGCTGAGTCGTACCCACAAAATAAAGTTGCGGACGCTCTTTGTCAGGGCGATGCCCCCAAGGTATACCAAGGCTCCTATTACTAAGGGGAACATGAATACAAACCAAGGGTCGGCATCCTCGATAGTCTTGAGGTTAAACAGCGAAGCGCCGGTGGCTATGAACTGTGCTGCTAGTACTAACAGCGCCCACAAAATCCGGTTCATATTCCACGATTCGTCCCGGGTAAAGACGATATCTCGCGGGTCGAAGCTGGAAACCCAGGCAGTTAGTGGTTGGCGGTGCCGCAGGGCTTCGCGGGCGCGTCCGGGGTTTAAATCGGTGGGATTGAGGCTAACTTCGTGAAATTCCGCTTCGTCATTGGATTCCCAAGCGTGAATCAGCACCGTCACCTCGTAGGGGTGAGAGCGGTGAACGTCGTCTTCCGTCAGTGCTTCGACTTCTTTGACATACACTTGAGCTTGGAAACGCTCGGTACCGGGGTGTGGTCGCGCCCTTATCACCAGGTAAATCGCCAAGAATAGAGCGAGAATCCACCATAAAGCTACGATTATCAGCTGCATAGAACCATTAAACCAGTTTGGCGCTAAAATGACAGCTTCATGACGTCAACGTTTTGTCGGATTGGTGTGCTTTTGGTTGTTTCTGGAGTGGGCGGTGTTGCTTAAGACTGGGGTAAATGGGTCTTGTTCGGCTGACATTTCGCGGTGGTGTGGCATTGCGGGAGGCAAAAAGTTACAATGGTGCTTAACATGAGTTGTCCAAGCAAGTTTTCTGCGCCGGAGGATGAAAAATGCCGCTGTCTGACTATGAAAAAGAAGTATTGGCACAGATGGAAGCGCAACTGAGTGACCAAGATCCTAAACTGGTAGACCAGATGCGAGGTTCGGCTCGTTTCCCTCGGGTAACTTCACGCCCCCGGCGGGTCGCCTTCGGGGTGGTCTTGATGCTGATTGGCATAATAGTTTTGGTTGGTGGCCTGGTGGCCTCGCCTTATCTGCAGCATCTCCAGGTTCTGGGTACTTTGACCGGAGTTTTGGGTTTCGTCGTGGTGGTGCTCGGTGTTTTGCAAATCCTGGGAATTTTATCCACGCCGCACTCACGAAGAGTTCCGAGCCGCAAGCCAGCGGTGGCGCGTAGTGGCGGTAGTTTTATGGAGCGTCAACAGGATAAGTGGAATCGCCGTCAAAACCCGCAAAGCTAAGCGGAATCGACAGATTATGATTTCCTAAAAATTCCTCCACCAGCATATTCCCTGAAATTTCACGAGATTTCAGGGAATGTTTCTTATTTAACTCGCGTTTCACTATGAAAGTGGAGCTAAGTGGAGTAAAGTGGAGGAAACTGGTAATGGGAAGGAGGGAAACGTGTTCCTAGGCACTTACGAGCCCAAGCTCGACGACAAGGGACGTTTGATTCTTCCTTCCCGTTTTCGTGACCAGCTCTCGGCTGGAGTCGTCCTCACCCCTGGTCAGGAGCGTTGTATCTACGCCTTTCCGACCAGCGAGTTCGAAACCATTTATGACGAGCTGCGCCAGGCACCCCTAACCCACAAAGAAGCCCGCAAGTTCTCCCGTGTCATGCTCTCGGGAGCAACTGACCAGATTCCCGACAAGCAAGGCCGGATTAACATCCCTGCCAATCTGCGCCAATACGCCGGGTTGAACAAGAACCTCAAGGTGATTGGAGCCGGAGCTCGAGCTGAGATTTGGGATGCTGACACCTGGGATACCTACCTTTCCGAAAGTGAAGACGCTTTCGCCGAGATAGCGGAGGAAATCGTGCCCGGATTGTTATGAGACAAAGCGGTCAAAGCCGCGAGGTGTCCCCCCGAATTCTGAATGTGCTTCCCCGCAGGCAGACCTCGGTGGGAAACCTGGCGGATTTGGCTGCTCAAACCAAGGTGAATCCCGAGACTGGCTGTTTTGTGGATGGCACCTCATGAAAACTGAATCAAAACCACCGCAAGCTTTCGTAATCGATAAAGGAGCCCCCCAACCCCATGAGTACCATCACCCCAACCGCAGCGATACACCAGCCAGTGCTGGTGCAACGCTGCGTGGAACTGCTGGCACCCGCGCTAATCCCTGTTGAGCGCCCCGTGCTGGTGGATGCTACCGTGGGGTTGGGGGGACATTCCGAAGCCTTGCTGCAACGCTTTCCCCACTTGCAGATTATCGGGATAGACCGCGATGGTGAAGCCCGCGCCTTGGCTGGAAAACGCTTAAGTGTTTTCGGATCGCGAATAGAAATCGTGGCGGCAACCTATGGGCAGCTCGCGGAAATCCTGGCGGAAAGAGGCCTGGAAACCGTCGACGGGATTCTTGCCGACCTGGGAGTTTCCTCGCTGCAACTGGATGAAACCGCGCGAGGATTTGCCTATGCCATCCCCGAGGCTCCCCTGGATATGCGTATGGATCAAAGCCGGGGGATTACCGCAGCACAATTCATAGCTACCACCAGCGAGACAGAAATCGCGAGGGTGCTGCGCACCTACGGGGAAGAAAAATTCGCCCGACAAATCGCCAGAAATATTGTGAAAACTCGGGAAGTCACGCCTTTGCGCACCACCGGAGAGCTGGTTGACCTAATCAGAGCCACAATACCTGCCCCGGCACGCCGCCACGGTGGAAACCCCGCCAAGCGCACCTTTCAAGCTCTGCGAGTGGCAGTGAACGACGAACTGCGAGACTTAGAAGTCTTTCTCACAGCGGCGCTCGACGCTTTGCGAGTCGGCGGACGCCTGGTAGTGGAAAGCTACCAGTCCCTGGAAGACCGCCTGGTCAAACAGGCCTTCACCCCGGGAATCCATCCGGAGGTACCCCGGGGGCTGCCCGTGATTCCCACCGGGTATGAACCGTGGTTACAAGACCTGACTCGCGGAGCTGAAAAAGCCGATGCCCTCGAGCTGCAACGAAACTCCAGATCTCAATCGGTGCGCCTTCGGGCAGTAGCGAAACTGCGCGAAATGGCACCTCATGAACCGAAACGCCCCAACCCCAACCCCGCACCGAGGAGGAAATAGTGAGCAACGTAAACTACGCGCTGCGCAAACCCCAACCCGCTCCACGATCACTGAGTCCGGCGGCATCACCCCGCGAGCGACTTCACGTGGTGCCGACCCTGGCAAAACGCCAGATAACTTGGCCCATGTGGGTTACGGTAACCACCCTGCTGATTATGTCGTTGGTGATACCAGTCGTGGTCAACGCGCAGATGGCGATGACCTCCTACGCTATGTACGCCCAGCGTTTAGAGCTCTCGCAACTACAGGACTATCAAGCCGACCTGGTTATGCGGGCTCGCGAAGCCCAATCCCCCCAGAAATTGGCTCAAAAAGCCCGGGAACTGGGATTGGTACCCGCCGGGAGCCCGGGGTACATCAACCTCGCGGAACACAACGTTACCCCCGGCCAGGCGGCTCGCTAGACATCGCGGTAAAGAGGGAAACCGGCGTGTGATACCGGCAAAACCTCGGAAAAAAGGCAAGCTGGGACAGTGAGTCGTTTACGGAGAGGCACCCTGGCCGGGTTGATTATTCTTGTCTTGGTGGTATTCGCGGTACGTCTCGTATTTGTGCAACTGGTTGACGGTCCCGCATTAGCCAAGCAAGCCCAGCAGCAGCGGTCACGCACTACTGTTATCAAGGCATCGCGGGGCGATATTGTGGATGCGAGCGGCAAGCCGCTGGCCACCTCGGTGCGACGCTATAACGTTGGGGTAAACCAGATTAAAATTAATACGTATTATGAACCCGTTATGACCAAGCGTGACGGCGAAGAAGTGCCTGAACTGGATCAATACCGCCGTGCAAAGATTAAAGCCTTCGGGCCGGTGGCAGCGGCCGAAAAATTGGCACCGCTGCTGAAACAAGACCCCGCCGAACTGGGGGGCAAATTGGTGGCCGCCCCCGGCAGTAAACCGTCTACCTTTGTGTATATAGCCAAGGAAATCACTCCAGAAGTGTGGCGTGACATTCAAAAACTGCGTATTCCCGGCATCGAACCGGAGGAAATCACCAAACGAATTTATCCCAATGGTAATATCGCCGGCAATATTGTGGGGTTCACGAACACTGACGGCGACGGTCTGGCGGGACTGGAACTGAGCCAAAACGCGAAACTCGCGGGGGTGGATGGCGAAGAATCTCGCGAAATTGGTCGTAAAGGGCAGGAAATCCCAGTTCAAGGCAACTACAAGAAAGACGCCATCGCCGGGCAAAGCGTGAAAACCACCATCCGCGTGGACTTACAAAACAACTGTCAACAGATAGTGGAACAGACCCGAGTCAAAACCGGGGCACAAAGCGTTACCGCCGAAGTTGAGGAAGTCGGTACCGGGAGGATTTTAGCCTTGTGTGAAACCGATACCGTTGACCCCCGCCACCCCACCAAATCCAGCGAAAAAAACCGGGGTTCCAAAGCCGTATCCACTGTTTATGAACCCGGTTCGACTATGAAAGTTCAGACCATGGCCAGCGTTTTGGACGAAGGGAAAGTCACCCCCCTGACCCGTTTCACGGTTCCTTACAAGATAACTATGTCCAATGGGCAAACCTTCCAGGATTCTGTGTTCCACGGGGTGCAAAGTTTAACGTCGGCGGGGATTATCGCGAAGTCGTCAAATGTGGGAATCGTCCAGGTCGGGGATTTGGTAAAGGATTCTCAGCGTTACGCCAAGTTACGCCAAGTAGGATTCGGAAAGGTAACCGGAGTGGAACTTCCCGGCGAATCCGGGGGGCTGCTGTCCCCACCCGAAAAATGGGATGGGCGTCAGCGCTATACCATCATGTTTGGACAAGGCGTAGCAGCGACTATTTTGCAGGTCACCAGCGGGATAG
Organism: Mobiluncus mulieris; assembly: GCF_014204735.1. NCBI lineage: Bacteria > Bacillati > Actinomycetota > Actinomycetes > Actinomycetales > Actinomycetaceae > Mobiluncus > Mobiluncus mulieris. Next base: position 1,158,674 of record NZ_JACHMA010000001.1, on the reverse strand, counting down.
CTACCGTGGCTAATGGTGGGGTGAAAGTCTCGCCGCATCTGATTGACTCGTGGCGCACCCCGGAAGGAAAAGTCATCCAGAAAAAGGTTGATGCGGGAACCCGGGTTTATACCAAGGAAACCGCCCGGGAAATGTTGACTATGATGCAAGGAGTGGTCTCTGGAAGCGGTGGGGCATCCGCCGCCGTCATCGAGGGATACCCGGTGGCCGGCAAAAGCGGCACCACTCAGTTAATTAATTCTAAAGGCCAACAAACCGGCACCATTGGTTCATTTTCTGGCGTGTTCCCCGCAGATAATCCTCGAGTGGTAATCACGGTGGTGGTAGAGCGTCCCGCCACCTCTATCTATGGTGTGGTGGTGGCAACTCCGGCATTTAAAGACATTGCAAACGCTACGATAAGGGAGTTGGGCATTCCGCCGACAAATGCTAAGTCCGAGCTTTATCCCATCGGGGGGTAGTATCCCGGAAAACCCGGATAAACTGGGTACTTGGGGATTTCTAGAAAAACCTGGGGATTCCACAGAATCAGATAAATCTGGAAGCCCCATAAAGGAGAACACGAATGACTTTGGAAAATGAATTCAACCCTTTCGAACCGGATTTACAGGCTTTGGCTTGGGTGGATACGGCTGCTATTGCCGACGCTGTGGGGGGGACAAGGCACGGGCCGGTCGGACAGGTGCGCGGAGCCGTGATAGATAACCGCGATGTTCGTGGTGGGGAACTGTTCATCGCGATGCCCGGTCTCCATGTTCACGGCGCAAAGTTTACCCCCGATGCGATATCTCGAGGGGCAAAGGCGGTGCTGACTGATGCGGCTGGACTGGATTTAGTGGCCAACCCGGAGGTTCCGGTTATAACAGTGCCCGATGTACCCCACGCTGCTGGTCGCGCCGCCGCTATGGCTTGGGGTAATCCCGCTAATCATTTGCGATTGTGGGGGGTAACGGGGACGAACGGGAAAACCACTACCACGTATTTGCTGCGGCACCTCTTGCACCGCGTCGGAAAACTTGCTGCTTTGGTGGGAACGGTAGAAGTCGCTATCGGTAAACGTAGTGTGCCCTCGAATATCACCACCCCCCAGGCCGCTCAAGTTCAGGCCATTGCAGCGTCCACGGTCGCCGCACACCTCGAGGATCTCGTTTTAGAGGTCTCTTCTCATGCTTTGGGGTTGGGGCGGGTTGATCCGCTGCGATTTAGAGTGGCAGGTTTTTGTAACTTAACCCATGACCACTTGGATTTCCATCACTCTATGGAGGATTATTTCCAAACCAAGGCCTCGCTGTTCACCGAAAGACGCTCCGACCGCCAAGTAATCATTGTGGATGATGACTGGGGACGCCGTCTGGCTGAACAACTTGAGCGCATGGGACAACATGACTTTGTGACCCTTTCCACCACTGGATTCCCCGCAGATTGGCAAGCCTCCATCACTCCCGATACCAGTGGCTACTCTCACTTGGATTTGCGGGCTTTCGACGGGAAAACCGCCAGTGTTCAAGTACTGATGCCTGGCCGCTTTAATGCGGTCAACACGGCCTTGGCTATTGTGATGCTAGTCACCGGTTTGAGTGTCAGTCCACGGATGCTGAATGGGGATATTCTGCGTCACCTTTGTTCTCACCCCATCCGGGTGGAAGTTCCGGGACGTATGGAACTGATTGCGAATCAACCTCGAGTTATTGTGGATTTCGCGCATAATCCGGGGGCTTTAAAAAGCTTGCTCGAGACCTTGCGCCCCTCTACCGCTGGCCGGCTGCGTCTGGTGTTTGGAGGAACCGGGCAACGTGACCTTGAAAAACGCCCGATTCTGGGTAGAATCGCCGGTGAATTAGCTGATTTTACCTATCTTACCGATGACGATCCCCACGAAGAAGACCCCGACAAAATCCGCGCCGAGGTTCGCGCTGGGCTGGAAGATTTTCCCGGTAAGTATGTCGAAATTGCGGGGCGATCCGCGGCTATTAAACAGGCCATTCAAGAAGCGAAGCCCCAAGATACGGTCGTTATTGCGGGTCGTGGTCACGAGACACTTCAGGAAACCCCGGTGGGAGCTATAGACTTAGATGACCGCGTGGAAGCTCGCGCGGCATTGCAACTGCGAAACTAGGAGCAATCCCTTGATCGACATGACGATTGATGCACTGCGAGAAATCGTAGGGCTGGAGCCAGGTACAAATTCCACTCGAATTCAAGGTACGGTAAACACAGATTCCCGATTTATCGAAGCGGGTGATGTGTTTGTGGCTTTGCCGGGAGAACATACCGATGGACACTGTTTCCTGGGATCGGTGGCGCGTCGGGGAGGGAAAGTAGCGGTGGTAACCAAAAACCGCGACGAAATCCTGGCGCAAGACTGGGCTACCGAGGAGGAACTGGGGAAACTGATTTTACTCCAGGTTGACGATGCCCAGATAGCCTTGGGGAAAATCGCCCAGGCTCATCTAGAACAGCTGCGAAGCCGGGCACGAAATGGGTCAGGCAAGCTTAAACTCGTGATTGGGATTACCGGATCGGCGGGCAAAACTACGACCAAAGACCTCGCCCGCCAGCTGCTTTCTGCTAAGGGAAAAACTGTGGCTCCCCCCGGTTCTTTCAACAATGAAATAGGTTTGCCCCTGACTGTGCTCCAGGCCGATAGTGATACGGAATACCTTGTCCTCGAGATGGGTGCTTCAAAACCGGGGGATTTGAAATATTTGACGGCGATTGCTCCGCTGGATGTGGCGGTGGTGTTGATGGTGGGGACGGCGCACTTGGAATCCTATGATTCCGTGGACGCGCTGGCCGCAGAAAAATCCCAGATTATCACCAGTCTCGGTCCCACCGGGGTAGCCATCCTGAACGCCGACGATCCGAGAGTCGAGGCTATGAGCGGGCGCACCGCCGGTAGGCTGATTTACTTTTCTAGCCAGAAAGCTACGGGGGTGCGGGCTACTCACCTCAAGGTTGATTCGGATTCCCACGCCTCTTTCACCTTGCATACCCCTGCCGGTAAAGCTCAAGTAGAGATGCAACTCATCGGGGCTCACCACGTATCTAATGCCCTGGCTGCCGCAGCCATCGCGCATGTAGCCGGGATGGCAACTCATGAAATCGCGGCCGCCCTACACCACGCCACCCCCCAATCCGAGCACCGAATGCACCTGGTGCACCTGGCAGACGCAGTGGACTTGATTGACGATGCGTACAATGCCAACCCCGATTCTGTCAAAGCCGCACTGGATGTACTATCGAAGTACGCTGCCAGCCGACGGGTTGTGGCCGTGTTGGGCGACATGCTGGAGCTGGGGGTAGCTGCCCCGCAACTGCACGGCGAGATTGGACGTTACTGTGCCAAGGTAGGAATTCCGGTGCTAATTGGGGTCGGACCGATGGCGAAGAACATTGAGCTGGCTTATTCTGCGCTGCGTCATGATGGGGAACACCATCACACCCTCGATGAAAAATCCGCCGGTCGTTTGCTCCAAGAAGTAGTGCGTCCCAAAGACTTGATTCTGATTAAGGGGTCGCACGATTCGAATCTGTGGAAACTCGCTCAAAGCATCGAGGAAAGGGGACGGGTGCGATGACTGCAGTACTCCTGGCCGGTATGTTTTCGCTGGTCATCAGCCTGTTCGCCACCCCGGTTTATGTAAAGTGGCTGGTGAAAAAACAGTTTGGCCAGTTTATCCGTCAAGACGGGCCGACCGCGCACTACACTAAACGCGGCACCCCCACCATGGGCGGAGTGATGATTATCGCGGCGGTGATTGGGGGCTGGGCAGTGGCGCATATCCAGATAGGGATAGTGTCGCATCGCAGCCCGGTGGTTTCCGAGGTATTGCTGTTGTTCCTGCTGGTGGGGCTGGGATTCATTGGCTGGTTAGACGATTGGATTAAAATTTCTAAGCATCGATCCTTGGGGTTGAATCCCACCGCTAAACTGTTGGGACAGTTGACAGTGGCCTCGATTTTTTCCGGTCTGGCGTTGGGGTTTGAAAATGACCAGAAACTCACCCCCGCTTCCACTAAAATCTCGGTGATTCGCGACACTGGAGTGAACCTGGCATTCCTGGGGATTGGCCTGGGAGTGGTTCTGTTTTTGATTTGGGCTAATTTCCTGGTGGCCGCCTGGTCGAATGCGGTAAACCTGACTGACGGTTTGGATGGTCTGGCTTCTGGGGTTTCCATCTTTGTGTTTGGTGGCTACGGTTTGATATCGTTTTGGCAGTTTTCGCAGTCATGTCGCACGGCCGGGGCGGTGGTCAGTGCTTGCTATGGGGAAACTCGCGACCCGCTGGGTGTTGCCATTGTTTGTGCCGCGATAGTCGGGGCACTGATTGGCTTTCTGTGGTGGAATGCCTCCCCAGCGCGGATTTTCATGGGAGACACCGGATCCTTGGCTCTGGGCGGCGCGCTGGCGGGGGTATCGATTTTCACTCACACCGAGTTCTTGGCGGTAGTTATCGGGGGACTGTTTGTGGTGGAGGTGTTTTCCGACGTGATTCAAGTCGGTTTCTTTAAAGCCACGCGTCGCCGGGTGTTCAAAATGGCTCCAATTCACCACCATTTCGAGTTGTTGGGCTGGAAAGAGATTACGGTAGTGATACGCTTTTGGATTATTGCCGGGATTATGACGGGAGCCGGGGTAGGTATGTTCTATTTTGATTGGGTGGCGCGTTTGCCATGAGTTCGCAGTTTACTGATGCCTCTATTGGGGTTTTAGGCTTAGGGAAATCCGGTATCGCGGCGGCAGAGGTGCTCATGTCGCTAGGGGCGCGAGTGACTTGCTACGATGCCTCTGGGGCGGCGTTAGAGCGCGCGCGCCAGGCTTTGGGTGCCTCTGGAGTAGCTTTCTGTTCATTAGTCGGGGAGGAAAATCAGGCGCAGGCTGCCGTCGAGGCGGGGCATAAATTATTTATTGTTTCCCCGGGAATTCCCCCGCATAATCCGCTTTACCGGTTGTCTGCCGTAGCGGCACCCGTGTGGTCAGAAGTGGAACTGGCATGGCAGATTCAACAGGAGAGCTCCAATCGCGGGTGCAAGTGGCTGTGTATTACTGGTACGAATGGGAAAACCACCACTACGGGAATGCTGGCACAAATGTTGATTACTGGGGGAGTGGTAGCCACGGCGGTGGGGAACTATGGCACCCCGATTGTCCAGGTGGTGGCCGAAGGCGCGGTAGATGCCTTGGCGGTAGAACTGTCCTCTTTCCAGTTGCACTCGACGTTTTCCGTGCAACCCTGGGCATCGGTTTGGCTGAACTTTGCCCCCGATCATATTGACTGGCACGGCAGCGCCGATGAATACGCTTGGGATAAGTCCAAAATCTATCGCGGGGTGCAACACGCTGCTTTCTATCCCGTCACCGAGGAACTACCGACCAAGGTTTTGGCGCAATCGGGTTTGCCCCCGGAACGTATCTTTGGTTTGACTCCTGGGATTCCCCAGCCGGGTTTCCTGGGAGTAATCGACGATGTTTTGGTTGACCGGGCTTTTACTTCCGACCCCGCCAAACAGGCCTTAGAGCTGGCACGTTTTGCCGACTTGGAACACTTGACTGGGCAGCCTACCCCTACCTCTGCGATTTTGCAGGATACCTTGGCAGCAGCGGGGTTGGCGCGGGCCTACGGGCTGCAGCCGGTTTGGGTGCAGCGCGGTATCCGCGAATTTGAGCTGGAACATCACCGTCGTGCCCCGGTTGGTGTGTTCGATGGCGTTTCCTATATTGACGATTCGAAAGCGACCAATACTCACGCGGCGGCAGCTTCTTTGCGAGATGTGGCGGATAAACACGCCGTGTGGATTGTGGGGGGCGACCCCAAAGGCCAAGATTTCCACCAGCTGGTAAAACTGGTGGCTCCGAAAGTGAAAGCGGCGGTGTTAATCGGCCTTGACCCGGAACCTTTCCGTCAGGCATTTGCGCAAAACGCCCCGGGAATTCCCTTAAAACGAATCGAACCGGGGGACAATCTTATGGAACGAACCGTGAAAGCCGCTACGGATTTCGCTGCTTCGGGGGATGTGGTTTTACTTGCCCCGGCATGTGCCTCTTGGGATCAGTTCCCTAACTACGGGGTGCGCGGCGAATTGTTTGCGGCGGCGGTAAACGCGTTACACCAGGCCAAGACAGGAAAGCAAGATGACGAAACTCGATTCGCAAGCGGCACCAGCCGCAACAGCGGAGTCGAATCCCGCTGAGTCGTTGCGCCCGAAACGTCGGTTTCTACAGTCTTGGCGTGACCACCCGGTGTTGAGCTACTACCTGCTGTTGGTTATTACTTGGCTGTTGTTTGCTATCGGCTTGATTACCGTGTTTTCGGCGGCTACCATCGCGGCGCTAGACCAGAAATCTAATCCTTTCTTGGCCTTCGGGAAGCGTTCCTTGATTTATTTGGCTTCCCTGGCGGTCATGTTTGCGGCTTCACGAATCAGGGCGGAGATATATAAGCGCTTGGCCTGGTATTTACTTGGCGCTTCATGGCTGTTGCAGGCCTTGGTGTTCTTGCCTGGTTTCCATGGGGTCACTGCGGGCGGTAACACGAACTGGCTGGTGATACCGGGAATCGGCTTTTCCATTCAGCCTTCCGAGTTCATGAAACTCGCCTTGGTAATTTTCCTGGGAGCCATGCTCTCGGATTCGAGGTTGCGTCACAAGTCCACCAGAAATTTTCCGCTGTACTCGATTGGGGGAGCGGCTGGTGGCTCTATCGTCTTGGTTATGATAGGCCGCGACCTGGGGACTGCTATGGTAATGTCTTCCTTGATTCTGGTGGCTTTTTTTATTGCGGGTATCCGCTTACGTCACCTCGCTATCATCGTGGTTTGCGGCGCCGGTTTGGCTGCCGTGGGGGTGATGAGTTCCCCGAGCCGCCGCCGTCGGGTTTTCGGTTTCGTGGACGCTTCTACTACCGATCCCACCGGGGTTGGCTACCAGCGCCAACATGGTCTGTGGAGCCTGGCCACCGGGGGACTAACTGGGGTTGGTCCGGGGGCTAGCCGCGAAAAATGGTCTTACTTACCCGAAGCTGACACGGACTATATCTTTGCTATTCTCGGCGAGGAATTTGGCTTAGCTGGTACCTTTTGGGTGTTGACGCTGTTCATACTGCTGTGTTTGACCTTGACCAGAATGATGCGCCGGTCAACTGCTTCCTTCGAGGTCTATACATTGGCGGGAATTATGGGATGGTTTTTTTCTCAGGCTATCATCAACATCGGTGCGGTGGTGGGCTTGTTGCCGATTATCGGGGTGCCACTGCCACTGATTTCTTCCGGCGGGTCTTCGATGTTGTCGGTTATGGGTGCCATCGGAGTGGCTTTGTCTTTTGCCCGACATGAACCCGGAGCCCAAGAAGCCCTGCAGGTGCGGCTTCGTCCCGTGAAACGTTCCCTGGCAATTCTGGCCGGGTCGAGTGTGAAGTTTTCCAAGAGCCGGCGGATAAAGCGTTAGACTGGGAACGTGAAGCAACCAGTTATTGTTTTCGCTGGCGGGGGTACCGCCGGTCACGTAAATCCGCTGCTTTCCACGGTGGCAGCGTTGCGCGCTACAGGCTTGGACTTTCATCCCTTGGTGTTGGGCACCAAGGAAGGGTTGGAATCTGAACTGGTTCCGGCAGCGGGTTTGGAACTGGCGACGATTCCGCGTCTGCCGGTACCGCGCCAACCTTCCTCCGATTTGGTTACCTTGCCCCTGCGGCTGCGTCGCACGGTTAAGGATCTAGAATCGCTGTTTTCACAGCGCGAGGCGACCGCCTTGGTAGGTTTCGGGGGCTATGTTTCCGCCCCGGGCTATTTGGCGGCGCACCACTTGAAAATCCCTTTTTTGGTGCACGAGCAAAATGCGCGTCCTGGCATGGCCAACCGTTTGGGGGCGCGGTGGGCCAAGGCGGTGGCCTTGACGTTCCCGGAGACCCCGTTGCGTTCGCGTCGCGGTAAGACAGAGGTTACCGGTTTGCCGCTGCGTCCCGCTATGCTAGAGCTAGCGTCTCGCCTGGCCACAACAGAAGGCCGTTTGGCAGCGCGCGCCGCTGCCGCCCAGTTTTTTGGGTTATCGCCGGATAAACCCACTGTTTTGGTTACGGGGGGTTCATTAGGTGCCGTGTTCTTAAACCAGACTTTGCCGACCGCGCTGGCTCAGGTTTCCGGAAATTTCCCCGACTTACAAGTGGTTCATTTGACGGGTAAAGACAAGGACAAACCAGTGAAACAGTTTGTGTCAGAGGCTGGTTTACAGCAAAACTACAAGGTTTTGGATTACCTGTCAGAGATGCATCATGCTTTGGCTTTGGCTGACGCGGTGGTGTGTCGTGCCGGGGCGGCTACTGTGGCAGAGAATTCGGCGCTGGGTCTGCCGGCGCTCTACGTCCCGCTACCGGTGGGTAATGGGGAACAGTCTTTGAACGCATTGAGTGTGGTTGAATCCGGGGGCGCTTTTCTGTTGAACCAAAAGAAGGCCAAACCCACTGAGGTTGCGGTATTGATTGAACGGATGCTTGACCCCGCGAATAACCCGGAAATGCGTCAGGCAGCGGCTAGTGCCGGCACCACCAAGGGTGCGGCGAATCTGGCGAAATTAATCCAGGAGGTCTTGTGAGGGACAGTTCATCGAATCTTTCCAATGTAAACGCTGCTCACGTTGTGCCCGCCCACCAGGCGTTTCACCTGGTAGGTGTTGGTGGGGCAGGCATGAGTGTGCTGGCGCATCTATTGCATGACTTGGGTTATACGGTTTCTGGTTCGGATCGGACCGAGGCCGATACCTTACCGGAGCTGCGTGAGCTGGGGGTAAAAGTGTTTGTGGGGCACCGTGCCGCTCAGGTTACCCCAGGCATGATTGTGGTGGCTTCTTCGGCTATCCGTGAGGATAATCCTGAAATCCAGCGTGCCCATCAACTTGGACTAGAGATTTGGCACCGCTCCCAAGCCTTGGATTTCTGTACCCGTTCTAAGGATTTGCTGGCGGTGGCGGGGGCGCACGGGAAGACTACGACCTCCGCGATGCTTTCCAAGGCGTTGTGGGATGTAGGTGCCGACCCCAGTTTTGCGATTGGTGGGGTGATTTTAGAGTACGGCACGGGGGCACGTCTGGGACGCGGGCGGGCGTTTGTGATAGAGGCCGACGAATCCGATGGGTCTTTTTTGAACTATGCGCCATTGGTAGAAGTTTTGACTAATATCGAGCCCGATCATCTTGACCATTGGGGGAGTCGCGAGGCTTTTGACCAGGCTTTCGTGGATTTTACCGCCCGGATTCGCCCGGGCGGTGCCATTGTGGCTTGTGGGGATGACGCGGGGATTAGGCGGCTGGCACCGCGTTTCCATTCGGGTGCTGCTTTGGTGTCTTATGGTTTTGGCGCACCTTTACCTGGCGCGGCGTTGGTGGTTGCTTTGGGAGAACCTCGTTTGGGTGCCGGTCATGCAGAGGTTGATTTACGGGTCATGAGGTGCCATCCTGAACAGCTACTGTTCCATGACGTGCTCCGCTTGTCTCAGGGCGGGAAGCATTACCTGTTGGATGCGGCGGCGGCGTTGGGAGCTGCAGCGGCTTTGAATGAGTGTGTCGGCGGTATAGATTTCGGGGCATTTTGCCAATCTTTAAGCAGTTTTACCGGGACAGGGCGTCGGATGCAGTTTCTGGGCGAAATCGGGGGAGTGCGGATCTATGACGACTATGGGCATCACCCCACCGAGGTAGCCGCCACCTTGGGGGCGGCGCGCGACTTGGCTGGGAATGGAAGGCTGCTGGTGTGTTTTCAGCCGCATTTGTATTCCCGGACTAAGACTTTTGCTTCTGAATTCGCCACTGTGCTTTCAGCCGCTGACGAGGTCGTCGTCTGTGGGGTTTACGCGGCTCGCGAAAACCCCACAGACGGAGCTGACGGGGACGCGATTGCGGATTTAATGGGTGAAAAGGGACAATTCATCTCGGATATGTATGCAGCCGGAGATGCGGTTTACAATCTTGCCAAGCCGGGGGATTTACTGCTATTCCTGGGGGCTGGTTCCATTACCCATGTGGCTCACGACTTGGTGAAAGCTCATCTGGGAGCTGGCACCTCATGAAACGCCCCACTCGACCCAACCTAGGTAAGCCGGCCGCCAGGCCGAGACCCCCCGCTCCTGGTGCGGATAGACCAAGCCAAGCGGGGGTAAAACGGAACTCTCAACCGACAGAACCGACACAGTCGGCAGAAGCTCTAGCCACTAAGCCGAAGTTACCTCCACAGAGCGCAGGTTCCATTAAGGTGACAGGCTTTTCAGTGTCTGCGACCAGGGAGGCAACCGAGCCCGCTGTTAGCGAGGCTACGACGACACCCACGCGTGCCACCGCACCCAAATCCGCCCAGATAAACACCAAACTGCTAGATCGCCTGGAGCAACGCGAATCCGTAATGCGGCTAATCCGACGCAAGCGTCTTGCGGTGCTGGGGGGTGTTCTTGTGGTGATTGTCGCGATTTCGATGGTGATTTTCGTGTCTCCTTTGACGGCTTATCGTCTGACAGAATGCCGGGTTACGGGTATGAAGAACACCGATGCGGCGGCTATCTGCCAAGCCACTGGGGGATTCGCGGGTACCCCTTTGACTCGGATATCTACCGGGATGTTGCGAGGCACGGTGCTGAAAAATGTACCCGCCCTGCGCGAAGTTCAGGTACAACGTCGCTGGTGGCACGGCCTGAGCTTGCGGGTTCAGGAGCGTGAGCCGGTGGCCACTGTACGTAAAAACGGCAAAGTCGTGGGTGTGGATCGAGACATGGTGGTTCTGGAAGTTGCCCCGGGGGAGGTCTCGGGATTGCCGCAGCTGAATGCGGATTTAGAAAAGCTGGGTGGCAAAACACGCAAACTGGTTGATGCTGCTCTGCACACCTTGGGGGATATGTCGCCCCAGTTGCGGTCGCAAATCGAGGCTGTGACTTCGCAAGATGCCGCCCAGCTGGCGTTTTCCCTGCGGGATGGTCGAGAATTAGTGTGGGGTGACAGCCAGAAATCAGGCGTGAAAACCTCGGTGGCGCTGCTGCTGTTGGAACAGCCTAATGTCAAGGTTGTCGACGTTTCCATCCCGGAGCGACCTTCGACCCGATAGGCGGGGGAATGTGTATAGAGTCGGGGATTTCGGCTCGCACCTCATGAACCCGTAGCTATCCGACATCACGTCAGGGCGCCAACTTAGTTCACCGAGATTTAATGAGAACGCGCCTCTCCGCGCAGTTTGGAGAGGAACTGTTTGGTGCGCTCTTGGGTCGGGCGGTGAATCAGCTCGTCGGCCGCGCCCTCCTCCAGCACGGTACCGCCATCCATGAACACGGCGCGGTCGGCCACCCCAGCGGCGAATTCCATCTCGTGGGTAACAATGACCATCGTCATCTGTTCTTCGGCCAGAGAACGAATAATGGCCAAGATTTCGCCGGTTAACTCTGGATCCAAAGCGGAGGTCGGCTCGTCGAAGTACAGCATCCTGGGGTGCAAGGCCAAGGCGCGAGCAATCGCGACGCGCTGCTTTTGACCACCGCTAAGCTCCGAGGGATACGCCCCGCCTTTGTCTGGCAGGTTCATGCGTTCTAGCAAACGTTTGGCTTCGGCGCGGACTTCCTCCGGAGGACGTTTTTGCACCTTGATGGGGGCATCGCACAGATTGCGCATCACCGTCCAGTGTGGGAACAAGTTGAAGTTCTGGAAGACCAAACCATAGTCGTGACGGAAACGTTTTTCGTCACCCTTCGAGGTTTTCACCCCATTTTCCTTGGTTAGGGCGGTCTGTCCGAAGTATTCGATGTGTCCTGAATCCATGTAGTCCAAAAAGGTAGCGCAGCGCAGCAAAGTGGATTTTCCCGAGCCGCTAGGACCAAGAATCGCCAGGACTTCGCCCTCGGTGACGTGCAGCGAGACACCTTTCAAGACCTCTAAGTTCCCGAAGGACTTGTGCATGTTTTCAATCTTGAGTGCATCCACTTTTTACCTCTTTTTTCCGGATTCTTGGGTTCTAGACGGCGTATTTGCTGACATGTTTTTCCAGCCGATCCATCAAAACGGCTACGACTATGTTGAACACGTAATAGAACACGGCTGCCGCCACGAAAGGTGCCATGGAAGCCGTAGAGGAAGCGTATTGCTTGGCCAAGGTAAACATTTCGGTATAAGAAATTGCGAAGGCCAGGGAGGTGTCCTTGACTAAGGTGATGACCTCGTTGGTGATAGAGGGTAAAACCGTGCGAAACATTTGCGGCACTTTAATCGTGAAAAACGTGCGGCGCTGGGAATAACCCAGCACAAAAGCCGCCTCGCTTTGCCCGGCAGGGATGGCTTGGAAACCGCCGCGATAGATTTCCGCGAAATAGGCTGCGTAGTTAATCGCAAAGGCGATAATCACTGCGTAAAAACGGTATTCTGCCGAAATCTGGACGCCAAACAGGTAGTACGGCCCAAAATACACCACCATCAGCTGCAGCATCAAAGGTGTCCCGCGCATTATAGAAATATAGAACTGTACCACCCAGGCCAACGGTTTAAAGGGACACACCCTGCCACCGTAAACCAGCAGCCCCAGGGGAAGGGACAACAGCAGGGTCAAGACAAAAATGACCACACTGTTGACCGACCCCCAGGCCAAATCTGGCAGAAACGACCAGTCATTCATACTGTGCTTCCGTTTTCCTTTAATCCTTGATTACAGATTTTTCAACCGCGTGTTTTTCGGCTAGTTTCATGAAAGTGCCGTCAGCTTTCATTTCATCTAGAGCTTTTTGCACCTGGTCGCGCAGGGATTCGTTGCCTTTTTTGAAACCGATTCCATACTGTTCGGTGTGAAAAGGTGGATTCATGATGGTGAACTTGCCTTTTTCGCGCGCCTGCACCTGGAAGTTCGCCACCCCCACGTCCACCGCTACCGCGTCGGCTGCGCCGGATTCCATATTCATGAAAGCCTGGTTATAGTCGGGAACCTGGTCAAGAGAGGCAAAACTGTCCTTAAGGTCTTTGTTGTCCTTATTTTCTAGGGCCGTCAGGCCGGACGAATCGGCTTGCACCAAAACGTGTTTGCCCGCGAGACCTTTGGTATCGGTGATTTTATCGGCGGTTTTCGTAACGAACACAATCGAATTATCCACGTAGGGTTTCGACCAGGTGTATTTGTCTTCACGCCCATTGATAGTAAACCCGTTCCACAGGCAGTCTACGGTTCCAGAGTTCAGCTCCATGTCTTTCGCGTCCCAGTCGATAGGTTGGGGCACGAATTTCCATTCGTTGCGTTTTGCCACCTCTTTGGCTAGGTCAATGTCAAAACCAACATATTCGCCGGTTTTTTCGTCCTTGTAGCCGTAGGGAGGAAAGTTGGGATCGAAACCGATGGTGAATTTTTCACCCGCTGCCTTGGCAGCACTGGCGTGGTCGGTGGAATGATTTTTGTCATTAGATGCGCTGGTATTCCCGCAAGCGCCCAGGGTTAAGGCCAAAATCGCTGCGCAACCGGCAGCGGATAGTTTCTTGATATCCATAAACCTTCCTCCTTCGTTAGGGGGTTTGACATGCTTAAACCCTACATTGTGCCCTATGTTGGCAATAATTACTAATTCCACGAGTCGTGAAGCGAAATTTGCGACACGCCGGGATACCTCCCACCCGGGGAAGGATTGTTCACTAAATTTCGTGAGTCAACAGGGATACCAGACTTTAACCCTAAAGCTAAAGGTTAAGGTTGAAAGGGGAGGAATATGGAAGCATCACCGCAGGCAGTTATCCGCGTCGTTGGGGTGGGTGGCGGCGGGGTTAACGCCGTGAACCGCATGATTGAAGCGGATTTGCGCGGGGTGGAGTTCATTGCGGTGAACACCGATGCCCAGGCGCTTTTGATGAGCGATGCCGACGTGAAACTCGAGATTGGTCGTGATCACACCCATGGTTTGGGTGCCGGTGCCGACCCGGAAGTTGGCAAAAAGGCTGCTTCTGACCACGAAGACGAGATTCGCGAGATTCTCGAGGGCTCCAATATGGTGTTCGTAACCGCCGGTGAAGGCGGGGGCACTGGCACTGGGGCGGCTCCGATTGTGGCGGGGGTTGCCCGGGAACTCGGGGCGCTGACAGTGGGCGTTGTTACTAGACCGTTTGAATTTGAGGGACGGCGGCGCGCGGAACAGGCCGAGCGGGGTATCGAGGCCTTGCGAGAACAAGTCGATGCGTTAATTGTGATTCCCAATGAACGTTTGCTGGATTCCACCAACGAGGATCTCTCGGTGATTGGGGCTTTTCGCGCCGCTGACCAGGTTCTTCAGGCTTCAGTCCAAGGCATCACCGAAATCATCACCATCCCCGCTGACCTTAACGTGGATTTTGCGGATGTCACCACCACCTTGAAAGATGCCAAGACAGCCTTGATGGGTATCGGTTCCGCTACCGGACCCGAACGCGCCATGGATGCGGTGGAAATGGCGATTTCCTCGCCCTTACTAGAGACTTCTATGGAAGGAGCCAATCGGGTGCTGCTGTTCTTCCAGGGTGGTTCGGATCTGAAGATGAGCGAGTGGCGCCAAGCCTCGAAGTTGGTTCAGGAACTGGCTGACCCGGAGGCCAATATCATCGTCGGGGTGGATATCAACGAAACTTTTGGCGACGAGGTTCGCGTTACCGTTATCGCGACCGGTTTCAACGGCTTGGATGCCGCCGGCAAACCAATTCCCACTAAGGCTGCAGCCAGTGTGCCCAGCGCGTCTTCCCTGGCTGCTAGTGCCGTGCGCAGCGCTGGCTCCGTCCCAAAATCTCTCGGTAGCCCGGCTGTGGCGGGAACTGTTCCGGCCGGGACAACTCCGATTGGGACAACGACTGCCTCGCCGGTGGCGGGGGCTTCCGCCACACCAGTGGTACCGAGCGTGTCGAATTCAGCGGTCGCGTCTGGTGCTTTGAATGCGCCAAGTACACCGGCTGGAACCACCCACCGTCAAACCACCGGCAGTATTGCAGATTCAGTAGCGGCGCGTTTGGCAGAGCATCGCGCTAAGGAAAAGCCAGCGGTTCCCACTAGCCCAAGGCTTACAGCGGTCACACCTCCGGCCAATACGGCGGTACCGCTCGATTCGCAAGCTACAGGAGTGTCACACCAGGCTGACCCCAATGCTGCTCGGATTCCGGCAGGAACCGAGACAATTGGCAAACCGAAACCGAGTGCGAGTACTTTGCACAACCCCGAAGTAAAAATCACCGGTTTAGCTGGAATCCCCGACGCTAAACGGGAACCACTCGCAGTGACCAGTGGAATTCGCCCGGTTTCCCCGGATGCTTCCACGGTTCCCAACTATGTGGATTCTTCTCGGGAACAGACCGCGCCCCCGCTGCGACTCCAGCAAGTTTTCGATGACATCACCCCTAAAGACGAACTGGACATTCCAGATTTCTTGCGATAAAAACGCAAAATTCTAGGCTTTTACGTATTCTCCCTCCCACACCGTCCTCGGTGTCGCGTGGCGACACCGAGGACGGTCTTTTTACGACACTCCGAGGCAACATCCCGCCTCGTACCCGATTGATGGCCTAATCTCGGTGACAGTTACCTTTCTATTCGGCAACAACTTATGGGAGAAGATATGGGAAGTGCATTACTGCGCAATGTGCTGGAAAAAGTTGGTTTACGGGAACCAGATGCTTCAGATTACGATGATGAATATGCTGACAATGACGAGGGCGCCCTGGGCGAAGTTCACGAATTCCCCGGTTCCACAGAACCAGAGGTTTCGGAGAAAAAAGAAGTTACCGAGGCACAATCGCAGCCGCAGGCTCCCGTTTTCAACCGAATTAAAACCTCCAAGCCAACCAGCTACAACGATGCCCCCGAAATTGGGGATTCCTTGCGTGACAACATTCCGGTAATCCTTAACCTGAACTATATGGGCAAGCCCGAGGGGCAACGTATGGTTGACTTTGTGTCTGGTCTGTGTTTCGGCTTGGAGGGGAAGCTAGAGTTGGTCGGAGAAAACCTGTTCTTGCTCACCCCCAAAGGAATTGCTACGGTTACCGACCAGAAACAGACCCCCTCTTTCCTGCCGTCTCGGTATTAATTGGGGTCAACCTCAGCTATCGGGAGTTTTAACCTATCCGGGGGCGAGGAATTGCTGCCAGGCAACTTTGCATTTCGCGTGCGTTTGCTATAACCGTGCACTCACCCAGTAAACTGGGTGAGTGCAGATAATTGGACTGGTTATTTACTACGCAATTTCGCTGTATCTCGCGATTTTGATGGTGCGTGTGGTTCTGGACTGGATTAGCTTCCTGGCGCGAGACTGGCGTCCTCGAGGAGTGGTGTTAGTGCTGGCGAACATTGTCTATTCCCTCACGGATCCGCCGGTGCGCTTCTTTGGCCGATTGATTCCCCCCCTACGTTTCGGAGGAATCGGTCTTGACATGGGATTTTTGGTGTTTTTTCTGGTGTTGGTGGTGACTCAGCGACTGGTGGCGTGGTTTTTTTTGTATAGCTTGGCTTGAAATGCTGCGCTTTAACCGGAGCTCCCTCTTGATACTAGGGCCGGCTTCCAGTCAGAAATTAGTAAATTCCCACCAAAAAGCGGTAAGTTTAAAACCTCAGTATTCACACAAGTAACAAAAATGTGGAACAATGGATGTCGTACGGTATCGTGCGAAGGCTCCAAAGTTTGATAAGACGGGCTGCGGCCCCTGGACAGGACGAGGTGACATATATGGCGCTGCTCACCACAGATGACATCGTCAACAAAAAGTTCCAACCGACGAAGTTTCGGGAGGGATACGACCAAGATGAAGTCGATGATTTCTTGGACGAGGTGGTGAATACCCTCGATGCGATGACCAAAGAGCGTGATGGCTTAAAACAG
The DNA here is from genome assembly GCF_014204735.1 of Mobiluncus mulieris. Taxonomy (NCBI): domain Bacteria; kingdom Bacillati; phylum Actinomycetota; class Actinomycetes; order Actinomycetales; family Actinomycetaceae; genus Mobiluncus; species Mobiluncus mulieris. The sequence goes on along the minus strand of NZ_JACHMA010000001.1, from coordinate 1,141,850 downwards.
CAGCTCGAAGAGGCACACCGCCGTATCACCGAGCTCGAAACGGCCAGCGTGGCACCGACTCCCGTAACCTACGTGGAGACCGAGCCACAACCCGAACCACAACCTGAGCCGCAGTCGGAACCTGCTTTTGTCGAGCCACAACCGCAGCCCGAACCGGCTCCGGCTGCGATGCCGGCAATGCCTCAGGGTGAGAACGAATCCACCTCAGCGGTGTCCATGCTGACCATGGCGCAACGTCTCCATGACGAATACGTCCAAAACGGTCAGCAGGAAGGCGAAGAGATTATCGCTAAGGCTCGGGTGGAAGCCGACCGGATTATTTCCGAGGCCGAACAAGAGCACTCTCGTGTCTTAGCGCAGCTCGAGCAGGAACGCGGCATGCTGGAACGCAAGATTGAGGAGCTGCGTACCTTCGAGAGCGACTACCGCTCCCAGATAAGAAGCTATCTGGAAGGTGTTCTCGCGGACTTGGCGGCCTCGGCTCCTAACGCGTAGCATGAAGCCTCCTAAGGTTTTTGGCTACCAGCTTCCGGTGGATCCAGATAGACTCCACCGGAACCTGGTAGCTTCTGGTATTGCTATATTGATCGGGTTAATAGATCAGGGCTCTAAGTGGCTAGCGATACACTTTCTCGCCTCACGCCCCGAGCCCCTACCCTTGGTGGGAAACTGGATTACTCTGCATTTGACCCAGAACTCGGGAGCAGCACTGTCTTTAGGCGGGAACAAGACCCTGGTAGTCACGATTCTGAGTTCGGTAGTGTTGGCGGCATTGACCGTCGTTATGTTTCTATCCTCCAATCGCGCCTGGGCATATACCTTAGCTGTGGTTATCGGCGGCGGATCCGGTAACATTACCGATCGCCACATGGGGGATACCTTCGGTACCGGAGCGGTGACTGATTTCATTGATTATTTCGGTCTGTTCGTCGGCAATGTGGCCGATATTTTCGTGGTTATCGGGATGATCTTGGTGTTCCGACTCATGCTTAAAAATGTGTCGATTTTTGGCTATGCGACCAGCGAAGATTCCGAAGAAGGTGTCGAAACCCAGATGGCACCTCATGAATCCGAGCCTAAAACCGCACTCAAGTCCACATCTCAACTCACGCCTCATGAACCCGCCGGAGGGAAAAATAAGTGAACCGAGTACTGCCGGTACCGGAGGGCTTGACGGGTCTGCGCGCCGATGTTGGATTGGCGAAACTGCTAGGGCTGTCGCGCGCGAAGGCCGGCGAAATCCTGGCACAAGGTGGCGTGGCTATGGGTGAAACGGTGTTAAAGAAATCCGATGCGCTGCAATCCGGGGAAACCTTGGAAGTTACTGCGCCGATTCACCCCAAAGTTTATGTACCGGAAGTGACCCCGGTGCCGGGGCTGAAACTGCTTTACGAAGATGCCGACCTGGTGGTGGTGGACAAGCCTGCCGGAGTAGCGGCACACACCGGGCCGGGCTGGGACGGGCCGACAGTGGTAGGAGCCTTGCGCGCGGCGGGAGTGCGGATTTCCACTTCGGGTCCGGTGGAACGCGAGGGCATCGTGCATCGCCTGGATGCGGGGACATCCGGGGCAATGGTGGTGGCAAAGTCCGAACTGGCTTACGGCAAATTAAAAAACGCTTTTCGCTATCACCGAGTGGAAAAGATTTATTTGGCGGTGGCTCGCGGTATTTTGAAGCCGTCCCTGGGCACCATCGATGCCCCTATTGGGCGGGCTCCGGGGCGTGAGTTCAAGATGGCGGTGGTGGTGGGTGGTAAACCCGCCGTGACACACTATGACACTGCGGAAAGCCTGCCTGGCGCGACCCTGGCTCGAGTGCAGTTGGAAACGGGTCGCACCCACCAGATCCGGGTACATTTCGCGGCGATTGGTCACCCGCTGCTGGGGGACACAGAGTACGGGGCAGATGCGAAACAGGCTGTGCGTCTAGGCTTGGAACGCCAGTGGCTCCATGCTTCGCGCCTGGTTTTCAAGCATCCACGTACCGGGATAGAAATCGCGATGGATTCGCCTTTGCCTTCCGATTTGCAGGGAGTTTTGGCGGTTTTGCGGGGCAGCTGACAAGATTGAGGTTGGGACTTAAATCTTGGGTGGCTGGGGTGTTTAGCTCACGTTGTTTCGGCTTCATGAGGTGCCATCCTGAAGGGCGAAACCCGCTCTGGCTTTCGGGTTAGCTCCCTCTTCACAGTCCCGATAGAATGGAGGGCATGGCTTCCTCTGATTTTGTTCACCTGCATGTTCACACTGATTACTCGATTTTAGATGGGGCGGCAAAGGTAGCGCGCCTGGTAGAGAAGGCTGCCGAGAACGGCCAGTCGGCGGTGGCGATTACAGATCACGGTTACCTCTTTGGTGCTTATGAGTTTTACGCGGCGGCAGTCAAGACCGGGGTGAAGCCAATTATCGGCTTGGAAGCCTATGTTACCCCGGGAACTTCGCGTTTTGACACGAAGCGGGTGCATTGGGGGACTTTGGAACAGCAGAAGGCCGGGGATGATGTGTCGGCCAATGGGGCTTATACGCATATGACCTTGCTGTCGCGTACCACCGAGGGGATGCACAACCTGTTTCGCTTGGGTTCTTTGGCCTCGATTGATGGCCAGATGGGGAAGTGGCCACGCCTGGATCGCGAACTGTTGCAACGTTACGCCGGGGGGCTGGTTGGAACTTCGGGATGTCCTTCGGGGGAAGTACAAGTAAAGCTCCGCTTGGGACTCTATGACGAGGCCTTGCGTACCGCCGGGGAGCTGCAAGACATTTTCGGCAAGGAGTTTTTTTACATAGAACTGATGGATCATGGTTTGAGCATTGAGCGCCGGGTGCGTGAAGACTTGTTGCGCCTGGCCAAGGCGCTGGACGCGCCCCTGTTGGCGACTAATGATTCGCACTATGTTAACAAAGAAGATCGTGAAATCCAGGATGCCATGCTGTGCATCAACTCGGGCGACCAGTTGAACAATGAAAACCGCTTTCGCTTCGATGGCACGGATTACTATCTGCGACCCAGCAACGAGATGCGCGAGCTGTTTCGCGATTTGCCCCAGGCTTGCGACAACACTTTGCTGGTAGCCGAACAGTGCGAAGTGAAGTTTTCCACAGTGGATGACGGAGCCTCATTTATGCCGAAGTTCCAGGTTCCGGCTGGCGAGAACGAGGAATCCTGGTTTGTCAAAGAAGTAGAACGCGGCCTGAACTACCGTTATCCGCAAGGCATCACCGAAGCAGTACGTAAGCGCGCGGATTACGAGGTGGGGATTATCCTGCAGATGGGGTTTGCGGGATACTTCCTGGTAGTTTCGGATTACATCCAGTGGGCCAAACAGCAGGGCATCCGGGTGGGGCCGGGGCGTGGCTCCGGGGCGGGTTCGATGGTGGCCTATGCGATGCGGATTACTGACTTGGATCCTTTGCAACACGGTTTGCTTTTCGAACGATTCTTGAACCCCGAGCGCGTGTCCATGCCCGATATTGACGTGGACTTCGACGATAGGCGCCGCGCCGAGGTTATCGAGTATGTGACTCGCAAATACGGCAAGGACAAAATTGCCCAGGTTGTGACCTATGGCACGATTAAAACCAAGCAGGCTCTAAAGGACGCGGCGCGGATTTCCGGGGCAGCGTTCTCGGTGGGCGAAAACCTGACCAAGGCTTTGCCACCAGCGGCAATGGGTAAAGATATTCCGCTGTCCCAGATTTACAATAAAGACCATCCCCGCTATAAGGAAGCCGAAGAATTCCGCAAGGTCGTGGCCAGTACGGGTGAAAACCAGGCTATTTTCAGCCTGGCCTCTGGGGTGGAAGGCATGACTCGCCAGTGGGGGGTTCATGCTTGTGCGGTGATTATGTCCAGTCACACACTGACGGATATTATCCCGATGATGAAACGTTTGCAGGACGGGGCGATTATCACCCAGTTCGACTATCCCACCTGTGAACACTTGGGGCTGTTGAAGATGGACTTCCTGGGGTTAAAGAACCTGACGATTATTTCTGATGCCCTGGATAACATCAAGTTAAACGGTAAAACACCCCCAGATTTGGAACACCTGCCGATTGACGATCGGGCTACTTATGAATTGCTTTCCTCGGGGGAAACCTTGGGAGTGTTCCAGCTTGATGGTGGGGGTATGCGCACCTTGCTCAAACAGCTGCGTCCTACCGAGTTTGACGATATTTCAGCCTTGGTGGCGCTGTATCGGCCAGGACCCATGGGGGCGGATTCCCACACTAACTATGCCTTGCGCAAGAATGGGGCGATGGGGATTAAACCGATTCATCCCGAGTTGGCCGACCCCCTCAAGGATATTTTGGGATACACCTATGGCCTGATTATCTACCAGGAACAGGTTATGGCTATCGCCCAGAAAGTCGCGGGTTTCACCCTGGGACAGGCTGATATTTTGCGCAAGGCCATGGGTAAAAAGAAAAAAGACGTGTTGGACAAACAGTACGTAAAATTTCACGACGGGATGCTGGGCAATGGGTATTCCGAAGATTGCTGTAAAACCCTGTGGGATATCTTGGTGCCTTTCGCGGATTATGCCTTTAACAAGTCCCACTCGGCTGCTTACGGGCTGATAGCGTACTGGACGGCCTATCTGAAGGCGAATTTCCCCACCGAGTACATGGCGGCGGTGCTGACCACCCAGACTGACAAGGACAAACTGGGGATGTATCTCAATGAAGTTCGCCGCATGGGGATTCGAGTGCTTCCCCCGGATGTGAATGCCTCGGTAGCGACTTTCGCGCCGGATGGAGCCGATATCCGCTTCGGCCTGGCTTCGATTCGCAATGTGGGCGAGGGCGTGGTGGAAGGCATCATCAAGTCGCGCCGTGACAAAGGTGCTTATACGTCTTTCCAGGATTTTCTGAACAAAGTCCCGGCGGAAGTCTGTAATAAACGCGCAATTGAGTCGCTTATCAAGGCGGGGGCTTTTGATGCCTTCGGGGTGGCGCGTCGCGCTTTGGTGGCGGTACATGAAGAAGCCGTGGATTCAGTGATTTCCTTGAAGCGCCAGGAATCTAAAGGACAGTTTGACTTGTTCGCGTCTTTGGATGGGGGCGGGGACGATTTGCTAGAGGGCTTCAGTGTCGAGATTCCCGCCCTCAAGGAGTGGCCGAAAAAGGATAAACTGGCTTTTGAGCGGCAAATGCTGGGTCTGTATGTCTCGGATCACCCGCTTTCCGGGATGGAGAACGTGTTGCGTCGCCTTGCCGCCGACCAGATTATCGAGTTGACCAGCGAGGATGGTAAGCCCAATGATGCTGAAGTGCGGATTGCGGGTCTGATTACCTCGGTAGAGCACAAGACTTCGAAACGTACCGGCCAGCCGTGGGCAATTGCACGCTTGGAGGACATGAGCGGGGCGATTAACGTCCTGTTCTTTCCCAAGACGTACGAAACGGTAGGGGCAGCGTTAGAGCCTGACCGGATTGTTACCGTGGGGGGAAGGTTGAAGCGTGAGGACGAGAGCGCCTCGGTTTTCGGACAAGATTTGTCGGTGCCGGATATCACCGCGCGTCTGGATCACCTTGACCAAGTTGAGTTACTCTTGCCCCAGCAGCGTTGTACCTGGGAGGCCATGAATGCTTTTGGTGATTTGATGCGACGTTTTCCGGGCGAAGCTCCGGTGCGGCTGCATGTGTGGGATGGTCATGAGGCGCCAGTCTTGGAACTTGATCAGGGCGTGAATGCCGGGCCGGATTTCCTCGAGGAATTGCGGGCTTTACTGGGTAATGACGTTATAGTGGAACCTGGGGTTGACCCCGTGGCGGCTTTGCGCGCCCGCGCCGCTAACGAATCTGATACTTTCGGTGGCTCGATTGGCTCTTTGCCGCTCGATGCCCCTGGTGATACGGTGCCTGACATCGCCGCTGTCCCCACCTCCAGTACGGCTTCGCCTCCTGCTTTGGATGGTTTTGATTCGGCTGCATTAGGTGCCAGCGGAGATACGCCGGATTTGGGAATCCCGGTGGCTACGGTTTCCCAGTTCCCCGCCACCGGGACTAGCACCTCATGAACGCGATAGCGCGGTCACTATCTAGCGACGTAAGTCTGCGCGCCCTCGCCAAAGACATGGTTCCGATGGCACCGGGTATTACCGCTGAAACTGTGGGCAGATATTTGGAACTGTTACAGCCTAGCTTCCTGGCTGTCATCAGGTGACCCCCACCAGTCGTCCGGGAAGCAGGGTATCTTTCAGGAAGCCGTAGTCAAAGTTGCGCAAGGCTGTTCGCCCCGTTCACGAGTCGCCATCCGCATACAATTGCTTGTACTATATGCAGCATCGTGACAGGTTCGCGTTTTTACTGCATATTTTTCTACGTGAAATTACCCCGCTGTCGCAACTCGCCGTAAATCCTGTAATTCGCGGCCTAGCGGCCCTGCAAAGCACGTCCTAGAGCCGCTGAACTGCCCTGATGACCTCGTTATTCTGCTGTTTCAACAGTGGTAGCAGCGGGTTGCTCAAGTTCGGACTCGGATTCAGAGTACGCATCGGGAAGGGGAATTTTGGCGAACTGACGGTCGCGCCAAATCAACAATCCAGACAAGGCCAGGCCAAGGGCAGAAATTGCCATCACCAGGCGCACATCAAAAGCATCGGCTAATGGAGAAAGAATTCCCGAGCCTAAAGGCATCGTGGCGGTGGCAATCATAGTGGAAATGGACATGACTCGACCCATTTGGTCGGGATTTATCGTGCGTTGCAACAGAGTCATGGTCGGCACCGAACAGTAAGGCACCACCAAGCCTATTAGTGCGGTAAACCCCGCAAAGCACCAAAACTGTGGTGATACTGCTAAGCCCATAGTCAAAGCCCCCAACAGAGTCAGAGCAATACCAATAGTTTTATATTCCTGTTTGGCCCCTGCCCAGGCAGAAACCGCCAGGCCGCCCCAGGCTGCTCCAATCCCAAAACAGGTTTCCACAGTGGCTAAACGCCAGGAATCAGCACCAAAAACCCGAGTAATCTGCAGGTTGCCAATAATTACCGGCCCGCCCAGAAAGAAAGTACACAGCGCCTGGTAGGTCAGGAAACGCCCCACAAAGAAATGCTGGCGCACATAGGTCAAGCCCAGTTTGAATTCCCGCAGTTGCGAAGTTTCATGAGCCGCCCCCGGATTGTGATGTCCCACTTTCACAAAAACCAGTAGCAGGAAAATCCCGATAATTGCGGTTACTACGTCCACGGCGAACACCAGGTACAGTGGCCAAAACGTTAGCAGAATACCGGCCACCGCTGGGCTGGCTACATTGCCCAAAGATTGGACGGAACCCAAGATACCGTTGACTTTCATCAGGCGCTCTTTGGGGACAAACTGTGGGGTCAAAGCACTCACCGCAGGGCTCTGCACGCCGGATCCCAGGGAACGAATGGCTAAAACCGTGTACATCAGCCACAATTCTTTATAGCCCCTCATGAATGCCAACATGACCACCAAAGTGGCCAAGGCAACCACCGCGTCCGCCGCCACGATTAGCTTGCGACGCGAATACCGATCCGCCCAAACCCCCGCGAAGCCGGAAATCAGGAACATAGGAATAAACCCGCACAAAGTCGCGATAGCCAGGGCGGAACCGGACTTAGTTGTCAGGGTGATGTACCAAATCATGGCATAGTGCACCAGGAAAGAACCCAGCAAGGAAACAGTCTGGGAGGTCACATAGAAGGCGGCGAGTCTACGCCAATGAGGGTATTCCACTGCTTTAGTTTATCAAACCGTAAAAGGGAGCAAATTAATATGCGGTGCGGCCACGTAGCGCATCGAGTTGACGGCGCTCTTTCTTGGTGGGACGTCCGGTGCCACGCGGTCGGAATATCACCGCGCCGGCGGCAGGGTCGGTCAATCGCGGTGGGGTGATGTCCCGATAAGCCTTCACCGCCTCGGGGGCACCGACCCGCTTGGGCAGCAATTCGAGCACCTCCAACACGCGGTCGAAGCCGTTGACCCGCAGCCGCACCTCGTCACCAACCTTGACCTGGCTGGCAGCTTTGGCCGTGATACCATTGATTCGCACGTGTCCGGCTCGTGCTGCTGCGGTCGCCAAAGACCGTGATTTCAACTGCCGCGTTGCCCACAGCCACACATCCACTCGCATGAGCATTATTCTAGCCGAGGTCTAAAGTGGGAACACGGCGGTAATCCGGTTAAGATGGAAGGGTGTTTTATGTTCCAGATTCCACGGCACTAGTCGCGGTGCCGGATGCCCAGACCCGGTCGTTTCCACGGCGATTTCACAATCCGGGAGGCGACTCATGAACGAGAAAAACAACGAAAACCGCCACGAAAGTGACAATCGTAACGAACGTGATGAATGGGAAAACCCCAGCAAACGCGACGGGAACGAAACTTTTGACCCCACCCACGATGACCAAGCTCGGGTTGATGCGCAGTTCGCGGATTTGGTGTCAAATCTGGATGATTTTGGTGAACTTGACGAGATGGAGCCCCTGGTGGGGCAGGGCGAGCCGGAACTTTCGACGGACAACCAGCGGAAGCTCGAAGCCGAAATTTCCGAACTGGATCGACCCCAGGAAACTACCGAAGACCTCGACTCCAATCGGGCGCGGGTAGTTTTTTTGACCCCATTGGCCTCGGCCGATGCCTTGGCGGCACTGTGTGCTCTAAGTGATATCGAACTGGTGGTGGTGCCCACCGAATCAGGTGCGGTGGGCGTATTGGAACTGAATCTGAGCGAGGAAGCCTTTGGGATGGCGTTAATCGCGGATACTCTGGCCGATTTTGATCCCAGCGTCAGTGAAATCGCCAGTATTCTGAGTCAACTGACCCGAGTGCCGGTGGTGGTGCTTTCGGCGCTGTTAGCACCCGGAACCGAACAGGAACCCGGCGTGACTGGGCAAGTACTGGCGGGGCGTTGGACGAATGGCGAGTTCGAAACCGATTTGCCTTCCGGCTTGGTCTTGGTGCAAATGCCGCTGCAAATCGAGGATTTGCTGCTGGGGCGCGTCGCGGAAACCGAGGCTGCTGGGGCGGTGGAAACCAAGGATATTGCGCAGTGGAAGGCTATGAAGATGCTCAGTAAGGGGATGCGGAAACCTCGGCGTGGCAAGAAATAGTTACCTTGCGGGGGCAGGGCATTAATGAAGAAAATACCGAAGAATCCCTATGCGGGGGACAGAGGGGACTTGCTGCCAGGGACAGCACATGCCCTGGAACTGGCGCGGTGTGGGGATGTCGGGGCGGCGCAAGTGGCGCTGTGCCGGGCTTTGGCCACAGAACGACTGGTGGTGCCGGTGCCGAAGCCGGTGACTTCGGAAATAATCAAGGATTCGTGGGAGCAGTTCGCGCCACCTGGTTTTGACCCCGCACAGCAGCCTGTATTTACCTCAGGTTTTCGGGCTAAAAACTACTACGAGGAAAATGCCCCCCTGACACAGAGCACGATTATTCACGTATCCGGGGCTCGCGAGGGAAAGCCCGAAAACGTAGTGAATTGTGTGTCGGAGTCACTAGGCATTGTCTATTCCCCAGTGGGGGTGGCTACACCGGTTTATTCTTCGGCTCAGACCTTTGAGAGTGAAGTGGAGGCTTCTCGTCCCGTGTTGATGAATCCGGCGCGGGTAGCGTTGGCGGCGCTGACCGATGGCGGTAATCTGTGGCTTGACCCCGTGTATAGTTACGGTTCTGCCACCGAGGCGAAAGAGGCCTTTCGAACCGACCCGCTTGGTTCATGCGAAACGATAATCTTGGGACGCAACGCCTTGACCGCCTTGGCTTGCGGCGATGACTGGTTGGCGCCCTGGGATGACCCAGAGATTCCGGAGCTATTGGCGCGGGCGGCGGAGCATACGGGCTGCGAAATCGTGGCAAGCGAACCTTTCCCGGCCGGTGGGCTGAACCTGAAACTGTGCGTCCCCCAAGCCCTGGAGGAGCGTAAGTTGGCGTTGAAACGTCTTCAACGCGCGCTGTCTCGTGACCCGAAGTTGACCGCGCGGGTCACGTATTTTTCTCTCACCCCGGCGTAGTTCGTCCCACGTGGCAGAAATAAGTGAAAATTTTGCGATTTAGGGCGGTTTTTTACCTCAAAACCGAAATTTTCACTCAATTCTGCCAGGCATCGCCGCGTGACGGGTTCATGAGGTGCTTGTCGGGATAGCCGGCGCTTCCGCTCGGAAATGTGATAAATAACACTTTTAGTTGATTTTGTGCGGATTCGTCAATGCCATCTGGTAAGCTGAATCTCGAAATCATAGATTCCCGGACTTTAGGATGTTGAAGTGAGTAAACTTGGTGAGTTGATAACGGCAGAGATGACTGCTAAGGACTGGAATCAGAGCGATTTGGCTGCTGTGACTGGTAAAAGTAAGCAGTACATTTCCGACATTCTGAATGGCAAACGTGCTTTGGATGCGGAAGGCGCTGTACTTATCGGTGCGGCACTAGAGGTATCTGCTGAAGAGTTGCTGTTGATAGGAATCCGCGAGGCGATTGCCCGAGAAACCGAGCGTTTAGATGTTGGCGCTATTGAGCGCAGATCCGCCATCGAGTCGCGTTTCAATCTTCGACTGCTTCAGGAGGACGGATACTTTGGGGGGAATCTTGATTTTGAACAAATGGAAAAGGCTTTGGCTCCTGCCAGGAAAATTGTCGAAGCGACACACCGTCGAGGTTCCGGCGAGGTCGTAACACCTAAACAGGCTTCCTGGTTGGCAGCGGTGCAGCTGCAAGTAAAATCCTGCGCATCCAAATTTCCCGCTTATCAAGAAGATGGTTTGCGGGAACTGGCAGCGTCAATTCCTCGGCAGAGTGCGGATGTTAAGTGGCTTAAAAAATTGCCTCAACTGGCAGCGAAAGTTGGTTTGATACTGGTGTCCAAAAAAGTGTTCCCGGGAGCGGCGTTACACGGGGCATCATTCCGGATTCCGGTAGGTGACCGCATGGTTCCGGTGATTGCGCTTACTGCGAAGGGTGGTAGAGCTGATTCTGTGATATTTACACTGCTCCATGAAATCGGCCATCATCTGTTAGGGCATATCGAAGGTTCCCTGTGTCTCAACTATACGAATCCAGAAGATGATTGTGAGGCTAAGGCTAATGACTTTGCAGCCGACATAATCGGGGCTAATCAGATTTTGGACTACCCTAGCCGCCCTTCACGGGAATTGATAGCAGATATGGCGTATTCGCTGAATATTCCGGAGTGGTTCGTTATTGGTCACCTGCAGAAGCTGGGAGTAGTTCCCTGGGCTTCCCCGCTTTCTCGCGTTATCCCGAATATACAGGAGGAAGTACTGTCATGGCAGCCAGCATATGCCTGCTAATAGCACAATGGCAAGACCAGTACCGGAAGCGACAACTAGAGAATCGTATAGCTTGTGGAGGATGGTATATATGACTAGCATCGGGAGTCGTTTACAGTGGACACAGCCGACTCTGCCGGGGATGGAAGCCAAACTTGTGCCGGGTGAAGCATTCAGACTAACGCAAGAGCATGGTAAGGTTCGCCAAATACTATTTAAGGATGCGAAAAAACTTCGAGTACTTAAAAATGCTCACCTGTTAAAACGGCTAAGCTTACGGGGTGAATCGGAAATCCCTCAAATTCTTCCCTGTAGTACGATTCCTAAGCGTTTGGTTGCGTGGTCAGAGGCGAAGCTGGTAGACAATAAATCTGGTGCCTGGCTGCACTTTTACGAAGATGATTACAAATTTAAAGAAATTTGGGATGATTCAGAGCTGCTGTTTTCCACAGCCAGAGAATTTGACGGGATAATATCCCCGGACTTTTCTTTGTACTATGATGCACCTTATCCGGTGAAGCTGACGAACACGTATCGAAACCAGCTCTTAGGTGCTGCAGCGCAAGGCAGAGGTATTCCTACCATCGCAAATGTAAGACTATCCGGCAGGGATTCTGCTTGTTACGCCTTGGCGGGCGTGCCGCACAAATCTGTCATTGCGCTGGGTTTGCATGGCACGGTAAAAGAGCCAGAGAACCGTGCCATTGTCAGAGATGAAATTGAAGTGATTGTCAATACGGTGGAGCCAATCGCGATAGTGGTATATGGTTCCGATGCCTATGGTGTGCTGGACTATCCCGCAGGACTTGATATTCCTATCTATGTTTTTCCGGCAGATACCTATACCCGCTCGCGTGACAGGAGGGTGGCGTGAGTAAGCCTCGAAGCAATTTGTATGATTATGACAAGAAGGAACCGCGTGAGGTGCGGGGGTTCACCACTGCGGTTCACTATGGGAAACAGATTAAGCATATGCCCGGGAAGAAGGGGTATGACCCCAGTAAATCCCCAGTAACCCTGGATATTGTCGAAATTCAACGTCTTATTGACCGCAAGGCGGGCACAGGTAAATGGTGCAAACCAAATAAAGAGGTAATTGATTTCAGGCAGATAATTGGGTTTTTTAAAGATGACAGTGGTATTTTCGCTCTCCCTACTACTAGAGCGACAATTCATTATTCGAAAACTGGATGCCATCTGGTTCCTGCTGCACCTAAGGAGTAATTATGTATAACTATTTTCACCCAGAGGAAAAATATCAAGTATGGAAAGTAGTGCGCTACCATTATCGCCATCCGCAAGCCTTGCTAGACATTAGATTCTTTGACGGCGAAGAGTATCGTGGCGTATTTGACACGGCGTATGACTCGGAGAATGGTTGTGATTTGGATATTGAGATGGATGACCCGAGGTATGATGAATTCTTTCAGGTTGCATTTGAGATTACTGAGATAATTAAGGACGGTCCGCGCCGATACAATGAATTTCTCACTGTTGACTATCGCGATTTTCCCGTCCTGATTACGAACGTGGAAACCGACGAGGTCGTGTATTCGGCGGAAACCGACCCGTTGCGCAAATAACTAGAGCCGCTCTGTCAGTGGCGCAGGCGGTGATGAATAGGTGCGTGGCAGCGGTGAAGCCAGGTGAGACTGTATAATTAGGGGTGGTTACGGTAATCAAAGGCGAAAGGAGCCTGCGTGGAGAAAGCACAGCGACTGGAACTGACCTGGTACAACAAGGACAAAGCCCTGATTCCCACCGAGACCGGGAAATATGGCTACACTTGGGTTGACCCGGCTGACCCCAGGTACTGTGAAACCCACACTCTGGTGTTCGACGAATATGTTACCGGCTCGCAGACACCCAAAAACGACAAGTCCAGGTACACCGAACGTGCCGACTTGGAACCACAAGACGACAACCTGCTAATCCTGGGGGAATCCGGGGATGTACTGGAAGCCCTGACCCGGGTACCGGAACTGGCCGAAAAATATGTCGGTAAAGTGAAACTGATTTATATCGACCCGCCGTTTAACACCGCCCAGACTTTCGCTAACTACGAGGATAACCTGGAGCACTCCGTGTGGCTGACCATGATGCGTGACCGACTGGTAAACCTCAAAAAACTGCTGCGCGAAGACGGCTCCATCTGGGTACACCTAGACGATGTAGAAGTCCACCGCATGAGGCTGCTGCTCGACGAAATCTTCGGAGCCGGGAATTTTGTGGCTGAGGTAGCCTGGCAAAAAGCTGATTCGCCCCGGTCAGACTCTAAGGAATTCACTCATTCCGTTGATTACGTTATCTGTTATAGGAAAACGAATATCTTTGCTGTGAAAACTATTGAAATTACTTACGATACTTCTCATTACAAGGAGATGGATTCTATCGGAAGACGATTTCGATACTTGACACTAATGAAGACTGGAGCGAATTCCTTACGCCAAGATCGGCCCTCTCTGTTCTATTCGATTGAAGCACCCGATGGTTCACAAGTTTTACCTATAAAATCTGATGGAGTAGAAGGACGTTGGAGATGGGAGAAGTCAAATGTGGAGAAACGGAAAGGTGAAATTTACTGGCTGGATAAAGGGCGTGGTCTCTTTCCGTATTTACGTAGCTACAAGCCAGACGACCTGATTTCTCCGCCCACAACATTTTGGAGTAATGCTGAAGTTGATGCCAATAGGACAGCTAAGGCGGAGATTAAGGCACTTTTTCCAGGAGCGACACCGTTTACAACCCCGAAGCCGGAGCGACTGTTGGAACGGATTATTCATATCGGGTCAAATCCGGGGGACATTGTACTGGACTGTTTCGCGGGATCCGGGACAACGGCGGCGGTGGCGCAGAAAATGGGGCGGCGTTGGGTGACCTGCGAACTGGTAGCGGATACTTTCGAGCGTTTTACCAAACCGCGCCTCATGAAAGTTATCAACGACCAGGATCCGGGCGGGGTGACCTACACTAAGAAAGGTGAATATATTCCTGCCGAAGGTGTGGAGCTGCCCGAGAAGATTAGCCCGGAGGATGCCGCTAAATTCAACGCCGTCTTAAAGAATTTACTCTCTGGCGACCCTGAAGAGGAAGAGAATCCACAGCTAAAACAGCTAAAGAAAGCCGCCTCGAAGAACCCGTTAATCAAACAGCTGAAAGCCGCCACGAAAACCGAACGTAGCAAAGAATCCATTAACTGGCGCGGTGGGGGAGGCTTCCAGGTGGCACACCTGTCCCCGGCTTGTTTCGACTATGACCCAGAGCTCGACCGTGTGATGTTAACCCCGGCCGCCACGGGGGAAACTTTGGTAGAGGCAGTGGCGGCGAACCTAGGGTTCACCCTGTTACATGCCGAGGATGACTATATCTTTGATGGTAAACGGGGTAATAACCTGTTAAAAGTCATCGAGGGAGTGGCCACTCATGAAACCGTAGACTCCCTGGTGTCACGCACCCAGCCGGGAGAAACAATCACCTTGGCGGCCACCAGCGTTATGGACGGAGTACGCGAATACCTACGCCTTGCTCGGAAAGGCTCGCGGGTAGTGGCCATCCCGGACGAAATTTTCCCCTACCGGAAAGGTGGCGAAAACAATGCCTAAGCGCTTGCAGCTTACCTTCGATTCAGAACTGTTGGAAACCATCAGCGCCGACTTCGACCTGCGTGCCCCAAATCGCGAAGCCCTGCGCCAGCTGGCTTTCGTGCTGGACGGGGACTATGACCCGGAAGTGATGCAAGTTCTGAACCTGGCTACCGGGGTGGGCAAGACATACCTGATGGCGGCTTTTATCGAATACCTGCGTGCTAAAGGTGTGGGGAATGCGGTGATAGTCACTCCCGGCAAAGTCGTGCAAGCCAAGACCATCGCGAACTTCACGCCCGGACAGCCCGGATATATCGCGGGCTCCCCAGTGCCACCAGACATAGTTACCCCGCAAAACTATGCGCCGTGGATAGCACGGCTTAACAGTGGAACACAGCCGGCCTCGGGGGCACAAACTCCCGTGTTGGCTTTTATTTTCAATATCCACCAGCTGATTGCCCCCAAAACCTTGGAAGGTGATACCCACGGTAGTGGCCAGGAGGCCATGAAGCGTAAGCCTAGGCGTTTCGACGAAAACGCCGGGGTACTTTTCGACTATTTGCGCGAGCTTGATGACCTGGTAGTGATAGCCGATGAATCGCATCTGTACGGGGTTTCGGCCGAGGCTTTCCATGGGGCTTTGCGGGAGCTGCAACCAGCCGCCATGATTGGGCTTACCGCCTCGGTGGACAAGACCAAAGACCACGTGATTTACGAATATCCCCTGTATCGTGCCATTCAAGACCGGTATGTGAAAGCTCCAGTGCTGGCCTTCCGCAAAGGCGGGTACACGGGTGCGGCGGCCTCGGAAGAACAGCAACTGCGAGACGCGATACAGCTTCGTGCCTATAAACAGGATTTCTACGATACCTATGCGGATACTCACAGTCGCGCCCGGTTGAACGCGGTTTTGCTGGTGGTGTGTGCGGATACGGAACACGCCGACCAAATTACTTCTTTGCTGCGTACAAGTGAATACTTCGGATCAGATTTTGCCGTATTGCAAGTGGATTCCAACCATGACAAGGAAGATACCAATCGTTTTTTGGCCGGCTTGGAGAAACCGGATTCACCGGTGAAAGCTGTAGTGAGCGTGAACAAGCTAAAGGAAGGCTGGGATGTAAAGAACGTGGCGGTAATCGTGACCCTGCGTGCTATGGCCTCCGAGGTTTTGACCCAGCAAACCATGGGACGTGGACTGCGACTGCCTTTCGGAGCGTACACGGGTGTAGGCCAGATAGACCAGCTGGATATTGTTGCCCACCAATCCTTCGAGGAGCTGTTAGATGCCGAGAATGTTTTGCAACAATTCGGCCTGGAACAAGCCGTGAAAGACAGCGACCCGTCACGGGTGAGAACAGCGATTCGTCAGGCTGCCGAACAAGCATCCGGTGGTGATGCCCTGGATGGTACCCCGGACGCTTCTGCGGACGGTTCCCCAGACGGGAGGATTTCTGCCTCGCGTGGTGTTAGCATCGGCGTTGAAACAAGTGAAACCGGTCAGCCAGGAATGACGATTCGCCACATACCCGAGACTGGCACCTCATGCACCCCGAACTTTCCCGAACCACCACAAGTGGTGACCATCACCCGCAACCCCGACTTTGCCGAGGTGACGTACACTTTCCCCGTAACCACCGTTAAACAAGAACAGCCGCGTTTCGATTTGTCCGCAATACCTCGAAAGACCATTGCGGATGCCGCCAAGCGGGTCACCTCCGCTAAAGATGTGCTGCTGCGCAAAGAGATTGTCGCCGCTTTAGGCAAAGACCTGCACGGGGCAGACCTGGAGAGCGCCGAGGTGGATTCGATACCCGTTGCAGCCGAGGCCGCCGAGCACGCGCTGGTGAAACTGGTGTTGAACCTTCAACAGGTGCCGAAAACTCCCGAGACTGCGGGTTACGTAAAGTCGTTTTTGGTGCCGATTTTCTGTAATAGCGTGGACTTTGCGCACTGGACAGTGAAAACCCTTGGTTGTGCGCAAGCGTTGCTGCGAAAAATAATTAGCGACTACATCAAGGAGCTTTCGCGAGAAATCCGTGAAGTCCCAGTGATTCACCCCAAAACTATGCCCGGTTCGGGCTACATCTTGCTGTTGGGGGAGAAGGTACACGCCCAGATTGATAACCGCCGCGATTTCGTGCGCGGCCGGGTATATGCGGGGTGGTTCAAATCGTTGTTTAGCGCCGAATCCTTCGATTCATACACTGGGGAATACGAGCTGGCCAAGTTGCTGAACACTTCGCCCAGCATTGTCTGGTGGCACCGTCTCCACCCTGCGGATGGCGCTTTTGTCAGTTACAACGCTCTTGACCGGTATTTCCCGGATTTTGTGGCACTTGACCGGCAAGGCGTTCACTGGATTATCGAGGCGAAGAGTGAACGCGGCCGGGATGACGCGACGGTGGCGGCCAAACGCCGGGCTGCGGAGGCTTTAGTGCAGCGCCTGGCGGCTGAAACAGCCTTTGCCGGGCAATACTGGGGGTATCTGATTGGTTTTGAAAGCGACATTGCGGCGGCCGACTCTTGGGACGATCTCAAGGCACTCGCCCAGCCGGTCAGTAACCTGGTTTAGTTGGGTTTATGCTGCGCCTGTCTGGGGCAGGCGGCAGAAATTTGGGAAAAATGGGGGTGGGGGTTGAATATATTGACCCCCACCCCCAAAAAATCCCGAATTTCTGCCAGGATGAAATTATCTAGGCGTGGGGGATATCGCCCAACCAGTCGGTGACCGCCGAGATTAACGCGTCATCGAAAGCATCATCAGAGTGGTGTTCCCCAATCCACTTTTGGATGTCTCCACCCGCACAGGCATCGAGTTTCGCTCGGGACTCTTTAGGATTCACCACGGCTTGCCACAGCATATTCTTGGCCTCATCCATGGTCTTATAGAAAAATGGGTAATCCTCGGGCACCAAGGCGTGAGCCCACGGCAAATCCGGGAAAATCCCTATAACCCCGGCACCCAGAGCCTCTACATAGGCAATACCGTAGGATTCCTCGGAAGTGGTGGCCAAGAACGCCGTGGTTCGAGCCAGCGCTTTCCAATATGATTGGCGAGTGGCGGTTAGGGGACCTACCCAAATCCAGTCTCGCTGCGAGAATTTCATCGCAGCCTCACTGACCAGATGCGTCTCGTGCAAACGCATTTCTACTTTGATGGGTATCTTGCGATGCACCCACTGGACAGCTTCCAAGAAAATCTCGGGACGTTTACGTGCCGAGAGATAAATCGAAGGGTAGAGCACTATCGGAATCTCGGTTTCTTGGCGTGGTTGTACGTGAGCCAGACGGAATCCCAGGTTTACCCAGCCCAGTTGCATCTGTTCATGTAAGGGTTTCACCGTCCACTTATGACAAATCTCGCGCACCTCGGAGGCGGTACGTTCTGAGTTAGCGAAGGTGGGGAACAGGGTACAGGACAGAGCCATAGAAGCAATACCCTCTACGGTTTGCATATCACTGGGCGACCACCACATGAAGTTCATGATGCGGGGCTTTTCCGCCCCGGCGTCATACATTTTCTGCCACAAACGTGAAGAATCAATCACATCCATGTTGATTACCGCCACGTCGTTGGGGTCAAGCATCTCCAGTGGTGCCACCGTGAAACCTTCGCAGCGTCGGGCTGTGCCCCCAATCAGAATCGAATTGGGGAAATTACGCAGGATACGCCGCACCAAGGTATCACCAGCAGAATGCCCCGCCACATGCCCGGCTTCATCAATCTTTATCGAATCCCATTTGATTGCGAGTTTCATGTTCTTGTCCTTATCTAGTCGCTGGGTTGGAGCTGGTCGAATCCGGGGAAATATCATTCTCGTCCGTTTCGGATACGTCGAAATCTGGAATGGCATCTAAGGCCGAAGCAGCAATCGGAGCATCCGCTCCGCTAGAAGGCAGCGTCGTCCCCGTCGAACGCAGTACCAAGCCCTTTACATTGCGTACGCCATTGATAGCGGTGTCGGCAGGGGGCTCGTGGTTATTCATAGAGTCTTTGGTAGCGGCACCCCGGATACGCATCCGGTAGAAACTAGCCCACACGAAATACGCCGAAGCGATGAATAACACCCCGGCTAGGACATGAACCAAACGCGCCTGACCCTGATTAGTTAGACTGACTGCCAGTTCGACGGCCAGCAGTCCAAACAGCGTAGTGAACTTGATGATTGGGTTCAAAGCCACCGAGGAAGTGTCCTTGAAGGGATCTCCCACCGTGTCGCCCACGATGGTGGCATCGTGCAGCTCTGTACCTTTCATATGCAGATCAACCTCGACAACTTTTTTGGCATTATCCCAAGCTCCACCGGCGTTGGCCATGAAGATTGCTTGATACAGGCCAAAGATAGCAATTGAAATCAGGTAGCCGATGAAGAAATACGGCTCCACAAAGGCAAAGGAGAGGGTGGCGAAGAACACAGCCAAGAAAATCAGCAGCATCCCTTGTTGAGCGTATTGGGTACAGATTTCCACCACGCGGCGTGAATCGCTTACCGAAGCCCGTTCGTTGTTGGCATCGAGTTTAATGTTGTCCTTAATGAAAGCCACCGCTCGGTTGGCGCCAGTGGTTACGGCCTGGGTAGAAGCCCCAGAGAACCAGTAAATCACTGCGCCTCCGGCGATTAGACCCAGCAGGAAGGGAGCATGTAGGAGGGACAGGTTTGCAACGGCTTCCTGATTATGTAAGGAGTTTGTCAAGGACATGATAATCGAGAAAATCATGGTGGTGGCACCCACTACGGCGGTGCCAATCAGCACTGGTTTGGCGGTGGCTTTAAACGTGTTTCCTGCCCCATCATTATCTTCTAGCATCAGTTTGGCTTTTTCCCACACTGGATTAACGGCGTACTCTTTCATGAGTTGCCCCTCTATGCCGGGCACAGACTCGATACGCGACAACTCAAACACGGATTGAGCGTTGTCGGTTACCGGACCGTAAGAGTCAACCGCAATCGTGACCGGCCCCATTCCCAGGAACCCGAAAGCCACCAGGCCAAAGGCAAAAACCTCGGGGGCTTGCATCACAGTCCCTAGCCCCATTTCGGAAATCAGGAAGGCTACCCCCATCAGACCCACAATAGTGATTCCCAGCCAGTAGCCGCTCATATTGCCAGCGACCAGGCCGGAAAGAATATTCAGACTCGCTCCGCCTTCACGCGAAGACTTGACAGTTTCGCGCACAAAATGCGAGTTGGTCGAAGTGAACACCTTTACCAACTCGGGAATCAAGGCTCCGGCCAAGGTGCCGCAGGTAATGATGGTCGCTAGTTTCACCCATAGCATTGCGGGCTGGTCAGCCATAATGAACCAAGTCACACCGTAGGTTAGGATGATACACATAATCGAGGTCACCCACACCAAACTCGTCAAGGGGGTTTCAAAATTCATTCGCGAGGCCTCATGGTACTTGGTGTGAACCCATAGGGTATTCAAAGCGTAGGCTAAGGCGGCTCCGATAATCATGACCGCACGAACCACGAAAATCCACACCAAAAGCAAGGCCTGTAAAGATAAGTCATCCACCGCCAACACCACGAAGGTCACCAAGGCCACCCCCGTCACTCCATAGGTTTCAAAACCATCAGCGGAAGGTCCCACCGAATCCCCGGCGTTATCCCCGGTGCAGTCGGCAATTACCCCGGGATTGCGCGGGTCATCTTCGTCAATCTTGAATACAATCTTCATCAAGTCCGCGCCGATATCGGCAATTTTGGTGAAAATACCACCGGCGATACGCAAGGCGGAAGCCCCCAGGGATTCTCCGATAGCGAAGCCAATGAAACACGCTCCGGCCACGTCTTTGGGCAGGAATACCAAAATTATCAACATCATCAACAGCTCCGTGGAAATCAGCACGGTGCCGATGGACATCCCAGCTTGCAGGGGAATGAAGTGAACCGGATATGGACGTCCCTTTAGTGAGGCAAAAGCAGTACGGGCATTGGCAAAGGTGTTGACCCGAATTCCGAACCAGGCTACCGCAAAAGAACCGGCCATGCCCAGCAGGCTAAAGCCAATCACAATAGCGACTTTGGACCAGGTGAATCCCACCAGAATCTTGTAGTAGATAAAGATAATGGCGGTAATGAACACCCACAGGAATAATAGGAACTTACCTTGTTTCACCAGGTAGGCCTTGCAAGTAGAATAAATTAGCTCAGCTACTTCCAACATAGATTTATGAACTGGTAAGGAACGTAGACTCAGGAAGGTCATCAGCCCGAAAGCCAGCCCAGCCACGCATACCAGCATTCCTATTAGCAGCAGGGTACTTCCGGGAATCCCGTGGATGGTAGCCAGACCTAAATCCGGCAGTATCAGGTTTGCTTCACCTCCTCCCATTTCGCCTTCGGTGGGCGGCAAAGCTGCCGCTAGGGATGGGACAGTAGCAGGGGGGAAACCTATTAACATAAATCAACCTCGTTTCACTAGGGCTTTCCCTGTTAACTAACCAGTCTAGTTTTCAAAAATACATCCCGCAGCTGTTTGAACTCTTGAAGAAATCTGCGTCACCTCACTACAATCGGAATTGTGGAATTCTTTGGGATAAGCGGCTCGGAGCTGCTGTTGATTTTGGTGGTGGGGGTCATCATTGCGGGACCTCGCCACGCTGCCCAAGGAATTATGTGGCTGCGTCAAGCCTTGCAATATTTGCGCCGCTGGTCGGCGAAACTGCGCGAGGAAACCACCGCTGCTGGTAGCGGGCTGAAAGTGGATTTGTCGGGATTTGACCCTTCGCAGTTCAATCCCCGTCACCTCGTGAAAGAGGCCGTGGCCGAGGAAATGCAACTGTGGATAAAGGCCATAACTACCGGTTCCTCGCCGGAAGTCACCCAACTGGAACCCAGGGAAACTCCAGATTTCACCACTGATTCGGAAAAACCCGTGCCGGAGAGTCTGAAATTATTCGAGCCGCAGTTGCGAGCTTTGCAGGCGCTACACCAGCAAGCCCCTCATGAACCCGACGAAAACAAGTTAAGCGAAGGAAATAACTCGCCCCACCCAACCAATCCAACCACCACGAAACCCGACCCGGTCAACCCGATTGACAACAACGCCGAGGTCGGAAACTCAACCGGCTCGTCCGCCCAGACTGCACTGCCAGAGGAACAGGAGCCAATCGTCACGCCGCCACAAAATCAGCTAAGCTAGATATACGGCCTATATATAAGGAGAAACATGGTTCCCTCACACGCGGTTATGCTGTCTGTCAGCCCTATTGTTTGGATTACGGTCATTATCGTTTTGGTGGTGGTCTTTGGAGCGGCGAAACTGCCTGAAATCGCTCGTAATGTGGGGAAATCAGCGAAAGTTTTGAAGGAAGAACTCA
The DNA here is from genome assembly GCF_014204735.1 of Mobiluncus mulieris. Taxonomy (NCBI): domain Bacteria; kingdom Bacillati; phylum Actinomycetota; class Actinomycetes; order Actinomycetales; family Actinomycetaceae; genus Mobiluncus; species Mobiluncus mulieris. The sequence goes on along the minus strand of NZ_JACHMA010000001.1, from coordinate 1,119,672 downwards.
AAGATTTGGCCGAAGATGAAAACTTTGCCGCGCCCGTCAGCCCGGAAACAAGCCAAGTACAAGCCCCCACTCAGGCAGCACCGAAGCCGGAAAACCCCGCCGACCAAAGCATTCCTCACCAGGACAATTGAGCGAATCACCAACCCCAGCTAAGGGGGTTATGACCATCGCGGCGCACCTCAAAGAGCTGCGCCGTCGGCTGATTTTCGCGTTGCTGGGTATCGCGGCGGCGTCCATCGGTGGTTGGTTCCTCTATGAGCTGGCGCTGGCGCATATCACCGCCCCGATGCGTGACATTGGGGGAGCAGAGCTAAATTTTCAAACCATTGGCGCGGCGTTGGATTTGAAATTGCGTGTTACGTTGTGGCTGGGCATATTGATGTCTTCGCCTTGGTGGATATATCAAACCTTGGCGTTTTTGTGGCCTGGATTAAAGAATCGGGAGCGCAGTTGGCTGGCGGTTTTTGGTTTTTTCGGGGTCGTGTTGTTTGCCGGGGGTGCGGTTTTCGGGGATTGGACGGCTCCGCGCGCGGTTCAAATTTTGGCTTCTTTCACTCCGCCCGAAGCAGTGATGCTACTTTCGGCCGATTCTTATATTCATTTTTATATTCGCCTGGTGATTGCCTTTGGGCTGTCGTTTTTGATTCCCGAAATCCTGGTGATGCTGAACTTTGTGGGGGTGTTGCGGGCGCACCAGATGCTTAAAGCGTGGCGTCTCGCGGTAATGGTAGCGCTGGTGTTTTCCGCGATTGCCAATCCGTTGCCGACACCGTGGCCGATTCTGCTCCAGGCCGGGGCGTTATTGGCACTGTACTTTGGTGCGGTGGGGATTTCCGCGTTGCATGATTGTCTCCGGGGGCGGCGGCGTAAGTTGGGTTCATGCGGCTCCGCGCGAGAGTAACCCGCAGATTGGTGCCACCGCAGGGTGCTGTGACGCATGGACGAAGTCCTGAGAGCGCCACAAATGCAACGTCGCAGTGTTTAAATGTCTACTGCCGCCGGAACTCCGCTAGGGCTCTTGCGCTCCGAAAAACGGCAAGGATTTACCGTTTTAGGCGCAACTCTTTGTAACCGGCTAAATTAGGAAATCTGCCCCGCCCGGTTTTCCGTAAATATGCCGTGATTTGGGATATCACCTCATGAATTGGTAGTATAAGTTGTCCGGCTCATAGCCGGGATTAAGCGGAAGATTATTCCCACCTCTGCCCGGTACTTTGGTACGTCTTGGGTAATGGTTCGAGCACGATAGTGCAGCTGTGGCGTTTTCTCGTCACAGTCGGATGGTTTTTGCGTTTAACCCGGTTTATGGCATATCACAAGCAAGGAGTTGTCATTTCAGACGTAAGGGTTAACGACCAGATTCGCGTACGTGAAGTGCGCGTCATTGGTCAAAACGGTGAACAAATCGGGGTGGTAGCCATTGGTAAAGCCCTGATTTTGGCGCAGAATGCCGGTTTGGATTTGGTGGAAGTCGCCCCCGAGGCGCATCCACCGGTGTGCAAGCTGATGGATTTTGGGAAATACAAGTACGAGGCCGCGCAAAAGGCTCGCGATGCGAAGCGCAACCAGGCCTCTACCCAGTTGAAAGAAATCCGTTTGGGGCTGAAGATTGACCAGCATGACTACGAGGTGAAGCTTGGGCACATGCGTCGTTTTCTTGACGGCGGTGACAAAGTCAAGGTTATGATTCGCTTCCGTGGCCGCGAACAATCCCGCCCTGAAATGGGCGTTAAACTGATGAATCGCCTGGCGGAAGATATCGCCGAAGACGGGATTGTGGAATCCACACCGCGTCAGGACGGACGCAATATGACGATGGTCTTAGCACCGGTGAAAAAGAAGACCGACGCGGTTTCGGTGCAACGTAAACGTCGTGAAGATGAACGTCAGGCTAAACGGGACGCGAAAGCGGAACGTGCTTTGCGCAACCAAAAGCGGGTGGCGGAACAAGCCAATGCTCCGGTGTTGAAGCCGCTGACATTCTCGCAGCTGGGCGAGGGTGGTCTGGCCGGTTTGAAGAAAACAGACGGGGCATCGGCTAGCAAAACTGACGACGCGGCGGCACCTCATGAAGCCGACGTGAAACCAACGCCTCCTGCGGCTCAATCTGGAAGCACCAAAGCTAGTCCCGCCAAAGCCGGCAGCGCCAAGGCCGACCCTAAATCCAGCTCGGCCAAGGGCGAGCCGGGGAAACCTGTGGCCAAACGCGCCCCGCGTACCACTACGCGGCGAACCCCTAAAACTGGAGGTGAAACGGCGAACAAAACGACCCGTTCCACCACCAAGAAATCTGCCCCGAAGACCGAAAAGACGACTGTGGGCAAGACCGAAAAAACGCCGGCCGCCACGGCTCAGGCTGAAACAGAGGAGAAATAATTATGCCGAAGAATAAAACCCATTCGGGCACTAAGAAACGTTTCCGCACCACTGGTTCGGGAAAGCTGATGCGTGAAACCGCTAACAAACGCCACTTGCTGGAACACAAGTCCAGTCGCCGTACTCGTCGCTTGAGCCAAGACCAGGTAGTGGCTCCGTCTGACGTGAAACGCGTCAAGAAGCTGTTGGGTAAGTAAGGGAAAAGGAGATTAATCATGGCACGTGTTAAGCGCGCAGTCAACGCTCACAAAAAACGTCGTACCACTTTGGAGCGCGCCTCCGGCTATCGCGGGCAGCGTTCCCGTCTGTACCGTAAGGCGAAGGAACAGGTCACGCATTCTTTCGTGTATAACTATCGCGACCGCAAGGCTCGCAAGGGTGATTTCCGCAAATTGTGGATTACCCGCATCAATGCGGCCTGCCGCGCCGAAGGCATGACCTACAACCGTTTCATCCAGGGCTTGCGCCTGGCGGAAGTGGAAGTTGATCGCCGGATGCTGGCCGAATTGGCTGTCAGTGATATCACCGCTTTCAACGCTTTGGTGAAGGTTGCGAAGGATGCCTTGCCGAAGGATGTAAACCAACCGGCCGCCTAGGTAGCGGAGCGGATAACTCGAAACATGCTGGAACGTCGCGAGATTCTGGACAATCCGTCGTCTGTAAAGATGCGTAGAATTGCCGGGCTCTCGCGGCGTTCCGCACGTCTAAAATCCTCGCTGATTCGCATCGAGGGTGCCCAGGCCTTGCGTGAGGCTTTACGGTTCGCGCCGGATTCGGTGGAGGACGTGTATCTTACCGAGGCGGCGGGGGTCTCCGAGCCGGAGCTTTTGTCGCTGGTGGAGGCCGCGCCGGTGCATGGGCACTGGGTCAGTGAACGGGTTGCGAGAGTCGTGGCCGAGGCCGCGCAGGGCTGGTTCGCGACGGCCAGTTTCGCGGTTTTTCCTCCGCTTCATGAGTTGCGGGGGCGCATAGCGCTGATTTTGCCGGAAACTCAAGATCCCGGCAATGTTGGAACCATGCTGCGCTTGGCGGATGCCTGTGGGGCGGGTAGTGTCTTTATGGGGGAACAATCTGCCGATGTGAGTTCCCCGAAAGTGATTCGCGCCTCGGTGGGATCCGTGTTTCATGTGCCGACGCCGCGTTTTTCGGATTTGGCTCAATTAGTCTCGACGCTTCATGAGTCGCAATGGCTGGTAGCTGGCACTGCTTTGGATGCCCCCTTGGCTTGGGGTTTCGAGGTGGCGAGCCAATTTGCCGACAAGAAAGTCGCCTGGATGATGGGCAATGAGGCTCACGGTCTGAATGCTGCCCAGCGCGAGTTGTGCGATGTATTGATGGCCATTCCTATGTTCGGGCAAGCTGAATCTTTCAATGTATCACAGGCTGCGACTTTGGCTTTGTGGATGACAGCGCACGCTCAAACCAGGTGACTTTTGCGAAGACTTTAAAACATGGTTTGGGGGGCAGTCGCAAAAGCGGCTGCCCCCCAATATGGGTGGATATGTGAACAGAAAGCTTTATAACGAGGCGAGAGCGGCTTCGAAGTTGGGGTTTTGCGCGATGTCCTCGACCAGTTCGGTGTATTTCACTGTGCCATCAGCCCCAATGATAACAACGGCTCTCGCTAACAAGCCGGCCATGGGGGAGTCCGCCAGTTTCACACCGTAATCTGTGCCGAAGCTAGAGCGGAAACCAGAGGTGGTAATCACATGTTCAATGCCCTCGGCACCGCAAAATCGCCCCAAGGCGAAAGGTAAATCTTGGGAAACGCTGACCACCATCACATTCGGGTGAGCCGCCGCCTCGATGTTGAACCGTCTGACGGATGCGGCGCAGACCCCCGTGTCAATGGATGGGAAAATGTTGAGCAAAATCGTCTTACCCGCCAAGTCTCCCAAGGTCAGTTCGCTTAAATCCAACTTGGTGACACTAAAATCCGGGGCTTTGGTGCCTGGTGTCGGCAAATTACCCACAGTGTTTACTGGGGTGCCTTGTAAATGTGTAAGAGCCATGAAGTTACTTATAGCTTGAATTCTAGCTACACTGCGGCGGGGCGAACCACGCGCTCTGACTTGATGCACTTGGTGCAGACATTCAGATGCTTGGGGGTGCCCTTAACCAGAGCGCGAACCCGCTGAATATTCGGGTTGAAACGACGCTTATTCCTCCGGTGAGAGTGGGACACACTCATCCCAAAACCCGGTCCTTTACCACAAATGTCACATACCGCAGCCACAATTTTCTCCTGAAATCGATTCTTCACAGTCTAAAGGAGCCAAAACAGCCCCTCGCTCATAAGAGCAACCTGACAATAATAAGCCAAAAATAGGGTATGAACAAATCGAGCCCTGTTACTGCCCGTTTTCGTGGGCTTGGCCGCTAAAATAAATCTCAACCCAAGGAGCATATGTGGATGTAACCCGCCAGATTATAGAAACCAAAGATTTCTGTGCCTGGGTGGCGCATACGGCGACACTGTTGGTGCAAGCCGAGGATTTGCTTAATGACCTCAATACTTTTCCAGTGCCTAATTTCAATACCGGGACGAACTTGGTGGCAACCTGGTCAAAACTGGCAGCTGTCGCTGCGGTTTTTTCCCCGCACATCCCACCCGACCGGTTCATGGCGCATCTAGCTAGTGTGGCTGCGAAATTCCCGCGTGGTTCCAGCGGCATGTTCACGGCGGCGAGTCTCGCGGCCACCGCCAAAACCTGGCGGGAAGTTCCGCTGATTCGTCCCGTAGAACTAGTACAAGCTGTTAGCAGCATTTCTCGAGATTTCCAGAACCTTGACGGGGAAGTCAGTCTGGATTTTGGACTAACTGCCCTGGTACGAAACATCGAGGCAGAACTAGCGGAGCTCAACGTGTACACTTTGTCTGCGGTGATGGATACCACGGTGGTATGCGCCCAGCAGCTTACCGTAGATTCCGCTGATACTCACCGGGGGGTTGGGGATGCGGGATTGGCGGGGGCGTGCCTAATTTTGGCCAGCCTGGCAGATGTGGTGGCCTCAATCGAAGGGAAAACTCCGGGTAATACCGAGATTATCCAGTCCATGCTAACTGACTGGGCTGACCGGTCGCGTCCTGTTGTCAGTGCCCGGCGTGCCCAGACTCCAGGCACAGAATTCGAAGTTACTTTTCGTCACACTGGCTATGCGCGAGAAATTGGCACGCGCCGCCAAGAACTGGGCGCAACCTGTTCCGAAGTGCTGGAACTGGGGACTAAAGACGAGCTGGGTTTCGCTACTTTCACCACCCATGTTCACACGGCCGCGCCGCTGTCGATTCTGCCTCATCCTCACGAGAACATCCTGGTGGAACAGCTATCACCCCCCGAGTCTTCCCTTTGGCGTGTCGGCGCGGAAGATCCTGTGCCGGAAAAAGACAATGTGGTGTTGTTCACGCGACGTTTTACCCGCGCGGGTCAGCCTGGCAAATCCGGAAAATCCGGTGGCTCGAGTGGGTTTAGCGGCGTGGATGCCCTGGAATCGGGGATGCAACAAAAACGTCCCAAATTGGTAATCCTTAGCGAAGCTCCAGCTTTGGTGGAAATGTATGCGCGTGGCTCAGCCACGGTACTGTTGAATCCGAGCGGGACGGATTGGGTACAGTGGGCTTTGGGAAAACCACGGGGACTATCCGTGTTAATACCCAGCTCGCCCGCCACGTGGGAGCTGGCCAAGGAAATGGCACCTCATGAAACCGCCGTAGTGACCGTCGCCCCCAGCCGCGACGAACTGAGCGCTTTGTGGCTCAGCGCAGGACTGGCCACTTGGCAATGTCACCGTGATGGCGATTCTGAAGCCTCGGCGCAGCGCGAAATACAGCGGTTGTGCACGCTGATTCGGGTAGAGGAAATCGGCGAAAACCTAAAGGAACAACTTGAGGCACTTTGTGCTTTTGCTCCGGGTGATACTGCTGAAATTATGGCGCTAATCGGGGCGCGTCAACCCGGCGTGGATCGGGTCAGGCTGCGTAGCATGGCCGAGGGCGACCCCCGCATTGAACTGACGATTTTTTATGGGGGGCAAACCGGGGCAACCCTGTTGGGAGTGAAGGATGACACCGAGTGGGATGAAACCTAAACAGGCGTAAAACTACCCGCATAACCCCAGATAAACCAAGGTTTGTGCGGGGTGTTGACGAAGGAAATTTTTTGCTCCAAGTCATCTAGTAGAGTGGAAAACATGACGAATCTGGATGCGCCGTTGTCTCGCCTGGTACGCGGGAAATCCTTGGTGTCCAAGTTGGCGCACCTGGGAATCGGAACCGTGGGTGACCTGTTGTGGTATCCGCCGCGGCGAATGTATCGCTGGGGGGAGCTAACTCGTTTCGACACCCTTGTTCCCGGCACGGAAGTGACCCTGTTCGCGGCGGTGATGTCGACGCAGCTGGGCTGGACACGGCGTCACGACAAAGCCATGTTCACCGTGGTGCTACAAGATGAGCTGGGCGAAGCTTCGACGTTGTGGGGAGCTACGCGCGGACGGCTCACCGTGCGGTTTTTCGCTAAACATCCTGCTGCCTTGCAGTTTCACGCTAGCCGCCTGGAAAAAGGCACAATTGGGGTGTTTGCGGGTAAACTCTCGGGGCGGGTGGATGGTTTTGGTGGCTCGGGGGAGGCTTTTTTGGCGCATCCGGAATACCAGGTACTCCAGGATTACGACCCGGAGGTTGCTCGTGAGCTCTCCTTGCGCCCGCAACCCCTGTACCACGCTACGGCCGGGTTGCCTTCGTGGAAAATCGAGGGATTGATTACCACCATCTTGGCTGGGGTGGAGGAAATCCCCGAGGCTATCCCCGAGGATTTGCGTGCGCGCTGGGGTTTGCCGACGGCTGCCGAGGCCTTGCAGTGGCTGCATCACCCTCCGGACGAGGCCTCTCATGAATGTGCCTTGGATTATTTACGATATCGCGAGGCTCTGACTTTGGGGGCAGCGCTGGCAAAGGCTCGTCAGCAGGCTAGACTGCGTCCGGCGTGGGCTTCGCCGGCGGAAGTCAATGGAAATGGGGTGATTTCTGCGGACAGTTCACCGGGTGGTGGCTCTGCGGGTGCTTCTGGGGGTGGTTCCGGGGTCATGAGGTGCCATTCGGAAACTGCCGCCACGTCTGACAAAGTGGATATCTCTGGGGGTGGGAAAACCCTGGTGGAGCGGTTCCTTGCCCAGTTGCCTTTTGAACTGACCGCCGGGCAGCTTCGCGCCTGGCAGGAAATCTCGGCTGATATGGCCACGGAAGTCCCGATGAACCGGTTGTTGCAAGGCGAGGTTGGCTCGGGGAAAACGGTTATCGCCGCCCTCGCGGCGATAACCGCTGTCCAAAACGGGTGCCAGGCTGCTTTTATGGCACCCACAGAGGTATTGGCACATCAGCATTTCGAGACCCTGAAGAAACTACTAGGAAATCTGGGTTGTTCCCCTTCGGGCTTGGACGGCACTAAGCCGGAGGGTGACGTGGTAGGACTGCGGTTACTGGTGGGTTCCACCCCAGCCAAAGAAAAATCCGCCCTGCAAACGGCGCTGCAAACCGGGGAACCCTTGATTGTCGTGGGAACCCATGCCTTGTTGAGTAAATCTGTGAAGTTTTCCAAACTGGGTTTGGCGGTAGTGGATGAACAACACCGTTTCGGGGTGGAACAGCGCGTGGCACTGTTGGCGGCGGGTCAGCGCGCCCCACATTTCCTGGCGATGACCGCCACTCCGATTCCGCGCACGGTGGCAATGACTGTGTTTGGGGATTTGGATGTTTCGGTGCTCGCCGAAATCCCTCGGGGACGCGGTGAAGTAAAGACCTTTTTAGTCTCGGAAGATAATGTGGCTTGGGTGGCACGTGCCTGGCGGCGCGCGGCGGAAGAAATCTTGGATGGCGGCCGAGTTTACGTCCTTTGTGCTCAGAAGGCACCTCATGAACCCGTCCCGGGGGACACGGCGGAAAAACCCGACACCGCACCACTCGCGAAACCAACCACCACTGTGCCTTTAGAGGAAGAATTTGGCGGTGCGTCGGGGAACGTGCCGACCTTGGCGCCGGGGCGGGTCTTGCACAATGTCGAGGACACGTTCAGACGGCTGCAAGCCTTGCCGTTTTTCGCGGATACCACTATCACTTGGGTGCATTCCGGCTTGGATTCTGGGGCTAAGCAGCGGGCGATTGCTGATTTTGTGTCCGGGGTGGCACCGCTGTTGGTGTCTACTACTGTTATCGAAGTCGGCATGGATGTCCCCGAGGCTTCGATGATGATAATTCTGGATGCGGATCGTTTCGGGCTGTCCCAGTTGCACCAGTTGCGTGGGCGTATTGGGCGGGGGGTGCGCCCCGGGGTGTGTCTGGCGATTGCGCCCCTGAGCCTGGCGGACACCCCGGCGCGAGAACGCCTCGAGGCTTTTGCTTCGACTCGAGATGGTTTCGCCCTAGCAGAAGCCGATTTGCGGATTCGCCACGAAGGCGACGTCCTGGGCGATACTCAAGCGGGGCGTAATTCGAGGCTCCAAGTATTGTCCCTGGTTCAAGACGCAAAAATTATCGAGGCCGCCAAACAAGCGGCCGAGGAAATCGTGGCCGAGGATGCCCAGCTGGCCAATCACCCCGAATTGGCGCGCCTGGTGTTCGGACTGGGGCAGGGGGGTGAGAATTTGCGTAAATCTTGACCCATATCCCCATTTCTTTGAACCATTTAGTTTAATTCTTGGGTGCGACTTCCAGGAAGCTCACTTGGGTGTCGCCGTAGGTTTTGGTGGTACGGTTCATGAGTTGCGGGGGTAAATCTGGTAGTACTGCCCGCGAAGAACTTTCTAAAATAATGATTCCTGCGGGGGCAAGATGTGTCGCTACGCTCGACAAAACCTGGTCGAGAATTCCAGAATCCAGGGCATAGGGTGGGTCGATGAACACCAGGTCGAAACGCTCGTTGGCACCTAATGAAGCGGCAAACCGAACCGCGTCCGCCCCCACTACCTGCACCCGCTCCCCGGCACTCAGAGCTGCCGCATTGGCACGCAAAACCTGTACAGCACCCCGGGCAGAATCCACCAGCATCGCGTCTGTTGCCCCGCGAGACAAGGCTTCCAAACCCAGTGCTCCGGAGCCGGCAAAAATATCCAAAACCCGTGCCCCGGCAATAACACCTTGGGAATCCAGGCGGGAAAAAATCGCTTCGCGCACCCGTTCCGAAGTGGGGCGAGTCCCCGAACGCGGCACTTGCAAAACTCGTCCACCCCAGGCTCCCGCTACAATCCGTGTCATAGCCCCAAGCCTAGCTTAAAAGCCGCTAACCTTAATAGCGTGACTACAGCGTTATGCCCCGGAACCTTTGACCCCTTTACCTTCGGGCACCTTGATATGGTGCGCCAATGTCTGGCTTTTGCTGACAACGTGGTGGTGGGAGTGGCTGAAAATGTTTCAAAGACCCCCTTGTTTACCCCGGAAAAACGCCAGGAGCTGGCCGAGAAAACATTACGGGAAGCCGATTTGGATACTCTGGTTAACGTCGAGATTATTCCCGGTTTATTGGCGAAATACTGCCAGAAACGTGGAATCGATGTTATTGTAAAGGGGGTGCGCAACGCCTCGGATTTCGATTATGAATCATCCATGAGCCAAATGAATTTGCATTTGGGGGCGCCCCCCACGGTTTTTGTGGCTGGTAGGCTCGGGCTGGCGCATATTTCGTCTTCGATGGTCAAGGAAGTGGCTCGCTACGGGGTGGATATTTTTGACATGGTGAACGTAGAGACCGCCGCAGCGCTCTATGATGTGTTTAGGATAAAACCGCCGCAGGCACGAGGTAAAGTAATCGCAGCCAGATTTGACCAAAACGGGAAGTAAACCAGGAAAGGAGAGTTGGGAAAGTGAGTAATACCGAAACCACCGATGCCGATATAACCGACAAAACCGATAAAACCGAGGAAACCACGGGGATGCCATCGGAAAATACTGGGGCTGATAGCAAGGAATCGTCGCAGGTCAAACCTGGTTCCGAGCCAGCCGAGCCGACGGAGGCCGAGCCCAACAAAGAATCGAACGGCAAATCGAACCATAAACCCGCTGACAAACCAGGCAAAGAACCCGAGGCTTTGACTTCGCAACAGATGATTGCCCAGCTTAACGCCGAGGATTACAAGGGCTCGGAGTTGATGGATGTTTTGGCTGAAATAGAGGCGCTAATCTCGCAGGCCAGATCCTTACCCATGAGTCCTTTCGTGCTGGTCAACAAGGCACAAGCGCTGTCTTTGCTGGATTCTGCCCGCGAAGCCATGCCAGCTGATATCCGCATGGCCAACCAGATTGTGGCTGGAGCCAATGCGGTGATTGAGCGTGCCCAAGAGGAAGCCAATGAAATCCTGGCTAAAGCCCAATCAAAGTCGGAACAGATTCAGGCCGATGCCCATGCTCGCGCTGACGAGTTGATTAACAAGGAACGCATTGTAGTGATGGCTCAGGATCGCGCCGAACAAGTTATTGAAAAGGCTACTAAAATAGCCGAGAATCAAACCAGTGGCGCCGATAAATACTGTGAAGATAAACTTGCGGAACTCGAGGGTATCCTCCGGAAAATGCAGGAACAATCCGCTGCGGGACGAAAGGTTTTGAAGGAACGCGCCAAGTTTGACCCCGAAACGGCTAGTGAAATGAAAGAGACTCATGACTAAACACCCCGACTCTCCCTCCGGAGAAACCGCGTGTCCCGCTCGTCCCGTTCGGCGTGATAAAACTGGCTCTCCCTATCGCCTTGACCTGCACGCTTTGCCGGGCAATCCCGGCTCCCGCCTGGAGTTTGACTGGTGTTTCCCGCTGAGTCCAGAGTGGACCAACAGTGTGGTTACGCTTGAAGGCACGGAAATCCCATGCCGCGTCGAGCTTACGGCCGTCTCTGAGGGCATCTTGGCTCACATCACCGGCGAGGTGGGGACGGTGGCGCAATGTTCGCGTTGCCTCGATCCTGTTCATGAGGTGCTATCCCTGGACGAAACCCAAATGTTCTTTTTCCCTGAATCTTTGGACTCGGCGCGCGAGCAAGCCGGAGAAGACAGCGTAGACATCCTCGAGGTCAGTGATGACAACCAAATCGACTTGGAACCTTTACTGCGGGACAACTTGGTGTTAGCCCTGCCCAATTTGCCGTTGTGTGATGAAAACTGTAGAGGCTTGTGCCCCGATTGCGGCGAACGTCTCGATATGCTGCCTGCCGACCACCACCACGAAAACATCGACCCGCGCTGGGCGGCTTTGGGGGACTTGGCAAAGTCGCTACGGGAAAACCCGGAGGGAGAAAACTAGTGGGAACAGCTATAAACCGCGCGATGCAACTCGATGCTACCTCCGCTGCGTCAAAACTGGATACCTTGGAGCCCTTATTAGAGGCGTGGGGTGAGCGTCTTGACCCAGATTTATTGGTTTTGGCAATGACCCATCGGTCTTTTTCGCATGAACACGGCAAAACTGGGTCGCGCGGAACCAATGAGCGTCTCGAGTTCCTGGGGGACGCAGTGTTACAGATTATCGTCACGGAATATCTTTATCGGAATTTCCCCGACGAACCGGAGGGCACTTTGGCGCAAATGCGTGCGGCCACGGTTTCCCAAACCCCCCTGGCTGAGGTGGCACGAAAAATCCACTTGGGAGAGTACTTACGACTGGGAGTGGGCGAGGATCGCCAGGGCGGTCGCGACAAGGATTCGATTCTCTCGGACACCCTCGAAGCTTTGATTGGGGCAACTTTTCTGTCTTGTGGCCTGTCTGTGACCCGGGTAGTGGTAGAGCGTCATTTGCGACGTTTCTTGCGTAATGCACCGCGCCGTGCGGTTACCTTGGACTGGAAAACAACGCTCCAGGAGCTACTCAGTGCTGCCGATTTGGGCGAGGTCACCTACGAGGTGGTCGCGACCGGTCCCGATCATCAAAAGCATTTTTCGGCTCAGGCTCTGGTGGAGGGTGAGAACTGGGGAGAAGGACAGGGGAGTTCCAAAAAAATCGCGGAACATCAGGCGGCCGAAGCTGCTGTCGCCACTTTGGCGCAACGCTGTCCCGAGGTAGTCGGCTCGGAAATCCGCCAGGATTTGTTCCCGGGTGGGAATCCTGATGCCTGAATTGCCTGAAGTAGAGACGATTCGCCGCAATCTTAGCTCGCACCTCTTGAACACGTGCGTTACCGCCGTAAGTGCCCCAACGCATCCGCGTAGCTTACGTTTCCAGCCGGGCGGGTTTTCGCGGTTTCATGAGTTGCTAGTCGGAAAGCGACTTGAATCAGTATCACGCCGGGGCAAATTTCTGTGGTTGGAGCTTTCCGGAAATCAAACCGCCTGGTGTTTCCATTTGGGCATGTCGGGACAATTACGCCTGGCAGCTGGGGATATAACCGCTTTGCCGCATGAGCGATTGCGCTTCACCCTAGATAACGGATTGGAACTGGTGTTTTGTGACCAGCGCACCTTTGGTCATACCGAGGTCCGCGCCTTGGAGCCCACGACTGATGGGGCTCCGGGCGGGATGGGAACCGAGCAGGCACTGCTGCCTGCGGGTCTAGGTCATATTGCCCGTGATGTGCTCGATCCGAATTTGGATGTGAGCTGGGTTGTATCGAGGCTGCGAAGCTCGCGCCGCGCGATTAAAACCAAGTTGCTTGACCAGGCAACGGTGTCTGGAATCGGGAATATTTATGCTGATGAAACCCTGTTTGCGGCGGGGGTTCATCCTGCGACCTTGGCGAAGAATCTGAGTGGGGAGGATTTGCGTAACCTGCTAGAGGTTGCCGCTAGTGTCATGCGCCACGCTCTGGAATTTGGGGGTACGTCTTTTGACCAGCTGTATGTGGATTCGTGGGGCAATCCCGGGGATTTCGCTTCGGAGCTGCAGGTTTATGGTCGTGGCGGCCAGGCTTGTCATCAGTGTGGCCAGGCTCTGGATAAGATAGTGCTAGACGGGCGAGCTACGGTGTTTTGCGCGCACTGCACGCCCGCACATCACCCCGCAGTAAGAAAGGCTGATTAATGATTGAACCCGCCGAAACTCGTGTGATGATTGTTGATGACCACGAGATTGTGCGCCGTGGCATTGCGGAAATTGTGGATCGTGCCCAAGGGCTGGTGGTAGTGGCAGAGGCCGGTAGTGTCAGCGAAGCCCTGTCGCGCGCGGAACTGGCTAATCCCAACGTGGTGTTGGTGGATTTGCAGTTGCCGGACGGTACCGGGATTGACTTGATGGGACAACTGCGGATTTTAGTGCCCGAATCACGTTGTATCGTCTTGACTTCTTTTGATGATGATGCGGCTTTGGCGGAATCTCTCGAAGTAGGGGCGGCGGCGTATCTGTTGAAAACCGTGGCTGGAGTCGAGATTGCCAATGTTATCAAGGCCGTGGCTGCTGGGCGGACACTGCTCGATGAACGCACCGTGACGCGTTCATCTTCCAAGCATGCCGACCCCACCGAGAGTCTGACTCCGACGGAGCGAAAAATCTTGAATTTGATTGGCGACGGGCTTTCGAATCGCGAGATTGGTGAATCCTTGGGAGTGGCCGAGAAAACCGTCAAGAATCACATTACCGCGTTGCTTTCCAAGATGGGCTTGCAGCGGCGTACCCAGGTGGCCGCGTGGGTGGCTTCTCAGAAGGCTGCCGCCTGGAGACAGCCTTCAGTGCGTTAAATACACTGCGGGTGTTATCCGTTATCCGCTACGTTTTGTTTCAATCGTAAGGATGTTACTACCATATAGTCGATTACGCGCTCAGGGGAATGCACCAGGTCAGTTTCGCGCCTCGCACTCCATCGTCGCGGTTTTCCAGGTTCATCTGTCCGAAATACACCGAGGCACGTGCCGCCATATTGGACAGCCCAGAATGCCGTCCCACAGTTTTTTCCAGTCCCACTCCGTCATCGGTAATCTCGAGGCGCATTAAGCCGTTTTTTTCGGTTTTCAGGGGTACATTGGGGCTGATTCGGGGGCAATCATGAGGTGCTAGTTTGGAATCTGTCCAGATTTGAGCTTCAACCATTACTTCGGTGGCGTGGGCGTGACGAGCCACATTCGTAAGTCCTTCCCGTACCACGGCGATGGCATCGGCTATTTGGTTGTCGTCAAGGATTCCAGCCAAGCGAGCTTGTAGTTCGCGAGTATTGTCTTTTCGGAACAGCTCGTTGTTCAGTTTCAATACCAGTGAGGGCGCGAAACCTAGGGATCGTCGAGCCAACGAGGTTTCGTGTCCCAGACCTCCCACCAAATCCAGTTCGGAGGCATCCGCGTCTTTCAGGCTGCTGACGATGCGGCGAATCTGGCTGATGGATTCCCCTACTGCCGTCAAGGCCAGGTCGAGTGTCTTCGATACATCATCGTCGGCGATTTTCCCAGATTCCAGGTCACTTTTCAGGGATTGTAACTGGAGAGAACTGGCAAAGAGTTGTTGTATTGCTAGGTCGTGCAAATCCCGGGCGATGCGTTGGCGTTGCTCCAGCAGGGTGGCGCGATCCTCGGCGTGGCGGATAGCGGACAGGCGTAATGCAAGGGTGGCTTTTTTCGCCAAATCTGCGGCGGCCTTCAAATCTGGCTCGGTGAACTCGGGTTTACCTGGATTACGGAACAGGATAATGACCCCGGTGGCTATCCCGTGGTTGCTCATCGGGGCGTAGAGTGCGGCTCCGAATCGCGACAGGGCGGGGATACGCAAAGAATGGGCACGTTCCATCGAGGGCACGATTATGCCCACATTGGAGTGAATCACCTGTTGGGCACGTCCTTCGGGAGGAAATTCGAGTCCGAGCATTTCTGATTGGGCTTCTCCGGCGGTAATCTCGCTGATGTACTTGCCGCCTAAACTCGGCAACACAATCAGGGCTGTGTCGGCTTGGGCAGCTTTCAAAGCTGAGCGGCAAATCAAACTCAGGGCAGCTTCTTCGTCGGTGTCTTCCAGTAGCGCCACGGTGATACGTTGGCTCATCTCGTTGTAACGGTTTGAGGTTTCCAGTTTCAACCGCAAGGTTTCCAGGGTTTCTTTGGTTTCTGCTTCGGATGGATGGTGCTTTTCAGACATAGGTTTTTTCCTGTTCCAAAGCCCAGCGGTATTCCGCTTGTCGTTCAACCAGTTCAGCGTGGGTTCCGCGAGCGATAACCTCGGTGGTGCCTCCTGTTTCGGTTTTGGCCATCACCAGTACCTCGTCGGCGGCTCCTAATGCGGATAAACGGTGGGTTACCAGCAGTACCCCGCGTTCCCCGCTTTTTCCGGTGGTCAGCAAATCGCCCACTAGCTGGTCGGCCATTTCTCCGTCCAAATGTTCCCCTGGCTCATCTAAGGCTAGCAGTCGCGCCGGGGATGCCAAGGCGCGTGCTAGGAGGATGCGGCGTCGTTCTCCGCCGCTCAGTGCGGCACCATCCATCCCCAGGGTGGTCTCTAGGCCGCGTGGGGCGGCTTGTAGCCAGGTTCCCATCCCAGCTTGTATCATGAGTTTCTCGGCTTCTACCGATCCCACATTATTCCGGGAGACCCGGATGTTCTCTAAGACGGAGGTTTGGAAAATATGGGCATCCTCGGCGGTCATAATAATCGTGGTGGCGACATCTTCGCGAGGAATCTCGCTCAGAGGTTTTCCCCCCAGAGTTAGGGTGCCGGAAACGGGATGAATCAATCCCGCTAGGGTGTACAGTAGCGTGGATTTACCGATTCCTGATTGCCCCACCACAGCCAATGCTTTACCAGGGCGCAGTTCCAGATTGATACCATGCGCTACCACTGGGCCACCTGGCCATCCGATAGCGAGGTCTTGCGCAACTAAAACCGGTTCTATTTCCACCGTTGACGCTGCGTCAGTGGCAGCGGTGCTTCCAGATTTTTTCGCGCCAGCGGTGTCAGCTTTATCAGACGGGATAACCACCACTGGGTGACTAGCTGTCAGAGTCTCTTCCTGGTCTTCGCGCTGTATCCGTTCTAGGGCGGCTTCGACTGATTTCTCTCCCCCCATCAGTTCCACCAGTCGCGAGGTTGCCGCCCCGGAGGAAACCAGTTGTACCGCAGCGGGTGCCAACTGGGCGGTGCCTTCGAAAGCGGCCAGCGGTGCCAACACTAAAATTGCCAGATTTACGTCCCACAGTTGGCCGGATAACACCAGGGGAGTCCCAATCAGGAACCCGCACAGTACCGCCAAACCCATCGCAAAGTTATCAATGAAACTGGCGATGGCAGCGGGTCTCGCAGCCTGGTCTTTCAAAGCTTGAATGTCTTGTTCCACTGATTCAAGGTGTTCCTTAGCTTCGGCCAGCCGTCCGGAAACTGCCAATTCCGGGGCGTTCATCAACAGGGTTTGGGCACTGGCGCTGAGCTCGATTTGGGCGTGTTGCGCCGCCAATTCGGCAATTCGGGCGGATCGAATCGTTAACATCGGTCCCACTACTCCGGCCAGCAGCAGACACAGTGCCAAAGCTAGGGCAGCCAGAGGGGAATAAAAAGCAAAAAGAATCACGGTGCCCAATCCGGTTATTGCCGTCACTGTTACCGGTAATACCGATTTCACAACGAAATCCCCTACGGAGTCGACATCCCCCCCGGTACGTGCCAAAATTTCGCCCCGTCGTAAAGCCGCAATATTGTTGGTGGGGCGATCGGCCAGAATTCGGTACACGGTGTGGCGCAGGTTCGCGACTCCCACCAGCGCCACCTTATGCGAGGCCAGTCGTTCCAAATACCGAAACAATGCCCGCCCAATCCCGAACATACGTACGCATACGGCGGTTATCGCCAAGTCCATCCACAGTGCGTCGGGTTGAGAGGCACGCGCAATCATCCACGCGGCAATCACCGATAGTCCGATGGCGCTGACCAAAGTCAGCACACCCAGGCCGATAGCCAAGGACATATTCCCGTGTTTCAGGTTCATCATTCGATAAGTCAGTTTCAGACTGCGGATTTCCTGGCGGGTCATGAAAGGACTGACCTTTACGGTTTTTTTTGTAGTTTTCTGGAGCCGGTTCATGCACTTACCTCCGCGTCAGCAAAGTCAAGATTCAATATTAGGGGTGGTAGGTCTTCCCGCCCGTCGGGTTTGCGCCGTCGGGGACGCGGTTTTGGTTTCGCGGCTTGTTCAGCGAGAATCTGGGCTTCTTTCTCGGCGGGGGTGAATTCCCTGGTAGTGACGGGGATGATTTCATCGGCTAGGTTCAACACGGCTTGACGGTGTGCAATGACCACCACGGTTTTCCCAGAGGCCTTTAGAGCGCGAATCCCTTCGATTACCAGAGTTTCCAGACTGGCATCTAGATGTGCCGTGGGTTCGTCCAAAACGATGAACTGGGCGGTATTAACCAGGGCTCGGGTCAGTGCCAAGCGTTGCCGTTGCCCCACCGACAGTCCGACCCCACCCGCTCCAAGTTTGGTATGCCACCCAGCGGATAGTGACTCAACTACTTCGGCGAACTTAGTGGTTTGTGCCGCTTTCATGAGTTGCGGACTTGGGTTTGTGCCGCTTTCGCCCAGGTTTTCTAACACTGTCCCGGGCAGAATGGCGGGATTTTGTGGTACCCAGGCGCATTGTTTCCACCAGGAGCCCGGGTCTATATCCCGCAAATCCGTCTGGGAACCAGTGGCATCTTGCACGGTTATTGTCCCCGAATCCAGGGTCTGCAGGGCTAGTAGGCTCATAGCAGTGGTAGTTTTCCCAGCCCCGCTCGGTCCAGAGAGTGCGTAAATCTTTCCTGGCTCTATCAAAGCGTTAAGCGAGGCTGGAGCCCACATTCCCCGGGCTTTCACCCCAACGTCTTTTAATTTCAAGGTGGCGGTTTCCAGATTCGGAGCTGCTTGGGTGCCGGTTTCCGGCAGGGGAACCTCTAAAATAGTAAAAGCGGCTTCCGCAGCGGTGACTCCGTCGGAGGAAGCGTGAAACTGCTTGCCCACCTGCCGTAGCGGTTCGAAAACTTCGGGGGCGAGCATAATCACCACTAGACCGGTAAACAGGTTCAGTTGCCCGCCCAGCATCCGCCAGCCGACCTCTACGGCGACAATAGCCACGCACAGGGTGGTGAGGAACTCGAGCACTCCGCCGCTCATGAAGGCAACCCGTAGAGTTGCCATGGTGGAACGCGTGTATTCATAGCCCACACTTTTCACCTGACGGGCGGGTTCTTTTTCGCGTCCCAGAGCCTTCAGAGTGGCTAATCCGGCCAGCAAATCCACCAATTGCCCCCCCATACGTTTCATAGAGGCCAAACGCTTATCGGCATACTCTTGGGTCAGTTTCCCAATCAAAATCATGAACAGGGGGATAAGAGGGATGGTGATTCCCGTGGCGATGGCACTGGGCCAATCCAGAATCAAAATCACCAACAATGTTGCGGGAGTTACGGTCGCTGAAAGTAAGAGTTGCGGCAGGAAGAACACAAAGTATGCGTCGAGATCTTTCAGTGCCTGCACCACAGTGGTAACCGTGTCTTGGGCATGTTGGGTTTGCCAGCGCGGACCGAGTTTAGTGGCGTGCGTCAACACTTTGCCCCGTAGTTCCTGGATAGCGCCGCTGGCGGCACGGTGGCCGAACCACTGGCGAATCAACAGGGTAGTGGCTCGGGCAATCAGCACTCCCAGCAGTCCTAGCAAGGTTGGGGTGATTACTTCGAAACCGACATGGTGGCTGATTACCGCTGAGGCCGCGTTAGCAATCAGCAAATCCTGGCCGATAATCAAGGCTGCGGAAAGAAATCCTAATACCGTGATGAAGATGATATATCCACGCGCGCTTTTCGCGTATTTCATGAGTCTCGGGTCTAGTGGTTTCACACCTTAACATTGTCATAAACCGAGGAAATAATCTATTTGTGTAAAAACTGTTGGGCTCGGCTTTACAGCCGAGCCCAACAAGAATGTGGCCAGAAAAACTAACCCACTAGGAAGTTTGCTCCTTCACGAATCTTTCCAGGTTCCAAACCACCAGGGGTACCTGGGCTAATGCGAGACCGGAACATATACACGGACCAAATGGTGTATCCCAGCACCACGGGCACCAGAATGACGGCCGCGATGGTCATCACTATTTGGGTACCAGGTGTGGCGGAAGACTCCCAGATGGTTAAGGAGTATTTCTCGGTGTTAATCGAGGACTTCATCACGTAGGGGAAAATCATAGCGAATACCCACGCTACGGCGAAGGCAACCCCGGCGCTGTTGAAGATGAAAGCCTTGCCGATGCTCCGCTGGAAAGCGAAGAATAGCCCCACAATCAGGCACACGGCCGCAATCACCAAGAAAATCAGGGCGAAGATAAAGCCTGCACCCATGTAGGCGAAGGTTCCCCAGATGGCGAAGACAGCGGTCAGCGCGGTGGAAACCAAAGCCAACTTGGGAGCCAAAGCCTCGGAACGTTCGCGAACCTCGTCGGTGGTCTTCAATGAGAGGAACAAAGCGCCTTGAGTCAAACACAGCGAGGCAATCACCAGACCGCCCAAGAGATTGAACACGCCGTTGATGGGACTGGGAACATTGTAGAACAATGACAGCAACTGTCCCAGTGGCATATCGCCTAACCCAATCAGGTTATGAACGTGCTTTGACGGGTCAATCTCATCAGGGGGGATGGGCGTAAATGGTTGCTTGGGATCAACCACTGCAATCATCATCCCGGAAACCAGATTACCGAAGGCGGTTCCTAGCAGAATCGGCACCAGCCAGGCACTGATGGTGTGTCCCCAGTCCCACTTGTTACGCCAGGATTCGCTGTCTACCTTATTGCGCCATTCAATAGCTGAAATTCGGACAATCAAGCACACTAGAATCAGGAATAACGCCAGGTACATACCGGAGAACATCACAGCGTACCACTCTGGCGAGGATGCAAAGGTGGCACCTCCAGCGGTTAGAAGCCATACCTCGTTACCATCCCAGTGTGGACCAATCGAACGTACAATCTGACCACGCTCGGTATCGCTCTTGCCGATAATACGCATCAGCATCCCGGTGCCAAGGCCATAGCCTTCTAGAATCAAGTATCCAGCCCAGAGGACGGCAACCAAGATAAACCATAGTATTTGCAATATCATTGCCATGAATCAAATCCTCCTTAGTATGCGAATGAGAGTTCTTGTGAGGCGCTAACTGGGCCACCATCTGAGGCCGGGGTGTTAATGCCTTCTTTCGAGTATCGCACCAGCAGTTTGAACCAGATTATTCCTAGAACTAGGTACAATAGGGTGAATACGACAAGAGAAATCAAGAATTCCACCGGACTTACCACACCGGACAAACCATCGCCGGTGAGCATGTATACCCCAGCGCCCGCGTTTTGCACGGTCATATCTGCATTAAAGGCGTCTTGGTTGGGATAAACAATAAAGGGTTGGCGCCCAATTTCGGTCATAATCCAGCCGAAGCTAACGCCGAGGAATGGCATCGGGAGGGTAATCAATGCGAGATTCTTCAAGCCACGCGAAGTGGAAACCCGACCGCCCCGAGTCTGGTATAGACCTAACATGGCCAAAGCAGCCATGAAAATACCTACCCCCATCATCAGACGGAAAGACCAGAACACCGGCAAGACCGAGGGTGCATACTTTGCCCAAGAATAACCGGCCACATCACCTTTACCACGTAAGCCAGAGGTATTGGTGGTGTCAATGTTGGGAGCCTTATCTTTGAAGTATTTCTGGGCGTTTTCCAACATAGCCTGGGTACGATCCGAAGAATCCGCAACACCAGCGATGGTACGCGAGAAAGAGTTATGTGCCACGAAACCGAGCAAGCCCGGAATTCGGCCGATACCGACTTCGGTTACTTCGTACTTCGAACCGCTATTTTCCCCGGCACCTTCCTTGAGGACTGGATCAGGGCATTCCGAAAAGGCGAACAAAGCCAAGTTGCCGGATTCACCCGCACACAGCCCCTCAGCAGCTGCCATCTTAGCGGGCTGGTAGTACACCAGGTGTTGTCCCTGGAGGTGGCCGGAAGCCACTGTCAACAGGCCGGCTGCCAGCATGATAGTCATGCCCCAACGGGCGATTGGACGCCACACTTCCCGAGCCTCGGTTTCACCGATACCACCCTGGCTAGCGGCACGAACCATCCACCAGATGGAGATTCCGGCCACTACGGTGGCGGCTAAGAGAATAGAGGAAGTCACAACGTGGAGTACTGCCAACCACATGGTTGAGTTAGTCACCACTGAAAAGAAAGCCAGCGCCCCATTCAGTTCTGCACGGCCGGTTTCGGGGTTGAAAACTGCCCCGACCGGGCGCTGCATCCAGGAGTTTGCGCCAATAATCCACAACATAGACGTGTTGACCCCGGCCATAACCAGCCAGGCCACCACGACGTGAGCTTTCTTTGAAATCTTGCCCCAGCCAAAAATCCACACGCCGAGGAATGTGGACTCCATAAAGAATGAGAGTAAAGCCTCAAAAGCTAGGGGAGCGCCGAAGATGTCGCCGACAAAGCGAGAGTACTCAGACCAGCCCATGCCGAACTGGAACTCTTGCACGATGCCGGTGGCAACACCCAAGGCAAAGTTAACAAGGAACAGTTTTCCAAAGAACCGTGTCGCCTTCAGCCAGTACTCCTTGCCGGTGCGGTACCACAGTGTCTCCATAAGTGCTACCAGCAAGGACATGCCGATGGTGAACGGAACCAGGATGAAGTGGTAGACGGTAGTTACACCGAACTGCCACCGCGCCAAATCTAGGCTGTCAAGCAGCCCCATCGAGACGACGGTCACCTTAATCCGCCTTTCCGTAGAGTTAGTAGAAATTGCATTTGGCTCTAGAAATTCTTTTTATCCCCTGGGGGAGCCAGAAAATCCTGAGTTGGAACATAATTTACCCTAAAATTTTACCAATAGGTGAATTTCCGAGCCTCGGGTTGCTTTTGGGAGCAGATTTCTTCCCGATGCGCTAGTATGAGTCCATGGGTAAAGCTGGTGTAGGCAACCAACACCAGAACGGGTAGACAGTTGATATCCACCGTAATCTCTTGAGATACAGCGGTTCTGAGTCCCCATCAAAGACTTCCGTTCCTGGTTGAATCCAGGGGCGACGATGTTTTGCCTCGCTTGGGGTTGCAAGGCGGAGGCAAAGGAGTTCAAGTGAATAAGACAGTTGAATCAAAAACCAGCGATGCTGCGGAAAAATCCGGGCGAGCTGCGGCCAAAAAGAGTAATGCTCAGGCTCTCGCAGCCGCGAATTTATTGTTCCAGGCACCTGATTTTTCAAGTTTTACGGCGGAAAATGGGGATGCAACTCATGAAACCGCAAAAAAAACGACACGCACCCGCCAAAGGCAGCGTAATTCCAGTTCTGAAAATGATGAAAAAGACAACACTAGTGAAGCTAAAATAGCTAGTGAGTCCAAAAAATCCTCAGAAACCAAGAAAAACCGACGTAAAAACGACGATTCCTCTGATAACGCTGCTGAAAAGGTTGCAAAGAGTAGCGACAAAGGCGATTCTACCAGCATCGACAGCGGTGAAACCGCCACCACAACCAAACGCAAGCGCAGTCGCACCAGTAAAACGGAAGACCCACACGGTACCGGTACCGCGACGGAAAACGAGGTGACACGCCGTCACCGCCGTCGCATTCGTAGTGATGCCGATACTGAAAATGACTCGCAAGTCCAAGCCTTGGAAGGCTCCACCCGTTTGGAGGCCAAAAGAATCCGACGCAAGGCCGGACGTAAAGAGGGACGTAAACGCACCCCCATCACTGAAAGCGAATTTTTGGCGCGTCGCGACAGTGTTAAACGTGAAATGGTAGTTCGGGGGCGTGATGGCTTGAATCAAGTCGCGCTGCTGGAAGATGGGCTGTTGGTGGAACACTACGTGTCGCGCCACACCCAAACCACCATGGTGGGCAATGTTTACCTGGGTAAGGTTCAAAATGTCTTATCCTCGATGGAGGCCGCTTTTGTTGATATCGGCAAGGGACGCAATGCGGTACTCTATGCCGGGGAAGTGAACTGGGACGCAGCGGGGCTGAACTCGAAAACTGGACGTATCGAGGAAGCACTTAGTCCCGGAGATATGGTGCTAGTCCAGGTAACCAAGGATCCAATCGGCCACAAAGGGGCGCGTTTGACCTCCCAGATAACTCTGGCGGGGCGCCACCTGGTTTTGGTTCCCAGTGGGGCAATGACTGGGATTTCACGCAAACTACCAGAAGAGGAACGTAAACGTCTCAAGACAGTACTGAAAACCATGATTCCCGCTGGTTTCGGGGTGATTGTGCGCACTGCTGCCGAGGGAGCCACCGAGGAACAGCTGCGCGTTGACGTGGAGCGTTTGGTAAAAATCTGGGAAGACATTGAAAAGAAACGTGCCCGGCCACGAAACTCTCCGCAACTGTTGCATGCTGAACCGGAACTGGCGGTACGGGTAGTGCGTGACATCTTTAACGAAGATATTTCCAGCCTGACCATTCAAGGCGAAGAAGCATGGCACACGATTTCCAAGTATGTCAAGGAATTGTCCCCGGAACTGGGAGAGCGGCTGCATTTTTGGGAAGACGATTCCGATGTGTTCGCGGCTCATCGCATTGATGAACAACTAGCCAAGGGCTTTGAACGCAAGGTATGGCTGCCCAGCGGTGGTTATCTAATCATCGACCGTACCGAAGCCATGACAGTGATTGATGTGAACACAGGGCGCTACATCGGGGCGGGTGGCACCCTGGAAGAAACCGTGACCAAGAATAACCTTGAAGCCGCCGAAGAAATCGTGCGGCAACTGCGGCTGCGTGACATCGGCGGCATCGTGGTGATTGACTTTGTAGACATGGTGATTGAATCCAACCGTGACCTGGTGTTACGCCGCCTGGTGGAATGTTTGGGGCGTGACCGTACCCGCCACCAAGTCACTGAGGTAACCTCGCTGGGGCTGGTACAGATGACCCGCAAGCGTGTTGGGCAAGGCCTGGTAGAGGCCTTTTCCACCCAGTGTGAATGCTGTGATGGGCGCGGGTTCATTGTCCACGATGTACCGGTCGAAAACAACGGGCAAGCCCCGGAAGACGTGGTGAAACATTCTAATCGTCGAGGTTCCTCGGGGGGCGCTACGAACCGGAAGCGCAACGTTGCCAAGTCGGTAAAAGAAACCAAGCCGGAAGTACGCCAGACCATGGCGGGGATTGCGGCGGCGGCTCATGCTCAAGAAGAACCCACGGAAAGCCAGGCCACCACGACAAAAGGCAAATCCGGTGCTATAAAGAAAACTAAATCCGCTGGGGATGTGCAAACTAGTGAATCTAGCGAAATCACCACCGCTGCTGACACGGACACTGCTATCGCAACAAAAGCTCCGACGAAAACCACTGCCAAGAAACGCTCTGCCAAGGAACTGGAGCGCGCCAAAGAGAAACCCGCATTAACTGCCGGGGAAACCAGGCGAGAAATCACCTCCAGCGCTGTGCCTGGAACCACTCCGACCCGGCGACGCCACCGTCGCGCGGTGTCTACCGGGGTAATCAATACCGATTCCACCGGGGCAGATATCGTCGTTTCCGATAACTAACCCGGAGCGTGCCGTGGCGAATCTGTTGGGAGGGCAAAACCTCTGCGTGGAATACCCGGACAAAGTCTTGCTAGACCACGTCACTTTGGGGGTATCAGCCGGGGATCGCTTAGGAATAGTGGGGCGCAATGGGGATGGCAAATCGACGCTGTTGCGGGTACTTTTTGGAGTGATTTCACCCGATGCTGGTTTGGTTACACGCCGGGGTGGGCTGCGGCTGGCTCTCTTGGGGCAAGACGATATGCTCAGTGGCGCTGACACGGTAGAGCGGTTGCTGTTGGGGTCTCGCCCCGTTCATGAGGTGCTAGCCGAGGCGCGAGCGCGCGATGTTTTGGACGGGCTTTGCTCTGGAATAGCATGGGAATCTCGAATAGAAGAACTCTCCGGGGGACAACGCCGCCGCCTGGCCTTAGCGAAACTGTTGCTAGGCGAATGGGACGTGATTGGTCTGGACGAGCCTACTAACCACCTCGATCTTGAGGCTGTGACTTGGCTGGCGAGGCACTTGCGACACCGGTGGGCAACTAACAACGGGGCACTGCTGGTGGTGACCCACGACCGCTGGTTCCTGGATGCGGTGTCCCAAGACACCTGGGAAGTTCACGACGGAATCGTGGAGCCTTTCGAGGGCGGTTATGCAGCCTACATCCTGGCGCGGGTAGAGCGTGACCGCCAGGCGGCACTAGCCGCCGAGAAACGTGCGAACCTGTTGCGTAAAGAACTCGCGTGGCTTCGTCGCGGAGCCCCGGCGCGAAGCTCTAAACCAAAGTTCCGGGTCGAGGCGGCCACGGCCTTGATTGCCGATGTACCCCGCCCACGCGACACGGTGGAGTTGGTGAAACTCGCAACCCAACGGCTGGGAAAAACCGTGATTGACCTGGTGGACGTGGACTTTTCATATCAGGGTGAAGACGGCACGCCGGTACTGCAGGACGTGACCTGGCGGATTGCTCCAGGGGAACGCGCTGGGATTCTGGGAGCCAATGGGGCGGGAAAATCTACCTTGTTGGGGCTTATCGCGGGGGAGCTGGTGCCCACCAGGGGGAGGCGACGCGAGGGAAAAACCGTGCAGCTTGGGGTTTTAGACCAAGAATTCCGTGCGTTGAAAGACATTTCTGGCTATCGAGTATATGAACTTTTAGGCAAGCTCAAGGGAAATTTCGAGATTGACGGCAAAGAGCTGACTCCCTCTCAGATGCTGGAGCGCTTGGGTTTCAATACCTCGCAGTTACAAGCCAAAATCGAGGTGCTCAGCGGGGGACAGAAGCGTCGCTTACAGATTTTGCTGCTACTGCTCGAGGAACCCAATGTGTTAATCCTGGATGAACCGACCAACGATATTGACACTGATACCCTTACTGCCCTAGAAGATGTGCTGGATGTGTGGCCTGGTACGTTACTGGTGGTTTCCCACGACCGTTACCTCTTGGAGCGTATCACTGATACTCAGTACGCGGTGATTGGGCATCATCTGCGTCACCTTCCCCGGGGAATCGAGGAATATCTGGAATTACAGGATGACAGCCGGAAAACCGGGATGGCACCTCATGAATCCGCGCCCAACACCACCAAGTCACCGAACACTACCTACACGTCCCCCGGGCTCAGCGCACCCCAGGCAGCCTCGAAAGCTGCGCCCCCCAGTGGTGCCAATAATTACCAGAAACAAAAGCAACTGGCCGCCCTGGAACGAAAAATCGAAAAAAGTCTCGCCCGACAACGCGACATTGAAACCGAGATGAGCCAAAGTGACCCGGCCGATTATGCCCACCTAGCCGCGCTGGCTAAAAACCTTGAAACCGAAAAAACTACCCAGGCTGGCCTAGAAGAGGAATGGCTGGAACTGGCCGAGTAGAATGGGCGTATGACTGACCCTACCCCGACGGTACCCCAGGGTATCCCTGAACTTGATGCGTGCCAACCCGCTGCCACGGTGCATCGCGCCCAGATGCTAATCATCACCGGTATGAGCGGCGCCGGGCGTTCCCAAACCGCCCAAGTCTTAGAAGACCTTGACTGGTACGTGGTGGATAACCTGCCGCCGCGAATGCTGCAACCCCTGGCGCGCATGATGACCCCGGAAGGCAACGGGGTACACCGCCTGGCGGTGGTGGTAGATGTGCGTTCACGCAGTTTCTTTTCTGAACTGATGACCACACTTGACCAGCTGCAAGAAGCCCACATCGAACACCAAACCCTGTTTCTGGATGCCTCCGATTCGGTGTTGGTGCGTCGTTATGAACAGGTGCGCCGTCCCCATCCGCTACAAGGCAAAGGGCGGATTCTAGACGGAATTCAAGCCGAGCGGGGGTTGCTGGCACCCATCCGCGACCGGGCGAATCTGTATATCGACACCACGAATTTTTCGGTGCATGACCTGGCGCGCAAAATCCGTGACATTGTTTCGGAAGGCAAGGACGCGGGGCTGAACATAACGGTGATGAGTTTCGGTTTCAAGTATGGCTTGCCGCTGGATGCCGACCATGTGGTGGATGTAAGGTTTTTCGCCAATCCGTATTGGGTCAGCGAACTGCGCCACCTGTCGGGCAAGGATGAAGCGGTGGCGAAATACGTGTTGGAACGTCCCGGGGCACGCCAGTTTGCCGAAAACTATGTCAACGCTTTGGCGCCGGTGTTGAACGGGTATTTGGACGAGTTGAAGCCTTTTGTGACGATTGCGGTGGGGTGCACCGGGGGACGGCACCGCTCGGTGGCGATGTGTGAATATATTGCGGGTTTGCTGCGAGATAAACATTTTTCGGTGCGCGCGACCCACCGGGATTTAGGCAAGGAATAGCTATGCAATGGCCAGCTGTGGGGAAGAATCCTAGGTCAAAGGATAACGATGTCTGAATCCAGTTTTCAGTTTATTCCGCCTCCGGGGGCGTGGCCGGGTCGCATGCCCCAACCCAAAGTGGTGGCTTTCGGAGGCGGGCATGGTTTGTACGCGACTTTACAGGCTTTGCGTCACGTCACCACGAATCTGACGGCGGTGGTGACGGTGGCGGATGACGGAGGTTCTTCGGGGCGCTTGCGTCGAGAGATGGACTTGATTCCGCCGGGGGATTTGCGCATGGCTTGCGCGGCGTTGTGTGACGAGAGTGAAAATGGCTTTACCTGGCGGGATATCCTGCAGTTTCGTTTTGCTACCACCGGAGAATTAAATGGTCACAGCCTGGGGAACCTGCTGATTGCGGGTTTGTGGCAGATCCTGGATGACCCGGTGGTTGGTTTGGACTGGTTGATGCAGCTTTTAGGGGCGAAAGGGCGGGTATTGCCGCTTTCACGAGTTCCCATGGAGATTGCGGCGGAAATCGAGTCTGACGGCGTGTTGAATACGGTTAAAGGCCAGTCGCGAATCGCGAAAACCCCGGGTTTGATCCGTTCGATTCAGCTTAATCCGCCCGACGCTCCGGTGACCCCGGAGGTGTTGGCGGCGGTGGCGGCCGCTGATTGGGTTGTGTTGGGACCCGGATCGTGGTTTACCTCGGTGCTGCCGCATTTACTGTTGACTCCTTTGCGTCGAGCGTTGTCGGAATCGACGGCGTGTAAGGCAGTGGTATTGAATTTGTCGCGGCAACGCGGGGAAACCCAGGATTTGCCTTTGCCTGACCATTTGCGGGTGTTGAATGATTACGCCCCGGATTTGGGTTTGAATATTGTGATTGGTGATCCGGGGGCGGTCGAGGATATCGACGGCTTGGCGCGAGTAGCAGAGTCGATGCACTGCGAGGTGATGTTGCGTCAGCTCTCTATTGGGGATGGGACGGCGCGTCACGATTCCTTGCGTTTAGCGGCGGCTTTCCGCGATGCCATGAGTGGCCATTGGGGGGATTTGGCTCCCCTTACGGAGCTGGATAATCATTAATGCGATAGATTGGTTTCCTTGAACGGCGCGCCGGGGTGGCGCTGGGGCGTCACTTGGAACATCGGTGGTGTAGTGGGAATTTACGGGAATGGAGTGTTGAAGACATGTCGTTGACGGCTGCGGCTAAAGATGAACTGGCTCGGGTGGTGGTGCAGTCACGCACGGATTTTCGTGCCGAGGTGGCGACTTTGCTGCGTTTTGCTGGCGGATTGCATTTGGTGGCGGGCAATATTGTCATTGAAGCCGAGTTGGATAGTCCTTTGGCGGCCAAGCGTTTGCAGATTGCTTTGGTTGATTTGTATCATGCGGCTTCCTCGGTGGTGGTGGTTCACGGCGGAGGGATTCGTAAATCGGATCGTTTCGTGGTTCGTGTGGTGCAGAAGGCGGAAAAGTTGGCTCATGACACGGGTTTGTTAGATAAGGCGGGGCGTCCGGTACGGGGGTTGCCCCCCGAGGTCGTTTCGGGGTCGATTACGGCTTGCGCAGCGGCGTGGCGTGGAGCGTTTTTGGCGCGCGGTTCTTTGACGGAACCGTCGCGTTGCGCGGCGATAGAGATTACGTGTCCCGGCTCGGAGTCTGCCTTGGCTTTGGTGGGGTTGGCGCGGCGTTTGGATGCAGTGGCAAAGTCGCGCGAGGTACGCCAGATTCAACGAGTGGCGGTGCGTGAAAATGATTCCATCGTGACTTTGTTAGAGCGTATGGGTGCGGTGCAGACCTTGGCGGCGTGGTCTGATCGGCGTGATAAACGTGAGAAGCGCGGGGAAGTGAACCGTTTGGCGAATTTTGACGATGCGAATATGCGTCGTTCGACCCGGGCGGCGGTGTTGGCGGGGGCGCGGGTGCGTCGAGCTTTCGAGATTCTGGGGGATGACATTCCGGAGCATCTGATAACTGCGGGTCGTTTGCGATTGGAGCACAAGCAGGCTTCTTTAGAGGAGTTGGGTCAGCTTTCTGATCCGCAGTTAACAAAGGATGCGGTGGCGGGGCGCATTAGGCGCTTGCTGGCGATGGCGGATAAAAAAGCTCGTGAGCTGGGTATTCCGGATACCGAGGCTGGGCTGAACCCGGATATTCTGGATGCCTAGGTGTTTTGGGAGCAGAGTGCGTTTGGGGGTGTCTCGGGGTTGCTTCCGGGTCGCTCGGGGGGATTTGTGTGGGTTCATGAGGTGCTTTCTGGGACTTTCGGGCCATTTTGTTCGCTAATGGATTAATCGAGGGGCGCTGGGCAAGAGTCTAGGAACTTTTTAGGATTTTATGAGTGACTTTAACCCCCGAAACGGTGTAGATTTTAAGTGCTGGTTGACTAATAACCAGGGGCTCGGATTTTTCGGTTTGAGTCTTCGATTACCTACAGTGCTAAACCGCACAAAATGGAGGAAACTGTGACTGTCCGTGTTGGCATCAATGGCTTTGGCCGTATTGGCCGTAACTTCTTCCGCGCTGCTCTCAAGCGAGGCGCGGACATCGAAATCGTCGGTGTAAACGACTTGACCGACAACCACACCCTGTCTCACCTGCTCAAGTATGACTCAGTGACGGGTCGTCTGGGTAAGGAAGTATCCTACGATGACAAGTCCATCACGGTTGATGGCAAGAGCTTTGCCGCTATGGCAGAACGCGATCCGGCTAACTTGCCTTGGGGTGATTTGGGCGCGGACATTGTGATTGAGTCCACCGGTTTCTTCACCGATGGCGATGCGGCTCGCGCTCACATCAAGGCTGGTGCCAAGAAGGTCATCATCTCTGCTCCGGCTAAGGGGAATGTGGACGCTACCTTCGTGGTTGGTGTTAACCACACTGATTATGATCCGGCGAAGCATGATGTGGTTTCTAATGCTTCTTGCACCACCAACTGCTTGGCTCCGATGGCTAAGGTTTTGGACGATGTGTTCGGTATTGAATACGGCTTGATGACCACTATCCACGCCTACACTGGGGATCAGCGTATTCACGACGCGCCGCACAAGGATTTGCGCCGTGCTCGCGCCGCTGCCCAAAACATTGTGCCGACCTCCACCGGGGCGGCTCGCGCAGTGGCTTTGGTTCTGCCGCAATTGAAGGGCAAGCTTGATGGCTACGCTTTGCGCGTGCCGGTGATTACCGGTTCGGTCACTGACCTCAGCTTTATCCCGAAGAAGTCTGCTTCTGTCGAGGAAGTTAACGCGGCGATGAAGGCTGCGGCCGAGGGCGCTTTGAAGGGCGTTCTGGATTACAACGACGAGGGCATCGTTTCCACTGATATTGTTACTGATTCGCACTCTTCTATCTTTGACGCACCGTTGACCAAGAAGGTAGACAACATGATTAAGTGTGTGTCTTGGTACGACAACGAGTGGGGCTACTCTAACCGCGTGGTTGACTTGGCCGAGTTCATCGGGAAGCAACTCTAGGCCTTGAGGTTTTGAACATGTGGGCGCCTGATACCTTTACTAGGCTCAGGCGCCCACGTCTTACTGTCTGTTATAGAGAAGGAAAAATATGCTGAAAACTATTGAATCTTTGGGTGATTTGACTGGTAAACGGGTGCTGGTGCGCTCGGATTTCAACGTGCCCCTCAAAGACGGTGTCATAACCGATGATGGTCGGATTCGGGCGGCTTTGCCAACTTTGAAGAAGCTCTTGGACGGGGGAGCAAAGGTCATCGTGATGGCGCACTTGGGTCGCCCCAAAGGCCAGGTAAACCCCGAATTTTCTTTGGCTCCGGTGGCCAAGCGACTCGAGGAACTAATCGGTGCCAAGGTGACTTTGGCTGCTGATACTACTGGTGCGGATGCTCAGGCTAAAGCGGAGGCACTGCCGGCCGGCGAAATCTTGATGTTGGAAAATGTGCGTTTCGACCCGCGTGAGACTTCCAAGGATGATGGGAAGCGTGCCGAGTTTGCTGCCGAGATGGCGAAGTTGGCGGACTTGTTTGTTTCTGATGGCTTCGGGGTGGTTCACCGTAAACAGGCCTCTGTTTACGACATCGCGAAGTTACTGCCGGCAGCCGCTGGTTTGCTGGTGGTTAAAGAGATTGAGTCTTTGCGCAAGGCCACGGATAACCCGGAGCGTCCCTACACGGTGGTTTTGGGTGGATCGAAGGTTTCCGACAAGCTTGGGGTGATTGCGAATCTGTTGACCAAAGCGGATAGCCTGATTATTGGGGGAGGCATGGCCTTTACTTTCCTGGCGGCTCAGGGCTACCGGGTGGGTAAGTCCCTGTTGGAATCTGACCAGATTGACACGGTAAAGGGCTACCTCGAGAAGGCCAAGCAAAACGGCGTTGACCTGGTGTTGCCGGTTGACGTGGTGGTTGCCCCCGAGTTTAAGGCTGAAGCTCCCGCGACCGTGGTGTCTGCCGATGCCATTCCGGAAGACCAAATGGGATTGGATATTGGGCCGAAGTCCCGTGAAAACTTTGCGGCCAAGATTGCCCAGTCCAAGACCGTGGCATGGAACGGACCGATGGGGGTCTTTGAATTCGAGGCCTTCGCGGCGGGCACTAAAGCGGTGGCTCAGGCCTTGCAGGATGGCGATTGCTTCAGTGTGGTTGGTGGCGGAGATTCGGCCGCTGCGGTGCGCTTGCTTGGTTTTGATGAATCGAAGTTCTCGCACATCTCCACCGGTGGCGGGGCTTCACTAGAGTTATTAGAGGGCAAGGTTTTGCCCGGAATTGCAGTATTGGAGGGTTAATTATTATGGCAAGAATTCCACTTATGGCAGGTAACTGGAAGATGAACCTCGACCATCTCGAGGCAATCCAGTTGGTGAACCAGTTGCATTTGGATCTCGCGGATCATCATCATGATTTCGATGCGGTTGAAGTCGCGGTGATTCCGCCTTTCACCGACATTCGCTCCGTGCAAACCACGATTGACGGCGATAATATGAAGATTCGCTACGGCGCCCAGGATGTGTCTGTCCACGACAACGGGGCTTTTACTGGCGAGGTCTCCACCGCGATGCTGACCAAGCTGGGTTGCACCTATGTGGTGGTGGGGCACTCGGAGCGCCGCGAATACCACAATGAAACCGACGCGGTGGTCAATGCCAAGGCTCGCAAGGTTTTGGCCGCTGGTATGGTACCGATTGTTTGCTGTGGCGAAGCGTTAGATGTGCGCAAGGCTGGCAAGCACGTGGAACACGTTTTGGGTCAGATTGCGGCTGATTTTGCCGATATTTCGGCGGCCGAAGCCGAGAAGTGCGTGGTGGCTTATGAACCGATTTGGGCGATTGGGACTGGCGAAACCGCTACCCCCCAGGATGCCCAGGAGGTCTGTGGTGCTATCCGCCAGAAGCTGGCGGAAATCTACAGCGCGGAGGTCGCGGACAAGATGCGCATCCTCTACGGTGGTTCCGTGAAGTCCGCAAATGTGGCTGACATCATGGCCGAACCGGATGTGGACGGCGGCCTGGTTGGCGGTGCCTCCTTGAAGGCCGAAGAATTCGGCAAGATTTGTCGCATCGGCAAGTAGCTTGCCTGGTTTTTGGAGCCGACGGTTTCCTGTCGGCTCCAAAATTTTTAAAAATCCAGTGTGATATTTCTCACATTTAGCCCAAAACCCTGCGGGGGGAGGGTGGGAATAGGTTTTCCTGGAGCAAAAAAATTTCGGTCAGGTTTTCCTAAGTGAACATGCACAGGAGGAAAATCTCATGAACAGGTCATGAATTATGGCGGTGGGGGCAGCTCTGTCCCTCAGCTCTGTCCCTGATTGGAAGCCTGGGCTTGGCAGTGCCGGCCTATGCCTCAATAGAGGTGGAGCCCAATGATTATGAAGGTTTGTGACCCGAAATGAAACGTATCGCGATATAGAGCTGCGAGTTTAGTGGCTATGCTGCTGGCTTAGACGGATGCGGCAATTCCGCCGGTGGGTCATCCGACCCTATCAGGTCGGATGACCCACCGCCAGCGCTGGAATCGAGTGAAACAACCAGCGAGAATTCTCCAGAGGTTGATTCATCCCCAGAAGCCCCTCATGAACCCGCCACCCCGGAAACACCGCAAGTTACAAGCGAATCCGAGGACGCGGGGGATTCGGATTTACAGGTCACGCCTTCCACCGGGGCGATGCGCATCGAGGGCACCGTAGCGGATATTGCCCAGAATAAGACGGGCGCTCTCGCCAGTTTAAAGACATGGTGGGGCGTGCGTTGGAAGGGACAGAAAGGGTGCGGTTTTGCGTGTGATAGGTGCGAGGACTGTAGAGGTTTTTGGAGGCCACGGTGTGGCCGAGCTAAGTCACACGCCCGGAACATGGTACTATTGACGCTATTGAACGAAGCTTCCGGAAGTATAAGGAAAACATGTTATTTGCACTGAACGTTGTCGCACAGGTCTTGCTGTTCCTGTGCTCTTTGTTGCTAATTTTGTCCATCTTGCTGCACAAAGGCCAGGGGGGCGGTATGTCCGACATGTTCGGCGGGGGGCTAACCTCCGCGATGTCATCTTCCGGGGTGGGGCAGCGCAACCTCAACATTGCCACCGTGGTGGTGACCTTAGTCTGGCTGTTCGCGATTGTGCTTTTCGCCTTCACCATGGAGAAACCCGCTGTCGCTGACACAAGCCGTCCAACAGCTCCAATTAGCAGCCAGGCTCCCGCGTCGACCCAGCCGAACCTGGCTCCGACCCAGGCACCGGCTCCGGCGCAAAAAACTCCGTCTCAATCCGCACCGGCGTCTCAAAAGCCAGCTAAGTAGCACGTTACGTGTCGATTTCGCCTTCCTGTCATTGATAGTGGAAGCCTCCGCCTCTACCTTTGGAGAGCGGGGTTTTCCTCGTCTCTGTACTTCCTCAAGAGGCGCAGCAAACCGATGGAAAGGCTTATATAATTTTGGGGAGTACTTTAGGAAATGGAGGAAAAATGAATCGAAATACTCTAGCTGCAATGGTGGATCACACTCTGTTGAAGCCTGAAGTTACTAAGGCGCAGATTCAGGCGCTCATTGATGAGGCCGTAGAACTGGGAACCTATTCGATATGTGTGTCGCCCAATCAGGTGCCGCTACAGGTGCCCGCCGGGCTGAAACTGTGTGTTGTCTGCGGTTTCCCCTCTGGGGCACACGCCACCGAGACAAAGGCCACTGAAGCCCGCCTAGCGGTGGCTGCCGGAGTAGACGAAGTGGACATGGTAGTGAATCTATCTTGGGTCAAAGATGGCCGCTGGGAAGATGTCCAGGCCGATATCGCTGCCGTGAAAGCTCAGGTTCCCAGCCCGAAACTTTTGAAAGTTATTATCGAGTCAGCGGCGCTGACAGACGATGAAATAGTGAAGTGCTGCCAGGCAGCACAGGCTGCTGGAGCGGACTTTGTGAAAACTTCCACTGGTTTCCACCCGGCAGGTGGAGCCTCGGCACACGCGGTGGCCTTAATGCGTAAAACGGTGGGTGACTCTATGGGAGTCAAGGCTTCGGGTGGTATCCACACTGGTGAGCAGGCTTTGGAAATGGTGACAGCCGGAGCCACCAGATTGGGATTGTCAGGAACACGTAAGGTGCTCGACACCCTCTAGGGACTCCGGCTGTAGCCTTGGTCTAGACTCGCTAGAAACCTAGAACCTGAGATAGCTCAGTCTTTATGGTTTCCAAGCGGGTTTTGGCCAGGGCTTTATTTTCGGCCAGATTCTCTGCAGTTACTATGGGGATAACAACCTGTAGGTAACACTTTAACTTGGGTTCCGTTCCGGAAGGCCTGACTACCACCCGGGTACCTGAAGCCGTGCCAAAGAACAAGGCATCAGTGGGCGGCAGTAACGAGAGGTTTTCCCATCCGGCTGGAACCGAAGTATGCTCCGCATCCGGCATCTGGTTTTGTGACAGGTCATGACGGAAAGTAACCGGCTCGCCGCCGAGAGTATCCAGTCCAGAAGACCGCAGACGGCGCATCCCCTCGCTGATGAGGGACAGGTCCGCTACCCGGAAAGTGAGCGGGGCTGTCAAATGCAGTCCGTGCTGCAAATAGAGCTCGTCAAGACAATCATCGATACTGCGTCCCGATGCCTTTAGTTCCGCTGCGATCTCGCAGATTTTCACGGTGGCACTGATTCCGTCTTTGTCACGAACATACTCGGGGTCACAACAGTTTCCGATAGCTTCCTCGTAGCCAAACACAATACCGGGCGTGCGTGAAATCCATTTAAATCCAGTTAATGACACCATGGGTTGCACTCCAGCAGCAGCGCCAACCTTGTCCAGGAGTTCCCCGGAAACCATAGAATGAGCCACCGTGGCACCCGAAAGCTTGCCTTCCGCTTTGACTCGTTGACACATGTAGTATCCCAGCAGAGTTCCAGTTTCATCGCCGCTGAGCTGCCGCCAGCCTGTGGGCGAGCTGCTATCGGGGATGGCAGCGGCACACCGATCCGCGTCAGGATCATTAGCCACAATCAAATCAGCGTGCTTTTCTTGAGCCAAGGCTATTGCAAGATCCAATGCCCCGGCTTCTTCTGGGTTAGGGAAGGGGATAGTGGGGAAATCCGGATCGGGTTCTCGCTGCTCCGCCACGGGCAGCACGTCGATGAATCCGGCCCGCGCCAAGCTAGATTCACAGATTTCAGCGCCCACGCCGTGCATTGAGGTCAGCACCACTCGCAGTTCACGAGGTGATTCGGGTTTCACAAGCGAAGCAGCACGTTCAATGTATTGGCTAAATAGGCTTTCGGGGATGGTATCCCAACCTTCGCTGGCGCAGGGAACGTCTTTGGCGGCTGGCGCAGTTTGGATTTGCGAAAAAATCTTGGCATCCCAGGGGGAAACCAGCTGGGCATTAGCGCCGGCACCGGTCACGATGCGTCCGCCCAAGTATACCTTGTATCCATTGTCCTGGGCTGGATTGTGCGAGGCAGTAACCATCACCCCCGCGTCAGCGTGGAGTTTCCCCATGGCAAATGCCAGCAGGGGTGTGGGGCATTCGTGAGGCATCAACAGCGCCTTGCCGCCAGTGGCCACTACCACTCCCGCAGTGTCGCGGGCAAAGTCTTTGGATCGATGGCGGCCATCAAACCCAATCACTACCAGGAATCCCTCTCCAGTGACTTCTCGCAGTGCCGCCGACAGTCCCCAAGTAGCGCGCCTAATCACGGCAGTGTTCATACAAGCGGGCCCAGGCCCCATTTTGCCGCGCAACCCCGCTGTACCAAAGGCGATTTCCTCCGCGAAAGCGGCTTTGAGCGCAGCTTGAGCTTCAGGGCTCGGATCCGCAATTAAGGCCTCTAGTGTGGCGCGGTCTTGCGGATCAGGATCATTTGACAGCCATTTATCATACATTTTCAAACTCCTTATTTTTGGCCTCGTCAACGAAGATTAAAACATGGTATAAGACTGGGGTGGTAAAAGCGCAGAGATATTTACGTAATGGCAAAATGTCGTAAAGTATTTCAACACAATCTGTCATATTCGCTGTAATTTTTCAACATCAGGGTGGTGTGAGCGCGAAACTGTGGTTGGTTAGATACCATTAACCTCTGTTAGCCACTGGTCGTCTTTGGCCAGGTAAAAACTAGGAGGTTTTATGGTACCTAAGTTAAAGCTTGCTGCCCTGGCAGCGATTTCAACCCTAGCCTTGGCTGGTTGCGCGGCTCCACCGGAGTCCGAACCCGGCAAAACTGCCGATGCTAAAGCTCCTTCGGAATTCAAAGCCTGCATGGTCTCTGACCAGGGTGGATTTGATGACAAGTCTTTCAACGAGTCCGGGATGGAGGGACTGAAACGAGCCGAGCAAGAACTCGGTGTCAAGATTGGTTTCACCGAGTCCAAGACGCCCGAAGATTTCAAGCCCAATGTTGATTCCTTGGTGGCACAAAAGTGCAGCCTTATTATTGGGGTTGGGTTCATGCTCAACGAGGGCGTGCGTGATGCCGCTAAGGCTCATCCAGAAATCAACTTTGCCCTGGTGGATGCCCGTTTCATGGAAAACGACAAGGTTGTAGAGATGAAGAATGCCAAGCCTTTGGTGTTCAACACGGCTGAAGCCGCCTATTTGGCTGGATACGTCTCGGCTGCCACCAGCAAGTCCGGGACAGTGTCAGCCTACGGTGGGATGCAGATTCCTTCCGTTAACATCTTCATGGATGGTTTTGCCGACGGTATCAAGAAGTACAACGAAGATAACGGTAAATCTGTCAAGCTCATCGGCTGGGACAAAGATGCGCAAAACGGTTCTTTCGTTGGGAATTTCGAGGATCAATCCAAAGGTAAACAGCTGACTGAACAACAGGTTTCCCAGGGCTCAGACCTGGTGATGCCGGTGGCCGGTCCTGTAGGCCAGGGCACTTTGGCAGCGGTCAAGGGTAAAGACACCAAGGTAGTTGGGGTTGACTCAGACTGGGCGCTAAAGTATCCCGACCAATCGAAGCAAATCCTCACATCCGTAGTGAAGGAAATCGGCCAGGCCGTCTTTGACGCTGTCAAAGAAGCCAAGGAAGGAAAGTTTACCTCCGAAGCGTATGTAGGTGATTTGAAGAACAAGGGTGTGGATATCGCTCCTTTCCATGATCTTGATTCGGAAGTGCCCGCTGACGTGAAAGAGAAGCTCGAGGCTCTGAAGAAAGATATTGTAGACGGCAAGATTAAGGTCGAGTCCAAGAACAATCCGTGATGTTGTGCTAAATTCCGGGGTTTGTGAGCCGCAAATGCGGCTCACAAACCCCGGTTAGCCAGCGGACAATCATAATAGAAGGGAAATCAATGAGGCTGGAACTTCGCGGCATAACCAAAATATTTGGCCCCCTGGTGGCTAATGACCACATAGATTTAACTGTAGAACCGGGGGAAATTCACGCTCTATTGGGAGAGAACGGCGCTGGGAAATCTACCCTGATGAATGTCCTCTACGGTTTGTATAAACCCGACGCAGGTGAAATCCTCATTGATGGGAAACCGGTGACTTTTAAAGGCCCGGGAGACGCTGTAGCAGCGGGTATCGGAATGGTGCATCAACACTTCATGCTGGTTCCGGTGTTTACGGTGGCTGAATCGGTGGCCTTAGGCTACGAGCCCACCAAGGGCGTGGGAATACTAGATTTAAACTCCGCGCGCAAAAAAGTTCGGGAATTATCAGCTAAGTTTGGTTTCGATATTGACCCTGATTCCCTGATTGAGGACTTACCGGTGGGTGCCCAGCAGCGTGTGGAAATCATCAAAGCGCTGTCTCGGGAAGCAAAAATGCTGATTTTGGACGAGCCGACGGCTGTCCTCACCCCGCAAGAAACCGATGAACTCATTGAGATTATGCGTCAGCTAAAGGCTAGCGGGACTTCAATCGTGTTTATCACTCACAAGTTGCGTGAAGTCAAGGCTGCTGCTGAAAAGA
Organism: Mobiluncus mulieris; assembly: GCF_014204735.1. Classification (NCBI taxonomy): domain Bacteria; kingdom Bacillati; phylum Actinomycetota; class Actinomycetes; order Actinomycetales; family Actinomycetaceae; genus Mobiluncus; species Mobiluncus mulieris. Next base: position 1,080,683 of record NZ_JACHMA010000001.1, on the reverse strand, counting down.
TTACGGTGATTCGTCGAGGCAAGGTAGTTGGGTACGCGAAACCAGAATCCACAGATTCGGAGCTTGCTGCTGCCATGGTTGGACACGAAGTGAAGCTTACGGTGGAGAAAGCGGAACCAAAGCTCGGTGATGTGGTCTTTGAGATGAAGCAGGCTACGGCAACTGATGAGACCGGACAGGTGAAGCTTGACCACATAGACCTAGAAGTTCGTAGTGGTGAAATCTTGGCAATAGCCGGAGTGCAAGGTAATGGTCAAACAGAGCTGTGTCGTACCATTCTAGGCTTACAGCCGCTCGCTGGTGGCTCTATGAGCCTAGCTGGTGAAGACCTCTCCAAGCTCAAGGTGAAAACCCGTTTGGGGCGGCAACTCGGTTATGTTCCTGAAGATCGCTCTACTGATGGCATGATTGCTTCTTTCTCTATTGCCGAAAACATGATTCTTGACCAGTACGACCGTCCTCCCTTTGCCACCGGAATCAACATGCATCCCAAGGTTGTGGCCGAAAACGCCGAGAAGCTCCGAGAAGAATACGACGTGCGGGTTACTTCCACCAGTGATGCGATTTCGACCCTTTCCGGTGGTAATCAACAGAAGGCAATTCTGGCTCGCGAATTATCGCGGCCGTTGAAACTACTGGTTGCTTCCCAACCAACTCGTGGCTTGGATGTAGGCTCTATCGAGTTTGTCCACAAACGTATCGTGGAACAACGGGATGCGGGAACCGGAGTAATCCTGGTTTCCACAGAACTTGACGAGGTAGTGGGCTTGGCTGATCGCATTGCGGTTATGTATCGCGGGAAAGTTATCGGGATAGTACCACCGGATACTTCCCGGGATGCTTTGGGGCTCATGATGGCTGGAATTCCCCTAGAAGAACAGGAGTCAGCGAAATGAAAGCTGTAAAAACAACCCAGAAGGCAGATCGCCCTCCGATTAACAGCCCCTTGCGTCAAATTATGTCGTCCTCGGCGATGCTCATTGTGGTGGCCGTGTTGCTTTCCCTGTTAGTTTCAGCCGTGTTGGTGGTAGCTTTCGATCAAAAAGTTCAAGAAAGTGCAGCATATTTATTCGCCAGACCTAGCGATTTCTTTGGATACGCCGGAACGGCTTTCGCCTCTTTCTTTACTTCGCTGTTCCGGGGGGCGATTTTTGATTACCAGGCTACCAGCGCGGTAGGAATGATAATGCCCATCACCAACTCGTTGACTCGTTCCGTGCCTCTTATTCTCGCGGGACTTTCGGTAGCCTTGGCCTTCCGAGCCGGTTTGTTCAACATTGGGGCGCAAGGACAGCTTCTGGTGGGGGCGGCTTTGGGGGTATGGACAGGTTTAAATATTTCTTTACCTTACGGGTTGCACCTGTTGTTAGCCATGCTTTTAGCTGTTTTGGGCGGTGCCGTGTGGGGTGCAGTGCCGGGTATCCTCAAAGCCCGGGTGGGTGCCAATGAAGTCATTGTGACCATCATGATGAACTCGATTGCGGTGTTCTTGACTTCGTACTTCTTGAAATCCCGGGTGTTTATTGGTAACGGATATCCTGGAAAATCCTCGACAATACCCGATACCGCTGCGTATCCCAAACTGTTAGGTTCTGCTTTTAACTTGCACCTTGGTTTTCTGATTGCCTTGCTAGCAGCCGTTTTTGTATGGTGGCTATTAGAACGCTCGACTTTTGGTTTTGAGTTACGCGCCGCCGGGGCTAATCCTAATGCGGCTCGTACTGCTGGGATTTCAGTGAATCGCGTAATTGCTTTGACCATGATTATCGCCGGGGCACTTGCCGGGTTGGCCGGCACCGGCCCCGCCCTAGGCACAGAGCGCTTTCTCTCGGCGGGAACGGCCGGGTCTATCGGCTTCGACGCGATTACGGTAGCTTTGCTAGGAGCCTCAACACCGCTAGGCACTGTGTTGGCTGGAATCTTATTCGGAGCCTTCGCGTCCGGGGCTTCCACCATGCAGGCTGCCGCCGGTATCCCGGTAGATATCGTTTCCGTTTCCCAAGCAGTCATTGTGCTGTTGATTGCGGCACCGCCTTTGATTCGATGGATTTTCAGATTGCCGGAACCCATTGATTCTCGTATTGCCAAGCAGGCCACGCCACCGATGTCCGCGACAAAAGCGGATTCCAAGTCAGAGCCGACTCTCGCGGGGGCACCTCATGCCGAAAAAACCAATACCCAGCCTGAAGGCGAGGCGGTTGCCACCGAACATGAAACCACTGGCGGAAAGGAGGCTCAGTCATGAGTTTATCCACTGAATTGCTAGAAAAGTCCCAGAGTGATCGTCAAGCCGATTCCTCGACTGTAAAACTGCAAAAAGACTGGCGTTGGCCTGTTTCCACCTGGATTATGACGGTGTTGTGCCTGGTTATGGGGCTGATTGCACAGGGGGTTTCAGTGGTTTCCTTCAAGGATGCCACCACCTGGTTTGAAATCAGTAACTGGAACGTGCCGGCGAAGCCCACGATTTTGATACTGACAGTGTTGTGCGCTCTTGGCGCGGGCGGTGCCACCAAAATTACTTTGCAGCGCGGCAAATCTCCCGCGTGGCTTGCTGGCCTGGTTGGAATGTTCTTTTTGGTAGCGTTGCTGCTCTTTGTCGTAGCGGGCAATAAAGATTCTGTGATGCCATTAGTGGCATTGTTGCATTCAACTTTGGCTTTGGCTATTCCGCTAGTTTTCGGATCCATGTCGGGCTTGGTATGTGAACGAACCGGGGTAATCAACATTGCTATCGAAGGACAGCTGCTGCTGGGAGCATTCCTTGGAGCGGTGGTAGCTTCCACAACGAAATCACCGTACTTGGGGTTGATTGGTGCTCCGATAGCGGGGGCTCTGGTGGCGGTGCTGTTGGCGTTGTTCACCATTAAATATCGTGTGGATCACATTATTGTGGGTGTGGTGCTGAACATGCTGGTGGTGGGGCTGACATCCTTCCTGTATTCAACGTGGCTAAAGAACAATGAAGCCAAGTTGAATCACCCCACGTCTCTCGACCCTTTGGCAGTACCGATTCTTTCTGACATTCCGGTTATCGGGCCGGTGTTGTTCAAGCAATCCCTTTTGGTATACCTGATGTACGTGGTAGTGGTGGTGTTGAATATCGCGATTTTCCGTTCGCGATGGGGTTTGCGCTCTCGGGCTTGTGGCGAGCACCCGCGCGCGGCTGACACGGTGGGGATTAACGTTAATCTTTATCGGTGGCGCAATGTGTTGATAGGTGGCGCTTTGGCTGGATTAGGTGGGGCGTATTTCACCATCGGAGCAGGTTTGGCTTTCACCAAGGATATGGCAGCCGGTAACGGGTTTATCGCCCTGGCCGCGATGATTCTGGGGAAGTGGAACCCGAAAGGTGCCGTGGCAGCGTCGCTGCTCTTTGCCTTTGCAACCGCTTTGGGCTATGTGATGCAGTCAGCGAGTTCCCCTATTCCTACCGAGTTTCTGCTGATGATTCCCTATCTGGTGACGATTTTGGCTGTGGCTGGATTCGTGGGGAGAGTACGTCCTCCTGCTATGGAAGGGAAACCCTATCCGCTTTAAGCCACTGAATTAATACCAGATACATAGCTTTTATAAAATGATATATCAAACAATGGAGTAAGTCTATGATACAACAAAGCGATTGGGATAGGTTGCATGAGGCCGCTAAAGAGGCACAGACCCATGCTTACTGCCCCTATTCTCACTACCAGGTGGGAGCGGCCGGTTTAACTGAGGCTGGTGACATTGTTACTGGCTGCAATTCAGAAAACGCTGCCTATGGGGTGGGTTTGTGTGCGGAATGTGGCATGATTTCCCAGCTCACCTTGCGTGGTGGCGGTAAGCTAGTGGCGTTTCTTTGTTATGGCAATCACGAGGCGTTAGCCCCGGTTTTGACTGTTCCCTGCGGGCGGTGTCGTCAACTTATCCGGGAACATGCTAGTCCAGAGTTAATCATCGAAACGCCTGATGGGCGCAAGCCTTTTACCGAGATACTGCCCGAATCTTTTGGGCCGGAATACCTAAATAAATAAATGGAGGAAATCATGATTGAAGCTTTTGATACCGTTGACGTAATTCGAACTAAGCGGGATGGTGAAGAGCTCAGTACTGCCCAGATTGATTGGGTAATAGATGCCTATACTCGCGGGTGGGTGACTAACGAACAGATGGCGGCGCTGGCTATGGCCGTGTTTATTAATGGTATGAACCGCCGCGAAATTTTCGACTGGACCAAAGCCATGATTGCTTCCGGGGAGTGTCTGGATTTCGGCTCCTTACCGCGTCCCACTGCGGATAAGCATTCCACCGGCGGGGTGGGGGATAAGATTACATTGCCTTTGGCTCCCTTGGTCGCGAGCTTCGGGGTGGCAGTGCCGCAGCTTTCTGGCCGTGGTCTGGGTCATACCGGGGGAACCCTGGATAAATTGGAAGCCATTCCCGGGTGGCAGGCTGATTTGAGTAATGAAAAAATCATGGAGATTCTGGGAACTGGCTGTGGCGCGGTGGTGTGTGCTGCTGGGGCGGGGCTGGCTCCTGCTGACAAGAAACTCTATGCCTTGCGCGACGTCACCTCTACGGTGGATTGTGTGCCGTTGATTGCGTCTTCCATCATGTCTAAAAAAATTGCCGAGGGATCCGCATCTTTGGTCTTGGATGTAAAAGTGGGTTCCGGAGCCTTTATGAAGAATGTAGACAAGGCACGAGTGCTTGCCGAAACGATGGTAGCTCTAGGCAAGGATGCCGGGACACACACCGTAGCGCTGTTGACAGATATGTCTACCCCCTTAGGCCGTGAAGTTGGTAATGCTGGCGAAGTTTCCGAGGCTGTAGAGGTGCTTGCTGGGGGAGGCCCAGCGGATGTGGTGGAACTCACCGTGGCTTTGGCTCGAGAAATGCTCACGGCTGCCGGTAAACCAGAAGCAGACCCGGCTAAAGCCTTAGCTTCAGGGGCGGCTATGGATACATGGCGAGCTATGATTCGGGCTCAGGGAGGTGATCCGGAGGCTCCTTTGGCGAAGGCGAAGGAGCATATGGAAGTGAAGGCCGAACGTAGTGGAGTTTTGAGCCGTTTGGACGCCTTGTCTGTTGGGGTGGCTTCTTGGCGCACCGGAGCTGGGCGGGCGCGCCCGGGGGAGTCCGTACAGCTAGGGGCTGGAATCACTTTGCATGCTAAACCAGGCGATACGGTCACTGCCGGTCAAACCTTGTTTACTTTGCACTCTGACGAACCCCAACGGTTTGCTCGAGCCTTAGAAGCTCTCGAAGGTGGCTGGGAGATTTCAGATTCCTTCGAGGGCGCCAGGCCTTTGATTATTGACCGAATTAGCTAAGCGCTGCCGCCGCTGCTAGTTTCAAGGTGTTGACGAACTTGGTCTCGCGTTCCTCAGGGGTCATGTCTTTTGAACTATCCAGCAGGTTATCCGAGACCGTCAACACGGTGAGGGCTTCCTTGCCGAACTCGGCGGCGGCTCCGTAGAGTGCTGCGGTTTCCATTTCCAAGCCCAGGGTGCCATAGGCAGTGAGTTTTTCCAACAGACCAGGGGTTTTGAAATAGAAGTGATCTTCAGAGAAAACCGAGCCTACGTGAACTCGTCCGCGATCCGTCTCGGGCAGGGTTTCAACGGCTCGCATCGCTGCCGACAGCAGGTTCCATGAGGCGCAAGGGGCAAAGCTGATTTCGGGGAACCGCGCCACGTTAATATGGGAGTCCGTGTGTGCCGTCATCGCGACTACCGTGTCACCGACCTGCGCTAGTGGAGAGATAGACCCACAGGTTCCTACCCGAATAATACGTTGTACCCCATAAAATTTAAACAGTTCCGTCGCATATATCGTTAACGAGGGCTGTCCCATCCCGGAACCCATCACGGAAAGGGGCTTGCCTTCATAAGTGCCAGTGAATCCCATCATGCCGCGTACCTCGGTAACCATTTTTGCGTCCGGCATCAGCATATGAGCAATGCGTTCGGCTCGTTTGGGGTCACCGGGCATTAGCACTGCAGGTGCGAAGTCGCCGGGTTCAGCTGAAATATGTGGGGTAGACATAAGGTTTCCTCCTTGAATAGTAGTTGTTATCGTAGTTATTTTATGCTTTTGAGGCGATTTTTGACGGTGAACTCGTCATGCAACTGGCTGGCCACACTGGGGACAGAAATTCGGTTTTGGCTGGCCAAATTGGGTGCCGCAGTTGGAACAAAACCTGGCGCCAGGGGAATTAGTGGCACCAGTGCCGCCACCTGTCGTGCTGCCCGTTCCGGACATTCCCTGTGCCTGTGGATGTGCCGCCATCTGCGCTTGGTTGGAGGCCGAGGCGGCCTGCATGAAACCACCGCCGGCTTGCATCCCCATGCCTACTCCCAGCATTGCCGACCCGGCACCGGCTGGATTGGAACCCGCATTCTGGATTCCCGTGGCGATGGCGCCTTGCACATAACCTTCGCGAATCGAGGGGTCTTGCAGCATTGCGCCCTGGTTGCGCATGTCTATCAGCTTGCGAGATTGTTCGTCATAGGAAATCGAGGCGATACCCACTGCCTGGATTTCAATGCCGCGCGTGGCTTCCCATTCTTCGTCCAGCGCATCGCGCATGTATTTGGACAGTTCCCCCACATGGGACTGTACTTGGGAAATCCGAATCCCGTCCACGCTCATCTTGTTCAAAGCTACGGAAAACGCTTCCAGAAATTCGGCCTGGTACTGATTCTTGATATCGTCGATGTGTACCCGTTCCGCGTCGCGTGGCACCACTTCGGCATAGAACTTCAGGGGGTCGACGATTCGAATCGAATACGTGCCGTGTGCCCGCAAGAATAGCTCGGCATTATAGAAATTATCGAAGTATTGTACGGCATTCGGAGTGCCAAACTTGATGCCTTTAATCTCTTGCAGATTCACAAAGAAGGCCTTCTGTTGGCCGCTGGGGGCACCGCCGAACTTGAAACGCTCCCAAGTGTCGCGTAAAACTCCTTCAAAATTCCCGTTGAACAGGGATGGCGTGGTGGCGGAGCTAAATGTATATGCTCCGGGGTCGGTGGAAAAATCCACGATTTTTCCTGAATCTGTAATCAACATGGCCTGGTTGTCATAGACAATAATCTTGGAACCATCGGTAATAATGTCCCCACCGGCATTATGCCGCCGTGCCTGGTGGCCACGCACAAACACGATGCCTTCCCCCATGTCGGTGGCGACGATGGCATCCAACCATTGGTCGCTAATAGCACCCCCGATGGCTCCGGCCACTGCTTGAATTAAACCCATTGCTGTCCTCCTGTCTAGTAATACTAAAGTTTTTGAATCGTTGTGTCTCTGACACTCATTTTATCCATGCATTGCCACTAAGCTAGGTTTAAAACCGATTTCGGCAAAAACAGCAACGAACTGTCCTAGTTAAATGCAAGGAATTCTAGATGAGTGACGTACAAATCAAATGTCCCAGTTGCGGGGCGCCTCTGAGCTTTGATGCGCCCAGTGGGGAAATGAAATGTGATTTCTGTGGTTCAACCTTCACTGTTCCTGAAGGCGAAGAAGCCTCCGCTAAGGATGCCCAATCGGGCTGGAGTGAGGCTCCTGCTACCTATATAGACGAATCCACTGGCGAGCATCTAGCTACGTTTCACTGTGGCTCCTGCGGTGGCGAGATTGTGGGTAATCCCGACACGGTTTCCACGAAATGTCCGTGGTGTAACAATAATTTCGTGTCCACCAGCCAGTTAACCCGCACTCGCGTGCCAGATCGGATGATTCCTTTCGGCATGTCTAAAGAGCAGGCTCTGGCCGCCTTTAATGCTAGGATGAAAAAATTGTGGTTACTGCCGAAAGACTTCCGGAATGTTAATATGATGGATGTTCAAGGGGTATATGTTCCCTACTGGCTCTATGACGCTTCGGTTGCGGGTCAGGCTACCTATCGCGCAGAACGAGTTCGCTCGTGGCGCTCCGGGGACTATGAATACACTGAACACCGTATCTACCAGGTAGAACGTGAATGTGAGGTCGGTTATCTGGATGTACCAGTGTCAGGAACATCCAAGATTACCGGTGACATTACCGAAGCTATCGAGCCCTTTGATTACTCGAAATCCACTGACTTTGCTCCGGGGTATCTCAGTGGTTTTGTGACGAATAAATACGACATTGACTCTGACCAGGCCAATCCCCGTGCCTTGGATCGGATGAAACACACTACCTCCGAGGTAATGCGCCAGTCTGTGGTCGGATTTACCTCAGTTAAAGAGACCTCTTGCCAGATTAAACCCGCTTACGGCGACTTGGAATACGTATTTTTGCCGGTGTGGCTGATGAACATTACCTGGAACGGTAAGAATTACCAATATGCTATGAACGGGCAAACCGGTAAATTCGTGGGGACCTTTCCGGTTTCCTGGGCGAAGTTCTGGGGAGGTTTCTTTGGGCTGTTCTTCCCCCTAGCCGCAATAACTGGTGTCACTGTTTTTGCCTTTGTTATCCCACAGATGCTCGGTTAAGGAAGGGGAAAGTGTATGTTATATCAAAAGAATCTTCTGTATTGGTTTGTTTCGGGTCTTCTGGTGCTTGGTTTTCTGGGGACGCTAGCCTTTCCTGCTGATTACGCCGTTTCATTAGGTGCCAGCCCGCAATCCCTGCAAAACGCTGTGAACCCGGGACTGGCACCTCATGAATCCGCAACCACTAATCCAATGGCCGCCGACCCCGCCAACCCTGTGGCGGTGGCTCCAGAAACCAACCCCAGCCAAACCGCTATCCCGGCCGCACCCACCACTCCCGCCACAGCATCACAACGACATATCTATGACGATGCCCGAATCTTTTCCCCCGAAAAAATTTCGATTTGGAACCAACGTGCCGCTGAACTAGCCAAACAATACGGGATAGGAATCTATATCGTTACGACTTCCTCCTTGAACGGTCGAGACCCCCGAGACTGGACCATCGACTATTTCCGCGACGCGAAACTCGGTGAAGGCTCGCAACACAGTGGAGAAATCTTGATGATTTGCCCCGAAAGTCGCGATATGCACATCGGGGGACAGGGCGAGGCGGAACAGGCCTTCCCTAACTATGTGGTTGACGTGATTCTGGCGAAAATGCGTAAGCCATTGAGACAAGACGACTGGGATGGCGGCGGTGAGCTGTTCTTGCAACAAGCCGCCAACTACCTGCGAGTTTGGAAAAGTACAGTCAAGTATTCTTCCGGCGATACCTCCGGTCGGGAGTACAGTAGTGCCGCGAGCGATAGCTCCAAATACCGGAATGACTACTCGCAACAATCCGAAAACTACACCGGTATTGGAATCCTAACCACGCTGGTGCTGGCGGCGGGCATTGCCGGGCTGGTGATGTGGACGTTGTGGACACAACACAACACTATAAAACGACAGCAAGGAGCCCGATACTACGTGGTACCAGGCTCCTCGCGCATCACGAATGCGGACGATATCTTGGTGGATTCCTATGTGACTTCAGTGAAAATTCCCAAGGCCTCGTCATCTTCTTCGTCGAGATCCAGTTTTTCAAGCGGCGGCTGGACGGGGGGCTCCTCGAAATTCTAGGGGAGTTGCGCGGAGCCGCTTTTTACCTTGTCTATGCCTTTGCCTTTGCCAGTGACTCCTTGGCCTTAGCCACCACGTTTTCCACGGTGAAACCAAAGAATTTGAAGTTTTCGGCACCTGAATTTGGCTTCCCGAATGTTTCGATGGAAACCGGCACCCCGGCATCACCCAGGTACTTGTACCACGGCATAGCTACTCCGGCCTCGATGGAAACCCGGGCGCGCACCCTGGGGGGAATTACCGAATCACGATAGGCCTGGTCTTGTTCCTCAAACCACTCCAGACAAGGCAGATTCACGATTCGCGCCACGAAGCCCTCTTCGAATAAAACCTGGCCGGCTTGCAAAGCCAAGGATACTTCCGAACCGGTGGCCAGCAGCAAGACTTGGGGATTTTCCCCGAAATCCTTCAATACATAACCACCACGAGCCACTTCGCTGGCAGGGGCTAAACCGGATTCCGCACGCCCCGGATTCGGCACGCCCTGGCGAGTCAATACCAATCCGGCCGGACCACGGCGACGCAATACTTCCAGCCACGCCCAGGCGGTTTCCTCTGCGTCAGCGGGACGTACCACCGCAATCCCGGGCATGGCGCGGTAGCTTGCTAGGGTTTCCACCGGTTGGTGGGTCGGACCGTCCTCGCCCACCCCGACAGAATCGTGGGTCCATACATAAGTAACCGGCAATCCCATCAAAGCCGCCAGGCGAACCGCTCCGCGCATGAAATCCGAGAACACAAAGAAGGTTCCCCCGTAAGGACGGGTTAAGCCGGAAACCGCAATACCATTCATCACCCCGGCCATCGCGTGCTCGCGTACCCCAAAGTGCAGGTTGCGCCCATAGGGCGAGGTTTGCCAGGACTTGGTGCCATGCTCGAGCGGAGCAAAAGACAGTTCTGCCTTCATGTCGGTGTTGTTGGATCCGGCCAAGTCCGCACTGCCACCCCACAGTTCCGGCATGGCATCAGCCAGGGCGTTAATCACTTTGCCGCTTGCAGCGCGAGTGGCCAGGGCTTTGCCGGCTTCGAACTTCGGTAACACCTGCTCAAGGCCCTCAGGCAGTTTCCCGGCTTGTAAGCGCTGTAAAAGCTCCGCGCCTTCGGGATTAGCCTGCTGCCACGCCTCGAACCTTTCAATCCAGGCTTCGTAGGCTTTGCGGGCGCGAAGCGCGGCGTTTTCCCTGGTGGCCTGCAACACCTCGGGGGACACGACGAAGGACTGGTCGTGATTCATGCCCAAGGCATCTTTCAAACCGGCCAGCTCACTGGCGCCCAGGGGAGCACCGTGAATTGCACCATGGTTTTGTTTCGAGGGACTTGGCCAGCCAATAATGGTACGCAGTTTAATCAAAGAAGGTCGCTCTGTTTCCGCTTTCGCGGCGGTGATAGCCGCGTACAGTGCAGTCAAATCTTCTGCGTAGCTGCCGTCGGAACGCAACCAGTTGACCTCTTGATAATGCCAGCCTTGGGATTCGAAGCGGGCGCGAATGTCTTCGTTAAAAGCAATCTTGACATCGTCTTCAATGGAAATCTGGTTGTCATCATACAGGTAAATCAGGTTACCGAGTTTTTGGGTACCGGCCAGGGAACAGGCTTCGTATCCGATGCCTTCCTGCAGGCATCCTTCCCCGGAAATCACGTAAACATAATGGTCAAACGGGGATTTACCCAGCGGTGCGCTCGAATCAAGCATACCGCGCAAGCGTCGTTGCTCCATGGCCATGCCCACAGCGGCAGCCACTCCAGTCCCTAACGGGCCGGTGGTAACTTCGATACCGGGTTGCACCCCGTACTCGGGGTGCCCGGTCAGTAAACCTCCGCTTTGTCGCAGTTTCTTTAAATCCTCCATCTCTATCCCGTAACCAGCGAGGAAAAGCTGTACATACTGCAGCGCCGAGGCATGTCCAGCCGATAGGACGAAACGGTCACGTCCCAGCCACTTCGGGTCTTTAGGATTCGTGTTCATGACGTATTGATATAGCAAATAGGCGGCTGGAGCTAATGAAATCGGTGTGCCAGGATGTCCGCTACCTGCAGCTTCGACCATATCGGCTGCGAGGGCTTTGGATTGACGAATAGCCTTTAAATCGAGCTCAGTGGCTTGAAAACTCATTTTCGTAACTCCTTAAAATATGACGAGTTAATGGATACAAATTGTTCACCTTGATGATATAAAAAAATACGATGTTCAGGAGGTATTAGCCATGGGTTCTGTACATTTTGCAAATCCCAGTTGGACGCCAGGTTTAAATCCCCAGGATTTCTTGAACTATCTGAGCGTGGAACGTGGTGCTTCCCCGCACACTATTGCAGCTTACCAACGTGACCTGCAGCGTTACGTGGCGTATCTGCAAATATTGGGGCGTGATACGCTGGCGCAGGTCACGGAGGTCGATTTGGAAGGCTTCGTGCGGGCTTTGGGGGATGGCTTTGCTTCGTTCCCGCCGCTAGGGTCGACTTCGGTGCGGCGTTGTTTGGCGGCTGCCCGCTCGTGGCACCGTTATCTGTTTGATTCGGGTTCATTAGGTGCCAATGTGGCTTCGAGCGTAAAGCCTGCCAAGTTGCCGCGTCGTCTTCCAGAAACCTTGAGCCTGGAGGAAATGGAGGCTTTGTTAGCCGCCGCGAGCTCCCCAGGAGACAGTAATTCTCTACGCGACCGTGCCCTGTTGGAGTTTCTTTACGCCAGTGGCGCGCGTATCTCGGAGGCGATGAATCTGGTGCTGGATGATATTGATTTTGAAACGGAACCCGCTTTGGTGCGGCTTTTCGGTAAGGGGCGCAAAGAAAGAATCTCGATGCTTGGTCACCAGGCATGTCAAGCCCTCCAGGCTTATTTGGTGCGGGTGCGTCCGACGCTGGCGGAAAAAGGCCAATCCAGAGGGCGGGTGTTTCTAAATACTTACGGCAAACCGATGTCGCGCCAAACCGCTTGGGCGATTATTCAGGCTGCTGCCAAGCGCGCTCAGATAGACCGTCCGGTGCATCCCCACACGTTGCGGCATTGTTTTGCCACGCATTTGTTGCAGGGTGGGGCGGATATCCGAGTGGTGCAGGAATTGCTGGGTCACGCCTCGGTGACGACCACGGAGATTTATACGAAAGTCTCGAAACAGATGTTGCTCGAAGTTTATGCTTCGGCACACCCTCGCGCCCGGCTCACTTAGCCGAAATCTTTCGGTAAGATAATTATGTGAAAACGTCTCAGCCCGCTATGATGCCGGTTCCGCCCGAAGACACGGAGTTTCCGGAGCCCCCCGCCCTGTCTGGGCACGGTCCGGCGCGTATTATCGCTATGTGCAACCAAAAGGGCGGGGTGGGGAAAACCACCACGGCTATTAATCTTTCGGCGGCTTTGGCCGGTTATGGTCGACGGGTGTTGTTGGTGGATTTTGACCCGCAGGGCGCAGCCTCGGTGGGTTTAGGGATTAACGGTCACGAATTGGATAACACGATTTATTCTCTGATGCTCAGTGGTCACCACAATGTGACTATTCGCGATGTGATTCAGAACACCGGCACAGAGAATCTGGACTTGATTCCAGCTAACATTGATCTTTCTGCCGCCGAGTTGCAGCTGGTTAACGAAGTGGCGCGTGAAACCATCTTGGCGCGGGTTTTGCGTGATGTGGAACAGGATTATGACCTGATAGTTATTGACTGTCAGCCGTCGTTGGGCTTGTTGACGGTAAATGCGCTTACGGCTGCCCACGGGGTAATTATCCCGGTGGCTACCGAGTTTTTCGCGCTGCGCGGGGTGGCTTTGTTGATGGAGACGATTAACACGGTGCGCGACCGTTTGAATCCACGCCTGCAGCTGGACGGAATCTTGGCAACGATGGTAGATTCGCGCACGCTTCATTCCAAAGAGGTTTTCGAACGTTTGACCGAGGCTTTCCAGGACAAAATGTTTTCCACTGTAATTAACCGCACGGTGAAGTTCCCGGATTCTACGGTGGCAACGCGTCCGATAACCGAGTTCGCGCCAACTCATGACGGAGCTGAGGCCTATCGCCGTTTGGCACGTGAAGTGGTCGCCAAGGGATATGTCGCCTGATTCTTCGGTTAAAAACCCGTCTTTCGAAGTAAACACTGCGGAATATACCGGTCCGTTTCATCTTTTAGCTGATTTGGTGGCGAAACGAAAACTTGATATCACGGCTTTCGCTTTGGCCGAGGTTACCAGCGAATTCTTGGAATACATCGCCAAGTTTCCCTCGCTGTCCCAAGCTACCGAGTTTCTGGTTATTGCGGCGACTTTGCTGGACATCAAAGCCGCGCGGTTGCTGCCGGGGATGGTGGAAACCGAGGAAGACCTGGAACTGTTGGAGGCTCAGGATTTGCTGATTTCTCGTTTGATTCAGTACCAAACCTACAAAGAGGCTGCCGGGTTTATTGCCTATAACTGGGATGAATACGGTTCGGCGATGGGTCGAGTACCGGGGGCGGAGCCTCTGCTCAAGGGGGTTTTGGCTAGCCTTAAAACCACGATTGATTGCGAGGATTTGGCTCGTCGCGCCGCCGGGGCGATTTTCGCTACGCCGCCTCAAGTACTGGTGGCACATCTGCATGATCCGTTGGTTTCCGTCACTGAGCAAAGCCAGGTTTTGACCGAACGTTTGCGCCAGGCGGGTTCCTTGACTTTCCGCCAGTTGGTGGCGGATGCTAAGACCTTGCCAGTGATAATTTCGCGGTTTTTGGCGTTGTTGGACATGTATCGTCATGGCCACCTCAGTTTCGACCAGGAATATCCTTTGGGTAAGTTAGTTATTACCTGGGTGGGAAAGCCGGTGGATTCAACTGAAACGGTCGAGTCAGATGATTCCGACGCGGCGTTTAGTGATGCGGAAGGGGAGTGGCAATGAATGACCTACTAGCAGGCGGGGGATTCTGGGGGGAACCTATGGGGGATTTCGTGTCGGAGCCCGAAGCGTCGCCCGCCACGGCCATCGTGGCGGAATCTGGGGATGGGTTTGCCTCGGACGCGGAGCTGTTGTCTGGTCTCGAAGCCATTTTGATGATTTCCGAGGCTCCAGTTACGTTAACTTCTCTTGCTACCGTTTTAGCGGTGCCGGAGGCGCGGATTCATGAGGCGCTAGCCGCTTTAGCGGCCGAATATCGCGGCGAAACCGGCTCGCGGTCACGGGGCTTTGAGCTGCGTGAAAGCGCTGGAGGTTGGCGGATTTATGCCGCGCCTCGGTTCCAGGAACTGGTCGCTGGTTTTGTAAATCTGGGTTCTTCAGGCAAACTATCGCAGGCCGCTTTAGAGACCTTGGCAGTGGTGGCCTACAAGCAACCTTGTACCCGGGGGCAAGTCGCCGCGATTCGCGGGGTGAATGTAGACTCGGTGATGCGTAATCTGACGGCACGGGGTTTGATTGCGGAGTGCGGCCAGACCAATCTGGGGGCGATTCTATATGAAACCACGGCGGCTTTTTTAGAGCAAACCGGTTTGGATAGCCTGGAGGATTTGCCGCCGCTGGCACCGTATGTGCCAGCAAATCCGGATTTATCTGGGGTATTGGCAGCGGAAGCAACCGAGGCGGCCGAGGCAATTTTGGATGCCCAGACCCAGCGTGGTGTTAAGGAATTTAGCGAGGCACAGTTAGGAGCAACTCATGAATGAAACGAAAACCCTTGTCGAGGACACGAACCTGGCTATTCCCGAGGTTCCCGAGCACGCGCTCTGCTCTGATTCTAATCCGGGCGCTTCGCCTGCGGTGGAGATTCCGGAAGAACCGGTTCGGCTACAGAAACTGCTGTCGCAGGCCGGGGTGGCTTCGCGGCGTGCCAGTGAAGACCTGATTAAACGTGGCCGAGTCCAGGTGGACGGTGAAACCGTGACGGAAATGGGGCTGAAAGTTTTGCCTAGTGCGCGCATAACGGTAAATGGCCAGCGAATTCACACGGATGCTGCCTTACAGGTTTGGGCTTTTAACAAGCCAGTGGGGACGGTCTCTACCATGCAACCCGAGGATGACCGGCCATGCTTGGGGGATTGGGCGACGAAGCTTCCCCAACGTGTGTTCCACGTGGGGCGCCTGGATGTGGCGACGGCCGGGCTGATTCTGCTTACCAATAATGGCGATTTGGCTAATCGCTTGGTTCATCCTCGCTACGAGGTGCCCAAAACCTACGTGGCGATGGTGCAAGGCCAGGTTAAACCTGGATTGGGCAAGGTATTACGCCGAGGCGTGGAACTCGAAGATGGCGTGACTAAGGTAGATACTTTCAAGTTGGTTGAGGTTCGGCGGGGTTCCTCGATTGTTCAGTTGACGCTGCATTCTGGCAAGAATCGTGTGGTGCGCCGACTGCTGTCAGAGGTGGGGCATCCGGTTTCAGCTTTGACCCGCACCGCGATTGGAACGCTGCGTCTAGGGGATTTGAAGGAAGGTCATTTCCGGCTACTAACCGGTTCCGATTTGGTAAAGCTGCAGGAAATGGTGGGTTTATAGTCATGAGCGGGACAGTGAAGGAAGTAACACAATCTGTAACGAATAGTACAGATTCCTACGAATCGAGACGTGAGGCGGCTCCCAATTGTGGAATGTTAGGTACAAAAAACCTTGAATTTGGAGCGGTCGATACGCGTGTTAGCGATAGTGGAACGGCGGGTACAAAAGGTCCAGTTTTGATTATCGGAGCCGGGCTAATCGGTGGTTCCTTGGGTTTGTCTTTGACCCGTCTGGGCTTATCGGTTTACTTGCGTGATGCTTCCCCTACTGCCGTTTCATTAGGTGCCAGCTTGGGTGCCGGCACCCCGTGGAATCCTGGCCTCCCCGAGCCAGGCCTTGTGGTCGTAGCCACCCCACCCGATGTCACCGCCGGCGTTGTTTGCGAGGCGCTAGTGGAATTCCCAACATCCATTGTCCTAGATGTGTCCTCGGTGAAAACTCCGATAGTCGCAGCAGTTTTGGCTGGGAAACCTGATGCGGCCAGTCGCTATTGCTCTGTCCATCCGATGGCAGGCAAAGAAGTTAATGGTATCGGGGCAGCCTCTGGGGATTTGTTCACCGGGCGACCCTGGGTGGTGGTAGCGCACCCGGACACCGCGTCTACGGCAGTTCTAGCTGCCCGGACTTTAGGAATAGATGTGGGAGCATTCCTGGTGTCCCTCGGAGCCACAGAACACGACCGAGCCGTGGCGCTGGTTTCCCATGTGCCTCAGCTCGTGTCATCCCTGATGGCTGGATTGCTGATTGATGCCCCGGCGACATCCCTGGAACTGGCCGGGGGAGGATTGCGCGATGTGACGCGGGTAGCGGCTTCGGATCCAAGATTGTGGAATGCGATTTTGGCGGGAAACTCCCAAGCTGTTCGCGAGGTTTTGTTGCAAATGCAACAAAACCTCGCGGCTTTGATTGCCGGATTAGCTTCTCATGAAATGGCACCTCATGAATCCGAAACCAACCCCACCCCAGCACCCGAGGTGAGCGACACCGAAAGCGCTCTCGACGGAACCCCCCGCAACGAAACCTGGACTAAAGGCGCCGTGGGAGCCGTCAACACGGTGATGACCCGAGGCAACGAAGGTGTCGGCCGTATCCCCGGCAAACACGGCGACGCGGCCTCAAACTACGGTCAAGTGGCGGTATTGGTGCCAGACAAACCCGGCTTTCTGGGGAAACTGTTCCAAGAAATCGGTGCCGCCGGAATCAATATCGAAGATTTCCGTATCGAACACTCGCTGGGACAATCACGCGGTCTGGCCTACATCTACGTTATCCCCGCCTCGGTGGAACCACTGAGCGGTCACCTCCAGGAAACCGGCTGGAAAGTAGCGCGTTTGTAGCGGAACTGCTCGGGCGACGCTAAATTAGGATAGTTACATTATCCAGTGTGATTCCGGGGACTCGTAATGCCCCCGCCAAGCAGGGAAAGACTTATGGAATACGAAAAGTACGAAAACTTACGCGAAAAAGTCCTCGGACGCGGCCTGGTGGTGGCCATTGATGGGCCGAGCGGTTCCGGGAAATCCACTATTGCCCGTAAAGTAGCGGCGGCCTTGGATTTGGGGTATCTGGATACGGGGGCTATGTATCGTGCCACCGCCTGGTGGGTAGACCACCGGGGTCTCGACGTATCGCGTCCCGAAGAATTGGCGGTAGCGATGGCGAAAATGGATTTGAAGGTAACGGCGGTGGCGCATAACCCGCGTTTTTTTGTTGATGGTTTCGATGTCGGGCACGTGATTCGCGGGGAACACATTGATTCGATTGTGTCTGGGGTAGCGGCGGTGCCGGCGGTGCGCGCCGTACTAATCGCCTTGCAACAGCGCGTAATTCGGGAAGCCCGGAATTCCACTCGCGGGATTGTGGTGGAAGGACGTGACATCACCACGGTGGTAGCTCCCCAGGCGCCGGTGCGGATTTTGTTGACCGCCGACCCAGAGATTCGTCTGTTGCGCCGGGCTTTGCAAGATACTGGGCACGACGGGGCGGAAGCGCTGGAACGCGAACGGGCTTTGGTGCTGGGGCGAGACATGAAAGATGCGAAAGTCAACGAGTTTATGCAAGCTGCTCCTGGGGTGCACCTGGTGGACTCCACGAGTTTGGATTTAGAGCAAACCCTGGATGCGGTGATGAGCTTGATTGACCAGAATACCGACTGGGATAGACCCGGTAACTGAACAAGTTTTTTTGGTGAATTTCACGGGGATAGAAAGGGAATTGATGGCAGACTTGGGCACGGAAAATCCGGAGGTGGGGCTGGCCAGGCATACCTTGGGGGAGCTCCCGGGGGAGCATATCCCGGGGGACGGGACAACCACCACAACCGACACAACCGATACCGAAGCCGCCACCGAGCGTTTGCTGCGCGAAGGCCTGGGGGACTACGAACTAGAACCAGAAGACCTGGCGTTGTTGGATGGCGACCTCTCCGAACTGTCACGCCCGGACAATCGCGACTCCTGGCCGACAGTGGCGATAGTGGGGCGCCCGAATGTGGGCAAGTCCACTTTAGTGAACCGGATTTTAGGACGTCGTGTTGCGGTGGTTTTGGACGAACCTGGGGTAACACGCGACCGGGTGATTTACGATGCGGATTGGAATGGGCGGGATTTCCACCTGATAGACACCGGCGGTTGGGATGTGGGGGTCAAAGGCTTGGACAAGGCCGTGGCCACTCAGGCCGAGATTGCTATCGAGATGGCCGATGTGTCACTGTTTGTGGTGGATGCTAATGTGGGGGCGACCGCCACTGACGAAGCCATGATGCGCCTGTTGCGTGCCTCGAAAAAACCGGTAATCTTGGTGGCCAACAAGGTTGATTCCGAACGAGCAGAGGCCGATGCGTCGGGATTATGGAACCTAGGTTTGGGTGAACCCTATCCGATTTCAGCCTTGCATGGTCGCGGGGTGGGGGAACTGCTGGATGTGCTGTTGGACGCTTTGCCGCCGGTTGCTGCCCATCGGGTAGAACGCCCGGCCGATTCTACGCCGCGAGTGGCCTTGGTGGGGCGCCCGAATGTGGGCAAGTCTTCCTTGCTGAATAGCCTGGCCGGTTCGGGGCGTTCCGTGGTTAGTGACACCCCCGGCACTACGCGCGATCCCGTTGACGAGGTTTTGGAACTGGACGGCAAGGAATGGGTTTTCGTTGATACGGCTGGGATTAAGCGGCGTATCAAGCAAACCGTAGGGGCGGACTATTATTCGGTGCTACGCGCCCAGTCTGCGATTGAATCCGCCGAGGTTGCCCTGGTGCTGCTTGACGGGGGTGAACCGTTGAGCGAACAGGACGTGAAAGTCGTGAACCTGGTGGTAGAGTCTGGGCGTGCCCTGGTTTTGGTGAACAATAAATGGGATTTGGTTGATGAATACCGTCAACAGGAACTGAAGCGTGAACAGGAACTGGATTTGGCGCATGTTTCCTGGGCGCCGAAGATAAACATTGCTGCGAAAACTGGTTGGCACACGAATCGGATTGTGCGTGCCTTAGAGGCTGCTTTAGAGGGGTGGACGACTCGGATTGGCACTTCGCGTTTGAACACGTTTTTGGGCGAATTGGTCGCGGCTCATCCGCATCCGTTGCGTGGTGGTAAGCAGCCGCGGATTCTTTATGCTACCCAGGCAGGGGTGTGCCCACCGCGTTTTGTGTTGTTCACCACGGGATTTTTGGATCCCCAATACCGGCGTTTCATTGAGCGTCGGTTGCGCGAGACTTTCGGTTTCGTGGGCACTCCGGTTCAGATTGGGGTGCGGGTGCGGGAAAAACGCCGCCGCTAGTGGCGAATGCAGTATATTTTCGGTGGTTTCGTTAGCTAGAATGGGTCAGTATCGCTCGAAGCGGTTTACCGCTGCAATGCCTGTCTCCGTTTTCGATACTGGGGTTTTACGGGGAAAGGCCCGCTCAAGTTTCGTCTTGCTCGGGGTTTAGTGTAAAGTAGTGTCGTTGCCCCTCAAAGGGTGTTTCACTTCATGAGGTGCTTGTCACGGGCTGTGGCGCAGTTTGGTAGCGCACTTGACTGGGGGTCAAGTGGTCGCAGGTTCAAATCCTGTCAGCCCGACAAAGAAACCGGTTAGGGCTGTTTTAGGAACACGCCGCTTGTTGGTTTCGCTTGGACTGAGTTATAGACAGAGCTAAAGCATGCTCGAAAATCCATCTCGTAGCCTGCATCATGTTGTTGTATCGACTGCTTCAGATTCACAGTTGGCTCGTGGTCGGCACGTGCGGTTGGTTCTTTCGGGGTCATGAGGTGCTGGTTCGAGCTGGAAGCCTCCTGGGAAAAACGCGGGCGTTACATGAAACGGGTTTCTGGATGGGAGGAATCCTGGGTACTGTCTGGGGAATTTACGCGACACGCCGAAAATGTTTCGTGCGGGGGTTTAGTCGACTTCGAAATACATGGTTGTGATTACCTGAAAACCTGGTGAGCATGGGAATATGCTCCGTAGTCGGTGTCCTTAGGGAGCTGAGCTGGCAAATTCTTTGTTCTGTCATTTCGGGGGGGATGGGGCATAGTATATGTGATATTTATCACATTATCTCAGGCAATCTGACCGCTCGGAAATCCCTTAAACCCAGTAAAATCAGTAATTTTTCTTGAGACTAAGCTTAAAATTTACCGAGTATAAAGTTTCTTTACTGAAGCTTGAAGCTTCCCAACATGGATAATCCTTGGTTTTCCAACGGAATCCGCTAAACTATAACTGTAGGTTTCAAGGGAACCGGAACAACATCGAACATGGCAGAGGGAACTCGGCCTGCGGAATGGGTTCAGGAGCCCGGATAGCCTGCGGCAGCGTACAGGGCGCTGTCAAGTAAGAGCATGGAGGTCTCCCAAAATGAAAAGTTCACATAAGTTTTACGCAGCCACCGGAGGTCTTCTGGTTGCGGCTCTCATGGGCTTCGCAGGGGCGCACGCTGATACGGGTGTTCCTGAGGTAGATGCTAGTACTCCCATTGAGCCTGTAGCCAGTGTGCCTGCCGGGGGTTTCGAGGTTGGCGAGAGTGCTGAAGGCAAGGAAACAGCTGCTCCTGAAAAGCAGGAAGCTGCTGATGCCGAAAAGGCTCCTGTCACCACCCAGGAAAAGGCTGAGAAGGCCGCTGATGAAGCTGAGGTAGCGAAGTCAGAGGCTGAGTCGGTTGCGAAGGATGCCACTGAAGAGAAGTCTGAAGCCACGGAAGCTCCGAAGGCTGCGGATTCTGCTCCGACAGAGGCTAAAGAAAACAGTGAGGAAGCCACCACTGATAAGGCTAAAACCACTGAACCTTCCACCGAAAAGGTAGCCGAAGAGACTAAGGAGGGGACGTCTGTTGCTGCAGCGGCCGGGACTGAGGTCAACGCAGAATCGGTTGTTCCCGTTACTTATGTACTACCTAGCCACAGTTCTGTTGCGGCCAGCGACGATGCCGAGGAAGTTGTTACTCCACAACCCGATGCTCAGGCTCCGCTGTTGACCATGGCTAAGACCGAGGAAGCGGTTCCCTCTTCGGAAAAGACTCCGAATGGTGAATCTCAGGTAGTATTCTTCGAACTGCCGCAACCCGCTGGACCGGCTTTGGTTCCCGGACAAGCTACTCCGCTGCTCAATGCGGCGGTTTCTGAAGAAGCCACTGTTAACGCTAACGTGGTTCCTTCCACTGCTGTCCAGGAAAATGCCGCTGTAGCGCAGTATAACGTCAAGGCTAACGCCAGTTCTAAGGTTGCTGCTGAAACCGGGACATTGAGCCGTAGTTTGGCTCGTACCGGTTCCATTGCCCAGTACGCCACCTTGCTTTCCGCTGGTGCTTTGATTCTGGGTTTGGCCTTCCTGGTTGGTGCAGTTGCCACCTCGCGTCGCAACTCTCGACTGGTTGATGCAGAATAGTCCGCACTCCCTGTAAGAGACCTGTGGTTTGTGCCCACCATCCGGTGGGCACAAACTTTTTTAGCTGCTAGATGTTGTTCGGCGCTCCACCTAAAAACGCCGAACAACATCTAGCAGCTTTTTAGCGATTACATAAATTCCCTGGATTACTTACCATAAATCGCATCAATTTCGCGGGAATATTTTTTCATTACTACCTCCCGACGCACCTTCATGGATGGGGTCAACATGCCATTGTCCACCGTGAAATCCCCCAAAATCACTCGCACTTTACGAATTGATTCCGCCCGAGATACCGACTCTGAAGCCCGCGTGGCACCGCGCATTAAGGATTCTTGCACGGCCGGATGCACCGCTGCTGCTGCTACATCCATCGAGGGCAACTTGTGGTTAGCCAACCAAGTCGGCAGCATCTCGCGATCTAAAGTCACCAAAGCCGACACAAAGGGGCGCTTATCCCCAATAACCACCACATTGGAAACCAAGGGATGCCCCCGGAAGGCCTCCTCTAGAGGTGCCGGGGAGACATTCTTGCCCGAAGCGGTTACAATCAGTTCCTTTTTCCGGCCGGTGATACTCAAGAATCCGTCATCGTCAATTTCGCCCAAATCCCCGGTTCTAAACCAACCTTGCGCATCCAATACCGCAGCGGTGTCGGTCGGGTTATGACGATAGCCGCGCATAACCAGGTCAGAACGAACGAAAATCTCGCCAGTATCATCGATACGCACTTCTACTCCCGGCAAGGGCAGACCCACCGAGGGAATTCGCACCTCTGGCACATTACCGGTTACCGGTCCCGCTGTTTCAGTCAAGCCCCAGCCTTCAATCACATTCAGACCTAGTCCACGATAGAAATGACCCAGCCTTTCCCCCAGAGGGGCACCACCACTAATGACATAGCGGCAATCTTTACCCAAAATATCCAAAATCTTCGAATATACCAGGCGCTCTGCCCAACGGTGCTGCACCCGCAGCCGCCATCCCGGTTCATGAAGGCTATCTAAGGCCTGGGAATATTGAATGGCCTGTTTAGTCGACCAAGCAAATACGCTGTGTTTCAAGCCTTTCCCGGCCTTTACCTGGGCGGCGGTATAAATCTTTTCCAACACCCGGGGAACCACAGTCATCACCGTCGGCTTGAAAGACTGCAGGTCACTCATCAGGGTCTTTACCGAGGGAACACAGGCCAGCATCCCCCGTCCTGACAGCACCGTGAAACAGGAAAACCGCGCGAAAACATGAGCCAGCGGCAAAAACAGCAACAGCCGGGTCTTCTTGTTGTCAATAACCTCTGGCAGGGCTTCGCCAATCATCAAAGCCATGTAGCAAAAATTACGCTGGGTCAGTTCCACGCCTTTAGGGCGACCCGTAGTACCGGAAGTGTAAACCACCGAAAGCAAGGAATCCAGGTTCACATTCTCTAATCGAGTCTTAACTTCCTGTTTGGAAATCCCCGCTCCCATCAAGCGAATCTGGTCTAAAGCGCCGTCTTCTAATGCCATCACCCCGAAATCCACAGTTCTGCCGGTGGATTCCACCAGGCGCTGTTGGGTAGCAGTATCCGTAATCACCAGCCGGGAGCCAGTATCTTCCAAAATCCAGTCCACCTGGCTGGCCGCATCGGTTTCATAAATCGGTACTACCGTCAGCCCGGCGGTTTGCCCGGCGTAGTCCACTAACACCCAGTCATACGAGGTTCCTGCCATCAGCCCGATACAGTCCCCGGGCTGCAGCCCCATCCCGATTAATCCCCGCGCCAAATCTATAATCTGGCTCGCTAGAGCAGCGGCTGTGATTTCCTCCCAGCCTTGCTCAAAGGGCTTGGGGCGCATCATCACCACGGCATGTGGGGTGCGCCGGGCGCGGGCAAAAAACAGCGCGGGAATCGAATCATTTGCCTCCAGGTTAACCTGTGGCGGGGTAGCGAAATATTTCAGTGTCAATGGAACCTCCGATAACAGCCATGCTTCAGTACAATGCTACCTAGATAAGCTTACGCGCTAAAATCTGTGATGCCTGAACCCCGGTCGCATGTTTCGGAAACTATCCGTTCAGATTTGGGGTAAAACTGTCGATATGTCATTTGGGTGTGTCGCGGGTTCATGAGGCGCCATTGGCTATACGGACAAGGGAGGAAATATGAGTATTCCATCAGTGGGTGCCCCGCTGCCCTCGTATAGTGCCGGAAAATCTGCTTCCAACACGGCTAATGCACAGACTTCCGCCCAGAATGCTCAAAATGCGGTGACCCAAGCGGCTGCCAATACGGCCTCGCAATCCCAATTGAGCCCTAATCCGAGAGCCGCCTCCGGTACCGCCACTGGAATTCCAGCCGAACAAAACAGTGCCGAGGCCGCTGCCGGCAAGGCTTCTTCGACCCAAAATGAATCTCGTAGCGGGTCGAGCATCCCAACATCCGCAAATTCCTCGGTGTCAAGCGCGAAGCTTGACACCTTAAGTCTCTCTACTAATGCGTGGCAGCAGCTTGCTTCGCAGACGCAAAAAGGCAGTGTGGGGAATGGTACGATGGGGCGTTTGCTGCCGGCTTTCACCCAGGGCGCCTCCGGTGGTTCCACTTTGGGTGGATCGGCGGCATCGGGTAATTCCGCTGGCAGTGTTTCTGGTTTTACCGGGATGGGTGCGGGTGCTGGTTGCGCTAGTTTGACCGGAAATCTGGTAAATGGCCAGGTAGCCACGACGGGGGGCCAAGGGCAGAGCGGCTTGGGTACTTCGGGTTCATTAGGCGCCACCCCGAATCCGAATTCGTCGTCGACACCACCCGGGTCGGGGAACCCTAATGGCGACATGTCGAGTGGCAGCCAGCCATCCGCGATGGCACCTCATGCCACCGCAATCGCCGCCAATATTACGGCGCACGCTAAAGCGGCAACTAGTGCGGCCACCAACCCATCAACCTTGCCGACCGGTTCGGGTGACGGTAAAACCGGAGCCACGTCACCGGGCGAAAACAGTGTGGATAGCGACGCAGCCGCGACTCGACCGGCTACCGGGGCGGCCGTCGCCAACCGGCCAGCCGCCGGAGCCGCAGCTTTGCGCGCTGCCGGTACCCAAAGCGCTCCTAACGCAGCCAACACTACCACCAGCAACACCAGCGCTCCCGCTGCTCCTGGCACCCCAACCGCACCGGGACACGCCGCTATGCCACGCCCCGAAGTGGCCGCCCGCCAAACAGCGGCGCAACAAGCCGCCTCGCAAATCGAAGAAGCCACCACCACAACCAGTAAAACCGCGACCCGCCAGGGGGGAAATCAGCCTCGCACCCAAGCCGCTTCCCCGGATGCTTCGATGGTGCTGGGGATGCCCACCATTTTCACCACCCCGGAACCTACCCCGAAACCGGGGGAGCTGGGCTTAAATATCACCGCCAGTTCTGACCCCGTGGTGATGAGCCAAATCGCGGCGGCCAGCGGTTTCGGGATGAAGTTGCAACAGGCTTTGAACCTGAACCTGGGGATTCCGGGTTTAACCCCGGCCAGTATGGTCAGTGCTTTGGGGGTGCTGATTTTGGTGCTGGTGGCCTTGCGGGTATTCGTAAACGGTTTTGGCGATGACTATGTGATGCTTAGTTTCGCGGTGATTATCGGCATAATACTGACGATTGGACCGTGGGTGTTTAAACCGCGACATCGCTGAACTCGCCGTTTGAAATCCCAGGGCAGATGCCCAAACCAATCCAGTTTCACATCGGGTTTGCGCCCCAAAAGCCCCGAGGCGTGAACGCCCCGGGGCTTTGTCTGTCGATTAAAGCCTAGCTACTAGCAGTTGTAGTACAACTCAAACTCGAAGGGGTGGGGATGGACGAACAGGCGTTGTACCTCGGATTCGCGTTTCTGGGTAATCCAGGTTTCCAGCAAATCCGTGGTGAACACGTCGCCTTCGGTCAGGAATTCGTTGTCTTCCTCGAGGGCATTTAAAGCCAAATCAAGTGAGGGTGGCAGCTTCTCGATATCGTGGTATTCCTCGGGGGGCAGTTCGTAGAGATCCTTGTCAATCGGCTCGGCCGGCTCGATACGGTTGCGAATTCCATCCAAACCGGCCATCAAAATCGCCGGAAAAGCCAGATAAGGATTAGCTGACGGGTCAGGCACCCGGTATTCAATGCGTTTAGCCTGCGGGGAAACCCCGGTAATGGGGATGCGGATGCAGGCAGAGCGGTTGCGTGCGGAATACACCAGGTTCACCGGGGCTTCAAAGCCGGGAACCAGACGACGGAAAGAGTTAATCGAAGGATTAGTGAAAGGCAGAATCGCGGCCGAGTGGCGCAACAGCCCGCCGATGAACCAGCGTGCCAAATCAGAAAGCCCCGCGTATCCGGATTCCCCATAGAACAGGGGATTACCGTCTTTCCACAGGGACACGTGACAGTGCAAACCGGATCCGGCCTCGCCCCACAGGGGTTTAGGCATGAAAGTCGCGGTTTTACCCAGTTCAATTGCTTTGTTTTTGACTATGTACTTGAACACCGTTAAGTTATCTGCCGCGTGCAGCAAGGTGGAATAGGTGTAACCGATTTCTTGTTGACCCGAGGCGCCGTTTTCGTGGTGGGCACGTTCAATCTCGAAACCGGTGTCTTGCAAGGTGCGAACAATAGCGTCGCGAATATCCGCGCTGCGATCCATAGGGGGAACCGGGGCATAACCATGTTGGAAGGGCATCCGGTTGCCCAGGTTATGCCCGTTTTCCTCGTCTCCGGCGGTCCAGGAGGCTTCATTAGAGCGGATTTTCACGAAGGTGTCGGCCGGATCGGTGCGGTATTGAATCGAGTCAAAGAGGTAAAATTCGGGTTCCGGTGCGAAATAGCATGTGTCGGCGATGCCGGTGGACTTCAGGTACGCTTCGGCTTTCTGAGTGACTCCGCGTGGGTCGCGGCTAAATGGCTCATTGGTAAAGGGATCGACTACCGAGGCATAGAGCACCAAAGTGGGTTCTTGGCGGAAAGGGTCGACAAAAGCCGCTGTCGGGTCGGGAATCAGTTTCATGTCGGATTCATTAATCTTGGTGAATCCCTTGATGGAAGACCCGTCGAACATCATGCCCTTGGTGAGGGTCGTTTCGAGCATATTCGTGGGGATGGTCATGTGTTGCATCGTGCCGTACAAATCGGAAAATCGTACGTCGATGAATCGGATTTTTTTATCTTGCACAAAGCTTAGAACTTGAGCGGTATCGTTAAACAAAATGGCCTCCTGGGGCTAATAATTTTTACAATTTTATTGTTCCAAATTTTACCGGGGGTGAAGCGGCGCATCAAATCGATAGAGTTTGCCCCCGGCGCGGTTCCAGCTGGGATGCGGCTGGTTGCGTCGGGGACAAGGTCTATTTAGTTTTCTCGGGTTCATGAGGTGCCAGCCCGGGTTGTGATTGTAAACGTGGCATGCCCCGTCGGTATTCCCGGGTTATAGTGCCCCAAGATTCCGGTTTTTGGTTCGCTAAATATCCACGGATATCTAACGGATAGCGGCCAAAACTGCCTCGGGCAAAACTCGGATCCCGCCCACGCCGATAACCGATTCCAGTTTCAGTGATTCGCGTTGCTGACGCACTCCGGCACCTGTATTCGGGGTCAACAGGATAACCCCGTCGTTTACTGCACCCGCTACCATTGCGTCTTTCAATGCCGTTCCGGCGGCGATGTATGCCACGCGGCCAGCCTTTTGCGCCAGTGCGTTTTTGGCCACTATTGCTGCGGTTTGGTAGCGATCCGATCCGGACCACCGTTGCCAGCTGGTTTTGCCTACTAGCTGAGCTACTACCGGGGGTGTGGCTACGGCTTCACCGCCCAGCACGATGACTTTTTCGGGGGCGAATTCTTTGATTTTTTTACCGGCTGCCGCTATTGAGGCGTCGTTAGTGAATGTCAGGATCGGTCCGTCTCGCAGCACCGATCCTGCTACCGCGTCGGGGGAACCCATACCGGCGTTGCGGGTCACGTACACGACTTTTGGCAGCCCGTTGATTGTTTGCCAACGGTTGGCTACTGCTTCGGCGGTGGCGTTGCGATCCCCGCCTTGCAGCCGAGTCACATTGGTTGCTCCTACCAGGGATGCAGCTTGGGCTTCAATATTGGCTGGAACTGCTTTACTACCGCCTAAGATGACAATTTGTTCTGGTTTGACCCCGCCCAGGTTCAGGCTCACCCCGTCAGTCAAAACCACCGGGCCGTCCCCGAGGGTTCCCGCTGCCAGGGCATCGACCGGGTTGTGGTTGGACGCCACGTAAACCACTGGCCATTTGTCCCCCCAGGCGTGCTTAGCCACGTTAACCGAAGTTTCCACCCCGGAAGGACCAGCTAAACGTTCCGGGCGCGAGACGGCGGCGCGTTTAGCCTGCAACTGTGACAACTCTTTCTTGGCGGCATCGTATTTGGCTTTCAAATTGGCATCGCCGTGGCGCATCCGGACTTGAATCTTTTGGTAGTAGTCCTGGAAACGTTTTTCGTACTCGTCCACCGTGTAAGCACCCGTTGCGACAGATTCCGGGGTTTCGCTTTCAGAGCTGGAGTTATCGGAGCACAGCGGGCCAAGCCATTCGATGCTGTCGGGGTTGATGCCCTGGGCTTTTAGCTGGTCTATGCTCTCTTGAGTGTGGCAGTTTTCAGGCTGTCTGCGCTGGGATTTGCGGTTGAAGGCGGATGCTCCCCAGTTGAACTGCTGCAGATGCGTTACGCCGTAGCTTTCCCTGTCGCCTGTACGAACCGCGAAACCGGTGACGCGATACTTGTGATCAACAATGTTTGTGTAGTGACCGGTTACTTTTTTGCACTTGTAATTAACAATGTTTGTGTAGTGACCGGTTACTCCTTTGCCTTTCGAGTCGTAAATCTTCTTTTCTGCATCAAACCATCCAATGAAGGGATCGCTGTACCCCCAGGCAATGTTTTCCCCGTATCCGTTATGTGAGTGCTCGTGGTGAAAGGTAGACCAGTTGGTGTTGACTTGGGCGATGGCCATGAGTTCGTCAGTGACTTTTAGCGGTCCGGCGGGCGACCCGTCCACGTCTCCCCACTGGGCGCGTAACGCATTGGCTTTACGCATCCATTGAAAAGTACTGGCCATGTTTTTTAGGGAGGTGGCGTCTTTCGGGTCTCCGATGTGCGTGTAGGAAATAAGAGGGGTTCCGTCGCTAACCTTGTAATCGGTTTGTAGTTGTGCTATGGCGTCTTTGGCGCCGACTTCTTCAAAGAACCCCTTGGAACCAGAATCGAACTGGGCTTTGGCGGCACTGCGGCTAGCTTGCCAGGCTTCCCGGGTCTTTTTTACCTTGGCCTGAGCTGCAGCTTCATCCTTGGGGACAACAGCATCGTTTTTCTCTGCTATTGTGGTGTTTTCATGAGGTGTTGCCGCGAATGACATCGAGGTGCAAATGGTGCCGCTTAAAGGAATCAGCAAGGCACCGGAGAGTCCAAGTGCTAAAATTTTCTTTGATTTCATTATTTTGTCTTTCTTCAGTTTCGGCTGATTGGTCGTGTATAAATTCCAGTTTGCATCAAAAGAATATCTTAGTCTCTGTGTTACAGATTTGAATTTATTTCCCCGGCGCGGTTCCAGCTGGGATGCGGCTGGTTGCGTCGGGAGCTGCGGACGGGAAAATCCCAACCGTAAGTGGCCTATAATGAAACCGACAGGGGAGCGAAATACGCTGAGAGTGCCCACTACCAGGCAGACCCTCGAACCTGGGCGGATAATGCCGCCAAGGAAGTCGAGTCAATCTCGAAAACACCGCAACCGGTGTTTTTAACCCCTGCTCTGGATTATCTAGGAGCAGTAACCATGTTTAAAACCAATCGCACTCGCCAAGACTACGGATGCAAGCGCGGCACGCACCTCATGAAGGGGGCAGCACTACTGGCCGGGGCACTGGCACTGGCGGCCTGTACCTCATCAATACCCGCCAAGCACAACGCCGCCACCGAACCCACCGCCGCCGGCACCGGGCAAGGCGAAGTGACCCTGGTGGCCTATGATTCCTTCCCCCTGAGTGAAGAAACCATCGCTGCTTTCAAGAAAAAAACCGGCTACGACCTGAAGGTCGTCAAATCTGGGGACGGGGTGGAACTGACGAATAAAATCATCCTCACCAAGGACGCCCCCCTGGGGGATGCGGTGTTCGGGATGGATAACAACACCGCACAAGCCGCCGTAAAAGCCGGAGCCTTAGCTGACTTTACGGGACAACTGGCACCCAGCGTCACCAAGGCGCGTGGCGCGGAAAAACAACTGGTACCCATCGACCAAGGCGAAGTCTGCGTGAACTACGACATTAAATATTTCCAAGACAAAGGCTTGAAACCACCCGCCACCTTCGATGATCTCGCCGCTCCGGCGTACCAGAACCTGACGGTGGTTCAATCCCCGCAAACCTCTACCCCGGGACTGGCCTTTATGTTGGCCACCATCAAAGCCAAAGGCGAAAACAGTTGGCAGAACTATTGGAAGGCCTTGAAAGCCAACGGGGTCAAGGTAACGGATTCTTGGGACACGGCGTTCAACGCGGATTTCACGGCCGGGGGTAATAAAAACAAATCAGCTGCCTATCCGATTATGGTGTCTTACGCGTCCTCGCCGGCCTGGGCGGTAAACGAGGCCGGGGATGCCACCACCATCGGTAATGTTCCCGACACTTGTTATCGTCAGGTGGAATATGCCGCTGTGTTGCAAAACGCCAAAAATCCAGAGGGAGCCGCCGCCTTGGTAAAGTTCCTGACCGAGGAAACCGCGCAAAAAGACCTGGTGGAAAACAACTATATGTACCCCGTGTTGGACAGCGTGTCCCTGCCGGAACCGCTGGCCAAATTCGGGGCACCCTCCGGGAAAGCCGTGTCCTTGGATGACAAACAGGTCAGCGAGAAACGCGAAGCCTGGGTGCGAGCCTGGACTGAAATCATGTCCTAGGTCGCGATTGACATTGTGAATAACAGGGAATAACGCCGTGCCCACCGCAGCCGAACC
The DNA here is from genome assembly GCF_014204735.1 of Mobiluncus mulieris. Lineage (NCBI taxonomy): Bacteria > Bacillati > Actinomycetota > Actinomycetes > Actinomycetales > Actinomycetaceae > Mobiluncus > Mobiluncus mulieris. The sequence continues at coordinate 1,049,870 of NZ_JACHMA010000001.1, read as the reverse complement.
CGTCAGTGCCGCGCCCGCCGCCGCGCCTACCGCCACGCCCGCGATGCCCCCCAGACAGAAACAAAACTCGGACAAGCGTGGGCACAAGTGCTGGGACAAGACTGTCCCCAGAATCCTGTTGGCAGCGGCCATCGTGGTGCCACTGGCATTCTGGGGGCTGTTTTTTCTGGTTCCTACCGCACGGCTAATCTGGCTGGGCATCAGCGGGGGAGTAATGCCGGGCGCGCCGTCCTTCGGGCAAGCCTGGCGAGACACGATGACCCGCCCGCGAACCTGGTCAGTGCTGTTTTGGACCCTCGAGATGGGGGTGCTGGGCACTGGGTTTTCCGTGATTCTGGGCGTGGCGGGTGCCTGGGTACTCTACGGTTTGCGCTGGCCGGGACGCCGGGTCTGTCGCGCCCTGCTGGGGGTACCCCTGGTGTTACCTTCGGTGGTGGTGGGGGTGGCTTTCCAAAACCTGCTGGCGAATTCGGGGCCGCTGGGTTTCCTGGGGCTGGCCGGAACACGGGTCGCGATTGTACTGGGAATGGTGTTCTTCAATTTTTCCCTAGTGGCGCGCCTGGTGGGTACGGCATGGATTCGACTCGACCCCAGGGTGGTGGCCGCAGCGCGAGTGCTCGGAGCCAGCCCCGCCCGAGCGTTCTTTACAATTACTCTGCCGCGTTTATTCCCCGCAATTTTCGCCGCAGCCTCGCTGGTGTTCCTGTATTGCATTACGTCCTATGGGCTGGTTCGGGTTATCGGCGGGGTGAAAATAACCACCTTAGAGGTTGAAATTTATCTGGAAACCGCTGCTTTCCTGAATTTGCCGGGCGCGGCGGTGTTGTCACTGCTCCAGATTGCGATAGTGCTGGTGGCGTTGATTCTCAATGCGGTGTCTCGCTCGCGTTTCGAGGCTGTCGCCGGCGAGATTCGTTCCGTGCCGCCCCGGCAGCCGCGTCGCGAGGATTTGTTGGCGCTGGTCTTGTCACTCGCGGGGGTCGTGTTGGTGGTTTTGCCTTTGGGTGGGTTGCTGCTCGATTCTTTGCACCGTGAAGGCCAGTGGACACTGGATAACTATGCGGCACTGGCGCGTCCGGGTTTGTCGGCGGCCTTGCCGGGTTCGGCGCTGTCGGCGGCAGTTTATTCATTAGAGGTCGCCCTGATTTCCACGGCGCTAACCCTGGTGACGGGCTTGTCAGTGACGGTGGTGCTGACCCGGCGGTTCAAAGCGCGGGCGTGGCGCTGGGTGCAAGAATCCTTGGATGTGCTGATGGCCTCGCCCCAGGGGGTCAGCGCGGTTACAGTGGGTTTCGGCATGTTGATAACCTTGCAAGCCCCGCCGTTTTCCATGCCCGCCAATGCGTTTTTCTTGGGCGGAGTGGCCTCGGTAGTGGCGCTACCACTGGTGTTGCGTGCCGTACTGCCTACCGTTCGGGCTATTCCCCCACGTCTTTTGCAGGCGGCGGCGACTTTAGGTGCTTCGCCCCTACAGGTATTTTTCACCCTGGAATTGCCGGTGTTGCTGCGGGTTTCTGGGGTGGGGGCGGGGTTTGCCTTCGCCATTGCCTTGGGCGAGTTCGGTGCCACCAGTTTCCTAGCGCGTCCGCTACAACCAACCTTGCCGGTGGCGATTTTTGCTTTGAGCTCCAAACCAGAAATCGTTGCCCAGGGGGCGGCCAATGCCGCTGCGGTGCTGTTGGCGGGACTCTGCGCCGCCGCGATGTTTTTGGCCGAGTGGCGCCGCACGTCAGCTTAGAGGGTTATATTCATGTGGTTCGTTCGTTTTCCGGGAGGTTTCGGTGGTTTCTAAGGGGCTGCGGGTTCATGAGGTGCAATTTGCTTATCCGCCACTTTCCCGTGGTGTGGCACCCATCCCGGTTCTAAAAAATGTGTCCTTGGAACTCGAACCTGGCCAAGTCATGGTGTTGTTGGGGTCTTCGGGTTGTGGCAAGTCAACTTTGCTACAGGTCATCAGTGGATTGCTGAAACCGGATTCCGGAACAATCGCCTGGGATAACCAAGACCTCAAACGCACCCCGGTACACCGGCGGGGTTTCGCCATGCTGTTTCAGGGTGGGGAACTGTTCCCCGGCCGTGATGTGGCGGGGAACATCGCCTATGGCCTGGAAATGCGGCGTCCCCGACCAACCCGAGCCCAACGCGAAGCTAGGGTGGCGCAGATGCTGCGCCTGGTACACCTGGAAGGCTATGAAAACCGTGGTATTTCAACGCTTTCTGGGGGGCAAGCTGGGCGGGTGGCGCTGGCGCGGGCTCTGGCTCCTGCGCCCAGGCTACTGCTGCTTGATGAACCTTTGGCAGCCCTGGATGAACAGCTCAAATACGAGCTTGCCCGGGATATTCGCGAAATCCTCAAGGCCTCTGACAGCACAGCGCTCTATGTAACTCATGACCAGAGCGAAGCCAAACTGGTTGCCGACCGGGTGAGCATTATGCACCAGGGCGAGATTGTGGCTCAAGGCAGCCTGGAGTCACTGCGCCGTAATCCCCCCAACCCCGGAATTGCCAAGTTTTTGGGGTTGTAAAGCGAAGCGGTCGTAATGTCTTGGCACCTCATGAATTCCCAACCGACTAAACCCCGCCGACATAGCCCAGTTGCCCCCACGCGAAATACAGCCCGACCGCTGCCGAAATCGCCAGGTTCAAGGAACGGCGCCCCTCTAGCATGGGAATCCGCACCCGGGAAGTCACCCGGGGGTCGTCCATAACCGGCACCGGCAGCCCGGTGTCTTCCGGACCAAACATCAAGGCATCACCATCTTGGAAATGCACCGACGGCAGCATGACCTCGGTGTGCCCGGTAAAGGCATAGATTTTTCCGGGAATTGCCGCGAAACAATCGTCCAAATCAGGGTGGCGCTGTAAGTGTGCCAAGTCGTGATAGTCCAAGCCAGCGCGTTTCAACTTGGTGTCCTCGAAATCGAATACGGTTGGTTCCACCACATGCAGAGTCGCCCCGGTACAGGCCGCCAGGCGAATCGCCGCCCCAGTATTTCCCGCGATACGCGGTTGGTAAAAAATCACATGCAACATAACGACCCTGATTTTACTATTTTCTGTTCCTGGTAGAATTGGGACAATGACCAGTAAGGAAACCGATTGGGAACAGCGCCTGCAAGCCCTGCTTCGCCCCGTCGAGATTGACCCGCAAAACCAGCCCCTGGCATTGCAAGTCGAGGACGGGTTACTGGTGCCATTGCGCCTGGATTCTAAAAACGCCTGGTCGACACGCCGCGCCCGGTGGCGGGATTTGACTTCCCGCTGGGTTTCCGTCACCGCCGGTTTGAACACCGGCCAGCTCACGGCTTTGCGTTCCTTGTTCGACCAGGCATCGAACCAAGGTTTAATCCAGGTAGACTCCCTGGATTCCACGGGACTCCAATGTTTACAAGACTGCTATCACAAAGGGGTCGAAATCTTTTCCGACCCGGCTCGCGACTTTGTTTATGTGCCCGATGACCTGGACGCAACCATGTTTTTGGATATTGCGGAAACCGGAGCAGGACTCGAAATTTCGGGCAAGCCCCTCGTGAAGCCGAACCCCAAACAACTCCCCACGCAACTGTCCGGTTTTCGGCTTGCCCCCGCGATTTCGGGTACTTTTCACGAGGCGCTAGCTGATATCCAAGCAAATCCCATAATCGTGTCTGCCCCGGAAATAGACCATTTCTGGGCGCAGTGGGAGCAGTGGACGGAAACCTTAGATTTAGTGGCGCTGCTGACCCCGGAAACCCGGCGGCTAGCCCAATCGCATCACTTCGGACCGGCCACGCTGCACGGGTTCTTGGCTGTGAATCCCGTAGAGCCGCGCCAACTGGAGTTTACCTGGACTTTGCAACGTAAATCCCCGGCCGGCAAGATTATCTCGCTGCCGGTGGACACCCATAATCCCAGTAAAACCGTCAGTCAGCTAATGGCTCGTTTGGGGGCGCAATTGGCCTGGCGCGAGGAATCCACCCGGAATTTTTTCAACCATGTTTTCCCGGTGTGGGAATTGAACCGACTGCGTGACCTAGCCGATGATATCAACGACACCGACTGTGTCCGGGTGGTGTTTTCGCCTCAGTTGGAGCACACCAAGATTTTTTCGGAAATCCCCGAGATGACCCTGAATCTTAGCAGTTTTGAATCGGGGGACTATCGCCTGGATTTAGAGTGGTGTCTGGGTTCAGAGCGGGTACAGAGCGCGGATTTCTTGGCGGCGTTGGGGCGTGCCGATCGCTGGTGGCAAAGCCCCGATGGTAACTGGGTTGATTTGTATTCCCCGCAAATGCGTGACTTGCAGGCTATTTTGCAGGAGTTCGAGGAACTGGGATTGCAGGATTTTCAACGGGGCTCGGGTTGGATTGTTGATATTTCCCAACTTGGTCTGGTTCAAGCTTTGACCAAGTTCGCAAAAACCCGCCAGTTGAGCCCCAGATGGCAGGAAAACGCGACGGCTTTGCTGCATCCCCAGCCGGTGGCGGTGCCCAGTCTGCCGGAAGGCCAGTGGCGTAACTACCAACAGGACGGTTTCCAGTGGCTTTATGCCCGGGCTGCCGCCGGTCTAGGCGGGATTTTGGCTGATGATATGGGCTTGGGCAAGACTTTACAGATGCTGGCGGTGGTGGCAGCGTGGCGACGCGACCATCCGGTTCCCGCCGTTCCGGATGCTGTTACGAACGCTGGAGTGGAAGCTGTGCCTGACACTGCTGGGGGCACTGTCGTGGACACTGTCTCGGATACTGTCTTGGATACTGTCTTGGATACGGCGAACTCCACAGGTGCCACTTGCCCCACTTTTGTGGTGGTGCCGGCCAGTTTATTGGCGACTTGGGAAGAACAGGCGCGTCACTGGTTTCCCCAGTTGCGCCTGTTGGTTCAATCCGTCAGTGTGGGCAAGCATCCGGCGGATTGGCAGTGTTTGCGTCAAAAACTTGACTCGGTGGACTTGGTGTTGACGACGTACACTTTGGCGCGCCTTGATATGGATTTCTGGGCGGAATGCCAGTTTTCGGGGCTGATTTTGGACGAGGCTCAGGCGGTGAAGAACCCGGCGACTTCGACGCATCGCGCCTTGACGCGGTTGCGGGCGCGGTGGGCTTTTGCTTTGAGTGGAACTCCTTTGGAAAACCGGGAGCGGGATTTATGGTCGATTTTTGCTTTGACGGTGCCGCGGCTCTTGCCGCCGTTAGCTGCCTTTGAACGGCATTTGCACCATGCGGCGCTTACCGAACGTTCGGCCGCCCGCCATGCTTTGAGTGCCCGGGTTTCGCCGTTCTTGTTGCGTCGCACCAAGGAATCCGTGGCGAGCGAGATTCCGGCCAAAACGGAACAGGTGATTCACCTTGACCTGGAATCGCACCAGGCTGAGCTTTACCAGAAATACCTGGTGGCGGCGCGTTTAGAGGCTGAAGGTTTGCGAGCGAAGCGGCTTAATGTGCTCACGGCTTTGACCCGTTTGCGCCAGCTTTCCTTGAGCGCGAGGCTGATTAATCCTGCGGTGCCCGAGGATGGGGCGAAGATTGACTATCTGGTGGACGCGCTTCCCGACTTGGCGGCGCAAGACCACAATATTTTGGTGTTTTCCCAGTTCACCAGTTTCTTGGCTTTGCTGCGGGCTCGGCTGGAAGACCAAGGTATCACCTATGCTTATTTGGATGGATCGACGCGTAACCGACGTGACCAGGTGGATTGTTTCCAGCGAGGTTCGGCGCGGGTTTTTCTGATTTCTTTGAAATCTGGGGGTTTTGGTTTGAATCTAACGGCGGCGGATTATGTGTTTTTGTGTGACCCATGGTGGAATCCTCAGGTGGAGTCCCAGGCGATTGACCGGGCGCATCGTATCGGCCAGACTCGCCCGGTGAATGTGTACCGGTTGGTGGCTAAGAATACGATTGAGCAGCGGGTTTTAGCGATGCAGGCTCAAAAGCGCGAACTGTTCGACCAGGTGCTGCGTGGTTCGGAAAATCGCGAGGTTACTCCCCAGATTACTTTGGAACAGTTGCGGGCGTTGTTGGATTAGTTTCCGGTGGGTGGTAATTATTCGGGTTCATGAGGTGCAAGCCTGAAACTTGCGCAAATTTACGAAAAATCCTGTCTTAGTTTCGGAAAAATGGGACAATTAATTCATGGAAGCAGACATTATAGATGCAAGGAATTACTTTAAACGCGCGGCAGTTCGGGCAAAAACCTTGGTTCGGGGTGACCCGCTGGTGGGTTCGGGATTGATTGTGATTGCGGTTTATTCCGGAAACGCCGAGGTATCCGAGGTGATGCGCGGCAGTGCCAAGACGATTTCGCGGATTATGCCTAATGGCACTCTTTCCGCTGAATCTGCCACTGATCCCGCTACGATTGGAATGAAGCTGGCCAGTGGCTATGTTTTGGTTAAGGCCAGCGCTACCGGAAAAGACGACGTGGATGAAAACGCGTTTTTCTTGGCTCCAGCGGCTGCCATGGTAGAGATTTGGCAGTTTGAAGAGGCCGGTTAAGCTAGTTTCGGTTTGATTTTTAAGCCCGCTAAACTGTAAATTGGTCTAGGCGTTTTTCGCACACGCGAGGGTGGCGGAATGGTAGACGCGCTAGCTTGAGGTGCTAGTGACTAATTAAACGGTCGTGAGGGTTCAAGTCCCTTTCCTCGCACCAAGCCCGGAAAATCCGGGCTTTTTTATTATCCGAGGGGAAGGTAACGTGCCGGGTTCCAATTTTGTTGAAGGTATTGCGACTTCGGTGTCTCAAACCGCTCAACCTGGCGGTATTGGGGCACATGAGCCATTTCCGGTGCGCGGTGAACAAGTAATCTTGGACATGCCGCGTCCTGGCGATGCCCAAGAAATTGTGTCGGCCTGCCAGGATTCCGATATTCAACGCTTCACCATGGTTCCGTTTTCTTTCGGTTTGCCCCAAGCACAGCATTTCCTTTCGGTGATGCACCAGAAACTGTGGGACGAAGGCGGGGCTAACTGGCTGATACGGGCTTTCTTGGGTCAGGGGAATCTTCGCTTCGTGGGTACTGTCGCGTTGCGACCTACTGGCGAAAAAAAGGCTGATGTAGGCTATTGGATTGCCCCGGAGTCTCGTGGGCAAGGCCTGATGACGCGGGCTTTAGCGCTGGCGGTGCGCACTGCCTTTGACAATCTTGGTTTTGAATGTGTCACCTGGCAAGCCAATCCCGAGAACCTCGCTTCGCATAGAGTGGCGTGGAAAGTCGGTTTTACTTTCAGTGGTGTCGCCCGGGGAGTGGGCGTGAATAACCGTGGTCAACGTGAAGACCGGTTGATAGCCAGTTTCGTTAAAGGGGATACTTTACTGCAGCCCCGCGGCAGCTGGGAGGATGTCAAGATTTTGGGGCAGCATCCCAATCCCCGCGATCCCGAGGCCTTGGTACGTCAGTTCCACCAGGTTTATAACCTGCCGGTAGTGACCACCGGGGCGGATATTAGCGGCGAGAGAATGCACATGCGTCTGGCGCTTATCTTAGAGGAGACCACGGAGTTGGTACGAGCTCTCTACGGGAAAGCGGCGGCAAAGCGTTTACAGACTGCGACCCAAGGTCTTGTGGAGTTCGATGAACATGCCCGGGACACGATAGAAGTAGCCGATGCCTTGGCGGACTTGACTTATGTGGTTTACGGCATGGCCTTGGAAGCTGGAATCAATTTGCCAGCGGTTTTAGCCGAGGTACAGGCCTCTAATTTGTCTAAACTGGACGAAAATGGGCAACCCATTTATCGTGAAGATGGGAAAGTTATGAAGGGGCCGGGATTTTTCCCCCCAAATATAGCGCGGGCTTTAACGAAAAACCTCGCTCCAACTATGTAGAATAAACAGGGACAGAGCTGAACTTAATTCACTAAAAACAAGGAGATAATGTGGTTCGTGTCACAGTTGTCGGCGGTGGCTATGGCGGCATCACAGTTGCTGGCGGCTTAGACGATGTAGCCGAGGTTACTTTGGTGGAACAAAAAGACCAGTTCGTTCATCACGCGGCCGCCTTACGTGCCGTTGTTGATGATATTTGGGCGCATACGATTTTCATGCCCTATTCGCGCCTTTTAAAAAACGGTCAGGTGATTCAAGACAAGGCCACCAAGGTGGAAGGAACCACGGTTCATCTAGCGACTCATGAACCCGTAACTGCCGACTACCTGGTGCTTGCCACGGGATCAACCTATCCTTACCCAGCCAAGCAGGATCAGCCCAACGCGGCCGACGCAAAAGCGCGCCTGGAAGAAACCCGGGATAACCTCAGCCGGGCGCGTCGGGTTTTACTGGTGGGAGCGGGAACCGTAGGCATCGAGTTTGCGGGGGAGCTGACCTCGAATTTCCCGGATGTCGAGGTAGTCATGGTGGATCGTGCCCCGCATATTCTGGGCTCCAACGAGTATGCTCCGCAACTGCGGGATGTGCTGACCCAGGAACTCGAGGAATCCGGGGTGCGCTTGGTTTTGGGGTCCCCCCTGTCTTTCGTGCCTCCCACTGAACCCGGGGTTTACCAGCCTTTCCACGTGGAAACCCAGGACGGGGTGGGGATTGATGCGGATATTTGGTTCCTTTGTTATGGGGCGCAAACCGCCTCGGGATATCTGCAATCCACACATGCTGACCGTTTGAATGAAGAAGGCCAGCTGGCGGTTGATGAATACCTGCGGGTAAAGGGCAGCGAGAATGTCTATGCGGTGGGTGATTTGACTGATGTGCCGGAGTCGAAACGCGCCGATGCGGCGCGGGCTCACGCTCGAGTTGTGGTGGCAAACATTAAGGCCGCGATTGCCGGCAAGGCTCCTAGCACGGTTTATACACCCGGAAAAATGTGGGTGGTGTTGCCCCTGGGTATGGAAGGCGGGGCTTCCCAGTTGACTGGAGAGGACGGCGAGCCTCGGATTGTTGGTCCGGAAGAAACCGCCGAAATCAAGGGGAATGACTTGATGGTGACGATGGTGCGCGGCCAGTTGCACTTGCCCTGAGGACTGGGCGGGGACGTTGCCCGGGTTAAAACCGGGTAAAAATGGCAGTAAACTTGTTCTTCGGGATTCCTTTTGGCGTCATTGAGCTGCGCAATCAGCTTTATGGGGTAAAATCGTGTTCATGAATGATGACCCTCGCCGTGACCTTGATGCTTTGATTTATGCCCTCGAGCGCCACTTGGAAGTGGCATTGTCCCTGGACAACGAGGATGACGACTCGGATGTTCTGATTGACGCAGAAAACCGGTTGCGCGATGCCTTCTTTACTTACGACGACACTTTGTTTACCCAAACCGGGGTCGAATTGCCTTTCGACATCCTCGATGACGAGGACGAGGATGAGGGCGATAACGACGCGGGCGACAGCGAGGATGACGATTTTGACTCGGATTATCATCGTCGTGACGACGACGATGACTCGCATTACCTAGACGGGGAAGACTTCGACGACTTCGACCTTACAGAGGATTAATCGGGTCGGTTACTTCGTCCAAGGCACTGGACACCTGGCGGGGCAGCTTTGTGTCCAATCCACGCAATACTTGGTGCAACTGCTCGGCGGTGCGTGCCCCCACAATCGCGCTAGACAAACCGGGGCGTGACAGCACCCAGGCCAGCGACACCGCTAGAGTCGACTCGCCCAAGCCCGAAGCGGCAGTGGCCACGGACTCTACCACCCGACGCTTTTCACTGGTCAGATAGGGCTTCACGAAACCTTGCAGATGCAAGGAGGCTCCGCGAGAATCTGGGGGAGTGGAGCTGCGGTATTTCCCGCTTAATACCCCTCGTCCTAAAGCTGACCATCCCAAAACCCCGATTCCCAGGGTGCTGGTGGCCGGTAAAATCTCTACCTCGATTTGCCGGTTCAACAGGGAATACTCGTTGGTTACCGCTGCTAAACCGGGTGTAGCCGCGCTGATTCCCGCCAGCCCCCCACCGAAAGTATTCCCCAGTCGTGCCGCCGCATAGGCTATCTGCCAGGCGTTATGGTTGGACAGTCCCACGAAACGTGCTTTGCCTGACTGCCAGGCCGCGACTAAAGTGGACAAAACCGCGTCAAAATTCGTGTGTTCATCGGGAACCTGCAGCATCCACAAATCCACGTAGTCAGTGCCCAGTTCCCGCAAGCTGGCTTCTAAACTGCCCAGCATAGCCGAACGGGATGCTTCCACGAAGCTGTGATTGTCTCGGCGCAGCACTCCGGATTTAGAGACGATTACCAAGTCATCGCGGCTTGCCACGCGGCTGTCCCCTCGTGAAATTAAAGCTCCCAACACTTGCTGGGCTTGTCCCTCGCCGTAAGTGGGGGAGGTATCGATGACATTGCCCCCGGCTTCCAAGAAAGCCTTTAACTGGGCGGCGCATTCATCATCTAGGGTGTCGCGCCCCCACGTTAAAGTTCCCAATCCCAAGGCGGAAACCCGCAAACCAGTGTTGCCTAAACGTCGCATTTCCATGCCTCCACGCTATCCCACCAAGACTGCGAATCCAGGAATTCAACGCCCAAGAAGCGTAAATTCCCCAAAGGGCTCGAAGCGTTTAAGATTGAAGCCATGGAACAACCAAGGATAAATTTACCTACCCCGGGCGGCCAGGCGCGCCGTCGCGGGGTGTTTCGTGCGGGTGAATGGGTGCAATTGACCGATGAAAAGGGGCGAATGCACACGGAGCTGCTCGAAGCGAAGGGTTATTTCCAGTGCCACCAGGGGGCTTTCCCTCACAGCAAGGTCATCGGAATGCCGGAAGGCAGTGTTATTCCCGCCGACAAGGGCGAGCACCGTTTTACCGCGTTGCGCCCGTTGCTGGTGGATTACCATCTGTCGATGCCGCGTGGTGCCCAGATTCTCTATCCCAAAGATGCCGCGCAAATCATAATGGAGGGCGATATTTTCCCGGGTGCCACCGTGGTTGAGGCCGGGGCTGGTTCCGGGGCGATGTCTATGAGTTTGCTGGCGGCGGTGGGACCGGCTGGCCGGCTGATTTCTTTCGAACAACGCGAGGATTTCGCCCAGATTGCCAGGGCAAATGTGGAAATGTGGTTTTCCGGGAATGTGCCCCAGTGGGATTTGCGCCTGGACGATTTGAGTGCCGGCCTGGTCGAGTTGCCGGATAAATCCGTGGATCGGGTGGTTTTGGATATGTTGTTACCCTGGGAACACCTGGCCGAGATCCACCGAGTTTTAGTGCCCGGTGGGGTGCTGACCTGCTATATTACCACCGCCACTCAATTGGCACGTCTGGGGCAAGATTTGCGGAATTTCGGGGGCTTCACGGCTTTGAGTTCTTGGGAGTCCTTGGTTCGTCCGTGGCATGTGGATGGGCTTGCGGTGCGTCCGGATCATCGGATGGTGGCTCATACCGGGTTTATTTTCACGGCGCGACGCTTGGCGGATGGGGTAACCAGTATTCGTCGCGGCGAGCAGCCGGTGGGGTCGCTGGATTCGCGTGATGCCTTGTGGGAGGACGAATCTTTGGAATACGAGGGGTCACGTCCGATTTCCCCGCGTAAATTGCGGCGGGTGTTGCGCGATACCCAGGCTAAGGCGGCTTTGATGGGGCTTACTGACGGGATGGCTGATAGCGTGCCGGATAGTGCGCCGGATAGTGCGCTGAATTCCGGGGAGGCTACGGTTGAGCCGGTGGGCGAGTCGGTTGTTGCTTTGGATAGCGCGTCGGGATTCGAGGCGGATTGTGGTTAATCACCGGGTGGTTGGGCTAGAGACCGAATATGGGGTGACGTTGAATCCGCAAGTGTCCTCGCGTCAGCGGGTTTCGGCCGAGGCCTTGTCGGTGGCGACGGCTCAGGCGGTGCGTTCGTGGCAGGCGAGTTTGCGTCCTGATGGACGCGCGGTTGCTTGGGATTGGGCGGGTGAGGATCCGTTGGCAGATATGCGCGGGGGTCACTTGGATCGTGCCAGCGCGCATCCTTCTTTACTGACTGATAATCCCGAGGTTTTTGCTCCTAGTGGGGATAATCCCGGGGCGGGGGTAACTGGCGGGGGCGCGGATTCTGTGGCGATGTCGGATGCGGTTGCTGCCTTTGGGGATTCGGCTTCATTAGGTGCCATCGTGAAACCCGGCGAGTTAGGAAATCTGGCCTCGCCGATGCTCACCAATGTGGTGCTAAGTAACGGGGGGCGTTTTTATGTTGATCATGCGCATCCTGAATACGCCACCCCGGAAGTTTTGACCAGTGTCGAGGCGGTTACTTGGGATGCGGCAGGGGAAAACATTGCCCGTTTTGCTATGACAAAAGCTTTAGATAGTGGCGTTGACCTGGTTCTTTATAAAAACAACACCGATTCCAAAGGTTCGGCTTATGGGACGCATGAAAACTATTTGGTGCCGCGCCAAATTCCGTTTGATAAAATAAAGGGTTCTTTGGTACCGTTTTTGGTCACCCGTCCGGTAATTTGTGGTGCCGGCCGGGTGGGTTTGGGACAGCACAGCGAAAATCCTGGTTTCCAGATTTCGCAACGTGCTGATTTTGTGGCGGATTTGGTTGGCCTGCAAACTACGTTTAACCGTCCGATAGTAAATACTCGCGATGAACCTCACGCCAGCACCTCATGGCGTCGCCTCCACGTGATTAACGGTGACGGAAACCGCTTCCAAGGTTCCATTCTGGCGAAGGTCGCCTCGACTCGAGCCTGGTTGGCTGCCATAGAGCTGGCCGATAAACTCGGCGTGAGCTTCCCTGCTGCCGGCATGTACTTTACCTGTGACCCAGTAGAGGCAGTGTGGCAAGTTTCGCGTGACTTTGATTTTTCCACCCGCCTGGCTTGTGCGGATGGACGTGAGCGCAGTGCGCTCGACTGGCAATATGAAGCTGCGTCGCGGTGTGCGGAATTCTTAGCCAGCGCCGATACGTCTTTGCTGACTGCTGGTGCTCGGCAAGATGCCCAAATCTGGGTGGACACTACGGAAATGTTACGTGCTGGCACTGCTGGTGCTCGGGTGGAGTGGGTGGCAAAGCACGAGCTGTTTTCGCGGCTCGCGGCGCGGCTGCCAGGGGGATGGGAGAATCCCAAGCTGGCGGCTTTGGACATTCGCTGGGCGGATTTGCGTCCCGGGTGTTCCCCGGTGGATAAACTTGGGACACGAATGGAGGTAATCGTTCCCGCCAACCGAGTGGCCGCTGCAGCCTTGCAAGCCCCGTCGGGAACTCGTGCTGCCGAGCGCGGGAAAGCTGTCAGCGAAAATCCTAACCTGGTGGCGGCCTCGTGGAATACCCTGGTAGTGGAAACCGGCCAGGAACAATTGCGTCGCCTGTCATTGGGCGACCCGATTGCCTCGGCACTGTACATACCGGAACTGTGAGTGCCTTTCTTGTTTCGAGGATACGGAGGAAAATATGGACAATAAGTCACACTCTACCCAGCCCCAGCAGCTTCAGCCTGAAGTTTCTACGCTACCGCCAGATGCCGGGTCTGCTGGGGACACTGCCCCGAGTGCGTCCTCGCCAGATTTGGATGATTTGCTTGACGATATCGAGGATATGGTTGCGGATGATGCCCAGAATTTCGTCCAGGGATTCGTGCAAAAAGGCGGGGAGTAATCCGTGACTAAGTTAACATATTTGGATTCTTTGCCACCGCGAATTTTGGGGATAGAAACCGAATACGGCGTATTAGCTGCTGGACAAGATGGAAGGCGGGTGGTGGATGCGGACACGGTGGGACGAGAGCTTTTTGCGCCGATTCACCAACGCTACCAGGCTAGTTCTGTGTTTTTGGAAAACGGGGGGCGGCTCTATCTAGATGTGGGTTCCCACCCGGAATACGCTACGGCGGAATGCCTGGATTTGCAAGATATTTTGGCTCAAGATCGTGCCGGAGCTGAAATTTTGCGGGATATGGCTGTCTCGGCCAGCCAGCGACTAACCGACCAAACCGGCATTCCCACCCAAGTGCACCTGTTGAAGAATAATCTGGACTCAGTGGGGAATTCTTGTGGGTGTCACGAGAACTATTTGCTATATCGTACGAGTCAGTTCCGTGCGTTGGCCGATGCCTTGGTCACTTTTTTGGTTACTCGCCAGATTTTTTTGGGTGCGGGGGCACTGTTGCGCATCCAGGGCGAGACCAAGTTTTGCCTGTCGCAACGCGCTTTTCAGATTGACGATACCGTGTCGGCGGCCACTACCACTACCCGCCCCCTCGTGAATACGCGCGATGAACCACACGGGGATGCGAAACTGTACCGGCGATTGCATGTGATTGTGGGGGATTCCAATGTTTTGGAATCCCCCACCCGCGCGAAAATTGCGATGATGAATCTTTTGTTGGGTGCCCTGGAGGCTGGTGGCGATTTTTCTGATATAGCATTAAATAATCCGATTGGAGCTTTACAGGAAATCACCCAAAACCTGCCACACCAAGGAAAACCCCTCGAACTAGTCTCGGGGAAACAGTTCACCGCCTTGGAGTTGCAAGCCGAGTTCTGTTCGCGGCTGTCGCGCATATACAGTGAGGCAACGCTGCCCGCCGGATATCGCGAGGTACTTCATGAGTGGCAAGCCTGGATTAAAGCGCTTGCTGCGGGCGATTACCTGGCTTTAAACGGGGTTTTAGACTGGCCAACAAAGTTGACTTTGCTGGAAAAGCTGCGCTCGCGCCAAGGTTTGACCTGGGGTGATTCAAAGTTAGCGCGCCTGGATTTGGCTTATCACGATTTAGTGGCGGGACTAAATTTGGAATCCCGGGGATTAGCACAACGCCTCACCGCAACTCATGAAGTCGAAACCGCCAAAACCACCCCACCCCAAAACACCCGCGCCACCCTGCGTGGCCAATTCATCCGTTGCGCCCAAGATCACAACCTGCAGTTTCAAGCAGATTGGACCAAGCTGCGCCTGCGTGGAAAAGCTGGCGGCGACATCACCCTTTCCAACCCGTTTGTTACCGAATCGGAATCAGTAGCTAAGCTATTGAGAGCAATGGAGACACTTTGAGCGAGAGCACCCCGGCCCCGAAGCGTTCACACCGCGCCGCCGGCTCGGTGGACGCTATACCGCGCCCACGCTCGCAGCGGGATTTATCGAGTTCTCCACGGCGACGTGCCCGTCTGAACCGACTGCAACAAGATATCTACGAGGCAGTGTCTTCCGCTACCCCTAACCACCCCGCCGAAACCGCCCCGGCGGACATGTCGGCAGTCAGTGCGGGGGCAACGGATTTGCTGACCCGTTGGCTAAATGAAAACGGGTTCCAAAATCTGGCTGAACTCCAAATGATGACCAACCAGGCGGATTCGGAACGTCAGCGGCGTTTGCAACCGGATTGGCCCCAGACACGGCGGGAAAAGCGCCAGGCTGCAGCCGTGAAACCTGCGGTTTTGCCACAGGCTATCCCGGATTCCAGCGCAGCTGCGAGTCCGGTTCAAAGCGTGGATGTAGCCCCCGAAGTTTTCACGGCGGAGCCTCTAGAAGAAACCCCCGACCTGACCCCGGATATCACCGCATCCGCCCGGCTTGCCCTTGATACCGCTGTTGAATCCAGTGTGACAGCGCTGGCCACCCCGGTTGCTTCCACTGCAGCGGCGTTGCGAGCCGCGCCCACCACGCGCCTGGAACGCCGTTCTCCCTCGCCCCGCGACCGCGACCGTGACCGCGAAGCTGCGCGTCCGCAAGCCCTGAACAGACATCGCCGCAACAATCGCGCTCATGCTCCCGAGACCGGTGGTATCCGCTTGCCCCAACCGCGTCCCTTGGCGAAAAGTTGGAAGCTTCCGGTGCTGCTAACCTTGGGGGTACTGCTGTTTTTGCTGATAGCGGCGGGAATACCGTATATCTGGGTTCAAACTCGCGGTTTGGCCGCGCACCCCGAAAAAGTCAAAGTTGAAGTACTGGGTGCGGTGGGAGCCCAGCCGATTTTGAACCTGAAACATCCGCTGCCTTTGGAACAGGCCTCTTCCGAAGTGGTACAGCCCGGGACAGGAGCCCTTCTCGAAGACGGTAAAACTGCGGCTATACGCATCACGGTGTTTTCTGGCACCGACGGGAAACTGCTGTCTACCGGCGGGGATAATTCAGTGTTGGTGGGCAAATTTTCCCCCGAAGTATTTGGCACCGAAGTGTATAACATGCTGCGTTCCGCGCGGGAAGGCTCACGCTACCTGTTGAAACACCCCGTACAGTCAGCGGGAATCAAAGGAAGCGCCCACATGGAAATCGGGGTCATTGACGTGTTAGAGACCTCTTTGCGCCAGGCTATGACGACTTTGCCGCCTGAGAGCGGGTTAAAATTGGTGGATAACAATGGCATTCCGACCCCCGAGATAACCCGGGATTTTTCCGGTGATTTCCGGGTAGATACGTTGGCTTCCGGACAAGGAGCTTTGGTTTCTGCCGGCCAAAGTGTGCTGGTGAAATACCTCGAGTATTCCTATTCCAACCCGCCGGTTT
Source organism: Mobiluncus mulieris (assembly GCF_014204735.1). Classification (NCBI taxonomy): domain Bacteria; kingdom Bacillati; phylum Actinomycetota; class Actinomycetes; order Actinomycetales; family Actinomycetaceae; genus Mobiluncus; species Mobiluncus mulieris. The sequence continues at coordinate 1,033,517 of NZ_JACHMA010000001.1, read as the reverse complement.
TGTTGAAAAATCACTGGTCTGACCCGGTGAAACTGAAATTGGATGATTCTATTCAACTTGGGGCCATCCGGGGTATTATCGACCAACGAGTCGGCTCGCGGCTGGTGATTCAGGTTCCCCCCGCCCAGGGATCTGGCAATCAAGCCACGATTTTAGTGGTGGATATTCTGGCGAGCTGGGAACCAGTTCACCCCAAAGCGAGCCGCGCCCTCTAATAAGCCGTTTAACCAGGCAATTTGCGTCCTTTACCTGGCTTTGCAAACATCCCGATTTGGTGAAAGTTGATGATGTCGAGAAAATATAGACACAGGAAGGGATTTACCCAATGTTGTCTTACCCAGAGATTTATAGACAAACGCAAACCGAGGTTGCGTTGCGTGAGGCTACCCTTCCCTTGGAAGCTTTGCGGGAACTGACGCACTTGGCTCCCAGTCCCCAAAATGGTGCCGCCGTGTTGCATTCTCATCCCGGTTTCGTGGCGGTTATGGGCGAAATCAAACGTCAAACCCCGACGGCAGGATTCTTGGATCCAATCGAGGATCCGGCGGCTTTGGCTCGGGAATATGTGGCGGGTGGAGCCGTGGCGGTGTCGGTGGTAACGGAAACTCCGAATTATCTGGGTACCCTTGATGACTTTAAGGCGGTGCGTCGCGCGGTGGAGGTGCCCTTGTTGCGTAAGGAATACGTGGTCACCCCCTACCAGATTCATGAGTCGCGAGTCTTGGGTGCGGACATGGTGCTGCTGATGGTGGCCTTGTTGGAGCCACTGGTATTGGGTCTTTTGGTGGAACGCACCCAATCCTTGGGAATGGAACCTTTGGTTGAATGTCATTCCCGGCTCGAAGCACGCCAGGCGATTGCGGCGGGGGCACGCATCATTGGGTTGAATGCCCGTAACCGGGAAACTGGCGAGGTGGATCGCAATAATTGCGAACAAATTATTGATGTGATCCCCCCTGATGTGACGGTAGTAGCGGAATCCGGGGTGCGCGGACCGCGTGATGTTTTCAACTATGCCCGGGTGGGTGCGGATGCGGTTTTGGTGGGCGAATCATTAGTTCGTTCTTCTGATCCCCGGGCTTTGCTTAAACAGATGACTTCCGCTGCCCAACACCCGGCGTTGCGCCCTGACCGAGCCTCTCGCTATCGTCACCATCTGTCTGACACCGACGAAGGGGATACGCCATGAGTTTTACCTTGATTTCAGTATTTTCTGCGCTTATGGAACCGGGCTTGGCGTGGCCGGTATCCATTCCTTCGCCGCCTTCCCCGGTTTTTTTGTCGCTTGGGTCGCTGACAGTTCGCTGGTATGCCGTGTGGATTCTGACTGGGATGGTCGTGGCGATTATCTGGTCTGCTAAACGCTGGGAGAGCCGGGGCGGTAACCCGGATTTGCTGTGGGACGTGGGGGTTTATGTCTGTGTTTTCGGGATTTTGGGGGCACGCGCGATGGCGGTGGCTTCCTATCCTCACCAGTATTTTGGTCCGGGGATTCCCTGGTGGCAGCCTTTTGCGATTTGGCAGGGTGGCTTGGCTATTTACGGGGGTTTAATCGCTGGACTCTTGACCATGATTGTGATGCTACGTCGTCGTCGCTTACCGGTGGGGGTTTTTATCGACGCGGTGGCGCCCACGGTTTTGGTGGCACAGTCTTTGGGGCGATTGGGTAACTATTTCAATCAAGAAGTCTATGGTTCAGCGACTACTTTGCCGTGGGGCTTGCGGATAGCCGATGCTAATCTGCCATCCGGAGTGGCCAGCGGTACCCTGTTTCACCCAACTTTTCTATATGAAATCTTGTGGAATTTGATTGGGGTTGGGGTGATTTTGGGCTACGAGCACTATCGGAAGCAGGCCGGGAAACTCTATGCCTGGGAGCTGGCCGCCCTGTATTTCTTGTTCTATTCTGCGGGTCGTTTTGCTCTGGAATTCGTGCGCATTGATTTCCAATACACCGTTTTGGGGATTCGTTGGTTCCAAATTGTGGCTGGGGCGGGGGTTCTTTTTGGCCTGATACTGTTGAATGTGGCACGGCGGTGGCGCCAGCCTAGCCAGCTGCCTCGGCTGGCACCTCATGAAGCCGAAACTAAATCCGAGACCAAGGTGAGCGAAATAACCAAACCGGAAAACCGGTAGGAATGGCAGCTTATGGCAATATGCCGTAATTCCTCGGCCGCCTTGAGCACGAGTTGTTGCTTGGTGCCTCGTTTACATGACTTGTCTGTCGACTGGCCGACGATTTTACTTTCATCGTGTTATAGATTATGATATTCTTTTTATAGTGACCCCGGATGCTTCGAGAGTTTGCAAGGAAGAGTGACCTCGGGCACGGGCACCAAACCAGCGTGTTTTTCCGCTGGCGGCCGAAAGCCGGATTAGAAACTTTGGTGTTTCCACGCCGCGTCTAATGACGTGTTTGGGAAAACGCCACAGCGTCAAGCGGGGTTCCCCGGTTTGCGCGGAAGGTTACAGGCGCAATCTCTGTGCCAGCCTTCCACTTGATAGCAGGAGAGAATAGGAGAAATTAAAATGAATAACAACACTTGGTCGCTTTTCGACAAGAACTTTCACCGTGAAGCCAAGAACATCGTGAACTTGGGTGATCTTACCGAAGTGGCACGTCCTTGGTTCGCTGATTTTGCCAACGATCCCAAGGTGCAATCTGCCCTACAGGACTTGAACCGTCCGGGGGCACGCCAACGTCGGGCTCTGGATTTTCTGGGGTTGGATTTGGTTCCCGCGATGTAGGTGGCCAGCGCCACCACAAACCTGTATCAGGAGTTCGGGAAAACAAAGACGGGGTGAAGTTCAATGAACTTCACCCCGATATGGTACCCCGGGTGAGATTCGAACTCCAAAAAACGGTTTTTTACGTTCGTTGCTATTACTGTGAAAAGTCGAGTTTTCGTTGGTATTTATAGTAAAAGTCGCGTTTTAATGTTACTGCCGTTTTACGGCAAATAACGCCGTTTTACATTGGCTTATGTCCTGGGTATGTCCTTGAAAAATCGGGACTTTCAACTGGCAAGGAGCGGAAAAATGACAGGCAAGATTAGAAAAAGTGGCTTCGGAAACGTAGACAAACGCCCCTCCGGCAGCTTTCGCGCGCGATACGCTAACCCACGATACGGGCTAGACGACAGGGAACCGCAATACATTAGCAGGACTTTCGACCGTAAAACCGACGCACAATCCTGAGATAAACCAAGCCGTCGCTTATGCGCTCATCAACCAAGACGAATACGCCTTTTGGGAGCGTGAATACGGCGGGCACGCGGGTGGTATCGCCAAAGCCCTAGGCCAGCCCATGTGGCTGGTTGAGGCGTTCCAACACACCTACCGAACCCGCCTCGGCCTACTGGGAGCAAGCAGCTAAACCGGGTTAATAACCGAATTATGTGTCTTATTTTTGGGTTTTTGGTTGGTATAGCAACGTAAAGTCGGGGTTGGTTAGCTTTTTTAGCTTAAATCGAAACCATGCTTGACATTCCCCAGAAACGTGCTAGGGGTTGCGGTGTGCTTGGTGTATGCCAAGAAAACCAAGTAACAGAAAGTGTTTGACCTGCGGAAAAACCGGTGTAAAGAAGAACGGTACCACTACTAGCGGAGCCATCCGATGGCGATGCAACAATTGCGGTGCATCGTGGAGTAACATTCGAGATGATATTTCCCACGCTGCTCTGTTTGACAAGTTCGTAAACTGGCTGGTTAACAAGCAAACGCTAGCTGATTTAAAGATTGCTTACACCACTTGGGTGAGGAAAACCGAGTGGTGTTGGCGGGTTGAACCGGTGATTCCGGTGACGGGTGAGATATATGACTATATCCAAATCGACGGCACCTACCTGCCTTACGGGTGGTGCCTGCTTGTGGCGCAAACACAAGGAAAAGTCCTAGCTATACAGTGGTGCCAAAGGGAAAACGCCGCAGCATATAAGGCTTTGTTGCAGCAGCTGCCGCCCCCGTTACTAGTGCTTACCGATGGGAACGCGGGGGCTCTGCGTGCTATTAGCGAGGTCTGGCCGGATACTGTGGTGCAACGCTGCCTAGTACACGTCAAACGCAATATTTGCGTTCAAACCACCCGCACTCCCAAGCTCGATGCACACAAAACCCTGTGGGGACTAGCACAAAACCTAGTGAAAATCACGACCCTCGACCAGGCCGATGAATGGATAGGCCAACTCCAGGAATTCCACAATATTTATGGGAAATGGCTCGGGGAGAAAACCTACCGCAGCGAGGTTCTCCCCGATAACGTACCCACTTGGGTTAGACCAAACCAGGAGTGGTGGTACACCACCAAAACGCCCGTAAAGCCTACAATCTCCTCGCCACTCAGACCCGTAAAGGCACCCTGTTCGCCTTCCTAAACCCTAGCCTGCAAGCCCAAGCCACCTCGCCGCTGCCATCGACTACGAACGCGCTGGAAGGCGGCATAAACGCCCAAATCAAAGCACTAATCCGCAGCCACCGGGGTCTGTCCGAAAACCACATGAGACGCGCCGTCGAGTGGTGGTGCTACCTACACAGCGGAAACCCCGTTACCCCCCACCTACTCATCAAACCTGAACACCTAAAACCCCAGGCCAAACCACAAACCAGAGAACCTGAACCCGGACCCGCACTATGGGATGTCGGCATCGACCTCACCCAAACCGACTACCACCCAGATATCTCCATCCGCAAAGGAACCATACGATAACGACACGCCCGGGAAAAGACACATAATTTGGTTATTAACCCCAATCCTGAGATAAACCAAGCCGTCGCTTATGCGCTCATCAACCAAGACGAATACGCCTTTTGGGAGCGTGAATACGGCGGGCACGCGGGTGGTATCGCCAAAGCCCTAGGCCAGCCCATGTGGCTGGTTGAGGCGTTCCAACACACCTACCGAACCCGCCTCGGCCTACTGGGAGCAAGCAGCTAAACCTCCCACCTGCGCGGCGTGGTAAAAAGACTTCCGCCCCCGTCACCTTCGGAAATCCAAAGAACAGGGGCGGAAGTGTTAAGTTATGAACACGCGCAAAACAAGGTTGCGCCTTTTCCTGGGGTGATGACCGCAAGTCATGCCCAGGTAAGAGGGTGGTGGGGTCTTTCACCCAAATCCCCTTACATGTTTAAGCATACGTTTCAGTGCTGTTTTTTGTCAAGACTTGTTTTGGAAAGTCAGGATATTCACTTTCCCGCGTTGCACGTCATCGAAACTATCCAACTCAAGGGCGCGGCGCAGACGCGCCGCCACCCGCGCCTTCGGCGTACCCCCACCATCAAGACTGGTTTTACGACGCTCGAAGTTGATTGAACTAGCCACCACATCGGCCAATTGAACCAAGTCAGTCGCTCGCGAATCCACGTCATAGGCTTCCAGAACACCCCGTGTCTTGAGCCGCCTGTTAGTCTCTGTTTTCACTAGTTGCGCTACTGTCTGCCCTGCGGGGGTTTGCACCAAATCCAGAAAAACATTCACCAGCTCTCCACGGTTAACATTGCCAACCACTAGCCGGGTCGCCATCTCGGCTTGCTGCTGCCACGTTTCCATGCCAGAGTTGAAAGACCCGTGGGAATCATAAACTGACCCGCCCACGCGAACATTCTCGGCGGCGAGGGTTTCCACCAGGTCAAAATAGAACTCTAGGTTGCGTTTACTGATTTGGGCGAAGTGGATTTCTCGATAGAAACCGTGGCGTTGACGAACTGCACGGACTTTACGGGAAAGAAACGCAGGGTCGCGCACCTTGACGAAGCCAATCACGAAGAAGCCGCCGCGTGAGTTTCGAGAACCTGATTCGTCAATGTAGATTGAGGAAACTTCGATGTTTCGGGGGAGCTGGAAATATTTGTCAAGGTGGCTCATGGTGGTTATCCTATCAGTCGCCCCGCGAAAGCAAGGCGACTGTCTGGCAACGGACTGGTAGCCAGCACGTTGTGCCCCGAGTCTAGCATGAAGACGGCCGATACAGCAACGGCTCTGTAAGCCCTAATAAGCCACAGGAAACTTAGGAAACATCCTCGAAATACAGTTCCGGGGCACGTTCGCGCAGCTGTGCAACTTTGTTTTCTATAGCGTGAGTTTTTGGCTTGTTTTTGGGTATAGCGATGGTACCCCGGGTGAGATTCGAACTCACAACAAGCCGGGTTTGAGCCGACCGCCTCTACCAATTGGGCTACCAGGGCATCTCTTGCACGAAAACGTGTTTCAAGACGACATTTATACTAAAGTATAAGACAGGAAATTACAAAACAACGTGTCAAAGGGGTTGCAAACTTATGGGGAGTAGTGCTGTAACAGCCAGTCAGGACAAGGAAAATCGTCGCGTCATCGTGGCCGAAGACGAAGCCTTGATTAGGCTCGACGTGGTGGAAACACTCACGGAACATGGCTTCGAGGTGGTGGGAGAGGCCGCCGACGGCGAGGAAGCCGTGAAACTGGCTTTGGAACTGGAACCTGATTTGATGGTGATGGATATCAAGATGCCGCGTCTGGATGGGATTAGCGCGGCCGATAAAATCATGAAGGAAGTGCCTTGCGCGATAGTGATGCTCACGGCTTTTTCCGACAAGGAACTGATTGAGCGGGCTAAGGATGCCGGGACGATGGCTTACCTGGTCAAGCCCTTCCAAGCTAAGGATTTGATTCCGGCGGCGGAAGTTGCCTTGTCGCGCCACCAGGAAATGCTGACTCTAGAGGATTCCATCGCTGACTTACAAGATCGCTTGACGACTCGCAAACAGGTGGATCGCGCCAAGGGCTTGTTGATGGAAAAAATGGATTTGTCCGAGCCCGAGGCTTTCCGCTGGATTCAAAAGACTTCGATGGATCGTCGTTTGTCGATGCGCGAGGTCGCTGACGCGGTTATCGAACAGTTGGGGAGCGCCTAAGCCGCCTCTAAGTCGCTTCTTGGCCTCTTGTTGGCCGCCTGGTATCCGCTTTTTCGGGGGCTTTTTCGGGGTTAGTCCGGCGCCCGACCCGGTGGTTTAGTCGCCCGGGTTTTCCTTTGCTCGGTTGGTTCCCGGTGTCGTTGTGGCGGCGGGTGGTTTTTTTCGCCCGGCTTCATGAGGCGCCATCCGGGTTTTTGGCCACCAGTTGACAGCTGACCGACCCGAAGGATATCAGTTTCCCGCTGGTTTCGGATACGACCTGAAAGGCATAGACGGCGGTGCGTCGCCCTAAGTGTTGGGCTTGTGCCGTGCAGCGCACGGTGCCGGATTGTGCCGGTCGCACGTGGGTTATCGTCAGGTTTGCTCCGACTGCGGCCATGCCATGCGTCGCCGCCCAGGCTCCGGCGGCGACCGAAGCGGTGTGTTCGGCCAGCAACGCCGTGGCACCCCCGTGCAGCAGCCCGTAGGGTTGACGGTTTCCCACCACCGGCATGGTGGCTTCGGCGGACTCGGCGGTGGTGGCGCGAATTTCGATGCCGAGTTTTGTCCCGGCTTCTCCGGCCTTTGCGGTTTCCCGGGTCTCTCCGGCCTTTGCGGTTGTGGTTTCCCCAATATTTCCCACTGTCGGTTTCGTGTTCATGCGTTCCTGGTAACCTTACTTAATATGAGTGATTTGCGTTTGTTGGTTTTGGATGGGCATTCCTTGGCGTTTCGGGCTTTCTATTCCCGACCGCCCGAGAATTTCCGCACCACCACCGGTGTCTATACGAATGCGGTGCATGGTTTCATGTCCATGCTACTGGCTATGTTGCGCCGCGAGAAACCCACTCATATCGGGGCGGCTTTTGACCTGTCCCGGCATTCTTTCCGCACGGATATTTACCCGGATTACAAGGGAGGTCGCGCCGAGACGCCCCCGGAGTTCCTTGGCCAGATAGAGAATATCCAGCGTTTGTTGGATGCACTGGGTATCAAGTGGTTGACGATGGAGAATGTCGAAGCGGATGATATTTTGGCGACTTTGGCGTCCCAGGGCAAGGCGCAGGGGATGCAGGTGTTGGTTTCTTCGGGGGATCGGGATACGTTCCAGTTGATTGACGAAAGCACTACCGTGTTGTATCCGGGGCACAACGCCGCCCAAACCACCCGGATGACCCCGCAGGCGGTGAAGGATAAGTATGGGGTGTGGCCGGCGCAGTACCCGGAGGTTGCGGCTTTGGTGGGGGAAAAGGCGGATAATCTGCCGGGGGTGCCTTTGGTGGGGGAAAAGAGCGCGGCGGCGTGGATTAACCAGTATGGCGGCTTGGAGGGGATTTTGGCGCACCGAGGTGAGCTAAAAGGCAAGCGTGGGGAAAATTTGCGTGCCCACGTGGATGATGTCTTGCGTAATCGCGAGTTGAATCGTTTGCGTACTGATTTGCATTTGCCATTGCAGCTGGATGATTTGCGTTGGCGGGGGATGGATGTGTCGGCGGTGGATGCGGTTTGTGCCGAGCTAGAGTTCAAAGAGATGCGCCGCCAGTTCCTGGCGTTTTTCGGGGTTTCGGGGGGCGCGTCGGGGTCGATGCCCGGTTTTGCTTCGCCCGGGTTTTCGGGTGGTGTCGGGGTTGATTCTGTGGATACGGGTGCGGTTGATATGTCGGCTTCACGAGGTGCCAGCCGCGATTCATTGGCCGAGCCGCAACCCGAGGCTTCTTTGGATTTCGGGTCTCGGCATGGTTTTGGGATCGAGCCGCATCCGGTGATTCACCGCTTGGAATCCGATTTCCAGGCGGGGGAATTGCGGGAGTGGCTGGGTTTGGGACAAGCACCTCATGAATCCGAGATTGCCGTATGGGCGGTGGGAAACATCGGGGTGAACGCGCCGAGCATCGACTGGTTGTTCCTCGCGAAGCACGTGGCAATCCCCGAGGGTACCACGGGCGAAACCGCAGCCAAATCCCCCACGAATCCCAGCGAGGTTGCTTCGGGTGACAGTGAGGCTAACCCTAGAGAGGTAACGGGCGAGCTGACAGCGAAACCAGGCAATGGTGCCTCGGGGGGCGGGACGGCGGCAAGCCTCGCCCTGTTCCGGGAGGAAGCCGTATTGGTTACGCCCTCGACGCTGCGCCCGGAATCCGAGAATGTTTTGCGGGATTTTTTTGCCGCTGAAAACCGCACGGTGGTGGTGTATAACGCAAAGGCTTTGCGTCATGCTTTGCGTGCCTATGGTTGGGAGTTGTCCGGCACGGTTCGGGATGTGAATTTGTTGGATTACTTGGCGGATCCGGATGCGTCGCGTCTAAAGTTCGCGGCGGTGACCGAGCGTTTGTTGGGCTGGGGGATTGATGAAAAGCCTTCGGATATCGGGAAAATCAGTGAACAGATGGCTTTCGATTTGGGGTGGGGCAATGCGACGGATGCCGCCGGAGCTGCAGCGGTGACGGCATCCACGGGCTCGAAGGACATTTCGGGGGGGATACCGTTGCCGTCGCTGCCGGAAACTTTGGTGAACCAGGCGAAGTATGCGTTGAGTTTGTTGGATATGTTGCCGATTCTTACGGAACAGGTTGAGTACCGACGGGTGGGGTCTTTGCTGGATATGGAGCTGCCGTTGTCGCGCTTGTTGGAGCGGATGGAGGACACGGGTATTGCTGTGGATGAGGGTCTTTTGCAGCGTTTTGACCAGGAGCTTTCGAGCGAGGTCAAACGCACCGAGACAGCGGCTTTCGAGGCAATCGGCCGTGAGGTAAATTTGTCTTCGCCCAAACAGTTGCAAGACGTGTTGTTCAACCAGTTGGGCTTGCCGCCGACGCGCAAAACCAAGACGGGCTACACTACGGATGCCAAAGCGCTCGAGGAGTTAGCGCTTTATAACCCGCATCCTTTCCTCCAGGCTTTGCTGTATTTCCGCGATCGCAGTAAGTTGTTACAGGTTGTGCGTAATCTTGGGGATCGTATTGCCCCGGATGGCCGGATTCACACGACTTTTGGCCAGACGGTGGCGGCGACGGGGCGTTTGTCTTCGCTTGATCCGAATCTGCAAAATATTCCGGCGCGCACGGATGATGGGGCGCGAATTCGCGAGACTTTCATTGCCCAGATGCCGTTTGTGTCTTTGATGACGGCGGATTATTCCCAGATAGAGATGCGTATTATGGCGCATTTGTCGGGGGACGAGGGTTTGATTGCGGCGTTTAAGTCGGGCGAGGATTTGCATCGTTCGGTGGCGGCTTTGGTGTTTGGGGTGGCGCCAGAGGCGGTGACTGCAACCCAACGGACTCATGTAAAGGCCACGTCTTATGGTTTGGCTTATGGGCTGAGTGCTTTTGGTTTGGCTGGCCAGTTGCGCATTTCACAGGGCGAGGCGAAGCACTTGATGGAGACGTATTTTTCGCGTTTCGGGGCGGTGCGCGATTACTTGGAGCACATTGTGTCCGAGGCGCGTCGGGTGGGTTACACCGAAACTATGTGGGGGCGGCGGCGGTATTTGCCGGGGTTGCGGGCCACTAATCGAGTGGTGGCTGAGAATGCGCGGCGTGCCGCGTTGAATGCGCCGATTCAGGGTTCGGCGGCGGATTTGATGAAGCAGGCCATGTTAAAGGTTGACGCGGCGATGGCGGCGGCGGGGTTAGGTTCCCGGATATTGTTACAGATTCACGACGAGCTGGTGTTTGAGGTGGCTCCCGGCGAGGTTGACGCGTTGCGGCGGGTGGTGACCGAGGCGATGACTAGCGTGGTCGAGTTGCGTGTCCCGTTGGAGGTCTCGGTGGGGGTGGGTGCGAATTGGCGTGCCGCCGCGCATTAGATTTCGGGTTCATGAGGGGCTTGCCGGGGTTTTGGGCGTAAAAACGTGGTGGCTCACTGCCTCTTTAGAGGGGCAGTGAGCCACCGGATTTTGGAGCTGATGATTTATTTCACGTCTTCGAGGTATTTTTGGGCATCGAAGGTGTCTTCGGAGGCGAAACTGGCGGCGATGCGTTGGTCGCGCTCCGAGAATTTGCCGCCTGACAGGCGTGCCACGATTAGAGAGATGGCGCCGTCGCCGGTGACATTGGTGGCGGTGCCGAAGGAATCGAGGGCAATGTAAGAGGCTATCATTAAGCCGACTTGGGCTTCGTTGAATCCTAGCATCGAAGACAGGATTCCGGTGGCGGCCATGATTGCGCCGCCGGGGACGCCGGGGGCGGCAATCATGGTGACTCCCAACATGAAAATAAAGCCGGTGAAGTGTATCGGGTTAAGGGGAATTCCCGAGGTAATCATGATGGCCAGTGCGAAGGCGGTAATTTTAGAGGTCGATCCGGCTAGGTGGATGGTGGCGCACAGTGGTACGGTGAATGATGCCACCGCGTCGGGGACTCCGAGTTTTTTGGCTTGCTTTAGGGTGACGGGGATGGAAGCGGCCGAGGATGACGTGCCGAGTGCGGTCATGTAGGCTGGCAGCATGGTCAACAGGGCTTTGAAGGGGTTTACCCCGTAGGCGAGGCCACCTACCAGGTATTGGGTGACCAGGATGACGACTTCGAGGACGAGCACCAGTACCACGACGGTCAGCAGCACGACGATGACTTTCATAACCGCCCCGGATTTGGTCATGTTAAGGAAGATGCCAAAAATGTGCAGTGGCAGCAGGGGAATGATGACTCGTTCGATTAGGCGAATGATAATTTTACGGAATTCAACAAAGCCGCGCCGCAGCACCCCGCGGGAAACCAGGGACAGGCCGATGCCCATAATAAAGGACAGTATCAAGGCGCCCATTACGGAGATTACCGCGTCCATGGTGATGGTAAAGAAGGGTGCCAGGTCGGATTTCGAGGGGTCTTGTACTTCGGCTAGGGCACCTTGGTGCAGGAATTTTGGCAGGGTCAGCATGGCGGTTCCGTAGGTGAGGAAACCGGAGTACAGTGTGGAGATATAGGCGATGAGGGCGGTGAGCCCCAGCCATTTAGCGGAGCCTGACCCGAGGTCGGCGATGGCGGGGGTGACCAGGCCGATGATTATCAGGGGGATGCAGAATCCCAGGAATTGGCCGAAGATGGCGTTGAAGGTTACAAAGACGCGCACCAGGGGGACGGGGAAGAACTGGCCACAGATGAGTGCCAGGATGATTGCGATGACAATGGCCAGCAGAATGCCGCCTTTTTTAAATACTTTGGTAATTCCTTGCATGGGGGCTATTAAACCATTAGACGTGGATTTGGGGTAAATCGTCTCACAACTTGGGACAACGGATGGTCGTGTCGGGGGTGTTGTGGTTTTGGCGAGGATTATGGTGGGGCAGAAGCGTTGTGGATGCAACGGTGTCATGTCAAAGAGCTAGACAATTAGGTAAATTATAGCTAAATTCTATCCTTGGGATTTCGACATGACCTGCGATGATACAGTAACCAAAGTCATTATCATGAAATTCGAGGCAGTTTTCTGGCATTTTCGCCTTATTTTGCCTTAAAATGGCACTAAAACTTACCGAAGTTTAAAGACTGGTGGCAAGCGCCAATGTTTGGGGCATCCTTAGGATGCCCCAGTGAAGGGAGGTAACCGTGAAGGAGTCCTGGCTGACGAAACGTCTGGCGGCTTTTGTGCTGGCACCCTGCGTGGCGCTGGCGGGTTTTGCTATCGCCTTGCCGGCTACTTTCTTCCCAGTTGCTGAGAAAGCTAATGCCACCGACCGCGCCGCCACTGACCACAGTGGCCCCATCGGCACCGATAACGACCCCTGGCCCCAATCCTTCCCCCGGGATACTTCGTTGCACCACGAATCGAAACTGAAGAGTGGCCGTATTGCCTTGGTCTTTGATTTTGATGCACGTTACACCTGGGAGTCGATGGGTGGGTACAATTTTGAACAGCGAAATCAGATTAAGCAGTATCTGCAAAATTTGAAGGGTGCCCCGGTTCAAGTGGGGATTTACACCTTCGACCGTTTCGACCGTCCGGATAATGACTATCCGAATGTGGCGTGGGGGAATACTCCAGATTTACCGGCGACTTCCCTGGATAATAAAGAAGGCTTCGACAAAGTAATGAAGAAGCTTGATTCTTTGGACGCCACAGGGGGCACAAAACGGCGTAAACCGGACGCAACGGACAATTTTTCTAACCAAGAACAGGGATTGCAAAAAGTCATTAATGACATGAAGAAATACCGTTATACGGACGTATTCCTGTTCACCACCGGGGTGCCGAACCGGTGTGGGGTAAAGGATGCTGGTTGCAATCCTGATACCATGATTACCGAGGCTGAAAAGGATCAAGACAAGAAGAAGTTTCTTGAAGACTCGGGTGTCGTTAATGTCAAAGATTGGGATAAGTACACGTTTGATCGCAAGGGTGTGGTTGCGGCTGCCTTAAAATCCTATGAATTACAAAAGGGCACGTCCGAATGGCCAGGAGCCAAGTTGCGCTTGATGCATATGAATTTTTACTATGGAGTAAATCCTAAGGAGTGCCCTAATGATCGTGAAAAACGATTGATTGAGTATGCCGGCTACATGCTTGGCAAGAAAATCACATACACTACATCACAAGGCTGCCAGATTACTTTTAACAATGTAAACTTCGATAATGGTGAAACCTTGACCGACCGGTGGATTGCAATCCGGCACTCTGGGCATCTTAACCGCTGGGTTACGGATCGCGATTGGATTAATAAACATCCCAACAAGGATGTAATCATAAAAGCATGTAATGATTGGCATGGTATTGGAGTTAAAACCTTAACTGGAGAGAAAGGATTCTATCTTAAACTTGGCGGTGAGGACGGCAACCAAATGTGTAACCATGTCCGTGATGGTAAATTTGGTCAAACTATTGTTAAATGGTTGAGGAAGACACGCGGCTTGGCCGTAATAAAGGACGTTGTAGATCAAGATTTACACTACATCAAGCCAAATGCTGGTCGACCTATACAAATCGTCAGAAATGACTCCGCTACTTATAACTACATTGCCGGCAGTGACGGAATGGTGGAGGAGGATACTTCTACCGGGTACCCTGTAGCGAAAGTGGTTGTTCCGGAAACTAGTGGAAAGAGCGCGGGACATAAACAAACTGCCACCGAAATACTTACCCCTTTTAAGGGCACAGATAACCAGTTGCACACTGGCAGATGTGTGGGCTGGAGCGTGGGCGAAGAACCCGAGCTTTTCTATCCGCTAAACTATAGTCTGGATGAGTGGGGCTATACGGGATTTCGTTTCACTAATGAACAGCAAGCCAGATATAGCTTGATAAAGTGTGCCATGTATTCCCGTCCTCTGCAAGAAGTGCAAATAGTGAAACGTGCCACCACCGCGAAGGATGATCCGATTGCTACAGTGCTTGGTGGCACCATGGAAAAGCCAGATGGCGGAGCTTCCTATGCGTTTGGATGGAAATGCACCGACCCGCTGGGGCTTAATCCTCAGGAAGTAATTTCTGAAGGTAGTCCCGATAACAAGGGGAATATCCTGACTATCAAGGGCAAGGTGAATAATGTCTACGAGTGGAATCCAATAGGAATCGGTAGGGAAGTTACGGTTCCGGCTGCTTCCGGTGGTAAGCCCACCGCCAAATCCATGCTACCAGTGGGTTCCAGATGCGAAGTCACGGAGAAAATCAGTCTGCCTAGTGGCTACTATCCCAATGACCCAGAAAAAACCCGAGCAAAAGCCAATCAGCTCTTTACCTCGGAAAACCGAGTAACGGGACGCAATTATAAGATTGAGATTCCCGCGAATGCTTCCGAGGAAGTAAAGAAAGACCCGGAGTTAGTTGGACAGACAAAAACCGAAGATACTTCAAAAGGTGACAGTCAAGCGACTGAAAGTCACACTTTCGGTGCCACGATTAATTACCAGGCCGGTAGCACCAGCGAGTCCGGGGTGTCACCAGTTTCTCAGCTGGTGTCCATCACCACCTATAAGTCCAAAAAGGCTGGGATTAAGTTCACCTTGGAATTAACCAATTCGGATGGCGACCAGGCGTTTAATACTCTTAAAGAAGAAGAATTGAATGGAAGGCGCGAAAAGACATTGCCAGTTTACTATAACTGTCGTTTCATGCCTGATTCCAAGAAGCCCTTGGAGCTACCTGAAACCAATCAGGGTTATATTCCCACTCCGGTACAAAGCGGGTGGATATATGTGCCGGTTACAACTGATAAAACAACTAATAGAACCACTGGTGTGGCCTATCTGGGATATCAAGGGGTGAATCTGAAAGATGGCACCTTGCCGAAACAAGATGGGCATGATTTGATGATTCCCACTTGGCCTGTGGGGACGCACTGCCTGTTTGATACTGTTGCGTCAGCTGAAACGGGACAAAGCGAGAGTAAGCCACTGCAACTGCCCGGGTTTTCCAGCGCGAATTCTTATAAATCCACGCTTTGTGGCGCTGATAACGGTTCCCTGAATCAATGTGGAAATAAATTCTTCTGGGTTGGCAGTAATAAAAATCATGAAATTCACTTGACCCAAGATTTCAAGCGCCTGTACGGCAAGCTGCAAGTTACCAAGTTGCTCCAAGGAGCGGCTGAAAAGGAATTCGATGCCAAGAGTCAAGGGGTTGGTCATGGTTACAGGATGGTTTTGGCATGTAAACAAAGCGGAGTGCCTGTCCCCTTGGAAGGCAACAAGAATCCCGGGATGACAGTGTGGCAGGGAAAACCCGTTACTGTAGGAGGTGTTCCAGCACAGGCGGATTGCACTATCACAGAAGACCTAGATAAAACCAAGATAGAAAACGTTGAAATCCACGCTCCTAAACCGCAAACTGTGAGAATAACGGATTTAGCGCAAGCTAATCGTGTTACGGTGACCAATGCGTTAAGTTATAAAAAGCGAACTTTGCGCATTCAATACAACACCGGTTTCGACCGAAATATGACTGCTGATTTAAAGAGTTTAATCAATAATCGAGAGAAAACCCTGACGGTGAACTGTACTGATATGGATGGCAGGGAGGTAAAGTTTAGTGGCGGTTCATCCCTGACCGTGAGCGGGGCATCGGGAACCGCTAGCGTTTCAAATGTTCCTGCCGGATCTAAATGTACGGTGAGTGCTGATACCACCGGTTTCTCCGTGACATCAGGGGGGGGGAAGACCTACACTATTCAAGTCGAGTCGACCCCGGTAGAGGTTTCCATTCCCGACAGCGATGAGGCAAACGCTACGGTTCAAGCAAAATTCTCAACATCCCCAGCGGGAAAGATTTCCATTGCTTCGGCGGTGAAGCAATGGCCAGTATATGATTCCGTGAAGGGCACGCTTGATAACAAGAAATTGCGTGCCGTCATCACCTGCGGAACTAATAAATATTGGGAAAGCGATTTAAACCTGAATAACTCGCTGCTGACTGTGACTCCAGCAGCGGGTGCGACTGCGAAGATTCCCGAAAATACTCAATGCAATCTGGAAGTAAACATCGACGAGTGGCCTGAACAAGTGGAGGTCACCACCGCCATGCGAGGTGGTAATTCCGGTACACAAAGTGGCAGTAAATGGACAACCGGCAAATCCCTTTCCTTCCCCTTTACTTCTCCGGGGAGCACCACCTCAACTACTTTAACGTTGGAACACCGGTTCGCCGAGGAGATGACCCCGGCAACTCTGACTTTGAATGAACCGAGCATGTGGACCAGTGCCGACCCGGGTGAAACGGATGCAAACAAAAGATTCACCGTACCTGTATCGTGGAAAAATGCCCTGGTAGAAGCTAATTCTGGCATCTCTGCCAATGTCAAGTGTGGGTTCGGATCAGATACGTTTAGTTCCCCGCTACGATTTGATAAATCGACTAAAAGCATTACAACGCAGGTACCGAAAGGCTGGAATTGTGGCTTTACCGTTGACCGTGATGCTTTGGGGATATCCGGCACGACTTTACGCCAGGTGACCTGGCAGGTTGGTAGCGGAAATCACGCCACGACCACAGAGGGCTATGAGTATAGCACGACAGGCGGTCAGGGTTCCCCGAACCTACCCAGCGCGTCTAGCCCAAGTACCCCAAGCGTTTCTGGCGAGGCTAGTGCGCCCAAAAAACCGGTAAATATCAGCTGGAAATCACAAAATGGCTTCCAGGCCTTTTTGGATAGAGACTACCGAATGCAGCTAGCCTCTTTCAATGTCAAAAAGAAGGTTGGCGGCGAAGGCGTGGGTGCCATACCGGCTGAATTCCAGTTCCAGATTCACTATTCCTGTACCCTGAACGGAAAACCGATACCCCTGCCGCAACCAGCCGCTATTAATACCCAGCAATTCACCACTACTGAGCCTAATGGAACTGAAGCCTGGGATGCACAAACAGCTTTGAAAGAGACTCTGAAGGATCGCCTACAGGCCATAAGTAGCACTGCTCCCATGTCGCAAAGCATTAATATCGTGCGTTTCCAGCAAGGCGAGTGGCACCCGATTGACGCGCTACCGGCCGGGGCGGTGTGTACCTTGTACGAGGATTCCAAAGCTAAGGTGGGTTCTTCTCGTTTGGATAACTACTGGACGCACACCGGTGGATATCGTGGCCGCGAAAAAGAATTCACTTGCCAGGAATCTTCCCAAGAGTGTTCACTATCTGGCACCACTGCTGACGGGATGAATCAGGTGAAGATAGCTTTGTCCACAGACGTATCGCCGCGAATAAACGCCCACTACAAAGCTGAAAATAATGCCAAAACAAAGGATGGAGTGCCCCACAACCCGCATGTCCCTGAGACCTTGCCTGAAAACTTCTCTGGCACGATGGTGCCGTGGAATAACTACACCTTCAATAAGGCCAAAAACCTGCAGCTGACCATGAAAGTCAAGGGCACCGGCAAGGAACTGGTGGCCGGTAAGACCCTGCAAACTCGCCTCTATTGCAAACCCCCTGCCATGCGTAAACAAGACGGGACACTGGCGGAAACCCAATCTATGAAAGGCCGCAACCCAATTAATATATCACTGGACTTTAAGGTAGAAAAGCCCAATTTTGAAAGTGCCGGAGCATCCCCGAATGCCAGCGGTAAGGCTCAGATACAAAACACCAGCACCGACCAAGAATACGTCTTAACGGCTACCAGTGGCCTAAGGCTGCCGGTGAACTATAAGTGCGTGATTGCGCAAAAGAATTTCCCTCTGGGGGATGGCGTACTCAACACCGTGATTACACCTGGAACGGACAGTGTCACCATGGCGAAAACAACATTTGACACAGTCAACCCGCCAGTGTCTGGAAGCAATATCGCTACCGAGGAACAGCTCAAAGAATTCTATACCACTATGGGAGGAGCTGATTTGGACTCCCCGTATGTGCGCGAATATGAAGATGACGGTTACTATAAAGATTCCCAAGCTGAAGGAAATAAACCCCAGAAAACCGTGGATCCAAACGTATTCCAGGGGATGGACGAAAACTTCATTGCCGGCTTCCAAATGCCCGCGCAGCTGGCCGAGGATAAGACGGTCAGTTTTACCTTGACCAACACGATTCAACGTCAGGGTGTGAACCTCACTGCCAGCCATAAGCTGGTAGATGCGGTCAGCGGGTACTACAACTTCGGACAGCTTAACCCGTCTGGTTACAAGTTGGCATACAAGTGTGAAGACAAGTATCTACGCCAAGTGAAGGATAAAGATAAGCCACAGATTTACGAAGGGGAGATTGCCCTGGCTAATGGTGCTAGTGCGGTACCGGTCTTTACCGCCGATGACACCAACACAGCGGTCGCTTTCGTGCCGGCCACTTCCAGCTGTCAATTCAGATTAAAGAATGCCGGGGCAGATCCGCTGGCAGACAATACCGCCATCCAGCTGGTAACCACCGTGAAAGCCGAGCACGACATCAAGCTTGACGATCGTTTCAATAACGGTAAGCGTGCCCCCGGAAAAACCCCGGAAGCCCTTAAGATTGGCAACTTAGTTGTGGACAATGAGGAACATCCACGAAACCCGGTTTTGTTCGAGAAGAACCCGAATTCGAATCCAAATTCTCCAGGCAGCCAAAGCGCGGGCACCGGTGGTGGAAGCACTGGGCCAACGAGTGGCAGCAACACCGCTCCATTGCAGGCACAGCTTAACTTTGAAACCTGGTATTTCACCGGGCAACAGAAATACTCTGTGATGACTTACGCCTATGGCACCCAACACGACACGGCGATACCTGCGAATACTAGTTTTGGCTACAACTATAAATGTACGCCTCCCAAAGGATTCCCAGCAGCAACCTTTAGCGAGCTGAACGGCAATTTCTCCCAGACTTTGAACCAGCAGGAAAGTCTGGGTAGAAACAACACAGATAACATCAAGGTAGTTCCAGAAGGTACTATTTGTCAGGTGAATGGTACCTGGAAAGATTCCCAGCTTCCGTATTTGAAGGTTGTTACCAGCCGGGTGAAGAATACTCCAGAAATATGGAAGAAAGTTCCTGGTAGTGACCAGTTGCAACCGGATTTCAGTATGTCCGGCTTGGAGTGGAATTTGATTGCTCACAAGGAAAAACCGAATTTTTCAGTTACCCTCGATAAGGACAACCCTGATGGGGTGATTGTTCACACCGTATATCGCAACGGCGCTGAGGTTTATGTGCGGCGGGTAGATAAGCCTGCCACGTCAAGTGCTGTGAATACTGTTACAGGTGCTAAATTTGACCTGTGTATAGCAGATCAAAATAGCTGTCTCAAGAGTGATTCCAACTCAACCTTGGCGAGTGCCAGTTGGCTTAAATTTGAACCAGTTCCCGATAATCCTGGGGTGTACAAGGCTATCCTGGCACCGGGGACATATTGGTTGGGTACCACCGACACCGGGAAAGGCAACCAGACCGAGCTGCTGTGGCAACGCTATAAGTTCGAGGTAAAGGTTACCAAGGATAATGCCTGTACCAATACCGATACCTTCGTGGAATTGGCTCCCGAAACCAAGCACAGCGGACTGGTGGATTTGCAGCAACGCCAGCTGGAAAACACCCCCACCGCTGCTGGTACTGGCACCACAACGCCCGCATCCGGCACCGGCGCTGGCACCAATCCAGCAACACCGGGCAGCACCTCGACAAATCCCGCGAGTCCTTCGACCCCAACCACCCCGAGTTCCGGAACCGCATCCGGCACTGCTGCTCCACCAGAGAACCAATGCCTCGTCAATGCGGCACTGGGATTCACCAAGTGGGATGTAGATGTAGCGGATATCCGCTTCGGGGATTTGCCACTGACCGGCGGACGGATGCCGTGGCTGCTCGGAGCAGCCGGCACGATGCTGGCCGGAGCCGTGGCGCTGATGATACGAAACCGGAGGCGCGATGTAAACAATGCCTGACCACTACCTGTGGGGACGACCAGCTCCAATCCTGTAGCCCCACCACCAAAAACATAGCAAGGAAACACAAACACTAGCGTAAGGAAAATAAAATGGGACACCAAAAAATACGCAGCCTCAGGGTTCTCGCCCTGGGTCTCAGCCTCGCCCTAGCCATGATAGGCCTCTTCACCTGGGCACCCCTCGGCCACGCCGCCCCCAGCACAGACACCGTAGTAGATAAGAACAAAGATGGCTCCATTACCGTACATTCGGTTGTTGGAGATACCGGCGTAGTAGCCGATGGCAAAGAAAACACAAGCCTCACGAATGAAAAGCTCCAAGGTTCTACATTCAAGCTCACCAAACATGCGGGTGTTGATGTAAGTACATTGGATGGCATGACTGCAGCTTCTAAAGTTACGTTAAAAACTTTCTCAGAGGATAGCAGCTTTAGCGCTCAGACCGGTTCTACCGATAATCAGGGCGTACATAAATTCCAAAACCTAAAGCCAGGTGTATACAAGCTCGAGCAAATCAAGGCTCCCAAGGGCAAGCAGCTGGCAGCTCCGGCGATTGTGGTGCTGCCACTAACTAATCCCGAAGGCACCGGTTTCATGTACGACATTCACGTGTACCCGAAAAACGCAGCTATTGGTTCCATCAAAAAAGTAAGCACTACCCCAGAAGGAACACTACTCAAAGAAGGTGCCCAGATGACCTTCAAGATTACCGTTCCTGTCCCGAAGCATGACAATGACAAAAAGAAGTTTACCGAATTTACCGTAACCGATAAGCCTGTGTCCGGTCTTACAATGACGGCAGATAGTATTACCGAGGTCAAATTCGGTAGTGCTGTTCTGACTAAAACTACCGACTACACTGTGAGTATGGTGGACACCAAGAATGTCAAAGTGACGCTGACTGATAACGGATTAAATACCTTGAGTGCTGATTCAACATCCACTGAGCTCACCGTAAATGTGCAAGGCAAAATTACCGGTATTGCAAGTGCTTCGAATGTGACCGTAAAAAACTCGGCTTCTTATACCTATAAACTTGCTGATGGTACTAATAATGGTTCCGACGGCGATGAAACTAGTGGTGATGATGATTCAAATACAGTATTTGGGTACATCAAGATTAAGAACACTGACGACGGTTCTACTGCTTTGACAGGCGGTGCATTTACTGTTGGTAAATGTAATGCTGCTGGTACAGACATTGTGTCTGGAGATGGGAATGTGGTGAAAACTGGAGCAACTACTTCGGATGACAAGATTGGTCCAATAGGGCCTCTCACTGGTGCAAAGCTTTGTGTGAAACAAACTAAAGCTCCCGATACTTACGCATTGAATTCCTCAGCCACGGCGGTTGATTTTGGTGCGGAGCAGATTAAAAATGCAACTTCCACTAACCCCATGGAAATTACTGTAACCAACACCAAGGCCAGTGATTTCCTCAGTAAGCTGCCATTGACCGGTGGACCGGGCGTGATTGCGTTCCTGGTGGGGGGAGCCTTACTGCTGATTGCAGCGGTCGCCACCATGGTGCGTAAACGCCGCCAAGATCAAGAATAAACCGCCACAAACCTAAGGAGCCAAAACATGAAACAGTGGGGACGGTGGCTGGCAGTAATCGCTGCCTGTGCGCTAGTGACTGTGGCTAATCCCTTCGGGGCGGAAGCCAGCGACACGCTGCCCGCCATCGCTCCCGCTGGCTCCACCCACGGACCCATCACCGGGGATGGAGACTCGAAAACAATTCTGAAAAAAGGTGCTCCCACAGGCTCGGGAACCCTGACTGTCCAGTTGTATCAAGGCAACCTCTATGACGATGTCAAAGCGCCCAACTCTGTGGGAGTAAAAATTAAGGTAGCAAAGGTGAAGGGTGTCACCTTGACGGATAGCGCCTCATGGAGCGACATCAAAAACCTGAGCATAGCCCAAGCCACCCAGAAAGGACTCGAGACACCCACCACCGCCACCACCGATAATAACGGCAAAGTCAAGTTCGAAAACCTGGCGGTGGGACTATACCTGGTCAGCCCGCAAGAAACCAATACCAGCTTCCACCCCTTCCTGGTCACCATGCCTGTGGCCGACCAGAACGGCTGGAACTTCAGCCTAAAACTGTACCCTAAACCCGTGAGCGCACCCGCGAGGCCAACCCCGAAACCCACCAAAACCAAACCGGCGGTAAACCCGAAACCGACCGTCACCCCGAAACCCACCAAAACGGGCGAAACTGTGGCAACTACACACCCCACCGCGCCCGCGCACCCCAAACCCACGCACACCGAAAGCTCGGGTTCGTACCCCTACTATATCCCAGAAGATTCCTCCCCCAGCCCCACGGCAAAACCCAGTAATCCCACCACGGAGGCCACTAAGTCAGACGGCAACAGAAGCGAGTCTACCGGCGACGAATCAGCCGACAAATCAGCAGAACCAAAAGACACCCCGAAGGCCGAAAAAAACGGCGCCCCGCCCAACAACGGCGCCTCGCCCAACACGGAACAACCCCCCGTCGGCGGCGTATGGATGCGCGCCCCCAACGGCGACATGATACTGGTAGCCCCCAACGGCGAGATTATCGCGCGGCTGCCCGCCACCGGGGTTATCGCCACCCAAATCGGGGGAGCCGCCCTGGTACTGCTGGCACTAGGTATGGCCATCCTGGCGTGGGCACGGCGTCGCGCCAAGCGAGAAAACGATGCCAGCCAAACCTAAACACCAAAGCCGACCCAAGGCACAACGAAAAAGCTCCCGAATCGTTCCCCTGCTGTTGGCTTTGGCCGGGATAGCCCTGCTGCTGTACCCCGTGTTTGCCACCCAATGGAACAACTATCGGCAAAACCAGATTACAACCTATTACGCCCAACAAGTCCAAGAACCCCAACGGATTGAAGCCCTCGAAGAATCCCTGGCCGCCGCGCGGCGTTATAACGAAAACACCCCCGGCGCCCCAATCCTCGACCCGTGGCTGGCACGGGTATCCCAAAACAACAACCCCTACCAGGCGTATTTGGCACAACTGAATGTCCTCGACCAGATGGGTCAGCTGCTAATCCCGAAAATCAACGTAAACCTGCCGATATACCACGGCACCGAAACCCAAACCCTGGAACGCGGCATCGGACACCTCTATGGATCCTCGCTGCCGGTAGGTGGCCCGGGAACCCACGCTGTACTCACCGGGCACACCGGCCTGACCACCGCCACCCTGCTCGACCATTTGGACCAGCTGCAAGTTGGCGACGCGTTCTATCTCAACGTCGCGGGGCAGCGCATGAAATACGTCATCAACTCGACCATTGTGGTCGAGCCCTCCGAAGTGGAAACCCTGCGAGCCCAAGCCGGTAAAGACCTGGTAACCATCATTACCTGTACCCCTTACGGGATAAACTCCCATCGTTTGCTGGTCACCGGTGAACGTGCCCCCCTGGACGACCCCGCCGAAGCCCAATTCACGCCGGGATTCATGCTGACCTGGTCGCTGTGGATGATAATCGCGATGGCCGCCGCCGGGATAATGCTGGTGCTGCTGCTGTGGTGGCTGCGACGCGGCTCCGGGCGCCGCCGCCGCGAACCCGCCAGCAACCCCCCAACCCGGCGCAACCGGGCGCGCGGTAACCGCAAAACTAAGGCTAATTTAGATTCAACTATGGGACAGAAACACGCATAAAGAGAGGCGGCTCTCGCTCCAAACGAAGCGAAAGCGATTTGGTAAAAACGCCAATGTTACCGTACTATGGTTGCTTGGTGCTTGGTCGCTTAAAATCGGTTTCCACCGGGGTCGAGCTGTGCTGGGTGCCAAGAATTTTATCCCTACTATTTGACCCATTGGAGTCACCAACTCAATGACTACTACTGTTCCTACTACTGTTCCTCAGGTTGCGATAAACGATATTGGTTCCACCGAGGACTTGCTCAAAGAAATCGACAAAACCATCAAATACTTCAACGATGGTGATTTAGTTACCGGCACCGTTGTAAAGGTTGACCGCGACGAAGTACTGCTCGACATCGGCTACAAAACCGAAGGTGTCATCCTCTCCCGCGAACTATCCATCAAACACGATGTGGATCCGGACGAGGAAGTCAAAGTTGGTGACGAAATCGAGGCGCTGGTTCTGCAAAAAGAAGACAAAGAGGGGCGCCTCCTGCTGTCCAAGAAACGCGCCCAGTACGAACGCGCCTGGGGCGACGTCGAAAAAATCAAAGAAGCCGACGGCGTGGTTACCGGCACCGTTATCGAAGTTGTCAAAGGCGGCCTGATTCTAGACATCGGGCTGCGCGGCTTCCTGCCGGCTTCACTGGTGGAAATGCGTCGCGTGCGCGACCTGGCACCCTATATTGGCCGCCAGCTAGAAACCAAGATTATTGAACTGGACAAGAACCGCAACAATGTGGTGCTGTCCCGCCGGGCTTTCCTGGAACAAACCCAGTCCGAAGTCCGCACCACCTTCCTGTCAACCCTGCAAAAGGGTCAAGTACGCACCGGCGTGGTTTCCTCTATCGTCAACTTTGGGGCTTTCGTCGACCTGGGTGGGGTCGACGGCCTGGTGCACGTCTCGGAACTGTCCTGGAAGCACATCGACCACCCCTCCGAGGTGGTACAGGTCGGCCAGGAAGTCACCGTCGAGGTCTTGGACGTGGACTTCGACCGCGAACGCGTGTCCCTGTCCCTCAAAGCCACCCAAGAGGATCCGTGGCAGACCTTCGCCCGCACCCACAAAATCGGCCAGATTGTTCCCGGCAAGGTCACCAAACTGGTGCCCTTCGGGGTATTCGTCCGCGTCGAGGACGGTATCGAAGGCCTGGTGCACGTCTCTGAACTGGCCACCCGCCACATCGAGGTGCCCG
The DNA here is from genome assembly GCF_014204735.1 of Mobiluncus mulieris. NCBI lineage: Bacteria > Bacillati > Actinomycetota > Actinomycetes > Actinomycetales > Actinomycetaceae > Mobiluncus > Mobiluncus mulieris. The sequence goes on along the minus strand of NZ_JACHMA010000001.1, from coordinate 1,008,529 downwards.
AACAGGTCGCCAAGATTGGTGACGAAATCTTCGTCAAAGTTATCGACATCGACTTGGAGCGCCGCCGCATTTCGCTGTCGCTCAAGCAAGCTAACGAAGGCGTGGACGTGAGTTCCGACGACTTCGATCCTTCGTTGTACGGTATGCCCGCCGAATACGACGCGGAAGGCAACTACAAGTACCCCGAAGGCTTCGACCCGGAAACCAACGAATGGATGGAAGGCTACGAGGAACAGCGCGCCGCGTGGGAGTCCTCTTACGCCCAAGCCCAGGCTCGTTTCGAAGCCCACAAGGAACAGGTCGCCAAGAACCTGGAAGCCGATAAAGAAGCCGCCATCGCCGCAGGCGAAGCCGAATCCACGTCTTACTCTTCCGCTACGGAAGAAGACGCGACTCATGAAGGCACCCTCGCCGACGACGCCGCCCTCGCAGCTTTGCGCGACAAACTTGCGGAAGACAAGTAAAGTCGCCCGGTGGCATGAGGCGCCATTTCGGATGGCACCTCATGGCACGGCATAAAACCTAATCGCAAATCGGGGCGGGAACCACAAGTTCCCGCCCCTTTTTCAGGATTTTTCCATCAATGTGCTCTATCCTGAAAAGGCGGCAGGGCGCAAACCCAAAAACCGCCCCGCCGACAGCCACCCCCAACAGAAAGGCTCGAAACGTGAAGATAGTCATCGCCCCAGATTCATTCAAAGGAGCGCTTAGCGCCCAAGATGCCGCCGCCGCCATGCACCGCGGCGTGGAAACCATTTTCCCCGACGCCGAATGTGTCACCGTGCCCGTCTCGGACGGCGGCGAAGGCACCGCTGAAGTCATGCTCGCGGCCTACGGCGGGGAAGTCAAAACCTGTAAAACCGTAGATGCCCTGGGACGTGAACGCGAAGCCGAATTCACCTGGATACCCAGCCAAAAAATGGTGGTTATGGACACCGCCGAAGCCGCCGGCATCATGTACATCGGCATGTTGGAACGCAACATCATGGAATCCAACACCGAAGGCGTCGGAATGATTTTGAAAGCCGCGCTGGACTTGCAGCCTGAAACCATTATTGTCGGCCTGGGTGGATCGGCTACCAACGACGGCGGCTGGGGCATGATGTACAACCTGGGAGCGCGGCTGTACAACGAATCCGGCGAATCCCTCGACCCGAAAGTCTCCGCCTTGCCCAACGCCGCCAAACTAGACTTATCCGGTTTGGATCCGCGACTCCAAAACGTGAAACTGATAGCCGCCAACGACGTGCGCAACCCCTTGACCGGGCCGACCGGAGCCTCGGCTGCTTTCGGGCCGCAAAAAGGCGCGAAACCCCTCCAATTAGGCAAGCTAGACCGCTGCCTAAAGAACTGGGGACGGCTCTTGGAAGAAACCACCGGTCGCCAAATCGTCGACCAGGAAGGTGCCGGGGCAGCCGGAGGGATGGCCGCCGCCTTTTTTGCGTTGGGCGCGGAAAACCGCAAAGGCTTCGACGTGGTCGCCGAAGCCACCCATTTGAATGAAGCCCTGGACGGCGCCGACTTAGTGCTGACCGGGGAAGGACAGCTCGACCGGCAAACCCAACGCGGGAAAACCCCGTGGAGTGTCGCCCAACTGGGACGCTCGCGCAACATCCCGGTTATCGCCTTTGCCGCGAAACTGGGAATCGGACACGAAATCCTGTTACAGGACGGTTTCACCGCGATTGTACCGATTATGCACCAAACCATGACCAGCGATAAATCCGCCATGGAAAAAGTTCCCATGCTGCTCGAAGACTCGGTAACCCTGACGTTGCAACTGATGACCGTCGGCGCTAACCCGGCCATCAGCGACATTCTGCTCAAAGCCTTTGACGACTAGGCGGCCAGGATTCCGTCCACAATAGTTATGTCGGAACTGGAAAAACAGCCAGCGCCAACACCGTACACATCGGCAGAGATTACCGAACCAACAGAACCGGGTGTGCTGCAGCATCCGCAACTGCGGTTGCTGCGCCCCTTGCCGCCGCGCCCGATTGACCGTGCCTGGAAGATTTGCGTCAGCGGCGGCATCGGCAGTGGCAAATCAACACTGGTGCGAGCGCTTGGCGATTGTGGGGCAGAGGTGTTCGACGCCGACGCGGTGCTGCGCCGCGCCACCGCGCCCGGTGGGGTGGCGCTGCCGGCGCTGCGCCAGGCTTTCGGTTCTGGGGTGTTCACGAGGTGCCATCCGAGTGGCGACCTCGACACCGTAACTGTGCGCCACCCCGATATCGATAGAGCCAGCGAAACGAAGGCTAAACCGGGTGACGGTACAGGCACTGACACGGATTCCGACACGCTGGATCGCGCCGCTTTGGCCGCACTGATTTTCGCAAATCCGGGAGCCAAGGCTCGCCTGGAAGGGATTCTGCACCCCCTGCTGTGGCAAGACTTTGACCGGGTGGTCGCCGGGTTGCCACCCGAAGCCATCCTGGTGGCCGAAATCCCCCTTGTTACCGAAACCGGAAACGACGGACGTTTCGATGTCGTCATAATGGTGGATGCCCCTCATGAAACCCGAATCAAACGACTGGCCACCGGGCGGGGCATGAACGAAACCTCAGCGCGCGAACGCATCGCCGCCCAAGCCACCCGTGAAGACCGCGCCGCCATCGCCCATGTGTGGGTCGAAAACACCGGCAGCAAAGCTGACCTCTCGGGCGCGGCCAGGTGGCTGTGGACATCTATGATAAGCATGTAACGTGTGATATGATGTATTTGAAGTGGCCTGATACGACGTTGCGCACGGAGGATATCCATCCTAGGGTACTTCACCGCACTGCTTCCGCGCTCAAATTGGATGAAGCATGTTGTCTAGTTGACACACAAATGAACTTGTGATAAATTGCGAAAAATTCGATGGAGAAGCGGTATGGTTGAAAAAATAGTAATTTGCATTGTTTCCTTGCTCGCGATTGCGTTCGGAGTATTGATTGTTTACTGCGGAAATGCGATGAAAGCAGGGCGCCTTCGACCAAACGGATTGCTAGGAACAAGAACTGAGTTCACTATGAAATCAGAGAATAATTGGTACATAATGCAACGCAAAACAGCCAGATCAACCATATTGTTAGGTTATTCAATGTTTCTATGGGTGCCTGTCTTTTGTATAAATCATTCAGCCCTTAAAAGTTTTTTTTACTTCTTGTGTTAGTAACGCAAATAGTATTTATTGTTCTTTTTTGGATTGATTATTTTAAGGGTACTAAACAAGTGCAAAGTACAGAAAAAACAGATTCTGATATATTAAAGTGAGGAATAAAAATGACAAAACATACCAAGTACACGCAAGAATATTGGTAAGATATTGTTACAATAGATGTGGAGAATAAGAGTAGATTTCTCCAGTCCTTGTCTTCTTTTCGAGAGTCTCTATTGAATGATGTGAAAGCTCAAGATGCTTTTGAATCATCCCCCAAAGCTAGTCTTATACGCTATGAAAGTCGACTGTGGCAATCAGGTAATTCTGATATCAAAGATATTCTTGCAAGGCTAGAATCCGCTCCTCGTGGAACACGGCTAATGATGTTAGATTATATATTACTATGTAATAGTGATGAAGGTGATTGCTTCAAGGATGATGGTGAGCAGCCCAACGTCTTTGTCGCATTCGCTAACGTAGCTGCGGTTTACAATGCTGGCGCAATTACAAACGGTCTTGTGTATCGACAGGCTGGAGCGTTCCTTTGGATTGCTGCTGTAGCAGTGTCTGTCACATTTGCAAAAGGCCATGGTAGCAGTCTAGCTGATTCACATCTACGGCCTGTTACGTTGGAGTTTAGCTCACGTTACATGCAGGGATCTTTTCATCAATATTTGAAGACTTTGGGATACGAACCTTTTTTGCTTGTACTTGACGAACCTACATCTTCTACTGATACTATTACCGAAAAGAATTTATTTCAACACATAAGCAATGATTGTCGCACTCAAACCATTATACTAGTCTCGCATAGTGTAGATACTATCAAGATTGCTGCAAAAATATTTGTAGTCGATGAGGGCAAAATTATCGCCGATGGTACACACCACGAATTATTAAGAAAATGTCAAACCTATGCTACTCTTTTTCTGAAAGAATGACTTGACTTGCTCATATTTGAGTGTTCGGTCAACCTTAACTGACTTTTCGCGGTTTGGGAGATATGATTAAAACGTGAGTGACGCGAAACCCCTGCCCCGCGACCTGGTGGAAAACCCGATCCCCTTCCAGGTCATCAGCAACTATCAACCCGCCGGCGACCAACCCCAGGCCATTGCGGAACTGGCCGAACGTATCAACGCGGGGGAGCAAGATGTCGTGCTGCTGGGCGCGACCGGCACCGGGAAAACCGCCACCACCGCCTGGCTAATTGAACAGGTACAGCGCCCCACCCTGGTGCTGGAACCGAACAAAACCCTGGCGGCGCAACTTACCGCCGAATTCCGCGAGCTACTGCCCAATAACGCCGTGGAATACTTCGTGTCGTATTACGACTACTACCAGCCCGAGGCCTATGTGCCGCAAACCGATACCTATATCGAAAAGGATTCCTCCATCAACGACGAGGTCGAACGCCTGCGCCACTCCGCCACGAACTCGCTGCTGACCCGACGCGACGTGGTGGTGGTCAGTTCCGTCAGCTGCATCTACGGCTTGGGCACCCCCGAGGAATACGTGTCACGGGGGATACACCTGTCGCGCGGAATGGAGATTGGGCGTGACGATTTGATTCGACGTTTCGTGGGAATGCAGTACAACCGTAATGACGTGGACTTCACGAGGGGCAATTTCCGAGTTCGCGGCGACACTATCGACATTATCCCCATGTACGAGGAACTAGGGGTGCGAGTCGAGTTCTTTGGGGACGAGATTGACACCCTGGCGGTTTTGCACCCGGTTACTGGCGAAGTCTTGCACGAGGTAGACGAGATTTACGTGTTCCCCGCCTCGCACTACGTGGCCGGCCCAGAACGCATGGAACGCGCGATGGCCGGAATCGAGGCCGAGATGGAGCAACGTTGCCGGTGGTTCCACGACCAAGGAAAGCTCTTGGAGGAACAACGTTTGCGGATGCGCACCACCTATGACCTGGAGATGATGCGCCAAATCGGGATTTGCGCCGGAATCGAGAACTATTCCCTGCATATCGACGGACGCCAGCCGGGCGAGCCCCCGCACACCTTGCTTGACTATTTTCCGGATGATTTCCTGCTGGTAATTGACGAATCACACGTCACCGTACCCCAGATTGGGGGCATGTTCGAAGGCGATATGTCACGCAAACGCACCCTGGTGGATTTCGGTTTCCGCCTGCCCTCCGCCCTGGACAACCGACCGCTGAAATGGGACGAATTCCAGGCGCGTATTGGGCAAACCGTGTATCTGTCCGCCACCCCGGGAGATTACGAGTTGGGACGATCCGACGGGGTCGTGGAACAGATTATTCGCCCCACCGGGCTGGTCGACCCCAAAATTGTGGTCAAACCTGTGGAAGGACAGATTGATGATTTAATGGAGGAAATCCGGGTGCGGGTCGAGCGCGACGAGCGTGTGTTGGTCACCACCCTGACGAAACGCATGGCCGAGGACTTGAGCCAATACCTGGCCGAGCGTGGCATCAAGGTCGAGTATCTGCATTCGGACGTGGACACGCTGCGCCGCGTCGAGTTGTTGCGCGAGTTGCGTAAAGGCACTTTTGACGTGTTGGTGGGGATTAACTTGTTGCGTGAGGGCTTGGATTTACCAGAGGTTTCATTAGTTGCCATCCTGGATGCCGACAAACAGGGATTTTTACGTTCCACCAAATCATTGATTCAGACTATTGGGCGAGCCGCGCGTAATGTTCACGGCGAAGTCCATATGTATGCCGATGCGGTGTCCGATTCCATGCGCGCCGCGATTGACGAAACCGAACGACGTCGTGCCAAACAGCTCGCGTTCAACCAGGAACACGGCATCGACCCCAAACCCTTACAGAAAAAAATCTCGGATGTTACCGATATGCTGGCGCGCGAAGACATCGACACCGAACAGCTCCTGGCCACGGGATACCGCCAACCCGACAAGAAGCCGTCCGTGGCGGCTCGAACCGCCGCGCGCGATGCGGCGGCGGCCCGTGCCGCCCTGGAAGTCATCGCGGGTGCCCGAGAGCAAGCCACCATTAGAAACGCTGGTGCTGACCACACCGGCACTGTCCGTGCTAACGGGGGAGACACCACTCGAGGAACCGCCAAGGTCGGGGCTAAAGGCGAAGAAATCGTGGATTTGGAGGCTTTACTGCGCGAACTTTCGACACAGATGCACCAGGCCGCCAGTGAAATGCGTTTCGAGTTGGCCGCCAGGTTGCGCGACGAAATCGTGGACTTGAAGCGCGAAATTCGACGCGGCAAACCACTAGGGGGATAATTAGCCACCGCCGCCTGGGATTCACCAATCAAACATTTCTTGGATTCCTCCACCCACTTTTTGGCTCTTCGCACTGTCAGGTCGCCGATTTCTTGCAGTTGCGCCAACTCGGTTTTGTTCAGGTTTCGCGATTTCGCTCTTTTGCTTTATCTAGTTGCTTTCTGCCGGGACAAATGGCTCGTATTCTTTAGATTTTGCCATTTTAACGGCCAGGTCGAACTCAGCTTCAATTTCCGGGTTCGGTTTGTAGGTAACCATAGACACTGCATAGGCTACCAGCCAACAGACCACAAAGCCCGGCAGAATTTCGTAAATCTTGGTGTTAGCAATCACCGAGAACTCGCCGTTGTTCAACAAATAGTGCCACACCACCACTGTTACTGCCCCCGAAATCATGCCCCAGAGGGCACCGGGGGCAGTCAGTTTGCGCCACCACAGCGACAAAATAATGATTGGCCCGAAAGAAGCACCGAAACCGGCCCAAGCAAAGGACACAATTATCAAGATGGAAGAGGAAATCAGACTGGTGGATTCTTTGGCATTCCAGGCTAAAGCCACACCTACCAAAGTGACGAATAGCACCACTACGCGCCCCATGGTCACCCCCAGGTTGGATTGAGTCACGGTGCGATCACCAATGGTGATTCCCAAAGAAACGTTTTTCACATTTTCCTTGGAAAACGAGTTATAGATGTCTTCCACCACGGCCGAGGAAGTCACCAGCAGCTGCGAGGAGACCGTGGACATAATGGCTGCGAGAATAGCCGCCAGCATGAATCCCGCGAAAATCGAGGGGAACAGGGTGTGTCCCGTTACCAGGAAGATGGTTTCATTATCCGCGCCATCCATGTTAATAATCTTTTGGCGCACCAAGGAAATCCCTACTATCGCGGTGCCGATAGCACCAAATAGGGACAGCACCATCCAGATAGCCCAGATGCGACGTGCCTGGGTGGCTTGCTGGGGGGTTTTCAAAGCCATGAAACGCACAATGATATGGGGCATTCCGAAGTAGCCCAGCCCCCAAGCTAAACCGGTAACAATGTCACGCGGGTCGACGTTGAACACCAAAGATAGCATCTCTTGATTAGTTTCCACACCTTTCGCGGCCACGTCCACAGCCACCTGGCCAAGCCCCCCGGCGGCAATCAAACCGGTAATCGGCACCGCAACCAGGGCAATCACCATCATAAAACCCTGTACCGTGTCGGTCCATGACACCGCTAAAAAGCCACCCACTAGGGTATAGAGCACCACAATAGCGGCCACAATCACCATGCCGGTTTCATAGGGAATCCCAAAGGAAGAATCAAAAAACTTTCCGCCAGAAACCAGGCCGGACGCCACGTAGAGAGTAAAGAACACCAGGAAGATTATGCCCGCTGCCACTCGAATGGCGTTGCTCTTGTCGCGCAACCGGTTGGACAGGAAGGACGGTACGGTGATGGAATTCTTTGACACTTCGGTATAGGTACGCAGCCGAGGTGCCACAATCCACCAGTTGATATATGCTCCGGCGGTCAAACCGATAGCAATCCAGGATTGCACCAGACCGGCAGCGTACAAGACACCGGGCAGACCCATGAGGAGCCATCCGGACATGTCAGCGGCTCCCGCCGAAAGCGCGGCCACCAGCGGATTAAGTTCGCGTCCCCCCAACATATAGTCGTCCATGGTAGAGGTACGGGTATACGCCCACAGCCCAATCATAATCATCGCAGTAAAATAGACAATCATGGCGATGGCTACACCTTGGGGGCCAGACATCACATCGAGGACAGCGGGGACGATTGATATGGTCGAAATCATATATTTATTATCCCCTCCATCAGCGGATTTTAGGAACACCAGCGTCCAGTTACCCGCATTAGTAGTCAAAATTTAATGTTTGGTCAGTTTTCATTTTAACAATATTTGAGGTGCTTGGGTATTTCAATACCAGAATCTTTAGAAAACATGGGGAATCTATGGATACCCAGCAAAGTCTGGTAATCTAACCTAGTTATGCATGTACCTCCTCTCGCTTGGGTTATCCTGATTGTCGTCGTCATTGGCATCTTGGTTTTCGATTTTTTGGGGCACGTTCGCAAGGATCACTATCCATCCTTGAAAGAATCTGCCATCTGGACCGGTATCTATATCTCAATTGCCCTGAGTGCTGGCCTAGTGATTGGCCTAACCTTGGGGTGGAATTTAGGAACCGAATATATCGCCGGATGGGTTACCGAATGGTCACTGTCCCTGGATAATTTGTTCGTCTTTGTCATCGTCCTGTCCGGGTTCAGCGTGCCGCGCCCCCTGCACCAAAAAGTCATCGCGGTGGGCATCACCCTGGCACTGGTTTTCCGACTGATATTCATCCTGCTGGGTGCTGCCCTAATAGAGAATTTTTCGTGGATTTTCTATATTTTCGGAGTATTTTTACTGTTCACAGCCTGGCAGCAAGTCCAGGAAGGGATGCATCCTGAAGCCGAAGAAAACGCGGAATATCAAGAAAACGGGTTTGTGTGTTTCGTGCGGCGTTTCCTGAAAGTAACCCCCGGCTTTGTGGGACACAAATACCTGCAGCGCGTCGACGGGAAACTGTTCATCACCCCGTTACTGTTGGTGGTTATTGCGGTGGGTTCGGCCGATGTGATGTTCGCGGTGGATTCCATTCCCGCGATTTTTGGGTTGACCAACGAAGCCTTCATTGTATTCGCCGCCAATGCCTTTGCCTTGATGGGGTTACGCCAGCTGTACTTCCTAATAGAAGGCCTGATGCAACGCCTGATTTTCCTGCACTTCGGCCTGGCCGCCATCCTTGGTTTCATCGGGGTCAAACTGCTGCTTCACGCCCTGTCCACCAACGAGATTATCTTTATTAACGGTGGCAAACCCCTGGATTTCCTGCCGGAACCAACCATTCCATTCTCGCTGGGATTCATCGTGTCCACTCTAGCGCTAACCGCCGTCATCTCGCTGACGGTTTCCCACCGTCGCAACAAGAAAAACTACGGCAACCCCGCCGACGACACTCCCACCAATCAAACCCCACCACCAGAGACTAATTAATTAAACCCCCCCCCGAATTAATTAAACCCCCCGAACTGTCGATAAAATCTAGCTGTGACCAGAAAAAATTTGTTTGCGTGCCTGTTAAGCATGACTCTGGGTGTGATTACGCTCGGCATGTCTAACGGCACCGCGTTGGCGCTTGACCCACCTTCGCAGGCTGACCGAGCCGCCGCCCCATGGATAGCGCAAGTGGCCGTGATGGATTCGCGCGACCGGGGTTTCGCTCACTGCACCGGCTCTATGGTGGCACCACAATGGGTATTAACCGCCCGACACTGCGTGGAATCCCCAGTACTCAGCGAAGCCTACATAGACATAGGCCCCGGCCCCTCCTACCGCTATCCCTATCGGATTACCTCCGTAGTGAAACACCCCCATTTCGACGTGGCCTTACTGAAACTCAATCAAAACTTGAACACCCCGACTCTCGACATCGAGGATTCCCTGCCGGTTCCTGGCACCACCGCCGAATTCTTTGGATTCGGGGGAGCCAATGTTTTGACCCAAACCACCCTGAAAATCCTAGGCACCGGCAGCGACAAGCATCTTTTCGCGCGCTCCCTGGACGGCACCAAGAGTGTTGTCGGAGACTCCGGCGGGCCGCTCATCGCTAATAACAAGCTCCTGGGCATCCTGACGGCGGCGGTTTACACGCCTTATGAAACATTTGCCAAGGAAGACTTCAAATTCGTGCCTACACCCCGATTTTCCGAATGGCTCCTCGTGAACCTGGGAATTACCCCCGCCAAAAAACCCGCTAAACCCCAACCGGCAAGCCAACCAGCCGCGCCCAAGCCCTCGGCACCAAACCAACCCGCCGCCCCCACCAAGGCTGCGCATCCCGCCGCGCCCAACCGTATCGCCGGGACAAACCGCGTACAAACCTCTTTGGCCGTGTGGAACCTAGGCGGTTTCATCACCGACTCCGTGGTAATCGCCACCGGAAAACACGCCCCCGACGCCCTGGCCGCCGGCCCCCTCGCAGCCGCGCTAAACGCCCCACTAGTGCTCTCTGTCGCCCCCACCATCGAAACAGAAATCGCCGCTGAAATCCTCAATCGCGGCATAAAACAGGTCTATCTAGTGGGTGGTGGCCTGAATTTCAACCCAAATATCCAAAGCACGTTAGGGGGGCGCGGCGTAAAAATTATCCAACTGGCCGGAGCGAATCGCTATCAAACCGCCACGATAGTGGCCAACACAGCCATCGCGAAGTGGAATCTGCAAGGACGGTTTCAAAACCCGATTCTGGTGGCAGACGGGCTTAACTTCCCCGATGCTTTGAGCGCCGGTGCAAGCGCCGCGAACCTCCACGGAGTGGTAGTGTTGAGCGCCGGAACGGCTATGCCCAAGGAAACCGCTGACTTCATAGCCGCCCGAGCCGGCGCTAAACCCCAAATTTTCGCTGTCGGCGGGCCGGCCTATCTGGCGTGGAACAGTTCGCGTCCCGGGGGAATCCCCGCAGCTGGTATCGTGGGGGCAAACCGCTACCAGACCGCCGCCCTGCTGGCCGCAAATCTGAACCCCAACACCACCAGCGCCCTGGTGGTCAGCGGTGCCGATTTCCCCGATGGGCTCGCGGCGGCACCCCTGGCGGCGCGGCGTAACTCCCGACTGCTGTTAACCACGCCAGGGGCTTTACCACCAGATTCTGCGAACAGCCTGGGCACCTTGACACGGCGCCAAGCCTCGCTGGTGATTGGCGGCAGGACGGTTATCAGTGATACCGTGGCCTGGCAAGTGCGGGGTAATGCGGTTTCATGAGGTGCTAACCCGGTCGCCTCGCGAAGCCTGAATCGTGACCCGACCTGGGATTAGATTAAGCTGGACTGGTGAAAGATCAGATATTTGTCCATGGGGCGCGCGAACACAACCTGAAAAATGTCGACGTGGCTTTGCCCCGCGATTCCCTGATTGTGTTTACCGGCCTGTCTGGATCAGGCAAATCCTCGCTGGCTTTTGACACGATTTTTGCGGAAGGCCAGCGACGCTATGTAGAGTCCCTGTCGTCGTATGCCCGCCAATTCTTGGGACGTATGGACAAGCCGGTAGTTGATTTCATCGAGGGACTTTCCCCGGCGGTATCGATTGACCAAAAATCCACTTCACACAATCCCCGTTCCACCGTCGGTACCATCACCGAGATTTACGACTATTTGCGCCTGTTGTTTGCGCGAGCCGGGGTACCGCACTGTCCGACATGCGGTGAGCGGATTCAAGCCCAAAGTGCCGAACAGGTTATCAACTGGCTAATGAGTCAGACCGACGGAACCCGACTCGAGATTCTGGCACCTGTGGTGCGGGGACGTAAAGGCGAATATTCCGAGCTGTTTCGCGAACTTGCGGCTTCGGGTTTTTCACGAATTAGGGTCGATGGGGAAACCCACCGTTTGGAACAACCCCCGACGCTGGAAAAACAACTAAAACACGATATTTCCGTATCCATTGACCGAGTGGTGATTCGTGAGGGGGGACGTTCCCGGGTGGCGGATTCGGTGGAAACCGCACTGCGCCTGGCCGAGGGCTTGGTGCTAGTGGATTTCGTGGATCGGAAAACGGACGACCCCGAGAAATACCGGCGCTTCTCTGAGAAACGCGCCTGCCCAAATAATCACCACCTGGCTTTGGAAGAGATTGAACCGCGTACTTTCTCTTTCAATGCCCCCTATGGGGCATGCCCGGATTGTTCCGGGATTGGTTCACGCCTGGTTATTGACCCGGAGCTGGTGGTTCCCGACCCGGATTTGACTTTACGTGAAGGCGCGGTAAGTCCGTGGAAAGTTTCCAGAGACACCATGCAAAGAATCTTGGAATCCTTAGGGGACGAGGTCGGCTTCGACTTGGATACCCCGTGGCGTGATTTGCCTCCCGAGATTCAGGATTACTTGATGTGGGGTAAGAACTACAAGGTCAAGGTACGATACCGCAACCGCTGGGGGCGCGAACGGACTTACGCTACCGGTTTCGAAGGAGCCGCGCAATACATCCAACGCAAATACGACGAAAGCGATTCAGATACCACCAAGGCCAGGTACATCGGCTACATGCGCGATGTGCCTTGTCCCACCTGTCAGGGCGCGCGTTTGAAACCTGAAGTATTGGCAGTGCGGGTGGGGAAACTGAACATCGCGGAGCTCTGTGACCTGTCCATTAGTCGTGCCAGAGCCTACTTGCGTGACCTCGAACTGGACGGAATGGCGAAAACCATCGCCGCACCGATTTTGCAAGAAGTCGCGGCACGACTGGATTTTTTGGTGGATGTGGGATTAAACTATCTGACTTTGTCTCGCTCCGCCGGTACTCTTTCCGGTGGTGAAGCCCAGCGGATTCGCCTGGCTACCCAGATTGGTTCTGGCTTGGTTGGGGTGCTCTATGTTCTTGATGAGCCTTCGATTGGGCTGCATCAACGCGATAACCAGCGTTTAATCAACACTTTGAAGGGCTTGCGTGACCTGGGCAACACCCTGATAGTGGTGGAACATGACGAAGACACGATTCGCGCCGCCGACTGGATAGTGGATATCGGACCGGCTGCCGGGGAACACGGCGGCGAGATTATCTATTCGGGACCGGTTAAAAAGCTGTTACCGTGCAAAGCCTCGTTGACAGCCGACTACTTGAGTGGCCGCAAACGTATCGAGGTTCCACGCCATCGCCGTAAACCCGATAAAAACCGCCAGCTGACCGTGGTGGGAGCGCGGGAAAACAATCTGCAAGACTTGACGGTGTCTTTCCCGCTAGGACTGCTCACGGCCGTGACCGGAATTTCAGGATCGGGAAAATCCACCTTGGTAAACTCAGTGTTGTACCAGACCCTGGCGCGAGACCTAAACCACGCTCGCACCGTACCCGGCCGACACAAACGTGTGGAAGGCCTGGAATTCTTGGATAAAGTCATTCACGTTGACCAGTCTCCGATTGGGCGTACTCCGCGTTCCAACCCGGCGACTTACACCGGCGTGTGGGATCACATCCGTAAACTTTTTGCTTCAACCCCGGAAGCGAAAATGCGTGGCTACGGACCGGGGCGGTTTTCCTTCAACGTCAAGGGCGGACGCTGCGAAGCCTGCCATGGGGACGGTACCCTCAAAATAGAAATGAACTTCCTGCCGGATGTGTACGTACCTTGCGAGGTGTGCCGGGGAGCACGCTATAACAGTGAAACCTTGGAAGTACACTACAACGGCAAGAATGTGTGTGATGTCTTGGACATGCCCATCAGCGAGGCAGCGGATTTTTTTACTGCCCTGCCGGCGGTGTCGCGTTATCTAAACACCCTGACCTCGGTGGGATTGGGATATGTGAAGCTCGGGCAAAGTGCCACAACACTATCCGGGGGCGAGGCACAGCGCGTGAAACTGGCTTCAGAGTTGCACAAACGCACCAATGGGCGAGCAGTGTACGTGTTGGATGAACCTACCACGGGCTTACATCTAGAGGATATTCGCAAACTGATGGCCGTGCTGCAAGGCCTGGTGGAAAAGGGCAACACGGTGATTGTGATTGAACATAATCTGGATGTCATCAAATGCGCTGATTGGGTTATAGACCTTGGCCCGGAAGGCGGGGAAGGCGGGGGACTGCTGGTGGCCGCTGGCACCCCGGAACAAGTGGCGCAGGTACCGCAATCTTTCACCGGTCAGTATTTAGCCGAGGTTCTGGAACCGAGTGAGCCCAGGAATCCGGGGAAGATAAAATAGGTCACCCTCAGTGATATACTGGTCTTGCTCTGGGGGCTGTGTAAATCAGCACCGGTGGTGAAAGTCCACGAGCGCTCGCCCAATGGCGAGGGTTGAGCTGGTGAAATTCCAGCACCGACGGTAAAAGTCCGGATGGGAAGAGCCTTAGCCCGTGTGGTGCGCCTGGCGTACCGTTGACGGGTTGTTGTTCTTACCCCAGGCTGTCACGGACGCAATCCGAGGTGGGTAAGAATGTCTTGGTCAAGTGAAAACCGTACGCGGCGACACCCCGCGCGCGCGTTCACCGCTAATGACATTGTGGCACCCGCTGTTTTCGGGTTAATACTGTTGGGAGCCTGGTTTGCCACCACAGCAGGAGGGCGGATTCCCGCTTTTATCCTGCCCACCCCGACAGCGGTGTTTCGTGCGGCCGGTGAACTATTCGCGACCCCGAATTTTTGGCCATATCTGGGAAACACCCTGGTTTCGGCCTTGGCTGGAACCCTGTTAGGCCTCTTGTTCAGCGTGCCCTTAGCCTTTGCGATTCACCACTTTCACTGGCTCAATGCGGCGGTGCAACCATTTCTGGGAGCCTCCCAGGCTATCCCGGCAGTGGCACTGGCACCCCTGCTGTTGATTTGGTTGCCGGCTTCCTGGCTGGCGATAGTAGTGCTTTGTGCCATTATGGTGTTCTTTCCGATTCTGGTTTCCACCACCGTCGGTTTGCGACACCTGCCGGTGGAAGTGCTAGAAGCCGCGAGACTCGACGGGGCAAATACGTGGCAGCTGCTGCGACACATGGAGCTGCCCCTCGTGCTGCCGAGCCTGATGGGAGGAATCCGCAACGGCATCACGCTGTCGATAACCGGCGCGGTAGTGGGGGAAATTGTGATTGGGGGACACGGCATGGGAACCTTGATAACCTTGCAATCCCACAATGTGGACACGGCGGGAATGTTCGTCAGCCTCTTCACTATCTGCACCCTGGCGACCGCCATCTATCTGGGGGTTTACCAACTGGAGCGTCGTAGTAAATCCATCAACACGGTGTAAATACCACGGTGTAAATAAAGGAAAGGTAAGACCATGTTCAAACACATTTCCAAGTTGATTATTGGCTTCACCCTGGCAGGGCTAGCCTTGACTGGTTGCGGCATCAACGGAGGGGAAGGTTCGCCGAGCACCAGCCCGGCTTCTAGTAAAACTGCCACCGGTAACCAAGAAGGCCGCCCGGTCACGATTGGCTTAACCTATATTCCGAATGTCCAGTTCGCCCCCTTCTATGTGGCTAAAGACGAAAATCTCTTTTCCTGGAAAGGCGAAGCGGATACAAACAGCGCACAATCGATAGCACTGCGTCACCACGGTGCCGACGAAGGTTTGTTTAACGCGCTCATGAGTGGCAAGGAAGATATGGTTGTCGCCTTCGGCGATGAAGCCACCCAAGCCATTTCCCAGGGGATGCCTTTGAGTATTATCGGGGTTCTCTACCAGCGCTATCCGGTGGTGGTTATTGCCCGTCATGATTCCGGTATCAAGACTTGGCAGGATTTGAAAGGTAAAACCGTGGGTTTGCCAGGTCGCTATGGCTCCAACTGGTTCGGATTCCAAGCTGGCTTGCACGCGGCGGGTCTGAGCCTCGATGACGTGAAGGTTGCAGAAATCGGTTACACCCAGCAAACCCAGTTGACCACCGGGAAAGTTGACGCGGTGGTAGGTTTTTCCAATAATGACCTGGTACGTTTCCAGTTAGCGGGGGTGGGCGTAACCACCTTGACGCTGCCCTCGGAAACCCCGCTGGTGGGAGCGGTAGTGGTGACCACTCAAGAATTTGCGACTCATGAACCCGAAGTCTGCCAGGCTACCGTAAACGGCATGGCCAAAGCCATCCACAAGATTACCGCCGACCCTGAAACAGCACTTGCGGCCACCAAGAAATACGACCAAACCCTGACCAACGACCAGGCCATCGCAGCGGCTCGCCACGTCACGGAAGCGACTAATGAGCTGATTAAACTTGACCACTTTGACCCGAAAAACCCCGGGGCACAGTCCCTGGTCAACCCGCAAAAGTTCCGTGACATGGTCACTTTGCTGGATAAAATCGGTGCCTTGAGCGACAAAATTAACCTCAAGAATCTTGACGACCAGCAGGTAAAGAAGTTCGTGTGGCCGGGTGCCTAACTTCCGTTGAATCCGACTTCATGAGGTGAGCGGTGGCTTGCGCCGCATAGACTCCGGCACAAGCCGCCGCCAGGAAAGAAGCCGGATCCTCAGCCAAACCACGAGACATGGTGGAAAGCGGTACTGGAAAATCCTGCAGCACCTGGTAGAGACCCGCAGTGGAAACCTCGATTATCCGGTGGTGCTCGGCCAGCAGCTTCAGCTGCGACGATACCAAAGGTGCAAAACTGCCTTGGGGGTCAGCCAAAGCAGCCTCCCGTGGGGAGTCCTTTGAAAACACCGGTACCGGCACCGCCACCGGCGGCAAATCCATCCAAGTCAAAGCCGTCACCGTGTGATGGGAAATCCCAAAATGCCGCGGGCGAGCATCCCCGCTCGACATGCGCAACACCGCTATGGGTGTGCCCTGCAAGGCAGCAGCAATACGCAGCGCTTCGGAACTGGCAATCCCCGAAAAGCCCCAGCGAGTATCCGTGCCGAGGTTCCCCGGCCCTTGACTGACCACCACCGCGTCCAACTCCGCCACCAAATCCGCAATGAACATGGCTGACGGCAGGCTCACCGCTTCGAAATCCCCCCCGAAACACTGGCCACAGGTGATTGTAGCGGCCAGGAGTCCCCGGTCTTGCAAGGCACCCACCGTGCGAGAATACGCCAAAGGCAGCGCCCCGCCGTCGCTTTGAATATATCCGATGCGCCCCTGGGGGTAGACCTGTAAAAACCCGGCTACAACCGCAGGCAGGGCAGAGTGCAAATCCGCCACCAACACGGGCAATCCCCGCAGACTATCAGCCGACTGCAACACCTCGTGATAAGGGCTATCGGGTTCATCTGTCCCCAACACCAGTTTTTGATGCGGGGTGTAACGCGCCTTCACCAAGTGCCCCACCGAAGGCAAATCATCGAGAGGCAGACGGGTTTCATTGGCAATCACCATGGCCGCGCCGCCGGTACCGAGGTTTTTAACCAGCGGAGAAACCTCAATCTGTACCAAATCCCCCGGCTGCGCAGCCCCAACCAAATCGGGGTAGCACACCGCCTGACAGGTATCTCCCACCTGGAAACACGCGGCGGGAGCGGCATCGGACGGCGGGGGAGCCTCGGTTACCTCGCAAACCAACAGCTGATGCGCAGCGGCATACTTAACCTCTAAAACCCGAGCCTTACGCAGCATCACAATACCCATTTATATCCCAAAAAGCTTCCTATAATCAATGTATGGAGCAAAGCGAGATTTCGGATTCCCCGCCTGTTACCGACACTACCGCCGACGACCGCAACACCACCGCTGCCGCGTTGCGCCGCCAAATTGTGTTGCTGGCCGCGTTGTCCTCAAGTTCACGGTTGCAAACGGCGCGGGACTTACTGGTAAAGAACCGGTATTACGGCTTAGAAGCTTGGCAGGTACGTCGTTTTGCCGAGGCGGAAGGAAACGAAACCCCCCAGTGGCAAACAGCTAAGTCGCTGCTTGACAAAGACATTGCAGATTTGAACGCTGATGGGGAAATCATTGAAATCCAACCCACCCCGGGGAAAGAAAATCTCTATCGCTTGAACCCCACCCAACTGCGCCAAACCCGAGTCCTTTTCACCCCTCAAGAAAGCGCGTGGCTGGATGCCGCCCTGAAATTCCTAGACGGTAAACACCAGATTCTGCGCGAAAAAATCCACGGGCTAACCCAGGCTGGATCCCGAATCACTATAGATTTCGACCCGATGGTGCGAATCCCCCTGGCCGCCCAGCAAATGTATCAAGCTATTCTGGAACGCCGCCGGGTTTCATTCGAGTATAAAAATCGGCGCGGCGAAATCAGTCATCCCCAAGATTTCGAGCCCTGGAAACTGTATTTCCGACGCGGATTCTTTTATGTGCAAGGCAAATCTCCAAAGCACAACACCCCAGTGGTCTATCACCTGGCACGATTCCAAAGTGAGGTTGAACTCCAGCCAGCACCTCATGAAGCGGGGGCAAACCCCACCCCCTCGGGACAATACTGTATCCCGCTGACTATTCCTGATCCCTGCCTCGACTATTGCCTCGAAGAACCCCTGGTTTTAGCAATAGCACCCAAGGAAGCCCTGGAACTGCGGCAAAAAGCCACGCCGCTAAAGCAAGCCCCTCATGAATCCGCGCCCCTAAACCACCCAATACCACCCGGCTGGGAACTCTATCAAGTCAAAAACGCCCAACGCTATCGCTGGTACACCTGGGCCTTGGAATTCCTGGATAAAGTCGTGGTCGTCAGTCCCGAAGCCTTGCGTCAAGACGTGATTGCGGCCGCGAGACACCTGGCACAAAACGTGACCGAAATCCCTAAACCCCGGCGTAACCAACTGAAACCCGAAAATTCCACGCCGAACGTAAAATCCACCAAGTTACACCGTGACAATACGGGGCTGCTGCGCACCAGATTCCAAGCCATCTGCAGCTTCATCCACCTAAACCAACAGCTAAACCAGCCCATCACCGCCGAAACCGTGGCCAAAGAATTCCAGATTCCAGTTACCGAAGTAACCGCCGCCCTAAACAATGCCTATGAATGGGGGGCGGGGGAATACGATATGGACGAAAACTTGAGGGTGGACGAGAGCGACGACGGAACCTTGACTATCAGCACCCAACCAGTACCGGAGTGGGTGACGGCCTTCGGACTACCATCGGCGGAATGCATCCCCCTGATTTTGAGTCTCGAGGCGCTCTCACGTTATCTACCGACTCGACGCCACGACATAACCCACGTGGAACTGAAGGTCTTGCGTTGTTATCTGCAAGACGAGACGGCGAATCTGGAGCTCCTGGGGGTTGACCAGCTAAGCCGCCAGCTGGAAGCCACGATGCAAACCCTGGATCAGGCCATCAAACAACGTCACCCCGTAACATTTACCTATGTCGATACCCACAATAAGCACAGTCGAGCTGATGTGTATCCCACCGAGTTACGAGCAGTGCGTTCCCGGGTGGAGCTAGAGGCTTTTAACCCTAAAAAACGCTCCCATAAGTGGCGCACCTACTGGTTGGAAAGAATGTCGGATTTGACGGTTTTGCCGGGTACTTTCCCGTCCGATTTGCCACGCCGCAGCGACAAGCCGCCGCGCCCCGTGTACCTAAAGGTTCGCGCCGAAGCCCTGCATGTTGCCGAACAGGTTGTGGAAGCCACCGTTTATCATCGAGCCAATAATGCGATGTGGGTACAGCTGGATGCCTATGATGCGACTTGGTTGACTCGACATCTGTTGGCTTTCGGGTCGGATTTGTTACAGGTGGCGGCCAGTCCAGATTTTCCGGGGTCATTAGGTGCCATTAAAGATACGGCTGCACGCGCCTTGATGAACTATCAAGTATGATATTAACCATGACCTGGCTTGGAATTGTGTGGCTTTTTCTGGGGATTTATGCCCTGGCCATGCTGGTTTTTACCCTGGTATGGTTATTCTTCAAGGTGCGCGGGGCATACCGAGCTCTACGCTGCATTGAGCTGCCAGAATCAGACGTGGTGCCGCCAGACACGCAGGTCGTGTTTCACGCTCCAGGCCCCACCGGCGACCCCGAAACCCTGAGTAGCGCCCGGGTTCGCCACCAAGAAATCAAGCAACAGCGCCGCGTCAATAAACAGCGTCGCCTACGCCGCGCTCAGGAACGCTGGGCCAGTCACGGGTTGGTGGGCGCACCCCGATGAGTCCCAAACGTAAACGCCGGCCTCAACAAAGCAAACGCGTCGCCCCACCCCAGCTGGATCCACAAACCCCCGCCGGGAAATACCGGGCTTTCAAAGCGCGGCAAATCTCGGCTCAGCTTGATGAATTCCAGGCCATGTTCGACTTCCCCTTTGATGATTTCCAGATTGCGGGGTGCCAGGTCTTGGATGGGGGCGCTGATGTGTTGGTGACCGCCCCGACTTCGGCTGGGAAAACTATCGTGGGGCTTTACGGGATTTTCTTGGCTTTACGCCAGGGCAAACGCTTGTTCTATACCACCCCAATCAAGGCGCTTTCCAACCAAAAATTCCTGGAATTGCAACAGATTTTCGGCTCTGACTCGGTGGGGTTGTTGACCGGGGACACGGTGGTAAACGGGGAGGCCGACATTATCGTGATGACCACCGAAGTCTTGCGTAACATGATTTACGCCAAAGCGGATTTATCCGCCCTGGGTTTCGTGGTTATGGACGAGGTTCACTATCTTTCCGACCAGTTTCGCGGCCCAGTGTGGGAAGAAATCATAATTCACCTAGACCCAGCGGTGCGCCTGGTGTATCTCTCTGCCACGGTCTCTAACTCGCGTCAATTTGCCGACTGGCTCGAAACCTTGCGCGGACCAACCAAGGTAGTGTCGACCTCCACCCGCCCGGTTCCCCTGGAACACTTCATGGTGAATCACGATGCCGAGATTTTCCCCCTGTTTGAAAACCAGAAAACCAGGGGAAACTTGAATCGAGCTTTACTGGCCGAAGCCGCGCAGCTCCTCATGAAACGGCGCGGGCGCTTCCCTCGCCGGCAGCGCGCCAACCGCGTCGAGATAGCACGACGCCTGCAGCGTGAAGGTTTACTGCCAGCCATACAGTTTATTTTTTCCCGGGCGGGCTGTGACGCGGCCGCCACCGAGGTGCAGCGTTCCGGGCTGCGTCTGACTAGCGAGGCAGAGGCTGAAATAATCCGGCGGCGCGTTGAAACCACTCTGGCGGGTTTCAACCCCGAGGATCTGTCGGCCAGCAACATCTATGCTTGGGAGGAAAATCTGGCAGCCGGGATTGCCTCGCACCACGCGGGGTTGTTGCCCATCCAAAAACAGTTGGTAGAAAACCTGTTTGCTGACGGCCTGGTTCGCTTGGTCTTTGCCACCGAAACCCTGGCTTTGGGGATTAACATGCCGGCGCGCACGGTGGTGCTAGAGGCTTTAAACAAGTTCAACGGATCGGAACGGGCGAATCTGACGGCGGGGGAATACACTCAGCTGACCGGAAGGGCGGGGCGACGCGGGATTGACACCTTTGGATATGCGCTGACTGTTTTGGATGCCAGGAATCCCCCGCAAGTCTTGGCGAGTCTGGCGGCGGGTCAGAGCTTCCCGCTGCATTCCGCTTTCGCTCCCAATTACAATATGGCGGTGAATTTGCTGGTCAGAACCAGTTTTGATGGGGCTCAACGCACCGTCGAAAAATCCTTCGCCCAGTTCGAAGCCTTGGGTTCATCGCGCAAACTCTTAAAGAATCTTAACAGCTTTGAAGCTCAAGCCCGCGAGCAGCGCGAGGCTGCCACCTGCCATGAAGGCGATATTTTCGAACTGCTCGACTTGATGAAGGCGCTATCAACGGCGGAAAAACAGGCCAAACAGCGTCGCCACAGCGGCGAGAATACCCCGGAAAACCGTGCTAAGGATCGCGAGCTCATTGACCGCACCCGCGAACAGGTTAAAGCCCATCCCTGCTATCGCTGTTCTGACCACGACATCCACCTCAGTCACGCCCGCCAGTATCGCCAGGCAAGCAATCAAGCCGCCCAGTTGCGTCAGCGTATCGAAATGCGCACCAAGAGTTTGTCACGCCAATTGCGTTCGACGGTGGAAGTGTTGCAGGCCTTGGACTATGTTCAAGCGGATTATCGATTGACCCCCAAGGGGGTAATGCTGCAAGGCGTGTACAATGAGCGTGATTTGCTGGTGGTGGAATGTGTGCAACGCGGCCTCTTTACGGATTTGACGGTGTCGGAGTTGGCGGGTGCCCTGGCGGTTTGCATCAGCGAGAATCGCGGCGGGGGGCCGTCACGACTGATTCCGGCCAATGCTTCACTGCGTCTAGCAACGGCGTTGGAAGCCATGGCTCGGCTGAATTTTGATTTGGCACAGTTACAGGAATCGCATCTTTTGGAACCATATCAGCCGCTTGACACCGGCGAAGCTTTGGGTGTGGTGGCCTGGGCACAGGGCAAAACCTTGACGGAATGTCTGGAGCTCGGCGGGGGAGTTGGCGCGGGGGATTTTGTGCGGATGGTGCGTCAGGTTATCGATTTGAGCAATCAGCTGCGCCAGGTGGTAGAGCCGGGTTCATCCCAACGTTTCCAGCAGCTCAATGACACTTTAAGGCGTGGAGTAGTGGCTTGGGATTTCTGATAACTCTAGGCTTGGCTCTGGGCGGGGGGATGCTTGGCGGACTGGCTTTTCCGCATTGGAATCTGTGGTTTTTGCTGTTTCCAGCCTTGATGTGTCTGTTCGGGGCGGTGCGTCGTTGCGCGGATTGGCGCCATCCCTCCTGGGGCCGCCTGGTGATTGGTTCAGTGTGGGGGGTGGTGTTTTTCGCCCTGCACTTGACGTGGCTGACGATTCCGGCTGCTTCACCTCTGCCGTGGGTGGCTTTGAGTGTGTTGCAAGCTCTTTTCATCGGGGGTTTCGCGGTGTTATGGGGGGCGGGCGAGGCTCGGTGGGATCAGCATCCCCGGGTTTTGTGGCCGCTGCGTCTGCTGTGGGGACCGGTGGCGTGGGTCGGGGTGGAACAGTTGCGTTCTCTGGTTCCGTGGGGTGGTTTTCCGTGGTCAAAATTGGGTTTCGCGATGGTGGATTCCCCGCTGATAGCGTGGGCTCCGTGGGGTGGCTCGGTGGCGGTGGGTGCGGTGGTGGTGGCCGTTTCATTAGGTGCCATCGAGTTTTTCCGGCGTGGTAAGGGGATTTTACGCCGCCCTATTTCCGGTATTTTGACTGTAGCGGTGGTGGTTTTCCCTCTGGTGGTGCCCGTGTCTAAGCCCGAGGCCACCGGCCAGTCTTTGCGGGTGGCGATAATTCAAGGTAACACCCCGGGGCGGGCTCCGCTCACCGCCAGCGGGGAGCCTTTCGAAGTGATGAATCTGCATGTCAAAGAGTCTTTGCGACTCCACGATAGTCTTGGCCGTCACAAGCGGGTTGACTTGGTGGTGTGGGGCGAGAATGCGGCGGATGTGGATCCACGGCTGAATGCCGATGCTTCCTGGCAGGTGGACAAGGTAGCCACTGCATTCGGGGGGGCTCCGATGATTTTTGGCACCTTAGGGTTCAAGAATAAAGAAATCAAAAATACCATTGTCTATTGGCAAGATGGACGGGCGCACGGCACTTATTCAAAACAGCATTTGGTACCTTTCGGGGAATACTTGCCGTGGCGCCATCTAGTAAGAACTATAGCACCGAAGTTTTCAGCGTTGGTTCCCCGCGATATTCGTCCGGGAACTGGGGTGGCACATTTACGAATTCATGCTGGGGGAGTGGATACCACTGTGGCCACCCCGATTTGTTTTGAAATTGCTGATGATGGGTTAATGCAGCGTGCCGTATCAGGTGCCAGTTTTATTATTATTCCCACTTCGAATATGCTTTTTGGGGATTCAGACCAAGCTGACCAACAGCTGGCTATCGCCCGGTTCCGTGCGATAGAATACGGGCTGGATTTGGTTCAGGCTTCCACTATGGACTCTACTGCGAGGGTTAATGCTAAAGGTGAAATCTTAGGGAAAGTTATCCCCACTTTCCACGCGGGATCTTTTGTTACCGCAGTGCCACTGCGTCATGGGTTCACCCCAGCGGCGGCTTATGGTTCAATGATTTCTCTAATGGCTTTGGCTGTGTTTGCCGGAATGTCTTTATTTATTATAATTAACACTGTTAAAGAAAGCTGGAACAAATGATTGAAAAAACAATTATAGCAATTCCTACTTACAATGAAGCTGAAAACCTAAGTGATATTACTCACGAAGTGTTAGCACAGGCTCCTAGCGTGGATATTCTGATTGTCGACGATAATTCTCCCGATGGAACGGGGCGTTTGGCCGAGGAACTGGGCACCAAGGATTCCCGCATCCATGTCTTGCATCGCCAAGAAAAGTCGGGATTGGGACCGGCATATCTGGCGGCTTTTGCTTGGGCCAGTGAGCACGGCTATACCTGGGTGGGCGAGTTCGATGCCGATGGATCGCACCGCCCCCAGGATTTGCCGCGTTTACTGGCTATGGCGCGGGGTACCACCCGGCCAGACTTGGTGATTGGGTCGCGCTGGATCCGTGGGGGCGGTACCCGGGGGTGGTCCAAAAAGCGTGAAATACTCAGCCGCGCGGGCAATTTTTATGTTAATATAATTCTCGGTTTGCGGGTCCACGATGCCACCGCCGGTTTCAGAATCTATCGCGTCGACTTCCTGAATCGCCTGTTGGGAGCCGTAAATATCGAGTCCAGAGGCTACGGTTTCCAAATCGAGATGACCTGGCGCACGCGGCGCGCGGCCGGGCAAATCAAAGAAGTGCCAATCATCTTTGTGGAACGGCGCGCCGGAACCTCTAAAATGTCGGGTTCAATCATCCAAGAGGCGTTCGTGAAAGTCTTACGTTGGCGCGTAAGCGAGTTACTTCATCGGGGTTCATGAGGTGCGTGCCTAAAATCCAGGCCACACCCCAGTTCCACCCAGTTATTTTCAGTGGCGGCGACCCGATCGATATGCCTCGAGGCGTTCCCCCAGCAACACATCAAGTTCCTCGATGGAGCGTCGATCCCGCAGCTGTTCCCAGTGGGTTTTCTGGGGTTTTATGGTTTTTTCTTCGGCAAAGTCTTCAGCTCCGACTCGCAGGGCTTTTTGGGAACATTGCGGGCAGTCCCACACATCGGGAACCTTGGCGTCAATAGCGAAGGTCACATCAAAGGTGTGGCCAGCGGGACAAGTGTAGTCAACGGTTTGTCGTTCAACGAAAACGACGCCTTCCTCGGATTCCAAAGATGTGAAGCCCATGTGGGTACCACGAAGTGCGCGATCAGCCATTTATTTTCCTCTCTAAAACGGGGCAACTCATTATAACCCAATCGCCAGGATTGCAGCTTTTTGCGGGGTCGCGATGGGGTTCCCAGACAGGCGAAGGGTTCAAAACTAGGTCGATTCCCAGTCGGCGCCAATCCGATAAGATACATTATGTCATTTTAGAATACACCAAAACCTCCACACGCACCTCATGAACCGGAAACGAGTCGAGCCCTACCCCGTCACGAAACTAACTGGCGTGACGAGCCGCCCGTCGACGCGCCAATTCGTCGATAACCTCGGGATTATTGGCATCGTGCAGGTTCTCGGTGGGCAGCTCGGCCAAAGTGCCTTCAATCTCGCGCCACACGCGACCCACAGCAATCCCAAAAACGCCCTGGCCACCTTGCATCAAATCGATAACCTCGTCCGCCGAGGTACAGGCATAGACCGAAGCCCCGTCGCTCATCAAAGTAATCGAAGCCAAGTCATCGACACCCATACTGCTCAAAGTAGCCACCGCCACTCGAATCTGTTGCAGGGAAACCCCCGTATCCAACAGGCGTTTCACCACTTTCAGCAACAGAATATCGCGGAAAGAGTACAGACGCTGCGAGCCAGATCCCCTCGCATTGCGTACCGTGGGTTCCACCAGCCCGGTACGCGCCCAATAGTCGAGCTGCCGATAGGTAATCCCGGCGGCTTTGGACGCAATTGGCCCGCGGTATCCTGTTTCTTCGTCAAGAACAGGAAGAACCTCGCCAAAAAGCATTGGCTGTTTAATTTGCGGGACACGTCCCTGATAGCTGTCTGCCACTTCCGGCTCCATTCAAACGCTGGTCGAAACTTCAGTATCTTTAGATTAAGGCTCAAAGAGTCAATAGTCAATGAGCGACGCGCCCAAACCTTACACTTCAAGTTAAAGTTTAAGGTTTTGAGCGTCAAGAAATCTCTTCAACCCCTTGCATAGTCAGAGCCTCTATCAACGAAGCCAGGATAGTCGCCAAATCATGGGCATCCTGGCGTGCCCGATCCTTGGACACTGCGGTGTTTTTAGCGCGAGCCGGTCCCACCACTTTGTCAATCAAATCCACCGCACTGTTCGCCGCCGACTTGGCGGAACGCAAATTCCGGGGTTCAATACCCACTGCTTCCAACTGCATCACCGCGCGCACCACCGCCACGGCTCGCACCGAAAACCGCCCCGACAAATCCGGAGCAATCAACTTAGCGGCTACCATTTTCTCCAAAGTCTCCGAGCTGACCGAAGTATAGTCCATAATTTGGCGCACCGTGACCCGCTTCGTTTTTGGCACCGCCACTTCCCCATCGCTGACCACCATTCGTGCGATGGGTTCAAGAGGAACCGGCTCCTCGCCACAATCAAGTAAAGCCAGGTTTTGACCAATTTTAGCCAAAGGTAAATAACTGTCGCGTTGCTGGCGCAGGGCATAGCGAATCCGCTCCACGTCAGCTAGGGAATAGGCGCGGTATCCATTATTGGCGCAACGCGCCGGACACACAATCCCGTGGGTTTCCAACAGTCGCAATTTCGACTGGGTGACCGAGGGGAATTCCGATGCCACCAGCTCAATCACCTGTCTGATGGGCATAGAAGGAGTACTGTCTACCTCAAAGGGCCAACAATTCGGGGATTCACCGTCAAATTTTCGGGCAGTGTTAGACGAATTCACTGTGCCACCGCTGGATAGTAGGCCAAACGGAACTTCCCGATTTGGACTTCCTCGCCCGCCGCCAACAGGTGCGATTCCACCCGAATACGGTCGACGTAAGTCCCATTCAAAGACCCAATGTCGCGCACCAGGTATCCCCCGTCGCCGCGTAAAAACTCACAGTGTTTGCGCGACACGGTTACATCGTCCAAGAAAATATCTGAACGTGGGTGACGTCCGGCGGTAATCCGGTCGGTGTCCAATAAAAATCGGGCACCAGCCGAAGGACCGCGTTGCACAATCAGCAGAGCTGATCCGGCGGGAAGCGAAGCCACCGCTTGTTCATCAGCGGCGGAGAGTACACGCTTACCCGATACATCCTCTGTGCCTTCTAGCCTTCCTATCGCGCCGAAAACGGCGGTTTCGTCCGGTGCTGGTATGCCTGCGTCAGTCATAATCGTCTCCTCTGCTCGACCCTACTAGACTATGTTAGTGGCTAGCGTGAAAAAAAGTTAACCATTTTGTTATATTCCTGTTATATTCCAGTTTAGCTTTCGTCCCCGCGCCAGAATGGCTTAAAATAAACGGGAGCCTAAAAAACTAGTCGAGGAAGCATGCCGTGTCAAAACCTGTGAATGCCGCCGGGGATGCCTGGATTACTTCGCTGTATTCCGCTCAAATCGGCCTGTTTCCCCTGTCTGCCCCCGCCGGCAGCTTGAGTTTCAATTTCAGCGAGGATAGCTTATCTGCTACCAGCCATAAGCTGCGTCAAGGTGCGCGCTTCGAGCTGTATCCAGTTCCCGCCAGCAGTGTATCCGAAACCCTAGCCACTCCGCCCGCCGTTCCCCTGGACATGCCAAATCACTGGCGGTGGTTGGTTGAGAATCTTGACGAAAACACCCAGCTACAGGCAGCTCTGGGGCTGGTACTGCCAGCATCGGGCAAGTGGTGTCTACCGATTTTCACTGCCGTCCTGCAAGCCACCCCGGCCACTCCCCCAGGTTTTCTCCAGTTGGAAACTGGAGCCAGGCTGCAGCTAAACACCACGGTAGTCAAGATTTTGTCCCAAAAATATGGGGTTTCCTCGCGATGGGTCAAGGCTGGTAAAACCGCATCAGGACTGAATCTAGACATCTTATGGCGCGGTTTGCTTCACGAGCTCCGCAATTCACCCCGGGCCGCTGGTTTGCAATTAATCGCGGGGGGTCGCGTGGGTCTGACTCGACGTGGATTTCATGAGGTGCTTGGGGATTTACGCAAAAACCTTGGCGTCTATCTCGGCTCACCCCTCGTGAAACAGTATGCCACCCCCAGTAAAACGCAAGATTACCCACCCAACAGATACCCCAACCTAGATATTTCCAAGCTGCTTTATACCCCGCTGAAAGCCGACCATAACCAGCTGCGGGTACCGGCAGCCTTCGGACACCAAGAGAGTCTGATTCTGGTTGGAGAGCCAGCCACCGGCAAAACTACGGCGGTAGTAAACGCCCTGTCGCAGGGCATTGTGGAACAACGCACCGCCTTGGTGATAGGAAACCCAAATGCATTAAACCGACTCAAAACACGGATGCAACGAGCCGATTTGGGGCATTTATTCCTTACTTTAGAATCACACGATTTTAACGAGTCGGCACGCGCAGCGCTTAAAGCAGCATGGGACAAACCGGTGAATGCGGATTCGGATTATTTACAGTCCTGCCGCCAATCCCTGGTGGCGCTCGCCGCTGACCTTGATATTTACGCCGCGACGGTGCATGAACCCGGACCGAATCAGCTCTCGACTTGGGATGCTTACGCCGCCACCTTGGTTACCGCAGCGAATCTGAATGCACAGGAACTCGACTTAGCCTCAGAACTGGCTCAATCCCCATTGTTTCCCTACCAGCCTCAACAGCGCATCCGTGCCGCGCGATACAGTCGAGAGCTGGCCGATTTGGATAAGGAATCAGTGGGGGGACTGGCCGCAAATCCCTGGTCTTTGTTGGGGCCAGGCTACCAGGTCGATAAAGCCACCTTGTCCCAAGCCGTCAATGCTTTAGAAGCCGCAATTACCCACGCGCACCCGGCGGTGCTCGAAATCATGTCGGCCTGCACCAGCATAGAGACTTGGCCATTGTTTGCACGATGGCTTGACCTGCTGGAAATCGGCTACGGTCGAGAGCCCGTGGAACTCACCAACGGGGAACGCATAGAAATTACGCAAAGTATCCGGGCACTTAAGGCTCGCTATCGGGAACTGATTCAAAATGCGAAGCCGCTGCTCGAGATGGCGCGCGAGGCTTATTCTCAACAGCTAGACAAGCGCTTATTGGTCGATGCGCGCCACGCGCAGTCCTCTAGCGGCTTCACTCGCGGATCGCGACTCAAAGCGGTGCTAAAGGAACTCCAGCCCTATCTTTCGGCTCCTTTGCCGGCCGCAAAGGTAGTGGAAACTCTCGAGGAAATGGCAAAAATTCGGCGGCAAAGTGAAGAGCTAAGTGCCTTGATTGTATCCAATCCTTTGTTGGGTCTGGATGAAATCGATGCCTTAGCCACCGGGGCTCACGAGCTGTTTTTGCGCCACGCCGACACGATTTTAACTTCCATAGAACTGGCTGCCCAGCTGCAAACTCGAATTCCGGACTTAATTTCCCTGAAAGACATTGCCCAAGAGGGTGGCAACCTGGGGAAACAGGTGCGTGCCATTGCCGGATCTTTCGCTGGAATCCTGGATATTTTGCGCACCCAACCCCGCCAATTGCAACACTGGGCCGAAGCAATGCCTCCATTGGCAAAATACCTACAGGTACGCAAAATCTGGTCGGCTTCCTTAACGCCCGAAGATTCCACTTTGGACAGCATGGCTGCCTTTCGCCGCCTCGAACCCAGGCTTAAAGAAATTGGGCTGGAAACACTTTCACAATGGGTGGAACAAGGCAGGCTCAGTGGTAAGGGCATTTCTGAAGTTTTACACCACGCTTTGAGTCTCACCGCCCTAGAGGAACGCAACCATGCCCTGCAGCTGCAGTCTTTTTCGGCCGCCGAACATAACGCCCAAGCAGAACGACTGGCCGCTACCGCCGCTGAAACCCGACGAGAAATCACCAATGCGATACAGGCCGCTGCCGCTGACTTTACCCATCGCCTGGACAAAAATCAGCTGCGAGCCTTCGGGGCACGCCTGCGTGAAGAAGACTTCTCGATTTCCACCGCACTACGCCAGGATTTACCTCTGGTATTGGCGCGAACCCCGATTCTGGGGTTGACTCCCCAACAGGCCGCACAATATCTGGTACCGGGAAAATCTCGCTTCGATGCCCTCGTGGTGCTGGATTGCGAAAGCCTCCCAGCCGGGGCAGTAGTCAAGGCTTTGAGCTGTGTTGAACAAGTTCTGTTTGTAGCTAACAGCCTCGCGACCTTAACTTTTGGCGGTCAAAAAGAAGCGCCTTCGGTGTACACAGCGGCACGCCAAGCCGGTTTCCCGCAGCTACGCTTCCACCTGCGTTACGGTTCGAAGCTGTCCCCCGTAGTGCCTCTGGTAAATAAAGAATTGGGTGCCACGGGGCAAGGCTGGCCGGTGGCGTGGCGCCCGGAATCAGCTACCATCTTGACCTTGGAAAATCCGGAGGCTGCGGAATTTGCGCCACATCTAGCCGGGGAGGCTCCGGGGTGGACGGGACAAAATCCCAGCCTCCAGTGGTTTGAAAAAGCCGGAAATTTCTTAATTAACCTGGCGCTAAGAAACAAAAACTCCCGGCTACTGGCCGTAACCTTCACGGCTGATATGGCGGCGGGAATCCGCTGGTATCTGGGTGCCACTCTCCGGGAACACGGCTTGAAACTGCCCGCGTTGCGAGTGGCTCATCTAGGTGATTTTCCTGCCGGAGAAATCCCGGCGCTGGTGTTTTTCCTCGGTTCTGATGCCTCCCCCCAGCCCTCACCTGCCAGTTGCCGTGAAGACCTCACCGCCGCGTTTACAAGGCTGATGCAAAGTGTCAGTCAACGCCTATGGCTGGTAGAAGACAGCAATCTTGACCGAGGCGCTCTGCCCGATTTCTTGCGAGATTTCCTCGAAGAAATCGAGTTACCCCACAGTCCCCACGAATTCGTCAGTGAATCGAATTTTGTGGTGGAACACCTTAAGAAACTGCTGGGACAGGCTGGATTGGAAGTCAGCGGACCGCTCGGAAATCCACCGCTAAGCGTTGATTTAGCGGTTCGAGGCAGTGCCGAGGCACCCTGGATGGGAATCATCCTTGATAATCCCGAGTGGTGTGGCCTGAGTCACACCATCGACCGCGAGGTAAATCTGGAAGATTACCTGGTACAAGACTGTGGCTTCGCCCAAATAGAACATATCTACCTCGATCAGCTAATCAATGATGAAGACGAAGTCACTCGACGTATTGTGTCTCTCTCCCTTGACTTGGCTTTCCCCGGGGATGTCACCGAAGGTGCAGTTGCCAGTGAAGACCGCTATTCTTCCCCGGCTCGGATAGTTGCGGCTCTCTCCCAACGCATGGATTCCTGGGAGGCACCTCATGACCCCGAAACCATCTGGAGTCTGCCCCCCAACCTGCCGGCTCCAGCCACCCTGGCGACCACTGTAGCAGCCACCGCTACCCCCGACTCCGAATTACCCGAGGTAACTCATTCCACGTCGATAACGCCATCCACCCCGGAGTTAACGATTGATATCAACGCAGTCGCCACGAGCCAATCCCCAGATTCCAACACCGAATTGCCCCCAGAACTTCGGATTGCCGACAATATTATCAACGCCCTTCACGAGGCGCCATCCGCAGATGCGGCTTTATACATGTTCCCAGCTCTCGCGCATCCCGGAACTTTGCCCAAACAGATAACCGACGGGGAAATTGCCCTGGGCAAAGGATTAAACACGCATTCCCCAGCACCAATTGTCTTTGATATCCCCCAAAGTGCTTTCACCCACTTGACGCGCGAGCAAGCCGAGGAGGCTCCACTGCCTCAACCCACACTCTCAGAGCGTCTCGGCGACAGTGAAGGAGCATGGATTGCTAATCTGACTGCGCCCGAGGAAACCGGCAAAATTTCCAAACCCGGATTGGGGGTGTTCGCGCCACTCTATGTACCGACAAATGACTCCCCCGGGATAGCATCGAGAGTATCCGGGATGTCAGGCACCACCCCGGATACTCATTTTGATGCCACCACCATTATCACCGAGGCAGACCCCGAATTCGTACCGTTGCCAGACCACGGTGAAACCACGATTAAACCATTTGTACCTCGGGGTAAACCCCAACACGACCTGGGGGAAAAACAGGTTCTAGACGAACTTGACGAACCCGATAATGCAGCCGTTGTGAAGAAAGCCTTGGAAAAAATCCTTTATACCGAAGGCCCAATTGGCACCGCTAGACTGGCGAAACTGGTGGCGGATGCCTTTGGAATGCAACGTTTACACCCGAAGCGACGCGATAAGATTCTCGCCTTGTTATCGCCCGAAGCTGTAGTGCAAACCACGAATTTTGGCGAGTTCGTTTGGCCACCAGGAACCGGCAAAGACCGCTTTAAGGTATTTCGTACCGGCTCTATTTACGGGCAACGCAATCTGACCGATATTTGCGACGAAGAGTTTAACAACGCTCTGACCTGGGTTATTGCCACGCAAGAGCCCCTGGAAGAGGACGCTAGCGAGGCAGTGGCACGCGTCTTAGACTTGACCCCGGCACGCACCGCCATCCGATTGCGGATGTCTTTGGGGCTAGCGCAACTGGACAGCGAAGGGCGCTTGGAAAGAAAGGGCGGCCGTCTTCGTCTACAATAGTGGAGACGTTTTAAGGAGCAGCATGGGAAAAACATCCAATAAGAAAATCGTAGTATCCAATCCGAACAACGCCGGTCACGCCCGCACGGTGATGATTATAGTTATCGTCGCCCTGGTTTTGGCGTTGGCACTGGCCGCAGTGGTTATCGTCACCAAGAAACGTGCCGTGGTGTCACAGCCCGACGGCACCATTGCCAATACGGCATCGCTGACGGGATATGCTGAACCCACCGAGTACTCCCAAGGCAAGGGTTTGTGGTTTAAACATGGCAAGCTGCTTTCCGACGAAGAGATTGCCTCGGAGGCAGCCAAAGGCACCAAAGTCTTAGAGTACTATTTCGATTACACCTGTAACATCTGCAATGATGTGGACGAGAAGCTGAATCAAGGCAAGCAACTCGAGGATTTGGCCGAGGACGGCAAGGCTCTGTTGGTGTTACGCCCCACCTTGACTCATAATGCTCCTTTTGCGCATGTGGCCAATAATCTGATTTACTGGGTGGCTAAAAACCAACCGGAAAAGACGTGGAAGTTGTCAAAGGCGTTGACACACTATGCCATGAATACCTATAAAACTGCTGATTTCCAGAACAATAAGAACAATTCCAAATGGATTAACGAAGCCACGAACCCTGAACCCGTGGTTAAACGAATTGCCGAGGAAAATGGAATTGATTATTCTCAGGTGCCTGCGGCATCCCCGGAATCGGGGCAGATATCTATCGATATCTATGCAAAACAGCGCATGGCTAAGCTTGGCGAAAACAGCGCGGGGACACCGCTGTACATTGCCAATGGCAAGATTTTGAAACTCGGTGGAGTGAAACTAAGCGATAAATTGTTGGAAAACGCGACCCTGTAGAGCAAATCCAACCGTTGGGGTACCCTAGCGTACCCCAACGGCAATTTCGCGCAGTTTCGCGATAGCCCTAGCAGGTTCGCGTTTAAACACGAAAGAACCAGCGACGATGACATTCGCCCCTGCTTCAACCACCTTGGCGATATTCTTGTCGCTGATACCGCCATCTACCTCGATATCGGTGCTCAGCCGGGCTTCCTCTATCATCTTGCGTAACCGCTTAATTTTGGGGTAGACCTCGGGGATGAAACCCTGCCCCCCGAATCCCGGTTCCACGCTCATCAACAGCACCTGGTCGAAACGTGGCAAAATATCCGCTAAGACGCTAACCGGGGTGGCCGGGTTCAAAGCTATCCCCGGTTTAGCGCCCAGTTCACGGATAGCTTCGGCGGTGCGCAGCGGTGCCTTCGCCGCTTCGAAGTGGAAACTTACGATAGAACACCCGGCTTTGGCATATTCCGGAGCCCACCGGTCGGGATTGTCAATCATCAGGTGTGCATCCACTGGTAAGGTAGTGGATTTCACCACTGCCTGTGCCGTAGGTAACCCCCAAGTCAAATTTGGCACAAAGTGGTTGTCCATAATATCTAAATGCACCCCATCGGCACTGTCAATAGCATTAAGCTGATTGGCAAAATGCATCTGGTCACAGTTCAAAACAGAGGGGTAAATTTTAATTTTCATCAGTTTCTTTCTTTCGTAGTAGGGCTAAAAACATGGCATCCGTGTGATCTCTGTCGGGCCAAAGCTGCAGGTAAGGCCCCGATCCAAAATCATGATTGGCGTCGAGCGCCACCTGCTTCGCTATCTCTACGGCATCGAGCACTTCCAAATCATCACGCTTTTGTAACACCGAGTTCACCAGGGCGCGGGTTTCGGCCAAATGCGGGGAACACGTCGCATACGCCACTACCCCACCGGCTTTGGCAGCCTCGATTCCCGAAATCAGTAAATCGGCCTGCAAAGGCGATAATTCGCTGAAATCTGCCGGGTTTTTGCGCCACCTAGCTTCGGGACGTCGCCGCAGAGCCCCCAGCCCGGAACACGGCGCATCCACCAGCACCCGGTCGGCCTTGCCGGGATGCCGGGATCCGAATTCACGCCCATCCCCACGGATAACCGTGACATTACCCGCCAAGGCTTTGACCGAATCACGCACCAACTCGACTCGGTGTTCCGCGATTTCATTGGCCACCACTGCCACGTCCTTCGGCTTAGCCAAAGCCGCCAACAAAGCGGTTTTCCCGCCCGGACCGGCACATAAATCCACCCAGGTGCGCTCTACTCCAGGCACTTCTACCGCCGTCAACACCTCAACCAGGAATTGGGAACCCTCGTCCTCTACCCCAGCATAGCCCCTCGTGACCAGGCGTAACCGACGCGGATCACCACCCGAAAGCACCACCGCGTGCGGCGAGAGCCGTCCCAAACGGGTGTCCACATCAAGATAGGTTTCCGCTGCTGTCGCCAATTCGTCGGCTGTGCACAAGCTCGGGCGGGCGCAAAGAGCCACATAAGGCGGTGTGTTTTGAGCGTTTAGCAGTCCCGGCAGTTCCTCTGCCGCTCGCCCGGCCGCCACCAGGGAATCGCGCAACGCCCAAATCATCCATTCGGGATAAGAAAACGCCACGGCCAAGGCTTTTTCCTCACTCAGGTTTTCGGTAATAATGTCCAGCCATTCCGACAGCGATTTTTCCGACACCCGACGCAAAACTGCATTGACCATCCCCGCCGGCCCGGTGCTGATTCGGTCGCGCGCCAAGTCCACCGCCGAATCCACAGCCGCGTAGCTTTCAACTCGCATCCCCAGCAACTCGTGACACCCCAAGCGCAACACCGTAAGCACATCCGCGTCGAGTTCCCCCAAATCTCGGTCTACCAGCCGTGCGATAATCGCGTCGTAGCGTCCCTGTAAACGTAGGGTACCATAGGCCAATTCCGTGGCGAAAGCAGCGTCGCGCCGGTTCAAATGGTGGCGTTCAATCTCGTTGGGCAATACCAGATTGGCAAAAGCATCGTCTTGTGCCACGCGATGCAAAGTCCAAAATGCGGTGTCTCGAGGCTGGTCACGACGCGTTTTAGCGCGATACTGATATCCAGTGTGGGGGTTGCGAAAGGATCGCTGGTTCACGCTTCATCTCCGTTCGGGTTGGGGGTTTACCGGTTTGGTGGTGTCGGCTTCATGAGGTGCCACCCCTAAATCAAAGTTCATTCCGAATTCCAAGCGTGCCCCGCGTGCCCAGTCAACGGCTGGCATATGTTTCTTACCCGCCGGCGCTATAGTACCTAGACATACCGGAGTGGAACCGGTTCCGACCCAAACCCCTTGTCGGGTAGGAAAGATTTGTCCAGGAGCCAGTTCCATAGCCTGTCGCGGGAACTCCGCTCCACTGGCCAGTACCCCGATTTTAAACCGTAAACCACTCAAGATGGTCCACGCCCCCGGGTTGGGGGTAAAGCCGCGAATATGCGCAGAGATGGCCTCGGAATTTTGAGTCCAGTCAATCTGTCCTTCCGCAACACTCAGTTGCGGGGCATAGCTGATTCCGATTTGTGCCTGGGGATCTGGGGGGGTGCCAGCCACGATTTTATCCAAAGAAATCTCGAGGGGGCTAATGGCTAGTTCGGATAGGTCTTCCAGTACTTCCCCCGCCGAGGCGTTGGGGGGAATATTGTAGCGAAGCTTGGCGTAGATGGAACCGGTATCTAGGGTTGGCTCCAAGTTGAACACGGTTACACCTGTTTCGGTGTCGCCCGCTTGCACGGCACGTTGTACCGGGGCAGCTCCGCGCCATCGTGGCAGCAGAGAAAAATGGAGGTTAATCCATCCGTAACGCGGAATCTTCAGGATTTCGAGAGGTAGGATTGCCCCGTAGGCCACCACTACCCCCAAATCTGGGGATAAGTTCCGCAAGATGGTGGCAATAGTGGAATCATTCTTCAGACTGCGGGGCTGATACAGGGGCAGATGGTGTTCTTGGGCATACTGAGCCACGGCAGAGGCTTGCAGTTTCCGCCCCCGTCCCCGGGGCGCGTCAGGACGAGACAGCACCCCCACTACTTCGTGGGAAGAATCCACTAAATATTCCAAAGTCGGCAGAGCGGGAGCTGGGGAGCCCGCAAAAATAATTCGCATAGAACCAGTCTAATGTCCCCAAGCACTATTTGGGGATTTAGACGATTTGTCCCCCGGGATCAGCGGGGTCGACTTCTATGGACAGGCCGCCTTTATCGGTAGCTATCCCGAATCTCGCCCCCAAAACCCGCAAGGCTTTGCCCAGTTGTGTGCCCTCCCTTAAAGGCGCCGACACGAAAGCCGCTTCTATTCCCGGGCGTGTCGCCGAGGGCACCGGGCCAAGAATCAGCGGCTGATCCAAGGATTGGTGCAAGTAGTCCAGCGCCTCGCCCAACTGCGGGGCTTGCAACAAAACCGTACGCCAAGCCGGGGCAAAATGCCCGATTTGGCGCTCGCGCAAATCAGCCGCCGCCGCCTGCCATGGATCCCAACGAATCAGACTCTGTTCCCACAAGGTTCCCAGGGGCTCCGTGACGAACACGGTTTTCCCGGGGGCAACCAGTGCCGCCACATTCAAAAACCGACGCATCACCTCTTGGCTAGTCCACAGCGCAGTGCGCGAAGCCAACATGTGTGCCCGTAAAATCAAGGCTGCTTGATAGCCGCCTTCGGCCTCGGGTTCTCCCCCGTGGCCGGCCACAACCAGACGCGACTCGCTGCCTATCCGGGTCAGGTGGCCGTCACCGGGTTTCGACACCAAGATTGATACCTCTGGGAACATTCGACCAATATCTTCCACCAAGGTACGCGACTGTAAAAGCCTCCCCCGCACCTTAGCACTGCCACAACGTGAGCAGGTAAAGCCCCCCACAACCAGTCCGCAACGCGAACACATCAGTTGGGAAGCCTGGAAACGCAATGGCCCACTGCAGTGCGGGCAAGACGCGTTTTCCCCACAATTCACGCAACTCACCACGGAGTACTTTCCATCCGGTGGTACCGAAATCAATACCGGACCGCTGTCCAGCGCCCGGCGCGCCACCCGTAAAGCTCGGGATGGCAACAGCATCTGGGCGGTGGGTCCCTCAGTCATTTGCGATTCCCAGTCCAAGAAATAAAATCGTGAGGTGTTCTCACGTAAGGTTTCCCGATTCGGAGCCAGCTTACGGGCAAAACCGCGCTCCACCAGCTGTAAGTCCCCGGCGCTCACCGAGTAATGCGCCAAAACCAGAGCCATATCCGTTTGCGTCACCCGCTGCAACAGTACTTGGCGAGCCGAAAAATTCGGGAACATGTCGGAGCTTAAAGACAGGGCGGTGTCATCCCAGCAATAGCACAATCCCGGTCGAGCCAGCGGCAAAAACACGCCTCCACGGGTAGAGACAATCACAGCGGCGTGGCCGAAACGCGCTTTCAGAAAGGCTTCATAGGCGGCAGCGGGAGGAATCTGAGAGGTATAAAGCACAACTTGTTGTTCGGCTTGGTCAAAGAAATGACGCAAGAACAAGTATGCTTCTGCAGCCTCGGCCGCAGAGGGGAAAACTAATAGAGATTGTCGTCCAGATTGCCACATTGTACTGGCCAGTTCAGCCACCGATAAAAAACGCGCCGACAAGCCACTATCCGCAAGTTTTTCGGGCAAAACTCCATTCACACAGCCGGTTATCTGGGGCAAGGCCGCCACCACGGCACGCGGACTTTCGCCCGCCCTGATTTCCGCCAGAAACTGGTTGCCCCCACCATAGCCATCCCAGGAGCTGCCCGCCATTCCCGGCCAAGGCGCGAAAGCGGCTAAATCCAAAGGGGACGTGTCAAACTTGGCTTCAATCTTGACGCGGCGTGTCGGCAGCACATAGCGCAGTAACGCCGCCGGTCCCACCCCGTAGTGCAACGACACGGATTCCAATAATTCCAAAGTCGCACCGTCGAGCAGCGGCCAAGGAGTGAGTACCCGGCGTATCTCTGACAAGGGTTTCATCCATTCGGTTTGATCCTTGCGCGCAGTGATAACCCCCAAGTATTCTTTGCCACCAACCTTTACCTTTACCAAGCATCCCACTTGGGCTGTTTCCGAAAGTTTGCGGGGCACTAAAAAATCCAAGGGCTGGGAAAGTTGGGGGGTAAAAGTATTAATCAACACGGCCGCAACCGGATTCACCACCCCCTCGAGTGCGACTCGGCGCGAACCGGGGGTTTCCAGTCCTGTCAACGGCAGCATAGCATCCATATGTGTAATTTAAACCCACCCCGCCCCCTAAAATTTTGCTTACTAAACCGGGTGGCTCCTCATGCACCCGAAGGGCACGGAGAGCCACCCACGAAAAGGTAACCGCGCAAAAACTACTTCAAGAAACCCTGCAGCTGCTCCACCCGGTCGGTCTTTTCCCACGTAAACTCCTCGCGACCAAAATGCCCATAATTAGTGGTAAAACGGAAAATTGGACGCACCAAATCCAAGTCGCGAATAATAGCGGCGGGACGCAAATCAAAGACCGCGTTTATAGCCTCCTCGAGCCGATCATCCGCCACCACCCCGGTGCCGAAAGTCTCTACCGAAAGCGACACGGGATGCGCCCGTCCAATCGCGTAGGAAATCTGAATCTCGCAGCGTTTTGCCAACCCGGCCGCCACGATATTTTTGGCAATCCAGCGCAAAGCATAGGATGCCGAACGATCCACCTTAGAGGGATCCTTGCCTGAAAAAGCTCCGCCACCGTGACGCGCCATCCCCCCGTAGGTATCCACAATCAACTTGCGTCCCGTCAAGCCGGAATCCGCTGCCGGACCGCCAACCACGAAGTTTCCCGAAGGATTAACCAGAATCTCGACCCCGGAAGTATCAACATCCACCCCCAGGTTGTCAAACACCGGTTTGATAACCTCCGCTTCGACCATGGCTCGCAGCTCGGCTTGGGTGCGGTCGGGATTATGCTGGGTCGAAACCACCACCGTGGACAAAGCTCGGGGTACATTACCTTCGTAGACAACGCTGACCTGGGTTTTCCCGTCGGGACGTAGTCCGGACACTATGCCTTCCTTGCGTACCTTCGCCAAGCGCGCCGCGAGTTTATGTGCCACCCAAATCGGCATGGGCATCAAATCGGGGGTCTCATCACTGGCATAGCCGAACATGAGCCCCTGGTCGCCTGCACCTTGTGCTTCGAGAGGGTCAACTGTCTGCCCGTCTCGCGTTTCCAGCGAATGGGACACCCCAGCGGAAATATCGGGAGACTGCTGGTCGAGGGACACCATCACCCCGCAGCTGCGTCCGTCAAAACCGATATCAGAGGAAGTATAGCCAATTTGCGAGATTTCGTGACGAACAATATGTGGGATTTCCACGTAGGCCTCGGTAGTGACCTCGCCCATCACATGTACCAATCCGGTGGTGATAAAGGTTTCCACCGCAACGCGCGCCTTCGGGTCTTGTTCCAAAATGGCATCCAGGATGGAGTCAGAGATACGGTCGCAAACCTTGTCGGGATGGCCTTCAGTTACAGATTCAGAGGTGAAAATTCGGGTTTTACTCATAGCTCCCCAGTCTAGTCAGTTTTGGCTGATTTTGTCTGCTAGCTGTAGCAGATACTGTCCCACCGCAAATTTGGTGCCGCTTGTCACCGCGATTTCTTGGCCGTCACGGTCGAAAAAAAACAGCGTGTTGGTGGGGGTGGCGAAGCCTTTACCAGCACCTACTTGGTTAACGGCCAGCAGGTCGGCTTGTTTGTGTCTAGCTTTCGCCGCACCTTTGGCTCGGACTTCCGCTTCCGTGCCGGTGAGCGCGCCGAATCCGATAATTACTTGTCCGGGTCGGCGCTCCGCCAGGAGGTGTTGCAAAATGTCGGGGGTGCGTTCGAGTTCCAGAGTGGGTATCTGGTTGTCGTGTCGTGAAAGTTTTCCCGCCACAGGTTTGGGGCGGAAGTCAGCTACGGCGGCACACATGATTATTACGTCGGCATGAGGCGCCATTTCTTGCATGACTTCGAGCATTTCCACAGCTGTCTCGACTGATTTCACCGTTACGTCCGGGGGCAGCAATGCCGCTTCCACATTGGCTGCAACCAGGGTAACCTCGAATCCAGCCTGGACGGCGGCACGCGCAATCTCACAGCCTTGACGCCCCGTAGACCGGTTACCCAGGAAACGGACTTCATCCCAGGGTTCCCGAGTCCCCCCGGCGGAAACCAGTACTTTAGTAAAGGTCACTATGCCCCCTGGGGTTGCCAATCAAGGGCAGATTGTACTGTAGAGACAATGATTTCGGGTTCGCTGAGTCGTCCGATACCGGTGGTGTCGTCCGCTAGTCTTCCAGAAACCGGCCCGATGAAGTGCCAGCCGCGTTCCCGCAAAATCGAGACATTATCCTGGGTGGCAGAATTGTCCCACATGGTGGGGTGCATCGCCGGAGCAATGAAGCACGGACAATCGACAGTCAAAGCGGCGAGAGTCAGGAAAACATCACCCAAACCAAGGCGGAATCGAGCAATTAAATCAGCACTGGCAGCCACCACGATGAAGGCCTCGGCGCGGTTGGCGATTTCGACATGCGAAATTGCGGCGGCATTATCGAAAGTATCGACATGCACCGGGTGCCCCGATAAGGATTCCCAGGTAGCAGCCCCTACAAAACGGAGCGAATCCGGGGTGGGACACACCCACACGTCGATACCCAACTTAGTTAAAAGTCGCAAAACTTCAACGGCTTTATAAGCGGAAACCGAGGCTCCCACCCCCAGAACTACCGTGTGGAGGGCAGCGTTATGATTCACCGTCATCGAGGTCAGAATGCTGGGTAGGGGTGCCCTCTTGCAATTTCATATCCAGCATCCCTTGGGAAATCTCGTGCATCGCGATGGACAGGGCTTTTTCGTGAGGGGTATGATCCACCAAAGGCCCAATCGTATCCAACAGTCCGGCTTCAAGCTGCTGGTTGTATGCGTTTATTTGCCTGGCTCTAGCAGCCGAAAACGCCACTAAGGCGTACTTCGAGTCAACGTGTTCCAGGAGTTCATCAATAGGTGGATTGGTGATTCCTTCTGGTTTAGCCACAGTTCCCGTCATTAAAATCCTCTTCTTTCATTGCATCCTCAAGGCATCTTATTCTACGCCAGTCCCATGGATTTAGCCAAGGCAG
Organism: Mobiluncus mulieris; assembly: GCF_014204735.1. Taxonomy (NCBI): domain Bacteria; kingdom Bacillati; phylum Actinomycetota; class Actinomycetes; order Actinomycetales; family Actinomycetaceae; genus Mobiluncus; species Mobiluncus mulieris. The sequence goes on along the minus strand of NZ_JACHMA010000001.1, from coordinate 967,001 downwards.
ACACGGCATCAGCTAGGTTATCGTTGACAATCAGCTCGTCGAACTCGTTTTGTGCAGCCAATTCAACCCGTGCTGTTTCCAAGCGACGGTGTTGTTCCTCTGTGGATTCCGTACCACGTCCAATCAAACGCCGCTTGAGTTCTTCCCAAGAAGGTGGCAGTAAGAAAATTGAATGCGCTTCTGGTCTAACCGCCTTGACCTGACGGAAACCATCTAAATCGATTTCTAACAGCACCGGTAAACCCCGCTCCAAGGCTTCGTCCACCGGCTTGGCTGGGGTTCCATAGAGATTTTGTTGGTGAACTTCAGCCCACTCCAGCATGCCTCCTGAATCTATAAGCCCCTGGAATTCCTCGCGGGAAACAAAAAAATATGATTTGCCCTCCACCTCGCCGGGACGTGGCTGGCGGGTGGTAGCGGAAACCGAAAGATAAAATTGGCTCGGGTAGCGTTCACACAGAGAACCCACTACCGTTCCTTTGCCAACAGCAGTGGGTCCGCAGAGGATGAACAATCGAGCCGCAGCCCTGTTATTCATATCATCCATTATCCAAAACGTTTAATCAGTTCCTCGGTTTGGTTTGGGCCCAAACCACGGATACGTCGTGCGGGCGAAATGCCAATTTCTTCCATGGCTGCAGCTGCGGTTTTGGTCCCCACTCTCGGGAGAGCCTCCAGCAGAGAAACCACCTTCATTTTGGACAGTGCCTCATCTTGACTAGCTGCCGCTAGAATCTGTGAAAGGGTTCTTTTGCGGGTTTTCAAATCTGCCTTGATTTCCGCACGGTGTTTACGCGCAGCGGCCGCTTTCTTTAGAGCCTCTGCTCGTTGTTCAGCGGTAAGTGGAGGAAGTGCCATAAATCATAACTCCTGTGTAAACCGTTTTACGATGGAGGCTACCCCGTGTAGCCTCTGGAATATCCTACACTGAGTTTTGCTTCATAAGTATAAGTTTCAACGCCTCAAGATTATTTTTAAACGAATTTTGGAGGCTGCGCTGGTCAGGTCCAGCACGCAAAATACCCCTCGAGCTGGAAACCACCACCCGATCCACCGATGTCCCAAATAGCTGTGAAATGTCGCTTGACGTGCCCCCTTGGACACCAAAACCAGGCACAAGTATCGGGCCGTTAGAGGTTTCTAGCAGACCTTCGAGACCTTCGAGTCGTTCAGAAACGGTGGCCCCAATAACCATCCCAATATTCCCCAATTTGGCGTGCTCCCCATCAGCCGCGTTCTCTCTGCCTACCCGGGACATAATTCCAGCGGCTACCGTGCAGTCTTCAGGTGAGACAGTTTTGTCTTGGATGATGGCAGACTGCAAGGCAGCGGACTCGGGATTAGAGGTCAATGTTAATACAAAGACTCCTCTACCGTTGTTTTTTGCCATGTCGAAGGCGGGACGCAGGGATTCAAATCCCAAGAAAGGAGATACTGTCATCGCATCGGCTCCCAGCGGCCCATCCCCCAAGTAGGCACGAGCATAAGCGCTCATGGTAGAGCCGATGTCGCCACGTTTCACGTCGATGATACTCAACGCACCCACATCTTTGATGGCTCTCAAGGTAGCTGTTAAAGCCGAGATTCCCGAAGACCCATATTCTTCATAGAGGGCTGACTGGGGTTTAAAAAACCCGCAGGTGTCCCCCAGGGCGTCGATGACTCGCATCGAAAAATCCCACACCCCGGCACCGGTAACCGGCAAGTCCCAGGCTTCTAGCAGTTCTGGATGTGGGTCTATCCCCACGCAAAGCGGCCCGCGAGTGAGGCGCATCTGTTGAAATCGTGTCCCGAAGGTTTGGATTTGAGTGTTTGTAACCATGGGCTATCTCCTTTGGCTCGGCTTACTATGCTATTTTCCCACTAAAATCCGCTTTACGCGCATTTTCAATCTCAACTTGACGATCCTGCAGACACTTCACAGCAATTTCCTTGTTTTGCTGCAAGAAATCTAGTTCTTGCACCGCAACTTGCAGGGCTTGAACAGTAGTGATGATTTGTTTGTTGGCAGTGGCCGCAGCTGTCCGAATTCGATAGCCAGCTTCGCGGATACCCTTGCTGCGCTCCGGAGTATTTACCACCATAGCGACCTCATCTGATTTTACGAACGTCGTGAAATGCGTGTTTTCCCCGAAGTCTTTGGAAATAGCGGTTACCGGAATCCCGTTTCGCTCCAAGACACTAGCGGTACCTTCGGTGGCCACTAACTTATAACCCAGTTGATGCAACCTGGAACACGGCATAATAATCATGCGTTTGTCGCTGTCCGCCACCGTGACCACGATGGTTCCGCTGCGGGGAATAGCCCCGACGGTAGCCTGTTGGGCTTTGGCAAAAGCCACCGGTAAATTCGAGCCGATGCCCATAGCTTCGCCGGTAGAACGCATTTCCGGTCCCAAAACCGTGTCTACCATATTGCCGGAAAACGTGCGGAAACGTTTGAAAGGCAGCACAACTTCTTTCACCGCAATATCAGGATAGGTGCGCCAATCCGCAAAATCTCCAGGAGGCAAGATTCCCTGTTCCCGTAGCTGCGCGATGCTTTGTCCACACATAACCAGAGAGGCAGCCTTAGCCAGCGTCACTCCGGTAGCCTTGGCTACGAAGGGCACTGTGCGGGAAGCCCTAGGATTCGCTTCGATAATATAGAGCGTCCCAGCAGTCATAGCGAACTGGATATTAATCAATCCCACGGTGCCAACCCCGGCCGCTATGGCCTCAGTGGCGCGTCGAATTTGATTGATAATAGCCGAAGACAAGGTTGGCGGCGGCAGCACACAGGCAGAATCTCCAGAGTGTATTCCCGCCTCTTCAATGTGCTCCATCACCCCCGCCAAGTACAGTTCCTGCCCGTCATAAAGCGCGTCAACGTCAATTTCGATGGCGTCGTCCAAAAAGTGGTCTATCAAAAGTGGGCCGGAACCAATCCCGGCCGTGTCCGGTCCGTTGCGATCCAGATAGTCCTCGAGGTGCTCGGGATTGAAGATAATCTCCATCCCTCGTCCCCCCAGCACATAGGAAGGCCGCGCCAGAATCGGAAACCCAATCTTTTGAGCAATCTCGCGGGCTCCCGCATTGCTAGTAGCCGTACCATGGGCGGGAGCGGCCACCCCGGCCGCAGTGTAAACTCGTTCGAATTCCTGGCGGTCTTCGGCCAGGTCAATAGCCCGCGCTTGGGTACCCAGAATCGGTACCCCGGCCGCAGTGAGCCGGCTCGCCAGTGAAAGCGGGGTCTGTCCCCCGAGCTGCACAATCATACCAGCCACCGGCCCACACGCCAGTTCCGCTAGGTAAACCTCGTAGACATCTTCAAAGGTCAATGGCTCGAAATACAGCCTCGAGGCCACATCGTAGTCGGTTGACACTGTCTCTGGATTACAGTTGACCATAACTGTGTCGTATTTGTCTTGCAATGCCAAGGCGGCATGTACACAGGAATAGTCGAATTCGATGCCTTGACCAATCCGGTTGGGACCAGAACCGAGAATTATCACCGCCGGTTTCTCTCGGGGCTTCACTTCGGTGCTCAAATCGTAGCTCGAATAGTGGTAGGGCGTGTTGGCTGCGAATTCCCCGGCGCAGGTATCAACTTCCTTATACACCGGGTGCAACCCGAAAGCGTGGCGTACCTCACGCACGGTAGACTCGCTGATTTCCCGAATGCCAGCAATCTGGGCATCAGAAAAGCCGTGCTTCTTGGCGGCCTGTAGAATTTCGGGGCGCAAAGCCTCGGCGCTGCGTATTCTCTCGGCCATCTCGGCCAATAGATACAGCTGGTCGATAAACCATGGATCTATCTTGGTGGCTCGGTGGATTTCTTCGCGATTAGCTCCCCCGCGAATCGCCTGCATTGTCTCTGCCAGGCGATATTCAGTGGGAGTCTTGATGCGTTCCAAAAGTTCCCGGGTTTGTGCCGCGTTGGGGTCTGGAAGGGAAAAATCGAATGTGGTTCCTTTTTTATCAAGTGATCGCAAGGCTTTTTGCAGGGCTTCGGTAAAATTGCGACCAATTGCCATGGCCTCGCCCACAGATTTCATGGTGGTGGTTAAAGTGGGATCAGCGGCGGGGAATTTCTCGAAGGCGAAGCGCGGAGCCTTCACCACCACGTAATCCAAGGTGGGCTCAAAAGAAGCCGGGGTGGAACCGGTAATATCATTGGGAATTTCATCCAAAGTGTAGCCCACCGCCAGACGCGCCGCGATTTTTGCAATCGGGAAGCCTGTGGCTTTCGAGGCCAAGGCCGAAGAACGAGATACTCGGGGGTTCATCTCGATAACGATAACCCGCCCGGTTTCGGGGTGTACCGCGAACTGGATGTTACATCCTCCCGTGTCCACGCCGACTTCACGAATTACCGCGATGCCAATATCGCGCAGGTTTTGCAGCTCACGGTCAGTCAGGGTTAATGCAGGTGCCACCGTCACGGAATCACCGGTGTGTACCCCTACGGGGTCAATATTTTCTATCGAGCACACCACCACCACGTTGTCCGCCTGGTCGCGCATCAGCTCGAGTTCGTATTCCTTCCACCCAATAATTGCTTCTTCCAGCAAGACTTCGGTGTTGAGCGAATCGGACAAGCCCGCCCCGGCAATACGTTCTAAATCAACTGCATTATATGCAATCCCAGAGCCTAAACCACCCATAGTAAAAGATGGCCGTACCACCAGGGGGTATCCCAGCTGATTGGCCGCTTCAAAGCAATCATCTAATGAATGCGCAATCCAAGAGCGCGCGACTTCGGCCCCACAGCGTTCCACCACCCGTTTGAATTCTTCACGGTCTTCTCCCGCGTTAATGGCCGCCGCATTCGCTCCAATCAGCTCTACTCCGTAGCGTTCTAGAATTCCAGCTTCGTGCAACTGAATCGCCGCGTTCAGCGCGGTTTGCCCCCCTAGGGTGGGCAGCAATGCGTCGGGACGTTCCGCCGCGATGATAGCTTCCAAAACTTCCGTGGTAATCGGCTCGATATAAGTTCGGTCGGCGACCTCCGGGTCAGTCATGATGGTGGCAGGATTAGAGTTCACCAAAACTACTTTGATACCCTCGGCGCGCAGCACCCGACAAGCCTGGGTGCCAGAATAATCAAATTCGGCCGCCTGACCAATCACTATTGGCCCCGAGCCGATGACTAAAACTGTGTTGATATCTTGTCGTTTCCCCATTACTTGTTATCCCCCTGACACGCGGCACGGTGTGCCAACATCAAATTCAAAAAATCCGTGAATAAATGCCCCGCATCATGCGGCCCGGCAGCCGCTTCAGGGTGATATTGCACTGAAAAAGCCGGAATGTCCAGGCATCGCAGTCCTTCGACCACTGAATCGTTCAAAGCGAGGTGGGTGACCTCCGCCCGGCCGTATTGCCCTTCGTGATAGGGCGTGACTGACGCCCCGTCCAGGGGCATGTCCACCGCGAAACCGTGATTGTGAGCGGTTATCTCAACTTTTCCAGTCGCCCGGTCAAGCACCGGCTGGTTCACACCGCGATGCCCATAGGTCAGTTTATAGGTGCCGTATCCCAGCGCACGTCCCAGCAGTTGGTTGCCGAAGCAAATCCCGAAATAAGGTATTCCTGTGTCCAATACGGCTCGTAAAAGGTCGATTTCATGAGTTGCCACTCCGGGATCACCCGGTCCGTTCGAAAAGAACACCCCGTCTGGGTGTATCGATTGCAGGTCTTCAAGGCTAGAACTGGCGGGGAATATATGCACCTGCACCCCCAGACTCGCGAGAATCTCTGGGGTGCGGGATTTCACACCCAAGTCGACCGCTGCCAGCACAGCCACGGGTGGCTTATCGGCGTGTTCCCCGCTGGGTTCTAGTACATATTGGGTTTTGGTAGTGACTTCGTTGGTTAGCGCCGCTCCGGTCATGAGTGGCGAGTCTAAAACTATGCCTTGCAGAGTTGCGATGGCATGGGGCTCTAAGGTGACAGCCCCCACGGGCAAGGCGTTGCCAGAGAAAATCCCCCCGCGTAAAGATCCGCGTTCCCGCAAGTGCAAGGTAAGCGCGCGGGTGTCCAAATCACAGATTCCCACAATACCTTGCTCGGCCAGTTCGTCTTCCAGTTCACCTTCCGCCCGCCAATTGGAGGCTTGGCGGGCGGGGTCACGTACTACGAAACCCGCCACCCAGATTCGCGAGGATTCTGGATCGGTAGTGTTCATGCCGGTATTGCCGATATGCGGAGCGGTCATTACCAGAATTTGCTTGTGATAGCTCGGATCGGTCAGGGATTCTTGGTATCCGGTCATCCCGGTGGTAAAGACAACCTCTCCCAAAGTGCGTCCCACGGCACCAAAGGCTTTACCGGTCAAGACGAAGCCATCTTCGAGTACTAGCACCGCCTCGGGGCGGTCGAGGCTCAAACTCCGTTTCGCCGGGGCTCCGCTTGTGACATCCTGCCCTAGCATTTCTTTTTCAATCATCAGTTTTCCTCCCTGGTGCCCCTATTTTCACTATTGCAAGCAGTGTCGCCCTCGGGTCTTTGTTCTAAGGGCACAGCGACAGAGTCACGGATAGTAAGGCTCCCCCTCCACATGGTGTAACGCACCTGTCCGGGCAGTTCCATACCCAAGAAAGGTGTATTGGTGGCTGCGGAATGTTGCGTGTCCAAGGTGATGGTACGGCGTACTGTGGGGTCGTAAAGCGTCAAGTTCGCAGGTTTACCCTCTACGATGCCCTGTCCTTGGCTGGGCACACGGCCAATCACGGCCGGAGTGGTAGACATAATGCGCGCCACGTCCTGCCAGCTCATCCGATTCGTGTCCACCAGGACTTTTTGTACCACCGGCAGGGCGGTTTCCAGGCCAATCATTCCAAAGGCTCCGGCTTGCCACTCACAGTCCTTGGCTTCCAAGGGATGCGGAGCGTGGTCAGTTCCGATGCAGTCGATAGTGCCATCCACCAGGCCTTCCACCACAGCGGCGACATCCTCGCTGGTGCGCAGCGGTGGATTCACCTTATAGCGGGGGTCATAGCTGCGTGCCAATTCTTCAGTGAGCGCAATGTGGTGTGGGGTGGCTTCCGCTGTGACTTGAATCCCTCGAGTTTTCGCCCAACGCACTATATCCACTGACCCCGCCGTGGATAGGTGACACACATGGAGACGGGAACCCAGGTGCGCGGCCAGTTGAATGTCACGCAAAATAATGGCTTCTTCGGCTACATGTGGCCAACCCGTCAGTCCAATTTCGGCCGAGAGTGGAGATTCATTCATCTGGGATTCTTCGGTTAGGCGTGGATCTTGCGCGTGTTGGGCAACGACCCCGTCAAAAGTTTTGACGTATTCCAAGGCACGACGCATCAGCACTGGGTCGGATACGCACTTACCGTCGTCCGAGAATACGCTGACTCGCGCAGCCGAACGGTTCATTGCCCCCAAATCCGCCAGGTGTTCTCCAGCCAACCCCGCTGATACCGCGCCTACGGGGCGAACTTCGACCCAACCAGCTAAAGCACCTAGGTGTTGCACCTGTTCGACGATGCCAGCATTGTCTTGCACCGGGGTGGTGTTGGGCATGGCGTGGACACAGGTGTATCCCCCATAGGCAGCAGCAAGGGTTCCACTGGCTACGGTTTCCGCGTCTTCCCCTCCAGGTTGCCGCAAATGCGTATGCATATCAACCAGCCCAGGCAGAGCTTGCAGTCCAGCAGCATCAATAGTTTCGTATCCGGCATCGAGCGCAGCCGCAGCGCGGGTGCCAACCCCCACGAAACGGCGATTTTTCACGGCAATATCGGCGATTTTCCCGTCAGGTAAAGTTGCACCGGTAATTAAATACTGTTTCACAGCAGGCCTCCTTCCGGGGCAAGTAAAAGATATAAGACTGACATCCTGATATTCACACCGTTGCCAACCTGTTCCACCACGACGGATTGAGGAGAGTCAGCAGCTTCCGCACAGATTTCCATGCCCCGATTCATGGGGCCGGGGTGCATAATCACGGTTTTCTCGGGCAAACGCTCAAATCGGCTGCGATCTAGGCCATAGGCGCGGTGGTACTCGCCCACCGAGGGGAAGAATCCACCCCCGGCCGCGCTCATTCTTTCGTTTTGTACCCGCAGCATCATCACTGCATCGGGTTCGGTATTCAGTGCCGTATCGAAGTCGTAAGTAAAATCGCAGTTCCAGTCCTCCACTCCTACGGGCATCAAGGTTGGTGGCCCTACCAAGGTCACCTGCGCCCCCAAAGTACCCATCAAATCCACATTTGACCTCGCTACCCGGGAGTGCAGAATATCACCGACAATCACAACCTTGGCACCCTTCAAATCTTTACCAGCCAGTTCCCCACCTCTGGCTCCCCAATAGTGGCGCCGCAAAGTCATGGCATCTAACAAAGCCTGCGTGGGGTGTTGGTGATTGCCGTCACCGGCATTGATAACCGGCACATCCGACCATCCAGCATGTGCCAGTCGGTAGGCTGCCCCCGAGAATCTATGTCGGATTACGATTCCATCAACCCGCATGGCTTGCAAGGTTAGGGCGGTATCTTTCAGGGATTCCCCTTTGGAAACCGAGGAGCCCTTGGCCGAAAAGTTGATTACATCAGCCGAGAGCCGCTTAGCGGCAGTTTCAAAGGAAATCCGGGTACGAGTGGAGTCTTCAAAAAACAGGTTTACTACAGTTTTTCCGCGCAAGGTCGGCAGTTTTTTGACTTGTCTTGATTGGGTCATTGCCATGGCTTCGGCGGTGTCTAGAATTTTCAGGGCTTGCTCGTGGCTCAAATCAGCCGCGCTCAACAGGTGTTTCATCTTATTTCACCTCTCCTTGGATAACTACTGAGTCTTGGCCATCATTACCCACCAGCCGCACGGAAACCTGTTCCCGCCGTGAAGTTGGCAAATTTTTGCCCACATAATCGGCGCGAATCGGCAATTCACGGTGTCCCCGATCCACCAGCACCGCCAGTTGCACGGCGGCAGGCCGACCGTGGTCGTTCAAGGCATCTAAGGCCGCACGAATGGTTCGCCCGGAAAACAAAACATCATCGACTAGCACTACGATTTTTCCGTCTATCCCTCCAGGTGGTATCACGGTGGGCTGGGGTACTCGTGCGGGTTGTCGCGCTAAATCATCACGGTACAAGGTGATGTCCAGGGCTCCTACTGGCACGGTGATTCCCCCGACTTCCGCCAGCAGCTTTCCCAGTCTTTCGGCCAACTCCACACCTCGAGTGGGAATGCCCAATAAAACTAAATCGCCTGACCCCGAGTTCTTTTCGACTATCTCGAAAGCCAGACGTTTCAAGGAACGTGCGATATCTTCGCCGCGCAGCACAGTTTTCTCCATGATTTTCCTTTCCGCCTCTCTGGGCAAAATTAAAGGCCATGTGCGCCTCTATCCTACACACTTTGCTGGGGATTTTGTACCGTGGAGTTCGCTGCGAGTTGGCTTTTCTGGTTTTCGGTTTTGTTTTCACGAGGTGCCATCCGGTTTTCCCGCTTTTCTTCCCCGATATCCCCTGTTTTGGGTCATAATGTGGTTATGGATGAAAAACGCGAAATGCTGATGAAGCTGCTCTTCGGATCCGATGACGGCGACCCCGGACAGACCAGTGCCCCCACCGTAAGTCCGAGACAGCTACAACGCTGGCAGAAGGCCACGCAGAAAGCCCAAAAGATAAACGAAACCCTGGACAATTCCCAGAAATCCGCCAATATCTTGCGCGAAATGATGCACAAAGATTAACCTGTAAAGGCGGCTATTCCAGATTCTCTAAGTCGATTTGGGACAACACCCCGCCCTCCTGATGGGCATAATCCCGCACCGCTTTGGCAACCGCATCGAAATCAACCGGAGTTCCCGCCGGCTCCGGAATTTCTGCGTCTACATCCGAATCAGTCTTGGGCGTATCCTGTGCAACCAAAGCCTCACGCATATCATTAATGGTTCCCAACAAACCGTTAATAAACTTCGGGGATTCATCGGTAGAACGCTCCGCCGCTAATTGCATGGCGGCGGTAATCGCCACGGGTCCATCCACATCAGGGTTGAACAAAATCTCCCAAGTGGCCACCCGCATAATCGCCAAATCCACTTCGGGCATCCGGTGCAACGACCAAGCGCGGGAATACGTAGCTAAAGCCGCGTCGATGCGTTCCAGATGCTCCGCGATGCCCTCCAGAATCTCACGCGCATAGGACGGCATGGGGGTCTGGGCAGTGGTCTCGGTTTCCCGTAACTTGGCCAAAGAATAAATCCCCGCCGAATCATCTAAATCTTTCAAATGCGCCTCGTAGAGCACATCCACTGCTCGCGAACGTGCCCGAGTACGACTGGGAAGTTTGTGTCCCATCAGTCGGTCACGCGAGAAATGTAATCCCCAGAACGGGTATCTACTTTAACTTTGTCTCCAATATTCAAGAACAGAGGCACCTGGATTTCATAGCCAGTTTCTACCGTAGCGGGTTTGGTGCCCGCATTGGAACGGTCGCCTTGCAACCCGGGCTCAGTGTGCGTAATTTCTAGCACCACGGAAGCCGGCAACTCCACAAACAGTACCTTGTCTTCATGAAAAGCCAGAATCACTTTCTGGTTTTCGAGCAAGAAGTGCGCTGCATCACCCACGATATCGGGGGATACCGGCACCATCTCAAAGGTTTTTTCGTCCATGAACACATAGTCAGTGCCATCATTGTAGGAATACGTCATATCCCTACGATCCACCGTAGCGGTTTCAATTTTCAGGCCAGCATTGAATGTCCGATCCACAATCTTGCCCGACAGCACATTCTTAATCTTGGTGCGGACGAATGCCGGTCCTTTCCCAGGTTTTACGTGTTGAAATTCGATAACCTGCCAAAGTTGATTATCAATCTTCATAACCAGGCCGTTTTTTAAATCATTCGTCGTTGCCAATTTTCAGTCCTTCTTTACAAATTCTCTTGGGCGCACCCAGTCTACTAGAAAAACACGTTACCTTGGAAATCGACAAGCGCCGAGCCCCAATCCGACCGGGTTTATACCGGTTTGCCGCCAAATTCGGCCTCGATTCTGTCAGCTACTTCCGCTAGAGTTCCGTTGCCGGACACTTCACTGTCGGCTAGTTTTCGCAAGCACCTCATGCGTTCGCGCGCTAACTGTCGGTAGGTGGCGCGCCACGGCAGGCCGGATTCATGAGGTGCCATCCCGGCAGTGGCCGCTTTCCACGAATCTTCCCAGGTCATAGACACGAAAATCAGTCGCCCTCCCTCAACCTGGAATTCTTCCACGCGATTGGCGACTGGGGTTTCTAAAATATTGGAAGGCAAAACCCAAATCCCTGGCTGGGTCAAATCAGCTTTCAGTAAATCGGCGGCCTCGTGAACCTCGATTACCGGCCAGCCGCTACGCTCGCCCAAGAGCCGCGCCAAATCAACCAAATGCGCTCCCGGTAATGACACTAAAGCAAGGTGCGAAGCCATCATCACTGTGTCGCAATCCCCGTCAAACAGGCGGCTTGCTCTAAAATCGAGGTGTCTTGCACTGAAACCACTGTAGGCTGACCGACACCTTGCAAAAGCACGAAACGTAGCACGCCTCCACGCACCTTTTTATCAGCCAACATCTTGGGCAATAACTCCTCGAACCTGTGGGCGCTATAGCTAACCGGCAGCCCTACAGCTTCTAAGCGACGCACAATTTGGCCGGGAAGTTCGGGGGGTGTCACCCGCATCAACACCCCTAAATGTGCCGCGTACACCATACCGATTGCCACCGCCTCGCCGTGGGCAAAACGGTAATCTTGAGCCAGCTCGATAGCATGAGCCAAGGTATGGCCAAAATTCAAGTATTCACGTGCTCCTGATTCGTATAAATCCGCAGAAACCACCTCGGCTTTCACTTTGATGGCGCGGCGGATGACCTCGTGCAGCTGGGGACTTTTCACGTCAACCAAGGTTGTTCCGGCCGCGTCGGCCAGTCGCAAAATCTCGGAATCACGGATAAACCCGCATTTCAAGGCTTCTGCCAATCCCGCACGAACCTGGGTGGGCGGCAGGGTTGCCAATAATCGAAAATCCACCGCCACCCCCACCGGCGGGTAAAATGCCCCCACCAGGTTTTTACCGGTGTTCCAGTCTATCCCGGTTTTACCCCCCACCGCCGCGTCCACCATGCCCAGCAGGGTTGTGGGCACCGGCAACACTTTCACGCCTCGCAACCAAGTGGCGGCCGCGAATCCACCCAAATCCGTGGTAGCACCGCCCCCGACGGGAATAATTGCGTCCCGGCGTTCTAGGCCAAACTCGGCCGCTTCCTGCCACACGGAGCTTAAAACTGCCAGTTGTTTACAGGCTTCACCATCCGGCAAAGTCATTATTCGGGTTTCCACGCCGGAATTTTGGCGTAAACCACTCCCCAGTTCTTCGGCTATTCCAACCACCGGAGGAGCTGCCAAAATCAAGATTTTGCCCACATCCTCGGGAAGCAAACTCATGACCCCAGCCGCCAAATCCGTACCTAACATCACCCGGTAGGGTCTGGAGCCTTCCACCGAAATCTCGCTGGCGGCGCGTTGCTCGGCGGCAACAATATCAGCCGCCATCTCGCTGCGCTTCTTTTCGGCATCGATAACAACCGTTGCCAGCCGGTCATAAATCTCGCGGCGTTCCGCGTAAAGTTCTTGCAGGCGTTGTGCCGCGTCCCCCGCCAACAGAGGTCTCTCCGGTGTCCCCTGTCGTCCATGTTGCGGATGTCCGAGTTGATGGTGCCGTAAACGCCTGGACAAAAACTCCGGGCTGGCTTTTAGGTAATACACCGTATGTCCTTGCAGCAACGCGGCGGTAGGCGGATAGGTCACGGCTCCTCCGCCCAGAGAAATGATTTCTGCCGACCCGGCAATAGCCTCGGACATGACCTGGTGTTCCAAGGCGCGAAACCCTGGCTCCCCCAGATTTTTGAAAATCCAAGGAATGGAATGCCCGAATTTCTCTTCTATCATTAAATCCGTATCCACCCAGCCCAGTTTCAAGGCTTGGGACAAAATCCCAGCGGTTTTTGTCTTTCCACTGGTTGGCAAGCCCATCAAAATAATTTTTCGCACCATCAAAAACTCGTCCTTTCCCGCAGCTTCCCCAGGTATGCTTCTAGGTTACGTTTCGCCTCTACCACTGAATCTCCCCCGGTTTTTTCTAGTAAAGCCGAGGCTAAAACCACTGCGACCTCGGCTTGAGCGATGACGGCAGCGGGAACCACGGCGGTGGTGTCAGAACGCTGGTGCAGTCCCACTGCGGGTTGCCCAGTCGCTAAGTCCACGGTTGGCAAGGCTTGAGGCACGGTAGAAATTGGTTTTACGGGCGCGCGCACCACGATGGGACTACCATTGGACATGCCGCCTTCGATTCCTCCCGCTAGGTTGGTGGGTCGCCACACACCGCAGCTGACGTTAGTTTTTTCGGATTCATGAGGTGCTTGCTCGGATTTAAGATATATCGGGTCATGAGCTTGACTTCCAGGTAGGGCGGACTGGCGGAAGGCTCTCCCGATTTCTACACCTTTGATGGCTTGGATGGAAACCACGGCGGCGGCCAGGCGCGCATCGAGTCGCCGGTCGGCACTGACATAGGAACCCAGACCTACGGGCACGCCGTAGGCCAGCACTTCCACTAGTCCCCCCAGCGTATCCCCGGATTGTTTGGCTGCCTCGAGTCGCGCCACCATCTTGTCGCTGGTGGCGGCATCGAAACAGCGCACCGGGTTCTCGTCCAGAGCCTCCGTATCCGCATAGCTTGGCACGGCAGCGTCGTCAGGAACCGAAATATCACCTAATGAAACCACATGAGACACCAAATGTATCCCCGCCACCTGGGCAAGCAGAGCCTCGGCCACCGCCCCCAAAGCGACCCGGGCAGCGGTTTCCCGTGCCGAAGAACGCTCCAATACATTACGGGCGTCCGTGAAACCGTATTTCAGCATTCCCGCGAAATCCGCGTGACCCGGGCGGGGTTTCGTGAGGATTTTATTACGTGCCACCTCGCGGGAATCCCCCTTTCCCGCATCCACCAGCAGCGCCTCGGGGGGAACCCGATCGGGGCTCATCACCGCTGTCCATTTGCACCATTCGCTGTTTTGAATCTCGATGGCGAGGGGGGATCCCAGGGTTTTACCGTGGCGTAACCCCGAAAGAATCCGGGTGCAATCCTGCTCGAACTTTTGTCGAGCGCCCCGACCATAGCCCAGACGGCGACGTGCCAAGGCATGCTCTAAATCAGCAGTGCCAAACTCGATACCGGCTGGCAAGCCACTGCACACCGCAATCAGCGCCGAACCGTGCGATTCCCCGGCGGTAACACATTGCAACATAGCGCCCATCTTTTCACATTTTGCTACTTTCAGGAATTTTGCGCTTCAAAGACGCATGACTATAGGCAGATACATAAACCAAGTCAAATATGCCCCCGCTATCATCCACGGGCCGAAAGCCAGATGCGATTGTAACGTAGCTTTACGTGCCAAGAGACGAGTCAACGCAAAAAGTCCCCCTAAGAGGCTAGCCAAAAACAGCATGATTACGGGAGCCACCCAACTGTAAAGTCCCAGCCATGCCGCGAGCGGAATCCCCAGCTTCACATCTCCCATCCCCAGGCCGAAACAAGAGACCAAAAACAACAGTATCCCCATGCCCAGACCCCACACCCACACTCGTAGCAAGGCTTCCCAGTCGCCACGATCAATGGCTATAGCCGAAAGCAGCGGCAACAACACACCCGTCGCGGGCAACACCACCCGGTTGGGTAACAGATGCCACCGCGCATCAATCACTATCAGCACTAACGCCACCGGAGTCAAAAAGTATCCCGGCAAAGACGAAAACCACTGGAGCCTAAAATCCCCCTCGGGATTCAAACGTATCACGAAGGCTGATTGGCAAGCTACCAAACCCGCGCTGGCCAAAGCCATGCGAGTAGGGAAACTTAACAGTCCCCGGTCGGAATATGGCAAGTTTCTTGTCAACACAGATTTACGTGCCGCAGCAGCATTCCATGCCCCAAGCAGGGCGCAGGCAAACCAAATCAAAAAATACTCCAACACCAGTCGGGATACTCCTTTATAAAAAACAGCGGTGAAAATTAACCGTTAATACAGTTTATCCAAGGCAGCGTTTTCACGAAATCCTGGATTAAATCCCGGAATTAGGAATCGAGTCCAGGAGTGCTGGGCGAATCGCAGCGGGATTCACTTCCCGGCCAGTAAACAGCTTCACTTGGGCAACCCCCTGGTATATAAGCATTTCCCAACCGGGAACAATACTGGCACCACAGCCTCTAGCCCAAGTCACTACTGGGGACGGCCACGGGTCGTAAACCGCGTCTAGCACTATCGCCCGACTAGCCACCTGGGGCAACGGCAGTTTTTCTTGAGCCTCGGCTGGCACAGTGGACAAGATTAGGGTGGCCTGTTCCAAAACAGAGGCGAGGCCAGCAGTATCTTGCCAAGTCACGGCGGTAACCGGCAGGCGCATCCGCTGGGCAGCCGCGAAGGCTCTGCCAGTGGCTTGAGGCTGACGACTGACGATTACTAAACGGGTGGCTCCCAGTTCCCGCAGCGCCGCCAGGCCGGATGCGGCTGTTGCCCCCGAACCAAGAATTACAGCGGTAAAGCTCTTGGTTTGGGCATCATCAAAACCAGCGTGGCGAAACGCTCCCACAATACCGGCCACATCGGTATTAAACCCAGCCCACTCGCCGATTGCCGGCACCAGGGTATTTACCGCCCCGGTGACTTTCGCTAGGCCGTCCACATAGGTTGCCGCCGTGAGCGCTTCCGGTTTTAAGGGCATGGTAACTGCCAAACCCCGACAAGCCGTTCCGTCTTCGAAACCCGGCTGTGTACGCAATTTATCCAGGAAGTGCCCCAGTTGACCAGCGGATAATTGATGCTTGACGAAATCCCATTTCAAGCCTAATTCCTGATATGCCGTGCCATGAATCACCGGAGAGCGGGAATGCTCCACTGGGTCACCCACTACAAGAGCAAAGGGGCAGGCAGCGGGGATTGCTAGATTTTTGGGCAAGCCACTCATGAACCCGAACCCTAGCCCTGACACAAATCCGAGTGAGCATTACAGAACTGTTTCAACAGTTCTACATTAGCATCCTGTTCGGCATGGGTAGACGAAAAGCGGGTCTCACCGGTATTTAAATCCACTGTGGTGAAATACAGCCAGTTGCCAGCGGCGGGTTTAAGGGTACCTTTGAAAGCGTACTCGCCAACCACTCCGATAGGGCTGGGGGGTAGTCCCTTGTGTTTGTAGGTGTTATACGGATTCGAGGCATCCGCTACCTCCGTTTTGCTGGGGAGCTTACGTTCTTTGGCTTTTTCGCCCAAACCATAGAGCACCGTGGAATCCATATTCATAAACCCCATGGTTTCCTTACTGACATCCAGACGATTTTCAATCACCCGCGCAATCTTGGCATAGTCCTGTTTCTGCAGGTCAGAGCCTTCACGTTGCACGATTGAAGCTTTAGTTAGGAATTCTTGCCACTTGTCGGGAGCAAGCCCGGAAGCTTTAAGACGCTGGATATTATTGGCCACCATTTTGCCGACAATCTCTGTCGCACTCTGACCTGGCATCGCTAGATAGGATCCCGGAGCTAGCCAGCCCTCCACATTGCCACCTGCGGCTTCCGGCAGCCCCGGGGCAGCGGCGAAAGCGGCATCAACGTCTTCGGGTCTGAAACCGCCCTTCTTGACCAACTGATCTTTAATCTGCCATTTCGTGAGGCCTGGTCCCAGGGTGATTTGAGAATCAAGCCGGTTAGCGTCATCCACCAACCATGCCAAGGCAGAAACCGCCGACATGTGTTTGGCCATTAGGTAGGTACCGGGTTGGATACTTTTACAAGCGTCCTCTTGGTCAGTACAGGCATTTATGAACGCCCGTGTCGAGGCAACCACCCCGGATTCTTCCAGAATCTGAGCGATATTGGTACCATTAGCTCCTTCTGGAACCGAAACCTCGACTTGTCCGCTACCTTGCCCTTCGTAGTCCTTTCCCTTAGCGTCGAGGCTACGTTTAATGTACCAGGTAGCGCCCCCAGCACCGACGATTATAAGCACTAAAACCACTGTGATAATAATGATTCCTCTACGGCGCTGCGAACTTTTACGGCGCATTCGGGAACGCTGGGCGCGACGGCGGTGATGAATCGGCTCAACTTCGGGCAAGACAGCCGGGCCAGGCATTTCAGGACTAGCTGGAGCAGCTGCCGCTGTTGGCGGCGTAGCCTTGGCAGCGGCAGTAACAAGCGGCTCACTGGGATACGACGCGGAGCTCGCACCAACAGCTGGAAGAGAACCAGCAGCGGAGCTTACCCGTGGAAAACCGGACGTATAGTCGAAATCCGATACTGGCTCCGGGACTGGAACTGGGGGCTGAGCGAAGGGGATGCCAGCAGGCGAAACACCCACCTCATTTTGGGCTTGCGCCGAAAACCCATTTGTCACGTCAGCAGCCAACTCGTTAGATTGCTGAACAGCAGCCGCAGCAGAGGCTCGTGTCTGGGCTTCAGCCAAAGCGCGGGCTTCCCGCCGAGTCATATGAGTGCGCAACGGTGCATGTTGTCCGGTTTGCCCGCTCTCGTCTGTCGCCGCGTCTCGCATAAGCCCCCTTTGTCTCGCTCATTAGTCAATAATAACTAACTCGCCGGTCAAATCCGTTCCGATGTTAGACATTTCTATAGCTTGTTCCAGGATTTGCTGCGCCGCAACTTGATCCACCATTTTCTTGTGCTCCCGAGTGCTTACTCCAGCGGCACGTAACTTTTCATGAGCCGTCACGGAGCTCAAACGTTCATCTATGAGCCGTACCGGAATCGGACTAATTTTCCGAGCCAAACGCCGAGCGTAGCTGCGCGCCATACGCGCCGCCTCACCTTCTTTACCATTGAGTAAACGCGGTAACCCCACAAATACTGCGGTTGTGGTTTCTTCACGGATAAAAGACGCAAGTTCCTCCAGCTCTGACCCATCCGCTTGTACCTTCAGAGTCTTTACTGGTAATGCCAAGGTGGTGTCCAAGTACGCCTGTGCTATCCCTACTCGGACTTTACCTACGTCCACGCCTATTAATCTGCCCGAAACCAAAGCTGTTTCCTCGGTGATGGCTTAGCGTAACGCCTGCTGGAGTTCGATAGTGGCTGCTTTGAGGCCGTTTTCGAGCGAGCCACCGGGAGCACCCCCACCTTGCGCTAGGTCGTCCTTGCCGCCTCCGCCACCTTGCATCGCTGCGGCTCCAGCTTTCACTAAGGCTCCAGCCTTCACTCCCTTTTCACGCGCGGCTTCATTAGTTGCCACCACCATCATGGGCTTTTCTTTGATTTTCGCTCCCAATGCCACGACTACGGATTCGGTCTTCGAGAAACGCCCTCGCAACTGGGTGGCGGCCTGGCGTAAATCATCAACCGAACCAGCAGAAACCGACTGGCAAATAAACTTGGTGCCACAAATATTTTGAGCCGAAGCCACGTAGTTATCCAGATTCGAGAGTAAAGCCGCTAAACGGGTCTTTTCCAATTCCTTTTCCGCTGCTTTCAGTCGTTCCATCATCGAGGTGATGCGCTCGACTAAATCCTCTGGTCGCGCCCCCACAAGCTGTGTCACTTGTGAGACCAAAGCGTGCTCCTTGGCTTGATAGCCAGCAGCGCCATCTCCCACCAAGGCCTCGATGCGACGCACTCCGGAACCTACCGATCCCTCACTCAAAACCATCAATGAACCAATCGCTCCGGTTAAAGGTACGTGGGTACCGCCACAAAATTCTTTGGACCAACCGTCGCCGATGTCCACGATACGCACGATTTTCCCGTATTTTTCACCGAAAATGGCTTGCGCACCCGTCTTGCGGGCTTCTTCTATTGGCATTTCATAGTCGATAACTTCCAGATTGGCACGCAAACGTTCATTGGCCTCTGCCTCTACATCTTGGAGCATTTCATTCGACAGTGGTTTAGAATTACGGAAATCGAAGCGCACATGCCACGGAGCATCTTCGGAGCCAGCCTGAGTGGCTCCATCGCCGAGGCGGTCAAGGAGCAACTGGTGTATAACGTGGGTCGAAGTGTGCGCCCGAGCTATAGCACCGCGGCGCTCTATATCAATAGTGGCCTGGGCATCTTCTCCGAGGGTAATCCCGCCCTCGTGCAAAGTACCCCGATGCATCGGCAGCCCTTTGACAGGGGCTTGCACATCAGCTACGTCAAAAACTCCACCACCGGCGAGGGTAATCCGGCCTTGATCAGCCAATTGACCACCAGCTTCGGCATAGAACGGGGTGCGATCCAGCAGTACTTCAATGGTGGCGGGGGCGCTGGCCGCTGGTACCGGTTTACCGTCTTGAAGAATCCCGATTACCTTGGCTGGAGCCGAGGTTTCAGCGTATCCCAAGAATTCCACAGTTTTAGTCTTGCCCAGTTTTTCGGCCAGTTCCTTGTATACATGGGCATCGACATGGCCGGTTTTTTTCGCCACTGCATCAGCACGTGCACGTTGCTTTTGCTCATTCATCAGTTCGGTGAAGCGTTTCTCGTCCACTTTCACTTTGGCTTCCGCTGCAATCTCTAGGGTCAAAGACAGAGGAAAACCATAGGTGTCATGCAGCTGGAAAGCGTCCTCACCGGACAGAGCGACTCCAGCAGCCTTGGCTTTAGCCACAGCAGTGTCGAGAATAACGGTGCCCGCATCCAGAGTACGACGGAAAGCATCCTCCTCAGCATAGGCCACATCGGAAATCGTGTCCCAGTTGCTTTGCAGTTCGGGGTAGGAATCCTTCATTACTTGCATACTAGCTGGCAGCAGTTGGGGCATCACCGCTTCTTGTACCCCCAACAGACGCATAGAACGAACCGCTCGACGCATTAGACGACGCAGCACATATCCGCGTCCTTCATTGGAAGGTCGTACCCCATCTCCTATCAGCATCAAAGCAGAACGCACGTGGTCTGCCACTACTCGGAAATGCACGTCCATGGCTTCAGCAGAAGAAGTGTATTTGCGCCCTGAAAGCTCCTGGGCTACCTGAATAACTGGGAAAACCTCGTCGATTTCATACATATTGTCCTTGTCTTGCAGCAAGAAGGCCAGACGTTCCAAACCAAGCCCAGTATCAATGGCAGTTTGGTCAAGTTTACCCAAAAGTGGATAGTTTTTCCCTTTACCTTCACCACGCAGAAATTCGTCGAAAACCAGGTTCCATAGTTCCAGGAAACGGTCACCTTGAGCGTCCACCTCCGGACCGCCATCAGGTCCGTAGTCCGAGCCGCGATCATAGTGAATCTCAGCGCAGGCTCCAGCTGGTCCAGGCTGCCCAGTATCCCAGAAAATCTCTTCACGGGGTAGTTTTTGGATATGAGCAGGGTCAAGCCCGATTTCTTTGGTCCAAATCCGCCAAGCTTCCTGGTCTTCTTCCCAGATGGTGACCCATATCTTGTCCCCATCTAGACCGTATTTACCTTCCGCTATCGAACCGGTCAACAAGTCCCAGGCATACTTCGAGGCTCCTTCTTTGAAGTAATCCCCGAAAGAGAAATTCCCGCACATTTGAAAGAAGGTACCGTGACGGGTGGTCTTACCGACCTCGTCAATGTCATTGGTGCGGATGCATTTTTGTACCGAAGTGGCGCGCGGCCACGGTGCCGTTTCAGTTCCCACGATATAAGGAATAAACGGCACCATCCCGGCGATAGTAAACAAAATCGAGGGATCGGGGGAAATCAGCGAAACTGATGGGCGCACCTCGTGCCCATTTGCAGCAAAATAATCCAGCCAACGCTGACGAATCTCAGCAGTACGCATATTAAATGTTCTTTCTCTAACTAGTCGAAAATCAAATCATCATCGTCATCTTCGGTGTCTTCGGCCGAGTGTTTCCCCCGGCGTGCCTGGTGTTTGTCCCAGGTATCCCGAGCCGAAGCCACTTCCTCTTCCGTAGAACTCAAAGCTTGTATCAAAGCATTTTCACGTTCAGCCATATCGGCTCGAAACTTAGAGGTGAATTCATCTACAGTTTCCTTGAAAGCAGGGAGCGTGTAATAAGCCAAAACGGCGGCTCCCGCCGCAAGCAGCAAGGTGGCTCCGGTGGCTTTAACAATACGGTTCATGCTTCTTCCTGCCCTTCCTGGTTTAATCCCATAGCCTTGCGCACCGCGTAGCTAAAAGCGGCCACCTTAATGAGTGGCTTGCCAAGGGTGGCGGTGACAAGGGTAGTCAGAGCCGAGACATCCTCAACCGAACGGTTCGCGGCCGAGGTAATGGAATCAACCCGTTCCAGCTGGTTATTAACCTGGTCGAGAGAATCCTGCCCCTGTTTGACCGCTACCACCGCTTCGTCCGACAGCTCTTTGATGGAGCGCTCCAACTGGGCGAACACCGCTCCCAACTTCCATAAAGGAACCGCTAGGAAAATCACCAGCACCGCAAAAGCCACTGCTGCCGTAATCGCCGCAATGTCGCCAATCATTTAGCACTCCCCTCTGTCATTATCAAGCAAGACGTTTCGTATTCCTGCAAAACCCTACCCCATATTGTATCTACAAGGGTGCCCCAGGAATAATAGAGACATTCCTGGGGCACCCTAAACACTTGATTTAGCGCGAGTAGTACTCGACCACGAGCTGTACGTCACACTGCACCGGAACCTCATCGCGTTTCGGGACACGGTTCAAGGTGAAGCGCAATTTCTCGAGGTCTACACTCAAGTAATCCGGCACCGCGGGAAGCACATCGCGATGTGACCCCCGAGCGGCCACTACAAAGGGATCCTTTACCTGTGAACTGGGCTTTACCTGCACAGTCTGTCCGGGACGCACCCGGTAAGAAGGACGATCCACAATCTTGCCATCCACCAAAATATGACGGTGGGTCACAATTTGGCGAGCTTGAAACATGGTACGACCAAAGCCGGCACGCAACACCAGAGCATCGAGACGCTGCTCCAACAAAGTAATCAAGTTATCACCGGTACGACCTTCCATGCGCAATGCTTCCTGGAAAGACTTAACCAGTTGTGCCTCGCGAATCGCGTACTGAGCACGCAAACGCTGCTTTTCTTTCAAACGCACCGCGTAGTCGGATTCGGAACGACGCCGCGCCCGCCCATGCTCGCCCGGGCCGTAGGGACGACGCTCAAAGTATCGCTTTGCTTTTGGTGTAAGGGGCATTCCCAAGGATCGGGACAGCCGCACCATTTTACGTGAACGATTAGCCATTTATATCCTCACTTCTGTAGAGTCACCCGAGAAAGACCATCTTTCCACGGGCGGGGTCAACACTCCGGCTAAGACCCCAGGAGCCGAGTCTTACTCTCGGCTGTTACCCAGCGCTTGGCAAATCCCAAACATGGCAACCCGGATATTCTACCTCATTTTCTGGATAAGACGTAACTTGGCCAATTGCTCACCAATAGCAGCTTCGTATCCATGCGAGGAAGGCTGGTAGTAAATCTTGTCCCGCAATTCATCTGGTAAATACTGCTGGGACAGTACCCCACGCGGATCATCATGAGGATACCGGTAGCTTCCCTCAATCTTGCGCGCTTCTTTCGCCCCCGGAAAATGCTGGTCACGTAAAGGCGTGGGCACACGGCCAATATTGCCGCAATCCACATCGTTTAAAGCCGCGTTTATCCCTAGATATGCACGGTTTGATTTCGGGGCAGTGGCCACCGCCACTACCGCTTCAGCCAAGGGAATTCGTCCTTCTGGCATTCCGATAAGCTGCACAGCCTGAGCAGCCGCTACGGCCAGGGGCAACACGGTGGGGTCGGCGAGCCCTACGTCCTCAGCCGCCGCGATAACAACACGCCGCGCAATAAAACGCGGATCTTCTCCCCCTCGAATCATGCGCGCTAAGTAGTGCAGAGCCGCATCAGGATCACTACCGCGCATCGATTTGATAAATGCCGAAGCCACGTCATAATGTTCGTCAATGTTATAGCGCACAATCGCTGTATCCGCTGCCGCCGCTACATCTTCCGCTGTAATCTCGCTGGCACCTCGTGAAGCCGCCCCACCCGCAACAGCCTCCAGCAATGTCAAGGACTTTCGCCCATCAGAACCAGCCAAACGCACAATCGCCTCGCGGGCAGCCTCAGTGAGTTGAAATTTACCCCCCAGACCCCGTGAATCAGTCAAGGCACGTTCGACAATCGTGCTAATGGCCTCGGTATCCAAAGGCCGCAAATTTAAAAGCAAAGACCGTGACAGCAGCGGAGAAATCACCGAGAACGTTGGATTCTCCGTAGTGGCAGCCACCAGGACAATCCAACGGTTTTCTACGGCCGACAACAAAGAGTCCTGCTGTGACTTTGAAAAACGATGCACCTCGTCAAGAAACAAAATCGTTTCTTTGCCTTCCAAATTAAGGCGTCGTTTCGCGCTGTCAATAACCTCACGCACCTCTTTGACCCCCGCGCTAATCGCCGAGAGTTGGACATATTCCCGTCCTCCAGCTTGAGCAACTAAAAAAGCCAAAGTGGTTTTCCCAGTTCCCGGCGGACCAAAGAGAATCACCGAAGAAGCCATATCCGTTTGCCCACTCAACAGGCGACGCAAAGGAGAATTTTGGGCTAAAAGATGCTCTTGACCCACCAGTTCATCCAGGCTTCGCGGGCGCATCCGCACTGCCAAGGGTGCCGCAGCTCGGAACTCTGGTACCCCACCCGGCCCCGTATGAAGGGAATCAAATAAATCCATAACCCCACCCTAATGGAAAACCGAGCCGAAGGTTATGAGAGAATAGTAAACGTGTTTGCCAACCTTTATCGTAACTTGAGCCGAGGGCCACTACCCGCAGTGCTATTGTGGGCTTTAATAGTTGTGGTGCTAGCAACCTTCGCTCTTACCGGTTTTGGTTTCGGCAATGTTTGGAATCGCACCGAGAACCGGCTCGTATCCATTCCCGGTTCTGAGTCCTACCGCGCCTCCGAGCTCTTGGCACCTAATGAATCCACCAACTACGCCGTATACCTGCTGGTAGACGGCGTAGATATGGAAAAACAACACCATGAAGTTCTGAATGTCTTACAAACCGCCACCAAGAATCTGCAAGAAATTCCCGGTGTGATTCCCGCCGGGGTGTTGCACCCCTTCGCCGCTGGAGACCAAGCCACCAACCCGCAAGCCGCCGCACAAATGCGGGGGTTCATAGCTAAAAACAAACACGGTTTCATGGTGGTGACCTTCCTCGATTTGACTCAATTTCCCGAAAAAGCTAAAGAAATCCGGAAAATGACGGAAACTGAAATGCGCCAGATTGCTGTAGATATGCGATCCTTTGCACCCCAGGCGCGCGGTTTGGTTAATGACAAGGATTTAAATAACGAAGCCATCGCGCTCACCGCCAAGACAGATACCCACCTGGCTACCGTGGCAGCGGTGATAGCGATAGCCCTAGTAATGTTCCTCACTTCAGGCTCAATGTTGATGACCCTATTAATTTTGACGGCTTGCGTCACCGCCTGGGCCATTTCGAGAGCGTTTACGAACTTGGTTTCTGCTTTTACTCCCCCCACCCCCGAAGACCCGGCCTTGGTAACGGTAATATCGCTAGTGACGATTTCGGGATACACGATTTTGTTGTTGGCACGTTCTCGTGCCCAACTGGCTGTAATTCGTTACACGGCAGAAATCCCAGATTTACGCAAGATCGTTCTGGGACGAAACCAGAAGCGACGCAGCCGACGTGCCGCCACAGGCTCCCCTTTGGACGAAGTTTTTGCCCACGCCTTGCCCCTGGTCGTCACTTCCACGGCCTTAATCACTTTGGGCTTGGTAACAGTGGCGTTTTTCCCGGCTTCACACTTAAAGTGGGTGGCTTTAGTATCAATAGCCAGCGTCTGGGGTTGCTCCTTGGCAACTTTATCTCTAATTCCAGCCTTGCTATATCTAACCGCCCGGTGGCTAGAGATGCCGCGCCCCTCGTGGCACCGTAACTTGTTCAATCGGCTCTCAGGGCTAGTGCACACAGCCAAGACCCAAATTTTTCCCTCGTTTCGACGCAAAACGCCCCCAACTTTCCGATTGAAAATAACAATTGTTACCGTCATTACGGTGTTGATGATTATTCCGATTTTTGGCATTACCTGGAGAACAGCAGGTGAGGTTGGACTGCACCCGCATTCCCCCACTGCCAAATTCCACGCCCTGCGGCAAAACCAATATGGAAACACCGGAGCCACTCCTGATGCTATCGTCTTAGGGAAAACTACCTCGGCAGAAATGGCAACATGGGCAGGACAAGTGCTAAAGATTCCCGGTGTAGCCAACGCCATAGTCAGCCCCGAAAACATTGGCTCCTTCGCTATGCTAGATGTAACCTTCAAAGAGAATCATACGCAGCGAGAAGCTGTGCAAATCGTCACAAAAATTCGCACCTTGCCCGCGAACTTTGCCAAACTCGTAACCGGGCAAACCGCTAATGAAATTGACTTTGCCAAGCAACTGCTGCGCTACCTTCCCCCCGCAGTGCTAGTGATGGCGATGGCGGCTTTCCTTGTTATCGCCACCGCGACCCGACGTCTATGGCTAGCAGCTACTGCCACTGCAACGAACCTGGCAATCTCACTGGCTTCCTTAGGGATAACTACCGGAGTATTCCAAGACGGTGCCGGATTTTTTATCCCCTTTCTAAATCAATCCGAGGGGGTGGAACCAAGTGTGGCGGTACTGTTGGCAGGGTACGGTTTCGCTACTGCCTTGGACTATCAAATTTACGTCATCAGTAAATCCAGCCCGGTTGACTACTCCACCCAAGAGATTCCCGTATTGTTACGTGAACTCACCCCAAGTCGGGGGATCCTGTGGACCAAGTCGGCAGTGAACTTGGCAATTTTATTCTCTTTCCTGCCGGTTACATCTCAGGGTGTGAAACAACCCGTATTTGCTTTAGCGCTAATGCTGCTGGGACATGCTACTTTGAATCAATTGGTGTTAGCCCCGCTACTGGCACCTTACCCAGATCAGCTTCCCGCCGAGAATACTTTGATTTGGAAAAACTAAAAAAGCCCCGGTGGCTGGGGTGTATCCACCCCAGCCACCAGTTTAAAATTGAACCTAGCCCAGGAAATCGATTGATCCTGCTCCCTCGCGGGTAACCACCGGTTGGCCATCTTCCATGTTAATCACGGTGGTAGCCTGAGGGTTACCGATAGGCGCATCCACAATCACGTCCAGGACATGCCCGAGTTTCTCGACAACATCAGTTGCATTATTCAACGGTTCCGATTCACCGGGCAGAATCAAAGTACATGACAAAATTGCCTCGCCTAAAGCTTCCACCAGAGACCGTGCGACTTTGTGATTGGGAATTCGCACCCCCACAGAATGTTTTTTCTTGTTTAAAGTCGCGCGGGGCACTTCCTTGGTGCCCTTCAAAATAAAGGTATATGAACCCGGAGTGAGGGATTTTATCAACCGAAAGTTAGCATTTGAAATCATCACCAGCTGTCCTAGCTGAGAGAAATCATGACACACCAAGGTGAAGTGATGCTTATCATCAAGTCGGCGTATCTTGCGAATCCTTTCCAAGCCTTCGGCATTAGCCAAGGCGCACCCCAAGGCATATCCTGAGTCAGTGGGATACGCCATGATTCCCCCCTCACGGATAATCTCTACGATTTGGTTTAACAAGCGAGCCTGGGGATTTTCAGGATGTAGCTCAAATACTTTCGCTTCCATTGGTGCTATTCCTCTTCCGCGTCTTCCGAATCTGGCTTCCAGTCCACTCCCGTTTCCTTGCGTTGCTCGTCGGTAATTGGTGCCGGTGCCCCGGTAAGGGGATCGAAACCATCGCCGGCCTTCGGAAAGGCAATCACATCTCGAATAGAAGGTGAAGCAGTGAGCATCCCCGCAATGCGATCCCAACCTAGAGCGAGTCCGCCGTGCGGCGGTGCCCCATACTTGAAAGCATCGAGCAGGAAACCAAATCTGGCCTGAGCCTCTTCTGGAGAGAACCCCATAACCTTAAATATTCTTTCTTGCACATCACGCCGATGCACACGAATCGAACCGCCCCCAAGCTCCACCCCATTACACACAATGTCATAGGCATAGGCCAGTGCCGAACCGGGGTCGGTATCGAAAGTATCCATGCACTCCGGCTTGGGCGAAGTAAAAGCGTGATGAACTGCAGTCCAAGCAGAATGCCCCAAAGCCACATCCCCTTCGGCTTCGGCTTGTCCGCTGGGCTTGAACAGAGGTGCATCCACCACCCAGGTAAAAGCCCAAGCTTTCGGGTCAATCAGCCCACAGCGTTTACCAATCTCGAGGCGCGCGGCACCGAGCAGTTCCTGGGAGGCAGTGCGTTCGCCGGCAGCAAAGAAAATACAATCCCCCGGTTTCGCTCCGGTAACTTCGGCTAGACCCTCGCGTTCAGTATCAGAAATATTCTTGGCTACCGGCCCGGCCGTAGTACCGTCCTCCGCTATAGTCACGTATGCCAAGCCTTTCGCGCCCCGAGCTTTAGCCCATTCCTGCCACTTGTCAAAGGTTCGACGTGGCTGCGCGGCACCACCCGGCATAACAACCGCGCCTACATAGGGAGCCTGGAATATCTTGAAAGGAGTATCCGAGAAGTACTCTGTGAGTTCTACCAGCTCGTAGCCGAAACGCAAATCGGGCTTATCCGAGCCGTATTTGTCCATGGCTTCTTTAAAAGGCATCCGCGGAATCGGGGTTTTCAGGTCATATCCGATAACCGCCCAGACCTCCTTTAATAGGTTTTCGGTAACTGCCATCACGTCGTCTTGGTCAACGAAACTCATTTCCAAGTCAAGCTGGGTGAACTCAGGCTGTCGATCCGCACGGGAATCTTCGTCGCGATAGCAGCGTGCCAGCTGGTAGTAACGTTCCATGCCCCCAACCATGAGGAGCTGCTTGAAGAGCTGCGGAGACTGGGGTAGCGCATACCAAGAGCCCGGTTTGATTCGAGCCGGTACCACAAAGTCACGCGCTCCCTCCGGAGTAGAACGGGTCAAAGTTGGGGTTTCAATCTCGAGAAATTCGTGTTTCTCCATCACTCGACGCGCAACGGAAGAAATCTTGGCGCGCAACACCAAGTTGTCGTGAAGTTGGCGGCGCCGCAAATCTACAAAGCGGTAACGCAACCGCACATCCTCTCCCACTTTACCGGCTTCCTCAGCGTGCTCGGAAACCTGGAAAGGCAGGGGCGCACAAGGGTTCAAAACCTCCACGTCCTCGGCTACCACCTCGATTTCGCCAGTAGAAATCTCGGAATTGTCATTACCATCGGGGCGCTTGCGAACCTTGCCCGTCACCTTAAGCACATATTCATTACGCACCTCACGAACTACATCCTCACTGACAACCAGCTGGACGATACCTGAAGCGTCACGTAAATCCATGAAAGCCACCCCACCATGGTCGCGGCGCCGATCCACCCACCCGGTAAGGATTACGGTTTCCGTGTCATTTTTGAGGGTCAGTTCCCCACATTTGTGTGTTCTTAGCATCGGGTTCCTTCTTTCTAAAAGTTGCTGCGCCTACGACTGCTATCAAAAACAATTTTTCAGTTCCAAGCAAATGATTATATCCCACCCACTTGCTGGCCAAATTCTTTGAGCTGGGTATAGAGGGATAAATTTTGACGCATTGGTTCCAAAAATGCCTTCCGAGAGACTTCATCTGTGAGTTGGCGAAACTTGGCCGCCCCGGTTTCCCCAAACCTACGGGCTCGCGCCGCTGAAATCTTGATTCCGCCTAACGCACACAGGATAGTAACCAGCGCTCCGCCTAGGAAAGCAAGCGGCCCCATGGGAATCGTACCGATAGTACCTGGTAGGGTCACCCCACCCAGCAGACACACGAACCAAATCAAGAACCACACAAAGCCAATGACTGCCAAAATATTACAAATCCACTGCAGCGTCCACCATATCCGCCACCAAATCTGGTGTTTCACCTGGGGAGGATCCCACGATGCGGTAGCCAGGTTCAAGGCTGAAACAGTAGCCTCAGCAAGACGCGTCCCGCGACGACCCAGAAAATCACGCCATATTCCAGGCAGATACTTCCCTGCAACCGAGGCATAAGCAGCAGCGGCTTGCTGAACCTCCTGAGCCCCAGCCAAATGCGGTTTGAACAGCATTTTTTTGGCGGCTGTTTTCACCCCTGCGAACCAGGCTTGGGGGGCAAATAAAACTACCGGGCGGGAATCCCGCAAGTAATCGCTTTCAAATTGCGTCTCTATCGTATCGAGGCCGCAAGCCTGTGAGATATCAGCACAAAACTTGATATCCTCTCGTTTTTCGGGAAAATGCATATCCACATCCAGCTGAGCCTCTTCGCTGACAACCCTGGCGACGCGGCGAATCCGGCTTTGCATCCCCCGATATACGGCCTCCGGAGGGGCGCCAGCCTCCCTTACGGTCTGACGGAACTGCGCCAGGCTGGCATCTTGATAGCAGGAAGTGGCCAACAGCGGCAAATCCAGCCCTTGCGCTTTGAAAATCCGGCCCAAATCCGCTTGCACTTCCTCTAGTTCGGACTCGCTAAGGGTATCGGTGTGGGTCAACACCATCAACGAGCTGCCCGAGTCACCCCAACGGCGTAAATCGTGGAGAAAATCAGCATCAGCGTACTTTTGTGGATCTGTTACCCAAATCGTTAAATCTGCCGCATCTAGAAGCCCTTCAACGGCAGAAACCAATCGCTCGTCCTCGGCTAGTAAACGACGGTCGGGCAGTTCTACCACCACCAAGTTCTGAGGAAGACCCCGCTCACCGGGCACAGTGGGAACGGTGGTAATCTCGGCTAAACCGAGGTAATCACAGAATTCCGGGGTCGGACAACCGCTGGAAAATCCACGAATTTTGGTAGTGGTGGGACGAATATTCCCTACCGGAGCCGAATTCTCGCCAGTCATGAAATTCAGCAGGCTTGATTTTCCCGCGCCACACGAGCCGGCCAAAACCACCAGTGTCCAATCCAAATAATCTTCGCGAGAATCCAAATCAGCTAGCATCCGAGTCAAGGTCTCATACCAGGTAGCGGCAGAGGGAAAATCCGCCCTTATGTCCTCGGGTTCCAATACAGCAGCGATATCAGCGGCCGCCTGGCGCATCCGCGCAAGTCGAGTTTCGGTGTTGTTTCTCACGAAAACCATTGCTCCTGTAGCTCAGCGATATAATTCTTGATTTCTTTGCCAGTCTCGATGTTCCCACTGGTATTCGGCAAACGCTTGGTCACATCCGTCACCACTGTCGAGATTCTTGAATCAAGGGTCTCATCCATAATGCTGCGCAGCCCTTCTACCAGAGGAGCCACGTCGGGGGCACGGAAGAAATGGAGCAAAAACTCCTGCGAGGCCGTTTCCCACGGGTGGAAACATCGGATTAACACGGCTTGAAAAATCACGCAAGCCTTGCGTTCATCCCAAGGGCGCAGGGCTTGGGATTGGGCTTGCTCCAACACCGAGGCGAAACGCTGGAGCCAGTCCTGATAGATTTCCGGTTTCGGAGCCGGGACGGGGGTATGGAAATCCGTGCTGCCCTCACCGGTTGTTCCCGTATCTTGAACTGAAACCAGGCTTGCCACTTTGAGTTCTTGGACGCAATGCGATAGCGCCTCATGAAGCCGCGTCTCAAACTGAGCAAAGGCGATATCGAGTACGCGCGACAAAACCTCGCGAGTCGATTCTGGCGCGGGACGTGTCCCCAGTAAACCCCGACTCCAGGCCAAACGTTTGCGCTCCCAAGCGTTTTCGGCCAAATTTTCCTCGATAATAGACCAGGAATATTCGGCAAAGCGATTAATCGGGTCACCGGCAAAAATCTTGCTGCGATACCACTCAGCTTTCGCGCGTTGCTGCTGCGTTTCACTAAACTCAGCCAATTGATTTTGAACGGCAGTAAAAGCAGCAGACTCCGACTCGAAATCAGAGACTACCTGCAATGACAAGTCAAAGACTTCTCGCAAAGAACCAAAGAATGTCTGTCGCGCCAAGGCAGAACGCATCAAAGCA
Source organism: Mobiluncus mulieris (assembly GCF_014204735.1). Taxonomy (NCBI): domain Bacteria; kingdom Bacillati; phylum Actinomycetota; class Actinomycetes; order Actinomycetales; family Actinomycetaceae; genus Mobiluncus; species Mobiluncus mulieris. The sequence continues at coordinate 936,038 of NZ_JACHMA010000001.1, read as the reverse complement.
TCACTGGCGATGGCATCCAACCAGTTGCGCAGGGATTCCACCTTGGATTCCGGGATGGCTCCCTGCTCCAAGTCCCCTTCGAGAATAGTAAAAATCGGGGTATCGCCCAGCCCCACTTCTGCAAGTTTCTCGGCCAAACCTTGTTTGGAATCAATCAAACCGCCGCGCCCCACCCGGTTTAGCACCACCCCTAACGCAGCGTGACGTTTAGCGGCCGCTCGCAACAACGCTAACCCCTGTGGCTCAGCGTAACGTTGGGCGGTAGTTACGAAAATCCACAAATCCCCTACCTCCGCCAAATGCGAGGTGATATGCTGGTTTGCCTCTTGATACGAATCCGTGTCCGGCGTATCTATCAAGACAATTCCAGGTTGCAGCTTAGTGGATGTTGTCATTTTCATGAGGGGCTTATCCGGGTGACGCCCCACCGGGGAATCGTCCCCTTCTTCTATCCGTAGTTTCTCGAACCCACCTAGAATCCGGTCACCAGCCAGCCACAGTTCATCATCAGGGTGATGCACTAAAACTGGGGTCAAAGTCGTGGGGCGTTGTGCTGAAGTCTCGGTTACCAATCCGACCAGTGAATTGAGTATCGTGGATTTCCCCACTCCCGTAGAACCTACCAGCACCGCCACCAGCGGGGCATCTAAATCCTCTCCCCGAGCAATAAGATGTTCGCGCAAACGACGCAACAACCGGTCTCGTTGCAGGGGTACCTCGGTTGGGGAAAACCGAAACTCCAGGTCTTCCAGATGTTGCGCCAGTTGCTGCAGTGATTTTGCTAAGGTCTCAGGCATCTTGCATTCTCACTTGTGGTTTCAACAGTTGGGTTTCGAATTCAAAAGTCTGGGGGTCGGCCACGGCTTGTTCTCCGGTCAAAATATTCTTGACCTCTCTTTGCGAAACAAACCACACGTAGGGAATTCCCCGGTTGGCTGCGTATTTAATCTGTTTGCCGTACTTGGCAGCTGTGGGGCTGACTTCAGTGCAAACGCCACGTTGACGCAAGGTCGCAGCCACCTGGTCGGACTCGCCGCGCGTTTCCTCAGAGTCAACCAAGACTAAAACAGCCGTGGGAACACTGCGACTTACTTCCACCCAGTTATTGGCCAAAATTATGGAAATCAGCCGGGTCAAGCCGATTGACATTCCCACCCCGGGGAAACACCGTTTGCCTTCACTGACCAGGTTGTCATAACGCCCACCGGAGCAAATCGAGCCGTACGTTTCCGCTCCGGTGATAAAGGTTTCATAGACCATCCCGGTATAGTAATCCAGGCCACGGGCTATCTTGAAGTCGGCCACTACGTTTTCCCGTTCTCGGGCTCGCGCCGCAACCAGCATCCGCGCGACATCATCAAGGCCTTCTTCCAGCAGGTCATCTTTGAGACCCAAGTCGCGCACACGACTGGCGACTTCAGGCTCATTGCCAGATATTCCAGCCAAGTCCCAAATTGTTTTGACTTGGGCATCGTCCAGTTGAAGTTCCAGCAGCATCTGAGAAAACACTTCGGGGGTAACCTTGTCGTGTTTATCAATAACTTGCAGCACCGCATCCACTTCGCTTATTCCCAGGGCATTGCAGGCTCCCTGCAAAATTTTACGCGAGTTAACGTGCACCACCGGTTGAGGAATCGGTAAGGCTTCCAGGGCTTCGGCCATAATCAGAGGGGCTTCTATCTCAAAGTGCACCGGAAGAGTGTCTCGGGCAATCATGTCAATGTCGGCTTGCACGAATTCGCGGAAGCGTCCTTCCTGAGGGCGTTCCCCGCGCCACACTTTTTGGATTTGGTAGCGCATAAAGGGGAACTGCAGCAGGTGTGCATTTTCCAACACATAACGCGACAGCGGCACTGTCAAATCAAAATGCAGGCCGTTCTTGACCGGTTCGTGAGAGTCCTTGTCTTGCAACCGCGACAAGGTGTATACCTCTTGGGAGGTTTCGCCCTTTTTCTCCAGAACGCTCAGGGGTTCAACGGCTCGGGTTTCCAGGTGCGAAAACCCGTGGAGCTCGAAAACCCGCTGCAACGTGGCTAGCAGCGAGTCCTCCAAAATTTTTTCTTCCGGGGTGAATTCCGGGAACCCCGACAGTGATGTCATCATGGGTTTATTCTTTCATTTTCGGACTCGGGGTAGAAACGGATTAGCGGACAATTCCTGTTTCCAGGTTGTAAAACCGCCATGACCCGGCAGAATCAAGGTATCTGGATCAATGCTTAAACACAGGGTTCTCAAGGTTTCTTCCATCAGTTGTGGGTCGGAATGCGGCAAGTCACTACGTCCGACAGTGCCTCTGAAAATAACGTCCCCCGACAGACAGAACATTTGGTTTTCCCGCCCGTCGAATCCCAGTCCTTGCCCGTAATCATTAGCCTTGGTGGCGGTGCCGAAGTACAGGGTGGCTCCGGGGCTGTGTCCCGGTGCAGGCAGGGCACGCAGTGTCAACCCGGGCAGAATTTCCGTGCCGCCATCTTGCAACATTTCGGGTGGTGGTGCTTGGGGAGTAAAAGATTCCCAGGCTTCGCCGCAGGCATCAAAGTCGGCGGCGGCGCCGAGTTGGACGTGCGGCCCGGGGTCGCTAATCCAAAAGTGGTCGGGTTGGGCTAGATATACGGGTGCATGAGGTGCCATCCGAGATACCGAGGCGGTGTTCCACAAATGGTCAGCATGTCCATGGGTTATTAAGATGGCGCCCAGTTTGGCATCGAGTGCTTCGAGCACCTCGGCTACTCTAGATGCCGTTTTCGCACCAGGATCCACCACCAGCGCTTGGGAATCAGTGATAATCACGTAACAATTTTCACCATAGACCGGTGAAACAATCCGCAAAAAATCCATAACTCAAGGTTAACGGATTTTCTGAGACGTTTTAAGAAACTTCAAACTTTTTTCAACTTTAAACAAATTCCCCTAAACTAGGCTCTATCTGGTACATTTTTATCAGTAATCACCAAAGAGAACGGCACGCGTCACGCGCTTACCCCGTCACGAGAGGAAATAATTACATGACTACTGCGGAAGAGGAAACTCCCAAGGCTGTAACTGCCGCTTCCCCGGCCACTGTCGCCGTCACCAATGAATCCAGAACCGACACCAGTGAAGCCAATCCTGTATCTACTCCACCCACCGCAGCTAGCAGCGCAGCTCCGGCGGAAGCCACTGCAGATACATCTCAGCCCATCAGTGTCGATACGAATGCGGAAATCGGCGCAGATGCTGCTAAGTTGACCAGCGACACGACAGCAACAAGTCAAAAAAAAGAAAAATCGGCTCATTTCCCCTTAGTTAATCTGGATGGGATGCAGACCGCCCCTACGCCGGTAGCGCCCACCGAAAAACTGGCGATGCAGGAAGCTTCGAGGTATGGTCGAGTAGATTCCGAGGGGCGAGTTTTTGTCAAGGACGGGGATACAGAACGTGAGGTCGGCCAGTATCCCGATGCGGTTCCCCCTAATCCCCTGGCGCTTTATGTTCGCCGATTCCTGGATTTGCAGGCACAAGTTGACCTGGCGGGAGCTCGGATGCCTTCCTTGAAGGCTACGGATATAGATGCCACCCTAAAATCTTTGGATCAAGCCTTGCAGTCCCCCATGGTGGTGGGTGATTTGCCAACTTTGCGCGCTCGAGTAGCCAAACTGCACGAGCAGGGTGAATCTCGTAAGGAGGAACTGACGAAAGAACGCGAAGCTGCCAAGGCGCAGGCCTTGACAGAGCGCACCAAGATTGTGGAAAGTGCGGAAAAAATCGCGAATCAGAATCCCGAACGTACCCAGTGGAAGCAATCCGGGGAAAGGCTGCATAGTCTGCTGGAATCTTGGAAAGAAGCTCAACGCCAGGGGCCGCGTCTTGATCGCAACACCGAGGATGCTTTGTGGAAGCGTTTCTCGAGTGCCCGCACCACTTTCGATCGCCACCGTAAGGCATTTTTCTCACAACTCGACACCCGACGCGCCGAGGTAAAAGCCAAGAAGGAAGCCTTAATTCAGCGTGCCCAGGAACTGTCCACTTCTACAGATTGGAGTGGAACTTCAGCGGCATACCGAGACCTAATGAACGAGTGGAAGGCTGTGGGGCGTGCCTCGCGTAAAGAAGACGATGCCTTATGGGAGCGTTTCCGTGCCGCCCAGCAAGGATTCTTTGATGCCCGTACCGAAGCCAACGCTAAGACTGACTCCGAGGAACATGAAAGCTTGGCCATTAAGGAAAAACTCTTGACCCAAGCCAAGGCGCTGCTGCCAATAAAGGATTTGGATTCCGCCAAGGCTGCGTTCCGTAACTTGTTGGACAAATGGGACGAGGCTGGACGAGTACCGCGTGGGGATATGCAGCGCCTCGAGAATGGGTTACGCAGTGTCGAAGAAGCCATAGCTAGAGCCGAAAAAGACTTGTGGAACAAGACCAATCCCGAAACTAAAGCTCGTGCCGAGGGCTTGGTAGGGCAGCTGGAGGAAAAAATCGCTGAATTGGAAGCCAAGCTGACTCAGGCCAAGGCTGCTGGCAAGGACACCAAGAAGTTAGAAGAGGATTTGAGCGCCCGCAATGCGTGGCTGGCACAGGCACGCAAAACTGCGGCTGAATAGTAACCGCGACTCATGAATCCGAAGCATACCCCGGGCAATACTTACTTGCCCGGGGTAACTCGTGTCGCCGAGTATACCCCCGAGATAGCGGACAAATCATTGAGAATACTCTGTAGATGGCTGGGTTCGGCCAGTTCGAAGCTGAAACGAGCATGAGCTACCCGGTCGCGAGTAGTGGACATATTGCCCGAAATAATGCTGACGTGGTTATCTGTCAAAGCCCGGGTGACATCTGAAAGTAATCCACCACGATCCAGGCCTTCCACCTGGACTTGCACCATAAAGGCCGCTCTGCTGTGTTCAGCCCATCTGACATCGATAATTCGCTCCGATTGTTCCTCCGAAAGCCGCTTGGCGTTGACACAATCCTGACGATGCACCGACACGCCGTGTCCCCGCGTCACAAATCCCATGATTTCATCGCCGGGAACAGGAGTACAACACTTCGCTAGTTTCACCCACATATCGTCGATATCTGATCCACCCACCAGCACCCCGGAACTAGAGGAGGCTGCCCTGGATTGGTGGGTGGCAATCTGGGAAATCTCTTCTTCCTCTTCGAGGTCTTCGGTGACGAAATCCTCGGAGTTATGCATCAGGTGTTCCACCACACTTTGCACGCCGACATGTCCGTCACCGACGGTGGCATAAAGTTGGTCGACGGTTTGCAGTCCCAAGCTTTCCGCTACTTCTTCGAGGGATTCATGAGTTGCTAGCTTATGTATGGGTAAACTCTGCTTTCGCAGCTGACGGATAATCGCATCACGCCCCTTCTCGATGGATTCCTCGCGACGTTCCTTCGAGAACCAGGCTTTAATCTTGGATTTTGCCCGAGGGGAGGCTACAAAAGATAACCAGTCGCGGCTTGGTCCGGCATCGGGGGATTTAGAGGTGAAAATCTCGACTGTATCGCCGTTTTCCAGTTTGGAATCCAGAGGAACCAATTTACCGTTTACTTTAGCGCCCACGGTATGATTACCTACCTCAGTGTGGACTGAATACGCGAAATCCACGGGTGTGGCTCCCATCGCCAAGACTTGAACCTGGCCTTTAGGCGTGAATACATATACTTGAGCCGAGTTGATTTCATAGCGCAAAGAATCTAGGAACTCGCCAGAATCTTGGGTCTCTTTTTGCCAATCCACAAGTTGGCGCAGCCACCCCATCTCGTTTTCTAAATCTAAAACATTGGTGGAACCATTTTTGCGCAGGGTTTTGGAATTAGGATTCTCCTTGTACTTCCAGTGTGCGGCAATGCCGAACTCGGCGCGACGATGCATCTCGTAGGTTCGAATCTGGATTTCTACCGGCTTACCTTTCGGCCCAATCACCGTGGTGTGCAGGGATTGGTACAGGTTGTACTTAGGCATCGCAATATAATCTTTGAAGCGTCCTAACATGGGGGACCATCGAGAATGCATCAGGCCTAAAACCGCATAGCAGTCTCGCACCGTGTCCACCAAGACGCGCACCGCCACCAGGTCGTATATATCGTTGAAATCCCGGCCGCGCACAATCATTTTCTGGTAAATCGAATAGTTATGCTTCGGTCGCCCCGTCACAACTCCCTTGATTTTCGACTCGCGGAGGTCTTTTTCAATTGTCGAGATGATTTCTTTGAGCTGTTCATCACGACTCGGAGCAGTTTCCGCAATCAATCTGTCGATTTCTTCGTAAATTTGGGGATAGAGCGTCTTGAAAGAGAGGTCTTCGAGTTCCCACTTGATTGCATTGAGCCCCATCCGGTGTGCTAGTGGCGCATAGATTTCCAGGGTTTCTTTGGCCTTTCGCTGGGCTTTTTCCTTAGAAACATAGCGCCAGGTGCGGGCGTTGTGCAGGCGGTCAGAAAGCTTAATCAGCAATACCCGAATATCTTTGGCCATAGCCACAATCATTTTGCGGATGGTTTCGGCTGGGGCGGAATCACCGTATTTCACCTTGTCAAGTTTGGTAACCCCATCGACCAAATTCGCGATGTCTTCCCCGAAATCTTTACGACACTCGTCCAGAGAATAGTCAGTATCTTCCACCGTGTCGTGCAACAGCCCAGCCGCGACTGTGGTTTCACTCATTCCCAATTCTGCCAGAATCGTGGCCACTGCTACCGGATGCGTGATATACGGTTCACCGGACTTGCGAAATTGCCCCCGGTGAAAATGTTCGGCAGTGGTATAAGCCCGTTCCAGCAGGTTAAAGTCAGCCTTTGGGTGGTTGTCTTTAACCGCTCTTATCACTGGCTCCAGTTCCCGATGCACCCCTTTAGGACTACGGGTCAGCCAGGACAGTGGGGATTTGGCAATGCTCCCACCGAGGTCGGTTATAGTGGCGTCAACTGGCTGTGTCATAAACTGATTGTATTAGTTTTCAGCGCTAAACAGTATTTCGACACGGTTCTACAGTTGTACCAAAGCCCGGTAGGGGGTGTCCCCTAGCACCTCGGCACCATGCAAACCCCGCAGTTCCATCAATACCAGAATCTCGGACACGTGCCCCCCGGCTTTTTCGAGTAATTTCACCGATGCCCGAGCGGTTCCGCCTGTGGCTAGTAAATCGTCTATCACCAAAATTCGGTCGCAACCTGCAACTGTCTCTGGTTGGACTTCCAGGGCGGCACTGCCGTATTCCAAATCATATGACTCCCGGATAATGTTTCCCGGCAGTTTCCCGGCCTTACGAACCATAATCATCGGCACTTGCAAAGCAACCGCCAGAGGCGCCGCCAGGATAAAACCACGGGACTCCAAACCGGCCACGGCGTTTATCTTTCCCCGGTAGTGTTCAGCTATCCCTGAGATGAGCTGAGCGAAAGGTTCGCCCGATGCCAATAGCGGGGAAAAGTCCCGGAACAAAATCCCTACCTGCGGGAAATCTGCATAGTTTTTCAGGTGGCTGGTGATTATACGACCAAGCTCCGGGTCTATGTCCTTTGTCAATTCTTTTTCTTCTTTCTCTTGGGTTGCGCGGCCTGACCAAGATGGTGACCTGGCTGCACTGGAGCTGCATTCACTACGGGTTTGGTGGACACGGTGCCATCTGGATTCAAGGTGGCGCTGCCTTGTTCCAGCGCCTTCTGGCGTGCCGTTTCTACCTTGGCGTTGTGATTTTTAATCGACTGAGAGTGATTACGAATAATCGTCAACAGCGGAGTAGCTATGAATATGGAAGAGAAAGTCCCCACAATCATGCCGATAAACAGAGGCATGGATATATCACGTAGGGTAGAAGCACCCAACAGTACCGAACCGAGGAACAGAATCGCACTCACCGGCAGAATAGCGGTAATCGAGGTATTGATGGAACGCACCATAGTTTGGTTGATAGACAGATTTGCCAGTTCGTCATAGGTAGAGCGTGACTGATTCATCATGTCTTTGGTGTTTTCCCTAATCTTGTCGAAAACCACCACCGTGTCGTACAAGGAGTAGCCCAAAATTGTCAACAACCCGATAATCGTAGCCGGAGTAACCTCTACTTGGGTAAAAGCAAAGGCTCCTATGGTAATCATCAAATCGTGCATCAAAGCGAATAACGCTGAAACAGCCATCGTCCAGGTGCGGAAATACGCCATCAGCAGCAGTGAAACCATCGCCAGGAATACCACCAGACCGATTGCGGCCTGACGGGACACGGAAGCCCCCCAAGAAGGCCCCACGGAGCCCTTGGAAACATTCTTGACATTAACTTTGTATGCCTTAGCCAGCTCAGATTGAATCTGGGTTTCCTTTTCCGTCGCGAGCTGGCTGGTTTGCACCCGCAACCCGTTGGTTCCCATCTGGAATACCTTCGGGTTTTCTGTAACTCCCGCTGCTTTTAAAGCATCATAGGCAGGTTGCTGCGGCGGATTATTTTGTGTGTTAGTAACGGTGAAATCAGTGCCACCTTTGAAGTCAATCGAAGGGTTGACCCCAAAAATAGCAACCCCAATGATGGCAATAAGTACCAAAACCAACCCGGTGGTGAGGAAAATCCGACGGTTCTTAATGATTTGATAGGACTTTTTGCCCGAGTACAGGGCATTACCCCATTCAGCGTAGCTCATCATTTCGTGGCCTCCTCTCCCTCAGTGGCTTCGTCTTTTGTGGCGCTGCCCTCCGAGTTAGCAACTGTCGTTTTATCTGGCAGTTCAGCTTCTGTTTCCGAAAGAGTATCCACTGCGGTGTCGCTTGACTCTGCTACCAAGTCGCCCTCCTGAGACAACCCAGCTTTTTGCCGCGCCAGAGAAACAGCAGGTGCGGCCATAGCCACACGATTTTTCTTGCTCTTGGCGTTAGTAATCACAGCATTGGTATGCAGATAGATGCGCTCATTGGAAGCCCCCAAGTGTACCCGATCCAAACCGGAGAACTTGTGTCCTTCACCAAAGTAACTAGTCTTAACCAGCAAGGTCATCATCGGATGGGTAAACAGGAAGATAATCGCGAGGTCTACCACCGTGGTCAAACCCAGGGTAAAGGCAAAGCCCTGCACGCCACCCACAGCCAAGACGTAAAGCACAACTGCCGCCACCAGGTTCACAATATCGGAGACCACGATGGTACGCTTAGCACGATTCCACCCGGTTTCCACGGCCGTAGCCAGAGCTTTACCGTCACGAACCTCGTCGCGGATACGTTCAAAGTAGATAATGAAGGAGTCCATAGTAACACCCACGGCCACAATCAAACCGACTACACCCGCCAGCGAGAGACGATATCCCATTGACCAGGAAAGAATCGTCACCACCAGATACGTGGCTACACCAGCCAAGATCAGCGAGGCAGTCGCCAAACCAGCCAGGGCGTGGTACTGCCACAACAGGTAGAGACACACCAGCAGCAGGCCGATAATCGCGGCATATAAACCAACCTTTAAGTGCTCCCCGCCTAAAGTAGCCGAGATACGCTGTTCAGACTGCAAATCGAAGTTCAAGGGCAAGGATCCGAACTGCAGCTGATTGGCCAAAGTTGCGGCAGTCTCGCGGGTCAAAGATCCGGAAATCGAAGCCGACCCGTTAAACACCCCGGCATTCACGCCCGGAGCGCTCACCACCAGGGTATCGAGTACAATCGCGAAACGGTTATTGTCAGGATTACGCATCCCGCCCTTACTCTGGTTCGGGTAAAGCACCTTGGCGACATCATCAAATTTCCGGGCACCTTCCGCGTCGAGCTTCAAATCTACTTCCCACTGGCCGTTGGCATTACCCTGCTGGGTACGCCCCATTGCGGAAGCTGCCGAGGTCACATTAGTCCCGGATAGTACCTCTGGCCCGAGAATGTACTTTTCCTGTCCATTTTTGTCACAGGTAACAAGATTCTTTTTCGGGTCGTCATCTGAACCGCCCCGCAAAGAAGCCTGGTCTGAACAGTCCAGATGACTGAAAATAAACATGTCGCGCAAGGTAATTTGTTTCGGATCATTGACCACCGAGGGTTTACCCGCCGGAGTCTCCGGGTACTTCTTGGCTTCCTTCATCAGCTTGTCATAGGGAATTGCATGCGCATTCGGAGCCACAGCCGGTTTCGGAGCGGCTGTGGTCTGGCTAGGAGAAGGCGCCGGTGTTGCCCCCGATTTGTCACCCTGTTTGCCAGCCTTGGCCGGAGCAGAGGATTTATCGCTCGCAGGCTTATCGGCAGGTTTTTCGCCAGCACTAGGTGGTGTCGAAGGAGTTGCTGTAAGCTGCAAGGCTTGAGTGGAACCCGTTTCAGTGGGCACCGGGGAGACCGGACTTGGTGAAACCGTCATCGTCTTATTGGTTTCACTAGGCGCTGGCTTAGCCGGTAAAGCAGGGGTGGCACCAGATGCTGCCGGAGCACCCCCAATCTTGGCGAGAGCCTCGGCTGGATCCGCATCGGTGGTGACGACACCCGGTGCAGAGAGCAGCACGGTACGGAAACGCATCACTGCCGAAGTCTTGACCAGGTTCAAGGTCTCTTCCGAAGGCGTACCAGGCAAGCCTACCGCAATGTTCTCGTTACCATTACGCGTAATCTCTGCCTCGGCCACACCGGAGGCATCCACGCGCTGGCGGATAACCTCGATAGCCTGGTTGATGTCTTCGGCTGAAATCGCCCCACCTTTGTCAGTGGTTTTCTTTGGGGTCAAAATCAGTTGTGTACCACCCTCGAGGTCAATAGCCAGTTTCGGTACCCAGGTCGCGTTTGACCAGATAGTCGCACCCCCCAGGGTTCCCCCCAAGGCCAGCAAAATGACCAAAAAAAATATCAACGTGCGCAAGGGTTTATTCTTCGGTTTTGTCCCAGCCACTACTTATCCTTACTTTCGTGCTTGTTTTTCCAAGATTAGCCTTGTTTAGAGTCTTCGTTGTCGGCTTTTTCCTCGTCGCTTTCGGGAACGGCTTCATGAGGTGTCATTCCGGTAGCGTCCGATTCTTCCGATTCGCGTTCTTCACCAGCATCTGCGGAATCAGACTTAGGACTAGAATCCACCACCGGGGAGGATTCCTCGGCGATTATCCCAAAGTTGGGTTCCTTCACCTCTGCTACCACTCGGATGTCCCACAGGGTTTCCTCGCCCGTAAGATTGGACAGGGTTACGACTTCTCCGGTGACCTCCACTATTTTGCCGAAAAACCCCGAGGTGGTTCGCACCCAGGTTCCGGGGCGCAGGGAACTTCGCATTTCCTCTTGCTGTTGACGAATCCGTTCCACCTGTTTGCTCCCCGAACGACGGATGAAAACTATGGCAACGACTGCTAATGCAATCAACATACCCCAGGTAACCAGGGAACCCGAACCGGTAGACTGGACTTCTGCGGGAAGCACCAATAACCCTTTCTCTTAAAAAATAATGACTAACAAAGTCTAAGGCCTAACGTAAAAAAACGAAAACTAAGGCGACGGAAACAGGGTGTTTTCTGCACAGATTCCGCCGGGTACCGGCAAACCAAGGTGAGTGTAGCCTTTGGCGGTAATCACTCGCCCCCGCTGCGTTCGAGCCAAAAGACCTACCCGTACCAAGAATGGCTCCACTACTTCCTCTACAGTTTCCTTTTCTTCTCCCACCGAAACCGCAAGGGTGCCAGCTCCCACTGGGCCGCCTTGGAAACGCTCCACAATCGCGTGCAACACATCCCGATCCAGACGATCGAGCCCCATCTCGTCAACTTCGAACAGCTTCAACGTGGCTTGTGCGGCCTCCAAATCACATTCTTCGTTGCCATGTACCAGGGCAAAGTCTATGACCCGCCGCAGCAGCCGGTTCGCCACCCGAGGTGTTCCCCGGGAGCGTTTCGCGATTTCATGAGCCGCCTCTCCGGTTATACGAGCTCCCAGCAAGGCAGCGGATCGTTTCACAATCAGGGATAAGTCCTCGGCTTCATAAGGCTCCATATGGGCGGTGAAACCAAACCGATCACGCAGCGGCGCCGGCAACAATCCTGCTCGGGTGGTGGCTCCCACCAGGGTAAACTGTGGTAGTGACAAAGGAATCGAGGTCGCCCCCGGCCCCTTGCCCACCACTACATCAACCCGAAAGTCCTCCATCGCTAAATACAACATTTCCTCAGCCGGGCGGGCTAGGCGGTGAATTTCATCTATAAATAAGACATCGCCTTCCTGCAGCGAGGAGAGTATGGCGGCTAAATCCCCGGCGTGGCTAATAGCCGGCCCGGAAGTCAAACGCAAGGAACTGTTCATTTCCGCAGCAATAATCATGGCCAGCGTGGTTTTACCCAAACCGGGTGGGCCGGCCAAGAGCACGTGATCCACCGCGTCCCCACGTTCTTTGGCGGCGCGCAAAACCAAATTCAGCTGGGTCTTTACAGTATTTTGTCCTACAAAATCCATCAGAGTTTTCGGACGCAGCGCCGCTTCAGCGACACGCTCGGCATCCTCCGCTCCCTCGTCGACCAACCGTGGTTCCGAGTAAAAATCATCGTTATCCGGAACCATCAGCGGTTACTCCCCAAATATTGTAAAGCCTCACGCAGGGCAGTAGCAGCATCGTTGGCCTCGATGGCATTGACTGCCTCGGTGGCCTGAGCCTGGTTCCAACCCAGATTCGTCAGAGCTTCCACCACGGTTGTCGCGTTGAACCCACCACCCGTCGCTGCCGTAGTGACTGAGGTGGGCACTATACCCAGTTTGTCGCCAATCTCAAGACTCATGCGTTCCGCAGATTTCTTACCCACTCCAGGAATTCGTTGCAAGGTAGTCAAATCCCGATTCGCCACGGCATTAGCCAAGTCGCTTGGACTGAGGACTGCGAGAGTGGCCAAAGCGAGTTTAGGACCGATTCCCTTGACTTGGATTAGAATCTGGAAGGTTTCGCGTTGTTGGAAATCATCGAAGCCGTAGAGAGTCAGGGCATCTTCGCGTACCACCAAGCACGTATAAATTTCAGCATCCTGTCCCTGATTCAGAGTGCTCAAAGTGTTAGGGGTGGCGAAGAATTCCAGACCTAACCCGCCACAAAGGATAGTGGCGCGGTCAATACGTTTATCAACCACCTGTCCTTTCAACAGCGCAATCACGAGTATTCCTTCCAGGTTACAATTCGAACACTTGTACTATACCAGGTGGCGCCTCATGAACTGGCCACCACGCCGAGAAACCGCATCAGCAGCAAAAACCAAAGTAGAAACCACTACAAGCCCAGAAAACTTTGCTAGCGGGAGTGGCGACGCACCGCCCCGGAGCGCCGTGACTGTGCCTCGGCCTGCGCCCAAATCTGCTGAGCGGCTGTGAGTTTCGTACCTACCCGGGTCTTTACGCCACCCGACAAGGACACACTCACATCCCCATCAATCCCAGATCCCAAAATCCCTGTACCCCTCCAGGCGTGAGTAATGGCCACAGCCAGCGCATCGGCAGCATCCGCCGGTTTCGGAGGCTTATCGAGCCTCAAAATCCGCGCTATCATGGCTTCCACCTGCGCTTTCGTGGCGGCACCGTTACCGGAGACCGCTGCTTTCACCTCGGAGGGAGTATGTAGCGCCACCGGTAAACCCGCTCGACCCGCCTCTGCCATCGCCACCCCCATCGCCTGCATAGTGGTGGTGACAGACTGGCGATTTTCCTTTGCAAACGGTCGCTCCAGCGCAACAATCTCGGGCGAAAAACGAGTTATTGTCGCAGCGATGCCCTCGGAAATCTTTAGCAAGCGAAACTGGGTAGCCAAATTTGGTTCGCTGCGGATAACGGCAACATAGACCAGAGAGGCCACTCGCGACACGTCAATGTCAACGACCCCGACACCACACCTGGTGATGCCGGGGTCGATACCAAGAACGCGCACGATTTAGGCTTCGGCCTCGTAAGCTGAGATAACCTCATCGCTGGCATCACCATTCATGTACACATTTTGCACGTCATCGGCATCATCCAGCGCATCAAACAGGCGCATTACCTTACGGTAGCCTTCCAAATCCAAATCCACCTTTACTGAAGGCACGAACTGAGATTCAGCAGAATCATAATCAATCCCGGCCTCCTGCAAGGCGGTACGCACGCCAACCAAGTCGGAAGGATCGGTTTCAATGACGAAAATCTCGCCCGCGTCCTCGACATCATCCGCCCCAGCTTCCATCACGGCCTCAAAAATCTTGTCTTCGTCCAAATCTGCCGCCTTGGTGACCTCGATAACACCGCGACGCGCAAACTGATAGGACACCGAACCCGTATCAGCCATATTGCCGCCATTGCGCGAAAAAATAGTACGAACTTCAGATACGGCACGGTTTTTGTTGTCCGTCAGACATTCCACAATGAAACCTACCCCATTGGGCCCGTAGCCTTCATAGGTGATGGACTGCCAGTCGGCACCCCCGCTTTCCGCTCCGGAACCACGCTTGACGGCGCGCTCAATATTATCTGCGGGAACCGAGGACTTCTTGGCTTTTTGAATGGCATCGAAAAGCGTCGGATTACCTGCCGGGTCTCCCCCACCAGTACGCGCTGCGACTTCGATGTTTTTAATCAGGCGCGCAAAGAGTTTGCCGCGTTTGGCATCAATCGCTGCCTTCTTGTGCTTGGTAGTGGCCCATTTTGAGTGACCCGACATGGATTCTCCTTTAACGGTTAAACGAAAATATACGTGATAACTACACCATATTAAGGTTTTTAACCCGAATTCGCCTAACCGTCACGTCCGGGCGAGTCGAGGCGAGACCTGTAGACATGAATCTGTTCAGCATTCCACCACATTCACCGCCAGTCCTCCCAAAGCGGTTTCTTTGTACTTTGAGTTCATGTCCAAACCGGTTTCCAACATGGTTTGTACCACTTCATCAAAACTGACGCGGTGTTTACCGTCACCCCACAGGCTGATACGAGCTGCATTGATGGCCTGCATCGCTGCCACCGCATTGCGTTCGATACAAGGCACCTGTACCAGACCACCAATGGGATCGCAGGTTAACCCCAGATGATGTTCCATGGCTATCTCGGCGGCATTTTCAATCTGAGGCGGAGTACCGCCCAAAGCGGCGGCAAGTCCTCCTGCCGCCATAGAAGCTGCCGAACCGACTTCTCCCTGACAACCAACCTCGGCTCCCGCCACTGAGGCGTTGGTTTTAATAATCCCCCCGATTGCGCCCGCCACCGTCAAATACTCCCGCAAAGCCTCCGCTTGGTGGTTCTCTACGCGAGGACAAAACCAAGTCAAATATCTGCCCACCGCAGGCACAATCCCGGCTGAGCCATTGGTAGGGGCACGTACTACTTGCCCACCGGCGGCATTTTCCTCGTTAACCGCCAAAGCCCACAAATTCACCCAGTCCATGACGCGCATCGGGTCTTGGGCAAAAGAACGCCATATCGCGGGGGTTCCCGGAGCGCCATCACGCTGTGAAAGCTTCAGATACAGGGCGTGCGCCCGACGCGGCACCCCCAATCCTCCCGGCAAAATTGCTGCCATAGACTGGCAGCCCCGGTCGATACACGCCCCCATTTTATGGCTCAGATTATCCAGTCCCCCCTCAATCTGCTCGATGGTACGTGTGGCCAGTTCGTTTTCGACAATAATCCGATACAGGCTTTTTCCACTGTCCTGCGCATAATCCACCAGTTCGCTCATAGCGGAATACGGGTGCGGGATAACACCGCCACTGCGGGGCTCGTCCAAGGAAGTGAGCTGACCTGGCTGTCCCTCCAAGCGGTCGTCACGAGTGACGAATCCCCCTCCGGTGGAATAGTACCGCCCCGAAAACACCGGAGCTTGTCCCAAAAAAGCCTGTAGCAGTAAAGAATTGTTATGATACGGGGCAATAGTCTTCGGGGCATAGACCATATCGCGGGAAAACTCGAAATCTACGGTTTTACGCCCCGGCAGAATCAGGTTCCCACCGGGGTTCACGGCCGTGAGCAGGCTAGGAATTACCTCCGAGTCCATATTGTCCGGGACATACCCCGATAATCCGGCCAAGACCGCCCCGTCAGAGAGATGTCCTTTCCCGGTGGCACCTAATGAACCCTGCAATTCCACCCGCAAGCGGTCGAAAGCCACTCCCGCCGCCAATAGTCGCGTCACGAAATCTCGTGCCGCGCGCATCGGACCGACCGTATGCGAAGCGGAAGGCCCTACCCCAACTTGAATCACTTCGAAAATAGACACCACACTAGGCATAAGTGGATTCTAGCCCGGCACCAAGGCCTTTAGAAAACGCTTACCTCTTTGGAAGGACGGTGCCTTCGGAAATCTCGATGGTTTCCCCGTTCCACCCACGCAGCCATCCGCGTACCAGAGGTACAAAATTCAGCGGGTACACCACTGTACCGCAGGCAATGGCCCCTTCGAGTTCCGTCAAATCCCACCATTTCAATTCATCTATCACCTGCTTTTCAACTTCGGTCTCAAAAGCGCGCGAAAATTGCAGCGCGCTAGAAATCCGCACGAAAAAGAAGTCTTCATCTTGTTTACAAGTTAGCTGATGGAAATCGAAAGTCGCGTGACGGCGCAACACCGGCCCGGTGAGCACTTTTGCCTCTAGCCGATGTCCGGTTTCCTCAAAGAATTCTCGTACGGCGGCTTCATGAGGTGCTTCCCCGGGTTCCACGCCACCCCCCACGGTAAACCACCACCAATGCGTGGAATCCGAGAAGTCATGTCCGCGCACCAACAGAGCCTCTTGGCGTTCGTTAACCGCTACTATCCGTGCGGCCTGACGGTGAAAGTAACCTTCGGCATCGCGCGGCCACTCTAAGGCAAAGTAATCCGCCACAAAATTGTTTTCGTCCGATGCATTGGACTGTTGAGGGGGCTTGTATTCAGACATTTGAGGTGTTTCGGTCGGATGAAAGGATTTACCTCCATATTATCCCCTGCTCTAGCGCTAACAACTTTTAAGGTGTATGTTATTATGTAATAGTATAAAATCTAGTTACTCACAGGAGAGTAAAGTGGCACCAGGTAATATGCTCGAAGATGCCAAAGCCCAGGTGCGACGGGCTCAAGAGATTATTGGTTTCGACCAGACATACTTCCGATATCTCACCACCCCACGAAGAGAAATGACCGTAGCGATTCCGCTGCATCGTGACGATGAATCCACCTAGTTACTGACTGGATATCGAGTACAGCACTCGCTGACTCGCGACCCAGCCAAAGGAGGGATCCGATTCGCCCCGAGCGTTGACATTGACGAGGTTCGTGCTCTGGAGATGTTGATGACCTGGAAGGTAGCCCTGTTCAATCTGCCTTATGGTGGAGCCAAAGGTGGGGTCGAAATTGACCCGCGTAACTATTCTGAAGCCGAGTTGGAACGTGTCACCTAGCGTTATACCTCCGAGATTTTGCCAATCATCGGTTCGGAAACCGATATTCCCGCCTTGATGAAACATGTCGCCAATACCGGCAAGGTCGTGGATTTCCCAGGCTCCGAAGCAATTGACCCCACTCAGGTACTGCTGCTAGACGTGGACGTGGTGGTTTGCTAAGTCCGCCCCCACCACTTTGGGTATTTAGCCAGCTACCGGGATGGCACCTCATGAATCCACAAAAAAGTTACTGGACGTAGTCGGCAACCATATCCAAAAAATACCGATGTACTCGCCGGTCACTGGTAACCTCGGGATGAAAAGACGTAGCCAGCAGCGAACCCTGACGCACTGCTACTGCGCGAGGCGACGACTCTGGAGTCTGTTGCCAAGTGGCGAGCACCTGAACCTTGGAACCAACCGACTCCACCCACGGGGCGCGGATAAACACAGCGGGCAACGGGGTGTCACCCCCGAATTCCCCAGGATTTACATGACTAGCGGCAGAGTCCACTTGGCGGCCGAATGCATTGCGTCGCACTGTCACGTCCAAACCACCCAGAGTCTCCTGACCCTCAATCCCGTCAAGAATATGGTCAGCGAGCATAATCATCCCGGCGCATGACCCATACACGGCTCGCCCGGAATGCACAAAGGTCTTCAGCGCCTCAAACACATCAAAAGCGTGAGCTAGCTTGTACATCGTAGTGGATTCTCCACCCGGAATAATCAATCCATCCAGGTCTTCAAGATGTTTCGACAGTTTCACCTCTACGGGTGTGGCACCCAGTTCATGTAATGCCTGAATATGCTCGATTACTGAACCTTGCAGCCCCAGCACTCCCACCCGAAACTTCTGATTAGCCATTAGCATCCTTCTTTATGAATCGTGTTAACTGGATGCGAGCGCCACGTTCTTGAAAACGCAGCGCCCGTATCCTTAAGATTTATTTGAGCCTACCAACCCCGGTTTTCAAGGTGCTGGGCGGCGGGCAAGTCATGAACATTAATACCCACCATAGCCTCACCCAACGACCGGGAGACCTCGGCAACCAGCTCAGGCTCGTTGAAACGCGCGGTGGCTTTGACAATCGCTGCCGCTCGTTTCGCCGGATCACCGGATTTGAAAATCCCGGATCCCACAAACACGCCTTCCGCTCCCAGCTGCATCATTAGAGCCGCATCAGCCGGAGTGGCGATTCCGCCAGCAGTGAACAACACCACCGGCAGCTTCCCGGTTTCCGCAACTTCCTTCACCAGCGGATAGGGCGCTTGCAGTTCCTTAGCTGCGTGGAAAACCTCGTCAGGTCGCATCGAAGCCAGGCGATTGATTTCCGAAGTCATGGTACGCATATGCGTCACCGCATTAGACACATCACCAGTGCCTGCCTCTCCTTTGGAGCGAATCATAGCCGCACCTTCACTGATGCGACGTAGCGCCTCGCCCAGGTTGGTGGCACCGCACACGAAAGGCACCGTGAAATCCCACTTGTTGATGTGGTTTTCGTAATCCGCCGGGGTCAAAACCTCGGATTCATCAATATAGTCCACTCCCAGGCTTTGCAACACCTGTGCCTCTGCAAAGTGACCAATACGAGCCTTGGCCATAACCGGAATAGACACCGCATTAATAATGCTGTCAATCAAATCCGGGTCGCTCATGCGAGCCACCCCGCCTTCGGCGCGAATATCGGCCGGAACCCGCTCCAGCGCCATTACCGCTACCGCACCGGCATCCTCGGCGATTTTGGCTTGTTCGGCGGTAACCACATCCATAATCACCCCACCCTTGAGCATTTGCGCCATACCGCGTTTCACCAGGTCAGTACCAACACCCTCTGCTTTTGTTTCAGTCATTTGTTCTCTTTCTCTACGAGTCACTTCCAGGTTCCATAGTGCCCCTTTTTTGGGCTTGCGGGCAAATTTTCTCCGATTTGACTTGGTGAATTTGGCTGGGCGGCGCGATGCGAAGCCACTGGATAGTAAATATCATCTCATGAAGCCGTGGCAAAAAAGCGCAAACGGCGGAATCACTGTTGCACCACGGCGGCAAAGTCCGCACCCACCACCCGTGCCAAATCCGAAGGCGACACCACAATCTGGGTGCCGCGCACCCCGGCGGACACGTAAATTCGTTCCTGCAGAACCGCGTTTTCGTCAATCACCGTAGGGAAAAGCTTTTTCATCGCTAAGGGCGAACACCCCCCGCGAATGTATCCCGTCACCTCACGCAGGGTTTTCCAGTTAATCAGGCCGACATGCTTCACCCCGAAATGAGCCGCAGTTTTCTTTAAATCCAGCTCGGCCTGAGCCGCGATAACCGCTACGAAATGCCCGCCGTTGCCGTCCTCTAGCACCAGAGTTTTATAAATCACTTCCGGGCTGACGCCCAGCAACTGAGCGGTGTGAACAGCGCCAATCTCGCCGTCAGTGGGATACGAGGACATTTCGTAGGACACCCCGGCTTCATCCAGTTCTCGCATCGCGTTGGTTTTGTGGATTTTCGTTTTTGACATTTTAGTTTCTTTTCATGAGGCGCCAGCCAAACTAGCGACTCTTTGCCTGGTATCCGGAGAATCCCTGGGCTAAGAGTTCCCGGGTTTGCCCCAGTAACTCCGGCACAGCTTTAGTTTTAGCCACGATAGGAAAGAAATTCGCGTCCCCTCTCCACCGCGGCACTACGTGTTGGTGCAGGTGGCCGGCAATACCAGCACCGGCCACCGCGCCCTGGTTCATTCCCAGATTGAAACCGTGGGGATTTTTCGTCTCCCGGATAACCTGCATGGCATGGGCGGTAATTTCCCCAAACTCGATGCGCTCCTCGAAGGTCAAATCCGTGTAATCGGGAATGTGACGGTATGGCAATACCAAGACGTGTCCGGCATTGTAGGGAAACAGGTTCATAATCACGAAGCAGGTCTGGCCGCGATAAACAATCAGGGCTTCCTCATCCGTTTTTTTCGGCGCCTCGCAAAAAGGACAGGCTTCCTGGTCGCGTCGCGACCCGTTATCGATGTACACCATACGGTGTGGGGTCCACAGTCGGTCAAACCCGTCGGGCTCATCACCAAAACCGCGGCTGCTTTCCGGTTCAACATGCATTTCAGTGATTCTTTCGGCTGCGAATGGTTTCCGTGATTTCTTGGATGGCTGCAGAGATTTTCACGCCATTTTTCTGTTCACCACCACGGTAACGGAAAGAAACCGCGCCGTGTTCTGCATCTTCGCCACCTACAATCAGGGTGAATGGAACCTTGTCTTTGGCAGCGTTACGGATTTTCTTACCAAAACGGTCGTCGCTCTCGTCGATTTCCACCCGGACGTTTTCGGCACGCAGCTGTTTGGCTACGTCCTCGCAATACGCGTTGAAAGTATCTGCCACTGGCACCAGACGCACCTGGACGGGTGCAAGCCACGCTGGAAACGCCCCAGCGTAGTGCTCGGTTAATACCCCAAAGAAACGCTCGATAGAGCCGAACAAAGCGCGGTGAATCATCACCGGGCGTTGGCGCGAGCCATCGGCGGCCGTGTATTCCAACTCGAAGCGTTCCGGCAGGTTAAAGTCGAGCTGAATGGTGGACATCTGCCAGGTGCGGCCAATTGCGTCGCGTGCCTGCACCGAAATTTTTGGCCCATAAAAGGCCGCGCCTTCCGGGTCGGGGCGCAGTTCCAGTCCGGAAGCCTCGGCAACTTCCTGCAGGGTGCGGGTGGCTTCTTCCCAAACCTCGTCGCTGCCGACGAATTTTTGGGGATTTTTGGTGGATAGCTCCAGATAAAAATCGTCCAATCCATAGTCCTTCAACAAATCCAACACGAAAGTTAACAGTTTTGTCAGTTCGTCCTTCATCTGGTCGCGGGTGCAGTAAATGTGCGAGTCGTCTTGGGTGAAACCGCGCGCCCGAGTTAGCCCGTGCACCACCCCGGATTTCTCGTAGCGATACACCGTACCGAACTCGAACAAACGCAGTGGCAGCTCACGATAGGATCGCGTGCGGGATTTGAAAATCAAGTTATGCATCGGGCAATTCATCGGCTTCAGATAGTAATCCGCGCCTTCCTTGGTGACATTGCCCTGGGCATCGCGTTCCTCGTCAAGATGCATGGCGGGGAACATACCTTCCTTGTACCATGACAGGTGTCCTGAAGTTTCAAACAATTGTCCCTTGGTTACATGAGGCGTAGAAACGAAGGAATAACCTTCTTCCAGATGGCGCTGGCGGGAATAATTTTCCATCTCCATGCGCACCAATGCCCCTTTAGGGTGAAATACTGGCAGTCCAGAACCGATTTCTTCGGGGAAGCTGAACAAATCAAGCTCCGTACCCAAGCGGCGGTGGTCACGTTTTTCGGCTTCCTCTAGGCGAGTGACATAGGCCTTGAGCTCTTCTTTTGTAGGCCAGGCGGTACCATAAATCCGCTGGAGCGAGTCGTTCTTCTGGTCGCCACGCCAATAAGCTGCCGAGACTTTCAGCAGTTTGAACGCACCGCTGAGTAACCGGGTGGAGGGAATATGCGGACCGCGACACAGGTCTTTCCACGCGGTTTCCCCATTTTTACGCACATTGTCATAGATTGTCAGTTCGGCTCCCCCGACTTCCACTGAAGCGCCAGCGGCAGCTTGGTCGTTGTCTTCATCAGAGCCTCCCTTCAAGCCAATCAGTTCCAGTTTGTAAGGCTGGTCGGCTAGTTCCTGGCGAGCCTCGTCCTCGGTCACGGCACGGCGCACAAAACGCTGGTCTTCCTTACAGATACGCGCCATGTATTTTTCAATTTCCTTGAGATCTTCGGGTGTGAAGGGTTGTGCAACCCCGAAATCGTAGTAGAACCCGTTTTCAATGAAGGGACCGATGCCGTATTTCACATCGGGACGTACCTGTTTCACAGCTTGCGCCATGACGTGGGTGGCAGAGTGTCTTAGGATATTCAGTCCCATTTCCGAGTCTATGGTGATGGCTTCTAGGGCGTCTCCTTCGTGGAGATTACGATACAAATCCCGGGGTTCACCGTTGATGAAGCAGGCAATCACTTCCTTGCGGTCACGGTAAATATCTTGCCCGGTTTGGTCTTCTGCAATGGTTGTTGCCTTGCCGTCAATCACAACGCTGATGCTCACTGTGCGCCTTTCACTAAGAGTTTTTATCTTTACATATCTTACCCGTTTGCGCCCAAAGTGTTCCGACATGCCACAAAGCGCTAAATTTTGCGGAAATTGCTGTTTATTTGCGTCCAGAGCGTTTTTATGTGTAATATGTTCAAGCCGGTTTCGATACGGCAGGCATCGCGGATGTGGCTCAGTTGGTAGAGCGTCACCTTGCCAAGGTGAATGTCGCGGGTTCGAGTCCCGTCATCCGCTCCGGAAAAGCGTCGCAGCTGCTGGTTCGGCGCGTTTCTTTTCTGGTGGGTTGGCCGAGTGGCTAGGCAGCGGCCTGCAAAGCCGTATACACCGGTTCGAATCCGGTACCCACTTCGACGGGCGGTTGGCGCAGCTGGTTAGCGCGTTTCCTTGACACGGAAGAGGTCGCAGGTTCGAGTCCTGTATCGCCCACCAACGGTTTTACCCGCTATACCAACGAAAACGCCCCTTTCATCGCACACGAAACACTCCCCGCAAACACCCCGAAGCACCCCTCGAACCCTCATGGTTGCTGTACAAAAACTGGCATCCCACAAAAGCAAACAGCCTCAGACCACTTCGACAGCTTTCATCTGGCACCTGCCTATGAGTTGAATTCACTGGTACCGCACTCACAATACACCCAGGACTCGACGATGCGCATCGGAGGCATGCTGCGGGATTCGCGAATTGCTCCTCATTCGAAAGTTATCCCCTCGGTGCCTGAAGAAGAGTTACACAAGTGCTGCGAAATTTTCAAATCATGGATAACTAAATTTTGATATTCTTCCAAAAATGTGTAACATGCTGTAAAACCAAAAAGCAGTTGGCCGTTTGGTTAGTAACCGCATACTGTCTTGCTGCTTTTTGCCATATCCATAATCGCTTCGACGTAATTCGCGTAAATACGAGTATCGCCTGAGTGCAGTTTTTATTCAAAAGGAGGTGTCACTATGAGTGGCATGAAATATGCAATGATTGGTTCGGGAGCTATGGGATATCGCTATGGCGTTTTGTTGCAGGAAACGGCTGGCATTCATGTTGATTTCATTGACGCTTGGGATGAAAACGTGAACAAGGTGCGTGAACAGGGTGGCGTGATGGTGAGCCGAGACCATGAAAACCGCCATTTGGTGCCGATTCGCATGTATACTCCTGAGGATTACGATGGCAATCCAGATGTCTGGATTGTGTTTATGAAACAGATGCAGCTTGCAGATATGTTGCAGCGGTGCAAGCACTTGTTTAAAAACCACCAGATTGTGTTTTCCGCCATGAACGGATGGGGTCACTTTGAAAAGTTGCAGCAGTATTTTCCAGATGATCGTATTTACGGCGGAACTGCCCTGATTGCAACGGTTTTGAATGGGCCTGGTGATGTTGATTTTATTGGAAAAGCTGGCGTAGGCACTATGAATATGTGCGCATTGAACGAGCAGGTTAGTGAGGTTGAGCTTGCTATGCGAGATGATTTTAAAGCCGCCGGCTTGAATCCTACTATTACGGAAGATTTTAAAGGTACATGCATGGCAAAAGTGGTTTTTAATTCTGTGATTAATACTTTGTGCACAATGTACCAGATTCAAATGGGTCAGTTTATTTCTTACCCTGGTGCGATGGATATGGCTCGTCAGCTTATTAACGAAGCTTACGATGTGTGCGATCGCGCTGGAATTAGGATGGTTAATACTCGCCAACAGGAACTGGAAGCTATCGACTACGTGAGTCGTGTGGCATGTCCTTTGCACTATCCTTCCATGTACCAGGACATGAGCCGTGGTCGTGAAACGGAAGTTGATTACATCAACGGTTATATCGCAAAACTTGGTCGCGACAATGATTACGTGTGTCGTACGCATGAGTTCCTAACTCATGGCGTGCATTTGGCTGAGCTTGCGTTCAAACTGCACCATCAGCAGTGACTTAGGGTCGACGTAATACGACAGCTAAGAACAGTGGCTAAATATCACTGTTACAGCTCTTGGCAGAAATGAAAAGGAAATGCGGCTCGTGGCTTTTGCTGCGAGCCGCATTGTTTCCTTCCACACGGGAGAGGTCGCAGGTTCGAGTCCCGTATCGCCCACCAACGCCATGCCCGCCTTCATTTATGTTTTTGTCGCTTAGGAATACAAATCGTCGGCAGTGTCTTGCCACAGGTCGCGTTCTTTGAGCAGTGTCTCGGAGGCGCGTGCGAATTCCAAGGCCGCCCCGCGATAACCATCCACATTGGGATGGAACCCATCTTCGGCACGAATCGACAAAATCCGCCACAACGGAACTTCCCCGAGTTTACGGATGGGAACCACGATG
Organism: Mobiluncus mulieris; assembly: GCF_014204735.1. NCBI lineage: Bacteria > Bacillati > Actinomycetota > Actinomycetes > Actinomycetales > Actinomycetaceae > Mobiluncus > Mobiluncus mulieris. The sequence goes on along the minus strand of NZ_JACHMA010000001.1, from coordinate 911,340 downwards.
TGCGGCGAGCCCTCTACGGCCGCTTTCAAGGCCTCATTTAATTCCACGGCGCGTCTGTCTCGCGGCAGTGGTGTAACGGCAGGAACTTCGGCGATAAGGGTGGGAACCGGCAAGTAGCGGCAAATAATTTCTAGATTTTTTTCGAAAAGTTCTGCGGGAATTTCAGCATCATCAGCAAAGGTATCATTTCCCCCAATATCAAGGGTAATCAAATCAGGTTTAACCCCCAGCGTCAATAGTCTAGGCAGCTCCGTGCCAGTTACAGTAGAAGAAATGGCACCGGAAATGGAAAGATTCAGCACTATCACCCGTCGTCTGGTGGCACGGCGCAAATACGAGGCCAGCAATGCCACGTAGGAATCTCGCACATCCTCGCATCCCACTCCCTGAGCTGCCGAATCACCCAGGGCTACATAGATAAATGGCGGTGCTCCTTCTATTTTTGTGGGTCGTGCCAGGGTAAGGTTTGGGTTCATGAGGGGCTTGTTGGAATACCATCCGCTGCGCTTTTGGTGTCGCAGCGCCCCAACACTCAACATATCAAAGGCAGGATTCATCCCTGCTGGGTTTTCCCACATCCCGAGTTCGCGGAGTTTTGCCAGCCCAGTGATAACGTGGTCTTCCCAAAACCAGCGATGTGCCGAGACCTCCTGGTAAACCTTCCACATGCCAGCAGCGGTATGTCCCGCTGCTATCAAAGTTCCCGAGGTTCCCAACGCCGCCAGAGCGCTTACTTTCGAGGAAGTCGGCAGTTCTTTAATGAGTTCCAGCACTTTTTCTAGAGTATTCTTGTTCAGTTCCACACCTTCAGTCTAAGACTGTTGTTGAGTTAACTCTAGAGTGCTGAATACTATCATCAGCTTCAAAGCTGATTTAGTAGCCAGTGCTACCTACCATGCTGGTTATGATGGCTCCATTTAATCTGGAATTTTGAAGAATCAAGGGAAAACTGGGTGGGCCATACTGGGATCGAACCAGTGACCTCTTCCGTGTGAAGGAAGCGCGCTACCGCTGCGCTAATGGCCCAAGGCTCCATAAGATTACCTCATCAACCCGGTCAAAGCAAAATTTTCCGGAAACTTGAAATTTTGGCATCAAGTTGACATATAATGTTGATTGTTCTGACAAACTGTACAGGATTTTCATATAAGATATTCAGGAAACTGTAAGGATTGCGTGTGAATAACGAAACCCTAGAAAAACCGCCAGCCAAACGAGTAACCATGAAGGATGTCGCCAAAGCGGCTCATGTGGCCACCTCAACCGTGTCCCGGGCACTGAACCGTCCCGGAAGAACCAATCCTCTCACTGCCGAACATGTCTTTCGAGTGGCTCGCGAAATGGGATACATCAGCGAAGATGACGCGAGATGTCACCGCAGCGCCCCTCTGACCAAACGCTTCGGAGTCGTAATCGACATGGGCAACACAGCCCTGATTTCAGCACTCAAAGCCAGCGCGACCGAATCTGGATATCAACTGATTTTCTTGGATGCGAACTCTCCGTTGGGAGAACTGGGCACATCCTGCCAAACCTTCCTCAAGCATGTGGATGGATTCTTGATAGACAGCGAAAAAACGAAAGTCGAACTCAATGCCTTTGTAGAACATCATCCGCTTGTGTGGTTAAACCGCGAGACTTCCAAATACGACGTGGTGATTCCCGATGTCAAACAGAGCATCAGCGAAATCATCACGTTTCTGCGGTCACAACCCGACTCCCGCTTCACTGTCATGCACGCCGAAGGGCAAAGCTGGGTGACTGATGAATGTATGGATACGGTGTCGAAGCTGAGCAAAAAATACAAACTCGACATGCAGGTAATTAACGGGGTGACCAATAGCGTTAATTCGGGGTACAAGGTGTTGCGACACTGGGAACGGCGTGCGTTGAGTAACGTATTGGTCTTCGGAAACCTTGCCGCCGTGGGCTTCATCCGAGCGCTTCGTGAAAAGGATCCTAGTGCATTGCAAAGCGTGGCCATCTTAGGGGTGGGTGAACCGCAAAACGGCCTATTGGCTCTTCCTACCCTCTCAACTCTTGAAATCCCGCAAGAAACTATCGCCCGCGTGGCCGTAAAACGCCTCCTAGAAAAAATCCATGACCCTAATCCGGGGGCGAAACACGCTATTCAAAAAATACCTATGCGGTTGATTCGACGCGAATCCACCAGAATCTGGCGTCAACACTGAAGCCAGATTCTGGTGGATTCAAAGGCTTTCGATGGGGTGATAGAACCTGGATTTTGGCAAGCCCCTCATGAACCCGAGAATACCGCCACACCCGCAACCACCCGCAACGACGGAAAGTGTGAGAAGCTAGACGTATGGAAATCTGGCCTGGAAAACCCTATCCCCTCGGTGCCACTTATGACGGATCTGGCACCAATTTCGCGCTCTACTCGGCGAATGCCAAAAAGGTAGAGCTGTGTCTCGTTGACGACGACGGACTGGAGATGAATCGCCTGGAGCTAACCGAAATCGACGGGCACGTATGGCACGGCTACGTGCCGAATCTGCGGCCCGGACAACACTACGGTTACCGGGTTTACGGATCTTATGACCCCGCCAATGGCAAACGTTTCAACCCCAGCAAACTGCTTTTGGATCCCTATGCCAAGGCCATCGCGGGCGACCTAGACGGAGACATGTCGATTTTCGCTTATCCACCCGGAAATCCCGACGGCTACAACAACGACGATTCCGCCACGCACACCATGCACTCGGTGGTAATTAATCCTTTCTTCGACTGGGGAAACGACCGTCATCCCGGCCTGGAATACCCCGAGTTGGTGATTTATGAAACCCATGTCAAGGGCATGACCATGCTAAACCCCGCCATACCCGAGCGACTGCGCGGCACTTACGCCGGAATTGGACACCCCAAAAACATCGAATATCTGCAACACCTGGGAATCAACGCTCTGGAGCTGATGCCGATACACCAGTTCGTCACCGATCCCTCACTGCAAGAAAAAGGACTGACTAACTATTGGGGATACAACACTATCGGATATTTTGCCCCGCACAACGCGTATTGCTCGGAACCACAAACCGACAATCAAGTCGAAGAATTTAAACAAATGGTAAAAAACCTACATTCGGCGGGGATAGAAGTAATTCTGGATGTTGTTTACAACCACACCGCCGAAGGTAACCACCTCGGCCCCACTCTGTCCTTTAGAGGCATCGACAACGAGGAATACTATCGCCTGGTCGAGGGCGACAAGGCGCATTACTTTGACACCACCGGAACTGGAAACTCCCTGTTCATGCGCTCACCGCAAGTGCTGCAGCTAATTATGGATTCGCTACGTTACTGGATTACCGAGATGCACGTCGATGGTTTCCGTTTCGATTTGGCCTCGACCTTGGCACGTGAACTCAGCTCGGTGGACAAGCTTTCGGCATTTTTCGACATCATCCACCAAGACCCGATAATTTCACGCGTCAAGTTGATTGCCGAACCCTGGGACGTGGGCGAAGGGGGCTATAACGTCGGCGGTTTCCCGATTCTGTGGTCGGAATGGAACGGGAAATACCGCGACACGATTCGCGATTATTGGCGCGGAGAACCGGCGAAACTCGGGGAATTTGCCTCACGTTTTTCGGGTTCGGCAGATCTCTACGCTCACACCGGGCGCCTGCCGGTGGCTTCCATCAACTTCGTCACCGCCCACGACGGGTTCACGCTGCTAGACCTGGTCAGCTACAACGGAAAACACAATGAAGCGAACGGGGAAGGCGGCGCAGACGGCGACAATAACAACCGTTCCTGGAACCACGGTGCCGAGGGACCGACCGAGGACGAAAATATCAATGAGCTGCGCCGCCGCCAACGCTACAATTTCTTGACGACTTTGTTGCTGTCCCAGGGAGTGCCGATGATTTCTCACGGAGATGAGCTGGGACGCACCCAGAGCGGGAATAACAACGGGTATTGCCAAGACAATGAAATCACCTGGATTGATTGGAGCCGCGAGGCACGCGACGAGAAAATGTTCGATTTCACCCGCAAACTGATTCGACTGCGTCGCGAACACCCGGTGTTCCGACGCCGCCGTTTCCTGGCTGGGGACGCGGCTCGCGGGGGTGAATCTGACCGTGGGGATATCGAATGGTTCAGTGTTACCGGCGAACACATGACCGACGAAGAATGGACCACAGCTTTTGCGAAAGCATTGACAATCTGTCTGAACGGGAATTCTATTGATGAACCGGATATTCGCGGGGAACGTGTGATGGACGATGATTTCATTCTGATGTTCAATGCCTCCGAGACTGACATTGATTTCACTATGCCCCAGTGGGCACACGCTTTTGAGTGGTACCAGCTAATTGACACAGCGGACAATGAACAACCAATTTGCACCCGTTTCGATAACCGACTGCATATTGGTTCCCCGAAATCCATCACGGTAAAGTCGCGTTCCATGGTGGTTTTGGGTTCTCCCGTCGAAGCCGACGACTTGTGAGTTTACGCCTGTGTCCCGCCGCGCCTCATGAACCCGACTCTGCACGGCGCCGTCACGCCCGCACCACGCAATTCCGCCAAGTTTGCGGCGTGGGAAAGGGAATTAGCTCAAAGCGCTCAATAGAGTGAACTCATGACCAATGCTAAGCTACCCCCCGCCTGGGAGCTAGCTTTGCTGTCTTTGCGCGAGGCTCACGCCCAAATCCCAGCGCATGTCTCGGTTCACGAGGTTCCCGCGCCCAAGGAAATCGCTCCTTTCGCGGCCGCTATCAGTGGGGAAACAGCGCTGCATGTCGCGGCAGAGACTCCAGCTGTCGGTCGGCTGGTATTGCTCTTTGACCCCCAGGAACAGCCCGGTTGGGGCGGCCAGTTTCGGGTGGTTGCCCTGGTGGCATCCGAAACCGAGTTGAATTTGGGGGAAGATCCGCTGGCTGGTGAGGTGGCTTGGTCTTGGTTGCGCGATGCTTTGGCGGGGCGTGAGGCGCATTATTCTCACCTGGTAGGCACGGCTACCGCTACGATTAACCGTTCTTTCTCGGGTGATTCTTTGCGTGGCACTTCCGCTAGCCTCGAGATTCGCGCCTCGTGGACACCGACTTCCTATGATTTATCGGCGCATTTTCTGGCGTGGGTGGACACTTTACTGCAGTCCACAGGTTTTTCTCCAGAGGAAAACGTGGTCGGCTTGCGTAGTCTCTAAGGGATTTCCGTTTCATGAGGTGCCATCCGTTTTCCCGGATTCAACTCGGATTCCCCGACTTCTTTAATTCAGTATCCCTTCCCAGCCGCTTCCAGAGCGGCAAATACCGCTGAACAGCCAGGCAAGATACGATTAACTGGTTATGACCAAAGACTTAGTATCGAAATCCGAACATTCATCCTCGACTCGCGAGTCAGCTTCCAACCGTTCCTATCGTTTGGTGAAGCACCCCCAAGAGCCCTTGGAGGGCGTGGTAAACACTCCCCCGGCTTTGGCGCGGGTTTGCGAACTGGTGGCGGCGGGCAGCGGGTCGGTGGCTTTGGACACCGAACGAGCCGGGGCTTTCCGATATTTCCAGGGTGCCTATCTGGTACAGCTACGCCGGGAAGACACGGGGACTTTTCTGATTGATCCCACGGCTTTCCCCGATTTGGAGCCTCTCGGCGCGGCGATTGGCAAGGCCGAGTGGATTTTGCATGATGCCACTACGGATATGCCGTGGCTAGCCGAGATTGGGATGCGGCCCAAACTGTTATTCGACACGGAGTTGGCTGCAAAATTGTTGAATTTCGAGCGTTTTGGCCTGGGTTCCTTAACCGAGCAGGTTTTGGGAATCATGTTGGAAAAGGAACATTCCGCCGCTGACTGGTCGACGCGACCCTTGCCGCAAAGTTGGTTGGAATACGCCGCTTTGGATGTCGAGTTTCTGGTTGACTTACGCCAGGCTTTGTGGTTGCAACTCGGCGAAGCCGGCAAGGATGACTGGGCGGAACAGGAGTTCGAACATTTACTGTACTTCGAGCCCCCCGCTCCGAAGCCCGACCCGTGGCGCCATGTTCCCGGTTCGGGCAAGGTGTATTCACCGCGTAATTTGGCGGCGTTGCGCGAGTTGTGGCAGACCCGCGAGAAAATCTGTGCCGCCGAGAATCTTGCTCCGACCAAGGTGCTTTCCAATCCGGCCTTAATTGCTTTGGCGGTGGCTTTACCTCGCGGCAAGCGCTACATGAATTCGATAGAGGCGTTTCGTAACGACCGGGTGGGACGGGAGCGTGCGGATACGTGGTACGCCGCGTTGTCGCGTTCCTATAAGTTGCCGGTTCATGAGTTGCCATCAAAACGTGCCCCCCGCGTTCGCGGTGCGGTTCCTGATGCTAGGAATTTCGCACATAATCACCCCCAGGAAGCCGAGCGTTGGCACCGTTTACGCGATGTGGTAATCCAGATTGCCGTCGAGCTAAATGTTCACAGTGAAGTCATGCTGGATTCCCGCACTACCCGCCGTTTGGCCTGGGTTTTGCCGGATAATGCTCCCGAGCCGCAAGTCTTGGAGGTACTGCAAGCCTCGGAGGCTCGTCCTTGGCAGATTGAACACCTGTTGGATGGGTTGGTCAAGGCCTTACGCTCAGAGTAGTTCTTTCCCCAAGGACTTATTGATGCGCTGACGGTCGAATTCGCTGGCATTGTTACGAGCGATGGCTAGGTTTTCCCTGGTGTCAGCATAGACTTCTTGCCGGAAGGGATTGCGTTTGGTGACGGCAATCTTGCGCACGTGCATCGCGAAAACTATCAGGTTAATTACCAAAGCTAAGGCGGAAACGATAAACAAAGCGACCGGATTATGCGCTGAGCGGTGCGCAAACATGGAATCATGCATGAAGTGCGGGAAGGTGAGTACTATCGCCGACCAGAAGGTCAGGGTATAGGCGCGGTACTGAATCCAGGCACCTTTCCCGAAGGACAGGAAAGCCGGAATGGTGCAGGACAGCAGCAAGGCCACCCCCGAGTACCAGGCTCGGTCGGCCAGACAGTTGTACACATAGGCCACGTTCCACACATCATAGGCAATAATCCAGCCCACCGTCAGGTCGCCCCAAATAATCTGGCGGTTTTTGTGGGCAGAAACATAAATCCCCGCCCAGCCGGAAATCATCAGCAGGTTTAGGATGCCCGCGATACCGTTCATGATGTTCCACGGTCCGCCCACGGTCATCAGGTTATTACTGGGGTCAACTCCGTGCAGCCCGTAGCATTGGAAATCACGAATCACGGCCTCCAGGATGTTCACCGACAAAATCAGGGGCGGAATACACAGGTACCAGTATTTGGTGCGCAGTTTCGGGAAATATTGCAAGGCGACTAATGAAAGGGAACCTATCAGCGCCGAGTACTGTTTGACGATGGGGAACCACCCCGCCGAACTGGTTCCAGCGGTGGAGTGCGGCCACCAGAAAATCGTCAGGCACACGGGAATCACGATGAATACCGCCAGCGCCACCCATTTACTGCGAATCGCTAGCCACGCGGTTACCGCCAGACCGGCGATAACCAAGACCAGCATGGCATAGTCCCACCACTCGCCGACTTCAAAGAAAAACAGTGTTGGATAGTCTAGTTTCATTGTTGTCACTCCGTTTCGCGTACGGCGTGAGGCGGAAACTTCTTTGTTCCAGAAAGTGCCCCCACGACCACTTCACAGGGTCTATAATAACCAAGAAATAGCTCTGATGTGACACTTTTGGCTAATGTGTTTCATCAGCACCGCCATATCCGTCAAAGCAGACGGAACGCTCTCGGGAGGTATAACCATGGGATTCATGTGGGAAGTCGGTTCCGGCTGGGTTTATCTGTGTTGGATAGTCGTGTTTGGATTGCAGATGCTAATAGCGGAAATCAATCGACGTTGGGTGTGGACGGCTTTCGCGATTTGGACGCTGGGCGGGGTGTTGATTACCCCCTACGTGATTATTCACGGGGTGCCCATGGTGGGGTGGTTCCCCTTCGGTAAGTTCGTGATTATGATTGCCACCGCCACCATGACCGCGTTTTTACTGTTCTGGGGGAAGCGTCACCCGGAGAAAGCCCACCGTTATGCCTTTTGGATGGGTTTTGCTTTGTGGGTGGGATTGGCTCTGAACATCACCGAGGCTAATATCCGCGACATCATGATTTTCTTTGAAAATGATTCTTATCTGGCGTGTGCGTCTAATGCCCAGTGTTTGCAAGACATTGATGCGGCTCGCGCGGTGTCGATGATTAACGGTTTGCCCGAGACTCGGGGGCTTACTTCCGAACCGCTCTCCCCACAGTGGTATCAGGATGTGGCGGCGGTGTTCGCAGCCAAGGGCATCGGGATTGACCCGTCCACGGGATTCCGCACTATTGGTGGGTATTGGAATCTGTTGAGTGCAGCAGCAGGTTTCTTGAATATCATCACGATTACGGGATTAGGCAAGATTTTCATTACTTCCCGGAAAGATGTCAAGGTAAAAGGTTTAATCTGGGCGGATATGGCCTGGCCGTGGATTATTGCCTATGATTTGTGGAATCACGCGTTCTTGTACAACTCGCTGGCGGACTACACTTGGTATTGCACGTTGGCTTTGCTCTTGGCCTGTACAGTTCCGGCTTTTACTTGGGCTAAAGGACAGTGGATTTGGTTCCGTTGTTTTACCCTGATGTTTTGGATTGCAGCCAACAATATTCTGCCCGAACTGTTGGTTATCCCTTCTTCGATGACTAACTATGCGACGATGAATCCAGTGGCGAACATTATCTGTTGTTGGGCTGCTTTCCTCTTTAATCTAGGGTTATTCGTGTGGTGGGTGTGGGTTATTGTTGCCAAGCGTCGCAATCCTTTCACCAACTGTCTATTCTTTGAACTCGGTGCCTTCCGCAAAGTAGTAAAGGCTCATGCCGATAACCGCGATAAGTATTTCTTGACTGACCGGATTCCGGAAACCCCCACGGAACTGGGCTTCGAACCAGACACCGACCAGCCTCCCATCGACGCCTGGTCAGTGAAATAAGTGTAGGCGAGTTGAGCATTCAGTCAACTCGCCTACATTATTGGCATGCAAAAATTATCATCCGGTTTCAGAGTTAACATCACTCGACTCACGTTTCATCAATTCTTTCGCGAGGTTAGAGCCATTCGCGTCAATGTTTGCCCGGCGCAAAAGGAGCTTTATTTCTGTCAAGGAACTGATGACCTCTTTATGGAACTTGTATGTGAAGTATGTAGAAAATATCATCCACAGTAATATGATAACCAGAATAAAAAGAAAACCAAAACCTAGAATTTGAGAAAAAACATATGTCAGCCCCATATCGGAAGGTGGAGCTGGTGATACCGGAGAATTCAGACTCATTTCGCACCTCCCCACTGTCACAGCTGCATTCTAATAGAACCGTGAGAATTCGTTACTTGGGGATAGTGAGTTTCTGAAAGATATCCAGCAAAAGTACACTGCGTCTGATAGTTCAAATAAGCTGGGCCGTCAGAATCTTCCATTTGTTTATAGCCATACAACGTAGGAGGCGTGCAGGACATCGCTCCCTGAATGTGAAGGTATGCAGGACGGCTTATAGTTGAACCGTACCCCTGTAACCCTTGATAGTCAAAAGTAACCCTAAAGGAAATCATTCCGTTACTAACAGTTCCGGTGCACCCTATTCCAGCCACCCAACCATTTCCTCCCTGACGACTCTGACACGAAAGATTCATTGAATCACGAAGCATCATACTGTGAATAGGTACCTGTTTCGGTAACACTGTCCTGATGTCAGAGCTGAGATTTTGAAAAGGATAGGTTTCAAGCGATTTGGAACCATCGGAAAACGTACTCACTCTCAGGGTTTGATTTGCCATAAAAGTCTGATATACATCAACAGGCTTTTCTTTATTCATACTTTTAGGTAATATTCCATTTTTGAGCTTATCAACCAGCTTATTGACAATATCGTTTGGTGTATCTAAGTCGCGATGAAAATTAACGAAGTCACGCACACTGTTATCATCAAGTATTGCTGCCTTAGTTTGGACTATAGTGTCTGGAACATTTGCGCCTAACCCTGTCGCACACGCTATCGGAACCCAAGACAACGCCAATAGTGTGACCGATACTCCGACTGCTGTGTTGCGTAGCACGTGTTTAATCATGTCACTTTCCTCCTTGTGAATCTACACTGAATTCCCCTTTATCGTACGCCTCTAACTATGTCATGTCTACGAAACAGCGTTCTTTAACTCGATTTACTGGAATTTTTTAGTATCTTAGCACTCAATCCCTATAAGTCGCACGCTCAGAGTTCTACTCTAAAATCTTAATCGTCGCACGTAGGACAGGATTTCAAAGTAAGGGCGAACGCGACTCTACGTGGGTGCGGGATTTCAGGGAGGCAACTAGTGAATCCGGGGTCAACCCCAGCTCGGCTAAAATCTCGGCGCGGGTGGCGTGTTCCAAAAAGCGCTTGGGGATGCCATAGCTCAGCACTGGCACGAAGCACCCCACCGCTGCCAGACAATCACGCAGTTGCGAACCGAAACCGCCATCGACCAGGCCATCTTCCAAGGTGACCACCCAGTTGAAACCCGGGGCTATCCGACGCAAATCAGCGCTGATGGGCAGCAGCCAACGCGGGTCAACCACCATGGTTTCGAAATCCGTGGCCAGCATCTGGCCAGCCGTAATCCCCAGGGGCGCGAAAGCCCCGGTAGCGACCAGCAGCATCCGTTGGCGCGGGGAGATGACCTCGATATTAGTGGCATTAGCAACACCACCGGCAGTAATCTCAGTAGCGCTTGCGCATGACACCGCATCAGCCGGCACAGACTCCCCTGCCACCAGCCCCGAAACCACATCCCCAATCACAAAATCTGGGGACTCCCACAGCACATCAAGGCTGCCCTCGCGGCGCAACGCCGGAATCGGCTCGGGCAGGGAACCCTTCGGGTAGCGCACCAGAGTCGGCGCATTGTCCACCAATACCGCTTCGCCCAACTCGTCTCGCAAGGTAGCCTCGTCGCGGGGAGCCGCCAGGTGCAAACCCGGCACGGTTGCCGCCAAGGCAATATCCCACATCCCGTTGTGACTCGCCCCGTCCGAACCGGTCACACCCGCGCGGTCTTCCACGATAGTCACTCCGGCATGGTGCAAAGCCACATCCAGCAACAGCTGATCATAGGCTCGGTTCATAAACGTCGAATACACCGCGAAAACCGGGTGGAATCCCCCGTAGGCCAGCCCGGCGGCCGTCGCCATCGCGTCAGCCTCGGCAATCCCCACATCGAAAACCCGATTTGGAAAGGCCTTTTTAAACGGCAACAAACCTACGGGTTGCAGCATCGCAGCCGTAAGCGCCACGATTTTTTCATCCCGCTTCGCCAGGTGCACAATTTCATCGGCAAAAACACCCGTCCACTCGAAACGCTTAGGTTCAATCGGCAGCCCAGTTTCAGGGTGGATACGGCCGATAGCATGGAAATGATCCGAAATGTTTTGCTCCGCTGGACTATAACCACGCCCCTTTTGGGTAATCACATGCACCAACACGGGTTTACGGGAAGCCAAAAGGCGTGTAAAGGAAAATTCGAGGGCAGCAATGTCGTGCCCGTCAACCGGACCGGTGTAAGTAATCCCAATTTCGTCGAATAACGGCCCGCTCTCGGGGGAAAACCAATCACGCAACCCGGCTTTAGCCGCATGTAAACCCGAATAGAGAAAATTCCCGATAACCCCGCCGCGTCGCAGCGTTTTTTTGCCCCAGCTCAGAGTTTTGTCGTACAACGGAGTGACCCGCAAGGCATCCAGGTGGTGCGCTAAACCCCCAATAGTCGGCGCGTAAGAACGCCCATTGTCATTCAAAACAATTAACAACCGCCCCTCATTTTCATCCGCAATATTATTCAAAGCCTCCCAAGCCATCCCCCCAGTCATGGCTCCGTCACCGATAACCGCCACCACCCAACCGGGGCGATGCGCCAAACGATTGGCTTTCATAATTCCATCCGCCCAAGCCAGCGAGGCAGAGGCGTGAGAGTTCTCGACCACATCAGTCTCGGATTCCGCCCGAGACGGATATCCTGACAACCCCCCGCGTTGACGCAGCAACGAGAAATCCTGGCGTCCAGTCAACAGTTTGTGTACATAAGCCTGGTGTCCCGTATCGAAAACAAAGGTATCGCGGTTCACATCGAAAATCCGGTGCAGGGCAATGGTCAATTCCACCACCCCCAGGTTCGGGCCTAGGTGTCCCCCGGTTTGCGCCACCGATTGCACCAAAAAACGGCGAATCTCGCCAGCGAGTCGGTTGAGCTCCTGATGGTTTAGACTCCGCAGATCATGCGGAGTTGTAATCGTAGGCAGAATCCGCAAATCTGGAAATTCGGAAGCCTGTGAGTCAGACTGGCGTTTCTCCGGTTTCGGCTGGTTACACTTAGGCAAAACTCCCCCTTAGAAAGTAATCCTTACTATTCTAATGGGTGGCCAGCCTGGATAAATTAACTATCGCCAAAGATTACGGATGGCACCTCATGAAGCCGAAACCAAAGTGAGCAAAACCGCCAATGTCACCGCGAAAACCACGGCGACTTCCACCTATGCCGTCACCAGATTACGCAACACATAACGCAAAATCCCATCGTGGCGATAGTAATCAGCTTCGCCAGGAGTATCAATGCGTACCACCGCGTCAAAGGCAACCTGCGAACCATCAGCCTTCGTGGCCACCACCGCCAGCGTTTTCGGGGTAATGCCCTGGTTTAATGCGGTAATCCCGGTGATATCGATGGACTCAGTTCCATCCAAGCCCAGGGAGTCGGCAGATTCCCCGGCCGGGAACTGCAGTGGCATAATTCCCATCCCAATCAAGTTTGAACGGTGAATCCGCTCAAAAGACTCGGCAATAACCGCTTTTACGCCCAACAAACGCGTGCCCTTCGCCGCCCAGTCACGCGAAGATCCCGAACCGTATTCTTTACCACCCAAAACCACCAGCGGAATCCCTGCCGCCTGATAGTGCATCGCCGCATCATACACATAGGCTTGCGGGGCGCCTGGCTGGGTAAAATCACGGGTGAAACCGCCTTCTACCCCGTCAAGCAACTGGTTTTTGATACGGATATTGGCAAAAGTGCCGCGCATCATTACCTCGTGATTACCGCGGCGCGACCCATAGGAGTTGAAATCACGGTGTGCCACGCCGTGCGCCCCCAGATACTGCCCGGCGGGGGTTTCCGGCTTGAAAGCCCCGGCCGGCGAAATGTGGTCAGTGGTTACTGAATCCCCCAGTTTCAACAACACCCGCGCCCCTTTGATATCGGTCACGGGCTCCGGCTCCAGTTTCATCCCGTCAAAGAACGGGGCTTTGCGCACATAGGTGGAAGCGTCATCCCAGGTGAAACGATCCCCCTGGGGCGTGGGCAGGCTTTGCCAGCGTTCATCACCAGCAAAGACATTCGCATAATCCTGCAGATACATCTCGCGGTCAATCGTGTCGTCAATCGTGCGCTGCACCTCGGTGGGGTCGGGCCAAATATCGCGCAGGAACACGTCTTTACCCGCTTGATCTTGCCCCAGGGGCTCCGTCTCAAAATCGAAATCCATCGAACCGGCCAAGGCGTAGGCCACCACAAGCGGCGGGGAAGCCAAGTAGTTCATTTTCACATCGGGGCTGATACGCCCCTCGAAGTTACGGTTGCCCGAGAGCACCGCGCACACCGCCAAATCATTGTCGTTAATGGCCTTAGAGATTTCCGCCGGCAGTGGCCCGGAGTTCCCAATGCATGTCGCACAGCCATATCCCACCAGGTTAAATCCCAGTTCATTGAGCGGCTCCCACAGTCCGGCCTTGTCAAAATAGTTCGTCACCACTTGCGAGCCGGGTGCCACCGAGGTTTTCACCCACGGCTTGGAATTCAGGCCTTTGGCGCGGGCGTTGCGAGCCAACAGGCCGGCCGCCATCATCACCGAAGGGTTGGAGGTGTTGGTGCAAGAGGTGATAGAGGCAATCACCACCCGCCCGTTATCCAAGTCGGTTTGGGTGCCATCGGCTAAGGTCACTTCGACTTTACGATGCGGCGCCGAGGCATAGGCCGGTACCAAGGTTTTTTCGAAAACACCTTTCGCCTCTGAAAGCAGAATCCGGTCTTGAGGGCGTTTGGGACCAGCGATTGAGGGAACCACCGTGGAAAGGTCAAGTTCCAAGTATTCGGAATACTTCGGCTCGAAGCTAGGGTCATGCCACAAGCCCTGTTCCTTGGCATAGGCTTCCACCAAGGCCACGCGCTCGCTGTCGCGCCCGGTCAAACGCAGATAGTCCACGGTAACCTGGTCGATGGGGAAAATCGCGGCGGTGGAACCGAATTCAGGCGACATATTACCGATAGTGGCACGGTTCGCCAGTGGCACTTGAGAAACGCCATCGCCATAGAATTCCACGAATTTCCCGACCACGCCGTGTTCACGCAACATCTGGGTAATCGTCAGTACCACATCGGTGGCAGTGGCTGCGGCGGGAATCGTGCCTTTCAGTTTGAACCCGACTACGCGCGGTATCAACATGGATACGGGTTGTCCCAGCATTGCCGCTTCAGCCTCGATACCGCCCACACCCCAGCCCAGTACCCCCAGGCCGTTAACCATGGTGGTGTGGGAATCGGTGCCCACGCAGGTGTCGGGATAGGCCTGGACGGTGCCGTCAGGCAGTTCCTTGGTGAATACGGTGCGCGCCAGGTATTCGATATTCACCTGGTGAATAATCCCGGTTCCCGGTGGCACCACCCGGAAATTGTTGAAAGCGCCCTGCCCCCAGCGCAGGAATTTGTAGCGTTCCGCATTGCGTTCGTATTCTTTGTCGGTATTCAGGCGCAGGGCATCGCCGCGTCCGAAATAGTCAATCTGTACCGAGTGGTCGATAACCATCTCGGCCGGGGCGAGTGGGTTGATTTTCTTGGGGTCTCCGCCGAGTGTTTTTACGGCCTCGCGCATGGTTGCCAAATCCACTACGCAGGGCACCCCGGTAAAGTCTTGCATCACTACACGCGCCGGGGTGAATTGGATTTCCTGGCTGGGTTCGGCGTTGGCGTCCCAGTTGGCCAGGGCTTGGATTTGTGCGGCGGTGATATTGGCGCCGTCTTCGGTGCGCAACAGGTTTTCGGCCAGGATTCGCAGCGCATAGGGCAGTTTCTGCAGCCCGTCCACTGCGGCTAGCGAAAAAATCTCGTAAGATTTTGCGCCTACCTGCAGGGTTTTGCGGGAGTTGAAGCTGTTTAAGCTAGCCATGGGGTGACCTCCTGGTTTGTTCCTTACCAAATTTATCTCGATTTCAAGATACTTTTTATAGAGACATCATGCAACCGTGACGCTTGGGTTTCCGAGACCTTCGGGGGTGCGTCCGGTGATCATGGGGGGCTTAAGTGGGTTTGACCTGGCTGTTTGTTCTTTCGGGTTCATGAGGTGCCATTTGCATTTCCGGCATTTTCCCTGAACGCATCCCCCGGTTTCGGGTTAGGGAATCCCCGGCAATTCGCAAGCCCGCCATTGCACAAATCCGCTGCACCAGCCACAACCCGAGATTTTACCGTTGGCATTATTGACAAATCTGGGTTTGCACCAGGTATTTGACTTCTGCAAGGGGACAGATTGAGCAAGAAATGAGGGCGACACACCTCTTGGTGCGGCGTAAGCTGCCTAATGAATCGGGTGCCACCTGGGGTCATATGGTTGACAGCTGAAATTGGGTAATTTTACCTCTAGTTTCGGGGATTCTGGCTCTTTTACTATGGGGTTTAGCGGTAGAAAACCACATAACATAAACGAGAAGTAAGGAGTCTTTCTTATGAAAACCAAATTAATTGGATTCGGGATGACGGTAATTGCCGCCATCAGTTTTTCCTTGTTGAGTGTACCAGCAGCAACTGCGGTTGATGAACCAACCGAAGACAACCTCACTGTGTTCAACCCCGTTGAAGAACAGTCCAAAGACACAACAACAATAACCGACCCAAGTGATGAGACTGTCGTACCTGCCGAAGACGGCATCGCCATTCGACAATACTCAGGCTGCCCAGTAGGCTACGCCTGCATCTGGCAGAACAAACACTACAACGGAAGATATTGGTTCCAGAGCAACCATGAGCAGGTTACACCTGACGGCATGAACAACAAAGCCTCATCGGCAGCCGCTAACGGAAGTAAATGCAGAATTACAAGATTCTATGACAGCCCAAGCCCATCTGGAGCATTCTTTATTCGGAACAGCCAACAACACGGTCGCAACTATCAAGACCCTAATCTAAGTAACGGTGCAGGGTACGGGAAAAATTGGATCGAGAATTGGGAAAACCGTATAAGCTACATCCTGTTCGATAAGTGCTGAAATTGGCGAGTTCGATGCAAAAGTCAAGAACATTACTTGTAATTTGCACATTACTGTTGTTAGCGGGGTGTAGCGATAGCTCTCCGGCTAACAACAGTAATGTAGATAACAGCAACCTATCGGGCAAGGCTGTTGAACAATCACTATCAGAAATTGACATGAAAGCAAAGGTTAATCCAAAAGAATCAACCGTTGAACTTCCCGGAGATCGATTCTCCAGATTGACCGATAGCGAGGAAGGCCGGATAGGGGATGCTTTCGTGGTTGCACGTGCCGTTTGCGCACGTTCTATTGGCATAGACTATCCAGTTCCTCGCTTAGGAATCGCGGATGCTCGAGAATACGCTATGTTTAACGAGCTCGGCCCATGGACAGAGGAGATGGCTAATCGTTTCGCGTATACAAGACCTGGGACAATTGCTGATCAAGTGTATAATGGATATATTCCCATGCCGTCTGGTTTTAGCAAAAATACTGACCCGTTCGATAAGTTGAGTTTAGAAACATTAGATACTGTTACCACCAAATGTGATAATTCCAAAGATGCTAAGCCGTTTAATCAGCAAGAACTATATAAACTGCGGTCTCCTGCCGCTCAGGAATTGGATTTTGATGCGATTCTGAAAAAACTTGCAAACAACAGCAATTATAAGAAGGCCTTAGAGGATTTGAAACAGTGTTATCAGGAAGTTGGTATCCGCTTAGAAGAAAAAAAGGATGGTAAGAACACCTATACCGAGATAGTAGGTGCCGATTACAGGAAAATTAATGAGAAACAGATTACCCTAGCTTTAAAGGATGTGCAGTGTAAAACCAAAGTAGACTTCGTAAATCGTGTCGCCCAGGAGGCCGCCAAACTCCAGGCGCCGATTATCAAGAAAAATATTAAGGAGTTTACGGCTTGGCGCGCCAAAGTTGACGAAAATATCAAGAAAGCCGAGGAATACATCGCCGCTCACCAAGATGTCGTTCTCAAGTGACACACAGAAACAGCTTTCATGATTCAAGCGAGGTTTGGGGCGGGAACCATGGTTCCCGCCCCAAACCTGTGTGCCATATTTGTGGGCTTAGCGAGCCCTGAGCATATTCGGGTGCGAGGCAATGACCTCATCAGCCTTGGCCAGAGCCTTGTCTACCTCGGCACGCCAGGCGACCAGCTTCTGGTGATGTTTGGCAAATCGGGATACCTGTATTTTCGCGGCCTCTTGCGCCACTCGGTTCACGAAGTCCACCTTGGTTTTGCACTGGACATCCTTCCGAGCCAAATCTATCTGCTTATTGTTTATTTTAAGACGATTGGCACCATCTATCACGGTGTGGGTAGGACTCTCATCCTTAGCTTTTTTCACAGTCAAGCCATTTTCCCGGTAACACTGCTTAAGGTCAGCCAAGGCCTCCTTGAACTCGGCTGTTTTACGCAACTCGGGCATTAGATTGCCAAACATCAACTCCCTGCTTTCCGGGGGACGCAAAGAATCCAGCCTCCCCCGCGAAAACACCTCTGGGTCTAGCTTCTTTTCACACTCCAGGCCAATATAGCCACCAGGTTTAGCCATTTCACGTTGGAACTGTTCTTCCAAAAACCCAGGCGGGGGTGGAATCAAACCGAAATAGACCTGATTTTCAAGTGTTGTCGGGTCAGTGTAAGCAAAACGTTGCGCCATCTCTTCCGTCCACGGTCCGAAGCGGTTGAACATACCGTTCTCGCGGGCTGCGGCTTTACTAGCGTCCGCAATAAAACCATGGGGAGACGGATTTTCGGAATCCCCGTTGTAGTAGTACTCCACACGGTCACAACCGTACTTGGCAATGACTTGCGCATCCTCCAAGCGAGCCAGTTCCCCCGGGAAAAAGTGCGCATAGCGATCAGCGGGCAAAGTCACGGTTGCGGATTGCGGGTCAACCTCAGCGGTAATGGCCATCTTGGACAGTACCTCCTGCGCTTCGGCCTCATCTTCGAGAGTGTTTCCGGTGGTATCCGCTCCACAACTAGACCACACCAAAATGATGGAACAAACAGTAGCTCTGCATTTCTTTATCGTGGAAACCATTTTCTTTCCCATAGCAAACCTTTCGCTAGTAGGTGCAGTACCCGAACCTGGCAACCTCACTGACAGCTGGAGGTTATTCTACCAGACGGTTAGAAACAATCACCGCCCAAAGCGTAGAGTAAAATTACCCAATTTTCCTGGAAGCCACATAACTGCAGATCAAGGACTATAGCAAGTCCGGTGAAACCTCTACCAGACCAGTAGATAGCGCTTTGAAAGCGAATTCAGTGCGAGACTCGCACGCAGTTACTTCGAGAATTTCCGTAACATAGTTACGAATGGTCTTAACACTGAGGTGAAGTTCCCTAGAGATAGCCTTGTCGGACTTACCGCGGGCAAGGTATGGGAGCAATGGTCTGAAACGTTCGGGTAAGCCAGAGACCCCTTGAGCAAACTCAGGGAAGGAATCCCGAACTTGTATCTTTTTTGAAACATTGGATATCAGCACTTGCTCCGGCTCGCTATCTATCGGTATCTTGCCCTGGACAACGGTGCGCAGCTGATTCACTAAGTCTTGCATGGTAGAGCCTTTAACCAGAAACCCTCTGGCTCCAGCGCCTAAGGCACGTTCAACATTTTCAGGATGCGGGAAGGCGCTGAGAATTACAGGCTGGACATTGTCGAAATTTTGAACAATTAACTGAAGGGTTGCCAAACCACCGATTCCGGGCATGTCGATGTCCAAGAGGACTATATCGGGCTGAAGTTGCGGAATTAACTCCAAGGCAGACTCGCCACTATCGGCAATTCCAACAATTCGGATTTCGCTACTATGAGAAAGCAAAGTAGCCAGTTGAGAGCTGTATTCTGCATCATCGTCAACTATAAGGATTTCAATCATTGGTGTCGATACCATTTCGCCTCCTATCAATCTGGGAATAGGCTGGAATCAGTGCGCTTAAAAGCCATATATTCTCTGCCTTAGTAGCGACAATACTAGCTTTTTCTTTTTCGAATACCCGATAAAGGTTATTTAGACCAAAATTAGACGTAAGCGATGGTGAAACTGAAGTCTTGGCGTTTATTTCGTTTGAAAGCAACACGTAGAGCGACCCAGCCTGGTCTAGGTGTAAAGAAAACTGTACTTTGGATTTTAGTGAAGAGTATTTGAAAATATTCATAAAACCTTCTCTAAGTAATAAAGCCAGCAATTTCAATTGACCAGTGTCTAGTACGGTGATATCATCATAATTGAAGGTAAAAAGGACTTGAAACCGCCTTTGTTTCAAGAGTATCTTGTTTTGCTCGATAATGTTCCGAATCGTTTCGGACGTGACCTTTTCTTTCATCCCACTAATAAGAAATCTTAGCGAAGCAGATGCTTGTTGAGACAACACCACAATAGACGACCAGTCCCGAGGAGCCTCCGATCCACTGGTTGATAGCACACGTTCTTGTGCTATAATTGACATTAATGCCAAGTTCTTGGCTATGTGGTCATGAAGTTCCGCCGATAGTTCTTGACGAATTTCCCTTTCTTGATTTTCTATTTGCTGTTGGGCGCTGACTAGATTTAGTTGCAAGCTTTCCACCTTCTTAGCGTTTAGCCGTATACCGAGGCCGATGATGAGCGCAAGCGAAAGCTCTAGCACTGAATACTCCAAGTAGAATCGCATGTTCTCATCGGCTATAAAAACGATGTGCAAATGAGAGAGCACATAGGCAACGACAGTTACTAGATACCACCTATTAGCTATCCATAGGGCTAAAATCGGTATCATTCCTAAATACAAGAAAGTTGTCGGAACGCTAAGAAACGGCACACAATTTGATATCGCATAAAAAATTATGTACAAGACCCCACCAAGAAAAGTAAACTTACCCGCCAAAAACAGAGCTAAACTAAAAAATAGCTCGAATCCAATGATTAGGGCTCTGCCATCGAAATCCAGCCACATAAGTCGAAGTACGTTCATTAGCAGCAATACAAGAGCAATGAGTGCAAACAACAGGACTTCGAACCTCGTACCGTTTCGCCTGGTCATGGTCGTGATAGCCTGGAGCATGTTCACCTCAGCTTTTGCATACTTTCTTTAAACCCTATTCTAAACCAGACTCAAATTCGACAGCTATAGGTAAATTTACCCTATTTTCGAAAAGCACCCCGTAGTCCCAGGTGGCGCCCAATTTTATTCAAAAGCTCGAAACACGGCCAGGGGCGTGTTTTCCCGGTTTTCCCACCCACCCCCAACAACACTGAAAAATTCAAAAATAGCCGCCACCAGGGCTCATACCAAATAGGGTAATTTTACCTCTAGCATTGAACCACAATTGTTTGGTACGTTGTGTCGGTCTTTGTAAAGAACGTACGTGAAGCAAGCGCTACCCGGCTTTGCAACCCGCTACACCACAACGAAAGGTGACACATGCCACGATTGGCTCAAAAGCTCTACGCCTCGAGAAACGCGTGGGTGGTCGTACTGGTTATACTCTTTGGAGCCCTCATCGCCATCGCGGTGCTCATTAGCCTGCTGGTGCGCTCCCCCAATGAAGCCGCCATCCGCAACTCGCAAAAACTGCCCACCGTCACCGCCAAGGTGGAACACCGCACCCTGAACAAAGCCACCGAAAACCTGGAAGGTGTAATCTCTACCGGTTCCAACCAGAACATCAAGATTCCCGGCGGCACAAACCCGTCCATCGTCACCCACACTGCCGTGAAAGCCGGTGATACTGTGCAATCCGGCAGCGTCCTAGGGCGGGTCTCCGGGCGGCCAGTAATCGTGCTGCAACTGCCCTTTGCCCTGTACCGGGACATCAACGCGGATGATTTCGGCGACGATGTTCGCGCGCTGCAACAAGCCCTGGCCACGCTGGGATTATATCGGGGCGCGATTCACGGACGCTACAACCCGATGACCGCTCATGCTGTGGAGTTACTGTACAAGCGCGCCGAGGCAATCCCGCCCCCCAAACCGCCCACACCCCCAGAAATAGACCAGCCTACCCCGCAAACCGAGGCCATACCCGGGATGACACCTCATGAACCCGCCCCAATAAACCCCACCCCTCCACCACCACCCGCACTCACCCCCGCCCTGAAATCAGAACTGGTCGCACTGCCTGTCCCTGCAGCCGTCGTCCAGAACATCGCCGGGGTCGGCACACCGCTAAACGCAGAACAAGCGCTGGTCACCCTGAAAATCGGCACCCCCACCGTCCGGTTTCGCGCCAAGGTTTCGCAGGTACAAAAACTCGGGGTCGGCACCCGGTTGGAAGTCAAAGACCTGGCGGAAAACACCAAACAAGGCATAGCTACCGTCGCTGCAATCGGGGAATTCAGTACGTCGAGTGACTTGGGCTCCTTCGGGGGACGCGACCTCGTTGCCACCTTGGAAGGAAACACCTCGGCGCTAAAAGATGAGCTGAAAGTAAGCCTCAAACCGGTGGGTGAAACCGAAACAGTCAAGGGAATCTGCCTGCCCATCACCGCGCTGCGCCAAGAGGGTGAAAAAACCTATGTAATCTTGGCTAAAAACCACCAGCATTTCCCCGTGAAAGTCGCCGAAACCATCGACGGATACGCCCTTTTAGCCGGGAAAACCCCGCCGGTCGGCACGGAAGTTATTGTCTCGGTGTCATCATGAGTCTGCTGGCGATACGCAACCTGACCAAAACTTATGCGGTAACCCCGCCGGTAGAGGTGCTGCGCGGCTTGAACCTAGAGGTCGAAACCGGGGAAAAGGTGCTGATTGTGGGGTATTCCGGGGCAGGAAAGTCCACGTTGTTGAATATTCTGGGGTTGCTGGACGAACCGAGCGGCGGGGAATACTTGTTTGAAGACGAGCACGTTGAACACCTGCCGGAGGCGCGGCGCAATTTTATTCGCGCCCGGAAAATCGGTTTCGTGTTCCAGGATTTCCACGTCCTGGGGCATCGCAGCGTCACGGAGAATCTCGAGCTGAAGCTCTCCATCAATCACATCCCCCACGCCCGGCGCGAGACGATGATTGCTGGCGCATTGGAAGCCGTGGGGCTGAGCGGGCGCGCCGAGGCTCTGACACGCCTGTTATCCGGGGGTGAAAAACAACGCCTTGCCTTCGCGCGGGCGGTGATTTGCGACCCACAGCTAATTTTGGCCGATGAACCAACCGGGAACCTCGACCAGAAAAACGCGGCGACAATCCTGGAGTTGCTCGACGCGCAAGCCGAAAAGGACGTGACTGTGGTGGTTATCTCGCATGATGAACGCTTGCGGGACTGGGCCGACCGGGTGTTGCGCCTGGAAAGTGGGGTGTTGCATGCGGACTGAAACCCTTGCGGATTACTTCAATGACGTATCCATAGAGCTGAAAGCCCAGGTTTCCCGCACGGTTTTGCTGCTCTCTGCCGTGGCGCTGAGTATCGGGGCTTTAGTGGCATCACTGGGAATCGCCGCGAATGCTGCCCACCAGATAGACGCGGATTTGGCTGCCGCCACCAACCGCACCATCAAAGTGGAATTCAGCGAAGCAGTATCGCTACGTCTCGATGCCGAAGACCGGAACCGCGAACTGCCCGCTGAGGGTGAAAACCCAATCGTCCAGCATTTTCCCGCTGATACCGTGTCACGTATCGCTACCTTGGATACCGTGCAACACGTCGGGATGAGCCTGGAAATGTCCGGGGCGGGCAGTGACCCACTGGTGACCCGCCTCGCCACGGGCTTTCGCAGCGATAACACCCCGGTTCGCGCCGTGACCTCGGGTTATCTGGCTGCCTCGGAGGTGAAAACTACCGGCTCGGTCAGCCTGTTAGACTCCAATCTACCGGTGGTGTTCTTAGGCAGCGAGATTGCCGCAAACCTGGGGATTCCCCACACCGCCGATTTGACGGGACTGAGCGTGGAGCTCAATCACGTCCAGTTTTCGGTGGCTGGGTTCCTGCACACCGATACGTCCTTGACCCGCGAAATTATCGTGCCCTACCAGATGGGACTACGCTGGGCACGAACCGATGCCCAGGCGACGATTATGGTTCATACCAAGATTGGTGCCGGGACTCCCGTGGCGCGGGTGTTGCGCCATGTGGTCTTGCCCGCCGCCCCGGATTCGCTGGTGACTTCCCTGGTGGTGTCGGCACAAAATGAGCGCGATACTGTCTCTGTTCAGATGAGTC
Source organism: Mobiluncus mulieris (assembly GCF_014204735.1). NCBI lineage: Bacteria > Bacillati > Actinomycetota > Actinomycetes > Actinomycetales > Actinomycetaceae > Mobiluncus > Mobiluncus mulieris. Next base: position 887,862 of record NZ_JACHMA010000001.1, on the reverse strand, counting down.
GGCAAATGGTGTGGATTGGCTTGTTCTTGATTATGCTGACGATGCTGCTGATTGCGAACTCGATGGTGGTTTCGGTGACTTCCCGCACCACCGAGATAGGGATTCGCCGTGCCTTGGGCAGTTCCCGGGCGGCGGTAGCCACGGTGTTCCTGGTGGAAGGTTTGTTGCTGGGTTTCCTGGGTGGTCTGGCGGGTTCGGCTTTGTCCGCCTTGGTAGTGGTGGGGGTGTCTTTCATGAGTGGCTGGTCGGCATTTTTGAACTTGTGGTGGATTGCCGCCGGTCCAATCATCGGGTTAAGCGTCGGCCTGGTGGCTTCGGCTTATCCGGCGTGGCGAGCCACCCGGATACAGCCCGCGATTGCGGTCAGGTCTAACTAAGTCGACTAGTCGCAGCAGCGAGTTAGATTGTAGGCTTTGTTATGACTTTTTAAAGCGGCGCCGCGTGAGGTCATCCGGAATTTCTACCAGGCCGGTGGCTAGGGCTTTGAAAGTAAATTCCGTGCGGGAAGAGCATCCGGTAGTTCTGAGTATTTCCAGAATGTAATTATTAACAGTTTTCACACTGAGATGTTGTGCTTTAGCAATTTCTTTATCTGAGAGTCCCCGCGCCAGGTAGGGTAACAGTGGCCGGAATCTTTTGTCTAAGTTATCGAGTCCTTTAGCAAATTCTGGATGGGCACCTTTAACTTTAGCTTTTCGTTGTGCGCTAGATATCAGGACTGTTTGCGGTTCGTTATCTAAGACTGTTTTCCCTCTTCGCACAGCTTGCAAGCCGCCTATCATATCATCTATATCTGAGCCTTTCACTAGAAAACCCCTCGCCCCGCAGCTCAAAGCCTGCTCTACGTAGTCTAGGCGGGGATAGGCGCTGAGTATAACAACCTTAGTTGTAGGAAAACGTTCGACAATTGTTTTGGTAGTTTGGACACCATTCATACCTGGCATATCAATATCAAGCAGTACTATTTCCGGATGGAGTTGTGATATTAAATGTAGTGCTTGGTTGCCAGAATTGGCAATACCGACCACAGTCATTTCTTGTCGTGTCTCGAAAAGTCTTTTCAGTAATGTGGTGTATTCAACGTCGTCATCGACAATGATTACTTTGATACTTTCGTTCATGGAGGTAATTTATCCTGCCTATATCCTAGCGAGCTGCCATTTCTGCTGGAAGCTCAGCAACCAGCATCCAGGTGGTTTCAAAATCTTCTTTGACTAGTATCGCCCCCTCTTTAGCAAAAATGTAATTCAAATTCCGCAGCCCAAATTCAGAAGAATTAGTTTTACCTACCTTACTTTCTGGCGCTATAGTGTTTTCCATAAGAACGAAGATTGAGTTTTGCTGATTCCTGGTAATCTGCAGCTTTGCGCGACTATTTGCCGGCGAGTATTTGAAAATATTCACCAACCCTTCCCTCAGCAGCATCACCAGGAGTCTTGCCTGGGTGTCGTTCAGGGACGTAAAGTCCCTCTTATCGTATATTTGTTTAAGCCTAATCTGTCGTTGCCGAAGTATAAAGCTCCCTTGGTCAATAGCTTCCACGATATCTGCTGGGGTAAAGCTGGTCTTGGTGCCACTTATTAGCATACGCAGCTTAACCCCGGCGCGTTGCGCCGCAGTAGCCACCGCAGACCACGAATCCCGCCTCGCAGCTTCAATTGTTGTCCCCTGATTCTCTTGTGCTATAGTTGATATTACCGCTAAATCCTTGGATACGTAGTCATGCAGCTCAGATGCAAGCTGGATTCTGATGCGGTTTTCTTGTTCGTCCAACATCCTGCACAATCTCTCTACTCTCTCACGAAATTTTGCTATTTTTAGAACAAAAACTCTACTAATACTACCAAAAACTAAAATACAAAAAAACTCAAAGAGAACATAACGTAGATAGCCTTGTAAAGCAGTATTTGCGGTAAATGACGCTGGAATATGGGAAATTACATATACAAAAACAGCGAATAAATACCACCCTCTCGTAATCCATAATACTATAACTGCAACCATTCCAAAATACAACATCCCTGTAGGCTTATTAAGTATAGAGAAAGAGGAAAATATTGCATATAATAAAGCATAAAGCAAGCCACCAGTTACAGGGAACACTCCAGTTAAAGCTAACGAAGTAGCGAAAAATATTTCAAACACTAGTATCAGATAGAAATAATCCTTTTCTTCACTAATAACATCTGGCATATTCATAAAAAATAAAAATAGGGCAAAACAAAATAATAAAAGTACTTCTATTATATTGTTGTTCTTTTTAGAAAAAAGTAGCATAAATTAAAACCTTTCACTCACACCACCACTGAAACACAAAACATAAATCAATATCTTTTACACTCACCCTATAAGTTACAATCGGTTTCGTTTCATTTTGTTCTCTATCTGTAAATAAATCACTCTTCCAATAAAATGGTACAGAAGCAATCAATATTACACTCAACATAGCGCAGATTTTTTTCATTATTTTCCCTTTCAGCTAATCATAGCTAGGTCTAGGGCAATATATCAGACCCCTCCCGCAGCGTCTAGGGTAATTTTACTCTATTTTGCTAGATAGCTGGGTGTGCGATGCATTTTGTCACTCTGACCTGCATCGATACCATTTTAAAAATTATGGTAATTTTACTCTAGTGCCTCGACTCTTAACCCTGTACTATCGCAGTGTGGCCGATGACGACCATACCAATATACCCCTAATAAAGGAGGAAAAACATGAAAAAGAAGATTCTAGGCGCTGCCATGACCTTGGCTGCCGCCGTGAGCATGTCCCTGCTGGCGATTCCCTCCGCCACTGCCGTCGACGATTCCCTGGATGACTCCCTCGCGGTGAACGCCGTCGAGGAAACCACCGACGATGCCACCCCCGAGGCGGGCGACGAGACCCTGCCATCAGAGGACTCGGGCATCTCCGTGCGCCAGGCTACCGGTTGTCCGAGGGGGTATGCCTGCCTCTGGCAATACAAAGATTACAGAGGATACCCTTGGACCACGAGTAGTCATAGAGCTACTGTAGGGGGAAATCTGAACAATAATTCAAATTCTGCAGCAGCAAACGGGAGATGCAAAAAAACGTACTTTTACGATAACGATGATCTCACAGGACACTATTTCTACCTAGCAAGTCAACACCGTGTAGGCGGAAACTATCAAGATCCGTTTTTGAGGAATGGCGCTGGTAGAGGCCCCTTTGCGCATGAGAATTGGGAAAATCGAATTGGTTCCATTAAGTTTGACGACTGCAAGTAGATTGAGTAACTGATGCGAAAAGAATTTGCTTTTATGGCGTGTTCTTTGTTGTTGGTGTTGGCGGGCTGTGGCGCAGGTCACCCCGCCAACACCAACGCAGAAAATACCCAGAGAGATAATACCGCTGCATCATCGGTTTCCGGGATGGACATGACCGCCAAAGTGAATCCCGAAACCGCCACCGTGGAGTTACCTGGCGATAAATTCCTTTATGTTTCACACGCGGAAAGTGCTCGAATCGCTGATGCTTATGTGGTGGCGCGAGCGGTATGCGCTAAGAAACTCGGCATTCCCTTTCTAGCCTCGGGAGTCGGGGGCGGGGATGCGCCGGAATATGCCATGTTCAAAGAACTGGGTCCTTGGACAGAAGAAATGGCCAACAGGTTCGCCTATACTGGACCGGCCACTCTTGCCGACCAGGTAGCCAACGACATCATTCCCCAGCCCAAAGACTTCAAATTCGAGGCTGAACCCCCTGAACTGACCAACGAGCAAAGCACTCTCCTCGAGAAAAAGTGCAACAATACCCCAGAAGTCAAGTACTTCGACGAAGGGAGACTCGATGACCTTCGCACTCCAGCAGCGTTGGAACTAGATTTTTGGACAATTAAGCAAACCAAGCTACCCAAATCCAAAGAGTACCAGCAAGCCTTGAAAGAGTTAAATCAGTGCTACCAGGAAGTCGGTATCCGCCAAAAGAAGAAAAAGGACGGCAACAACACATACAGTGTAATAGTTGGTGCCGACTTCACCAAAGTCAATGAGCAGCAGATTACCTTAGCCTTAAAAGATGTCCAGTGTAAGACCAAGGTGGACTTCGTTAACCGTGTCGCCCAGGAGGTCGCGAAAATCCAGGCTCCGATAATCGAGAAAAACATTAAGGAGTTCACTGCCTGGCGCAAGGAGGTTGACGAAACCGTCAAAAAAGCCGAGGCATACATCGCCGCCCACCAAGACGTCATCTGGAAAGGATAACCAACTAAATAGCCGACACGTCAGCGCTTTTGGGGCAATCATGGCTTGCGATTGGCTCCAAGGTGTAAACACACCCCATCGATGCTACAGTTAAAATATCCCGCTTGCGGACAAATCCACAGGCGGGATATTTCTACGATTTGCGGTTAGCCCCTCGTACAAAAAGCGTGCCGTCAAATCAAAAAAAATTCATCGCTTGGCAACAAGTTGCGGAAATTCTTAACGTCCCAGCACTGACAAAACCTCGACATGTTGGGTGTAGGGGAACAGGTCGAAAACCCGGAAGGATTGCAGCCGGTATCCACCCCGACGCAAAGCTTCTAAATCACGGGCACAACTGACCGGGTCACAACTAATCAAAGCCACCAAATCCGGCTCTAGCCCACAAATCGCCCCCGCGACATCCCTACCCAGCCCGGAGCGAGGTGGATCGGCCACAACCAGGGTGCCCCTCATGAACCGCTGACCAAAATCCAACCCCCGCAAAAACCGCGCCGAAACCGCCGCCCGTTCCACCCGCGACCGCGTATCCTCAAAACCCGCGTGCTGCAAGTTATACCCCGCTGATTTCACCGCCACTCGGTCGCCTTCCACGGTCGTCAACCGGCCGGAATCACCAATAGCCTCGGCCAGAAACACCGAGAACAATCCCGAGCCCGAATACAGCTCCAGCACTTCAAAGTCACTAATGTCACCCACTCCCGCCAGCAACTCCCCCACCAGCACTGCCGGGGCGCGGTAGTCCGTTTGCCAAAAAGAACTGGCAAAAATCCGATACGTATGCTCCCGCGCCCCCACCCGCACCACCTCGCGCACCCGGGGCGTGGTCGGGACAAAATCCGCATCGAAAACCTCGCTGCCCACCGCGAACACCGGGGCGGAAGCCGAAGGTGCCACGGCTTTCACCCGCGAACCCGGGGCAAAGGCCAATTTACGGTCAAAAAGCCGCAGCCCCTCCAGGTTCGCAACCAGCAATGGGAAACTAGAAATCCGGTGTTGGCGGTGAGTTCCCGCCTCGCTCATTACCGGAAATCCGGCAGAATCAAGTGCAAAACTTACGCGACTGCGTCCCGGACTGGCACCTAATGAAGCCACCGACCAATCGGGAGCCACCCGCGAAACCTCGGCCACCAAAGCGTCCGAACCATTGCGCCGCAAAGCCTCGGCCAGCACTTCACGTTTCCAACGCAACTGAGCGGGATACGCCACGTGACCAAGCTCCACCCCACCAAGACCAGCCGCTGCGCCTTCCGACCAAATGTGCTCCACCCGATCCGGAGAAGCAGTCAATACCTCTACCACCTGGGCATACGCCACCTTGGAACGCTCGGAAGTAACTCGAACCCGAACCCGTTCCCCCGGCAAGGCGCCGCGAACCATAGCCACCTTGCCACCAGCCAACCGCCCGACACAAAACCCGCCGTGCGCCACCGATGTAATCTCTATGACCTCGATATTATTCTTGTTCATGGCCGCAATCCCACCCAAGTGATAGTTACCCGATTCATACGCCCCAGGCGATGCGCATAGGCACGCTGGGTCGAGTTATACATAAAACCAAACAACCGCCACCCTGTGATTTGACGGGGCAAATACACGGAAATCGTAGTCGCCTCGTCCGTATCCAACAGAGACTGTACAAAACGCGCCACTGGCCCGATATGATCCGAATCCTGGGCTTCCAGCAAGGTCAGCGGCACCCTCAAATCAAGCCCCGTCCAAACCTGGCGTAACGCGACAGCCGATTCCGCGTCATCCACCACCATTACCACCTCGACACGCGGATGATGTGCCGCCCAAGCATATCGAATCGTTTTCGTAGAACTGGCGCTGAAATCAGACACCAGAACCAACGCCGTGGAACGTTGCAAAGAATCAGAACTGCGCATAATCGCTGCTACTTTCTTGGTGGAAACCCGGTAACTTTGGTTCATAACTACGATGACTATACCCAAACCCAGCCACACCCCGAGACCCACCAGCAGCCACCCCGAGTTGAAACCCAAAGTCACCACCACCAAAATCCCCAGGCTGATGCCCACACTGAGCCAGGCTATCTGGATATTGCGCCGCGCGGCGTGTCGCTGGCGGAAAGTATCACCCGACCAAAATCGTTGCCGCCACATTTTCAGACGCGCCACTTGCCCCAGGAAAGTCGAGATAGCGACGAAAAAAACCCAAGATAGCGCCACGTAATCCATACGGGTGTGGGCGAACACAGCCAAAATCAAAGCGGACAACAGGAACACCACCACAGTGGCGGCACGCCATCGCTCCCGCCACCCCAGCGGTACCTGATGTACCCACAGATTACGTCGCCCCAATTCCGTGAGCAACACCGAAGCACTGGAAAGATAGATATAGGCCGCAACTAGGCTACCCACCGCCAGCAACACCACCAGGGGGAATATAAACAGACTATTTTCCGCCAATATTACCTCTAGCAGCAGCACCAGGTTCCCCGGCCCTTGCACCACCGCTTCCAGACGCATCCATTCGAAGCCCTTCACAGTGAAAGACAGGTAGACAATCAAAGCAAAGAACACCGCTCCCGAAGCACCCAACAAGTGAAACGAACGGCTGGAAATCGGGCGATCGGGAGTTTCATTGCGATACATGGCCAACGGCGGACTGACTGGCACCAACAGCAAGGCAGCCACGGCGATTGCCTGCCACCCGGCCGAAAAATAGGAACTGGTCAAAGCATTTTTCGCCAAAGCAGAGCCGCTTAACAACTGCCACAGGCCGGGGTGTGCCCCGGCGCTAAAATAATTCAGGTAGCCATATATCAACACCGCGCAAGCGGCCAGGAAAATCAGCAAAGTCACCAGCGGAACCAAACGTCGCACCAAATCCGCTTTCCACATCGCCAGGTGCAGCAGCCCGAAACCACCAATCACCAACACATAGCGCCACCAGTCCCCCAGTTCCAGCAAGGTCACCACAAAGGTGACCCCCGTTGACACCAATGCCGACACTGCAATCAGCAAGCTGAGGATGGAAGCCGCAGCCGTGAATGCCCCCAGCACCCGCCCCAACTGGGATTCCACCAAGGTTGCCAAGGTGTGATAGCGGTGGGTCGACCCCATCCGATATCCGTGTGCCAGGCTGATAATCAACCCGGCGGCCAATATCCCCGCCACAATCCACAAGGCCAGGGCGGAAAACACCACCCCCGAATACGCAATCAAGGAGGGAAACACGCCGGCTGCTATCAACGCGGGAAACCAGAACTTCAAGGCGAAAAAAGATACGTCGCCGAGAATGCTGCGCCACTGCGTGTGCTTTCCCGTGTTGTTTCGCATGAAGCAATCCTAGTTTATGTCCCACCTGGTTCCCTAAGTTAGAGAGGCATCGGAGTGAAAAAACCGAAAAATCCGGTCGCGCGGGTTATGTTTTAAGCGTGCATTTTGTGATTATGGGCTGCGGTCGTGTGGGAGCTACCTTAGCTAAGGGGGTCATCGCTCACGGACACAGTCTGGCGATGATTGACAACAACCCGGATTCTTTCCGGAAACTCCCCAAGGATTTCGAGGGGCAAAAAGTCACCGGCGAGGGCTACGACCGCGACACCCAACGTCAGGCCGGCATCGAAGATGCTTATGGCTTCGCGGCGGTGGCCGACGATGACAATGCCAATATTCTCGCGGCGCGGATTGCCCGCGAAATTTACGGGGTGAAAAAGGTTGTGGCGCGAATCGCGGATCCTCGTCGCGCCGAAGTTTACGAACGACTGGGAATTCCCACTGTGGGCACGGTGGATCGCACGGCGCAGAGTCTGTTGTCGCGGGTACTGCCCCTGGATTCCGAGGCGGTTTTCACCGAGGATACAGGCAAACTAGTCTTGTGTCGTGCCCTGTTAGAGACGTCCTGGGTGGGGCACACGGTGGCAGAGATTCAACAAGTGTTGGGGGTACGAGCCGCCTATGTGTCGCGATTTTCCCGGGTAGCGCTGGTGGGTGAGGACACGATATTGCAAGAAAATGATGAACTGTACTTTTTTGTCACTGCGTCCAAGCGCCCCGCCGTGGCTTCACGTTTGGCGCGTGTCTTCAAGGAGGATTGACGATGCAGGTTGTGATTGCTGGGGCTGGCTCGGTGGGGCGTTCGATTGCCCGGGAGCTTTTGGCGCGCGGCCACCATGTTACCTTGTGTGACTCCAATCCCGAGGCGATGAAGGTTTCCTCAGTGGCGGAAGCAAATTGGATTCTAGGTGACGTGGCTTCCCCGGATGTGATGGAACGTGCCGGTACGAAAGAGGCCGAGGTTATCGTGGCCGCGACCGGTGATGACCGGGCGAATCTGGTGATTTCCCTGTTGGCCAAGACTCAGTTCGGGGTGCCCCGGGTGATTGCGCGGGTGAATAACCCGAAAAACGAGTGGATGTTTGATGAATCTTGGGGGGTGGATGTGCCGGTTTCCACGCCGCGAATGATGACTTCAATGGTGGAAGAGGCCGTGAGCGTGGGGGTTTTGGTGCGGATTTTCCACTTCAACGCCGCACGCACATCCCTGTATTCAGTGATTTTGCCGCCGGATTGCCCCGTGCTGGGGTTGCCTTTGCTTGGGGTTTCTTGGCCGGAGGGGGTGCTGCTGGTAGCGGTGTTGCGTGATGGCCAGTCTTTGCCGGCTTCATTAGTCGCCAACTTGGAACCAGGCGACCAGCTGTTGTTCTTGCTTCCCGATAATCAACAGGGCGTCAAACAAGACCTAGGCAATGTCTTGGCTGGTGTCGCTGTCGCGCACAACTGCGGAACCGGTGTCGGAGCTGGCGGAGAGAGCGCTATTTCCGGGACTCTCCCCGGGGATGCGGGTAAAGAAGTCACCGTGGGTACGCCGCAGGAACAGCCAACTCAAATAGGTAACCAAGGCAAATAACGGCACCCCCATCACCAAGTGCAGGGTGCCTAAAACCGGCACATTTCCGGCCAAGTACAGTGGCACTTTTACTACCAGGCGCAGAGCAAACATTACTATCCACAGCAAAGTCACCGCATAGTAGGCCTTCCGGTCGCTGCGCAGTTGCGGGTCACGACGCCACGCCACACCTTGCTGACGAAACCACCCCACTACCAGACCGATGAGTGGCCAGCGCACCACCAGTGATACCAGGAACACCCCCAGGTACACGGCATTGGTGATAATCCCCATAATAAAGAAGTTTTCGCCTTTGCCACTTTTCCAGGCCCATAACGCCCCGATAATCACCATCAGGGAGCCGGCGATTGCCTGGCTCAAGCTTTGGCGACGCACCAGACGTACAATAATCAACACCACGGCAAAGCCCAGGGCAACGGCCGCTGCCATCCAAACTTCCAGTCCGGCCAGGAAGGCCACCAGGAACACCAGGGTTGGTCCAATGGATTCCAGGATACCGCGCCATCCCCCCACGGAGTCTTGCCACGAGAATTCGCTTTGATCGAGTTTTGCTCCGTATTGTCCTAGGCGCGAGGTCAGTTTCGCTACGGTTTCGGGGTCGATGTCGGGTTGTGGCGAGTTCATGATGTGCCCTTCATGAGTTGATAGTCCGGGTTTATCAGCGTTTCGCCGTCTTCCCCGGGAACAGGAATTCCACTTACTTTGAGGGTCACCCCCAAATCTATGCCGGGAACTTCTTGGCGCCCCAACCATTTCACCTGCATGATTCCCCACGCATCTTGCAGCCGCACTCCGTAGACGGGCGGCCGGTTCGGTGGCGAGAAAGTCTTGGAAAGTACTTTTCCGGTTCTAGTGATTACTTTGCGTGCTGGCATGTTGTCCTGGCTAAACCGGCGACTAGGCTTGCTGTTCTTGTTGGATTTGCGCCAACTGTTGGGTCAATTCGTCGGGAAGTACCACCGGGATAATCGAGCGTGGGGTCATAGGTCGCGCCCCACGCACCACTACCAGAGCTTTCACGGCTTTTTCAAGCATCTGCATATCAGAATCATCCTTAGACACGGCTCCGTTGAAAACCAGACGCACAAACCAGTTTGGGCCGTCTACCCCACAGTAACGCATCTGTACGTGTCCCCGCTGGCCATTAGAGGCCTGTACCGCCAGCTGCACTAGCAATTCTTCACCAAAACTTCCGTGGCGCTCCTCGCAGGTATTGCCCTGTTTGGCGGTGTCACCGCGAACTTCTTTACGCAAGTCTTCCCATAGCCTTTGGGATTTCGGTGCCGCCACGGCCAGCAGCTCCACTGCGGCTTTGCCAAATTGCATGGTCAAAGATCCGAAGCTTTTTTCATCCAACGGAGATTCGGGTTGTATCGCCAATCCCGCAATCTTCGGCACCAGAAACGCCCCAAAATCGGCATATTCCGCCATCTTGTCGTCGCTGATTTGGGATAAGTCCAAGGGGCCATTCGGCAAGCCTTTAGGCTGTTTAGCGGCCTCGCTGGTTTCCGCTTTGACTTTACCGCTCGACTCAGCCGATTTCACTGCTGCGGATTTTCCCGTCTCCGTTTGCGCGTCTGTAGCGCCTTCGGATTTTGGTGTCGCGGTCAAATCAGTTGAATCTTTTGCTTGGTTTTTCCTTGAGAACAGCCCCATGCCTCTTCTTCCCCTGTTGACGGTTTAATTCTTTCCTTGCTCTTCCCAGTGTATCCCTAGCCTGCGCATTCCACGCATACCGGCTTACCATCCTCTTCATAGGCTAGCTGCGAGGCGTGATGCACCATGAAGCATTGGGAGCACACGAATTCGTCGTCCTGTTTGGGAACCACCCGTACCGAAAGTTCCTCGTTGGAAAGATCCGCTCCGGGCAGTTCGAATGAATCAGCTGCTTCGCCTTCGTCTTCGTCGACAGCCGCATCCCCCGGATCTTTACGCCGAGATTTCAGCTCTTCAAGCGACTCCTCTGGGGTTTCCTCGTCGCGCTTTCTAGGGGCATCGTAATCAGTTGCCATAACTAATCCTTTTGACGGTTGATTTACTCTAGCTTGGAGATATTAGCATCAACTCTCTAAAAAAACGATTTGGAACGCCTTTATCGGCGGGTTGCCCATGAAAATCGGGCATTTTGTGGCAATCTTGAGCCAGGAGGAATACATGGAAGCTCTTTCACTGCTCGGAATTCACACGGATGGGGAACACCTGGTTCTCGTTGCTAATTCAGGGGAACGCTATCTTCTGCCTATCGAGGAAGAGTTGCGTTCCGTGGTGCGTCAGCATCGCCGCAAGGTGGCTACCGCACTAGAGGTCAAGAATCCCGGTTCGATTCGCCCCCGTGAAATCCAATCTATGATTCGAGCTGGAGCCACCGCCGAAGAAGTCTCCTCTGCTGCTGGGGTCGACTTGGAGCACGTGAAACGTTACGAAGATCCGGTACTGTCTGAAAGAATTTGGGCTTGGCAACAGGCCGGCGAAACACGAGTTTCCCCCGACGCCGATGCCCCTGAGCTGCGCGATTTAGTGGTGGATAGATTGGCAACGCGTGGGGTGAATCCGGCTTCGCTGCACTGGGATGCGACCCGTCAACCGGGAGAAGAATGGGTGGTACACCTCGAATTCGTCCAAGATGCCAAGAATTACGAAGCCAACTGGGAATTCGACATGGACAACCGAGTCTTGACTGCCCTGGACGAACAATCACGTTGGTTGACAGAAACCGCCACCCCGGCTGGTTCCGAATCCCTGTTGCGTCATAGCATTTTTCCCAGTAACGCCGATGCGGACTCTTCCGGCGTATCGGGTGGTGCTGCGGGTTCCGGGGTCACGAGGAGCCATCCGGAAAACACCCCAAATTCCCAGGTGCTATCTTCCCTAGATACCAAGGCCGAAGCCCTCTTAGACGAACTGAATGCCGCTCGGGGTACCCGACTGACGGTGGTCTCTGGCGAGGAAGACGACGATATTTCCGCGATGCAGGCCGCTATCGCCTCGGGTTTCCGCGAAGACTCTGCCGCCCCCGGCGCAAACACTGGAACCCCGACAGGTGCGGCGGTAACTTCGCTCATATCCCACCAGGGCACAACCCGGCATTCCGGCAAATCCGCCACTGAGGCTAAGTCCGAGAGCCAGCCCGCAACTCATGAACCCGAAAAAAACCCAGCGAAAACCGCTATCAAAACAACCAACGAACCGGCATCCCTCCCGGCAGCTGCCGAACAAACCCCACCAGGCGCGGCGATTTTACCCGGAATGGAACAGGTCGCGGCGACCGAGTCCAAGTCAAACCAGCCAAAACGATCCCGGGCAGGACGTGCCCAGATGCCTTCTTGGGACGAAATCATGTTCGGCTCCAAAGGGGAATAACTAGCGACTTAGCGCACCGGTGAGCCACATCCCCCCGGGACGCCACCAGAACCTAACAACCGGCAAATGCGTGTGGCTCAAGGCTCGAGGCAAGATAATCTAACATATGTAGCGCAACTGCGGTATGCGCATTTCCACCTCGGTCAAGCTGCCGTGAATCCCTTTCATCGCGAAGGTTTGCGGCTGAAAGAAGCGCGAATCCAGCACCTGGGAGCACCCGCCAGAGACTATCACCACGTCGCCCAGCAACTCCGGACGCACCACCCCCACCCCGTTGTATTGCGCAAATAAAGCCATCGTCTGTTCCCGGGTCAACACGAGTGTATCCGGCGAATACGGCGCCAGAATCTCGGACAGTGACTCTTGCACCCGCGAAATCTGTCCCGGGGTAACCCGCAAATGCAGGACACGCCCTTCGCCGGAAACCTGGGTCAGGCAGTCGGCCAGCGGGAATGTCGCCAAATCATAGGTCAATTCGGCGCAAGTGTTCAGCATTCCGTGGTCAGCGGTAATCAGCACTTCGGTATCGGCGTGCAGTTCCTCGAGCAAAACCCCCACCGCCCGGTCGATGATTTCCACGGCTCCCAGCCATGGTTCGCTTCCCACCCCGTGGCTGTGTCCAGCGTGGTCGACCTCCGCCATGTACAGGTACGTCATAGTACCCTGCGCGCCACACAGCGCGGCTCGGCGGGCACGTTCTTCGAGTGCATCCACCGCCACGTATTCGGCTCCGCGCAGCGCCGCGCGGGTCAGTCCCCCGCCGATAAACCGTTTCGGTCCCAAAGCGAAAGTTTTGGCGCCCCGCGCGGTGAGCTGTTCAAACCAGGTGGGGTGGTTTTGGAAATCTTCGACTTTGCCGGGATAGCCTTCGAAGCTAATCAGGTTGAAACGTTGGTCTACTTTAGGGTCAAAGACCTGGTAGGACAACATATTGTGAGCGCCGGGAGCCGCTCCGGTCAACAGCGAGGTGATGGCGGCGGCAGTGGTGGCGGGAAAGACACTGCGAGCGGTATTGCTGGCAAACAACTTGGTGGGGGTCGATTGGCTTGCGTGGGGGTGCGGCTGGATGGCTGGGTCGGGTTGGGCGGTTGGCTTGGGTTTTTTCCCGGATTCATGAGGGGCAAGCCGAATCAGGCTGCGTAAGTTCGGGGCGTGACCCAGATATTCTTGGAGGTTCCACCATCCCAAACCGTCGATAACTACCAGCACCAGGTGCTTCGAGACTCCGGTGGCGTCCAAAGCATCGGTGTCAAAGGTCTCGGCGAGTATCCCCGCCAAACTGGTATCCGAGCCTGGAGTCTGGGGAGGTTGTATAAAGGCGTACTGGGAATCTGTTGGCTTCACCCCTTTATTGTGTCACTGATGTCTGGCTTGGCGGGCTGTTTCGAGGACTATCGGCGCGGGATTCGCGAAATCAGTCGGGTTTGCTTCATGATAATACCTATGTCCAATTCCTCTGAAACAACTGTTGACCACATCGAAGACATTGACGTAATCGAGGAAATGGAAAATTCTTTCCTTGAATACGCTCTGTCGGTAATCCATTCCCGAGCTCTTCCCGATGCGAAGGATGGCTTGAAACCGGTACAGCGTCGCATCTTGTTCCAAATGAAACAGATGGGGTTAACTCCAGACAAAGGACATGTGAAGTCTTCGCGCGTGGTGGGCGAGGTGATGGGTAAGTTGCACCCCCACGGGGATGCCGCGATTTACGATGCTCTGGTTCACTTGGCGCAACCGTTTAATCTGCGGGTGCCGCTGGTGGATGGGCACGGGAACTTTGGTTCCCCCGATGACGGTCCGGCAGCCGCCCGTTATACCGAGGCGCGTTTAGCGCAGGCGTCCTTGTACCTGGTAGAAGGTCTGGACGAAGACACCGTGGATTTTGTTCCGAACTATGACAACCAGTTCCAACAACCCGCCGTTTTACCCGCAGCTTTTCCGAATCTGCTGGTGAACGGGGTGAACGGCATCGCAGTGGGGGTCGCTACTAATATTCCCCCGCATAACGTGGGGGAAACCATTGCTGGCGCGATTCATCTGCTGGATCATCCCGATGCTAGCCTGGAAGATTTGATGCGGTTTTGTCCCGGACCGGATTTGCCCGGTGGCGGGGTGATTGTAGGTACTGCAGGCATCAGGGAAGCCTACGAGACGGGTCGCGGAGTGTTTGTCACCAGAGCGCGCGCCACTATTGAACAGGTAACGGCCCGAAAACGCGGCATTGTGGTAACAGAACTGCCATATATGGTGGGCCCGGAAAAAGTGGCCGAAAAGCTCAAGGACGCGGTGAGTTCCGGGAAAATCAAGGGGGTATCGGGGTGGCAAGACCTGTCCGACCGAAAAAACGGACTGCGCTTGGTGATAGAGGTTAAAACCGGTTTCCACCCCGAGGCTGTCCTGGCTTCACTCTATAAGCACACTCCGCTACAGGAATCCTTTGGGATTAACACGGTGGCCTTGGTTGATGGGGAAGTCAAAACCCTGGGGTTGCGAGCTGCGTTACAGGTTTTTGTTGACCATCGCATCGAGGTAACCCGGCGACGCAGCGAATTCCGTTTGCGTAAAAAACGGGAACGGCTCCACCTGGTAGATGGGCTACTGATAGCTGTTTTGAATCTTGACGAGGTAATCGAGGTAATTCGTTCTTCGGATGATTCGGCGGCGGCACGGGCGCGCCTGATTTCGGTTTTTGACCTGTCTGAGCCGCAAGCCGAGTACATTTTGGAGTTAAAACTGCGTCGCCTCACCAAGTTTTCCCGCCTGGAGCTGGAGGCAGAGGCTGACGAGTTGCGCGCGGCCATCGCGGAACTAGAGGCGGTTTTGGCTTCCACCGAGAAACTGCACGGTGTGGTGCGCCGCGAGCTCCAGGACACGGCGACGGCACTGTCTAGCCCCCGCCGGACATTGCTGCTGGAGGAGGACGGCACAGCGGTGGCGGCTGCTGAGGATGACCTCGCCCCAGCAGTGGGAGTGACCTTGACTAGCGAAGTTCCTTTGGAAGTTACCGACGAACCCTGTCGGATTGTGTGGTCTGCCACCGGCGAGGCAGCGCGGATAGATGCCTCCGTGTCTTTCGAACGCCCCGCCGGAATACCGATTGCAGGCAGCTGTGAAACCCGAACCCGGGGGGTGTTCGGGGTGGTTACTTCCAGTGGTTTCGTGGTGCGACTCGACACATTGACTTTGCCACCTGCCAAGACTGTGGCGGACGGCGAGGATATGACTTGGTCTTTCGAAGGCGCTCCCCCGCTGGCGGCGGCCGCGAATCTGGAAGAAGGTGAAACCGTGGTTGGAATTTTGTCCTTGGACGAGGACGAAATTGTGGGTATCATCACCGAATCTGGGGTGATTAAGCGTATGCGCCCTGATTATCCCAGTACCCAGAATCGATTCCCAATTATCAATCTTGATGATACTGACCAGGTGGTTTTTGCGGGGGCAGCTGGCGATGATGCCCAGTTCGTACTGGTTTCTACGGATGCCCAGTTGCTGCGTACCCCGGCGAGTGCGGTTCGCCCCCAAGGACGCAATGCGGGGGGTGTCGCCGGGATGAGTCTGCGTCCTAACACGAAAGTGCTGGCCGGGGCGATTCTGCCGGAACTAGAGGTGGCATCAACCGTGGTGGCAACTGTGGCCACCGTAATGGACGCGATGCCGGGCGCGAATCAAAGTTCTGTGAAACTCACGCCGCTGGATCGTTATCCCATAAAGGGTCGAGGTGGCCAGGGCGTGCGCGCCCAGCGCTTCTTGAAGGGCGAATACGCCCTAGGTAAGGCTTTTGTGGGGCAAGATCCCGTGGTGGCATTGGGTGACCGCAGCGAATCGGTGGCTTTGCCACCTTTAGACGAACGCCGCGATGCTTCCGGTAGTGCTTTAAAGTCTCAGATTGTGGTTTTTGGCTGATGGGTTAGGCGCGACTTCAGCCACCCAAATGGTGGATTCGCCGGTGGTTTCAAACCCGAACTCGGTATAGAGTTTAGCGATTTCCGTGGGGTTTTCTTCGGCCAAACCGACCGCCGCATAATCCATGCCGTCATCTTGGTAAGCGCGCAACGCGTTGGTAAGCAGGGCGGGAGCCACTTGGGTTTCGGCGTATTCCGGTAGTACCCCCAGCATTTCAATGTAGCCTTCCTTCCAGCCACGTGCCTCCCAGTCTTGCCTATAGCAAGCCGAAAGCAGATATCCCGCCACCTGGGCAATATCATGGGATTTATCCAGGGCGATAAATGACCACTGCGGGGCAAAAAAAGGCCGATTCGAAGTCCAAGACACCATGTCCTGGGCGGGGGTGTCGGTCGTCAGGCGCATCAGCTCATTGTGGGCGCGGCGAACCTTGTCGTCAAAGCTCTCTTGCCAGGCAACGATTTCGAGGTACTTTCCCGGGGTGACCTCGACTACCGGGACTTGTAGATTCCGGCGTAACTCCTGGAAAGAATGAGCTTTTTCGAAGCCGAAGGTTCGCATCCAGGTGGTGGCACTGCTGCCAACCTTGTCCAGGAGGCACACAATTTGAGCTGTTCGAGTCAAGCCGGTCAGCATCAGGCGCGCCACTTCTACTTGCCACGACAAGATTTCGGTTCCCACCCCGCGTTTGCGCCACCCCGCTGCTACTCCACCGGAGCAGATGGCTTGCACGCCAGTGGTTTCCACGACTCGGACAATAGCGTAGGCCACCAGCCGGGAGTCTTGATTCCACCCTCCCAGTCCCGCAAAATCCGTGGCTAGAATCTGGTCTACTTCCGTGGGGGAAGTACGGTAGGGTGGATTGTCGATACGTTCCATCTCAGCAATCAGCCCCACCAGCGCATCACGGTTTTCCACGGTCAGTGGTTTCCATACTAAGTCTGGTGTCTGTGGCATGGATACGGACGAAATATCGACCAAACTCCCTCCTCTAGCTCTAAAATGATGCCTGGTAAGTATTATGGCAACATCCGCTAAAGCTCGCTAATTTTTGCTAGAACAGAGTTTAGGCATCAATCAATTCCGTGTCCAGTCTGGCGGCTCCCTGCACGATAAAGTCCCGGCGAGGCGGCACCGCCGAACCCATCAGTACCTCGAACACATCCTCGGCGGTGTGCAACGGTTGTTCATCGACTAGACGGATACGACGCAACGTACGATGCTGGGGATCCATAGTGGTTTCCGCCAACTGGTCGGCATCCATCTCGCCTAGACCTTTGTAGCGTTGGATGGGTTCCTTATAGCTGCGCCCGTTTCGTGCCAGATACGCCAGTTCACGATGCAGCTGGTCTTCAGAATAGGTATAGCGAAATTCCCCTGGGGTTTTACCTTTCGCATTGACTTGAATCCGATGCAGGGGCGGCACTGCCGCATAGACCCGTCCCGCTGCAATCAAGGGTCGCATATAGCGGAAGAATAGGGTCAACAAAAGGGTACGGATGTGAGCTCCGTCCACATCCGCGTCGGTCATCATAATGACTTTCCCATACCGAGCCTGGTCGAGGTCAAAAGTGCGCCCCGAGCCGGCTCCGATTACCTGGATAATAGCCGCGCATTCTGCGTTGCCCAGCATCTGGGCGGTGCCGGTTTTTTGGACATTGAGGATTTTGCCACGAATTGGGAACAAGGCTTGAAATTCCGAGTTACGCGCAGATTTCGCGGTTCCCAAGGCGGAGTCACCCTCCACAATAAACAACTCGGATTTCTCGACATCATTGCTGCGACAATCCACCAGTTTGGTAGGCAAGGTCGAGGTTTCCAAGGCATTTTTGCGTCGGGTGATTTCCTTGGACAACCGGGCGGAGAGCCGCGAACGCATTTCAGCCACGATTTTTTCCAACAACGCTGAAACCTGGGTTTTATCATCGCGTTTCTTGGAGTGCAGGAATGCTTTGAGCCTTTCGGTAACTACCTGGCTAACGATGGGTTTCACTGCCGCCGAACCGAGGGCTTCCTTGGTTTGACCTTCAAACTCGGGTTCCGGCAGACGCACAGTTATTACTGCGGTCATCCCCGCCAAAATATCTTCTTTTTCGATTTTATTGTCTTTAGAGCCAAGCTTGAGTTTGCGGGAATTGGCTTGGATTTCGGTGCGCAGGGTTTTCACCAAAGCCGACTCGAAGCCCTGTATATGTGTTCCTCCCACCGGGGTTTCGATGATATTGACATAGGACTGCTCTACGGTGTCATAGCCCGCCCCCCAGCGCAGCGCAATGTCTACCTCGCAGGTTCGCTCTAGTTCTTGGGGTTCGAGATGCCCGGTTTTCGGGTTCAGCACTTGCACGGTCTCTTGGAAAGTGCCCGAACCCACCAGCTGCCAAGTATCAGTGATTCCTTTGTCGGGGGCAAGGAACTCCACGTAGTCCACAGTGCCGCCCTTGTGCAGGTAGGTTTCACTTTGGGGTTCTTCGCCACGCAAATCGGTTACGGTGATGCACAACCCGGGTACCAGGAAGGAAGTTTTGCGGGCGCGTTCTTTCAGGCTTTCAAAGTCAAAGGCGGTGGATTTAGGGAAGATTTGGAAATCCGCCCAGAAACGTACCCGGGTTCCGGTACGGCTTTTGGATACTTTGCCCAGTTTTGTCAGTTTTGATTCGTCCTCGAAAGCGGCGAAAGGGTTGTTTGGGCTTAGCGCCTCATGATCCGTAAACACCCCCGGTTCGCCGCGACGAAACTGCAGCTGGTGGATGTCTCCCCCACGGTCAACTTGCACATCCATGCGCGCCGACAGGGCGTTTACCACCGAGGCACCCACCCCGTGCAGACCGCCGGCGACCTTGTACAGTCCGGAGTCGAACTTCCCTCCGGCATGCAGTTTCGTATAGACGACCTCCACCCCGGAAAGACCCGTGCCCGGCACGGTATCAACTGGCACCCCGCGTCCGTTGTCGCGGACTTCCGCCGAATAATCGGGATAAAGGAACACCTCGATGTGATCACAAAACCCGGCCAGCGCCTCGTCGACGGAGTTGTCGATAATCTCCCACAGGCAGTGCATCAGCCCGCGCTGGTCGGTCGACCCGATGTACATGGCGGGGCGTTTGCGCACAGCCTCGAGCCCTTCGAGCACCGAGAGGTGATGGGCAGAGTAATCTTGCACGTCTTTCGTTGTAACCACGGCTACCATACTAATGAAAAATCCTTACCGCGCGCGCCACCCCACCCCGAGCTACCACAGAAACGCCCTCTACCGGCCGCGCCGTCACCCCCTGCGGCAACTATTTCAGGCCACTATGTACATGGACAACACTAGACATCCGTGGGTTGCTATGCCAGACTGGTTTGGTGGAAATACTGGAATCGGCGCTCAAACACGGCATAAAGCCAGATGATTCAGTGTTCGTGGTTGAGCATCCTTAGCAGCGTTTCTTAATGCGGGAAGAACCCCGAAAAATTTTGTATCTGGGTTTTTCTTCGAGCGGACAACCCTTGGAAGTCATAGTTGCGCGAACCACGCGCTATGGCGAAGCGATTATACATGCGATGCCAATGCGTAAAAAATACCGGAATTTGATGGAAGGAGGACGCAATGAGTGGCTACACTATCAGGAAGATTGGTGACCTGCCCCCGGAGGAAGCGGCCTTGATTCGCCAGGATGTGACGGAAGCGGAGCGCGGCTATTCTTTGGAGGAGCTGGAAGAAGGCGCAAAACGGATGCGAGAAAGTTCTTTTGGAGTCGGCGACGTTCCCGAAATAAAGATTATTCCGGTTCAAATCGACTCGGCTCGCGAAGCGAAACTCAACCGTTACATGAGCCTGCATCGCGTCTCTCAAAGCACTGCAGTTCGTGATCTGCTTGACCGGGCTTTGTCCGAAATCTAGCACCGCCAATCGCTACATTCCGCCCCTGACGGCGGTTATTTCACGTCATACACGTGAATCGTCTGACTGTCCGGGTTGTTGTCATCATGCACCCAGGTTGAGAGGAAAAAGTAGTCGTCCCCGTGGCCGGCCAGCGCCTTACTGCCCCAATCGCGCATGTTGGCGAAAGCCTCGCCGGGAGCGTTGGAGTTCGCCGGGTATTGGCAGTCCCCCGGCTCGGTGAATTCCACCGCACCGTTAGAGCGCAAATCTACCGCCGAGGCTCGGCATTGATGATCGGCCTGGGTCACCTGCTCGCGGACGAATATCTTCCCCAAGAAATGACCGTAGCCAAGCACGGTTTCCCCGACGGTGCGCTTAATCTTTTCCCCAGTCAAGTTCACGTAGCGCACCACGTCGCTGGGTGCCTCTACGGGATAATTCTTCATCCCGGGGAATTCGATGTAATCTTGCCAAATAATCCGGTCACCCACCGCCGCGTCGATGATGTATCCGTTTAGCGCCTGGCCTTCGAAAATCTTCACGGCTTGCCATTTTTTGCTGGGGTCGAAGCCCCAGGCGGTCGGGTTACCGTGTTTTTCCATGTACATCCATTCGACTTCGTTATTGTTGGTGAAAGCCAGGGGCACCCCTTTCGAGGTGAATCCCACGAAAATCCGGGAATGCGAGGTGAAAAGCTGGCGGGGTGTCCCCGGGTGTTTCAGGTTCAAAACATGGGCTTGGCTGGGGTATTCCAGTTTATCGCCGTTGAATCCGCCGAGTTGTCTCCCGGTGGTGTAGAGCAGCACATCTTGGTGGATGGCCAGGTTGTCACCCGGCCCGTTGGTTTGCCCGGTTTCGTCGCTGTCGAGCGGGGTGGGTTTACAGGTTTTTTGTAGGAATTCGGTTTTGGCACAGCGCATGAGTCGCCACGGATAGGGCTCTACCATTTTGTCGGTGCCCACAGCGGCCTTGTCGGGGGATTCTTCCCACACTATCCATTCCGCGCTGTTGGTGAGCCCGGTTATCCTCCATCCTGCGGGGCTGCGATACATTTCGGTGACTTTTTGGCTTTGAGGTCTATCTGGTGAATGGCGGTGCCGGATGCAAAGGGGCGTTCCTTATGCTTTTCACATTCCGTGTCGCAGCCGATTCGATAGGCCTTGTAATCTGGGGAATATCTGGTTCCCGGCAGGAATTCGATGTCACTTGGGAGTTCGAAAGTTCCGGCTGGGCTAATCTGTAGATTGGTTTTGACCGGGCCATATTGTGTGTCGAGGTTTTTGGCGCGAAATCGGGTTGGTGGGATATCGGGCAGGTATTCGATTTTGTTGGGGCGCGCCTCGGTGGTACCGGTTCCGTTTTCACTCAGTTTCATGAGGTACGTGGAGATTTCCTGGGCTTTCTGCGGGGAATATATCCCGCTATCTTTCGAGGTGGCGGGGTTGTTAGCGTTCTGGGATGCGCCAGTTTGGGTGTCGTCGATTTTGCGCAGCCCCGGCTTGGCTCGGGCTGCATCCTGTAAGCGACACAGCAGCCAGTACTAATGCGGCGCTACCTGCGATTATGGCGTTAATTCGTTTTGAAAGCGGCACAGTATTCATGGCGTTCCCCTTTGCAAAATCCCCGCTAGGAACAACATCACTCTAGCTGGATACTAGAGAGGCAGCTTCTAAGGCTTCCTTTTGGTTCTGTTGGTATTTCCTCGCCTTACTGCTAAGCAGGAATAAGGGGATAATGATAATGAACTGGCCGATTAAGCATCCCCAGAGCAGCGGATTAAGTTTAGCCTGAGCTGACGAATCGTCTTGAAATATTAATACCAGACACAACCATATAGCCCAAATACCCATCAAGAATCCAAAAACAAACCAACGGAAAGCGTTTAGTCTATTCATGATAATTCCCTTCCTTAAGTCTGATGAAATCCTGGGTTTCCCAGACTCGCCACCACCTCGCCACCTTGCGCTTTAGCCTAACGACCCGACGAAACCCAGCGGTAGCTCTCATTATACCAAAGGGAACCCCTCCCTGACTAGACCTAAATCAGGAAAATTTTCAAACCGCTCGCTTCCGCCTATCGTTCCCGCAGGTCAGAGGCTCTCTAGGCCTTAACAATTTCCGGCTACCCGACACCATCAATTGCCGTGTGCCGGTGATAATAAGTGGCGATACCAGAAGGCGTATTCAAACTCGGGATGCGTGGTTCCGTGACCGACATTTGGCACAATAGAGCACAGACATTCGGTTTGGGTGGTGTTATATTCCCGAATTTTATTAATCCATTCAATGGCATCGCGATTGCTAATTCTTGTATCATTTTCGCCGAGCACAACAGCTAAAGAAGGATATTCCTGACATTTAACGTTTTGCACAGGAGAATATGACTTTATGAAGCGTTTAACCTCAGAATCTTCAAGAGGGTTCCCGAATTCACTCCAGTCTGTAGTGGTGAGTGGTAATTCCGGATTCTGAAGTGCTTCATAGGGATTGACAAAAGGTTGTGGAAGGAGTCGGTTTTGACGGCCACCACGTCCTCGATTTAGTACAGAAACACCATCCCGACGTAGTCCTAATGGACGTGGAAATGCCGAAAATGGACGGCATCGAAGCCACCAGGCAAATCAAGGAACGTTTCCCCAATCTAGGTGTCATCATGCTGACGAACTTCCGCCACGACACCTGGCTGAAAGAAGCCCTAGAAGCCGGAGCCGACGGATTCCTAACCAAGGATGCCCCAAGGGCAGACCTGTCCGCCGCCATCAAACAAGTCGCCAAGGGCGGACGTTTCATGTCCACCAAGCCACTCAACATGCTGATAGCCAACTACGAAGACCCCAACTTCACCCCCGACCCCAAGTACACCGCCGGGAAACAAGCCCTGACACCCGCAGAACGTGATGTCTGGCAAGAAGTCCTCAAAGGCAAAAGCAACGCCCAAATCGCCAAAACCCTACACAGCCAAGAAAGCACCATCAAAACCCACATGACCTCCATCATGCAAAAATTCCAAGTCCGCTCCCGCGCCGAACTCCTAGTATTCAGCGCCAAAAACGGCGCCATCCACGAATAATTGCGCTTGTCGCGATGTGAAACCTACGCCAAATTTCCCGACTAGCACCTCATGAACCTGCCGCAACGCAAGCAGACCACGGCAGTAGTCATAGCGAATCTAAAGAACCCAGACGGGGCTAGTTCAGGTAGTCGCGCAGGGACTGGGAGCGCGCGGGGTGGCGCAACTTCGACATGGTCTTGGACTCGATTTGGCGAATCCGCTCGCGGGTCACCCCGTAGCGATGCCCAATATCGTCCAGAGTCTTCGGCACCCCATCGTTGAGTCCGTAGCGCATGGCGATAACCCCCGCCTCGCGCTCGCTCAAGGTATCCAACACACGCTGCAACTGTTCCTGAAGCATTACGAAAGACACCGCGTCAGCCGGAACCACAGCCTCGGAATCCTCAATCAAATCCCCGAACTCGGAATCCCCGTCCTCACCCAGCGGGGTGTGCAGAGAAATCGGTTCACGCCCGTATTTCTGTACCTCCACGACCTTTTCCGGGGTCATATCCAGCTCGCGAGCCAGCTCGTCCGGGGTGGGTTCGCGCCCTAAATCCTGCAGCATCTGGCGCTGCACCCGCGCCAGTTTATTGATAACCTCTACCATGTGCACCGGCACGCGGATGGTGCGCGCCTGGTCGGCCATAGCACGGGTAATCGCCTGGCGAATCCACCAAGTAGCATAGGTCGAAAACTTGTATCCCTTGGAATAGTCGAATTTCTCGACCGCGCGAATCAAGCCCAGGTTGCCTTCCTGGATTAAATCCAAGAACAGCA
Source organism: Mobiluncus mulieris (assembly GCF_014204735.1). Lineage (NCBI taxonomy): Bacteria > Bacillati > Actinomycetota > Actinomycetes > Actinomycetales > Actinomycetaceae > Mobiluncus > Mobiluncus mulieris. The sequence continues at coordinate 863,797 of NZ_JACHMA010000001.1, read as the reverse complement.
TCCCGCGCCCGGTATAGCGCTTTGCCAAGGACACCACCAGACGCAGGTTCGCCTCCAACAGGTGATTCTTGGCATTTACCCCGTCTTGCACCACCCAGTGCAGTTCCCGGGCGTGCTTCGGGGTCATCGAATCTTGTTCGGTTTTCAACAGGTGCTCGGCATAGAGCCCCGCCTCGATACGCTTGGCCAGATTGACTTCTTGTTCAGCGTTCAACAGGGCGACTTTACCGATTTGCTTCAAATAATCCTTGACCGGATCCGAAGTCGCCCCTGCCACCGTGACTTTCTGGGCAGGTTCGTCGGTTTCGTCTTTTTCCGAAATCACGAATTCGGCGGTTTTGGAGCCCTTCTTGTGCTTAGAGTCCCCTGAATAATCTGCTGTGTCGTCCTCGATATCGTGGTCTTGTTCGCCATCGGTGTCGTCGTCAAGGTCGTCTTCGTCACCTTCCTCGAAGTCATCCAGGTCGGTTTCTTCGATGTCTTCCTCGTCCAGTTCGACATCATCAGGTTCGCTATCCTCGTTTAATTCTTCTTCCTCGTCCAGAGGCAAATCTTTAGGAATCTCGGTATCCGCGTCCTTAGGCTTATGTCCGCGCCGCGTCGCTGTGGTCTTTCGCGCTGTAGTGCCCTTTTTAGAGGATGAGGCACCAGTTTTAGTGGTATCAGCCTGTTTCTTTCCCGCAGCAGTTTTCTTAGCTGCTGCCCCACTGGTTTTGGGGGACTTGCTGCCAGTTTCCTTAGCAGCAGAAGCTTTAGTGCCAGCCGCCTTGGCGGTTTTAGCACCGGAATTTTTCGTGGTTTTAGTACCAGCAGTCTTAGCACTAGCGGCCTTGTTACCTGCCGCTTTGGTGGTCTTACTACCGGACGCTGCCACTTTTTGGGCTGAAGTTCCGGATTTTGCGGTGGCGGTTTTAGTGCTACCGGTCTTGGAACTGGCGGTTTTGGGTGCCGTAGTCTTGGCGTTTGCTTTACTTTTCACTGCTTTCGCAGCAGCAGATTTCGTCGCCGTGGTCTTGGCGACAGAGGTTTTCTTGGCAGCAACTTTACTTGCGGTCTTAGCTGCGGTTTTCGCGGCTCCACCACTCGCGGTTATTGCAGTGGTGCCGGTGGTTTTGCTGGCAGTTTCCCTTGCTGTGGTGACCCTCTTTTTCTGGGTAGTTTCGCTTTGAACTTCGTCAGATTTTTGCTTTGTCGTAGACACCCCGAACCTTTCTCACGCTAAGTCATCTTCAACGTCCGAGGTTCAATTATAATTTTATGCTACCAGATTTTCATCTTACATGGTAAAATTTGCCACATGATTGAGGAAATTCCACTTGCCGACGAGATTCGTACTGGCGTAGGCCACCGACTCAACCACCCCTGGCAGCATTGCACTAGCGCAGCGCTGAGTGAAAAACAGCTCGATGATTTTTCCGATTCCACCATAGGTTTACTGTTACGCGGCAAGCGTTTTCGCGCTATCGGAGCCTATATCGGATGGATTGCGTCCGGCGGCACGGTCAGCCCTCAGATTCCCGGTTGCCTGTTGGATTTGGGGACTTGTCTGGAGCTGTTCCAGGCCTCTGCCATTGTCCACGATGACATTATTGATGAAGCCCGGATTCGTCGCGGTTTACCATCAGCTCAGATTGCTTTCATGACTTCCTCGCCGGCGGGCGGCCCGAAGTTTGGGGAATCGGCAGCAATTCTGTGGGGGGATTTACTCTTCGCGGCGGCAAACTCTTATTTCGCCAGCGCGGTGAAAGGCCTGGATTCCGCAAGACTCCAGGCACTGGGACAGCTCTACGTGACAATGCAAGCTGAGGTAGCCTACGGCCAGTACCTGGATCTTTTCGCGGAAAGTCGGGATTTAACTGCTGATGTTCCGCCTTCTAAGGAAAGCGCTATGGAGGTGATTCGCCACAAAACGGCACGTTATTCCGTGGTGATTCCAATTCTGATTGGAGCAGCCTTGGCTGGTGCCACCCCCGATTTACTGGTTAAACTAGAGGACTTTTCGACGCCGCTGGGGATTGCCTACCAGTTGCGTGACGATGATTTGGGGATTTTCGGCAGCCAGGAGTTAACTGGCAAGCCCAGTGGGGACGATATTTGCGCCGGTAAACGCACAGTGCAACTAGCGGTAGCTTGGGAAATGACTGATGACGAGGGTCGCGAATACCTGCAACGCTACTGGGGGGCTCCGGATTTGACCCCGCCGATTTTATCTAATATCCAAGCGATTATTACCGGTTCGGGGGCACGGGCGGCGGTAGCGAAGCTTATGAATCAGCATCTGAATCAGTCCCAGTTGATTCTCGATGCTCTCGATGTTCCGTTGGAGATTAAACAGCAGCTCTGTGCTTTTGGCTCGGCTTTGGTTAATCGCGAAAACTAGGGTTTTCCGTCGGGTTCATGAGGTGCCATCTTCACAGCGCCAATGCGCCCGCGATTCGTCTCACCGCTTTCTTTTTCCCAGTCAGCAGAGCTTGTAGCGGGGTCTCCCCCAGTGTCTCCTCGATCGAAAACAGCCAGCCTACTATCTCTGTATCTGTTAATCCGCAATCACGAAGCAAAGTAATAGTGCCTTTCAAAGTTTCAAGTGGCCCGACGTAATCTTCCCTTTTAACCAGGAATCCCCGGGGAATCATGTGTTTACCGTCAGTGGGGTTTTCTAAGGCTACCAGGGAGCCGTCTTTTGTCCAGGTGCGTATCTGTTTAGGTTCCACTTCTAGAAAAGCGGCGGCTTCCTTAGGTGTGAGCCATTCCAATTCCGTCCAAATATCATTCATGAAACAAAACTACGCTGAAAAGTGTTACTTCTCGGGGAGGGACACAGAAATCCGAGCATTTTTATCATAGACTTACCGGCGTGACGGAATCTCATGAACCCAGGTCTGCAGACCTCCCAACATCCTCCCGGAACGGCGATAGTGCCGATAAGCCCGCTAGTCAGGACAGAAACGCTGCTACCACGAAGATTCCAGCACCCGTTGTGCGGCCAAATCGCAACGGTAAACACCTGGCAGAAGATGATTCCGACGCTTTACCACCATTGACTGTTCCTCACCCGGGTTCCGTCGTGCCGGTTGGCGGCCAAGCCCAGCCGGACAGTCTGGTGGGAACCACGGTTGATTCCCGCTACGTTATCGAGGCGCGAATTGCGCGTGGCGGTATGGCCACGGTTTATCGGGCCAAAGACACACGCCTCGATCGTCCGGTGGCTTTGAAAATCATGTACCCCCACTTAGCTGAATCACAGGATTTCGTGGCGCGGTTTCGCCGCGAAGCTCGTGCTGCTGCTCGTTTGACCCACCCGGGAGTGGTCGCAGTCTATGATCAAGGCACCACCGAGGGCTCAAGCTATCTAGTGATGGAACTGGTGCAAGGCCCCAATCTGCGTACCTATTTGCGTTCCCAAGGCTGTTTGCCCCTAGGGGAAGCCCTTAGAATCACCACGGAGATTTTTGATGCCCTGGCCGCCGCGCACCGTAGTGGATTTGTGCACCGCGATGTCAAACCAGAAAACGTGCTTATCCCCAAGTCCGGTCCGGTAAAAGTGGCTGATTTCGGCCTAGCACGTGCAGCTTCCGAAGCTACCGCTGCCACTACGGGTTCTATTTTGGGAACAGTAGCCTATCTAGCTCCTGAAACCGTCTCGGGCGAGACTGCTGACGGACGCGTAGATGTGTATGCTACCGGAATCATGCTTTATGAACTGTTGGCAGGGGTACCGCCTTTCACTGGGGATTCCCCTATCCAGGTCGCCTATGCGCATGTACACAACGATTTGCCTCACATTCGCCAAACTGAACCGTGGGTTCCCGAAGCGGTGGACGAACTGATTACGAAGCTCACGGAAAGGGATCCGGCACACCGCCCGGTGGATGCGGCGGCAGGCAAGGCTTTGGTAGAAGATGTTCTGGCCGAGCTTAACCCCGAGGAACTGACTCTGCGAGGTTCGGCAAAACCAACGCTGGAAGATTCCGAGCCTATGGATGCGGTTATGGCAACCCCGACTTTAAACCAGGTGCCGTTAGCCATGACAGGAACCCAGAAAAAAAGATGGTTTGGTCGTAAGGCTAAGGGTACAACCCCGTTGGCACCTCATGAACCCGCCACCCCCACGAACCACCCCACGCAAGCCCACAGACGAGGCCGACTTATAGCACTCATAAGCGTTTTAGTGGTAATGCTGTGCGCTCTGGGTGCGGCATGGTTTTTCCTGTGGGGACCGGGATCGTATCGCCCCATGGTGGATTTGACTAACCAGCAGTGGTCGGGAGCTTCTAAGGCACTACAAGACAACGATATAGCTTTCCAGCGACAAGACGTTTTTGATGACGAGGTACCCGCTGGCAATGTAGTTCGCACCCAACCGGCCGCTAACCAGCCCTTGGGACGCTTCCAAAAAGCCACGATTTATGTGTCCAAAGGCATTGAGATGCTGCGAATGCCTGACTTGTCTGGGAAAACCGCGCCGCAAGCAACCGAGTTGGTAACCAAAGCACGTTTTACCGCCCCGCAAATCAGCGAAGACTACTCGGATACGGTGCCTCAAGGCACGGTGATTAGTCAAGACCCAGCTCCAGGCACCACCATCCCGCACAACACAGTGGTGAAGGCTGTTATCTCGAAGGGACGTGAACCGGTTACTGTACCACACCTGGTCGGGAAGACTCGGGATGAGGCCAATGCTTTACTAGCGCAATCCGGCTTGAGTTCCAATATTAGCGAGGATTACTCCGACACGGTAGCTAAAGGCTTAGTTATCAGCCAAAATACTAAGGGCGGTTCCACCGTTTATCGGCACGACGAGATTTCCTTCGTGGTGTCTAAAGGACCGCGAACCGTGGCGGTTCCCAATGTGCAACGTAAATCTCAAGCGGATGCCACCGCGATTTTACAAGGCCTAGGTCTGAAAGTCCGTGTTGAGCGAGTGTTCAATGTGGCGGGTATTGTTGCTGATACTAACCCCAGAGCTGGGACGGTAATCCCGGTGGGGTCAACTGTCACAATACGGATGATTTAGAAACCCATTTCAGGGAAATCCACCAGGTCAGTGTTTTGCAATCCGGGACGCAGTTTCGCCAGCATTTCCGCCACCATAAAAGCCAGCTCCAAGGATTGCTGGTGATTTAGGCGCGGATCTACCAGAGTCTCGTAGCGTTTCGCCAAGGCGGCTTCATCCACGGTTTCAGTACCACCCACGATTTCGGTAACATCATCGCCGGTCAACTCTACGTGAATGCCACCGGGAATCATCCCTTCGGCTTCGTGAACCTCGAAAAATGCGCGCACCTCGTCCAGAACCGTTTCAAAGTGACGAGTCTTATAGCCACTCGCAGTTTTCACCGTGTTACCATGCATCGGGTCACACATCCACACAATGGGTTTGCCCGTGGCTTTACCGGCACGCAATAAACCGGGCAGAATCTCGCGCACCGAAGCATTCCCCAGACGGGAAATCAGGGTGAGTCGTCCGGGGATACCCTCCGGGTTGAGTCGCTCTGCCAGGTGTGTTACGTCTTCTGCGGTGGCAGAAGGCCCCAGTTTCACTCCAATCGGATTTTTCACCCGCGAAAGCATTTCCAGATGTGCACCATCAAGTTGCCGAGTACGTTCCCCAATCCACACAAAGTGCGCTGAAGTATCGTACAAGTCCTCGGAAATAGAATCGACACGAGTCAAAGCGTTTTCATATTCCAAGAGAAGCGCCTCATGAGCCGAATAGAAATCCACTGTACGCATCGCATCGGCAGGCACCCCAGTTGCTTTCATGAACTGCATCGCCGCATCGATGGATTGAGCCAGGGCATCGAAACGGGCATAGGCTGGATTGTTCACAAACCCCTTGTTCCATTCGTGAACCCGGCGCATATCGGCATATCCACCCTGAGTAAAGGCTCGAATCAGGTTCAGCGTAGCGGCCGAATATTGGTAGGTTTCCAGCAGACGCTTGGGATTTGGGGTGCGAGATTCCCGGGTAAACTCGTGACCATTGACCGCGTCCCCACGATAAGATTCCAGGGTCACGCCATTACGAGTCTCGGTGTCAGCCGAACGCGGCTTGGCGTATTGCCCGGCCATCCGACCCATCTTGACCACCGGTAACCCTGCCCCGTAAGTCAAGACCACCGCCATTTGCAAAATCGTCTGAACCTTCAGTTTCAAGTGGTCGGCGGTGGATTCCGCGAAAGTTTCCGCGCAATCCCCGCCGGTCAGCACGAAAGCCTCGCCCTTGGCAGCCTTACCCATAAGTTCGCGCAGTTCATTGACTTCCCCAGCGAAAACCAGGGGTGGACGGCGTTTGAGTTCCACGCAGACTCGCTGGACTTCGACCACATCGGGATAAGCCGGCTGTTGAACGGCGGGACAGGCACGCCACGCCGCTTCGAAGTCTTGCAGATGAAGTTGTTCTACGCTGTGTTCCACGCTGATTATTGTCCTTGTACCCCAGTTGTAACTTGGTCCAGGCTACCATTGGTGGCCTGGACCAAGATTATCAGCAATCTCTAGATTTGGCCGATTTCAGACAGCAAGGTTTGGAACCATGGTGTGGTCACATCGAAAGGCTTGCCACCTTTAATCCGTTTGAAATCAATGCAGCTAAGAACATCGTGGTTTTCTTCGTCGTGCCCAATAACCCCAGATTTGCCAGCAAAAGCGCTCTGTACCGCCAAGTCCACCATGCCCTTTATCAGCAACAAATCCTGTTGATTAGATGGAGCAGAGCGTGCGAAGTATCCGGATTTTTGCACCAAAACCTTTTCGGCTTGCAAATCCGTGGCGAAATGCTTGGCGAAATACTGACCCGGGTTGATTTCATCAAGGCGCACATGCCCGAAAGCGTCGCGGTTAACCGTCTGTCCAGCCGCTTCCATCTCAGCCACAATATCCATCACACCCGCACCCTCGGACAGGAAAATATTGACATTTCCTACCCGATTCATAATCTCTTTGAGCCGTTTGGCTTCCGCTTTGATATCCATCTTCATTTCTGGGACATATACCCCGTGAATCTCCCAGTGGGAGCGATCCAAACCTACGCTGGGGACGAATTGCTGTTGATCCAACCACTCCCGGTAGAGCTTTGCGGAATAGGCGGTTAGCCAGCCACAATTTCGACCCATCACCTCATGAACGATGAGCATCCGGGGCGACACGCGCGACTCAGAAATAATGTGCGAGGCGTAAAGCGCAGTGTTTTCCGCTGCGGTATACGCACCCAGCGACTGGCGAATCGGTACCACATCGTTGTCAATAGTCTTAGGCAAACCCACCACGGTCAGGTGATAGTTATTGGTCTCCAGGTATGCAGCCAAGTCGGCGGCGGTAGTATTCGTGTCATCACCACCAATGGTGTGCAGCACATCAACCCCGTCCTTAACCAGACGATTGGCAGCAACCTGTAAAGCATCCTCCCCTTCCTTGATGAGGCCACGCTTGACTAAATCAGCGGTGTTGGTAAGCTTTACGCGAGAATTACCAATCGGGGAACCGCCGTAGTTCTGCAGGCGAACGGCATGGGCGCGAGCCTCGGCATCTATTACGAAATACTTGCCGGTCAACAGGCCGTGATAGCCGTGCTCGTAGGCAATAATCTCGACATTCGGGTCGGACTCCGTGTATCTCTCAATTAGCATTCCCACTGCCGTAGACAAGCAGGGCGCGAAGCCTCCTGCGGTCAGTAGCGCTACTCGTTTTAAACTCACTGTGTCACCTTTCTTTCTAGTGTTTTTCGGGTTTTCAAGCCTATTTTTAAGAGGCATCCTTGGAAGCCTTTTTGGCTTCTTCAAGCTTTTTCTTTACGTTCGCGGCGTATTCATCAACGTATTCCTGTCCTGACAGCAACATCAGCGCATACATGACCTCATCAGTGATGGAACGCAATGCGAAACGATCATTCTCCATCCCAATATAGCGGGAAAAATCCAGGGGTTTACCAACAATAACCCCGATTCGTTCCGGACGTGGCAGACGCTTGCCAATGGGCTGAGATTTATTCGTCCCCACCATCGCCACCGGAATAATTGGTGCCCCAGATTCCAAGGCCAGCCGGGCAATCCCAGTTTTACCACGATAGAGTCGTCCATCCGGGGAGCGGGTTCCCTCGGGATAGATTCCAAATAAATCTCCCCGCTTAAGTACCTCCAGGCCTTTATCCAGGGCGGCCTGGGAGGCTCGTCCCCCCGAACGATCCATAGGAATCACTCCCACGGATTGCATGAAGTGTTTCACCATCCAGCCTTTGAAGCCGGTACCGGTGAAATAATCAGATTTACCGACGAAGGTAATCTCACGTTTGGTCATGAGTGGCAAAAAAATGGAGTCTATAACGGCTAGATGGTTGGACGCGAGAATAGCCGGCCCCTCGTCCGGGATGTTTTCCCCACCGCGAATCCACGGTTGAAACAGTAAATGCAGCAACGGGCCCGCTACAAACTTTGCAAACCTGTACATTTTGAACCTCCGCTTGCCTGATTAGTAATTTCTGTATAGCTTGGGCATTATGTCTTTGTTTAAGAAAGGCCACCGGGATGATGTTCCCGACGATGATGAAATTGAACGCCGGTTCGAGGAACTAGCCTTGGCAACCCCGGAACTCGGTGGCGTGGGACCTCGCGACTGGTCTCCGGCAGAAGATACCGAGGGTTTCGTTCAGCCTGATCCCCCTCTGCCCCATTTACGTCCCTCCACAGTGAGAGGATGGGTTCTGCTGGTCATCAGCCTAATGGGTCTGTGCGTACTGGGCTTTGCACGCCCCGCTTTTTCTGCTGTCATAGCCTGTGTGTGTCTCCTGATTTTGTTATGGAGCTTGTACCTCCTGATTATCAAGAAATAGTTCGCACAATCTTCCATTAGTGCGCGGGTGCAAGCACTTTCTGGATGGCATCAACTACAGTGTCGGCGTGGAACGGCGCCTGAATACACTGCGCTGCTCCCGACCAGCGAGCTAGCCACTCGTCTTGGGGTCGCGCCACCAGCATAATAACCGGAGGAACTTTATCATGATGGTCATGTAACCAGCGAGACAGAGATTCCCCGCCTTCCTGGGTGGTCTCCGCATCCAAGACCAACGCCGCGAAACGGTTTTCTTCGAAGCTCAACTTCGCGGCCTTCGCGGTGGCTACTTCTAGCCAGTTAATCGGCGGCAAGCCAAAGGCTCCACTGATTCCGGCTGCGTCCATAATAGTTTCACGCGTGTGCAAATCACTGCTGAAAAGCATAATTTCGGCCGCATCGGGTTTAGTCTTCGCATCCATAGGCAACTCCTTCATATTGCTAAATTCATTCTAGCCTGGCCTGTCTTAGGAGCAAAAACCCCACCCTAGGTTATTTCGCGGGCGTGTTGCCTTTCTCCGAGAGGCTAATTGCATCGACAATATCAACAATCTGAACCACGCCGCGTTTAGCCGCTTCGTTTGGTGGTCCAACCAAAACCACACGGGAGCCTACTTTCTTGCCCACAGCCTTGGCATCTTCAGCTTTTACCCAAGTCACCGAACTGCCATTCGTCCAGGTGGATTGGGGGGCATCACCCCATGACCCATAGACCAGCACGTATCCTACTTGATCACCGGCTTCGATGGTGCGCCCCTGTCCTTCCATTGTCCACACAGTAACAGGCTGGGAGGGAATCTTGGCTCCCTCGACATATGCAGGTTGAGGTTCCTCACCAGGTTGGCAGTAAATCTTAAGGCCATCGGGCAATTTCGCGTCAGTAGGTTTAGACTTCGAAAGTACCTGGGTGTAGGCCGCCAACTGGGGTTCGTTCAAAACTGGTGGAGAGAACACAATATCAACTACAAAAACCAAGGTGTCACCGGCCAGCTTGGGCTTGCCAGCAATCCCCTTGCCCGCTGCCTTCTGGGCTTGTTCCTCAGGGGTGAGTTCCCCGTAGCCAAGCTTGGGAGGAATAACCAGCTCGACCCGATCGCCCACATGCGCTCCCGCTAATCCCCAACGCCAACCTTGCACCACTTCACGCAGGTTGAAAGTAGCGGTTTTGCCACGCTTCCAGGAACTGTCAAAGACTTTCCCGTCCCAAGTTTGCCCCACGTAGTTCACCACCACATCCGCATTGGCAGATACCTCGGAACCACTGCCTTTAATCAGGATACTGCGAATAAAATCATTGGACGGTGCCCCACTACCCGGGGCTATGGTCGGTTCCTGGCCAAAATCTTTGCCGGCCGTTGCCTCCGGGACGGGAGCATTTTCGGCGGGTTTGACTTCAGGGACTTCCCCGGATGAAGCCGGGGTAATTGTCTTGACGCAAGCCTTAGGCTTTGCCAACGGAGCATTAGATTCTTTATCGGCCTTAGAACACGCACTCACCCCTGCAATCAAAGGAATCAGCGCCAATACTGCCAGGAATTTCTTTGAGACTCGCATAAAATCCACTCCCTAAATCTTTAGCGTTTGGTGTCATATGAAGCCAAAATCTGCAGCAATGCCGCCCGCGGCTCGCTGGAAGAAGTAGCCGGATACACGACCAAAATCATACTTCCCAAGGGCAAGCCTTCGGCTTTGATGGAACCTGCCTCGATAGCGTACATCTTTGCGTTGCCCCAATCCCCAGGAGCGGTAGCCTTGCCCCAGTCCGCGCTGATTTGTTTCACTACCACGGACTGTCCCGGTTTGACGTTTTCACCGTTTCCTTGAGCATAGACGGTAGCATTTTGTTTCGTGGGGTATTCCCCCGCAGCGCTGGCATCTACCCCGAAATCGCCGTTTTCTGAAGCGTTCACGCTGACTCCTTGCGGCAAGGCTTCATTAGTCGGGGTAACTTGGAACTGACTGCCCGCATCCGGGGACACTGCAAGGCGAATATCAGCCACGTAGGTCAAAGTGTCGCCCTTCTTTACCCCAATAGATTCACTACCAAGATCACCATAGGCATCAGTGGGAGGCATTATCAGCATGAGCCGCTGTCCCACTTTCGCTCCACGCAAGGCCATCCATCCCTTAATCGGTGGGTCAGTCAGCGAGAAACCTCGTGGTTCGCCAGAACCCGCGATAGTCGAGTCAGGTAGCTGCGCTCCACCCCACACTTTGCCATAGTAATCCACCAAGACAAAGTCAGAATCCCCAACAGTTTGACCTTTACCGTCACCTTCGTCCAAAACCTTGGTCAAGATGGATTGAGGTGGCTTGTTACTGGGGAAATTTATCTCCGGGACGGTACCAAAGTTTGGGGAAGACACCGTAGGAAGACCATCTCCAGTTGCCTTTCCACAAGCGGAAAGCGTGAAAACAATGGTAGCGGAAGCCAACAGAACTGCGATTTTTCGAAACACGATACTCCCTAAATTGTTGCAACTCTTAAAATCTTTTCCATTCTACAGGGTAACTCTCAAGAAGTACCGCAATTTCGGCGCAGCTCGCCCTAGCTTTTCTTCCCTGAGTTACTTCCAAGATAGCTCTTAGTGAAAAGACCCTCCACAAGAACAGGTATTAGCCGCATTCGGGTTGTCAATCACAAAGCCCTGCTGCGCCAAAGTATCCTGGAAATCAATCGAGGCTCCGGCGAGGTACGGAACGCTCATCCGGTCTACCACCAGTTTCACCCCATCAAAATCCCGCACCGCATCGTCTTCCTCAATGACATCGTCGAACTCGAGCTGGTAAATCAGCCCGGAACAGCCCCCCGGTGCCACTCCAATACGCAGGTTCAGGTCATCGCGGCCTTCCTGTTCCAGCAGTGCCCGGATTTTTGCCACCGCCGCTTCGGTCAGGTTAACTTCGTGGGTCAAGGTTGCGGTTTCGCTCATAAATTTCCCTTCATTCAGATTCACTTCAGTTTTCAGTTTAGCCTGGTTTGGTTTGCCTTGCATTACCCGCAAGTGTTTTGTTCGCTGCCGGCACAGTCTAAAGCCGAAATAAAACCTGTAAACTGGCTGAATTCGGCTCGAAAGCAACCGGTTCCCCGAGTTTAGTTGAAAGCCGCTCTGCCTTTCAAAACTAGGGTATATTCAGTCATGATGCCAGGTTTGTCCCAAAATTTTACCCCAATCTTCGAGGCTACGATTGGGCTGTTCTGCTAACAAATACACGCCAGATAATCCGGATTCAGCCAGTTGCCGACGCGACAGTGGCGTGTCCATGGCAAGAGCCACCACCGGTTGAATTCCGTGACGCCAGACTTTCGAAACTACTAGGCTGGTCAAATCCCCCACCCCAGGTTCACCGGTAATTTCGGGAGTGAAAACCACGACCTGCTCAGCTCCAGAATCAAGTTTCAGGTGTCGCGGGGGTAAGACTGGTACGCCGGGTACGGCAACGCTGCCAGGTACGGCTATGGTTTGCATGGTTAGGATGTCATGAGGCGCTGATTTCAGCCAGCCCCTCATGAACCCGTCAAACCACGAGGCCACCGCTGGTACGGCGAAAACCTGAATTATCAACGCAAACCCGCCGCCGCCAGCCGCCCCAAAAATAGCGTCTCGGCTAAGGCTGCAGCCTGAAGTGCCGCCAAATCCTGGGACTCATTCTCAGAATGCGCCTGTGACAACGGGTCTTCCACCCCCGTAACCAAAATCTGGGCATGAGGGAACAGCTCCTGGAAAGTGGCGATGAACGGAATCGAGCCCCCCACTCCGATGTGTACTGCCGACTGGTCAAAAGCGTCAGTAAGCGCTCCTTGCATCAGTTTCATCGCGGGCGCTTCCAAATCAGCGGCGTAAGCCGGCCCGTATTCCCGCACGTTAACTGTAACTTCCGCCCCGAAAGGCACGTGAGCCTGGAGATAATCCGTCAGCGCCGCCCCAGCTTGTTGCGGATTTTCTCCCGGAGCTATCCGCATCGAAATCCTGGCGGTAGCCTCGGGCAACAAGACATTCCCAGAATGTTCCACGTCAGGACAATCGATCCCAATTACTGTTACCGTGGGTTGCGTCCACAGGCGGGCAGTCAAATCGCCCTCGCCAATCAGCTTCAACCCGTCGACCGCGCCGAGTTGCTCACGCAAATCCGCCTCGGGGTAATCCACATCAGCCGATAAGTCGCGCACCAATCCAGGCACCGCCACCACCCCGGTATCGGTGTGCAAAGTCGCTATCAGGCGACACAAGGATGTCAAAGCATCCAAGACGACCCCTCCGAACTGGCCAGAATGCACCGCGTGGGTCAAAGTGCGCACCGTCACATCCACAATTAGCACCCCCCGCAAGCCAGTAGTTAAGGCTGGGGTCTGGGCATCCCAGTTCGAAGAATCCGTCACTATAATCACGTCAGATTCCATGAAATCCCGGTGCTTTTCAAGGAAAGCGTGGAAGGTCGGGGAACCGACTTCCTCTTCCCCCTCTATGAACAATTTCACCGTCACCGGCAGGTTTTCACCCCAAGCTCGCAAGGTCGCCAGATGAACCGCGATTCCCGCCCCATCGTCGCTGGCACCACGCCCATAGAGTCGCCCGTCCTTTTCCACTGGCACGAAAGGACTGGTGTTCCACCCGGATTGGCCATCGGCCGGCATCACGTCGTGGTGGGCATAGAGCAGCACGGTTGGTGCCCCCGCCGGCCCGGGTTTCTCGCCAATAATCGCGGGGCGAGAAGTGCGCCCGGTTTTGGGGTCTTGCACCGTGGTGATTTTGGCTTCAAATCCGGCTTTCGCCAGTCTCCCAACGATGAATTCGGCACTTTTCACCATGTCCGCCTCGTGTTGCGGCAAGGCAGAGATTGCCGGGATTGTCACCAGTTCCTTTAGGAAATCCACGATTTTCGGGAAATCAGCGTTGATTTTATCTCGCAATGTTTTTTCGTCCATGTGGCTGAGCCTCCTTTGGGGAAAGGGTTTCAGGCCTCTCCCAAGTTGTGGAATAATCGAGTTATCATGAGTCTATTCAAAAAGAAGCCAGCAAGCGAAGCCGACCCCGCCAGTTCCAAGTCGACGGCGGGCGGTGGGGTGCCGAAAGTTTCCCGCCAAAAGAAAGGTCCGACTCCGTCGCGTAAAGCCCAGGAGGCCAGGAATTACCGCCCGATTGTGGGTGGGGACAAAAAGGCCGCCAAGGAACGTGCCCGCGAGGAATCCCGTCGCCGTATGGCGTTGGAAGAGGAAGGCATGCGTACCGGGCGGGAGGATTTACTGCCCTTGATGCACCGCGGTGCCGCCAGGCGTTTCGTGCGCGACTATGTGGATGGGCGTTACACCTTTTCCGAGTGGATGATGTTTGCGGTGCTGTTGGCCATGTTCGGTGGAATTATTGCCGTGTCGATTTTGACCCAAAACAAGATGCAGGCACTGGCTTTCCAGGTGAATACCTGGTCGATGATTGCGTCCTATGCGTTCTTGATTGTGGGTTGTGGCGAGGGAATTGTCCTTGCCCGTCGGGCGCGTACTTTGGCGGCGGCTAAGTTGGGCGAGGAAAAGATTCCCCGGGGCTTGCGTTGGTATGCCTTCTCACGTTTGGTGATGCCGCGTCGCTGGCGCCAGCCCCGCCCCCAGGTGACACGTTGCCGGCGCAAATCATGAGGTGCCATCTTCAAATCTGTGTGATATGTCGAGACAGAGATGACGCTAGAAAACTTAAATATGCTGTTACCAGCATGTTTGCAGATGTCTGATTTTTGGGACATTTTCATAGGTTTAGTTATCTCCTAGAGTGAAGCTGACGGCAGAGACATCGCCACTCAGAACGAATCGGAGGAAAAAATCATGAAAGCACGAATTCTTAAGCTGATGTCCGGTGTGACAGCGGCACTTCTTTTGACGCTATCTGTCGGTGTCACTACAGCGTCTGCGGAGAGTTCTTGGCAAGGGCAGGCAAGCAACACACCTGCAATAGTACGTACAATGAATTATTACGGTTCTCCAATTTTTGCGCCACCTTCCCCTGCTCCTTCCGGAAAAGTGAAAATGATTACTTTTAACGCAACATTTGCGAATGTACCGGCAGGAAAGCAGGTATTTGGTGGGATTTGCCCTGTTGGATATTCTGAGCGTTACTGTGCTGATATAACGGATAAAATATACGGGGCAGCAGCTGTAGGTTCAGTAACGTTGAAAGACTTTGGGCTGAGCAATTTGCCTGCATCAACCTCATTTTTCTTTGTATGGGGCATTGCCGACTCGGCGGATAACTTGGTTTCACCAAACATGGTGGTAAACAGACAACAGATGGTAGTTTTCTATGAGTGAAACACGTATGCTAAAAATCGGAGATTTCTCTAACTCTGTGGGAGCGAAAACAGGCGAAGTCCAGCTGTTACGTTCAAAGGGATTTACCCAAGAAAAGCTAATTCAGCAGTTTTCAAGCAAAGTAGATTTAGATAAAAAACAAGAGGTGCGACTCGGGCGTAAAGTATCAATCGATTACATGTACCAAAAGTTGCAGGAACATAACATAATAACAGAGGAAGAGAGCAAGAAGCTGAGAGAGACAGTACGTTCTAAAAAAGAACTAGCTGAGGAGATATACCGGAAATACGGACCAGGTGACGAATCTGCGAGTGCTAGTAATATGGCAGAAGGGGTATTGCTTAGCAATGGCATTATGGTAGATCCTGATGATAAGGAGGGCATTAGAAAGCTATCTATGCTATCTAGGAAGGATGTTTCCGCTGTAGAAAGAATTCTTGGTTGCGACTACTCCTCGGGGTGTGGAACCTTTCACCTCAGACAGTTGGCTAAGTGCAGGGAATCTGGCATAATTCAAGGGGAGCTAAGCCTTAAACATTTTTCGGTGATGAAATTTATTCTCAATTTAAATTCACAAGACGGATTAGAAGAACCAACGCTCATGAAGGAAAGGATTAAACGATTATATGAGGTGCTGAATTCGAACGAAATACATGATAGTTCTTCCATTTGGCAACCAAATATGAGCGAAAAGAATGAAGGTTTAGCTTCGATTAAATTCTAATAATTCATCTGAGAATAATCACTCTAATAACTCTAGTCAATGGTGGGGTGCAGGAAGTTTCCTACACCCCACCCCATTGGGTCTAGACTGTTCTTACTTGAGCTGATTTTGCGCAACACACGAATATCCCGAGTTAAGAAATTCCCTTGCGGGGGCGGTGTTTCCCGCTTGCAGCGGAGTAACGTTATCTTCCAGGAATCGGTCATAGTCAGGAAACATTTTTATGTCCTTGCTTTCTTTGAATCCCAGGAGTGTCTGGGTAGCTTTCTGCACTTCATCAGATTTTCCTGCTTCTTGGTTTTGAACCGCGCTCTTAAGCCAGGCACATTGCCATTGCACCAGCGCATCGGATTTAAAGTATCCAGGTTCATACCAAACTTCTTGTACCTCAAACTTGTTCTGGTTCGCAGTACGCTCTGTTTTCTGGGCTTGAACTTGTTGAAGCTGATCTTGAAGTTCTTTGAACGAATGCTTTGCTTCAAAAGTTCCTTCTGGTGGAAGAGTATATTCACGCTTTATTTCCTCCAGTTCCTGCTTCATTTGAAGCTTAGCTTTGCGAAGAGATTCATTCAAAGTTTCCTCAGCCTTTGCAAGAACTTGCAAGTTCTGAGAATCAACTGTTGGCACATCACGTGGAGATGCATTAAAATACGCTGCCGTACATAACCCTATTATACAAGTCGCTATGGATATGGCACCAGCTACCTTATAAGACGAAATGTTCTTCATAGCCTCACTCCTCTCTAGCTATGGTTGGTGGCATAACTAATTTTGCACAGAGTTCTATAGCTGCTATAATGAATATTTTCTTCTTGCTCATATTGTAGCTCCTTTTCGTTACCTTGGTTTGGCACATCTCGGAAGATGCAATTCCGTAACTCACATTATTACCGATTCCTCACGTTACATCCGTGCTTATTGCATCTACTTTGTTGCCAGTGGTTGTCTAGCCACCAGTTTCTATCATAGAGAAGCATGAAGAACCTGTAAATATCCCCAAAATAGGACATCAACAAGTCTTTAACGGTATGGGGTTACCCTTGTTTTGTTGGCACTTAGTTTGTCGGGTTTTGCTCGGCTGGAGAGATTGTGAACTATGTCTGCAAGGAAAAGATATACGCCGGAGTTTCGGCGTGATGCTGCCTCGCTGGTGATTGAGCGTGGTGAGACGATTGCCCAGGTAGCGCGTGATTTGAACGTGGGAGAGAGCCTGTTTGGCCGCTGGGTGAAACTAGAGCGGGAGCGCCGGGAGGCGGAAAGCAAAGGAGCGATGACTTCCACGCAGTGGGCTAAGGAAAACGCTGCGCTGCGTCGTGAAGTGGCTAGGCTGAGGATGGAGAATGAGTTCTTGGAAAAAGCCAGCGCCATCGATGCTTCCAAGCTCGATTCGAGAGTGTTTCGAGTTGATGGACGTGGAGAAGGCGAATTACCCGATTGCTTTGATGGCTCGCGTGTTGAAGGTTACTCGGGCAGGCTATTATGTGTGGCGTTCCCGGCGTGGGGTTCGCCAAGAACGTAACGGTAGGCGGTTTTCTTTCGATATGAGTGTGGTTTGGTTTTTCAACCAGTACGACCAGACGCACGGCGCTCCGCGTTTGACGGCGGTTTTGGCTCGTAATGGTATCCCTTGTGGGTAAGAAGACTGTGGCGGCCTCACTGCGCCGTCAGGGGCTGCGTGCGGTGAGTTCGCGTATGTTCCGGCATCCGCGTTCTAAGGATGTGGGGGAATGCGTGTATGAGGATTCATGCAACAGGCAGTGGGATAAAGGCTCTCTCGACAAGGTGTGGATTACGGATTTCACGTATCTGCGAAGTGGTCAGGGCTGGGTGTATCTCGTGGCGGTGCGTGACGCTCACACTAAGCGTGTTATCGGCTATGCCATGGGGGTGAGCCAGGTGACTGACCTGGTGAGGCAGGCTTTAAATATGGCGTATACGTGTCGGGGACGTAAACCCGCAGGGCTGGTGTTGCATGCTGATAGGGGATGCCAGTTCACGTCTAGGGAACTAGGTGAATATGCCAAGAAAGCCGGGTTGACTCTCTCGATGGGACGCACCGGGGTGTGTTGAGATAACGCGATGGCTGAATCGTTTTGGTCAACATTGAAAATCGAGTACTACTACCGGCATGCTTTCAGGACAAGAGAGGAGGTCTATGAAAGGGTTTCGGGCTGGATTGAAGGGTTTTACAACCGTAAACGACTGCATTCCAGTATCGGCATGATGCCACCCGTGGAATACGAACTCAAGATGAGTCAAACCGCCTGGAAACAGGCAGCCTAAACAACCAACCCGTCAACAACTTGCGGCCAACCCCAAACCCCTAAAACACCCTCAAATGTGAAGAGCCCCTAAACTTAGCAAGTTACAATAATTTGACTAAACACAGCGAGGTATATATAATTAAAGTTGTTTCGACAACTTTGAAAGAGTTGAGTGGAAATATGAAATCTGATAACAAGCTTGAACGCAAAATTAAACGTATTGATGGTGTTGTACGAAGCTTTGAACATGCCGGAATATTTGGACTGGTTCTGCTGGTTTCCATGCTGTTCATGCTGTTATCAATATATAGAGGTGCGGGAATTTTTGCTTTATTATTGTTTTTTCCACTATTTCTTATTGTTCCCGCAATCGCTCTTATCGTGTTGCGTAACCAGCAGCCGGTTAAACCGATTTTTGCTGTCACCTTACTGCCTGCACTTTGCTATCTAGTGATATCAGCCAACCAAATTATAGCTCCTTGGATTTTTTTTGGTTCTTTAGAATCTGCGTTCTCAGAATTTAGATTCAATATTTTCACTGAATACCCATTCTTAGGTATTCATGCTGCTATATTTTGGTTGGGCTACATGCTTAAGTTTATAAAACGAAAGCACGTAGCCCAACCAGAACAAGATGCGGCAGCTACTAGTAAATGAAAGCAGCCAACTCTCCACAAGCAGCTTCGATAATCTCTTCCGGCACATTTCCAGAGAGAACTGGTCGAATAATACCTCCTGGCAGGTTAGTCATGATGGTATGGAATTTCTGCGCAGCATCATTCTTGTTCTTTGCTCCTATGCTTTCCGCAATTCGCCTAAATCTACCACTCATTAGGGTAGAATTATTGTAGTATTCACGCAGGGTTTGTGAGAGTAGGTGTGGGTTGTTATCTGCGCCGTTTTCGAGTGTCTGCCCGATTAAGATGGCATCTCCGTCGCAGCACAAATCATCGCGGTTACAGCTATTACCTACGGATTCCCAGTTTCCTTCGTCGTTTTTCTTGTCAAGGGTTAATCCTTTTAGCCCAGACTGGTTGCTGCTAGGTGTGCCAGGTCAACGGCTTCACCCGTCTTGTCAGTCATAGACTGCCGCCACGCTCCGATATAGCGGTCTAACGCTGAAATAATCTTCGAAGCGACAGGGTCATACACCAAGCACACCGCAACACCTAGCACGTTTCTGGGAAATGTCAAGCATGGTTGCGAAATAAGCCTAAAAAGCTAACCAACCCCAACTTTACGTTGCAATACCAGACAAAAACCCCAAAATAAGACACATAATTCGGTTATTAACCCGTAATTAGTCCTGAAATTGTCATGCTATAGGAGAAGGAGGTGTAGAGCAGGTACATGTCGGCTGCGTCCAATTTTTGGGGTATTTACACACTCTGTTGTACCGCCTAGCGTTGTAGTTGTGGTCAGGGTGGCCACGAACTAAACCGAAAGAGGTATCAACGATGAAAAGAATCGCAGAAATCATCTCGGAGCCGCTGCTGCAGTACTACTGCTCGTCTCAGGAGGGATTGCAAGCTCTTGGGCAGCGGGAGACGGTGCCTGGATGGACGAAGTAACTGGTGGCCCGAGCATTTACCGAACACAGCAATACTACGACTCAAAACAGCTAACCCCATGGACAACAAACTTGACAGGAAAAATTACACGAATAAATGTCCGCGCAACCATAACTAATCCACCTAGGGTTGGACAAGGCCTTGCGGCTGGCCTATGCCCTGTTGGGTATTCGGAGTACCACTGTGCCGATATAACAAATATAGTGTACGGAGCGAGCGCAAACGGAGACGTTTACGATTTTGCTGGCTACCCAGCAGCAACTTCCTTCTACTTCAAGTGGGGTATTCCTGACAGTCGAAACCAACCGGTGTTTCCCGTAACCATAATTTCAAAACAGTCCATTAATGTGTTCTACGAATAAAGGAGGTCTATGTGATACGAGTAGACTCATTTCGCTCAACCACGACGGGCATTACGCCTAGTCTCAAATCTATGCAACAGTACGGATTTGAGAGTGTAAACAGCAACACAAACACTGCCAAGAAGTTTGCAATCCCAGGGAAAAAGGTTGATGTAACCTACATGCTAAAGAAGCTGGAGGAACGCGGCTTAATTTCTACCGAAGAACGCAAACATCTAGAAAGAGATGTTCGTAATCGTAATCAGATTGTAGACAAAATATCTGATTTAAAAGGGCCTGGCTTAGCTCTTAATGCAGCGTACAAAATGAGAGACGGTGTTTTGCTTCCAAATGGAATATTAACGTTAACGGACGATCCTCGCAAGGTACAAAGATTATCTCAGCTAACAGCAAATGAGGTTAAAATCATTGAAACAGCTGAAGGGTCAGATATGGGAATAGGCCAGGTAGGGATGCTTGCAACTACAGTGTCGATTTCAAAAGAACAGGGTATAATCAGTGGCGAATTGGGATTGAAAGATTTCAGCATGCTCAAATCCTGGTTTGAACACAATGGCAAGCCCGGTACAACTGAATTAATTGAAAGTCAGCAGATGCTAAAGAGACTCTACGATGAGTTATCGGACAGAAGCAGGGATATTTAGCTTTCAATAATTGGGTTGGTTCGCATTTTCTTAAATGCGAACCAACCCAGACTTTTATTCCAAAAAGAACAGCTAATTGACAGCTGTAGCCGCCTACTAGGAGCCGGTGACTTCAGAAACCAACTACACCCTTAAAAGCGAAGAGCCCGTTAACTGGCATTAATAAATAAACGGTCATAATTATTCCACCACAGATTAGTAATACAATCGGCAACTTAATTCATTCCTGTTCCACTATCTTGCTGAGATGCTGTGTTATTCATACCGAGGCGAATCATCTCTAAAGTGAGCTGGCCACGACGTATATTAAGTTTCTTCAAAATTCTTTTTATATAAGTAGTAACGGTGTGAAGAGAAAGACCAGTATCCTTGGCTATTTCTTTGTTACTGCGAGCCTCACCTATCAAATTAACGATAATACGCAAATGCTCCGGGAGAGCCTCAATTTTAGCCTTCAATTCCTGGTCACCGTTCTCAGGATTAGCGGAAACAAAGTAATCCATAACTAGAGATAGCGGTTTTTCGTCTAATATTTTACCACCCCGAAAAACCCGCTGGATGGCCGCTCCAATCTCGCGGAAATCAGTTTCTTTAGTCAGAAAGCCTCTAGCCCCAGCTGCCAAGGACTGTCTAAGCATGTCAGGTCTTTCAAAAGCTGTCAGCATCAAGATTTTCTCATCCGGATTGAGCTCTAGGGCAGACTTCGTAACCTCGATACCCCCCATACTCGGCATAGTTACATCCAACAGCACTACATCGTGGTCAATGGTTTCAATTAGACGCATGGCCTCGTCACCATCGCTAGCCTGCCCTACGATTTCAATGTTTTTCAGCCGATTCAACAAATCCGTCATTCCACGCAAATAGACAGCGTCGTCATCGGCGAAAATCACGCGAATCACACAGTCCTGGTCGCCCATGATAGTTCCTCGAGTTTAATGGCATTTCAACGCGCGGCATCACAGGTCAAAAGAGAACTCATTTAGTTCTGCTTCCCGACCGTGTTCTGCTACGTTACGTATAAATTTAACATAATCTCTAGGTCAAAATAGTTTCAAAACGTATCCCAAAAGTAAGGTATTCACAAACTCCCTGGTCGGATGCACCTTGATGCTCAATCTCACGGTTTCAGTTGGTAAGGTAGAGGCGTGTACAAGTTCTTTTTCCGCCATGTCCTGGTGCACCTCGATCCGGAGTGGGTACACCTGCGTGCCATTGATTGTTTAGAGCTAGCCGGGAGATTCCCCGTGGTGCGCCGTTTCGTCTCGCACCTCATGAAACGACCCGAAAAACACTTCACCTGGCCACTAGACTCTAGCGGGCGAAAAACTTTCGGGCCACTCGGCCTGGCCGCCGGGATGGACAAGGAAGCCCGCGCCGTACCCATGTGGGATGCCCTCGGTTTCGGTTTCGTCGAAATCGGCACCATCACTCCCCTGGCACAACCTGGCAATGAGCGTCCCCGCCTGTGGCGGATGCCCGCCGAGCGCGCCTTGCGCAATGCGATGGGCTTCAATAATGAAGGTGCCCGCGAGGCCGCGCGACGACTGCGCCGGTTGCGTGCCCATTACGGCGATTCCCTGATTATCGGGGCAAACATTGGGAAAAACAAAGTCACCCCACCCGAGAAAGCCCCCAGCGACTATCGCAAAGTCACCCGCAGCCTGGCCAAGCTGGTGGATTTCTTGGTAATAAACGTGTCCTCGCCGAACACACCGGGGTTGCGTGACCTTCAAGCCGTGTCCTCGCTAGAGCCGATTATCCAAGCCGTGCAGACTGAACTGACTGAACAAAATCTGGCGCAGTTGCCGGTGTTCGTGAAAATCGCCCCAGATTTAGCCAACGACGATATCGTGGCGGTCGCGAAACTCGCCGAACAGAGCAATCTCGCGGGGGTGGTCGCCACGAACACCACCATCCAGCACGACTTGGGACGGGGCGGAGTTTCCGGGGAACCCCTACGTGAGCGCGCCTTGGAAGTCGTGACCTTACTGCGCAAGCACCTGTCCCCAAAGAAGACCATTATCGGGGTGGGGGGTATCACTACCGCCGCCGATGCCCAGGCGATGCTAGACGCGGGGGCGAACCTGGTCGAAGGGCTTTCCGCTTTCATCTATGAAGGACCAGGGTGGGCGGCGCGGTTAAACCGACAGCTCGCTTCTGCGGCTCATTCATGAGGTGCTAGCCTCATTTTTGGCATACCCGGAACCGTCCCAACCCCGTCCGGCGCATAGCGCCAGTCGCAATCAGTCCCACCAGAAACGCCAGTAGGTCTGGTCACTGTAATACGGGGAAATCTCGTCCGGAGCCTCCAGGGCATCCAGATTCAAGTTATCCAACGCCTTATAGACAGCGGCTTCGTCCGGGTTTTCCCCATCCAATCCCAAGACTTTCGGGGTGACATAAATCGCGTCACTGCTGATTCTTTCGTCGAAACGCTGCGGGCCAATCAGGTAGCCACCAAAAAGGACTTCACCGGAATGTTCAGCCGTAAGCCTCAAAACATAGTCCAGACTCGGCCCGTAGTTTTGCCGGTCAGCCAAGGCCGTCTCCGGCAGACGTGCCAGCAGTTTTGCAGCCAACCAGGCATCGCCACCGTCATAGGGCAGATAGTCAATCATTTGCTCCGGTTTCACTCCTGGGAATTCCGTCACCATATCCATCCAGCCCCAGTCGGAGTACTGCAAAGTCAGCGAAGCCACGCCGCTGAGCACCGACCAGCCACGTGAACCATAGATGCCGTCTTCGTGGTGCTCCAGGCCAATCAACTCGCCCAAGTTATTCAATACGATCGTGCGCGCCATCAGGCAACGCTCACAATCACAAGTAACTTCATGATGCAAAGGTGCCTCGAAACGGTGTTTCTTCAAGCCTTCCAAGGCCTCTAATACTGGTGTGGTCATCGGTTTTCCTTTCTGAACTAAAATCATCCCAACTGCTTTCCATTGTTTTCTAAACCCCGCCACCAGGCACCCGACAGATTTTTACCCTGTGAATAAGCCGTCTTTTCATGTCCCTGTGGAAAACCCACAAAACTCCGGGCGACCTTGCACAACTTGGCAAATCCCGAAATTTTAACGACAATTTAACCGTGCTGATTCCCCTCGAAAACCTCTCGGAATACCCCGAACTCCTGGGCGACTATACGAACCTCAAGGACGTGAATCTGCGCCGCAGCTTCGAGGCGGAACATGGCCTGTTTTTGGCGGAATCAAACGAGGTCATTATGCGGGTGTTGCGCGCGGGATACCGGCCACGATCCCTGTTGGTTACCCCGCATTGGTTGGAAATCTTGGCTCCGGTTTTGGCTAGCACCTCATGCACCCACGGCGACCCGGAGGGCGGGCCGATACCGGTGTTTGTCGCCACGGAAGCCGTGTTGGAACAACTCGTGGGGTTCCATCTGCATCGCGGGGCGATTGCTTCGATGGAGCGCCCGGCGCTGCCCGACCCCGCAGCGATTCTGGCGCAGTCGCGGCGGGTCTTGGTGCTAGAGGACCTGGTGGATCACACGAATGTGGGAGCGGCAGTGCGTTCGGCGGCAGCCTGTAACTACGACGCGATTCTGGTCACGCCTTCGTGTGCCGATCCGTTGTATCGCCGGGCGGTGCGGGTGTCTATGGGGACGATTTTTCAAGTGCCGTGGACGCGGCTGAAGCGCTGGCCGGATGCGGATTTGTTTCACGCGGCGGGATTCGAGCTTGCGGCCTTGGCCTTGCGCGACGATGCCGTTGACCTGCGTGATTATGCCCGGAAACTGGCCGGTGATTCGACCCGAAAGGTCGCGTTGGTGGCCGGGGCGGAACGGGACGGGTTGAAACGTTCCACTGTGGCTAAGGCTGATTACGTGGTGCGCATTGAGATGGCTCACGGGGTGGATTCCCTGAACGTTGCGGGTGCGTGTGCGGTGGCCTGTTGGGCGACTGCACAGTAATCCCTGGTGTTCATGAGGCGCTGACTCCTCAAAATCCACCCACCAGATTTCCAGGCACTTCCAGA
Source organism: Mobiluncus mulieris (assembly GCF_014204735.1). Lineage (NCBI taxonomy): Bacteria > Bacillati > Actinomycetota > Actinomycetes > Actinomycetales > Actinomycetaceae > Mobiluncus > Mobiluncus mulieris. Next base: position 839,109 of record NZ_JACHMA010000001.1, on the reverse strand, counting down.
TCATTGCCACTGCCCAAACGCAATCAAAGAGTGGAATACAACTGCGAACGCGCGAGTTTCAAACGGCGAGCCGCCTGAAACCTTAGCTGAAAATCCCGGATGACACCTCATGAACCTGACGAAACCAATACGCAACGAAGCCACCCCTAACGCACTACACATAGAATTGCACAGTGGAACAGACACAACCCTTCGATTCAATCGCGGAAGCCGGGGCAGCAGCGAGTGCGGTAACGGCAACAGGCAAGGCAGCATCCGGTGAAACTGAGGCCAGTGAGACTGAGACAATAGGCGGCACCGGAAAGGCTCCTAGCGGGTGGCAAGCAAAGCGGATTGGCTGGTTTAACGTTCGGGGGATTTTTTGGATTTCCCCGATAGCAGCGGGGGTGCTATGGGGACTGGCCGTGTTAGCCATGACCCAGGTGCAGGCGATATTCCCCCAGTCCGCTGGGTTCAATTGGCGGGTTCATGATGGCTTGCTGCTGGTGATTTTGGGGTTGCCACTGCTGGCGCTGCTGGGAATAGTTATAACGGCGTTTCACCTCGCCGTGAGATTTCGCCGCGTATGGCTGAAAATTATTTCCGTTCTGGCTGGAGTGACACTGCTGGTATTTTTGTGCCTGGCCGCGTTCGCGGCGTTAATCGAATACGCTTTCCACGCTAGAGAACCCCAGGCCGCCGATATTTGCCCGACAGGGCACGTTTGCGAGTACACCAGCCCCTGGGATCCCAACGATGGCTTCGTACGGGTGTACCGCGAGAGCCTGCTATTGCGTTATTACGTAGACCGGCTCGACCCCTTCGGGAACCTGCTGACAGCAACCAACCATGAGCTAAAGGTCGCGGACTATCCACCGGCCTGCACCATAGAAAACACCAACTATGCGGTAGTAGTTATCGACAAGGCCGGACCAGCTAATCACAACATTCTGGCTCGCCCCCAAGACGGAATCTGGCAACAGGTCGCTGACCTACCAAACGGCGGCTACTGCGTAGCCTGTCGTTTCGATGCTACCTCTCGCACCCTGGTTCTCACCTTCCAAGACACCAATGGAAACCACACCGTCCAGACTATCCCTTATCCCGAACAGACCCCTTAGCTTCCAGATTGCCGGAATGCTCGCCAGCTAAGAACGCTGCGGATTGTGGGCAAGTTCACATTCCGGGAACAGCGGTGGCCATCCCGGATGGCGCCTCATGAAAACGCGGTGAGGCGACGCAACGAAGCAGCGCCGAGCACATGACGCATTACAATACGCGAGGTGCTGCCCCCCTGAAAGCCACACCCCGCCGCGAAGGCTGGGAAGGCGGTACCCCCATCACTATTGGCAACAAGGTGCGGCTGGGCGCGAATGTCCTGGTGCTACCCGGCGTGACGATTGGAGATAACACTGTCGTCGGGACAGGTTCGGTGGTAACACGCAACCTGCCGGCCAATGTAATTGCGGTGGGTAACCCGGCGCAAGTTTATCGCGACCTACCCACGGACACATAAGCGCTTTTTAAGGTAATGCGCCAGGTAAAGTCGCAGTTCACGGGCTTACTCCAGGGCGACTTGTCAAGCGTTCTTGACACTATGTGTCCATTAACAGATTCTCAATCCAGGACAAAGTTTCTTCCCATCCCGCGACCACCTGGCAGGCCACCCCGGTGGACACCACGGGATAGTCATTGCCTTCCGGTACCAGCTGATCGCCCACAAACAGTGCCTGGGAAGCCTGCAATCCCGTCTGCGCCAGTAACGCGCGCATCCCATAAGCCTTGTCAATCCCCTGGGCAGTCACATCCACCGAAGTTGTTCCTCCGACTTGCACCGACAAATCCGGCAACTGCCGCTGCACCAAAACCGCCAAAGCGCGTTTCTTGGATCCATCCGGATCCCAAGCCGTCTTTGCTTCCAAAGGGGCACGTTGACCCAAGGCCGAGAAAGTAATCTGGGTTCCTCGGTCTTCGATGATTTCCCCCCAAGGATTCGCTTCCCATAACCTCAGTTCCCGGGCGGCCGCCTCCAAGGTGCGAACAGCCGCCGCCCGCTGGGCATCACTGAGGGCTTCGACATACAGCGCCTGGGGTTGCCCGTCATTATCCAGGCGATAGTACTGGGTGCCACAAGTCGGCAACAGGTGCAAATTCCCGGCGACCTCCCCCAATTTCAGGCCAGACAACAACTGTGTTTGAAACTGGGACAGCAGCCCGCCACTCATGACCCCCACCGAAAAACGCGACAAGAGACGTTCCAAAGACCGCGCCATCGCCGGAACTATCGGGGACTTAGAAGGCGCCAGGGTACCATCCAAATCGAAAGCCACCAGGCGTAGCTGTGACACATCCACCGACCCGAAACTACATTCCATCACTCCAGTTTAGCCCATGCCCCGGGAATCTTTTCACCCGGCTTCATCCCAGGTTTGGCAAATTACTGTCCCCGCCCGGAGGCAAATACGGGAGGCGGGTCGCGCCCAGGATTTCGCGGGCAAAAGCTATAAGCCCGAGGATTAATATGAGACAAGCGGGAATCAGCGAGGAATCAGCGAGGAATCAGCGAGGAAAATAACAGCGGGAGGAAATTTCAAGGGACAGGCAGAAATCAGACCGTGAACTGTGCCACCCGGGCGTTCAAAGCCGCCACATCCCCAGCCAAAAGGGACATGCGCTCTTGGAAACGCGAGGATTCCGCGTGGGATTCCTCTACCAACGCAGATAAATCACTGGCCTGTGCCGCGACTTCCGCCGCCACATCCCGCACCGCCGAGATCCCCTCGTCACTGCGCCCCAAGGATTTTTCTTGGGAGGACAATGCCGTACTCGCCTCTGACTGCCCCGAACTTAACGTTTGCATCTGGGTGTTCAATTCGGCGATTTTTAACACGCTTTCACCGGCTTGTTTTTGCAAATCCGCGACCTGAGTCAGAACTTCCTCGGTGGTTTCCGCCGTCTGGGAAGCCAAGTCTTTGGCCTGGTCAGCCACCACTTTAAAGCCTTTAACCGCCGACCCGGAACGTGCGGCTTCAATCGTGGCATTCAAAGCCAGCATATTAGTTTCCCCAGAGATCAATCTAATGCCTTCCATCAGATTGTAAATCTTGTCCACCGCGTCCTTCAGTTCCGCAACCGCTGTGTTCAAATCCCCCGCTGCCGTCAGACCTTCCGCACGCAACTGGGCGTTACCCGCCGCAATTCCCGAAAGCTTCGCGATGTCTCCCGCGACAGCGGTACCGTTTTCAGTCAGGGACTCCGTCATTGAATTCAGGTTCACACTCGTAGCTGACAAAGTCCGAGTGGACTCAAAGACACTCTCGTTTTCGGCCTGAATAATGGTGGTTTCTCGATTGGCTTGGTGGGCAAAATCCTCGATGTGCCCCACCCCGTCGCGCAACTGCCCCACCAAATATTGCAAGGCATCCATCGCCTCGTTGACGGACTGAGACAGCGACCCGATTTCGTCGTAAGAAAACACCTTGGCTCTTTGAGTCAAAACTCCGGCCGCCGAGGCTTCGAGAACCCGAGACACCGCCGCCACCGCACGTTGAATGCGGGCGCGCATCACGAAACCGATAACAGTGCCGACGATAGCTAAAACCACCATCACTGCCACTTGTTCCCACAGTTGGTTGACAATCGCTTGTTTTTGCGCCTCGGGATCGGTAACGGATCCCAATCCTGCCAAGCCAAGCAGCAATAAGACAATCATCAACCCCGAAAACCCATAGCTAAGATAGGCCGTGAGCTTGAACTGTCCAGTGATACCGAGTTTCAGGCTTTTCATGGCTCAATCCCCCGGTATCCGGTAGCGTCTTCGGTAACGCCCGGCGTTGCCGACATGATACCCGACTGCAAGCACAGCGTATCAATCAGGGTGTGAACCGCTTCGATGTCCTGGTTCATATCCGTAACCTCGTCGGTGAGGTTTTTCAGGCTGGCTGCAATGGATTGGGACGCCGCTGTGATACTAGTGATTTCGCCAGCCAAGGTTTCTGATTCGGAAAAAGCCTGGGCACAAGACTGTTCCATCGCGCACACTATCGCAGCTTGGTCGGTGATAGCCTGGCTGGATTCATCTTGGGAAGAGTTAATAATCGACAACTTTTCGTTGACGGTCTGGGTAGCCCCCACCGCGTGGTCGCATCGTGTCTGAATCTCGGCGGAAGCCTCGGTGACAGCAGTCGCCGAGACACTGGTTTGCACCGCCAGTTCCTTGATTTTCCCGGCCACCACCGCGAATCCGGCACCAGTTTCCCCCGCTTTGGCCGATTCAATAGTAGCGTTGAGAGCCAGCAAACTGGTACGTTCCGCGATATCCGCAATCTTTTCGACGGCCTGGACGATTTCCCCGGATTCGCGCTGAAATTCGGTAATCATCGCCGAGATTATTTCCACTTCCATAATTTCGCCGCGCCCAACCTCTAAGGCCTTATTGGCATAAGCCGCAATGTCACGCCGAGATTGCGAAATATCACCCGCGACCTCGGTAAGCCGTTTCGTGACGCGGCTGAGCTCTTGGGAGTGTTGGTTTACCTGGGTAGCTTTGGCATTGACTTGTTCCCCGGCAACGCTGAGCTTTTCCAGGGATTCACGCAGTTTTATTTCTTTGGCCGAGACTTCTCGGTAAACCTGGCTGGTGTCGGTCAACAGCGCACTCAAGGCTTGGCGGGTCTGGTTCATCTCAGCGGCAAGGTCGGCCAGTTCGTCATTCGTTACTCCATGAGCCGCCACCGTGAAATCACCTTGCGCCATCATTCGCGCCGATTGCGCTACCGAGGCCGCTGCTGCGGTGATAGAGCGGGAAATAAAGCGAATCAGCCACCAAGATGTCACACCACCCACAACCACCGCAGCTACCAGGCTAAGTATCACGGCTGTCCAGTTGACATCCAGGGTGGTTCCCCTATCGACCCGAGAGTACAGGCTCCACAAGACAGTTAAAGACACCAAGAACACCAATCCGGGAGTGAGCAGCACTCCAACCCCGCTGACAAGATTCTTGGCAAGCAGGTTAAACCGCAAGTTGTTTAAGCGCAGCTTTCCGGAAGTGTTTGACATAATTTAATTCTTACCAGGTTCCAGGTTTTCTTGCAGATATTTTACTACTTGTGTTGCTAAAATTCGGCCGAAACCGGGGACTTTACTGATATCTTCGGCGCTAGCGCGACGGATTTGACGCAAAGAGCCAAAGTGTTTCAACAAGGCTTTTTGTTTGACCGGCCCCAATCCGGGAATCCCATCCAAAACCGAGCGAGTCATGGCTTGGCCGCGTTTCTTGCGATGCGCGGTAATGGCGAAGCGGTGTGATTCATCACGCAAATACTGCAGCAGGTACAGGGCGGTAGAGGTACGCGGGAAAATCACCGGGAAATCGGAGTCCACTGTCCAGACTTCCTCCAGGCGTTTCGCCAGTCCCACCACCGGGATATCCCAGACTCCCGCCGCATCCATCGCGGCACGCGCGGCATGAACTTGGGGCAGAGCCCCGTCCACCACCACCAGGTCAGGTCGATAGGAAAACCGCCTGGGTTCGCGGATTTCCCCGGAGGGGTCGCCGCTCAAGCCCTCGCCGGGATTGGGGTTGGCACCTCGTGCAGCCGCGTCACCAACGTCCCCCGCGACAGACGATTCCCCGACGTACCGCGCCGCCGGGTCGCCTCGATCGGTTACGGCGGGTTCGACTTCATGAGGTGCTGGCGTTTCTTCCTGGATAAGTCGCTCAAAACGCCGCCGCAATACTTCGTTCATGGCCTCGGTGTCATCGGCCGCCCCCTGACCCTGCGAGCCTCGCACCGTGAATTTACGGTAAGCATTCTTGCGGGGGGCTCCGTCTTCGAACACCACCATCGAGCCAACCTGAAAAGTGCCCTGAGTATGCGAAATATCATAACACTCCACGCGTAGGGGCGGATCAATCCCCAAAGCCCTCCCCAGCTCGTTCAAAGCCAGGTTACGTTGCGTCAAATCACTGGCTCGTCGAGTCTTGTACAGCCGCAACCCGTCTACCGCGTTCAGTTCCACCCGCTCTACGGCCTCACGTTTCATCCCACGTTGGGGGCGACGAATCGTGACCTTAGACCCACGCAAACCCGACAACCACGCTTCCAGCGAGGCCGGGTCGGCGGGAATAACAGAAACCAGGATTTGTTTGGGGATATAGGTCGTGTCGAAATGCGCCACATCCGTCGCAGAGCTCGGTTCGCGCAACTGCGCTCCCCCACTTTGAGCCAGTTTCGCTGCAACTTGCCCATAGATTTGTTCCAAAGCGAAGCTCATCAGCTCCGAGGTATCAACGTCTTCTTCAATGGTGGAAATCCAGCCACGCTGACCGCGAATCCGTCCGGCTCGCACATAGAACACTTGCACCGAAACTTGCAGTTCATCGGCAGCCAGGGCGAATAAATCCGCATCCGTGTCCGTGTCCATCACCACCGCGTTCTTCTCTAAAACCTTGCGCAAAGCTTCGAGCTGGTCGCGTTTTTTGGCGGCTTCTTCGAAACGGAAGGCCTTGGATTCCGCCCACATCTGGTTTTCGAGGTCACGCAGCAAGCCTGCTTCATGACCCGACATAAAGTCACAAACCCGATTAGCCAACTCGCGGTGTTCGGCGGCACTGATTCGCCCGATACACGGCGCGCTGCACCGGCCAATATAGCCTTTTAGGCACGCCCGCCCCGCCGCGCGTGCCCGCGCGAACACTCCGTCAGTACAGGTACGCACCGGAAACACGGTTTCCAACAAATCCGAGGTTTGGCGAATCGCCCACACGGCCGTGTAGGGGCCGAAATACCGCACTCCCCGTTGATGCGCCGAACGTAGCACTCCCATCCGGGGGAATTCCTGGTTCAGGGTAACCGCAAAATACGGATAGGACTTGTCGTCCTTGAACATAACGTTGAATTTGGGGTCGTATTCTTTAATCCAGGTATATTCCAGGGTCAAAGCCTCAACTTCGGAACCGACCACTACCCAGGAAACCGATTCGGCGGTGGCGACCATTTTTGCGGTACGCGGATGCAGTTTTGCAGGGTCAACAAAATACGAGGTCAAGCGGTTACGCAGATTTTTTGCCTTGCCAACATAGATAACCCGCCCGTGGGCATCACGCCAGCGGTACACCCCGGGTGCGGTGGGGATTTCGGCGGGTTTCGGGAAGTTTTCGGGGCGCATCAGCCGATACCCCGTTTCAAGCTATCAAAAAGCGCCGGGCGAGGCGCTGCAAATACTTGGATTTCCAAGTAAGCTTCGAGCATGAGCATTATTGACACTTATTCCGGTTCCCTGTCCGACTGTACTTCCCCCCTCATTCTAGGGGTTAGCGTGGATAAGGACGGCCACATAGCTGTTCCTACCTGTCCCGCCTTGCAGGATTTTGCCCGCTCTGCCGGAGTGAAAGGCAAGGCTGGCGAGGCCTGGCGCACCCCCACCCCGCATAATTTCCAGGCTCCTTTCGTGATTTTTGCTGGCCTGGGCGATTTATACGCCGATTGCGGCGCCACCGAGGTGCTGCGCGAAGCCGCAGGGGCAGCCACTCGCTTAGCCGAAGCCAAAGAACTTGTTTTGTCACTGCCCGCCCGGAGCCGCGAAGAAACTGCCGCGATAGCCGAGGGTGCCTTGTTGGGCGGATATCGTTTCGATAAGTACTTGACCAAAAAGCCCCAGCGTCTGGAACGGATTTTGCTGCCTAGTGAAGCCCCCGCGCTAGATGCTTATACTCGCAATCGGGTAGAGGTTATCGCCAAGACCGTGGCCGATATTCGTGATTTGGTCAACACCTCTCCCTCCGCGCTCTATCCCGAGACACTGGCGAAGTGGATGGAAAGCGCCGCCAAAAACCTGCCGGTAAAGGTGAAAATCTGGAATTATGCGGCTTTGAAAGCCGAAGGTTTCGGCGGGATTGTCGCGGTGGGACGCGGCTCGAAGCGCAAACCAGTTTTGGTCAAAATGACCTATGAACCCGCCGAATACCGGGCACACATCGCTTTGGTGGGCAAGGGAATTACCTTTGATTCCGGTGGATACGCTTTGAAACCCCCCAGTTCCATGGTAACTATGAAGGCGGATATGACCGGGGCTGCCACCATGGGTAACACGGTTTTGGCGGCAGCGCGGCTGCAGCTGCCAGTGAAGGTCACGGCCTGGTTGACTTGTGCGGAAAATATGGTCAGCGGGGGTGCGACCCGTAATGATGACATTATCATTATGAAAGATGGCACCAGTGTTGAGGTTAACAATACTGATGCCGAAGGCCGCTTGGTTATGGCCGACGGCATCGCGATGGCACTGGCACAGAAACCGGATTTGCTGGTGGATATGGCGACTTTGACCGGAGCGCAGGTAGTGGCTTTAGGGTCGCGAACTGCCGGGGTGATGGGTTCCGCCAAGGATGAGTACTTCGCTGCCGCGAAGCGTGTTGGCGAGTTGGCGTGGCCGTGCCCCTTGCCGGAGCATCTGGCCGAGGATTTGAAGTCCGAGGTGGCGGATATGCGTAACTCAGGGACTAAACGCGAAGGCGGGATGCCTTTGGCCGGTTTGTTCTTGCGGCATTTCATCAAGGATGCCTACTGGGCGCATGTGGATATTGCGGGTCCTGGTTTCAACAGCGGTTCGGCCTGGGGATGCACCCCGAAAGGCGGCACCGGCTACGGGCTTCGCACCTTGGTGGATTTGTTGGAGAATTTCCGCAAGCCCTCTGCCTAGAGTTTCGGTGCATCACCCCACCCAGCTATGTCATAATATTGTTGAGGTAATCCCCTCGGCTACGTTTCGGTGGGGTTCATGAGGTGCCATCTAAAAACATGGGAGTTTACTTTGAGTGAAGATTTGTTTGACATTGTTGTTCTAGGCGGCGGTAACGGCGGATATGCTTGCGCTTTACGCGCCGCTAACCTGGGGATGGCCGTGGCCTTGGTAGAAGCCGATAAGCTCGGTGGCACCTGTCTGCACCGGGGATGTATCCCCACTAAAGCGCTGCTGCGAGCGGCGGAAGTAGCCGATACGGTTCGGGAAAGTACCGCATGGGGGGTAACCGCCACTTTTTCGGGTGTCGACATGCTGAAAGTTAAGGAGTTTCAGTCCGAGGTAATCGACAAGATGTACCGGGGTTTACAAGGCCTGGTTAAAGCCCGCCATGTCGAGCTGGTTTCGGGGCGCGGATACTTGACCAGTCCAGATACCATTACCGTAGGGGATCGGGTACTGCGCGGGAAACATATAGTGTTGGCTTCGGGTTCTTTCACCAAGAATCTGGGGATGCACTTGGGGACGCGGATTATTGGCTCGGAACATGCCTTGTTCCTCGACTATGTTCCTGGCTCCGTAGTTATTCTGGGCGGTGGAGTTATTGGGGTGGAGTTTGCCTCGCTGTGGAAATCTTTCGGGGCAGATGTCACGATTATCGAGGCACTCCCCCACCTGGTTCCTAACGAAGACACGGATGTGTCCAAGGGCTTAGAAAAAGCCTTTAAATCACGCGGGATTAAGATTTTAACCAATACCCGTTTTGCGGCTGCCACGGAAGATGCCTCGGGCGTGAATGTCAGTACCGAGGATGGCCAGCAACTTCGAGCCGATTACCTGCTGGTGGCGATTGGACGCGCCCCCAACACTGCCGATATGGGATACGAGTCTCAAGGTATCTCCTTGAATCGCGGCTTCGTGACCACTAATGAACGGCTGCACACGGGAGTAGGCAACATTTATGCGGTAGGAGACATTGTGTCCGGCCCGCAACTAGCGCATCGAGCCATGATGCAGGGAATTTTCGTAGCCGAAGAAATCGCCGGCCTGCACCCCCAGGTTGTACCAGCTGATAATATCCCCCGGGTCACCTTCTGTGAACCAGAAATCGCCTCGGTAGGGCTCACAGAAGAAAAGGCCAAAGAAATTTACGGAGCCGAGAATATTGAAACCGCCAAATCTAACATGCTCGGTAATGCGAAGTCTCAAATGCTGCGTGCCACCGGTTTTGTGAAACTGGTGCAAGTAAAGGGCGGGTCGATTGTGGGATTCCACGCCTTGGGGCAGCGCATGGGTGAACAGATTGGCGAGGGACAGTTGATGGTGAACTGGGAAGCCGAGGCCACTGATTTGGCCTTCCTGACCCACGCCCACCCCACTCAAAACGAGATGATTGGCGAAGCTGCAATGGCTCTGGCCGGAAAACCGCTGCACGGCTAAGCCTGGCAAGGTATCTTAGAAATTAGAAAACCGATTCCAAAAGAGGGAAACCTAGATGTCTGAAATTGTTGCAATGCCGGTTTTAGGTGAATCTGTAACCGAAGGTACCGTTACTACCTGGTTAAAACAGGTTGGCGAAGTTGTCGCCCTCGATGAGCCTTTGTTGGAAGTTTCCACCGACAAAGTCGACACCGAGGTTCCCTCGCCGGTAGCCGGAGTGTTGTTGAAAATCCTGGTATCCGAAGACGAAACCGTAGACGTGGGCACCCCCTTGGCGGTGGTGGGCTCTGCCCTGGAGCTCGAAGCGGAACCTAGTGAACCAGCGGCTCCCGTCCCGGCTCCCACCGTCCCGAATCCCGAAATTCCCTCCACTGTCACCATAACCCCCGAAGGCAAGGCTTCGGTGGAGTGGTCTTATCCAAGTGTGCCACCGATACCTCCCAAAGCTGCGAAATCTCCGGTCGTATCACCAGAATCCACCCCCCAGCCGACTCCACCGGTGCTATCGCCGATACCACCGGTTACACCGGAACGTAGCACCACCCCCACCGACGCGACAGCACCGTCCACCCCACCGGCTCCCCCAGTAGCTCCAGCCGTGGAACCGCCCCGCGATGCTAGCGTCACCGGCGGGTATATCACCCCCATTGTGCGGAAACTCGCCGCCGAAAAAGGCGTGGATTTGAGCCAGGTTACCGGCACCGGCGTGGGGGGACGGATTCGTAAACAGGATGTCTTGGATGCGGCAGGCGTGTTCCCGCAGGATTCGACCAGACCAGCAACACCGCCCTTGACTCCCCCACCATTGCCGACTCCTCCGGTGATGACAGCGCCAGTTTTGCCCGCTGTGCCAGCAATTCCGCCAACATCTCATGAAGCCGCATCCCCATCGACACCGACGCCTCCGGTACCAACGATGTCCCCTGCAGTCTCGACACCACCCACGCCACCGGTGCCATCTACACCGTTGTTGCCGGCATCCCCGGCGACTCCGGTGGTTCCAGTGATTCCGACAGCTGCACCCCGCACCGCCACCGGAGAGCTTGATGTCGCCCGACTAGCACAACTCTTTGCGGAGGTCGCGGCCGCCTTCGACCAAAACAAAACCACTGTAGAACCAACCGAGACTCCTGTACCAGCGTCGATTCCTGCGGCAACCAAATCGGGCTCAGATCTCCCCTCCGCACAGCCGGTGTCGCACGCGGCTCCGCCGGCACCTCCCGTGCCGCCGGCACCACCAGTGCCACCAATGCCTCCCGTGCCGCCGGCACCACCAGTACCGCCAATGCCACCCGTGCCACCAATGCCACCGGCCGTGTCAACCACCCCGGCACCGCCCGCCGCGCCGCTGGCACCTACCGCGCCCCCGGCAGCTCCAGTCGTCCCGTTTGCCCCACCGGCAAGCTCGGCGGCTCCCACCCCGATAGAGCCGCCGAATGTCTCCGCGCCAAACGGGGAAGGAAATCCGATTGTGATGCCAGCTTTGGGTGAATCCGTTACCGAAGGCACCGTAACCACCTGGCTGAAACAAGTGGGCGACGCGGTGACAGTGGATGAACCCCTCTTGGAGGTCTCTACCGACAAGGTGGACACGGAAGTGCCCTCCCCTATCTCTGGAGTAATCAGCCAGATTTTGGTGAAAGAAGACGAAACAGTGGAAGTCGGTGCGATTTTGGCCTATGTTCGGTAACCGCTAGCCATCCTGGCTTAGCCACTTAGTGGCACGACTCACCGCAGTCGCACCACGCTAGAAATTCTCCACGGATGCTTCATGAGGAGCATCTCTTGTTGAGCATCGGGAATAGCCACAACCTGGTGTTGATTCCCAATTCGGTCAGTTTGAGTATAAGCGCCTTGAGCCAAAGTTACCCGCAGCCGCACTTGGGTTTTATCCGCACTGATTATTTCGGCGCTTTTAACCACTGTGGCCAACCCGTTAATCCTTGTTTGACTGGATTTCAGACGGGACAATAAATCCGCATCTGCCTTTTGAGCCACCGAAGCGGGTACCGTCAGATTCGCCAGCTCCCGGGCATCCCCGGATGCTAGCGCTTTGTCCCGCAGGGATAGCAACTCTTGGAGCACCGCAGCGGCTTCGGTGTTATCAGTAATCTTGCCGGTTTTCAACAAATCCCCCGTAGCAGAAGCTTCGGGTCCGGCCGGAGGCAACAGGTTTTCCGGTGCCGAGGGTGTCTGGGGTAAAGGTGTCGAATCTTGGGGGGAATTGTTCCCGGATTTGTCTTCCGCCTCGGACTCTGTTTCAGAGTTCGTTTCAGACTTCGCCCCAGATTCGGTATTACGTTCCGGCTCGGGCGTGGTTTCGGACTCAAGTTCTTGGGCGGATTCACTTTTATCCGCTCCCCCCGAATTCGAAGTCAAAATTTCCCCAGGACGTGGTAAGGCTGTGGCGCTGGATGCACCAGTTGCTGTCAATTCTTTCGTCTCTGGCAAAGCATCCGCCGCTGGCAGCAAACGTGAAACCAACAGCACCGCCGACAAGACTGCCGCCGCTCCTCCCAACGCCGGAATCGCGATTTTCAACAGCTTATGGCCGTGTGCAGTATAGTTGTCCGCGCCCTGATTGCGTCGGTTGCCCCGATAATCACGGGTTTGCGCACTGCGGCGGGAGCGGCGCGGACTCGATGCCATGCTACAGTCCGGTTCCAGCGAACTGGGAGGGTGCTCCAGGGTCGTAGCGACATCCCTACCGGCGGCACGCATTTTCGCGGTGGTCAGCTCGTTGGGTGTTAACAGATCGATTCCTGCTGTCGGCAAACTCTGCCACGCCTGGCAAAGTTCCGACACAGAGGGACGCTGGATAGGGTCGGGGTGCAAGGCTCGACCTAAAAGTTGGGGATCCATCCCCAAAGCGAGCATCATCTGAGCAAAAGCAAATACTTCCTCCCGGACACTGGTATTTTTCCCGCATTCGGAACGAGATTCTTGAAAAGCTAGGGTGGTGCCCTCGGCGCTGCCCAAAACATCCACCCACAGCACCCGGCCGTGGGCAGTCACCACGGCATTAGCGGGGGAAATATCACCGTGCAACAAACCGGCTTGGTGTAAATCCGCTAAGCCTTGCGCCAAAGACCGCCCGATAAAGCCCAGCTGCTCGGGGGTGAAACGCCGCCCGGCGCGCAAAATCTCGAGGTTTTGTCCCTCTAAGAATTCAGAAAGCACCACGAAACGCCCATCCGTGACCTTGCGTAGTTGTTCAATGCGCAAAACATATTTGCTGGCCATTTTTTGCAAGGTGGCAATGCGTTCTTCCACTCCCGGCGGCAGTTGTGCCCCTAAGACTTGCAGCGCGAAATTACGTCCTTGTTGGTCTACCGCGCGCCAAATCGGCCCCTTAGCACCAAAACCAACAGGTTCATATAAAACATAACCATCAAGATTCATAATATAATATATATCGCAAATCAGCATCTAACACCAGTAGTTTTTTACAGCCTGTGGAAAACTCTTTTTTCGCCAGTTACCGCAAAGGTTTCGACCTGACACGTTTTGCGCATAAGATAGGCGTGATGGCTAAGAAAACTGAGAAACCCGCAACGGGGAGCTCCAAAGGTTCCTCGACCGGTAAAAAACGCAATTTCATCCAGAATCTCAAGGATTCCTACACGATTGTAAAGCGCAGCTTTCCCTGGGTGACCTGGGCAATCTTGGGAACCCTCGTGGTGGTGATAGGCGCCAACGTGGTCTATATGATTTTGACCAAATCTTGGATTTGGGGGGCAATCACTATCGTGATGTTGTTGATATTGGTGCCGATGGCCTGGTTGTCGCTGCTGATTTCCAAGGCCATGTTGCGCCAGATTGAGAGGGTGAAAGGCTCGGTTGGGGCACTGTCTCAGATTATTCGCCGCTCTTGGGTGCCAGAAACCGAGCCAGTGGCTTTCAATAAGGAACAAGACCTGGTGTGGCGCTTTGTCGGTCCGCAAGGAATTTTGCTAATCAGCGAAGGCCCGCACAGCCGCGTGGCTAAATTACTTGCCGACGAGACGAAAAAGACTGCTCGGGTGGCTTCCCAGGTGCCCATTCACACGATTGAATGTGGTTTCGATGACGGCCAGGTGCGTCTAGAAAAAGTGTTGAAAACTGCATATAAATTCCCCAAGGCACTGTCTCGCAATGAGGTTCCGGCCGTAGTGAAGCGGCTGAAGGCCTTGCATCGTAAGGACGGCTTACCTATCCCCAAGGGGATTGATCCCACCAAGATTCGACCCAATCGTCGGGCTTTATACGGCTAGATTTCTTGCCTCAGTGGGTTCATGAGGGGACAGTCTTAAAATTTGCATAATTTTTCATATCGTTGTAAATTTATACTCGTAAATGTTAGCGATATAAGGAGACATCATGCAAAAACTCGTCATCACCGCCGCTATTGCTGCCTGTGCCCTAGCCCTGACCGCTTGCGGAACGCCAGCCAGCGACACTGGAAAGCCCGGCGACTCCAAGGATTCTGCTGGCCAAAGCCCGACTGCCACCACCGAAGAATTCGATTTTTCGACAATCAAACCCGACCCGGAAGTCGTCAAACTAGTTCCCAAAGATGTCAAGGAACGTGATGTCTTGCGCAACGGGGCATCCACCGACTACGCCCCCTTGGAAATGCTCAAAGAGGATGGCACCACCCCCACCGGTGCCGAAGTGGACTTAACTAAAGCCATTGCTCTGACAATGGGACTCAAAGACGGTACTACCACCACCGAAACTTTCGCCGCCCTACTGCCGAAGGTCGGTTCCACCTATGATATTGGTGCCTCCGGTTTTACTGTTACCGCCGAACGTATCAAGACCTATGACATGTTGGCTTTCAAAAACATGGGAACCCTGTTTGCTGTCAAGAAGGGCAATCCCAGCGGTTTCAACCCCGACGACCCCTGCGGGGCTACCGTTGGGGTACAGACCGGTTCCTACCAAGAAGAAGACGTCTTACCCCGGCTGAACAAGGAATGCCTCGCGGCCGGCAAACCCGAAATCAAGATTCAAAAAGAAGACCTGGTGAATATGGTTATCCCCAAGGTGATTTCAGGACAATACGATGCCGTTATCGCCGATGACCCGGTTACGGCCTACAACGTCAAGAAAGCCGAAGGACAGCTTGAAACTGTCGGGAAAATCTTTGACACCACTCCCCTGGCAATAGTGGTGAATAAGAAGAACCAGGATTTATCCAAGGCAGTAAAGGCTGCGATGGATTCTCTGATGAAATCCGGTAAATTCAAGGAAATCATGGCCGTGTATGGCGCGGATGGCGACATATACCCCGAAGTCAAGCTGAACCCTGACACGAAATAAAGACCCGGACGCAAGAGACTTTACGCCTGTTTAGACTGGCACCTCATGAAAAGAAACGATTATGAGTGACATACTGGAACGCAACCACCCACGCCCGGTTTTCCGGCCGGGGCGCCTCATCAGTGTCGTCCTGGTAGCAGCGCTAGTGGTGCTGATTATCAACTCGCTGATTACCAACCCAAACTATCACTGGGACAAGGTGTGGGAATATCTGTTTCATCCCACGATAATTCGCGGTATCGGCTTCACCCTGGTGCTGACAGTGGCGGCGATGTTCATCGGGGTGGTGTTGGCCGTGACCATGGCGATTATGCGTCAATCCCCCAACCCGGTGCTGAAATCCGTGGCCTGGTTCTATATCTGGTTCTTCCGGGGCACCCCGATTTACACCCAGCTGATTTTCTGGGGACTGCTGCCCACGCTCTATCCCTTCGTTGGAGTGGGAGTGTTTAAAATCGACATAAACGTCGTGTGGAATGTGCTGTGGGCAGCCATCCTGGGGCTGGGCTTGAATGAAGGAGCCTATCTGGCCGAGATTGTGCGCGCCGGGCTGAACTCGGTCGACCCAGGGCAGTGGGAAGCCGCCACCGCCCTGGGTATGAAACGCAGCCTGATTATGCGCCGCATTATCTTGCCCCAAGCCATGCGTGTGATTGTGCCCCCCACCGGTAACGAGACAATTTCCATGTTGAAAACCACTTCCTTGGTTTCAGCAATACCTTTCACGATGGAGCTGACTTTCGCTGCCCAAGCCCTGGGACGCCAGATTTTCATGCCAGTGCCGATGCTGATTAGCGCCGCGATTTGGTATTTGGTGGTGACCTCGATTTTGATGGTCGGTCAGTTCTATCTCGAAAAACACTTCGGTAAAGGATTCAACCACGGCGGCTCTGCTCGCGTGAAACGCCGCGTGAAAGAATCAGATCGAACCCAGGCTAATCCCGGAGCATTTTTGGATGTGACACCATGAGTAAAAATACTAAGACAATACCGGTACCACCCGATGTGGCTGACACGATGGTTTCCCTTAGGGGGGTACACAAGTACTTTGGACATTTACACGTTCTTAAGGGAGTTGACCTCGACATTCGCAAAGGCGAGGTTTGCGTGTTGATTGGACCGAGCGGATCGGGGAAATCCACGGTGCTGCGCTGTATTAACCAGCTGGAGGAAATCAGCGCAGGTCGAATTTACTTCGATGGGCAACTATTAGGTTTAAAAGAAACCCCAGCGCCAAGTTCGGCCTGGCAACTGTATTGGTGTCAACGTACCGGGGCTTTGACCGGGCATGACACGGTTTTACATCAGCTTCCTGACAAGGTGATTTCCACCCAGCGGGAACGCATCGGCATGGTGTTCCAACGTTTCAACCTGTTCCCACACAAAACTGCCCTAGAAAATGTGATGGAGGCACCGGTTCATGTAGCCGGGATTGACCGAACTACAGCACGAAAAGAAGCCCTGGATTTGTTGGCGCAAGTAGGTTTGGCTGACCGCCTAAACCACTATCCTGCCCAGCTTTCCGGTGGCCAGCAGCAGCGCGTGGCGATTGCCAGGGCTTTGGCAATGAAACCTGAGCTGATGCTCTTCGACGAACCAACTTCTGCGCTGGATCCGGAACTGGTAGGGGAAGTACTGCAAGTAATGAAGGATTTGGCACACAGGGGTATGACCATGATGGTGGTCACCCACGAGATTGGTTTTGCCCGGGAGGTCGGACATAAGGTCGCCTTTATGGATGGCGGCCAGATTATCGAAATGGGCTCCCCCACGGAAGTGCTAGATCACCCCCAGGAAGCCCGCACCCAAGAGTTTATTTCTAAAGTGCTGTAGCCTGTTCCCGGTAGTTACTGTTACACTCTTAAGTAATAGAATGAGTAAAATCTACCTGAGCTGGAGGTTTGTTAATGTCTAATGAGAATCCTTTCGCATCCCCAACCCCTGGTGCCCCAGTGGATAATGGTGGCACTTCGGATATTTCCCAACCCCAACAGTACAACCCCGTGGGACAAAGTTTTCCTACCGCGCCAGTACAACCGGGCACCAGCACCCCGACGATGATGACTGGAGTCCAGAAAACCACAAATGGTCTGGCGGTCTCCTCGCTAGTGCTGGGGATTACGAGCATACTCATTCCCTACTTGGGGATATTGCTCGGGCTGATTGGTGGCATTCTGGGCGGAATAAGCATCTCTAAAATTACGAAGAATCCCGGATATCCCGGCAAAACCATGTCAATTGTTGGCACTGTTCTGTCCGTGATTGGTTTCATCCTCTGGGTCGCGATTACTGCATTCGTGGTGTGGACAATTTTGCAATTCGCACAGGCGGTCAGCGATCCCTCGTCTATCTCCGATCCCGAAATCGCTAAACAAATAGAACAGTGGAAAGAAAGCCAACAGTAAACGACTGCTTTCTCTCAAAACATGGTAACGGTGACTCCGCTTATGCGAGGTCACCGTTTTATCATCTCTAGTGTTAGAACTTGTTAGTGATAAATCATACTTTCGAGAATCTCGCGGGTTTCCTTAGAGGTGCGCAAGGTGGTATCCCCGGGGATTACCGGCCAAGATTCGGGCGTCTGGTCGGACCACAGTTTCAAGTCCCACCCGGCCTCCGGATTACCTTCCGCCACAGTCATCGAGGCATTTTGGCAGGGGAACTGGGCAATCAGCTCGTAGGTCAAGCCCCGCAGCCGCTGCACTCCCCACACGCGCATAATGGCACCGTGAATTACCGCCACTACCGTGGCATCATCAGCTAAGCCTTCGGTCAGTCGCGCAATCCCCCGATCGAAACGCGCCAGGGTTTCGGTACCGTTTTCCGCTCCCGGCATACGTCGTTCCATGTCCTGACCCGTAGCCCAGGCCACGGCGGTATGCAGATACACATCGGTATATTCCTTGGCGGTTTCCATCTCCATGTCTCCGGCCAGAACTTCACGCAAATCCTCGTCTGGTACTACCTCAAGACCGTAGTGTTTGGCCAGGGGGGCAGCGGTTTCCTGGGCGCGTCCAATAAAGGAAGCGTGTATCCGCGCGGGTTTCACCCCCACCAGACGCTCGTATTTCTCTGGCAGCGCGGCGGCTTGCGCTAGTCCAGTTTCGTTTAGAGGTGCCCCGGGATAGGCCGTGTCCAGTGCTCCCGTCAGGTTCGAGTTGGTTTGTCCGTGCCGTATCAGTACCAGCCGCATCTGTTCTCCGTTTCATGAGGTGCTTGTCGAATACCCCCTAAGGTTACCGAGATGCCATCCTGGTCTCAAGTAAGTAAATACTTGACAGGGAATTTGGGGTTTATTCATAAAACACCTTTTCCACCACGGCACGAGCCAACCGGGCGGTGCGCATCCAGTCCTCCAGGAGGTCTTGCTGGAAGCCTTCAGGATAACCCAACAGGGCAGCGGTGGTGACTAGCAACCTGTCGGTGGCCACCACGTCGAGTTTCTTACCGCTGGTACGCCCCGAACCCAGCACATTCGCCGCCCGGATTTTCGAGGCCAACAGCCACGCTTCGTCTAGAATCTGGGCATCCGGCGGAGCGACTATCCCCGCAGCACAGGCGGCTTGCAAGCCTTGCCGGGTCGAGGTGGTGCGCAAGGTGGGATGGTCTTTCGCGAAACACAGTTGCAACAGCTGCACCACCCATTCCACATCTGATAATCCCCCCGGCCCCAGTTTCACTTGACGTGAGGCCAGTGAGCCGACCGAACGGGAGCGAGTGACACCAAAAGTCTGGGTGCCGAGCCGTTCGCTTTCCATCCGGGCTTTAAGCCGACGGATGGATTTAATTTCCTTTTCATCCGGAGGTTGCTCGTAGCGAAAGGGATTAATGATTTCTTGAAAGCGGATTTTTAGCTCCGCGCTGCCCACAATCGGATTGGCTCGCAACAGAGCCTGGCGCTCCCAGATTTCAGCCCAGCGCGCCATGTAATCACCCAAAGTGTCGAGGTCTTTGGCGGCCGGCCCGGCCTTCCCTTCGGGGCGTAAATCCGTGTCCACCACCCACGATCCGAGTTCCACTCCCCCCAGGATTTCTCGAATCATCGCCACGATTTGCTGGGCTTCCATGGCCGCCGCCGGGACGGCCTCAGGGTTGGAATCGTGGGGCTGATAGTAAAACACCACATCCGCATCGGTGGGATAGCCGCTCTCACCCCCACCGAAACGTCCCATCGCTACTATCAAGTACTGGGCATATTTACCACAAGTAGCCAAGCCTTGGACTGGCACCTCATGAACCCCGGGGTCACCCCCAGAGGAAACCGCACCCGATGCCGGCACCGCACCAGCTCCCGTACCGAGGCGACGTAAAGCCAAATCCAGGGCACCAGCCAACACAGCCTCGCCCACTGCCCCCAGCCGCAGCGAAACCCGCAGCGGGTCGATTCCCCCCAACACATCCACGATGGCACAACGCAGCAATTCCCGCCCGCGAATATCGCGCAAACGCTGGGCACAAAGACCCGGGTCAGCCTGGCGTTCGAAGGACGCTAGGATCTCGGTCTCGAGTTCTTCGCGGCTGCGCAATGCCAGTTCCACGTCATCATCCAGCCAGGCCACCGCCTCGGGATTCTCCGGCAAAAGCCCAGCCACCAGCGGCGAAGACGACAACAAAGTCGTCAAGCGTTTCGCAGCCGTCCCGGAATCCCGCAACAGGCGCAGATACCAGTGAGTATCCCCCAAAGCCTCGGAAACCTGACGGAAAGCCAGCAAACCATCATCGGGATTCACCCCATCGGCGAACCAGCCCAGCAAGACGGGCAGCAGTTGCCGTTGAATCGCGGCGCGACGAGTCACCCCCTGAGTTAAAGCCTCGATGTGTCCCAAGGCGCGCAACGGATCACGGTAACCAATCGCCTTTAGCCGGGAAGCGGCGGCCTCGCGGTCTAAAGAAGCCTCGCCAGCACTGAGTTTCGCCAAGGCCGGCAGTAAGGGTCGGTAATAGATTTCCTCGTGCAGGGTGCGCACCCGGGCGCGCACCGTTTCCCACTCGGTCTTCAGCGCCAATTCAGCGACGAAACGTTCGGGATCAAGAGAATGCGCCACGCGCCGCAGCTCCATCCCCGTAGGAAACAAATGCGTCCGCCGCATCCGCCCCAACTGGGCGCGGTGTTCCAAAACTCGCAGAAAACGGTAGTGATTGGCCAGCTCCTCGCCTTGATCACGACCGATATACCCGCCAGACACTAAGACGCGCAAAGCCTCCAGGGTGGCGGCGACTCGGAGGCTTTCATCCACTCGACCGTGCACCAGTTGCAACAGTTGCACGGTGAATTCCACATCACGCAAACCCCCAACCCCAAGTTTGATTTCACGCCCCGCCTTTTTGGGATCGAGAAGTTTCTCGACCCGACGGCGCATCGCGCGAGTTTCCTCTACGAAGCCCTCGTGTTCCACGGCCTGCCACACGAAGGGTTGGATAGCCGCAAGATACGCCACCCCCAAAGCTCGGTCGCCGGCGGCGGGGCGAGCCTTCAGTAAGGCTTGGAATTCCCAAGCCTTCGCCCAGCGCTCGTAATACTCCCGGTGTGATTCCACGCCGCGCACCAAAGCACCATCCTTGCCTTCGGGACGCAGAGCCGTGTCCAACACCCACAGGGCAGGTTCCTCTAGGGTGGCCGAGCACAGCGAACCCAAAGCCACCGCCATGTCGGTGGCACGGCTCAAAACCTGGTGGGTGGCCAAGGATGAGGGTTGTCCCTCTCCGTTCCCCGATTCTCCACCAAAAACACGCGGCTCGGCAACATAAATCACGTCCACATCGGAGATATAGTTCAGCTCTCGCGCCCCGGCCTTCCCCATCGCAATCACGGTGAAAGCGACCTCGCCGTGAGGGTCGAGGTCGCGGCGCACCAGCGCCAGGGTGGCCTCCAAGGCCGCGTCCACCAAAGCAGAAATCGCGGTAGCGGTAGGTTCGAACTGGGTCTTTGCACTGGCCAGATTGTCGCGGGCTAAGTCTGCGGCCGCAATTTGCGCGAGATTCGCATAATAGGCACGGCGCAGTGCTAACACGTCCGCCGTTTCCCCCGCCACCCAACACGGGTTTTCCGCATCTCCCAGATTGCGCGCTGCCACCGCTTCTAGCAGCCGGTGCGAGAAGGTTTCAGGTTGCGGTTCGTCTTCCAACGTGGCAATCACCCCCGGGTGAGCCGCTAAATAGGTGCCGAAAAACTCGGAGTAGCCCAGCAGCCGCAAAGCCCGCGTGCCTATTCCTCGAAATTCGACCGATTCAACGGTGCCCTTACGCCTGGAATCCGAGATGGCACCTCGTGAAACCGTATCCCCCGCAACCGGCAAACCTGACGCAACCGAGGCACCCACTGTCGCAGACGCATCCGCCGCGCCTGACCCGCCTGAAGTGCCTGAAGTGCCCTCTAAAACCCGCGCCAAATTCAACAAAGCTAAATCCGGGTCGGCCACCCGTCCCAAGGATTCCACCAAAACCGGGATATCCAGCTCCGGACAGCGCGCCACAAGGTCTTCCAACAGGGTCTTGCCCCGGGAGACCTCGCGAATCCCCGCCGTCAAAAGCGCTGTGGTCAGCGAATATTCCCGCGCCATGGGCACCCCTGCCTATTGCAGATGCAACAACTGACGTCTTTCCTGCAAGGTTACCTGGTGGCGATAGTCCTCCCATTCGGCGTGACGCGCTCGCAACACGAAATCGAAGGCTTCCTCGCCTAAAACCATGGGCACCAACTCGGATTCCACCAGGTAATCCAGCGCATCCGCCAAGGAACGCGGCAACACCGGAATCCCGGCCGCGCGGCGCTCCGCATCACTCATTTGCCACACATTGTCTTCGGCTTCCTCGGGCAGCTCCAGGCGCTGTTCAATACCGCGCAGCCCGGCCTCGATGATCAAGGCGAAGGCCAGATACGGATTCAAAGAAGGATCCGGAGCGCGGTATTCCACCCGGGTGGAAGTGTGAATCCCCGGTTTGTGATCCGCCACGCGAATCAGCGCCCCGCGATTGTGATGTCCCCAACAAATAAACGCCGGTGCCTCGCTGCCGCCCCACAGGCGTTTATACGAATTCACATGCTGGTTGACCACCGCCGAAATCTCTTTGGCATAATGCAGCAGCCCCGCTGTAAATTGCCGCCCCACAATCGAAAGGTGATAGTCCGCCGCCGGGTCATAAAACGCATTGCGATTGCCTTCATGCAAAGAAAAATGCAGGTGCAAGCCGTTTCCGGGGTATTCAATCACGGGTTTGGGCATGAAAGTCGCCAACAATCCCTCGGCCAAAGCCATTTCTTCAACAATCGCCCGCAGGGTCACGAAGTTATCCGCACATGACAGGGCATCGACGGAACGCAGGTCAATCTCGTATTGTCCAGGTCCTATCTCGTGGTGGGTGAATTCCACGGAAATCCCCAGTTCCTCTAGGACTTGCACGGCGCGGCGACGGAATTCGTTACCGACCGAGCCTGACACGTGGTCGAAATAGCTCCCGTCGTCTATCGGAATCAGTTCTTCCTCCACCGAGGCGGGGGGTCGGAACAGATAAAACTCGATTTCGGGGTGAATATAGGGCACAAAGCCCAGCCGTTCCGCTCGTTCCATGGTTCGTTCCAGGATGTAGCGCGGGTCGGCGTGTGACTGGGTACCGTCGGGGTTGAATACGTCGCAAAACATGCGCCCCACAAAATCCGCAGAATTTTCCCCAATCGGGGGCACCACTTGGAAGGTGTTCGCGTCGGGAAACAGCAGCATATCCGATTCGCTGATACGCGTGAAGCCCTCGACCGAGGATCCGTCGAAGGCCACACCCTCGGTAAAAGCGCGCTCCAGTTCGCCAGGCGTGATGGTCACGGATTTCTGGATTCCTAGAATATCGACGAACACCAGGCGGACATGCCTCACGTCACGCTGGGCAACTTGGCGGATTACGTGTTCTTGTTGGGAGTCCATGTGTTTCCTTTCGGTGGTGTTTGGGGTTTTCGCCGGCTTGGTTGCGTTTTCCGCCTGGAGTTTTCTTCGGCTTCATGAGGTGCCAGCCCTCAAGCCGAGCTTAGTTTGGCACTGTAGCGTCCCCGGGATTGGGTTACGTCCAGTTGCAAATCATACATTTGGCTCAACACCGCGCTGGTCAACACCCGGTTTATTGGCCCGGCAGCAAAAACTTTCCCGTCTTTCAACGCCAAGACATGCGTAAATCCGGGCGGGATTTCTTCCAGGTGATGCGTCACCATCACCATCGCCGGAGACTTGGGGTCTCGAGCCAGTTCCGCTAGTCCCTCGAGCAGTAATTCCCGCCCCCCCAAATCCAAAGCCGCAGCCGGTTCATCTAGAATCAGCATCTCGGGGTCAATCATCAGAGCCCTGGCCACCATGACCCGTTGTTTTTCACCCTGGGACAGGGTGTCGAAACGACGCTGGCGCAGGGTGGTGACCTCGAACAGTTCCATCAGGGAGTCCGCCCTAATTCGATCAATGTCTTCGTAGGTTTCCCGTCCGGAAGCGGTCACTCCCCACACGGCGGAAAGCACCACTTGGGACACGGTTTCGGTGCCGGGAATCTGGGCGGCTAACGCTGGCGAGGAATACCCCACCCGCTGACGGATTTCCGCGACTTCCACCCGCCCCAGGGCTTCATCAAGAACCCGTACCGAGCCCTGGGAGGGGTAAATTCTCCCGGCCAGCATATCTACCAGAGTCGTTTTTCCCGCCCCGTTTGACCCCAGAATCACCCAGTGTTGTCCCAGGGAAATCGTCCAGTTTATGTTCTGGAGTATAGTGGTGTCCCCGCGCCACAAACTGACATTTTCACACTTGACTATTTCTGGCATCAGGAGCGTCCCGCGAGAATGCTTTCATACATGGACACCGTTTTATCCCCAATTGCTTCCCAGGTAAAATACTCGGAGGCACGTTTCTGGCCGGCCGCCCCAAACTTGGCAGCTCGGGCAGGGTTACGCAGCAGTTCATTGATGCGCTCGGCCATGTCGTGTTGGAATTTCTCGGGGTTAATTGGTGTGCCGGTGCCGTCATTGACCTGTTCCAGGGGCACCAGATAGCCGGTTTCCCCATCCACCACTACATCGGGAATCCCCCCGGTATCAGAGGCTACCACTGGCAGACCCACCGCCATCGCTTCGAGGTTCACTATCCCCAGGGGTTCGTAAACCGAGGGCGTAACAAACAGGGTAGCGCCACTAAGCAACGCCACCAGCTCCTGTCGATTCAGCTTGTCTGATATCCACACTACGCCTGGCATCTCGGCTTGCAGCTCATGAACTAGCCCCTCTACCTCGGTCATAATCTCTTTGGTGTCCGGTGCCCCGGCGCACAGGATTACCTGAGTGTCGCGTGGGACTTCCCGTAGGGCACGCAGCAAATGTGGTACGCCCTTTTGTCTAGTGATACGTCCGACAAAAGCAACGGTGGGGCGGCCTTCGGTCAGGCCATATTCAGCCCACACCTGGCGGCGATATTCGGCCGTCACTTTAGTGGCATCCCAAGAGGAAAGGTCGATTCCGTTGTGGATTACATGCACGTTTTCGGGGGAAACCGCTGGGTAGCACCGTAAAATGTCGTCCTTCATCGCCCGGGACACAGCCACGATTCCGTCGGCAGCCTCGTAAGCGGTTTTCTCGCACCAAGAGGACAGCCGGTATCCCCCACCCAGCTGTTCAGCCTTCCAGGGACGCAGCGGCTCCAGAGAGTGCGCGGTAATCACGAGGGGAATGTCATACATCAGCTTCGACCACAATCCCGCCATATTCGTGTACCAAGTGTGAGAGTGAACCAAATCCGCACCCTCAGCTTCAGTGACGAAACGCAAATCCATCCCTAAAGTGCGCAGCGCCGCATTGGCATCGTCCAGGCCGCCGGGATAGTCGTATCCGGTAACCCCCGTTTCCCCGCCGGGCTCACCAGGATTTCGCGGCCCGTCGAAACAGTGAACACGCACTTCAACGCGATTTCGCAGCACCTTTGCCAGTTCTTCCACATGTACCCCGGCACCGCCGTAAATGTGGGGCGGGTACTCTCGAGTCATCAGGTCAACACGCATTTTTACCCCTCGCAATCAGATATTTTAAACGCCTAGCTCAGTGCCACAGCTGCCCTCCCTCCTAACCTACCTTAAAAATAATTTAAATTTGGCTCGGAAAAGTCCCCAAAGTCCCGAAATTTTAACATATGCTAGGTTTGTGGCAAATCCTAAAGTACTCTCGATTATTTTGGCCGGGGGCGAAGGCAAACGCCTCATGCCCCTCACTGAGGATCGCGCTAAACCTGCGGTTCCTTTTGGCGGTCACTACCGCTTAATTGATTTCGCACTGTCTAATGTGGTCAACTCGGGTTACCACCGAGTGGTTGTGCTGACCCAGTACAAATCCCACTCCCTGGATCGGCATATTGCTACCGCGTGGCACATGTCGAATATCCTTGGCAACTACGTGGCTCCGGTTCCCGCCCAGCAGCGCACCGGAAAACACTGGTACATGGGGTCGGCTGATGCCATCTATCAGTCACTGAACATCATCAAGGATGATGACCCGGACTATGTGCTTATTATCGGGGCGGACAATATTTACCGCATGGATTTCTCCCAGATGGTCGACGCTCACATTGCTTCGGGGCTGCCCGCAACGGTGGCGGGGATTCGCCAGCCATTGGCACTGGCCTCGGCTTTCGGGGTGATTGAAGCCGACGAATCGGACAGGATTACCGCTTTCCGTGAAAAACCCCAGGATGCGGTGGGTTTGCCGGACGCACCCGACCAAGTACTAGCTTCGATGGGTAACTACGTGTTCACCACTAAGGCCTTGCTTGAGGCCATGGCGCAGGATGCCAAAAACGAGGATTCCAACCACGATATGGGTGGTGATATTGTGCCGTTTTTTGTCGAACACGGCGAAGCTAACTGTTATGACTTCATCAGGAACCAGGTTCCTGGTGCCACTGACCGTGACCGGGACTATTGGCGTGATGTCGGCACGATTGATGCCTATTTTGAGGCCTCGATGGATTTGATTTCGGTGCATCCCGTGTTCAACCTGTATAACCCGCGCTGGCCGATTATGACTAATACCGGCGGTCAGATGCCTCCGGCGAAGTTTGTTTACGGGGATGATTCCCGCATGGGGCACGCTATCGATTCCTTCGTGTCTAACGGCGTGATTATTTCGGGGGCGCGTTGTGTGCACTCAATCCTATCCCCTGGGGTGCGGCTGAATTCCTGGTCGCATGTGTCGGATTCAGTGTTGATGAATGGGGTGGTTTTGGCGCGTCGTGCTCGGGTGGATCGCGCGATTCTGGACAAGAATGTCTATGTGGGCGAGGGCGTCACCATCGGGGTTGACCTGGAAGCGGATCGTCGCCGTGGTTTCATAGTCAGCGACGGGGGCATCACCGTGGTTCCCAAGGGAACGCGGGTGGAAAACTAGAATAGTATCCGTGACTATATCTGTATCTGGCTTACTGCGTTTTACTTGTGCGTGGGACGGCAGTCGGGGTGGGGTGTCTCCGTCAGCCCCGTTGTTGTCTTCGGATTCTCCAGCTCTGTTATCCCCGTCGGTCTGGGCGCGTTTGGTTTCGCGCGTCACTGGTTTCGGGCTTCATGAGTTGCAAGTCGACCCCCCCGGCAAGGTCGGGGATGTGTGGCGTTGCTCGGTTTCAGCAATGGCGCCTCATGAAGTGGAACACGCCGCACGAAACCGCTGGACGAGAGACCTCGAAGCCGAGCTGGGGTCTGGCGACACGACCATTGACGACACAACTACCGGCGAGGGAACCCCAACAAGCTCGAATCGCCTTGCAGGTGGCGCCTCGGGATTCGCGGTGGCGGTGACAGTCGGGGAAATGGCTAGGTTAGGTCCGGCTTTAGTGGTGATGGATGCGGATTCGACCCTGTTTGCTGGCGAAGGCATCGACTTGGTGGCGGCTCAAGCCGGGGTTCAACAGCAGGTCGCGGCGATTACAGCGGCGGCGATGCGCGGGGAGCTGGATTTTGCGGCTTCGCTGCGTGCCCGGATGGGGGCTTTGGCGGGGCTGTCGGTGGACGTGTTGGAGGCGGTGCGTGAAGAATACGCGTTTTCACCAGGCGCCAGCCAGATGATTGCGGCTTTTCGTCGCAATGGCACCCGGCTCGGGGTGGTTAGCGGTGGTTTTGTTGAGCTGGTAGAGGAAAAGGCGCGGGCGGCCGGGGTGGATTACGTGCTGGCGAATCGTTTTGAGGTGGCCGGCGGGGTGCTAACGGGGCGACCTTTAGGCGAGATTGTCACTGCCGATTCCAAAGAACAAGCCTTGGCTGATTGGGCTGGACAGCTTGGTGTTCCGGTTGAGCGCTGCGTGGCAATGGGTGACGGGGCGAATGACCTGAAGATGGTGACCCGTGCCGGTTTGGGCATCGCTTTTTGTGCCAAGCCAGCGCTGGCTGATGTCGCCGATGCGCGCCTTCCCTTTCCGAATCTGGCGGCGGCGGCCGCACTGTTGCTACCCGCTTAGAGCGCGGATTTTTACCCCTTATTGCCGCGTACAACCGCCGGGTGGCATATCCGGAGCAACTGCCGAAACTGGTCGATGAGGCCTGCCAGGTGGGATTGGAGCGAAGAATACTTATCCCGACCGGCAAGTGTGGAACATCATTGGTGACGGGGCTTTTCCGATGACCTATCCCGATGTGGTTACTAATGTGCATCACAAACTGCCGGTGATAAACGTGGTGTTCACGAATCTGGAATACGCTTTCATCAAGAATAAGTACGAGAACACCAACAAGAACCTCTTTGGTACTGACTTCACCGATGTGGACTATGCCCAGATTAGCGAAGCCCAGGGAGCCAAGGGATTCACGGTCTCGCGGATTGAGGATATTGACCGGGTGATGCAGGAAGCCGTGGCCGCCAATAAAGCCGGTCATACCGTGGCTGTGGACTGCAAGATTACCACCGACCGCCCGATTCCGGTGGAAACCCTGAAACTGAATCCGAAGCTGTTCTCGGAGTCAGAAATCAGTGCCTACCGCGAGAAATACGAGGCCCAATACCTGGTTCCCTTCCGCGAATTCCTGGAAGCGGAAGGCCTGGAATCCCAGTACATCAAGTAAGCTCGGCGTGCCCGGGGCTGAGTCAACAGTTCCTTTACTTGTGTCCGTAACAAACATCACATATCAGGCTTTTATAATACAAACCCCAAGTTTTAATGCAATACTTTGATAGTATCAAGCGTGTGAATAATAGAGTATTGCATGGAGTCGGGGGTGGTGCCTTATGGGGCGACATAAACCGATAACGGAAGCGGCAACGAAGGATGCGCTGGCGATTCTGGGTGGCCAGGTGCGCACCGCGCGAACGAACCAACAGTGGTCACGCGCCCAGTTGGCGGCCTTGGCGGGATGTTCGCCGCGCACGATTGCTTCGCTGGAAACCGGCTCGCCCACGGTTAGTATCGGCACTGCCATTGAGGTGATGCGGGTGTTGGGGATTCCGCTGTTCGGCACCGATGACCCGGTGAGCTTGGCACGCCTAAAGGCATCCACAGAGCGCTACGTAGCCTTGCTGCCGGCGCGGGTACATGCGAAAACAAAACTCGACAACGACTTCTAAGGCCAGGTGATGGGAATGGCGGCGCAATCGATAGCAGTGTGGGTGTGGCTTACGGGTGCCACGCGGCCGGTGGTGGCAGGTAGGCTCGCTCCCAGCCCAGAGGGACGCTACAGCTTTGTTTATGGCAAAAGCTATCTGGATCACCCGCTGGCTTATGCCTTGCAACCGGGATTGCCGCTAGAAGAAAGGGAGTTCATTGCCCCACCGGGCTTGGAAATGCACGGAGTGTTTCGGGATGCGCTGCCTGATGGATGGGGGCAAAACGTGATTGACTACCAGCACGGTGGTCAGCCGCAATCCTTGGAAACCTATATGTTGGAATCGGGGTCGAACCGGTTTGGGAACCTGGATTTTCAAGCTTCGCTCAGCCAATATGTGCCCCGCCTGGAAGATACTGATGTGCAGGCTTTGGAGGCTGATATTCAGTTGCTGCTGTCCCAGCGCCGGCTTTCCCGCGCGGCTGGGCTGGCGTTGGTGCATGGGACTTCGATTGGGGGCGCGAAGCCGAAAATCGCTACTGCCCGCGAGATTATCAAGCTATCTACCAGCGATACGGGGATGTCTATTCGACGCGAGGCGTTCGCGACTTTGCTGGCCACGCGAATGGGTGTGGAGGCTGCGAAAGTTCGTCTGACCAGTCTGAATGGCAGGGATGCCTTGGTGGTGCAGCGGTTTGATCGCGATGCGACGGGCGGGCGGATTCCGGTGCTGTCTTTGCTGACTCTTTCCGGGGAATCAGAGCTGACCGCACGTTACACCTCGTATCGACAGTTGTATTCCCAACTGGTGCAACACGGCGGCGGGGTCAGCGACGGTGCCGGTGGTGTTAGCGACACTGGTGATTTCGGGAACTCAGTGGGGGAAAAGATTTTCCGGCGTATTGCCGCCAATATTATGCTGGGGAATAACGACGACCACGCCCGCAACCACGCTGTATTTTGGGATGGGGCGCATATGCGTCTGACCCCAGCTTTCGACATCGAACCGGTGCGCGGCGCAAGTTGGGATTCCAACCAGGCCATCAGTTTCGGCGCAGATGGCCAACGAGAATCGCGCCTCGACGTGTTGATTGCAGCGTCTTGCTGCTACGGGTTATCCAAGGCTGACGGGCAACACATTATAGAGCAAATACTGGCAGCGGCTCGCGACGCTTTTACCGAGGTGTTCGATGAAACCGAACTGAGCCCCGAGCTGACCGCCGGGATGTTTCACCCCTCAATCTGGGAAAACCACCCGCTGCCCTCCCCCGCAACAGATTCCTAAATGTCCGTGGATGTTTAGCTGCGCGAGAGCCGGGGATCGAACGCACACATAGTCCTGTGACCTGGGATTTCGCTTGAGGAGGTTTACAATGCGTTTCGTTAAATGTCTGCGGGTGGGGTTACCCCCAAGTTTCGTGGTACAAACAATATGAAGTACGCCGGTAACTTGCAATTCACACCTATCTGTAGTATAGCGATGGGCGTGGGCATTAACAATGCATCACAACGACTGTGGTTGTGGTGACTAGCCATAAGGAAAATCTTATGAAAAGGAAGCATATTACCACACTTTTATCCACATTTGTTGCAGCAAGTTTGACTTTTCTGCCAGCGTCATCAGTCGCCACCGCTTCCGAATGGGAGACAAAAAAAGAAACGATATGCGAGACGCTTGAAGTGGCCAATTGCGCAGAAACTGTGGACTACAATCCCGCTCCGATAGTCATAGAGGGGGTTCAATGCGCGTGAAAGACGGCCTGGAACATCATGCGATATCGGGCACACTCGCTGGTGCTAAAAACCGGTATCAAACCAAAGACTGGTGGCCATACCATGACATGTATCTTAATTGGGGTTCTAGCTGATGGAGTTGTACTCATTCCAAGCGGACTGTGTTTTTTTGCTTGCGCCGCGTTTACCGTATTCCTTTCTATAGTACGCGATACAATTAATAGCACAGCTAACAATGAAGTTCTTCACATTTAACTAATGTTACATTCTTTCAAATCACGAGTTGGATAAAGTGATTGTATTCATCTGATATGTCCGCAGTGGAGCCGTAGCACTAGGTGTGAAAGCGCGGCGTATCAGGGCGGCGAAATCCTCCAATACGGGGTTCAAGCCGCTGCTGGTTCGCCAAAACAGGCTGATGTCGCGCCCGGGTTTCGGGTCGGCGAACTCGCGCAATACCATTCCCTCCGGTTGGTCAATCGGAGGGCAAGCAGCCAGGCGCGGGACTAGAGTGACGGCTTCACCCAAGGCCACCAAATACCGCAATGTTTCCAGGGAAGTTGCCGCGAATTGGGAAGACAGCGCGCCCGCCGCGCGGCAAACCTCTTCGGTTTGCCCCCGCAAACAGTGATCTTGGTTCACTAGAGTCAAAGTGGTTTCTTTCAAATCCTCCATATGCACTTCCCCAGGCTGCTCTAACTCGCTACCAGCAGGCACCGCCAGTAAGAAATCCTCGCGGAACAAAGGTACCTGGGTGACACCCCGATGCTCGAAGGGCTCGGCCAAAAGAATCGCATCCACTTCTCCACCGATCAGATTCTCTTTCAACACTGGGGAACGGCATTCCACAAAACGCATCCGCAAACGCGGACGCTCCCGACGCAGCAGCGGCAACAAATGCGCCAGAAAATACTGGCACAGCGTCGGGAAAATTCCCAAAGTAATCTCACTGGCTCCCGAGTCGGCTTGAGCCGCAGCGGCATGTTCCAAGTCAGAAGCCGCTAACACAATGTCCTCGGCTCGTTTCGCCACTTCTTTACCCACCGGGGTGAGAATCAACTTCTGGGTGGAGCGTTCCACTAAACTGGCACCCAAGTCTTGCTCCAAGCGTTTAACCTGGGTCGAGAGCGTGGGTTGACTCACCCCCATCCGGGCGGCAGCTTTCGTGAAGCTTCCTTCCTCAACTAGCGCTACGAAATACGCTAAATCCTTCAGATTCATGCTTTGCCTCAGTCAATATTCCCGCGCCTAGGATGCTTTCTGGAGCGCACCGCTACGAATCAGGTATTCAAACGCTCCCAGAGCCGCCCCCACCCCGGAACCCTGGGCGATCAGAATCTGTTTATAGGGCTGATTGGTGCAATCCCCCGCCGCATAAACCCTGGGAACACTGGTGGCTCCCCGATTGTCGGTCACGATTTGTCCCCATTGGTTTAACTCCACCACGCCTTCCAGCCACTGCGTATTAGGACGCATCCCAATTTGGATAAACACCCCGTCCAGTTCCAAGGTTTTCATCGTTTCCGAGTGGTGATCCCGATAGTTCAGCCCGGTCACCCGCTTGCCATCACCAAAAATCTCGGTGATTTGTGCCCCGGTGATTACATCGATATTGTCCCGGCGGCGCAGTTCGTCGACCAGCACTTGATCGGCCTTGAGCTCATCACGGAACTCCACCACGGTGACGTGCGCCGCAATTGGGGTCAGGTCAATCGCAGCTTCCACTCCGGAATTACCGCCCCCAACCACCGCTAGTTTCTTACCTTTGAACAGCGGACCGTCACAGTGCGGGCAAAACGACACCCCTCGGTTGCGGTATTCCTCTTCGCCTGGCACACCCAGGGTTCTCCACCCGGAACCGGTGGCGATAATCAGCGTTTTTGTTTCCAAGTTCGCGCCTCGGTTTGTCACGATTTTCAGCAAGCCCCTCATGAACCCGGAGCCACCCGAGCTATCCCCCTTACCAGCCACCAGCTGCACAGCCAGTTGCGGAATAAACAAATCCACCGGGTAGCTGCCCAGATGTTGATAAAAATCTCGCGCCAAATCCTTGCCGGTGGTTTGTACCCGCGACACGTAGTTTTCAATCACGTCAGTGTCCAGAATTTGGCCACCACGCCGATCCGTGACCAGCCCAGTGCGAATCCCTTTGCATGCCGTGTAAATCGCGGCGGTAACCGCTGCCGGGTCACCCCCAACCACCAGCACCTCGTAGGGTTCAACCGCCGATGGATTCTCGACGGCGTTTGATGTTGCAGGGAGGGCAGGCTGACCCGGTTCGTCTGAGATTCCGGCGGGTTTCGACACGCCGGCCGGCAATTTTTTTTCTGCCCCACCCAAAAGACCGATGAAGTCGTCCAGTTCCCCCAATCCCGACCAGATAATTTCCTCGCCTTCCACCACGGCCGGCACACTCATAATCCCCAGTTCTTCGACTTCATCTTGGAACGCCGCGCCGTCCACAACCAGGTGTTCCACCTTGGGGTTGATAATCGAGATGGTATTTAGGGATTGCACCACATCCGGGCATTTTGCGCATCCTAGCGACATATAGGTGCGCAGTTGGTGAGCCGGCAACGCTTCGATGGCTTCGCGTTGCGTGTCGCTAATCTTGGCGGGATGTCCCCCGACCTGCAGCAAGGCCAGCACCAGCGAAGAGAATTCGTGTCCCAATGGCACTCCGGCGAAACGCACTTTGACGGTGGGGTCTCCCGCACGGCGAATCGCGAAGGACGGGCGCAGTTCATAGTCTGCCTCGTCTACAGTGACCTGCCCATTTAGCTCTGCGATTTCGTGCAGCAAAGCCAGCATCTTGGTCGAGGTTTCGCTGTCGTTCCGGGCAGCGACCAGCTCGATGGGTTCACGCACTTTCGTCAATAACTCGCGCAACTGGGCGGTAAGCTTGTCATCTAGGATTGTCATCGGATTATTCACTCGCTTCGTTTTGGTTGGGGACGGTTAGCTTCATTGTTTCGGCGGGGTTTGGGTTTGGGGCGGATTCATGAGGTGCCAGCCCTATTGTCAACCTAAAGCCTAAATTTTGCCAACCAAATCCAAGAACGGAGCCAAGGTGTCTGCGCCTTCTTCCCACTTGGCGGGACAGACTTCACCGGGATGGGCGGCAATGTACTGGGCGGCTTTAACCTTTCGCACCAATTCTTCGGCGTTGCGTCCCACTCCTTCCGAAGTGCATTCGAAGAACTGAATGATACCTTGGGGGTCTAACAGGAAAGTAGCGCGGTCGGCCAGACCTTGCCCGCTGCGCAGGCACTGGAAGTTTGTGGATATCTGCCCGGAAGGGTCGGCCAGCATGTAGTACTGGATTTTTCCGATGGCCTCGGAGGTATCGTGCCAAGCCTTGTGCACGAAGTGGGTGTCGGTGGAAACGGAGAAGACTTCCACGCCGAGCTTTTGCAGTTCCCCGTAGTGCTCGGCCAGGTCACTGAGCTCCGTGGGGCAAACGAACGAGAAATCCGCCGAATAAAAGAAGAATATTGCCCACTTTCCCAGCACGTCTTCGTGGCTGACTTCTAGGAATTTACCGTCTTTGTAGGCTTGGGTTTTGAATTCTTGGAGTTGGGTGTTCATCAGGTTCATTGGTACTTTACCTCCTTGTAGTACGAAGTGCCGCTGGATACACACGGCCAACACGAACTATTATAGTCAGTACCTATGAATTTTTTCAACATTTATATCTTATATTTATCACTTCGGCACCCCCAACTTCCTGGCTGGTATCGAAATTCCTGTTATATTCCAACACAGTGCGAGTTTTCCTGATAGTGAAGCTCCGCAACGTAAAAGCTGACAAGCGCCTCAAACTGTTGCAGAATTACCTTAACACCTAACGAAAGGAAACTATATGACTCAGTTTCAACTCAGCGAGTCCGAATGGAAAAAACGTCTTTCGCCAGCGGCTTTTCACGTTTTACGTGAGGCTGGAACGGAAGCACCGGGCAGTGGGGAGCTGCTCTACGAAACTAACACTGGAATTTACAAATGCGGCGCCTGTGGGCAAGATTTGTTTGATTCCAACACCAAATTCGACTCTGGTTGTGGCTGGCCGAGTTTCTTTGAGGCTAAAGCCGGAGCCACGGAAACCCGCACCGACACCACGCACGGCATGATTCGCACCGAAGTACGCTGCTCCAACTGTGGTTCCCACCTGGGACATGTTTTCCCCGACGCACCCCAGACCCCCACTGGGAACCGATATTGCATGAATTCGGTGGCTCTAAGTTTCCAACAAGATAAAGCTTCCTGAGACGCTTCCACCGCTTCATGCCACGGGAATCCGAGGACGCTGCGCTGCTCTACGCGGCTACTGGCGGGGTCGCGGAATACTTGGATTTCGTGGACACTTCCGCCTCCGCTGAGGAAAATCTGATACGTCTGTTCTTCGAGCCCAATGGCCGGCTGGTAGAGGAACCCGATAACCTGCTGAAACAGAAGTTGCGCGAGCCAAAACGCTACAGCACTATCCTCGCTGCCATCACCTCGGGAGCCTCGAAAAACAATCAAATTGCCACGAAAACCGGGATTTCTAGCGGCGCGTTAACCAACTATCTGGAGGCGCTGATTGACTTGGGTATTGTCTCGCGCGAGTCTCCGTGGGTGGCTCCGGGTGGGCGTGGTGCGATGGGTGCTGGAGTTCGGTTTCACGAGGTGCCAGTCCGGGTGGCGGACGCGGCGGACGAAACACGATTTACCGAATTCAAGATGGCTGTTTCTGGTTCTGGTACCGCTTCGTGTGGCCGAGCCTCTCCCCTATTGAGATGTATACCGGACGTGCCGCCTTCCAGGCAACAGTGGCCCCGGAACTGAACAGTTTTATGGGCTTGGGTTTTGAGCAAATCGTGGCCGACCTGTTCGACCGTGCCAATACTGCGGGCGAGCTCGCAGAGTCCTATCCCACCCGAGGCCGCTGGTGGGGCACTGACCCCGACACTCGCCAAGCCGAAGAAATCGACCTGGTAGCCGGGTCGAAAACCACCACCCTGTTCATGGAAGCCAAGTGGGTCAACCGCCCCATCGGCCTGGATGTCCTGGAAACACTGGAGCGCCGCAGCACCCTCGTGCCCACGCCTAGAAAGCGCCAGAAACATTACGCCATCTACGCCAAACAAGGCTTCACCCCCGAGCTTGTTGCCCTTGCCGAAAAACGCCCCGACCTCGCGCTCTACAGTTTCCTCTAACAGCACTAACAAACCTTAGATTCAAGTTCGGGTTGCGATGGTTGGTGGTTGGCTTCATTTTCCCATGCCTGATGGCGGTCGTAATCGTGCTTCTTGGAACAGGCGTTTGAAACGCGGGCTAGACTGTAGCCTAGTGGATAGAGGAGGTGTACCGATGGAGAATACCGGAAATGGGGTCGAGCCAGGGGGCCAGGGTGAACTGGTCATTTACCAGACGGACGACGGTACGACTCGGATTAATGTGCGTTTCGTGGACGAGACCGTCTGGCTGACCCAACAGCAAATGGCAGATCTGTTCCAGACCTCCCGCACCAATGTTATAGAGCACATACGACACATTTACGAAGAAGGAGAATTGGAAGAAACCTCAACCTGTCGGAATTTCCGACAGGTTCGCACCGAGGGCAAACGACTAGTGAACAGGGAACTTCCCTACTACAACCTCGACATGATTATTTCGGTGGGATACCGGGTAAAATCCAAGATTGCTACCCACTTTCGACGTTGGGCAACCCAACGGTTGAAAGAGTACCTGGTCAAGGGATTCACCATGGACGACGCACGCCTCAAACAGCTCGGCGGTGGAGACTATTGGAAAGAACTGCTCGACCGAATCCGCGATATCCGCTCCTCTGAAAAAGTCATGTACCGCCAAGTCCTGGATCTCTACGCCACCAGTGTGGACTACAACCCAAAAAGCGCCGAATCCGTAACCTTTTTCAAAATGGTACAAAACAAACTCCACTACGCCGTCCACGGTCACACCGCTGCGGAAGTAATCTATGAACGTGCTGACGCAACCAAACCATTTATGGGACTAACCGTCTTTCAAGGCGACTTCCCCACCGCCAAAGACATCAGTGTAGCTAAAAACTATCTAAACGGTGAAGAACTGAAAGCACTGAACAACCTGGTTTCGGGGTACTTCGACTTCGCGGAACTACAGGCCACGCGCCATCGACCCATGTACATGAGCGACTATGTAGAGCACCTAGACCGCATCCTAGCAGCGAACGGGAACCAAGTACTGGAAGGAGGCGGCACAGTCAGCCACAAGCAGGCAATGGATAAAGCCCGACAGTAATACCAAAAATTCCGCAACGACAACCTCTCCCCAGTAGAACAAGAATATTTACAAACCATCAAATCCATCGCCGCAAAAACTGGCAAAAAATCAAGGACGACAAGCTAACACAACCAGGACTTGCCCGGCTTGATTCTGCCACTTCACTAGAGAATCGGCAGAAATATGAACTATGGTTCATAAATTGGTAGAGAGTGGCGTAAATATTAACTATAGTTCATAAATTTGCTACTGCGCGATGCGCTGCTGGGACACCGCGCCTCAAACACCGGACACGACCTGGAAAACATGGTATTCCTCGAACTGCTGCGGCGCGAATACCAGGTTTCAAGCGCGGAAACCCCCAAAGGCGAAATTGACTTTTACGCCCAACGCGGCGAGGAAACCCGCTATATCCAAGTAGCTCTAAGCGCGCTGGAACCAGACACTTTGACCCGGGAACTGCGGAGTTTTCAGGCTCTGCCCACCGGCTCGAACTGCGTTTTGATAACCATGGACAGACTCCTCCTAGACACCGGAGCCATACCACAGCTCAATGCCGCCGAATTCCTAGCCGGCGCCGAACTCCCATTTTGAACACAGCCAGGCACCCCGCCAGTTGGTAGAATACGGGGCGTGATTGGTCGCCCCGATTCCCAAGGAGGATTAGGAATGTTTTTTAGGCCGAAATTGGCGCCGGTACGTGGCGCGGTCGTATTGATTACCGGAGCGGGTTCCGGGATTGGAAGGCTGATGGCTTTGGAAGCCGCCAAGCGCGGGGCGAAAGCCGTGATTATTTGGGACTTGAACGGCGAGACCGCCGAGCAAACCGCCGCCGAAATCCTCGACCTAGCAACTCGTGAAGCCGCCACCCTCCCCCGCCCGCTACGCGCCTCGGCCTACACCGTGGACGTGACTAGCGATGGGCAAGTCGATGCGGCCGCTAAGGCAGTGCTGGAAGAGTACGGGCGGGTTGACATTCTGATTAATAACGCCGGGATTTTGGCCGGCAAGCCGTTTTTGGAAACCACCCAGGCTGAAATCGAGCGTTCTTTCCAGGTAAACACCCTGGCGCACTATCGCACTACGCGGCATTTCCTGCCAGGAATGATTAAACGCGACCGGGGCTCCGTGGTGACGATTGCTTCTGCGGCCGGACTGGTGGGGGTGCCCCGGCAGTGTGATTACAACGGGTCGAAGTTCGGCGCCGTGGGTTTTGCTCAGTCTTTGCGGGAGGAATTGCGGCACATGGGTTCGCATGTGCACACCCTGTTGTATTGCCCGTACTACATTTCTACCGGCATGTTTGAGGGGGTGCAGACCAAGTTCCCGTTGGTGTTGCCGATTGCGCGTCCGCAGCAGATTGCCTGTCAGGTGTTGGACGCGATTGACCGGGGTACCCAGTTTAAGGTCAATCCTCCGATTGTGCGCCTGGTGCAACTGGCGCAGGCTCTGCCGGTGCCGATTATGGATCCCATCGTGGAGTTCTTCGGCGTCCTCGACACAATGAATGAGTTTATAGGGCGCGTGGCAAAGACGAAGTCTTGAGAGCCACGCGCTAACAGCGTGGAGCCGTAAAAACGCCACCGATGTGGCGTTTTAGGCGAAACACCACAAAATACGCAATACGAGCGCTCAAACGGCGGAGGCGATTAAGCAACAGCAACGATTTTGTCGTGCGCCGAAGCACCACAAACAACCAAGCAAAGACGAAGTCTTGAGAGCCACGCGCTAACAGTTTTGCGAACGGTTACATCGTTAATATTCCATTACCAGCTCAGCGTTTCTTCTACTGGAGAATTCTAACGGCTTTCTCTTATTCACGTCACCAAAACCTTAGTGAGTTCGCAGATGGACTGTGATTTTATTGAAAGTCTGACAGCGTTTCTTGAGGCAGATTCTGTTCTTTCCAATCTCCTAGATGCTCAGAACAGCCATCATTGGGAATATGCGCCTGAAACAGGCTACCTTTTGCATCTAAGACCCAAACTCCTAAAAGTGGTTCACCCATTTCTAGACAGGATCCAGCCGGAGGTGGATCCGCCGCCTGTAAAGCCTCACTAAGTTTAGCTAGGTCGCCGACAAACTTTCGTGGTTTCGTGGTCTTGTCTTCGACCGACTCGGGCAGACAAATTGCTGCGCCTTGCAGAGGAACATGCTTCAGGCTTTCCAAATCAGCATTTTTGTCTAGGCCATAGACTGACTTGTTACAATTAAGTTTCGACAAGACGTCATCGACTGCCTCTGCGTCTAAATTCTTCCCAAGCAGTGTGTTCTTAGACCGGGGTTCGTGTGGATTATCTGAAGATAATCCACACGAACCCAAGGAACCTGCAAGCAATGAACAAAAAAACAAGCTTAGCAGTCTACGTATGACCATAACAGACTCACTTAATACTTACGTCAAGTACAACCTGCGCTGCGGCTGCAGGGGTAAACAGAGAACGACTGTACCCATACAAAGGTATCGTCCCCTGGTGAATACCTACCGGATGGGTTCCATCATACCAGGGAGCCCCGCTATCACCGCCTTGGCTGTAATGGTGGTGAGTCATAGTTAATCCACAGTATTGTCCGGAACACTGTTCAACAGCCAATACCGCATCGCATTTTTGACCGGATTTAGCACCCGTAAAACAATAAGTTTTCCCGACCTCAGGTGAAACCACATTAGAGGCTGTAACTAAATGACTTCCAGAATAGAACCTATTCGATGTGCCTTGAGTCGAGGAATACCACCCAACATCCCTAGAAGAATGCGTACCTAGTGGTGTCAGCGTCGAACCATCACTGTGTTTAACACCGTTGTGGACGCAATGCGCTGCGGTTAGTATCGCATTTTCCACGCCGTGTCCCCTCGCGGAGAACCCTAGTGTGCAATATGGGTATTTATATCCAGGTCTAGAGGTCTTGTCACCTCCATAAACAACTTCTTTAGTAGCCTTTAAATTTTTGTCCATATGTACTGAAAAAGAGAATTTATCATCTATTGGAGAAGCGGCTGAATCCCGTTCTACCTTTTTGGTCAGCCTCATCCCATCGTAATTTGGCACACTGGAACCTTTAGGATTGATAATAAATTCTATGGAGGCATTTTTAAAGTCCACTGTTGCTGCGGTTTCCGAAATTTGATTACCAAGGTCTTCGCGCATCTGGTAGTATCTTTTCTCCATCTCTTGAGCTACCTCTGACTGCGAGTACCCTTTATCTGTTACCACTGTAATCGGATGGGAAAGCGCATTAATCTTGTCTTGAACATCGGCAGGGACGGAAGACTTGAAACCAATTTCTGCCGTGAAATTCGCCTCATCCACTCGAGAATACGCTTTTTGGCCTGGATGAATTTCCTCTAGCCAAGTAGTAAAGAGGTTAAACTCTGTGCCCCAGACTCTCTCTGGTGTCATCTGCGCCTCAACTTCCTCAGTGGACAGCACTCTGGCTGTTGGAGTAATAATTTCACCTACGTTGGGCGATGGTTGCGCAGAGGATACACCTACCACGCCGAAGGATAAGGACATAGCAACAGCGGCCATTAAAGCCGTTAACTTGATGTTTCGCATAAAATTGACCCCCTCGTCAATCGATTTTATCGATACAATGTACATTGTAAGCATCTTGCTTATAGCCTGTCAATAGCCCGGCGTACCTTAATATATATTGATTGCGAAAATACACTACCCGGGTTGTTTCTGTGGGTATGCGTGTAGAGGCTACACTGCGGCCGCGTCAGTCGTATCGTGGGGCCTCGAAAAGGAAAAAGGCAGGGTATTAGATAATTTCTGTGAGTCTATGGGAATGTCAGGGTCTTCTGCGAGGAGGTACCTGACCAGTGATATTATCGAGAATCCAATCTTAGGATTAATCAAGAATCTTTGGAAATACACTTCCAGATGCTAATACCGAATCTGGTACGCAACAACAAAGCCCGTGACATGCAATAACAGCAGAGCTTTGACATTGCCGCGTAGTTTATGAAAGGCTCGTATCGCCTCGGGGACGACCCTGCGGCTGTGTTTTCATCAGGGGACGGCCCCAAAAGGAGGGTCGTATGCCCTGGATAATACTGGTAGTTTCTGGAATGTTCGAAGCCGTGTGGGCTACAGCACTGTCCAAATCAGAAGGCTTCACCAAGATTATCCCCATTCTGGTGTTTCTTTTCGGGGCAACCGTGTCAATGGGTGGTCTGGCCTATGCGCTGAAAACTATCCCGGTTGGCACCGGCTATGCCGTGTGGGTCGGCATCGGCGCTGGCACTACCGTCATCTGGGCTTTTGCCACCGGAGCCGAGACAGTTTCGGTGCTAAAAGTCCTGTTCATACTGGGGATTGTGGCCTGCGTCATCGGCCTCAAACTGGTCAGTGACTAGTTGGCTCCTCATGAACACCAGCTAGCGGGGGCGACTTTCGCAGCCGACCCCGTCTCCGTCACGGTCGAACTTGGATTTAAATCCGGGTTCGCCAGCACTGATAGGTCGGTGCAGGGCATCCCACACATCTCGGCAATTTGCATAGTCGGGGGTCGCCCCCGCAGGAACTACCGGCTCAACCGGGTTGGCTGGAACCGCCGGAGCCGGGTCGGTATTTGGTGGATTCTGTACATCCACA
Organism: Mobiluncus mulieris; assembly: GCF_014204735.1. Classification (NCBI taxonomy): domain Bacteria; kingdom Bacillati; phylum Actinomycetota; class Actinomycetes; order Actinomycetales; family Actinomycetaceae; genus Mobiluncus; species Mobiluncus mulieris. Next base: position 797,512 of record NZ_JACHMA010000001.1, on the reverse strand, counting down.
GCAGGCTGCGGATTCACGGCTTCTGTATTACCGGCATCAGGGCTAGCCGGAGAAGTTCCTGGTGAGTCTGTTGTCTGCTCCTACTTGTGTTGCCGGTGTGCTGTTCTGCCACCCAACCGCACCAGAGCACTTTGACAGTACCCGCGTGATCGCGTCTTTCTCAGCTGAGGTTACCCACAGGTGATATTTGGTTTTCACGTTTACCTGCAGCGACACGTATCGGCAGCGGAAGGCTTTGTTGGGCGGCAGCCAGGTGGCCGCATCCCCATCGGATTTGCGTTGGTTTTCGCGCCCGTCCACTGCCAGCAGGTTCAACGGGTCGTTTGCTAGTTGTTCGCGTTGTTCCGCCGTGAGCTGTTGGGCGCCTTTTTGCCATGCGTCGGATAAGGCCACTACGTGGTCAATCTGCACCGCGCTGGCGGCTTTCTTTTTATCAAAACTGACCTGCGTCCCGGTATAGGGTTCCTGCAGTGTCCCGGTCAAAACCACGCAGTCGTGTGTTCCCGGTCGGTAAGTTTTCGCACTCAAGTCCCGGTTTAGGATGTCGTTCCTGGTGTCGCAGCCGTTGTGGTCTATGTCCTTCCAGCGTTTCCCAAATTGGGAGCGTGCGTATCCGGTTTTCGGGGCGCGGCCTTTGACTGGTAACGTCTCGAGTTGGTTCATCGCTTCTTGGACGGTAGCGCTTGGCGCATCTCCCGTTGGTGCCGGTGGGGCGGGGGTTTCGGTTTCATGAGGTGCTTCCTCGGCTGGAGGGGTTTCTCCGGGGTCACTGGGAGTTTCATGAGGTGCGGGTTCTATGCTCGGCGTTTCGACTGGTTGACTGGGCTGGCTAGATTCATTGGTCTCGTTCTGTTCCGGCTCACCAGTGCCTGCTTCGTTAGCGCAAGAACCAAGCAATGCGGCCAGCGAAAAGGCCAACGCTAAAGCAAAAACCACGTTACTTTTCTGTTTCATTCCAGACCTCCTGTCCAGACCTCCTGACAGCCAGAATTCTACCTGTTTTCAACAACAAACCGGCATATCTCGCATATGTTGAGCGCGGGGGATTCATAGTGCCTCACATAGTTTGACCGGGAAGCTGATTTTACCTGCACCGTATTTGTCTTGGCCTCGCATATTTCTTCATCGTAGCGACCACTGGTTTTCGCACCACACCGCACAAGCGTGGCATAAACAGGCACTTCGGGACGAGGAAATCCAGCAAACCGAGAAAAACCTCGCGGCAAGAATCATGACTTTTAAGTGGGTGTCATGGTGGAACACCACCCGGATACACGAAAACCTGGGCAACCAAACGCCACAATAAATCGAAGACCAACACTGGCAACGCACCAGAAAACGCGAAATAACAGAAAACGGGGCACCCGCCCAGGAAACAAACCCAGACACTTCACCAAGCAATGAAGGTTCACCCAAAAATCCCGGATTTCTGCCAGATTCTAAGCCCTAACTGCAATGCACCCTGTCCGGGGCAACTCCCCGAGATGGCCAGCGAGTTCAGCACGCATCCCACGATCCAAAACAGCTTTAATGAACTCGTTGAGGAACCCACCCCGACCAGTCAACTCCACCCCACGCTCAGACGTGGCATCCAGCAGACGATCAAGCACCTCATCACAAACTATAATCAACACCGGGTCAGAGAATTGACCCCCGTATAAGAAGCGGAACAAAACCCAGTACGCTTCAGACCACACACATTCTCTATCGCGGGGTCTTGTTGCGCTGTTCGTCGCGGCTTGTTTACTCGCGGATTCATGAGGCGCCAACCACAAAAAACGTAAGTTACAACATTACCTTTTCTACTACGGGTTATATTTTGTAGAACTTCGGCATTTTATAAAATACTGGCTTAATCATCGCGTCGTCGTGATAGCGTGCTAGAGGCCGCGCAGCTTCGCCAGATACGCCCACGTTTGAAACGCATCATCGGCTCCCCTTTCACATCCCAGCACAGCAAATTTGACGGGTAAGGCAATATTCAGTGCTGAATTTAGATTAAATACCCCGTTACACCCAGGATTTTGAGTAGCGTTGATTTTAAACGTGAAAGACAGCGGTAGGGAACTATTTGCACTAGGTAGGTCAGTGCCACTGATTGCTCCAAGTTCCCGGATGATTTTTTCACCGGTCTGCGGGGCAGCTTTCTTGAGTTTCCGGCAACGCGGCGAATTCGAAGGGGCTGCGCTGTTTGCCCTCAATGAAACGCCAGAACCCCGTAATCGCGCTGGACATGGGCAAGTCCCTGGCTTTGCAGACTGCTTCGGTACGATTTGTGACTTCAACGCGGCACACGTACAATCACCTGGTCTTTCACGACGGCATCAGAGGCGCAGCTTACCATCGCTATCAACCCTTCCCCTACAATTGATAGTCACAGCATGGCACACAGCTGGCAATAAGTGCGGGTTAGAGAATACGGTTACAAAATCATCACAGGTTACTAGCATCTCGAGCAAATCATCGCATCCCGGCAAGCCCCTCATGAACCCGAAAGCACGGCGGGCTATTTTGAATACCCCGGAGAAAGCAACGGGATACCACCCATTTGAGCCGCCACGCCCAGACGCAGGTCATAGGTAACCAGCGCCTCTAAATCATCCCCTACCTGTAGTGCAGTAGCCAGGTGAATCGCATCCAAGCTGCGTAAAACTGCCGGTTCTAACAAACCCGCCAGGTCACAAATCTGGGAGCTAATGCGAACCAAGTTCAAGGCATCCAAAATCGCTCGCGCCTGGCCACGCTGCGCCACATCCAAGCGCCCCGTCACCCGAGCCAACCTGCAAACAAACTGGGTCACTAAACTTGCGCAACTCAGGTGATTTTCGGTTCCATTCCAGACCTCCTAACAGATACCTTTCCTATCTGCAACCTAACCCGGGGAAACTAGTCAATAAGATTAGCGCCTACGTTACACATTGATATCCCCATGGGCGGACTTAGGACAACAGGTGGTGGTGCCAGAAGACGTATTCGAATTCAGGATGTGTGGCGCCATGACCCGTGTTTGGCACGACAGAGCACAAGCATTTCGTATGAGCGGTGTTGTTTTGTCGGATTTTCTGTACCCAGTTTAAAGCATCGCGATTGCTGATTCGCGTGTCATATTCACCGAGGATGACCGCTAATGTCGGGTATTCTTGCCGCTGAACATTTTGCAGCGGGGAATACGATTCTATGAGATGTTTTGCCGCAGAGTCTTCGATAGGATTTCCGAACTCACTCCAATCGGTGGCAGTAAGCGGCAGCGCCGGATTCAAGAGTGCAGCATAAGGATTGACGAAAGGTTGGCGAACCAGGCAAGCTTTTGCTATGCCCGGTCGGTTATTCATGAAATATGCCGGCAGCAAGGCTCCGGCAGAGACTGCGAACAGGCCAAGTCGCTTTGCATCAACCAGCGGTGAACTTAGCAAATAGTTTATACACGAGTTGTAATCGGTAAAGGAGTTGGTTTTATTTAGTCCCCTGCCGGCTTGATGCCATTGCCCACCGTGTTCTCCCCCGCCCCTCACATGGGCTATGGCGACCATTATCCCCTCGTCTATCAGGGGTATCCACTCGGCCAAGTAGTCCGGATCTAGAGAGTGCTGGTAAGCACCGTAGGCGATGAGAATACAGGGACTGGGATATAGCATCCTGTTATTTCTAATCAATGTCAAGGGAATTCGGCATGAACCGGACAATACCGTTACACGGTGAGCCAAAATATGTTGGTTTCTAACCGTGTTAGTCGATGAATTAATTTTTAGGAATGCACGTTTCTTATAGCTATAATTATAAAGCAGAGGAGGCTGCGTATAGGATGACTTGATAAACCGAAAGGTGGAGTTTTCAAAATCTGTATCCACTATCCGAAAATTTATTAGTTCAGAATCCGCATTCATCGGCAGAGGAATAGGAAGATTACAAAATGTGCGCCTATCTAAAACCTTAATGGTATATAAAGTATTTGTCTTTATGGACAAAATAATTAGCTCCCGTGTTGTAAACACGTCACCTAGAATGTGTTCCCGCGTACTGCTGAAGATAGGCACCCATCTTGATATATCTGTTTTGGAACCAAGTTGATTACTGGAAACAGAATAGAGATTGTATTCTCCAAGGTTGTTGGTAGTCCTGACTATATAATGCCGTCGCCCTTCGGAGGTATTTATTCCAAAGACTCTATGATTTAGGTTTAGTGTTCGGGAGATTAAAATATCAGATTTCCATAAACCATTACTATAGTTGAAGATTCTAGTTTCACTGACATCTGGACTTGAGGATAGTGAGATAATTTTATCATCTATGTTTGAAACAATGATACCAAAGCGTAAATCAGTCTCATGTAAAAGCAAAATCTCCGCGTCCCCATAAACTATGTTCTTTATCCACAACTGGGAAGGGCGCAGAGTAGAATCGCTTTTGGTGTAAAAAATCGAGGAACTATCTGGTGACCAGGCGATTGTGGAACCCACATTTGGAATAATGACATCATTTGATGTTTCGGCATGCGGATCTGAGTGTTTAATTCTAAGTTGTAGAATTCCAGCTGTTTTACGTTCTAAAAATGCAATAAATTTATTATTGGGGCTTATGCTTATTTTTACTATCACTGACGCGTTATGATGCAGGATCACTTCATGTTTTACATTATTTATGCAGAAGTTATCTTGCGTTTCATCAGTAGCTTCGACGCAACAAAATAAGAATTTACCGCCAGATTTCTTATAGTAATACCAATAGTTTCCTTTACGGACAATTAGCTCGTTAAAGTTATCTAGCGCACTTATAGAGGTTGGCTTCTGTAAACTATCTTGGTTACCAAGAGGGTGTTTGGCTAGGAAATCCTGTATTAGCTTAGTCTCATTTGCGACATCCTCGCTATCCAAAATCTGGTATTCAAAGTATTTCACGATACAGTCCTCTAGTGAATTTTAATTAGTAACACCTTGATTTAATGCCATGTAATAATATTTTTCACATTCTTCTAGGAGTGTCTCGTGCGTCCCAACTCCGAGCAGTTTACCCTTATCCATAACCAGCACTTTACCAAAATTCTTAATTTGAGAGATATTGTGAGTTACCATTAATACTGTGGAGGATGGGGACGCTTTACTGAGAATATTGACTAGCAGCTCATTCGAGATGGAGTCTACATTTGAGGTTGGTTCGTCCAATAGCAGTACGTCTCGGTTAATGTTAATCAAAAATCGTGCCCAACTGATGCGTTGCCTTTCACCGCCTGACAGTTTAAATCCAGAATCACCTAAATCCACATCTAGCCGTTCGCAGAGATAGGCTAGTCCCACTTGCGCCAGCGAGTCCTTTATCATAGATTTTGAAATGGAATTGTTGGCTATCAACAAATTTTCGCGCAGGGTTCCCCCCAGAGCGACGGCTTCCTGATCAATATAAGCAAAATGATTGCGATACTGGTCAATATCATAGTTCAGCTGCGGGACGCCAAAAAGACTGATTGCCCCAGAGGCGGGAACACGGAATCTTTCAATCAGGGACAGAATAGTTGATTTACCGGAACCTGATTGTCCAACAATCGCCGTCTTCGTTCCTCTGGCTATATCGAATGTCAGCGTTCCTAAACTGAACGAATTGTCAGCGCACTCATACCGATAGGACACATTATGGAACGAAATAGCGGACAAGTTGGCATGCTGGCCGGGAGCTGGCCTGTTGACTGTCTCAGTTTTCACATGAATTGCGCTTGATATACTAGTGTCATGTTTAATATTGAGTAATTCGTTAACGCGCAGGAGGGAGGCTTTCCCTGCTTGCAAAGCGGCAATACCGCCAAGAATTTGGCTGGTCGGGTTTACCATCATCATCAGATACATGACAAATGCGACGAGACTGCCGAGAGTAGTAAATCCTGAGGAGACGCGATACGCTCCGACACCAACACTGCCAAACAATGCCAGATACATGATGAATCCGCCAAGTGGCCTGATGATTGACTCTTGCAGGGTGAGTTTTTGCATTAAATTGTAATGGTTAGTAATTTTAGCCTCAGTCCTGTTTGCTGCAACAGGAATAGCATTATAGGCACGCAGGAGTGGCAGGCTGGAGAGAAAACTTTCAAAGGTTACAGTAAGTTGTCCATTTGCAATCTGCACCTTGGCGGAACTTTTATCGATTGGTTTTGTGCTGATTACGCTCAATACTACGCCCAGCAGAGAAAAAGCTAACGAGAAAGCAAGCAGCACCTTATCGATTAGAAACATTCCGATAAAAGCAAAACAGAATGTAAAGATGGAAGATACGGGAGAAACTATACCATCTTTTATAGCATCACTAATACGAATCACATCATCTGTAAATCTGGAAATTAACTCGCCTTTAGGGCAATTATCGTAACTTTCATGATCAATGTATTGAATCTGCCTGGTGATTTGCTTCCTACCATTGGCAATAATTTTATTCCCAATGGTATTCTGTAGATACCCTTCCAATGCCGACAGGAAAGTGAATAATAGCAAAAAAGCCAAAATAACCAATATCTGATATGCACTAATTGAGTTAATGTTATCAAAAAGGGATTTCTGAAGTAGTGGTTGAATCGTATTCACTAGAGACGTAACCATACCAATCACAAGCGTAGCGATAAACAAGTACTTTATGGCAGTAACTTGTTTAGTATACAATCTGATTGAGGCTTTATTAAACATTTTTTAGTACCGCACGTAGTGAATGGTGTGTTGCCAGCGTTTGTATCACTAAGGTAAAGAGCAAAATTGATACCCAACAAATAAGGATTAGCGGCATTACATACATAAAATCCGCTATAGTTGAGGTTTTCGCCACAGAAGAGCATCGATATGCTGTAAATAGTAGACTGAGCAAAGTCAATAATAAAGAAACCAGTTGAGTAGATAAAACCGTAGCTAATCCAAAGCTAAGGATATCCTTATTATCTACTCCCAGGGCATGTAGTTGTTGACATTGCTTTCTACGAGCGATTTCCTCGCTTATCGTTAATTGCAATAAGGCTATCAAAGTCATGATAAGTATGACACCGAACATGCCGACATTACCTCTAAAAGCAAGTACGTGCCGCATATTTTGCAAGTACTTAGCATAGCCATACCTAGTAAGTACTTTAACTTCAGAGTTGACAGACTTTGCAATATCTTGTGACATCTGAGGGGTAATTCCGCGGGCAAATACCATTGTTTCTGTATTCTTGGACTTCGCAAATTTCGGGAAATGAGAAAGCATCGACCAATCTATAAAGTAACCTTCATGTACGGAGTCGTGGAGAAGAGCAGTCACAGTTAATTCAAAAGATTCACCATTTTCATTATATATAGTAACCTTATCCCCAATAACACTACCAGATATACTGCTGGCCACATTTGCATTTCCAACGTTATCTAATTGTCCTTGAATAAGTTTTTGATTTAAAAGATTAAAGTTTTCCTTAAAATCAACATAGTAAAGGCTCGAATATCCTCGCTTATCCGATATTAGCCTTTCACGTATGCGTGATACATCCGCAGATTTCGCTGATACTAGATCATAGATTTTATTAGCATCCGCTGACCCTTCTGTAATGAATACCGAAGAAGCCTTTGAACTGTTGTAAAAATCTTGATACAGCATCTCTGACGCCGGAAAGTCCAGGGCTATAAAAGTGCCAACAATCCCAAGACATATAATAGGCGGTGCCGCGTAATGTGAAAACCTAAATACATTCTTTTGACTTACTTGAGATACTAATAAACCAATGCCCGGTCTAAACAGTCCAATAGCGTTACCTATCAGTTTAGATACAATAGGGATAAACAATGGTGCAACTAACAAAATAGCTATAACTATCATCAGTGGTACAAGTAATATGTACAAACCACCAAAAGCATCCAGATTCACTGCAAAAAGAAAAATTCCAATAGCTAATGCCAGCAAAACCCTCCACACAACCGTAACCGGAGAAATCCTCTTTATAGCGCTTTTTGTTTCTTTTTCACTCCCCACCTTTATTGTCGCAAAATATCCAGCAACAGCACACTCAAATATGACTAGCCCTACCACAAATAAGACCTGCATAAAATTGAATTCATATGTTACGTGTAGGCTCTTTCCAAAAAATCCAATAGCACCTAAAAATTGTAACTGCGCTATAGAGAAAAAGCTACCAATTACGGCGGATGGGATACCAACAAACAAGCCAAGCGCGAATGCCTCAAAAGCAATCAGCGAGTTTAATTGCGTTTTGGATGCTCCGGACAGCTTTAATAATTGAATTTCTTCACCACGAAGTTGTACCACCTGCACTATAGCTGAGAATATGAGAAAAGAACTCAGTACTAAAAGAATAATCCCTAAAAAGATCAATACACCTCTTAATGGAATCAATTCCAGGCTTACTTCTTCCGAGGGGACGCCATCAACATGAACTAGTGCAGGATTTGACAGATTCATACCTAAGGCAACTTGTGCTGAAGAAAGTATGGTGACGATGCTAATCGTTACGGCGCAGCTGAGGTATAGGGATTTATGACCTTTTAATAGTCTAGTGGCTAATTTTGCGAGCTCAAGCATTTGCGTTCTCCATATCTAGCAGGATATTGGATATTTCTTGCGCCGACTGATAGTTTCCTTGCTGTACTATCTTGCCGTCATAGAGGAACAACACCTTAGCCGCCGCTGCCGCCACCATCGGATCATGCGTCACCATCAACACGGTAGCCCCGGTTTTATTTAGCTTGGTCAGATTCGAGATAACCTCTTTACTGGATTTACTATCCAAAGCACCCGTCGGCTCATCAGCAAACACTACCTCTCGTTTACTCGCAATCGCCCGCGCAATAGCAACACGCTGCTGCTGACCGCCTGAAAGCTCATCAGGAAAACGCGACGCAAAAGACCCCAGATTAACACTTTCCAAAGCAGTCATCACTGCGTCTTTGCTCAAACGCTGATGATTAAAATACGCTGGCAAACGCACATTATCCACCACATTAATTGCATCCACCAGATTATACTCCTGAAACACAAATCCCCAGTCCGTCCGGCGCAACCGATTAAGCACAGACTGCTTCACTCGTGTTGTATCCTTCCCCTTATAAAGAACCTCACCACCCGTCGGAGACAATATTCCCGCAATACATTTAAGCAACGTAGTCTTCCCCGACCCAGACGGCCCCATAATCGCCAAATAATCACCCGACTCCACCGTATAACTTACCCCTTTCAAAATATCACCCTGCTTAGAATGATAACGAAAAGAAATATTATTAATATCAAACAAAGCCATTTAGATTTTCCTTTCTAGCATTTTCCCTTCTAATTCGAGATACTCTTTTAGTAGTTGCTGCTCCGTACATGTTTTCACTCTACCACCATCAGAAACGATTTCTAGGAGATCTGTAACAATTCCTGTCCTACTTTCATCGCATAATTTCTCCGACTAAAGTAGGACACCAACTAGCACCAAAGTCGAATATTTTTCACAATAATTTTTCAAATCACTATATTTTCTTATAACTGTATTCTTTAGAGGGAATCTGGTTTATTATAAAAAGCATGGATATTCCTCGGTCTCAACTAAGCCGACTCTTCCGCCTCGATGTGGCCGCCAGAGCCGGACTGCAATGGCTCATGACCACTCTGACCCTGCGTGGACTGCTCTTGTCGACCAGCCTTGCTGTTTTTGCCCTGTGGCAGGTCTGGACTTGGATAAAAACCCCACCGCACTCCCTTTGGTTGTGGCTGTTGATACTGCCTATAGTTACCGCCTGGATTTTGATGGTTTTCCGTTCCGTGCCGGGACGCTGGATTCTGCTAGCAGTGTGTGTCCTCTATATCTTCTTGCCAGTACAAACCCCGATATTGCTTCAAAGCATGGCTTCGCTAGTGCTATGCGCCGAGGGGACAGTGCATCGGCAACGCTGGCTAGTCATAGCCACTGTGCTCTCCAGTTTTGCATCATTCCAACATTTCGATTACCAGGTTGAGTCCCTCATCAGCCAGTTAATCCTGAGCCTAATAACTGTTGGTTTATCTTGGGCAGCACGCGTGATTGTGGAGGAACGCGAAACCGCAAAAGAAAACGTCCGACGCATCCAGGAAGAAACCGAACAACGCATCGCCGCTGCCATCCACGACACCACCGCCCGAGACCTCACCCGTCTGGTGCTGCGCCTACAACATTGGGAAGAGTCCAACACTTGCGACCGCCAAATTATTCAACAAGAACTGCAGCAAGAAGCCGCCGAGTCCCTCAGTCGGCTGCGACACCTGATTCGGGTTCTCGAAGGGGTACAACTAGGCATCGACCAGGAAGCACTCACCCTGAAAGAAACCCTAGAGCAAGCCCACAAGCACCTGACTCACGCCAATATCAGCCTCACCACAGACATTGACCCACGGCTTTACAATCTACCCGTGGAAAACACCCTGATAGTAACCGAAACCGTAGCGGAACTGCTCGCTAATGCAGAAAAATACGCCGCTCCACTAAGTGAAGTCGAACTGAGCCTGAACCTGGAAGGACAGACGGTGATGCTTTTCCAAAGCAACCGCATCGGGCAATCCCCCAAAACCCCCGATGTCTCCGGGGGCACCGGACTGCAACGCTTGGCCTACCGGCTGGACAACCTCGGAGGAAACCTCGAAACCAGCACCATCGGCGCAATGTGGCTCACAGAGGCCCAAATCCCCCTGATTCCAGACTTGGAAAAACTATTGAAAGGATAATCATGACCACAGACACCCACCATCACTACCAGGTCATTCTGATAGACGATGACCACGAAATTCTTGAAGATTTGCGCCTAGTCATCGAAACAGATCCCGAAATCAGCGTGGCCGGCATCGGTTTTGATGGGAGCTACGTCCTGGACTTAGTGCAAACCCACCATCCCGACGTGGTTCTGATGGATGTAGAAATGCCCAAAGTGGACGGCATCGCCGCCACCCGACAGCTCAAATCCCGATACCCTAACCTGGGAGTAATCATGTTAACAAACTTCCGCCATGATACTTGGCTGAAAGAAGCCCTGGATGCCGGGGCGGACGGATTCCTGACCAAGGACACGCCCCGCGCCGACCTGTCCGCTGCGATTAAACGTGTCGCCCATGGTGGCAGGTTCATGTCTACCAAACCCCTCAATATGCTGATAGCCAACTACGAGGATCCCAATTTCACCCCCGACCCCAGGTTCCGTGCCGGGGAAAAAGCTCTCACCGCTACCGAGCGGCAAGTCTGGCAGGAAGCCCTGACCCGAGTTGCACAGGTTTAGTGACCCAGCTTGTTTAGGATTTTCTGGGTTTCGGGGTTGATTTCTGGTTGGGCTGTGATTTGCTGTCCTCCGGGTAGGCTTATGGTGATTTCCCGGAGGGGTCGTAGGGTTCGGACGAGTTTTTTGGGTGTTATTCCGGTCTTTTGGTACAAATACCGGGATACGGCGAGGGCGGCCATGACGATGGTCAAGTGAGCTTCGATAGCGTCTTTTTGCCGGTGGAATATCGGGCGTGCTCGCAGGCCGGTTTTCGACATGCGGAAGGATTGTTCCACGTGCCACAGTTCGTGATACGAGTCGATAACCTCTGTTGCGGGCATCAACGTGGCGGGAAGGTTTGTGACGTAGCCTTTAAGTCCTTCGAGTTTCTGGGCGCGTTCAAAGGCTTTCTCATCAAAACTACAGCCACTACGAGTGGTTTTGACGAACCTGGGTCGACGTGCGGGTTTTATCCCGTCTACCGCGTCTAGGGCGCGACGACGCTGCGCCTCTAAGATAACAGAGTCTCTCCTGGCGCGTTTCGCGGAGTACTGCCACACCGCCCGCCACGACGTGCCCATCGTAGGGTTCCATACGGGTTCGACCTTCAGCTTCTTGTTGTTGACTTTACTGTTGGCATGCCGGGGTGTGACCGTGTCGATAATCTGGCCGTCGGCGAAGTAGTCTCCGTTCCAATAAAAATGCGACTCTAAATCATGGGGTGCTTTGGTTTGCCTAGAACCGACAATGAATTTGAATCCGGCTGCGTCCAGAGCCTTGAGGTTCTCGTTGCTGAGCATGCCCGCATCGGCTACCACAACGAAAGAATCCAGGCCGTGACGGTCTTGGAACCCTTTGATAACCGGCAGAAGGGTTTTGGTTTCAGCCTTGTTACCCTCGAAACACCCTATTTCCAGGGGGAACCCGCTACGGTCTACCAGCAGGCCGACCACAATCTGGGGGTCAACACGTCTTTCTTTCGAGTAACCAACTTTACGCAAGCCCTGGTTTTCCCCGCTGTCCTCGTCCTCACATTCAGCCTCGAAATACAGGGTAGTCACATCATACAAAACCAAAGAAAGGTCACCAGACCTCGAAGCGTGTGTGAAGCAGGCCTCAGCCAACCGAGAACGATAATCCCGCCCCGCGCAGCGTTGTAGACAGTTATTGAAAGTATTACGATGCGCCACCTCAACACCGAGTTCCCCAAGAATCCGTATCGTATCCGACTTAGACGCAGGCTCCACAATACGAGCCAAAACCAACTGCTCAAACACGCTATCGTCTATAGCCTGGTCGAACCCAACAGCCCGATACGCCCCCCGGAGCACCGCCCACAGTAGTGCTGATGACTGATGCTGCACTTTCGGCGTAGAACAAAAACCGGTATCCAGGGAATTGAAATCGAATTCCAGCTACCCAGGACGCAGCTCTTTGCGCCCTATCTCAAGTAAAACCGCGAGTTTAGCCTCATCATGAGCCGAACCAAGATGCTTCAAAACCCGGTTCACCCGACCTTGCTTTTCCACTATCTGTACCGCCACAGCACCCGAGGCCGTTCTCACTTTACGCAAAAAAGGCGACATAACCCTAGTCTAACCAAAAACACCACCACCAATTAGTGACCCAAAACCACCAACCCAAAACCCCACCACCAGCACAAACACCCCAAAAAACACGCCATATGCTACAAATATGTGCAACTCAGGAGCGGCAAGTCTGGCAGGAAGCCCTGAAGGGAAAAAGCAATGCGCAAATCGCCAAAGTCATGCAAAGCAAGGAAAGCACCATTAAAACCCACATGAGCGCTATCATGCAAAAATTCTCGGTACGCTCCCGCGCCGAACTCCTGGTTTTCAGTGCCAAAAACGGCGCCATCCGCGAATAACTACCACTGCCACGTCACGAAGGCTACGCTTGAAATTCCAATGGGTGCCTCATGAACGGGTGCTAATCGTTTCCTGGTGTTAATCCGGACTCAGAATCTAGACCACACTCGGTTTGCGCTCTAAATACTGTGACAGCGCAGTACGGTAAATATCCGAGGGACGCACCCCTTGTGCCCGTGCCAGCGCCGCAACTCGGCGCGTATCTGCGGCAGGATACACAACGGTAACCCTTTTCTTGCCCACAGCATCAATATGCGAGCCCACATGCACCGTTCCTCCGCTGAGTTCGAAATCCCCGTTCTCATAAGGCGCTGCCATCTGATCCAGTATCTCGTCAGTCAAGCCTTGCGCATTCATAAACTCTTCAATACTGGTCACTGCTATCTCCTTTCCAAATCCAGTTCCAGCAATGTCTTTCGACTCGGAGGTGTCATCGCATGATACACAAAAAATAAATCCCTCTCCGCATTGTACAGGTACACCATCTCGACCAGGCGACTGTTCCCATCCAAGCCCACTGCTACCCATTCACCGCTGGGGCGCTGTTTGTAACGAAACGCGGAGCGCATCGCGGCGACCACATCACTAGAGGATAACTCAGGGTGCCGCCGCAATATCCGTGGATGAACCGCAATTTCGCTCACAAGCACTCCTCCATATGATATGAAATCATATCATAAATTCTCTAAAGTCATCCGTCTCCCTTGCGTGGCTACGCTTGAAATTCCAATGGGTGCCTCATGAACCCGTCCGATTTATTGCACAACGATTTTGTAAACTTTGCCCAACTGCGCGGGGTAAGACATTTCCGGTTCAGTCTTGGTTACCGTGCCGTCGAACCAGACCTTGACGGTTTTGCCTTTCAGGCCTTCGGCGGTCACGGTTTTCCCGTCTTTGGAGTAATCCAAATTGTCTATCGGCAGGGCTATGGGCTTAATCAGGTTCTTATCTGGCGGGGTTGTCTGTGATTTTTGGGCAAAAACCCACTTGTATTCCTCGGGTATCTCGCTCACGCGCACCAGTAGGCGATCCTCGTCAGTCTCCACGACCTTGGCGCTGAAGTTGGCTACCCCCTGTGGAATCGTCGAACTGTTCATAGCAATATCTTGAAACAGCAACCACTTGTCGCCTTTGCGTACGTTCAGGTACCCCGAATCCCAGCGTTGGTAGCCGAAACCAACCCCAAAGTTGGATTCATCATCTTTTTCTGGGGTTTTCCAGCTATCAACACTGCTCACAATTTTTCCGCTGGTGGTTCCGCAGGTAACAGCACTGTTGACGTAACCGGTGTCTTGGTAAACCTGTCCGCGCACCTTGACCTGTGGCGGCCTAGCGCTGTGAGTTTCCAATCCCGAGCTCTTAGCGCCCCTATCATTCACGGATTCTCCGCCGGTGTCCCCCACATCGGATACCTTCTCCACCGATAGGTCACCGTTGTCAGTTGCCTGTGCCCCGTTTTTTCCGCCCCCCGCACTACCGGTGCACGCCCCCAGCAGTGCCACCACCGCAAGTGTCGAGAGCAAAGCGTAAACTACATTGTTTTTCTTTTTCATGAGACTCCCCTAGGTTTACCGTCTGTTTCAGCAATTTTATCTTTCCCCGCTACAAATTTGGAATCACCTTTTAGCGCAGCGTCCGTGAGCACCTTGCAGAAGCTGGTCAGGGGCGCGTAGGGGGCGAACTGCGCCGCGCGGTCGTGTCGCGTCATACGCGGATGGCTGCGGGGTTCATGTTATACTCCTAAAAGTCAAAAAAGATTCAAATTTTGGGAGCAAATATGAGGAGTAGGGGGCTCATAAACCGCCAGATTTACCTCAACCGTGTCCTCATGTTCTAGATACAGACGTGATTAAAGTGGTCACCGGGATCCGCCGCTGCGGAAAATCGAGTCATTCTATGGATTCTACTCAAGTTTCGGCTAGTGTGTCACCACCAGGCACGGTGCCGTTAAGCGCCGCATCGGTCAGTACCTTGCCGAAACTGGTCAGTGGCGCGTAGGGGGCGAATTGCGCGGCGCGGTCGTGTCGCGTCATGCGCGGGTGGCTGCGGGGTTCATGAGGTGCCAGGGCGATAATATCGGCGTAACGCTGCCATTCCACGCTGGCCAGAGATTCCGGATTCGAAACCGGGGAAAACCCCCCGGAAGTTGCCGCCGCCCCGGCTGGCACCTCATGAATCCCGCGCGAAACCCCACCAGACGCACCACTATCACGCACCGATTTCATAACCGATGCCCCCCGGCAGTCCGGTTGCGATCCAGGGCGGTCGCCCCCGCAGACAGGTTCACACCCCGAAAAACTGCGTTCTTGCCAAACTTGCGTTTTATCCGCAGCAGCGCCTCTTGATTACGACGTTCCGCAACTAGGGCGGCTTGTTCGACTGCTTCCACCGCCGCCAAGGCTTCGTAATCCGTAAACAAGTCCAGCTGTTCCCCCACGCCCGGGGATTTCGGCTCGCCACTCATGAAGCCCCCAGTACCACCAACGACACCGGAGCCGTCGGCAACGTCGACAACGTCGACTCTCGGCACCAGCGCCTCCTCACGGCGGATATGACTAGCCGACACATACATCCGACGCACCAAAAGCCCCGGATCTACAATCCGTTCAAACAACCGCGTCACAGCCTCCAGCAACAGCCGGGTGGAAGCAGTCGCTCGCCCCAGGTTCTCGCTGCCGTGCACCGGTTTTGGTATCAGGCGCCCATAGTGGTCACGTTTCACCTCTCCCCGGTAGGCAGCCGCCCGCGCCGGGTCAGCCAGGTTTTCGGTGTCATAGCCGACTGTCAACACTACCTGGTCGGTGGTCAGCCCCTTGTCCACCAAATCCAGCGACAGTCCGTCCGCCATTTCCCGCACAATCATCCGCGCCTCACCAAATTCGTAAGCCCTAGGCAGCACCTGGCCGACATTCACGGATTTTGCCTGGGGATGGTATGACTTGATGTCCGCGATGGTGGTCGGCTCCCACCCCCAGGCGTGGTCTATCAAGAGCTCCGCATTCACCCCAAATATGCGGTACAGCGCTTCCTCGTTCGCCCGGTCATAGCGCTCCCCCAGTGAAGCCCTGGCCACGTCGCCCATCGTAAATAAATCCATGGCCTCCAGCTTCCGAGCAGTGGCCGGTCCCACCCGCCAAAAGTCCGTCAAGGGTCGGTGCGTCCACAATTGTTCCCGGTACGTGCGCATGGTGAGCTCTGCCAAGCGCACCCCGTGTTCATCAGCCTCGGCGTGTTTGGCCAAAATATCCATCGCAACTTTCGCCAGGTACAGGTTTTCCCCAATCCCGGCCGTAGCGGTGATACCCGTGTGGGCATATACGTCGTGTATCAGCCTCGTGGCGAACTCGACGGGGGTCGCTCGGTAGCGTTCCAAATAGCCGGTAGCGTCAATAAACACCTCGTCGATAGAATAAACATGCACGTCAGCCGGGGAAACCCAGTGCAGGTAGCGCGAGAGTACCGTGGCGCTGGTTTCCATATACAGTTTCATCCGAGGCCTTGCCACCAGGTAGTCCACAGCCAGCGCGAGATTCGCCCGCAGTTCGTCTAGGTAATATGAGGAACCCGCCAACCGATGCTGGGACGCGCGGCGGGCACGGTCTCGGTTCACGGCTTTTACCTGGGCAATGACCTCGAACAGGCGGGGGCGCCCTGGTACCCCAAAGGTTTTCAACGCCGGGGAAACTGCCAGGCAGATGGTTTTTTCGGTGCGGGTTTCGTCTGCCACCACCAGGTTCGTGTTCATCGGGTCAAGCCCGCGTTCACGCGCCTCTACCGAGGCGAAAAAGGACTTCAGGTCAATCGCCATGTAGATGCGTTGACCCGCTTGGGTCGTGTTACAGCGCGCCGGGGTGCCCATACCTCGATTCTATACGCTGTTTTCCGCCAGTTTCCCTGCCGGAGGCGCCTACCATCCGGTGCCGCTGGTGGGACGCTTTTCATGAGGGGCTTCCCGTCAAGTGTCCCAATCCAGAAATCTCAGTCAATCGGTTCGACAATCCCGCCCAGTTTCCACGATTCCAGCTCCGCCCAGTCGCCATCAACCGTGCCCCATACAAAGGAAGCGGGGGCTTGCCGGGCATCAATCACGGCCTGACTGTCGCTAGATGCCAGACTCAGTTTCAGGGACAGTTCCGCCAAGGCCGGTTGGTGGAAAATTACTAACAGAGTCTGTACCTGCGGCTCGACTTCGTGGATGAGTTTCAAAACCGTATCGGCATAGTTTTCGTCGTAAAGTTCTTGTTCAAACTGGAGTTTCGCTATCTGCAGGCCGCCGCGCCGCAGTTCATCACAGGTTTGACTGGCTCGCACTGCTGCCGACACGATGGCTAAATCAACCACTCCCACAATATTTACCAGGTTTTCGCCTTGATGCCGGACTTGTTCCCGCCCATACTCGGTCAGGGGACGCAAGAAGTCGGAGGCTGCAAAATCGGCCTTGCCGTGGCGCATGAGTATTAATTTCTTTGAATTTTCCATAACCCGATTCTAGTGTGGCTCGCCCGTTTTGTATCCACAGAATCACGTAGCATCGCGCCACTCTTGATAAAATCTAGCAAGTGCCTAGTTCGCGGGTTAGAATTCTAAGGAGTCTTTGTAAAACGGGAAGGATCGTTAGCTGATGTCATTTCTGTTCGCGCTACTGGCGGCAGTGCTGTTTGCCGTCCTGTATGCGGGGTTCAAAGTCGCCTGGTGGGTTTCCTTGGGTGTTTCGGTGGTTGCGTTTGCCGTTTTACGGTTCATGAGGAGCCAGCGGAAAAAACGCCGTAAGCTCGTATTGGACGAGGCTGCCCTGAATCAAAGGTTGAAGGACATTGAAGTGTCCGCACGTCGCAGTGTTTTAGAGATCCAAAAGAATGCTTTTAGGATGCGTGGATTCCGTAAAGAGGCCTCCCGCCTGGCAAAGTTAAGTAAACAGATTTTGAGTTACGTGAAAACCGATTCCGCCGCCCTGTCGAAGTCAGAGCATTTCTTGGAGTATTATTTCCCGATGCTCGCTAAAACTATGGCTAACTACACTTTGCTTTCTAAGGCCGAATTAGAACCGGAGAAACACGCCTTAATTGAAAAAAGCACGAAAGATTCTTTGGATTATTTAGAAGCGATTTTTCAAAAACAACTTGCTGCTTATCACAATAATCAAATCTTGGAACTCGAAGCCCAGTCTGAGTTATTGGAAAAAACCGTGAAACTCGGAGGTGAGCTCTGAATTTTAGATGGCACCTCATGAATCCACCAAAATAACCAGAACTAAAACCGATAAACCACTACTAAGTAATAATAAGGAGAGAACTGTGAGCGATATCAGCCTCGACGATTTGATGAAGAAAACACCGGTGAACACCGCCACTACGGAGGTTCCCACCGAGGAAAAAGCTCTGGAACTGGTGAAACGTGATATACCGGAGTTAAGCGCCGTTGATGAACAGAAAATCGCCGAGATTCGCGCAGAAATCAATCTGCAGGATACTTCCACTTTGGCGCTTTACGGGACGGGGGCGCAAAAGAATATCGCGGAGTTCTCGGATTCGATTCTGTCCCAAGTCAAAGCCAAGGACGGCGGCGAGGTTGGGCAGATGCTCACGGATATGCTGGTACAAGTACAAAATAGCAAACCAACTAGCGGTGGTTTTCTGGCCAAGATGTTCGGAAAAGGCAAAACCGAGGTACAGCGCTTTATGGCCAGTTACGAAACCCTTTCCCAACAGCTGGATGCGATTGCGGCGCGGCTCGAGAGTAAACAAAAAGAAATGACGACCCAGATTGCGGTTTTTGACAAGATGTATGCTCAGAATCTGGATTACTATCACAACTTGACGCTGTATATCGAGGCCGGAGAACGCGAGATTCAGAATCTACGGGAAAATACTTTGCCGCGTCTGCGCGAGGAAGCCAAGAACTCCGGTGACATGATGGCAGTGCAAGCGGTGGCAGATTTCGAGGCAAATGTAGGGCGCTTCGAGAAAAAGGTGCACGACCTGAAAATCAGCCAGACCCTGTCACTGCAGACTGCGCCCCAAATTAAACTCATTCAGCAAAACGACCAGCTGTTGGTCGAAAAGATTAACGACGTGATTCACTCCACGTTGCCCCTGTGGCGCTCCCAAACCGTGATTGCGCTGGGCTTGCAGAAACAGCGCGATGCTTTGGCGGTTGAAAAGGCCGTGTCGGATGCCACTAACGAAATGATTCGCCAAAACGCCGCCCAGCTGAAGCAAACCACACTGGAAGTACGCCAGGAAGCCGAGCGTTCCACGGTGGATATCGAAACCTTGGAAGCCGCGAACCAAGACTTGATTGAGACGATTCATTCCTCGGTCGAGATTACCCGCCAGGCGGCGGCTTCGCGCGTGGCGGCCAGCCAGAAAATGCTCCAGATGAAGGCCGACTTGAAGCAGGCCTTGATAGCGGCCAGTACCGGCAACACTGGCAGTGCTACCGCCCCAGATACTTCCGGCGGTGCCTCCCCTAATGTCTAAGCTGGCAACCGCTCAGCGGGGGATGGCCGCGCCCTGGGCTACACGTTAAATCCGAGGGCGCGCAGTTGCTCTCGCCCGTCATCGGTGATTTTATCCGGGCCCCAGGGCGGTAACCACACCCAGTTGATGCTCACCGCATCCACCAAGTCATTTAACACAAACCGGCACTGTTGGTCTATCAAATCTGTCAGCGGACACCCCGCCGAAGTCAACGTCATATCCAACAGCAAATCATCCCCATCCAGATGCAGCCCGTAAAGCAAGCCCAAATCGACAATATTAATCCCCAACTCTGGATCCATCACGTCCTTGAGGGCTTCCATAATCTCGTCCACGCGCGCCTGTTGCTCGGCCGTCAGCTGTTGTTCTGCGGCACTATCTCCACCGGCTTCTTCACCCAAGGCCGCCGCCAAAGCCGGGTTCATCACCGTAATAGTCTCCGAGCCAACCCCCGTAACCGGCACCTTTGCGCCCACCTTACCGTCATCACCCGGATTATCCAAGGATGCCAACAGTTCATCACTCAGCTTGTCTTCACTCATCACCGAGTCCCTTTCCTAGAAACCACTAAGCCACTCACTATTTACCAAGCCACTAATCCGTCGCACAACAATGCGCCGACTCCCCCGAAGCCGTACCCGCCAAACCAGCCTCGGCCTTCGCTATCGCCTCTTTCAAAGCCATCCATCCCAACAGCGCACACTTTACCCGGTTCACATAACGCGACACACCCTGCAGGCTCGATGCATCCCCCAGTCGATCCAGCAAATCATCGTCAACCTCTTGTCCACGCGAATGCATCATCGTGGAAAAATCCGCTTCCAAGTCCACCACAGTATCCAGGTCTTTCCCGGCCACCAGCTGGTACATCATAGACAAGGAAGCCTGGGAAATCGAGCATCCCGAACCGTCCCACACCAAGTTTTTGAGCTTGCCATCCGCAATCTCGACTTGCAGGGTCACTTCGTCGCCGCAAGTCGGGTTCACCTGGTGCGAACTCGCTCCCCAACCCGGCAGGGTTCCTGCACCGTAGCGCGCCTTGGACTGTTCCAATATCAGTTGTTGATAGAGGCTCTCAAGTTCGTTCATCGTTTCCCTTTCACTGTCCCGTAATGTTTTTCGACCGGTTCATGAGGTGCCATCCCGGCATCCCGGCTAGCGCCTCATGAATCCGCACCTATCTCAACCCATCCTAGCCGACCCCGAAAAATTCCCGAGCCTCGGGCAAAGCCGCCAAGAACCGGTCGACTTCACTGCGGGTGGTGGTGGGGGCGAAAGTCGCCCGGGTCGAAGCACTGACCCCGAAAAACCGATGCAGGGGAATCGCACAGTGATGCCCCACCCGCACTGCAACCCCTTGAGAGTCCAAAAACTGTCCCAAGTCATGCGGATGAATCCCCTCCATCACGAAGGACAACACCCCGGCGCGATTCGCCGTGTCACGCGATCCTAAGATTTTCACCCCCGGAATTTCCGCGAGTCTCGGCAGAGTATAAGCAGTCAACACGGCTTCATGAGCTGCCACCCGATCCATCCCCAAATCGTGCAAATACTGTAAAGCCGCCGCCCAGCCTACAATCTGTGCGACCGGCTGGGTGCCAGCCTCGAAACGATACGGCACCGGCAAAAAGGTGGAACCCTCGACTGTGACATCTTCAATCATGGATCCCCCGGCCAGGAACACCGGCAGTTGCTCCAACAGCTCCCGGCGTCCCCACAGCGCCCCCACCCCGGTGGGACCGAGCATTTTATGCCCCGAGAAGCACGCGAAATCCACCCCCAACGCGGGCAAATCCAACGGCAAATGCGCCCCGGACTGACAGGTATCCAACACCACCACCGCTCCCACGGCGCGTGCTGCCGCCACCAGGGGTGCGATATCGGTAACCGCGCCGGTCACATTGGAGATATGGGTAAAAGCCACCACCCGGGTTTTCTCGGTGATAATGTCACCCAACCGCGACAAATCCAGGCGCCCGTCGGATTGCAAGTCGATGGTTTTCACCACCGCCCCGGTGCGCTGAGCCACCAGTTGCCACGGCACCAGATTGGCGTGGTGCTCGGCTCGGGTATAGACGATCTCATCCCCCTCGCGCAAGGCAAACGACCCGCCACGTCCCTCCCAAGTCGCCGCCGCAAACCCATAGGCCACCAGGTTCAAGGCCTCGGTCGCGCCGCTGGTCCACACGAATTCCTCACAGTCCGCAACCGCAAAGAAATCCGCCAGGGTGTGCCGAGCATCCTCGAACATGGCGGTGGCATCATCACCCAGCTGGTGAGTGCCGCGATGTACCGCCCCGTTGTGCTGACGATAGAAATCCTCGAGGGCATCGAGCACCACCGTGGGTTTCTGGGAGGTAGCGGCGGAATCCAGGTAAGCCAGAGGTTGACCGTTACGGCCAGGCACCTCTAGGATTGGGAAATCGGCGCGAATCCGGGTCAGTTCCGCCTCGCTAAAATCGCTCATCTCTTGATTCCTTTCTGCCGGGGATTACTGAATTCATCCCGGATTCCTCCCTTGAAATTCGCCGGGATTCCGGGCTGGCGCATCATGCAGCCGTCCCACCAACCAGCAAACGAAACATGACACCCCACGAACCGCGCGACCGTCGGCCTAGACAAACTTGTCGTAGCCGGTTTCCTCCAGTTCATCGGCTAATTCCGGCCCGCCCTCGGCCACAACCTTGCCTTCGGCAAAAACGTGAACAAAGTGCGGACGCACATAACGCAGAATCCGCGAATAATGCGTAATCAACAAAATTCCGGTGTTATTCGCATCATGCACCCGGTTGATACCCTCCGAGACAATCTTTAGGGCATCAATGTCCAAACCAGAATCGGTTTCATCCAAAATCGCGAAACGCGGCTGTAACAGCTGCATCTGCAGGATTTCCAGGCGTTTCTTTTCCCCCCCGGAAAACCCCGCATTCAAGTCCCGCGACGCGAATTCCTTTTCCATCTTAAAGTCATGGAAAGCCGCGTTAAGCTCCTTCAACCAGGTGCGCACCGGCGGAGCCTGGCCGGTTACCGCAGTTTTCGCGGTGCGCAAGAAGTTCGACACCGACACCCCGGGTACTTCGACGGGGTACTGCATCGCCAGGAACAATCCCAGACGCGCGCGCTCATCGACAGTCATCTCCAAGATGTTTTGCCCGTCAATCAGTGCTTCTCCCCCGGTGACCTCGTACATGGGGTGGCCAGCCAGGACGTAACTCAAGGTGGATTTACCCGACCCGTTTGGCCCCATCACCGCGTGAACTTCGCCGGATTGAATCTTTAGGTTCACGCCCTTCAGGATTTGCTTGGATCCCTCGGGGGTTTCAACTTTGGCTTCGAGGCCTTTAATTTCTAAGACTGACAACGTTTTCTCCTTATGCTCCCAAATCGATTTTCACCATTTTCCCGTCAATTGCAACGGGGTACACCGCGTTCACTGCAGACTCCCTTCGCTCAGGCGGTTGTCCACCAGTTCCAGCACGTGCGCGGCGAGTTCGGGCACGTCCATCTGGTTCAGCAACTCGGCATAGAATGCCTTTACCACCAGGCGTTTTGCTTCGGCCGGGGCAATGCCGCGACTCATCAGGTAAAACAGTTGTTCGTCGTCGAAACGTCCCGTAGCCGAGGCGTGTCCCGCGCCTTCTATCTGGCCATTGTGAATCTCGAGGTTGGGTACCGAGTCAACGCGCGGCCCCTTACCCAGCACCAGGTTGCGGTTTGATTCATAGGAATCTGTGGCGTAGGCCACCGGTCCTATTCCCACGTCCCCGACCCACACGGCGTGGGCATCCTGGCCTTGCAAGGCTCCCTTATAGGTCACCCGAGATTTCGAGCCGGCGGCTACGTGGTCGATGAACAGCCGCTGTTCGTGGTGAATCCCAGCATTCGTAAAGTACAACCCGAGCATATTTATATCCGCGTGTGGCTCCGGCAGGGTCACGCCCGAGCATATCCGCACGGTGTCTCCACCGAGCGTCACCACTGCGTGTTGTATGGTGGAACCCTCCGCAAGTCTCAGCTGGTGGGTGGCGACGTGTTTAGCATCAGCTTCCCATTCTTGGAGGCTCAATACTCGCAGAGTAGCGTGGCGTTCCGCCAGGATTTCCACGGTTTCGTTCAGCTGCCCACTGCCGGTGTGGCGCAACACCAAGGTGGCGTCGCAGCCCTCCCGGGCGACAATCTCGAGGTGTCCCACCACGGGGGCGCTGCCTGGTTCGCCGGCGTGTACATCCAAGAACACTGGTTGGGGAGCGTGTCCGTTGATGGTTACCCGCATGGTTTCGCGGATATTGTTCCAGCCCACCGCTGCGACGCGGTCGAAAGGTGCGGCAACTAATGGGGTGTCGGATTCATGAGGTGCGAGCGCAAATGTGGCCACCCCCAAAGTGATGGACTGGCCTAGATTCAGGGGTTTTCCGGCCAACTGATATGTGGGCACTCCGCCGTCGAGAGTGTCGGCCAGTAAACCTTCGAGGCGGTCAATCGGGGTAAACCGCCAGGCTTCCTCGCGCCCGTGTGGCATCGGAAAATCCGCCAGTTTGGTAGAGGTGAAACGGCTTGGTGCCGGGGCGACCCCGGGGTTATGCAAAGAGACTTCTGGCATTACCCCACCGATCCTTCCATTTGCAGTTCAATCAATCGATTCAGTTCCAGGGCGTATTCCATCGGCAGTTCTTTCGCGATGGGTTCCACGAAACCACGGACAATGGTAGACATGGCTTCTGTCTCGGTCAAACCCCGACTCATAAGGTAGAACAGTTGGTCTTCGGAGACCTTGGACACGGTGGCTTCGTGCCCCATTTCCACTTCGTCATTGCGTACATCCACGTATGGGTACGTGTCGGAGCGTGAAATCGTGTCCACCAGCAGTGCGTCACACAGCACATTGGATTTCGACCCGCTGGCTTTCTTGTCGATGGCGACCAACCCGCGATAGGCCGAGCGTCCGCCCTGGCGGGAAATCGACTTGCTGACAATATGCGAAGACGTGTTGGGAGCGAAGTGAATCATCTTGGCACCCGTGTCTTGGTACTGGCCTTTCCCGGCAAAGGCGATGGAAAGTGCCTCGCCCCGGGCATGCGGTCCGGTCAGGTACACCGAGGGGTACTTCATGTTGATGCGCGAGCCGATATTGCCGTCGACCCACTCCATCGTTGCCCCTTCTTCGGCGATAGCGCGTTGGGTGACCAGGTTCAATACGTTGTTTGACCAGTTCTGGATGGTGGTATAGCGCACCCGCGCGTTCTTTTTCACGAATATCTCGACGATGGCGGCGTGCAAGGAATCAGACTTGTAAATCGGGGCGGTACAGCCTTCCACATAGTGAACATAAGCTCCTTCGTCGGCGATAATCAGGGTGCGTTCGAACTGTCCCATGCTCTCGGTGTTGATACGGAAGTAGGCTTGCAACGGAATCTCACATTGCACCCCTTTAGGGACATAGATGAAGCTGCCTCCTGACCAGACGGCGGTGTTGAGTGCCGCGAACTTGTTGTCCCCGGCGGGCACGGCTTTACCGAAGTATTCTTGGAAAATCTCGGGGTGTTCCTTGAGTCCCGTGTCAGTGTCAAGGAAAATCACGCCTTGTTTTTCCAGATCTTCACGGATTTGGTGATAGACCACCTCGGATTCGTATTGGGCGGCTACCCCATCGACCAAGCGTTTGCGTTCCGCTTCGGGAATCCCCAATCGGTCATAGGTTTCCTTGATGTCTTCGGGCAGGTCATCCCAGGATTGCGCGACTTTATCCGAGGCACGCACGAAATATTTAAACTGGTCGAAATCCAGAAAGCTCAGGTCTGGCCCCCAGGCGGGTATGGGCTTGCGCTCGAAAATCTCTAACCCCCGCAACCGGGTTTCCAGCATCCACTCCGGCTCGTTTTTCATCTTGGAGATATACCGCACCACGTCTTCATTCAGACCACGTTTGGCCGCCTGCCCGGCGGTGTCAGAGTCGTGCCACCCGAATTCGTATTTATCTGAAATTGACTCAATAATCTCGTCGTCGCTACGTTTCTTTTGCTCTGAACTCATCAGAGTTTCACTCATCTTTTTCCTTTCGTCTCGCTCTAGCTCGCGCGGCCACTTTTATCTGGCTGACCAGGTTCGGTGTCCGCCCCAGCAGAGGCACACTCGTGGTGCAAGCGTGATCGCCCTCTGCGAGGGTCGCAAGTCTTTGGACGTGGGTATCCAGCAGCCGTGAGAATGCTTCGGTTTCCGCCTCACATAGTTTAGGAAAGTTTTTAGCCACATCTTGCACCGGACACGAGCCTTGGCAGATTTGCAACGCAATCCCGTTTTTGGTGTGACGCACCGTGGCGGCGTATCCGTCTTGCGCCAGGGCATCTGCCAGAGCTGTGACTCGGGCTTCGGGGTCTTCGCCCGCCGCATGTACCACGGGAGCATAACGGCGTTCCACTTCGCGAGAGTGGTGGTGAGCAAAATCTTCTATTGCGTCGTCCCCACCAAATTGCTGTAAGTATCCCAATGCTTTGGTGGCCATCTGGGAGTATCCGTCGGGCTGGGTGGCACGTCCCGCGTCGGTGGCCACATAATTACGTGCCGGGCGTCCCCTGCCGCGCGCGGCCGCATTCACGGGTTCCAGATTCTTAATTTTCCCGGTGCTCTCTAGGTAAATCAGGTGCCGACGCACCGCTGCCGGCGTGAGTTTCAAGATGTTAGCCAAGGTAGAAGCCGTAATGGGGCCTTTTTCGATAATCAAGTCCAGTACGACTTGGCGAGTGCCGATGTCATCCGCCTGCGCTTCCATCAGCCCCCCTTACCTTGTTGCCGTCATTATTGCCATCGTTTGAAGGCACTCAATCCTATCTGACCGAGCATCTCCAAATCTAGCACATTTCGCAAGACACGTCTTGCGTAAACCCCTTATGTCACAATTATCTAGCTTGTCTGATTTCTGCTTGACAGCTCGGGTTGCTCGCACCTCAAGGTTGCCGTTTTATTTCACGAGGGGCTTACCCGGACTCACCTTAGCCACGGCGCCTCAGGTTTTCTCAGTTCATGAGAGGCTTGCAGCGCATACTGCGTTGCCAAAAGACCCACGACTGCGGAAGGGTTATGTATCCGACCTGCGAAAATGCCGGCTAGCGCCTCATGAAGCCCCACCCAACGCCGAGTCATGAACGCCTCTTCGTCTTGCTTCACGAAAGTCTGTTCGGCAAGCGGGATGGACTCAAGGTCGCGCGCCAGGAATACGCGCAGTGATTCGGTGGAGCCACCCGGGGTGGTGAAGTAGTCCACCAGCACGTCCCAGCGCCCGGCACGCAGCTCGGCTTCCTCGGCCAACTCACGCTTCGCGGCCACCAGGGGATCCTCTCCAGGAATATCCAACAACCCGGCGGGAATCTCCCATAGGGTAGCACCTACCGGATGCCGATACTGGTCAATCAACAGCACTTCTGGAAGTCCTTCTGGATTGTATTCCGAAGCAACCTCGCGCAGCGGCACTATCGCCACCGCCCCGGGGTGTTTCACGAATTCACGCACCGCCACACCCCCGCCGTATTGAACACGCTCGCTTTGCATCGAGAACACGCGTCCGTGCCACACTTCCCGCGATTCCAATACCGGAAATACGGTCTTAACATCCGTCAAAACTTCCGTTTCTTGCTTTGTCATCTTTCCATCATCACCCAAGCCCGAGCATCCCGCAACCCCGCAACCTCAATCCCTAGCCACAACAGCCACCAACCTACGGTTATCCTATATGGTGTGCTCAACAGCGTGATGGGGCGCAGTATAACGCCGCAGCCAGTACTGTGCCAGGGTAGCGAAGGTTTCGAAGCCCGCCGCGCGTTGCCGTGAGGCCGACCCCTGACGTTTACCCGCATCCCCCAGAGCACTCTCAATGTAGGCAGCGAAACCCGCAGCATCCCCAACCGGCACCAGGAAACCGCACCCGCCCAGAATCTCGGGCACGCCCCCCACCGGGGTGGACACCACCGGCAGACCCGCCGCCATAGCTTCCTGCACGCTCAAAGGCCAGCCTTCGGATTTGGAAGTCAACACAAACACATCCGCCGCCCGCAAATAGTCCTCCATATTGGCAACCGCGCCGGGCAGCAAAAACTGCTCCCCGCGCTGTACCCGACGCCCCGCTGCCACCAGTCCCGCGCGCCGGGCATATTCCGGATCCCCATCGCCCAACACCACCCAGTTGACTGGGGTGTGCAAAGCCACGAAAGCCGCCCCAGAAGTTTCCAAATCTTTTTGTTCCGACCACCGCGCCGCACTAATCACCAAAGGCAGATTCACATCAAAACCAGGAGCGTCAGCGAATAAAGCTCGACGGAGCTCCAGTTTCGATTCCGCCGCTACGGGCGGCTGCGCCAACAACTGCGGCACTTTCAAGGAAGGAGCCGGAGACCAAAAAACCTCCGCACAACCAAGTTCGCGAGCCTGGTCGCAAAGCTGATTGCTAACAGCACTGACCAACGTAGCGAAGCCCAGCGGGAATCCCGCCAGCGCTAAATCCAAGCGACGGCGCCAGCCATGGGTCAAGAGCTCATTGTGCCAAGTAATGGCAAAAACCGGGTGTTGCCGATGTTTACGCCAGAATAACTCGAAACACCCCGCGACCAGCAACGCCGCCTGATAACCATGGGCGTGAATCACGTCAGCACCCCGGCAGAGCCTCAAAAAACGCCGCGAAAATCCCAGTCGACGCTTACCCATCGCCAGGGTTTTCGGAAAATCAAATCGCTCCAAAGTTGCCCGGGGTGCCACCACACAGATTTGGTGCCCCAAGGCGGACATTTCCCGACTCAGCGCTGCAACATACTGTCCCCGCCCCCCGGCGGAAGACCCGAGTACCTGGATAATTCGCATCACATTCCCACCTTTGCTGGGTTGACTGGGGAAAGGTCGGGTTCATGAGGTGCTGGCTGGGATTCCAAGACTCGTCGGGATTTAGTGGTATTAGCAATTGCCTGACGATAATATTGCAACCACTTGCGCGAAATATCGGCAATGGTAGGCCAATCCCAGGAACGCTGACGCGCCTCGGCCTGTTTTTCGTACCACAGTTCCGGTTCGGACAGCAAACGGGTGATAGCGGCGGCGGTTTCCTCGACATTAGCGGCGTGAACCAACAACCCCCCCACCCCGGATTCAGGTGGTAAATTCACGCTATCCCCGCGCGCCAACTCGGTGGCATCACGAGTGGACAGCAGAATATCACGCAACCTACCCACCGGTTCGGCCACCACCGGCAAGCCCTGACTCATGGCTTCTTGCGCCACAAACCCCAGGGATTCCCATTGCGAGGTCACTACCAGGACACTGGCAGCCTCGTACCAAACATCAAGATTTTTGCGCCACCCCAAGAAAGACACCTGAGCATCGGTGCCCTGAGAACGCAGTTGTGCCAACAACTGGGGGTTCCCATCCCCCACCACCACGGCAGTAGCCGGGTAAGTCACCTTTTCCATCGCTTTTACAAACAAATCCAGGCGTTTCTCCGCTTCGACACTTCCCACCACCAACACCAACTGGCCACGATTTTTTAGCCTCTCGCTTTGTGCTAGCTGTGCCCAGCGTTCAACGCGCTGTCTGCGGTTGGATAACGGATTGGCACGTAGTTTCTCGACCCGGGGAGAAACCAGGAAAGAAACCGAGGCATCAGTCGAAGTTTGGGCATCAATAGTCGCCGCCAAGTTCAGCGACGACCCAGTCAAACGACTGGCTTTGGTACCCAACCAACGGAAAAACAGTTTAGAAGCCAGTGTATCCTGACGTTCATCAGCCAGTTCATATAAGGACACCAACACGGGTGGACGCGAAGGCATGAAAGCCGTCAATAACATGACATAGATTGCCGCGCTACGTCCGTGCGCATGTACCACATCGGCTGCCGCAATCGCGGCTCGAGCCCTTTTGATACGGCTCAGATTAGAGCGAATCAAGTGCGGCTTCCACGTTGGTATCACCCACAGGGGCAACACTCTCTGTAAACGGTAGTGCTTCGCCGTGGTAGGTTCCGCAATGATGGAAATATCGTCCTCGTTTTGGAGGCTAAGCACCCCGGAAAGTGATGCCACGAAAGTACCCATAGAATGACTGGCTTTACCCACAACCATCAAGATATTCACGACTGGTCACCCTCCGAAGACTTCGGAAAGCGCAAAGATTCAGTGGCTTCGTTTTCAAGATGACACCTCATGAACCCCACTTTATCAACCCCACCCGACCGAACCCGGCGAACTACCCCGCGAAATTGAACCGAAGCCAAGTACAAACCCGGCAGGCTCACCGCCACAACCACTGCACCCGCCGCTAATGTCGCCCACAACACCGCCAGGGGCACATCCAACGCGACTATCACCCTGTAAATCAGGCGCCCCCCCGCCGCCCCCAAAACCGCCAACGGCAAGGTAACTACCAGAGCTAAGCTCACAACACGCCACCCCCCAGGTTGAATCCGCTGCCACACCACCACCAGATATCCCCCCGCGAGACTCATCCCCACTGTCTGTCCCCAGCCCAAAGCCAACAAAGACTCCGCACCCGCCCCCAAGCCGGGAACCAAAACCTTAATCAGAATCCAGGCCGTTACCGCCGCCACGCCCCAAGCCAGCAAAGCTGCTACCAGGGAATGCACCGCCCGATTCAAGGCAATCACCACCCGCGAAAGGTGATAGAGCAAGGCATAGCCCAACAAAGCCGGACTCACCGCCACAATCGCCAGTTCCAAACCAGGGATCGGACGATTCCAAGCAAAAATCGCCGCCATCCCCGGAGCCACTGCAACCAGGCCCGCCACTCCCAGGACAGCCAAGGCTGTAATCAACGCGGTAGATGCCGCAGCTAACTGGGCACACTCTTGGTGCTGCCCCGCCGCTTCACTACGTGTCAACAGGGGAAACACCACCGTAGCCACCGGATAAGTAAACAGGGCATATGGAAGCAGATAAACCGCTTGGGCATATTGAAAGACATTAATCGTGCCGACTTGCCCGCCCCAGCGTGCCAGAACCAACACCGCTAACATGTAGCCCTGCGCCGCCAACAGCGATCCGATTCCAAAACCCCCCAAAGCCAGAGCTTGACGCAACTGCGCCCGGGACATCACCCAAGTCGGCCGCAATCTTAGCCCCAGTCGCACCAAGGGAATCACCAACGGCACCCCCAACAGCGCCACTCCCAGACTGGTACCCCATCCCAGCACGTTTAGCGCCCGGGCATCAAAGGTATCGGCGCGCGACCACCACCCATAGAGTCCATAGGCCAGCATCACCACCAGCGAGGACAACGCCGGCATCGCGGCTGGCCACGCGAAACGGTCGTAAGCCTGTAAAATCCCCCCCGCCACCACCGCCAGCCCGTAAAGCGGAATCTGAATGGCAAAAGCCCGCAAAAATTGCGCCATTAAAGCGTTTTGCGCCGCCCAATCCGAACCACGCGAGGCCGGTAGCAGCGCCGCAATCGGATCGGCCGCCAGGAATAGCACCAACCCCAGGGGAATCAGAATCGTTAAAGTCCAGGTCAACAAGGCGGAAGCTATGCCGCTAACTTCTTGCCGAGAATTGCGAGCAATCGCCTTGGCCAACAAAGGCACGGTTATCGAGGCGAGTGCCCCGCCCACCGCAACCTCAAAAATCACATTGGGGATTTGGTTGGCCGAAGCATATGCATTACCAACTTCGGCGGCACCCACCCACGAAGCCTGCGCCAGCCAACGCAGAAATCCGAAAACGCGCGAGATTAGGGTGAAAACCGCTACCAGCCCGGCGGCGCCCAGCAGGCTCGCAGCGGGGTTACGTAAGTCTCGTGGGTTTCGAATCAAAGCACTCCTCGCGAATTTAAGCCGGGGTTTCTTTAACTGCGACAGCGTCGTTTGTCTGGAATGGGATTGACGGCACCATCTCGTCGGTCACGGCGGGGGCAGGGTTACGATTCTTTTCCGATTGGTCGTCCCGATGTCGCCCCAGTTCATCGAGGGTTTTCATGAGGGGATGGTTCTCGATTACAGCCGAAAAACTGATTTTTTCGCTGGCCAGAGTCAACGCCGTAATCCCAGCCAAAACCGCGAGTTTCGCGCCGCGTGAGCGCCCCGGTATCCAGGTGGCAGCCAGCGCTGCCCCCAGGGAATTCGCCCCCATATCCCCCAGCATGGTGTATTCACGCATATCCATGGGGAAAGCCGCTCCGATAGCGAATAGGTTCACCAAAGCGCGGTCTTGGCGCCCCATCTTGGGGCTTTGCCCGCGCCCCCCACAGGCGCAGCGGGGAAATATCCCAGCCAAACCCACTAGGCTAGCTACTTTCAGGGCGCGCCCGGGGCGCAAGTCGAATAGGTTCACTAAATTCGCGCCTCCGGCGATTACCCCGGCTTCAACCAACCAATCCAGGACTTGTCGGCGGGGTTTGGCCGCCAGCATACCGGTGGCTATCAGCCCCAGCATTTTCACCGCCCCGGGACTCAGACGCCCCTCTGCCAGGGCTCCGAGGTGTCCGTGTAGACCTTTGGTGGTTTTATTCCGAGTCTCGCTGTCTGTCATGTCGTCGTAGCCGCCAACCAGGCCAGCTCCTAATGAAGCCGCTGCTATTCGCCAGCTAATGCTATCTCCACGTAGCGCGTTGATGGCGTGCCCCGTAACCAGTTGCCCGACCAGCAGTGCCCCGCCCAGTAAGGTGACCTCACGGCCGCGGAAGTTGGTGCGTTTCCATGGGATTTTCATGTTTTGTCTCTCGTTTCGGGGCGATTTCTAGGGTTTGGGCGCGCTTCAAGCGACTGGTTGGCTGGGTTGGCTGGGTTGGCTGGGTTGGCTGGGTTGGCTGGGGCTTCATGAGGTGCCAGCCGGGTTGGCGAACTATTTCACTGACCAGGCTGTCCCGAATTGGGGGCGGCCTGACTAGGCTCTACCGGAGGCTCGGATCCCGGGGTTATTTTCTGATCTAGGGGCGGCACCAGCGCTGTTGCCCCTGACTCGGCACCCCAGGCTCCTACCGTGCCATTCATAGACGATACCAAAGCAAAAGGCAGTACCAGCAAGGCCGAGGCCGATCCGATACTGTCAACTGTTGATACCGGGGTGGACTCGAAACGAATGATGGAAACCAAGTCAGTGGGGGTGGTACCAGCCCCGAAAACCACGGCTCCACCTGCAAAGGAATTCAGGGTGCGTGCCAGCTCTAGGTACACCGGGTCGACACTTTTATCGCGTGTCGCACCGTTATCCTTGCCATTAGCGGGTGACTTCGTTTTGTCGGAGCGCGGACCGATAATCACCCCCACCCGAGCCGGAGCCTTCGCGGGGGTTACCACCTGAAGCAAAGGGGTATCCGCCACACTCAGAATCCCGGTTAATGCCTCGTTTTGGCCGATAAAAGCCAGTTGACCCACCGCCGCCGCCAAGGTGTCTTCCGGGGTAGTAACCCGGGTGGTATCCTCGAGATACTGGGTAATCTGGCCAGAAAGTGCTTCTCGATAGGCTTTTTTTTCGGGGGAAAAGAATTCCTCGCGCAGATTAATCTGGGCGGAAACCGCCCCCCCGGCCTGACCGATTTTCTCGCTGACTTTCTTGACATCCTCACCGTCAGCACCCGGCAAAACCACCACGGCCACATTCACTCCAGCCAGGAGTTTGTCAAAAATTCGTCGCGCAAAAGCATCGGAAACCCGTTCGCTGGTGGTCAATTTTTCCTTAGATTCAGCCAGCTGGTTACTCAGAGCATTACGGTCTTCACGCAGCTTGTCCACTTGACCGGTCAAGGTTTCACCGATGGGTTGCGCCAAAGGACCGGCACCGAGAACTATCCCGACTGCCAGCGCCAAGAACACCGCCACCAGGGAAACAAGGTGATATCTAAAATCAATCATCAGTAATCCTTCCGGTAAACCTATCCGATTATGCCCCTTAAACTTTGCCACCAGGAATCCAGATTCGCCGCTACGATTCCTAAAAATGCTTGTCCCACCGCCGTTGCCCCCAAAGCAGCCAGCAAAGCGGCCAGCCCGGCCACCATCATAATGCCTATCTGAGAGTTATTAATGCGGGGGCGGTACAGTTTGGAAACCCCTTTAGCGTCAATCAATTTCCCGCCCACTTTCAGGCGCGTCAAAAATGTCGAAGACATCCCGGCACGTCCCTTGTCCAGGAACTCCAACAAAGTCGCATGTGTCCCTAAGGCCACAATCAGGTCTGCGCCTTTCTCGTCGGCCAGCAGCATGGTAATGTCCTCTGAAGTGCCCACGGCGGCCCACACTACGTGTTCCACTCCCAGCTCCTGTACCCGAGCCAGTCCTGGCACCTTGCCATTTGTGTACGCATGCACCACGATTTCCGCCCCGCTTTTTAAGGCGGTATCAGTTACTGAATCCATATCTCCCACAATTAAATCTGGCTTCAACCCGTTTTCCAGCAAGGCATCTGCCCCACCGTCAACCCCTATCAACACCGGGCGATACTCGCGAATATAGGGTCGCAGCATCTGCAGGTCTTCTTTATAGTTATAGCCGCGCACCACCATCAGTACTTGGCGTCCCGCCAGATTGGTTTTCAGCTCCGGAACCCCCACTGCTTCCAACAATAAATTACGTTCCCGTCGCAAATATTCCATGGTGTTAGCCGTAAAGGCCTCGATTTGTACTCCCAGCGAGGCCTTAGCAGCTTCCATATTGGCCGCATTTGTCTCTTGGGTTTGCCGCACGCCTTCGGCAATCAGTTTTTCGCCTTGATAGACCTGATTGTCCCGGATTTCCACCCGTTGACCTTCTTTGAGGCTCATCACGTCATTACCCAGGTCGTCAATCAGGGGAATTCCCGCGTCCAACAACAGCTTCGGGCCTTGATTGGGATAGCGCCCGGACGTGGATTGTTGGGCATTCAACACTGCGGCCGGACGTTTTTCCACCAGAGACTCGGCGGCGACCCAATCCAAATCCAGATGTGATATCACCGCAATTTCCCCGGGATGCAAGCGTTTCACCAGGTTCTTGGTGCGCGAATCAATCCGAACCATGCCGGTGGGGAGCGCGGTTTCGCGGCGTTTGCGGAAAAACATGGTTCTCATACCTCCGATTGTGCCACGTCTGCCTGCGCTAGCAGTTCATCAGCATGGCGCAAGGCCGTGTCGGTCAGTTGGCTGCCGGAAATCATGCGCGCCAGTTCTTCGCGCCGCGCCTCCGGATTCAAGGGTTCAAGCTGACTTTCACCTTTGCTTTTACTGACTTGGATTTGCAGGTTTGCAAAGGCCGCCACCTGTGCCAAGTGGGTTACCACAATTACCTGGTAGTCTTTCGCGAGTCGTGCCAGGCGTTTACCCACCTCGATTCCGGCTTGTCCTCCGATGCCGGCGTCTACCTCGTCGAAGACAAAGGTGCGTTTGGGGTTCTGGTTGTTATTGGGGATGGCACCTCGTGAAGCCGACGTACCCGGGGTGTCCGCTAAGCTGACCTCGAGCGCCAGCATAATTCGCGACAGTTCCCCGCCGGAAGCCGCCTCGGCCAGGGGCAACAGCGGCGCCTTCGCGTGTGGTTGCATCAGGAACTCGATGGTATCAGCTCCGCTGGCGGCAGGTTCGCCGAGCTCAACCATAATCTCTACCCGGGTTTCGGGCATGTTAAGGCCTTTTAGCTCCCGGTTAATGGCTTTCGTTAAAGTGGCGGCAGTTTTCTCGCGTTGCGCGTGTAGCTTTGCTCCGGCGGTTTCTAGGGCGGCACCAGTTTTTTCTACCGCGTTCATGAGGTGCTGGCGGTGTTCCTCGCTGTCTTGCATTCCACCCAGTTCGGTTTCCACATCTCGCCAGGCACTGCCAAGCGCATCGGGTTCCACGGCAACTTTCAGGCTCAAATCCGTAAATGCGGCTCGCCGGCTCAAGGCAACTTGTAGGGCTTGCGGGTCAGCATTCAAGTCCCGCAGGTAAATCCCTAACTCGCGGGTGGCTTCCCCCAGCGAGTAGCTGGCCGAGGCCACCATATCGGCCAAATCCGCCAGCGAACCGTCTTGTTGCGTGACCTTTTCCATGGCACGCAGGGCAATGTCAACTAGGGCATTCGCCCCGACTTGTATCTCGGAATCGTCATCCAGAGCCACCAGGGCGGCGGTGGCGTTTTCCCGCAGATTTTCCACATTGGAAAGCCGTGAAATTGTGGCGGTGAGTTCTTCGAATTCCCCATCTTCGGGAGCGAGTGCCTGGAATTCTTCGGATAGGTGCTCCAGGACTTCCCGGCGACGCTGGCGGGTTTCAAAGTTTTCCTCCCAGATTTCGAGGTCTTTAGTGGCGGCTCCCCATTCCTCCCAGGCCTTGGCGTAGGTCTGCAACGCTGCCTGGTGGGTTTTACCGCCGAACTCATCCACCGCTTCACGCTGGGCTTTTTCCCCGCGCAACCGGCTTTGCGTGGCCTGGCCGTGCACAGACACCAAATCCGCCCCGAAGGTACCCAAGGTGGCGGCCGGAACCGTGCGTCCCCCCAGATGAGCCTTGGAACGAGACTGAGCCGGAACAATTCGCGCGGCCTCTACCACGCCGTCTTCCACCACCCCCCCGGCTTCCATCACTACGGCGGCGGCCGATGCGTCGACTAGGAAGGTACCTTCCACCACGGCACTTTCACTGCCGGCCGCCACCAGCGAGGCGCGCGGCTGGGCTCCCAGCAACCAGTTCAGCGAAGTCAACAGCATAGTTTTCCCCGCCCCGGTTTCCCCGGTAATCACAGTGAACCCAGGGGAAAACCCCAACTCGGCGTGGCTGATGGTTCCCAGATTTTCGATGCGCAGGGATTCAATCATTTCCGGCGTCTCCATCCTTCGACGGGCAGGTCAAATTTTTTCACCAGTCTAGCGGAGAATGGCTGGGAAACCAGACGTGCCAGTTGCATGTCAGAAGCGGATTTCGTCACCCTAATCGAGGTTCCCGGGGGAGCCTGTAACACTCGGTTACCGTCGGCCCAAACCTCGCAGTCTTGCACCTGGTTGGGTAACACTTGGATTTCTAGCACTGCGGTCGGCCCCAAGACCAGTGACCTCGTGAACAAGCCGTGCGCCGCCAGCGGGGACAAAACCAAAGCCTGGACATCGGGCCATACCACAGGTCCTCCCACCGAAAAATTATAGGCGGTGGAACCAGTGGGGGTCGACACGATCAGCCCGTCCGCCCCGTATTCACTGACTGCACCCCCGTCAACCCCAAAGGCCAGCAGGGCGGGATGTCCTGAATCGGTGGACAGCACGGCGATATCATTAGCTGCCCATTCAGTATTGATTTTGCCGTCAGGGGTGCGAATCTCGGCATCGATGCACATGCGGCGTTCCACCTGGTAGTCGCCGTTTATCACCCGGCGGCACAGGTCTTCGAGGTTTTCTTCCTCGGCTTCAGCCAAGAACCCGACGTGACCCAGATTCACTCCCACCAGCGGTACTTGCTGACTTTGGGCGATATAGGCGGCTTCCAGAATTGTGCCGTCCCCGCCCAGCACAATAATCAGTTCCACTTGGGTGTCGCTGCCGCGTCCCACCGTGGCGATACCGGCTTTTTCCAGGATTTCGCACACTGTCCGCGCGGCTTCGAGGGCTTCTTGGCGTTTCCGGTGGTTGAACACCATAATGGTGCGTTTATTCACACCCGCTCCTCCTGTTTGCGGCTGAACCTGGCGACCTCTTCGGCGGTGGGTGGACGATACGGGCAGGCTTCGTCAGCTTCGCTGGCTCCGCAGCAGTCCGCGTATCCCCCCATGTCTTTCATGGCTTCGCCCTCGCCATCCCACTGTGGGGTGGCGGTTTGCGGGTCGCATCCCGTCACCCGTGCTATAGAATCGTCGCCGGGAGTATCTTCCAAAGATTTTTCTATTCCCATCCTCAGCCTCTCTTCCTTTCAATAACCAGTGTCTCACATCCCTGGGCGTAAATTTCCTTCTACTGTCCCCCCATTTTTACCGGGTTTCTACGGGCTTCTCTCTGTCTGTCAGCTTTTCGGCCCACGTTCCACGGCTTTCCGACATGCCTGCACCAGTTCTTCGCTTTCCAGGGGGTGCTCCACTAGATTTTGGCGCGCAAAGTACAAGAAATACTCCACATTACCCGCCGGTCCTGCCAGCCCGGAAGGTGCTACCTGGGCGATACCCATCCCCAGTTTTTGCGCCGCCCCGGCTACCCCCAAAACAGTTTCGATGCGCTGGTTCACGTCACGTACCACTCCCCCGTGTCCCAGGCGTTCTCGCCCAATTTCGAACTGGGGTTTAACCATCACCAGGTACCACGCTGTTTCCCGGGTTGCCGCTGTCAACGCCGGCAACACCAGTTCCAGGGAAATAAACGATAAATCCCCCACCACCAGGTCGGCCGGCGGGTCTATCAACGCGGCATCCAGGGTGCGCACATTGGTTCGTTCCAGGTTAACTACCCGCGAATCGGTACGCAGCCGCCAAGAAAGCTGACCGTATCCCACGTCGACCGCGAAAACCTTCGCTGCCCCGCGCCGCAGCAGTACATCGGTGAATCCCCCAGTGGATGCGCCGGCATCCAGACAGATTTTATCTTCTATTGATGGTAAGCCCGGTCCGTAAAGTTCCAGGTAATCCAGGGCACCGAGCAGTTTGTGTGCTCCCCGTGAAGCGTAGGTGACGGTATCGGGGTCGCGCAGTACAATCGCGGCGGCAAGTTCCACTTGACGAGCGGGTTTCATGGCTGTCTGCCCGTCGACCAACACTCGCCCGGCTTGAATCATAGCGGCGGCTTGAGTGCGGGATGCCGCCAGGTGTCGGCGTACCAATTCCGTGTCCAAGCGGGCGCGTTTCATGTTCCTCCTTTGCCCAGCTATCTAGTCTCTACCACCGGTTACCTAGTCTTTACGCAACACATCTTGTAAAGCAGTGTTGACACGCTGCAACAAGGCCAGCTGTTCGTCGAGTGGCGCGTCTTTGGCTTGCTCGAGTGCCTCCCGATAGTCAGGCAGATCGTCACCTGTCATTGCGGCGGGACTCGGCACGCCACTCATGAATCCGCCTCAGGGATAGCTGACTCGCCCCAGTCTGCTGCGGGCACGGAATCTGTTGGCGCTGTTTCGTCGACTGCGGGGGTTGGCGTGACCGTAACGTTTTCTTCCGGCACTGTGGTGGTTTCGGCTGCACGAGGTGCCATCTCGGAGGGCGAAGCCAACGTGTCTGCCCCGTCTTCCTCGGGTTCATAGACCCGAGCCACTTCGCGTACCACGCTAAACTCGGGACAACGTACCCGGGTGCCTTGTTCGCGGGCATACCAAGCGGCGGCCAGTACCGCCCGGAATTCGGCCAGCGATAACTCGGCGCCTTCCTCTAGCGTCCCCAAGCCGCGTACCTCAATCGTTTCCCCGTTGATACGCGCGCGGGTGTCTCCGCAGTACCACCAGCCGCGTTGACGCAGTTCCGGGCGGTCAAAGGGCAACGCTAAATCCGACAGGTTCAAGGCCACAAAGTCGGGACGCTGGTTTTGGGGTGCCAACACCAGGTCTCGCGGCTGGGTCAGCCCGGTCATCACCACACAAGATGCAATCCCCGCCTGGTTGGCTCCCAGAATATCGGTGGCCAGCTGGTCGCCAATCGCCACGGCGTGATGTTTGAACACTCGGCGTTCCCGCTTGGCAGCCATTTTCTCGTCCAGGGCTTTTTCGGCCGCGATTTCTTCTTCGGTGGGTTTCACGAGGAGCTCGTCGGGGTCTTGCTGCGCCGCCTTGTTCTTCAAGGCTTCCTCTCGTTTCGCTTTGGCGGCCTCTTCGAAGGCCTCCACCTGGGCGGCGACCTCCGGAATGGAACGCAAATGTTCGGCCGCGCGAGATAAAGCGAGGTTGTATATCGATTCTTCTGGTTTCCCACACACTACTGGCTCGGTACGGGTAGCGGCTTTCACGGCCGAGACAAACGCCCCGTTGCCAATCCCGCGGCCGGATTCGGTGGGCAAGGCCATGTCCATATTGGTGGCTACCCACTTCGCGCCATTCCCAATCGCATAGCAGGCTTCGGACAGTTCCTTCCACCCTACGTCGAATCCGAGGCCTTGCAGCACGGCGGCGGGTTCCTCGCTGGCCGCATCCACTGGTTGGAAGCCTGCGGCAGTGACGGCGGTCGCCACGCCCTCACCCCCGACGCACAGTACCTTGTCCCCGGGTTCTATCAGTTTAGTCAGGGCGGCGGCACCGTCTTGTGCCGAGGTGACAACCTCGCTGACATCGGCCGTGATTCTAACTCCAGCCAGTTTTTCCACCACAGCTTGCGGGGGACGCGCGGCGTTATTGGTCAGGAAGAAGACCTTGGCTCCGAGTTCACGAGCCTTCGTGATGCCCTCGGCGGAACCGGGGGTGGCAGTGTTACCATTCCACGTCACCCCGTCCAGGTCGGTCATAATCACGGGGAACTGGGCAGCCAGCGCTACATTCGTACCGCGCATCGTGGTGGGGTTGGCTTGTTCTTCGGCCTCGGCTTCAGCCGCAAGGTCAATGATTTCAGCGTCCTCTACCTCGCGGGGTATCAAGGCTTCGACTTCACACGCCTCGAGTTCTTGGCCAAGTTTGCGCAACCGCTCGGCTTTCACGCTCAACAGGCGTCCGTATTCAAAGCTTTGCTTTTCGGGATTAATGCCTCTGAGCGCGGCCTCGACAATGGCCAGACCGGTTTCGTGTTCACCCAAGTCTGCCCGCGCGGCGGATTCTACAATAGCCAGTTCGACTTTCTGAGATTCATCCAGGGCGGTTTTATCGGCGGCGGCGATAATCTCGAGAGCTTTTTCGGGTTTACCCAAACCTCGCTCGCAATCGGCTTCCACCGCGACCAAAACGTCCATGCCACTCATGCGCCGCACCGTGCGCACCTCGCGCAAGGCCTCGGCATAGTTTCCACAGCCGTACGCGGTGAGCGCCACGGCTTCGCGCACTACGTCGATACGCCACGCCATTTTCAGGGCGGCTTTGGCGTGTTCATAGGCCAGCTGGGGGTTTTCATCCACTAATTCTCCCGACATCACCAGGTGACGAGCCACCAGTTCGGCGGTTTCTTTCGGCAGGGGGCTGAGTCGGCGCCACACCTCTTTATCCAGCATGTCCCAGGTGATAGAGGCGGGAAGATCCAGGTTTACCGCGCGGCGCGAGCCTTGACCACGTTTGGATTCGGTCGTGCGGGAACGCCCGTAGTCGCCTCGGTCGCGCCGACCATCCCGACGGTCGTCACGTCTCCCATCGTGCCGGTCATTACGGTCATTACGGTCATTACGGTATCCGCCCCGGCGATTGTCGTGGCGAGCGTCGCGATACCCATCCCGACGCTCGTCGCGCCCGTCTCGGCTGCCCCAGCCGTCGCGATTCCCGTGTTCACCGCGTCGCCCGCCAAAACCGCCAGAATCACGCTTTCCATAGCCGCGTTTATTGTCACGACCCTCCGAACGAAACCCGCCTTTGTCCCGGGAGCCTTTGAATCCGCCACGATTTTGGCGCGCCCCGTCACGGTAGTTGTCACGGTCTAGATGTCTGTTATCCCGGAAATCTTGGTTACGAGGTTCGTCTCCATTGGCCCGCTCGCCATATCCCGCAGATGAATTTTCTTTAGGGCTAGACTCTGTAGCACCCTTTCTTTCACGCCATTGTTCCGTTGGTGTATCCCCCAAATTTTCCCACGGTTTGCGGTTTTCCTCTTCCACAGCTGCCCTTTCTTCGGCCCACAATTAAATTGACTATTCCATCCTACCAATTCCTGGAACAGCCCGTCGCTGACTGGCACCTCATGAACTGGCACGTAACCACGCCACCAGCGCAACCGCTGCTACCACAGTAGGATGGTGTACATGGAAATAACGGTGGCGGCGGATGGTTCTGCTTTGGGTAATCCCGGTCCGGCGGGCTGGGCGTGGTTTGTGGATGAAAACAACTGGTCGGCGGGGGGCTGGCCGCAGGCGACGAATAATCGCGGCGAGTTGATGGCGGTGATTGATTTTTTGGAGGCCAGCGCCGTGTTTCCTGAAATCGCGGTGCATTTCCTGTGTGATTCCCAGTATGTGATTAATTCGGTGACCAAGTGGATGCCGGGGTGGAAGCGGCGCGGCTGGCGCAAGGCGGATGGGAAACCGGTACTGAATGATGATTTGATGAAACGTTTGGATGCGCTGCTGGCGGGTCGTCGGGTGCGTTTTGAGTGGGTGAAGGGTCATGCCGGTCACCCTATGAATGAGCGGGCTGATGATTTGGCTCGGGCGGCGGCTACTGCTTTTCAGGCGGGGCGTCAGTCGGTTACGGGGCCTGGTTTGGGGGTGTTTTTGGCTTCACGAGGTGCCAGCCCGGATTCCGGCGTAAATTCTGGCGATGTCGAATCTGGGAGCACGGGTTTCCAGCCCGCCTTGTTTTAGGCCTATCTTGGGTTTGACCGGCTTGACCCGGCGTTGATGATTCAGATAAGGGGCGGTAAAACATGGCTGAAATCTGTGGTTTGTTTTCCGCCGCCAAGGTTTCATGAGGTGCCATCCGGGAAACTGGCCGAAATTTTGCAGGCCGCGCTGGCAGGATTTCCGCATTCTCGCGCTGAATGGTTTGAGGTACGCCGTCCTATTGGCATTTGATTCCCAACCGGATACCATTTAGTTATGGAGGCAACACTGGACAAAGCGGGGCGGCTGGTTATCCCCAAGGTTTTCCGTGACCAATTGGGGCTTAACTCCGGGACTCCCGTTGACATTTCTTTGTACGGCAACGGGCTGCAGATCACTCCGGGCGGACGCAAAGCTAGTCTGAAAGTCGTTGCTGGTAAACCCGTGGCTGCCAGCGAGGCTCGTTTTGACGATGACTTGATGTACACCTTAATGGACAGCGTGCGTAAATGAGCGAAACTTACGCCATTGATACTTCGGTTGCGGTACCTTTGCTGCAATCAGCGCATGCGGCACATCGGATGGTACGAAATTGGGCAACGGACAAGGACTTGTGTCTAAGCGGGCATGCCGCTTTTGAAACGTATTCAGTGTTGACTCGTTTACCTTATGATTTAGCGGTAGCCCCGCCGGATGTGTTGCGCTTGTTCGAGGCTTGGTTCTTGCCCGCTGTGTTTTTGGATTCCACCAGTCAAGCCCAAGCACTACCCGAGTTGGTAGCGGCAGGGGTCAGCGGAGGCAGCGTATACGACGGGCTGGTCGGATTAGCCGCAGTGAAGCACGGACTCACCCTAGCGACTCGTGATGCCCGCGCCGCCTCGACTTACCAACACTTGGGCGTGGATTTCATCACAATAAACCAGCCCTAGCCGAAGAATTGCTGTCGCTCCCCAGAGCAACGGCTCTGCTCGTCCAAGACTTCCCGCCTTCATGAGGCGCTTACCGGATTCCCGATGTAATCTTAGACACGGAACCTCTTACAGAATCATGCTTAGTTTGCTAGCATCGCTAGCATGAGCACACTTACCATCAGGAAGCTCCCGGAGGTCACCAAACAGCGGCTGCGCCTGCGGGCGGCGGCTAATGGCAAATCCATGGAGGCCGAGGCTCGGGACATCCTCTCCACGGTTTTGGACACCGAACATCGCTTTGATAACTCCTGGGTGGGACAGCTATACAACCACTCCCTGCAAGAAGGCGGGGTTAACCTAGAAATCCCACTCGACACCCCAGATTTCACCGACCTCGGACTAAAAATCATCAACCCCTGGGATTCATGAGAGTCATTTTCCCCTGTTTGGGTCACCTTAGTTTGCGTTCGTCTTCCTACCCACCCCCGGGTTCATGAGGTGCCGTCCGGAGCCCAGCCGATTTTGCAGTCCGTGCTAAAAACTGGGTTCGAGAATCCCGGCTTTCACCCGGCGTTCTAGGTAAGCTGTTTGGTGGAAACTATCAACTTTCATTGAGGAGTCCTTGTGGAAGCAAATCCCGAAACCCCTGCGGTAAATGACCAGGCTATCGCGGGTCAGCCTGCCGCTACTGACCAGGCTATCGCGGAGCAGGGCGCGAGTGCGGCGGCTTTTGACCGGCTGCTAGCGCAGTATCGGGGTTCTGCCCGGTCACAGCGGGAAAAGGGAAATCTGTTTGAACAGTTGGTACGGGCGTATTTGCGTCTGGATTCCCAGATGCGTTTGCAGTTTGCGCGGGTGTATGCCTGGCGGGATTGGCCAGGGGCGGCGGGTCGCCCGGATACGGGGATTGACCTGGTGGCGATTGAACACCGGGATATGCCCTCGGACGGCGAGGTCACGCCGGATACGCCGGCGGTGGCGGTGCAGTGTAAGTTCTATGCGCCCCAGACCAAGATTCAAAAGGAGCATCTGGATTCTTTCCTGTCTGAATCGGGCAAAGAGCCGTTTAAGCGCCGGATTTTTGTGGAAACCACGGGCGTGGCTTGGAGCCAGAATGCCGAAGCCGCAATTCAGGGTCAGTCCAAGCCGGTGACCCGGATTGGACTGACGGATCTTAGGGCTTCGAATATTGATTGGAAGACTTATGATTTCGCCACCCCGGAGCTCTCCCCCACCCTCCAG
Source organism: Mobiluncus mulieris (assembly GCF_014204735.1). Taxonomy (NCBI): domain Bacteria; kingdom Bacillati; phylum Actinomycetota; class Actinomycetes; order Actinomycetales; family Actinomycetaceae; genus Mobiluncus; species Mobiluncus mulieris. Next base: position 753,495 of record NZ_JACHMA010000001.1, on the reverse strand, counting down.
GCGCATAAGCGGACTTTGGCGCACCAAACGAAGGCCATCAACGATGTCATGACTGGTTTCGAGACTCATGACCGGGGCACGTTGGTGATGGCTTGTGGGACGGGTAAAACCTTTACTTCCTTGCAAATCGCCCAGAAGTTCGCGGAGCGTGGGGATAGTGCCGGAGCGCGGATACTGTTTATGGTGCCGTCGCTGGCGTTGATGTCCCAGACCATGCACGAGTGGGCTGCCGAAGTGAGTGTGCCGTTTACCGCTTGGAGTGTGTGTTCGGATACGAAAGTGAACCGTAAACGTGCCGATAGGGATGATATTGCGGATATCGCCACGATGGATTTACAGATTCCCCCAACTACGGACGCGGTGAGCCTGGCGGATTCCCTCACGCAGGCTCGCCCTAATGAGGGACTACAGGTGGTGTTCGCGACTTATCAGTCGATTGGGGTGATTCATGAGGCGCAAGTCTTGGCGGGCGAGGCGTGGCGGGATTTCGACCTGGTGATTTGTGACGAGGCACATCGCACTACCGGGGCGAAACTAGCCAATGAGGACGAATCCGCCTTCACCAGGATTCACGACAATACTTATATCCGCGCGGATAAACGCTTGTATATGACGGCAACACCCCGGATTTTCAACCCGGCCATCAAGAAAGCGGCTCGGGAAAAGGACGCGGTGTTGTCTTCTATGGATGATCAGGCGATTTACGGCCCGGTGTTTCACCGGCTGGGTTTCGGCCAAGCGGTTGTCGGTGGGCTGCTCACAGACTACAAGGTGGTGGTCTTGCAGGTTCCCGAGGATCAAATCACTTCGATTTTCCAGCAGGGTGACGAGTACGGCGAGTTATCTATCCCCGAGGCCGCGAAACTGGCGGGATGCTGGAACGCTTTGGCGAAACGCAAAAATAGTTTTACTGACACCCAGTATGGTGATGACACTAATCCCATGCGTCGCGCGGTGGCTTTCGTCAAGGATATTAAAACTTCCAAACTAGTTGCCACCGAGTTCCAAAATCTGGTCAATCAACACCTGCAAAACCTCACCAATGCTGACCCGAGTGACAACCTGGCGGTGCAGTGTCGCCATGTGGACGGCACTATGAACGCGGTGCAGCGTGGGGAAGCTTTGGACTGGCTGAAAGCCGCCCCGGGCGAAAACTACCCGGTGTGCCGGATTCTGACTAACGCGCGTTGCCTCTCGGAGGGCGTGGATGTGCCTACCTTGGACGCGGTGTTATTCCTGAATCCACGCAAATCCTTCGTGGATGTGATTCAAGCTGTCGGGCGGGTGATGCGCCGTGCCCCGGGGAAACGGTTTGGCTACATTATCCTGCCGGTGGCGATACCCGCCGGAATAGCCCCGGAAGAGGCTTTGAACGACAATAAACGTTTCGAGGTGGTCTGGCAGGTTCTCCAGGCGATTCGCGCCCACGACGAGCGTTTCGATGCTACAATTAACGCTATCGAGTACAACGAAAGTCAGCCGGAAAACATTATTGTGGACGTGCTGAATTTTCAAAAGCCCCAACGTCCCGAAGTTATCGGCTCTGGGGGTGGCTGCGGCAGTGATAGTGGCGAAGGTGACACCACGCAAACCGTTGGTACGGGAACCGATAGCGGCACTGGCACCGTCAGGTCTTTCCAGCAAGTCATGTTCCCGGCTTCCCAGTGGAAGGACGCGGTTTACTCGAAAATCGTCAAGAAAGTTGGCAACCGCCTGTATTGGGACGACTGGTCAAAGGATATCGGCAAGATTGCCAGCCGCTACATCAGCCTGATAGAGACCCTCTTGCAAGACGAGGTGAACAGCGACTACTTTGGACAATTCGTAGATGCGCTGCAAAAGACGCTGAACCCGGGGGTTGACCGAAAACAGGCCATAGCTATGCTGGCGCAGCATTTGATTACCAAGCCCTTGTTTGACGCCATGTTTCCCGACCAGGAATTTACTTCGCAGAATCCGGTCAGCCACGCCATGCAGGGTATCCTGGATCGTCTGGCGGAAAACCAGGTGTTCGAAACCGAGCGTGAGCCCCTGGAGAAGTTCTACCAGACCATGACCGAGAAAATCCGCGCTATTGATAACCTGGCGGGTAAGCAGGAAATCATGCGCACTCTCTATGACAAGTTCTTCTCTAAGGCTTTCCCGAAGTTGGGTGACCGTTTAGGGATAGTGTTCACCCCGGTGCCGGTGGTGGATTATATTCTCCATTCGGCGCATGAGGCGCTAGTCAAGCATTTTGGCAAGGGTTTGGGTGACGAGGGTGTCGCAATTATCGAGCCTTTCCTGGGAACCGGCACCTTCATCACCCGACTGCTGCAAAGCGGACTGATTAGCCCTGAACAGCTTGACCACAAGTACCGCCACGAAATCTTTGCCAATGAAATCGTGCTACTCAGCTATTACATTGCGAGCATCAATATCGAACAGGTGTACCGCGAAATCCGCCTCGAACAGGGTATTGACGAGGGCTACGTGGAATTCCCCGGCATTACCCTGACTGATACTTTCCAGCTGGCCGAGAGGCAAAACCAGATTCCCTGCATCGGGGATTTCCAAGCCAACCTGGAGCGTGTTCAGGCTCAACGAGCCGCCAAAATCCAAGTCGTGGTCATGAATCCACCATATTCCGCCGGGCAAAAGAAGGCTAATGACAACAACCAAAACCTCAAATACCCCTGGCTAGATGGCCGTATCGCCGATACCTACGCGGCACGTTCCAGCGCTACTAACAAGAACAGCCTTTATGACTCGTACTATCGGGCTCTCCGCTGGGCCACCGACCGCATCGGGCAAGAAGGCGTCATCGCCTTCGTCTCCAACAACTCCTTTATCGACGGCAGCACTGCCGATGGGGTGCGCCTGACCTGGGTAGATGAATTTAGCGATATTTACGTATATAACCTGCGCGGTAATGCCCGGACTCAGGATGAACGACGCCGCCAGGAAGCCGGAAACGTGTTCGGGGAAGGTTCGCGTACCGGGGTAGCTATCACTATCCTGGTGAAAAAACCCAGTGACGATACCGCCCGGAAACGCCCCGCCCGCATCCACTACACCGAGGTAGACGACTATCTCACCGCCCAAGAAAAACTCGATGTCCTCAGTAACGAGGCTTCTATCGCCGGCACCCAACAACACGGAAAATTCGACACCATCACCCCCAACGAACACGGCGACTGGCTCAACCAACGCGACGACAAATACCTCGAATATCAATCTCTGGGAGCGAAAAAGAACAAAAGCAAGGATTACGGCCTGACAGTTTTCCAACTATACTCAAATGGCCTTCAGACTAATCGTGACGCATGGTGCTACAACTATTCCCGGAATGCGGTAGCCGCAAATATGCAACGCATGATAGACAACTACAATCATCAAGTAGAAGCTGGCGTAAAAGATTTCGATGCTACCAAGGTATCGTGGTCTAGTTCCTTGGACAACTACTTTAAGCGTGGAATTACTTTCAAGAATCGCCCAGAAGTTATACAGACATCGATTTACAGACCATTTTGTAAACAATATGTTTATTTTGATAAACAGCTCAACCACCGTCCATACCAGCTGCCCCGAATCTTCCCCACACAGGGACACCCAAATCTCGCTGTAGTTACGGACTCAGACAGCGTAAAGTCAGGCGCTGGTCTGATGGTAAATTACCTTCCAGATTTACACGTGGTAGGCACTTCACAAGCTTTCTCACTCTACACCTGGGAAAAAATCGATAAAAACAAGCCAGACGGGGGCTTCGATTTAGATGCCCTGGGGGATGCGCCCGCCGAGTATGCTGGCGACCTGGATCTTAGTCGCCCGCTGGAACAGCAGATTCCCCTGGTGATTGACGGGTATTGCCGCCGCGAAAACATCACCGATGCGACCCTCAAGGCCTACCGCAAGCACTACCAAGATTTGGGGATTACCAAGGAGGATATTTTCTTTTATATCTACGCCCTGTTACATCATCCGGAATACCGCCAGCGTTTCCAGGCGGATTTAAAGAAAATGCTGCCACGTATCCCCCGCGTTCCCGGTTTTCATGATTTCGTTGGCATTGGTCGCCAGCTCGCTGACCTGCATATCCACTACGAGGCCGCCGAGCCTTATCCCGAGGTCAAGGAACAATGGAGCTTGGATGCCCCCACTGACCCCTGGCAGAAATACCACATCGTGAAACCCGATTGGGGCAAGCAACCCGGCAAACGCAGCAAGGACTTCACCACCTTGGTCTATAACGACTACTTGACTTTCACCGGAATACCGCGCGAGGCCGAGGACTATAAGGTAGGCGGGAGCTCGCCCCTGGGATGGGTTATCGACCGCTACCAAATCAAAACCAACAAGCCCAGCGGCATCACCAATGACCCCAATGACTACTGCCGCGAACTGAACGACCCGACCTATATCGCCCGCCTCATCCCCTCCCTGGTCACCGTCTCCATGCGCACCCAAACCCTCATCACCCAGCTCCCCAAACTCCAGCTAGACCAGGTCGCTATCGACTAGCCCTCATGTCACCGCCGCTTCCTGGTAAAACCCGAAACGAGCACCTTTCAGAATGCGGCGTTGCGTATCTATCGCTCACCCTTCATACCTGCGTAGCGCAGCCGTAATCCCGACTGGCACCTCATGAACCCGGGTGACAGAGGCAATGGCGACATTCGAGACAAAAGGTGAGTCGACAGCAAAGAACGTCGTACCCCCATTTTAAACACGGAAAATGTCGCGATTGTTTCACTTATGCGCTACAATAGCTTGGACGAGAAGGCGGTGTGTCGTGGCCAAAACAGCCAATATAAACCTGAGGGTCGATCCAGAACTCAAGGCTCAAGTCGAGGAACTATACAGCGGGTTCGGGATTTCAGTAACCGATGCCATCAACATGTTCCTCCATGTCTCACTGCTGCAAGGCGGACTGCCATTCGAACTACGCCAACCCCGGTACAACGCCGAAACCGAAGCCGCCATGGCCGAAGCCCGCGCCATCTCGGAAGGCAAGATTCCCGCCAAACGTTACCAGTCCGCCACCGAGATGATAGACGACATCCTGGCCGAGGACTAAACGCCATGCTCGAGCTGATTTACACCACCAAATTCAAGCGAGACCTGAAACTGATGCACAAGCGCGGTGCCGATGTTTCTCTTTTAGCAAGTGTGCTAGACCGGCTGCGTCGAGGAGAAACACTAGAAGAAAAGCACCGAGACCACGCGCTAACCGGGAACTACCTGGGGTTTCGAGAATGCCACATTCAGCCCGACTGGCTACTGATTTACCTGGTGAACAAAACCGAACTAATCCTGACCGCCTCGCGAACTGGCTCCCATTCCGACCTTTTCTAGCCCCGGCGATTTCCAACAGGAAAAGACTCACGGAAGTACGCCGCAAATCCCGACTGGCACCTCATGAACCCGGGTGACAGAGGCAATGGCGGCTGACCCATCCGAGCCAACACAACGGTTCAACCGGTGCAACCAGAACGCCAAAGCAGCGCCGACCACGCCCACCCCGGCCATGAACACGAAAATAATCGAAAACCCAACCCCGGGATTGGTTTTATACGCATCCAAAATCGCCCCGTTAATCGCCATCGCCCACAGAATCGACGCAAACCCCATAAACGAGTTCACCGACATCGCCGAACCCAATACCACGGCCGGCAGGTGCACCTCCCCCACCCCTACCTCCGCCGCCAGCTCCACCGACGCCCCGATAACCCGGCACCTAGGACTCCACATCCCGTCTATGTGCATTCAAATTAATAGGGAGGGCTACGAATTCTCCTCATTCCGTACTTACAGCCCAAGCAGCTGTGCCAAAGTTTAAAGTATGAAACACAAAACCAGCTTTTGGATAGGAATCATTCTGATAGTCTTGGGGCACATCGGGGCGCTTGCGACTCTTACCAACCCGGGGGAACGCACTATCGGGTCGGCTTTTGTGATTGTTGTATTTTTGGTGGCGGCGGGTTCCTCGCGGTAAAGAATATCGAACAGGAATAACGACGTTCTAATAGCTGGACTTAGGAGGATGTCAAGTGCAGCAGCGAAGCGGGCGGATTTCCGGATGGCACCTCATGCAGCCGGGCGAGAGGTGACGAGCGCAACCGCGCAATGGGATAAAATAATAATTTAGAGTGTGTTCGCTACCGCGCGGCGGATGTAATCGGAGCGGTTAGAGCCGGTTTTGTCAATAGCTTTGACCATCGATTCCGGGAATCTAACTGTCACGGAAACCAGCTTTTCACCAGCCATCACCGGGCGACCCACCCGAATCTTCTCCAGGTGACCCTCCCAAGTACCAGCTTCATACTGGGCGACCTCGCGCTCGATATCCTCATCAGTCAGGGTGCTTCCCCCGGCAAGTTTGTATTCCATCATTTCCTCCTTAATGCCCGCTCGATTTCCAGCCGAGTCTTTTTTGATGGCGGAATCATCGCGTGGTAAACCAGCCATCCATTTTCTGTCAACACCCCAACCATCTCCATTCCGCGCCCGCGCTGGTCAAATCCCGTACGGAGTTCCCGTTCCCCCGGTATCCGCACAGCGGCATATAGGAAGTGTTCCCAAGCCCATGTCACGTCCTGGGGCGTTAATTCTGGATGCCTTTGACAAACACGCGGATGCACGATGACTACGAAGCTATTGTAACGCAAACTGTAAGACAAAATCGTCATACAAGCCTTGCCACAAATCTTGGATGGCACCTCATACATCCGGGCGATAACGGCACAGGATAGTGCCACCCGGGAACAAAACTCTAGGAGGGTTGGACTGCCACAGCCATCTTCAGGCCGAGGTCTTTCACGATTTTTTATTATGGTCTCGAAAGACGGATTACCCTCCCGGGATAGTGACTTGTACAACGACTCACAGTTAAGGCCAGTTTCCCTAGCTAACCGGGTCATACCGTGGACGCGAGCGATATCACGCAGCATCAAAGGGTTTTGGCTGTTATCTGTGACTCAACAACCGTGTTAGCCACCCAATACTGTTGACACTTCGCCACCCGCTTAACCAATGCCCGCCTGCTCGACCGTAGATTCACTAAGCTTGGTCAGATTCTTCACTCAGCCGTCCTGCCTGGACAGCGAATCTGTCGAAATCCGATTCATAAGCCAGATCCTGCGTAACCCGGAACTTGGAGAACTCCTCCAGTGCACGCTTATCAGCAGTCTGCTTTGATATTTCGCCCGCGTTAGCCAGCAGCTCACGGCTGTCAAGGGCTAGCACTTGGTCAAGAAACTGCGCCCACTCTTCCATGGTCGTAGGGATGCGCCGTTTGGCTCGCGACTCAGCAAGATTCAAATACGCCTCAACCAGCCGACCCAAATCATCAAGCTCACTCTTGGTAAGGTAGTTTTTACCGACAGTCACGTCACCCGCAAGCACCTTCCCATCAGGAGAATTCTTCCACGAAGTCAAACCCATATGCGGCTTACCAGCATCCGCTCGCTCGGAGATGAGTTCAGCGGCGGTGTGCCCGTGGACGGCGTAATGCAGCTTGTTCTGGACAGTAGCAAAAAAAGCACGAGTGGTTGGCGCCTTCGCATCATAATCAACAGCCGTGGCATAGATGTCGGTTATCTTCTGATAGAAACGCCTCTCCGAGAGCCTAATCTCGCGGACTTCTTGCAGCAGCTGTTCAAAATAGTCTTCGCCCAGAATCTCGCCGGCCTCCATACGCTCGCGGTCTATCAAGTAGCCACGCAAAGTAAAATCGCGCAGGATACCGGTAGCCCACTGCCTAAACTGGGTGGCGCGAATCGAATTCACCCGGTAACCAACCGAAATAATCGCATCCAGATTGTAGTGCCGAATCGACCGCGTGACCTGGCGAGAGCCCTCCTGGCGAACTATCCGGAAATTCCGGACAGTTGCCTCCTCAGTTAGTTCGCCTGAGTTGTAGATGTTGGATAAGTGCTCATTGACCGTTCGCACATCGACATCGAACAGCTCTGCCATCAACGCCTGCGTCAACCAAATAGTGCCATCCTCATAGCGCACCTCGAGACTGTTTGTCACATCCGCCGTAAAAACCAGAAACTGACACGATGAATATTTGACCAACTTTTTAGACACCACCCGCCTCCGAAATCTCAAGTGTCCCAGGTTTTGTTCCGTTTCTTATACGGGTGCTAGTTGTTTAGCACGGGTTTGATTATATTGGGTTATCACTTCCTCGGGAGTGGAATAATCTAGCGATTCGTGGAGACGCTGGTGATTCCACCAGTACACCCAGTTCAGGGTCGCCCATTCGACTTCGGTACATGAGCCAGGTCTGGGAGTAAATCAACTCGGTTTTGTATAGCCCGTTGACGGTCTCGGCTAGCGCGTTATCGTAAGAATCCCCAATAGTTCCGATCGATGATCTAATCCCTACATCTGTTAGTCGTTGACTGTATTTAATGCTTACGTATTGACAACCATGGTCAGCGTGATGGATTAGTCCTGCCAGATTGTCTTTAGTGCAGCCTATCGCCTGTTCTAGAGCCTTTAACGGCAACGCCTCAGGGGCATAGTTGACCTGGTAGCCCAGCCCACAATCTTGCGTGAATACACGTCTGTAACAAAAGCTGTGTACACGAAACCCGACAAAGTTCTAACATAAGTGATATCCGCGACCCACAGCCGGTTCGGCGCGTTGGAGCTGAACCGGCGTTGAACCAAGTCCGGGCGTGTATCCGGGCGGTGAAGGCCGGGTAGTCACCGGTTTACGGCCTCGGTGTGCCCCATGAATCCCGGCCAGGCGCATCAACCTGCCAGTCTGTTCCCGTCCGATAGCAAACCCCGCCCGGCGCATAGCACGCCAGATTTTACGAATCCCATAAACACGGTAATTCTGGTCGAAAATCTTTACGATTTCCTCGATTAACAAGGCATCTCTCAATCGCCTAGCACACACAGTTCTTGACTTTGCAGCCCGGTAACCACGTGGCGTGAGGAAGCCCCCAACCATGTGTTCTCTCATAACCCGGCAAATACACTCGACCGAGAAACAATCACGATACTGGTCAATAAACGCAATCATTTCATACCGGGGTACTTGCACCTCCGGTGCGTACCCAGCCTCGCTCGGAATGCAAACTCGAAAACTGCGTTTTCAGTTTGCATCCTCACTCGGCCGGGTGGTCGAATTCTTTGGCGAAAAAAGCTGATGCCAGTTTCAGAATCTCGTTCGTACGTCTGAGTTCTGCGTTTTCTTTACCCAGACGTCGTATCTCGGCAGACTCCTCTCGAGTGACCCCGGATCTCTCGCCCTGATCTATTTCAGCTTGATTCACCCAGCGGCGCAGTGATTCCCGACTGACACCGAGTTTCAATCCGATATCGCTGATAACCGCCCATCTCAAAACCCCAGAATCGTCTCGAAGCCGGTCAAACACCAGCCCGACAGCACAATCCCTAAACCCCTGCGAATAATTCCTAGGCATAAAACAACCCTCTCAAAAAAACCTAGAAACAAAACACGGGACACTTCAGGAGAATGTCTTCTTTCGTAGGGTGTCTTACTGTCCTCTCGTCTTGCATCTGGTGCCCTCGAGGTGCAACAAGGCTCGAGGAGTCGAGTCTTTTCGACATTACAATCAGAGAGGTACCTGTTGGGAGGCGCAATGTTGTAAAGCCTGACGGGACGTTAGGCCTTGCTAAGGCTCGCTAGGTCATGGTTGGTCGAAAAAATCGATTCAATTATCTATCGCTCACCGCTTCCGTAACTCGATATGGGGGTTCTTCGCATTTGAGGGTGTTTTAGGGGTTGGGGGTGGCCGGGGTTTTGGGTGTTTTGGGGTGTTGGCGTGGTGGTGGTGGGGGTTGGGTGTCGGAGCCTTTGTGATGATTGGTTTGTAAACATCGAAAAATCGCGCAGAAAGGCTCCGGCGATGTTTGATTCTACCGTATGTACCCGTCCCTGCGCACCTGCCAGTGTGGAAAGAATCTTCAGAATCGCTGAGTCGGGTTTGAGCGTGGTTTCGGATGAAACCAGTGAGCAGCGCACGGTACTGTATTGCAAGATAGCAAGGAAAAACGAGTTCTGTCAGTGGTGTGGCGCACAGGGCGAGGCTCGAGGCACGGCGAGTAGAGATATTAACCATTTTCCTTGCGGCTCATACCCCACGGTGTTGCGTATCAGGATTCCACGCTGGGGCTGTAAGACCTGTGGGAGGGTGTGGCGGCAAAACACCGAGCATATCGCCAAGCCACGCGGGAAAATGACGTTGAAAGCCGCGTGGTATGTCTTGAAACTCGTAGTAGTAGACCACCTGTCTATCTCCGCAGTAGCGCGTAACCTCGGGGTTTTCTGGGGTGCTGCTAACGATGCGGTGTTCGAGTTGGGCTTGGAAATGCTGATAAACAACCCCGCTCGTCTGGAAGGGGTGCGGGTTATTGGGGTGGATGAACACGTTTGGTCACACACCTCCAAAGGGTCGCGTTTCGTCACGGTGATAATCGACTTGACTCCCGTAGCGGACAAGACCGGCCCGGCACGTTTGTTGGACATGGTGGAAGGCCGGTCTAAGAAAGCTTTCAAATCCTGGCTGGCCAAGCAAACCCCAGAATTCTGCAAGAATGTCAAGGTCGCGTCAATGGACGGGTTCACCGGGTTTAAGACCGCTGTCGACGAGGAACTACCGCAAGCCACCACTGTTATGGATTCGTTTTACAGCGGCGCGCGGGCGAAGCCCGCACCTCGCCGCTGCCGCTGGCGGAGGCGAATAGCGACGGCACCGATGTGCCGTCGCCGCCATAGCACCTCATGAAAAGAAGCCCTGGCCGGGGACGCGCTAGACAAGTGCCGCCAGCGTATCCAACAAGAAATTCTAGGGCGGCGCGGTCGTAACGGTGACCCGCTCTACGGGGTGAGGAGAACCCTGAAAACCGGGGCAAACCTGCTTACCGACAAGCAAGCAGAGAAACTCGAGGCTATCTTCGCTGATGATTTCCATGCCTGTGTGGAAGCAGCCTGGATATCATACCAAGACATGATGCACGCCTACCGACAGAAAAACCGCCAATACGGCAAACACCTCATGCAACAAGTCATCGAGAAACTGGCTAATATCCCTAAAGACATCGCCGCTGGGCTACCCGAACTAAGACGGCTAGGCCGCACGTTGAAGCGCCGCACCGGGGACATCCTGGCCTACTTCGACCACCCCCATAGTTCTAACGGGCCAACCGAAGCCATCAACGGTCGTCTCGAACACCTTAGAGGCACCGCCCTCGGATTCCGCAACTTCATCAACTACCGCATCCGCGCCCTCCTCGAAACCGGAGAATTCAAAAACCAACTACACCCTCAAATATGAAGAGCCGGTTAACCCCAACACCCATTATCTGTTACTAAAGTATGTAACCCAGATTTAATTTTTGAACCAGGTGGTTGGAATATTTGCACCAGCACCGCGATAGGCTGATCGCGGTATATCGAAAGTTTCTTCAATAAAATTGCCAGTTTTGGGATTAAAATAAATTAAGGATTCAGCCTCCCTAACCACATATTTTTCTTTTTTCGGTAGCGGATTCCAGAAATGTAGATACAAATTACCACCGTAGCTCATAAAGTGTACAAAGGATGCAACTTTAAGTTTGGAATTTAATATGTAGTCAGTTTTACTATTTCCATCTAAATCAAACACCATTAATCTAGTTTCTTCACTCTTGTGTTCTCTAATCCCATAAAAACAATTGTCTAGAAATATGAACTTATGAATATTGTTTGACATGAAGACTGGAGAGCTTAGTTGCTTTCCTGTTTCAAGAGAAAATTTAACCAGATAGGATTCCCACTCACCCGTATCATTTGTATTGGTGTATTGCACAATACAGTGTACGGCTTTATTAACTATTGTACAATTCTCGAAGCTATTCCAGTGGTCGGGTATATCTATTGGAGTTTGAGATACAATAGAACCATTTTCGAGAGTTAGAATTTGATACTGCGCACTCTTTGTGGCATGGTTATTGTCGCCACTTAAAACAATAAGATTATCGGCAAGCTGAATCGAATCGACACGAAGAGGAACTATAGTAGACCAAATAACATTACCTGAAGCATCAATACGAAATATTTTATCAGGATAGCTCCCGTCAGGGAGTGTGTAATTTAGTTTATTTCTTGCTACGACTGCGCCGCCATCCTCTAGGGAAAGTACTGCATTATACCCACCAAAGTCACCGGTTTCTTCCGTAAAAATTTTACCCCACGTACCATCTTTGGAAATTTTCAATAGGCCGTCACTGCGTGCAGCAATTACGTATACATTGGGATTATCCAAACTAGACACTTCAAAATAATCAGCATCGGGAACGTTTGCTACCTTTTTTGCTATCTGATTGTTTTTTCCTGTAAGAATGTACGAGTATTTATCAAACATACCGGTTTGAATAATTAAGTTTTGGCCGGAAGGTAAATCGACTTTTCCCTTGGTTGTTGTTGGCGTACTAGCGCATGCGCTAAGACATAGTAAAAGTGCAAGCGCAATAATCAAATTGAGTCGTAAAGTTTTCCCTATAGTCTTAGCCAAGAGTGCCCCACAAGATTGTTGTTGCCGAGGATTTTGCAATTTCTGCTGGTGTAACAATAGTATCCCACTTAATATAGTCTATGTCGTTTCCTTGTGTCAACCAAGCATACCAAACTAGCTGAGAACAATACATCCTGCTTATGTCATATTTATTATGCACATTTATCCAGTAACTTGTGCCAATTTTAGATTCGGCCCACGCTGCAGCGCCCTGTCTTTTTTTAAGGCTCGAAACTTTATTTCCAAGCAATATCTTACCACCATCTCTGCTTCTCCACGTATTGGGATATTCTTGAACTCCGTCTTTTCCTATTGGTGAATTAAAGTCTGGATAAGCTTCGATTGTCACTTCCGGTTTGTTGGACACAATAGCTGCGTGGCCTACTATCGTAAGGCTTCCTGAGCTATTGCCGAAAGTTGATACCCATATTTCTCCAACCTCACCAAGGGTTGGAGCATTTTCTCTATCCTCTCCTAATGGGGAATATTTGTCTAACTCAGACTTATTTTCTTCTATTACTTCTTGCATAAGTTTCGTGTCCCTTTCAGCATAGTCGCGCATCTCTTCTGCTGTCAGACCGGAACTTTCCATGATTTTTCGGTCAAAATCGGTAGGAGAATCCGCAGAATACGCAATTGTAGGCGTAGTGAATAAAGCTACTCCAGCAATACTTGCAATTATGGTAGCACTCGACATACTGGCAAACAAGCGAATTTTCATTATTTTCATTTTTCTCCCCTTCGAGACGGTTTTAACAGTTCCCTTTTGAGAACCTAGCTTAATCGTATCACAGTGTTGTCACCTCGGTCTATGATTCAAACTGGTATTTCTGACTATACTTTTGGCTACCCACTGTACTTATCCCTTTGAAGTATTGACATGAGCTAGCACGCCAGATATCAGTGAGTAGGGTTCATGAGGGGCAAGCTGAGTTTCACGCGAGCTCCACAGATATTACCCTGGCTATCTTCCAGGTGCGCAGGGACGGGTACATACGGTAGAATCAAACATCGTCGGAGCCTTTCTGTGCGATTTTTCAATGTTTACAAACTGAAGTGTCCCGTGTTTTGTTTCTAGGTTTTTTTGAGAGGGTTGTTTTATGCCTAGGAATTATTCGCAGGGGTTTAGGGATTGTGCTGTCGGGCTGGTGTTTGACCGGCTTCGAGACGATTCTGGGGTTTCGAGATGGGCGGTTATCAGCGATATCGGATTGAAACTCGGTGTCAGTCGGGAATCACTGCGCCGCTGGGTGAATCAAGCTGAAATAGATCAGGGCGAGAGATCCGGGGTCACTCGAGAGGAGTCTGCCGAGATACGACGTCTGGGTAAAGAAAACGCAGAACTCAGACGTACGAACGAGATTCTGAAACTGGCATCAGCTTTTTTCGCCAAAGAACTCGACCACCCGGCCGAGTGAGGATGCAAACTGAAAACGCAGTTTTCGAGTTTGCATTCCGAGCGAGGCTGGGTACGCACCGGAGGTGCAAGTACCCCGGTATGAAATGATTGCGTTTATTGACCAGTATCGTGATTGTTTCTCGGTCGAGTGTATTTGCCGGGTTATGAGAGAACACATGGTTGGGGGCTTCCTCACGCCACGTGGTTACCGGGCTGCAAAGTCAAGAACTGTGTGTGCTAGGCGATTGAGAGATGCCTTGTTAATCGAGGAAATCGTAAAGATTTTCGACCAGAATTACCGTGTTTATGGGATTCGTAAAATCTGGCGTGCTATGCGCCGGGCGGGGTTTGCTATCGGACGGGAACAGACTGGCAGGTTGATGCGCCTGGCCGGGATTCATGGGGCACACCGAGGCCGTAAACCGGTGACTACCCGGCCTTCACCGCCCGGATACACGCCCGGACTTGGTTCAACGCCGGTTCAGCTCCAACGCGCCGAACCGGCTGTGGGTCGCGGATATCACTTATGTTAGAACTTTGTCGGGTTTCGTGTACACAGCTTTTGTTACAGACGTGTATTCACGCAAGATTGTGGGCTGGGCTACCAGGTCAACTATGCCCCTGAGGCGTTGCCGTTAAAGGCTCTAGAACAGGCGATAGGCTGCACTAAAGACAATCTGGCAGGACTAATCCATCACACTGACCATGGTTCTCAATACGTAAGCATTAAATACAGTCAACGACTAATGGGGTTACCCTTGTTTTGTTGACACTTAGTTTGTCGGGTTTTGCTCGGCTGGAGAGATTGTGAACTATGTCTGCAAGGAAAAGATATACGCCGGAGTTTCGGCGTGATGCTGCCTCGCTGGTGATTGAGCGTGGTGAGACGATTGCCCAGGTAGCGCGTGATTTGAACGTGGGAGAGAGCCTGTTTGGCCGCTGGGTGAAACTAGAGCGGGAACGCCGGGAGGCGGAAAGCAAAGGAGCGATGACTTCCACGCAGTGGGCTAAGGAAAACGCTGCGCTGCGTCGTGAAGTGGCTAGGCTGAGGATGGAGAATGAGTTCTTGGAAAAAGCCAGCGCCATCGATGCTTCCAAGCTCGATTCGAGAGTGTTTCGAGTTGATGGACGTGGAGAAGGCGAATTACCCGATTGCTTTGATGGCTCGCGTGTTGAAGGTTACTCGACCAGGCTATTATGTGTGGCGTTCCCGGCGTGGGGTTCGCCAAGAACGTAACGGTAGGCGGTTTTCTTTCGATATGAGTGTGGTTTGGTTTTTCAACCAGTACGACCAGACGCACGGCGCTCCGCGTTTGACGGCGGTTTTGGCTCGTAATGGTATCCCTTGTGGGTAAGAAGACTGTGGCGGCCTCACTGCGCCGTCAGGGGCTGCGTGCGGTGAGTTCGCGTATGTTCCGGCATCCGCGTTCTAAGGATGTGGGGGAATGCGTGTATGAGGATTCATGCAACAGGCAGTGGGATAAAGGCTCTCTCGACAAGGTGTGGATTACGGATTTCACGTATCTGCGAAGTGGTCAGGGCTGGGTGTATCTCGTGGCGGTGCGTGACGCTCACACTAAGCGTGTTATCGGCTATGCCATGGGGGTGAGCCAGGTGACTGACCTGGTGAGGCAGGCTTTAAATATGGCGTATGCGTGTCGGGAACGTAAACCCGCAGGGCTGGTGTTGCATGCTGATAGGGGATGCCAGTTCACGTCTAGGGAACTAGGTGAATATGCCAAGAAAGCCGGGTTGACTCTCTCGATGGGACGCACCGGGGTGTGCTGGGATAACGCGATGGCTGAATCGTTTTGGTCAACATTGAAAATCGAGTACTACTACCGGCATGCTTTCAGGACAAGAGAGGAGGTCTACGAAGGGGTTTCAAGCTGGATTGAAGGGTTTTACAACCGTAAACGACTGCATTCCAGTATCGGCATGATGCCACCCGTGGAATACGAACTCAAGATGAGTCAGACCGCCTGGAAACAGGCAGCCTAAACAACCAACCCGTTACCAACTTGCGGCCAACCCCATTTCTGGTGTTTTGCCAGTATTGGTTTTCGGTTTCTTGGGGTGTTTGGTAGTTGAGGTTTTCGTGTAGTCTGGTGGTGTTCCACCATGACATCCACTCGAATGTCGCGATTTCTACTTCCAAAACATCCTCCCATCTGCGGTTATGTATTAGTTCGTTCTTGTATGACCCGTTAACATTCTCGGCCAGAGCATTATCATAAGAATCCCCCACGGATCCGGTAGATGGGGTTATCCCGTATTCGGCGAGCCTCTGGTTGTAAACTAAGGAAACGTACTGTGAGCCGTGATCCGAGTGATGAACCAAACCCACGGTCTCCTTGGCGTTGTGAATCGCCTGGTTCAACGCTGCTAGGCAACAACTCAGTAGCCACCGTGGGGGATAAAACCCAACCCACAATTTTGCGTGAGAACACGTCGGTGACGAAGGCCGCATACACGACCCCCTTCCGGGTCGGCACATAAGTGATATCGGCAACCCAAAGCCGGTTAAGAGCCAAGGCAGGAAACTCGCGGTTCACTAAATCCGGGCGCGTATCAGGAGCTTTAGGCGGCCGGGTAGTTATGGGCATCCTGCCTTTAGACTTGCCCTGAACGCCAGTCAGGCGCATCAGCCTATGAGTCTGCTCATGCCCAATATCAACCCCGAGTCGTCCCATGTGTGTGCCATATTTTCCGGACCCCGTAAACCGCGTAATTCTCCGCATGAATACGGCGGATTAAGCCTACAAGTTCCGGGTTACGCTGAGTCCTGGCGGACTCGACGCGGGTCTTCATGTCCCGGTAACCGCGCGAGGTGATAAACCCGCCCTCAAGGTTCTCACTCAACGTCTCACATATGAACTCGACCGAGAAACGACTACGATGCTGGTCAATGCACGCAATCATTTCCGACGTGTGGGCTGAGTGGCAGCGGCTTTGCCGCGTGAGCCGCTCAGTAGCAGCGTGGAGCCGTTAAAAACCGGCCATGATTGGCCGGTTTAGGAGAAACACCCCCGAGAATCCGAGGCGAAAAAACCGAAGCAGCTTTAAGTAACTCATTCGTGTCACGAAGCTCTTGATTTTCCCGGCGGAGCTTTGCAAGCTCGCTGATAAGGTCTTCCTCGGTTTTACGGATTTCCCCGGCTCTATGTGCTTGTTTATGCCACATTTGCGCGGTGATGCGAAATTCCGAGCTTGGGAGCCACCCCAACAGGCAGCTCGAATCGAGACACCTTCCGACGTGACTCTGCTTTCCACCAGGCGAACCACACAGTCTTTAAACTCCTGATCAAATTTCCTTACCATAATACCTATCTTCCTATCTAATCAACCGAAAGAAAACCTGAACCAGTTCACTAGCTGCAGATTTATCTCAATTTTTGAAAATTAAAACTTTTTTTAAAAAATGCTTGTGCGCCATGATGCGCTGTGGTAATTTAGGTTCCACGCAAACGTTTGCTTAATTTTGCATTCTATCCGAGCAAAGGAGACAAGGAATGCCCAAAAGTGACTTTTACCTAGGGACAACAGCTCTCAACGAGGAGGAAAATCGTGGATAGCATTGAAATAACTGGCATCGAAATTGTTCAGGACAAGGAAAGAACCGCTAAGCCCCGCAATTTGTTCTTGCCGTGGTTCGCTTCCAACATATCTGTTTTCGGGATGAGCTATGGTGCATGGATTCTTGGCTTTGGGATTTCTTTTGTCCAGGCTGTAATCATTTCCATCATTGGAGTTATCTTGTCCTTCGCTATATGCGGTGTTATCGCACTGGGTGGGAAAAGAGGCTCCGTGCCCACAATGGTCATGTCCCGTGCGGCTTTTGGAGTCAACGGAGCCAAGATCCCGGGTGTGATTTCCTGGCTCACCTCAATCGGGTGGGAAACTTCCTTGGCGATTACCGCAGTGCTAGCAACAAACACCATCCTAGCGAGATTGGGATGGGCTGGAGATGATTCAACTGTCGTAAAAGCTATAGCTGCGGCCACAGTAGCTGTGCTGATAGTGTTAGGAGCGGTTGCCGGGTATCACATCATCATGAAGATGCAGGCTGTTTTGACCTGGGTGACAGGCATCACAACCATAATCTACATTTTACTGGTTTTTCCGCATATCGATTTTGCTGCCATTGTAACCCACCCGAATGGGTCACTCGCCTCCATGCTAGGCGCTTTTGTCATGGTGATGACAGGAATGGGACTAGGTTGGGTAAATATAGCGGCTGACTGGTCACGCTACCAAAGCCGCGAGACTCCAGGTAGCCAAATCGTGTTCTGGAACACATTCGGCGGATCATTGGGTCCCGTTTTCCTTATTAGTTTCGGTTTAATGCTGGCAGGGTCGGACGAGAAACTTGCAAATGCCATCGGTGGTGACCCAGTGGGAGCGCTGGCGACGTTGCTACCAACTTGGTTCCTGGTGCCTTTCCTCATTACCGCGATTCTGTCCCTCTTGTCGGGTGCTATCAACGGGATTTACTCCTCAGGTTTGACACTGTTGACCTTGGGAATCCGCATCCCACGTCCGCTGGCTTCACTAATTGATGGTGTGATACTGACCTGTGGCACCATTTATGTCACTTTCTTTTCCCCAACCTTTATTGGTCCGTTCCAGTCCTTCCTGGTCACGCTAGGCGTTCCTTTGGCGGCCTGGACTGGAATCATGATGGCGGATATCACCTTGCGGAAAAAAGATTACGACGAGGAAGCGCTCTTTACCACAAGCGGCAAATATGGAAGTTATAACACTATCTCCCTGGTGATTCTTGCGGTTTGCTGTTTCATTGGTTGGGGACTGGTAATCAACGGCTTTGCGGACGCGCCTTTCAATAACTGGCAAGGGTATTTGCTCCCGCTGGTTGGCGGCAAGGACGGAGCGTGGGGCTCTGGCAATATTGGTGTCATATTGTCTCTTATCATT
The DNA here is from genome assembly GCF_014204735.1 of Mobiluncus mulieris. Classification (NCBI taxonomy): domain Bacteria; kingdom Bacillati; phylum Actinomycetota; class Actinomycetes; order Actinomycetales; family Actinomycetaceae; genus Mobiluncus; species Mobiluncus mulieris. Next base: position 734,643 of record NZ_JACHMA010000001.1, on the reverse strand, counting down.
GGGTACGCTGCTTACTACGGTACCCACGTTAAACGGGTACGCAGTCAGGAATTAGCCTAGGAGAACACGATGGCAGATTCCCGACAAGAAGCGTTAGAGTACTGTCTGAAACGTACTCCACAACGTATAGCTCAGGTGAAAGCTGCGGTGCAGTTAATTCAAGAACGTACCCAGCGGGAAAACCATGATGTGTTGGTAGTACTAGGTTCGGGACTACACGATACTGTGTGTAATTTAGGAAAAAACCCAGTAGAGCTTCCACTCAAGGAGCTGCTTGGAGCCAAAATACCAAGTGCACAGGGACATGGAACTCAAATTGTATCTGTGCAGATTGAAACCGAGGCTAAAACAGTTAACATTCTGGTTTGCACCGGCAGAATCCACCTGTATGAAGGACACACCCCTGCAGATCTATGTTTCGTGCCTCAGGTTGCAGCTATGACCGGCATCCAGGCCGCGTTTTTGACTAATGCCGGCGGCTGTCTACAGCCGTGGGAACTGGGTGATGTCATGGCAATCCGAGATCACATCAACTTCAGTGGAGCATCCCCCTTTACCGGGCCTGTGTTCGTAGACATATCCCAGGTTTGGGATAGTGACTTGACTGCAGCGATTAAGAAGCATGCTTCCCGTTCTGGAGTGTATGCAATTTCGCGAGGGCCAGAATATCAAACCCTCGCAGAATCGATAATGATGCGAAACAACGGTATCGACATGGTGGGTATGAGCACTGTGTTGGAAGCTATAGCCTTGCATCAACTGGGAGTTCGGGTGTGCGGGGTATCAGTTACATCTGATTTAACCTTTAGCTCAACGCCCACTACCCATTCTGAAGTTTTACACGCAGTGAGAAGTGCAATTCCCTGTGTACAGAATTGCCTATATGAAGTAATTAACGCCTTATATTAAGGAGGATTAGGATGAAAATAACCAAGAGAATTATTGCGGTCGCCGGGGCGTGTGCCCTTGCCAGTGTGGTTGGCGCGCCCGCCGCGATTGCGGATAAGGGCACGGCCAGTGATGACGTTGTGACTTTGGATTGAAGTGGTTCAGGTTTTCTTCCGATTGATTAGATAGGAAGATAGGTATTATGGCAAGGAAATTTGATCAAGAGTTTAAAGACCGTGTGGTTCGCCTGGTGGAAAGCAGAGTCACGTCGGAAGGTGTCTCGATTCGAGCTGCCTGTTGGGGTGGCTCCCAAGCTCTGTCCTGGAAGTAGAAATCGCGACATTCGAGTGGGTGTCATGGTGGAACACCACCAGGCTACACGAAAACCTCGACTACCAAACACCCCAAGAAACCGAAAACCAATACTGGCAAAACACCAGAAAACATGAAATAACAAAAAACAAGGTACACGCCCAGGAAGCAAACCCAGACCACTTCAAATCGTCATACAAATCTTGCCGCGCAGTTCCGACTGGCGCCTCATGAAGACGACGGAAAACGAACCACACGCGCACAATGCGCGGCGGCCACCAATTAGTGGTGTCACGAGTCCGCGATGAGTTCCTTTGAAACCGCGCGGCGCACATAATCCGAGACAGTCACGCCTTCATCCTGCGCCTTGCTGGCAACCAGATTCCACACCCCCACCGGCATCCGCACGCTTTTAGCCTGCATAGGGGCATCCCGTTCCCAGGCACGAGGCTCTACTGTCTCCACGACCGAGTTAGGAAACCCCACCTCAGCTTCCGCCGCCCATTTCTCGACATCAGAATCATCAAAGGGAACCCCATTCATATCGAAATACTTCATTGGTAAAACTCCTTCCGGAAAGATTCAGTCAGATAGTTAGCGTGAAAAATCAGCACCCCGAAATCAGTGCGCACCAGGCACAGCTCAAGTGGCAACCCGGTATCAGACCAACCAATCAACGCATAGCGTTGCGGCTCCGTATCCCGGTCACGCTCCCGAACCCGGATAGTTTGGCAAGCCAGATTAGTAAGCGGCAAGAATCTGGTCACTAGACAAACCGTGCTTATAGGCATGGGGATGAATCCGAATCAGCATAGTGAACCTGCCTCGAAACACGCAATGTCACACACTGACGTGTTTTACCACAGCACCTTTCAAACCCGCCCCTGCTCGGAAACCAAAAACTCAAGAAGATTCAAGGTGGTGGTGCAGCGGGTGGATTTTCGGCTGCCGCCTCATGAACCCGAGGCGGCAATGACCCCATCCGAGTCGACACAACGGCTCAACCGGCTCAACCGGCTCAACCGGCTCAATCGATGCAACCAGAATGCCAAGACCGCCCCGACCACGCCTACCCCGGCCATGAACACGAAAATAATCGAAAACCCGACCCCGGGGTTATTTTCATACGCATCCAAAATCGCCCCGTTAATCGCCTTCGTTTCAACAGGTTCATATGCTTCCCTCAGTGATTCCCGAGCCACAAGGGTGGTGCTTATATTCGGTTACAGCCTCACTACTCGCTCAAGGCAGCATTTTTGTGTACCATCCGGTAATCCGTTGCGGGTGAGTAATCGCAGTTCCCACGCAGGCAAAGTGAATCGGGAATTCAAAGACGCGCTGCAAATCTTCGGGACTGTGAATCCGCCCCTCGACCACCACCGGAGCATTCACCGCCAGGCACAAGGCTTCAATGAAACGCAAATCTGGGCCTTCGGTGGCCGGACGCGAATACGCATAACTATCGGGGGTGTATCCTGCCAAGGTTGTCCCAATCAAATCCGCTCCGGCGTCTTCAGCGGCTTTCGCGTCTTCCAGGGATGCGCAGTCAGCCATGACTGCCGCCTGGGGGAAACAGTCATGAATGGCCGCGACTGCGTCGGCGAAGGTCTCGCCCGCTCCGCGTTCACGCAAAGTGGCATCTACCGCCACAATATCTGCCCCGGCTTCGATACAAGCCTTGGCGTGGGCAACGGACGGGGTGATATACACGCCGTCATGTCCGGCTTTAATCAGCCCGATAATCGGGACTTCCACGGCTTGACGCACCGCGATAATATCGGCCAATCCCTGTACTCTGACTGCGGACGCACCCCCCGCCACTACCGACTGCGCCACTGCTGCGGTAATATCCGCCCGGCGCATCGGCTCGCCGGGATAGGCCTGGCAGCTGACCACCAGTTTGCTTTTAAGTCCTGCCACTAACTGTTTACGCGCTTCGTTCATTTTTGCGAATTCTCCTTAGTCTTGTGTCCCCTCTATCCCTTTCCCCTTTCATGAGGGGCAAGCCGGGGTTATTGATTTAACTCTAGAACTATCCTTGTTTCAGGTTTCCCAAATAATCCCAAATCTTTTTGGCCGCCCCCACCAAGGCCGCCTGGTTCCCTAACTGAGCCTTAACCACGGGAACCTCGCGCAGCGCGTCCACCAGTTGCTCCCGATAGGCCTCGCGTAGTGCGCCCCACCATAGTTCACCGCTGTTACCCAGTCCACCCCCTACAATCACCAGTTCTGGGTCGAAAATGTTTACGATTGTCCCCAGGGCACGTCCGGTTTCCCGCCCGGCTTCCCGGTAGGTTTCCAAGGCCAGGGGATCCCCACTTTCGGCCATTTTCTCCAGAGCTTTCGCGCCCGTCACCGCATTATCCCCGCCTTTTTCGTGATACCAGGCCACCAGTCCCGGTCCAGAGGCCACGGCCTCCAGGTGTGGAACCTGCCTCCGACAGGTACAGGCGCGTTTAGTGGCCAAAAAAGTCGGCAGATGCCCGAAGTCTCCGATGGTACCACGCGGGCCGACCATAATTTCGCCGTTCATCATCACGGCTCCCCCGATACCGGTTCCCAGCGCCATCATCGCCAGATTCATCTTGCCAACACCCGCGCCTTTCCAAGCCTCACCTCGCAGATGCGCGTTCACATCGTTTTCCAGAGTTACCGGCAGCCCAGTTGCGGCCTCTACCCGTTCTGCCAAGGGGGTGCCAGCCCAGTCTTTGATGGCATCGGTAGCAGCAATAATGTTTCGTCCTGCCGCATCTACCACCCCAGCTGAGCCAATGCCCACCCCAACGATGTTTGCCCCGCCGGCCGTTCCAGCGGCTTGCAAATCCTGCACCAGCCCCGCCACGGCAGCGACCACTGCCTCAGGACCTTCCTGTGAGGGCGTGTAAACTCGCTGCTGGTCATGCAGCCTGCCGTCAGGGTCAGCAAGCGCCCCCGCAATCTTGGTGCCGCCTAAGTCTATGACTGCCACTTTTTCTGTCACTACTTGACTCCTTTGTCTGTTTCACTCGCCTTGGCTCGGTTATGTTTCGGGTTGGGATTGGGGTGGGATTCATGAGGTGCCAGCAAAATCAGCTGGCACCTCATGAAAACGAACCTTTCTAAGGCAACAACCCGACCTCGCGCAACACGCCGCGCACGTGTTCCACGTTTTCCCCACTCAAAGCGGTGACTGGCTCGGGCATCGTGTTAGACGCAAAAATGCCCAACAGCCACAATGCGGTCTTGAACGATCCGATACCGGCACCAAAACCACCCACACCTTTAACGTTTACGATGCGCATCAGGCGCGCCAGGCGGTCTTGTTCCTCGCGAACTTTCGCCCAGTCTCCGGCCTGGAAAGCCTGCCATTGCCGCACGTAACCGGCCGGGTCAACGTTACCCAGTCCGGGGACAGAACCGTCCGCACCCGACAGGTAAGCCCCATCAACTACCACTTCATGTCCAGTCAACAGGGACAGCGGGTGTCCAGCATCCTTGTTATCTAAACAGAGCTGGCGGAAAGCCACGTCGTCACCCGAGGAATCTTTGACCCCCGCGAGCACCCCTTCTTTACCGAGACGCAGCAGCAAATCTCCCGGCAGTTTCGTGTGGACACACACCGGAATGTCATAGGCCCACACCGGCACCGGAGAGGCTTCGGCCAACAAACGGAAGTGGCGTTCCACCTCGGTCATGGTTTGCAGGGCGTAAAAAGGTGCGGTGGCCACCACAGCATCAACACCCAAGTCAGCGGCACGTTTGATGTGTTCCTTGACGCGATTGGTTTCCGTGTCGATAACTCCAGCCAGAACCGGCACGCGTCCCTTCGCGAATTCCACGGCAGCCTTGAGGATTTCATCGCGGCGCCGATCCGTGGAAAACACTACCTCGGAGGATGAACCCAAGACGAACAGGCCATCTACGCCACCGGATATCAGGTGTTCTATCAGTTTCGCGTAAGATTCCCTGTCGAAGTCGTGGTTTTCGGTCAGGGGGGTTACTACCGGGGGGACAACACCCCGAATTTCCTTTTTCATTGCTATCCTTACTTTACAGTCTTGCAGTTGTTTAGTTGTTGGCCTCGAATTAGCCGAGGTCTACTCCAGCTGGATGCAGCAAACTCGGAGCCGCCCCCAGCAAGGTCTTGGTGTAGTCGTCTTTAGGTTGGAAGAACAGCTGATCGGCCGGTCCTTCTTCGACAACTTTTCCATGGTTCATCACGGCAATACGATCCGAAACATAACGCACAGTTTGAATATCATGTGAGATGAACACCATCGCTAACCCGTCTTCTTTCAGTTCGGTCAACAGATTCAGAATCTGGGCTCGCACCGAAACGTCTAGGGCGGAGGTCGGTTCATCTGCGATAATCACATCCGGTTCTAGGCTGAGTGCTCGAGCGATGGCCACGCGCTGACGCTGGCCACCGGAAAGCTGGCCGGGCAGAGCATCCAAAGCGGAATTTGGCAAGCCCACTTTGGTTGTCAGCTCGTGTACCCGGGCTTCTTGTTGCTCCGGGGTGCCGCGGTGGTGTACCCGCAACGGGTCACTCAGCTGGTCTCGCACACTCATGCGTGGGTTCAGGGCAGTGGCCGGGTCTTGGAAGACGACCGAAACCACTTTACCTATCATGCGTCGATGTGTGGCAGAGCGTTTAGTGACTTCTTGGCCTTTGAAAAAGACCCGGCCTTTGGTGGGCAGTTGCAGCCCGCACATCACATTGGCAGTAGTGGATTTCCCACAGCCTGATTCACCCACGATTCCCAGGGTTTTACCCGGTCTTATTTGCAGGCTCACACCTTGTACAGCGTGCACCCGGTTGGGGTGGAAAATCGAACCGGTACGAGTTTTAAAGGTTACCTCGATGTTTTGCAGGTCGATGATGGGGGTTTCTCCGTTTGGCGACGTGCTTGTCGACGTGCTTGACGAGGTGGAACTAGCGGTATTTTCGCTCATGGCTAGGCCTCCTTTCCAGTGGTTTCATGGTATTCCGGGGCGGGCTCGTAAACGCCGGGTTTGGCTGGCAGTGCCGCATAAACGTGGTTCGGTCCCACCGGGCGTAACTCGGGTCGAATATCCATGCCATAGTCCGGGTGTGAAGAACGCGGCGCGAAACGGTCGCCTTTGGGGAAATCCCGGGGCGAAGGCACCGTGCCGGGCACTTGGTGCAACCGGCCTTTTCCGGATTCAATGGACAGAACCGCCCCCAGCAAACCACAGGTGTATTCGTGTACCGGATGGGTCAGTAGCTCCGAGGTTCCCGCTTGCTCGACCACCTGACCGGCGTACATCACGGTGATAGAGTGCGCCACTTCCGCCACCAAAGCCAGGTCGTGTGACACGAAAATCATGGCGAAACCGAGTTTTTCCCGCAAATCGTTTAGCAACGCCACCACTTGCTTTTGTACGGTTACGTCGAGTGCCGTAGTAGGTTCGTCGGCTATCACCAGTTTCGGGTCGCGGGTCAACGCCATGGCTATCAACACTCGCTGACGTTGTCCCCCAGATAATTCGTGGGGGTACGATTCCAAGGTACGTTTCGGGTCGAGTCCCACCAATTCCAACAGTTCTTCGGCGCTGCGAGTGCCGCCGCGGGAAGTAAGCTGTTTCATCTGGGATCTAATCAGCATGGCCGGGTTGAGGCTTGACAGCGCATCTTGATAAATCATGGCCATTTCGTGCCCTAGCAAGGCCTGACGTTCAGCGGGTTTCATCTCTAGGAGGTTCTTGCCTTGATAGAGAATTTCCCCGCTAAGCTCCGCGCGTGAATCAATCAACCCCATAATCGACAGGGCAGTAATGGATTTACCGCAACCGGATTCACCGACCAATCCCATGGTTTCCCCGGGTCGCACCGCGAAGGACACGTGGTCAACCACATTGGTGTCGCCGTGGCGGGGGAACTTGATGCACAAGTCCTTGACTTCCAGCAGGGGGGCGGCGGTGGAAGATGCTTTGAACCGGTCTTTACGTTTGGTTTCCACCGCGTTCAGCGCATCGAGCCGGTTTTGCAAGCTTTCGGCCTGGGTACGGTAGGCAACCCGGGGATCCATGAGTAGCCTGTCGGCTTCGCGTTCCGCCGAGGTTTGCGCCACTTTCACCTGTGCCGAGGCCGGGGCGGCCACCATCGCGTCGGTGATTCCTTCGGAAAGAATATTTAGGCACAACACGGTAATCATAATCAACAGACCGGGGAACAGTGCTGTCCACCAGGCGCCTCGCAGGATAGAGCCGGAACTTTGTGCCTCGGACAACACGTTGCCCCAGGTTGAAACCATGGCTGGTTGCAGACCGGAACCGATGAAGGTTAGCGAGGCTTCCAGAATAATCGCGTCCGCGACCAAAACCGTGGCGAAAACCAGCACGGGCGCGGCGGTGTTACGCATCACGTGTTTGACTAGAATCCACGGCGCGCGAGCCCCGCAGACAATCACGGCGCGCACATAGTCTTCTCCGTAGGCTGCCATCACATTGGCGCGTACGATACGCGCAATCTGGGGGATGTATACGAAGGCTACCGAGGCGATAATCACGCCGACCAGGCCAATCTTGTTGCCCGGGTCAAAGAGCCTCGAGAACACCAGCACGGTGACTGCCGCCATGGCGATACCCGGCACGGCCATAATAATGTCGAGGATACGCATAATCACTTCGGAAATCCAGCGACGTACCACCGCCGCGATTGATCCGATTATCGCCCCAACAATCAAGGCTAGCAGGGATGACAGCAGCCCAATTACCATCGAGTAACGTCCCCCATAGAGCAAGCGAGCGAAAATATCGCGGCCGGCGTAATCCGTTCCAAACAAGTGTTTCCCGTCGGGTGCTGCCAAAATCGCATCGGTGGAAACAAAGTCGGGAGTATATCCGACAAAGAACGGGCCGATTATCGACAGGAGCACCATAATAGCCAAGACGAAAACGGATATCCGTGCACCCCAAGACATGGCTCGGAAACGATAAAAGTACTCCTTGTGTGGGGTTGCCTCGGTGGTTTTCGCCCCACTCGCCTTGGTGTCGGCTTCATGAGGTGCCATTTCTGTGGTGTTCATCGGCTGGAAGTTAGAGCTATTTGAAATCGTAGAATCTGACATTTCTATTCCTCCCTATACCGAGCGAATCCGCGGGTTAATCAACAGGTAGAGCATGTCTACGATGATGTTTACAATAATGAAGGCCAGGGCAACCACCAGGGCAGCTCCTTGAACTACTTCGACTTGGTTTTGCTGAATACCTTGCACCAGAACCTTGCCCATGCCTTGAATACCGAAAATAATTTCGATAACGACTGCGCCACCCATCAGGTAGCCGACTCGCAACCCCAGCACGGTCACCGGGGTAATCAGGGCGTTTCTTAGCACGTTACGTCCGATGACAATGGCTTTGGGAATACCGGCGCCCTGTGCGGTACGCACATAGTCACGGTCGAGTTCCTCTACCACCGAAGTACGCACCACACGAGTCATTTGACCGATTACTGGCACCGCCAGGGTCAGGGATGGCAGGAACATTCGAGATAACCATCCCCCAAAGTCAGCACCGGGACCCAAGAGTGGCGGTAATGGACCGGCCACCATGCCCGGGAAAATACTCAGGCCAATTAACACCAGCATCGCGCCTAACCAAAAAGAGGGCGTACCAATGGACACCACCGAGATGATGCGAATCAGCTGATCTGGCCATTTGTCTCGGTAGAGCGCGGCCAAGACACCCAGTGGGAAGGAAAATAACACGGCGATTATCAATCCAAAAAAAGTCAGCTGCAAAGTTATCGGCAGCGCCGGGCCGATGAGTTCACCTACCGAGTTATTGGAAACCCCGTAAACCCCAAAATTTCCTTGCAATATTCCAGCCAGATAGTTGGCATAACGAATCAGCATCGGAACGGGGGTACCGTCAGCGTAAGTGTAGCCGTGGGCTACGCGAAAGGCTTTAACTTGCGCCGCGTTAGCGGCGTTATCCCCTAGTGCCGCATAGGCGGGATCCGTGGGGGAAAGCGACATGATAAAGAAGACCAGGAAGGTGACACCTATTACCATAATTGGCAGGGCTACCAGCCGGCGACCAATCAGCCTTAGAAGATTGTTCAAGGCTCCACTCCTTTGTGATAAGACTGTGGGATGCGTGTGACACGCAGAGTATAGGACTGGGAGGAAGGCGAGGGCATCGCCCCCCTCCCAGCAATTACTTATGTTATTGTGGTTCTCGATTCGAGAACCGTGTGGCTCGATACCAAGTTATTTCACGCTCACGCCCACGGCTTCCAAACCGGTGGTGCCGATGGCTTTGAAGTCAACCACCTTGTTGGGGTTGTAACCAGTCAGCATGGTGCGATGGAACAGTGGATAGAGCGGTACCTTTTCCGCAATTAGGTCTTGTACCTCGCCCCACTTGGCTTTGGCTTCGTCCCCACTCAACTGCTGAGCGGCCTGGATGCCTTCGGCTATCTTCTTGTAGCCTTCCGCGTCGGACTTTTGGAAACCGGTGCGCTTCTGAGTCCACACATTGTCTCCGTACCACCAGTTCACGATGATGCCGGGGTCAGTGCCGAATACGGAGGGGTCACCAGGTGCCATCACCACATCGAAGTCCGGGTTCTCGGAGTCGGTCGTGGCGTAAACATCAGCAGAAGCCTTAGAAGTTACGTTTACTTTCAGCCCCGCAGCCTCGAGGTTTTGTTTTACTAGCGGTGCCAACTGGGCAATCCAGGGGTGGTCGGTGGTCAGCAGGTTCACAGTTTTACCAGCTACCCCAGCCTTTTGCAGCATCTCCTTGGCCTTTTCGGGATTGTAGTCGAACTGGGTAGCAGCCTTCTTGTAGTCAGGGTTAGACTCTGGCAAGAAGGATGTCGAGACTTTAGCTTTTCCTTCCAAGGTGGTGTTAATCAAGGTTTGCTTGTCAATGGCGTAGTGAAAGGCCTGGCGTACTTCAGCTTTGTCGAATGGTGCCTTGGTAGTGTTGAACATAAGGAAGGGGTTGTTATAGCCCGGAACCTCGTCAACTTTCCATCCCGCTCCGGTCAGTTGCTTCACGAATGGTGCCGGTACACTCTCCATCACGTCAATGGTGTTGGCCATTGCTGCGGTCAGACGCGCGTTGTCGTCTTTCAACACATCCCAGTGCATCTTGGAAACCTTTGCTGGATAAGGCCCGTTGTAATTCGGGTTCGGCTCAGCCTCTACCGAGGTGGGGGTGATATTGGTGTACTTGAAAGGACCAGTACCGATAGGCTTTGAAGTCAAATCATCGAAGCTAGCTGCCTTGGGAACAATCTTGATGTCTACCAGACGCTGTTGCAGAGCACCGAAAGGGTACTTTAGTTTGATAGAAACAGTCGTGTCGTCCTTGGCAGTCATGGAATCGATAAAGTCGAAGAACTGCTTATAGATACTCTCCACGGGTTTACCGTCGGCTCCGGTTTCACCCTTTACAATGCGTTCGAAAGAGCTAATCACATCCTCGGCTTTCACTTCGGTGCCATCAGAGAACTTCGCTCCATCACGCAAGGACACTTCGTATTCGGTATCACTGACTTTATTCGGTTCGCCCTTCGCTAGTGCCGGGTACACCTTATAGTCAGCCATATCGAACTCGTACAAACCCTCGACAATGTGCCAGTTTGTCCCCATCGCCAAGGCAGATGAGGTGTTGGAGGGGTGATAGTTCGTGGTTTCGTACATCACACCCAGGTTGAGGGTTCCAGTAGCACCGCTGGCTGGGGCTTCACTAGCACCGGTGTCTGCGGGCTTGGCAGTGCCACCACCACAGCCCGCCAAGACCAAGGCACCTGCAGCGGCTATGCAGGCCAGCGATGCGAGTCTAGTTTTTTTGAATGAAATCATACAAAATCTCCTCGTTGAGTACAGTTTCCCCCCTAATCGGGATTAACACCAATGTACCACCCCACAACTTGTCTGACAAGCTTTTTCGGGATTTAAATTAAACTTTCAAGCAAAAATCCCGGGTTTCACCTGCCATATCAACAAAAACTAAAAAATTTTCCAGGTAAGAGAATGGTAAAGTTCCTATAAAAATACTCCACAAGTCCGACAATTATGGGTATATTTGTCATATGACCGAGCTAGCCGATGAGACTATTGTCACTCCCAAGATTCGCCGCCGCACCTCTGGGGATGCCGCCACTGCTGCGGAGCAGATTAAAGCCCTGATTTTGGGTCAACATCTCAAACCCGGTGATTCTCTGCCAACAGAATCGGAGCTAACGTCTACCCTGGGTATCTCCCGTTCTTCGGTACGTGAGGCGCTGCGTCATCTCGAGGCTCTAGACATTGTTAAGGTGCGCCGGGGCGTGGGGGCTTTCGTCGGTCCGCTGTCCATGTCAGCGCTGGTAGAAACTCTGGCCTTTAAGACGATTCTGACGGCGGGCAATGACTTGCAAGCCTTGCGAGAAGTCATAGCGGTGCGACGCTACCTGGATTTGGGGCTGGCTCCTACTGTTTGCCAAACTCTAAGGGGAAACCCCCAGCCAGGTTTAGAGACCTTGGTGCGCCTCATGCGCACCAAGGCCGAAGCGGGGCAGACCTTTCCCGATGAAGATTTCGCTTTTCACGATGGAATTTTGGCATTACTTAACAACGACTTGGCACGACAACTTGTAGCCTCGTTTTGGCAGGTTCATCTGGCGGCTTTGCGTTCGATGGAACCTCCCAATCACGAAAGTCTCTTGACCAGTGCCTCCGCACATGGGGAAATACTGCGCGCTGCTACTGCTGGTAATATCGCTGAATATCAGCAGGCTATTATCCGGCATTATTCCCCGGTTTATTCCGCCCTCAATCTAACCTAAATATCGGTTCCAGTTGAAATACCGCGCCGCTTGGAGCGGCATCGGGAGGATATTGCGCCACAATGTCGCCTTGGACACATAACTGTTGGTTGGTTAGCGCGGGACTGATGATGCAGGTCAGCTTGGTTGCTTTGGGTTTTTCGTCTTCATGAGGTGCCAGCTCCTTTATACCCATTTCCTCCGATTGACGTTCTTCCCCAGAACAACAGCCATCACCGGTTCGGCTCCCCAGTTCTCCTCGTAATTCGTGTCCTGTCTGAACCGGGGTCAGCACCCATTTTTGGGTGTTACGCACCTCGGCTGTATCCCACCCTGCCGGCCAACTCGCGTCCTCGACCGGCTCACAAAGCTCTACTGGGGCACCACTCTCGGTTACAACCCCTAAATGCTTGCCACCACTACGAAGAGCAAGATTTTGCCCGCTGGCTAAATCAGTCAAGGTCACGTACTGGTCTTGAGTCCAGTCCACTCGCCAAGGTCCAGGTGCAACCGAGTCAAGCTGAGCAATTCGATAGATGCCCTCCGGCACACCCGGTTCTGGCCACGCGGACACGGTGGCGCGTCTACGTGCTTCCTCCCAGGTCACGCTAGCTTTCTTTCCGTTACTGTCCAAGGCAGCAACCAGCAACAAAGAATCCTGTATCGCTGTCCAAACCTCGTGTTCGGTCTGATAGTAGGAAGTATCTGGCCAAATGGAAACCCGCAAGCCTAGCTGTGCCTCCGCTAAAGCGGGATTCAAGCGTTGCCCGCCGATGAACTCCCGTCCATCCCAGGTGGATTCCCACAGCGCCTTCGCATCCACCCGGTAAGGAGCGTGCGAGCGAGACCAATAGAGTTTCTCGGTGGCGTTAATTAACTTATGTCCACGTCGCGCCAGTTCAGCCACCCGCAGTCCCTCATCTTTCCAGTATTCCACCACAATATTGTTATCAACCGACACCACCGGGCTATTGTGTATCCCATCATTCCAAATCCGCAAGTTATATCCTTTCGCCCGAACATGCGCATTGACTTGGTTAATAAACCCGTTGAACACATCGTAGGGTGTGGCGTTTTCTCCGTAGGTTTGCCGGGCATAATCAAGTATTTGTGGGTAATTGTCGTAGGAGTCGTGAATCATATATTCATCGGCTCCCATATGCCAATACTTGGTGTATTTGGGAGTAAATACTTCTAGGTACTCGTCAACTAGATTCAAATAAAATTCGACAGCGCGCGGGTTAGTTAAGTCTAAGCGTTCGCAGTCCCCAGTGCTGCCATCTTTGCGCTGCAAAGCCAGGTGGGGATAGTTTTCCAACCATACCCCCATATGTCCCGGCGTGTTTATTTCCGGTATGACTTGTATTCCTAGTTCACTCGCCCACTGCAGCACCTGTTTGACTTCGCTCACAGTATAGTAATGCCAAGTATTAGCCGCCGGGTAGCGCGTGGATTGCATCTTCATTTCCCAGACCAGTTCGCTAAACCCAAGCTGTTGCATACGCTGCAGCAAGCGCCTCATGAAGCCCAAAGAAATCCCCACTTGACCGGCACATAAAGTTACGCCGCGAGAAGTTAGTGCGCCTTTTTTTACATTTTCATTTTCATGAGGTGCCATTTGCTTTTTACCCTTTAACTGAACCGGCAGCCAGTCCGGATTGCCAATATTTTTGCAATCCAAGGAACAAGATAATCAGCGGAATTACTCCAAACAACGCCCCCATCATAACCGCACCTTTTTCGGGGTTAAAGTAGCTCATCATCCCGTAAAGACCTAAAGTCACCGGCTTCAATGTCTCGTCAGAAAGCATCATCAGCGGCAGCAGGAAGTTATTCCAGCAAGCCACAAAGATAAATAGAAATATGGTGACCATTGCCGGAGCCAAAATACGGAGCACCATGGTAAAGAAAATTCGAGCTTCGCTAGCTCCGTCTATTCTGGCAGCCTCTATCAGTTCGGTGGGTACCGAGGTTTGGGAATATACCCTTCCTAGAAACACCCCGAAAGGCGAAACACAGCATGGCACTATAATTGAGGCCATAGTATTGGAAACCCCCAAGTGTAAGAACACGATATAGAGCGGCACGGTCAGTAGGGCAGCGGGCATCAACAGTCCGGCCATAATCACTCCGGTGGCGATATTCTTACCGGGAAATACGAATTTCGCCAGGGCATATCCGGCCATTACTGAAATCAGGGTGCCAATCGCGGCGGATACCGTGGAATAAATCAGTGAGTTTAATACCCAACGCCAGAAATTGCCACGTGTCCAGCTCATGAGTTTTTCATAATTTAAACCGATAGCATCAAGCAGGCTCTGACTTTCAGAATTTTTTCCGTGTTCAGCAAACCACAAGCCAAAGCTAGTGGCCAACTCCGAGTTGCTCTTGGTGGCGGAAATAATCACCCAGTAAATCGGGAACAGGAAGTATATCAAAACGAGTACCAGCACAAATGTGGTAATGCCGCGTGCCAGACGAGAAGGCGCGATGGCGCGCGGTGGCAAGCCTTCCTGTGAGGGACAATACACCAGACCTTCGGGGTGCCGCTTATTCACTAAAGTCTGGGTTTTTCCGGGCATCTTAGTCATTGCCGCCCACCTTTCTGTCTACCAGGAAATAGCCTACGGCCAAAACCCCAGCAATCAGTGCCATTACAATCGCCACGGCAGAGCCCGGGCCATCCCCGGAAGGAGTGAGGGTTCCCATGGTGGTGTTATACGCCATCATCATGGGGGTATAGGACTTGCCCATCCAGGGAAGGGCGGAGGACATAACCTGAGGCTCGTTGAAAAGTTGAATCGTCCCCACAATGGAAAGCAACACTGCCAGCAGCGCCGCTCCACGCAGCATAGGAACTTTAATCCGCGTCATGATTTGCAAGCCGCTGGCTCCGTCAATGCGTGCCGCCTCGGATAGCTCAGCGGGAATGGCCTGCAGTGCTGCCAGGAATATCAGCATGTTATAACCGGTGTATGTCCAGGTGGTCATGTTCGCCATTGAGGCCAGGATGACGTTTTTGTTAAAAAAATCCACCGGCAAACCTATGGCGTGGAGTCCTTGTACCAAGGGCGAAACCTCGGGGTTGTACAGATATAGCCAAATCATGGCGGCCACTACCCCGGGGATGGCGAATGGTAGGAAGTATCCTAGTCGGTAAATAGTGACATGGCGGGTCAGGAAAGAATCCAGCAACAAGGCTAGCACCAGCGCCATCAGGATCATCACCGGAACTTGGAAACAGGTATAGAGCACCACCCGCCCGATGCCTTTCCAGAACTCCGGGGAAGCCACCGTGTACTGGTAGTTTTCTAGTCCGACAAAGATATTTTGGATTTCTCCGCCGCCGTAGGGTCCTCCCCCTACAGTTCTGAGTCGAAAGAAGCTGGAATACAGGGAAACCAGGATTGGCACCAAAAAGACAACAGTGAACAGAATCACGAATGGAGCCATAAAAGCCCACCCGGTAATAGCCTGAGAGCGTTTTTGCCAAGACATCTTTTTGGCGTTGGTTGCGCCTTTTACCGCTCTAGTATCTGCCTCTTTGTAGTTGGCAGTCTTTTGCTTAGTGTCACTCACGTTCTGTGCCTCATTGTCTTATCTTGTATTGGATAGCAATCCCCACAGCTGGCGCCCACTGGGTTTGTAGAATTCCCAGCGGGCACCCTCCGTAGGTTCACCGGTTTTAGGAGACCTTCAAGTTAAGGTTCTTCAAGGCTTCTTTCGCCGTATCAGCATTCCATTTGAAGAGATCTGCGACTTTGCCACCGTCGACAGCCTTCTGGGCTTGTTCCGCATTCTGTTGTACCGACGACCAGCTAGGAATGTAAGTAAACGGATTCATGGTTTCGTTGGCCTTGGTCAGCTCCGCTGCCACATCTTGGCCGCCATAAAATTTCGAAACCTTTTCCGGGGTGGTCATTTTGCCCTTAGCCGCAACCACCAAGCCTTGGGATACCAAAGCCTCAATCTGGGTGTT
Organism: Mobiluncus mulieris; assembly: GCF_014204735.1. NCBI lineage: Bacteria > Bacillati > Actinomycetota > Actinomycetes > Actinomycetales > Actinomycetaceae > Mobiluncus > Mobiluncus mulieris. The sequence goes on along the minus strand of NZ_JACHMA010000001.1, from coordinate 718,699 downwards.
GAACCAGGCGTTAAACTCCATAGCCTGAGCGGGAGCCTCGCAGCCCTTGATTACAGCCACTCCAGAACCCCCGTCAGGACCAGTAGCAGCTTTGCCTCCGAATGAAGGCAGCTGGGCTACTGCCCATTTGCCTTCATTCGGTGTCCCTGCCATATCACCAGCCAACAGGGGTGCCTCCCAGGCGGCACCGATGGTGCCAATGATATTGTCGTTTAACGCTGATTTCCAGGTTTCTTCGCTCCACCTTTGCACTGTGGCGGTAGCCTTCGCATCTAGCAGTTTTTGCCAGAAGTCAGCTACTTTAGCCGATCCAGTACCGGAAGTATCTACCTTCCAGGAATCGCCTTCCACCTTAAACCATTGATCCCCCGCAGCGGCAGAAAGAGCGGGCATCATATTGCCTGCCTCATCGGTCTGGTAGTCCACGATGTACTTGCCTTTGGCAGCAGCTTTCTTAGCCTCTTCTATTAGTTCATCCGAGGTGGTGGGTACCTTCAGGCCGAGTTCCTCGAAAGCGGCTTTGTTGTAGTAGTACACCAACGGACCGGTGTCTTGGGGCAGACCGAAATACTTACCATCAACACTCATGGAATTAAGCGGTGCTTCGGCAAATTTGTCTTTGTATTTGCCAATTTCGCCACTGACATCTTCGACCAGCTGCTTGACGTATACCTCTGCGAGGTCAGCGTATCCCACTTGCGCTAAACATGGAGCAGTACCAGCCTTGACATCGGTTTCCAGTTTCTTAATCAGCTCTTGAGGCTTACCGTCAAACTTAGTGGCCTCAACTTGGATATTGGGGTGTTCTTTGTTCCATTCGGCTACCACATCCGCGACCTTGGTCATGCCGTCCCCATCAGGCAAACGGTGCAGATATTTGATGGTAACGGGTTTCTCAGATGCTGGCGACTTTGCCTCCGGCGTCTTTGTTTCGCTGGCACCACCGCCACAGGCGCTGAGTCCAGCTAGAGCCAAGGCACTGATACCCGCCATAGCGGTAATTTTTAGCATTTTTCGAGAAGATTTCATGTTCTCTCTTCCTTCCTCGGAAAATTACAAGGTGACGCGTCCACGCCACTGGATACCACTCTATGACATTAGCTGCGTTTACAGGGTGTTTTTAAAGCAACTTAATCCATTTTGAATCGCGGGGTGACAGTTTTACCGCTAAATCTTGCGATCCAAGCAATGCTGTTTCAACCGTCTCGGCACTATTGTTATATACAAACAGGCGACGTGCTCCGGGATAGTGCGCGACTTCCACCCGGGAATCCGCTGCCAGATAGTGTTCCGTAACGTAATCTTCCTGGCTGGCCACCCAGTAAATCGCGCGATGCAGCACACGACTATTGACATGGTTATAGGGCAATCCGGCCAGATACACCGCCCGCCCCGAACCGTAATCATTGACGGCCACATCGACGCTGCCACTAATGAACTGTAAAACATCGCCGCCTGTCGGCACGACAAAACCCGCACCCGGCCCGATGTCTATCAAAGCATCCTCGCGTCCCGGCTGGGGTTGCGGGTCAATTTCCAGTGCGTTTATTTCTTTTAGGCCACGCCCTCGGCTGGGTTTGTCGTCTAAGTCTGACAGGATAAAGTGCTGGTCTAAAACCTGGACGTAACGGTCGGTGGAAAGCGACCAACTGCGTTCCAAATCAACCCCAAATACATCCGATAGCTGGAAGAATGCCCCACTACCAGGAACTTCAGCAGCGCTGGGATGCCCGATGCCAATAATCCCACCGCCATGAGCCACAAAATCTCGCACCATGGTGCAAATCTCGGAGTCAGCCCAGTAAGCTCCCCCAGAAAAAGCGGTGCCAGCCGCTCCGGCGTTAATCACCACGTCCACGTCCGCCAAGGCTCCAGCGCGTACATCCTCGAAGTTGATGAATCTCACTTCGAAGGGCAGACCTGCCAGGGCCTCCAATACGCCTTCATAGGCATAGGTCTGGAAATATGGCTTGGCATGTGCCACCATCGAGGCCATCCAAGAACGGCGCTTGCCCCAGGCATTGAGCACTGCGACTTTCACCGAGGCAACAGCAGGTTTCTCTCCTTCGGTTTCCTCGTGCAAGGAACGGAATTCTTGCGCAATCTCCCCTACACGCGACACGAATTCCGGGAATTTCAAGGCTAGAGACAAATACCCGCCGTACCCCATTCGGTCTAGGGGACTGCGCACAATAGCGCGGCGAGCTTGCAACCAACCAGCTTCTAGTTCTGCCAAGGGAGTGCCCCCCTCATGGAATACATCGGGGAAGAAGTACGGCAGGAAACGTCCTTCGGTGTATTTCACGCCGGGGATATCTGATATCATGCGGCAGGTAGTGGCCGATCCCACTGAGCCCACCACGGCATCGAGTCCGATAGTGGCAAATTTCTCGCCGTATGGTTCCACTCCTATCCAATGGTCTCCAAGAAACATCATGGCTGTTTTCCCGGCGGCGTGGGTTTTTTCCACCAAAACCCGGGCTTTTTCGGTCACAAAGTCGTTGATAAACGCAATCCAGTCTAGGAATTCTTTGCGCGGCACCCGAAATGCGCTGTTGTAGTATCCTTCGTCTACAAAATCTTCGGGTGTCAAGGCATAGCCGTATTGCCGTTCAAAGTCTTGCAACGCGGCTTCCGACACGGATCCGAGGTACCCGAACCATTCCACGAGTTTTTCTTTTTCTCGATTGTTGAACACCAGCATGAATTGATAGAAAAACGTCGTGAAGCGTACCACGTCAACTTGCGGGTTGTCAGCCAGCCATTGATCCATTCCAGCCTTGACATATTCCCAAGTCTCGGCGTGGCGAATGTCGTAGGGCTGTTCGCGCACTTTACCGGGCACATTCTCCCAGTGGTTGGTGATGTAGTTGTACATCTGTACCGGATCCCAGTTTTGCCAAGCTAGGAAGTCCACAGTATAGATGTGTCCGGCTTGGGGTCGGGTAACGGTTACGGTGGTTTGTGCTCCGGTTCCGTTTATTTCCCATTCATGAGGTGCCAGCGTCTTTCCAGTGCTCCGGTCGATTACTTGCCAGTACTTTTCCAAGTCACAGTCAGCCACAGGTTCTACTTGTAGCTCCAAGTAGCCTTTCATTACCTGGATTTCGAGCGGTTGAGTATCAAGCGCGGGGCACCGCTGCGACATAAGAAAGAATTGCGGGCGATCTTGGGGGTGGGCTTTAGCCCAGTCTTGATCCCCGCGTCCCACGAAGTATGTCTCGTAAATTTTGGCTCCGAGTTGGCTGGCTATAGGGGGTAAATCCGTTCCGTCGGAGTTTCTGACCGCATCAGCACCCCATAGGTCAGCTACTTCTTGGATTTGGGCATCAATGCCATTTTCTATGGGCAGCGTGAAGCGTCCTTTGCTCACTGGATTCCCCCTTCTTTGGATGATTTAAGATGATTAAGGTTTAGGATGATTTGAAATCCTGGTTCTAGAGTAGTGGAACTCGAACCAGTATATATCGCGTTTAAAATCGTTTCTTCCCTGGTCACAGCGAGGGACAAAATCAGTATAAAACCCAGCGTTGAATACCAGTTTAAATATGTTTGTACCTCGGCTATGCCGAGGTACAAACATTAAGTTTTAGTGCGGCGGTTTCCTACTCTCCCACAACCCCTCGGTTGCAGTACCATCGGCGCGGGTAGGCTTAGCTTCCGGGTTCGGGATGGGTCCGGGCGTTTCCCTACTGCTATGACCGCCGCCACACTGGCGGGCTGTATATCAACCTGTGATACTGTCTCTATCAACAAGTCAGACTCACACCATAGCCCCGACATGCCATTGTTTTCCCTTGTTCCCTACAAGAAAAACAACGGCACACGACACAGGCTGGTGGGCTGGTTTTCGTATAGCGGTAGCGAGTATAAGTAACACAATAAATCACTATCTTGTTTCAGCGTGTCCCAGAATAGGCTCTGTCCCCTGGACACTATGTTTTGTTGTTGTTATCGGCCGATTAGTACCGGTAGGCTCCACATGTCACCATGCTTCCACGTCCGGCCTATCTACCCCGTCATCTACAGGGGGCCTCACCACCACAAGGATGAGGGAGTTATCATCTTGGAGCAGGCTTCCCGCTTAGATGCTTTCAGCGGTTATCCCTCCCGAACGTAGCAAACCAGCCATGCTCTTGGCAGAACAACTGGCACACCAGAGGTTCGTCCGTCCCGGTCCTCTCGTACTAGGGACAGGCCTCCTCAAAACTCCAACGCACGCAGCGGATAGGGACCGAACTGTCTCACGACGTTCTGAACCCAGCTCGCGTACCGCTTTAATGGGCGAACAGCCCAACCCTTGGGACCAACTCCAGCCCCAGGATGCGACGAGCCGACATCGAGGTGCCAAACCATGCCGTCGATATGGACTCTTGGGCAAGATCAGCCTGTTATCCCCGGGGTACCTTTTATCCGTTGAGCGACCACGCTTCCTCAAGCCATGGCCGGATCACTAGTTCCTACTTTCGTACCTGCTCGACCTGTCAGTCTCACAGTCAAGCCCTCTTGTGCACTTACACTCAACACCTGATTGCCAACCAGGCTGAGAGAACCTTTGAGCGCCTCCGTTACCGTTTAGGAGGCAACCGCCCCAGTTAAACTACCCACCAGGCACTGTCCCTGACCCCGATCAGGGGTCTAAGTTAGGAACCCACTTACAACAGAGTGGTATTTCAACAATGACTCCACCAACACTAGCGTGCCAGCTTCACAGTCTCCCACCTATCCTACACAATCGCAAGCGAGCACCAATACCAAGCTATAGTAAAGGTCCCGGGGTCTTTCCGTCCTGCTGCGCGAAACGAGCATCTTTACTCGTAATGCAATTTCACCGGGCTCACGGTCGAGACAGCAGGGAAGTCGTTACGCCATTCGTGCAGGTCGGAACTTACCCGACAAGGAATTTCGCTACCTTAGGATGGTTATAGTTACCACCGCCGTTTACTGGGGCTTAAATTCACCGCTTCACCAAAAAAGGCTAACAGTTCCTCTTAACCTTCCAGCACCGGGCAGGCGTCAGTGCATATACAGCGCCTCACGGCTTAGCATGCACCTGTGTTTTTGATAAACAGTCGCTTCCCCCTATTCACTGCGACCACAACCAACTCAAAACCGTAAAAGCCATCACCAGTCATGGTCCCCCTTCTCCCGAAGTTACGGGGGCATTTTGCCGAGTTCCTTAACCATGATTAACCCGTCCGCTTTAGTATTCTCTACCTGACTACCAGTGTCGGTTTAGGGTACGGGCGGCTAAAACCTAACGCCGAGGCTTTTCTCGGCAGCACAGGCACACTGAACTTCAACCATAAACAGTCTCACCATCAAGCCTCACCTTCGCCATTCAAGACAGCCCCCCGGATTTCCCTAAGGGACAGGCCACACTCTTAGACGCGCCAAGCCATAAGACACGCGCCAGCTACCTCACTGCGTCACCCCTGTTAACACGCTTGACTACTAAACCACGGGACCCCAACAACACCAACCCAAACAAATCCGAAAACCTGTCTAGGAAAAACATCATTGGTTAGCACACGGCTCCTCGCCACTGACGGTTTTTCGCCGGTACCGGAATATCAACCGGTCACCCATCGACTACGCCTGTCGGCCTCGCCTTAGGACCCGACTCACCCAGAGCGGACAAACCTAGCCCTGGAACCCTTAGTCATCCAGCGGGAAAGATTCTCACTTTCCACTCGCTACTCATGCCTGCATTCTCACTCCCACCAAATCCACCAGACCTCACAGCCTGACTTCAACTCTGGCAGGACGCTCCCCTACCCAACAACACCACTAACAACACTCAATGCTGCCGTGTACACGTGTCGATGCCGCGACTTCGGCGGTACGCTTAAGCCCCGCTACATTATCGGCGCGGAACCACTTGACCAGTGAGCTATTACGCACTCTTTCAAGGATGGCTGCTTCTAAGCCAACCTCCTGGTTGTCTACGCGACTCCACATCCTTTCCCACTCAGCGCACGCTTAGGGGCCTTAGTCGACGATCTGGGCTGTTTCCCTCTCGACCACGGAGCTTATCCCCCGCAGTCTCACTGCCACGCTTAACTTAACCGGCATTCGGAGTTTGGCAGACCTCAGTAACCAACAAGGCCCATCAGTCAACCAGTAGCTCTACCACCAGCAAGAAACACGCAACGCTGCACCTAAATGCATTTCGGGGAGAACCAGCTATCACGGAGTTTGATTAGCCTTTCACCCCTACACTCAGCTCATCCCCCCGGTTTTCAACCCAGGTGGGTTCGGTCCTCCACACGCTTCTACACGTGCTTCAACCTGGCCAAGCGTAGATCACCCCGCTTCGGGTCTATATCATGCGACTCAACGCCCTATTCAGACTCGGACTTTCCCTACGGCTACCCCACCACGGGTTAACCTCGCCACACAACATAACTCGCAGGCTCATTCTTCAATAGGCACGCCATCACCCCACAAGGCTCTGACGGATCGTAAGCGCCCGGTTTCAGGTACTATTTCACTCCCCTCCCGGGGTACTTTTCACCATTCCCTCACGGTACTAATACACTATCGGTCACCAGGAAGTATTCAGGCTTACAAAGAGGTCTTTGCAGATTCAAGACAGATTACACGAGTCCGTCCCTACTCGGGGACACGCACCAACCCAAACGCATTCCAACCACCTACGGGGCTATCACCCTCTACGGCCTGCCATCCCAGACAGTTCAACTCAAAACACGCCAAAAGCCCTGCTCCCATGCGGAAAGCAGCATGCGACCCCACAACACCCCACCAGCAACGCCCGCACGCTTGACACCAGTAGAGTTTAGCCATAAATCCGCTTTCGCTCGCCACTACTCACGGAATATCTTCTCCTGCAGGTACTAAGATGTTTCACTTCCCCACGTTCCCCCCAACCCCCTATCAATTCAGAGATTGGTGACCAGCAACAAAACTGGCCGGGTTCCCCCATTCAGGCACCCTCGGATCAAAGCCCGCTCGACAACTCCCCGAGGAATATCGCAGTCCACCACGCCTTTCATCGGCCCCTGGTACCAAGGCATCCACCGAACGCCCCAAAAAACAACCAACAAACAGTTACACCAGAAGAACAAACACTAAAACAAGAACAAAAAAACTTGCATCACAGATACTCGCACCACTATACAAAAACCAACCAACCAACCAAACCAACCACAACAAGACAAAAACCCCACTGCAGCCAGCCGGCCAGGCATGTAAGCCCAAACCCCGATAGCGCCCCCACCCAAAACAGGCAGAACATGTAATCCATCCACACGCATATCCATAAACCAGACAACACCAAAACAAAACAAAACAGTCCAGTCAACGATGCTCCCTAGAAAGGAGGTGATCCAGCCGCACCTTCCGGTACGGCTACCTTGTTACGACTTCGTCCCAATCGCCAATCCCACCTTCGACCGCTCCCCCCAAAAAGGCTAGGCCACGGGCTTCGGGTGTTACCAACTTTCGTGACGTGACGGGCGGTGTGTACAAGGCCCGAGAACGTATTCACCGCAGCAATGCTGATCTGCGATTACTAGCGACTCCAACTTCATGGGGTCGAGTTGCAGACCCCAATCCGAACCGAGACCAGCTTTAAGAGATTAGCCCCACCTCACGGTATCGCAACCCTCTGTACTGGCCATTGTAGCATGCGTGAAGCCCAAGACATAAGGGGCATGATGATTTGACGTCATCCCCACCCTCCTCCGAGTTAACCCCGGCAGTCCCTCACGAGTCCCCACCATAACGTGCTGGCAACATGAGGCAAGGGTTGCGCTCGTTGCGGGACTTAACCCAACATCTCACGACACGAGCTGACGACAACCATGCACCACCTGTACACCACCCCGAAGGCCACACCATCTCTGGCATGTCGCAGTGTATGTCAAGCCTTGGTAAGGTTCTTCGCGTTGCATCGAATTAATCCGCATGCTCCGCCGCTTGTGCGGGCCCCCGTCAATTCCTTTGAGTTTTAGCCTTGCGGCCGTACTCCCCAGGCGGGGAACTTAATGCGTTAGCTACGGCGCAGAAACACAGGATAGCATCCCCACACCTAGTTCCCAACGTTTACAGCGTGGACTACCAGGGTATCTAATCCTGTTCGCTCCCCACGCTTTCGCTCCTCAGCGTCAGTAACGGCCCAGTGACCTGCCTTCGCCATCGGTGTTCCTCCTGATATCTGCGCATTCCACCGCTACACCAGGAATTCCAGTCACCCCTACCGCACTCAAGCCCGCCCGTACCCACCGCAGACCAACAGTTAAGCTGCTGGCTTTCACGACAGACGCGACGAACCACCTACGAGCTCTTTACGCCCAATAAATCCGGACAACGCTCGCGCCCTACGTATTACCGCGGCTGCTGGCACGTAGTTAGCCGGCGCTTCTTCCCCCGCTACCATCAACACACCCAAAAGCATGCCTTTTTCACGAGAAAAAGGAGTTCACAACCCGAAGGCCTACACCCTCCACGCGGCGTCGCTGCATCAAACTTCCGTCCATTGTGCAATATTCCCCACTGCTGCCTCCCGTAGGAGTCTGGGCCGTATCTCAGTCCCAGTGCGACCGACCACCCTCTCAGGCCGGCTACCCGTCAAAGCCTTGGTAAGCCATCACCCCACCAACAAGCTGATAGGCCGCGAGCCCACCCCATTCCAGAAAAAACCTTTCCAAACCACACCATGCGATGCAGCCTGAATATCCAGTATTAGCAGCCGTTTCCAGCCGTTATCCCAAAGAAAAGGACAGGTTACTCACGTGTTACTCGCCCGTTCGCCACTAATCCACCACAGCAAGCTGCGGCTTCATCGTTCGACTTGCATGTGTTAAGCACGCCGCCAGCGTTCGTCCTGAGCCAGGATCAAACTCTCCAACAAAAAACCAAAAACAACCCCAACCAAAAAAGCCAGAGCCACAAGATTTCAAGCCAGAAAAAAACCTGACAAAACCCCGTTATTCACAAACAGAAAACGAGACAAAAACACTAACAAACCCCACCCAAAACAGGGCAGGAAAAAAACAAAACGCGTAAACAAAAAACAAAACACTATCGAGACCAAAACCAACAAACCCACTCACCAATCCACCCCAGTATTTTACCGAGATTTCAACAATCGGGGCGTCACTCCCCTTCGGAATAACCCAAAAGAGCGCAACAGATAAAACAATACATGACCACCCCAAGGAACGCAAATTGAAGACCCCTTGTTTGCATCCCGGGCGTGTCGCGCCTTCTGTAAACCCCAAGTTTTCCTTGAGATTTCAAGACTTTCCACAGGTATGCTGAAAAATCAGGGTATTATCACCTTATTTTCCCAAAAAGACCACGTGGATGATTGGTTGCCCTCTAAACTAATCTCATGGTTGATGAACTTCCCGAGATTCCGCTGCGCAATTCCGAAGATGCTTCGATGCCCGGAAACACACCAATAGCTTCGTCTGAAGCCCCCCTCGCCACGATGTCAGCGAGCGCCCCCACTACAGTTCCAGTTGGTAGCGCAGCCACGAAAGCTGACCCATCAGTCAGGTCCACCGGCCTCCCCACGAAACCATCATTTTTCGAACGCTTACTGGGCGGTGCGCAACGCATCCCCGCTTTCGACTTGGCGCGCGGCCTAGCCATTGTCGGCATGTTCACGGCGCATATTCTGACCTTTGACTCTAACCTACCCCAGTCTGTTATTGGTATCAGCCACGGGCGCTCTGCCGCGCTCTTTGCCTTCCTCGCCGGGATATCCCTGGGCATCATTGCCGGTCGCGAACACCCACCGAGCGGGGTAAAACTGCTACAAACTCGAATGCGAGTTGTCACCCGCGCCTTGGTTTTGCTGCTAATCGTAGCGCTCCTAGCCATGTACAATCTGGGCATCATCCTGATTCTGGGATTTTATGCAGCGTGGTTCCTGGCATCTCTGCCTTTCCTGGGCTGGAATGGCCGCAAACTCCTGGTTCTTGGGGGCGGGCTCGTTCTTGTAGGTACTCCATTAGCCATAGTTATCAACCAAATTCTGATTGGCATCACCCTACAAACCACCTCGCAAGTGGACTCCGCCGCTTATATCTACTTGCTCTCTGGCACCTACGGGGGTGCCGGGTTTCTGGGCTATATTTTCATCGGCCTCGCCCTGACTCGCTTGGGCTTCGCTTCCGACCCGAAAAAAGCGCGGAAACTGGCAAAGAAAGTCCTCGCAGTGGGCTGCCTCCTGTTCCTGGTAGGAGCCGGGGGTGCCACCTTGGCGGATTCCATTCGCACCGGACATTTTTCTTTGGCGATATTGGGAACCAATAACATGGCTTCGGATAATCCTGGCCACAATTCCAAACCGCCAGTGGAACCCGAGCCGACACCCACCCCCACCGTGTTTCCCCCCGAAACCGGATCCTTGGCCGGGAAATCAATCCCCTCAAACTGCTACTGCGATTTCTCTAAACCCAAATCCGATACCAACGACAGTGCCAAGAAACCCAGCGAGGGAATCCTCGGCGGTACCAGACAAGGTGACATCACGGCTTGGATGAAGTTCTTCTCTGGCCTCTCTCTCAATGATTTCGACCTGGAGTTTTGGCGTCAAGCCTTCCTCGATGCCGCTCCACACTCCAATTCACTGTTAGAGACCCTAGGCAACCTTGGTTTTTCTATGATAGTCGTTAGTTTATTCCTCTTAGGAGGACGTCCCCTGGCGATACTACTGTTCCCACTAGCTGCGATGGGCTCGATGGCGCTAAGTATCTATACCTTGCATGTATTTTGGGTCTCGGTCACTACGCTAGGTCAGTTGCCGCTGGTGCCGTCGTTCCTGGTTATGTTGATGTGTTTCGCCGTGTTATCTTGCGTGTGGCGTTTCTGGTTGGGACGCGGGCCGCTGGAACGGCTGTTACATTGGGCCTCGCACCGGGCGGCGCGGGTGACCCCGGCTTCATGAGGTGCCAGGAAATATTCCCTGTTCCCCAAAATTCGCCCCGATAGAAATCGCTAAAGTCCCGGCGGGCACCTCATGAAGCCGGAAGAAAACAGACAAACAGCAACCAAAGCCCCAACCATGGCTAACACCTCATGAACAAGCAGACATAACGAGGCACGAAAACCAAGACACCAAACGGATTAACGCCTCATGAACGGGAACGGGAACGCAACGCGACGGCAAAACCCGGCGTGACCGGCAAATCCACCAGGAACATAGCCTGACCCGCGTGATAAATATCCGCCTTACCCGGCCAAGTCAAGGCTGCTGGATGGTTGTCTCGATCCAACTCGTGCCACCAACGCCCCGGAGCCTCTATCAAGTACTCCTGAGCATAGACACTGAGTTTCTCGCACCACTGCGCTGCCGTTTGCGCCAAGATGTCCCCCTCGGGGAACTGGGCGGCCAAGCGAGAAATCGCCAAGCTCACTCCCAAGGCCTCGCAGACCACCCAGTGCATTCGCTGTGTTGACACCGGTTTACCCTCGAAATCAGTGGTGTAGGGAAACCCCGAAGCACCGTCCACACCCCAAGCTTCCAAGGCTGTCAGGTACACCGCCCCCGCTGCTTCTGGCACCCACCCCAAGCCGAAATCCAAACCCGCCGCCTGTGCGGTCGCCCGCAACTGGAGAATCAGACGTGTCCACTCGAAACTGTGCCCCGGAGTCGCCCCCCACGGCCGGAACGGATCCGTGGGATTATCCCGATTATACCCAAAATCAACCCGCCAATCCGTGGTATAGTGCTCCGGGATACGCCAGGAGTTTTCCCGCGCGGACTGGTTGATAGTCTTGTCCGCAATCGACGCGGCACGGCGCAAATATTCACTGTCCCCCGTGGCATCGAAAGCCGCCAGAGCGGACTCGAAAGTATGCATATTCGCATTCGCACCCCGGTATGCCTCGCAATCCGACCAGTCCCGAGCGTAGGTATCGCGCACCCGACCGGCAGCCTCTTCCCACCAGTAACAATCCTGGATTCGGCGGGCTTCCGCCAGGAGTGCGCGTGCCCCAGGAATCCCCGCAACAGCGGCAGAACTGGCGGCGATAATCACGAAAGCGTGGGCGTAGGCTTCTTTGCGTGGGGCGCGCTCCAAGTTGGGACGCGCGCAGCCGGCATCATCCAACTCGGTTTCAATCCAAGAAAACCAACCGGAATATTCAGGGTCACGGAAATAATCGGTGATGGCGTGAATACCGTGAGCGGCCAAGTCGCGAGAGAGCTCCGGGCGAATTCCCGCCAAAGCAAAGAGAGAAAACATGTGGGTCATGCGGCAGTTAATCCACAACTGTGCTCCATATTCTGGAAGGATTTCCCCGTCGGAGCCAAGATAACCAAACCCAGCGGGGACTTTAGATAATGCGGCGAACTCGCACAACGCTGGGAGTTCGCGGGTGGCTAAGTCAGAAAGTTTCAAGAATTCGGTCATAGCTAAATTCTAGCTGTAAATAACGTCGCCTGCGGCGAGAAAACATGCGATTAGTTTGTGTCAGTATTCGAGACAATAGTCACAAACTTAGGGTTTCCCTACCGGAAGCGTGTAGGCTTAAGTCTCGGCGTGTTACGGCGCTGGTGCGTCGCAACGGCGGTGTTTATGCGGTGCTTTCGATGCTGCTCATGAGGTGCCATTCATGATGTAGCCAATCACACCTTGCACCTCATGAACCCGCAACGCCACAACCAAGCGGAGCCCCGGCTGACCCCAAGGAGGAAACATGAACAAGTACCGTGATTTCGATAACTATCTGAAGGAATACCCCGACGAACGCGGATACTTCGGAAAATACGGTGGGAACTACCTCCAAGACCCCGAGTTGGTCAAGGCTTTCGAGGAATACGCCGAGGCTTATAACACCATCGCCCAATCCGCCCAGTTCATTGCGGAACTGCGTCGGATTCGCAAGGATTTCCAAGGCCGTCCCACCCCGGTGTATCACTGCCAACGGCTGAGCCAACAGCTCGGTCGCACCCAGATTTACTTGAAACGCGAGGATTTGAACCACACCGGGGCGCATAAACTCAACCACTGCATGGGCGAGGGGCTGCTGGCCAAGTACATGGGGAAAAAGAAGCTGATTGCCGAAACTGGGGCGGGACAGCACGGCGTGGCTCTGGCCACGGCGGCAGCGTATTTCGGCTTGGAATGTGATATTTACATGGGCGAGGTAGACATCGCCAAGCAAGCCCCCAATGTGGCGCGGATGAAAGTACTGGGGGCGCGAGTAATTCCCGTCAGTTTCGGATTAAAGACCCTGAAGGAAGCGGTGGATGCAGCATTTATGGCTTTCTCAAAGGAATACCACGAGGCGATTTACTGCATCGGCACCGCCGCTGGCCCGCATCCCTTCCCCGTGATGGTGCGGGACTTCCAGGAGGTAGTCGGCACCGAGGCACGTGCCCAGTTCCTGGAGCAAACTGGGCACCTACCCGACAAGGTCGTGGCCTGCGTGGGTGGCGGATCAAACGCCATTGGCATGTTTGTGCCGTTCTTGGCCGACCCGGTAGAGATTTACGGGGTGGAGCCCCTGGGGCGTGGCAAGGCTTTGGGAGATCACGCGGCCACGATTACCTTTGGCGGCGAAGGCGTGATGCACGGGTTCAACTCGATTATGTTGAGCGATGCTTCGGGCCAGCCCGCGCCGGTGTATTCCAATGCTTCCGGGCTGGATTATCCCTCGGTCGGACCGGAGCATTCTTTGCTGCACGACTTGGGGCGCGTGAACTATGTCACCGTGGATGACGAACAGGCCATCGAGGCACTGTTCCTCCTATCTCGCCTGGAGGGAATTATTCCGGCCATCGAAAGTTCGCACGCCTTGGCCTATGCGATTCGCGAGGCGCGCACCGGGAAAACCGGATCAATCCTGGTGAATCTGTCGGGGCGCGGCGACAAGGACCTGGATTTCGTCATTGAACACTACGGGACAGGTGAGAAATACGTATAGGTTGCGGTTCGCTTTGGTCTGTGGGCTGCTTCGAGCTCGGCTTCATGAGGTGCCAGCCGCAATGGCGGACGGTATTCCCAGGCTCGGTTGGCCACCGCTTCATGCAACACTAACCACACTTCGTCCGAACAAATGTGCATATTTTAAAGTTCCTTTACCTGCGTATTTATACCCACCGGCAGGATTTGGTGCAAAATTTACTCCACGTACACGCTCACTATGGTAGGTTTACGGGAACTAAGAAAGAAGGTGATACTTGAGACAATATAACAAATCATTATTTCTCCTAGCTACCTTGTCCACAGCGATGTTGATTTCAGGGTGCACTGGTTCTACTAACGCGACTGACACCAGTCAGGATGAGCTAAGTAACAGTAGTAATAGAAAAACAGCCGACAATACAAGTGAGGTTTTGTCGGTGGAAGCGCTAGAGGAGTTTCTCGAAAAGAATCACGAATCGGGACTCCTTAAAGTTATAGCAAAGGGTTCATTTGCTGGTGACAAGCATCTTAACCTGCAAGCTACATCTGGTAAATCGGGAAGTTACTCGATTACTTATACCTGTAAACAAAATAAGCCATCGAATATGTCGATATGGCTAAAGGCCGATAAATCTGACCACACAAGTCAGATGCGTAGGCTTATGGAGACTGAGGGCTGTCGACCACAATCGATAGAAACAGTTTCACTTCCGATAAGCGAATTTCCGCAAGCCAATCAAGTTCTCTTCATAGCAGAACCTGACACCAAAATAACGACACTAATTCACGAGACCAAATTGGATTAGACATTCCTATAATTTGCACAAATATACAGTGGTGGTGGGCATTTTTCTAAACGAAAAATGCCCACCACCATGTAGCGTAGAAATATCGCGTGGCTTGCTCCCAAACATTGCGAAGCGCTCAAATAAGAGCAAACCCCTAAAGGCCGAGCTCCTTCATGATCAGCGCTTTGACGGCCTTGGCGTCCGCCGAGCCGCGCGTAGCCTTCATTACTGGGCCGATTAGCGCCCCGATGGCCGCCATCTTGCCGCCCTTGATTTTTTCAACTACATCGGGGTTATCCGCCAGCGCCTGTTTCACGGCAGATTCCAGCGCCCCCGTATCGGAGACCACCTCCAGGCCACGAGCCTTGACAACTTCGGCCGGGTCACCCTCGCCAGCCAAAACACCCGCGATAACCTGTTTGGCCAGCTTGTCGTTAATCTTGCCATCCGCGATAAGGGTTTCCAGTTCCGCGACCTGGGCAGAGGTGACAGGCATCTCTTCCAGATCCTTTTCCTGTTCCTTGGCCAGACGGGCAATCTCGCCCATCCACCACTTGCGCGCTCCGGCGGGTTCGGCACCGGCCGCGACCGTTTGGTCAATCAAATCCAGAGCGCCCGCATTGACAATGTCACGCATCTCGATATCGGTGAAACCCCACTCCCCCTGCAAACGCTTACGCCGCGCGGCCGGCATTTCCGGTAGGCTCGCCCGGATTTCCTCCACCCACTCGCGGGAGGGCTGCAATGGTACCAAATCGGGTTCGGGGAAGTAACGGTAGTCTTCTGCATCAGACTTTTCACGTCCCGGCGAAGTCGTGCCATCCTCGGCGTGATAGTGGCGAGTTTCCTGAACAATCTTGCCACCAGCCGCAAGAATCGCCGCCTGGCGGCGCATCTCGTAGTGCACGGTTTTTTCGATGCCACGGAAAGAGTTCACATTCTTGGTTTCGGTACGTGTCCCCAAAGGAGCATCCTTGCCAGGACGAATCGACACGTTCACATCCGCGCGCACATTACCGTGCTCCATCCGCGCCTCGGACACGCCGATAGCGCGGAAAATATCGCGCAGGGTACGCACATAGGCAGCCGCGACCTCCGGGGCACGCTTCCCGGTGCCATAAATCGGTTTCGTCACGATTTCTACCAGCGGCACGCCCGCACGGTTGTAGTCCACCAGGGAGTGATCCGCACCCTGGATGCGGCCTTCATCCCCACCGATATGGGTGTTCTTGCCGGCATCTTCCTCCATGTGAGCCCGCTCGATTTCCACGCGGAAAACCTCGCCGTCTTCTAGTTCCACATCCAGATAGCCGTCATAGCAAATCGGTTCATCGTACTGGGAAATCTGGTAGGCCTTGGCGAGATCAGGATAGAAATAGTTCTTGCGGGCAAACCGGCAGTATTCCGCGATATTACAGTTCAAAGCCAAGCCGATGCGAATAGCGTATTCCACCGCTTTATGGTTCACCACCGGCAGACTGCCAGGCAGTCCCAGAGACACCGGGGTGATATGGGTATTAGGTTCACCCCCGAAAGTATTGGGCGCATAGTCGAACATCTTGGTTTCGGTACCAAGTTCCACGTGGACTTCCATGCCCAGAACCGGGTCGAATTGTTCGCAAACCTTGTCGTAATTCATCAACTTGTCGCTCATTTAGCGGCCTCCTTTCCTGCGGTGGTGGTCCATCTTGCGGCCGGACACGGCGGCATCGGGGTGTCACTAGTCGCCAGTTGCGCTTCTACTAAGGCGGCCGCCGCATACATGGTTTTATCCCCCCGAGCGGGAGCCAGAATCTGGATTCCCACCGGCAGGCCATCCTCCGGAGCCACCCCGCCGGGTACGGAAATCGCGGGAATTCCCGCCATATTTGCCGGAATCGTGGCCACGTCATTGAGGTACATGGCCATCGGGTCGTCCAGTTTATCGCCGAACTTGAAAGCGGTGGTGGGGGCGGTGGGCGAAATCAGCACATCACACTGTTCAAAAGCCGCCGCCAAGTCTCGTTGCACCAGGGTGCGCACCTTTTGGGCGCTGCCATAGTAGGCATCGAAATATCCGGCCGAAAGCACGTGGGTGCCAAGGATAATGCGGCGTTTCACTTCCGGACCAAACCCGGCTTCCCGGGTGGCTGCCATCATGGTTTCCGCCGTTACCGGACCGGATTCGGGCAGCACTCGTAAGCCGTAGCGTACCCCGTCGAAACGCGCCAAGTTCGAAGACACCTCGGCCGGCATAATCAAGTAATACGCTGCCAAGGAATACTCGAAGGACGGGCAATCCACTTCCACGATGCTCGCCCCGGCAGCGCGCAGGCGTTCTACTGCTTCATCAAAACGCTGGCGCACCCCGGCCTGGAAGCCCTCACCGCTGATTTGTTTGACCACACCCACACGAAGTTTGGTGGTATTGGGATTGGCCACAACCTCGGTTACGGCCGCCGATAAATCCGGCACCGGTTCATCTAGCGAGGTCGCGTCCAGGGGATCATGACCAGCAATAATTGTGTGCAGCGCCGCCGCATCCGACACGCACCTCGTGACCGGGCCAATTTGATCCAAAGACGAAGCCATCGCGACCAAGCCATAACGGGAAACGGCACCATAAGTGGGTTTTGCCCCCACCGTACCGGTTACTGCACCCGGCTGGCGGATAGACCCGCCCGTGTCCGACCCCAAAGCCCAGGGTGCCAGGTATGCAGCCACCGCTGCCGCCGAGCCACCCCCGGAGCCACCGGGAATACGCTCTAAATCCCACGGGTTGCGGGTCAATCCGTAAGCCGAATGCTCGGTAGAGGAACCCATGGCAAATTCGTCCATATTGGTTTTACCCAACACCGGCAGGCCAGCCTCGCGCAGTTTCAACACCACCGTCGCGTCATAGGGCGGCAGCCAGCCTTCCAGAATCTTCGATCCACAGGTCGTGGGCTTACCCCGCGTCACCAAATTGTCTTTAATCGCAATCGGCACCCCGGCGTAGGGCGGCAGTTCCTTGCCCGCTGCCCGGTCGGCATCGACCTGGCGGGCGGTTTCCAGGGCACCGGCTTCGTCCACAAACAGGAACGCATGAATCGTTCCATCCAGATTCTTGATTCGCTCCAGGAAAATCTTTACGAGTTCCTCGCTGGTGGTTTCCCCCGCGCGCAGTTTTTCTGCCAACTCGGTGGCACTTTGTAGATACAACTCGCTGGTCATAGCTTCACTCCTCCCCCAAGATTTGCGGAACCCCAAACATGCCGGCCTCCGGGTGCGGGGCTTGCGCCAAGGTTTCGTCATGATCCAAAGTCGGCCCCACAACATCCTCGCGCCACACATTCGTCAGGGGAATCGGATGGGAGGTCGCCGGCACATCAGGGGTGGCGACCTCGGACACCTTTGCAACCGCATCGGAGATAACCCCCAAGTCGGCCGCGATTTTTGTTATTTCATCTTCGGTGAGCGCAATCCGAGCCAGGCTCGCAACGCGCCGCACTTCTTCTGCATCAATAGTGGACATGTTTCGAGTTTAGTTCAAAGCCGGCGATAAAGATAACACTCGGCAGGGTTTTGGCGAGTTTATGGCGCACTGCCGGGTTTCGCTTAGGTGTGGTGGAGGGTTACGTGTTCATGAGGTGCCACCCAAGAAACGATTTAAGCCGACACGGCGAACCACTGAGAAATTAATGTTGCGCCCAGTCAGAGAAAACTTTCTTGCCGAGACTGTTAGTCTTGTTCTATGAGCGTTCGTAGTGGCATGTTTCGTGGACTCGCGAAATTTTTCACGCGACTGTCCGACAAAGCGGTGCAAGCCCCGGAGAGGTTGCCGCGAATCCTGGGACGAGTGGCTGCAGCTTTCTTAATCTTCGAGTTCATCGCCGGGTTTATCACTTTCATGATTGATACTCTGCGCGCCTGGCGTCCCGCGCCGGTGGCGGCCTTCCCCATAACGGAACTGCCCCCGGTGGATGTCCACGGCAACGACATGAAGGTTTACACTTCCGGGGCGGAACTCTACCAGGCGATGCTGGATGAAATTCGCCAAGCCCGGCGCAACGTATTCTTCGAGACCTTCATCTGGAAAAATGACGAAATCGGACGTTTATTCAAGGATGCTCTGATTGCAGCGGCGCGCCGTGGAGTGCATGTGTTTGTGATTTGGGATGCTTTCGGGAATCTGAGTGTCCCCCCGGCATTCACGGATTTCCCCCGACTGACACATCTGCATGTGATGCGTTTCGGCTTATTCCGCTCGTTTTTTCTGTCTTTCCATTCCACCGGACGTGACCACCGTAAACTCCTGGTGGTGGACAACCGGGTGGGTTTCATCGGGGGATACAATATCGGTTCGCTCTATGCTAATCAGTGGCGCGATACGCATCTGCGGATAGAGGGTGCGGCGACTTTGGAATTGGCTAATGCGTTCACGGATTTCTGGAACACGCACCTGTCACGCCGCCTGCCGTCGCTGCCGAAATACCCCGGCCAACAGTGGTCGCGACACATCGCGGCAGCGCGTAACGAGCCGAATCGGTGGTTGTTCCCAGTGCGAGGGTTGTACATCAATGCTTTGGGGCGAGCCCAGCGCAACGTGTGGATTACCCAAGCGTATTTCATCCCGGACAAGGATATTCTGGACGAACTGACCTCGGCGGCGAACCGGGGAGTGGACGTGAAAGTCTTGATTCCCGAGATTTCCAACCACATCGCCGCCGACTGGGTAGCGCGGTCATTTTATTCACCACTGCTAGAGGCTGGGGTCGAAATTTGGTTGTATCAAAACGCGATGGTGCACGCGAAAACTGCGACTGCGGACGGGGTGTGGACCACGATTGGTACCGCGAATATTGATCGCTTGTCGATGACCGGAAACTACGAAATTAACCTAGAGGTTTACTCGCCCGATTTGGCTGCCCAAATGGAACAGGTTTTTCGCAACGACCTGGGTAATGCCCGCCAGCTTACCCTGGCGGAATGGGAAGAACGCCCTTGGTTGACACGCGTTATCGAAGGCGTGCTGCGCCCCCTCGGTTCGGTGCTGTAGTTGCTGTTTGCTGCCCGTTTCCTTTTGTCGGTTTCATGAGGTGTCATCCCCGAATCCTTGCTTTCATTCCGGATGGCGCCTCATGAAGCCGAAGCCGCAAAAGCGGCCGGATTCTTTAGCACCTGGTTCAACACCGCAAACGCGGCACCAGTCGCACGCTTTCCCGAATCTAAACGAATCGGAATAATATTGAAAGATGACAAATCCCCCCACAAAACCCGAGTCCGCAGCTCTTCCATGGTTGGTTTTACCAGGTAATCCGCCAGTCTCCCCAAATGCCCACCGAAAACAATCGTAGAAATATCCAGCAAGTTCATAGCCGCACTAATAGCAACCCCCAAAGAAACCACCGCTTTACGTACAGTCTGCTCGCAGCGTTTATCCCCCAATTTCAGCTTGGAAAGCAGTTCCTCAATACTGGCAACTTGAGCAGCGGCACACATGGCGCGCTGTCCGGCGTATACTTCCAAACACCCAGTAGATCCGCACGCGCACGGCGCCCCAACCGCATCAACACAGACATGCCCTAGCTCCCCGGCCCAACCGTGTTTACCAGTTCTGACCACGCCTTCGGTAACATAGGCTGAACCAATCCCAACTTCCCCGGAAACATACAAGAAATCCTGCAGTTCAGAGGGCTGACCGGGGGAATTCTGGGACACCGTCAACGCCGCGCAATCGGCCTCGTTGAATACAGAAATCTTGCCAGAAAGCCCCGCCTGGCGCGCCAAACCCACCAAATCCACCGCAGGCCACCCCAAGTTGGGCGCCACCAATATATGCTCCGTTTGGGAATCTACCATACCTGGAACTGCGAAAGACGTACCCACCAGATTGACTTCAGCGTCCGTTTCCCCCAGGCATTCTTCAATCAACCCCATAGCCATGTCGACCGCACGCGGAGGTTCTACCCCGCGAAAATCATCGTAGATAAAGCGCTTAGCCAGCACATTTCCGGCCACGTCTATGACTTTTACCGCCAGAATAGCCACGTTAATCTCCACCCCAATGGCGGCTACTTTCCCAGAACTAGGTACCAGGAGTTTGCCCGGTCGTCCCCGCTTCCGTTGTTCCGGGGCTTCGCGTTCTTCAATCAGCCCCCAGGAAATCAGTTCATCAACCAAAGTCCCCGCTGTAGAACGAGCCGCGCCGATAGAGGCCGCGACCTGAGCGCGGTTAGGCGGAGTTTTGGATAACAGTATGGACTGCAGTGCCAGACCGATATTTATGGAACGCAAAGATTCCTGGTGAACCGTGTTTTGACGTGTCATACCTTGACAATATCGCAAAAATATGTTTTTGTTGTATGGTCGAATTATTTCTAGTAAAGGAGCTCATATGGTTCGCAACCCCACCAAAGCAGACAGATTTTCCTTCGGTATATGGACAGTTGGTTGGACAGGAACCGACCCTTTCGGCACGGATTCTCGTAGTTCGCTAGACCCTTGGGAATACGCGGATAAACTGGCGGAACTCGGTGCCTGGGGTATCACATTCCATGACAATGACGTATTCCCCTTCAACGCCAGCGAAACAGAAAGAAACCAACGAGTAAAACGACTAAAGGATGCCGCCGACAAGGCCGGCTTGGTCATCGAAATGGTCACCACCAATACTTTCACTCACCCCGTGTTCAAAGATGGTGGATTGACCTCTAACGATCGAGCTGTGCGTCGTTTTGGACTGCGTAAAGTACTTAAAAACGTCGACTTGGCGGCCGAAATGGGCGCTACCACTTTCGTGATGTGGGGTGGCCGAGAAGGCGCGGAATACGATTCCTCGAAGGATCTCTACGCCGCCCACGCCCGATATGCGGAAGGCCTGGATACAGTGGCGGCCTATATCAAGCAGCAAGGCTACAATCTAAAGATTGGCTTGGAACCCAAGCCTAATGAACCCCGGGGAGATATTTTCCTGCCAACCATCGGCCATGCGCTCGCCCTGATTGCTACCCTGGACAACGGGGACGTTGTCGGATTGAACCCAGAGGTCGGCCACGAACAGATGGCGAACCTGAACTATACTCACGGCCTAGCTCTGGCGTTGCACTCCGGCAAACTAGTGCATATTGACCTCAATGGACAGAAAGGGTTGAAGTACGACCAGGACTTGGTGTTTGGTCACGGCGATTTACTCAGCGCTTTCTTCACTGTGGATTTGCTGGTAAACGGATTCCCGGCCTGCCCCGACGCGCCTCTATACACCGGACCGATACATTTCGATTACAAACCCAGCCGCACCGAAGGAATGCAAGGCGTGTGGGAATCCGCACAAGCCAATATGCGCAGCTATCTGGCCTTGGCAGAAAAAGCCAAAGCCTTCCGCGCCGACCCCGAGGTGCAGACACTCATGAAGGAAGCCTCGGTTTACGAACTGGGCGAACCAACTTTGGACAAAGACGAAAACATCGAGGACTTTCTGGCCAAGGATGAACCCTTCGATGTGGAAGCGAAAGCACATCGTGAATACCACTTTGTCAAGCTCTATCAGATGGCTATTGAACATCTAGTGAGCTGACGCGGTTTCGTGCGGGGGCAATAAGGTTGTCTTGCCCCCGCTCCCATTTCTTTTGAAAGATTCCTTTTATGTATTCCCGGCAACGCTCCTAAAATATTCCCCCGAATTCTCGCCCGAAAGGAATAAAAATGAGTCTGGTACTTGGCATTGATTCTTCCACGCAGTCAACGAAAGCGTTGCTGGTAGAGGCTGAAACAGGGAAGGTCGTCGCCCAGAAGCGTCATCCACACCCAGATGGCACCTCATGCAACCCGGCCGCGTGGCTGGAAGCCCTGCATAACACTTGTGACGAACTGCTGCCCCGCGCCGAGGCGGTGGCCGTGGCGGGACAGCAGCACGGCATGGTGGTGTTGGACGAAAACGACCGGGTAATCCGTGACGCATTGCTGTGGAATGACACCCGCTCGGCGGCGGCAGCTAAGGATTTAATCGCGGAACTGGGCGGTAAAACGGCTGCAGCACAGCGTACCGGCAGCGTGCATGTAGCTTCCATTACCTCTACCAAGTTGCGGTGGTTACGCGATGCGGAACCAGACAATGCGCGGCGGGTGCGTCGGGTGGTGCTGCCACATGATTATTTGTCTCACGAGCTGAATGCCGATAAGACTGTATGGTTCACGGATCGGGGGGATGCTTCCGGTACGGGGTATTTCTCGCCACGCAAAGATGCGTGGGATACGGATTTGTTGATACAAGCCTTGGGACATGAGGCGGCTGTTCCAGATTTACCCGTTTCTCCCAACCAGAACATGGGGAAAACAGAGACTGGAGCGGTGATAGCACCGGGAACCGGGGACAACATGGCAGCCGCTTTGGGCTTGGCTATGGGTGCCGGGGACGTTTCGTTGTCTGTGGGGACTTCCGGAGTGGCCGCGATGGTGTCCAGCCGCCCGACTTTTGACGCAACTGGTTCGGTGACTGGTTTTGCGGACGCGACTGGGAATTGGTTGCCCTTGGCTTGCACCATCAATGCCGCGAAAATCCTGGATTTAGGGGCACGACTGTTGGGAGTTAACCACGAGGAGTTTTCCCAGTTGGCATTGGCCGCTCCCCCGGGTGCGAATGGGGTTACGTTGCTGCCTTATCTGGATGGGGAGCGCACTCCTAACCGGCCAGGTGCTTCCGGGATGTTTCGCGGTTTACGTTCCACGAGCACCCGAGAGGATTTGGCACGTGCTTTTGTAGAGGGGCTAGCCTGTTCCTTGGTTGACGCGGCCGGTTTCTTACGTGAAGCCACGGGGGAAACCGTAACCCGCTATCTGTTGATTGGTGGGGGCGCTAAGTCAAAGGCACTGCAACAGATTTTGCCCGGAGTCCTGGAATGTCCCGTGATATTACCACCGCCGGGGGAATACGTGGCTTTAGGCGCGGCAGCTCAGGCCGCCTGGGTGCTCTCCGGTTCCGAACAGCCACCCCGGTGGGAGCTTACCGGTACCGCCGTGCTGGAAGGCAAACCGTGCCCGCAAGTCCTGGATAAGTACCATCAACTAGCGGCAGATACCCATTAGCCAACTGCAATTATAACAGTAACGATGCGAAATGGCGCAGCAACCTGTAAAAACAGATTATAATACAGCTTTTCATAACAAGGAGGATATGAAAATGAGGATGTTTGATTTTGATAGAAATATCGACCGACGGGGATTTAACAGCGTAAGTTACGATTTTATAGCCCCTAAATATGGGCAAGAGGCAATCTCTCTTTCAATAGCAGAAATGGATTTTCAAACTTGTCCCGAGGTCTTAGAGGCTGTAACAAATAGCGCTAAACATGGAATATATTCTTACACAGATGTCCCAAATACATACGGAGAAGCATGTGCTAATTGGTTTAGCAATACACACAATTGGTTTTTTAACCCAGATAATGTTGTCTTCAGTCCTAGAATAATCGAACTAGTCGCAGGTATATTCAATCATGTTTTTCATAATCCTCGTTTCGCAACATTTTCACCGTTTTATGCTCCAATTGTAAACACCGCAGTTTCTTGCGGCGGCCAGTTATATACAATTCCGTTAAAAATTAATAACGATGGGTTATGGACTTACGACACCAAAGCCTTGGAGGAAGCATTTGAAGGAATAGATATATTCATATTAACAAACCCACATAACCCAACTGGTAGAGTTTGGTCTGAAGACGAATTAGCCAAAATAGCTAATTTAGCAGCACTTAACGATGTTCTAATAATATCAGACGATATCCACTGCGATATCCTTCGTGAAGGAGTGAAATGGCATCCAATTGGTATGTTGTGCTTAAGAGAAAAGATTAATAGCGCGGTAGTAAGCTGTGTATCACCTGCAAAAAGTTTCAATTTAGCAGGACTCGAAGCAGCAGCAGCTATCACCTCCGATGCGGAGCTGCGAAGGAAAATGCGAAAATCGCTACAATTATCTGGAATACACAATCCAAATTATTTTTCCATTCCTGCCGCTATATCTGCGTGGAATTCAGATGGAACGTGGATGAGAGCATTAAATAAGTATATAGACAGGAATTTAAAATTTGTTACCAATTTCCTTCAATCTAAAGCGCCATACATAAAATTTTATTTTCCCGAAGGGACATATCTGTTATGGTGCGACGCATCAAAAGTAATTTCATCCTCAATATCATATGAATATTTAGCTCAAAAGTCGCATGTGGTTATAAGCCCAGGAGATAACTTTGGAGCAGCATGGAAGGGCTATTTCAGAATAGGAGTAGCGATACCTCGCTCAAAATTGGAAGTCGCAATGATACGACTTCTCAGCCAATTACAAAATACACGAAAGGTATAGACATGTTTAGCAAGAATACAAGAAAAAAAGATGAATCAGATAAGAATAGGCAAAAAAAATCCCCTACTCTGGTAGAGGCTTTATTGCCGATACTAGCTCTTATCATTTTTATTGGAGGCGGTTACTTAGCATTTAAGTTACCCGTAGAACCGATGATACTTCTATCTGCGGTTGTAGCTTCTTTTGTAGCTTTAAGGCTTGGCTACAGTTGGGAAGAAATGATGGTGATGGTGTCGCAAAAAATGGCAAAAGCCTGGCCAGCGCTACTCATCCTTCTAATGGTAGGTTTTCTGATTGGAGCATGGATGGCAGGTGGATCAATTCCATTGATGATTTACTGGGGTTTGAAAATAATTAATCCCCAATATCTCGCTTTCATCGCACTTATAGTTACGGCTATAGTATCAACGTGCACCGGAACTTCGTGGGGATCTGCGGGAACTATCGGAGTAGCATTTATGGGTGTCGCTATAGGGATGAATGCAAACCTCCCAATGGTAGCTGGTGCTGTAGTAGCAGGAGCCTATTTTGGCGATAAAATGTCTCCACTGTCCGACACAACTAATCTTGCATCTATGATTACCGGAGTGAACATTTTCACACATATTAAGAATATGCTATGGACTTCAGGCCCGGCCTTTGTACTTGCTATGGTTATTTACCTAGCGATTGGCTTAGCTACACCAACAGACGCTGAGGTTCCAGAAAAAGTGGGTACCATGTTGCAACAGCTTGAGGCCGCATTCAACCTTAATCTCATAGCAATAATTCCAATAATTGTAGTTATAGCTGGTGCTGCTATGCGCTTTCCTACTATACCTGTTATGTTCTTATCCTCAGTTCTAGCAATGGGTAATGCTTTATTTTTCCAAGGTCAGTCAATTCAAAATGTTGTTCAGTCAATAATCAACGGTTTCAAGCTTGACATGATTAGTCGACCGGCATGGTCTAAAATAGAGCCCATAGAAGATATTTCACGTCTTCTGGAACGGGGTGGCATGAACTCGATGTTAGGTACGTTACTGATTTGCTTTTGCGCTATATTATTTGCAGGTATTATGGCACTATCTGGTTCACTTGAATTTATAACTGAACGAATACTTGGAAACGTAAAGTCAAGATTTGGATTGATTGCATCAACAGTTTGCATTTGCTTAGGAACTACAGGAGTTACTTCCAATGGACAAATATCAATTATTATGCCAGGCGAAGTACTTCGCCCATCTTACATTCGACGCGGAATAGCACCAAAAGTACTCTCCAGAACTATCGAGGATTCTGTATCAGTCACAGAGTGCCTTATGCCATGGACAGCAGCAGGTGCCTACATGGCAGCGACACTTGGCGTTTCTACATTTGCTTACCTTCCTTGGGCTGTATTTAACTGGTCCGGTATGGTCATAGCACTTATACTAGCAGCCACTGGTTTAGGGATAACGTATCTTACAAAGTCAGAACAACTTAAGCTCCTCAGCGCTGAGGGTTTGAATAAATCGGATATAATCACTGAAGGGAAGTAAATTTAAGATAACTTATTCACCATTATTACCCAAGAATTGCGGGTATCTAGTTTTAAGCTAGATACCCGCAATTCTTGTGAGTAAAAATATTGAATCTTTACATTTCATGTAAATATTAACACGTATGGTGTTTTGGGATGGTTGTCTCGGCGAAAACAATTGGCGTTTTTGTTAGACTAGAGTTCGCTAATCTCTTGCATAAAATGAAAATCGTGGACGTCAAATAGTTTGCGCAGTGATTGCAATGTTTCAATCGTAGCATCTCATAGCGAAGCTTCAACTTCAAAGCGCCATTCTATGCGCGCCTGCCACTGTTGCCCGGGGCGTAAGGTAATGTCAGGCCACGTTGGATGGTGCGGGGAGTCGGGATAATACCCTGGTTCTATAGCAATGGCATCTCCCTGGCGCAGCCATTGTCCACCGACTCGCTGCATAGTAGCATCCAAAGAATTCCCGGTATAAACTTGGACGGCAGGCAAATCTGACCAGATTTCTAAGGCTCGACCGCTGTCTGAGTACACCAAGCGAGCACAGCGGCGCAATCCGGAGCCACGAATGCAGAAACTGTGGTCAATGCCGTGTGCCAGCCCAATCTGAGGGTGGGAATCGCGCACTATAGACCCGAGCAATCGAGATTTCCGCAGGTCAAAGGGAGTTCCTGCCACCGAGGCGATTTCTCCCACCGGAATGGATTGCGCATCAATAGGCAGATACTGCTCGGCTTCCACTAACAACTCGTGGTTATCTATACTGCCACCACCAGCCAGATTCCAATAGACATGGTTAGTTAATGACAGTACTGTGGGCGCGGTGGTGGTGGCAGTGAGGTTCAAGCTGAGAGTGCTCCCCTCTACCCGATATATAGCCGTGACATCCACTTCCCCCGGAAAGCCTTGATCACCATCGGGACTGGTTAGGGCAAGGGTCAGCGCACCCGGGTCTTTGTGGGTTACCCGCCAGATGCGCGAACAGAATCCCCCAGATCCACCATGGAGAGTGTTGCCGTATTCATTAGTGGCCACTTGGAAATCTTGACCGTCAATCGAAAAGTGGCCGTTTTTAATACGATTAGCAACCCGACCTATAATTGCTCCGAAGTAATCATCTTTTCGATTTTCTACAGTGTCGAACCCTACCGCTACTTCACTCGATGAATCATTTCCGCAAAGACGCACACTGTTTAGTGCCGCCCCCCAATCCAGGATTTCCGCAGTCAGACCACCCTTTGCCCTTATCGTGTAAGCGTGTACCGCTTGCTCGTCCAGTCGCCCGAAGTAACGACTGGACACACATGATTCCTCAGCATTCATAGATAAAATTCTACCATCTCATAATCATTTTAAACAAAATATAACATCGCAAATTAGAAAGCACTCTAATTTTGCTAATAGTCATATCACAGGTGTCACCTCTCTAATTAACTAGATATGTGCTTTACTAACGCTCAAAGATACCTCGCACTGCTAGCGCGAATGTTGGAGAAGCGGGAAGTTTATCAATCAACATTGCTTGGAGAGTATGGTAAATATCCGGTTTCCCACTCCATGTTGAAAAGGCAGGCTTGTTTGATTCATCAAGTTCATGAACATACCTACCTGGCTGGTCGCGGCAATACGTTTCAAGAAAATTCATAGCCTCACGCTCAAGATGCTCCCATTTCAAATGGTTTACTGTATCTAATTTTTGAGCTACACATGCTGCTACTACAGCCTCACAAGCTACCCAGTACATACGGCTGTGATTTACTGGAGTTCCATCAAAATCCACAGTGTAAACATAACCAGGAGCTCCATCACGGCACCATCCGTCTCTTTTACCAGCGTCAATTAGCCGCAAGGCATTCCCTAAGACTGATTCAGATATTTCAATCCCTAAATTCCTACACGTTACAACTGTCTGCAAAGCAAGACGCCCCCATTCGAAAGAATGACCCGGCGTAGCCCCGTAAGGCCTGAATGCATCCCCAGGTTTATCTTTATTGAAGTCATATAGGGGTTCATAACTTATCGAAAAATGCTCACAAAGTCTCCAATCAGAGGCAGATGCCATCTCTCCAACAACATGCTCTACCATATGTTTAGCTCTATTAAGATATTCGAGTTTTTCTAGCGCATCAAACGCAGCTAGATAGGCTTCAACAGTGTGCATTGCAGCATTTAAACCACGATAAGGCTCACACTCAGTAAAATCACGCGTATAGGATTCTTTCACCATACACGATTGCTTGTCCCACCATCGTTCAGTACTTACTTGAAGAGCATCCTCAAGAAGTATTTCAGCTTCATTTACTCCAGCAATTACAGCAGAAGATGCCGCAAGAATAACGAAAGCATGCGAATACGCCTCCTTTCTTTCACCCCTACCACTCGCCACACCAGTGGTAGATGAAATAGCGCTAAAATATCCACCATAGTCTACGTCATGAAAATAGTTACACAGACAGGAGATGCCATGAATAGCTAGCTCACGATATTGTGCACATTCGCTTTCTGGTAATAATTTATGAAGCATGGAGCCCAAAGCAAAGCAATGCGTCATTCTTGCCGTAATCCACAATTCAAGGTGTTTCTTGGTATCGATTCTACCCTCGTCATCTAACCACGCAAATCCGAATTTATGACGCGAGTTAACAGCAAATTTAAGTAAGTTCGAGATTTCTGATTCTCTGTCTAACATCATAATACACTCCTAGGTTAAATATCTTTCTCTAACAATTCTGACAATCCCCACACCAAACCTCCACAGAAACTATCACCAAGTCCAATAGTCGTAGGATAATTGGCGTTAATATCGATACTGGGAATACCAAAAATTTGACTTGAAGCAAGTTTATCCATAAGAATTTGAGCACGATAAACATAAGGCTGTTTCTTTATATATAAATATTTATTTACATCCAAATCATCACCATATAAAAAACGGGTTGACGCTAGATAAACACCTTTAGATAGAGCCTCTTTTATCTGATTAGCCGAAATTTTAGGACTAACCCCTGATGCAGCCACCCAATTTTGGGTATGAACTACTATCACCTCATTGGGGAAAAGTCGGCTGAGCCCCGTGAACATCTCGATAATTTCTTCAGGATTGTAGAGATTTATGCTCAGATTAAGGTATTTTTGCGCTTCATCTTCATTCATCGAACGAATATCAATAATACCACTTAAAGTAGAATTAATATCATACTTGAAACTATCAACATGAAACGCAGCTTCCTCATAGACGCAAATCATATTTGGATTAGCATTTCTTGAAAGTAGAGCAATTTCGTCACATTTTTTATCTATAATTACTTTATCGCGAATACCATTAATCCCTGAAATAAGAAAAATATCCGCAGAGCGAAGCGCATCTGATAATAGTGGAGATATGGTAACTAACGCATTTGGTTCGTCATTAACATAAATTAACCTATTTGGACGCTTCGATCTGATACATCCATCCGCTAACACGATTTCTACATCAGAGGGATACTGAATAATGAGGTGAGGATCCGCATAATTGGAATTCTCACAACACATAAGTTTGATATTATCCGGAATTAGATTATTAAACACCGGATTGCTGGATACTGCATGTACAATTGAGCCAACACCCATTTTTGCAAGTGCGATTCCAGCGCGAACCGCCGTTCCGCCTAGTGTTACCTTATAAGTAAAACAATCTGCAAATTCTAATAAATTATTTTTTGAAATGACGTATTCTTCGCCGCCTATACCATGCTCCATATACCAAAGTATACTAATCACTAAATCACGTATGGAGGAAATCGATGAGGGTCGTACTAGTTCGCCAACACGTAACTTCATATCTGTAACTAGACCTTGCAAAACAGTACTATCCCAACATATTTCATAATCTACGCATCCGGTTAGTCCCAGTACGATCCTCATCGAATTGCCTTTCTTAGTAAAGATTTGCCTTGCCTGCTGAGTTAAACAAATCAATTTTTTGCGAAGCGCACTCTTTTAACGCGGCCTCACAAGGAGGTTCAATAACATTAGGTTCCCTGAGACCTCGATCCTTCAACACTTCGCGCATCTTTGTAAAGTATACAGATTTAATATCAGAACTAATATTAATTTTGTTAATACCCTTCACAACGGCTTTAGCAATTTCGCTATCTGGATTATTCGAGCCTCCATGAAGCACCAATGGAACATTTACAGTTTTCTTAATTTCATGTAATAGGTCAATTTTTAGCTCAGGTTGCAAATCTGATGGATATAAACCGTGGCGTGTACCAATTGCTACTGCAAGAGAATCTGCCCCTGTAGCTTGCAAGAAATCTTTTGCTATCTGCGGGTCAGTGTAGATTATATCATTAGTGCCATTCTCTGCAAAGCCGTCAGTTTTACCGATAGTTCCCAACTCAGCTTCGACTTGAATTCCAACAGGGTGTGCTGCCTCTACTACTTTTTTCGTCAGAGCTACGTTTTCCTCGTAAGACAATAGCGATCCATCAATCATCACCGATGTAAATCCGCATTGGATAGCATGAATAACTTGTTCATAGCTAGCTCCGTGATCCAAGTGAATCATGGTAGGAACACTAGAGCGATATGCAGCTTGAATAACAGAAGGTATAAAATTATCCCCTATATGTTTCAACTCATCAGGATGTATTGCTATTATGTGAGGTGATTGCTTTTCCTCACATACTTGAATTATTGCATTAAGCATTGAATGACTCGAAATATTGAAAGCAGGTATTGCAAAGCCTTGTTCACTCGCAACATCTAACAGTTTGGTTCCTTTTAGTAACATTTCTGTCTCCTTCTTGTCTTATGTTGTTCGACCTTTTAGCTCTTTACTGAGCCAGAGGTCATTCCACCGATAAAATACCGTTGGAAGAAAATAAATAGAATGATTACAGGTATAGAGCCAAGAACGCTCATAGCCATCATTTCATTCCAATCGTATGAGTGCTGCCCCATTAAAAGTTGAATACCAATAGGAACTGTTCTCATATCATTCGTTCGTGTTAACGTCAAAGCAAATAGATATTCATTCCATGCAATCATAAAGGTATAAATTGCAACTGACAAAATACCTGGAATAGATATAGGCACAAGAATTCTCCATAGGGCTCCAAAACTAGTACTTCCATCCACCTTTGCAGCTTCATCGAGTTCTCGCGGTAAGGTATTGAAATATCCTGTTAGCATAATTATTGCATACGGAAGCGTCAGCACCATATAAGTAAAAATAAGCCCCTGGTAAGTATTGTAAAGTTTTAATGCCACCATCAATCCAAAATAGGGGATCAATAGAGTAATCGGGGGAATTGCTTGGACTGAAATTATGAAAATATTTATAATTTTCTTTCCCGGAAACTCGTAACGGCTGAATGCGTATGATGCCAAGATTGCCACTAAAAGAGTCAAGGTGGCCACCATCCCTGCAATAAAATAACTATTAGCAAAAAAACGTAGCTTTTCAGAATCCTTGAAAATGGAAATATAGGCATCGAAGGAAAAATTCTTGGTTATAATTTCAGGAGGAAATGCGAAAATTTCCGAGTTTAATTTGAATGAAGAACATATCATCCAGAATATTGGAAATCCCGCAAAAAAGGTACCCAATAGCAAACCAATAATTGCAATAAGCCTTCCAATTACGTCCTGTTGTTTACGACTTATCTTCATTTTTCACTCCGCTGCGTGTTGATGCCGTACGTAGAAAAAGGCTAGAATCATAGAAAGCGCTAGTATTATTACAGCGCTAGCTGCTGCTCCAGAAAAATCATAGTTAGAAAAAGCTAACTTATATGTAAATGTAGCTAGCATTTCGGTTCGGTTCATAGGTCCTCCACCTGTTGTCATCCAAATCAAAGCGAACTGCTGTGAAGTCCATATAAGATCCAACAAAGCCATCGAAATAATAATAGGACGCAACTGGGGAACAGTTATGGCAAAAAATGATCTAATCTTCCCGGCACCATCCACAGCAACAGCCTCGTATAAATCCCTCGGTATTCCCTGCAATCCTGCAAGTAGGCTTATCATAAAAAATGGGTAACCGGCCCAAATGTTAATAAACGTAACCACCCATAAAGCCACATCAGGATTGGATAGCCATTCCGGGTGACCATGAACCAAACCCAGGACATTCAATAAATAATTAATCACACCATTAGGATTTAAAAGTAACCTCCACAACACCGCAATGATTGCAACTGTTAGTAGCCACGGCAATACGAATATTGTTCTGAAGATGGCTTTAGTAATTCGTCCAAAATACTGCGTGTTCAGAAGCAAAGCAAAGCCTAATCCAATTAGCATATGAGCAATAACACTAATCACCGTAAAAAATAGCGTATTTTTTAGGGCGACATGAAATGTTGGATTTAGTAATACTTCATGATAGTTTTTGAATCCCACTAATGTCGAGTCTGGTGCTGTAATCACTCTATTCATAAAGGAATAACTGACTACTATGATTACAGGAATGAAGAGTAGGACAACCATAAAGACCAGCGTAGGCGTTAGATATGCATACGGAACTAATGTAATTTTCCGTTTGCCCCTCATTTGAGCTATTTCATCCATTGTTCTACAATCTTTCAATGAATGAGCCCTAGAAACAATCATATCAACCATCTCTAGGGCTCATACGCTCATCAGAATTTACTATTCCACTTAGACTCAACATCTTTGAGCACGGATGAAATATTAGCATTTTCAGAAAGTACTTGTTGTAAACCCTCATCAAATTCGCGCATCAGCTGTTCGGCAACGGGCAAACCAGTAAACTCGTTAGCAGGTACACCCGCATTCCAAATTTCAAACGCTTTTGCCAATATCTCATCCTTTTCAATGAAGCTTGGCTTCGCATCTTTATTCCCTGGAAACGCATTGGCAGCATCACACAATTTAGCATTAATATCTTTAGAAAGAAGAAATTCTACTAGTTTCCACGCCTGTTCTGGATGTTTTGTATTAGCTGAAATGCCTATCCCCCATGATGCGAACGGCATCCCTCGTTTACCGTCATAACCCGCTTTGGCCGGCAAAGGCGACAAATCAAATTTTAAATTTGGATTATTTTTACGGATTAGATTTACGTGCGCCAGCGAATCAATCATCATTGCCACCCGCCCATTGGTAAATTCTTCCACTTTGTCTTGCTCTTTCATGGTCAGCGCACCGGGTGCGATAACTTGATCATCCCACAGTTTTTTTATGTATGTTACAACATCTTCCACATCCTTATTTCCTTCTAGGAAAGGCTTCCCATCCTTTAGCATGGAACCTCCAGAAGCCCAAGCCCAAGGCATCACATCATTTTGAATACCGTTGGGTGCTTCCAGCGACAGAGGCAATGCCCATCCCTTTACATTGTCGTTGGTCACTGCTTTTGCCGCCTTAGCAAATTCTTCGCGCGTCTTGGGTGCCTCCTTAATTCCCGCCTTGTCCAGAATCTCCTGGTTCACGAACATTGGATACACGAAGTTAGTAACTGGAATCGAGTAAGTCTTGTCATCCACCTTCACCTGACTTACGAGCTTACTATCATCATACGATGCTTTTTTCATGACATCTGACAAATTGGCTATAGCACCTTGCTTCGCAAAATCATTTACCCAGGCTCCGTCAAGACCGACCACATCAGACATGGTGCCTGCTGCCGCACCCGCTACAATTTGTTCACGAGTTGAAGCGTACGGACCCGATAAAAGCTTAACCTTAATCCCAGGGTTATCCTTCTCGAACTCATCCATCAGACCACGTAGAGAGTTATCAGGTAGTTCAGGCTCCCACCATTGCGCAAATTCCAGTGTGATTGCATCACCATTCCCCTGTGCAGAAGAATTTTCAGAACTGCCTGCATCGCCGCACGCAGTAAGTGTAAGCGCCAGAGCCGCAACGCTCAAAGCACCCCAAGTTTTCGCTGATTTCCTGTTCATCATCAGTTCCTCCTAATCTTCACTGATTCACATAGTCAGTTGCTGACTTATGCTTGTAAATGCATTATAACGCATGTAAGCGCGTTTTGCAAGACCCGCAGCTGCAAGTTCTTGCTGGCTCACGCCTGTTCCTTATTTTTATGGACTACGCTGGTCTAACATGTAATCATGAGTGCTGAAAATAGTGACCTTCCAGCCCGTAGACGACGAAAGTTGCTCGAGTACATAGACAAGAACGGCCAGGGTACAGTCAACGATTTGTCAGAAAACTATGGTGTCTCCGTTGACACCATACGCCGCGACCTTGACCGACTCGCCGATGAGGGTTACGTAACCCGCACCCGAGGAGGCGCGGTAAGCACGCATAGCTCCACGCCTATAGAGTCAACGCTAACAGTACGAAGTAGGCTAAACACCCGTTCCAAGAATGCCATTGGGATGCTCGCAGCTAGCCTCATCAAGAATCAAGATGTAGTTCTGATGAATGCTGGATCCACAATCCTTTCCATGGTTCCTTACCTACGAGGGAAGCATGACCTTACTATCGGGACCAATAACCTATCGGTGGCGCAGGTGCTGCCTGAAAACTGTTGTCGTGACTTATACCTGTTTGGCGGAATTGTTCGCATTCACTCGCAGGCAACAATAGGGCCTATCCGACTCCCCTCTGCTGTCAATGGCTTAGACACACGCGTTCGGGCTGATATTGCTTTCATTTCTGTAGGAGGAGTTGAAGAGACTCTAGGCTACACAACTTCGTACCTTGCGGAGGCCAATATGATGGCTGAAATGGCAGATACCGCCCGCACAGTGGTTGTGTTGGCAGATTCTTCGAAGATTGGTCGCCAGCTGTTCTGTCAAATCGGTAGCCTGTCCATGGCAGATTACTTCATAACAGAGAAGCCTCTACCCGACTCAATCGCTCATCACTGGGAAAACGCCGGAGTCACTGTTCTTACACCGTCTTGACAGTCTCACTGTATCTGCATCCTCTGCTTGTTCGTAGGCTCATATACTTAAGGCGATGTGGAGCCCTAAATTAAGATTCCTAACCGGCATCACTGCACCCGGAATCCGCGCTCCAGCAAGGCGGGGAATTCCTCGGCGGGAATAACCGGGATGCCCAGAGCCTCGGCTTTGGCCAACTTTGATCCCGCCCCGGTGCCAGCCACCACCACGCTGGTTTTTTTTGATACCGAACCGGTCGCCTTTCCACCCCGATCCTCCACCGCGAGTTGCGCAGATTCCCGCGTGAAACCGGGGATATTCCCGGTGATAACAAGCGTCAATCCCGCCAGGGTTTGTTCCGGCTCCTCCCAGGCGCCGCTCTGGTTTTGCGCGGACATTCCGGGGGCACTCCCCTTTGCAGCAGGGAAGTTTTGCCCCCAGCTCGCCTCGATGCCGCCGGGATCTGCGGGTTCATGAGGGGCTTGCCCAGATTCAACGTCACCACCAGAGACATGACCTGTCCCGAAATCTGAAAACAAGTCTGGTTGAATTCCACCCGAATCCACCCCGGGGCTGGCACCTCGTGAAGCCGAAGCCAAACCTACCCCGAAATCACGCGCCCCCAGACCCAAACCGGCCTGAGTCCACGCCAAGACAATCTCTTGGTGCCACGGCACCCGAAACCAGTCCACAACCGAAGCGGCGATAACCGTCCCCACCCCCTCAACCTGTGATAAGTCCTCAACATCAGCCGCCGCTACCGCCGCCAAAGTCGGAAACTTCCGAGCCACCGCCCGGGCTGCCACCGGCCCCAAATGGCGAATCGAGAGCGCCACCAACACTCGCCAAGTTTCCTTAGAACGCGCGGCCGCCAACTGGTTGAAGAATGTTTCGACGGTTTTACCCGCCACCGGCTCGCCCAGCTCCCCCGCAACCAGGCCAAAAGTCGCTGCTTCCGCCGCCGTCACCCGTTTGGGCTTCGCCCAAAAAAAACGCACTTGCTGCCAGTCACGCCCCGCAGTTCCAGGAACCTCGCGCCACACGAAAACATCGCGCAAGTCCTTGGATTTCAGGTCAAATAACCCTGCCTCTGAACGCAACACTGGCTCCTGGGTCGGGGGCAACAGCGATTCTATTGCTCCAAGCTCCAACGGTTTCCCAGCGGGGACACGAATCTCGGTGCCATCCTCTAGCATACAACTGCCTCCCGCACTCAAGGCAGCCGCGACATCTGCCCGGCCGGCCTCCGGCTGAGTCAAAGCCAAAGCACCCTCTTCGCCCAGACCCTCTATATCCAAAGCGCCACGCGCCCCCACATGAATCAAACGCTCTGTGATTTGGGCGGGGCAACCGGCCTGGTTGGGACAGCGCAAATCGATATCGCCTTCTTTTTCCTGTCCTAAGCGTGTCCCGCAAGATGGACACATTTCGGGCATTACCCACTCTGGCAATCCCCTTGGACGCAAAGACAGCACGGGGCCGAGCACCTCCGGGATGATATCCCCCGCCTTGCACAACACCACCGTGTCCCCAGGACGCACGTCTTTACGCGCGACTTCCTTGGCGTTGTGCAAGGTGGCGCGCGACACATAGGATCCATCTACCAACACACGCTCCATCACCGCGAAAGGTGTGACCCGCCCAGTGCGCCCCACCTGGACTTCGATTCCCAATAGACGCGTGTGGACTTCTTCGGGGGGAAACTTATAGGCACAAGCCCAGCGCGGGGCACGCGCCGTGGATCCCAGTAGGGCGCGCGCGGCAAGATTGTCAACTTTCAACACCACGCCATCTATCTGATGGGAAAAATCGTGACGATGCTCGGTCATGGCTGCCAACACCGCGTGTACCTGCGTCAACGTCGTTAAACCTGCCATCCGCAACCCCAAAGACTGGGGGGTGCGCCGCACCGAAGGAATCCCCCACACCTCGAGCTGCCGATAGAAATCCTCTTGGGTTGCCATGGGTGATACGCCATCCGGCCACCCCTGTACCGCGCCCAGGCCATGCGCCAGAAATGCCAAAGGACGTTTCGCAGCTTCGATGGAATCCTTTTGTTTCAGTGAACCAGTCGCAGCGTTACGGGGATTGGCAAATAGCGGCATTTTCTTCAGCGTCTTTAGCTTTTCTTTGTCTCCAGCGGTTCGAGCCGCTTCCCAGGCGGCATTATTGGCTTCCCTTTCGGCGTTCATTTGGGCGAAATCCTCTAGGGGAAGATATACCTCTCCCCTGATTTCTACCAGGTGTGGAATAACCGTGCCACCCAAGGTCTGCGGTACGGTTTTGATGGTGCGCACATTCGCGGTCACGTCTTCACCGACGCGGCCATCCCCTCGGGTCGCCCCCGTCATGAGTTGCCCATCCACATACGTCAGGCTCATAGCCAAACCGTCGACTTTTACCTCGGCCGAAACCGTGAATGGCTTGCCTTCCAGGCCTTTTTCAACCCTTTCCCACCAAGCATCGACTTCTGCGGTCGAGAAAACATCATCAATGGATTGCATACGTTTCGCGTGAGTATGCGGAGGAAAGCCCTCTGTTGTTGCCACTGCAACCGTGTTCTCGGGAACATGCGCTGCTCCCACTGCTTCCGTTGTCGCTGCGGCCGCTCGTTTAACTCCCCCACCGCCCCCGGCTCCGCCCCCTACCGTCTGGGTGGGGGAATCCGGCGTGACCAGCGCGGGATAGCTTCCTTCTAAAAGTTGTAGGCGCACAAACAACGCGTCATAGTCCGCATCGGACAACCGGGTCACCCCGTGCTCATCAGGATTATCGTAATAATCGGCGCGAGCGGCCTCGATTTGCGCCACCAGTTCCTGGTGTTCGTTTTGTATCTGCGGGGGAATTTCGCGTTTCTTCCTCATGCATCTATCTTAATGGTGGGTCTTATCCAGCTAATCTTCTTTCACCCCTGCGTCTACCCGCACTACCGCATATCAACAGGCTCTCCCCAAAGTTTTCCACAGCCTGTGGAAACCCTTTGGGCAAATTTGCAAAAATCACTTAGCCTGAACTCATGGAAACGTTCTTAGAGCCACAAAATGCCTTGCGCACTCCCTGGATGTGGATTGTACAGTCAGGCCCCAACAGAGGTCAGGCTTTGCCAGTTACCCCAGGGATTTTCGGCCGCCTCAACGGGTTTGACGATCCGACAATTTCGCGGCGTAACCTGGAAATCCTCCCCCGTGGGAAAACGTTGCGAGCCGCCCCTCTACCGGACACTACCCCTGTGTATAGCATGTGGAAAACCTTGGGATTTAAGCGCAGAATCCGCCGCAGCGCGCGCTTGAAGCCGGGGCGTAAACTAAAAATTGGGCGCACTTTACTGGTGATTCGTCCCCGTCCCACTGACCTGCGGCTGGCACCCCCACCTCCCGTGAAACCGGGCTCATTGCGTTGGATGCTGTTCATGTTCCTGCCTTTGGTGTTTATGCTTGGCCTGGGAGTGTTTATTGGCTGGAGAGTGTTGGTGATTTTCGTACTATTAGCCGGGGTGGCGTTGTGGTGGTTCATGAGGCGCTTGTCTAATATTCCCAAACCAGAACACCTGTGGCTGGCTGCGGCTACTCCGATACGGTATCCGGCTCAAAAAACCGATGCACTGCGAGTATTCACGGGAAATCGGTGGTGCCGACGTTTCCTAGATTTGCCTGCCGGCGAGAATCTGTGTCTGACCGGACCAGGTTCCCAGGGCTACGCGTATTGGCTGGTAGCACAGGCTCTGGTTTTCGGGCAAGGATACCTCAGTCCAGATAACCCCGCCCCTTGGAAAGGCCAGAAACGACCGATTGCCGACAAGACTCGCGCAACAGAGGATTTGCTGGAAATCCGGGTGATGGCACCTAATGAAACCCCCAACTGTACCCAGCGACAGGTAGCCCTCACCATCACCCCCACGCCCCCCGCCTGGGCACAAAGAATCCTAGCGGTCAAAGCGAGACACGGTCGTCTGGGGGATTCTTGGTTCACCAGTCTCAAAGCCGCCTGGGAGCGAAACCCGCAAACTTGGCAGCTCGACCCACCCACCCCCGGGGAAACCCTGCCACGACAAGTCTCGCGCGAGATTCTGGGCGACACCGATACCGCCGGCATCATCGCCCAGTGGCGGGCGGAAAAAACCGGACTGACCACGCCCCTGGGTATCACCGACACGAATGTCACCTGGAATCTTGATTTGGTTAAGGAAGGACCGCATGCCTTGGTGGCCGGCACTACCGGGGCAGGGAAGTCGGAGCTGCTAACTTCCTGGCTGTTGGGACTGGCGCTGCGGTATTCCCCGGCTGAACTGCGTTTTATTTTGATTGATTACAAGGGCGGTGCAGCTTTTGGGGAGCTACAGCGACTGGCACATGTGCACGGAATGCTCACTGATTTGCAACCAGCGTTGACTCGGCGTGCTCTGTTGTCCCTGGAGGCATTCTTACGACGTCGTGAGGCGATTTTAGCCACGGTGGGGGCACGTGACATCGACCACTACCGGGATTTGACCGGCAAACGCCTAGCGCGGGTGATGATTGTGGTTGACGAGTTTCGCGCCTTGGCCACCGACCATGCCGACATGATGGAAAATCTGATTCGCTTAGCAACTCACGGACGTTCTCTGGGTTTGCACCTGGTGTTGGCCACCCAAAAGCCCGGCGGGATTGTCAACGCCCAGATTCTGGCCAATACTAACCTGCGTTTGGCCTTGCGGATGCGCACCGGTGCGGATTCCAGCGACATTCTGGGTGATGGGCGTGCCGCTCAGCTGCCGTCGATTCCCGGACGACTCTATTGGGAAGGGCAAAGCGAGGGACTGGCGCAAGCCGCATGGTGCGGAGCGGATTCCTGGGTGAGCGAGGTCACCGCCCAAATCGACACCGCTTGGCAGCAAATTTGCGCGGAGATGTCCAGTCCCAGCGTGTCCCTCGATGAAGTGTCCTCGCCCAGCAACGCTGACGACAGCACCGCCGACAAATCGCTTGACAATGACGCTATTTTGCCGGATAAGACAACTTCCGAGACTACCCTGCCCGCAATCTGGTTGCCGCCTCTGCCAGCCGCGATCCCCGCCCCGCCGCGAGCTTTCGCGCTCACTGACTGGCCTCGGCTCGCCACCCAAGAATGGCGCAGTCCCGAGTGCGCAGACGGACGGGATGTGTTCGGGATTTTCGGTAATCCCGGAACCGGGCGAAGCACTGCTGTGATGACCTTGGCCACTAATGAACTGAATCGCAAACCAGACGCTACCGTGCTGGTTGTAACCCCGACACCACAGCTTTTTACAGAGCTTGCCACCCAGGCGGGTCAACGAATCATAGTGTTCTCGCCCCGGGATTTGTGGCGCCTAAATAGACTCAGACACGAACTCGTCTCGGGTGGTTTCACGGATACCTTGGTATTGCTTGACCGCGCCGATTTGGTTGCTGAAGCGTTGGAACACATCAGTCCTGGCCAGGGGGTAAAGCAGCTCGAAGCGATGCTCAGCAGCACCGGGATAGGTGAGTATCGTTTGGCTTTCACCGCCCCGCTCGCGGCCGGTCGCTCGGCGTGGGGTACGCTCGCGTCGGGGCGTTTCGTGCTCGCTCCACGCGATACGGTTGATTTGCACACGGCTGGGATAGAGCCTCTCGGTTCCAAGGTCTCACTTCATGAGGTGCTTCCCGTAATTCCTAGCCCCGGTAGAGGGGTGTGGCTGGCCGGTGGTACTTGTGTCGAAGCACAGATTGGGCTGCCGCCCGCGTTAGTCCCCTCCCCGGAGCCCGCACATCCCGATAGTTTTGACCCCGGATTTACAGATGTCCCGAGCCCGGCTTCGGTTCTACCAGTCTTGCCGACACACCTGGAACCAGGGCAAATCCCCTGTTCAGAGGGATTAGTTGCCCTGGGCTGGGCTAGTGAGCGTCGCGAATGGGCGCGATTTACACCACATCGATATTGGCAAATTGAAGAGTCTAATGTAATGCGTGGGTTAGTTTCTCAAATAAAACGTGAATATCGCCGTCTAGGCTACAAAATCGTGGATTTAGAGAGTTTTGAACCTGAACAGAAGAACGAAAAAATCTTGGTTGTTGCGTCCGGAAATGAAGAAAACAGGATTAGATTGCAGAATGTCTGGGAAATGAGCAAAAAAGCCGAAAACTTTGACCTAACAATTCTGGAAATGCTATCACCAGGCACTTTTGTGCATAGTTTAGGTTCTATAGATAAAAAGTTTACCCATCAGACAACCACCATCCTAGCTTTTAACCAAAGTGTAGAATCGCGGCATCGCCTGGCGGGCAGCTTGGGTCTTGACCTAGAAACTCTCAGGAAGCTGCAGGTCACGACCGGTTATCCTACCATCTTGAAAGACGAAAATGGAATCACCCCACTACTACCACCATATGATAAAGTGAAACATCTCACGTAAAAATGTGTAATTTCCTGTTTACAACTCTTGAAAATTTGTCACGATAATGTCACCCTGGTTAAGTCGAATTTTTCTGAGTGAAGTTTTCCGAATTTCAACAAATAATCTCACTAGGTTTTAGGTAGAAGGAGCATATATGGATTGGCGCGATCAAGCAGCCTGCCTGACGGTTGACCCCGAACTTTTCTTTCCCGTAGGCAATACGGGACCGGCACTCGCCCAAATCGAGGAGGCCAAAGCAGTCTGCGCTACTTGTGCAGTTTTGGATGTCTGCCTCAAATGGGCTTTGGACAATAATCAAGATTCCGGGGTATGGGGTGGCACTTCTGAGGACGAGCGCCGCGCTTTGAAGCGGCGAAACGCCCGGCAACGCCGAGCCTCAAGCATTTAGTCTTTCGTTTTATTTCCTTTCTCAACACGAAACAGGTTTTGGCGGGTGAGCAATCTCACCCGTCAAAACCTTTAAAGCACTGCTACAAACGGGTGGCCACTAAGTGAACAACTGTCCCAACATCCGGAGCCACACGACGCTCCCACTGCACCGATCCCCCCAATTCGGTGCTGACCAAAGTCTTCACAATTTGGGTACCCAAACCGCCCCCAATGGATTCCTGGTCAGTGCCGATACCATCATCAGTTACCGTCACCACCAGCTCGTCCTCGCTACGCTTAGCATTAACCGTAACAGTGCCGGAACGCCCCTTTAACCCGTGTTCAATTGCATTGGTCACCAATTCGGAAAGCACCACCCCCAAGGCGGCGGCAGCATCGGCACCGAGCGTACCAAAACTGCCAGTAAACTTGGTTTCCACGAAGTGATCTTCGCTGGCAGCCGTAGCTACCAAGGCCAATAATTTCCCGAAAGTCTCGTCAAAAGCCACACTTTCGTCCACGGTTTGGGATAGCGACTCATGAACGGTGGCGATAATCGAAATGCGACGTTCCGCCTCCGCCAAAGCCTCCTTGACGGTATCATTGTCCGAACGTCGAGCCTGGAGTCGCAACACAGCGCTGACTGTCTGGAGGTTATTCTTGACCCGGTGGTGCACCTCGCGGATGGTGGCATCCTTAGACAACAGCTGCTTTTCACGCACCCGTTTTTCGGTAACATCGCGGGTCAACAGCAAGGCTCCAGTACGTTTTCCGTCACGTTTCAACGGCAAAGCCCGAATCGTCATCGACACGCCACGCACCTCTACCTCGGTTACCCACGAGGCGCGCCCCATCAACACCACCGCCAAGGTCTCGTCCACCGTCGACCCGGTAGCAACCAGCGGGGTGACAACC
Source organism: Mobiluncus mulieris (assembly GCF_014204735.1). Classification (NCBI taxonomy): domain Bacteria; kingdom Bacillati; phylum Actinomycetota; class Actinomycetes; order Actinomycetales; family Actinomycetaceae; genus Mobiluncus; species Mobiluncus mulieris. The sequence continues at coordinate 675,652 of NZ_JACHMA010000001.1, read as the reverse complement.
TCGGCCAAAATCTCGCCGTGCAAAGGGCGCGAAAACCCCAAGCGTTTGAAGGCCGAAATCGCGTTAGGAGAAGCATGTTCCACTCGCCCCTCGCTATCCAGCAGCAAAGCCCCATCCGCCACCCGGGGATTACCATGATTAGAAACCGTCGGCGTAGTTTCATAGGGAAACTCGCCAATCGCCATCATTTCGCGTAACTGGCGAGCCACCGGCTTAAACCAGCCCTCCCCACCAATTTCGCCCACTTGGAAGGCTAGATTAGTTTCTATCGCCACTACCCCCACCGGTTTGCCTTGGAAAGGAACAGGTACCAGAATCTCGGAAACCGTGTTCATTCCCGTCCAGCGGTGCACCGGGTTTTCAACGATTTTCCCACTGATTAAGGCCTCTTCCATCAAAGGTTGGCGGGTGGAAGGCAACGAAAAGCCGATAACGTCATCAAGGTGAACAGTAGGGCCGGTAGCGGGTCGACAGTGCGCCGCGCAAGAAAACCCGTCATAGCGATTTTCCAACCACAACAGTAAATCAGCCTGGGATAAATCCGAGATAATCTGCCAATCCCCTACCAAACGGTACAGATGTTCAACCGCCGCCTCGGGTAATGGTTTGAAAGGCGCCTCGCCTAACTCACGATTGAAGGTTGACACCCTTCTAGAATATGTGTTTCCTGGCGCACTAGGCAATTCCGGGGCACCACGCCTACGAGGATGCCCTATAAACTAAGCTGAGGCTTTACAATAAATGTCAGCTGGCTAGCGCCGATACTTCTTCAGAGGAGGCGCGAAAGCAGTCGCGAACCAGTTACCGCTTTCCAAGAGACAGGAGCATAGATGTTATTTTCCAAGACCGTAGAATGCCCCGGCTCTGTGAAATCCTTGACCGAAATGTTGAAAAATCCCCGCTATTACGCTCGACGGTGGCAAGACCTCGACCCGAAAGCCAGCGTGGATATCAATATGGGTGCCCGCCAACTGCGAGTGACCTCCGCCCTGGACATCTCCGAAACCACCGTGGCCTCCGTGTCGAACCTGGTCAATTCGGGGATTCAAGCTCGGGTCGTCGAAATCTGGGACTTGGACACCAATGGCCTGGCCACCAAAGGCTCCATCAGCGTATCCCTGGCGGGGGTACCGGCCAAGGCCAGTGCCGCTTTAAAGATTCCGGTTCATGAGGTGCCAGCCGAAAAAACGGCGATTCGTATAGAGGGCGAGGTTACCTGTACAATTCCCCTGATTGGCGCCGGATTGGAGCGTGCGGTTATCAGACGTCTTGACCAGGCTTTAACCCGAGAAATTAAGGTTATGAAAGAGTTTCTGGGCGGCTAGAAAACTAGAACTACGTTCACGCCCGGACTAACACCTCATGAAAGGAAAACATGAACGCGCCGGATCACCAATACGAAGACCTTTTGCGCGAGATACTGCGCGAGGGGGTGCCAAAAGACGACCGCACCGGCACCGGCACCCGTTCCCTGTTCGCCCGACAACTGCGCTATGACCTGAGCCAAGGTTTTCCCGCCATAACTACCAAAAGCCTGTATTGGCACGGGGTGGTCGGGGAACTGCTGTGGTTCCTTCAAGGCAACACCAATGCTACGTGGCTGCAAGAAAACAACATTCACATCTGGGACGAATGGGCGGATACGGATGGCAATCTCGGGCCGGTTTATGGACACCAGTGGCGCGCTTGGCCCACCGAGGCGGGCACGGTAGACCAGATAGCCGGTCTGATTGAAACCCTGAAAACCGACCCGAGTTCGCGGCGAATGGTGGTTTCGGCCTGGAACGTATCAGATTTGCCCCGTATGGCGTTGGCTCCCTGTCATATGTTCTTCCAATGCTGGGTGGGAGCCGGGCGGCTATCCCTGCAGATATACCAGCGGTCTTGCGACATGTTCCTAGGAGTGCCCTTTAATATTGCGTCCTATGCCTTGCTGACCCACATGCTCGCCCAGCAAAGCGGACTGGAGGTCGGGGAACTGGTGTGGACGGGAGGGGATTGCCACATCTATAACAACCACGTCAACCAGGTGCAAGAGCAGCTGAGCCGCGATCCCTATCCCTTCCCCACTTTAATCTTGGATCAGGCACAGTCGATTGACGACTACACCTTTGACATGATTCGCCTGGAAAACTACCAGCACCACCCCCGAATTTCGGCACCAGTGGCAGTGTAGGCTGCGAATAATAAGGATGAAAATGTCGCAATATTCAAAAAATCGCAAGGGAACCGGGCTGGCGCCTCATGCAGCCACAAACCCCGCCACCAACGTAACCGACAGAAACCATCCGGGCGGCGAAAATCCGTCCCGAAACGGAAGCTCCGGCGCACCCAGACCAGCGGTCTCTCGCGCCGGACACGACATCGGCCTGTTGGGAATGATTTGGGCACAAGACCACAAGCGAATCTTAGGAGCCAACGGCGGGATGCTGTGGCGGATTCCCGCCGATTTCCAGTTCTTTAAACGCACCACGCTGGGGTGGCCAGTAATCATGGGGCGCACCTCTTTCGAGGCTTTGGGACGACCTTTGCCGGGACGCCGCAATATTATCCTGACCCGCCGCCCCGATGCCCTCAAACCGTCCCTGCGTACCGGGGGGATAGAAATTGCCGCCAGTGTCTCGGCCGCACTAGAACTTTGCGCGGGAACCGAACAAGTGTGGATTACCGGAGGTGGACGAGTCTATCAAGAAGTAATGGATGCGGGAATAGCCGATTTACTGGTGGTTTCACAGCTGGATTTAGTAGCACCCGTACCTCCGGGCGCGAAAGTCACCGTGGCTCCGGTCATTGACCCACAGCGCTGGCAACTGGATGAGTCGCGCTCGGACGCAACATGGCGACCCGTATCCGGGGATGGTGCCTGGCGTGTGCAGTATTACGTGCCACGCTGAGGCGCGCTCGAATCCCCCACTGCCAGGTTTGCGCGTGCTGTAGCTAGGCTTGCCCTTATTTGATACCCATCCGACGCAAGGCTTGCAAGGCCAGTTTCATCACTCGCGCATACTGTTCCTGAGATAAACCCAAAATCGGGGCGATAGGCACAGCGCGGGACTGTACCGCGATGGTTTTGGCCTCCATATATTTGCGGATACCCTCGATACCGTGACGCCGGCCAATCCCAGATTTCTTCCAACCGCCCATTGGGGCATCAACCGAACCCCAAGCGGCGGTGAACCCTTCGTTGACATTCACGGTACCGGCTTCGATATGTCGCGCCACCGCGAAGGCATGGGCGGGTTTTCCCCACACAGAGGCGTTCAGCCCGTACTCGGTGTCATTAGCCCGAGAAATAGCCTCTGTATCCGTGTGAAAACGGTACAGGGATACCACCGGGCCAAAGGTTTCCTGGTTGTAAAGGGTCATTCCCGGCTTCACGCCTTCCAGAACTGTGGGCGCGTAAGCCGTTAGCGCAATCTGCGGGAGGCGATGCGCTCCCACCAGGGGGATCGCACCTTTGTCCAGAGCGTCTTTCACCTGGGTTTCGACCACTTCCAGATGCTCGGGTGAAATCAGCACTCCCATATCAACATCCCAATCACGCGAGGTGGCAATGCGCATCTTACGGATGTGTTTCATGAGGTGCTGTTTAAATTCCGCGTAGATGGAATCATGTACGTAGAGACGCTCAATCGAAACGCATAACTGCCCCGCGTTAGAGAATGCCCCCCTGATTAGCCCTTTCACGGCAGCATCAATGTTGGCGTCATCCAGGACAATCATGGGGTTTTTCCCCCCGAGTTCCGCGCTAAGTCCAATCAAATTTTCCCCGCACTGCGCCGCGATAGACCGCCCGGTGCGAGTGGAGCCGGTAAACATCAGGTAGTCGACCTGGTTGATAAGTGGGGTTCCCAACTCGGAGCCGCGACCGGGCACAATCGTGAACAGATCCGGGTGTAATCCTGCCTTCACCATCAAGGCTTTGGCCGCAATCACCGTCAAGGGAGTGCTCGAATCCGGTTTTGCTACCACCGCGTTACCGGCCGCGATAGCTGCTAGCGCATCGGAAATTCCCATTGCTAGTGGATAATTCCAGGGGGAAATCACACCCACCACGCCCTTCGGGGAATACGTCACCGTGGTTTGGGTCAGGATTGGTAGTGCCCCACGTCGTCGCTCGGCGCCAATTGCCCGTCGCAAGGTTCGTGCATAGTAGCGACAGTTAATCGCCACGTCTTGGATTTCATCAAAGGCGTGGTACCGAGATTTTCCAGTTTCCCATTGAATAATGTCCAGCAGAGCATCACTGTTTTTCCACAGCAGGTCGTGTAAACGTAGCAACCATTTTGTGCGCTGAATGGCGGGGGTTTTTGCCCAACGCTTTTGCGCTAGACGTGCCCGCGCCACGGCACGATTGAGGTCTTCTGGTGTTGCTTGGGGCACCCCCACGGTTTCTAGCCCCGTAAATGGGGACGTGACGTGGCGCAGGGGCGCGTCTGTCGGCAAACCTACAATTTCGTGGATATTTCTTACAAGGAGGTGAAAAACATCCGCGAACCACTCGGGGGTCATTTCCTTTCCAGCGACCCCATCAGCAGGAATATAAAGCATCTATACTCCCGCACCTAGTTTGTTCTTCCGACTCCCAGCAGGCGCTTTCCGCGACGGAACAACACCACCTTGCCAGGCAGGACATCGTCTTGGGTGACTACGCGACCTTCATCCGCGACCTTCTCGTTGTTGATATAGGCTCCGCCCGAAGCAATGGTACGTTTAGCGGCACCAACTCCCTTTTCCAGCCCGGAGGTAACCAGCAAATCCAGGATTGTGGTTTCCCCGATTTTAACTGGGGCATGGGGTAAGTCGGCAGTAGCGGCCACCAGGGTGTCTCCGTTCACCTCCCGCAAATCACCACTGCCAAACAACGCGGCCGAGGCAGCCTTTACTCGCGAAGTTTCTTCGGCTCCGTGCACCAGGGCAGTTACGGCTTCGGCCAGCGCCTTTTGGGCAGCGCGCGCGCCGGGATTCTCGGCGGTTTGACGCTCCAAATCCTCGATTTCCTCGCGACTCATGAACGTAAATACCTTTAGGAAATGAATCACATCAGCGTCTTCCACATTCAACCAGAACTGGTAGAAAGCGTAGGGGCTGAGCATCTCGGGGTCGAGCCATATCGCGCCACCCTCTGATTTGCCAAATTTGGTGCCATCAGACTTGGTAATCAGCGGGGTGGTCATCACATGGACGTCCGCGCCTTCAACCTTGCGAATCAAATCCATTCCACCCACCAAATTGCCCCACTGATCGTTGCCACCCGTTTCCAGAGTGGCACCGTATTTGCGATAGAGCTGAAGGAAATCGTTGGCTTGCAGAATTTGGTAGGAAAACTCGGTGTAAGAAATTCCTTCTTCGCTCTTGAGGCGACGCGCCACCGCGTCTTTGGCCAACATAGTGCCCATCCGAAAGTGCTTACCCAAATCACGAAGCAAATCAATAGCGGACAGCGGTTCGGTCCAATCCCGGTTATTCACCATACGAGCAGGATTGGCACCGTCAAAATCCAGGAATTTGCCAATCTGAATCTTGAGCTTCTCTACCCACTCGGACACCGTTTCCTTATCTTGCAGTTGTCGCTCCGCAGTCATCCGAGGGTCACCAATCAACCCGGTAGCCCCGCCTACCAAGGCAATCGGGTGGTGCCCCGCCAACTGCAGGTGACGCATCATAATCAGCTGCACCAAGTGTCCGTGATGCAAGGAAGCCGCCGTGGGGTCGAAACCACAATAGAAGGTCACCGAACCCTCATTCAAGGCCGCGCGTAGCGCCTCTAAGTCCGTGTGCTGCTTTACCAGTCCCCGCCATTGCAGTTCGTCTATCAGGTCACTCAACGTTTTACTCCCTATATTGTTGTCGTGAAGTTGCCACCAAGTTTATGATACCGGTTCAACGGTATTGCGGCTCTTGGCCTGAACCCAGCGGTAGCTAAGTGCGGTAATTCCGATGAATACCACCAGACCTACTATCTTGGTGATGTCTTCGAAGCCATCAGGTATCACGGCAAGCGCATCGGGATTACCGGTACCACCGATGATTCCAGCATTAAGGATACCGAACAAGGAATCCCCCACTATCAGACCGGTGGCCAGCAACACCCCAAGACGCTTGGAGCGTTCCGAATCAGCTTGTCTCTGCGCCCAACGGTCATAGTACATCCCAACGAAAGCGCCAATCACAATAATCAAGGTGGTGGTGATGTTCAGATACATGCCCATCCCCACGGCCAAAGGCGGCAGGTGGAAACGAGTGAAACGCCCCAGGATTTCGTCGATAATCACCACTACTACCCCGATAATCACACCCACGGCAAAGAGGTTCCACTTCATGTCCCCGCCAAAGATACCTTTCGCAATGGTGGACAACAGAATAGCTTGGGGAGCTTGCAAGGCAGTGTCTTCATCTACGCCTTCCATGCCGGCGAATCCGAAACTGGTCATGAGGAGCTGTAATACCGGCGGGATGATAAGAGAACCGAAGACTACGCCGATAATCAATGCCACCTGCTGACGCCACGGGGTAGCCTTGACCAGTTGACCGGTCTTCAAATCTTGGAGGTTGTCATTCGAAATCGTGGCGATACCGAAAACAATCGCCGTAGTGAACAGAGCATAAGCAGTGAGATGCATAGCCTCCGTCGCATCCTTAGACCCGCCGGTCACCAACAGAATCAACAGGGAAGCCGCGATAATCACCAGGATACCCACCCCAGAAATCGGCGAGTTAGAAGCCCCAATCAAACCGGCCATATAACCGCAAATACTGGCAATCAGCAAACCCAGCACCAACACAAACACGATACTCAAGGCAATCAATGTCCACAAGTGGTGTGAAATCTCGGAGCTTCGCAGGAAATTCCACAGCAAAAACCCGGTGGGAATCATGGAAACTAAGGTAATCAGAGCCACATATTTGAAAGGAATATCCTGTTCAGTCAAATCCAACGTCTGACCCGAAGCGCGCCGACGTGAGGAGACCAAGGATTCTTTCATGCCCCGGAAAATCGGACCGAGAATCTTAATCAAGGTCCAAATAGCCGCCACAGCCATCGCCCCGGCTCCAATCATGCGTACGTCTTGGGAAAAAACTGCACCAACAATATCGGGAATTTCCCCGCCCTCAGCCAGCTTATTCGGAGTCATTATCGGCAGTAACACCGCGTAGGATGTAAAGAATCCCACCGCCATGGCGATACCAACCATCGGTCCGACCAGATGCCCTACCCCCAACAGAGCTAACGACAGAGAACCGCCCACCATGGTGGCACCGCCCCCCACTCGGAAGTACGCTGTCAGCGTACCGGCCATGACTTTCATTGCCGCCAATAGCGAGACCAACGCAGAGGCTACGCCGCCCCAGATAATCACCAGCAAGCCACGTTTGTTTTCCTCAACCGACCCACTTTGGTCGCCAACTTTCAAGACTTCGGCGGCTGCCACACCTTCCGGATAAGGCAGGTCAGAGCCGGTAACCAGGGCGCGACGCAGCGGAATCGAGTACATAACACCCAAAATCCCACCAATCATGCACACGGCAGTGGTTTCCCAATAGGGGAAACCACTCCAGTAGCCGACCATCACCAAACCGGGAATCACAAAGATAATCGCCGAGAGTGTCCCGGCCGCCGAGGCTATCGTTTGCACGATGTTGTTTTCCACCACGGTGTGATTTTTGAAATAATGCAGCACCGCCATAGAAATGACCGCTGCCGGAATCGAAGTAGCAAAAGTCAAGCCGACTTTCAATCCTAGATAGGCATTCGCGGCGGTAAAAATCAAAGTTATCAACCCACCCAGGATGATACCCCGGATGGTTAGTTCCCTGACGGGATGCGTGTTTTCTTTGGGAGTTCCGATGCTCATAAGCGGTTTCTCCTAACTGGTAGTTTACTTACATTTTTTCTAGCCTCCCGCACCGCGAACACGTCGCCGTCAGAGACCTTCAACTCGAACACCCTACCACTTAATGGCGCAAATCCTTGCTTACTTCAGCGACTTCAACCTGCAAACACGCAAAATACGAGTGAAAAATTCCACCCAAGTTACACAGCCAAATGCTTGTCTCGGGGAACCGCGAAAAGCTAAAATGCCAAGGTTAAATACAAAAAAGCGGACATCCTCGTCCGCTCCGCGTTTGCTGTCGTCCCCCTTAGCGATTAGCAAACATTTCCTCGCGCATATTCGTGGCATAAGCATTAGCCAGCACCACGTCAGCGTAGATAGCCTCCGGTTGCTCGGTTAGCTTCTTCCACACCTTCTTAATTTTCATCTCTGTCACCCCCTTTCGGGCTTGTCCTACAACTTCGCCAGGCAACGCTCTAACTGACAACCAGTTTTTTACAACCAGCCACAACTTGTCTGACATCTACAGTTTAGCGTGTCATTCACGCTGGAGCAACTCATGCACCTGCTATTCCAAAGTAATCACGAATGGCAGTGAGGATGGGATAATCCGCCGGGAGCCAACGCAAGGAACTCGGAGCCGCCAAGTCCTCCCACTGCAAGGACAAATGCGCCGCACCGGGAGCCAACACCATGTCCAATCCCAGCCGCGCCAGATACACATACATGTCGTATCCCCCATGCGCTGGCCAAATCCCGGGCAATCGCGAACCCAGCTCCACCTCGAGGGACAGCTCCTCGCGTAACTCGCGGCGCAAAGCCTGTTCCGGGGTTTCACCAGGCTCGGTTTTTCCGCCCGGAAATTCAAAAAATCCCCGCCATTGTTCGGGATAAGAACGCTGCGCCCCCAACACCCGCGTCGGGGTATCCAGGTCATCTAGAATCGCGGCCGCGACCACTATCCGAGGTCTCCCCCGCACCGAAGCTCCCCCGCCAGATAAGCTCTCTCCAGGAACCAGCGATTCACACGAAGAAGCTCCCTCCGATTCGGATGGCACCTCATGAACCCGCGATACCCCCACAACGCACCTCACGTTAGGCACCCAGCCATTCCAAACGCACCCGCGCGGCCGAAATCTGTTCCGCGACCCGCACCGGAGCCGTACCCCCCGCGCCGCGCCGCGCCGAAACCGCGCTCGAAGCCGACAGCACGTCGCGCACCTCTGAGGTTAAAGCCGGATTCACCCCCGCAAAATCTGCATCGCTCAAATCCTCCAGGCCGCACCCCCGCGACTCGGCCAAAGCCACGCAAGCCCCAGAGACCTCGTGGGCACGTCGGAACGGCATCCCCTGTTTCACCAGCCATTCCGCCACGTCAGTCGCCAACGAGAACCCAGCCGTCGACAACGCTTCCATCCGGTCATAGTGCAGGCGCATCGTCTCGACCATGCCCGTCATGGCTGGCAGCAGCACCTCCAGGGTGTCTATCGCGTCAAACACCGGCTCCTTATCCTCTTGCAGGTCGCGGTCATAGGCCAGGGGTAAGCCCTTGAGCATCGCCAGCAGCCCCGTCAAATCCCCAATCAGGCGTCCTGCCTTGCCGCGCGCCAGTTCCGCCACATCCGGGTTCTTTTTCTGCGGCATGATACTCGACCCAGTGGAATAAGCATCATCCAAGGTCACATAGTCGAATTCGGCAGTGTTCCAGATGACGATTTCCTCGGCCAGACGCGACATATCCACTGCAATCTGGGTCAGAATATAGAGGAACTCGGCCACCCCGTCACGCGAAGCCGTGCCGTCAATCGAATTTTGGCAAACATTGGCAAACCCGAGTTCTCGCGCCACTAATTCCGGGTCGAGCCCCAGGGTGTTCCCCGCCAGTGCTCCCCCGCCATAAGGCGAGGCATCGTTGCGTTTGCGCCAATCCGCCAGGCGCTCCAAGTTGCGAATCTGGGGCCAACAATGCGCCATTAACTGGTGGGCAACCAGCACGGGTTGCGCGTGTTGCATATGGGTACGCCCGGGCATCAGGTGATTTTCGGCCGCCTCAGCTTGGTTGATGAGGGCATGTGCCAAGTTCATGAGTTGCTTGCTGAGATGGCTGGCCGCGTCGCGCAAATACATCCTTATCAGGGTGGCAATTTGATCATTTCGAGACCGCCCCGCCCGCAGCTTTCCACCCAGTTCCGCACCCGCGTACTTGTCTTCCAACAGACCACGTTCCAAGGCGGTGTGAACATCCTCGTCCTCGGGGGAATAGGTGAAGGCACCACTGGCTACGTCTTGACGCAGGTGTTCCAAGGCGGCCGTTAACGCTAGATATTCGTTGTCAGTCAACAGTTTCGCCTCATGCAAGGCCTTGGCATGAGCCAGAGAACCTTGCAAGTCATAGTCCGCCAGCCGCCAATCGAAATGCGTGGAAACAGACAAGGCTGCCAACGCCTCGGCGGGCGCTCCCTGGAAACGCCCGCCCCACAGTGCAATCTTTTCACTCATTACCCTTAAGTTTCCCTTCTTCGCTTAGTTTAAGGTTATATTTTATCATCTCATAGGTTCAGCTGTATCAGTAATAAACTTACGCCCAGCAGGTGAAAATTTATATTTGTCAAATAGTTGTTCTTCTATTTCGGATATTGATTTATTCCACTCAATGTTAGAAGTCGTCGAAAAATCTTCTAAAATGGCTCTTTGCTTTTCAAGGCTTATCGGTAATATCAGTGTTAAACACTAGCCTGTGACCAAACAAAATTGGGGTTGCGGCGGGATGACCGCCGCAACCCCCCCCTGGCACCTCATGAACCCGGAAAACGAACCGAGCAACCCGGAAAAGGAACTCGGAAAGCCAAGTCAGGAACTCGCCAATTACAAGTGGGAGGCCGCCAGCTCGATGCCCTTACCGAAACGCACATCCCGCGCGGCCGCCAGCCGAGACTGCATCCCATAGATTTCAATAAAACCTCGAGCAGCCGCTTGGTTGTAGGTATCCCCCGAATCGTAGGTAGCCAACTTAAAGTCATAGAGCGAAGCCTCGGAACGGCGCCCGTCGACAACCGCACGACCCGCATGCATCACCATGCGAATCTCGCCGGTGACATATTCCTGGGTAAAGTCCACAAAAGCATCCAAGGACTTCTTTAACGGGGAATTCCACTGCGCCTCATACACCAAATCCGACCAAGTCGGCTCCACCTGCTGACGCTTGTAACGCAACTGCAGCCGCTCCAAAGTCAGCTCCTCGAGCGCCTGGTGGGCAGTAATCAAAGCAATCGCTCCGGGCGCTTCATAGATTTCACGGGACTTAATCCCCACCAGACGGTCCTCCACCATGTCGATACGCCCGATACCCTGCGCCCCCGCCCGGCGGTTCATCTCTTGGATAACCTGCAGCGGGGTCATTTTTACGCCGTCAATCGCCACCGGAATACCTTTTTCGAAACTAATCACAACTTCGTCGGGAATGCCAGCAAAAGCCGGATCATCGGTGTAGTTGTACACGTCCTTAGTGGGAGCATTCCACAAGTCCTCCAGGAAACCGGTTTCAATCGCACGCCCCCACACGTTTTGGTCAATCGAGAAGGGATTATGTTTGGTGGTTTCAATCGGTAAGTGGTGTTCCTCGGCATAAGCAATCGACACGTCGCGTTGCAAAGACAAGTCACGAATTGGCGAAACACAATCCAAATCCGGAGCCAGTGAAGTGAAAGACACCTCGAAACGTACCTGATCATTGCCTTTACCGGTGCAACCATGCGCCATGGTGGTGGCACCGAACTGTTTCGCCGCCATCACGAGGTGCTTGGAAATCAACGGACGACTCAACGCCGAAACCAGGGGGTATTTCCCTTCGTAGAGGCCGTTGGTACGCAAAGCCGGCATACAGTAGTCATTGGCGAATTCATCCTTAGCGTCGGCTACATAGGCTTCTACCGCGCCACAATCTAGGGCACGCTGTCGGATAACCTGCAGATCTTCGCCACCCTGACCACAGTCAACGGAAACCGCGATTACTTCCACATCCAGCTTTTCCTTCATCCAGCCAATCGCCACCGAGGTATCCAAACCACCGGAATAAGCCAGTACAATGCGTTTCTTTGTCATGATTATTTCTCCTTTGTCTCTAATTACGAGGTCTCTAGGCGGGAATTCCCGCAACCCACACCGAGTTTCTTCACTCGCTGTAGAGCGCAACACTCCGGATTTAGCGGCTGGTCATGTTTTGCAAATCTGCACATAACTTTTCCGCTTCCTGTGGTGTGGCGCAAATTACCAGTACCGTGTCATCCCCGGCTACACAACCCAGCACCTCCGCCAGATTCTCTTTGTCGATGGCGGCAGCCAGTGCTGGGGCAGCAGCTGGTGGGGTACGCAGCACAATCTGATGAGTCACCGCCGTAGCGCGCACCAACAGTTGCGCACACCAGCGTTCCAGGGTTCCCGGCAATGGCAAGGGCGATTCAACCTGTTCCGGGGTAGCGCTAAGTGCATAGCGCTGGTTGCCGTCGCGATCACGCACCTTAACTGCGTGCAGCTCGTCGAGGTCGCGCGACAGTGTGGCCTGGGTCACAGCGAATCCCTCTGTTTCCAACAGTTCTCGCAGTTCTCCTTGAGAACGCACCACCCGTTCGGTCAATAACTGGGAAATCGCGGCGTGACGCGAGATTTTACTGGGCAGGCCTTTGACTGGATTCTCACTCAAGGCTCGCTCCCGGATGGTAGGGATTTTGAGTCGCATTTTGTCCTTGCGCAATCTGGTGGTCAATATTTTGAACCACCCGGTCGATAATCTCGGGCAGAGACTGGGTAAACATCCGGGTTTGCGGCGCGGAAATAATCAGCGGCGGAGCCAGACGCAAGGTAAAGGTATCTGGGGCATCAACCAGGAAGCCTTCGCGGAACAATTCAACGGCCAATGGTTTCGCCACCGGGTTTTTCAGCCCGATTCCCAACATCAAGCCGCGCCCGCGTACATCCGAAATCAGGGGGTGGTGCAGTCCCATCAGCTCCCGAGTCCAAATCTCGTTGACTTCCACGACATTGGTCAACAATTTTTCTTCCTCTATCGTGTTGATAGTGGCGAGGACGCTGGCCGCTGCCAACGGGTTTCCCCCGAAAGTAGAGGAATGCAGCCCGGGTGCCAAGGCCGTAGCGGTGGTGTCATTCAATGCCAGGCACGCCCCCACGGGGAATCCCGCACCGAGTCCTCCCCCCAAAGTTACGATGTCCGGGGTAACCCCGGCCAAGTGGTGCGCCATCCAGGTTCCGGTGCGACCCATACCACACTGAATCTCGTCGAAGACCAGCAGCGCACCGGCCTCGGCAGTTACATCACGAGCCAGGCGCAGGAAGTGTTCGGATAGCACCCGCACTCCCCCCACACCTTGGATGGGCTCGATAAACAAAGCGGCAATATTGCGACCACGTTCCCCCTCGAAGGCGCGTTCCAGCGCGGCCATCGCGTAGGGAATGAACTCGACCGCAGCCGGCAGCGGCAGAAAGGGCTCACGCAGGGCTTTCTTGGAAGCCAACGATAACGCTCCCATACTGGCACAGCCGTGGAAGCCGTTTTCCAAGGCCAGGATGCGAGTGCGCGGAGGGTCGTTGGGGTGTTCATGAGAGGCTTGCTCGGCATAGGCGCGTACGATTTTGAAAGCAGTCTCTATAGATTCTGAGCCCGAGTTGGTGAAAAACACGCGCGATTCGGGGGCAGCTCCACCCGGTTCCACGATGGACAGCAGTTTCTCGGCAGCCTCTATCTGTACCGAGGAAGCCACCGCATTCCCGACGTGCCCTAGGGTTTGTGCCTGAGCGGTCAGAGCTTTCACCACATTCGGGTGGGCATGCCCCAAGGAGTTCACTCCGATTCCCCCGGCCAAGTCGAGGTATTGGTGACCATATTCGTCCCACACGAAGCACCCCGCCCCGCGAGCCATCACAGTGAGCGGATGCCCACAGGCGTTCATCACCGCGTCTTCAAAGCGCTTAGTCCAGTTAGTGGCCTGCATCGATTCCCTCCCGTGCCTGGTGTCTCTCACCCCCAATTGTACATTATTATTCAAAGATTCGCATATTTATACTTTTGTTTGGATTTGAGGCCAGCACCTCATGAATCCACATTCCCAAACTCACCGTGGATGCCAGCCCGATACGGCCTTAACGAAACCTCAGCCAGCTGACTGAGCCAGCATCTCCCGGTATTCAGCGGCAGCACTGCGGGCGGCATCCTGAGCATCGCCACCCACCCCAAGGACTGGCAGGATTCCCAGTTTCAGCAAAGTACGCACCATGGGCGGACCGGCATGACCGGACACCACCACGGAAACCTGATTTTCCCGCATGAACGAAACGATTCGGCCGTGATGCGAGCCGTGTGGCCCCTGGTCGTGCCACACGTCCCAGCCCACGCCTTCGACTCGCCATTGCGAGAGTTTACCGTCCGGAGTAACGCTGGCCACGGCGATTTCTCGGGCACGCCCCAATCCTCCGCCAACTGTGGTGCCGTCGACGTTTACTGCCACCACCAGGGCTTGGGTGGGGGCGGGTGCATGAGGTGCCAATTGATTCCTTAGCCACTGTGCTTCCTCAGCGGCATTCATTAATTCTCCAGTCGCGACGTTGCGAGAACGAATATCTAGTTTCATGTCCATAGTCGTGCCTTGTATCCGTTTTGGTTGCAGTTAGCTAGTCGCCCAGTCCGGTTTCCACTTCCCGGGCGGTTTTGACCCACTCATGGTCGGTAGGTACAAACTTGACTTTACCCGCGATTTTCTCCAGGGGGACATTGACCGCATTTCCCCCTTTGGTAGCAATCATAACCCCGGTAATGCCGTCAGCCACAGCAGCTGCGCCCGCCGCCCCCAGGCGGGTTGCCAACAAACGGTCAGCGCCCACCGGGGTGCCACCACGCTGCACATAACCCAGAATGGTAACCCGGGATTCCAACCCGGTCATGGTTTCGAGTTTGCGTGCCAAATCGAAAGTAGCCTCGCGATGCGCATCGGTCAAGCGATCTTTGTTGTGTTTAGCCAGAGCTTTGGTTTCTGGGGAATCTGCATCCTTGATTAGCTGGTCGGCGATGCGAATACGCTGAGCATACTCCACGTCCATCGCGCCTTCGGCTACGGCTATAACCGAGAAGTGTTTTCCCAGTTTCTTGCGGTGTTCGATTTTCTCGACAACTTTTTCGATATTGTAAGGAATCTCGGGAATCAAAATAATGTCAGCCCCCCCAGCGATTCCGGCACCCAGCGCCAGCCACCCGGCACGGTGTCCCATGATTTCCACCAAAATAATGCGATGGTGGGAGTGAGCCGTGGAATGGAGCCGATCTACCGCCTCGGTAGCGATTTCCAGGGCGGTGGCAAAGCCAATAGAGTTATCGGTACCCCAGATGTCATTGTCAATGGTTTTCGGCAGGTGCACCACATTTATCCCGGCTTTTTGTAAGCGCAAAGCATTTTTCGCGGTTCCGCCCCCACCCAGGGTCACAATGGCATCGAGCTTGTTTTTCTCGTAGACCTTGAGGATTTTCTCGCTCATGTCTTTTTCAGATTCGCCCACCTGCATGCGATGCACCTTGTCACGAGAGGTACCCAGCACGGTACCCCCCTGAGTCAGAATCCCGGAAAGAGAAGAGGAATCCAAGGTAACAAAGCGATTTTCAGCCAAGCCCCTAATCCCGTCGAGAAACCCAATCAGTTCGATTCCATATTCACCGACAGCAGCTCGACCAAAACCGCGAATCGCTGCATTCAAACCGGGGGCATCCCCGCCCGCTGTCAAAATCCCAACTCGTTTTACCATTAATTCCCCTCACTTAGTGCTCTCCGCCCCATTCTATCCTCTGGTCAGGGAGAATATCCTGCGTTCGGCGGCAACACTGTAACAGAGTTCCAGGTCGATTCTCTCAAGCCCGCAAAGTAGCTCGACAGGTTTTTTGAACTTTCGCGATAACCCGCTGACGAATTTCACGGATATCCTGGGGGTTTAATGTGTGATCTGCCGCACGCAACCGCAATGCGAAAGCCAAGGACTTCTTGCCTTGCCCCAGTTGTTCACCTGTAAAGGAGTCGAAAAGATGCACGCTTTCCATGGCATCCCCTGCGGCCTTGGCGATGGCGTTTTGTACTTTCAAGGCCGCCACATCCGTGTCCACTACGAAGGCAAAGTCTTCTTTGGCGACAGGAAAGGTAGAGACCGCACGTAATTGGAAAGCGCCCTTAGGACGAGCTTTTTCGATGGCATCGAGGTCAATTTCAAAGGCACAGCTGCGTTCCGGCAAACCGAATTCACGACACACCTGGGGATGAAGTTCCCCGGCGTAGCCCAAAACCTTCCCGCCGGTTTCTGCCCCGACCCGGATTTGAGCCACTCGACCGGGGTGGAATGGTGCCACCGACTGGGTGGCTTTCCCGTCATTTCCGCCACACTTCACGTTGGGGGCTTCGGAGCGTACTGTCAGTCCTTGGCTGGTAGCTACCCGCATCGCTAGGGCTATCGCATCAGCCCAGTCCCAAGCACGTGCCGGTTGCCCAGGGTATGCCTCGGTAGCATTACTCGCCAACACTGCCGCAACGCGCCACGGCTGTTTCGGCATTCCGGCACGCAAAGCCTGCATTTCCTCGTCGCTAGGTCGGTGTTCCACTCCAGGAATCGCAGCGGGAACTACCCCGTGTGCCAAGGCCACCTGGTCAAGTTCGTAAATCGCGACGCGCTGGTTGCCGCGCGCCACGTTTCGAGAGGCCGTGTTCAGCAGTGTATCCAGAACCGAGGTGCGCAAAGCTGGGGCATCGTCTGCTAACGGATTGGCCAGTCTCACCGTAACGCGCCGGGGGTCGTCAACCGGAAAGCCCTGGCGGTCATGTTCGTCGCCAAGGAAAGGATAGGTCATAACCTCAGTCAGACCCGCTTCCGCCAAGGTATCACTAATTTCGCGGCGGGTGCACAAGACGGCTGGCAACCCTATAGCGGCTGGCCCCACGGGCACCAAGGAAGGAATCTGGTCAAAACCGTCGAGTCGGGCGATTTCTTCCACCAGGTGCGCCGCCCCCACTAAATCTGGTCTCCATGAGGGGGGGGTGACGGTAAAAGCTTTGGCGCTATCATCCCGGCAGGTTTGACATCCAATCGCTTTTAGTAGTTCTTCACAACGCTCCGCGCTGTATTCCACTCCTATCAACCTGCTGGCCGCGTCAAACCCCAGGGTAACCGAGGGCATCGGGGCACTATGGTTGACATCGGTAATTCCTTCGTCAATGACTCCCCCGCCGTATTCCACCAGCAGTTCCGCCGCGTATTGCGCTGCCACAGGGGGCAACTGGGGGTCAGTACCGCGTTCGAATCGCCGCGAGGACTCGGAGGGAATTTTATGTCTCCGAGCTGCGCGAGCCACTGAAACCGCGTCAAAGTGCGCGGCCTCCAGCAACACATTAGTGGTGGCGGCAGTGATTTCAGTTTCCGCGCCACCCATTACCCCGGCGATGCCAAGTACCCGGGCGGCGTGGCCGCCCTTACAGTCAGTAACCAGTAAATCTTCGGGATACAAGCTGCGTTCCACCTCATCCAAGGTGGTGTGTTTTTCGCCGTCTCGGGCACGCCGCACCACAATTGAGCCTTTAACCTTGTCTAAGTCATAGGCATGCATGGGTTGACCGAGGTCTAGCATCACGTAGTTAGTGACATCCACTGCCAGGGAAATCGAACGCATTCCCGCGCTTTCCAGGCGTGTCACCATCCATTCAGGGGTTTTCGCCTTCGGGTTGAAGCCGCGCACCATCCGGGTGACGAAGCGGTCACAGCCCACGTTGCCACGAATCGGGGCATCATCAGTAATCTCCACCGGAAAACCGGAATTGTTAGCCTCGGCCAAGGGATTCTTAAGATTCTCCGCTAAGCCCCAATCGGTAAAGGCAGCCCCGGTAGAATGGGAGTATTCACGTCCCACCCCGCGCATCGAGAAGCAATAACCCCGGTCGGGGGTGATATTAATTTCTAGCAGCTCATGATTAAGCCCTAGCATCCCCAACAGGTCAGTACCTACCGGGGGAACCTCCATCCCACGTTCGCCCAGGTATTCCTCCAGAACAATAATCCCGTTGTGATCTTCACCCAGACCAAGTTCCCGAGCGGAACAAATCATGCCATCGGAAATATGCCCATAAGTTTTGCGGGTAGCAATCCGAAAATCACCAGGCAGAACCGCACCTGGCAGGGAAACCACTACGTGGTCACCCTCTTTAAAGTTATGCGCCCCGCAGATAATCGAGCGTGAGGCCACATCGGAGGGTTCCTTGCCTGCGCCGGGGGCGTCATTAAATTCCGCCCCCACATCCACGCGGCAATAATTCACGGTTTTGCCATTAGAAGCAGTTTCCGGTTCCATTCGCAAGACTTTCCCACAAACCAAAGGCCCGGTTACTCCGGAGGTATGGATGGTTTCCTCTTCCAGACCGACCTTCACCAAGTCTTTCGCTAGTTGCGCAGCCGTCAAACCCGCCGGAACCTCACACCAGCGCTTTAACCATTCAATCGAAACAAAAGCCATTCCTAGCACCCCTTTCCGTTTAAACCGAATTGGTTGGAAAACCTCACGTCGCCTTCCACAATGTCGTGCATGTCCTCAATTCCGTGTCGCAGCATCAGGGTACGCTCAATACCCATACCGAAGGCGAAACCTTGATAAACCGCAGTGTCTATCCCGCAAGCACGCAGCACATTGGGATTCACCATGCCGCAGCCACCCCATTCAATCCAACCTGGTCCGCCTTTCTTTTGCGGGAACCACAAATCAACTTCGGCCGAAGGCTCCGTGAAGGGAAAGAAAGACGGACGGAACCGGGTCTTGGCTTCCGAGCCGAACATGTGACGCGCCAAGTGATCCAGCGTGCCCTTCAAGTGTGCCATTGTCAGACCCCGGTCAATGGCCAGGCCTTCTACCTGGTTGAACACCGGGGAGTGGGTGGCGTCGAGTTCATCGGCACGAAACACCTTGCCAGGAACCGCCACATAAACCGGCAGCTCGCGGGTGGTCAACACCCGAGCTTGCACCGGGGAAGTATGAGTGCGCATCACCAGGTTAGCCGGATTTTCTGCACTGCCCCCGACTGAGCTTGAATCCACATAGAGTGTGTCTTGCATTTGACGCGCCGGATGGTCGGCATCAAAGTTTAAGGCATCAAAGTTAAACCATTCATGCTCAATCTGGGGACCAGTCGCAATATCCCATCCTAGGGATACAAAGAAGTCCTCGATTTCCTCTTCTATCACCATCAAGGGGTGCCGCGCCCCTGCGGGTTGGCGTGAGGGAACCACACTGACATCAACCGTTTCGGCCGCCAGCCGTGCCTCGGCTGCCGCTGCTTCTAGTTCAGAAGTTTTCGCATCCAGTGCTGCCCGCACCCGCCCCTGTGCCGCACCAAGATTCTTGCCAGCAGTGGCTTTATCCGCCGGGGGAATGTTCTTCATTTCACGCTTCGCCATGCTTAACGGCGATTTATCCCCGTTAAACCTGGTTCGCGCGGATTTGAGTTCCTCGGGTGTGTTCGCCGCCGCTATCGCCGCCAGTGCTGCCGCAACTTCTTGTTCCAAACCCGCCGTATCTAGCGGGGATAAAATCCCTTCAGCCATGCTTCCCTCGTTTTCTGAGCCTAAGTCTTTCGACTAAACTCTAGTCGAAAGCCAAGACTGGCGGCTAATTCACGCGCGGCGGACAACCGAAACCGTATCAGCGGAACGCTACCCAACCCGCACGATTGCACCCCTAGCTCACCAGCTCGGCGACTGTTCTAAACAGCGAATCACGTCAGCAAAAAACCAGCAATTTTATGCGTCATCTTGCGAGAATGCATTGTGCATCTTCATGCTCGCGTCAAACAACACCTTGCCTAGGAGCTCGTCGGTTTCCTTTTGTAACAGTGCTGCGATTTTCTCGTTGGCGGCTTCCAGTATTTCTTGTACTTGGGGATTTTCCATGTTCTTCGCAGCAGCGCGTTTATTCTTTTGAGTGGCCAACAGTTTAGCTACTTCCTTATCTGTGGCAGCCACTATCGCCCGAGCTTTAGACACGACAGATTGCTGATAGCGCTGGATATGGGGATTCGTCTCGTGAAAGTGCGCATCGACCATCACCGCCAAAATCCGATTCTGCCAATAATGTGACTCGGTGGTAACCCGATTCGTAGTACCACCCAAATACTGGGGCACGGTGCGCACATTAGCATAGAACGGCACCATTGCATTGAAAGGCATCGCCCCGAAAGCAATCCAGTTCAGCCCCATAGCCGGGGCGGGAACATCGGGACGCAGTTGCAACGCGGCCGTGAAATTCGTACGGTTAATCCCGATGGGACGGTACATGCCTCGTTTATCTGCGCCACCCAAAGACCGCGCCTGATTTTCACGAGCATAAGGGTTAAAGCTCGTCCCCTGATAATGATAGGACAGAGCGTATTTCACGTCCTCCATGGTGATTTTGGACTTTGGAGATAAACACCATTCGAGGTCATCGGAATCGGGGGTGAAAGCATCTTGATCCTCGATAAAATCTTCGATTTCCGGGGTGAGATATCGCTGCAAAGCCCAGACTCGTGGCGTATTGTACACATGATCGGTATCGGAATGAGATCCGAAAGCCAAGCGTGGGTTGAAAGTATTTCGCAAGTACTCCGCCACGTCGGACAAATCGATTTCGTCATCCCGGTGTTCCGCATCATAGTCGAACGCCGCCTCCACCACTGGCACCGTGTCCTCGAAATCAGGAATTGAGTTCAAATTCAGGTGATTTTCATCGATAAATTCTCGCAAGTCCTTGGAACACAGGAAGTTCATCCCTTTACCAAAAGCATCCCTTAAATCAAAGAAAGAGATAGAGAATTGGTTGGCAATAACCGCATAGGCATCGTCGGGCAACCGCCTTGCTATCCAGTGGTGTCCCCCGATGGTTTCCAGCCACCATACTTCGTCGGCATCGGCGAATCCAATCCCGTTCATCTCGTAGGTGCCATATTTTTCCAACAGTTTCCCCAGTCGCAGCACCCCCTCACGGGCAGACTTAACATAGGGCAGCACCAAGACCACCATGTCTTCTTCACCAATTCCGCCAGGTTGTTCGGGGACATAGTCGGCCTCGCCTTCGTTGCCTTGAGCGGGCACCAGCTCCACCAGCGGATCAGCCGCCAGCACTCTTTCATTACTGGTCAGGGTTTCGGTTGCGGTCATGGATACCCGAGCTGAATTAATTCCGGCTCCTGCCCACAGACCTTTATCACCCGCTACATCGGGAAACCGGGTATAGCGCAGTCCCCCGGCAGGAAGTCCGATTTCGACGTGGGACACAACCGAGCGATAAGTGTAGGGTTCAGGTTGGGGCTCCACTACCTCAAATTTCTTGATTGAAAACGAGCCGGATCCGGCATCTTCCGTGCGCGCCATGATTGTTGAGCCGTCATTGCTGGCTTCTTTGCCTACCAGTATCGTTGTGCATCCCATTTGTCTCTCCTTAATCACTACGGTTTGATACAACCATTTTATAGTCTGGAAAGAATCAAAATAACAGTTACTTGAAGTGTGCGGTTCCGCTAGGCATAGGATAGAAGCACCAAATCCCGGACGATAAGGAGTGATAGTGACTGAACTAGGACCGAAACCCGGCCGTCCCTTCCGTGCCCAACACGTCGCACAGTATTTCCAGGCAGGCCGCCCGCTTACCATGCTCACAGCCTATGATGCGATGACCGCACGGATTATCGATGCCGCCGGTGTTGACATGATTTTGGTTGGCGATTCCTATGGAACCACCATGCTGGGAATGGACTCTACTGTCGGGGTGACCTTGGATGACATGGTTCGAGCCACGGGCGCGGTGACACGCGGGGCAAAACGCGCCCTGGTGGTGGGGGATTTGCCTTTCGGTACCTATGAATCCTCACGCGTGCAAGCCGTGGATTCCGCAGTCGCCCTGGTGCGGGCGGGGGCAGCCGCCGTGAAACTTGAGGGGGGACGGCGCATGGCTGCCCAGGTGAAAGCCATTGTGGACGCCGGTATCAACGTGATGGGGCACCTAGGTTTCACTCCTCAGTCCGAAAACCAGCTCGGCGGTAAAAGAATGCAGGGACGCGGGGATGCCGCTCATGAAATCCTAGAAGACGCCCTGGCCTTGCAGGAAGCGGGAGCTTTCGCCATAGTCTTCGAGATGGTGCCGGCCTCTACCACCGCGATGGCCGCCAAAAAGCTAAACATCCCGATTATCGGCATCGGGGCAGGGCCGGCAGCAGCCGGGCAAGTCCTGGTGTGGTGCGACATGGCGGGGATGCAAGATTGGAAGCCCTCTTTCGCCCACCAATTCGGAAATGTCGGTGCCGAACTATCCCGAGCCGTCCTTGCCTATCGTGACGCAGTGGTAAACGGAACTTTCCCCGCAACGGAAAACTTCCATCAAGATTGACATGTTTTCATGAGGTGCTTACTAAGATGGAAGCATCACTCACAGAAACGGGGATACCTTGATTCACAGAATTACTAAGCAGGACAAACTAGCCAAACGCGCTCCTTTAGGGAACCTGAAACCGGGGCGGGTGTCTGCCACGCTTCCGGTTCCCGCCCAGATTCCGCGCCCGGAATACATGTTTCACGACGGGCCGGAACACGTCACTGCCAGTGACACAAAAAGCCCGGAAACCGTCGAAAAGATTCGGATTGCGGGGCGAATCGCAGCCGATACAATTGTGGAGGTCAGCAAGCACATTGCCCCTGGGGTGACCACCGATGCCCTCGACCGGGTGGCACATGAGTTTATTTGTGACCACGGGGCATACCCGTCTTGTCTGGGATACATGGGGTTCCCCAAGTCAATTTGCACCTCTATCAACGAGTGTATCTGCCATGGTATTCCCGACGACCGTCCCCTGGAGGAAGGCGACATTATCAATCTTGATATCACTGCCTACAAAAACGGGGTTCATGGGGATACCTGCGCGATGTTTCCGGTGGGAGAGATTGACGAGGAATCCCGACTGTTGTGCGAGCGCACCAAGGAAGCCATGCTACGCGCCATCAAAGTGTGCAAGCCAGGGCGTTCCATTAACGTTATCGGCCGGGTGATTGAATCCTATGCGGCACGCTTCGAGTATGGGGTGGTACGCGATTTCACCGGACACGGGGTGGGCGAGGCCTTTCACTCCGGGTTGATTATCCCCCACTACGATTCCCCCATGTACAACACGGTGATGGAAGAAAACATGGTGTTCACGATTGAACCCATGCTGACCTTGGGCTCAATTGCCTGGAATCAGTGGTCGGATGACTGGACAGTTGTGACCAAAGACCGGGGTCGATCGGCTCAGTATGAGCATACTATTGTAGTAACCGAGAACGGCGGGGAAATCCTCACTTTACCAAGTAGTCAGACAAGTTAGGAATAGTTTTGGTGTTTCTGGGGGTTTCCCCTAGAGTTGTTTTTGCAACTGGACAGCTTTAGGAAGGGTAGAACATGGCTACAAGCTTTGGCATAGACATTGGTGGTTCTGGGATTAAAGGAGCCTACGTAGACCTTGAGACCGGTGATTTTTTCGGGGATCGACTGAAAATCAAAACCCCCAAAAACTCCACTCCCGAGGCGGTTGCTGATGTTTGTCGTGAAATCCTAGAGACTAAAGAGGTTCCCCCCCAGATGCCGGTTGGTATTACTATTCCCGGCCCGGTGAAGAACGATGTCTTGGGTTTCATGGCAAATCTGGATCAGGCCTGGGTCGGAGTGGATATGCGGGTGTTGATGCGCAAGCACACTGGCTACACGGTACGTTGCGTAAACGATGCCGACGCGGCCGGCTACGCGGAATCTTGTTTCGGTGCAGCCAAGGATGTGCCTGGTTTGGTGATTGTCACCACCTTGGGTACAGGAATTGGGACTACCTTGATTTATAACGGCGTGTTGGTACCGAACTGTGAGCTGGGGCACCTAGAGTTGGACGGCCACGATGCCGAAACTCGGGCTTCTTCCGGGGTGAAGACTGCCGAAGGGCTGTCCTTCAAGAAATGGGCCAAGCGTTTGCAAAAATATTATTCCCACCTGGAGATGTTGTTTAGCCCGGATTTATTCGTGGTTGGCGGCGGGGTCTCGCGGGAGCACGAAAAATTCTTGCCTCTGTTGGATTTGAAAACCCCCATTATTCCCGCCCAGCTTTTCAACCAGGCCGGAATCGTCGGCGCGGCAGCACTGGCCGCCGGGGTGTAGTCTCGTAGACATTTAGCAGGAATCCAGAAACACTCTTGCAGACAAAATCAGGGTTACAGCCTCAGGTGCGCGTCAAGGTTCCAGTTTCCCGACCGCTGATTGTCCGGGGTCTTTAGCGCGGAAAAGCCGGGCGTAAGCCGGATTCTGTAACGCGCTTTGTTGCCGCCGCGCGCTGGTAGCTATTCCTCTGGGATGCCGGTTACCCGGCACCTCTAGCAGCCTACCCGCAGGCCTTGGACGAGCCGCCCAGCCTGCTGCTTGGCCTTGCTCCGGGTGGGGTTTACCCTGCCGCTGCTGTCACCAGCAACGCGGTGAGCTCTTACCTCGCCTTTTCACCCTTACCCCTCGCGCGAATGCGTGAGGGGCGGTTTGTTTTCTGTGGCACTTTCCCGCGGGTCACCCCGGGTGGCCGTTAGCCATCACCCTGCCCTGTGGAGTCCGGACTTTCCTCGAATCGTTCGCCTTTCGGCCGCGACCCGCAGCTACCTGCCCGGCTTTTCCGCGTAACTATTCTATGCTACCGGCGCACCAGAATCACTTCGTGGTCTTCGCTGACAATCACTTCGTCGGGTGCGGCTGCTTCAATCCGCGAGATTTCGGCTACCGAGAACATTAGTTGGATGCCGATGGAGCGTCCGGCGTGTACTTCTGCTACACCAATCCCGCTAGAACGCCGGCAGGCCTCGTATTCGTCGACGAGTTCTGGGGGCAAGGATTCTGCCAGGGTGTCGCGTTCGTTTTGTGCCGCGTCCAGTTTGGCTTGGATTTCTTCAGTTTCATGAGTTGCCAGCCCGGCTGCCGAGGTTTTTTCCTCGGACAGTTGGGCTTGTTTAGTTTTTAGAGCCTCCAGCTGCTCTGCAGCTTGATCCACCGCATCCATAGCTTCCAGCGCGGCATCCTCTAAGACCCCCTGTCGAGTGGCGAGCTGGGCGAGTTCTTCTTGAATCCGTTCCATTTCTTTCGGGGATGACTGTCCCGAATCGAGGCGCTGCCGCTGCATTTTCGCCCGTTCCTGTACCTTGTCAACCTCGGCCTCGGCGTTTTTCTGGGCACGGGCAAGGTCGTTTTTCTTCGAGGTCGCTAGGACAATTTCATTTTGTAGCTCTGCGGCGATTGTAGTGATTTCCTTGAGCTTCTGAGCGGCGGGCAGGGTGGCGAGTTCGTGTTTCAGACCAGCGATGGTTTTGTCGAGGTCTTGCAAATCAAGAAGCTTGGCTTGATCTTCGGGCGCAGCTTTCATTCTTCCTCCAGGACGTTTCTGTTACAAGTTAAGACTATCGGATGTGAGGGTGGGAATGTAGGCATCCCACGGTTCAGATACAACTTTGCTGATTCTGGTTTCCACCGCAAAATTATGTTCCCCGGCCCACAGTTCCAGGGCAGTAGCAAGGCGTGGCAACCACAGCCATTCGCTAGCCCAGTGCGAGGGCACCAGCAATGCCGGTGCTCCGCTTTCCTCGCGGTAATCCAGGGCAGGGTGGTGGCGCAGGTCGGCGGTGACGAAGACCTCCGCACCGGACTCGCGGGCGGCCTCCAGTAGGGACTGTCCCGAGCCCCCGGAGACGGCCACGGTTTTCACTTCGCGGTCTAAATCCCCCGCAACCAGCAGTCCGGCAGGACTGTCGGGGAGTACCTCGGCCAAG
Organism: Mobiluncus mulieris; assembly: GCF_014204735.1. Taxonomy (NCBI): domain Bacteria; kingdom Bacillati; phylum Actinomycetota; class Actinomycetes; order Actinomycetales; family Actinomycetaceae; genus Mobiluncus; species Mobiluncus mulieris. Next base: position 649,946 of record NZ_JACHMA010000001.1, on the reverse strand, counting down.
CGGTTTGCCAAGTCACCCAGAATGCAAGGTTCGGGCAGTTCCCCGACGCGTCCTATCCCCAGTTCGGGGTGCGTCGGGTTTGGCTCTAGGGGTCGCCAGGTGGCGGCGGTGAGTCCCACTGCCTCGGCCAATGCCTCCGCGACTCCCCCGGCAGCGGCATCCGCATTGGTATGCGCATTAAACAATCCCGCGTGAGCGCGGATGAGACGATGCACCACGCGGCCTTTAGCCGTGTCGGTGGACACAAAAGACGTACCGCGCAGGAACAACGGGTGGTGAGTGATAACCAGTTGAGCCCCCCATTCCAGAGCTTCGTCCACCACGGCCTCGGTGGGGTCAACTGCCAGCAGTATCTTGGTGACCGGGTCTTGGCGGTCGCCGCAAATCAGCCCCACCCGGTCCCAATCTTCTCGCAGTTCCGGGGGGTACTTTTCGTCCATCCACGCGGCGACCTCGCCCAGCGTCAAAGTTTTCCTATTCATACCTCTAGCTTAGCAACACTTCCTAACGGCCACCCCGATACTTCACAACAACCTTCCGTAAACCAAAATAATGGTTCTCCCCGGCCTGTGAAACAAGTCGGGGAGAACCAATTGAATAAAAACTCCCTGATTTATGAATCTTAAGAGGGATTAAAATCCGACGCCTTGCTACGCTTTCTCTCATAATAGAAATACAAACTTGTTAGTATTCCTAAAACGGGAAGGGAATATATAGCCAGCTTGGGTGACGACGCAGCCATACCATAAACTCCAACAAGAATTACTAAATCACGAACACATCGCGACAGAGAAATTCCCAACGAGTTATGGTTATAAATCACTAAAGCAATGATTATGGTTATAAAGAAAGTGTGACAGGAATAAAAAATAGTAGCGTATTCCACATGAAATTTTTCATCAATCTCTACAGCTGCCGCCAAAGCCATACCAAACATTAGCACGTGCAGCGCGGCTTTGTCATACAATTCCTTTAGCATGAGAGTTTCCTATCGCTACTCTATTTCGATCCGAACCGGAGGAAACCCCCATTGCGGATAGAACGCTATACCCTTATTTTGAGCAACTGCACCAACAATCTTAGCTGCGAGATCGATAAAGAATCCTATTCCTAGAAGGGCTACGCCACCAGCTAATGCAGCTCCAACAGGACCACCAATGGCAGAGGATACAACGACAGCGGCAGCTGCCAACGCCTCAGGGCCAACTTGAGACGCTGTAAATAGTGTTGCAAATATCCCAAACTTTAAGTCGTCTGCCGAAATGTAGAATCTTGGGCCACTCCTTTCAACAATATTGTTCAATTGTGAGACTGGAGGAGTATATGTTCCTTGCAGAACCGAATGGAAGTCCTTCAGGTTATCTTCAGAGAAAGCATATTTTTGTATTAATTGAGTATCTGACAACGTCGTTTGCAGGTGTTTTCCATCTTTAGATGGTTTTATATGCCTTCCAACTTCAATGATTTTGCAGACAAGCTGCCCATCCACGCCTGCAGAATCTAGGGTTCTTGCTTGACAAGTACTCACGCTTTCTCCAAAAGCGTGAGAGTCACGCAGATCTCCAGAAGCAGCCGCTACCCCTGAAGTAGCTATGCACAATGATAAAGCTGCGGGAATGGTTACCAGTGTTTTTAGTTTGCTGTTCATTTTTCTCTCCTTCGAGCTTGCACTTGCAGTTCCCTTTTGGGAACCTAAGCTTGAGATTATCACCACGTTTTTACTTCTGTCTATGCTCCAAACGGCTATTTCCGACTATACTTTTGGCTACCTCTCTACCTATCCATTTGGAGTATTGACATGGAACAGGGGCTAGATACACTATAGCAGTATGAAGTATGTGGGCATTTTTCTACTCATGTTGCTAGGCACTCTTCCCAGCGGGCAGCTGGAGGCCAGTCGTCCTCCTGACCTGTCATCAAGTACCACCAGCACGGCAGGAACTACTACGGTGAGCCTCCACACCCAGAATCAGCCCAGAACGTTACCTTGTAAAGTGAAATACCCACCTCCATTGCACTTCCTCTGCCAGAAGTAATACCTATAACGTTAACGAAATAATCCAACTAGTGTCATCTATGTTGGTGGTCACGCTGCCACCGAGAGCTTCGACACGATGCCGGATACCAGCCAGTCCCCGGTTGGTGCTGGGGAAACCCGTGTCTTGCGGGCTGATTTGGTTGGCAGTGTACAAGTGCATTGCCCCAGAGGCAACACGCAGTAACAGTATCACGGGGTGGTTGGAGTCGGCATACTTCAGGATATTAGTAGACATTTCACGCAGACAGTCCCGTAAAACTAAAACCTTGGTAACCGAGATTTCTTCTAGCCTGCCCCGAATCTGCAAATCAAGTTTAAACCCAGAACGTTGCAGCACACCTGCAAAATCCTGCAGGGCATCCTCTAAATCGCCTCCGGAGTTCGACGCCAGGGTATAGTTCCAGGAGCTGTCCACCGGCATTTTTGGATTAGTAGGACTCTCTGATAACTGCCGGGATTGCAGTTGCAGTTCCTGTACCAAATCCCGTATCTCACGCAATCCCTTGGCAGACAACTCATGAATCTGCCGCAACTGCTCGTCACCCGCGACTTCGGTTTTGCCTGCATGAGGGCTGGACAGAATGCTGATTTGCACCAAGACATGGGAAACCGAATCATGCACCTTCGTGGAAAAAAACTGACTCTGTGCCGCTAACTGCAAACGACGATTCTCGCGCTCCACTTCGTAAAGACGACGATAACTTGCAATAGAAAAACCAATAGCGATAGGAATGACATCGAAAGCAGAAGTGTAGAACACCACAAAAAGTGGTTCACCGGCTAGCATCATGCCCCAAGCACTGAATACCCCTACTAGAACGCCTACGCTTGCCCCCAGAAAAGCCGGACTCGTGGCACACAAGTATCCCACCGCGAACCATATGAAATCCGAGCTAAAGGAGACAGGTGCAGGAGACGCTACTAAAACCGCATATACCCCGCAGGCTATTAGTAAACCCATATGTCTGAAACGGATAGAGAGCAGCGCCGGAACCAGAACCGCTACCCACATTGTCCATTGCATCACTGTGGTATCGGCGCGAAGCAGCCTGATGAACTGCATGAGTTCTATACCCACCACCACTAGCGGATACCAGTAGCGTTTCGCCCAGCGTTTTAACCAAGCCAGGCACCTAGACTGTTTCCGCTGCTTCACTGCAACAACCCCGCGCGAAAGGCTTCCGCCACAATCCCGGCACGATTCTTCGCACCGAGCTTGTTCATTATGGATTGCACGTGTTTCTTAACGGTGGCCACGCTGATGTCGAGCTCGCTAGCAATCTGCTTGTTCTCTAGCGCTTCGGCTACCAACCGCACTACCTGGAGTTCTCTTTCACTCAGAATTCCATGCGATTTTACGTCTTCTTCGCCTTCAGCCACGTCAGCCGCGAGTCCCGTAAGGCGTGCGACCACCACTTGAGAACACTTCGGGGAAAACACCAGCTCGCCACGTAAAGCCCGGCGCAAACTCTGGGCAATCAGCCCGGCATCATCTTCTTTCATGAAAAACCCTACTACCCCGGCTCGGAAGGCGGCTCGCACCTTGTCCAAGGTGGTCAGGGCGGAAACCACCACAATCAGCGGCGGCTCGTCTCGACGCTGGAACTCCGTAATCGTCTCGATGCCGTCCATCCCGGGCATCTGCAAATCCAGCAGCAGAATTTCTACCGGCCCAGACTTGAATGCTTCCAAGGCCGCCTCACCGGAATCCACGTCCCAGACAATATCTATATCCGGCTCCCGACCCAAGGTATCCACCAGCAACCGACGCACCATGCCATCGTCATCAACCAAACCAATCCGCAAAACGCCCACCACCTCTTGATTACCAACAATTTACCAAAAATCAACAAATAAGGGAGCTATTATTTTCAATTAGGTGCGCAGCATTACGTGGCACGCCCAAGGCGGGGCATCAAAAGTATCCGCTTCTCTCTGTCCAGGAAGATGTTGGGCTTCCATGAACCCGCTTGGGTAGGTAGGGTGGTAGCCAAAAGTATAGGTTCTACTATCCTTTTGAACCATAGACAGACACTCAAGGATGGCCTTAGACTGAAGAAAACAGCGAGTTCAGAAAAGAGATGCTTCAAATGGAGGAATCCACCAGTCCAGTCAAACTGCGGGTAGCACACGTGTTGGAGGTTTTAGCGTTTTGGGCGAGTGCCACAGCGGCGGCATTGCGGAGCTTTAATTTCCACTTTGCGATTTTCCTAGCGCTATCAGCGGCAGCAATAGCGGTTTATGGCACCACTTATTACATCGTGTTCCGAAAATTAGATATCGAAACAAAATCAAAGCATTGTTATTTCAACAATTTCTGCCTCACTATCGTGGCTCCATTATTCGCGTTATACCCGCCCTTTGGCCGAGGAGCGTACCTGGCCATGATTTTTGTTTCCCTGGTTATTATTTATCGATCCGTTACCCGCCCCGGGGGACATCCAGCACCCCTGTCCAAGAAATTCTGGAATCGCAAAATCTACGAAGGATTCTAAATAGCCCCTCATTCGTCTTTTATATGTGCTTGCTGTTGGCGTGGCGTAAACCCTGGTCTCATGTTTGGTTTTTCATGCTAGAGGTCATAATATAGTAAAACAATCAACGAAAAGGACAACATGAAATGGAAACTATTCAAAAAGACACTCTTTACTTAGGTGTTACGAACACTGTTGATAAGAAAAAACTGTTTATGCTATCAGCAATTTTTCGGCATAAAAATTACTCCAATGTTAACCTTGATTTTTCTAAGTTTAGGAATACTTTCTCTCCTTATGAGAGCAAACCTGCTTTTACTTTATGGAAATTTTTTCCCAGCTGTAGGTGTACGCATAACCCTGTCTGATTGGATAGCGGGAGCTGATAGGTTACAACGGTCGAAAACCCACTTTTATGGTAGATTTTTCTCTATTTTGGCCAGTATTCTAGGGGGTTGTAGCGGACTAGGCTTGGCACCGTGGCCAGTCACGCCGGGTGAAGTGCGGGTGAGGTGAATGAAAGCTTTTAGTTTGAAAGGAACCGTAAGATGGCTATCTTGGGTAAAATTGTTCCTGTGTGTCTGAGTATTGGTTCACGCCAATATCGGAAACTGGGTGTGCAACCGCTGACCCCAAATACCGGGACTAGTACTGTATTTTTCATTTGGGGGTACCGCTAGCAGCTTTCATGGGACTATGCTACCGGGGAAAGTCCTCACGCCTCACAAAGGAGCATAAAATGCGATTATTTAAGCCATTGATGTCCTAGCCGTTTTGCAGCCTTTTGTTTTGGAACAAATATGGAATCTTCGTGGAATTATTTGTTCAGATTAAATACTCCCACAAACAGAAAGTGCTTGCCCTGCGGAAAACCGATGCGGCGAGTGGCTCGTCGAGGAAACTTATCGCTGCGAGGTTCTCCCTGACGATATCCCGTCGTGGGCTAGTCCTAGCCAGGAATTGTCCAGATTCTAGATACCATCTTATGATACTATTAACACCAAACAGAGCGAGGAAAGGATAGCATCATGAAACCTAAACTGCCGGTAAGGGAAACCTGGGGGCGACTTGCCGCTCTATTGGTCTGCTATCTGTTGATTCCCCTGCTGTGGAGGCTGTCTACCCCAGAAACAGGAATAGTGTCCGCTATCACCACCCTCTTCCTAATTTTCCCCGCAATCGTGCTGGCGCTTTCAGCCTGGGACGGGGCGAAACGAGGATTCGGAATCCTGTGGATTATTTGCCCCTTTCTGTTTTGGCTACTACCAACCTTTATCTATATGAACGACTCCGCCTTGGCGTGGGGCGTGTTCTATACCGGACTCGCGGTACTGAGTAACTCCACCGCCGCCTTCCTGACCCGCGATACCCGCGACACCCGCGATACCCCAACCGCAGCTGATCCGAGGTAATCAGGCTTATCCGGCGCCCAATTCCCAATCAATGAGAAGACGGCAAAGGATTTCGACCGGATTTGGAATGGCACCTCATGAACCCACGCACCAGACTAAAGTGTTAGCGTGACCTTTGAGACAATTGACTATTCGCCCTTGCGCCTCTTGCAAGAAGCCGCGTTGCGACATCCCTCGCGACGTTCCCTGATTTGGGTGCGCCAGGACGGCACCAATCTAGAAAAGTGCGAGACTTGGAACGTGGCACAATCTTTTGCCCGCGTGGTGGCGTTAGCGAGACTGTTACGCGATTGGGGTGTTCAGCCGGGGGCACGTCTGGCGGTGATAGGCAAGAATTCCCCGTGGCACCTCGTGACCTTTGCCGCTGCGGCCGCACTGCCAGCGGTGACGGTACCGCTAAATTGGCAATACCCCGAGGCAGAACTGGCTGGAGTGTTGGCGCACTGCGAGCCGGAAGTGATTTTTGTGGACACGGATAACCACGCAAAAGTCGCCGCTGCCTTGAGCGCGTCGGGGGTAGAACCCCGAAAGGTCGTGGAGTTTGGGGAATTAGCGCGGTGGTGCGCCCCATCTGTCACGTTTCCAGGCACAACCAGCATGGCCGCTCGCGTTTCCGCCGATAGCTCCCCCACCTCCGGGTCGCCCGGGTCACCTTCCGCTTTGGACTTAGCGTTGTGCATGAGGCGCCAACTGGGGTCGTTGCCGATTTGCACGGACACCACGCCCGGCGCGATTATCTATACTTCCGGCACGGCAGCTAGCCCCAAGGCTGCCCTGTTGACCTATAAAAACCTGTGGTGGGGCTGCCAAAATTTCCGTGAAGTCTTTGAATATTCCCCGGATTGTGTCGAAGCCGTGGCCGCTCCCCTGTCGCATATCGGCGGGTTCAACGGCACCACCACGGATTTGTTTACCAACGGCGGCACGGTGGTGGTGTTCGAAAAATTCGACCCTGAGCTGGTATTGCGCGCCATCGAGCGTTTTCAGATTCAGATGATGTTCGGGGTGCCCACCATGTTTAGGCTCCTAGCCGACGCGGCCGAGACGGGGAATTACGACACCTCGAGTTTTACCCGTGCGCTGGTGGGCGGGGCGGCCTGGGATACGGAACTCGCGGCGCGGGTCATTGCCTTAGGTTGGGGGCCAATCAATATTTGGGGCATGACCGAGCAGAGCGCCTCCGGGGCGTGTCTGACCAGCGAGGTGATGACGGGGCGCGAAGTCGGGGTGGGTCGGGCCTTCCCCCACATCGAGCTGCGCGTCACCGGTAAGGACGGCCGGCCGGTGCCCCCGGGCGCCATCGGACAGTTAGAGTGTCGCGGGCCGAGTGTCACCGGTCAGTACTTTCGTGACCCCGAACTGAGCGCCGCTATGATAGACCCGGAAACCGGGTGGTTGAAAACCGGGGATTTAGGGGTATTCGACCAGGATGGTTTTCTGCGACTGAGGGGAAGACTCAGTGACACTATCAACACTGGCGGAGAAAAGGTCTTCGCCCTAAAGGTAGCCGAAGCGCTGGCAGCTCTACCCACGGTAGCCGAAGCGGCGGTAGTCGGAGTGCCAGATACCAAATGGGGCGAGGCTGTCGGCGCGGTGGTGGTGGCGAGGCATCCGGAAAACCCGCCCGCATTAGCAGAAATTCGTGAGGCGACGCGAATCCGACTGGCACCCTATGAACTGCCCCAACGCCTGGCAATCGTCCCAACCATTCCGCTTAATTCCAACGGGAAACCCGACCGGGAGCTCCTCCTCGCCTGCTTCCACTAGCGCCGGATTTCGGCTAGCGCCTCGTGAAAAGGAACTCTACGCACAGACGACAGACTTTGCCGAAGCACAACGCTGTTCGCGCTGCTGCTGGCGTTCCAGCACTTTTTCGGCCTCCTGCCAGGCGGGCTTATCGGAGCCGTCCTCCAGGTGCGCAAACTGCGGAGGAATTAGGCGTTCATAGTGGTGCATGGCGGCTACCCAGAGTTTCCCAGCACGATAACTTGACCGCACCAGCGGTCCAGACATGCAGGCCGCGAAACCCATCTCCAAAGCCAGATTCTTCAACTCCACGAACTCTTGGGGTTTCACCCAGCGTTCAATCGGCAAATAGCGCGGCGAGGGGCGCAAATACTGGGTAATAGTCAAAATGTCCACCCCGGCGTTCAGCATATCGCGCATCGTAGCCTCGACTTCGTGACGTTCCTCCCCCAGCCCCAACATCAGATTCGACTTGGTTATCAGCCCCCGCGAACGCGCCTGGGAAATAATGTCCAAAGTACGGTGGTAGTCGAAGGCCGGGCGCACCCGATGCATGAGGCGCGGCACGGTTTCCAGGTTGTGCCCAAAAACTTGTGGTTCGGCACTAAACACTTCCTCCACGGCGCGGCGCGCCCCACGAAAGTCGTCCACCAGCAGTTCCACCCCGGTTTCGGGGCAGGCGGCGTGAATCTGTCGGGTTGCCTCGGCGTAGAGCCAAGCCGCTGCCTCGGGTTGGTCATCGCGGGTCACGCCGGTGATAGTGACATACTTTAACCCCAAGTGTGACACGGTTTGCGCCAGTCGTTCCGGCTCCCCTGGGTCGATGGGCTCGGGCTTACCGGAGGCAATATCGCAAAAACCGCAACGTCGGGTACAAATTGCCCCGCCGACCAAAAATGTCGCCTCGCGGTCTTCCCAGCATTCGTGGATGTTGGGACATCCGGCCTCGGCGCACACGGTGTGCAGTTTCGCGCCTGACATCAGCTCGCGCATCGCCAAATACTCCGAACCGCTTTTCGCGGTGATACGCAACCACTGGGGGTGTTTTTCACGCGGAGTCTGGGCGTTTCGCACCTCTAGGCGCAGTGGTTTACGGGTGCGTTCCGTCTCCAGCGTTGACATTGCCCCTCCCCTGCTTTGTAACATTTTTTATTGTGGCATAATACCCGTTTCGGGGTCGCTTTGCGAATTTTCTTGTAGGTTCCGCGCGGCTTCGGTTGGTGGTTTGGTTTACCGGCTCATGAGGTGCCAGTCGCCAAGAGCGGCTGGAGTTTCTTCGCGAGCTGTCCGGTAATCACGGCGGCGGCCTGATTCATTGCCGGATATGCACCTTCCTCAAAAAGCGAAGTCACCCCCGCGTCCGCTAGACCACAGGGAATAATTCCGGTAAACGCGTTGGAAAAGTCAGGGTTAATATTCAGCGCTAAGCCATGCAATGTTGTTGCCTGCACTACTTTTAAGCCGATTGCGCACAGTTTCCGGTCTTGCCCCACCCCGCGTTGCACGGCAGTACGCCCGCCAGCATCACGATAGCGCATCCACACCCCGGCGCGGCCTTTAATGGTTTCCACCGGAACATCCCACGTATCGCGCACCGCGTCAACCACAGCGGCTTCTACGGCGCGAATATAGGCAATCAAATCCACCGGTTCGCGCAGTTTCACAAGCGGATAAATCACCAGCTGCCCCGGCCCGTGCCAGGTGAGAGACCCCGCCCGGTCGGTACGGATTACCGGTAGTTCTTTGTTCAGCAAATCGACTTCATGCGTGTTACGCCCCGCCGTATAGGTCGGCTCGAATTGCGCCACCAGAAGCGTGTGGTCTTGGATGCCGTCACGTACTGCCGCCCATATCTCGCGCTGCAGCTGGTCGACTTCCTCGTATTTCACCAGCCCGCGTTTCAAAAGATTCTCGATGCGCATTCTGTAATCTTACCGACTTACAGGATTTTTCTAGGGGCAATTACGCGCAATTGCACGTTTTCGCTTCTCTCAACCGACGTTCTTGTTAGGCTCAGCGGTTTCAGTCGGGTTCATGAGGGGCAGGCTAAGTTTCACGCGAGCTCCACGAATCTGACCTGGCCTATCTTCCCGGTTCGAAAGCGCTATTGTCCCGCCGTGTTTTGCAATCACATCCGAGGCTACTGCCAGCCCCAAACCGAAGTGCGCCGCGCCCCGAGTGGTACCTCGTGAAACGTCATCCCGGAAGAATCGCTCGCAGCCGCGCTGCAGCGCCAGAGCCGAAAAACCCACGCCGTCATCTTCCACGCAGATAACCAAAAACGCAGCCTCATTCGACACCGAGAATTTCAGCCTCACCTGCTGTCCACGCGAGTGCTCGCAGGCATTGTCCACCAGGTTTAATACCGCGCGTTGTAAGGCCAGGGCATCGCCTTTGAACTGGGGTTTATCCGTGTTGGTCGCTAGAAGTTTAGTTAGCACGGGGCAACGCGAAGTCTCCAGGGTGATTCCGCGAGTAGCGCTAAGGTTTTGCGCCTGGTGTTCCAGCTGTTCAAGCCACTTTCCCAACGCTATCGGCCGTATGTCTAGCCCCTGGGATTGTCCCAATGTGGTTTGTACAATCACGTTGACGAACTCGCTGATAGTCAAGGCGGAATCGCGAGCGGCCTGGAGGCATTGCACCTGTTCCGTGTCGAGTTTTCCGACTGCCGCGTCCTCGGCCAGTAACTCCAGGTTGCCCAAAACCACTGTCAGTGGAGTTTTGAGGTCATGCGCCAGAGCGGCCAGTTGTTCCCGGATTTGCCGTTCGGTTTCTTGTTGCCTAGTCAAACTAGTGTACAGAGAATCACGCATTTGTTCCATGGCACGTAGCACCCGATCGATTTCGACAACATTGCTGGTGGACACCGTTTGGGTGAAGTCTTGCCGTCCGACGGCTCGAGCCACTTCGGTGAGTGGCCGCATCTTTTTCCCCAGCACCAAGCCGGCTCGCCAGGCGGTGACCCCCACTATGGCCGTCAAGCCGGCTACAGTGGCAATCAGATACAGGTTTTGAGGGTTAGGCAGCCCATCGCGCAGATTTTTGTTTGCCCACTGGGGCATGAGGTGATAGCTCAAAACGCATTTATTTCCTTTTGCGAGGCTAAAGGAGACAAAATTCCCCCCTGGATAGCTCACGGTTTCTGGCGTTTTACGAGGTGAAAATACCAGGTAGCGAGCGATTTTTCGCTGCACCTCGTCCATATCAGCAGCCACCAAACTGCCATTTTCATCCCACAGAGCGTATCGGTAGGCAGAGGGGATTTCCTCCGCCTTGAAGCTCTCACGAATCGCCAGACGATTCTTCACTTCTGCTAAGTGTTTCTCGGCGTAGTTGGCCGGCAAAACTGCCCCGGTGTTCAGTTGCCAAGTAAAGACACTCCAGGGCACCGCCATCGCAAACAGCGCCCCAAGCAGCACATAGAGAAAATACCGCCCTATCACCAGGGAAAGAGGAAACTTTAGCCCCACGCGTGGCAATTTCACACTTCCCATTTGTATCCCACCCCACGCTTATTCTTGATGGGGTCAATCCCGTGTTGGCGCAGTTTGCCACGCGCATTACTCAGGTGCATCAAAATGGAGGTTTCCCCCGCCGCTTCGTTCCAGCCAAATACTTCGTCGTGAATTTGCTCTTTAGAGAACACTTGCCCATGATTCAGCGCCAGAAACTCACAGATTGAATATTCCGTGGGCGTCAAGTTTACGGCCTTGTTTCCGACTAGCACCTCATGAACCCCCATATCGAAACGTACCGACCCCAAAGAGAAAACCTGAATACGGCCGCGCTGGTCACGGCGCAGATGCGCCTTGACTTTGGCGCGAAGTTCCCCCAGGCTGAAAGGCTTGCGAATATAGTCATCGGCTCCGATTTCGAGCCCTTGGATAGCATCGGATTCGCCGACTTTCGCGGTGAGGAACACGATGGGGTAATCCACCCGGTTGCGGATTAGCTCCACCAGGGCAAAACCATCGAGCCCCGGCATCATTACATCGCACAGGATAAGGTCGTAGTAACGCAAATCGAGACGTAGCACCTGTTGCGGGTCGTTTACCGTCGAGACCGCCTGTCCATCACGGGACAGGGCTCGCGCCACCAAATCCGTAATCGCCACTTCGTCATCTATCACCAAGATTCGTGCCATTCCACACCTCCTTGTTTGCTGACTGTCACCATGTGCCAAGCGCCGTCCATTGTTTCGTATTCCCTAGGCGTCACTTTGGCGCGGCTCGAAACGGCGAATCCACCAAGCAGCTCCACCGTAGCAAATCACGAGACCAAAACCACAGATTCCCGTTGCCTGTTGCCACGTGCCCAAAACCACGCTAGCCATGTCCCCAGCCGCGTGCCACGCCACCGCTAATTCTATGGGTAAAGCCCCCAGCAGCGCCGGCCAGCTAGTGGGCAGAACCGAGAATACATTTAGTTCACTGGCCGTGAGTTTGCCGGTCACTAAACCGTGGGCTAAGCCGCCCATCGAAAAGAAGGCCAGCATCAGACCAACGGCACCCACCGCGATACTGGCATTTCGCCCCCATCTCAGGGCAAACACATAAAGAATCAGATACAGCGAAACACTGCCCAGACTTAGTCCCAGCCAGGTTCCTATCCAGGTGGTGGCCTCCAGGCTTTGTCTTCCTGTCAGCTGGAGGCTGCCCGCGAATACGCCCACCGCCAAGCCCAAAGCCAGCGCCCCCAGCATCCACAATGTAAATATCCTCGCCGTGAACACGCGCCACCTAGAAGCTTGCGCCACCAAGTTGGAAAACCTAGTGACCTCGCCTTCCAGATCCGCGTCTATGCCGCAAATAATTCCCACCATCAGCGGCATCATTGCTCCCAATAGCTGCACAAAAGCATCGGCTCCCAGGGTGGGATTCCAGGCCGCGAAAGCAAAATAAGCCCCGCCACCCCCGCCAGCCACTAATGCACACGCCAGATGTAGGGGCAACAGAAAAGAATGACGCAAACGCCGCGTTTCTGCTCGCACCGCCCGCCCGAAAGTGATTCGTGGGGAAAACATCGGGAGAGGATGCGTGTCCTTGCTGCTCATCGCAACTCCTCCGAGCGTGCAAACCACCTCAACCCCAGGACGGTCAACACCGCACTCCAAACTATGGCACAGACCAGCGCCAAGACCACCTGTCCACCACCCGTGAGGCTGGCCACCAAGGCTGGGTCGGCACTGGCTGGTTCGGCACTGGGTAAAACTGGCAGGAAACTGGTGGGGACAATCACGGTGGCGATTGGTGGGAACAGTGGCCAAAATGGCACCGCAAACCAAGCAAAGCCCAGGACTAACTGGATAATCAGGGGCACGAAGACTCCCGCCAGCACTCCCAACCGTGCCGTCAGGAAAATCGCCACTGGGACTATCCAAGAACTCAAAACCGTGATAGCTAGCGCCGCTGCCAGCATCGGGAGTATCCTCGCGGATTCACCCGGCACCAACAACGCACCCAACGCATAGATAGCAAAAACAATCAGGTTGGACACCGCCGCCAAAAACCAGCAACGGCAGTGTTTCGCCAGCCACAAGCGCCACCGGGGTGTCCCCAGCGAGAGTAAGGCGCGGTGCCCGAGGCGAGAATCAAGTCTAGCCGTGACTACTGACAGCAACACTAAAGCGACTGGAAACAGCAGGGTGTACCAATAATTCCATGGGAAGAACTGCAGTCCCAGGGGAGGAATAAACATGGCTATCCCCAGGGCTAGCAGCGGAAATGGCAGCGCCAACAATACAGCCAGTCGCAGGGGTGCCCCGTGGCGTGATTTCTTGGTTTCGGCACGCAGCAGGGCAAAAAACGAGACTGGATGGGGCGCGGTAGTGCAAAGCATTTCTGGATTCACCGGATGCCCCCTTTCCGGCACACGTCCAGGAACAGGGCTTCTAGGTCCTCGCCGTCTCGCAGCGCCTGTTCATAGGCGAGTTTCCCGCCAACGATAATCCCCACGGTATCCGCCGTGCGTTGCACCTCAGTAAGGATGTGACTGGAAAGCAGCACGGTTATGCCACGCTTGGGGAAACTGCGTATTATCCCCCGCAGTTCCTCGATTCCCACCGGATCAAGACCATTAGTGGGTTCATCCAGAATCAGCAGTCGCGGATTCCCGAGCAGTGCCAGAGCGATGCCGAGGCGTTGCTTCATGCCCATCGAGAATTTTCCGCAGCGTTTCTTGCCCGTGTCAGCCAGGCTGACTATTTCCAGTACCCGTTCGATTTCGCTTTTTGGCAGCCCCAGCAGGGTGGTGCGCACTTCCAGGTTTTCTCGGGCACTCAAGTTTGGGTACAGCGGGGCTTGTTCCACCAGTGCTCCCAGATGGTAGAGGTCACGACGCTCCCAAGGATGCCCCTGAAAACGAATCTCCCCAGCCGTGGGTCGCAACATTCCGGTAATCATCTTGAGAGTCGTGGATTTACCGGCACCGTTGGGTCCCAAAAGTCCATAGATTTTCCCGGTTTCCACGTGCAGGGACACTTGGTTTACCGCCGTCTGCTGGTTTTTGCCCCGCCCGAAGCGTTTCACCAGCTCCCTGGTTTCTAAAATATAATCTGTCATCGTTTTCCCCTTCGTGGCAGTTTCTTTTGATGGTTCATGAGGCGCTAGCCGGGAATCCGGGAGGCACCTCATGAACCCAGTATGAAAGGGAAAAATAAAGAATCAGTAAAGATGACCGCTACTGTACGGGTTGTATACACTGTACGGGTTGTGTGCCCTGTGAACCCAAAAGGACTCGAACGTGGACCCAGAGGGACTCGAACCCCCGACATCCACGGTGTAAACGTGGCGCTCTAGCCAACTGAGCTATGAGTCCTGGCATTGGTTTCGCCGGTGCGAAAACCGCGCTATTGAGGATAACATTTCTTGCCCCGTTGGGGCTAATTGACGCGCGCTTAGTACATCCATGGACACATAAGAGGTAAAAGTAACTATCTTGACATCAAGATAAGTCTGTGACCTGGGATTTTACTCAGCCCACAATTCTAGCAAAGGGCTTATGTGTCCAAGGCTATACTGAAAAGATGCCATACCTGGTGAAAGCCAGGAAAACTATTGCAACCCCCGCCAACCAGGTACCAACGGCTCGCTCGATATCAACTCACCCCACGGTATTGGCCTTCACTGCTATACTGGCCGGTTATGGGACATAGCCACGCCGCCGTCAAGATTTCGCGAACCCAAGAAGCCTCAACCACGTCACGAACGGCGCGTCTGGTGGTCACCATAGTGTTGGCAGCGCTGACCTTGCTAACGGTAGTGGGAATGGCCTGGTTGTGGCCAGATTGGAATCACCTGGCCGCGATTCGCCACCAACCGACCAGTTTTTCCACCGCTGCGGGGGTCTCTTTTGAAAACGCCAAGATTCTGGAGGTAACACCCCGCTGCATCGACACAACCGTGGCGGATACTCCCACCCCCAGCAGTTCCCGTCAAGCGTGCCTTCGCCTGAAAGTGCACCTGGACACCGGCCCGGAAAAAGGCCAGACCGTCACGGTGGAATCGGTGGGACCGGCGGCGGAATCGAACCTCTCGCCAGGCGACATGGTTCAGGTAATGCGATCGGCCAGTGCCTCGGGTTCCGGCAACAACTACAGTTTTTCAGGGGTACACCGCACCGGTCCAATAATGTTCTTCGCGTTGCTATTTGTGGTCGTGGTAGTGGCAGTCGCCCGCTGGAAGGGCGTGTTTTCGCTGTTGGGACTGGGTTTTGCCACAGCGATCATCGGGTTTTTCATGTTGCCGGCCTTGGCCAGCGGCCGGCCGGGAATCTGGGTTGGTTTGGTGGGTGCCAACGCAATTATGTTGGTGGTGATTCACGTGGCGCACGGGGTGTCGATGCGCACTGCGGCCGCGATGCTAGGCACCCTGTGCGGCTTGATATTGTCGGCTCTGTTCGGGACAGCTGCGGTGTGGCTGGGAC
Source organism: Mobiluncus mulieris (assembly GCF_014204735.1). Classification (NCBI taxonomy): domain Bacteria; kingdom Bacillati; phylum Actinomycetota; class Actinomycetes; order Actinomycetales; family Actinomycetaceae; genus Mobiluncus; species Mobiluncus mulieris. Next base: position 634,353 of record NZ_JACHMA010000001.1, on the reverse strand, counting down.
ATTTGTCGGGATATGTGGATGACATGTCTTTTGATTTGTCGGCGAATATCCCCCATCTGAACATGCGCCAATTGTTGATTGTAGCGATTATCTTGGCGGGTCTGGGGGTGTTGAATGACGTGACCATCACCCAGGCTTCCTCGGTGTGGGAGCTGCGTCTGGCCGCCCCGCACTACACCCGTTGGGAGGTGTATCGCTCCGCGATGCGGATTGGGTGTGACCACATTGCCTCGACGATTTATACGGTGGTCTTTGCTTACACGGGGGCAGCTTTGGCCACGGTAATGCTGATTGTCATGTTCTATGACCGTCCCTTCAGCGAATTGTTCGCTACCGAGAGTATCGCGGCAGAGCTACTCCAGATTCTCACTTCCGCTAGTGCTTTGATTTTGAGTTTGCCTCTGACTACGGCTATTGCGGCGCTGATGATTCGTAAAGCTAAAGTAGCCAACGCGGATGCGGTGGAAAATTCGGCTTCATGAGGTGCCATCCCGGATGGCGACCCAGAGGCGCCAATCTCACCTGCCGTATGTCAGGAGTAACGGCCTGGGGATACCGAAATCTAAAAAGGGCTATTTGCGGGTTTTTAACCCGGTATTCCGGGCAAAAAACAGCCCCCGAACCGGGTGTTTTGCCTGTTCAGGGGCTATTTGCTTGGTAGCGGGGGCAGGATTTGAACCTACGACCTCCGGGTTATGTACCATAGCATTTCAAAACCCCTGATTAAAGTAGAAATGAAAATGGGTAAGTACTATAGAGTGTAGTACATATTCCCCAGACCGGAAAGATGTAAGAGTCTGAAAGGTCTGGGAATATGTTTTTATCCAAAAACTGGTTCATGAGTTTCCCGGTTCACTCTGCCGGGTGCCGCGATTGGCCTTTCTCGCGGCGACAGGGGTGGCCCCGAGTGTGGTTCAAGCTCGGGGCTGCTCCTGTTTTTATTTCGTACTTTGATTCCTCTTCGGGAGGTTGCAGCAAGTGACGGAGCTGATCTTGGCGGAGCGCTCGGTGGATGCGGTGTTGTATAACCGCGCGGCGTTTGAGCGTGTTTTGGCTGATAGTGCGGATGTTTCAACAGATTTAGGGCTGGTGACTTGGCTTGAGGCGGTGGTTACCACACCGGGTGGTTGGGATTCGGTTGTGGGTGTGGCGGTTGGTGCTGCGTTACAGAAGGAGGCTTGGCGGCGGGTGGTGAAAATTGCGCGGGCTATGTGTCCCGCGTCGCAATCCGTATCTGAGGTTCGTTATGACTTGTCGGTGGTGGCGTGGGCTTGGCTGGTGGAAAACACTGAGAAATTCTTGGGGGTGAGTCGTCCTGGTTGGGGGTATGTGTTGTCGGTGTCGCGTAACAAGATGATTCGCGCGTGGCACATGGATTCTTCTAGCGGTCTGGGTGGGAGGAGGAACCTGCCGGGGGTGGTGCGTTACACGCCGGTAGGTGATTCTGCCGAGTTGGATATGTTGAATGTGGAGCCTTTGATTCCCCCGTCTGGGCGACGTGCGGATTTCAACCTGGTGGAGTTCGGTCCGGTTATCAGAGAGTTTATCCGCGCCTTGGTGAGGCAGGGTATTCCGCGCTTGGCGTGTGAGCGTAATGTTTCGTTGATATTGGCTTGCAACATGGTTTCTAACAACTATGGGGTGTGTAAAGCCGCGTGGGAGTTCGAGGCGGAGTGTCTGGGGATTGACCCAGCGGTGGCGTATTGCTGGTGGAAAATCACGGTTGGTTCCAGGGATCAGCCCACGGGTTCGTTGTTGTACACGATTATGCGTAACCAGGGCGTGTTTGACAGAAAGATGCTTACGAGGTCGTGGCCGGATCGGGCGGGTCTTCGCCGGTCGGCTTCTATCAAAACTATTGCCGGGGTTTATGAGCAAAAAGATTTGTTGGATTTGTTAGCGGAAATTATCGCAGAGGAATCACGAGTTAAGGAGGATGTGTAGTGATTTATGTTTCACCAGAAATCTGTACTTTACAGGTATTTAAGGATCTTTCAGGGCCTAGTTTTATGGGGCTGGTCAAGGTTCTGGGGTGGATTTCGGAAAACCGGACTAGGGATAAGATACCGGTCTCGGTGGTGGCCTCGGATTTGGGGTTAGATTCAGGGATTGTTGAAGAGCTTTGTAATACGGGTTGTTTACAGTTCATTCGTAGTAGCGCCGGTTGTTTTTATCGGGTGGCGGGTTTTATTACCGGGGTTATTACTCGGGTTCCGAAAGGCGCTGGTGTTCATGAGTTTTAGTGTGGAAACCCCGGTGTATGTGTTGTTTCGTTCCCTCGCGCGCGGCGGGTGGGGTGCCTTTGCGGGTGCCGAGTGGCAAGGCGTGCGTTCTACCTTGGGAGCGTTGGTGGCTCGTTCTGGCCGTACTGGTTTAGAGGTGACGGTGTGGCAGGTCGCCCAGGCGGCTGGCTTGTCGGAGAAGTGGACTTCACGGTGTATGGCGATTCTGGAAGGTCTTGGTGTTATCAGGTGGACGAGAGGTGAGATTCGGGATGGTAGACCCCTACCGGGATATGTCCAGATTATGAAACGGGTTTTACTGGATTTGATTTCTCAGGCGTGGAAGCAGAGGGATAAGGCTTGGGCTGCGCGGCGGGTGGCGACGGCGCGGCGATTGGCGCTTTTAAAAACAAAAACCGCGTGTATTCGCAGGTCACGCCGTGTGGAACTCAGTGGTGACCATAATAGTGCAATTCTCTCAACCCCTTCCAGGGTTGAGAGAGAATTGCACCGGTGTGACTCTCCAGGTTTCGTAAGTTCTGTGAAAAGTACTGTGGAAACCCCTGTAGAGGATTTAAGCATCGAAACACGTGCCTGGTTTGCTGCGCATCCCAAACCGAATGGAAAGAATCCGCAGGATACGTGGGCTTGGCTTCAGGCTTTAGCGCGGGTTAGTCAAGGTGGTGATTCGGTGTGAACCATCTGTTGATTACCGGGCGGGTTAGTGACACGCCAGACAGGCGGGTAACACCGGCGGGGGTGCCTGTTACTTCTTTCACGTTGGCTTCTAACCCGCCAGCGCCTAGCCGGATTCTGTATTTGAAGTGTGTGGCGTGGGGGGATTTAGCTATCCAGGCCGCTGGGTTATCCCGTGATATGCCGTTGGTGGTCACTGGGTATCTGTCATCCACGAAATGGGTTGATAAGCAAGGAGCTACTCATAACCGTGTCGAACTGATAACAGAAAATATCGGGGTTTCCTCAACCCGGAAACCGGGAGGCTCCCACAGTACTAGGTAAGAACATTTCTCTAGTGGAAGGAAAAATAATGCCTGAAAACACGCCTGAAATCCGTGAAGAATACGAAAGGCTACTCACTTACCCTGAGCGAGCCTATTTGAATCTAGAAGCCTGGCCGTGGCTTCCTGAACTGGAACAATACGAAGAAAGGCTTGCCCGGTTTCATGAGGCTTTCACCAGTGAGGATTCCACCCCGGAACAAGTCGAGGCTCTAGCAGCCTACGTTCGTGGTGACAATGACACCTGGCTGATTAAAAATCATATGAACAAGTTCATGGACAAGTTCATGGCTCTTGAAACTGACTACAGTGACTATTACGAAAACGAGGATATATACAAAGGCGAGGGGGAGCCTAAGTATCTCGATGAAGTGCTGGCTGATGCTCTGGATGTCGAGTACCGGCTCGACGCTGGTTTTAAAATGACTTCGGTACTAGTCACCCTGGAACTCGGCGGCCCGAACATGTATTTGGATACCAAGCGGCGTGAAATGATCTGCACCTGGGGTGATTCACGTGAAGTGCGTCTCGTACCCATGGAGCTAGTCGCTGAGGTAGATAACTATTTCAGGGAACAAGCCGCCATGGTGGGGCAGATTTCTTACGAATCCTGGCACCCACTAGCACCGACAAACCCACAGTGGACACCACAACAATCACCCGCCCCCGCCCCCTATCAGCCGGCAACACAGAGTGCCGCGTCGGGGGTGGTGTTATGAAAACCATTGACGGAAACCGGGAAGTGTCCTACTACGACACCGGTCAGGTGCAACACGAATCCTGGTGGTATTGCGGAAAACTCCACCGCATAGACGGCCCGGCGGTCATCAACTACGACCAAAACGGCCACGTCAGGAGCAAGCAATGGTACCGCTACGGGCTACTACATCGCGAGGATGGCCCGGCATTAACGCTGTATGACAAGGACGGGCAGGTCGCGTCGGAGGCGTGGTTTAAAAACGGGATACTCACCACCCCAACTCTCGACCCTACCTCCGTGAGGTGATAAAGAATGCAAACAAACTGTAGGATAAAAATTTTCACTCTAGAAAACTGTGTTCAATGTGAAGCCTCACGTAACTACATGACCCGGCATGGCATTTCTTTCGAGGAACACGACGCAGCCCGATACGCCCGGCGTTGGCAAGCTTTAGGGATTAAGCGCGCTCCGATAGTAGAAATCTGTGGCCCGCAAGGCCAAACCATCGACATGTGGACAGGTTTCCAGCCCTCCCGGATGAGCCAATACCAGCAAAACAACACACCCACGCTCGCCCCCGCCGCGTTAGCGGTGAGTGAGAACCTCAGCATGTAGAAACACGCCGCAAACAACTATGAGTACCCCAGTAATCTCCACTTTCACCGACGACTACGGCACTGAACACCGCTTATTCCACGACGCGGAAACCGGTACACAAACCGAGGTATGGAAATATGGTTCCACCAGTGAAACCGTAGTATCCTACCGTGATGGGACACTAAAATGGACTACCCGCAAAAACGGTCGCATAGCAAAAATTTCCTTCTACGACGCTGCCCGTGTCCTTCACTGTGTGGACGGCCCGGCAATAGTCGAATACGACGAGTCCGAGCATCCCCGCCGCTTCCGATACTACCAACACGGCCAGCTGGATCGCGATGATGGCCCGGCAATAGTCGAATACGACCAGGCTGGGCAGGTTCGCTGCGAGGAGTGGTACCAGAGTGGACGGCTGCACCGCATAGACGGCCCGGCGGTTATCAACTACGACCAGGCCGGAAACATTTCCTACGAGGGATGGTTCCAGCACGACAAACGAATCCCCCCGCAGGTTCCTCTCCCCCTGGTCAGGAGGTGACGGTGACACTACCAGAGAATCCGGGGGTGGAACTGTGAACCCTACCCTAGCGGCAACAAAAAACCACAACCCGAGGGGAATAGTAATAAAAAGAGTCACCATCCTACAGGTAAAGGAAATGTAATGTTTGCCGCACTCACCACGCTCCTCGCTATCCCCAGCCTCGTCGGTCTTGCTATCGGACTAATCCTTACATTCATCGACAACACCAACTCCGACTAGCCCCACCCCGGTAGACATGTGGTGGGGCTAGTTGATATTGATGTCGCTAAAGTGGCTCTTCACATTTGAGGGCGTGTTGTTACTGTTGGGGTAACGAAACCAGTCTTCTACTGGTTGCACCTGTTGCGGCTAGCAAGACTAAGTAGTTCCACTCAACGCCGCTACCGCGCAACAATTAGCGCGGCTGACAGGGCGTAGCCCTCCAACCACTCATAACCGTGTTCAATTTCCCTATAAAGAGCTAAACCTGCACGATGATTATTAGGTTGTAGCATTATTTCATTGTGGCCTGGTGAATTTTTCCAGCTTTCTAGTAGCTGTATTGCCGCATACCGTTTCCAACCTAGTGGATGTTTCCATAAATCGCAGCTAGCAAGGTTTTCTCCATTGAAGATACCATCAGGCATTCTATCTGTGTCTATATCGCGAAGATGCTCGTCAAAACCATTAGTGCTTCTCATAATACTCTGATGCACATCGAGTGCAAATCTACTAATTTCACTACTGTAGACTACGGGCGCTAATCCTGATTCTGCTCGGTATTGGTTTAGATATTCTATAAAATAATGTGCGATTTCTTCTTTATCTTGCTCTGTCACATCCTTTTCTTTTAATGCGTATTCTTTTTTTTCTTCTTCCTGTTGTTTTATCTTGTTGGCTTGTTCTATCTTGTTGGCTTCTTCTGGTGTGACTGTTGTGTTGTTTGGTAGTGCTTTTTCGCCTCCGAGTAGGGTGAGGGTGCTGGTTTTCCATTCTTTCAACAGGTTCAACACTGTTACTGGTGCTTGCTTGTCTGGGTAGGCTAACAGTAGTGGTCCGTCTTTGAGGTTGGAGGCGGCGAGCGCGTCAGCGGGCTGGTCCCCACGCGCTAAGTAGACCTTCTTGACTCCGCCAGGCCAGGCTTGTTTGGCGATTTGCGCGGCTGTCTCGTACCGGTCGGTTCCGGCTATCCGGCTGGTTGGTAGCGTGGTGAGTGCTTGTATCACACTGTCAGGGACAGCGCTTTGTCCTCCGAGCACGGTGACACTAGACGCGCCAAGAGTCTTGATAGCGTCACTAACCACAGTGGTGACACCGGGGTTGTCTAGGTTTGGTGGGGCAAGTAATAAGGCCCCGTCTTTGAGGTTGGAGGCGGCGAGCGCGTCAGCGGGATTGTCGCCACGCGCTAAGTAGACCTTCTTGACTCCGCTGGGATAGGCTTGTTTGGCGATTTGCGCGGCTGTCTCGTACCGGTTCGCCCCGTAGATACGGTTCACCGGTAGACTAACACCAGCGTTCCCTAAACTGTGCCTTACGACTCTGTCTTCTACAGCGCCTTGTCCCCCGAGCACAGTAACACTAGTGACACCAGGCTCAACGGCCAACCCTATATAAGTCGCTTGTTCCCAGGTTACGCCATGTTCGGGGCTCAGGCGTGGCGGGGCGAGTAATAAGGCTCCGTCTTTGAGGTTGGAGGCGGCGAGCGCGTCAGCGGGATTGTCGCCAGACGCGACATAAATCTTTTTCATCACCCGACCCTGCGGATTGAACTCATTCTTAAACACGGATCTGGCAATCTTCCACGCGGTATGATACCGGTCAGACCCGAATATGCGCGTTATCTGATACTTGCCGTCACTGTTTCCGGAATCTGGATTATGCACCGCGTTTGCGATACTAGGGGTGAGTGTCAGGGCGAGGGTGGTGGCGATAGTAGTGATGCTGGTTGCCCATTTCATTCTGGGTTTAAAGATTGCGTGTATCATGATATTTTCTCCGTTCTGGTTGGGTCACGCCAGTGTTGGGCGTGTTGTTACTGTTGGGGTAACGAAACCAGTCTTCTACTGGTTGCACCATGTACTCCGTTTGTTTAGCCTACTGGGAGCGTCTTCAGAGCCTGCCTCGTTAGTGGTGTAGGGCCTACATGGTGTTGGCTGACCAATACGGTTATCTACGGTTTTAATTGTATTTCATTTCGGTATGGAAAGCTAGCTGTTTACCTATCAACACCCCCTAGTTTCCGGTGATTCTTGTAACTGTATCATAGGTGGTTTTTTGTTGGTGTTACTGGGTTTGCTTGTTTTGTTGCTTGTTTTAGTGTGGTGCGTTGTTCGTGTGCGGGTGCTGGGGGTGGCGGAAATCGGGGGTGGTGGACAGTAAATAGTAGGCCGCCTCGTTCGGGGCGGGTGTTGGATACGAAAATGGAAGGATTCTTGTTTTGTTTACTAGGTTGTTGTTTTGGAGGAAGGCTTCGGGTTGTGACTCGGGTCGCAGTCCGGTAGTGAAGGCTGTTTCCCGCCGTGTTGGGCGTTTGGGGCGTGTCGATATTGTGGGGCGTTTGATGGCCGTGGCTGGTGTGGTTGGTTTGCTGGTTTCCGGTTTGGTGACTCCGGCGGTGTCTGCGCCTGGCGGGGTGGGTGCTGCTACCTGGTCTGAGGAAACTCATGTTCCGGTTGTTAGCTGGTGGTGGTATGACAATTATTCCACTGTGTCGGCTGGGCAGAAGTTTTACGGGTATTGTGCGATGCGTGATGATTTGCCTGGCCCGAAAGGTGGTGCGTATCATGCTCCTGTTCCGGCTTCTACCTGGCAGGGTAGGTATCTGGCTAAGGGAAATGTTTGGAAGAATTTCACTGGCACCCCGAGCATGGCGAAACGGATAGCTTTCTTGTTGTCTAAGTATGGCCGTTCTAGTGATCCGACTACAGTTTCGATAACGAAAATCGCTATGTACCGTATTGAGGGTGTTTGGGATGACCATATGGCGGAGACGGTGACGTACCGCCCCGCAGCGGACACGGCCGCAAAGTGGGCAAAGGAAGCTAATGATTTTGGTGAGGTGCCTTTGAAGGTTGCTGAGCCTAATATGGCTGGTGTTCCGGTTAAGGATGGCGTGGTTGGTCGGGTTGATAATCTGGGTGTCACGGCTGGTTCTTCTTGGTATCCGGGTGCGAAGATGAAGGTTACTATCACGTCTTCTAACGCGGTTTTCCCGGAGACTAATGGTAAGGTTCGTGAATTTGTTTCTGGTGCCCAGCCCGCAGCTGTGGCTATTAAGCGTAAAGGTGGCGGGGAAATCACCGTGAATGTTGAGGCTTTTGATTTGCCGGATAACCAGTTGTGGTATGTGCAACCAGTGTCGGGGCGTGCCCAGCCTCTATTCTTCGCTAACCCCACCAAATCAGCCAGTCAAGGCTCAAAACCATCAATACCGGATAAGAAAATAACCGAGAAGTCTACTGAGGTGGAGTTTACGACGACGCGGAATACGGAGATTGTGTCTGTGGGTTCGCCGCTTGTGGATGCGGTGACTTCCCGGGTGAAGGGTCCGAATGGTTGGCCGACTTGGGAGGAGGAGCTTACTGGTGATGATGGTAAGAAGAAGACTGTTACGCATAAGACGGTGTTGAAGGCTGAGGTTTCTTTGTGGGGGCCTTATGCTGCGCCGATTAGGCAGCAGCCTGGCGGGCCACCGGCGGGTGCTAATTTGGTGTCGCGGTTTACGCTTGAGTTTGATGGTGCTGGCCAGGTTAAGAACACGCCTAGTGTGGCGGCTCCGAAGGCTGGGTTTTATACGTGGACTGTGGAGATGCGGAAGGCGTGGCATCCGGCTCATACGGTTAAGAATCTTGATACTGAGGTGTTTCAGTCTGATTTTGGTGAGGCGCAGGAGTCTCATGTGGTGAAGTTCCGTCCCCAGGCGTATTCGCATGTGCAGTGGTATTTGACGAATCGTAATGATCCGCGTATTACGGGTAATGATCGTCATGTTACGAATTCGAATCAGGTTGAGGATATTCCTCTCCCTGATTATTATGATTATTCGACTGATACGGTGATTCGCCATTGGGGTGAGGTTGATTTGTCGGGTCGTCGTCAGCATAAGGATCCGGCTTATACGCATGAGGATTTGTTGGTTGATTCTATTGATGCGTATTCGGCTAATGGTTTGTGGTTGAAAGACGAGTCGGGTGAGTATGTGCCGGTGACGTTTACTGGGAAGCTGTATTATGTGGGTACCAGGCCGTTGCCGAAGGGTTCGTCTATGGCTGGTATGGAGTTGCAAGCGACTCGTCAGATTACGGCTTACGGGCCGGGGCGTTACACACTGTCGATGGATCAGGCGGTGCGGGTGCGTCATCTTGGTTTCTACACGTGGGTGTGGGAGGTTGGTCCGCAGTCTGGTCCGCATTCTGAGTGGATTGAGTCTGGTTGGCAAGACCAGCCGATGCAGTGTGAGGAGACTACGTCTAACCGGTTTGAGCCGCAGGTGTCTTCGGAGATTAAAGAGCGTAATGTGAATCGTAATGGGGCTGCGATTGATCGGATTACGATTGATGGGCTTCCTAGTGATCACCCTGAGTTTAAGGGTTTGAATCCTTGTTGGGGTGCGGATAACCCGTGGATGCATGTCACGTTGTATGGTCCGTATGATAATCCGGTTGGTGATGATTTGCGGTGGCGTTTGACTACGGATCCGTCTAAGAATAGTGAGCCGAAGGTGAATTCGGTGAAGATTCCGGCGCGTAATGGTGTGGTTGGCGAGCGTGTGTTGGCTGGTGGCCGTGAGGTCGAGGGTGTTGGCTGGGCTGATGAGACAGCTGGTATGGAAGGCGCTAAAGGTTTCCTTGATAGGCAGTTCCGTCCCCAGGATCCGGGTTATTACGTGTTCGTGGTGTCGTTTGAGGGTGATCACCGGGTGGCTCCGTTTATCTCTCGTACGGATGATATTTACGAATGGGTGATGGTAGATCGGGTTGAGCCCACGGTGGTTACCCGCGCGGATCACCGTGCGGAGGTGGGTAAACCATTCCGTGACACTGCGATAGTGACGGGACAGCCTCCGAGTTATTGGAAGGGCGCGGGTTTCGTGTTCGAGGCTTATGGCCCGTTCGAGCCGGGTGATACCCCTGTCGCGACTGAGAAGTATCTGTTTAAACGGGTACCTTCACGGGAAAAGTATAACGGGGTGGGTACTTATCCATCACGGGAAGTGGTGGCGGCCAGTCCGGGTTATTACTATTGGAAGGCGAAACTGGTGAAACCGCAAGATGATCCTTCGGCGTGTGCTGGGTTGGGGTTTGATCCGGAACCTGATAGTGCTAATCCGCCGGTGGCACCGGAGAAGGCCGAGCCACCCAAGATAGAGGTCGGGGTATTCCATACCGGGTTCGGGTGTCCGCGTGTGGGCGAGATGCTTGAGGTGAAGGTGAAACATTCGGGTGCTATTCCTGAGGGTTCCGTCTTTCAGGTGTCTATCCCGGATTCGGGTCAGATTATGCGCGTGAAAGTGGATAAAGAGCGTAATATTCAGACGGTTGGCGCGAAGATTCCTGCGCCTGGCGTTGGTTCTCACCAGATTCACTCCACGTTGTATGGGCCTGATAGTAAGGTGTTAGCGACTCACTCGGCGAGTTTCGATACTGTGCGGGGTAGTATCAACGTGGTTAATGGTGCGGATATTGTCGCGTCTCTCACTACTGAGGATGGTTTCGCTCCTGTGAAAGGCTCAAAAGTTAAAGGCCAGGCCACGGTGCGTTACGAGGCTACTCTGGCGGGTATCACTCCAGGTACTGTTCCCGGTGCTAACCGAGGCGGGACTAAACCCGGGGTTGGTGCTGGTGGTAGCACTACTGGTAGCGGCGCGTCGGGCGCGGCGAGTGGTGAAACTGCTGAGCGTTCTGCCCAACTGTTGAAGCCTAAACCTGAGTCTGTGACTTTAGGTAAGGACAAGGATAAAAACAGTGCTGGTGATACTGTTAGCGGGTCTAAGCCTGTAGTTCGGGCTGGTAGGGTCGATGAATCCGGTAACTCTGGGGTGTCGGGTAAGGTGGAGCGTGGGGTAACCCAGGCGAGGGTGACCGCCGGGGGTGTCCGGGCTGTTAAGAAGCCTCCCAAGATTGAGGTGGTATTCAAGCTGCGTCACAACATTTCGGGTAAAGAGATAAAGTCTGAACCGGTTTTGGTTACGGGCGCGTCTCCTGCTCACGTGGAGGGTCCTGAGTGGAGCCTTGACGAGGTGGGTGGCTACGAGTTATCTGCTGAGGTTTTAGTAGATGGCAAGCCGGTTAACTACGCTGAGTCTTGTTCTGCTATGGTAACGTTCGTGTCCGAGCCTGTGAAAGACTTGGATACTGGGTCTAAGCCTAAACCTGACGCGCAGCCTCCTGCTCCGGCTAAAGGCGTGTGTAACGTGTTGTGGGAAGGTGAGATTGGTGACGCGGGTGAGAACACTTGGGTGTATCCCCCGGGACACCCAGGGTTGAGGGTTCACACTAAAGCCCAGGCTCCGAATGGTAGGCATATTGGGGATCCGATTCATGATCTTCTGATTGTGGACGGTGAAATTCCTGAGGGTGCGTATGCGACAGTGGATTTGTTCTACAACCAATCTGGCGAAGCGAAGACTTGTAGTAAACCGGTGTGGACTTCCGCTAAGGTAATGCTTAATCGTGGCGCTGGGGAGTATGCTACCGGGTCTTTTACTACTAAGAAAGAGGGCTTGTATCATTTCCGTGAAAGCGTGTTTGACCGTCACGGGAAGCTGATTGCCCAGGGTAAGTGTGGTGAGGATTCAGAGACCGTGAAGGTTGAGAAGCCTGGTACCCCGCCTCCTCCTTCTACTCCTCCTACGCCGGGTACGCCTCCGGGGACTCCCCCACCGCCTCCTTCTACTCCTCCTACGCCGGGTACGCCTCCTTCTACGCCTCCCGCGCCGAAGTTGAAGGTGCGGACTGAGGCGCAAGCACTTGAGGGGAAGCTGGTGGGTAAACCGATTCATGATCTTCTGATTGTGGAAGGCACAGTACCTGAGGGTGCGTATGCGACAGTGGATTTGTTCTACAACCAATCTGGTGAGATGAAGACTTGTGGGAAGCCGATTTGGACTTCTAGCAATATTCTGCTCACTCGTTCTCCTTGGCGTTACGCCACGAATCCGTATGTAACCACTATGGATGGTCAGTATCATTTCCGTGAAAGCGTGTTTGACCGTCACGGGAAGCTGATTGCCCAGGGTAAGTGTGGTGAGGATTCAGAGACCGTGAAGGTTGAGAAGCCGCGCCGGGTGTGGACTGTTGCGCAAGCCCCGAAGGGTAAACATGTTGGGGATCCGATTCATGACTTGGTTTACTTGGAGGGCGCGTTCCCGAAGGATTCCTATGTGGTGGTGAAACTGTTCTACAACCAGGCTGGTGAGGCGAAAACCTGTCAGGTTCCGGTGTGGACTTCTGAGAAGTTGAAGGTTCCACCGTTTACCCCGGCTACGTTGAAGACTGGCGAGTTTAAAACCAGAATCTCGGGGCAGTATCACTTCCAGGAAACCGTGTATGACGGAGAAGGAAAGATACTTGCCCAGGGTGATTGCGGGGCTGATAGTGAAACCCTCGTAATCACGCCTGATGATTCCTCTTCGGGAGGCGCGGGGCGGGACGGTGGTCTAGCTAAGACGGGCGTGAGCCCGTGGGTAGGTCGCGTGTCAATGCTGTTTCTCGCTGCTGGTCTGGTGCTTATGGTTTTGAGTCGTAGGCAACACCATCATCTCGTGGGATAAACCCGTTAGGGGAACAATCTAGGGGTATCCCCACAAGACCTCCTGTGGGGATACCCCTATCTTTTTCCCGCCTGGTGCGAATCTCGTGATGTTCTAAGTTGAACAACACACAAAAAAGAGCTGCGTGTTTAACGCAAAAGAAAATGAAATGTACTGTTTTTGTGAAGGGTGTTTTTTATGCCTGTACCTGTGATAGTCGCGGCGGGCGCGGGGAAGGCCGCGAAAGTCGCGAAAGTGTTGAAAATACTTCGCCGGGTTCATCAGGTTCGTCAGTTACGGCGTAAACGTGACAAGCAACATAGAACGAATCGTCGCCTGGTGGGTTTTATAGTCGTGATGTTCATGCTACTGTTCGGGCCAGTAGCGGGCTGCTCGATGGTGGCTGCGCCGGTGACGTTGGCCTTATCCACGCCGCTGCTGGTCGGGGGGATGATGACCGCCGGGGGTGTAGGCGCGGCTGGCGCGGTGATGGATGTTTTACCTGCTGGTAGTGCTGCGAAAACCGCTTTCCTCGGTTTCGCGGCTTTGCTCCATCAGGGGACAGGCGCGCCGGGAAGCGGATCCCAATTTGATGTCGGCGCGCTCGGCGCGGAGGCGACAGGTGAAAACCCGAATAGCGCGGCGCTACTCGCAGCGGGTCACTCCCAGTTGGGTGTGCCGTATTTATGGGGTGGTACCAGGCCGGGGGTTGGCCTGGATTGTTCGGGTTTCACCCAGTATGTGTATTCCCAGGTGGGGATTCAGATTCCGCGTACTGCTGGTGCGCAATACCGGGCGGGGTTGAAGGTTAGTGATCCTCAGCCGGGGGATTTGATTTATTGGGGGTATGGGAATCCTAGTGATGAACATGTGGCGATGTATATCGGTGGTGGCAAAATGATTCACGCACCGTTCCCGGGCAAGCCTATCTCGGTCGCGGTGGTAGTTCAAAGGATGCATGGGACTGGCCCGCAGTATTTCCGTTTCGTACCGCCAGGCTACCATCCCCCGTCCTAGTCTTCGCCGGAGCCGACCGGGGAATCCGGTGGCGCGGAACAGTAAATAAATAACAAGAACTTCTCTAGTGGAAGGAAAAAGGCTGATGAAAAGTTTTCTCGTTAAACATAAAACCCTCCTGTTGATGGGTTTACTAACCATCGGGGCGGTGGGGTCGGTGGTGTTTTCTATGTTTTTCAACCAACAAGCCACGCCTAGCGTGTCTCTTACCGGGTCGGCTATCGGGGGGCGTATTCCCGCGACTAAAACCCCGATTCGTCCAGAGGCACCAACGCCTGGTGGGGGTGCTTCTGGGTTGGTGGAGCCACCAGCTGTGGGGATGAAAGGTGTCATTCCGGGTGATGAGGCGAAAACCCCCAAATCGTATTCCCGTAAAGCAGTGCTCCCACGCCGGGATACTACGGGCTTGTTTTATCCCCCAGATCAAGACGGGGTAGACACTTGTAAGGATGTTGCTCCGTGGGTGGTGGAGGCTATGTCTCTCGACCAGGACATGGTGGATTTGGGGCGCGACAGGATACGTAGCGAGTGGCTAAAACATCTCTCTACGTCTAAGTCTTCCCAGTGGGATAGCCCTTGGTTTGAAGGGATGCGCACTAATTTTTGGCAATACACCGGGCTTGATTCTAAAGACTGGGGTAAAGAAATCAAGGATAAAGGTTTGAAAGTGACTCAAAACGTGGTTGCGACTAAACCGATGGAATTAGACGATATTTCTGCTTTTTGGGGCGCACAGAAATACGATGCCATGTTTTGGCCTCAAACTGTTTTGGGGCTACAGGTGTGTGAGGTGACCACTAGTAAAAACATTACACAGTCAGGGCAAGCCCCTGAGGATGCGCAGCTGCAAGAACAACATTGGGGGGTTGCGATAAACACTAAAACCGGGAGTAAGAAAAACTGGGAGGTGGAAGGCATATGGCTAATGTGATACTACCTACGGTGATTGAGTTTCTTTCACTGGTGCCTTTTGACCCAGACTCACCCGCGCCCCCGGGAGGGATACCAAATGTTTTAGAGTTCCTAAAAAACCCGCTTTTAGCGATGTTTAATTTTATTATGGGGATTATACCTACCCTAGTCACGATGATAATAAAGTTTATTGCTAAGGCTATTCTCATGGGTATGACTTCGATGTTTATCAAGGTCATGGCGAGTCTCACGGTCTTCACCTCAGCGGATTTAACTAACCCAGGGATTTTGGAATGGTATTCCCGCATGTTTGGTTTGGGGGCGTTGTTATGTATTGCTTTTCTGGCGTTACAGCTGGTATCTACATCCATAAAAATGCAACAGATCACCGGCGTGGTGGAAGCGTGTAAGGCGTTTATCACAGCGATTGTGGGCACAGCATTATTGGTGCCTTTCGCTAACACGGCCGCCCTCGCGGTAGATTCACTGTCTGTGAAAACTTTAGGAATCGCTTTGAAGGATAATTCTAAAGCGGTTTCTAATCTTTTAGAGGTTTTCGATACGAACGGCCCGGCTTCTTGGTTCATAAAATTCACTGGGTCTGCTGGTTCCAGTTTGATTGTTATAACCGGGTTGATTATGACTATACTACTTGGGCTTTTCATGCTGTTCGCGATGACCGTACTAATAGCGGTGATAGTGCTACGTGACATGTTGTTGATACTGGTGTTGATTACCGGGCCGGTAGCTATCGCAGGGATGGTGTGGTCTCCTACCTCGGCGTGGCCGCGTAAGTGGGGTACTGTTTTTGTCGCGTTACTGTTTACCAAATTCGGTATAGCCTTGGTTTTCGCGGTGGGTTTATCAATGATGGCTAACGCGCATTGGGTAGGTGACATTAGAGGAATGTTCATTTTCATGATGGCGATAGTGATGATTGTGGTTGCCCTTGTGGTGCCTTTCATGGCTTTCCGGTTCTTCGATTTCCTCGGTGAGACCGCTATCGGCGGGCTGGATCAGCATCTGGTAAATAGTGGCCGCGCGGCGGTGGGTCGCGCGGTAGGGCGTACAAACACTGCTATCCACTCGGCGGGTAAAACACTTATTAAACCCGCCGCGCCCGGCGCGTCTGCCTCCACCCAGGGCGGTTCCCCGCCGGTAGTGAAGCAAACCACTAGTTCCTCTGGTGTGTCCAACACATCCGTAACGGGTGGGAACGCTAAAACACCAGGCGGGGTTTCTAGTAGTAGTGGCGTGTCGGGTAATACTCCACCGCGCGCTGGTGTTCTCCCGGTAGATTCTGCTGTCTCTACTTCCTCTACGGTTTCGTTTTCTGGTGGCGGAAATCGCGGTGGCGGGGTTCCTCCGCAGGTTCCCGTACCGGTTTCACTGTCTAATAGTGGGTCTGCGGTTGTGTCTAGCGTTTCTGCCGCGCCGTCTCCCCCGCCCCCGGTGGCGGCTCCCACCAGTAAACCACAGGGTGTTAGTGGTGTAGCGGGGCATACGGTGGTTTCTGTAAACCAGGTTAGCCCTAGCTCTGGCGCGTCTCCTGCCGCGTCGTCTCCACCGCCCCCGGTGGCGGCTGCCGGGTCTGTGGTGGCTAGTTCATCTCAGCTTCCTGTCTCGTCGTCACGTATCTCTGCTGTGTCTAGTGTCGGTAAAGGTGTCGAGTGATGGGTGGTGTCGTGTCAGTGTTGGTTCCCCTGGTGGGGCCGGATTTTTCGTGGCTTCCAGCTAAGTGGTTCAAAGTCGCTGGTGGGGTGATGAGTTTTGGGCTTCTGGGGTTAACGTGTGCGTTGATTATAGCCGCTGGGGTGTGGGCAGTATCGGCGCGTAATGGGCATTCTGAGTGGGCTGCTAAGGCTAAAGGCACGATTATCTCCGTGTTGGTGGCGGTGATAGTACTGGCTTCGGCTGGCGCGGTGACGGGGTTCCTAATCGGAAAATTCGCCCATATCACCCCCTGATTTGACTGGCTCCCGTTTCCGTCCGTGTTTTCCGGGGGTGGTGGACAGTAAATAGTGAGGGCACACAAAAGTGTGGTCTTGGTTTTCTAAGTTTTCTACCGGAAGGATAAAGATTATGTCTATTAGCGTTTTTGTTGCCACTGTGAGTGCGTTGTTTTTTTCTACCCTGGCGCGGTTTGATGGTTTTGATCCGGGGGTGTCTCCTAACATGTCAGGGGTTCCCGGATTGACTCAGTTGAAAAACCTGGTGGGTGGTGTGATGGCGGCGGTTATTGTCTTGTTAGTGTTGGCTGCTATCGCCTCGGCGGTGGTGTGGGCTATCGGCTCGATTTCTGGCCGGGCGGGTATGGGTTCCGGCGGGAAGACTGGGGTGTTGATCTCGATTATGGCGGCGATTGTGGTTGGCGCGTCAAGTTTCCTGATTAAGTGGGCTTCTGGTATCGGGCAACAGATTAAAAGTGATGGGCTGTGGGATGTTTACTCGACAGTTGGGCAGACTGTGGGCTGGTGCTAAGTCATGCCCGCTTCGCATGTTCAACCAGAGCAGATTCCGCGTTCCTCGACGCGGGGTTTGCTTCTGGGGCTGGGTGCTACCCCGGTGGCGGCTTTACTTGCCGGGGTGGTGTTATTTATTGTTCTCACGCTAGTTTTCGGTTTTAACCGAGCCTTGTGGGGGTTCCCGTTGTGGGGTGGTTTGATGCTATCGGGGCTAATACCGGTAGGCGACCGGAAGCTGGTGGAATGGCTACCGATAGGGATAGGGCTAATGGCAAGGAAACTAACACGTCAGGATAGGTATAAGTATCGGATATTGTCGCCGCGCCCGGATGGGACACTGGCGCTACCGGGTCGCGCGGCGGCTTTGCGCCTCGTGGAGGATGTGGGTACGGGGGCTGCGTTGATACATGACCCTAACGGTAAAACCCTAGTCGCGATAGGCCGTGTATCACATGGGGATTTCCTGCTACTCTCGGATGAGGCGAAACAGGAAAAGTCTGTGTTGTTTGCGCGTATGGTTTCCACGTTGGCGCTTTCGGACGGGATTTGGCGGATTCAGGTCCTCACCCGTTCTATCCCGGATTCGGGGTATTCCATCTCCCAGTATTGGGAACAGATGAAAGCCCAGTCGCTATCTGCGGTGGCTTCTGAGTCATATGAGGATTTGATTCAGGAGCTGGGTGGGGCTACAGAGCGGCATGAGACCCTGCTTGCGATTAGCCTGGATTTACGTAAATGTGAGGCTACTATCAAGGCTTATGGTGGTGGTATCACCGGCGCGGTAAAGGTAATGGCAGAGCGGATGGTGACCGCTGAGACGGCTACCCAGAGCGCACAGTTGAAGATTAGTGAATGGCTTACCCGCCCGGAGCTAGCGCATCTGATTCGCACGACGTACGACCCCGCAGCGGCAGTAGAGCTGGATCAGCATCCTTCTCTGGGACAGTATGTTCCCCACGCGGGGCCGATGGCGGTGCAGGAAAACTGGGCGACCTATGAGACTGACTCGGCTATACATAAAACAATGCTTATCTCGTGGCCGGGTATCCCGGCGTGGCCGGGGTTCCTCCGCCCGCTGGTGGTGCATCCGGGTATCCGGGTGGCGTTTAGCCTGATTTTCGAGCCTATCCCGAGGGATAAGGCTATGTCCTCAGCGAAACGTGAGGTGATTAACGAGGCTATCGCCGCTGCGGAGCGGCAACGCTCGGGTCAGATTTCCACGATTTTGAACGACCAAGACGAACAGGCCGCAACCCAGCATCTGGCTGATGTGGCGGCGGGGCACACGGACGTGTGGTATGCGGGTCTGGTCACTGTCTCGGCTAAAGGTAAAACGGAGCTGACCCAGGCGGTAGAGTCAGTGAAATCTTCAGCTATCGAGGCGGGCTGTGAACTACGTGTACTCTACGGTCAGCAAGCCACGTTGTTTCCCGCTGCGGCACTGCCGCTTTGCCAGGGGCTACCAAAATTCAAAGGAGTGGGGCTGTGACTACAGACTTCGGAACCCTGATTGTCGGGGAGGAAGACAAGAAGACTCGCCGCGCCCGGTTACGCCGTGAGAAGCAACTAGCGAGGGAAAACCGTAAACGGCGCGCCGGCGAGGGTAAACACCGCCGCGACCAGGAAAAACAACTGTGGGTTGGGGATTATCTACACCCGGAAGGTTTGCCTGGCCCGGAAGTAGGCAGGTCTTGGAGGCCTGGCGCTGTCCGCCCGTCACGGGCTACGATGCGGCCTTTGCGTGTGCTGTATCCGTTTCTGGCGGAGTCCGGGCTGGGTGCTAGGGGCATGTTTATCGGGCAGGATGCTTATAACTGCGGGGCGTTTTGTTTCGACCCGTGGGATTTGTATGAGCGGCGTTTGATAACGAACCCGAATATTTCCCTGGCGGGGATTATCGGACAGGGTAAGTCTTCGCTAATGAAATCGCTAACGATTCGCGGCGCGGCTATGGGCCGGAAATCTTATGTCCCTGGGGATATTAAAGGCGAGTGGTCCCCGGTTGCTGAGGCGCTGGGAGGCGCAGCAATCAGGCTGGGGGGAGCGTCACCACACCGGTTAAACCCTCTTGATGCTGGTGTCCGCCCGTCGCGTGATGTTCACGGCCAGGCGATTACAGACCGGGAATGGGATGTGATGGTACGCTCCAACCGGCTCGGGCTACTCATCGCCCTAGCATCGGTTATGTTGGGGCGCGGGTTGGCACCTCTTGAGTATACGGCTTTGACGTGTGCGCTAGACGAGGTGGCGGCTCGCCATGCCACGCCGCTTATCACCCAGGTGGTAGAAGAGCTGTTGAATCCTCAAGAAACGCAGTTGCCTACCGGGGTGGGATCCACCGTGGAGCTAGCTGAGATGGGGCGTGAGGTGGGGCATGTGTTGTTACGGCTGGTGCAAGGCGATTTACGCGGTACTTTCGACGGTCCTTCTACTGTGAAGTTCGACACGTCACTACCTATGGTGTCAGTGGATTTGTCGGCGTTTGGGCCTGGTGCTCCCGCTATTCCCTTGCTGATGACATGCACGGCGGCGTGGATGGAAGCCGCTTTACGTGACCCAGACGGGGGTAAGCGCTTCATTATCTATGATGAAGCGCATCGTTTGATGGGTGAATCCTCACTGTTGGAACGCATGAAAGACCAGTGGAAGCTTTCACGCGCCTGGGGCATCTCAAACGTTTTGGTGTTACACCGTTTCTCGGATTTGGAGGCGGTAGGTCCGCAAGGCTCGAAAGAACGCGCGCTTGCGGAGGGACTGTTGGCTGATACGTCTATCCGTATCGTGTATAAACAGGCACCTGACCAGTTGCCCGCCACTGCGCGGATTCTGGGTTTAAATAACACTGCTACTGAGCGTATCCCCGAGCTGACCCCGGGGCAGGGCTTGTGGATAGTAGGCCGGCGCATGTTCATAGTGAACCATCTTCGCAGTCGTAAAGAAATCGAGCTGACTAACACTGACGCGGCCATGATAGACCACGAGGAATGACCGGATGGAAGGTAAAGGCAACGCGGATTCCCTCACGAACGCCGGGCTGGCGCTACTGGGTGTGCTGATAGGCCTGTGGATACTGGTAAGTTTCCCAGCTGTGGTGGTAAACGGTTTTTCTCGCGGGGAGTGGGTTTGGCCTCCATCAGGTGCGTTGTTCACGCTCTTGACTCACCCAGTGGATATGAAGGCCGCATTCGGGATGGATATTCACCCGTTGGCGTATTGGGTGAGTTTCACTATAGAAATAGTGATAGTCCTTGCCTTGGCTGTGGCCGTGTTGCGCGTGTGGGCTAACCGGTCTGGTAGTGAGAAGCAGTGGAACCCGCACCTGCAACCCGGACTTGCAACCAGGCGTGATTTCCGGGCTTTGACCGGGCGGGAAATCGTTAAGGCCGGTAAATGGCTGCGTCCCACGCATCCTGATCCTCAGCCGCGTGATGTGGGTTATCTTCTTGGCACCTCGCGGGGTGAAAACGTTTGGCTGTCGATAGAAGATTCATGCATGTTGATAGGCCCCGCGCGGTCTGGTAAAGGCCAAAATTTCGTGTTACCCACTCTGATTGAGGCTCCCGGGGCGGTGGTTTCCACCTCAGTGAGAGCTGAGAACATGGAAAACACTCTGAAATGGCGGCGTTTGAAAGGACCTGTGGGGGTGTTTAGCCCCACAGGGCAAGCGAAATTCCCCGGAGGTGTGCAAGCCTTAAAATGGTCACTTACCCAGGGGTGTGAAGACCCGGCTGTAGCTATGCGCCGCGCTAGTGCCCTCACGGCGAATTCCGCTAAAGGCGTGGAAAATGCCTCGTTTTGGGAAACACAAGGGCAAAAAATCATTTCCCCGCTGCTGCACGCCGCCGCCCTAGCGGGGGGTGGTACCCGCCAGATATTCGAGTGGGGCGCGTCCCCAGGGCGCGCCGAAGACGCAATCCGTGTGTTGCAAACACACGAAAACGCGGCTGAAGGGTGGGCTGTCACCCTGGATGGTTCTCTACATGGCTCGGATCCGAAAACGCTGGCTAACATCTGGTCCCAAGTAGAAGCCGCTATTGTGAAACCCCTCATGTCCCCGGCCTTACTGGCGGCGCTGTCCCCCACAGAGGATGAGGTGTTGAACGTGGCGGAGTTCATTAAAGCTCGGGGTACCTTGTATGTGATTGATGATTCTGGTGGAATGGCGGCGGCGTTTATCGCCGCTCTAGTAGAAGACTTCTATTACACCGCGTCTCGGAACCTCGCAAACACATCTGAAGGTAACCGACTCGACCCCCCGCTGCTGCTGTCTCTCGATGAGTTGGCTAATATCGCGAAGCTCCCCGCCCTGCCGGACATGATCAGCGCGGGGGGCGGCTCTGGAGTAACCACCCTCGCGGTATTGCAGTCAATTTCCCAGGCTAGGGACAAGTGGGGACGTGAAACCGCTGAAGCCCTGTGGGGTGCAGCCACCTCCCGGATCATCCTTGGCGGCCTAACCGAGCAATCCGATTTAGAGGCGGTATCAAAAATCACAGGGCAACGCACCGTGTATAAAACCTCCATGTCGGATAATTTCAACGGCCCTAAAACCCGTAACATTTCCGAGCACCAAGAACAAGTGCTTACCCCAGCGCAAGTACGCGCCCTGCCACTCGGCACCGCTTTACTTATTTCCAGAGCTATCGCTCCGATTCTGCTAGACCTCATCCCCCACCGGGACAGGGACTATAACCCTTACTACGGACTCAAAACAGGTAAACACTCAAAACACAAATAGTTAAACCCGCGTCTACACCCCCGGCAGCGAATACTAGTGCTTCGGTGGGCATGTGAAAACCGGGAGCCTCCCATAGTACAAGGTGAGGCAAAATTTTTCCTTGGATAAGGAGGACTATTTATGAGTGATGTGGATGTTGAGAAGCCGGGTTGGCTTGCTGACCGTGAAGAGCAAGCCCGGACGTGGCGGGAATCTATGGACGCGGTGGTGGCGGGGTTAGTAGATACTGAAAAGCTACGCGGTTTCGTGGAAGGCGCGGTGGGGATGCCGGGGCGTAGTGTGGGAAACACGGCTCTGGTGTTATTCCAGTTCGCGCAACTCAAGGAGTCCGGGCTGGTTTCCGCTGACAGGCCGACAGCTTGCCTGGGTTTCCACGAGTGGAAAACCCGAGGACGGCATGTACAGACCGGGCAGCAGGGAATGAAGATTCTGCGTCCCGTTACGGGCCGGTTGATACCTTCCGGCGTGGTAGGGGCGGGTGGTAAACCGAAGATGCGTGTTTTACGCTCGGGAGAACAGCCCCCGGAGGGGGTTGTTCCCAAGGTTAAAGTCTTCGGTTTCCAAGCCTCAACAGTGTTTGATGTGTCCCAAACTGAGGGGTATCCCATCGTGTCGCGGGATAAAACCGCGCCAGCACCTGACCTGGTTAGAGACGCGGTGGCGGCAGAGTTAAGGAGGCTTGGATACGGGGTACGTCTCGGTGCTGGCCAGGAGATGGATGACCGTATGGTAAGCGCAAGCCTGGGTGCGCTTACGCTTCCGGGAGAGAACCTGGTGCTAATTCGCTCCGAAGATACTGTTACTCAAGTAGAGGCGCTTACTCATGAGCTTGGACATATCACTATGGGGCACGCCGGGCAGCATTCCACTAGGCGGGGACGGAAAGAAGTCGAGGCTGATGTGGTGGCGGGCATGTTAAACATGGCGTATGGGTTAAACACGTGGCCTATCCAAGAAGGCTATGATTCCGCCTGGGCGGGGGCGGAAAATGTTACGCAAATGGTGGGTAAAACCCTCGATAGTGCCCGGCGGCGGGCGGGTGAGCATTCCGCTAGTATCGCTGCGTCTGTGGGAGTGGCCGATCCACTCGCGCCGCTAGAAATACCACCAGTAGGAGCTGCGGCACAGGCTTTGAAAGAGACCGGTATTCAGTCATCTGCCATTGAGGTGGCACCTCATGAAACCGCAAACGTGCCACCCCCACTGGTGCGGATAGACCAGCCAGGGATGTAGCAAAATGCGGCAACGCTTCGGGGATAAACCCACTAACGTGAATCTCAAGCGGCGGGCATACTACGCGGCTTATATTAAAAGCCGCCGGTGGTATGCCCGCCGTGAGCGCTGGGAGCGTGAAGCTGTTGAAGTGGCGGGCGGCGTGCCGCTTTCCTGTTTAGGGTGTGGCGCTCCGTGGACGGCCCGGCGGGGGGATTTGCATCATTTAACCTATAATCGCATCGGCAACGAAGCCTACGATGATCTAATTCCACTGTGTCGAGGGTGTCACGCATTGCTACATTCCGTGATGGATCGGCTTCCTAAATCCGGCAAGACCCCCGTGCATCAACGGGATTTAGTAGCGAAAATGCGTTTGTGGCGCACCTCCTAAAACCAGCTTTTATAAACCATGATTCCACTGTTGGAATCGGGGGCGGGCGACAGTAAATAGTGAGGGCACACAAAAGTGTGGTCATTGAGATGTTCTAGGAAGGATGTTGTCATGTCTAAAGCAAGTTTCGATGTTGGTATCACGGGGAATCTCACTGCGGATCCGAAATTTTCTGAGGTGAAAAATGGGTGCCGGTGCTATTTCCGCATCGCGGCTAATGATTCGTATCGTGATGAGAATGGGGAATGGCAAACGGTTCGAACTGCTTTCTATCCTTGTGTGGCGTGGGGATGGCTAGCTAAGGAAATTCGGGATAACTACCACAAGGGTGATCCAGTTGTAGTCACCGGCAAGCTGGAGGTTTATCAGTATCTATCCGAAGCCGCTGCGGAGGAGCAACAGATTATCCAGATCCGCGCCGAGGCTATCGGTAAACGTATCGGCGCTGATGTGGACAAAGAATGAGCGTTGAGAATAGCGATAATGTTTTGCTTGCAGGTGAGCAAACAGTAGAGGTAGAGGACTGGACACGTGATGAACAGTTCATTACTGATGGGCGTGTGGGTGAGGCGAACCCGGAACTTACCAAGTTCATGGAGGTAATGTTGTGGGCGGCCAGCCCGGCTGAGGATCCGCCTCCCGCACCCAGCCCACACGCGCTCCAGGCTTTAGAAGAAACGGGGACGGCGGCGGAGGGTTCCGTCTCCGTGTTCGACGCTCCCCGCCGCCGGAGACACACCCCACGCGAGGGTAATCTCCCACGTCCCGAGTCGGGAGGTCCGCCGGATTCTGAGGGTGTAATGTTTCCCCCGGCTCTGGATTTAGCTGGGTTGGATGAAGAGAGCTATATCGGGCGGATTCAGGAAATCAGCCGGTATGTGCAAGAACTCACGCTACAGTTCGGGTTTAACGACAGGACTATACCCCCGTGTTGGGCCTCACACCTCTCACTGGTAGCGATTCTCTCGGGGCTGTATGGGTCGTACAAATGCTGCTTCGCGCCGGTTTCTCAAGGCGAACAGGTAATTACTTATATCCGAAATTTGGAAACCGCGCGGGTGTGTTTAGAACGGCTGGTACAAAACTCTTCATGTGCCACAGGAGAACACAAACCGTGGCAGTTGAACTATTGGGCCGGTGAACAGTTAGCAAACACTGATAAAGCCTGGTGGGCTAAATACCTATAAACCATGAAATGGAGAAATTTATGCGAAAAATAAGGACGGTTTCCAAACTAATTATGCTCGTCTTCCTCGCTGTCACATTAATAGTATCTACCGTTTATACTACCCACCCAACTTACGCGGCTGCGTTTGGGGAGGATAGTAACGTTGTTTTCAGGTTGGACGGGGCTACCAACACGTGCAATGGGGATTACTGCGTGGAAAAGCCTGGGCAGACACTGCGGATTAAACAACTGGTACAAGTATCTCCGTTTGTGTATTCTTCCGACTATGCGTCCGGCGCGGTGGGGGCAGTATTATTTGTGCCTAAGACTTTTAAGAATGTGAAGGTAACCCTGGATTCTATAGGATACTCTGACATGTCTTGGAGTGAGAATGGGGAAGCCTCCAGGCAGGTCAAAGGCTTCACCCAAGAAATCGGGGTCAGTGTTGAGAGAACCGAGGATGGCAAAGTCACAAACAATTGCGCAACCGTAAACCGAGATAGTTTAGGTTTCGCACCCGAAGCAGCGGTTGCGGCTGAGGAATACTTCAAGGCATTTTACGGAGGCAAAGACACTGTTAAACGCTTTGGCGGGGATTATTGGCAGAAGAAAATGCGCCAGTCCCGGTGGGAAGTTTTGGAAACGCTTTGCCCCTCGAAATGGGAATCTCCCCTCAAAACAGCTTTCCTTAAACCTGATGCTGAGGAGTATTCCACCTATAAAGACAGTAAAGCTTTAGACGAGAAGCGTATTGCCTGGGATACGGAGTACAAGAAAATACACCCAGAACCTGACTGGAATGACTTTGATAAATTCGAGCAATGGGAGCAAGCCTATGCCACAGCCCGCGAAAAATTCTTAGCAGAAAACAAAAGCCAGCTCTTAAATGCACGTCTCTACCAAGGAATCCGACTGGGTAAAATCTTTGCTGGGGTAGCGAATTACTACCTGGAAGCCGATGTAGTAGTGGATAAGGAGGCGTGGTTTCCTCTGGCGGTGGCCGGGGCTGCGGGAAAGTGTTCCTCGGAAGGCGCTGGCGCTCACGAAGAATTTTGCCAATCCATGAACGACTTCGAGGAGTTCTCGCTACCACGTCTCCCCGACTATCAAGACCCCAAAGACGTGGAAACCCTCAAGAAACAGGTAACCCCCAACGGCGTGAACTGGTTGGGAGTACGCGCCACCGTAGACGGAGATTTGACCCGGATACTAGGAGACGAACCCCACCTCAACTTCGAAAAGATGCCCAACCTGTTGAGAGTGGAAAACCCCACTAAAGGCAGAGTCGAAACGACGAATGCACCGTGTTTCGGGAAAGAAGAATGCAGTAAAAACCTAGACACGCAATTCTTGTCCCACTACGAAAAAGAAGCAGGTAAACCCTTCGACATAGTGAACCACCCCGAATTACAAGACGAGAAAACCCAAGAAGCTCTAAAACAGCAATGGCTCAAAGCGAGACTCCCCCGTAAAGACGAAGACCTCTATGGGATGAAAAACAAAGACGCACTATTAGGCGCAGATGAATCAAAGGTTTACCGAAACCTATTCCCTACAGCACGCCATACCCTCTACCAGAAGAAATTCAACCTGCAAGCCAACAAAAATGTACACCATATCATGTCTAGGCCTGACGAGGACGGGCGTGACATGGGGCTGATACACATCACACTATGCAAACACGAAACCCCGCCTCCTTCTACGCCTCCCGCGCCGAAGTTGAAGGTGCGGACTGAGGCGCAAGCACTTGAGGGGAAGCTGGTGGGTAAACCGATTCATGATCTTCTGATTGTGGACGGTGAAATTCCTGAGGGTGCGTATGCGACAGTGGATTTGTTCTACAACCAATCTGGCGAAGCGAAGACTTGTAGTAAACCGGTGTGGACTTCCGCTAAGGTAATGCTTAATCGTGGCGCTGGGGAGTATGCTACCGGGTCTTTTACTACTAAGAAAGAGGGCTTGTATCATTTCCGTGAAAACGTGTTTGACCGTCACGGGAAGCTGATTGCCCAGGGTAAGTGTGGTGAGGATTCAGAGACCGTGAAGGTTGAGAAGCCTGGTACCCCACCGCCTCCTTCTACGCCTCCCGCGCCGAAGTTGAAGGTGCGGACTGAGGCGCAAGCACTTGAGGGGAAGCTGGTAGGTAAACCGATTCATGATCTTCTGATCGTGGAAGGCACAGTACCTGAGGGTGCGTATGCGACAGTGGATTTGTTCTACAACCAATCTGGCGAAGCGAAGACTTGTAGTAAACCGGTGTGGACTTCCGCTAAGGTAATGCTTAATCGTGGCGCTGGGGAGTATGCTACCGGGTCTTTTACTACTAAGAAAGAGGGCTTGTATCATTTCCGTGAAAACGTGTTTGACCGTCACGGGAAGCTGATTGCCCAGGGTAAGTGTGGTGAGGATTCAGAGACCGTGAAGGTTGAGAAGCCTGGTACCCCGCCTCCTCCTTCTACTCCTCCTACGCCGGGTACGCCTCCGGGGACTCCCCCACCGCCTCCTTCTACTCCTCCTACGCCGGGTACGCCTCCTTCTACGCCTCCCGCGCCGAAGTTGAAGGTGCGGACTGAGGCGCAAGCACTTGAGGGGAAGCTGGTAGGTAAACCGATTCATGATCTTCTGATCGTGGAAGGCACAGTACCTGAGGGTGCGTATGCGACAGTGGATTTGTTCTACAACCAATCTGGTGAGATGAAGACTTGTGGGAAGCCGATTTGGACTTCTAGCAATATTCTGCTCACTCGTTCTCCTTGGCGTTACGCCACGAATCCGTATGTAACCACTATGGATGGTCAGTATCATTTCCGTGAAAGCGTGTTTGACCGTCACGGGAAGCTGATTGCCCAGGGTAAGTGTGGTGAGGATTCAGAGACCGTGAAGGTTGAGAAGCCGCGCCGGGTGTGGACTGTTGCGCAAGCCCCGAAGGGTAAACATGTTGGGGATCCGATTCATGACTTGGTTTACTTGGAGGGCGCGTTCCCGAAGGATTCCTATGTGGTGGTGAAACTGTTCTACAACCAGGCTGGTGAGGCGAAAACCTGTCAGGTTCCGGTGTGGACTTCTGAGAAGTTGAAGGTTCCACCGTTTACCCCGGCTACGTTGAAGACTGGCGAGTTTAAAACCAGAATCTCGGGGCAGTATCACTTCCAGGAAACCGTGTATGACGGAGAAGGAAAGATACTTGCCCAGGGTGATTGCGGGGCTGATAGTGAAACCCTCGTAATCACGCCTGATTATCCCCCGGTAGCGTCAAATGAAAATAAAGGCTTAGCCACAACGGGCATGAACCCGTATGTGGGATCACTGTCCTTGGTGTTACTAGCAGCTGGTGGGGTGACTATATGGCGAGTATCCAAAATCAAAACCCGGCATCCTAAACACAGGAAAGAAGACTGATGAGCAAGAAATGGCCGAATGGCACGCCGATAAAGAAAACAGTGAAAACAGTGGAAGGTACCCAGACCGCGTTTTTCTACCCCACTGGGAATGTGTGGCGCGAGGAATACCGCAATCGCGCCGGTGAACTCCACCGCGCGGGGGCACCTGCGATAGTAGCATGGCATCCCAATAACCAGGTGTGGCTACACAAGTATTACCGCCACGGCAACCTTCACCGCGAGAGCGGCCCGGCAATAGTCGAATACGACGAGCAAGGCAACTTGGAACACCTGGAATACTACACGCACGGCTCCCCAGTAGCCCCGCCACCACAATAAGAAAACATTGAACTGATCCAGGTTTTCCTTTCCCTTATTTCCAGGAAACACCCCACAGTACTAAGTGGGACAAAACCCATTTGAGACCCTCCAAGGGAAAGGAAAAATCATGAACAACGAATTTCAAGAGACTTGTTCGACTGTGAGTGATTCTATGCTGCTTGCTGCTATTGAACTAGCGGGTCGGGGTTGGCCGGTGTTTCCCTGCCAGGAAGCGGGGCGGGAACACCCGAAAGCACCCTACGTGCGTGGTGGGTTCAAATCGGCTACCACAGATTTAGGGATGATTCGCCGCTGGTGGAAAGAATACCCAAATGCGCTTATCGGCCTGGCGTTACCTAAAACCCTACTGGTGCTTGATGTAGATCCCCGCAACGGGGGTAGTCTAGAGGCTCTACAAGAGAAAATAGGGCGACTTCCAGAGACTCTCCGTGTCGAGTCTGGGCGTGGCGACGGTGGGACACACTACTATTTCCGCCACCCCGGTATTCCCTTGTATGGGCGGAACCTGCCTGAGGGGGTGGATTTGAAAGAAGGCGGTAAAGGATATGTTATCGCCCCGCCGTCTTTACACCCGGAAACGGGGATGCCATACAAGTGGATTCCCGGCGCGCTATCCTCCTTGACAGTCGGTAACGTCAAGAGACTAGCAGCTAAACCCGCCCCAAGTGTTGCCTCTCGACCGACCCGATTCATCGGATACAAGAACACGGATAAATGGCGCGGTGTTCTCCGCGTCGTGGAAACCGCAGCCGAGGGGCAACGCAACCGGACACTTTTTTGGGCGGCGTGCCGCATGGCAGAAAACAACGCAGACCAAAACGCCTGGGAAGCGTTAAACCTGGCCGGGTGTAGATGCGGCTTAGACCCCCTAGAAGTAGCCCGCACGATTCACTCAGCTCAGCAAATGCGACAAGAATCTCAACCCCCGACTGGGAGAAACGTGGTGTTACAAATGTGATTTTCATATGACGCGGGAAGAAAACCCCGCTTTATTCGATTGTATGCGTGAGGTGGCGGAAGCTCGCAACCGCGAGATAGGCGCGGCTTTCGAGGACGCAGAAGTGTAGGATACAGCCGATTTTTGTGATTCTCTAAAATAGGCAGTTTGGGGAAAAAGGGGGGGTGCTGCCCCTCTTTTTCCTTAGCGAAAGAAGGACATGTGTGGAAACAGAATTTATGGTGGCGGCGACCGTGACCGGGGTAACCCCGATGGTGCTGCAAGAGAAATTTGGGGTTGCCCGGCGGAGTGGGCGCCGGTGGATTGCCGGGCTCACATCGGCACCGCCGTAAATATATGAGTGGGTGACGGGGGTTTACCGGCGGTTTTGGGATAACGCCGAAGCGGCTATAGAGTATGCCGAACGGATGGAAGCCGAGCTGGGGGAAACCAAGGCGGTGCAGGTGTATTTATACCGGTTCGAGTCGGCGCTTGTGCCGGGGCGGCATTTCGAAACGCTGGATTTGCAGAACCGCTGTGGGGTGTTTACTGGCGAAATATTTCGTGGCCTGGGGTTCCGCGTGGAGTATGTGTGGGTGGGGGGTGAATAAAAAGGTTTGTATGTACATACGAGAGTAAAATTTGCTTATGTGTAAGTCTTATGCGGATTATGTTACCCCTTGGTCGAAAGGTGGCGCAAGCGACTTGAGTAACTGTGAAATGCTTTGCACCACTCACAACAAAGCCAAGGGCAACAGGTAGACATTTCCTAGGCGTACATGTGTGGACTGTTCTCACATTTCCAGTCCTGTTGTTTGGCTGGTGGTGGGTACCATGGTTGGTTGCCCGCCGCCAGCCATTTCGTTGAGCCGCTTGGCGGTTGCTAGTGCCTGTGTCGCCTGGAGGTATCCGGGCTGGGTTGAGGCATGTGGTAGAGCCTGGTTGGGGTTTTCCCATCCAGCAGCTAGCCGCCATTCTATGACCTGCATCATAGCCCGCTGCCAGGCTGGGTGTTGGCTGATGGGCGCACGCCCGCCAGTGTTAGCCCACCACGGAGCGCTAATCGCATCAGTGTACGCTTTTGTTTTTCTATCCCCTAGTTCTTGGCGGCGGGTGGCGAGAACTTGGCGGTCTGGTTCGCTGCATTCTTGGGGTATCGGGGATACGCCGGGGGCAGGGGGTAGAGCGTCGAGCCGCCGGATCCATTCTTGGGGTGTTTCCCCTCCCTTACGAGGTAGCAGTTCTTCTGGTTTCCGCCCTTCGGTAACGGCCTGATCCATAGCGGCGGTGCGCCAGGTCCACTCCGGGGTGGCGAGTATCCCGGTTAGTTTCCTGACATTCTCGGGACTGACCCCAGCGGGCGCGATAGTCTTAGCCCAGTATTTCGCGCGTTCAATAGCACACATTTTCTCGTATTCACCTAGCAGGATCCGGTAAGACTTGCCCTGATTCTCATTTTGGGTGAGTTCCATGATTTCGGTAGCGGACTTCTCCCCACCACTAGATGTAGCTACTGCAGTGAAAACGTCTAGCGTGTCGAGCTGCCCGGTGGGGTTACCGTCTATATCGGGGGCTTGAGTGACACACCAAGCGGTGTTATTCGCCCGTCCCCTGGTCATCGCGACGTAGAGTTGTTGGCGGGTCATTGTCTCAGTGACCATAGTGTGTACTGTGTCTACGGTACGCCCCTGGGCGCGGTGTACCGTCCCGGCGTATCCCAGCTCCACGTTCTTCTTGACATACTCGGCGGGTAGCCGGTGGGTAAAACCTTGCTGGTCGCGTGCGTCAATACCACCATCGCGGTTAATCCGGGTAACGGTAAAGACTTGCCCGTTGATAACCCCAAGGGTCTTGTCGTTAAGCCTGGTGACGATAGTATCCCCCGCCCCGGCTGCCTGGTCGCCACGTAGGGTGGTTTCTTTACTGGTGTCCACGATTCCGGCCTGGATCATGAGTTCGCGTGCCCCCTCGTTGAGCGTGTTAACACTGGTGTTGTCATGAGCCAACATGAGACTGGTTTTACCCGCAGTGTAATCCGCCCACCAGGCCTTAAGGATTGCCTGGGCGACCTGGCTAGTGTCTCCCCCACCTTTGATTCGGTCATTCAACAGGTAGTCTTTAACGGCTTCCTTTTTCCCTTCACGCAGTAAAAGGGATGCCCCGGCTTCCCAGGGTTGCCGGAAACGCCGCACACCTTCCAAAGTGGGTGGCGTTTTTTGAGTGATAACCCTACCGGTACCCCCATCCCGGATAGTGGTGGTGTTATGACGTACCAGCATGGAGAATGCTCCGCCCGCTTCGACCGCCGAGAGCTGGTGGTGGTCTCCCACCAACAGGAGCTTCGCTCCGGCTTCACGGGTAGCTTGTGCGAGAGCTGCCAAATCGAGAGTCGCAGACATCGCAGCTTCGTCCACGATAACTAGCTGCCCGGGCTGGAAAGCTTGCGGTTTCACCGTCCATGAGGCGATAGTAGCGGCCTGTCCGGTGGCTTCGGCCAAGACCTTCGCTGCCGCTGCCGAAGGGGCAAAACCAGCTACTGGTACTCCGGCGGTCTTCCACGCCGCAACCAGAGCGGAAAGGGTGGTGGTTTTACCTGCCCCCGCAGGTCCTACCAATATGTCTACTGCCCGCCCTGAGGTTACTATCTCGAAGGCCGCGCCGATTTGTTCACTATCGAGCTTGAATCCGTCTTCGGATACCCAGGCTTCGAGAGCCTGGTTAGCCTGGTCGTACTGTAGGGCTGGGCCTTGAGGGCTGTCGTTACCATTCAAGAGGAGACGTTCCGCGTCTAGTATCCGACGGGTGGTGTAGCGATCCGCCGCGCTGACGGCGGGCGCGGTGTTCTCCTGTTGGAAGGTCTCGGTTACTGGCCGAGTGTCACCACCCGTGATTTGTACGGTTAATTCACGGGCTTTATCCACAACTTGATCCACTACGGCCTGCCGCTGGTCGTAGTGGTAACGGTATTTACGCAGGAGCCGGTGTGCTTCGGCTTGCATATTCCAAATCCCCCACGTGGCGCGCTCCTTTTGTAGATTGTCGATAACCATTACTGCTATCTCGTCAATACTGGCCACGCCGGTTGCAGTGGCCTGGATGGGAGTGAATGCGGGGTTTTTACCGAGTATTCTCAAAGCTCGCTCCCGCCACTGCCGGGTGAGTTCGCCTAGCTGGTGGTGGTGTTTATCCTTAC
The DNA here is from genome assembly GCF_014204735.1 of Mobiluncus mulieris. Lineage (NCBI taxonomy): Bacteria > Bacillati > Actinomycetota > Actinomycetes > Actinomycetales > Actinomycetaceae > Mobiluncus > Mobiluncus mulieris. The sequence continues at coordinate 601,784 of NZ_JACHMA010000001.1, read as the reverse complement.
GTGTGTCTGACCAAGCTTTCTTGTCGTCTTCACGAGTAGCCCCGTCGCCACGCTCGCGTAGTATCTGCCCGCGCCTGGTGGAGAACTCTTTAACCAAATCACGGTTCAGCCCGTTGATCCCCCACACTGGTTTCCCGCTAACCGTGGTGGACACCTCAGTCCAGTCAAAACCTAGCCTTTCGGTGAGCCTGTCCATAATCGCTGAATCATAGGCTTCACTAAGCCCCACCACGGCGGGCATCAGGCCGTGGCGGGAATCAATAGTGCGCCACTTACCGTCTGGGCCTTGCACCCGGTTTACCACCACAACATGCGTATGCAAGTGTGGGTCGCCCTCGCGAGTGTCCCAGTGATTGAAACCAGCAGCTATAAGCCCACCTGTTTTAACCTGCTCCACACCGCCCTTGCCGCGCCTAGTAAACAGCGCCTTGTCTTCCAGCATGGCAAGAGTCTGTTCTATCGCCTCGCGGTGACATTGCTCCATCACCGCGCGGGTATCCTCATCGGATAAAGCCCAAAGAACCGATATGTCTTTACTGGGAGCGAAAGTTAAATCGAACCCATGAACCGCGCGGCTTTGCTTCTCTTTCGACTTCTCTACCTGTTGCGCCGCCCAGGCGCGTTTCATCTCCTCACCCCAGGAGGGGTCGAACTTTCGTGTCTCGGTATTGATTGCTTTCTGAGGTTTCCTGCCCAGCTGTTCACCAGTGAGGGGGTCTACCATGTCCCCGATAAGATCAAGTAGCTGGGTGGCTTCCACCTTGTCTCCCGCGCTGAGACTAACGCTGGCGTTACCAAGTCCCGCCAGGCCGCCACCCATCCAGCGTCCTGCCGGGGTGCCGCCCTCGGCGTAGTAGGCCGTAGCGCCTTTCATACCTTTCCCTCGCGCCTCATCATCACATACAGAGTCCATCAAATAATTAACGATTCCTGCCGCGCCTTCTTTCCCGGTGGCGTGTAACGCTATCACGCTCATCATCAGCTATCACCTCGCTCCCGGGTGATAGCCGCAAACATCAGGCGCGCCTCACGCGGAAAGTTGTCTGCCTGTTTCCGTCCGGAAAGAATTTCCGGAGTACCATCCGTTACAGAAATGACTGGACATTTCCGGGTTTCCGTTTTCCCGGAAAGTTTCTTGTTCAGAAATTTCCGCGCGGAAAAATCCCCCGGAAAAATTTCCGTTTCCGTCCCGACGGAAAGAAATCCGGAAACAGGAATATTACGTTTACGGAAAGCTGCCCGTCCGTTCCCGGAAAGATCTCCGTTACGGAAATGACTGGACATTTCCGGGTTTCCGTTTTCCCGGAAAGTTTCTTGTTCAGAAATTTCCGCACGGAAAAATCCCCCGGAAAGTTTCCGGCGGAGATACTTTGCTCGGTCTCGGCAAGTGACACTACAGTAGCGTTGGCGCGGCGGCATGACTGTCAGTTTCCCGCAGTAAAAACATGCCCGACACCGCAAGTGACGGGCGCGGGTTCTTCGTGTCGCACGAACACGTAAAGCCCGTTTGTCCTGACAAATGGAGCTGCATGTGAGCCGCGCGGAGGTAGCGCTCCTGAAGGATTTAGAGCACTCAGAGCAAACACACCAAGGCACCCGCTTCACCTCCTCCTGCGAGCCGCACCACGAATCACTAACCTGGTTAGTGCCAGATGTGCTTTGAACTTTTAACTTGAAATTAATACTATCATCTTGAGAGCTAAAACGACAACGAGGCAGTGCCAGGAAGTGACTTCCAGGGCAAGGGTGAGACGATTTAGAGAACTAGTGCCAAGGCCGGTAAGGAAACGAAGAGACGACTACGAAGGCTAGAGCGAGGCGCTGGGTGAAGATGCTTACCTTGCGGCTCCGATAGTCCCGACAGTCGGCAAATAGTCACCAGGACAGACTCAACCACAACACACCCAGAACAGTGCGCACCCCACCACCGGAAACACTATCCTCCTTCCCGCAACCACACCCAACACCGGGGCGGAAATTTTTCCGGGAACGGAAAGACGGAAATTTCCCGGGTGGAAACCAGCGGAAAGATTTCCGGGAAAACGCTCGGCGCGGAAATTCCGGAAATTTCCCGGACGGGAATCTACCCCGGAACCGGGAAACGGAAATTCCGCCGGAGGAAAAATTTCCGGGAACGGAAAGACGGAAATTTCCCGGGTGGAAACCAGCGGAAAGATTTCCGGGAAAACGCTCGGCGCGGAAATTGCGGAAATTTCCCGGACGGAAATTTTCCCGGAAACGGACAACCCGGAATTTCCGTCGGTGAAATCTTTCCCGGAACGGAAAGACGGAAATTTCCCAGGCGGAAATTTTTCCCGGCACAGGAAAATCGGAAATCCCCGCCGGGTCCTCTCTCAGTCAGGGTGTTGCATTCCCCACCACGCTTGGTTACAATTGATGCAGATAAATTGCGGCAAGTGTTTTGAAGGTGGTGGTGATGGTGCTACGCTCTTTCATGGTCTCGAACTGGAAATCTTATTACGACTCGGTAGAGATTACGATGATGGCGACTCGTGAACGTAAGCACGGTGAATGCCTCGCCCGCGTGGGGCGCGGGCGTATCTTGCCGGTTGGAGCGATTTACGGGGCTAATGCGGCGGGTAAATCAACGCTGGTTGAGGCGCTTTCGGCTTTGCGGAGTATTATCGTGGGGGCACGTCGTCCGGGTGCCGCGCTGCCGGTGATTCCGCATTTGCCGGAGGGGCGCGAGGAGCCATCTTCGTTTTCTATCGAATTCTTGGTCACTTTGGGAGGTGTGGGTAAAACTTCGCGAGAAGCGGTTTTAGTCTATGAGCTTGCCGCTGACCGCCGTCGGATTCATCGCGAGGCGTTGCTGGTGAGACACGGCTCCCGAGAGGTATTTCTCTTTGAACGAAAAGATAACACCGTAGAGGTCGATTCAGAGTTAGAAGAAAACCCGCGTATCCGTTCTCATGCGGCAGTGATTGCGCCTAATGAAACTTTGCTGGGGGCAGTAGGTTCTGACCCTTTGGCCGAGCAGCCGCATGTGCAAGCAGCTTACGGATGGTTTGCCAAGCAACTCAACATCATCTATCCTGACTCGGAATTTGTCTACCTTCCCAGTCGTTTTGATGCAGATGATTTATTTGCTGGCGCTATGAATGCCGGACTGACTCGCGCGGATACAGGTATTACGGGACTGGTGTTAGAGGAAGTAAAGCTAGAAGCGCTACCCTTGGAAGCGGAGCAAATCGAGCACCTGGTGGATCAACTCGCGGATAATGGAGGGTCGTTTATCATCGGCGGTGCAGCCAGTGACTACGCGGTACTTGACTATCACGACGGACAGCCCCGGGCACGCCGCCTAGCCGCGAAACACACATTTTCCACGTCACCCGAGACGGAACCTGTGGCTTTCAAGATTCCGTTGCGTGAGGAATCCAAAGGTACCCAGCGATTCATGAACCTTTTGCCGGTGCTGTTCCAGCTCCGAGAAGAGGATTCACGTAGCGTGTTTGTTATTGACGAGTTGGAAAATTCCATGCATCCTAAACTGACGGAGGATTTCATTAGGTGCTTCCTAGAAGATTTAGATGAGTCTAACCGCCGCCAGTTGATTTTCACTACCCATGAGGTACAACTGATGCGCTCTGATTTGCTGCGTCGTGATGAAATCTGGTTAGCCGAAAAGCAAGGGGGGCAGTCGCAACTGACCCGCGTCTCGGACTATTCCGGCATCGGGGTTCGCAAAGACGCGGATTTACTGTCTTTCTACATGTCAGGCCGTCTCGGCGGGGTTCCACGTATTTGAGGAAAAATGGCAGCTAAGAAACGTTCCCGCCCGATTCACGCCCGGCGTTCCATTTCGGCGGGCTTCCGCGCGCCGCGCGTCCCGATATACGTATGCGTTGAGGGAGCCACGGAAAGAGCTTACATCGAAGCGTTACTAGAGTTTCGTTACACAGGAACTTTCGTGCCCAGGTTTCTCGGTGGTAGCGGGCGGCGCTCTAACCCTCACAGTTCTCTAAAGAATCTGATAGAGCTGGCCAGGCGCGAAGAGAATCGGTGGAATCGACGAACGAAAAGCAGCAGTTGCATCTGGATAGTATGTGACGCTGATCAGAATGCTGTACATCAAGACATGTTGGAACACTGGATTTCCCAAGCTCCCTTGAATCACCGCGTAGCAATACAGTCGGCCTCGATAGAAGCCTGGTTTTTGCAGCACTTCGATAACCCCTCACGCCCCACCACTAACGAGGCCGCGCTAGGCGCACTCAAGGCAAAGTGGAAAACGTATTCTAAAGGCTGCGAGATTCCAAAATGGCTCATCGACCGGACAGACGAAGCCCTACACCGTGAAAAACAATTCGTGACGAACCGAGATACCCTGTTTCCAGCCGCAGGTTCTTCACAAATACCTTCCCTAATCGAATACCTCGACCAGATAGCCGCTAAACACCCAAACCACCAACAGTAGACGGAAAGTTTTGGCGGGGAACGGAAAGACGGAAATTTCTCTTGTCAGCTTCGCTCGAATCTGATTTAGATGTCGCTACCATCTTTCCAGATTTCGGAGGACTGCCACTCACGGGTTGTCCCGTCGGTTCCTCTCCCGGTCAGGGTGATGGTTTTACCGCTGATGTTAGACGTGGCGCGGCGCGCCCATTTGTGTTGCTCCCAATACCCCCGCAGTTTCCAACCCGCTGTGGTCAGGGTCGCGATAACGAATAGTGCGTTCAGTGTTGAATCCATGCTGTCACGCCTCGATGTAGTCGCAAAGATTATCGAGCTGCAAGGCAAGATACCAGGCTTCGAGGGATGGCCTACCTTCCATAACGAGACGTGTGTTTATTTCCCAGATTGACTGCCGCGCGATTTCGAGGTGGCTTGCTGCTGTGTCGGCGATTTGTTGCTCGTCTGGTGTAAGTGGCGTGTCCCCGATTTTCAGAATTGGTTTAATCTCCATAGTTCCCTCCTCCCTTTACGAGACGTTAATTGTTCCGGTGTTAGTTAGTGATCCGCACCTCGTGCTCCATGTGTACAGTCCGGGTTCTAGTCCCGAAATGCTTCCACTACCTTCGGATAGAGTGATGGTCTGTCCTCCGATACTGGCGGTCACCGGTGGTGGGTTCGCCCCGCTAGTAGTGGCGCTGAAAGAGACAGTCCCCGCCCGCGACGCAACATTGGTATGCAGACTGGTAACCGGAATCTCCTGCCTAGTAGCCGTTTGCACAGGAGCCAGTGCCGGAGCGCCGGACTGGTGGTTTTCTGCCCGCTGTGGCGGGGCTTGTTGCACCACGGTCACGGTCGGTTGCGGCGCAGCCGGGGCTGGCTGGGTCACCGTCACCGCCGGAGCCGGTGCCGGAGCAGCTGTCGGGGCACCCACTGCCGCACCTGGCGCGGGCGACGCGCCTTGTCCCGTCAGGGTCTCTGTAGGGTTATCACCCTGGGGCGCGGGCTGATCCCCCGGCGTGTCACTTTCCTTGGTTTTACGGTGCTTCGCGCCGCTTGGGCTAGTAGACGGGGTAGCACTGCTACTCGCGCTATAGGCTGGTGCTGGGCTGGGTGCTTCCAGCATTTTCACCAGCGCGACCGCGCCACCACCAACACCAGCGATAACAGTTACTCCCGCAGCGAAGCCGATAGCAAGATTCCGAACGATTATGCCCCGCCTCGGGTTGCGCCGCTCCCTCTTCCGAGGCATAACCGCTACCGGCGCGGGCTTAACCTCGGTTTTGACTCTGGGAAAGATCCTGGTCTGCCCAGCCTCGCTGTCCTCAGTCACCTTAGGTAGAGACAGGGTGAGTGTCACCGCCTCGTCGGTTGTTGGTTCTTCTACTACGGGTAGATTCACCAAAGTTTCCGCCACCACAGGGGCGGGACGCGCCGGACTGGTGGTTTTCTGCCCGCTGTAGATAACCCCAATCTGTTCCAATAGTTGGCGTTTCTTGCGTCCCAGACGGCGGCGCGCCAGTAACTTCGCTGCCCGCTCGTACAACACTGGGGTCTTAATCTGGAACACCCCACCCTCCACTGGCAGACGCAGCCACAGGTTCTCTCTTAGCTGAACGTTTACCGGCCTGGCCACGTTAGACTCGAACGATTCCATGTCCGGAGCGTCGAACAAGTGCTTACCGGTAATCGCGTCCAAAACCGCGACGCTATCCTTTTTCGGCTGCACTGTTAGACACTTCACGACCTTCAAGTTGTCTAAAAGGTCTACCTCCCGATGACTGACTATCGTTTTCCTAATTCTCTTGGTCTTCATGGTTTTCATGCTCGTCTTCCTCGCTTTCAAATGTTTGCGCCTCTCGCAGATACCGCCTCGCGGTGTCCCTAGAAACCCCTATCGCCTCGGCTAGTCCTTCCGGGGTCGCCGCGACCTGTTTCTCCCGGCACTCAGTCAAGAACTGTAGGGTCTTCAAAATCCGTTTCGGAATCTCCTCACCCTCCCCCGGCGTTTCATGCTTACCCCCATCGGTGCTCAGCGTAGGTACACTTTCAGGTAGTTCTTCCACCAGGGATACCTCTTCATCCGTCACCACTGGTGACTCTTCAATCTCCACTGGCACCTCTACCGGTTCTTCTTGTACTGGTGCTGCTGTCGAGAGTTCTTCTGGCGGGGTTGGCTCTACCTGTACTGGGGTCGTGGCGGTTTCCTGAGGTGCCATCCCCAACACGTCCACTTCTTCAACTACCGGCATCCCTGTTTCTATTGGCGGGATTGCCGCCGTTACCTCGGCACCCAAGGCCTCAATCTTGGGTGTCTTGGGGTGTGGGTCGGCGAGCATCACAGACATGTGCGTCATGAGTATCAACCCGATAGGCGGGATAGCCTTACCCACCGCCAGCACATAGATGTTAGAAACCTGGTAGGTGTGTAGCCCGAAAATCACCGTGGCGATATTCCCCGCTATCGACCCTATCGAAGCCAGAATGAGTACCATCCATACATACCAAAGCCGCGTGTCTTGGCGGCGGGAGAACGCCACCACCGCGATAGTGGCCGCGACAATCACCCCGTCAATCGTGAGCGGCCAAATCCACGCCAACCACGGGTGATACCCACAAGTCAACGAGAAATCATACAACCCTGAAAACGACAGGACAAAGCTACCCACGGCAAGCACAATCGTGAGGAACAACACGAACCTCGTTAGCCCACTCCACTTAGTACCCTCGCTCTGGCCGTTACTCACCATACACTCATCCCTTCCATCAATTTTTGGTACTTCTACACAAATTACTGTTGCCCGCCCCCGGAAAACCGGGGGCGGGCAACAATCTCCTAGATGATGCTGTGTTCAGGCGGCGAAGTTCACGGCCAGTCGAAGCCGCTGGTCATCCATCGCGACATAGCGTTGGGTAGTGGATACCTTGTCATGTCCTAACAACATCTGCACCGCACGTAGGTCTTTAGTCCGCAGATAGACAATAGTAGCGAAACGATGACGCAACTGATGCAAACACACCCCCGTTGGTAACACACGCTTCGCCAGCTTCGCTACCGTACCGCTGGTCAAGTGTCCCTCACGCGCGGTGAGACTCGGAAACACCCAGCCTCCAATCTCGCCAGCGCGGCGTAGCGGAAACACGAGACTATCCGGGATAGGCACCACCCTGGTTTTACCGCCCTTCCCATGAACCACCAGGGAATAACCCAACAAATCCTGTTGAATATCCCTGGCGTGAACCAAACATATCTCACTACGACGCAAGCCCATCTTCCCCGCCAACAGCAAAATCAGGCGGGTACGCTCATCGGCCTGATCCAACGCGGCCTCAAAATCCAACTCAGAAATAGGCCTGGGAGGCGGCACAAAGCGCTTAATCGCCGGAAGACCTGCCGCCGGATCCGTCTCCAAACGCCCCGTACGATACGCCCAAGCAAAAAACTGACGAAACGAACTAAAAGCTGAATGCCGAGTCTCCGGCATCCAATCATGACACGCCGAGAAATCCAACAAAACTTCCTCAGTCACCTCACCAGGCTCGACACCCGTTCTTGCCAGTCGTTGCAAGTAATTCAACCGAGTCTCAATAGTCCTCGGGCGGGTACCTTTGGCGAGAAGACACGCCGTAAAATCATCAAATAACGGTCGCCAAAGCGAGCCTTGTGGTAGTGTGCTCATAACAGCACTCCTTTCAGGGTTTGCCGTTAGAGCAGCCAAGGCTTTGGTAGCGGGGGCAGGATTTGAACCTACGACCTCCGGGTTATGAGCCCGGCGAGCTACCGAACTGCTCCACCCCGCGTCACTGACCCATATAGGTTACCAGGAAAAGGCTTGCCCCTCAACTTGAAGTTGAGGGGCAAGCCCATGATGGAGTTTTTTCGTGTAAAACTTCAGTTTCTAACAGCTGCATTCAGCTTTGCAGCCACGGAGGAAGCGGTTGGACTGGGGTGGCTGGTCTCGCCAGCAGCAGGTTTATTTTTATCCTTGGCGGCCTTTCCCCCGGAGGCTTCACTGCCAAGGAGAGCTTCGCCGGGGACAGTATCCGCGATACCCTGCAGTTCCACGGCCTTTTGCAGCTGGGTCTTCAACTCGGCTTGCGCTTTGCCATAGGCCGCCCAATCCCCAGCTTTCATGGCCTGGTCAGCGGATTCTATCGCCGCCTTGGCACCCCGGAGGGCTTGCTGCAGTTGTTGCTCACGGGTCAACTTCGGAGCTTCGGGAGTTTTACTGTCTTTTCCTCCGGTCTGGCCACCGGTGTCACCCGCATTCTCGGAAGTCACCGCCCCGGAATCACCCCCGAACAAGTCGTCGAGGGATTCTTTCAAGGTGGGAGCGAAGCCAATTTTATCCCCAAAAGAAGTCAACACGAAACGTAACAGCGGATAGGTGGTACCCGATTTACCTTGCACATAAACCGGTTGTACATAGAGCAATCCTCCCCCCACCGGCAAAGTCAGCAGATTCCCGCGTACCACCTCGGTGGACTGCTGAGACAACAGGTTCAAAGTTCGAGACACATTATCTGTGGTTTTGAACTTGTTAGAAACCTGACCCGGGCCGGGAACCGCCAAGTCTGACGGTAACGACAACAGTTTAATTTTGCCGTATTCCGGGCGCATTTTGCCTTTCTGATTGCCAGTTTCCGAGTCAACCGTCAAATAACCTGTCAACACGTTACGATCCGATTGCCCATAAGGGATATAGGTCGAGTACAGCGAGAACTCGGTGGATTTCTGGCCAGGCGCCTGCATCGTCAGATAGTACGGCGGTTGCAACGCAGAAAGCACCGTGGTTGATCCCTCGTGCGTTGGATCATCGGGTAGCTTCCAGAAATCCGAACCGGAATAGAAAGAGCGCGAATCGGTGGTGTGATAACGCGCGATTAAGTTGCGCTGCACTTTGAACATATCCTCGGGGTAGCGGAAGTGCGCCATCAAATCCCCCGGTGCCTCGCTCAGCGGTTTGAGTTGGCCGGGGAATACTTTCGACCAGGAATTCACCACCGGGTCTTTAGCATCCCACTGGTACAGGGTTACCGAACCGTCATAGGCATCCACTACAGCCTTCACCGAGTTACGCACGTAGTTCACCGCTGCAGGAGTCCCGATACTGAACTGAGAAGTGCGGGAATCCATAATCGAATTCGTGAAATCTACATGCGCGGAATATGGATATGAATCCGAGGTGGTGTAGCCGTCTACAATCCATACCACGCGTTTGGGGGTTTTCGGATCCCCGTCCATATCCACCACTGCCGGATAGGCTTTGGAATCCAAGGTCAGATAGGGCGCCACCTTGGATACGCGCACCTCTGGGGATCTATGGAACAGGATTTGCGAAGCCGGGTTTACCTGCTGGGAAAAGAAAATCTCTGAGGATTGGAACTTAATGGCATACATCAGTCGTTCCCACAGACTTCCCACGCTCGGTCCCCCATTACCGGTAAATGTGTTATTCACACCCTTATCTTTGGAAGTATCAGAGGGGTAGTCGAATTCCTGTTTCCCGCCGCCCTTGGGAGAACCCACAATAGAATATTCTGGTGAGTACTGGCCAAAATAGATTCGAGGCTCATATTCACCGAGCTCCCCAGTGGAAGGAATCCCGTGTTCCCAAAAGGCTGGGGATCCATCCGAGTTTACCTTGGAGCCATAAGCGGTTACCACCCCAAAACCATGGGTGAAAACAGTGTGCTGATTCACCCAAGATTTCTGGGAATCCCCTAGCTGGTTGGGATCTAATTCTCGAACCGCAATCACGGTGTCTTGAGCCTTGCCGTTAATCTTGTAACGATCCACCGACAGATTCGACGCGAACCGATAGTACTGACGGTTTTGCTCTAATTGTCCGAAGGTGCGGGAAACAACCGAGGGATCCAGCAGGCGAATAGAGGCCGTGGATTCACTGTCTTGACGCAGTTGTCCCGCCGTAGCTTCGGTTTTAGCCTTATAGGTCTCTTCTTTAACATCACTAATTCCAAAGGCATCCCGCGTAGCTTTGATGTTGTTGGAAATATAGGGTGCTTCCAGTTCCTGAGCCGAAGGGTCAACTTGGAAGCGTTGGATTAAGTAGGGATAGAGTCCCCCCACCAGCACCGAGGAGAGCACCATCACGCCCAATCCCGTGGCGGGAATAACCCAGGATTTACGGAAACCGCCCACCACGAAAAGTACCGCGATGACCAGGGAAATCCCTACCAAGATGTTCTTGGCCGGCAACACCGCATGGATATCCGTATAGGAAGCTCCCGAAAACTTGTCGTGGGTGCCCAGCAGCAGTTCGAAGCGTTGTAGATAGTAGCGCAAGGCATAAATTGCCGCCAGAATAGCCAGCAGAATCGAAATGTGAATCCGGGTACGGCTGGGAATCTCGGACATGGACGATGAAACATTCCCCTGCAAATAGTATCTGGCCAAGGTAAACAAACCCGCCATAACGAAGATATTAAAGATCAACGTGACCAACTGAGAATACACCGGCAAAGAAAACACAAAAAACGACGCATCCATCCCGAAAACCGGATCCTTAGTTCCAAAATCACTGCGCTGCCACCAGGCGGCAAAGTTCTGCCACTGGCTAGGCAGGGCTACGGACACAAAGAGTCCCCCCAAGATAGGAGCCAGGATGATAATCAGTTTGCGTCGCGGTTCCAGGGCGTCACGCAGGGAAGTCACTCCTGGGCGGGCTTCACGGCGCATGTCTCGGCGCAGTTCTTCTTCGAAGGCTTGGGAATCACTGGGTTCAAATGTTTTTTCAAACTCGAGCTTTAAATCCTCAATTTTCTCGGCTTCATCCTCAGTTTTGGCGGTTGCGCTGCTTTGGTCTCGCTGCGCCTTCCGTTTGGCTTCGTCCATCTTTTTTTCCGCATTGCGACGATTGGCTACTTTGGCGCGCTGCGACGCATAGGGGCTGGCTTTACTGGCAATCGCGAGATTAACCCAGGTAACCACGGCAGCCAACAGTGTCGCCACCAACACCAGGCCGATACGCCACCCCCAAGTGGTCAAAACTACCGAGAATCGCCCCAGCTGTTCGAACCACGCGAACTCCGCCCAAACTCGGGCAATGAATCCCAACAGAGGGATAATCAACGCTAAAATCCCCAGCACAATCCCCAAAGTTTTCCCACTTCCAGGGCGTTGACCACCAATTTTGCTGTGCGGCGGCTTGGAGACTCCACCCCCGCCTCGACCGTTGCCACGTCCTGGCGGGCCGCTAAAAAAAGAATCGAATACTGTTCGGTTGGAAGTGTTAGACCCCACCATTCACCTCTTTTTCTTGGTAGCTACAACGGTCACCATCTTTTCATATCTGGGCGCGTGGTTCCATTCCGGACGCATTTTTTGGGATAATAAACACTATGAGTGAATCCTTTGATCCCCTGTCCGCCGTGCCAAACAATTCTCTGCTGGGGATGTCCTTTACCCCGGATTCTGCAACTGACGAACCTCAAGCTGAGGCCTCCGAAGTGCCTATCCCTGAGGATATCCCCCAAATTATCCGCGTCACCTGGGAGCTTGACTCACAGATTCCACCCTTTGAAAATCGCCTGGAGGGTATGGTGTTTACTTTGCACCGCCTAGCGCAGCTGCCGGAAATTACCCAGGCCAACTTAGAATCCGAGGAACTTGACGCTTTGCGCCAGATTATTGACGAGAATCCCGATGCCTTGGTGGCTTTACCCTTTACCCTGCCCGATGATGGAGACGATTTCCTCCAGCAGCTCCCGCGCTTGGTGTGGAGCGAAAACATAGAAGGTGTCGCGGTGGTTTATGAAACGGATGCCATGTTGACTGCGGCCGAAATGCAAGCCGCACCTCATGAAGCCGAAGAACGGCAACACTACCTCGAAACTATCAAACAGGATCGAGAAAAATCCCGTTTCGTGGTGGCAGCCACCCGCGAGGAATCCTGGTCGGTGGTACATCCCAAGTTCGAATCCGACCCCGAGCATATCGAACAAGGCCCCGCTCTGGTTTTGGATTTATTACAGCTAATTACCAATGGGCGCGACGACAACACTGACGATGCCGGCGATACTAGCGCTGCCGGCGGGGACGATACCTAAGCCCGCCGAATCCTAAGCCCGGTGTCGTGCCGTCCCCGTCACATCCAGTTGGGGGCGCGCCCAGAAGGGTGCCAAGAACCGACAGGCTTCCCGCTCCCCACTGGCTCCAGGGCGTTTTCCCTTGGCATAGCTAATTGTCAAGAGGCTGCGCGCCCGGGTGATTCCCACATATGTCAGCCGCCGTTCCTCTTCGATTTGGGCATCCGTGGTGGACAGATTGATTGGTAACAGGCCTTCGCTCGCCCCCACCAGGAAAACGGCTTCCCATTCCAAGCCCTTCGCGGAGTGCAATGAAGCCAGGGTAATTGCTTCGCGCGGGATTGAATCTTTCGAAGCGCCGTCCGCTTCAAAACCACTCTTTACCTGGTCTTTTACCACATAAGGCAGACCCATCCGAGCCAGCTCCGTCCCAAATAATCCTGCTTGGGAATTTGTGCGGAACAGTATGGCGATGTCCTTGGGGTTTGTGCCCTGTTTCATGAGGTGCCAGGAACGTTTAGCCACTGTACTAGCTTCCGTCTGGTCATCTTCGGCGATAAACCACTGGACATCCGGGCCGTCTTCCCGTTGGGAAACTAGCTGTACTGTGCCCCCCAAAGGCCGTCCTGCCGCATCTTTAGCGTCAGCGAGCACTTGATTCGCCAATCCAACTACCTGAGGGGTGGAACGATAGTCACGGGTCAATTCCACCACCTTTGCCTCGGGATATCCCCTGGTGAAGTCGGTGAGGAAACTGGGGGTGGCGCCCGCAAAAGAATAAATAGTTTGGGCGGCATCCCCTACTACTGCCAGGTCGCGACGATGCCCCAACCAACGCAGCAGCAAGTAGTTTTGCAGGGGGGAAACGTCTTGGTATTCGTCGACCACAAAATACTGGTAACGGGCTTGCACCGCTCGTAACACGTCTTCGCGTTCATCGAGCATTCCCGCGCAAACCAACAGGATATCCTCGAAATCCAGGGCTTGCGCCTCAGCTTTGACTTCTTCGTAGGCCGCAGCTAAATCCGCGATGCGCTCTGGGTTCAAATTCGCCACGCCCATCCGGCCGGCCGCACGGGCTGCCTCCACGTATTCGTCGGGTGCTAACAGGGACACTTTGGCCCATTCAATCTCGCCGGCCAAATCACGCACCTGAGCGCGGGATGGATCCAAGCCCAGCCTAGCGGCGGCGGCAGTCACCAGCGAGGCCTTGCCGCTCATGACTCGTAGAATCTCTCCTCCCACCACCTGGGGCCAAAAGAAACGCGCCTGGGCGAGCGCGGCCGAGTGAAACGTGCGAGTTTCGACCCCCGGCACCCCGAGCCCAGTCAAACGCTCGCGCATTTCTCCGGCGGCCTTTTGGGTAAAAGACAAAGCCAGGATATTTTCGGCTGCCACTGCCCCGGTTCGTACCCCGTAGGCAATCCGGTAGGTTATTGCCCGGGTTTTCCCGGTTCCCGCCCCGGCCAAAACGCATAACGCCCCGTGCTGGTGTGTCGCGACTTCTCGCTGCGAGGGGTCGAGCTGTTCTAGCAGCATCTCAGGTTGGTCATTACGCGGTGTCTCCAACAGGTTCTTTCCTTTTGTGGGGTGTTTTATCGGGGTGAGTGTCTTTATCCTAAACGATAGCTCCATCCAGTCAAGAAGTTTTCCACAGGCTGTGGAAACCGACTTGTCAGGAATCCAATTCAGGGTGAACATGGACTCATAAACTACTAGCAAAGGAGAATCATGCGACTTCATGACGGTTTACACGTAGCCAGTTTCCCCGATGGAAAAACGGAAATCTGTGCAGGCATGGACACCTTGTTCAGTTTTCCGGCGTTGCCAGACAAACAGGTACGCTTGCTAAAGTCTTTGGTTTCGGGGATTTCCCGGTCAGATTTTTTCTGCCGAGCCAAAGATATGGGAGTAACTCGCAGCCAGGGCGAGCAACTTTTGGGTCAGCTGCAAGGTGCCGAGCTGATTTCTTTGCGTGCCTCACGTCATCCTCATGGCCCAGACGACTCCGCCTGGCGACGTATTGGAGGGGATGCGATGCGACGCAATTATCGGCATCGCTCGCGGCTGCGGGTAACCCTCAACCAACGAAATCCTTGGAGCCAGATGCTTTCTGAACAGCTTCACGCTGCTGGCATAGGGCAGGTTCGTTTCACCCCGAAGCTGACTCACAGCGATTTGGCGATTTTTCTAAGCTGGGGTTTCCCCAATCCCCTGGATCTTTCTGCGGCAATGCATCATAATCAGCCGTATTTGCCGATAGTGGCGGGTAATGACTATGTGGAGGTTGGTCCTTTAGTAAAGCCGGGTTTCACGCCTTGCGCCAATTGTGTTTCGAATGCGCGTGCGACCTTGGTTTCCCAGTTGCAAGAACGCGTTGCGAGCCTCTCCGGGGTGGATTTTCCGCGGATTGAAACGACTTTAGCCGCAATGGGTAGCTCTGTTGGCATCGCCACCGCCCTAGCTTTTCTTGACCGTCGTGCTATTTTCCCTGGTCGAGTGACCCGGATTGACGTGGATGGGGATATCGAGGTTATGACCTATGAAGCGCATGCGAATTGTGGCTGTACGGGTTTACCTCCCGAATTGGAGTTTCCTCCGGAACCGTCGTTTTCTCGGCAGCTGGGTGAAGGGTCGGTTTCATGAGGTGCTTACTGCAAACTGTCGCCCTCCGAGTCCGCTCCCGGTTTCAATCCCTTAGCATAACCCAGGGTGCCATCAAGCAGTGCTTCCAGGGACGATTCCAACTCATCAGGGGGTTCTTCGCCGCTGAGTCGTGCCACAAAACCATCCACATCATCGAAATCGCTTTCTTCGGGCAGGATATCGGGGTGATCCCACAGCCGTTCGGCTCCGGCTTCCCCCAGTTTCGCCACTAATTTTGTCCACAAGGCGCTGGCTTCCCGCAACCGTTTGGGACGCAGTTCCATACCGATAAGCGCTGCAAAGGTTTTTTCAGCCGGCCCACCGTTGGCGCGCCGCCGATTCATCATCTCGCGCAGCGGAGCGAGTTCCGGCAGCACCCCAGCCAGGCACCGGGTAGTAACGGTATCTACCCAACCTTCCATCACGGCCAAAATCATTTCGAGGCTTTGTTTGGCGGCAGTTTGTTTTCCGGTGGTTTGTGGGGTTAAGAATCCTTTACCCAACAGCTCATCGACAGAATGCAAATCGGTGGGATTAATTGAGTTCAAGGCTTCGTCCATAGCTTGTAAGTCGAAGGTGATGTCTTTGGCAAAGTCGGTAATAGCCTTGGTCACGAATACTCTTAGCCATGGCACCGCGTGGAAGAGTCTTATATAGGCAGCTTCACGAGTCGCTAGGAAATCCAGCACCGGTTGGGAATCGAGGCTACTGTCAGCGGCGAATTTCTCGATGTTTTCAAGAACCAAGGCGGCTTGGTCGGGTTTACCTACTGGCAAACCGATATCGCAAGCCCCAAAAGATTCGGTTGCGAGTGAAGCCCAGGCCTGGCCGAATTGCAAGCCAAACAGATTGGCTGCTAGTGACTTTAACAATCCATCCACCTGCAAGGACTCGGCATTGCCGTCTTTAGAAAACAATCCGAGCAAGTTACGCAGTTCGGCGGAACCATTAGAGATTTCGATACGTAAATCCCCATCCCCCAGGTGATTCTTTAGTGCCGCAGTCATAGCGGCAGCGGTAGATTCCGCTACCGGTGTTACCAAGACTTTCCATACTTCAGCCGAGGCTTCCAGCCATTTTGTCTCATTCCAAGCCTCGTAATCTGCCTGCGGCGGGCTCAGAGTTGTGACCGGGTCGAGCCGTAAATTCGCTTGAGATAGGCCTTCTCGCACTCGAATAGCCTCGGCATGTGTGACCGCACGTGGTTGGGTGCCGATTCTGCCCAGCGCAGTCATTCGAGCGAGTTCCCAGTTCACAGCCTCGCCAGAGTTAGACAACAGGGTTTGTAGTGGGAAAGCAAAAACGCCTTCTCCGCCTTCGAAGAGCGAGAATGGTTCGCCTTGACGGATTTTGTCCTCCATTTCTCGGGCTTTCTTTTCACCAAAGATTCGGCGCAGCATTTCCTGCCAGTCAGAACTATCGTCTTTCATGAGACTATAGTAACCGTGATGAACAAATTTTCACGGAACGGACTGTGCTTTTGGCGACAAGGATTGGAAGAAGTCGTCGTTAACAAGGAATTATGCGCACACAACCCCGACCCAGAAGCTCGGACGCAAAGCGATCCGACTTCCCCGTCAGTTTCCAGAAGCCAGACTCAGCATCGTTCTCGGGGGCTTAGCCAGTGGACGCTTTCCCTGGCGTTAATCCTGGTTGGCTTGTATTTCTTGCTATTTTTCCGCTATCCCGTGGTGATTAACTCTCCCGGACCGACATTTGACGTGCTGGGTAAAACCCGAGACGGGGTGCCGCTGATTGAGATTAAGGGTGCCAAAACCTACCCGGAGGGCAACGGGCAACTACGCATGACCACCGTGTCTTCCCTGGGCGGGCCGGGATCCATGGTGAATGGCTTGGACATTATTATGTCTATCTTAAACCCCGGTTCCGAGATTATCCCCGAAGAATCTATCTATCCACGACAACTAACCAGTAAACAGATTAAAACCATTGGTTTGCAACAGATGGATCAATCCCAACTGGCCGCCGAGTCAGTGGCTTTGAGCTCGCTGGGATACCAAGTTAACATCACTTGGACTGCGGCCGAGATCCCCAAGAAATCCCCGGCCTACGGGTCACTGAAATCTGGGGATACCCTGGTCAGTATCGCGGCACCGAACCACCCGGCAATGCCGATAAAGACGATTGAGGAACTGCATAAATTCCTAAGAGAGCTCCCACCCGGAACCCAGTTGAAGCTGGAGGTGACTCGCAAAGGAAATCCCGTATCCTTACAGTTCCCTTCAATGGCAGCCGCTACCGGGAAAGGCTCACAACTCGGGGTGTTGCTAAATTCCTCTATCGATGTGCCACTTGATATCAAATTCCATCTCAAGGACGTGGGCGGACCAAGCGCGGGAACCATGTTTGCTTTGGGGATTGTGGAACAGCTAACGGAACAGAGAATTACCAGTCGCCATAACGTGGCCGGAACCGGCACCATTAATTTGGCCGGTAAAGTCGGTCCTATCAGCGGCATTCCCCAGAAAATGGCGGGTGCTAAACAGGATGGAGCCGAGTTTTTTCTGGCTCCCAGCGAAAATTGCGCGGACACCGTGGGACATGTCCCGCAAGGCCTGAAAGTTACTCCTATCACTACTTTCAACGATGCGCTGCGCGCCCTGGAGTTAATCCGACAAGACCGAGGTAAAGATTTACCCACTTGCCCGCAATCCAAGTAAAGATATTAAGCTAAGAACATGAGAAAAGACGGCAGAAGAATCGACCAGCTTCGGAACATGGCTTTTCACCTCGATTGGGTGAGCACCCCCGAGGGAGCAGTCTTGATAGAGGCGGGCAATACTCGAGTCTTGTGTTGCGCCAGTCTCAGTGAGGGAGTACCCCGATGGCGCAAAGACACCGGTTTGGGCTGGGTTACAGCCGAGTATTCCATGCTGCCCCGAGCGACCGCAACCCGCTCCACCCGCGAATCTGTAAAGGGGAAACTGGGGGGACGCACCCAAGAAATTTCGCGCCTTATCGGCCGGTCATTGCGCGCTGGGGTGGACTACACCGCACTGGGGGAAAACACCATCGAGATTGACTGCGACGTTTTGCAAGCTGATGGCGGCACCCGCACGGCGGCTATTACAGGAGCGTGGATTGCCCTGCATCGCGCTATCGAGGAGGGCAAAACCAGTGGTTTCATTCCTGGCGAGCCTCTAAAAGACTCGGTGTGCGCCATTAGCGTGGGGATTATCGACAGCGAGGCTCGCCTAGATTTGCCCTACGAAGAGGATGTTCGCGCCGAAACAGACATGAACGTGGTAATGACTGGGACTGGTAAGCTGATAGAAGTTCAAGGCACTGCCGAGGGCGAGCCCTTCAGCCGCGAGGATTTGTCGAAGCTGTTGGATTTGGCTCAAGGGGGCTGCGCAGATTTGACGCGCGCCCAGAGCGCGGCCACGAAGGCCGCGAAAGGTGCCACCCTAACTTTGATTGATGGAGTTTTAGCATGAGCAGCCACGCAAGCACCGCCGCCAAAGCCCCAAAAAAGGCGAAGCCTATTGCTGTTCCTGATACGGCTCAGGTGGTGATGGCCACGGGTAATGCCCACAAGGTCAAGGAAGTTGCCGAGATTCTGCGTCCCTTGGTGCCGTCTTTGCAACCGGACGGGATTGTTGCCTCTGGCGAGTTGGGTATCCCCAGTCCAATCGAAAACGGGACTTCCTTTTCGGCTAATGCCCTGATTAAAGCCCGCGCCTTAGCCGAGTATGTAAAGTTGCCGATACTGGCAGATGATTCGGGTTTGACAGTAGAGATTTTGGGCGGTGCTCCAGGAATTTTCTCGGCTCGCTGGGCCGGGGCTCACGGTGATGACCAGGCTAATCTGCAATTGCTTTTAAATCAGCTCTCTGATGTACCTGACCCTCATCGCGGCGCGGCATTCGTATGCGTGGCAGTTTTGTTGCTGCCCAGCGGTAAAACTTATCTTGGCAACGGGGTTATGGGCGGGCGACTCACCACCAAACCCCGTGGAAAGAACGGCTTCGGCTACGACCCAATTTTCATACCTGATGCACAAATCGGGGAAGATAAACGCACAAACGCCCAGCTTTCCGCCAAGGATAAAAACGCAATCTCCCATCGCGCCAGCGCCTTTCGCCAGATCGCTCCCCAGCTGGAGGCTATCTTGGAACGAACCCCGCGCAACACCCTGTTCTAACCCGTTTTGGTAAAGTATTAATTATCACACTAATTATCGACTTTCCTACCCGACATTTCTCTCCTAACACTGGACTTACATCAGGTTTTAATGGCACAATGGTTCCAAGAGACGTGGAACGTCTCCCGGCTTCGGTAAAGAACCTAGCCGCACTTAGTTTCAGGAGGAAATCATGCTTGCTGTCGATGTAGCCGGGGCACTTAACCCGGCGCTAACTAACCAGGCTTTTACCCGTCCGGCTCCCGAGCCAAACGGGAGAGCTGAAAAACCGGAACCCGTCTCAAACACCACCAAAACCGAGGCGGCCGCTACTGGTTCACAAAGCGCACTGAGCGCTAATGTGGCAGAGTTTAAACCTGTGGTCGGGTCTTCGCAACCTACCCAACAGAATCTGCCCAATACCTACAAGTCCTCGAGTTCTAATCTCGACGTACTGCTATAAGTCTCCTCGATTTTTACGCTCACAGAAAGGCACAAACATGAATCCTATTTCCGGCGCAGCTCCCGTCATGGACGCTCAGACTATGAAGGAACTCATGGGGGTCGCGGTTGCGGCTCAAACCCAACAGGCAACTAAGACTGCGATTGCAGCAGCCGTACTGAAGGTTTCCAACCCTTCAACCGGTCTCGACGTGTGGGCTTAGGACGCCTTTCCTAAAGCACTATTTATCCTGAGCTTAAAACTCGACGCTGCGCCAATTGGTTTCAACTATTGGCGCAGCGTTTTCGGGTTAAACCTCCCCCTTCGCTCCCGGCCTCCGGTTTTACCGGACTTCCCACCGCATCGGTTTCATGAGGTGCCACCCCGCATAAAAGCGGATTCCCCCAGCTAAGCCTGGTTCACAACCCCTACTTCCGGACCGAGGAAACGCCGCGCTAAACGAGTAAAAACCTCGGTGTTCCCGGTGGCCAGAAACTGGTAGCGATTACTTTGTTTCAAGGCCACCGGCGAATCCGATTCCACAACAGCACCAGACTCGCCGCCATTTAGAGCCGAAAAGTTAATCTCTCCGGTGGCATCATCTTCATTTAGCCAGTCGTTTTCCAACAAGGTACGGTACACATCACGCGCGGTTTCCTCGGAAGAAGAAACCAAGGTTACCTCCGATCCCATCACATAGTTAATAACCCCGGTCAGTAAAGGATAGTGGGTACATCCTAAAACTAGGGTGTCTACTCCGCCAGCTTTGACCGGTTCCAAATATTCCCGAGCTTTCGCCAATAACTCCGAGCCGGAAGTGATACCACGCTCCACGAATTCCACGAAAGCCGGGCAGGCCTGAGCAGTGACTTCCACCTGTTGATAAGCACCCAAAGCTCGCTGGTAAGTTCCCGTAGCGATAGTGGTGCTGGTGGCGATAACTCCAATTTTCCCGTTATGCGTAGCAGAAACTGCGCGGTGTACCGCCGGGCTGATGACCTCTAGAACAGGAATTCCCAAACGATCATAGCGGGCTCGGGCATCAAACAACACCGCCGCCGAGGCCGTGTTACAAGCAATTACCAGTATCTTCACGCCGTGTTCAACCAGCTTATCCATCACGTTCAAAGCCAGGTGTTTCACGGTTTCCACCGGTTTAGTGCCATAGGGGCTATTAGCGGTGTCCCCGATGTATACCACGGACTCCCCCGGCAACTGGTCAATAATGGCTCGCGCCACGGTCAAACCGCCCAACCCGGAGTCAAAAATCCCTATGGGTGCATTATTCACGCCAAGTCTCCCCCGTTTCCAATCCGGGTTGCTCAACGGCATACATCAAGGTATCCAACCACCACGATAGGGCGTTGTACACACTAGCCAAGGTGATTTCATAGGCCGTATACACCCCGCTTTGCGAATCCGACTCCGCCATCAACTGAACTTCCTCGGCTCGCATCTCGTCCTCGATTCCCAGCGACCATCCCAAAGCCAAACGTACATCGTTGATGGCCGTCACCCAGGTTTTCAAAGCCTCAGGCTTCACCACAATCGGGGCGTGGTGTTCCGCAGCCCAGTACAGCCTGGCCGCCACAGTGCGCATCGCGGTGGTCTTCTTAGCGGCTAAATCCGGGGTAGTAAGAGCTCGCAATTCGGCGGCTTCCTCCAGGTCTTGACTCATGGGTCTTAAAATGGCAGCAATATAAGGATTGGCTGGGGCAGGACGGGTCGCCAGGGGGTCAAAGTCCAGTTCGGCCAGGCGCTGATTGTCCGTCATCCCTGTCGCATTGGACTCCTTTGAGACTCGCCGGGATTTCGAGTCTGGCTCAGAATCCGGGCTGGCACCTCGTGAATCCGAGTCCAAAGAGGCACCCGAGGCACCCCGGTCAGGGTCACCCGACGCGCAGTCAGGGGCGGATTCATGAGGTGCCAGTTCTTCTCGCGAGGCAATCCCCGAAACGGTGTCTACCCCCAACAAGTTTTCAAACATGAGCGGAAAATCCTTAGGCGCTCCCGCATCCAAATCCACCCCCATCATGTCCAAGACAGTGCGTTTTTCTTCGGCTTCCATAGCATTGGACAACTCCGAGAAAATCCCGGCCAACAAGCTAGCTTCATGATCCTCTAAATGCGAAGACCACCCGCTGGTCGGTAAGGCGTGAAATGCGTGCATCTTACCCCCCTAGTCGGCTTCCTGTTCCAAAGTAGCCCACAGGCCGTAACCACTCATCGCCAAAACATCGGCTTCCATCTGTTCTCGACTCCCGGCTGATACCACCGCGCGTCCCTGGTAGTGAACCTCTTTCATTAAAGTTTGCGCGCGGTCATGGGAATACCCAAAATACGTCTTGAACACCCAAGTCACATAGGACATCAGGTTAACCGCATCATTCCACACCACCGTGTTCCACTGGCCAGGCAGCACCCGGTCGAGCTCCGCAACGGAACTCGGGGTGTACTCGGTGCCGGGAATTGAATTCACAATTACAGGTTAAGGGTTTAAAGCGCATCTTGCAGGTTGAATCGCGGAAAAATGCCGCAGGTTTTGGTTAAGCCCAGTTCTGTCCCTAGACTACTTAAGTACTTAAACCCTAAAAGGAATTGCTATGTCTAAAGAATTAAACCCAACGCCCACTATCGAAACCGCGACCGGGGTGGGAGGGAACACCCAAACCATGACGATGCCCCAACACAATGTGAAGTTGAAACGCGGCATGCGCCAACGCCACTTGTCGATGATTGCTATCGGTGGATCTATCGGGACGGGACTGTTTGTGGCCAGTGGTGCCACCATCAACCAAGCCGGCCCCGGCGGGGCTTTACTAGCCTATGCCCTGATTGGCATTATGGTGTTCTTTTTGATGCAATCCCTGGGGGAAATGGCAACCTACCTGCCGATTGCCGGATCTTTCGGGGAATATGCCCGCCGTTTCGTCTCGCCTTCCTTCGGTTTCGCAATGGGGTGGAATTACTGGTACAACTGGGCGATTACGGTAGCAGCGGAACTGTCGGCCTCGGCCTTGGTGATGAAGTATTGGCTGCCCGAGACCCCCGGCTGGATTTGGTCGGGGTTATTCTTGACGATTTTGTTCGTAATCAACGCCCTGTCCGCCCGAGCCTATGGCGAAGGTGAGTTTTGGTTTGCGTTAATCAAGGTCATAACCGTGGTGGTATTCCTGGTGGTGGGTATCGCCATGATTCTGGGGATTTTGGGCGGACAGCACGCCAGTTTCGAGAATTGGACTACCGGGGATGCGCCTTTCGTCAACGGTGGAATGGGGATTTTGGCAGTGTTCATGATTGCCGGTTTCTCTTTCCAAGGCACGGAGATGGTAGGGGTCGCGGCGGGCGAAGCCGAAAACCCCGAACACAGCGTTCCCAAGGCCATAAACACTGTTTTCTGGCGGATTCTGCTGTTCTATATCCTGGCGATTGCGGTTATCGCCTTTTTGATTCCCTACACGGATTCACGCCTATTGAACCCCGACGAATCCATCGCCTTGTCCCCCTTCACCTTGGTGTTTGAAAAAGCCGGGGTTTTGGCGGCCGCGAGCGTCATGAACGCCGTGATTTTGACTTCGGTGCTTTCGGCGGGGAACTCCGGGCTTTACGCTTCGACCCGGATGCTGTATTCCTTGGCTTTACAGCATCAGGCGCCACGATTTTTTTCCTACACCACTAGGCGCGGGGTACCGATGAATGCCCTGATTGCCACCACTATTATCGGTTTCTTTGCCTTCTTGAGCTCCCTGATTGGCGACGGCGCAGCCTATACCTGGCTGGTGAATGCCTCGGGTTTGGCCGGATTCATTACCTGGGTGGGGATTGCCTGGTCACACTACAAGTTCCGCAAAGCCTTCCTGGCACAAGGACACCGGGTCGAAGACCTCCCCTTCAAAGCCTCCCTGTATCCCTTGGGGCCACTAATTGCCCTGTTCATGTGCGTATTTGTGATTGTCGGTCAGAACTACGAAGCCTTATTGGGGCGCGGGGATTTCTTGTCACTGTTGTCGTCATACCTGGGTCTGCCGCTGTTTCTTGGACTATGGATAGGACACAAGTTAGTTACGCGGGCACGCCCGGTGGCACCTCATGAAGCCGACTTTACCCGACCCACCGACTTCCAAAGCGCCGTCCTGGCCGGCTCTGTCCAAGATGTCAAGGCCCTGAAAGCGGCACGGAAAGCCAGTAAACAAGCCGATAAATAGCCAGACACAGTTCCGGGGGGCAAGGCAGGCGCGTATAGTGGTAGCTATGCATCAAGAAAAACATCTTTCCACAGCCCTGTTGACCGATATGTATGAACTGACCATGGTGGATTCCGCCCTGGAACACGCAATGGGGTCACGCCAATGCGTATTTGAGGTGTTCACGAGGCGCTTCCCACCATCCCGACGTTTCATGGTGATGGCGGGCGTGGCACGGATTCTAGAAGGACTGCAACGCTTCCATTTCAGCGAAGACCAGCTACGCTACCTGGCAGATAACCGGGTCGTCGGAGCGAAGACCGTGCGATTCTTGGAGAATTATCACTTTTCGGGAGATATTTTCGGCTATCCCGAAGGCGAGGTATTCATGGTGAACTCGCCGATTCTGACCGTGCGCGGATCTTTTGCCGAGGCCTGCCTGTTAGAGACGTATTTGCTGAGCGTGTTGAATTTTGACTGCGCGATTGCCTCGGCGGCCTCCCGGATGACGATTGCAGCACACGGGCGGCCGTGTCTGGACATGGGAGCGCGACGTACTCATGAGCGGGCGGCCGTGTCGGCAGCACGCGCCGCTCAGATTGGCGGATTCGTGGGTACTTCCGACTTGGAAGCCGGGATTCGCTACGGGGTGCGGGCAATAGGCACCGCCGCGCATGCGTTTACGCTGTTATTTGATTCGGAACAAGAGGCTTTCGAAGCACAGGTGAACTCGATGGGACCAGGAACCACCCTGTTGGTGGATACTTATGATGTCGAAACCGCCGTAAAAACCGCCGTAGAAACCGCGCGGGCGGCTGGCGGGGAACTGGGCGCGGTACGTCTGGATTCCGGCGACCTGGTGGCGGGGGCATTCCGGGTGCGCCAGCTCTTGGACGAACTGGGAGCAACCACCACCAAGATAACCGTCACAAATGACCTGGATGAATACGCTCTGGCCGCGCTGGGAGCCGCGCCGGTGGATTCCTACGGGGTCGGCACCAAACTGGTGACCGGATCAGGGGTTCCCACCGCTGCTTTAGTGTACAAACTGGTGGCGCGAGAGGATTCATCTGGGGTAATGCAGCCCGTCGCGAAACATTCCAAGGACAAATCCACCCACGGCGGCCTGAAATGGGCCGGAAGGGTACTGGAAAGCAAAACCGCGCAAAGCGAGCTGTTGGTAACCGGTTTGAGCCGTGAGCAAGCCCGGGATTACTTTGCAGAACACGGGGCGCGGGCTTTACAAGAATCTTTTGTGTCCTGTGGGGATGTTGATTTGTCCTGGACGGGTGCAGCGGCGTTGGAACGTGCCCAGCAACGCCACGAGGATTCCCGCAATGAACTGCCGTATCAGGCGTGGCGCCTGTCCGAAGGCGAGGTTGCGATTCCAACGAAGCTGGTGCAGTTGTAGTTTTCGGGAGCCCCGGATATCCCAGTGTTGAACCTGGGCTTTTACCATACCTTCATGCTATTATGTTGGTGGGGAATTATTACCGAGGCTGTCCCAAATATGCTAGTTCCCAGCGAATGGCCAACCGGGATTATCGGAACCCCCGCCGTGCATAGAGTTCATAATTTCCTTGCACACGGGGCAAATCGGGAAATTCTTGGGGTCGCGCATCGGCACCCAAACTTTCCCACACAACGCCACCACTGCCTGGCCAGTAACAGCCGAAGCCGTAATCCGGTCTTTGCGCACATAGTGGGCATAGCGTTCATTATCCCCCGGGTTCTTTTTCAGTTCGGTTTCGGTGCGTTCCAAAACCGCTGTTCCCCCCATGGGTTGCTTTTCCGTTGCTGATTCGCTCATATCCCCCATTATAGCCGTTAGAGGATGGCACCTCATGAACGGGAAAGCTCCGCACTCCAGCGAGCTGAACCGTAAACTGCGTCACCAAAGGCGACCGGGGCGAAGCACCGTCCCAGCGATTCGGGCGCCAGGAACCCTTGTGGGTGTAAGAAACCGGCCGACTCACACACGGAGGCGGCCGGTCAATGCTGGGAAGCAGACTACTGGGTAACAGCCTTCTTCAAAGTGGAACCAGCAGAAATCTTGACACCGAATCCAGCGGGAATCTTGATTTCTTCGCCGGTACGCGGATTGCGACCAGTACGAGCGGCGCGAGAGACGCGTTCCACGTTCATCAAGCCGGTAACCTTGACGGTTTCGCCCTTCTTCAGGGACTCAATCAAGATGTCCTGGAAAGCGGAAAGCGCGGCGTCGGCCTCGGTCTTGGACAGTGCGGCACGCTTGGCGATTTCAGCAACAAGTTCAGTACGATTCACGGACATTGGTTTCCTTTCGGATAGTTGAATCTAGGGTTCCACCCTGTGTGGAACCATCTCTATGAGACTACGCAAATTTAGCCCATTTGTCTCGTTTTTAGCAAAAAATTCGCGAATTTCCCGCGTGTTTTTTGGGAACAGCGTCACTTCTGTAACATTTTGGGGCGGTTTTCGGGTAATTTTGGGGTTGCTGTGACGGCGGGAATGTTGGCTGACAGCATCGTCGCTTCGAATCCTGCCACAAGTCAGGTTCAAATTCGCCTTGGAGAGTGGGCATGTGACTACTGGCCACATGCTCCCATCTGTAAGTGAAAGTGACTCGAGTCTTTGCAGTTAAACAGCACTCTGTTACGGCTTTTCCCTGAGTACCCTGACCCGGGATGGTTACAACGGTTGATTTTCGTGGCTTTGGCACTGCTTATCGCACTGCTGGAATTAATCGGCTCTTCGATTTTGAGGGTGTTTTGGGATGCGGCGTGGGGGTCGGGTTCCGGGGTGCGTTGGTATGTGCGCGTCGGGCGGGTGGGGTGCGGTGTCGTAGTAAAAATGTCGCTTCATGAGAGAGGTGCTGGTCGGCATCAATGTTCTTCGGCTAGGCGGATGGCTTGCGTTGGATTGCGAATCCCAAGAGCAAAAGAGAAACTCCCAGCAGCGCGGATGAATTTCCAAGTTTAGGTGCCCACCCTCTATCAAATTCAGGGATGAACAGGGACATGCCGAGCAGTACAAGTGCTCCAAAACAGAGCAATCCCGAGACAATAAACAAGGCCAAAGCGACCCCGGTTGGTTTTTTCCTGTCCATGATTTTCTCCTTGTCTGGTATCGCCTACACCAGGGATGAAGCAGCAAGACCGTCCGGTTGCCCGGATGAGAAACTGCACTGAGACCACTGAATTGATACCAGTGCCAACCGCCGCTTCCCTCGCCTGGTTGAGGAACCCCTTCAATACTATTTTCTCACAGTTTTCCCGCCACAGCACGCTTTAATCAAGGCTGATTTTTCAATTCTCGTAGGATTTTAGGAAAGCACCTCATGAACCCGACGAACTGACCAGCAGAGGTTCGGCGAACAGACCGACAGGGCGACGAATCTGCTTTTCGTCGGGGCATCACGAGCCAAGAGTACCAATGGGATGACATAGACCCCGTCGGGGGCGCTGGTAAGCAAAGTCGCCGACCCCGATAAAGCGAGCTAAAATTAAGCAGTCTCGGGGAGGAGCGAGCTAAAATTAAGCAGTCTCAGGGAGGAGTTTGAGATGAATCCGCTTTTACCAACAGGTTATGACTTACTGTGGGGCTTTGCAACGATTGGAATCTTAGTTTTAACTGTAGTTGCGTTTATTTCGTTGCTTAAATCTAGCCTCGCTTTCGGAAGGAAAATCACCTGGGTGCTCTTTGTGCTTTTCATACCGATACTGGGCTCACTGTTCTGGTTCGCCTTCCGTAGAACGATTAACGCGACTTCCAGTGCGGACATTTAGCGGGTGACAATCGAGATGCCGGAAAGGTCTCCACGACTGTGAACTGGGCGTTTGCTAGGAAGGGCTTCCAACGAATCGCACTAAATGTCCGCGGAATGTGACCAAGGTCACGTTCCAGGCTATCGCCAGCGATTTCGGCTCGCGCCTCATGAATTTAGAGGAAATCGTGGCGCAAGACTGCGGGGTCGCGCCACGAGAGCTCCGCCAAAGTCACGTCCAACATGGTGAAAGCCCCGCGCTCGCCGCGCGTGGCTTTCCGAACGCAAGCCCTGGCCACGCTCGCCAACACCGCGCCGGTGAACTCCGGGTTGGAATCCAATCGCAACTGGAAAATCATAGACTGGGACACCCCCGGCGAAGTTTCGCCGCTGCGGATTACCTCGCCCGCATGGGGTAAACCCGCGTGGTCGCGCTGCATTTCCTCGGCCGTGATAAACGTCACGTTCGTGTCATAGTCCGCGAAATAGTTCGGCATCGCCTTGATTTCGGCTTCAATCCGCGCCTTGTCCGCGTCCGGCGCCGCCACCACGTAGCATTCACGCCGATGCATTTGGCGGGCGGTGTATTTCTCTTGGCTACCGCCGCGCACCGCAGCCACCGTTTCCGCCACCGGCACCGTGTATTGCCGGGCATCGGCCACACCCTCAATCCTGCGAATCGCATCGGAATGCCCCTGAGACACTCCCCGCCCCCAAAAGGTCGTGGCCTGGCTGCGTGGCAAAATCGCATCGCCCAACACGCGCAGCATGGAAAACAGCCCCGGATCCCACCCGCAACTAATGAAAGCCACGTGTCCCGCTCGGCGTGCCGCCGCATCCACCGCATCGAAATGTTCGGGAATTCGCGCGTGGGTGTCAAAAGAATCGACCGTGTTGAACAGGCCAGACGTGAACACCCCCTGTTCCATCAAGTCGGTCGCGGAACCGCCGCAGTTCACGCACACATCCACCAAGTCGCGGTACTGCGCCATTTCAGACACGCTGACCACCGGGGTGCCTGCGGTTTTCACCGTGGCGGGATCCCGCCGAGTAAAGACCACCACCAGTTCCATATCCGGGGCGGCCGACACCGCTTTTTCCACCCCGCGTCCCAGATTGCCATAACCATTGATTGCGACTCGTATCATCGCACTTCCTTACCTTAGTTAGTTAGTTAATTAGATGCGGTTATTCTATAAAGCCCAGATTTTCCCCGCAAGTTTTCCCCGGTCACGCCGCTTTCCGGGTGGTTTTTCAAGCCACCCAGGTTGACCTAGTTCACTTTGTGCCGGTAAATGGCCAAAGACGCAAAGTAAGAGCCCACATTCAAGGCAATAGTCAACACTAGTAAACCCCCGGCAATCAGGTTGATTTTACCCGCCAAAACGGCCAGGAGTTGCGCTTTTCCCGCATCGCTTAGCGAGTTGGATCCTATTGACATACCAAATCCCAAAATCATAAAAATAATCATCAAGGGAATGAAGGCTTTTTCCGGTCCCAATAAATAGATACAGGGCGTCAGTAAAGTGGGGAAAAAGGTAGTCGCAAACAAGCAGCCAGCAGCCACTAGTGATACGGTCAACGTCGGTGCGCCCCCAAAATGTAGCGCCACGGAAATCAGTACACTTGCTATCACGCCGATAATCCAAAACCACAGGTAGCGTTCCAGCATCACCAGCGCTTTCTTTATGGGTGCGGATTGCAGATACCGATCTACCTGGAATCTCATATCGGTAATTTGCGTTCCAATCCCTGAAAAAATACCAGTGACGACCAGCACCACCGTGGGCATTCCCAAAATATACTCTAGTTTCCAGCCGACTCGTGGTACTAGCAGCGCAATCTGCAGGACTAGAAAGACTGGGACAATCAAAAATACCCACCGAAACACTATCCAATCCTTGTACAGTAGGGCTTTCATTCATTTCCTCCCGGTTCTTCATCTAGTAGGTCAATCATTTCTAACAGTTCGGCGCGGCTCAGCTGGGCTAATGCCGCGTATTTCAACGCGTCACGCAGCACGGCTTCAAGCTTGCGCAGGTATTCCTCGCGTAGCAGCTCGGAGTTTTGGGCAGCTACGAAACTTCCTTTGCCCACCACCGAGTTGGTAAAACCCTCTTTTTCTAACTCGTCATAGGCACGTTTAGTGGTGATAACACTGACGCGCAGTTCCTTGGCCAGCAGGCGGATTGAGGGAAGTTGCTCCCCCGCCGCCAGTTCGCCGGTAACGATGGCACGTTTTAGCTGGTTTTTGATTTGCAAATAAATCGGGTCATCACTGGAGTTACGGATTTGAATGTCCACTACTCACCTCCGGGGATACCGCAAAGTATTCTTTAACAATGACTTGCAAGCACATCATCACCGCCCTTACCTAGTTAGATTTATGCCGGTAGATAGCAAGAGAAGCATAATAAGAGATCACATTCAAGACAATAGCCCCAACTAACAGCACCCACGCGATTAGGTCAGCGTTATTGACCATACTCAGGATAAACAGTTTTGCGGCCTGTTCAATTTCCTTGCTATTTATGGTGCCAACAGCGAAGCCGGCACCCGTAGACGCCAAGAGCATTACCAGGATTATCAGAGGCACCAAGGCTTTTTCGGGGCCAAGTAGATGCGCAAAAGGAATAGTCAGCGCATTTATCTCGGCCACAGCAAAGAAAAACATGGCAGCTATCAACAACTTAGGTACTTTCAGTTCCGTGAAATACATAGAACCCGCCAGCAGCAAAGTAGCAGCCACTGACCAAATCCAACCGGATAAATAACGTTGAGTGATGATAGTGCTTTTCTTTACGGTTGCTGCCAAAATATAGCGGTCACTGTGTGTCTTTAGGTCGTAGAATTGTGCCCCTGCTCCCATCGTAACTCCGGCAATGAAGAACATGGCAGCTACTATTCTCATCACATAATCCACCCCAACCCCAACTGCGGGAAGCAGCAGCATCTCGAACATCGCCAGACCACCAAGAAAGAGATATGCCCAGCGGTAGCAAATCCAGTCTTTATACATCAGGGCTTTCATTTTTCCTCCCCTTTAATCAGATAAACCATGATGTCCTCAATGCTGGGGCGCTCCAGAGTGAAACCGGCGGGAACCCGGTCACGTTCAACCAGCACGGTGTCACCAAACTCGGTGTGACGCCGCCCCAAAATCGCACCAGGAGCAAGTGATGCTAGCTGCTCAGCGTTGGCTTGCAGCAGAGCGTATTTCTCGCTCAGTTCGTCTTTCGCTTCCATCATGAGTAGTTTCCCCTTGTGTATGAAAGCAACATAATCAGCGGCTTTTTGCAAATCCGAAATAATGTGCGAGGAAAACAGCACACTGTGGCTTTCATCCTGCATGAAATCCATAATGATGTCCAACACGTCGTCGCGCACCACCGGGTCAAGCCCCGAGGTGGGTTCGTCCAAGATTAGCAATTCCGCGTGGTGGGACAGGGCGCAAACCATTCCCAGTTTCATTTTCATACCCCGAGAGTATTTCTTTATCCATTTCTTAGGTGGCAGGTCAAAACGCTCGGCCAATCCCCAGAAGGTTTGCGGATGCCAAGCCTCGCCGTAAAGCAGATGGTTAAAGTGTTCCACGTGTTTGAGTTTGAAGTTTTCCGGCAGATACAGGTCGTCAAAAACGAATCCTACCCTTGCCTTGTAAGCTGGGTTGTCCGTGGCGGGGTTATTTCCCAACACCCGGATATTTCCCGCGCTGGGTTCCAAAATTCCGTGCAAAAGCTTCATCGTGGTGCTTTTGCCCGCGCCATTTTCCCCAATCAGCCCCACAAAGCATCCTCGGGGAATATTTAGGGTTAATGGTCCGAGTTCAAAAGTGCCAAGTTTTTTGACCAGCCCCTCAATCTCGATAGCGTTGGTCGTTGGCGTGTTCATAGCCTGACTCCTCTCTTAGTTCGTCTGGTTTTGTTCCTACCCGAAGTACACATACCGTTCATGGTGTACATATCTATTATGTACACCATGAACGCGGCTTGTCAAGCCCCTAATGAAAACCCCTAGAACTGGCTAAAAAACGCGCAAAACCACTTGCGCTACACTCGCAGAAAAAACCTGCACTTGACACCATGAGAAAGGCTTCCACCGCGCCGAGCAGTTAGCCAGGTTGAAGGGCCATGTCACCAACATCCCGGTTGCGCTCATGCCCGCTAGTGAGGCCATCGACAACCACGAACTACGGCACGTAGAACATTTGACGCACGTCCAAAACCGATTTACGCGCCCGCCCAATATTCCATCGGCAACACGAGGCCATAGAAACCCACCTGACCATCGTTATAACCGCCCCCGTTATAACCGCCCTCGCCGTATCTCGTTATTTGCACCAAAAGACTGGTATCACAGCAAAAACTCGTCCGCATGCTACGACCAACCCAGAAACAAACCATCCCCTACCAAAGCCACGAAATCCAATCTAGCGACCCCATCACCCCGCAAACCCAAAAAACCTAGACAAACTGGGTCACTAAGGCTGCACGAAACAGGTTGAAATAACTTACTGCATACGTGTCCAAAAATGAGGCCATTAACTCCCCTGGATAATCACCCATTTCTGAAGTTGCTTTTGCATATTGTGTCCAGTTTGATGAATTAATATCGTTTAGATTACCAAAATTTTTAACTGCTTGGGTAATATCAGGATGTTTTTTAACGAAGTCATTAAGAGCTATATTATTATCTTGGAATTCATCACCTCCATATAAAGTAATTACTGACTCTTCTAGCCTAATTTGAAACGAGGGTTTAATCAAGGAAGTCTTCGCCTCAGCAGCTTGATTATTTATTCTTATAGTTGAATCTTCCGCCCGTTTATGTATTCATATTTATCAGTAGAAGTTTTTGAAGGAAATCCACTTTCTAAAGAATAAGCACGAATTCCACCTGCCTGCACCGCTAGTAGCGCCGTTGCACCAGTACCTAGCAGGAATACGGCAACTTTTCCAGTAGTACGTTCGTATTCCATGAAATCTCCTTTGAACTCGGCTCGGTACTGCACGGCACCAGCAACGATTTTCGCCGCTCTTCTCAGTGAATCACACCCGCAACCGTCGGCGCTACCGTCAGGTGTCGGTATTTTTATACCGACTTTGAACACAGGTAAATCACGCAATAAATAAGTTTATTTTTGATATTTTCCCAGGCAAAGCACTTTATGTGTGCTTTAGGCGTCATCGTTGGTTTACAGGCGCACACGCAGGTTGTGGTCGAGTACGCTCATGAACTCATCCGTGGTCAGCCACGGCGTATCGTGGCCTACCAGCAGTGCCAAGTCCTTGGTCATCTGGCCGCCCTCCACGGTTTTCACGATCACGTCCTCCAGGGTGCTCGCGAACTCGACCACTTCCGGGGTGCCATCCAGTTTCCCACGGTGCGCCAGCCCTCGCGTCCAGGCGTAGATGGAGGCAATCGGGTTGGTAGAGGTTTTTTCCCCCCGCTGCCAAGCGCGAAAATGCCGGGTCACCGTGCCGTGAGCCGCCTCGGCCTCTACCGTGCGCCCATCCGGAGTCATCAACACCGAGGTCATCAAACCCAGGGAGCCGAAACCCTGAGCCACCGTGTCGGACTGCACGTCACCGTCGTAGTTCTTGCACGCCCAAATATAGCCGCCCTCCCACTTTAAAGAACTGGCCACCATGTCGTCTATCAGGCGGTGTTCATAGCTCAAGCCCGCAGCCGCGAAACGTTCGCGGAACTCACCGTCGAAAACCGCCGCGAAAATATCCTTAAACTGACCATCGTAGGCCTTTAAAATCGTGTTCTTCGTGGACAGATATACCGGATATCCCCGGTCGAGCCCGTAGGTGAAACATGCCCGGGCGAAATCGCGAATCGAATCATTGAAGTTGTACATTCCCAAAGCCACTCCCCCACCCTCGGGCATATGGATAAGCTCGTGGCGGATAGGTTCACCGCCGTCATCGGGAGTCCAAGAAATCATCACCGTGCCCGCCCCGGGAACCTTGAAATCCGTGGCCTTGTACTGATCGCCAAAAGCGTGGCGCGCCACGACAATCGGTTTATTCCATCCCGGCACCAGACGGGGCACGTTTTGCACAATAATCGGTTCGCGGAAAATCACGCCGCCCAGGATATTGCGAATCGTCCCGTTGGGGCTCTTCCACATATGTTTGAGTCCAAATTCCTTGACCCGCGCCTCGTCTGGGGTAATAGTCGCGCACTTTACCCCCACCCCGTATTCTTTGATGGCGTTCGCCGCGTCAACGGTAACTTGATCGTCAGTGGCATCGCGGTTTTCAATCCCCAGGTCGAAGTACTTCAAGTCCACGTCCACATAGGGCAAAATCAGTTTTTCACGAATCTCTCGCCAAATAATCCGGGTCATTTCGTCGCCGTCGAGCTCCACCACCGGGTTTTTCACCTTGATTTTCGCCATATTTTTGCTCCTTTTCGCACCGTTGCCCCCGTCAGGATTTTTCCAGGGTTCTTTCTTGAATGCGATTTTACTCGACATCAAGATAAATTGCGAAGTTTGGGGCTGGCACCTCATGAAAATGGCACCTCATGCAACCAAGCACCCCCGGCGAGACACCACTACCCGCTACACGTGAGTGTGCCCAATAAAATGCAGCATCTGGTGGGCGGCCGTGTCCTTCAAGGTGTAGCGCATCAAGCGTCCAGCGCGTTGCGCACTGACCCAACCTTCGTCACGTAACACCCGCAGGGCTTGCGAGGCCGCTGTCTGGGTAATACCCGCCGCCTTGGCTAAGTCTTGCACGCAAGAACCGGGGTAAATATGCATATAGGACAGCAGTTTCAGCCGGGTCAAGTCGGCCAGCAGCTCGAATCGCGGAGCCCAGGTGGTAGCGATTTGATCAATGTCCACCGGTTGCATCGGGGTTTTCGCGGGTCGCCCGTGGTGGGTGTGGTAGTCGTCGTGGTGGGTGGCGAGGGTGGCCTCGGGTTCATGAGGGGCTGGTTCGGATTCATGAGGCGTTATCTCGATATCCGCCGCGCATTGACGCCCCGACCCGGTTCCGTGTGGATGAGTTAAGGCTTCGCGCAGGGCACGAATCTCGGAGGCGGGCAGATTAGTCATGAAACCTTCCTTTCTGGCACCCTCCAATTGTGTCATTATTCACACAGTTTTGGCACGTTATGCCCAGAATTCAGTGCCGCTTGGATAATTGCCCCAATACTGACCGCATGGTAATATCTTTGCTAACTAACATATGTCCATTCAGACATTATTAGAAAAAGCACTAGAGACAATACGTTACACACAAGGAGCAGCTATGCCTCACCCCGGACACCCCGGAAAAAACACCCTAAAAACCCTCGCAGCCAGCGGTGCCGTCCTGGCGCTAGCGTTGAGCCTCACCGCCTGTCAAGAAGGAGCCCCCGCGAAAAAAACTGCCACCGATGCCGGCCAAACGACTGCTGCGGATGAAATCACCTTGGCGGATGCCTATGAACTTGGTGGATACAATCCCACCAACGGCTACGCGGAACTGGGCGTATCCCCCATGTATGAAGGCTTGCTGGGCTTGGAAAGCAAAGACCCGCATAAGCTGCCGCAACTGCGCCCGGTTTTGGCCACCGCTATGCCAACCTCTAATGCCGATAAGACCGAGTGGACTGTGGAAGTACGCAGCGGCGTGAAATTCTCGGACGGCAGCGACTTCGACGCTCAAGACGTGGTGGCAAACTACAAAGAAGTTATGAATCCCGCCACCGCCTCCGAGATCGGGGCTTCGTACGAGATGGTCAATCAGATCAACACGGACGGAAACAAAGTCACTTTCAAACTAAAGTACCCCTATCCGGATTTCCCTTCTCGCCTGCTGCTGGGACTGGCACCTAGTGAATACATGAAAGGCGGGCTGGCCAGTGAATCCCCGCTGAACACCAAACCCGTGGGCACCGGACCGTACGTCCTGGAAAAACTCGACAGCCAGAAAGCCGTGTGGGCAGCCAACCCCAATTATTGGGGAAAGGCACCGCAGGTCAAGAAACTGACCACGGTTTATGTGCCCGACGACGCCGCTCGCGTCTCTCGGATTCGCACCAAGGAATTCGCCGGGTCGATTATCCCCCCAGCCTTGGCGAACAGCTTGAAAAACCTGGAAGGATACAAAGTAGTGCACGCGGATTCAGCGGACTGGCGCGGGGTCAGCTTCCCCGGTTCCAATGCATTTTGCGCCGATCCGCAAGCCCGGATCGCCCTGAACGAAGCCGTAAACCGCAAAGAAATCATTGAAAAAGTCCTGTTCGGGGCGGGTAAACCGGCTTCCACCCCGGTTTCTGCAGTTTACGAGGCTTACGACCCCGAAGCCCAGTTCAAATTCGACCTGGAAGGCGCCAAGAAACGCCTGGATGCGGCCGGCTGGAAACCCGGCGCAGACGGGATTCGCGAAAAAGACGGCCAGCGTGCCGCTTTCACCCTGGCCTATACCTCTAACGACACGGTACGCCGCGATTTGTCGGTAGCTTTCGCCGCCGCGATGAAACCACTGGGCGTAGACGTGAAACTGGAAGGCACCACTTGGGATGCCCTAGAAGGACGCCTGGACAAAGTCGGCATCCTGCTGGGTGGCGGCGACAAGCCGTACTCCATCGACACCCAGGTATACTCGATTCTGCACACCCGCGAAGCAAACACCTCGCAATACGACAACCCCGGCAACTACGGCTCGCCGGAAATGGATAAAATCCTGGAACAGGCACGCCAATCCGGGGATGAATCCGAACGCGTGAAGCTCTACCAACAAGCCCAAAAGCAGTATTTGGCAGCCCCGAACCACGTATTCCTGGCATTCTTGCAGCACACCTATGTCACCCGTGACGATGGTTGGAAAACCGGGAATCTGACGGTAGAGCCGCACTCCCACGGCGTAAACTGGGGTCCGTGGTGGAACCTGGGACAATGGGAGAAATAAAACCAAGTTACAACGTGGCCGCTGCGTCCGAGTCGTACCACGATTCGGACGCGTCCCGCGTGTCGGAAACACCCAGGCAAGCCCCTCATGAACCGTCAAAAATAACCGACAAGGCCACCGAAGCAACCGAAGCCACCACCACCGGAGCCTCGCTGCGCCAGGCTCGCCGCCGGGAGCGCCGCCACCAGGTACTGGTTTTGGTGCGCAACCGCCTGCTGGTGCTGCCGGTGTTACTGGTAGCCATTTCATTAGGGGTTTTCCTGCTCGCCGCCGTTTCCCCCCTAAACCCACTGGTGGCGTACCTAGGCGATCACTACCAGTTCCTCAGCGCCACCCAACGGGAATCCATCGCGAAGGCCCTAAATCTGAATCAATCCTGGCACGGAGCCTGGCTGGCTTGGACGAGCGACCTGGTACACGGCAATTTGGGGTTTTCCCGCACCTATAACCAGCCGGTTGCCCAAGTTCTGGCCGAGCGTTTCGAAGCCACCCTGGTGCTGTCCGGCGTAGGGCTGGCCTTGGCTTTTGTGCTGAGTATCCTGCTGGGAATGCTGGGCTTGCGCTGGAACTGGCTGGGTCGCGTGTTCCAAATCCTTATGCTGTTTATCCAGGCCATCCCGCCATTTGTGCTGGCGCTCGGAGCCATGCTGTTCCTGGCTTTGGGCACCGGGTGGTTCCCCGCCGGGGGGCGCAGCGCCCCAGACGCGGCGACTCCCTGGGAGTGGTCGTATCTGATTTTGCCGGCCAGCGTGTTGGCGCTAAGCCAAATGCCGTGGATGTTGTTGACCTTGTGGGAACGCGCCCAAGAAAATCTGCATTCCGACTGGTGGAAGGCCGGGATTGGGCGCGGGATTCCCAAAGGCACTCTAATCCGCCGCTACGTCCTGCCCCTGTCGCTGGCTCCCACCATCACCATGGTGGGAATGCGCCTGCCGGAACTGATTGTCGGCGCGGTGCTGGTCGAAGAAGTGTTTTCTTGGGGTGGGCTGGCGGCAGCACTGGTGGCCTCCGCCAAGGGACTGGATTTACCGCTGTTGACCTTCCTGACTTTAGCCTCGGCGGCGCTGGTGATTATCGGCAACCTGGTGGCCGATGTCTTGTATCTCTATTTCGATCCGCGGGTGCGATATGTTTCATAAATCTTGGTTAAAAGCGTTTGTTCCCCACCGGCTAGCGCTTTATGGACTGGTAGTAATGGTGGTCTACGCAGTAGTGCTGCCATTTTTTGCCACTGCGGATTCCCACGAGGCCAATCTCGCCCAGGCGCGCCTGGCACCCAGTGCCTCTCACTGGTTTGGAACCGATGCCGCCGGGCATGATTTGTTGGTGCGCGTGGCACTGGGGCTTCGGGTAAGCCTGATTGTGGCGGCCGCTTGCGCCGTGATTTCCACTGTTATCGGAGTGCTGATAGGTGCCGTGGCGGCGGCGTGGGGCGGGAAAACCGACTCGCTCCTCATGCGCTTTACCGATACCATTAACGCCTTGCCCCAGCTGTTGCTAGGCATTGCAATTGTGGCGTTTTACCCCGGTTCTCTCGTGGCTATTATCGCCTCGATTGCCTTGGTGCATTGGTCGCCGGTGGCGCGTATTGTGCGCTCGATTGCGCTGTCTACCCGCGAATTGGAATATGTAGAGGCCGCGTATCTGGCGGGCGCGAGCCACTGGCAAGTGGCGCGGCGCCACCTGTTACCCTCGGTGTTCGGCCAGATGAAAGTCAGCGTCGTATTGCTGTTCCCCCACGCGATTTGGCATGAATCCACCCTGTCTTTCCTGGGGTTGGGGATTTCCCCCGACCAGCCTTCGCTGGGGACCCTGCTGGAGGTGGCGCGCACCGAAATCCTGATTGGGTGCTGGTGGGAGCTGGTGTTTCCGGCGGGAGCTTTAGTGTTGTTGAGCCTGCTGATTTTCGGGTGGGCTTCCGGTTTGGGCAAGCCCGCGCGGGGCAAGTCGGAACGCCCCACGCAGACCGCGCAGTTGCCGGGTGATTTGAGCGCTATCGTCACCGAGCCGCCGTTTCATGAGGTGCCAGCCGGGGATTCGGACGAAATCACAGCCCCGCCCGCCCTGGAATTCCGGGATTTGAGCGTGATTATCCCAAGCTCTGGTCGAAACTGCGACCAGCAAACTCATGAAACCCCAGCAGAGGCAGGCACCGATGAAACAGAACCGGGAGCCACCCCCGACACGCGGTGCGACCTGGTTTTAGAAAACCACGTGAACCTGCAGGTCAGCCCCGGCGAGCTGCACGTACTGCTGGGACAATCCGGGGCGGGGAAATCGATTCTGGCCAAGGCCGCCACGGGAATGTTGCCCGGAAGAATGCAGGTCAGCGGGGAAATCAGCGTGGCCGGGGTACGGCTGTATGGCAAAAACTGCCCGTGGCAACAAGTGCGCGGGCACCTGATTGCCGTGGCCGCTCAATCCAGTGCCACCGCTTTTGCCCCGAACCATACCATTGGCAACCAACTAGGGGAAGCCGTAAAGATATTGCGTCGCCGCGATGTGACGGGGGCGCTTCATGAGGTGCCAACCGCAGAACCGGGCTCAATGGTAGCAAGCGGCTCGTCTCTCCGAGGGGAACCCACGCTTTCTCAACCGGGGCAAGGCTCACTTACGGATGCTGCATCCGCATCCAAATCCGCGTCCAATACTGTGGCTGAATTGTGCGAAATGACGGGATTCCCCCCGGATTCTCTGTCGGCTTATCCCCACGAGTTATCCGGTGGCATGTTGACCCGCGCCAACTTGGCACTGGCCTTGGCGGGGAACCCCACAGTTTTAATTGCCGACGAGGTTACGGCTGGCCTGGACGAGGCACGCCGCAACCAGATTTGGCAGCTGTTACGTGTTTTGGCAGACCGGGGTATTGCGGTGCTGACCATCACCCACGATTTGGCGATGCTGCTGGATTTGCCGCTGGCAGACCAGATAACTGTGCTGGGCGCGGGTCGGGTTTTGGAGCAAGGCTCAGCCACGCAGGTGCTGGGCAGCCCGCGCCACGTTTATACCCAGGAGTTATTGGCGGCTTTGCCGAGGAATTTGGCGCGGGTCGGGGTTGCTGTTTCCGGGAAGACTCCGGATTCAGGCTCCCGGGGTGAATCCGGGCTGGCACCTCGTGAGCCCGACACGAACCGCGAAACCGTATTGGAAGTAAACGACCTGGCGGCCGGATACCACGGGGTTCCGGTGGTCAGTGGGTTCAACTTGCGCCTGCACCGGGGCGAAACCGTGGGGTGGTTCGGGGACTCGGGCTGCGGCAAGACCACGACGGCTCGGGCGATTGCCGGGCGCCTTGCTCCCCTGGCGGGACAGATTCGCTGGGGGACACGGACGGAAAATGCGGTGTCAGCGGCAGCGGGCGAAAATCCCGTGCCCGGAAAACGCACTCACACAGCGGCGCATCCCGAAGCGGCAAGGCATCCCGGAGTGGCGATGCTGTTCCAGTCGCCTCGACGCTCGGTGAATCCGCGTTGGACACTGCGCCAAATCATAGAGGAGCCGTTGCTTTACGCGGGTATTCCGCAAGACGTGCAGCATCGGCGTTGCGCAGAGATTTGTGGGGAACTGGGGATTCCGCCCGGATTCATGAGGCGCTTCCCGGCGGAAGTGTCCGAGGGTCAGTTGCAACGCATTGCCTTGGCCAGGTGTTTGTTGACCGAGCCAACGGTGCTGATTTGTGACGAAGCCACCGCCATGCTCGATGCCTTTAGTACCGCCAGCCTGGTGCGAGCGATTCAACGGCGCTCAGCGCGGGGACTCGCGGTTATCGCGATTAGCCACGACCGGGAACTGCTGGATTACTGGGCCGACCGCAGCCTAAACCTGGGTTGAACAGCTTGCGGGCAACCCCATACCGGCTCTTCGCATGTAAGTGTGAAGTCGGCGTTTCGGCATATTGTAAACATTGAATGTACTGGTATGTCGGTATCAAACGTCGAGCCATCACACAAAGTCAACATGTGCTAATGAGGTAAAAGTGCGGGTCATCCACGGTTACTGTCATGGGGTCCCAATTTTGGGACTGGTCGTTCCCTGTACAAACTGGATGAGCATTGTATAGAATTAAATTGCCGTATAGAACAGTTAATAAGCTATCCCAAATTTACAGAGGGATAAAAATGAGAAAGAAATTTGCTTTAACCTTGTTGTTTGCATCCATGCCACTCTGTTTCCCATGGCTGTCAGTAGCCTCGGACGCATCTGTGGCACCCGAAATCAAGGAGTTACAAGATAAGGATACAGGAGTGGTTCTTAAAGTTTGGAGCGAAGGGAACTGTGAAAAATTCGGAGTACAAGAATTTGTTCCAGGTAGTGACGAACATAGAATTAACGTAAAGTACGACATTAGTACAAAATGTGAGGTTTTGAATTTTAAGGTCCAGAAATTACCGAAATCACAGAGTGAGAATAACATAAAAGGTATCAGTAAAGTCTCTGATAGCTGCAAAACTGTTTACTCGGAACAAATGCTGAAAGACCCCGTCAATTTGGTGATATCTAAGCTGACAACATCTAGCGTTATGTGCTGGAACGGTCATACGTCTTATTTTAGCGCACCAAGAAGCGCTGAGGCAACTGCCCCACTGGCTTGGAACCACGTCATTGAAAAAGCGAAGTTCACATCGATAGGTGATTCGTACGGCGCGTTTGCAACTGTGACCGCACGAGCAAAGTTTAGAACAGATTTTGTTCCTTGTAAGAGCCCAAACAATACATATTACATGACAAATTCCATGTCCTCGTCACCAAACGGCCAGTACAGCACCGGATTTTCCAATGACTTAAGATGTGTCCCTTTCCTAGTACATGTGGATAGTAATCATGATTCATACTAAGAGAATTCGATTATTCCTGCTTTTTTTGAGTTTCTCGGAATAACTGCTGGATTCCTTGGATTAGGGAGCCAGTTCATTGGCTCCCTAGCCGCCACGGGAATGCATTTTTACCTATTGCTGAGCAGTTGCATCGTACTCCTCTTCACAGTAATACTACGCGTGTTACATTTCCCATCTGAACAGAAGGGAAAGTTCTACCGAATCGTTGTAGTAACGAGTACAATACCATTGCTAGCAATTGCTACACTAGAAGTCACACTCCCTTTATGGATCCCCTTCGTATACAAGCAAAAATGGGTTTCTTCCCTCCGGATAACAATGACAGACTTTATTCCAATAGCCCTAGGAGGAATTATCATTCTTATGTTAATCCTTCTAGCATGGAAGAAACACTCAGGTCGTTTAGTAGCTTTAAGCTACTTGATTTCAACCTTTGCTGTGTCAAGCATTGGATATCTTGTTTTGCTTTTTTGTTTTGTCGGACTCTGCATGTTGACTTTTGTTGCATTCAGGGATGTCCTAGAGCTCTATAGCATAAGGAGATCACAAGAGCTGCAGATGCAATGCATGACATCTTGATAAGGACTGCCATGGCTTCAGATATAGCTGCAAATAAGGCAAAATCTGCCAAAGTGCGTGATGCAAGTATCCATGCCTCACAACCACAAGAAAATCTGCCTGACCCAAACGATTTTGTCGCTAAAGTTGAGTCTCTTCCACCACGATACAGAAAGGTAATGCTTGGTATGGCTCAAGGTTCCACAAACCGTGAGATTGCACGACAGCTTGGCATTACCGAATCAAGCGCAGCCACCTAGGCCAAAGAGGTGATCAAAGTCATGGGACTTCGTCGCATTGAGCTTGCTGCAAACGCTACGAAGTTTGGATTGTTGTAGCTCTAAATAGTAGTTTGAGGGAACGGGACTGCGGTGGGATTCTTGGACTGGATTTGGACTGGGAAGGAGTATCGCATGTTTAGTGCCGAGCAGCGTCGTGTGGCTATCGAGTTGTTCATTAAGTATGATTACAGCGCTATGGCTATTATCCGGGAGTTGGGTTACCCTTCTCCGAACTCGCGGCGGGAGTGTG
The DNA here is from genome assembly GCF_014204735.1 of Mobiluncus mulieris. Classification (NCBI taxonomy): domain Bacteria; kingdom Bacillati; phylum Actinomycetota; class Actinomycetes; order Actinomycetales; family Actinomycetaceae; genus Mobiluncus; species Mobiluncus mulieris. Next base: position 559,322 of record NZ_JACHMA010000001.1, on the reverse strand, counting down.
GACACCTGGGATGGGTGGGGATTTCTCCCATCATTCGACTGGCTTGAAATACTGCTAATGAAACCAATTCCCGAGCGTCTTCACTGGTCAGGCTATAGAAGACTTTGTTGCCTTCCTGGCGGGGACTCACGATTTTGCCCCACCGCAGTTTTGCCAGGTGCTGGAATACCGCTGTGGGGGTTTTATGCACCAGTTCTGCCAGGTCGTTTACCGATTTTTCGCCTTCCCGCAGTACCAAAATCAGCCGTACCCGGGTACTGTCGGACAGGAGCCGAAATACCTCGGCGGCGAATTCCACATAGTCGCTGTCTAGGCTAAAAGTAAATCTCTTAGTATCTTCATTCATACGAATGATACTAAGAGATCTGGAACCGCTTCTGTAAGAGAATTCCCGAAATTATTTCAAAACGCTACGTACAGAACTCCGGGAAAGGCGGCTGGTAAAAAGAAAAACGGGTACCGCAGTCGGGAGAAAATGCACCGGGAGGCTCGAAATCCAGGGTTTTTTGGGTAAAATCTCCCGACTTCGGTACACCTAGGCCGGTATACCCCACCAGAGCCCCGCCAGATAGCTATAATCTGTTTTAGGAAAGTGCCCAAAGTGGCAAAATTCTAAAATAGGAGGGCTTGTGGAGTTTCAGCGTAACGCATACTTGCGGCGGCTCATTGCCCGCCAACACAACGGCTTAGTCAAGGTAATAACCGGAGCTAGGCGCTGCGGCAAGTCCTACCTGCTGTTTAAACTGTTCCAGCGTCACCTGTTGGAATCGGGGGTGCAAGAATCCCAAATTATTCCCGTACAGTTGGACGATTTTCAAAACCGTGAACTGCGCGTCCCCGAGTCCTGCAACGACTACGTACGCCACCGGATCAAAGGCCAGAATCAGTATTACCTGCTGTTGGACGAGGTACAATTGATGGCGGATTTCGAGGACGTACTCAACGGGTTTTTACACATTCCGAATCTGGATGTCTATGTCACTGGTTCCAACTCGCGATTTCTTTCCACCGATGTGATTACCGAGTTTCGCGGACGCGGCGATGAAGTTCGCGTCCATCCGCTCTCGTTTAGTGAATACCACCAAACTCTGGGCGGAGACTGGGAAGATAACTGGAATGACTACATGACTTTCGGGGGAATGCCCTACGTGGCGACGCTGGTCGAAGAAAAAGAAAAAACGGCTTATCTGCAAAGATTATTTCAAGAAATCTATCTGCGCGATATTGTGGAACGATACCAGATTCGCAACGAAGCGGAGTTCTCTGAACTGGTGGATGTGGTGGCTTCCAGCGTGGGCTCACTGACGAATCCCGCCAAGTTGGCACGCACTTTCACCAGCGAAAAACATGTCGAGCTCAGCGCCCCCAGTATCAAGAAATACCTTGACTATCTGGAGGATGCTTTTATTATCACGCCCGCCAAACGCTATGATGTGAAGGGTCGTAAACATATTGGGTCTCCCCTGAAGTATTACTTCGAGGACGTGGGTTTGCGCAACGCCCGGCTTAACTTCCGTCAGCAAGAGCCCACTCATCTGATGGAAAACATTATCTATAACGAGCTGATTATCCGGGGTTTTTCCGTGGACGTAGGCATCGTGAAGATGCGCGAGAGTGGGACACATAAACAGGTGGAAATTGATTTCATAGCCAACGAAGGCAGCAAGCGCTACTACCTGCAATCTGCTTTCGCCTTGCCAGATGCAGCAAAACGCGAACAAGAAAAACGCCCCCTCGTGAACACCGATGATTCCTTCAAAAAAATCATCGTGGTGGGCGGCAACCCCCGCCTGACCCGCGACGAAAAAGGCATCGTCACTATCGGAATCAAAGAATTCCTGCTCAACCCAGGCAGCCTCGATCTCTAGCCCGGCTGGCTTTCTTTCGCGCGCGTTCATGAGGTGCCAGTCGGGATTTCCGATGTAAGCTTGAGTACTGTCCCAGCCAAAATCCCAGTCTTCATACTCAAACAAGCTGAGGCACCACACCCGTTTCACGCTCAATATATGTAAGGTACGCCGCCGGTTTGAAACACCATATTTTATGGTGTAAAACCAGGTCATTACGACCTTTCCGGAGCAGTCCAGGGTCGGTCTTCGCTTACCACCATCGCTCCCAGAGGTCACCCGTGGATTTGGGGTAACCGGCAGAATTATGTGTCTTTTCCCGGGCGCGTTGTTATCGGGGTTAAGTAACATTTTGTGTGTCTTTTCCCGGGCGTGTCGTTATTGTATGGTTCCTTTGCGGATGGAGATGTCGAGGTGGTAGTCGGTTTGGGTGAGGTTGATGCCGACATCCCATAGTGCGGGTCCGGGTTTAGGTTCTCTGGTTTGTGGTTTGGCCTGGGGGTTTAGGTGTTCGGGCTTGATGAGCAGGTGCGGGATAACGGGATTTTCACTGTGTAGGTAGCACCACCACTCGACGGCGCGTCTCATATGGTTTTCGGACAAGCCTCGGTGGCTGCGGATTAGCGCCTTGATTTGGGCGTTTATGCCGCCTTCCAGCGCGTTCGTAGTCGATGGCAGCGGCAGAGTGGCTTGGGCTTGCAGATGAGGGTTCAGGAAAGCTAACAGGGTGCCTCTACGGGTCTGGCTTGCTAAGAGGTTGTAGGCTTTACGGGCGTTTTGATGTGTATACCACCACTCCTGGTTTGATCTAACCCAGGAGTGGACATCATCAGGGAGTATTTCGCTGCGGCGTTTTCCCTTTGGCACACCACCGTATTCCCACGACTTTCCCGCGTGTTTGGGTTGTGAAATAAGCCTAAAAAGCTAACCAACCCCAACTTTACGTTGCAATACCAACCAAAAACCTCAAAATAAGACACGCAAAATGTTACTTAACCCCAAAAACGATGACTCCCGACGTAAACTACGCCTCGGCAAAACCTGGGCCAGCATGGCCAGAGACAGATTCCGCTACTACATGGTCTTCCAAGACAACGTAGACCCCCTAGAAGGAGCCCTCACCACCACGCAGTTCCTCAATATCCTCGCTCAACTCTAGTTATGGGTGTATGAATCACCAAGTATCCGGTTAGTCGCTTAGGCGGTTGAAGAATTCTTCTTCGCTGATTACTTCGATGGGCGAGCCGCTATCGCGCAGCTGAGAGGCTTTCATCAGCTTTCGAGAGGCGGATGTTCCTTCTTTCCAAGCACTGGGATTGGGGATACCCACGACAAGCAAGGTGGTCTGCTTGGTTAGGTTTTTATCGGTTGCCCCACCAGCAGCCAACACCAGTTGTTCCACATCGGCACGCCTGCCATGTTTCAACGTACCCGTAAATACCACACGTTCGCCTTCAAGCGTTCGAGTGTTTCCATAAATCTTAATCAGCTCCTCAGCCGCAAGCTGGTCAGAGCGCATTCCAGGGTGAATCGGCGGTTTATGGCTATTTTTCGTAGGCGGGCATAGTTCCGATAGCTTTTCAAAACCGAATTCATGTTGCATCCGGGCGAAAATCATTCCAGCGGCTTGCGCATCGGCGTCCGCGTGATGATGGTCAAAGACTTCACCCGGGAAATAATAGTCAAAAACCTCGTCAAGAGTCTTTCGCTCCAACTTGTCAGCCAGAATCTTTCTCGCCAGACGAACCGTACAGAAACGCCGATTAGGAATCTCCTCCGTGCCGTACAAACTAGCCAAGTCAGAGAGCACATAGCCATCAAAAGCCATGTTGTGAGCCACAATCGGCCTATCACCAATGAAAGTCATCACTTGGTCTGCGATGTCTGACCACTGCGGCGCATCTTGGACGTCCTCCGAAGTAATACCGTGTACCCACACATTAGCAGGATTGAAATAATCAACTTCTGGGTGAGGACGTAGCAATTTGTAGTAGCTGTCCGAAAGCTTCCCTTCACCATCAAAGGAAACCAATCCCACCGCACAGGCAGAACGACGCTGTTCATTGGCAGTCTCAAAATCGATAGCAACAAATTCACGCATAGGCATCCTCCAACTCTGGCAACAGCCAATTACTGTGGCAATTCTAAATGACCAACAATCCGAAAATAGGCGCTTCGCATCCAGAAAAGTCAAGATTCAATGTCGAAGGGGATCGAATCGTTACGGAACGTGGCTCGAATTCCCGGCTGGCACCTCATGAAATCGAAGCCTCGGGAGTCAGAGGAGGGTGCCCCAGCAGGAAAATCACCGGCGCGAGTCAGACCACGACCGGAGATTTGATTTCTAGCTGCAAGCCCATCGCGGCGAGTACTTTGGTGACGGTTCGCCAAGAAGGATTGCCATCCGCAGCCAGCGACTTATACAAGGACTCACGTCCTACACCTGCCTGGAGGGCAACCGCAGCCATCCCCCGCGCCTTCGCCACATCACCCAGCGCCGCTTGCAATACTGCGGGATTCCCGTCCTCAAGTGCCGCATTAAGATACGCCACGACATCAGCCTCGGTCTCTAAGTATTCACTGGCATCCCAGTCACTGATTTTCACTACCATGAATCCTCCCTAATAATTTCTGCCACCAAATCCTTGGCTTTATCGATATCACGCTGTTGTGTTGATTTGTCGCCACCCACTACCAGCAACATAATCTTGTTACCCTTGGTCACGTAATAAACCCGGTAACCCGGACCGACATGTATTCGCAGCTCAAAGATGCCGCTACCAACCGGCTTAGTGTCACCCACAACCTCGTCAGACAGCAGACACCGCTGCAAAGCAATGTTGATTCGTGCTCTAGCCTGGACATCCTTGAGACGACGGAACCAACGCTGATACACGTCAGTCTGTTTGATTTCCACCAAATTAGTGTATCCCAGAGGATACAAAATAGCAACGACGGGTGCACCTCAACCAATCTAGCCTAAACCACGCCCGGAAAAGGCGCGTTCGCCCACTAAAGAGGCCTGATGAAATCCCAAAACCTAAAGGGCAAGGTGCCTCTTTAGCCCGGCCGCAAAGCAACCGGGATTGTCTTGATGCCACTGGTGGCGGGCACCGGGGACTATCACCAGTCGCGCCCCCGGAATTGCCGCTGCAATATCCCGAGCGGCCGCCAGGTTCGCCCAATCTTTCGCCCCGCAAGCCACTGTGGTGGGAACCGCGATATTCCCCAGTCCAGCAGTCAAATCCAGGTTCGCAACCGTCCGTAACACAGCTAGTAGTTCTGCTTTACTGACCCCCGGTGGGCACACCGTTTTCGCCGGTAGTACCCGCATCAGTGCAGATTGCACCCGCATCAACACCTGCGGAGGTTTTGCTTGCGGAGCCGACACAAACAGCGAAGCAACTTTGTCGGGGTACTGACAAGTTAGGTTCAGCGCGACGATGGCACCCAGCGATAAACCCACCAGGTGAACAGGCCTCTCCAACGATGCAGCCACGCGCTGTGTGACTGCCTCCAGCGACCAGTCGGCAGTTTCCGCCCCCACGCCGAATACTGCCGCAGTTCGCCCTTCGATTTCAGGTAGTAGCTCAATCACAGGGCGCCAGGCGGCCTCGGTTTCACCCAGACCGGGCAAAAACATCACACGCGGCCTGCCGCCAGTATTACTAGACGCAAAGAATCCGTTGCGTTTCCCCCGTTTTCCATACATGCAATTTATCCTTCTATGGTCACTTCCCGTTGAGCTTCCACAACTCCGTTTAATGGATTCCTGATAGTTGCCAGTGTCATTCGTTAATTTTTGAATCTAAATGGTGGATTCTGTGACAGACTCGGAGCCGGAGGGTTGTGGCAACTTATCTGCCGTTTACAAAATGCAGGAAATCCTCGGCGCTAATTACGGGTTTTCCCCAGCGCGCCGCGTTCTTTGCCTTATTAGACATAGTCGCCACGTCAGCGGCCACCAAGCAGTCACAACGGGTTTTCGTGACATTATTCACGGGATGGAACCCGGCAGCCCACGCGATTTCTTCCATTTCTTCACGTTCATAAACCACGCCGTCCAGCATCGCCGTGCCAGTGAAACATATTCGCACCCCAGGGCTCAACACGGCTGCGGCCGGGGGCGCGTCACCGGCGCGAACTCGTTTCACACTCACCCCGTAAGCCCGCTCGAAATCGGCCAGCGCCGTCTCGGTTTCCGCGCAAACCGGGTGCCCCGCGAATTTTTCTTCCAACATCGCCGCCACGTCAGCAGCCTCGCCGTAAGGCATAATCATCAAATCATCCGTCATCTGATAGCCCGTATAAGACACTTCCAGCGGCTGATATTCCACCGCTGGTTGCGTCGTGCCGCCCTCCAGCGCCGCCGTAAGAGTCCACTGGGCTCGCTCTCCCGCGCGCATCCCGGCGCGAAACTCCCGCCCACCACTGGAACCATCGGCCGGGGTAACAATTTTTTCCAAACCACTGACCATTCCGTTGCGTTTCAGCTCGGTGTCCAAAATCCCCAGCATTGCCTCGGCATCACTGGAAACCAAGCCGTAGCCGCTGATGGCATCCTCTAAGAACGGCCACGCCTGTGCCAGGGTCGGAGCCGACTGCAGCTGGCTGGCTCCCAGACCGTAAACTGCGGCGGAATCCCCCACATCTCGGGTGGGGTTCACCAGGGTGCTGGTCACAGATCCATCGGGGAAAGCAACGGCGACCTCGATGGGACGCACAAATCCGTCGGATTGTCCCACCAACACGGCTTCTATCGCACACAGCCGGGTGGTCTCGCGACGAGTGGAACCACTCAAAAACTCCCTGACACGGTGGTCAATCTTCAGGTCTTTAGCGTAAATCCGCCGGTGTAACACCAGGCCTTCCAGCGAGGTGCAACGCGACAAGGCCACATAGAGTTGCCCCGTGGCGCGCGTCCCACCCGTCAGGTCAATCACGGCACGATCCAGGGTTTGACCTTGGGATTTGTGAATCGTCACCGCCCAGGCCAGTTTGAAGGGAAACTGGGTGAACGACCCCACCAGGTGATGTTGAATATCGCGACCAATCACTTCGGGACGGGTAATCTCCCAAGTGTAGGGCTCGACCGCAACCGTATTCCCGTTGCGCAGCCGCACGTAGACGCATCCCCCCAGGCCACCAGGATCGGCGGGGTCAATGTCGATATCCACAATCACGCCCATTGACCCGTTGACCCAACGCCCGGCCGCATCGTTGTTCAACAGCATGATTTGTGCCCCGATTTTGAAATACAGGGTTTCTTCAGTGGCGCGGGCACTGCGGTCTATTTCGCCACTAATTTCCGCATTGGCCACAAAAATCTGGCCGTCCAGGCATTCCAAAGCACGGCGATTACGTGCGCTAACAATATTGTTGGTCGTCGCCAACGTAAGCCAAAATTCGTCTTTCGGGGGTTCAAAATCCCGGTCGAAATGGGCATTTAGTGCCGCCTGCACGCCTTTGGTCATCCGTCCTTCGCGAATAGCATTGAGGATATCCACCAAAACGGTGTCTCCGATCTGGCGGAACACTGTCTCCAAGGACACCACGTTGAAAAGGTCAAGATTGAAGTTTTCGGCGGAAAAGAAGTACGGGGTGTGGTATACCGTCTGGAAATACTCGGTTTCCGCTTCGGTGACCACCGGCGGCAGTTGGTATAAATCCCCCACCAGCACCAGTTGGATTCCCCCGAAAGGCCGCCCCGGGTGTGGGCCGTATTGTTGCAAGGCCAGGGCTATCGAGTCAAACAGGTCGGCTCGCACCATCGAGGCTTCGTCAATAATCAAGGTTTCCAGTTTTGCGATGGTTTTCGCGAATTTTCCGGGTTTGGCTCGTCCGCTGGCGACATCACTCGGGGTGACGTTGGGACCGAAGGAAAATAGCCGGTGCAGGGTGTATCCGCCGACGTTTAGCGCCGCCACGCCGGTTGGTGCCGCGACAACGGTACGTCGCTTTTCATGAGTCGCCATGAAGTGGCGAATCAAAGTCGATTTCCCCGTTCCCGCCTTGCCGGTTAGGAACAGGTTTTCCCCTCGATCCAGGCAGTCTAACGCCCGAGCGAAGTCCTCGGTAATAGTAAGAGCCATGTACCAAATTATATGTTTCGCGTGACCGTGGTGGAGTCATGGACACATCAGACCACATTTCCGATATCTCGACATCGAGATAAGCCTGTGACCTGGGTTTCACCCAGCCTTATATATTAACAAAGTGCTTATGGGTCCATCGAACCTGACCTAACATGTTTTCTGTTATTTTTCACAAAAAAATCGTTAAGTTGTGATACACTGGCTGTTAGCCGCGTCAAAACCGGCACGACTCCCCCTATAAATCGATTGCTTTTCAACGACGAGAAGAGGAAAAATATGAGTGAAAAAAAGCATCTAACAGACGGCCCCTTGGTACTGGCTCTGGATTCTTCCACCACCTCCACCAAGGCGATAGTGGTGGATGCGGCTGGAAACGTCTGGTACACCGCCAAGGAAAACATCCAACTCCACACCCCCGCCATGGATTACTATGAGCACAACCCAATTCGATGGTGGGAAACCAGCCGCGCAGTGTTGGCACAGGTAACCAGCCAGCTCAGCCCGGCGCAACGCGAACGCGTAGCAGCTATCGGATTAACCCACCAACGCGAAACTTTTGCCCCCTTTGACAAGAATGGACAGCCGCTTCGCAACGGAATTTTGTGGCTAGACGGGCGTGCCACCGAACAAATCCGACGCTACGGTAACGACCACATCCACGAGCTATCAGGCAAACCTGCCGGAGTGACCCCGGGAATCTACAAGATGGCCTGGGTCAAAGAGCACGAACCCGAAATCTTCCAGAATGCTTACAAGGTAATGGACGTACACGGATACATTGCCTGGCAGCTGACCGGAAAACCCGTGTCCTCCCAAGCCGCAGCCGATTCCCTGGGACTGTTTGACATTCAAAAACGCGACTGGGCACCGGAATTGTTGGAAATCGCCGGGGTGAAACGCGAACAAATGCCTGATTTGGTGGTTCCATCTCATGAAATGGGAACCCTCAAACGTGAGCTGGCCGAAGAATGGGGCATCAAACCTGTACCCATCATCGCCGGCTTGGGCGATGGACAGGCCGCCGGCATCGGCGCAGCGGCGGTCACTCCCGATGTCGGATTCCTGAACCTGGGCACGGCGGTAAACGCCGGCGTAGAATCCCCGATTTACAAGTACGACAAAGTCTTCCGCACTCACGTATCGGGCATCCCCGACAACTACGTCTTCGAAGTGCTACAGTCTTCCGGCTCCTACTTGGCGGGTTGGTTCCGTGAAACCCTGGGCGATCCGAAACTGTTGGGTGAACCTGACCCCGCTCTCGACGAAGCCGCCGCGAAAATTCCACCCGGCTGCGAAGGCTTGGTCACCTTACCGTATTGGAATGCGGTGCAATCCCCGTATTGGGACTCGGTGGCACGTGGAGCTGTCGTGGGATGGCGCGGCACGCACTCCCGCGCACATATGTACCGCTCGATTTTGGAATCCATCGGTTTCGAGATGCGCTTTAACCTGGACTCACTGGAGCGCGGCACCGGTACCAAGATTACCTCACTGCGAGCCATGGGCGGAGGCACCCGTTCGAAACTGTGGCGCCAAATCATGGCCGACACTACGGCTTTGCCGATAACCATCTGCCTCGAAGATGAAATCTCGGCTTTGGGTGCGGCCGTACTAGCCATGGCCTCCACGGGAGTTTATGGCGATAACGATATCGCCAACGCGGCACGGCACATGGCTCAATACGGCGAGACTATTGAGCCCGATATGGATAAACACGAACAATACCGAGACGTAGCCAAGATACAACGCACTTTGTATCCCAAGCTTAAGGATACTTTTGAAAGCCTCTATGAACTGGCTCAGAAATACCCTTCAACCAGGCCAAAGTCCCCCGCTGCGGAATTATAGATTGCAACTCATGAAAAGAAAGGAAAACTGATGTCCACAATAACGATTTTAGGAGCCGGAGCCATGGGTTCGGCGCTGTGCACCCCGATGATTGATGCCGGATGGGAGGTGCGATTGTGGGGCACCTGGCTAGACGACCATCTGTTAGACGCGGTCAAAGCAGGCAAAAACCATCCCCGTACCAACGAGCCCTTGGCGCAAGGTGTTAAGCTCTACCGCAGCGACGAACTGGAAAAAGCCTTGGACAGCGCGAATGTGGTGGTCATGTCTGTCGCCTCGGTGGGGGTAGCGAAAGTCACCGAATTGGCACTACCTGGCATTGTCAAGGCTGATGCTCTATGGCTAACTTCCAAGGGCTTTTGTGCCAAAGAAGACGGCGAGATTCAACTGCTGCCCGACGCGATTCGCCGCATCGCTGCCACACAAGGTTACGACCAGCTCCCTCCGATAGTGGCGATTGCGGGTCCGGTGAAAGCCAATGAATGCGCCGCTCGTGAACCTACCGCCACGATTTTCGGGTGCCGCGATGGACAGGTGTCGCTGCGATATGCCCGGCAGGCACGCAGCCAGACCTATGCCATCGAAGCTAGTGACGACGAAGTTGGGGTAGAGATTTGCGCTCCGATGAAGAATGTTTACGCCATCGCGCTGGGGATTGCTGACGGTTTACAAGAAGCCACCGGGGTACCACATCACAATCTGAAAGCCGCGACTTTCTCTCAGGCGGTGCGTGAGATGTCGTTGTTGGGGGCTGCATTAGGTGCCAAGGAATCCACCGCATTCGGCTTGGCGGGCGTGGGAGATTTGGAGGTCACCGGCCTGTCAGGACGTAACAAGTTCTACGGGGTACGCCTGGGACGCGGAGAGAATCCACAAGAAGCTCTGGACGAGATGGCTCGCTTGGAACAAACTGTCGAAGGCGTACCGGCAGCTGCTTTGGCGCAGAAATTCGTGTCCCAAAAAGCCCCGAATCTGGTTGAAAAACTACCATTGCTACAAGCGGTGGTACGGATTTTGGATGGTAAAGTCGAGGATGTCAAGAGCGTGGTCGGCCAGGCGGTGCTACCCGTGAAACCTTAAAAGTCAATTTTGTCTATGGTATTTTCTAGAAGGTAATTCCCTTTTTGAAAACTGTAGAGGTGGCAATGCCGGTAACGAACCTAGATCCCGAGTCACGGCGACGAAAAATAGTCGCCGTCGTGACTCGGGAAGGTTCTTGTCACATTGACGACTTGGCTCAAATGTTCCAGGTGTCCGCGATGACGGTTTACCGTGATATAGCGGATTTGGAGCATCTGCAGCTGGTGACGCTCCGACGCGGCGAGGTGCAAGCCGCCCAGACTTCGCTGAGTGAGGCCGCTGCAACGGTACGTCTGGGTGCAAAATCGGATTTGAAGCACCGCCTCAGTGACAGGGCACGTAGCTATCTGCGGCGGGGACAGTCAATTATGGTTGACGACTCGTCCTCTACAGTGCCACTGATTTCGGATTTAGCGGATTTGTGCCCAATTACCGTGGCGACGAATGCCGAATTTGTGGCGCAAAGGTTGCGGCTGCAAGAAGGGGTAAAGCTATTACTGTTAGGGGGCGAATACGAGAGTTGGGCCGAGGCGTATTTCGGGGAGTTGACCGAGGCTTCGATTTCTCGGTTGCAGGTGGATTGGCTAATAATGTCGGTTTCCGCTATCACCGACGGGTATTGTTATCACCCCCAAGAGAACGTAGCGCGCACTAAACGCCAGATGATTGCGGCCGCACGCCAGCGTATTCTAGTGGCAGATTGCTCTAAGTTCTCTCGAGCCGCGCTCTACAAGATTGGCTCTTTGACCGACTTTGACATTGTTATCACCGATGCACAAACTCCCCCGGAAATCGTGGCGGCCATGCGGAAATCTGGCCTGCAGGTGGATGTTGTGTAGCGGTTCGCCGCAGTCGGTTGCGTGTGTCCATCTTGGCGGCTTCATGAGGTGCCATCCCCGATTTTGAGCGTCAATCGGAAACCATGCCAGTCCCTTGTTTCAGGGATGCCTAGGGTTTTTTCAGGGGTGTCCCCGATAGCGCGCCGCGATGCGGCGCGCTTAGTCTGGAATTACTTGATTCAAACGAAGGAGTAATTACCAATGAACGCTTCCACCCCGCAAACACCTCATGAAAACGGCTTCGCGCCCCTAAACGCAACCGCACCAGTCAGCCCCGTCGCTAACCCAGCCGGCAACTCAATCGGCGACCCAGCAGGGCTCGGGGCAAGCAACGCTAGCCCTTCGGGATTCGCCGCGCCCATGCCAACTCCCGATGTGACCGAAACGCCCCGCTCCGCTATTGCGACCCTGGCCGATGTAACCAAGGTGTATGGGAAGGGCCAAAACGCCGTCACAGCGTTGAACCACGTGAACCTGGGGATTCGTGCTCAAGAATGCACCGTGATTATGGGACCATCCGGGTCGGGTAAATCCACGCTGCTGCACGTTTTAGCCGGGCTGGATGCGGTTACTTCCGGCACTATTACCGTGGGTGGTACCGAGATTACACGCTTGCCGGACAAGCCACTGACGAAGTGGCGTCGCGAACAGATTGGCTTCGTGTTCCAGTCTTTTAACCTGGTGCCCACCTTAGATGCGCGGGCAAATATCGAGCTGCCGCTGCGTCTGGCCGGGAAAACCGTTGACCCAGATTGGTTCCAGGCTATTGTCGAATCCTTGAATCTTGGTCAGCGCCTGCGCCACAAGCCCTGGGAGCTCTCCGGGGGTCAGGTGCAGCGCGTAGCGGTGGCGCGAGCCTTGTTGTCGCGACCGGCAATCTTGGTGGCCGACGAGCCGACGGGTAACTTGGATTCGGTTTCCTCAGCGGAGGTTTTGGGACTGCTGGGCAAGGCCGTAAAGGACTTTGGGCAAACCGTGGTGATGGTGACTCATGACCGGCGAGCGGCGGCGATTGGCGACCGGGTGCTGGTGGTTAAAGACGGCCAGATTGTCCACGACCTCGCCCATCCCAGTGCTGACCAGATTGCGCAGGTGGCCTAAATGCGCGGATTACTCTCAGCGAATTTACGAGCCGCGAAGTCCAGTTACGTGGCCACCGCCCTGGCGATTGCCCTGGCAGTAGCATTTTTGCTGACCTGCCTGGGACTCGCGGGCGGCATGAAAGTGAAAATGGCGCACAATCTGGCACACAATGTGACCGGTGCCGAAATCGTGGCCAGTATTAAACCCAATAGCTCTGTGGACGTAAAGGAAGGCCAGCCCGGTCCCCTCGACCTGGTGGCTAAGGATTTGTCTGTCGCTCACCGGGAGTGGGAAATCCTCACCCGCTCCCGTTTTGCCGCACAAATCAGCAAGCAAAACCATTCCAACCACAGCGAGGTGCTGGGATTAGCCCAGCCACGCTTTGATTCCGGCGAACTAGCCAAAGGCACTCGCCCCAAAGCGGACACAGAAATCGGCTTGGATGCTTCGATTGCGAAAACCCTGGGAGTTGGGATTCAAGACCAGGTAAACGTGGAAACTTATGACCCGAAAACAGAGCAAACCGTGACCCAAAACTTCACGGTGGCGGGGATTTACAAGGCTTTACCGGGGGCTTTCCCGACCTCTTATGTCACCAGTGCGCGACTGCAAGAGTGGCAAGGGAAAAATCCAATCAGCAATTTGCTGCTCGTGGCCTCCCCGAACGGAGAACTGGGCGGCGGTGCTTCCCAGGCGCAAGCATTAAACGAAATCCGCAATCTCCTCGCAAAACACCACGCCACCGAAGCAATCGATGTCGCCACCTTTAACCAATATCTCTCTGACCAGGTAGATCGCATGATTGGCGGAAACGGGCTGCTGGTGATTCTGTTGGTGTTCCCGCTCTTGGCCGGGGTAACCGCGATTATCGTGGTGTCGGTTACCTACAGTGTGCTGCTGACACGGCGGCGCCGCACCCTCGCCCTGCTACGCGCGGTCGGAGCCACCAAAGGACAGCTGCGTCGTCTATTTTTGAAAGAAACCCTGCTGGTCGGAGCGATTTCCTCGCTGTTGGGGATAGGCATCGGCACCCTTGCCACCGGGATAATAAACCACGAAAGTGACCTGACTCGCACCTGGGGCGAATCTTTCGGGGTGATTGACTGGCCAATGCTCCTAGCCTGTTTCCTCAGTGGCCTGATTATTTCAGTTTTGGCCGGATACGCCCCGGCACGCCAAGTCTCTAAGGTCACCCCGATGCAGGCTTTGGCCGAGGAAGACCCCTATGCGGTGGTGCAAAAACGCCGAATTGTGAAAACCGGCTGTGGCGCTTTCCTGTTCCTGGCCGGCACGGCAATCATGGTGTGGGCCACGATGCAGTCCTATCACCTCATGCATCCCGGCGAGACCAGCGACACTTTCAATAATTCGGCGGCCACAATGTTTTTCCTGCTGGCTATGTTTAGTGGGGCGCTGTCGTTTCTCGGCCTGCTGCTGCTCACCGCTGTGGTACTGCCCTATCTCACGGCCGCTTTGGGGCGGCTTTCCCCCAAAAACGCTATGATTTGGCGGCTCGCAGCGGAAAATACCCGGCGCAATCCTCGCCGCACCGGCGCCACCGGCGCGGCGCTGACCTTGGGGGTAACCCTGGTGGTGATGATGCTCACCGGAGCCGCCTCGATGGAAGCCACCGCCCAATACACAATAAATACCAAGAAACCCCTGGATTTCACGCTGTATTCCGTGGATGCTCCCTTGACCGAGGACACTATCGCTCGCGCCGAGCAAGTGAAAAACATCGAGAAAGTCGCGCCGGTTCCGGCCTTGAAAGGCCAGGTTACCTTGAATAAGCCAAGCGATAAATACTATTTCCCCTATGAGCCGAACACCACAGTGCTCCTGGCCGAAGACGTGGCGGCGGACGATATTTCTCGCGCTCCCTTGACCCACCCGCAACCGGGTCAGATTGTAATCCCCAATCTCGATAAACACCTGGTGGGTAAAACCGTCACCGTGACCTGCGGGGACAAGACCCTCAAATTCAAAACCCTAAGTGGCAACTTGAGTTTTGTACAACTGCATCCCGCTGACCTCGCGAAACTGCGTAGCGCGGATAATCTACCCTATACTCAGGCGTTTTACGCCAAAATCAAGGACGGCATAACTTCTGCCGAGGTGGAGCAAATCGCCAGCGACCTGATGGCGCTAAACCCCGAGTTGCGACTGGAAAGTGAGGCTTTTATGCGCGTCATGTTCACCGAGATGTTGCAGGCCATCATGTGGGGTGCCGTAGCGATGCTGGGAGTATCGGTGGTGGTGTCCCTGGTGGGGGTGGCAAACACGCTGGGCTTGTCCGTGTTAGAGCGGCGGCGCGAAAACGGTTTGCTGCGCGCCCTGGGTCTGACCCGGTCGATGATGCGGCTGATGTTGACCTTCGAGGCATTCCTGCTGGGTGTCGGTGGGGTCGTTATCGGTCTGTTGGCCGGGATAGGTTACGCTGTGGCCGGGATTTATGCCCTGCCCATTGGGTTCGAGGACGACGCCCCGCTGGTACTGGTGGTTCCTGGACTGGCTTGGGGGGCGGTCGCTGTGGTTTTGGTGGTGGCAGTGCTGGCTTCGGTGTGGCCGGCCCGCAGTGCCGCGAAAGTCAGTCCCGTAGAGGCTTTGGCACACGACTAAGCCGGAATTGCAGTGGCACCTCGTGAAACGGTTCACGTTTCACGAGGTGCCATCCGGGTTTAAGCCGCATATTTCTAAAATCGCCCTTCCCTAGTGGCTGAGCGTCAAGTACACCACTAGCGTTGCAATCAATCCGCCGGCTAGAATCAACACCGTCACGTCAAACACTGTGCCACGCGCCCGAATCCAGGAGCGGCGATTACTAATCCGCCAGGACACTACCAGCAGCATCAACACCACCAGTCCTCCGCTGGCAATTTGCCACCAACCCGCGACCGCAGCCGCAAACACCGCGATGATGCCCAAGCCTAACACCCACACTTGCCAGTGGGCGTGGGCATCGAAGGGGTGGGGGGTGTCTTCATGAGGTGCCACCTGGGGTTGTGGCTCAGGCACCGAATCCAGGCTGCGCCAGGTTTTCGGGGTTATCGGCAAGACGATGGAGTCTGCGGGTATCGGTGGCTTGTAATCCGGGAGGATTGGCGGCTCCCCGGGATTTAGGGATGCCGGTGGAACCGGGGGAAGTACTCCCCCGGTTCCACTTTGTTTGTCAATTTTCGCCTGCAATTCCGACTAGCACCTCATGAACTCTATACCTAGTGGAAGAAGTGACGCACCCCGGTAGAGTACATGGTGATTCCGGCCGCCTCGCAAGCCGCGATGGTTTCATCATCACGAATCGAACCACCGGGTTGGACGATGGCTTTCACACCCGCGTCAATCAGAAGCTGCGGTCCGTCCGCGAACGGAAAGAATGCATCCGAAGCGGCCACGGCTCCGCGAGCCCGCTGCGGGGCATTAGCCACTACCAAGTCCTCGGCGCGAGCCCCACCGGCCACATCGGTTTGCTGTCCCGCAGCCGCATCCCCGGTTTCGCGTCCCCCCAAGGTATTGGCGCGTTCCACCGCCAGGCGGCAGGAATCCACTCGGTTAACCTGCCCCATACCGACCCCCACGGTGGCACCGTTTTTAACCAGCAGAATCGCATTAGACTTGGTGGCGCGAATAGTTTTCCAGGCGAACTCCAAATCCTGCATCGTCGCTTCGTCTACGTCCGGGCCACACATCTTGGTCCAGCCTTCGCGAGAGTCCCCCGGCGCATCCACGTCGTCGCGTTGTTGGGCAAGGTAGCCGCCACTGATTTGGTGTATCTCTAGCGAGCCACGCACCGGCGGAGTCACTCGCAGTACCCGCATATTCTTTTTGCGCGCCAAGACTTTTACAGCTCCCGGCTCGAAGGAAGGAGCCAAAACCACCTCGGTGAAAATCGGAACAATCTGTTCAGCCAGTTCGACGCTGACCGGACGATTCACCGCGATAACCCCACCGAAGGCCGAAACCGGGTCGCAGGCATGGGCTTTGCGGTGCGCCTCGACTACATCCTTACCGATGGCTATTCCGCAAGGGTTGCAGTGTTTAATAATCGCCACGCACGGTTCTTTGTGGTCATAGGCCGCGCGAATCGCCGCATCCCCATCGGAGTAGTTGTTGTAAGACATTTCCTTGCCGTGCAGCTGAATCGCATAGGCAATCCCCGGAAGTGGCGCTGCTTGCGGGTCGGCACCGACTCGATCGCATTCCTCGATATCATCCAGGTCAGGGTGCGGGGCACATTCCGGACAAGGACAGTCATCCGAATTATCCGCCAACTCGGTGGTGAGCTGATTCATATCCACGTACAAAGCGGCCGCTTGGTGGGGGTTTTCCCCGTAACGCAGGGTTTTCACCTGGTCACCAGACATTTCCAGCCACTCTGGCAGGGGGGAATCCTCGGGTTCTTGGTCGTCATCAGGGTCGATGCCCATGGCTTCCAGAGCGAAACGCGTCAGTTGTTCGTCAAACCACGAGGCCACCGCCGCGTCATACTCAGAGGTATGCGCGAAGGCTTCCGCCGCGAGAATCCGCCGTTCCCTCAGGTCAAAACCTCCGTTCTTCGCGGCATCTATCACTTTCTCGTAGATTGCCGGGGAAGTCACCACCGCCACCGAAGCGTGGTTCTTGCCGGCCGCCCGCACCATCGCCGGGCCGCCAATATCAATCTGTTCCACGCATTCTTCAAAACTTGCTCCGGATGCCACCGTTTGGGCGAAGGGATACAGATTACAAACCACCAGGTCAATGGGTTCGATGCCCAGCTTCTTCATCTGTGCCACATGTTCAGTTTTGCGCCGATCGGCCAAAATCCCGCCATGGATTTTGGGATGCAGCGTTTTGACACGCCCCTCGAAGCATTCCTGGAACCCGGTTACAGCTTCGACCGGGGTGACGGGCAGTCCCGCTGCGGCAATTTTCGCCGCTGTAGATCCGGTAGAGAGAATCTCGACGCCGGCAGCCACCAGTTCTTTCGCGAGTTCTTCGAGTCCGGTTTTATCCCAGACACTAATCAGAGCCCGCTTAATCGGGACTTGGGTGGCACTATCACGTTCGATTGATTCGTTCACGGTTCGCCTTCCTTTTGAGTTTTGCTCGATATTTAAACAATTACACACCACATTTTACCCGATGGTAAGTTTTCACATGTTCAGTTCAGTGGTGGGCAGCGCATCCACATTCTTTCCCGTTATTCTGTAGGAAAACCGGGTGGCTGCCACCGCGACGCGTCGATGCGCCAAAACCAGCGTAGCACCGAAAGGTACCCCCCAGGCAATCACCCCCGCATAAAGCGTGGCCGGAGTGGGGCCAACCGCAATGAGCCGACCCGGCCCGAGACTGCCGCTGACCGCCGAAATTATTACGAACCCGCCCCCCAGTAATATGGCCAGCATCAAAGCCAGAGACAACATCGTGTCACTCAATGGCACCTCATGACGCCGACTCATGAGTAGCCCCCCAAGAATCCCCGCGATAACCGGAATCGCGACGGGCCACCAGCCCACAGGAGTATGCGGTAGCCACGCGAGGAACGGCACCGGCGGTAAATCGCCGCTGATGACCTGACCGGGCGAGAACACCGTATTTTGACCCACCGTGAAGCCCGAACCCACCAGCCAACTCGCCGTCCACCCCAGCAAGGTCGGTAGATACGCCAAAACCCCGAAGGCCAGCGCCACCGAACCGACCCAATCCGGATGCAGACTGACCCAAATACGGGTCATGTCCCCCCACCCGCAGACGACTCCAGCCAGCAATGCGAGAGCGGAAACTCCCAGCGTTATTCGACTCAGGACTCGTACCAGGCGCCCGGTCAACACCAACCACGGCCACGGTTCACCGCCAGGAAATACCTCCCCCAAATTCCACCACGACAAGCGGCGTGCCACCGCCAGGAACACCACCAGCGCGAAAATTCCCAGCGTCACGAAAGCCGTCCACACACTCAAGTGGGTTCTAGCCCAGCCCAGACACAGTCCGGCGGGCAAAACGAAAGCCAACAACCCCCACAGTAAAGCCCACGGACTAGCCGGTTTCGCGGCACGCAGCGAGACCGTCAGCAACACCCCCACCAGACAGGTTAAGCCCCAAGGCACCAGCGAGAACTTTAGGGTGGTAGCGGTGAAAGTAGCACCGAAGCTCATAGCGAAAGCCCCATTTCCTACCATCATAGCATCGCGCCAAGTAGTGGCCGCCATAGCCGGCTGACTGGCGGTGAACACCCAGGAAACCACCGCCAACATCACCAGCAGCGCCCAGAAAACCAGCCAGGACTGAAAGCCCAGCCATAAAGCACGCCAGGTTCCGGCGGGGAAAAGTTCGTGGCGAGCGGGTTTAGTGAATAAAGCACGCCATTGGCGGATTGAGGTCGATATGCCAGGTGCAGAAAGGCGAGTTTGGCTGTCTGCCGTATTTGAACCGCTTGAATCGGAAGGAATATCCTCTCCGATAACCAGGTTAGAGGCACGCCTCGAGTCGCCTCGCGAGCTGATTCTGCCCGGTCGTTTCGAACCCCGCGAGGGCACAGTCGGGAAATCACGAGTGTCTTTCCGACGACGTTTCCCCCCGTTAATGTCCATCTTTACCAGTATAAAGGCTCGTGCCCCGCCGGAGTTGGCAGGGCACGCAAAAACGGCTAAAAACCGCGTATGCTGGAACAAGTTAGGAAGTGCTAGCGGGCGCTCATGATTTCGCGGGCAATCCGCGCGGTTTCCGAAGGGGTTTTACCCACCTTTACCCCTACCGCCTCTAGGGCTTCCTTTTTGGCCGCAGCTGTCCCCGAAGAACCCGAAACAATCGCTCCGGCATGTCCCATGGTTTTGCCTTCCGGGGCGGTGAAACCCGCCACGTAGGCCACCACCGGCTTGGTGACGTGTTCCTTGATGTAGGCGGCCGCGCGTTCCTCGGCATCTCCCCCGATTTCACCAATCATCACAATTAACTTGGTTTCCGGATCTTGCTCGAAGGCCGCGAGCGCGTCAATATGCGTGGTACCGATAATCGGGTCGCCGCCAATCCCGATACAGGTGGTAAAGCCCAAATCGCGCAGTTCATACATCATCTGGTAGGTCAAGGTTCCAGATTTCGACACCAAACCGAGATGCCCGCGCGGGGTGATATCCCCGGGGGTAATTCCCACATTTGACTTACCGGGACTGATAATTCCCGGACAGTTCGGCCCGATAACCCGCACCCCGCGTTCCCGGGCATAGGCCAAGGCGAAGTTCGCGTCTTGTACCGGAATATGCTCGGTGATGACCACCACCAAATCCAGTCCCGCATCCACGGCTTCAAGAATCGCCCCCTTGGCGGCAACTGGGGGCACGAAGATTACCGAGGTATTCGCACCGGTCGCGGCCTTTGCTTCGGCTACAGTGCCATAAACTGGGATGCTAACGGTACCGCCCTGAAGCTGGTCAGCCAGTGGCCCATAGGGGGTGATATCGAAATCGATACTGGTGCCGGCTTTTTTAGGGTTTGTGCCCGCCACAATCTTGGTGCCATAGGCCAACATACGCGTGGTGTGTTTACGCCCCTCTGAGCCGGTCATGCCCTGGACAATAATCTTGGAGTTTTCGTTTAGAAAAATCGACATTTACGTTCCCCTTTCCCTTACTTTGCGGCCAGTTCGGCGGCTTTGTCGGCCGCTTCGTCCATGGTTTGCACCATGGTAATCAGCGGGTGGTTAGCAGTCCCGAGGATGTCGCGTCCCTCGCTCACCTTGTTGCCATCCAGACGTACCACGAGGGGCTTACTGGCATTGTCCCCCAAAATCTCTAAGGCACCCAGAATGCCTTTCGCGACTTCATCACAGGCGGTAATGCCCCCAAACACATTGACGAAACAGGATTTTACTTGCGGGTCAGTGAGAATTACTTCCAAGCCTTTAGCCATGACTTCGGCCGAGGCACCCCCGCCAATGTCTAAGAAATTCGCGGGTCGAGTACCGTATTTTTCCCCGGCATAGGCCACCACATCCAGGGTGGACATAACCAATCCCGCCCCATTACCGACAATCCCGACTTGCCCATCGAGGCGCACGTAGTTCAACCCGGCTTCTTGGGCTTTTAGCTCGCGTTGATCGGCGTCTTTTTGGTCAACCAGTTCGGAGTGTTCCGGGTGGCGGTAGCGGGCATTATCATCCAAGGTCACCTTGGCATCGAGCGCAATAATGTCTCCGGCCGGGGTTTGCACCAAGGGGTTTACCTCTACCAAAGTGGCGTCCTCGTCAACATAGGTCTGCCACAGTTTCAAAATGACCGGGACAACTTTCGATCCGGTTTCCGGGTCAAAGCCGGCTTGCTGGGTAATCTCCGTGGCTAAGGTTTCGTCCATGCCAGTGCGGGGAATCGGCACTTTCGCCAAGGCTTCGGGTTTTTCCTTGGCCAAACGCTCGATTTCCATCCCTCCTTCCACCGAACACATGGCAAGATTTTGGCGGTTAGCCCGGTCGAGCAGGATAGAGAAGTAAAACTCCCGTTCGATATCCACCCCCTCAGCTATCAGGACGCGATGTACCGGATGGCCTTTAATGTCCATCCCCAAAATATTTTGCGCCATGGTTTCGGCCTCGCCCGCGCTGCGAGCCAGTTTCACCCCTCCGGCTTTGCCACGTCCCCCGGTCTTCACCTGGGCTTTCACCACCGCCAACTCGGCACCCAGCTCCCGGTATGCCGCCGAAGCTTCCGCCGGAGTACTGGCAACGATTCCGCGCTGCACCGGGACTCCATTCTTGGCGAACAGACCTTTTGCTTGATATTCATACAGATCCACGCTTTTCCTTCCTCGTGTATTTATCTCGACATCGAGAGATTACCTTTAGTGTAACTCATGTCTCGTCGAACTGCTTCATTTTGTCACAGATTTTTCGCATGCCTCGACATATTTCGGGATATCCTGGAAAGGAAGCGCTTAGCCAAACATGCAAAGGAGCAACTCATGAACCACGACCACAGCGCAACCGACCCCGAACTGCGCTACACCAAGGTTCCCAACAAGATTTACGAAACCGAGATGTACCGGCTGCAAACCGAACTGGCGAAGTTGCAGCGCTGGGTGAAAACCACCGGAGCCCGCATCGTCGTAATCTTCGAAGGACGCGACGCGGCTGGCAAAGGTGGCACAATCAAGCGCCTGACCGAATACCTTTCCCCACGGGTGGCTCGCGTGGTAGCCCTCCCCACCCCCACCGAAAGGGAAAAAACCCAATGGTATTTCCAGCGCTATATCTCCCATCTGCCCGCAGCCGGGGAAATCGTGATTTTCGACCGGTCTTGGTACAACCGCGCCGGGGTGGAAAAAGTCATGGGTTTCGCCACCCCCAGCCAGGTCAAACAGTTCATGCAACAATGCCCCACCTTTGAACGAATGCTGGTAGAAGACGGAATCTACCTGCGCAAATACTGGTTCAGCGTCTCAGACAAGGAACAATACGACCGGTTCCAACGTCGCTTGAACGACCCCTTGCGCCAGTGGAAACTTTCCCCTATGGATTTGGAATCCATCAGTCGCTGGGAGGATTATTCACGCGCCAAGGATGAGATGCTGGTACACACCGATACGACAACCTGCCCGTGGTACCATGTACCCTCGGATTCCAAGAAAGCCGCGCGGCTGAACATGATTTCGCATTTCTTGGGTTCCATCCCATATACGGATATGACCGACGAAAGCACGCCGATTCGACTGCCCGACCGCCCACCTTCCACCGGTTATGTGCGCCCACCCCTGGCGACTTCGCAGTATGTGCCCGACCATGCCGCCGAGGTTGTCGCCCTGGTGCGACGCGGCGAATCCCCCTTTGTCTTGCCGGATACTCCCGTAGACCCGGAACGCAAGTCAAAGAAAAAGAAGAAAAAACACCACAAAGACTGAAGGCTACTGCGGGGTGAGCGGCGCAAACTTGAGCAGCAAACGCTTGGTGGCGCCGGTCTTGAACTTGACCCGGGCAATAGCGCCCGTGCCTTCGCCTTCGAGTCCGAGCACCTTGCCGTCCCCGTAAATGTCGTGGTGGACTTGCTGACCGACGTGTAGCGCCGGGATTTCGGCGGCCGCCTTGGGTTTAGCGCTTTTCTTGGGTTGGCTAGACTCGCCGGATTCACGCAGCGAACGCGCGGTGGTAATCGAGTTCGTAAAGCGAGCGGTATCGGAATCGTGACCATCCCGGCGGGCGGAAATCTTTTTGCGGGAAAACCCACCAGAATAACCGCCATAGCCCAAACCACGTCCCGAAGGCGCGAAACCGGAAGCATAGCCGGCGGAGCGACGCGACCCGTACCCGTAGCTGTCCTCCGCAGCAACACCGCGCGAAGCCAAACCGCCATAAAGATCCATATCGGTCAGTTCCCGCCGATTATCCACGTACTGCGCCGGAATATCGTTCAAAAACCGCGAGGCCGGCATATTCATGGTGTCCCCAAATACCGTCCTAGCCGCCGCTCGCGTGAGGTACAGCTGCCGACGGGCTCGGGTGACCGCCACGTAGGCCAAACGGCGTTCCTCTTCGATGGCCTCGGGGTCGTCGAGGGAACGGGAGTGTGGGAACAGCCCGTCTTCCATGCCGGTGACGAACACGGTGTTGAATTCGAGTCCTTTCGCGGTGTGTACCGTCATCAAGGTGACCTCGGGTTTGGTTTCGGGGGCGGGGTTGGGGTGGTCGCCCGATGCCTCGCTTACGTTGGTTTCGGGTTCACGAGGCGCCATTTCCTTAGCAGCCACTTCCTTGGAACCTTGGTCGGGCAGCTGATCCGTATCCGCCACCAGCGAGATTCTTTCCAAGAAATCCGCGAGCCTCGAGTCCGGTTCCGACAAAGAAAATTCTTCGGCCACGGCGTGTAGTTCCAGCAGGTTTTCAATCCGCGCATCGTCTTGGGGGTTATTGGAAGCGCGTAGCTTCGGCAGATAGCCGCTGTCCTCTAGGGCGGTACCGAGGATTTCATCCAGTGGAGCCCCGGCTTCGTCCAGGCCCCGCAGGTTATCCAAGAGATTCACTAGGCTCGCCAACGCGGTGGTGGCTTTGGCCGAGAGTTGCCCCTCATGAACCCCACCCGTTATAAACCCGCGCATGGCCTGACCGAAAGACGTGCCGGAAAGGCGTGCGGCCTCGCGGATTTTGGTTTGCGCCACGTCCCCGAGTCCACGTTTGGGCTCGTTGAGGATTCTAAGTAGGTTTCCGTCATCGGCCGGATTCGCCGCCGCTGTCAGATACGCGATGGCATCTTTGATTTCCTTACGGTCATAGAACTTGGTACCCCCCACCACCCGGTAGGGCACGTTTTCCCGAGTCAACATTTCTTCCAGGGCGCGTGACTGGGAATTCGTACGGTAAAACACCGCGAATTCATCCCAAGGGGTGCCCGCCGTGTGGGCATCGCGGATTTCGCGGATAATAAACGCGGCTTCGTCTCGTTCGGTGTCGGCGGCGAACATAATCGCTTTGGGACCGTCCCCGGCCTCGGTCCACAGGTTCTTCTTATGTCGCCCGGAATTCTCGGAAATAATCGCGTTCGCCACCGAAAGAATCGTCCCGGTGGAGCGATAGTTTTGTTCCAGGTACACAGTGGTGGCACCGGGGAAATCTTGCTCGAATTCCTCGATGTTGCGGATGGTGGCTCCTCGAAAGGCGTAAATCGACTGGTCGGAATCCCCCACTACGGTCAGTCCAGCCCCGGGATGTGCCCCCAGCGCCCCGTCCAAGCGCGGGTCTCCCAACGGGTCGCGAGCCAACAAACGTACCAGCTGGTATTGCGCCGGATTGGTGTCCTGGTACTCGTCAACCAGGACGTATCGGAATTTATCACGGTATTTAGCGAGGATTTCGGGGTGGCGTCGCCACAGATAGACCACTTCGGCAATCAAATCGTCAAAGTCAAACGCATTGGCGCGTCGAAGCAGTTGCTGGTATTCCGCGTAAATCTCGGCCGTGAGTTGTGAAATCTTGTCGGGCGCGGCCATCTCGGCAAATGTGGCCGGCTCCACCAATTCGTTCTTCGCGTTCGATATCCTAGCCGCGAAAGACTTCGGAGTGAAGCGTTTCGGGTCGAGCCCTCGCCCTTTGATAATCCGGGTCAACAGGGCTTTCGTGTCGGCCGTGTCATAGATAGAAAACGAGCGGGTAATACCCAAGGTTTCGGCCTCGGCGCGCAAAATCCGCACACAAGAGGAGTGGAACGTAGAAACCCACATGTATTTCGCGGCGTTACCCACCAGGGTTTCCACGCGTTCGCGCATCTCGCCAGCGGCCTTATTGGTAAATGTAATCGCTAGAATCTCCCAGGGGCGAACCCGCCCGGTGGCCAACAGCCAGGCAATCCGGCGGGTCAGCACGCGGGTTTTCCCCGATCCCGCCCCGGCCATCACCAAAAGTGCCCCGCCCGGATGCGTCACCGCCTGGTATTGGGCGGGGTTTAAGCCTTTGGTGATGGCGGTGATTCTTTCCTCTCGCCAGGTCTCGAGGTTTGGGGCGGTTTCAGTGGGGTTTAGTGGGGGTTCATGAGTGGAGGATCCGGGCAGCGCCGCACTGTTGGGAATGCTAGCCCCCCTGGATCCGGAAAGTGACAAAGCCGAAAAAAGGTCATTCACTGCGGTTTACCCCCTGTTTAACGCTTGCAATTTGATCCGATGTAACCGCGAATACGGATGCCATTATTTCCTTTCTAAAACTCCCCAATCAATCCTAGACTGTTTTCGCCACCCCGTTAAACCTGAATCCGTACTCAGTTGATTCGGCGTTCCGCCGCCCAGCGGGAGAGCTCATAGCGGTTGGAAAGCTGGAGTTTGCGCAGCACCGCCGAGACATGACTTTCCACAGTTTTCACTGAAATATACAGCTCCGAGGCAATTTCCTTATAAGCGTAACCGCGAGCTATCAGACGCATTACCTCGAATTCGCGGCTGGTCAGCGAGTCGAGCTCGTTGTCGGTTTCGACAATCTCGGAACGAGTGGCCCCAAAGGCATCCAGGACGAAACCCGCCAGTCGCGGGGAAAAAGCCGCATCCCCCTCGGCCACCCGAATAATCGAGTCAACCAAGTCTGGGGTGGAAATGGTTTTGGTGACATATCCGCGTGCCCCGGCACGGATTACCGCCACCACGTCTTCGGCGGCGTCCGAGACCGAAAGTGCCAAGAACTTGGTGGCTTCGTTTCCCGGGGCGGCGGCAACTTCCGCGCCCCCACCGCCGTGTCCACCGGGTAGGTGCACATCCAGCAAGGCCACCTGGGGTTTAATCTTGGTCACCGCCGCAATGGCTTCTTCTACGGTGGCCGCTTCCCCCACTATCTGCACTTGTTGGGGATATTTAGCCAGCTCAGAACATACCCCGGCTCGAAACAGGCCATGGTCGTCAATCACCAACACCGTCACCGGCTGCTGGATGCCGTCTGTCGTTTCTGGATTTTGACTCATTGTCGTTTCACTTCCATCTGTACCTCGGTGCCGTTTTCGTTGCTGCGGATTTTGGCGTGTCCCCCGTGTCGTTCCAGACGCTCGATAATCGATTCTTTCACACCATGGTGTCCTTCGGGAATATCATCCACCTGGAAGCCCGTCCCATGGTCACGCACGAAGCAATTGGCGGTGTCCGCACCGATTTCAAGATACACCGAAAACGCGGGGGCAGCGTGTTGCGCGGCGTTGTTTAAGGCTTCCCGAGTGGCTGCCACTAATGAATCCGACCACGCCCCTGGCGGGGCATCCCCCACTGTCACGGTTTCAAAAACCACTCCATAGCGATCCTCGATCTCGCCGATTATGTCTTTAATAACCTGCACCAGGGATTGGCTGACATCCGGGCGGTCTTCATAGAGCCAGGCACGCAGTTGGCGTTCCTCGGCGCGAGCCAGTTGCGCTACTTCGGCGGGGTTGTGTGCCCGGGCGCGGATTAATGCCAGAGTTTGCAACACGGAGTCATGCAGGTGAGCCGCCATATCGGCGCGCAGGGTTTGCCGGGTTTGTTCCGCTAGGCTGGTCTTGAAATCGTTCCAAAACCGTGCCCACAAGGGCAGCCCCGCTAGGCTCAGCAAGGCAATCACGACCAAGGTCATCGCCCCGCCTTTGAGGGCGTCCTTCCAAGACAGGGTGCCACCGACCCATACCATGACCCCGAGTACCACGGCGATTACACCGGGGCCTGCCAACAACAGGAAGCGTGAAAGTTCCAGGCGCGAACCGTCCTGTTTCGAGGCTCCCGCCCAAATCATGGACACCCCGCCCATCACCAAAATCGCCACCATCGCGGGGCGCCCTCGCGTTAAAGCTTCCGGTCCTTCCCAGGCACCCACTATCGCTAAAACAATCAAGCCCAGCGCCAATAGCACCACCGGCATAATAGCCAGGTAGGGGTTTTTCTCGGATTTACGCGTGGAATGAGCCAGGCGTAGCGGCTCGGCCAGCCGGGATTCGTCGGCAGGCAAGGCCTGATGCGCCCAAGGGTTTCCTGGCGGCACAAAAACCCAAAACCACAAATAGAGCAGGATTCCCACTCCTATGAAAGGACTGGACAACACGAAAATCGCCCGCAATATCCAGGGGTTTATCCGCAGATGAGCGGCTAGTCCGGCGGCTACCCCAGCCAAAATCCTTCCTTGACTGCGGGTGGCTCCATCATTCGCTTGGGGACGGCACAGTGGCAGACGCGCCGCGCTCTGCCCAGCGGCGGGATTGGCGGTTGGCGGCCAGGATTTTTCACTCATGTATTTAGTGTGCCACGAGCCTGGGAGCGAAAAAATCGGCTTCGGGGATAACTCAGGGTACAACCAGGGGAACCCCTTATGGTTTCAGTCTGGAATCCGGTAAAGAATAGAAACATGGATGAAAATAATGCCGCGAATTCCCTGCCCGATGCCACTGAGTCTGCGCCTGACGCCGCTAATGGTGCGCCTCGTGCCGAGCCAGCACCTCATGAAACCGAAAGCAACCCCGCCGACGCAACGAACACGACCAGCGCGACCGACGGCGCCGCCAACCCGCCCGACAGCTCCGGCGCGGCCGAGGCTCCCAACACAGACATCCCCACCGACACCTTCGCGAGCGGAAACCACCAAGTCCCGCCGCCCCGCCTGGGATTCTTTGACCGGCTGCGGGCTGCCACCTGGAAGCGCCTCGAGACCAACAAGGTCGCCGGCGGCGTATGCGCCGGACTCGCCGAAAAAATGGGTATCGACCCGATAATAGTGCGAGGCATCGCCGTAGTGCTGATACTCTTTACCGGCCTCGGCATGTTGGCCTACGGCCTGGCCTGGCTGCTGTTGCCCGAGAAAACCACCGGCCGCACCCTGTTCGAAGACGCTAGATACGGGCAAGCCCAGCCGATAATGGCCTTCCCGATTCTGTTGGCTGTGCTGGGATTTTTCCGGGTTTTTCCCGAAATCAACGTGTTTACGCAGCCTTTCGGCATTACCCCCTTAGCGTGGGTTTTCGGAGGATTCGGATGGGTTTCCCACCTGAGCGAATACTTTGATTCCGGTGCGATACCTGCCATCTTTATCTTCTTGGCATTTATAGCTGCGGGCAGCATCGTTATTTGCGCCACGATTTGGGTATGTATGCTGTTTTACCGGCGCAAATACAACCAGGCTTGGACGGTAGGGCTGCTGGTTGGTTTCGGTTCCCTGTTGGGTACCATCGCCGAAGTCATCCTGATTAACTCTCTGGGTAATTTCCCGGCATTCCCGCTTTTCACCATGACTTTTATGGGCGTTTTGGGAATATCCCCGATTTCCATCCCGGCCTTCATTATTTGTGCGGTGGTGGGAGCCAGCAAGCGTAATACCCCGCCTTACCAGCCGGGTTACGCTCCTGGTGCCGGGGCGGTTCCCGCCAACACGGTTCCCACCAGCGCAAATCCCGCCGGGGGCACCTTTGTGGGCAGCACTTCCTCCGCCGGTAGCCCTGGCTTTGCTGGTGGCGACTTCGGCTTGCCGCAGGGTGTTTCCCCCGCCAGCGCGGCACCAGCGGCTCCCTATACTTCTTATGTGGCGGGGGGTCATGAGGTGCCAGCCCCAAATGCGGCGCAGCCGGAGACTACCGCCCCTGAATTTACCCAACCTAGCTATGCCCCGCCGGTACCGACGACAGTTGCAGCGCTTCCCCCGCGACCGGGGCGGGTGGCCGGGACGTCTCGAGCCTTTAACCTGGCAATCGCGGGTCTGGTGCTACTGGTGATTTTCGCCGGCAATCTAGCCCAGTATTTCCAGCTTTGGCCACGCCCGGAACAGTATTGGCTGGTCAATACGGGGGCTATCACGGTTGTGCTTGGGGTCGGAATGCTGGTGTTGACTTTGCGACGCCGGCGCACTTCCTGGCTAGCCTGGGTCACCCCATTGGTGGTGTTTTTGGCGCTGGTACCGTCATTAGTCGCCGCCGAGATTGCCCCCGAGGTGCGCGGTCTGACTAAAAACTGGAGCTGGGAAAACTTGCCCTCGGTTTTGGACGACCATGAAAGGACCCTGTATCCCGGGGATTCCGTGCAAGGAGTAGATGCGAATTACAATATCGATTTGCGTGGGCAAAAAGACACCGACCCGATAGAGGCGCAAAGCGTCAGTGGCATCATCAATATTTATCTCCATCCCGACCAGCCGGTGCGGGTAAAAATGCAACAGTTTTCCGGCGAGATTCGGCTCTCGGCGATGAATTCGTGGACGGAACCGGGCAACCCTAAACGTGGTTTCTTTCAACAAGCTCGCACTGACACAAAGCGACCCCAGTATTTGAGTGCCGATGGCACCCGGCGGGTGCTGTTCACCGACCGGGCGTTGCAGGTGGAAACCAGAAAGGTGATTTGGGGGGCTAAAGCTGCCAAAGGGAAAACCTACCTCTTAGAGAACGCCGCCGCCCAGGGGAAAGTCGATGTGCAAGAGATTACGGTAACCTGCGTGGATTGTACGGTGTCTATTTACGAGCGTCCCTCCGAGGTGCTGTGGAATGGTAAGGTTCTGCCCGATGGGCATTTCCTAATCAACTATTGGTTGGATGAAAACTCTCAGCGGCAAGAATTGGACAATGGCAATGCACTTCCCCCCGTTTTAGCCGCCCGAATAGCCACGCGGACAGATCGTTTAGCTGGCCTGCCGGCAAAAGAGATTGCCCCCAGAGTGGATTCCCATAAGCCCTTGACCCTAACTGAGGTACAAGACGGCGCCTTGGGACCGTGGGAGGATAAGAATAACGATGGTTTCAATGACCTTTATCAGCCCGGCGGCTCACAGTGGAAAACCGGAGACACCTTATTCAATCCGAAAACCGGCGCTCCACTGCCTTATCAGCCGAAAAAGCCCCACTTAGACGATACGGTTTCGGAATCCCGAGACGATTCCGAAACCGAGGAGCAAGATAATTCCGAGGAAAACGATGAAACTGAGGACACCGACCCAGATGAAGGGATGCCATCATGAACGAAACTGAAAATCCTAGTATTACCCCCGCCGGGGAAGCCGACTCCGTTGCACCACCCAGCGCCGGCTGGGTTATGCCCACTGCTGCTGCGGTGCATGAGGAGCCAGCCGAAACTCCACGCGATTCTTTGGAAGCCTCCGCCCCGTCTCCAATCACGAGCCTCGACTTTGGGGATGGCAAGGTAGCTGACAAAATGCCCGACACGGCTAAACCAAAAACAACACCCCAATTGAAAGAAAAGCTGGGGCTAGTGGACTTGACCTTTTCAATTGTGTTTATCGTTGTGGGTCTGGCGGCTATCGCCATCGCCCTGGGCGCAAAAATCGACCTGTGGGAGCTCAACTTAGCCCTGCTGGGCACCGCCGGTGTGGTGCTGCTGCTTGGCGCTTTCGTCACCGCCCGCAAGTAAATCACGCCAGTACACCGGAGTTTCACGGGAAGTTCCGGGTTTCACAATCCTGGTCGCAGTTGTTTACCGGCCTTAATCACGGTGAGCCTGGCCAGGGTGGCTAGGGAGTCCACAATGGTGGGGTCGGTTATCTGCAGGTCCTTATAAACCACAGAGAGCTCCGTGCACCCACAGATAACCGCATCCGCCCCGTTTTGGCGCAGTTTATTGATAATTCCAAAAAACAGCTCTCGACTTACGGGTTGGCCGGCTTTCACATAGCCATAGATAATTCCCGAAATCTCTTTTTGTAACTGTGCCGAGGGCACCAGGGCTTCGTATCCAGCCAGTTGCAGGGTTTCCTGGTATATTTCCGAGGCGATAGTGCCTGCGGTGGCCATAATTGCCACTCGTTTGATTCCGCCAGCGTTTTTTCTGCCGATTTCGGCCACGGTTTCCGCCACGATATTAACTACTTCAATGTCTACTGCCTCTACCACGGCCTGCAAAAAATTAGTGGCGGTATTGCAAGGAATCACCAGGAATTCCGCTCCAGCGTCCTGCAATTTTCGGGCATCTGCGGCCATAATCGGGGCGGGCGATTCGCCCCCGTCCAGGAGGGCAGCGGTTCGGTCAGGGGTGGAAGAATGCTGAGTTATAATCAAATCCACATTGTCCTGGTCGCTTTGGGCTTGGGTAAAATCAACAACCGTTTTCAAGAAATACACCGTCGCCAGTGGCCCCAGACCCCCCAGCACCCCCACGGTTCGATTCATAGCTGCGTCTCCTTGGAATCTAGTGCCTATACCGGATATCTTCTGAACGAATACATTACCAGCCCTTCCTAGCTAAGGACTTTATCCTAGGCAGTCTCACTGACAATACTAGGCAACGTGTATAATCTGAGGAGTGACATCAGTAGGTAAAGCTCTCGATTTTTTGCCCCTAATTCTGGGTACCGACAACAACGCCTATGGCGTGGCTCGAGCTATCTATGAAAACTATGGCATAAAAAGTGTTTGTCTGGGCAAACGAGGGTTGGGCTACACTTCCGATTCCAAAATTCTTACCCGAGTGCTCAATCTGCGCATGGGTGAGGACAAAGTTCTGCTGGATACTCTAGAGCAGCTTTCGGTTCGCTACCCTGAGGTCAAGAAAATTATTATTCCCTGCGGGGACAGCTACGCCCAACAGGTTTCCCGTAATAAACAACTCTTGGAATCGCGGGGGTTTCTCTTCAGCGCTGTCGATGCCGGACTGCAAAAGCGTTTGGAAAACAAGTTGGATTTCTATTCAGTTTGCGAGCAATACGGCTTGGCTTACCCCAAGACTTTTGTGATTACCGAAAAGATGGTTTCCGCCGGCGATGTTCAGCTACCCTTCGATTTTCCGGTGGCTTTGAAGGCCAATGATTCCATCGCCTATCTGGGGCTGAATTTCGCGGGTAAAAGGAAGGCCTATCGTATCGAGAATTCTGGGGAACTCAATGATGCCCTGCACCGGATTTATGCCGCTGGATATACCGGCAAGATGGTGGCTCAGGATTTTATTCCTGGTGATTGCGCCCAGATGGCGGTGTTGAATGCTTATGTGTCTCGCAGTGGCCAAGTCCGGATGATGTGTTTCGGGCAATGTGTCTTGGATGCGGTGTTACCGGCAGAAATCGGAAATTATCATGCGCTTTATACCACCGATGGTTCCGAGGTTTACCCCGTGTTCCAGCGTTTCTTAGAAGAAATCGGCTACACCGGTTTCGCTAATTTTGATTTGAAGCGTGACCCGCGCGACGGGGTGTACAAGGTGTTTGAAATTAATTTGCGCCAAGGCCGCAGTTCTTTTCACATGGATTTGGGGGGCTGCAATTTCATTACCTATTTGATAGACGATTTACTAGGTTTGGATGACGGAAGCAAACCGGCGCATCTGCATACGGAAACTGGGAAAATGTGGCTCTATGTTTCGCCTTTCCTGGTGAAACGCTATGCGCCCCCCGCTATCCGCCAGCAAGCTTTGGAAGTCCTGCGGCGCGGCTACGGTTTCACTCAGTGGTATGAAAAGGATCGGACGTGGCTTCGTTGGTTGCGTTACCACCGCGAGCGACTTTCGAGTCTTAAAAGCTACTGGCATTACGCTAGGCGCCCCGGTCGCGCTTAGTTTCCAGTCATGCTTTCGCCGGCGGGTTCATGAGGTGCCATTTTTCTTTCGGCTTTTTACTGTAACGGCACCTGATGAAAATCCAGATAAACAGAGCCACCAAAAGTCAACCCTGCCACATAAGCTTAAGTGGTTTCGGCCTGGCATGATGCCAGGCCGAAACCACATTCCCTAGTCTAAGAATTTAGTACTGGATATCTCCAAAGTCGCGATCCTCGTCCGGATGCGCCCGGCGCGTGCGACGACGCGCCCGTTCCCGATGGCGAGGTTCCCCATCACGATCACCCAAATCGCGGCGTTCGCGGCGAGGTTCACGCGACTCACAGCCTTCATTTTCGCCAGATTCACCGGAATTTTCATCTGCTGTCGTGGCTGCTTCATCGTCCACCACCGCGAGCAAGCTGAGCTTACCGCGCTGGTCGATTTCACCGATTTCAACCTGGACTTGCTGTCCAACCTGGAGGACATCCTCGACATTCTCAACTCGCTTGCCACCAACCAGGCGGCGAATCTGAGAGATATGCAGCAAACCGTCCTTGCCGGGAGTCAAGGAAATAAACGCCCCGAAGGTGGTAGTTTTCACCACTGTCCCCACGAAACGCTCCCCTACCTCTGGCATCTGGGGATTCGCGATGGCGTTGACTGCATCGCGAGCGGCCTCGGCCGCCGGTCCATTATCAGCACCGATATACACCGTGCCGTCATCCTCAATGGTCAGCTCTGCGCCGGTGTCCTCTTGAATCTGGTTAATCATCTTGCCTTTCGGTCCGATAACCTCACCAATCTTGTCCACCGGAATATTAACCGTAATAATTCGCGGCGCGGTTGGTGCCAGCTCGTCAGGTGTATCAATCGCGGCGTGCATCACATCCAGAATCTTCAAACGGGCATCACGCGCCTGACCCAAGGCTCCCACCAGCACATCGGAAGGAATCCCGTCCAACTTCGTATCCAACTGCAAGGCAGTGATGAATTCTTTGGTTCCAGCGACTTTAAAGTCCATGTCGCCAAAGGCATCCTCAGCACCCAGGATATCAGTCAAGGTCGCGAAGTGTGTCTGGCCGTCCTCTCCTGGTTCACTCATGAGCCCCATGGCGATACCAGCGATAGGAGCCCGCAGCGGCACTCCAGCATTCAACAGCGACAGAGTAGAAGCGCACACCGAACCCATCGAAGACGAACCATTGGACCCCATAATCTCAGAGACCTGGCGAATCGCGTAGGGGAACTCCTCGCGCGAGGGAATTACTGGAACCAAAGCCATCTCGGCCAGGTGTCCATGCCCGATTTCACGACGTTTGGGCGAACCCACCCGCCCGGTTTCACCCGTGCAATAGGGCGGGAAATTGTACTGGTGCATATAACGCTTGTGGGTAATCGGACTCAAGTTATCCAACTGTTGTTCCATGCGCAACATATTCAGCGTGGTCACACCCAACACTTGAGTTTCCCCGCGCTGGAACAAAGCCGACCCGTGAACCCGCGGCAGCACCTCTACTTCAGCAGCTAAGGAACGAATATCCTTGCAACCACGTCCGTCAATCCGCTTGCCCTCGTGCAGTACCCGGGCACGCACCAGTTTCTTTTCCAAAGCCTTGAAAGCAGCCTTAAGTTCCTTTTCTTGCTCCTCGAACTCGCCACCTTCCACGGTCAATTTTTCGATAGCCGCATCACGAATCTCAGTTTCCCGGTTTTCGCGGGTCTGCTTGTCGGCAATTTGAATTGCCTCGGACAAATCCGCCTCAACTTCGGCTTTCATCGCCTCGAAGTGGTTATCCTCGTAGTCTGGGAACAACGGGTATTCTGCGGTTTCTTTCGCTGCCTTTGCGGCCACCTCAGACTGAGCGCGGCACAGTTCGCGAATTACTGGTTTCGCGGCTTCCAAGGCACCAGCCACGACTTCCTCGGTTGGCGCCTGCTGACCGGCCTGAATCAGCTCCCAGGCGTTGTCACCACCACCAGCTTCTACCATCATGATAGCCACGTCCTCGCCAACTACGCGACCGGCTACCACCATGTTAAATGTCGCCTGTTCCATCTGGGGATAGGTCGGGAAAGCCACCCACTGCCCGTCAATCAGGCTCAGGCGGGTACCACCAATCGGCCCGGAGAAAGGCAAGCCAGCTAACTGGGTAGACATGGATGAAGCGTTAATAGCCACCACATCATAGGCCTCGTCGGGATGAATCGCCATAACGGTGTCTACAACCTGAACTTCATTGCGCAGCCCCTTCACAAACGCAGGGCGCAGTGGGCGGTCAATTAGACGCGCCGCTAAAATCGACTCCGTGCCGGGACGCCCCTCACGACGGAAGAACGAACCGGGAATCCGACCCGCCGCATACTGTTTCTCCTCGACATCAACTGTCAAAGGAAAGAAATCAAACTGGTCTTTGGGCTGCTTACCCACAGTGGTTGCGGCGAACACCACAGTTTCCCCATCCAAGGTCACCATCGCCGAACCGGCAGCTTGGCGTGCCAGCAAGCCAGTTTCGAAGCGCAATACACGCTTCCCAAATTTTCCATTGTCAATAACTGCCTCGGCAGCCGTAATTTCAGGACCCTCCAAAGGAGCCCTCCTCTTCTCTTTTGGTAGCGTCGGCGGTCATCGATCGAGACCCACGGGCGGTCTTTCTTCACGGAAAGCTTCCGTACCACTGGCCACGTCCGGAGGTCACTACCGAGGACCGAAAGACGCTGATTCTAACTTTTACTAACACATCATCGAGATGTTCAAACTACCTCAATGACATAAAATAGGGCTGACTGGATGTATCCAGTCAGCCCTGCTACAACTATCGACGCAGACCGAGACGGTCTTTCAGACTACGGTAGCGTTCGATGTCGACTTCCTGCAAGTAACCCAGCAGACGCTTACGCTGGCCAACTAGCAGCATCAAACCACGACGGGAATGATGATCATGCTGATGCGTTTTGAAGTGCTCGGTCAAATCCTTGATGCGTTTGCTCAACAAAGCAACCTGCACTTCCGGCGAACCGGTGTCACCCGGATGGGTTGCATATTCAGCAATAATCGCGTCTTTTTCTTCCTTAGTGAGTGCCACTGGCTCTCCTCTTTCTCGTTGCGCGCAGCGCCGGGGCTTTTCCCCACCGCATCCAAGGCGCGGCCGACATGACGGCTTTATAAGTTTAGCACTAGGGTCAATAACCTGACGAATCCCCAGGGTACACCCCATAATTTACGTCACTTTGCAAATGGCACCTCATGAACCCGCCCCGCCCTGGGGAAACCACCGCCCTCACGTTTTTGCTAGGGTAAGATGGTGCAAATTTTTCATGAGTCGCCATCTAAATTCGGCCCCTCCGTCGTAACTATTGGAACTTTCGACGGGGTTCACATGGGGCACCAACAGATTATTCGCCAAGTGGTGGAACTGGCGCGCGAAAACCACCTCAATTCCCTCGCTTTGACCTTCGACCCGCTGCCGCGCCAGGTGCACCAACCATCCCCGGGCAATAAGCTGATTTGTACCCTAGGCGACCGGCTCTTATTCCTGGCGGCGCTAGGTTTGGACGCGACTTGGGTGCAACACTACGACCTGGATTTCGCGGCGCTTACGCCAAAGGATTTCGTGGTGAAATGCCTGGTGGAACCGTTACAACCGCGAATTATTGTGGTGGGTAAGGACACACGTTTCGGGGCGCAAAACTCCGGGAATATCGTCACTTTAACCGAGCTGGGAGCAAAATACGGCTTCGCCGTTCAGGTCGTCCCCGACATTATCGACCCAATTACCTCAAAACGCTGGTCGTCATCATGGGTGCGGCGCCTTTTAGAGGCCGGTAACGTGGATCAGGCCGGCTATGTTTTGGGGCGACCGCACCAGGTGCGCGGCCTAGTAGTACATGGCAAACAACGTGGCCGCCAGCTGGGTTTCCCCACCGCCAATCTAGACGCGGAATATGTAGAGGCGATTCCCGCTGACGGGGTATACGCGGGGTGGGTGCGTCGAGCTTATCCCCACGGGTCGAATCATCCCACTTCTCTAGAGGCTCTGCCCGCCGCGATTTCGGTGGGGACTTCCCCGCACTTCGGGGATGTGGGTCGCACCGTCGAAGCCCATGTCCTGGGGCGTTCCGATTTAAACCTTTATGGCGAAGAAATCGTGGTTCAGTTCGTACACCGCATCCGGGAAAACCGCGCTTTTGAGTCCCTCGATGCCCTGCTTTCCCGCATGGATCAAGACCTGTTGGAAACCGCAACCGTGCTGGGTGTCCCCCACGCCACCCGCCTAGCCCCCGACGCCGTCACTGTTTAGTGGCAGGGTAAAAGTGCCGGAATCCGGCCTGAGTCGTGTCGACCGGCTCGGCTACCCCTTTCGATGCCGCCGGGTTGCACAGCGGAGCCGGACGAGTACTGTCACTGCGGATGCGACCCATGAGCCTATTCGAGCGGGGAATTGTCGAATCTAGCGTCAGTTTCGGGAAGCTCCTCATGAACCCGAAGCAACAGATTACCGGCCACACAGACTTCGACCTGGCGGATTACTGCCGCGCTATCGCTCGTAGCGGGTTTCCTGGAATCATGGAAAAATCAGCCGAAGTCACCCAAGAGGTGCTCGATTCGTACCTGCGCCTGATTGTCGACCGGGATTTACCGGACTACGGGGCAACTGTGCGCCGCCCCGAGGTTTTACGTCGTCCCCTTGGCACTATTGGGCGCGTGACGGCGGCGGGAGTGTACTGTGGAGTAAATCAAGCCAAAAAGAAGTGTGTCCGCAATCCAAACAAACACTACCGCTGCAAGAGGCTGCCAATCTGGTTGGCGACGAAACGCGACACCGCGCCCAATCCGCCAGCAATAGTGTAGGACACACTCGGATGAGCCCGCACGAAGGCCGCTAAACTGGGGTTTAACTGGTTCGGCGCGGTCAACAAAATCCCCTTGCCTGCCGCGTAGGCATAGCCCGCGCCGGCCAGGCCATCGGCAAACACCGTGCCGGAAGCCACCAAGTATCCGCCATTCCCAGCACCGAAATTCTCGGCCAACCGGGTCGCGGTCTCATAGCGATTCGCCCCCACAATCCCCTGAGCAGATTCCATGACCGCACCCAGCCCGAAATCCCCACTGGCTCTAAGCGCGGCATAGGCTCGTCCGCCCACCGCCCACAAGCGGAGCTTTCCGCCCAGCTTAGCCACACTGTTCCCCAGGGAAGACAGGGCTTGACTGGTCGCCGGAGGAATCGACTGACCCCTCGTGAACAGAATCACTCCGTGACGCGCGGCGACCACCGGACCGGCCGCAATCGCGTCGGGAATATTGGGATCACTGGTAGCGTCCACCAGAAACACGTCCAAATCTTTCAATGGCACTGAAACAGACGATTTGGCATAGTTCAAACCAACGGCTAGTTCGGCCACCCGAGCGGCCGTCGCAAAGCGATCCGCGCCCGACAGAGGTTCCACCCTCACCCCGACACTGGCCAAATCCTGAACCTGCGCCGGGTTCAAAGCCACCCCGCCGCCAACCACGTATACCTGTTTGCGCCCCGAGGTCTTGATGGCATCCACCACTTCGGATTCCACCGCGCCATTATTGCCCATCGACAGCAGAATCGTCGCGCCGCGCGCGCCCACCAAAGCCGCTGAGCTCAGGGCGTCGGGGGCTTTAGTACCCGTGGTCAACACTACGGCATCCCCACTGCCCCCACTCGCCCCGTGCAGCGCCAACGCAGTTGTCACACGGTTCGCCCCCGAAATCCGTTCCAAACGTGATTCAAAGGGATATTCCACAACATTCATAGTGACCTGTCCCAGCCGCACCTGGGCGATATCCTGGAGCCATCCCGCCAGCGGCAAGACTGAACCGAAATAAGCCGCCTCGGCATTACCCCCAATCAAAGTACCCACAACCTGGCCATTTACCACCAGCGGCCCGCCGGAATCCCCATGTTCCGTAGTAACCCCAGGCCATTGGACTTTGTAGCTCAACTGGCCAGTGGCTTGCGCACCGGAACAGTTCGCGGTAAACCGTGAGGGGTCTTCTTTACCGACCACCGTGAAACAACTGGATACAATCCGCTGTTGGGTATTTTGCAAGACGTTCCCGCTGCCACCCCATCCGTATTCAATACCTACATCGCCGATTCGAGGCTGGCTTTGCGCCAGTCGTGCCGGGGTTATCCCCGCCGCCGGGTCTTTGAGGTGCAGCAAGGCCGCGTCGAACTCGGGGTGAACCTTGTAGTCGTCTACTGGGGCAGAACCGATCCGTTTCGCTCCAAAGGAAATATTGATATAGCGGGGGGTTTTCGCAGTGCAATGCTTCGCGGTCAACACCCAAGACGGATCAACCAGGATTCCGGTGCAAATCGAACCAGTGTTGTCATAGTTGGTAATGGAAATATAGGACAACCAGTCGGTACCACCCCCGGTGGCGGTGGTGCCACCGCCTATCATAAGTTCGCCGTTTTCCAAAGTGAGCATGGCACGGTTCGCAGCGGCTTCATGAGGTGTTTGCCCGGATTCACCCGTAGTTTCACTGGCGGCCGTGGTGGCAATCTGGGGGGCGTACAGGGATTCATAGCCACCGGCTGGAGCACTGCTGGCGTTAACCCCGAATCCCCCGAAAGCCACCAGGCTGGCTGTCATTATCCATCCGATGCGACCTAGTTTCGTGGTCATGTTCTTTCCCCTTTTTCACCGTTTACTCACTAAGTTTAGCAAATCTAAGCCCTCGCAGTGTCCGTTTCCAAATATACTTAGATTCGTTCCTCACATTGCACAGCAACTCATGAAGCCGCAACCGCTGGGCGCAGCACCCAAGTCGGCTTCACCCGTATCGCCGTATCGCCCACCCGAGGTGTCACTAAAGCTATGACTTGACCAGCTTCGTCCAGCGCCGCCGCGAGCGGCTGGTTGTTATTGTATAACGCCGGGGACGGGGACGGCAGGGTGACGGTTTGTCCATACCCCAGTGCCCGCGCCTGTGTTTCGTCTAACTCTAAGGTGGGGAACAGCGCTTTCACCGCCGCATCCAAAGGAATAATGGAAATTATGCCCTGCGTTGCGACTTCCTCGCCAAGCTCAGCTAGGTTGCGTGCCGCCTCCAGTCCATAGTTCCCCACTCGGGTGCGGCGCAATGCGGTCAAGTGTGCCCCGGTGCCAAGGTCTCGCCCCAGGTCGCGAGCCAGGGCGCGGATATAGGTTCCCGCCGAGCATTCCACGGCGATATCCACGTCCGCCACCGTCACGCGCCCCCCATCAGCTGCGGCTAGTGCCGCCCCTCCCCCAGTTGCCCCGGGGTTTTCTCCGCCCGGGTTTCTCGGGGTCGTCTCTTGCGCCGCGCGGCCGATGCTTACGTCGATTTCATGAGGTGCCAACCCGGATTCCAGCTCCAGGCGAGAAATCGTGACTGGCCGGGATTTCAGTTTCACGTCCTGGCCTTGGCGGGCGAGCGCATACGCCCGTTGACCCGCCACTTTGATGGCGGAAAAACTAGAAGGCACCTGGTGAATCGCTCCCCGGTATGCCCCTAATGAATCCGCCAAAACCGAACCGGTCAATCCGCCCGCCCCTGCTGCGCCCACCACGGTGCCCGCAGCGTCGTCGGTGTCAGTAGACACCCCGAAACGCACCCGCGCCACATAAGCCTTGTCGGAGGAACCCAAGTATTGCAACAGTTTCGTGGCCTTACCCAAGGCGAAAATCAGCAAGCCCGTCGCCATCGGATCCAAAGTCCCGGCGTAGCCGACTTTTTTTTGTCCCGCTATGCGGCGCACCCGGGAGAGCACTTGGTTAGAGGTCAAGCCCTGGGGTTTATCCACCACCAGCAAGCCCGCCCCACAGTCTGCGCCGCGCGGCAACTCGCCCGGATTGGGAGGCAGAAAATCAACTGCCGCGTTCATTCTGCTTCGCTGTTACGCGGTTTTTTGTACGGGTCAGCCTCGCCAGCATAGGTCTTGCCTTTGCGTGCCGCCAGTTGAGCATCGGCTTGTTGCGCGGCCGCCAAAGCATTCTCTACCGCCGCCGCCTGGGCGGGCAGCGGGTCGGGGCAAAACTCCAGGGTGGGGGTCAGTCTGGTGCCCAGATTCTTTCCCACCCGGGAACGAATCACCCCTTTGGCAGAGGCCAGCGCAGCGGCGCTCGCGTTTTGGGCGGAGTCATTGCCGTAGGCAGTGTAGTACACCTTGGCATGTTGTAAATCCCCCGTGACCTCAACCGAGGTTACGGTGACGAATCCGAGACGCGGGTCTTTAATCGAGCCGTTATTCAACATGCTGGCTACCGTCGTCATGATATTCGCCGCGACTTTTTCGCGTCGGGTTTCATCCATGATTACCTCCTAAACCAGACTAGTTACGCGGAATTTCCTTCATCTCCCAGGTTTCGATACGGTCGCCAACCTGAATGTCTTTAAAGTCCAAGCCAATACCGCATTCGAATCCCTCGCGAACCTCGGTGACATCGTCTTTCTCGCGGCGCAGCGAGTGAATCGACAGCTCCTGGTTGACCACGACACCTTCACGCACCAAGCGGGCTTTCGTGCCGCGTTTGATGGTGCCAGATTTGACGATACAACCCGCGATATTGCCGAACTTCGAGGACTTGAAGACCTGGAGGATTTCGGCCGAACCCAAATCGTGTTCCTCGTAGATGGGTTTCAACATACCTTTCAAAGAATTCTCGACATCCTCGATGACCTGGTAAATCACCGAGTAGAACTTCATGTCTACGCCCTGGGCATCGGCGTATTCCGCGACGCGTTCGGCCGGGCGCACATTGAAACCAATAATCACGGCATTATCCACTGTCGCCAAATTCACATCGTTTTGGGTAATAGCACCCACGCCACGGTGAATAATCCGCAAGCCCACTTCGTCACCCACGTCAATCTTCAACAGGGAATCTTCCAGGGCTTCCACGGAGCCGGACACATCACCCTTGATAATCAGGTTCAACATGTCGACCTTGCCAGCCTTTAGCGCTTCGTCGAAGGACTCCAGGGTGACCCGCTTACGACGCTTGGCCAACAGTGCCGCCCGTTCCACTGCCGCGCGTTTATCCGCAATCTGTCGGGCAGTACGGTCGTCCTCGGCCACCAGGAAAGAATCGCCCGCGCGGGGCACCGAGGTGAGACCCAGTACCTGTACGGGAGTAGACGGCCCGGCTTCATCCACATTCTGGCCGCGCTCATTAAACATGGCTCGCACCCGCCCATAGGCGGTACCAGCCACAATCGCATCCCCGACCCGCAGGGTGCCACGCTGTACCAGCACAGTGGCCACCGCGCCGCGTCCTTTGTCCAGATTCGCTTCAATCGCCACCCCACGAGCCGGCGCATCCGGGTTGGCTTTCAGTTCCAGCACCGCGTCAGCCGTCAACAGCACCGCATCTAGCAGTTCCGTAATCCCCTGGCGTTGCTTGGCTGAAATCTCGACGAACATGGTGTCTCCGCCGTATTCTTCCGGCAGCACGCCATACTCGCTCATCTGGGCTTTTACTTTGTCAGGATTGGCTTCGGGCTTGTCGATTTTATTAACCGCCACCACAATCGGCACCTCGGCGGCTTTCGCGTGGTTAATCGCCTCGACTGTCTGGGGCATCACCCCGTCATCGGCGGCCACCACGATAATCGCAATATCCGTGACTTCCGCACCGCGCGCCCGCATCGCGGTGAAGGCCTCGTGACCAGGGGTGTCGATAAAAGTAATCCGGCGTCCCTTGTCAGCCTTTTTCAAAGTAACCTGATAGGCACCAATATGCTGGGTAATCCCACCGTATTCGCCTTCAACCACATCAGTATTACGAATCGCATCCAGTAACTTGGTTTTACCGTGGTCGACATGCCCCATCACGGTGACCACGGGAGGACGTGTCTCAAGGGAATCAATATCATCGAGTTCCTCGGCCTCTAAGTCAATGTCGAAAGACTCCAGGATGTCACGATCTTCATCCTCGGGGGACACAATTGTAATGTCATAGCCCAGTTCCGTGCCCAACAGCTTAAAGGTGTCTTCATCCAAGGACTGATTAGCGGTGGCCATCTCGCCCATGTGGAACAAGACCGTGACCAGCGCAGCGGGGTTCACATGTATCTTTTCTGCGAAATCAGCCAAAGATGCCCCGGAGCGAATCCGGATTTCCTCACCGTTACCCTTAGGAATGGAAACCCCACCGATTACGGGTGCGCTTTGCTCTTCGATTTCTTGGCGTTTCTCGCGGCGCGCCTTGGACTTCTTGGATTTGCCGCGCCCGAAAGCCCCCTGGGTGGAGCCGCGTCCCCCTCGACCCCGGTTGGTAGGAGGAGCTGCAAAGTTACGCTGGGAATCACCGCCGTGTCCGCCGCGACCCCCACGTCCGGGGTGGCTGGGGGCATTGCCCTGTCCGTCGCCAGCCCCACGCGCGTGATCACCAGGTTTGGGTCGGGCTCCCCCCGAGGCAGGTCGGGGCATGCCCTGTGCCGAAGCAAAGGGATTGTTCCCGGGACGCCCGCGCCTAGAGCCGGGTTTGACTCCCCCCGTGCCTCCCGGACGGGGCATTCCCTGTGAAGAGGCGAAGGGGTTGTTTCCGGGACGAACTTGACCAGGTTTAGGCATGCGGGCTCCCGGTTTGGGAATTGCACGTCCCGGGGCGCTCGTGTTGGGAGCGGTGGGTTTCGCACTCGGAGTGGGTACCGGAGCCGTCGGGGTTGTTTCGATTGGGGTGGCGGCGCGCGGAGTTGACTCTGGGGTTTTTTCGACAGCTTCAGCTTCCACGCTCGGGGTTTCACCGACTTCATGAGGGGCTTCCCGCTTGGGCTCGCTCGCCCCCTCATCACGGACTTCCTCGGTTTCCACAGTATCGACCGCAGTAGTGTCCGTCATAGCCGGAGCTACTGTCGGTTTCTTAGTAATATCCGCTGCTGCTTTTTCTG
The DNA here is from genome assembly GCF_014204735.1 of Mobiluncus mulieris. Lineage (NCBI taxonomy): Bacteria > Bacillati > Actinomycetota > Actinomycetes > Actinomycetales > Actinomycetaceae > Mobiluncus > Mobiluncus mulieris. The sequence goes on along the minus strand of NZ_JACHMA010000001.1, from coordinate 515,731 downwards.
CCGCTTTCGCTGCTTTCTTAGCAGCTTCCGGACTGAATTTACCCAGCTTCTTTTCTTCGAAATGCTTGGTTATTTTCTTAACCACCGGGCTTTCTACCACGGAGGACGCCGATTTAACGAACTCCCCCGCGTCCTTCAAGACATCAAGCATCGTCTTAGAATCAGTCCCGAGCTTTTTTGCAAGCTCATGCACGCGCATTCGTGCCACGTTTCTCCTTGTCCTTCACCGGTCTGCCCGGTAAAAGACAGACCCTCAATCGTTGGTACTCATCGGGTACTCATCGGGTGCCCAACATCTTCCAACCCGCTTCCTTAGGTCATTGCGAAACGCCCCGAAGCTCGTGCTTTTGGTGGAACGTTTCTATCGGATGATACTCATAGCGCCTCATGAACCCAACAGGAGCGAGGCCAAAAAAGCGCCGGAAACAGTATACCTAACTTAACGCGCAGTAACTAACCCGCCCAAAAGCACAGCTTCCCCGCCGCAAAGCGACGAGGACAGCCGGGCTAGTACTATAAACCGATGCGCCGCTTATTATGCTGAAGTCGCACCAACCTCAGAATCCGAATGGATATCGATGCCCCAACCCGTCAACCGGGAAGCCAGGCGGGCGTTTTGACCTTCTTTACCGATAGCCAAGGACTGTTGGAAATCGGGCACCACCACCCGCGCCAAACGACGATCTTCATCCAAAACTCGAACCGAGACGACTTTCGCGGGGCTCAACGCATTAGCAATGAACTCTACCGGATTATCAGACCAATCAATAATGTCGATTTTCTCGCCGTTCAACTCGTTCATCACCGCTCGTACCCTAGAGCCATTCGGACCAATACAAGCCCCCTTCGGGTTCATACCTTTTTCTAGGGCTCGCACCGCTATCTTGGTGCGGTGACCCGGTTCGCGCGCCACCGATTCGATAACCACCAGCCCCTTTTCAATTTCGGGAACCTCGCGATTAAACAGGCCCTGCACCAAACCGGGATGGGTGCGGGAAAGCTCGATATGCGGGCCTTTCATACCCCTCGCCGCGCTCAAAACATAGACACGAATCCGCTCTCCATCGCGGAAATGTTCACCCGGAGCCTGTTCGGCGGGGGGAATAACTCCCTCGATATCCCCCAGGTCTACCGCAATGAACTTCGGGTCTCGAGCTGCAACGACGACCCCGGACACTACCTGGCCGATGCGTTCCTTAAAATCCCCCAAGACTTGCTTGTCTTCTTCCTCTTGGAATCGTTGGATAATCACCGATTTAACAGTGGCGGCAGCGGTACGCCCAAAATCCTCGGGGGTAACTTCGACATCACCCAAAGCATTACCCTCTTCGTCGAGTTCAGTCACCCACACTTTGACTTCTCCAGTTTTACGGTCAACCTCGACACGAGCCGGTGCTTTGACCCCCGACTGGTTGCGGTAAGCCTTTAACAAGGCCTCCTCTACTGTGGCCACGAGCGATTCAAAATCCATGCCTTTTTCCGCCTCTACCAGGCGCAAGGCAGTCATGTCGATTTGCATTCTTTCCCTCCGTATTAACTTTTTCGATTATTTTTCCGGCCGGTTTTCACGGATTTTTTCGGCGCATTGCCAGTTCCGAATAAAACCACTGTCCGAGCTGATTGTAATGCACTGAAGGAAATAGTTTCCTGTTTTCCGTCTTCTTCCCAGGTAAAATCAGTTTCCCCAGCGGCCAGAATTCTCCCCACACGTTTCTGACCCGCCACCGTAATCTCTGCGTCACGCCCCACCGCCCGAACAAACAGACGCGGATTATCCAAGGCGTGTTCCGCCCCCAGTGTGGAAACCTCGAGATTGTACTTACCTTCCACCGGGTCAGCACTGTCCATAAGTCGCGAAATTTCTTGACTGGCTGCCTCGAGGCGTTCAAAACCGATTTCGCCGCTACCCGCCGGTAAATCCAGGAAAATCTCTACCTGGCGGGAATTCTTCGAGCCCTTGACACAAACCTTTTCCAAGAACAAACCCAGCTGGGTCACTGTGGGAGCCAACAATTGGGATACCTCAGCGGCAATATCCACATTTCCAGTATTTTCACTGTTTTCTGTCATCAGTTTTCCTTTCCGCTACCTCATTCCATTCCGTGGTTCGCCGCGACGATGACAACATGTGAAACAATGGAACCATGTTTTCTTGCCACCGCGACTCGCGCCGCCCTACCACTAGTCTATGGGTTACGTTCGTTGTCACCGCGTTATGTCTAGGTGGCTGTGCCTTGCGTTTAGACACTCCCCCCGACAACCTGCCCCGTCTAAATCCAGGGCAGGCCGGGATTTCAGCAGTAACCCGTTTCGATACGGCAATCAGCACTGGGGCGGATGCCATCGCGCAAGACGCGGGACAACCCCAGGGAGTGCGCGCTGCCGCTGGCCAAGTTAGAGACCAGGCCGAACAACGTCTCGCTGCCCTGGGCGGGGTGTGGAACCCCTGGCCACAAGGTACACCCTCCGGGGCACAGCCCGGCCCCACCCCGATGACTCCCCCGGCTAATCTCGCGGATTTAGTGCAAATGCTGGTAGACAACGCCGCCACCGCCTGTCGCGGTGCCGATGCTGCCCCTGCTGGGCAAACAGCCACCCTGCTGACGGCCGTATGCGCGGCAAACCGAATGGACGCTAATACCCTGGCTAGCGCAGCAGGCATCCAGGTTCCACCCCAGTCCGCAACGGTCAGCGCACAAAATAGAGCCACGAATTCCGACAAGCCCCTCATGAAAATCGAAGACCGTGACCTGATAGAGAAACTCGAGGCGGCGCAATCCTCTCTAGACTACGCCAGATACCGCCACGAAACAGCAGCGGCGTTTTTGACTGGATATAACCGGACGTGGGCCTTGAGTCGAGCCGAGAAACTCTCTTGGGAGGTTCAAGAACTGGTAAATCTGGGGGCGAAAGATTCACGTGGTGCCCAGTATGCCCTGGATTTTCCCGCTCTCAAGGACACCAAAAACGCGATTCACCTCGTGAACCAGGCGGATGCGGACGCTTTCGCCGCAGAGCTCAACGTGATTGCGGCGCTGCCACCCACCGGGAAAAACGAACCCGAACGGCGATCCACCTGGATTGATGCCGCCATGGCTTCGACTCAATCCCAACGACGTTTCGGGATTAGCCCGGCACAGATTTTCTCACAACTATGGCCTTGACTAACCGAAAGTAGTTTTCAGACTCGCGCTAGCCTTGGCGCGCATCGGCACCTCGGTCAGACTGCTAATCAAAGGCAAAGCAATCGGCACGTTCCCCACCGCTGCAAGCTCCAATTCCACGCGGGTCGGGAACGTGCGAAACCCCGTTATGGCGATGCTTTTCAGCCCCGGGGTCAACCTTGAATCGACGCGGTCGAGGTATGCCACCGCCCGACGGCGCGCTCCGGCTTGGTCAATCGGAATCGGGGCACCCTCAACCAAACCCTGTTCGTAATAGACAGCATCGTCGACCTCCGCCACCGCCAAAGACACCGTCTGGTCAGCCAAACGCTGCAAACGCCGCTGTTCCAGATATATTCCCGAAACACTCATCGTCATCAAAACAATGACACAAAGCAGCACACAAGTCCCTAGCCCCAACAGTAAAACCCGCCCGTCTTCCTCTTGCTTAACCCGGGTAATTATTTTCGTTCGTTTCATGAGGTGATATTTAAGCACCATGCTCTCCCCATTGAATCGGATGGACACAACTAAGGTTAATGTCGCTAGGAAACATTCCCGCCGCCAACGCCCCCACCACCGGAAGGGGCACCTTTAGGTTCACTTCCACCACCCCCCTCGAACCAGCATCAGGACAAGTTGTGGTTTCACAGCGTAACGAGAAACTCACGCCCTCCACGGGCAACCCCTGGTCGGCAACCGCCAGCTTAGTTGCCAGTTGAGCAGCTGGCATCCCGGTATGGGGATGCTCCGTGAGAATCCGGGCACTGGCCGCTGCTCCCGCCTCGGCGGCATAGATACCAGCCTGGATTTGGGAAAACACCACCAGCAGGTAAACCAGGGGAACCAGCAACCCCAAGACTACTGCCACGAATTCAATGGTGGCTTCCCCGGATTCATCGCGCCAATGTAACCGCCCAGGCTTTTGGGATTTAGACAACCTCGCTCCCCTACGCTGCCGGGATTGGGGCAAGCACCTCATGAAACCGAACCTCACGGAGCCACCTCCACAGCCGCATGACCCACCACCTGGAAAGAACCGAAACCAAAGAAACCCAAAACCGGCAACGGAGCCGACACCGACACTTGCAGGGCATCCACCGGCGCGCTGCCAAACTGGTTCGACACAGTAGTGAGGTTTACCCGCGAGACCTCGACGTTTTGCACATAGTCACGACCCACCGTAGAAGCCAATACTTCCCGCACGGTTTCCTCGGCCACTTCGGGAGGAGCCCCGACCACTGCGGCCGCATGTGCCCCGGCAGAAGCCGCGTCAATCAGCGTTGTTTTCACCCACATAGATAGCGCCAGTTGCAACACCCCCAAGACCAAGAACATCACCAGAGGCACCACCAAAGCGAAACTGACCGGCTCAGAGCCCCTTTCACACTTGAGAATCCGACGTGGCGCGACGGCCGTACTGGATGCAAATACTACGGGAGTCATAGAGAAATTACATGCCCGAAACCGAGGTAATCGCATTGTTGAAAAGCGCGGTTAAAGCCGGCAGAGCCACAGCAGACAAAGCCACCACTAAACCAGCGGTCATCAGGGTTACCATTACCCAGCCCGGCACATCCCCATCGGCTTGCCGCCAACGAGAGCGATCCGAGGCCATCTGGTTCTTCAGAACCCTCCAGGTCTGCTGCGAGGCTAGGTAAATATTCCGAATTTTTGTGATTATTTTCATAGTTACCTCTTTCTGTTCTGTTATCGGTTACTAGCTTTAAAAGACTTCAAGAAAGTATGGCAGTACGGGGCGGTAGAGTTTTTAGTCACCCCGAAGGATTTAGCCGCCACCCGTCATTTGCAACGCCACCAAGCCAGGGTAAAGTGCGAAAACCACTGTCAGGGGCAGAATCAGGAACACCACCGGAATCATCATCCAAACTTCCTTTTTACCGCCTTGGGCGAGTAACTGGTTTCGGGCAGCCGAGCGGGAATCCGCCACCTGTTCGCGCAACACTTGCGCCAAAGGGGAGCCCCTTTCCAAGGCCGAAACCACCGCATCCACCAGGTGGGATAGAACCTCGGATTCAGTGCGGGTGCGCCAGGATGTCAGGCTCATGGACAGCGCTTCGCCCTGTTTGAGTTCGGCCATCAACCGGGTCAGTTCCTCGCCGGTTACCTGGGTGCAGCGACTGGCCACGCGTTCTAACGCCATGTACAGCGATTCGCCAGCTCCCACCGCTAAGGCAAGCAGTTCGATGGCATCGGGCAGTTCCTGGTTGAGCTGCATTTGACGTTGTTTGGCTCCAGCACTGAGACGATAATCGGGGTACACAACTCCCATCAAAGGAAATACCAAGATAGCGAAAATAGCGGCGAGCGGGTTGAGGGTATGCGCCGCTGCCCCCAGAATAGTCAACAGCAACGCGGCGATTCCCATCCAGATGGCTCCAAGTTTTTGGCGACGCCGGATTTCCGACAACGTGGTTTTAGAACCCGCCAGCACAATGCGTCGCCGCACCGATTCGTCACTGGAAACCAAGCCCAGCTCGCGCAGGGATGCCAGACGGTGAGGGATTCTCGTTGGCGATTCCCCATTAAGATATGGCTTCAACCGCCACATCGGGAACACTCCCGGGATATTTCGTGGTACCGACACCACCAGGATTGCCAAACCCAGACAAGCCACAGCCAAGGCAGCGCAGCTGGCGGTGATAAAAATATTTCCCGGCATGGCTTCCCCTTAGTTTCCCATCATTCGCGGTGCCCGGTTAAGGCGACCGAAACGAAGCATCAATAGATACGCCACCACCGAGACAACCGCCCCGCTAGTCAAGATGACACTGCCCGTGGGAGTGGCATAGATTTCAAGGGTCTGGTCTTTAGCCAGCAGCATGGCCAAAATCAGCCAGGGCGCAACAGCCGCTAACCTTGCCCCAGTTACTGTCCAGGATTGGCGGGCGAGAATCTCGGCGCGGGTACGTTCCTCGGCTCGAATCATCGACCCGAGGTCTTCAAGCAGCGCCACCAGGTCATTGCCACCTACCTGAGCCGCCAGCCGCAAGGCCTCAATGATACGGTCAGCTACCGGGTCAGCCAGTTCGTTTTTCAGCATAGCAAGGGAGCCGTCAAGGTTGCCCCGCGCGTGGTAGTCCAAGACGAAGTGCGCAAATGGTGCTTGGAGGGACGGGGGAACACTAGTGGCAACTTTTGTTAGGGTCTCTCCCAGACTCATTCCCGCTCGCACCCCCGAAATTAGATTATCCACCACGTGTGGCCAGGCTTTGCCTCGGGCATTCTGGATTTTGCTGCGTTTCACATTCAAGCTCAAGTACGGAGTAAATGCCGCCAAAAGCCCGCCTAAGACTGCTACTACCCCTAGTTTCACGACAATCATCAGGGCAAGGCTGCATCCCAACGCACATCCAGCCGAGATTAGTAAAAAACGTGGCATGCTCAGGTTTTTACCCGCTGCCTGGCTCCACGAGTTGAAACGACGCTGTTGGCGTTGCCACCAATCATCGAGGTTTGCCCAGTTGGAAGCCGGTCGCATCGGCATGGTTTTGTGCCAAATCACCAGGTACAGGCCAATTCCCACCAAGATTACCGGCACAATATCCCCAGCATAGTCAGACGCGAAAAAAGCGGTATTTTCAAGCATCTTGAGGCTCCACAAGAGTTGACAGGTAACGGGCTCGCGAGCCGAAGGCGGCTTCAAAGTCAAAGGTGGCGCTTTGGGCAGTCCAGGCTATGTTTCGGGGAACAGCTGACGCGTCGTCCGGTGTTGAGCTTGCTATGCCAGTCAGGTTTTCCAAATCCGCCGGGTTTGGCCGATAGAGAGACACGCCCCCAATCTGGCCGTTTTCTACGCTGCGATCGAGAGCGACGATTTCACTAACCGCCCGGCTGCCTTGCCAGGTGCCCCGCAGCTGCACTACCAAGTCGATAGCGTTGGCTACCGTGGGAACCACGAAGGCGGCAGTCACGTTTTCTCCGGCTAAGAGTGGCAAAGTCGTCAGCTTCATCAGGGCAGCTCGCGCTGTATTGGCGTGGATAGTTGACATTCCGGGAATGCCACAGTTCAAAGCAATCAGCATGTCTAGGCTCTCCGCCCCGCGTACCTCCCCGATAATCAGTCGGTCAGGTCGCATTCGCAGGCTTTCTTTCACTAGGTCACGCAAGGTTATCTCGCCATGTCCCTCCATTGAGGCGTTGCGAGTTTGCATGGCGACACAGTCGGCTGATTTTAGGTTTAGCTCCAAGACTTCTTCGCAAGTCACAACCCGTTGATTGCTTGGGATTTCCCCGCAAAGCGCCCGTACTGTCGTGGTTTTCCCCGCCTGGGTGGGGCCAGATACCAAAATATTCAGCCCAATTTTGACCGCTTCTTTCAAGAAAAGCGCCACGGAGCTCGGAATCAACCCCAGTTTTACCAAGTCGGTAATCCGTCGGGCTTTGGCGTGATGTTTACGAATGTTTATCGACCAGTTCGCAGTAACCGGTGGTATCACCACGTGCAGCCGCTCTCCGGTAGCCAAAGTGGCATCCACACATGGATTGGCGTAATCCAGATGCCTGCCACTGGAACGCAACATCCGTTCGACTAGAGATTCCACTTCCTTCTCGCTGAGCAAAAGATTCGTCAACTCGGCTCTGCCATTTCGTGAACAAAATATTTCCGTGGGACTGTTTAGCCAGATTTCCTCAACCTCTGCGTCATCCAGTAGTGGCTGAATCGCACCGTACATCGCATCACCTTTATCACTCCACTAAATATGCGGGTTCATGAGTTGCTTCCCGATATTTCTTGCTTAGTTTCAGTTAGATTTAACTTGGAACAGAGATTAAAACCAAGCATTCTTTAAGCATTTTCTAAGCTTTTACCCACGAAATACCCAGGTATCCAGTAGTGTTGCCACCTTTTGCCAAATTTCGCTCGACACAAGTTTAAAGAGAGTTTTTCCGGAATGATTCATTGGTCAGCCCCGTCGCCCATACCATATCCGCCGTGTCTTGGTTAGACTTGGAGAATGAGCGAGAATCTGTTTCTGACTTTGGCTGCCCTCGCTACTGTGGCTTGCCCGGATTTGGAGGTTGAGGGCTTGTGTCCTCCCACCGGGGATGATGAGGATTTCGCCTGGACGGGAGTACTTGACCACGAATCTAGCCGCTGGATGGTGTTAGCTTCGCTCAGTGACACGGGAAAGGAATCGCTGGAAAAACAAGAAAAAATTCTTGCTATGCTCGCTAACTATCACGACGCGCATCGGATTACATTCGAGGTTCCCCGCCCGGTGGGACGTACCAATGGTCATATTTCACGCGGGGATGCTGGCGGGATTGTCCCCCCAGAGGTAATCTCATTGCAGGCGATAGTTTACCGAATGCTTCCCGGTAATCCCTTGGAGTTTGGCGATATCGGCGCTAATTCCGACATGGCTCGCAGTCTCGGTAGGGCTATCGCCATGTTGCATGAGGTGCCTGCCAGCATAGTGCCTCATTCCGGGTTACCTAGCTTTACCGTAGCGGAAATTCGCGACAAACTGCGTGAAAAGCTCTCGACTGCGGTTTCAACCGGCTTGGTACCCCCAACCCTGCAAGCTCGGTGGGAGCAAGCTTTAGATGAAGATGCCTGGTGGCGCTTTCATCCCACTTTTGTCCACGGTTCCCTAGAGGCGCAAACGGTTCTAGTGGCCGATTCCCGAGTGCTAGGGATATCGGATTTCTCCGAGGTCTGTGTAGATGATCCCGCTAAAGACCTGGCTTGGCTGTTGACCGAGTTATCGGAGCAAACTGTGGACTCAATTTTTGATGCCTATCACTTGGGTCGTGCAGAAGGCGCAGATTCTTTCCTGCGACAGCGCAGCGAGCTGTATAACGAGCTAGCCTTGGTGGACTGGCTCAACTGGGGAGTATCACAGGAAAACCCCGCGATTATTGCCGACGCCCAAGAGCTGATGGAAGAGCAATTGGAACGTTTGGATGGGGACTTATCGCTGACCGGAAAGCCACTATTTGATGCCGACACGGACACAATTGAACTTGATGGTTCCAAGGACGCACCCACTACAAATTCTTCTGAGACAGAAACTCCGTAGCTTCGGTTTCACCACGTTTGAGTAGTTTATAAAGGTACTCAGGGGTATAGTCTGGCATTTTCAGGTGTTCGAGGATACTCTCTAGGGTCAACACTTGATGCTCGGTTTCACCTTCTTTCAAATACACGTAGGCACATTGGATGTCTTGCGAGTCGAGTTCCGGGTGAGTTTGCAACCAATACAACCGATAGATTCCCAACTGGTGCAAATACCTCTCGTATTGGGGGGGATGTGGATGCGACGCGGTTTTCCAATCTACAATCCAGGTGGTGCCGCAGCTACGCTCTTGGAAAACCGCGTCGATACGCAGGGGAACCTCGAATCCCTCGGTGCCTTCCCCCACGACGAGACTGCCACTGTGCTCTATATCCATAACGGCTTTCCCCTTTAGGAATTGGAGGTTTTCCCAAGTCTGACGGTAACAATCCAGTTTCAGGCGGGAATCAGCATCCAAAGTGGCTTCACTCCCGTCGGGAATGTCCAAGGTGGGCTGTCCCAACTGCTGGGCAATCCAGGCGTGCATGATTATCCCCAGCCGCGCCGCAGGTGAGGGTGGAAGCGGCAGCGGACGCAGCTTTTGTAGCATAAAGTCATCACTTGACTCGTCGAGCTTCACCACGGAGGTGGCGGCGATTTGACGCAGTAGCGTGCTCGAATCTAAGCGTGGACGGGGCGCGTTATACAGTTTCCATACTCGCCAGCTCAAACTGCCAGGAATGGCCGATTCGAGTGCCTGAGAATCCGGGGGATTTTCTGCCGCCACCGTAACCATTTGGTAGGAGCGTTGCAGCCCGGCCACGTCCCAGGGAAATGTTTCGGGTCGAATGGACTCTGGAGGCAAATCCAGCCAGGAAGGAGCCTGCCACAGTCCCGCTTCGAATTCCTGAACATTCGGGTTAGCTTCCTCTGGCTCCGTAAAGCAGGGATTTATATCCCCCAACCAGTCAGGCAGGTGCATAAACTCTTGAGAATTCACGAGTGTCATGCCTTTATTCGGCTTTTCCATGCAGAACAATTTCGCGTCTTCACCAAGCAAAACCCGGAAGAAAGCCCCCGGTTTCGCAGTGTTGACATTGCAACCCTTGAACCAGCTCATAGAGAGGAACAAGTGGCTTTTAGCCCGAGTGAAAGCCACATAAGCAAGATTGGCTTCTTCTTTGAGGTGGTGCAGAGTCCGCACCCCATCGTATTGCTCTAAAAACTTGCGGGAACGGTCTTTTTCCCCGAGTTGTCTGAGGTTTATCTCATATTGAGGTAGACTGTCCCGGTCCCCACGCAGAGGGTAGGGCAAAACAAAGTAGTTTTTAAGCCAGATTTCGGTGCGATTATCTGGAAAGTTTCCCTCGGACAAGCCGGGAACCGCCACGTAATCCCATTCCAGTCCCTTAGCCGCATGTACCGTAATGACCTGAACTTTTTTGGTGTCGACTGCCTCCTGGAACTGCCCCACTTCCTTTTCTTCACTCTCAGCCACGTCCAACCACTCCAAAAATGCCCGCAAGGTGGCTTGTCCGCTGCGTTCGAAGTCTTCAATAATCGACAAAAATATCGTGAAGGCTTCTTCCTGGTAAGGGGTTCCTGGAATCCGCTGTTCTATATCCAGACCCAACAGTTTCGCGGCTAGTTTAGCCATTTGTAGGGGGGTGGCATAGGAGACATGCTTTTCAAGTTTGGCGATGATTTCCCGAAGTATAGCGAGTCTTTCTCGCCCGGGCTGAGAGACGCTGGCACCTATCTGGCTTTTCATCACTTCTTGGAAGGGTAGTACGGTTCTGCCGGCCGCTTTACTGATAGCCTCGAGATCTTCGCGCGATAAACGGAAGCGATTGAGCAACAGCAACAGGCTTCCTGAGTTTTGCGGATTCACCACTACGTTTAGTGCCGCACGTACCAAAACCACTCCCGGATCCAGTAAGGCACTTTCCCTGGCTTGTAGCTGGAAGGGAATTCCCCGACGCGACAATTCGCGCAAAATGGGTAGCATAATGCTTTTCTTGCGGCACAGCACCGCAGCTGTAGGGAGACTAGGAGGTTGTCCCACTCGGCCTGCGGCCTGCCAGGCAGCGGTTTTCTCTACAGCTTGCTCCAGGTCTTTACGCCAATTTTCAAGGAAATTTGCCACTGCCTGGGCTTCGTCGGTGTCGGTGAGGAATGGAGCCCCATAGACACGACCTAAATCTGGACTAGCTCCGGGACGCAGGGATAAATCGGGCATAATGAAGTTTTCGTTTTTGCCCTCTGTCCGGTTTTGTTCAGCGATTTCAGAAGCAATGCAATTCGCTACGTTCAAGATGGCGGCGTCATTCCTCCACGAGGTTCGCAGTGTCAAGGACGCGACCTTCGAGGGATTATCGGAAAAATACTTGGGAAATTCCTCTATCGAGGCGGCCGAGGCCCCCCGCCAGGCATAAATGGCCTGGTTAGGATCCCCCACCGCTGTCACCGCGTGATTCCTAAACAGCGCGGAGAGGTATTTTAACTGCGCAACCGACGTGTCTTGGAACTCATCAAGCAACACCAACTGGTATCGCTGCTGGTAGCTTTGAGAAATGTTCGCGACTTTTTTCAACAATTCCACTACTTCCCGGGTCTGATCGGAAAAATCGGCAAACCGCAGTTGGGCTTTGCGGGTATTGAACGCCCGAATCACTTCCACTGCATCCACCCCGAAGCGCATTACTTCTACAGTTCGTTCCAAGTCCTTTTTGGCTTGGCTGGTCAAAGGTAAATCCAGATTTGTTATCTCTGCGCCAAGCGCCTTTTCTCGCTGTTTATCATTGGCTGCTTTAGCGGCTTTTTTGGCTGCTTTCAAGGGCTCCAGTGCTTCGTCTAGCTTTTGGGAGGCTAATAACTCGCGCTGCGCCGTCGCGAGGAAGTCCGCATAGAGCTTTTTCATAGTGTTCAAGTCCACCACATGCGCATTGACATCCCCCGCCAGGTGCAGCAGTCCCTCAATAAAGTTCCCTACCGAGGCACCTTCCTCTTCTCGATAGGAGAGATTAGAAACCCAGGTTTCTAAAATCTGAGACATAATTTGAAACCGGGTGCCATCAGTGATGGTTTGGTAGCCGGAATCTCTACCGGCCAGCACCCCGAACTCTGTCAGCACTTTGGAGGCTAAGGCATCATAAGTGGAAACTTCTACCCCACTGCGCAGTATCCGAGAAGTCATCCCGGATTCCTGCAAAGCATGTAGCCCAGCAGTCAAGCTCCGAATGAAACCGTGAATCTTTGAGTCGTCTCGCCACTGCCAGTCCCCCTTCAGCTGACGACACATCTCGACTTCAAAACGCGATGGGCTGGCTACAAACTTTTCCAGATTTTGTGCCAGGTTATCTAGGCGCAAAGCGAAACGCTGCCCCATTTCAGCAGTGGCTTTCTTGGTAAAGGTCAGTCCTAGGACGCTTTGGGGGGAAATCGCCCCGTTTACCACCCAGTAAACCAGGCGATTCGCAATGGTCTCGGTTTTTCCGCTGCCCGCCCCAGCAACCACCAACAGCGGCTCAAGGGGTGCCTTAATAACCTGTTCCTGTTCCTCAGTTGGGGGAAACGCTTTGGTCAGCAACGCTAAATGCTCCGGATTCAATATTTCGATACTGGTTTTACGCATAGTATTCCACCTCCACAGGTAGGGTGTTCGCCTTGAAAAAACTCCCGCTTTCTTGTCTTTGTACCAATTGCCGCCCCGCTAAAGCCGCAACTGCCAAGTTCACTCGATCTTGCAAGAACTCTGCCAAGGTTGTCCCCTCTGGGTCCCCATGTCCGAAATCTGTTTCCCCACGACGCTTTTTCTCTATCCAAGTTTGGGAATCTTGTAACAAAAGACGGTGTTGTGCGGTAAAAGGTTTGGCTATTTTCACCACCGTCAGCTCATCGGCTAGACTGCCTTGAGCTATGACCGTAGTCTTATCCCCTCTTAGCCCCACAATCCAGGCGGCATCAGCAACGAGTCCCTGCGGGGCACCGCCTATCGGCCGACCCTCATTAAAAGCCTTCTGGTAAAGCAATAGCTGCAGGTTATTCGCCACCTTAGGCTTGGTATAGTTACCTAAACTCCCAGTTTTATAGTCGGCTAAGACAATTCCACTCTCGGTAAATAGCACCCGGTCAATACGAGCCGTGTAAGAGATTTGTCCCAGATTATTACTGTCCGGGATTGTCATACGGTAACCACACTCAAATAAAGAAGGAACTTGGTGGTCGTAAAGGAATTCATTCATCCTTTTCAAGAGGTAGTTTAAACGGCGTTCAAAATTAATAAACATCCAGTTTTCTGCCCGACTCCCTTCCAGGAGTTTTTCCATCAAACCCGCAGTTTCCTCGCAAATTTCTTCGCGTTTAAGCTTATCCACTTTATCATCACAGCTACTGCCATACCAATGTCTTCGACCCATTTCTTCGGCTACTTTATGAATCAAAGTACCAATAATTGCTGCATTATATTCTTCCTCTCGTTCATCTTCATATCCCAAGCGAGACATTTCGGTATCAAAAGGATTATTTAACAGACTTTCCATCCCTGAAGCGCGAATTCGGAACACTGGTTTATTCTCAACGGTAGTTTCCCCGGCAGAAACTGCGGGTTCCACAACGGTGGGCCGTAATATTCCCATCCAGTTTTCCGGGTTCGCCGCCCGGGCGGCGGAACCAGGAGCGTTACCCAACCAAGCTAAAAGACTCGCAGCCTCACTCTGTTCAGCACTGCCCACTCCTAACATTTGAACCTGTGCGTCGCTAAGCATGGTCAATATTCGCAATCGAGCAACCATGTCACGCAGATTACTGGGAGGATTATCCAACAGAGCAAAGCTAGCCGTCCCCGCACCGCTGTTTTCTGTCCCCTCTGGTTTGGGAGTAAAACCAACCACATCTTTATGAACAACTATCGCGGGATTATCCGCTAGACGAAGTACCAAGGGCGAAGGACTCTCGAAATCACCAGTCGTGGTTCCCAATACCAAGGTTTCAGTGGCGCGGGTAATGGCTGCCAGGAAGCGTCGCAAATCAGCATGGAATGACCATTGGAATCCCGCTTTTATCACTTCCAGATTCGCACAATCTGTTCCGGTATCGTCACGGCTCAAGTCAAACATAGAGGTACCTAATAAGTCCCCCGGCCAGCTACGGCTCGGCCAGGCGCCGTCATTCAGACCCGCCACCGCCACCACTTTCCAGTGTCTAGAAGCTGCCCCGATGGGAGTGGTGATAGTTACTGCATCGGTACTTTGATGGTGGGGAGCCACGCTAACAGTAGGCAGGCTACGGTCAAGCATTTTTTTCGCGAACACGGCGGCATCGCCCCCCGGATAACGCTGTTCATACCAGTCAGCGGCCTTGAACAAGTCCATAACCAAGTCCAGCTCTAAGTTGAGCTGATCACGAACTATCGAATCCAACTCTGATGTGAAAGTTAGTTCCCGTAATTCTTCGCCCCGTCCTAGACCATCCCATAAAACCCACAGCATCATCTGGACATTGCCGCTGTCCTTTTGCCACAAATCCTGCACCTTGATCAACACTTCGTAGAGCTCCGCCAGCCTCTTGGCATCGCCCAGGGCGAAAACCGTCTCGAGGTCTTGATTGTGGAAGGGTCGAGATGCCAGTAAATCCTCCCAGAATTCCTTTACCCACGGCAGAATTCCGAGTTTATTGGTATTCATTTCCCAAGCGGAGATGGCGGACTCAAAATCTGCGGCTTGCGAAAAATCGGATTGTCGTGGCATGGGGTATGCCAAGTCTTTCAGCGCATCATCCAGTTGCCGCAGTCTCGCCGACCCCCAACCAAAGAACTCGGATTGTAAGAAATCCGTTATCAAGAAATCCGTAAAATCCCAGGTTTTCGCGCAAGCCAGTTTCAAAAGTCGCAACAGCCAAGCGCTGAACCTCCCTTCGTTTATCTGGGAAGTAGCTTCGGACAAAGACGCCGGAACACCCAAGGACTTGAGCTGCTGGCAAACCGAGTGCCCTACCGCCTTCGAATTGACCAACACCGCCATCTGCGAATACGGCACTGAGGGGTCGGAAAACAGGTGTACTTCTTGTAAAAACCGTCCGATAAATCGGTATTGGCGAGCATCGTTCGCGGCCTCTATGAGATGCACACCCGACAAACCGTCCTCCGCTGACGGCTTTTCCTGGGACACCGGGTGAGCCTCACCCAGCGGCTTCCACAAGTCGAGCGTAGTACTAACCCCAAAAGTGTTAACTGTATCACGCCAAAAAGACTCCAGCCGGTCGTTGGCATAGGTTTCGGTCAGCATTTTTTGCCTAACTTTACGTCCCGAGAGATTGGCTTGCAACCGCTGTGCCAACTGCTGCAAAGCCTGGGGCTCGCCCCCGCGATACTCGTTACAAGACAAATCCGCCAATCCCACCGCCACAACTTGGGTTCCGGTAGCCGCCCATTGACAAACAATTTCTTGCATTAGCCCATTGGCATTTTGCCAATCATCCAAAAGTACTAGGCTCGGCTGTGCCACATGTTTCCCGGCCTCGAGAGCCTGTAAATATTCTTCGTAAAGACTGCCGGCATCCAGCTCCCACGGGTTTTTCCCACCCTGGCTCTGGCTGGTCTTGACCTGTTGGCGCAGTTTACCCAAAATCCCGCGTACCCAGGGGTGTAATGCCCCCAAAGTGCGTTGTTTCTCGACACAGCGCACCCGGTAAAGCCCATCGAGCAGGTTTTGCCGAAAACCTTGCGTACCGACAGCAGCCGCAAATCCACCGGGAACATTGGATTCCAACCACGGATCCATCCAGGCCAAAACTTCCGCGTCCGAGAGTAAACGCACTTCGCTGCAATCCGCCGCCCGGCGCATCTCGTTGAAAAAACCCCAGACCGCGCTGGCGAAAGAACGACTGTCCCCCACTACCGCGTTGTCTAGACGCAAATCAAAGGCACGTCGAGCCAACGCTTTGGCCTGGGCCCCGCTGCCGGTCAAGGCCAGGGATTCCTCCCAGCAATTCAACAACACAGCCAGCAGGGTGGTTTTCCCACTAGCCGGTAACCCCGACACAACAACGTGTTCACCCCGGGCGACTCCTTCAAGCACAGGGCGAAATTGCTGAATTTCACCGCCCAACGCGGCGGCTAACAGCAGCTCAGCAGCATTCAAAACTTCAGCTCTATCATTCATACCTAACACTGTACAAGAGGGTTGTACCCCAAAATTTCCCTTCGTTACACCCAAGTAATTTCGCATGGTCGCAACGAAAACCATAGAATACTTAGAGAGATAAAAACCAGTAAAGGACGGACATGGAAATCAAGATTGGGATTAAAAACGTCTCCCGGGAACTTGCTTTGGATTTGGACACCAACTCCGAAGAACTCAAAGCTCAACTCACCTCGGCTATCAAAACCCAGGAAACCATTGACCTAGTTGACAAACGTGGGGCACACACCCTGGTCAGTGGCGCGGATATTGCCTACGTAGAATTCTCGCCCGAGCATCAAAACCGCATCGGTTTCGCCCTGTAAATCAAACGGCCGGGATGCCCGACAATAGACAACTCCGCCACCGGACAAGCCCAGTTGACTCGCGTCGGAGCAATCCCCGTTTACGCTAAAAATGCGGCTCACACCTCATGAAGCCGAAACCAACGACGCGACCAACCAAGCCGAGCCGAACTAATAAGTCAACCCCAAATCCTGCATGCGCCTAGAATGCGAAGTCGTGATTTTGTCCGCGATTTCACGCACATCGCGCTGCGGGGGAATCAAATCCGGATAAGCCTCGAGCAGATTCTTTACCCCAGCCAAAGTTTCACCCGCGACTCGCCGCCCCCACATAGAGAGGCGCGCCGCCAAAGTAGGATCTTCACTAATCGCCCCGGAAAGGCGCGAACGCACCCACGGCGCATGCCCGGTCGCTCCCGTTACCCCCAGGATTCCGGCCAAATCCGCCCCGGCATCCTCGCCTACAATCGACTCTAAATCCACTAAAACCCCAACGAACACATAGCTTTTTACCATGCGCTCCCACCAGTCTCGCGGACGGGTACGCGCCTCCATATCGTCAAAGAAACCCACGAAAGGCTGAGTTAACACCGCCAAGTCCAGGCTGCGGCGGGTCGCGAAGGCCTCGAGGTCATCAATCGCCGTCACAAAGGACACGCCCATTCGCGCCAAAGTGAGCTGGTCAGTGAAGTTTGTGGTTTGGGAAACATCGCGAGCCAGACGGGCATAAGCCGTTATCCGCGCGAACGCCACCAGACCCAAAAGATTGTCTCGAGAGGCAGAAGTGTTATCCATACTGCTATTCTAGTCCAATCAATGAGGTGAACTCACTGACAAAGGCTCTGTAAAATCGGAAGATGAAAAGATGAAAGATACCTCGGTTCGTGTGAATTCCCGGCTACGCTGGGTTTCGGGTTGGCGCTGGGCACGCCTCACTTTGGCGGCGGGGATTTCTGTGGGGTTGGGGGTTACTTTAACTCCAGTTTCATTAGGTGCCATTTCTCAAAACGCCGTAAACACAAGTATTAAAGCCACCCAAGGCCCTTCGTACAGCCCCCAGCCCAGCGCTACCCCAGCCCCAAAAACCTTCGAGATTACCCCACCTCATGACCGCAGCGAAACCACTGCTCGCAACGATTTTGAGCGCATCTGGACAGCTACAAACCAAACCGTGCCCTTCTCACAAAACACCGTGATTTCCACTTGCACCCCGGGAAGCCCCAACCCAGAGGCTACCAATCGAATGTTGGGGATATGGAACTATACGCGAGCTTTGAACGGATTGGAACCCGTTCAAATTCATGCTGACTCCCCGGCGGCACAGCCAGCGCAGGCGGCAGCTCTCACTGCCGCCATCGGGCCGGTGGCCTCCTCGAATCCGGGCGCGGTTAAGGGTGCCACCTGCGTCACCCCCGACGTGCAACTAGCTTCCGGGGCGGGAGTTATCGCTAGACTCGACGGGATTGTTACCCCTGCCACCGAAATCTTGCGCTATATCACCGAGGCCTCCCTCGATAACGTAAACGACAACCTGGGACACCGCCTGGAGCTTTTCGCACCACAACAGGCTTATACCACTATCGGCGCTGTCTCCATTGGTACTTCGGGGCCTTGCGCATCTTCGATTCAGCTCTTTGATGAAAGCTATCGGACGGCAAAACGTCCCCTGTCTCCGTCCCTGTGGCGCCAAAACGCCGTCACGCCCAAGCATCTCGCCTGGCCCAGCCCGGGGTTCTTCCCCACTCGTTTACTGCCCACCGGCGCCAAAGAAGACATCTCCCGCTGGTCTTTTTCCGCCCAGTGTGCGGATTTACGACAAGCCACAGTCAGTGTCACTGACCCGAAAGGAAACGCGGTTCCCCTAGAAGTCATCCATCGCGAGGAACCTGGATCGGATGTCAATAAAACCCCTTGGGAATACGCCGGATATGACACGGTTTTGTTCAAAATCCCGCTGTCACACCTGGAGATTCCGCAGTTTTATGACCAGTCGGAATATCGGGTCAAGATTTCGGGGATACAAACCGCCTCAGGATGTATGCCACAGCCCGCCGACGTGTCTTATAACGTAAAGCTGTTCAATTCTTCCTGGCCGGCCGACCCGCAAGGGGATGCGGATAGCGACGGGGTACCGAACTTCAAGGATGCTCACCCCCTGATTCCAGATTTAACAACCTCACGGCTGGCCGGAGCGAATCGAATTGAAACCGCAGCCCGAATTGCTTTGGAAATGCCATATAAAGCTACAAAGGTCTATCTGGCACGTAGCGACCTCTTGGTTGATGCCCTGGTGGGTGGCTCTCTGAAAGATGGCCCCGTGTTGTTATTGTCGCCTCATGAAACTGCCATACCACCCATCGTCACGCAAGTAGTAAACACACTGAACCCCAGCGAAGTCGTCGCCCTGGGGGGAACCAAAGCCGTTTCGAACCAAAAACTCTTTGCGATAGCCTCGGGACGCAAAGCCACCCGTTTGGGGGGCAGTAACCGCATCCAAACCTCTCTGATGATAGCCCGGAGGGTCGGAAACGGCGCAAACTCGCTTTATCTCGCCCAGGCCTACACGCCTCAAGGCAAAGCCAGCCCCGATGCTTTGACCGGGGCAACCCTGCCGGATGGGCCGATTACGCTGGTGAATTCTTCGGTTCCCACTATCGCCACAATCCGCCAACTGGCTGCTGACCTGCAGGTGAAACGCATAGTTGCCTTGGGAGGGTCGAGAGCGGTGCCAGAGAAAGTGTTACAAAACATTGCGATTGGACGACCCGCAACCCGCCTGGCCGGCGCTGACCGATACGAAACCTCACTCGAAATAGCCTTGGAATCCTCGCGGCTGCACCCCACCAATCGGGTGTACCTAGCGCGCGGTGACGTATTTGCGGATGCCGTAGCGGGAACCAAACTACAAAACGGCTCTATACTGTTGGTTCCCCCGGAATGTAAACCACTACAACCCGAAGTACTCAAAGTTTTGTCCACGTTGCGCGCCTTCCAAATTACGGCTTTGGGCGGACAAAACGCGGTGTGTGAGTCTAATCTCGAAGCGACCAAAGAATGGCCAGACGTGGTTAACGAGACCGTCACCGATTTCTAAGCCGCGTTATTTCGCCTCCGCTAATCTCTAGCCGCACGTGCCTTGGTAGAATAAGCCTGAGCAACAGATAGGGAGGAAGCATACGTGAACAGCGAAACCGACCTGGAGTATCCCCAACCAAACCAAGAAGTTGACGCGGATATTACCGGGGTAAACGACCTGAACGCCAACCAGGACAAGACTTTTTCCGATTTCGGGGTGGAACCTGAAATTGTGGCCGCCCTGGCGGATAAAGGCATCATTCACCCCTTTCCCATCCAGGCTTTGACCCTGCCGGTAGCAATTGAGCGTCACGATATTATCGGTCAAGCCAAAACCGGTACGGGCAAAACCCTGGGTTTCGCGATTCCAATTTTGCACGACATTATTGGACCTGGTGATGAAGGCTGGGATGAACTGCCCTCTCCGGGGGCACCGCAAGCCCTGGTATTGCTGCCTACCCGTGAACTTGCCAAACAAGTCGCAGCCGAGATTCGCGCCGCAGCCTCTCACCGGGTAGCGCGCATCCTCGAAATATACGGTGGGGTTGGTTTCGACTCCCAGATTCAATCCCTCAAAGACGGGGTAGAAGTTGTGGTGGGCACCCCCGGACGCCTGATTGACCTGATGAAACACGGCGAACTACAGTTGAAAGAAGTTCGCACCCTGGTTTTGGACGAGGCTGACGAAATGCTCGATATGGGGTTCCTACCTGATGTAGAGGTTCTGATAGCCGCCACCCCACCGGAACGCCACACAATGCTGTTTTCGGCCACAATGCCAGGTCCAGTGGTGGCTCTGGCCAGACGCTACATGTATCAGCCCACACATATTCGCGCCGCTGACCCTTCTGATGATTCCAAGACAGTTCGCCAGGTGCACCAGTTTGCTTATCGGGTGCATTCCATGAACAAAGAAGAAGTCGTAGCGCGTATCTTGCAGGCGAAAAACCGGGGTTTGACGATTATTTTCACTCGCACCAAGCGCAGTTGCCAACGCTTGGCCGATGAGTTGACGAATCGGGGTTTCGCGGCGGGCGCGATTCACGGGGATTTGAATCAAAGTGCCCGGGAACAGGCGCTGCGGGCATTTCGCCACGGCAAGGTAGATGTGTTGGTAGCTACCGATGTGGCGGCGCGCGGAATTGACGTAGACGATGTAACCCACGTGATTAACTTTGAATGCCCCGAGGACGAGAAAACCTATATTCACCGTATTGGTCGCACCGCCCGAGCCGGGCATTCCGGAACAGCAGTTACTTTTGTGGACTGGGAGAGTGTCACTAGGTGGCGCGTGATTAACCGGGCGTTGGAACTAGGATTGGAAAATCCCACCGAAACCTATCACACTTCGGCGCATCTATATGCTGACCTAAATATTCCTATTGATACTCCCGGATATCTGCCTCGATCGCTACGAAAACGCGCGGGGTTGAATGCCGAAGCGCTAGAGGATTTGGGTGGGGATTCATTAGGTGCCAGCCGAAATGGACACCGTCACAAGAACCGCGATCATCACAAGAATCGAAAACGTCCCACGGATAAGAATGCTAAGTCGTCCCACCGCGCTAAAGATTCTGGTAAAAAGGATGGAGCGAAAGAATGCTCTAAGAAAGGCGAGGCGAAAAAACATCGCAAACGCAAGCGTATCCGCAGAAGTCACCAAGGGGAAGACTAAATGATAGATTATCTCACCCCCTTTGAAGGGGTTGTGTTTGGTGGCATTATCGCCCTGGGAATTCTCGCTATGTTAAGTCCCGAGGACACCACCCAAATGATTGGGGCTATCCTGTTGACGGCCGGTTTCTGGGGGGGAGTAATTGCCTTGATACGCGGTTTGCTGCACCGCGAGCCCGGGTCGTTGTACCTGTTGAGCTTTGTGGGCGCTTTAATTGCCGGACTGGTGAAATTCTTTGTGTTTCCCGATTTCGGTCAAGACGGTGAATCCAATGTGATTTGGGCTTTTATTGTCGGCATCGGAATTGCCGGTATTGTGGGAACCGGGTTGAATGCTTTGATTCGTAAGCCCCCCGAGGAACCGGAAAATACCCTCGAAACACCGTCGCAAACTGCCGAGGCACCGCCCGAAATGCAGCCGGTGCCCCTGCCCGGAAAAGACACAGACGATACCGTCGCGAGTTCCAACTCGGAAAGCAGCTAGTTCCAGAGTTAGGTTCCATGTGGATTTCGCTCTGCTTCGGGCGTTTTCCGAATTTTTCCGGGGTTTAGTTTCGGGTTGGCAGCTCTCCTAACAGCGGGGTAGCACCCCGCTGCAAAATGGGCTCTAAGCTTGACGACGGCATCAGGTTCTCTCCCAACACGTTAGGTTTGCCCCGCCCGTGATAATCCGAGCCCCCCGAGACAAACAGTCCCAGTTCCTCGGCCAAGCCCAGCGCCAGGTCACGTGGTGCCGCGCCGAGTTCGCGGTGATAAACCTCAATGCCCGCCACCCCGGCTCGCGCCAAGTCGCGTACCGTATCGGCTTGCAACGGCCTTTTGCCGCGTTTAGCAGCAAAAGGATGGGCGATTACCGGCACTCCCCCATCCGCTAGCCCGGCCGCCACTACCTCGAAGGTGTCCACCACCGGGCGAGACACGTAATACGGGGAATGCGGGCCAAGCACCCGATCGAAAGCCTCGGATCGGGTCGCGAAATACCCCTTTTTCACCAAGGCATCCCCCAAATGCGGGCGCCCTGGGGTTAAGCCGGGCACCTCGGCGATGACCTCTGCCCAGGTAATCGGATAATCAGTGCTAATGTTTTCCACCATGCGTTGCAGGCGCACTAGCCGCTCGTCGTGCACATTTTGCAGCACGGCGCGCAAATGTCCACGACTCGGGTCAGGCAGATACACCAGCAGGTGGACGGGCTGTAACCCCACTGAGGTCGAAATCTCGGAACCCAAAAGCACCGCCGGTGGATTGGCGCCAGCAGCCAGTAACTCGGCATGCGCCTCATGAAACGATGCCCAGTGGTCAAAAGTATCGTGATCCACGGCACCCACCACATCCAAACCAACCTCGCGCGCCCTAAGCAACAGGTCGCGGGGGGCATCCGTGCCGTCAGATAGCGCGGAATGCACATGGGGGTCGATATGCAGCTCCATAACCCTAGTCTAGCGACGTAAGATAGAAACATGTCGAATCAGAAAGAAACCCGCTCTAAGAACCGTTCTCGCCAACCCAAATCCCCCGAATTTAAGAAATTCATGGGGGCAAACTGGGGGGCGCGTCCCACCGATGGGTATGAGCGCAGCGAAGCCGTGCCTTTCGCTTCGGCACGACGCGAAAAACTGGGGAAACAGTTCGCGGGAATACGCCTGGTAATTCCCGCCGGTGCCCTGGTGACACGGAACAACGACTGTGACTACCGTTTCCGCCCGCACTCGGCTTTTGCGCATTTGACTGGGCTGGGAACCGACCGACAGCCCAATGCCGTGTTGGTGTTGGATCCCGCGACTAAAGACCCTGCTGATGGCGAGACCACCCATACCGCCACGATCTACTTCCGTCCCCGCGCCTCACGCCAATCCGAAGAATTCTATGCCAATGCGCGTTACGGGGAGCTATGGGTCGGAGTGCGCCCCAGCCTGGAAGAATTCGAGCGCATGAGTGGCATTCACTGTGAGCCTCTCGATGCCCTCCCCGAGGCCTTGGCCAAAAACGCGGGCGAGGTAGACTTCGCGTTGGTAGCGACCTCTGATACAGAAACCACCGACTTGGTGAACCAGATACGCCAAAAAGCGGGACAAGACCCCGAGTCGGCTGCGAAACTGGACGAAAAACTGGAAGAAGCCCTTTCAGAGCTGCGTCTGCGTAAAGACTCGTGGGAAATCGACCAGATGCGACGTGCCATCGCTGCCACCAAGGAAGGCTTTGAACAGGCAATTCGTTCCTTCCCTCGGGCTTGTGCCCATTTCCGGGGTGAACGGGTTATCGAAGGTGCCTTCGGGGCGCGCGCCCGGGAACTGGGCAACGGACTGGGATACGACACGATTGCAGCTTCCGGCGAGCACGCCGCCACCTTGCATTGGATTGTCAACGACGGGGTGGTGCGTGATGGGGACGTGATTTTGATGGATGCCGGGGTGGAGCTCGACTCGCTCTATACCGCTGATATCACCCGTACCATGCCAATAAACGGGCACTTCACCCCGGTGCAACGTCGCATCTATCAGGCCGTGTTGGACGCTGCCGACGCGGCTTTCGAACGCGCCAACCAACCGGGATGTATTTTTGCTGAGGTGCACGAGGCTGCCATGGAAGTCATCGCGAAACGCCTGGATGAATGGGGTTT
This sequence comes from Mobiluncus mulieris, assembly GCF_014204735.1. NCBI lineage: Bacteria > Bacillati > Actinomycetota > Actinomycetes > Actinomycetales > Actinomycetaceae > Mobiluncus > Mobiluncus mulieris. The sequence continues at coordinate 491,692 of NZ_JACHMA010000001.1, read as the reverse complement.
CCTGCCGGTGTCTTGGGAAGAATCCCTAGAGTCAAACGGACAGTATCACCGTCGGTGGATGGTACACGGTACTTCGCATCACCTGGGCTTGGATGTACACGATTGTGCCCAGGCGCGTCGCGAAATGTATACCGAAGCCAAGCTAGAGCCGGGCATGATTTTCACGATTGAGCCGGGGCTGTATTTCCGTAAGGACGACCTGGCTGTCCCCGAGGAATATCGCGGGATTTCAGTGCGCATCGAGGACGACATCCTGGTGCGCGAAGACGGCTCCTGTGAACGACTCTCCGAGGGGATTGCGCGCGACACGGATGCGGTGGAAGCCTGGGTGCAGGGACTCCTGGGTTAGGCCGGGTTAGTAGGCCGGGCGAGATTCCGCGGTTTAGCCCGCCGTCAGGGCACGCACCTCATGAACCGGCCATTACCCCACCAATGTGACTTAGTGGGCAAACTGTTGCAACGCGTCGTAAATCAACTGGGTGTATATATCTTGGCCTGCCGGTTGGGGGTGTACCGAATCGCTGGCCAATAACTCCGGATGTGGCGCAATCGCCCGATCCCAGGGCGCAACCTTTACCCGGTCAGGATACTCGCCCGCCAAGGAATACATGGTCTGGTTGGAAATCTGAATCCATTGCTGGGAAGGCTTACCGAAGCCAGTGACGAACACGATTTTCGTGGTGGGCGGCAATTCGCTCAAGAGGTTTTGTCCGTCTTGGACGCGGAAGGTAGAGTTCGTGGCCAGCGCAAACACCAGGTAGGGGCGCAGCGTGCCTTGGTCTCGCATAGCGCGCATAATCGAAAAACCCGCGATGCTGGAGCGGGAAACTTCGGCGTTCACGTTGATTCCCGGCAGTTTCGCGGCCAGTTTCGGTACCGATGCCAGGGTAACTGAATCCCCGATTACGTCGACTTGGCTGCCGTCTATAGGTGTCGGGGTGGGGCTGGGGGTGTTTTTCACCTCGGTTTCATGAGGTGCCGGCATCCTCGAAGCCTTTTCTCCAGGGGTGGGATGCCCGGGATTCGGGGTAGTGTCCGCCGGGGATTTATCCGCTGGTTGCTGGGCTTTGTCCCCCGCTTTACCCGGGGTTTTCGCGGGTAAAGCAGGATGTTTTTTCATGAAGTCCTGGCCTTTTTCCACCAGGATAGCCGCGCTGGTTTTAGCGGGAGCCACCACCAAAGCAGCACCTAATGGAGCCACCGCCAGCGCCAATACCGCCACGGCTGCCAGCAGCTGTTGCACCGGCTGCCATTTTTTGAGGCGAACCGGACGCCACGCCCGGAGGGTTACAAGGATTCCCTGGCGCCTCATGGGCTGTTCCACAAAGGTATACGACAGGTGCGCGGCAAGTATCGCCACCACGGTGATAACCGTCAAAGCCTGCCATTGGGGCAAATCGGGGGCGATTCCCATCACAATTAGGTAAACCGGCCAGTGCCACAGGTATAGGGAATAGGAACGCACCCCCAGCCACACCAGGGGGCGCCAACTGAGGAATTCCACCAAGACTTGTCCCGGCCCACTGACCCCAGAGATTTCCTCCATACAGGTTTGGATAATCCCCACCGTCAGGAAGCTGACCGCAAACACACCCCAGGGATAGGTAAAATTGTCCGTGTCGTGCAAGGTCAGGAAGCTAGCGATTACTCCAATCGTGCCCAGCCAGGCGGCCAATCCCCGGATTCGCACCGTCGCGTTATCCAAGTAGTGCGGTGTGTTTTCCAGAGCCGAGGGGAACAGCAAGGCTAGCATCGCGCCCAGCATCAGCCCGAAAGCATGGGTGTCGGTACCCTCGTAGATGCGGGTTAGATTCCCGCCGAGAGCTTGCAAGATGGCCATTTCTGCTACTGAGGCCGCCGCGAGCAACACTGGCACCACCCAGCGGTGGCGGTTCGGTAACAGGAATGCTCCCAGCAGCACCAGCGGCCACACCAGGTAGAACTGCTGTTCCACCGCTAAAGTCCACATATTGGACAGGAACTGGGGGTTGGCTCGGTCGAAGTAAGACTGCGCAAATATCACGTTGAGCCAGTTGTAGGTAAAAGTCAGGGAACCCAAGACCTGCCGGGCAATTCCCACCAAGTAATCCCGATTCACCAAAGCGGCTATAGGCACCGTAATCAGTACCGTAAGAGTTACGGCCGGGAAGAGACGGCGCAGGCGCCGCACCCAAAAACTGCGCACCCGGATTTTCCCAGTCAAACGCCGCTCCTGAGTAAGCATCGCGGTAATTAGGAAACCCGAAAGCACAAAAAATACATCCACCCCCATGAACCCGCCGGGCATCCAGTTGGGGGCAACGTGGTAGACCAAAACCGCCAGTGCCGCCAGCGCTCTAAGCCCGTCTAAACCACGCAGATAGTAGCGCGGCTTGGAGGCGTTTTCGCTGGTAGTATCACGTTTAACGGCGGGTTTCTGCGTTTTTTTCTCTGAGCCCAAAACCAAAGCCGAACTTCCCTTTCCGCGAGTAAAACCTGAAGCCTAGGATTCCAGCCTAGTCTCGGTTCGGTATTTTTCTGAATAAGAATATAGCATTGAACCCATGGCCGTTACTACTGATGAACTAAGAAAAGTACTGGAAAAAGTCAAGGATCCCGAGATTAATCGTCCTATCACCGATCTGGACATGGTGCGCAATATTTCTGTCGATGCCGACGGCGCGGTCGAGGTTGAGATTGCCTTGACCATTGCGGGTTGCCCGATGCAAAGCCAGATAGAGCGTGATGTTTATGCGGCGCTGGCGGCGGTTGACGGGGTCACCAGCGTTAACGTCATCATGAGGGGCATGTCGGAAGCCGAGCGCGGGGCTTTGAAGGAACGTTTGATGGGTGAGCGTCCCGTGATTCCTTTCTCACAGCCAGGCAACCTGACCCGGGTTTATGCGATTACCTCCGGTAAGGGCGGGGTCGGGAAGTCGTCTATCACCGCGAATCTGGCGGTGGCACTGGCCGATTTGGGCTTGCAAGTGGGTGTGTTGGATTGCGATATTTACGGGTTTTCCATCCCGCGCATGTTGGGGATTGGCGATGCCCAACCCACCCCGGTGGGAAACATGATGATGCCCCCGGTGGCGCACGGGGTGAAAGCCATCTCGATGGGCATGTTTGTGCCCGACGGACAGCCGGTGGTGTGGCGCGGCCCGATGCTGCATCGCGCCTTGGAACAGTTCCTCTCTGAGACCTATTGGGGGGATTTGGATGTGCTGTTGCTGGATTTGCCGCCCGGGACTGGCGACGTGGCGATTTCGGTGGGACAGTTGCTGCCCACCGCCGAGATTATCGTGGTGACCACCCCGCAACAGGCCGCTGCCGAGGTCGCGGAACGCGCGGGTTCGATTGGCAGCGTCACCAACCAAAAGGTCGCGGGGGTAATTGAGAACATGAGTTACCTGCAAGGACCCGATGGCACCCGCATGGAGATTTTCGGCAGCGGCGGGGGCGAAACCGTGGCCAGGCGCTTGGCGACCTTGCTGGGTTACCCGGTGCCTTTGCTGGGTCAGATTCCCATGGAACAGGCCTATCGTGAAGCCAGCGATTCGGGCACACCAATCGTACTTTCCCCCGATGCCAAGGACGGTTCTTCGCTGGCCGGGGCGGCTTTGCGCGGTATCGCGACGGAACTAAAGACCCGTTCCCAGTCTCTGAAGGGGCACCGCCTGAACCTAATGGTGAAATAGGCCGGTTCATGAGGTGCTAGGGGATAAATACTCAAGACGAAGCGACTAGCGGTTCTTGATGGCCACCAACAGCCCATCCCCGCAGGTCAGCAGGTTTTCGGTCCAGGAGTCGGATTCGCGGATTGCCCGCAGCACCTCGCGCAGCGCCACGGTGTCGGGTTCACGGCGCGCCGGGTCAGCCACCGAATCCCGCCACAGGGCGTGAGGCACCACCAGCACGCCCCCCGGACGCAGCGCCTCTAGCAGCAAATCGACATAAGCCTGGGTTTCCTGGGGGTCGGCATCGATAATCGCCATGTCATAGACCCCGCGACTCATGCGCGGCAACACTTGCAACGCCCGACCGGTAATCATCCGCACCCTCGTCAGGGGCACCCCCGAACGACTGAGCAGCTCGCGGGCAATCTGGTGAATCTGTGCCTCCGAGTCAATGGTGGTCAACACACCCTCTGTCGGCATCCCCGCCAGCGTCCACAGAGTAGAAACCCCCGCCCCGGTACCTACCTCGATTACCGACTTCGCCCCGGTCGCTCCCGCCAGCATCCGCAACGCCGCCCCGGTCGCGGGGGAAACTGGAGTTGCACCAAGTTCTTCACCCCGGGCGCGCGCCACCGCGATATTCTCCGATTCAAGTAAAAAATCCTCGGCGTATGACCAGCTAAGCGTCTTATCAGCGGAAATAATAGGCTCCTTTGATTGGGATGATGTGGGCGAAGTCTACTTTACAAATTTTTCCAGTTCCTTCGCCAGCTGCGTGACTTCCTGGTCATTAAGCTCTATCACCAGACGCCCCCCACCATCAGCGGGAATACGCATCACATTACAGCGGGGTTCTTTTGTAACTTCCAAGGGTCCGTCCCCCGTACGGGGTTTCATGGCTGCCATCGATGCCTCTTTTCCAAAAAACGGTCGTGCTCTAATTATATAGAACTCTGGGACTTTTGGAGAGGCACAACCGCTTTTAAGCGAAGCCTTAACCAAGATGAGCCGTGTTTTCCACTACAATCCGCTGAGCCTCGGCGGCGGTGTCTACAACTTGGATAATCCCGGTTTCCTCTAGGTCGACCATGCCCTGTGCCACCAGACCATCTCGAACCCACCCCAGCAGCCCACTCCAGTAATCCTTGCCCACCAAAACGATGGGGAATTGCTTGATTTTATGGGTTTGCACCAAGGTGATGGCCTCGAAGAGCTCGTCAAGTGTCCCGAAACCACCGGGCAATACCACGAAAGCCTGGGCGTATTTCACAAACATGGTTTTACGCACAAAAAAATACCGGAATTCCACGCCTAAGTCGACGTACTGGTTCATGCCCTGTTCGTGGGGCAGTTCGATGCCCAAGCCAACCGAGAATCCCCCATTTTCGTGGGCACCCTTAGAGGCAGCTTCCATCAAACCCGGCCCCCCACCGGTAATCACGGCGTAGCCAGCCTCGGCAAAAGCCTTGCCGACTTCCTCACCTAACTGATAGAACTCACTGCCGGGTTGTACCCGCGCCGAGCCGAATACAGTGACGGCTTTTTTACCAATGTCGGCCAGGGATTCAAAGCCATCGACGAATTCTCCCATGATGCGCAACACCCGCCACGGGTCTCCATTCGTCCAGTCCGCGTCAAGGTTGGGGCGCAGCAGCTGCTGGTCAGCCAGTTCACGTTTGGCTCGATCCCGGGCAGCGCGGCGGTTCATAACGGTTCTCATAAACGATTTCCTTTACTGTTTTGTAACATAGCAATATTACATGGGTTTAGGCTTACGAATCACACTTGAGTCAGTTTTGCGGCAGCACCAGGTCAGTCTGCAGCGTCGCACTCGGGCCATTGTTCAGCGGCGAGGCTGGCGGCTTTCACGTCTTGGGCATGTTCCCGCGTAGTCACCAACAGTCGACCGTTTTCCTCGATTACCACCGCCCCGGGGATGCCCACTATCGCTATGCCGGCCAGTCCCGGGGCACGCACTAAGGCTCCGGGAGCGGCCACGGCGGTCGCAGGGGTTTCCGGGGTCAGATTCACGAGGGGATAGCCGGAGTTTCCGGCATTTTCCGAATTCCGCCCAGCGGGAGTTTCTGAATCCCCGGCGGGCTTTATGTCCGTTTTTTGTTGGATTCCGCCCGCTGAATCTCCGGTATTGTCGGCGGCAATACCGGCGTAAAGGTCATAGATGGCTGCCCAATCCCCGATATCCGACCAGTCAATGTCCGCCGGGGCGGGCGCGACCGCGACCGCCCCGCAGCGCGCCAGGGGCTCGGCCAACACCGTATCAATCGGGGCACGCGGCACCTGTCGCCACAATGCTAATTGTGCCTCAGAATCAAGGGTTTCCCCCGCCGCCGCCAGGGCGCGCAGAGCGGCCGGTGCGCCGGGCGCCTCGCGTTCCAAGGCCTCGAAAAACATGTCGGTGCGAAACACGAACATGCCGGCATTCCACAGGTAACGTCCGGTTTCCAGGTAGGCTCGGGCGGTGGTGGCGTCGGGTTTTTCGTGAAACCGTTTCACGAGGTGCCATCCCGGGTTTCCCGGCGCTTTGTCGCCGATTTCGATATATCCATATCCGGTGGCTGCTTCGGTCGGAGTGATACCAATTGTGGCGAGTTTCCCGGCCTCGGCTCCGGCTTTGGCCGCGCGCAAAGCGCGGGCGAAAGCCGGCGCATTCCCCAAATGGTGGTCGGCCGCAAAGGAACCCACCACCGCGGTTCCATACGCTTCTTCTACCACGGCCACGCCCAGCCCAATCGCGGCCAGGGAATCGCGTGCCTCGGGCTCTACCAGGAACCGGCTGGGAATCGCCAGCCCAAGGGCTTCGATTTGGGCTTGCAACGCCGGGGCGTGAGCCGCGCCGGTCACCCAGGTCAGGCTCGCCGCCAGAGGCGCGAGCCGCCGGGCGGTGTTTTGCGCCAAGGAGTATTTCCGGCTGGCACCTAATGAACCCACATTTAAAGTAGCCTCAGAAACCGACGCGCCGCCAACATCCCCAATGGCACCTCGTGAAGCCGGGGCACCCGCCGCCACGTCCGCACCCAAACCAACCCCGCGTGAACCCACCCCATCTGCGGCCGCATCAAGGGACAACAAAAACTTCGGACGTGCCGCCGTGGAAACCGGCCACAACCGCCGCCCCGCTCCCCCGGCGGGCACTAAAGCATGAAAATCCATAGAAAAATCATAGTCTGGCTCTCACCACCGACTCGACTGGCTGCCCGATGTCACCAAAAATTGCCAGTTATACCCGCAAACGCCACGATGGCGGGTATGCTGGGAGTCATGTATCTAGCCCCGCGTGAACCCGGCCAGGTGTATTTGGGAATGATTATCCCCCTGCCGGAGCCTTATGCCTCAGAATTGGCGAAAATAACCAAGACCCACGGCGTTCCCCCGCATATTACTATTGTGGAGCCGCGCCCGGTGAATCCCGAAGATGTGCCGTTGGTACGCGCCGAGGCCGAGCGGCTATGCGCCGATTTTTCGCCTTTCGTAATTAGTTTCGGCAATATCGGGGACTTTCGTCCGGTGTCCCCCGTGGTGTATATCGAGGTGCAACGCGGTTTCGAGACCTGCAAAGAGTTGGCGAAACGGCTGCGTTTCGGGCCACTCGCCGGCGAGGCGCGTTTCCCTTATTATCCCCATATTACGCTGGGCACGAATGTGACCGATGCGGATTTGGATTACGTTGCCCGGCTGTGTCGTCGCTCGCACGGATATTTCATGGTAGAAGGAATCGACTTGGACTTGGTGGAGCCCGAAGAGATTAAACCGGTCACCGTACTGCAGCTGGGCGGAGCGATTCGCACCGCCGAGATTCCACTGGCGGATGGAATCGCTGCTCTTGACGCGCAAGGACAGATTATTCCGGGGAGCGTCGCAAACCCTGAAATCCCCAGGAATAGTGCCTAGTTTCGTGGTTTGGCCGCGTTATAGTCCGACAGTATTGAAAGGAATATATGAAGATCACCACGGTTAATGTGAACGGGGTACGTGCCGCTTTCCGTAAGGGTTTCGGGGATTGGCTGGCGAATGACGATTCGGAGTTGTATTGCTTGCAAGAGGTTCGCGCCACTGTCGAGGATACCGTGACTCTGTTTGGGCCAGCTTTCGACGTGCGGGTGTGGCCATGCCGGATAAAAGGGCGCGCGGGGGTCGCTTTGGTGGCGCGTCGTGATTCGGCGTTTTCATTAGGGGACACTCGGGAAGGTTTGCCCGCAGCGCTCTATGACGGGTCCGGAGAGCCGGATGTGGATTCGGGGCGCTGGTTGGAAGCGGAGGTTTCACTGCCCGGTGGCGGGTCGTTGACCCTGGTCAGCGCCTATTTACATTCCGGGGAACTGGGGTCGGAAAAGCAGGAACAGAAACTTGCTTACCTGGAGCGAGCCACGAAGCGACTATCGGAACTGGCCGCAACGGCTCGCGCGGCCGGTGCGGGCGCTGCCCAAGCCTTGGTGTGTGGGGATTTCAACATTGTGCGCACCGAAAGAGATATTAAGAATTGGAAGCCGAACCACAATAAAGTCTCCGGCGTGATGGACGAGGAAATCGCGATACTGGACGCGTGGATGAGCGATTCCTTGGAGGGCACGGCGAAACATCCGGCGGTGGATGTGACCCGGGCGCTGCTGGGCGAGGTACAGGGCCCCTACACCTGGTGGTCGCAACGTGGCAAGGCTTTCGATAATGATGCCGGCTGGCGCATTGACTACCAAATGGCCACGCCCGGGCTGGCAACTCATGCAGCCGAAGTATCAGTTTGGCGGGCACCTAGCTATGCCGAACGCTGGTCCGACCACGCGCCGCTGAGCATCACGTACCAGATATAAGCACGCCCGGTGGCGTACCAACTCCAAGCCCCCCGCCCACGAACCTGGTCAAGCGCAGCTCACGGACAACGCGCCCTTCGCGCCCGATATAAAGTGTCGCGTATCCCCGCTTCGCTTTTGTTTTTCGGCTTCATGAGGTGCCATTCGGGGTGGCGAGTGTGGTTGGAATAATGGTCTGGTCTGGGGGGATGTGGGGTTTCAACATTTGTTGATGGGAAGTGTGTACATTTGGCGCTAGATTTCGGGTTCTTTCCGGTGGGAATATGGTTTTAGTTGCTAACCAGATATTAACGACTTTACCTCAGCAAAATACTGGGGCAATAACCACAAAACCCTAGCCAAGACCGGCTAAGCTAGTCGAAAGGAGGAATCATGAGATTCCAGAAACTGTTCAGTGTCGCCAGCGCCCTCGCCGTTGCCTCGGCCATCACTTTCACCGGAAGTGTAAGCGCCTTCGCCACAGATGCATCTCAGATTGACTCTGTAAGCCAATCTGTAATCGCTGGAATCCCGAGTGATGTGGCTGCCCAGTCAGCTGGAACCATCCATCAGATTAGTTCCTCAACTGCACTATGGCGGCTTTCGCAAGGAGTCAGCTTTGATGCCAAGAGCCTGACAGTTACTCAAAACGGCATCACCGAAAAATTGCCCACCACCGCAACCGACAAAAACGGAGTTCCGGTGCGTATAATATACCAAAAAAATCAATCTGGTATAGAAATTCGCACGGTTTTGATGTACCAGGACAGGGATGTCTGGAAGTGCATTCTAGGAACCGGTGGCGGTGCTATCCTAGGTGGAGGTAGCCTAGGCGCTGCCGGAGTGGGTGTCGGAACCGTATTTCCTGGTATAGGCAATGTAGCAGGCGGAGTCGGAGGCGCCATAATTGGAGTCATTGGAGGGGGGATGAGCGGTGCCGCAGCGTCCTGTTTCTAGAAAGAATATTTCGTGGTGGATTATTATCCCAATTCCGATACTGGGTGCATGTTCTGTTTTGCTTTTCTACGCACTCGGGATGCCCCTAAAGGAAGCGCTTCTTGAAAACAACATTCTCAGAGCATCATTTGCTTGTTTTGTTGCTCTTATTTTGATAAGAATAGCCCTGAACACGCAAAATCAGGATAATAATACTCCGGAGAATTAGATATATCCAACGATATATCCTTAACCAAATAGTCTGTGGAGGGTATTGGTATTACCGATATCCTCCACAGACTTCCTCGTCATCATCACAAGCGAGATTCACATCCTCGCGTTAAACACAAGATCGACGCATTCTGCGTAAGTCGGACGGTGGTGTGCTCATTTCTCTGGTTGCGTTTTCGTCGTAACCTTTCAGATGTCAAGGGTCATCGACATCAGGAGCATGAGGTACTGCGACGACGGTTGGATGTTTTGTGCTACAACTCGAAATGTCGCTTTCACAGGACACAGTGTCCGGCTGTACTCCTCGAAATAGTGTCTTGACCTGCACGGATATAGAATATCGACATTTGTTGATGGGAAGTGTCTGCATTTGGCGCTAGATTTCGGGTTCTTTCCGGTGGGAACATGGTTTTAGTCACCAACTAGAAGTGACTTTACTCCAATGAAACCACTGGAGCAGTAAACCAAAATATCCTAGCCAAATCGGCTAACCTATCGAAAGGAAGAAACATGAAACTCCAAAAATTCCTCAGTGTCGCCAGCACCCTCACGGTTGCCTCGGCCATCGCTTTCACCGGAAGTGTAAGCGCCTTCGCCACAGATGCCATCCCAGTGAATCATGCAGACCGCAGCACAATCACAACCACGCCAAATAATGCGAATGCGAGATCCGCTGGAACCATCCAGGTGGTGAACGAATCAACAGCGTTGTGGAAACTCTCTAAAGGAGTCAAATTCGATGATAAGACCCTGACAGTTACACAAAACGGTATCACTGAAAAACTGCCCACCACCGCAACCGACAAAAATGGATTGCCGGTATATGTCAACTATAAAAAAACTGGTCATGATATCGAGGTTCGTGTTAGCCCAATGTTCCAGGTTCGCGGATTCTGGCGTTGCATCGCTGGTGTAGGTGGTGGTGTTATCGGAGGTGGAACTGGCGGAGGTTTAGCTGGCGCGGCTGTAGGAACGATTACGTTACCCGTTGTGGGTACTGTAAGCGCAGGCGTAGTTGGCCTTATCGGAGGTGCAGTTGGAGGAGGGCTGAGCGGTGCCGCAGCCTTCTGCTAATACCGATAAGAATCTCTGGCCTTACATTGCCGGAATCGTTGTAGCTGCGACTCTAACAGGGGCACTCTTCCTCATGCTAGGAATGCCACGACCCAAAATTATCCTGAATCCGATAGTAGCCGGAGGATACGGGGTTGCTTTTGTTCTCACGTGTGTTCAACTCAAGCGAAACAGCGGGAAAGATAACAATACGGGATGGCCTAAAACATCTAGTCACTATCCTTGAACCTCTTGCGTAAGCCTGACTGTGGAGGGTGTCGGTAACACCGGTTCCCTCCACGACTTTCTCGCTCTCATCACTCGCGCCACGCCTTTCTGGATGTGACCCGCGTTGTTAGGCAAGATGCAAGGTTCGTGCATGAGGCACCCCGGGAATTCTTGATTAACTACCTAGATTCTTTGGGTGATAGCGATTCTACCGTGGCATAGGCTTCCAAGTAATTCTCCGCCAGCGTATCTGGGTCTATCAGCTCGTCCTTGTCCGCTGCCAAAACCGCGTCAAACTGCTCTAACCCATTCTCGCTCAAAGCATGTTGAATCTGATTTTGCACCTGAGCGGGAAGGCCATGCCAATAATGACGGATACAGTCACCCGCTGCACCGTAACCGTGTCCTTTTTCACCGAGCGCTCATAGCCATAAGCCACCGCAAAGCGCTGCGCCACCCTTGAACACCAACACAGCATCAGTCCCAATGAACGCCAGGAACTGTTGCTCCACCCGCTTATGCTGGCCACGCCACGAGTTCATGAGGATGCTCTTTCAAATAATCCAGCCAAATACGTCCATATTCCTTGCCCATAAACCGGCTGATTTCCGGCCAATTCGGCAAACCCGAAAGCCGTAAAACCTGGGCGAAAATCTCCGTGTAATACCGGTCGGTGTCAATGTAATCGCGCCGCATCCCCTGAGCCAGGACATAATGCCCCCATCACCAACAAATCGCCCCCGATAGTTTTTCGGGTTTATGAGGTGTCATCCGGGGTGGCGAGCGTGGTTGGAATAATGGTCTGGCCTGGGGGGATGTGGGGTTTCAACATTTGTTGATTGGAAGTGTGTACATTTGGCGCTAGATTTCGGGTTCTTTCCGGTGGGAACATGGTTGTAGTTGCTGGGGCACTGGGTGGTGACCCGGTGGCGTAAACCAGGGAAGTTCACTAGAGAAAGGACGTGAGATGGAAACCGAGGCGACGAGTCCAGTCCAGCAGTTGCGGCTTAGTGGCGTGGATTGTAATCGGGGGGCGAATGTGTTGATTCGCGATGTTAATCTGACCTTAGAGCCGGGAACCATCACCGGGCTGATTGGCCCCAATGGGGCGGGGAAGTCTACTTTGATTGCCACGATGTTGGGTGATATTGCCCCCGCGCGGGGTAGTGTTACCTATGGGGGCAAACCAGTACGTAGTCTGGCGCATCGCTCCCAGGTGTTTGGGGTGGTCACCGAGGCGCATGGCCTGCCGCCGAAGATGAGTGTGCGGGACATGATTCTGTACTGGGGTGGTATCCACGGGGTGCCTTCCATTGAAATGGCGCGGCTTTCCCAGGAACTTGGTGTGGCGAGTTTTTGGGAAAAACGCTTCGATAAGCTCTCTACCGGGATGCGTCGGCGGGCCGAGATTGTTCTCGCGCTGTTGCCTCGCCCCAAGGTCGTGGTTTTGGATGAGCCTTTCAATGGTTTGGATATGGATGGGGTGCAGGTGGTGCGTAACCTGGTGCAACGGCTGCGTGATAGTGGGAAAGTCGTAGTGATTTCCACGCATACCCTAAATGAGCTGGATTTCCTAGCCGACCGCAGTGTGGTGGTACACCAAGGGAAACTGGTGGAACTTGAATTTACTCGCGGTGAGCTGGGAGCCAGCGAAGCCGCCTATCAAAGACTTCAGGAAGGAAAATAGCCATGAATACCACACCGAATTATTTTGAATGGTTCCTACGCGAACTACTGCGCTGGTCAAAATCAACTGCCCTATTGGTAGTCACCCTGGTTGGAGCGTTTATGATTTTCACTTCTATCATGGGAACTGTGTCTAGTCGTGCTCCGGAACTGGAGCAAGGCCTGATTGACGAAAAGACCTTTAGCGACATCGTACTTTCTATGTCTTTCGCTGGTTCCATGTTCACCGCCATTCTGGGGATTGTGATAGTGACTGGGGATTTCACCACCAAGTTTTCCACCCGCTTATTCCTATTCAACCGCTTGCCCTTTGCGTTGATGGTGGTGAAGGCTATGGTTGCCGCCATCCTGGGACTGGTGTCAGGGGCGATCATCCTGGTGACCAGCTGGTTTTCCACCCAAGGAGTTTTGGCGGCGCGGGGTTACGAGTTCTTCCCACCCGACAATCCTTGGCAATGGGCGGGAGGTTACCTGGTTATGTTTACACTCACTGCGATTTGGGGGGTAGCCCTAGGATTCATATTCAGAAACACAGTAATCGGCATCACATTCGAGATTATCTTTTTGACCATGTTAGAACCCACGCTTCAAAGCATCTTTCCCCAAGCCGCGAAATGGCTACCCGGCGGAACACAATCCGCAATCGTTGATGATATTACTTTGCCGCAACGTTTGGGTATGCTCCCCGGCGTGGGTGTCTATTCACTGTGGGTCATAGGCTTGTTCGTGATTGCCGCTGTGCTGTTGATGAAGTTCAACCAGCCGGTGTTGCCCTCACTCACGAACCTGGTTGCCAAACGCCTCTCCTTCACCAAGAAACCGGCCACAAACTTGCAGACACCTAGCGTAACCGAAAAACCACAACCCATTACCAGATAACAAGCATAAACCAGACACACCCAAGGAGGTGAAGCAAAGATGGCTGCACAATTGCATGTTCCCCCAGGTTTAGAGTTGACTAAGCCTGATTGTAGCGATAATCCCTGGATTGTGTCCGTAAATGGCGGTGTCCCGTCACGACTCTCTCCAGATTTAGCTCGGGTGCTCCAGTGGTTTCAACAGGGACAACCCGGCGGTTCTCCTCAGTTTTCGGGCGAACCTCTGGACAGGGAGAACCTCGAGGTGGCCACCACTATGCTGGAGAATGCCGGTTTACTCACCAGAATGCCATACCACGTTTCTGATAATGTGAAAACTACACGGAAATCCCGGGTGCATTTCAATTCGTTGTTTTCCATCCAGATTGATATCCTCAATCAGCCTGGTCACTTCGCTTGGCTGCAACACTTTGCGAAACGCGGTTTCCTGTTGTGGGCAGCAGCTTTGAATGTGCTTCTTGGCTTGCTTGGCATCTTCCTGGTGCTGGTAAATCGTGATGCTTTCTTTACGGCGATGTCCACCCCGCAGGAACCATTGACCTTGCTGGCTTTGTATATGTGCATGGTGGTGGGTATATCTATCCATGAATTTGCCCATGGTACTGCGCTTATGTACTTCGGTGGAAAAGTTCGGCGCATCGGGGTCATGCTGTTTTATCTCTCCCCTGCGTTCTTCTGTGATGTGACCGAGGCCTGGAAACTGCCACACAACTGGCAGCGGACTATGGTTGCTTTAGCCGGAGTGGTGACCACTTTTGGCATCTCGGGATTATCCTGTTTGATTTTCGTCCTCACCGGCAGGGAATACGCTTTCCTGGCATTGCTCACCACCGCCTTCTATGCGGCTTCAGTGTTGAATCTGGCACCATTTATTAAGCTCGACGGATACATAGCCCTAATGACCTTCCTGGATCAGCCGAATCTGCGCGATAAAACCATGCAAGAATGGAAAACTGCCCTGGTGTACTTCGTTACCGGGAGCTGGGGGAAGCTTCGAAGGTTAGGCTTGCTGCGAGTAGTCTTTGGCTTGGCCTGTTCTGGAACTCCCCTCGGGATGCTGCTGCTGATGGCTTACCGGCAAGACAACGACAACACGGGGATTATCGGACAAGTTATTGGTGCTGCCTTAGTGTGGGGGGCATTATTCCTAATGCTTCGAGGCATAATACAGATTGCCAAGGAAACACGCCAGGAACACAAGCCAATCTGGTCACGATTTATTGTTGTAGGAGCCACAGCCCTAGTTCTTATACCTCTTGGATTTGCGCCAGTACCTCTGCGCCAGACGGGTGCCTACTGGACAGAGGGTGACAGTACCTACACGAATCTAGTTGCGCCACGATTTACAGGTAAAACCGTAGAGCTTAAACGTGCGGGTTTATTGGCAACCGAAACCGTGGGGGCAGGGAGAATTTCAAAACAGAAAACCCAGAGTGCCCAACCGATGCAGGCACTTTCCCCCACTATCAAAGTATCAGGGGTGTTACCCCCGCAACCCGCGAAACTCCTCGAAAACATTGAAACAATCGGCGGCAATCCAGTCGGACTGCTGGTAGCAGAAATGGGAGAAATACCCTTGGGAACCTGGATTACGCAAACTGCTACCCTAGATTGGTTGCAATCAAATCAACAGAGACTTCCTGAACAAAATAATCACATCAACACGAAAGGAGGTGAAAAAATGAAAACAAACTCGTTTACTGTAGACAAACTGGAGACTTTAGAGACTCTTCGCTTTTAAGGGTGTAGTTGGTTTTTGAATCCTCCGGTTTCGAGGAGGGCACGGATGCGGTAGTGGATGAGGTTGCGGAACCCGAGGGCGGAGCCTCGGAGGTGTTCTAGGCGGCCGTTGATGGCTTCGGTTGAGCCGTTAGAACTATGGGGATGGTCGAAGTAGGCCAGGATGTCGGCGGCGCGGCGTTTCAACGTGCGGCCTAGTCGGCGCAATTCGGGTAGCCCAGCGGTGAGGTTACCCTTGTTTAGTGGACACCGGTACAGAGTTACCTTTGTCTCAGGCGAATTTGTTAGTCGGCGATGCCACTGCGCAGCGCGCGCAGGGTGAGTTCGCCGCGAGTGGCACAGTTGGTTAGTTCGAGGATTTGGGAAACATAGGTGCGTACCGATGACTCGGAAAGGAAGAGCTCCTCGGCGATTACCTTGTTCGGTTTGGCCTGAATTACCAGGTGGAACACAGGCAGCAAACGCTCCGGTAGCTCCGCTACGTCCTGGCGGAAATCCTCGTATTCTTGCTGTTTGAGGCGTTTTTCCAGGTATTGTTCGGTCAGCAGTTCGGTGGGACGATTCCCCATGATCATTTTCCCTTCATGAGCCTCGCGCAACAGTGTCGCTAAATGCCTTACCTCTATATCCTTGGTCAGGAAAGCGCGCACCCCCGCCGCAAGAGCCTCGTCGAGGGAGTCCTCGTGGGCGAAGGCAGTGAGCATCACGATAGTGACCTGGGGACTCATCTTTTTAATAGTGGATGCCGCTGCGATGCCATCCAGCACCGGCATATCCACGTCCAACAGCACCATATCGATATGCCCTTGAGAGCAGGCGCTAATTGCCTCCGCACCGTTCTCTACGACGGCAACCACCTCGAACCCTTCTTGCATAGCCAAAAGCTGGGCAAAATCATCACGAAATGCATCATCGTCGTCAGCAATAACGACTCTCAAACTATCGGTCACCGGGTTTCTCCTTTCTAAAAGGTATTTCGACACTAAGGTTCCATTTATCCCCAGACTTGCCAAACAGCAGTTCTCCACCTTCAGAAGTAATCTTATCTTCCAAGTTGCGTAGCCCATAGCCTCCAGTGAAGCTGGTGTCTGGGTGTTCGGCTACCCGATTTTGGCTGTAAACGCTCAGGTTTCGTGCTTCGTCAAGGGAAAGCTCCAGACTGGCCAAGGAGTTCTCGGGGGCATATTTCAAAATATTACTAGCGCTCTCCCGCACTACTAGGGAAGCCACCAACTGTTGCTGGCGGGTCAGCAGTTGGTCTGTCCCCTTCGGGACAACGACATCGAGGGTTATACCCCGCGCGGTGAGCATCTTGCGGGATTCCACCAGAGCCTTTTCCAAACTGATGGATTCCCGACTGATATCCAGGTTCAAAATCATCGGACGGATTCGCTTGGCGGCAGCGCTAGCTGCGCTAGCCAGTTCCGCTAGCGCCTCGGAGGTTACAGAACTGGGGTCATCGCGCAGTTTCTGGGCAGCAAGTGAAATCTGTGCCAAATCCTTGGCGGTAGTGTCATGCAGCTGCGCCGCCAGTTCCCGACGCAGTTGTGACCTAATCTGTTCCGCAGCCAGCCCGGACGAATCTAGGTACCCCTGCAGCAGTGCGGTATAATCCCTTTGTTGGCGCATAAGCAAACCAACAATAAGGGAAACCGCAAACTGTAAGCAAAGGAAAATCAAGGTAAGGGTGATATCCTCGGCACGAATTAACAAAACCGCGCTGGTCGAAGCATAGAGCAGTAGACCCTGCCACACCCAGTTTTCCACAATCCAACTTATAACGATTATGGTAGTACCCAGTGTGGCGTATGCGATGTTGTGACTCAAAGGTGGTATCAACAGTACAGCGTTTAGGAATATCACATAAGCAAGATCTGATTTTTGAAAAAACTTGCCATGTAAAGCCAAAAGAATAAACAGAACCGCTATAACAAACGATACAGGAGAGCTGAATAAGATCTTATAATAATAAACAACAGACAAATCGAGCGCGCAAAATAATGTGGCTGAACCCAGGAAAAAATATCCTTGCCATTTGCTTACAAAATTATTACCTTTAGATGCATCTCTTAGATTCTTTGTCATAACTATAATTATACGAGACTAGATGTGTTACTTGCATTCTGCGAATAACTCCTCGGGGCGGAAGCCTCCACATCTGTGGCAGAGAATTGTCGCCGTAAAGTGCTGAATAGCTCCCTAAGCTGCACGTGAAGGACAGAACCCAGCGGCAACCCTAGACCAGCCCACTGACTGAAAGTCTGGTTGGTGACCTGTTCCACCTCTATCGAGGCGAGGTTGTGGCAAACGCTGCCTCCCAGCGAGGCTATTGCTGGTGTCAGAAAATCGGGGAGGTTCTGTCCAACTACTGATTCAATCTGGCGCAGGTTTTCGATGGTTCCACATCCAAAGGAGCCGATTCTTTCACAGACGAAAGGTGCTAAGGCTATGGTGGCTTCCAACTTTGTAATTCCCGCCAGCGAAGACAGCTCATTGGCTAAGTACCACAATGGCCACACCCAAACCAAGGTTTTCTCTCCTAGTGGTACTTGGTGGGTAATCCCGGATAGTCGCGCGGCCTGTTCCAACAGGACGCTGTCGTTCTGTGGTTTTGGATTTTCGTCAGATTGGCGGTAAAGCGTCACGGCCATCTGCAAGAGTTCTGCATACTCCCGTCGAGCGGTAGCGTTGGTTATGACTGCCAGAATCCCGGCACAGCGAAACACAATTTCGAGAATTCCATGGCGAATCAACCGGGGGGACAGGCTTTCGTAGACCTGGGGCAGATAGACATATCCACTTGGTTTGAGACTGTTCCCCAGCACCAGACGTCGCCTCGATGCGGTTACTTCGAGGACAGCTTTACTGTTGTTTTCAGAACCAGTGCCCAGAGTCGTGGGAATCGCGAGTATTGGACAGGATTTGTTGCCAGGAATCGTGGTGACACCGCTGCGGCCAGCCCGGAGATAGGATTCCCAGGAGGGCTGCGCGGTTGCAGCAGCAGCGAGCTTGACTTTATCGAGAATACCGCCACCGCCCAAAGCAATCAGGGGTTCGCCTGTTTCTAACTGCACGGAAAGTTCCCGGACATCAGCCAGAGAACAAGAGGAGCTGACCGCAACCCGACTTGAGGCTCCTTTGACATAGCTCCGGGCGGCTGCGGGAAGTTGGTGGTTATGCCAACATTCGTCATAGATAAAGACTGTCATTTTGTCCCCCGGGTAGTTAGCTCTTCAAACGCAGCGTGTAGGTTCCGTACCGCTTCATCCCAGATAGATATGGGCATAGTAATGGCGGGAATAATCTGGATACCTTCCAAGGAGGGTTGGATGGAAATGCCCCGGGAGCGAAAATAATCCGCGCCGAGCGATCCAGAAAGCGCATCCGACTCGAAAGAATCAGCGTCGCCCCACCCCAGATACTGGAATAACCCCATGCCTCGCCGAGAGAGATGATATTTCCGCGCCAGATGTTCCAAGTCAAGGGAAACCCTGGATTCCAGTTGATGGTATTGCTCCTGAATATTGGCCGAATCCAAGAAATCGAGTACTCCCAGAATCGCGGCGCACGCCACGGGGGATCCGGCTTGGGTTTCCCCGTGCATGAAAACACTATCCTGCTGGATAAATACCTCAGCGACAGTATTAGAAACCACTAAGACTGAACTCGCGGCAGTGCCATTTGTGAGTCCTTTGGAAAAACCAAGTAAATCGGCGGATTCCTTCCAATCAAATGAGGCCGCTATGGTACCCAAACGGTATAACCCCATAGCCACTTCGTCAGCCCCTATCAGGAACCCATATTGTTTACGAGCCTCGAAAATGACATTCAAGACATCGTTGGAAAGGGGAATCGCCCCGGAGCCCAATACCGGCTCCAAAACCACCAACGCGACGGTATTACCCCTGGTTTGAAAAAATTGTTTCCACGCTTCAACATCATCAAGAGGAAGGTGGACAAAATTCGCCGAATGTGCTCCGTAAACAGCTTGTCCCAGATTTTCCCCCGACAGTTTCATCGAGTTTAGTGTCATACCGTGATAGCTCCCCTGGATGCTGACCACCGTGCGAGCGTGTCGCCCCAACAGGGAATTCCATTGTAAGGCCAGCTTGACCATGACATCATTGAGAGCAGAGCCGCTGGTGGAAAAAACCAGCGCTGCTTCTGACATATCCAGATGAGCCAGCAGCCGCTCCGCAACTTCATGTGCAGCGGGGTGGGAAGAGCGGAACAATGTCGCGTAATGGCATTCGCGGATAACTTTCTCGATTCGCTCGGCAACAAAGGGATTTCCATAACCGAAGTTAACATTCCACAAGCCACTGGTTAAGTCAATGGCTTTTGTTCCGTCGGCAAAGGTTAATTGGTAGTCCCGAGCCTCCACGACGGTTCTAGCGGCTTGCCCCATCTGCGAGGGGGGAACCAGAAATTCCCATAGCATTCTAACCACCAACCTTTACAGTAATAATGGTTAACAACTCCTGGGAATCAGCCAAACCGGTACACTCGCGGCAGGTGCGGTTTACTATAGAAAAACCAGCCTGTTGCAGCTCGGAAGCCAGTTGGTCACCACTGAGGTTATGCACCACGGAGCTATAGACCCGAGCGGGTTTTGGCATCATGTCTGTATCGAAAACTACGAATCCAATCTCCCGTGCTTCCTGACCAGGAATCTCCCCGGCATAGAAGAATGGCACCACTGGTTTTCCATTAAGATTCACTTGCCCCAAGCTAAACAATGTTCCATGGTTATTCTGCGGCTCCGAGGTAGAGATATAGAATACTCCACCACTTCGGAGCGCCTGGTGTACACGTTGGTAAATCTTTAGACGTTGCTGGTGGTCAAACAAGCGAACGGTTCCCGCTCCAAGCAGCAAGAAATCGAAAGTATCAGCCTGAGGTTCCCAAGTCAGCAAATCTTGACAGCAGGTTTTTACTTTCTCCCCAGGAATTCCTTGCCGCGTCGCTCGCTGTTGCAGCAGGGAGAGTAGGATAGGGGAAGTGTCATAAGCATAGTACTCGCGGATATTGGGGGAATCCAGCGAGAGTAAGAGGCGGCCTTCCCCGGAGGCCAGTTCACCTACGGTGGCATTTTCAGGGAGATGCTCGCTCGCGCGGGCTAATTCCTCGAACTCAGTTTCATCCCCGGAGGCAAGTGACCCGAAGAGCTGTGCCCCTTCACCGGTGTAAAGATTGCGGGGAACGCCAGCTTCCAAAGCGGCTGAAAACAAGGTTGTGAGAACACTCATCACGCACACACCTTTGTCTTGAATGTGGCAAGGGCATCCTCACGCAGACCTTCGGGGAGGCTATCCCCAGGTATTTCCACCAAAATTTCGGGGTTGAAACCTGTCAGCGCAGCGCGATACATGTCGATACCTAAGGAAAACACCCTACCGCTGTCCAGGTTGAAACAATAGAAATCGTTCTTGCTGCGTGCAAGAATCAAATCCTGTAGCTCGGTTGAGCCGTCCGAATTCAAGGGTGGCTGGGGAAGGTCAAAGTGTAGTTGTCCCTGGTAATCTTTCAAGAGTCGTGAAAGCAACACGGCACCCGCAAAATGTAAGGAAAGGGACGGATTTTCTTGTTGCAAAGTGGCGATAATGGGGTTAGGAGTCCAAGGATGGATTCCCTCTTCATCAAGAGTGAAACGAGAGAGACGGGAACGTCCGGGGATAAAATCGGCCAGTTCAAAGACCACCAGAGGATTCAAGAGGGAGTTTGGAAGTTGCCCGGTTTCAGCAAAAATTCGAGTGTTCTTGCGAAGGCTCTCAGCATCAGCTGCTTCGGCAAAGCACAGGTACGTCGGAGCAAAAACATCAAGGTATGGTAGGCTCGAAAACGCACAGGATTCAACAATCAGGCCATCATCGAAGACCGCTTCGTCTCCCTCGATGCCGAATGAACCCAGCAGGGTAGCGGAGACACCCGGTGCCATGGCGGGAGCAAAAACGAACGTATCTGCGGTTGCTAATTCTTCGAAGCTAGATAAATCGAAAGTCTTTACCCAATAGATAGAACCGTATCGTTCTTTATTGTTCGCGTCAATTCCAGTAAAAAGATTCCAAGCTGAAGCGTGGTAAGAATTGCACATTTTAATCACCTTTCTTTTTAGCTTTAGTCGCCTTGCTGATAAAGAAAGATTCAAACCCTATGAAGATAAGTAAAAGGGGAATGCCAATATATATGGGTATGGCTCGACTCACACTTATAATCATCGTTATGATGATTAATGTCATAAATAGCGTCGCATACTTGGTGTTCTTGTTAACATTGTTATTGTTACCCATAATCTTCCTTTCGCGTTACGGCTTCTATTGTTGTAGTTTGTTGGTTCTGTGGGTGGCTACACACGGCGTGAGTGAATGATTCTGTTGAAAAAAACCAGCACATTGTTATAACCACCCACATAAACCAAAATATTAAGTTATGTGACAATTTATTGTCATGTTATGTGGCTGCCACAACTCCGATTAGGATACCTACACCCACACCTACGGCAATTCCTAGACCTAACTCGCCTGCATCTGGTGCTTCTAGATTTTCTAGTTCTATTATCTCGAAATCTCGATTACACATTATTTTCACCTCCCTTCATGAATGTTAGCACATAGTATTTACGTTTAGGTTGCCATTACGACAATAGCTGCTAAGCCTACGCCAACTCCCATTCCAGTCCCGAAGTCACTCCAATCAAATGGCGCTACTAGACCTTCCAGTGGTTCAACCATAAAATCGTATTTGGTTTTCATTGTTTTCACCTCCTTTCATATTTGTGTGGATATCACTGCGCAAAAAGATTCTTTCCAACAATCTCTACAATCCGGAATGCGGCTCAATAACGTAGTGAGTGAAAACTCATTCCAACCATTTAAGATCTAATTTATTTTCTTCCTTGCTTGCACATATTGAGATTATTCAAGTTAAGGTTCAAATTTTTACATAATCTCTACTTAGCTACTAGTTGGGTGATTGTACTCACACAGCAGTATTGAGTTTTTTCTCAGAGGCAGAGTGTATTTCCTTAGACGAAAATCGTTTGGAAACCAGGTTCGTGAGTGAGGGCAACACCGGCTGGTTGAACTTAACCGCCACAATGGTGGCAATCACAAATAAGGCTAAGACCCACAGCAGATATAAACCTGTACCAGAGAGCATATCCAAGCGCTGTGGCAAAGTAATATCATCAATGATTGCGGATTGTGTTCCGCCGGGTAACCATTTTGCTACCGAAGGGAAGATAGCCATAAGTGTGGCTTCCACTCCCATCAGGTAGAGGACGTGAAACATGATGGCGATTACTGTGTTTCTGAATATGAATCCTAGGGCTACCCCCCAAATCGCGGAGAGCGTGAACATGACTAGATGGCTGCCTGCCCATTGCCAGAGATTCTGGGGTGGGAAGAACTCGTAACCCCGCGCCGCTAAAAACCCTTGGGTAGAAAACCAGCAAGTCACCAGGATAACCGCGCCTAGCACCAGCCCCAGTAGTGCTGCAACGGCTGATTTCACTATCATCAGTGTGAAAGGCAGACGGTTGAACAGGAATAATCGGGTGGAAAACTTGGTGGTGAAGTCCCCAGTCACTACCACGATCCCCAGAATAGATGCAAACAGCGCGCCCGAGAAAGACATGGAAAGCGTGAAATCACTCAGGGTTTTCCCGTCAATCAGGCCTTGCTCCAACTCCGGAACTTTTCTGGCCACTGTCCCCGTGATTGCCATGAAAGTCATAAACGCGCCTACTAGGATGACAGCCCAAAGCGCGGTTGATTTTGACCAGCGCAGTAGTTCGCGTAGGAACCATTCAAAATAATTCGGTGTGGTATTCATGGCTATTTTCCTTCCTGAAGTCTTTGATAGGCGGCTTCGCTGGCTCCCAGCTCACCGCGAGTAAATTCAAGTTCCACCAGTTTCCCTTGGTGTACCACCACACTGCGGTCGGCTAGGAAATCCAGCTCATTTAGGGTATGCGTGGAAATCACTACGACTTTCCCACTATCACGCAGCCGTTGCACCAGGTTACGCACCACCTGCACCCCATCCATATCCAAACCATTGAAAGGCTCATCCAAAACCACGACCTTGGGGCGAGGCAACAGCGCGAGAACAATCTCGGCCCGCCGACGCATCCCGGTAGAGAGCTTATCGAAGCGTTTTTCCCAAAAACTCGCCACACCAAGTTCCTGGGAAAGCCGCGCCATTTCAATGGAAGGCACCCCGTGGATACCACCCCAGTACAGAATCATGTCCCGCACACTCATCTTCGGCGGCAGGCCATGCGCCTCGGTGACCACCCCAAACACCTGGGAGCGATGCGCCAGACTACGTACTGGTTTGCCCCCATAGGTAACACTACCCCGCGCGGGGGCAATATCACCCAACATCGTGGCAATCAAAGTAGACTTCCCCGCCCCATTGGGGCCAATCAGCCCGGTGATGGTTCCCGGCTCTAAGGTCAGATTAACATCGCGAATCAACACATTCGCCCCCCGATTACAATCCACGCCACTAAGCCGCAACTGCTGGGCTGGGCTAGTCGCCTCGGTTTCCATCTCACGTCCTTTCTCTAGTGAACTTCCCTGGTTTACGCCACCGGGTCACCACCCAGTGCCCCAGCAACTACAACCATGTTCCCACCGGAAAGAACCCGAAATCTAGCGCCAAATGTACACACTTCCCATCAACAAATGTTGAAACCCCACATCCCCCCAGGCCAGACCATTATTCCAACCACGCTCGCCACCCCGGATGACACCTCATGAAGCCGCGAAACGGCGAAAACGCAACCACCGAGACTAAACACACCACCGGTCAACTCACCGTGGGCAACACCGTCCCCCATTTTAAACACAGACTCCCGGAAAGACCGGGCGGGGTGTTTTAGAATGGGGACATGGCTCGTTTAGAAGCGGGGCAAGTCGCCCCGGATTTCCACGTTGAAACCACGCAAGGCCAGGTTTCCTTGCAGGATTTATTGGCGAAGTGCGACAAAGGCGTGGTGGTGTACTTTTACCCCCGCGCCTCCACCCCCGGTTGCACCAAGGAGGCCTGCGATTTTCGCGATTCGTTGCCCTCGCTGTTGGGGGCAGGGTACCAGGTCATCGGCATCAGCCCTGACAAGACGCCCGCCCTGGAAAAATTCCGCGACAAACAAGGACTGGCGTTTCCACTGGGTTCCGACCCGGAGAAAACCGTCCTCGAGGCCTGGGGCGCGTGGGGCGAAAAGAAACTCTACGGCAAGATAACACGCGGGGTCATCCGCTCTACCATTGTGGTCGGCAAGGATGGACACGTTATGTTGGCTAAATACGGGGTGAAAGCCACCGGACACGTCGCCAGGCTACGCCGAGACTTGGGACTGGACTAGCACTTTTCACCAGCGCAGACCGTCAACAATTACATGGTTTGCAAAAGTGTGGCGGTCTTACACACTCATGCCCCGTAAATCATAGTTTGGGCTACCAGCAGAGCCCCTCCGAAAATCAGTACGAATATGACCATTGGCCAAACGAATTTGAGCCAGTGCGTGTACTTTATATCCAGCATTTGCAAGGTGGCCATCACTCCCCAGACCATGATGGGGAAACCCGCAAAAAACAACAGCAGGATAAGCACACGCCTCCAGGTGAAAGGAATGACCTCACCGCTGGCAACGCCCCATTTTTTCTGGTACCTTTCGCGGTCTTCCCAAGCATAGGAAAACTCGGAATTGGCTTTGATTTTTTTGGCATACCAATAGAGGTAACCGATTACGACCGCCGAACCCACAATACAGCCGCCGATGCGCCACCACACGCCTTCAGTAAAGGGAACCCCCGCCGTGTTAGAGGCAATAACCACAGAGAACGGGTTGGAGATAGACATGGTAACGCCCATAAAACCAGCCAAAAAGATAACCCCCATCGTGACGATGGCATCGTAGCCCATGGCAATGAAAATCGGGCACATAATCGGATAGAAAGCCACGGCTTCTTCTTCCAGACCACACAGAGTGCCGCTAATAACCATAAAAATAGACATGGCGAAAACCAAGACGAACTCGTGGCCTTTGGTTTTTTAGTCAACGCCACCAAGCCGGATTCGAAGGCGCCGGTCGCCCTGACCACGCTATCAGTCCACCAAGGGTAAAGATGAACACCATGATGTCCACGGCTTCCATCGTGCCCTGCACCATGGCCAGTGGTACTTTATCCAGACCCGCCGGATTTGGTTTCAACCGTTAGTATGTTCCAGGAACCGAGATGGGCTTGTTAGTGGATCCGTTTTCGAACTGTTCATATTTAATCTTGATATCCAGTTTGTCCAGAAACTCCTGGCTGCCAGGGATTTCTTTCACTTCTCCCTGGGGACTGGTGATAGAAAAAACATTAGTTTCCTGGTCATAGGCTAGCTTTGAATACTGACCCGCCGGAACCAACCATGTAGCGATAACCGCGATGATTGTCAGGAAAACAAAATGGTAAACGCCGTGGGGATTTGGAGTCGAAAACGTTTCTTTGATTTTGAAGTGGTTTCAGTGTCGGTGCCGTTGGCATCAACGCTCATACTTCGTCCTCTCTTGCCTTTGAGTTAAAAACATATCATTGTCCGCTACAGTTCCAGTCTTGCTAAGCGCTTACGTCACTGAAAACATGACAAGGTCGGTTTCTCTACGCCCGACAGACGCAGGGTTTAGTGCTCCCCCGGGGTGAAGTCCAGTTCTTTCAAAAACCTAGGAACAAAGCCTGGGACGCTTCATTGGAGCAAGATTTACCCGGCGCATCCCGGTAAATCCCGGTGAACCCGGGCGGGGTTGCCCAGCGCCACCACATTGGCCGGCAAATCCCGGGTCACCACTGAACCGGCACCAACCACGGTGTTATCCCCGATTGTCACGCCCGGCAAAACCAGCGTATTCGCCCCCAACCACACGTTGTCACCAATGGTTATCGGGGTGCCGCTCTCCCAGCCGGCTCGGCGCGGTTCAGCCTCCAGGGGATGCCAAGCGGTCAAAAGTTGCACCCCGGGAGCCAGCTGGCAGTACTCCCCAATAGTGATGTCCGCCACATCCAACAGGACACAGTTATAGTTCAGGAAAGTACCCGCCCCAATCCGAGCATGAATCCCATAGTCGATATACACCGGGGGGCGTATCGTCACACCTTCCCCCACAAAAGCGAACATTTCCCGCAGTACCGCCATCCGGGTTTCCGAGGATGCTGCCCCTAGTGTGTTGTAGTGGCTCATGCGTTCAGCGGCTTGCTCCCCCAGGCGCTCAATTCGCTCCCCCTGGGCGATGTATAGTTGCCCCGCGCGCATTTTCTCGTACATATCATCAGCAGCCAAGTTTGCTGTATCCATAACCCCAGCCTATCGAAAACAGCAAGCCGAGTGGAGAACACCCGTATTCGAATTCCTGAAAGGGCATATCGAAAACACTGCCGGCAAGATAAACCACGATGCCAACAAATTTATTGACCGCAGTGCGAGAAATCGGCACAATAGAGCTTATGGACGCACCCTCTGGAATCAACACGCCCACCAGTTTGGCTCTGTGGCTGCAAACCCAACCGGAAGCAGCCACCAACCACACTCTACGTGTCCTTTCCTCGGAAACATCTAAGTGGGAGAGACTACCCCTCGAGACATTCCAAAAAATCGCTCACGTTGAACCGCCCTCGACCAACAGTCAGCACTGGGATGCGTTCATCGAGGCTATCACCGCTAAGAGACTTCATAATCGGGGATTGTCTGCTCCCGAGTGGACGCGGAAAACCAGCCTCGAGGAAAACTGGAACCCTTACGCAGAAGCTAATCCCCACACTGCACCTATCCAAGACTTTTGGGACATGATTCACACCACTCCAGAATTTATAGAAAAAGCCATTATCTATCCCCAACAAGACCTGGTAAACCTGTAGGCATGAGTGAAAACCAGCAAGACCTTGGACGGGAAGACATACAGCGACTGCTTGGCAAGCTAGGCGAGGTTTTAGCCCGCAAACAACAGCGACTGGTTCTCTACGTGGTGGGTGGCGCCAACATCGCCCTAGCGATAGATGACACGCGTATAACCAAAGACATCGATGTAGTAGTCAAGGCTGGTAAACAATATTTACAAGCGGCAGCCGCTGAGGTCGCGTCCACAGAACCCGGCCTAGCTCCGGATTGGATTAACACGGAGTTTACTGGAGATACCTATGACGGGGGCATGACCTGGTCTTGGTTCGATAATAAGAAACAAGACACACCAATACGGCGAGAATACGGTAAAGGTCTGGAAGTGCAGTTAGCATCGCCGGAAATGATTCTGGCGTTGAAAACCTTAGCGGGACGTCCTAAAGACATCGAGGATATCGCAAAACTCATGCGTCTGACAGGAATTCGTACCCCACTAGACCTCGGTAAAAACCTGTATCGTTTCACAGGAAGACGGATTTTTGATGCGCAAATCGATCCGATGATGTACTTGCATATTGACCCCGAATTTCGAGAAATTTTCAACCGGCTTCCCCCAGATTTACAGCCCGCAAAACCGCCAAAAAACACTTTGAGAGACAGAATCAAAAGATTCTTTAGCAAGAAAGCGCGCTGAGGGTTACCCCACCTCTACTTTCCTGTTTGTTGGCACCTCATGAAGAAGCCTACCTTGAAATCAACTGCAAATCGCGAACAGGTATGAAGCCGATGGGACCGGGGAGCGGAAACTATCAGGAAAATACTGCAAGCATTTCCAACCAATCCGCTAGTCAGACTAGCAAAATGATTGGTGACTGACCGTTTTATCAAACTTTGATGACCACTTGGGCAGTTATATAGATTATTAAAGGAGATAGCTATGTCCTATACGCGACAGCGTTTGGCGAAACTGGTGGCTTCATGTGCCACCGCTTCCCTGGTCTTTACCGGACTGGTAGGGAGCGCATATGCCGGCGAATCCGCAAATGACACCGAATTTAAGGAATCCCCGGTTTTGGCAAAAAACCTCTCGAAAACCCCGGATAGAGGCGTAATCGTCACTGCCCTTCAACAAAACTGGAACAGTATCGCTAAGGAATGCGCTGCTACTTATGTCCCCGAAGGTGTCAAATATGTGCAAGTCTCCCTCAAGACCACATCAGGGGTAAAGAATGGTGGACCAGCTACCAGCCCACTAGCTATAAGCTGAACTCTAAACTGGGAACCGAAGCCGAATTCAAGAGTATGGTTGCCGCCTGCCAGGCGCAGGGCGTGGGTATCACTGTCGATACAGTAATCAACCACACAGTGAATGCCAACGGCATCGGAAGCCTCAGCGTGGGTGGTACCAAATATGACATCAAAAACCTGTCTTTCCCAGATGCCGGATACACTAAAGAAGATTTCCACTCCGAAGAAAAGAACATTGAAGATTACAAGGATCCCAAACAGGTTTGGAACTATCGCCTAGGTGGTCTGCTCGACCTGGATACCTCTAAACCCCATGTGCGACAGACAATCGGCAAGTTTTATGCCGACCTCCTGGCTATTGGCGTGGCCGGGTTCCGTATCGACGCGGTGCAACACATGTCACCCGAGGATTTGCTGGCGATTAAACAGGAGGCCGCTAAACAATCCGGGCGAAATTGCCTTCCACAATGCGGTACAGGGCGAACCCGTCACCAAATGGCAAGATGATGGCGACAACAACATTGCGTTCAGCCGCAGCGCTAAAGGATTTTTGGCGATTAATAACGAAATTAGGTTACCTATAAAACCGACCTGCCGGACGGTGAATATTGCAACGTGTATGCGGCTGGCGACTGCTCCCAGATCGTGAAAGTCGAGGGTGGCCAGGTCAAGACCACGATTCCGCTACGGGAGGCCGTGGCGCTGTATGTGGGGGCAACCCCGGCCAGTCATCCGAACGGTGCTGCCACCGATCCCAGTGATCCCATTTACGGCGAGGAGAAGGCAGAGGATACACTCCCTCCTGACCCGCAGGTCACCGTGTATTTCAAGCCGAATAAGGGCTACGGCAAGGGACGCTACAAGCTGCACTATCAGAAGCCGGACGGCGCCTGGACCGATAATTTTGGCGAAAAGATGGATAAGGCCTGTAAAGGCTGGTGGAAACGAACCATTACCTCCGAGGGGCTCGAATTCCCCATGGTGATTAACGACGGGAATAACCACTGGTACAACAAGGACAATGAGGGCGGCGCCAACTATGACATCCCCCCACGGACAGACACCTATATTACTCAAAACTATCAGGGGCATCCCGGAGTAAATCCCTGCCCGATAAAGTCACGAACCGCCAAAGTCAGTCACGCCGCCACCACTTGAAAGTAGTTGGCTGAGACTATTCGGTTGTGGCGTGGCTAGCAGCTGGTCGCTACCTTGGCGGCATCCCCCAGGGTGGCGACCAGGACTGCTTTAATGGTGTGCATCCGGTTTTCGGCTTGGTCAAACACAATTGAGGCCGCAGAGTTGAACACTTCATCGCTGACTTCCACGCCGTCCAAGCCGTATTCTTGGTAAATCCGTTCTCCCACCGTGGTATGGCGGTCGTGGAAGGCCGGCAGACAATGCATGAACTTCACGTCCGGATTGCCGGTCAGTTCCAGCATCGCGGTGTTTACCTGGTAGGGACGCAGCAAGCCAATCCGCTTGCCCCAGGCCGAGGCCGGCTCCCCCATGGACACCCAAATATCGGTGTACACAAAATCCACCCCGCGCACTCCCGCAGCCACATCGGCGGTGTGGGCAAGTTTCGCCCCGGTGTCGGCGGCAATCCCCCGCGCGGTGGCGACAATTTCCGGGTCATTCCACAGCGCTTCGGGTGCGACTATCCGCACATCCATCCCCAGCATCGCCCCCGTAACCAGCAACGAATTCGCCATATTGAACCGGGCGTCCCCCACATAGGCAAAAGACACCTGATGCAAAGGTTTACTGGAGTGCTCGCGCATGGTCAGCATGTCGGCGAGCATTTGGGTGGGATGCCACTGGTCGGTCAGCCCGTTGAACACCGGCACGCCCGCAAGCCGTGCCAGGGTTTCGACTTTTTCCTGGGAATCCCCGCGATATTCGATACCGTCAAAAAACCGTCCCAACACCCGGGCGGTGTCCGCGATAGATTCTTTGTGGCCAATCTGGGAGCCGCTAGGGTCAAGGTAGGTCACGTGGGCGCCCTGGTCATGAGCCGCCACCTCAAAAGCACAGCGGGTTCGGGTGGAAGTCTTTTCAAAAATCAGGGCGATATTCTTACCTTCCAGGTGTTTCGTTTCGTGGCGAGCTGTTTTAGCGGCCTTGAGTTCGGCCGCCAAGTCAAGCAGTTCCAGCCATTCCCCCGCAGTGAAGTCCAGTTCTTTCAAAAAATGGCGGCCGCGAAAGTCGGTCATTGGGGTTCCTTTCCGTTGTGGCTGTTGGGGTTTCTGTACTGGGATCAAGTTTACCCGCTGGGAACGGTTTTCCCTGGGTTACCCTGCGGTTCATGAGGTGCTGGTCGTAACCGGTGCGATTTGGGTCGCATCGTCGGATATAAAACGATGTTGCTAAAATCGCACCACTTGTGACACAACCATCGAGTACAGGCTGAACCTCAGGCTCCCTGCAGTATCTCACGAACCCGCACCTTACTTCGCCAATCTCCCCACCACAACAAGCTAAAGTCACAGGTCACAGGCTCTATTCCGGAAAAGTGTGGCCAGCCATGTTTTTCCGGAGTGCGGGTTGTAATTCTAGTTGGCACCTCATGAAAACGAATCCCTCGTACCACCAGCCAAAATCGCAGCCAGGGCTTGAAAGTTTTGTAAACTTTCACATACAAGGAGCCGGCAAAAACTTGTCTAGTTCTTACTGGACTCCGTTCCACACGGCTACGGCTATGCCTTGATCCAGGCTCGCCACCGGTTTGCCATTGTCCAGTGATAGTGCCCCCAGGGGTACTGTGTCGGGTGCACGTCCGGGGAAGAATTCATCGTCAATTGCTACGGGGTTGTCCCCGCAGCGGCTCAGACACACCAGAATAGTCTGTTCTTGGTGTTCGCGCATAAACACGACCACGTCCTCGGAAACCTGCACCCAGCGCAGCGAACCGGAGGGCAAGGCCGAACCGCCTTTACGCAAGCCACCCAGCACCCGCAGCAGCTCCCGGTTGTCTATCGCTTGATTTTCCACATCCTCCCACGGAATCGGAACCCGACAGTTGAAATCGCCCGTGCTGGCCAGGCCGTATTCCTCGCCGTACAAAATCATGGGTACTCCCGGCAGGGTATAGCACAAAGCCAATGCCACCCGAGCCCGCTGCGAATCCCCGGCGATATCCATCAGCCGGGCAGTATCATGCGAAGTCACCAAGTTGAAAGAAGCCGCACGTACATTCCACGCCATTTGCGCCGAAAAATCCTCGGTGGTATCCACGAAGTTTTCTCCCGTCTGGGGTCTGACCGGAACTGGGGATCCCATGAAAATCGGGGTTCGTTCGTCCATCGCGGTCACCCATTCCCACACGGGACGGGTGAAACCAGAATAATTCATGGCTCCATGGAAGGTCTCGCCCCGAATATCCAGCGTGAAATCATGAGCATGCTCCGCCACCAAGACTTTATCTTCCCCAGCAGCGTCAACCGCCGCACGTAGCTCGCTGGCCACCGACTCGTACAAGTCACTTTGGCCAAAGCGCCCGGTCATGTTGGCCACATCAATGCGCCAACCATCCATGTTGAAGGGTGGCTTCAAGTATTTCTGTACCACGCCACTGGATCCAAACATACGATGCCGCAGCTCCGCCGAGTTATAGTTCAACTTGGGCAGGGTTTCCACTCCCAGCCATTTCGCGTAATCCCCAGTTTCATCGAAGAAATAAAACCCGCGTTCTGCGGAATCCGGATCCGCCATGGCCTTCCTAAACCACTCATGGGTAACCCCGGTGTGGTTGGTCGTCAAATCTCCCAAGAATCGCATTCCCCGCTGGTGGCAAGCATCTACCAGAGCAATCAGCGCCTCGTCCCCGCCTAAATCGGCATCCACATGTTCAAAAGAATGCGCATCGTAGCGATGTGAGGAACGTGCCTCGAAGAACGGTGTGGTATAAACCGTGTCGAACCCTAAGTCTTGAATATAGTCAAGGTGGTCGATAATCCCCCACAAGTCCCCGCCAAACAGTTTGGTTTGCGCCGCGTCATCGTTCCACTGTGCGGGGTCGGGGTTTAGCCATCCGGTTGACCATTCCGGCAGTCCGCGCACTTCCGTCTGCGCTGAACGCGCAAAACGGTCGGGGAAAATCTGGTACACCGATGAACACAAGTGTTCATGAGGAGCCAAACCATCCAACTGCACCCGGAAATCCGCATGATCCGGAACCGTATGTTCCCACACGCCCTCGCCGTTCAACCACAGCCACTCATCACCTCTGAGGCCAACCAGCCAGCGGTAGGCAAATGTTTTTACCTGGGTAGAAACCAATACTTCCCACCACTGGCCACTCGGCCCGACCGTTTGCGCGTCCAGACGCTCGCCCCACGCAAAGGAAGGTTCCCCGTCCACCAGGGTGCGAATTGCCGCTCTTTCTATCGGCGCCTCCGGGGAACACCGCAGCCGAATTTTCAAATCCCACCCCTGCGCAGTGGGGGTTTTGTGGACATAAAAAACCGAGGCGTCATGATGAAAAATCTGGTGTCGCATTACTTTACACTCCCTTGGGTAAGTCCACCGGTCAATTCATTTTGGAACATGAAATAGATTACTACAACCGGAATTGACGCCAACGCTACGATTTTCTGCGGATTCATTAGGTGCCGCCCCGCGTTTATGCCCCACAACAACCAGCACCAGTAGAATCTCGCAGTTTTGGGCACCGTAAAATCCAATCACACACACGGTATCGTCATTACCCGCTGCTGTTAGCGCTCCGCTACGCTTGACTTGAGCTGACGTTAACCGTCATTTCGTGCAGATTACCACCGCAGCTAACCGTCATTTCGTGTATATTTGAGCTAAATCTAAGTGTCATTTCGTGTTCATACCGGATTATCTCAGGAAACGAGGCGCAGAAAATGGCGACGCAACTACGGCGAAAAATTTATGCTGACCTGCTGGAATGGAAGCGGCGCGACCGGGGCACCTCCGCAGCGTTCATTGACGGCGCCCGCCGGGTTGGGAAAAGCACCATCTGTAAGCACTTCGCGCAGCGAGAATACCGCTCGTATCTGCTGGTAGACTTCGGGCACCTGCCCAGCGGAGTGCAAGAAATTTTCGAACACGATTCGAGCAATCTCGAAGTATTCTTTTTGAAACTCGCAGCTGTCTACCACACCACCTTGTACCGGCGCGAATCCGTGATAATTTTCGACGAAGTCCAGCTCTATCCCCCGGCACGTCAACTCATCAAGTACCTGGTGGCAGACGGCAGGTATGACTACATCGAGACCGGTTCCCTGACCACTTTAAAGAAACACGCTGGCGACGGTGAAATCCTCATCCCTTCGGAGGAAGAGCATCTCCAGATGTTTCCCCTCGACTTCGAGGAATACTTGTGGGCTAAGGGTGATGAAAACACGATTCCGATGCTGCACGAATTTTTCGAGCGACGGATGCCACTGGGGCAGGCTTTACACCGACGGGTGATGAATGATTTTCGCGCCTATATGCTGGTGGGAGGCATGCCCCAAGCGGTTTGCGAGTTCACGGAAAACGCTAATCTAGAGCAAGTCGACCGGATTAAACGCCGGATTATCAACCTATACCGCGAGGATGTCTCTAAGTTCGCGAAAGGGCACGAGGCACGGGTTTACGCGATTTTTAATCAAATCCCCTCGCAGCTCTCCAAGCGGGAAAAGAAATTCAGGCTGGCTGACCTCGAAAAATCCGCGCGTTTCCGCACCTACGAAGAAGCTTTCGTGTGGCTCGATGAGGCGATGGTGGTCAGCACCTGTTTCAATGCCACCGACCCCATCGGGGTGCTGGCTATGAGCGCCGACCACTCGACCCTGAAATGCTACCTGGGGGACACGGGTTTGTTGACTACCCTGGCGTTTTGGGATCAGTCCTATCGCGACAATGATTTGTACCAGGCGATACTGCTGGACAAGATGAATGTAAACGAAGGAATGCTGGCGGAAAACGTGGTGGCGCAAATGCTACGCGCGGCGGGTCACCAGTTGTTTTTCTATTCCCGCACGGATTCCCAAAACCGTGCCAACACGATGGAGATTGACTTCCTAGTACCCCACGGCCGCCAAATCTGCCCCATTGAGGTCAAGTCCGGGCGCTATCAACGCCATGCTTCTCTTGACAAATTCCGAGCCAAGTTCGGCACAAACCTCGGGCAAAGCTACATCCTCTACGGCAAAGACCTGCTGGAAAAGGACGGTATCCTCCATCTTCC
This sequence comes from Mobiluncus mulieris, assembly GCF_014204735.1. Lineage (NCBI taxonomy): Bacteria > Bacillati > Actinomycetota > Actinomycetes > Actinomycetales > Actinomycetaceae > Mobiluncus > Mobiluncus mulieris. The sequence continues at coordinate 457,146 of NZ_JACHMA010000001.1, read as the reverse complement.
CCTCTACATGGCAATGTTCCTATAGCTCCGGAGGCGCTCTATCACCGCTGTGGCCGAACCAACCTCGGCAGTGAAACGCTGATGTCCCGGCTCGGCGATTGCCAGTGTTTCCCGCACTGTGTCGAGCTCAGCCGGGGTAAGTGTCCGCTCGAAATTCCGGCGAAAAACCTCTACCGCGTCGCGGTCGCGTCCGGCATTTTCAACGGGTCGGTAGTCAATAACCGTTTATATTCCGGGTGATAGTGTCGAAAATCGTCACCGATAATCTCTGCTACAGCGCCCTTTTCGTACTGAGACAAAGCAAAATTCTTTCCCCGTGTCTTACCCGCGCCAGGTTGACCACCCTGAAAATTGTCACCGGCTGGGTTGCCGCCCCAGACCTACGGAAAACTTTGTCCCGGATTTCATCCCGCCAAATCTCTATGGCCTGAAGTTCACCCATCAGCTTGCTACCAAGACCTTTTGAGCATCGAGTTCAGCGCAGCGGACATGCCACTGTTCAATCTTGGCTATCTGAGCGACTCTATCGAAAGCACCGACATCATCACGCTCGTCAAGCATAGCTATATGCTCGGCCTCATATTCGGCCGCCGCCGCTATGTTCCCCCGAGCCAGCGCCTCTCGTTTAGCGGCCACCAGCCACCCGCCGAGCATCGTTCCGGCCTCATAGAACACGTCATACAGCACAGTGTCGAAATAGTCCTCGTATTCGTTACTGACCATTTCTTCACCTCCCGTTTTAATAGCATTTTACCGGTTTCGGCGGGCAAATCTGCGCCTCCCGGATTCAAGTTTGCAGTGTGACAGTGGGTGCACGTTTCTGTTTTCATCGGGTTCATGAGGTGCTAGCCGGATTCCCGGGCAATCTTCCCAGACTCTAGGTCAATCTTGTCACGTTCCCACTGGTGCCTCACGAACCGAAAATATAGCCCCAGCCTACAACACCCCGTAATTTATTTAAATTAAAGCATAATCGCTATTCCTTCCCAAGGTGAAAGACATTCCCGAACAAGGGAATGCACAGCGTGACTTTTATTATATGTAGATATTAATATTTTACTTGAAAGCAACGGCATAGAATTAGCCATATCTAAACAATCAAGATTGGAGCAGGTAGATTTTTTAGAAAGCCATGCGTTTCGCAGTAACGTTATGGTTTCTTTAGGAACCAATGAAGTTTCTTTGGACAAGTTTACTATTACTAATAGTTTTTCATTATTCAAAGAACGGGTAAATGAATATACATTCAAATCACTAGCATCAAGAAGATTCCAGTCACCTGTCGCAACAATAGGTTGCGCATGCCGCAAATGAATAAGACGCCTGTAGAAGTTATAAACAGAATCGTCATCATTAATCTGGCTACTAGCATTAATTTCTAAATAGTTAGAATTAACAGAAATCCACGGTTCGGTTGCACCCCGCCATGTGAATCCTGCATATGGAGAAGCGTCCCACTGCATAGGGGTCCGAGAGTTGTCGCGCGCTCTTCGGCCAAGGGCTTCAAGCATTGATTGCGGAGACTGAATACCAGCCTGTTCAACACGCTGATGGTACATATTTAATGCTTCCAAATCACGATACTGAGAAAGCGAATTAAAATGAGCATTGGTCATACCAAGCTCCTCTCCCTGAAATATGTATGGTGTCCCACGGTGCATGTGTAGCAACAGAGCCAACGCTTTTGCACTCTTTGCCACGGAATCTACTGATTTATCATCACCCCAACGAGACACTATTCTCGGTTGATCGTGATTGTTAAAATATAAGCTTGTCCATCCTCTACAAGATACTGCTTCCTGCTGCTTTGTCATACACTTTTTCAAGTCAGGTAGATATAAAGGTTTAGGATTCCATTTAGTTCCATTGCTACAATCAACTTCGACATGATCAAATAAAAACAGCATATCTAACTCATTATGCTTTGGATCTGTAATAAATTGATTCCGGCTAGCAGATATTCCGGGAGCCTCGCCCACTACAAGATAGCCATCTCGATTTGCAAATACTTCACAACGCATCTCATGTAAGAATTCGTCGAGACGGGGGCCATCGGAACAGAACGGGAACGGCGAGGAATACCCATCATCGCCAGCTGGCAAATCTGGAATAGCACTGCCTTCTTCTCCAGGAAGATGCCCGGATTCATCTGTAATTTTTGAAATTTGCGTTATCACATCCATACGAAATCCATTAATTCCACGATCCATCCACCAATTCATCATGCTATAAATTGCACGCCGTACTTCTGGATTATTCCAATTAAGGTCAGGCTGTTTCGCAGAATATTGATGTAAGAAATACTCTTTACGCAGAGTATCGTAAGTCCAGGCCGATCCTCCAAAATACGAGCCCCATTTATTAGGTTCAGCCCCAGGCTCTCCTGGTACATATCCTGAACGTGCAGGTCTCCACCAATACCAGTCCGCTCTCGGATCCTGCGGGTTGCGCGAGGCCTGAAACCAGGAGTGTTCGTCAGAAGTATGATTAACAACCAAATCCATGATTATTCTTATTCCACGACGATGCGACTGATATATAAGCTCATCTAAATCATCTAAAGTACCAAACAAGGGATCAATGTCTTGATAGTCAGAAATATCGTATCCATTATCATCTTGGGGTGATTTATAAACTGGATTTAACCATATTACGTCAGCGCCAAGATTTGCAATATAATCCAGCTTTGAAATTATTCCCTTTATGTCCCCAACACCATCTCCATTTGAATCTTGAAAACTTCGAGGGTATATTTGATACACTACAGCATTTATCCACCAGGGGTTATCAGAAATTCCATTCGCCTGAAGCCCATTAGCTAGATAATTGCGATGCGAATCTGTCATAGTAAAACCTTTCATAAAACAAATATCGTATACGTTAAAGTTCATTCAATTAATACTCGGCGATACAAAATTAGATTATTTAAATAGAACACTAGGAACGTACTTTCAAAATGAATTTCTGCAAAGTTTTAGACACATAACCACTTTTTACGAAGGCTGGAATTATATCTATGGGTGTTGAAACTGTGACGGTTTGGTTACCTACATAGGATATGCCATCCCACAGACTTGTCCATTCTCCCTCCGGTAGATATACCTTCCATAATTTCGCATCAGGTTCCGTCACTGGGCAAATCAACAAATCTTTTCCCAACATCCACTCTTGATGTTCGCCCCAGATTCTCTCATCGTGTGGGTAATCAAAGTACAAGGGGCACATCAAAGGTCTACCAGTTTCTATACTCGTATTTGTCTGCTCAATCAGATAGGGAATGAGCGCTTCTCTCATATGGGCAAATTTGCGGAATATTGGTATAACAGTGTCATCCTTACAGCGCTCTGCAATATTCCACGGTGTTCTATCTCGACAAGGCTTTCGGTGACAGTTGTATTCCGAGTGGTACTGCATAATAGGGAGAAAAAGTGAGGCTGCTGCTGCGCGTAGATACAACTCAGCAGAGGGTACTTCACCGGAAAATCCAGCCATATCCCATCCCCAATACAAAATGCCAGACGCTGCGGCATTCAATCCAGCATTAATCGACCAACGAAATGCCTCCCAAGTGGAATTTTCATCTCCTGCCCAATAAGCACCTCTAGATTGTGATCCAACGTACCCTGCTCGAGAAAATGTAACCGGAGATTTACCACATTCTGTTAGGAGATTGTCATAAGCTGTAACATAATCGACGGGGAACGTATTGGTATACACAGGAGTGGTGGTATCACTAGAGAATAAGTCTGTTCCCCAGGCATGCTCGCCACCATCGGTTTTAAAACCGTCAATCCCCAATTCTTCAACCAGATACCGACGCTTATCTAGCCACCACTTGGCAGCTCTATCATTCCCCAAGTCTGGCATTAATGCTAGCGGAAACCACCAGCCGCGATTCCTGTAGGGACGTAATTTTCCATCAAATGTGCGCTCTTGAACAACATAACCGAATTTTTTCGCAGTCTCAGCGTCGATTTTTGCTTGGTTCTGAGGGTGTGGACGCATCTTTATTAATGGAATCTGCCAAAGAACCAGCTTAATGTTATGAGCATGAAGGTCATCAGTCATTTGTTTAGGGTTTGGCCAAGCACCATCTTTGGGAAATTTAAAATCAGATAGCACAAAAGGGGATGAATCTTTGCGAATTTGGTATTGCGCATCACGAAAAATATAAAATGTTTGTTCATCACTCCAGGCCTCAAGAACAAGAACACCGAAAGGAATGTCATACTTCTGGTGTAACTGCACTTGCCGCATAACTTCCTTTTGAGAATTCCACTCATTGCCGGATGCCCAAAGCTTAAAGACCCAGTCCGGTAGCGCATGAGGTTTACCTACATAATGCAAAAAATTACTCAAAACCTGGGTCGGGCTACCATCATAAAAAAAGATTTCAGGAATATCGCTTGTATTGCCATCAATAAACATATCAACAATACAAGTGGAGGAAGACTCGCGATTAGTAAAATCAAAATAAACCGAACAATTTGTCTTAATATAGAAACCCCAACCTTCCCCGCCAACAACATGGCCAAATGGCATAGGCATATATGTACGACCATACAACCCCTGGCTCTTATATTGCTCAAAAACTACGGATTCAAACGAATTTCCGAGTTGATCAATTTTGTCATATCTTTCACCAAAACCCGTCAAGTGCTCATAAGCCGCAATATCCAATTCAAATGATACACGTAAGGTACGTTTTCCATCGTGAAAACGTTTAACTGAATGTGGACGTATGTGAGAGTTTCCATGAACTTTAATAAGGGTATCGTCAGCAGCTTCCCAAATAGCGGGGTAAATTGAAAACCATCTTGTATGTTCAATACACCCTTTGTCTGATTTACCTACAAATCTATATGAATATACGTGTCCGGATTCTAGTAGGGGCGTATTTACGCGCCAGCGCTTGCCTTCGCTTCTATTCCTTAGCTGAGCAAGTTCTAGGTGACCTTCACCAGTAGATAAGGTTTGTTTTTCCTGATAATGAGACATGGTAAGAAATGATTGTTGTATATCTGTTTCATTTACTTTATCGATAAATTCACATTCAACATGAATAATATCTTTACTACTAACTACTCCCAAGAACGCAAAAGAATCAGTTTTTGGCGATACCGGCATTCTCTGAAAAGGCTCACAAGAATATGGATTGCCCGATCCACTAGGCTGGTGTTTTAGCATGGTTCATTCCTTAAACTTTACAATATAAACGAATTACGGATGTTAGAGAAAATAAATTTAAACAGCATCTGAAATATAGCTCGGGACGAGCAACTAAAATCAATGGTTAACTACTCGTCCCAAATTAGCTATCACTTAAGCAAATCTCCAACGATTTTCTCTAATTCTCCAAGATCATCAACCGTCTTTCTTCCAGAAGCAACTTCTTCAAGATAATTCTTGAACTCGTCATTAATTTCTTCTCCTTTTTCTCCTAAGTTAGGAGCAGGAGTGGAATTATCGATTGATTTAAGTACAGCCTCCCTGTTTGCAGGATGATCTTGTTCGAGATAAGGTTTATACATATCTGCATTACTAAGAGCAGGAAGCTCCCAGCCTGAATTCAGACGAGTATCCACCATAACTTTTGCTGAGGATAGGTATTCAGCAAATTTAGTTGCCGCCTTAATATGCTTTGATGACTTCGAAACTGCGATTGCATTGGAGAATGCTGCCGATTTTTGTTCTTTAGAGCCTGGTTCAACCACCACATCCCAATCAAAGTCAACGTCTTTTAGTGCGGAAAACATCCATATTCCAGTATGCCACATGCCAAGCTTTCCAGATTTAAACAAATTAGTATCGAAATCTGGCTTGTTACTTTCTTCCACAGGTGGCATCACCTTGCCCGGCTTATCTGTCAGATACTTCACAGCATTAACACCAGCATCGGAATTAAACGCAGGCTTACCAGCTTCATCTAAGAATGATCCTCCAGCTTGCTCAATCACCTTATAGAATTCGTTATAAGTGCAAGGCTGCATATCTCCCCAAACACCTTCATCTTTATTAGTAATTTTTGATGCTGCATCTAATTCCTGGTCCCATTTCCAATTATCCGTAGGGTATTCAATACCAGCTTTATCAAATAAACTCTTGTTGTAGAAAAGAACCACGGTCGAAAACGAAGTAGGTACTGCTAATTGCTTTCCATCTGCAGAATACGAATTTAGTATAGATTGCCTATATTTGGAAAGATTATTTATTTTCAAATCAGCAAATACGTCATTCTTTTCTAATTTCTGGAACATTCCCATATCAACGTCGAAAACATCTGCAGCTGTGCCTGCTGATAAATCGGTTTGCAACTGGGTAAAATAGTTAGCATAATCAGTAGTCTTTACACTAACTTCAATATCCGGATTCTCTTTTTCAAAGGAGTCAACAATTTTCTTCAAATTGTCTTCATTTCCACCATTAGAAATAAAATTTTGGTAAACAATTGTCTCTTTGCCAATCCCGGCTTTTTCATTCGCGCTCCCTGAAGAGCATCCCGTCAAAAACATTACAGATGCCACACAGATAGCTCCAATTTTCATGCTCGTATTCATTTTGCGTTCCTTTCGCTTTGCTTATGCTGATTGTACTTATAACGAATATTAAGAATACTGTCTGACTATTTATTTGATTCCCACCCCCGCAACACCTTGAACAACATATTTCTGCGCAAAAAGATATACCAAAAACATTGGTATTATCGAGATTACTGAACCAGCCATTAGAATATCCCATTGCGTGGTATACTGCCCTTGTAGGGCTGTAAGTGCAACAGGCAAGGTTTGCGATTCTTTGTCCCTTAAGATTATCAGTGGCCATAAGAAAGAATTCCATATACCCAGAAATGCGAATACAGTCTCTGTGACTAATGCAGGCCTTACAAGTGGAAGAATAATTTTAAAGAATATCCTTACGTGCCCTGCACCATCCAAGGTTGCAGCCTCATCAAGCTGGTGTGGTAACGTTATCATTGCCTGTCTAAGCAGAAAAACTCCAAACGCAGATGCAGCCGAGGGCAATATCACACCGAAATAGCTATTTACAAATCCTAGTATCTTCATCTCGACAAACAAAGGTACTAACAATACCTGGAACGGAATCATCATTGTAGTCAAATACAGTATAAATAAGACACTGCGTCCCCTAAATGGCATTCTGGCAAAGACGTATGCCGCCATAGAACTGGTTACGACCTGTAACACCGTTCCAATTACAGCAATAACAATGCTATTGACTATTGCTCTCCCAAAGGGAACCGTGATGAACAGCTTTCGGTACGGTTCTAGGGAAAGATTACTAAGATTCATTTCGGATTGAAACGATAAGCTTGCATTGGGTGTTAATGAAGTAATCACCATCCAGCAGAATGGGCAAATCATTATTACCACACCCACACATACGATAAAATATTTTATTATTGTAATTATTTTATTCCTAAAGATCATAATTAACCCATTTCTTTTGTCCCCAAAGTTGGATAATTGTTATTATCATAATTACAACGAATAGAATCATTGACAAAGCAGAAGCCATACCCGCTTCACCATATCGAAATGTCATATCATATATTTTTAACACAACTACTTCGCTAGCTCTGTTAGGACCACCTTTCGTCATAACATATACTTGGTCAAATACTTGAAACCCATTGATAAAAGATAGCATCATAACAAAAAAAGATGATGGAGAAAGCATGGGTATTGTTATTGAAAATAGTTTTCGCCACCAGCCTGCGCCGTCAAGCGATGCCGCACTGTATAAGTCTGGATTAATGGACTGTAATCCTGCTAATAGTATAATCATTACAAATCCTAAGTCTTTCCATACTGATGCCAATACCACAGATGGAAGCGCCCAGTACGGATCAGCCCACCAGCCAGGACCTGTTATGCCAAAGATAGCAAGCATATTATTTACCAGTCCTGCTCTTGGATTTAAAATCCACTGCCATACCAATGCCACAACCACCCAGCTAGTCACAACGGGTAAGAAGTAAAGACTGCGAAAAAAAGAACGTCCACGTAATCTACTATTCAACAGTATAGCTAGACCCAAGCCACCAACATACACAAGCGGGAAGTACAATATTAAATAGAGTAACGTGTTAATAAATGCTTTCCTGACACTAGGATCCATTAAAGCATTTTGATAATTCTCTAATCCAACCCACCGCATTGGTGCTATTAAATTCCAGCTATGAAAGCTTATCCACACAGCTCCAAGCATCGGTATTATCACAAATAGCAATAGTGGAATGAGCGATGGCAGTAAAAAGCATGCAATAACTACATAATAAGTAATCGGTTTCTTACATTTTTTTCGTTTCTCATCATTCTCCGGATTGTTTTTCATCTCAGCTATAATAGGCATATCAAGTTTATGCATTTAAATTCACCTCTTCGTTTACTCATTCTTAGAGGAAAGAATTCGCTGACGTATTAATTCACCTTGCTCCCCCATACTTCCATCCACTTCAAATGGAGTCATCAATACTAAAGACGCCGCACCCAAAGCCCATTTATCATCACGCCATTGTCTTATTACCACATCAATATCTCTTAATTCTTTTATTACGCTACTCCTCAGCGTGTGCTTAAACACAGAATCCCAATATTTCCACGCCTGCGTACCTTCACCTTGAATGACAATTACTTCTGGAGCTAACACATTCACCACAGCCGCAATGCTCCTGCCAAGATGCTCAGCGCCACGAGAAAATATCTTTGCAGCGTCTTCATTACCACTATTTGCTAAATCTATCAGAGCTTCTATTTTTTGATCCTCTCTAATTAAACCTCGACTTCGAGCAGCAGTAATCAATGCACTTTCTCCGATCAGAGTTTCTAAACACCCACTATTACCACAATGACATTTCTCGCCGCCTGGTTTCACAATCACGTGACCCAGATTTCCAGCTGCTCCACGCATTCCGTGTAGCACGGTTCCTTCATTACAATACCCAGATCCCACGCCTGTCCCCAGAGTCACCACAAGTAAACTGTCATATACGTCACCAACACCAAATAAATACTCGGCTACTGCTAAAGCATTTACGTTATTTTCAACTATCACCGGCAACCGTAATTCGTTTCTAAGCAGTTTCCCCAGTGGCATTGTGTCCCACCCCAACAACGTAGAGTTGACCTCTCCTATTTCAAGAGCATCCACAGTTCCAGGAACTCCCACACCAACGCCAAGCACCCGATTCTCATACCCAGACCCCATAAATTTTTTCAGTTCTCGCGCTATTATTTCCGCTACCTCCAAAGATGAGGCATTAAGTGGAATCTCCGTACTTTTGCACACCTCGCCTGAAAGGGTACTTTCCACGCAAGAAATATGATCTGATGCTACCTTCAAACCCACAGCGGTATAATCAACCGATTTCAACCCCAGTTGCACCGATGGTCTTCCCATCTGTGTGGTTTCAGCCGAGTTGAGCTCCTGAATCAGCCCCTCGTCAAGCAGCTTCTTAACCACCTGCGTAATAAGTGCTGGAGATACTTCAAGCCGTCGCGCTAAATCGGCACGTGACTGACTGCCGTGTAGACCAAGAGACGCTATCACGGCAGCACGTCTACAGTCCGCACCCAAAAAAGAGCGAGCTGCAAAGGACTGAGTTTGTTTAGCCATAAATTAAGTATTACAGAAAGTAATTTAGATGTCAAGAAGTTCAGGAAATTCTACGAAAGTAAGACCATAATCCCAGGTAGAGGCCTACTAGCACTTGACGCAACAATCTCTGATTACACCTACCAACCACCTAGAGATACCAACAACTAGTCACTTTTTAGAATCCCCTTATCAGCTGTCCAAAGTGGAGCACACAAGGTAACTGGAACCTCATGAACCTGGCAGAAATCAGTGAGAATCCTCCCCAAAACCGGGTTTTTTAACCGCAAAAAAGATATTTTCACTCATTTCTGTCAGGCTCACGGATTGACTGACACCACTGACCAGAAGGCCTACTCCGGAAAAGCGTGGCCAGCCGCGTTTCCCCGGAACAGAGGAACAGAGCCCGCCACCCGCGATATATTCACCAAATCCAGCCTATGCCCCGAGATTTCCACAACTCACGACGTGAACCCCGTCGTCGCGGGTGTAGCTAAGCGAACCCTCGGTGACGACCAACAAAACCGGCGCGACATGCGAGCCGTCAACGTATCGTTTCGCAAAGGTTTTCAAGTGGGTGACGGCGGTCTCGATGGTGGCTTCGCTGGAACCAAGTTTCACCTCGGCCAAAACCACGCGACCCGCTATCTCCAGCACTGTGTCGACTTCTAGGCCGTCCGCGCCACGCCCGTGATAAGCCTCTTGGCGACTCATGAACCGCAAATCATGCACTACCTGGGACTCGAATACCTGGCCGAAGAACTCTAAATCCCCCAACAGCCCATCCGCATCCGTGTGCAGCGCCGCCAGCGTCAGCGACGGGTCAGCCAGGTGTCGTTTCGGGATTTCCCGCAAAGGCACACGCGAGCGCAGGTGCGGTCGCCACGCCGCCTGGTTTTGCATCACAAAGATACGCTCCAGGGAATCAAGGTATTCCCGTATCGTGTCGCGTGACAGTTCAATGTCACGCGACAGAACGCTGGTGGTTATCTCGGTTCCCACCCCGCGCGCCAGCGAGGCCGACAATCGTTTCACCCGCTGCGGGCGCGGTTGAACCCGTAAGAATAAACTGGCCAGGCTCGCGACGCTGGTCAATCTGGTGCCGGGCTAAATCCCACAGAATCGGGTACACCTGTCACTCGTCTATCAACCGGGGAGTAGCGCCATGAAGTTCCTGGTCAGGTAGGGTTTCGAGCTGCTTGGCCAGCCCGGGGTCGGTATCCGCTTGCAGGATGTTTTGCGCGATTTGCCGTGCGGTTTCGGTTTTTCCTCAGACTTTCGATTCGGTAATCAACACTCCGCCCGCTCGTTGTAAGGCGGCTTTCAAGTCCTAATCGGCCAAACGTGGGTGATATGGTGTCGCGGGTGGTACAGCGGGTGTTTCGGTCATGTTTTCCCTGTTCACGAGGTGCCAGTCGCCAATTTAGCGTAGCTGGAGTCGTCTATTTATTAATTCCCAGTAGTCAGTTTGTTGTAAATCCAGCCGTCAATTTATAGTTTTAGCCAGCTTTACTCCCGCCGCAACTAAACCGATGCTACGTGTGGTGAACTCGCAGCATCGCAGGAGGCTGCGGTAGCCTCATGAAAACGGAGAGTCGTGACGATTGCCATCTCCATACAGAGTACCTCTGTGTGCCGAAACGGTGGTTCGTACGATATCTTTGGCCTTTCCGGTGCTACTTTTACCGCCACAATCATACCGCCACTGGAGCTAATCGAGGACGGTGTATTCACTCCACCGCGTGTTTTCAGTCTTGCAACTGGCTTCTCGAGACCCGCCGGGAGGGCAGGCGCCCGCGCCAGGAAAATAACCATGCCCCCACAAACAAAACCGTACAGACCAGCACGATTGTCGCACCGACCGGCAAGTCCAACGCCCAGGCCAGATACAGCCCCCAAAACGCCGCATTCGCCCCAATCAACGTCGCCAAGAACATCATCACCGGCAGTTTGTTGGTCAACAGCCTGGCCGTGGCTGCCGGCCCCACCAACAGTGCCAAGACCAAAACATTGCCAATAATTTGGACGGAAACCACCACCGCACCGGCCACGGTCAGGTACAACACCACGTCGAGCGCCACCAGAGGTAAGCCCACGGCCGCCGCGCTCTCCCGGTCAAGACTGACCGCCACCAGTTCCTTGTGAAAAAACCACAGCACACCCATAATCGCCACCCCGACAATCGCCACCCAGACAATGTCGCGGTTGGGAATCCCCGTAATCGAGCCAAACAGGAAACTTTGCAGCGACCCGGAATAGCCCGCCACCCGCGACACAATAATCAGCCCCAGCGCGAAAGACCCCGCGAACAAGATTCCGATAATGCTGTCTTCTTTTACGTGGCGGTTTTGCGAAAACAGCGCGATAGCCACTGCTATCACCAGGCCTGCCACGGCTCCGCCCGCCAACAGTGACCCTTGCAGCACAAAGGCCACGGCGATGCCGGGGAATACCGCGTGGGATACCGCATCCCCAATAAAGGCCATGCCGCGCAGCACCACGTGAGTGCCAACCAGGGCACAAATCACGGCCGAGAACACGCCCACGAACAGGGCTTTCGGTAAAAACGCCAGGGCGGGGTTCGCCAGGTCGCCCAGGAAATCCAGGAAAGATATCATCGCGCGCCTCCCGAGTGGGTCGTGGTTGCAAGAGCCGCAATCAACCGTACCAGCGGCGAGCCCGCCCCTACCCCGAAAGTGCGCTGCCAAGGCTCCGGGGTCAAAAGCTCCCCCGGCGCGCCCGTGGCCTGCACGGTGCCACGCAACAGCACCAGCCGCCCACAGACTTCCAGGGCACCCATAAGGTCATGTGTGGACATCAGCAAAGTCTGTCCCCCGCCCGTCAGTTCGCTAAACAGCACGTTTAGGCTCTCTACGGCCGGCTGGTCCAAACCGGTGAAAGGCTCGTCCAAAATCAACAGTTGCGGGTGGTTCACCAAGGCGCGCGCCACCAGCACCCGCTGACGTTGCCCTCCGGAAAGCTGCTCCAAAGGCCGCCGAGCCAGCGCGGTCATCCCCACCAAATCCAAGGCGGCGTACACATCCTCCCAGTCGGCGGTTTTCGCGCGTCTGCCCCAACCCAGTTGCCGCACCTTGCCGGTCAAAACCGTTCCAGCCACGTCAATCGGGTAATCCCAGGCATAGGCATGGCGTTGGGGCACATAGCCGATTTTGGCCTGCCGGGCGGCCGCACTCCGAGCCCCGTCGACTTCGATAACACCTGTTCGCGGACGAATCAGCCCCAGAATGGTACGAATCAGCGTGGTTTTCCCCGCGCCGTTACCGCCCAGCAAACCCACGAACTGCCCCGGTTGAATCTCCAGATTCACATCGTGCAACACCGTGTTACTCCCGTAAGCGACCTCTAAGTCCTGCACTCGCAACAAAGGCTGGGGGGCGGGGGTGGCCAAGTCGTTCTCGCGCAATGCCGTGGCCGGTTGCCCCGTGGTTTCACGAGGCGCCCGCATGAATCCTTGGCGTTTGCCGGTTTTCTCTCCTGTTTCCAAGGAATTAGAGGTGGTTAGTACTTCAGTCATGCTTTCCTTCCGCGTAGCGTTTAGCCACGGCCTCCCGCTCCTGGATTCGCCGCCGCACCAGAATAATCACCCCGGCCGGCAGCAGCACCACCAACATGCCACCCACCAGCGGCAGCCACCATCCCGGTGTCGTCAGGCCGCCTTGGGGCTTCGTTTCTTCCGCGGGATTTCCCGCCGCGCCGTTCGTGGCCGCGCTCGCTGCTTTGTCCCCCGCTTTGGCCGACGCTTTGGCCGCCGCGTCACTGTCGGATTTCGCGTCTGCACGAGGTGCCATCTCGAAACTGCCGCTTTCTTTCCAGGTCGCGGCCAGTGCCTGAGCCGGGGTTGTGTCCTTGCCCACGGCGAAGCGCAACAGCGCCGTCGCGGAAATCTGGTTCCCGGAACCGTCCGCGCCCAAGACCTTGAATTGCAGCAGGTGTACTCCAGGCTGGGTAAATACCCAGTTGGCGTGGGTGTGAGTATTCGCGTCAATATAGATTTCACTGACCTGGTGTTGGGCAGTGGACCAAACCACTTGCGGGGTTCCGAAATTCCCGGATTGCAGGAAAACCTGAACCTCGCCTGGCCCCTCATGGCCCACCAGTTGTAACTTGACCCCGGTCACCCCAGTCTGCGACAGTTCGGGGGCCTGGGTGTTCCACCCCAGCCACGGCACCCCAGAGACTTGGTTTTGGCCAATCACATACACCGGCGTGCCCGGTGCAACCCCCAGGAATTTATAGTCCGTGTTGTCTGGCACCCGCAAGACCGCGTTTTCCCCCAGCACGAAAGCCATGTCTGTGGGGCGGCGCCACACCGGGGTTTTCGCGGTGTCGTCGCGCGCAGCCAACACCCACTGGCCATCGACCAAGCGCGGACCGAGGTCAATATGCCCTTCGGTAATGGTGACTTGCGGAGCATCCTCGCCCAGCCGGGTTTCCTCGGTGGCGCTGACCTGATGGTCATGATGGTCGTGATGGTCATGACCATGATCGCGATGCGTGGCCGTAACCCGCTGGGACACCACCCCAGAATAAATTCGGTTTGAACCCAATGGGGCGGCCATACCCGGAATGACACCTAATGAACTCGCCACCACCAGTGAAACCGCCGCTAACACCGGCATCAACAAAAACAACCTGCGCATTCACTTTCCTTTCTGCGGGGGAAACGGTACCGCCGGAAGCGGCGCACCGCGATCCAAACATTCTTTTAGAGCCAGGGCGTTGGCCTGCATCATGTCGATATAGCTCTGTACTGTGGGGTCGAAGGCGTCGCCGTAAATCCGGCACACCGCGATCCCGCGCTGTCCCGCCAGCTCTCGGAGGGTCGCCGCATAGGCGGCCAGGTTTGGTTCCAGGAACACGGCTTTGACCTGCAACGCATCCAGGGTGCGGTTCAGCGCCACCAGGTCTTTTGTGCTGGGCTGCACGCCGGGGTTGGGCGAAACAAAACCCGCGATATTCACCCCGTAAGCCGCCCCCAAATACCCGTAAGCGTCATGCGTGGTCACCAAGTACCGTTTAGAGGCGGGAATCGAGCCGATAACCTCGCGCATCCAGGCATCCAGGCGTTCCAGACGCTCCACCGCTCGGTCGCGATTTTCTTGATAATATCGCGCATTCGCAGGGTCAAGCTGGGTGAGGGTGTCAGTGATGGTTCGCAGGTAGGCGATAGCGTTTTTCACGTCATGCCAGGTGTGGGGGTCGAGCGTGCCGTGAATGTGTTTACCCAGCACGGCTTGCGCCAGTTGGTAGATCTCGGTGCCGGGGCGTCCCAGAAAGCGAAATTCAGGGCTGGCGGGTATCTGGGTCAGCGCCTGGTTCGGCACCACCACCACGGAATCCGCCAGGCCGTATGCCCGTTGTGCTTTGTAGCCTTGGCTGCCTTCGTTACCGTGTCCATGGTCGCAATCCGGTTCGGGTTCGTGCTTCGTTTCGGTTTCACGAGGTGCCAGCCCAGTGATAGCAGGGCTAACGGTGGTGGCAGCATCAATCTTCGAGTTTGTTCCTCCGTGGTTTCGCGTGCCTCCCGCTGCCCCGGAGTCTGCGTCGTGGCTTCCGTTTGTCAAGGATTCGGGGGATTCCGGAGTGGATTCTTGTTCATCCCCGTAAAGCTCAAGGGTCAGCCGGTTTTGTTCCCGGCGTGCGCTCAAGTCCACGTGTCCGCGATTCACGGCGGTTTTCCCCGCGAACTGCGGAATTTGTTCCGGAGAGGATCCCACTAGGAAAGTCAGCACCGACTCGGGGCTTTTTGCCACGTTTTTGCTGGTGGCTTGTAGATGCAGCCGGTAAATCCCCGGGTGTGAAAACGCCCATGACAGGTGGGTATGCGCCCCAACCGGCAAGGCCACAGCCTTGGATGGCGCCCCAGCGTGACATGAAGGAACTGCCGTATCCGTTTGCAAGGCTTTCGCACTAGGCTCGGTTTTTGCGTCTCGCCGGATTGTCACGACAGACCCAGTTTTCGCGCCAGAACTATTTTTTGCATCTCGCCGGGATTGCTCTGGCGCCTCATGAACCCGCGTCGCACCCGGCTTGACGGTCAAGTCCCAATACCGGGTGGGGTTACCGAAAGTCCCGGTCAGATACGCGTGTACCGAGACTTCCGGGGGTACCTTGCCCGCTGCCCCGCCCGTGGCCGCCTCTAGAGTCTGGTATTCCACGCAGGTGGCCTTGACGGCAACGGTTTCCTTGCGTTCGCGCGCCCCGTCCAGCAATTCACCTTGCCGGGCATCGTCAATCTCGCCGCTGCGTACCCGCAACCCCAGCCACACGGTGTTCAGCGTTACGTCTTCGACCAGGGGAATCAGTTTCACCCCGTTGGCGGCGGATTCTTCGGCCAGGTTGACGTTGACAGCACGGGGCGAGAGGTTCGCGTCTATCGCGCGAATCAGGGAGTGTTCCTCTAACATCAAATAGTTCGCAAAGGCCGCATCGGCATAGACAATATTGCGCACGTCACGCAAGGTGGGTTCATAGGAATGCGGGTCGGCATCTTTGGGCACCAGCGAGGTCACTTCGCCGCGCTCCCCCGCTATTTGTTTCACCAAATCGGCCAGCAAGGCGGTGGTGGTTACTAGATGCAGTTTTCGCCTGTCTCCCCTTGGGGGGTCGTTGGCGGTTGTGGTTCCGGTTGCATGAGGTGCCATCGCAGCATTGGGTACAGCCTTGGAATCTGGCGCAGCGAAATTCATTAATCCAGGCACCGCCAGGGCGCAACTGGCGGCTAGCGCCAGCATCGCCAGACCTGCATTCTTGAACCGACCCACCCTCTAACGATAGCCGTTCTCATTATCGCGTGCAAAACGACGACGCTGGGCACGTGTGGAATCGGGGATACCAGTCAAATTTTGCCACGCAGGTCTAGGATTGGCTAGGGTGTTTTCAGCATTTCCGGCGCAACCATGCACCACCAGGCATCTCATGACACAGCAAGGCGCCTCATGACACAGCAAGGAGAATCACCAATGGAAATCCGACCGGCACAACTCACAGACGCCCCCGCACTAGTGGTCTTGAGTCGCGAAACATTTACGGAAACTTTCGGGGCTGGCTACCCGCCACAAGATTTGGCAGCCTTCCTCGAGACGGCTTACACCGTGGCGGATTATTCCCAGCAAATCAATGACCCGTCATCCGGCGTGTGGGTGTTGGCAGATGGCGACGACCTGTGTGGATACGTAACTGCCGGGCGCTGCAAACTGCCTAGCAAGTTGGTTCAGCCAGAGGACGGCGAAATCAAAAGACTCTATTTGTTGCAAAAATATCAACGCCGCGGCTGGGGCACAAAGCTGTTTGAAACCGCTTTGAACTGGCTGATTGACACCAATCATCCGGTGTTGTGGTTGGGCGTGTGGTCTGAAAACTTCGATGCTCAAAAGCTCTATCAACGCTACGGTTTCGACTACGCCGATGAATACCAGTTCCAGGTGGGCGAAAGTCGCGACCGCGAATTTATCTATCGCCGCATCGTTGCCTAGCCGTTCCTTGGTCAGACCAGCTCACCCTGCGTTCATGAGGCGCTTCTGTGAGTGGCGCCTCATGAAAACGGTAACTACCCAGAAACATCTCACAGAACCAACTTGACAGAAAAAGGGAAGCTTAATCCAAAGTTAGTAAATTCGGCTCCGGTGTCCCACATCAACAAGAATCAACACAATCTCTTGGTCGCATATTTCAGCTAGAATTCGATAGTCGCCAACCCGGTATCTCCATTGCCCGCTTCTATTGGCTCTTAGCACTTTACCGAATAAACGCGGATTTTCACAATTCATAAGATTTTTTTCAATCCAGGATTTAATTATCCTTTGCGTTTGCCTGTCCAGTTTCTTGAAGGACTTATCGAATTTGTCGGTAGCGATAAGCTGATAGGTCATAACCCTAGCTCTTCGAACAGCTCATTGACAGGGCGGGTTTTTAATGTTCCCGCTTGTTTTTCCGCTTCGTATTCTGCAAATACCTTAAGGTCATATTCATCCTCAATGCGCTCCAGCATAGTAGTCCTGATAATTTCAGACAAGGTAGCATTATTATGCTCGGCATAGGACTTAAAGATATCTAGTTCTTTTTCCGGAACCCTCAGGCTAATCGTAGGCATCCCCACCTCCACTTCTTAAGTAATACAATCGTATTACCCTATTCGACGTTCGTCAACCCGGGGTCTTGCCGCGTTCCCCACCTCGCCGCGATTTTTCGGGTTCATGAGGCGCTTCCCGACTTCCGACCGGTGGCACACGTCGACTCCGGGAATAATCCAGGTATACCCAAAAAATCTCGGGTTTTAAGGAATATTTCGGGTATACCTGAAATTGTTCACGAATCAAGAAGTTGCCGCTCGGCGGCCTCTACCACGTTCACCAACAGCAAGGCCCGGGTCATGGGTCCCACCCCGCCGGGATTAGGCGAGAGCCACCCGGCCACCTGGTCTACCCCAGCGGCCACGTCGCCCGCCAAACGCGACTTGCCCGTATCCGGGCAAACGACTCGTGAAACCCCCACGTCGAACACCACCGCACCCGGGCGCACCATGTCGGGGGTAATCAGCCCCGCCACGCCGCTAGCCGCGACGATAACATCCGCCGTGCGGCACTTTTCGGCCAGGTTGCGCGTCCCTGTATGGCATGAGGTGACAGTCGCATTGACATCTTTTCGCCCCAGCAACAGGCCTATCGAACGTCCCACGGTGGTACCGCGCCCCACCACGCACACGTCCTTACCGGCAAAATCCACCCCGAAACGCCGCCCGAGTTCTATCACCGCCCGGGGAGTGCACGGCAGGGGCGAGGTAATCGGCTCGCTTACCCGCAAGACCAGCCTCCCCAGGTTCGTGGGATGCAAACCGTCCGCGTCCTTTTCGGGATTAATGGCTTCCAGCACCCGATTTGTATCCATGTCGGCAGGCAGCGGCAACTGCACAATATACCCAGTACAAGCCGGGTCTTGGTTCAAACGCTCCACAGCAGCCAGAACCTCGACCTCCGACACATCTCCCGGTAAATCCACGCGTATCGACTCGATGCCAATCTCGGCGCAATCCCGGTGTTTACCGGCCACATAGGTTTGAGACCCCGGATCGTCGCCCACTAGGATAGTTCCCAACCCGGGCACTATCCCGTGGGCACGTAAAGTCGCTACCCGCTCGCGCAGTTCGGCCTTGATAGTGGCCGCCGTGGCTTTGCCATCCAAGACCTGCGCGGCGCCTTCCCAGGGGGCTCTCATTGCTGCAAGCCTGCGTAGAGCGGGAAAGCCTCGGTCAAAGCCCGCACGCGCGCCTGGTACTTGGCCACGTCAACCGAGTGCGCCCCACCAGTGGCACCGTCCACCAAGACACTCGCGATAATGTCGGCCACCTCGCGGAATTCGGCATCCCCGAAACCACGAGTCGCCAGTGCCGGGGTACCGATGCGCAGCCCGGAAGTGACTTTCGGGGGACGCGGGTCGAAAGGCACCGCGTTGCGGTTGACGGTAATACCCGCCGCATGCAACAGGTCCTCGGCTTGCTGTCCGTCCAGTGCGGATTTCACCAGGTCAACCAGCACCAAGTGCACATCCGTACCTCCAGTCAACAAATCAATGCCCGCCGCCTTGCAATCGTCTTCCATGAGGCGCTCGGCCAAAATCCGCGCCCCGGCCAAGACGCGCGACATTCTTTCGCGGAATTCTTCGCCCGCTGCCAGTTTCAGCGCTACCGCCTTCGCTGCTACCACGTGCATCAAAGGGCCGCCCTGCTGGCCGGGGAACACCGCCGAGTTAATCTTCTTGCCGAAGGCCTCGGCGTCACGCGACAAAATCATCCCGGAACGCGGACCGCCCAAAGTCTTGTGAATCGTAGTGGACACCACATCGGAGTACGGCACCGGGGAGGGGTGCAAACCAGCCGCCACCAGCCCCGCAAAGTGCGCCATATCGGTCCACAGATACGCCCCGACCTCGTCGGCAATCGAGCGGAAAGCCGCGAAATCAACGTGGCGCGGATAGGCCGACCAGCCGGCGATAATCACCTGAGGGCGCTCGTTCAAAGCCAATTCGCGCACCTGATCCATATCAATCAGTTTGGTGTCTTCACGCACCCCGTAGGCGGCCACCTGATAGAGCCGCCCGGAAAAGTTAATCTTCATCCCGTGGGTCAAATGCCCGCCATGAGCCAGTTTCAAGCCCATGATTTTTTCACCCGGCTTCGCCAGCGCCGTCAGCACAGCCGCGTTCGCCTGCGCCCCGGAATGTGGCTGCACATTGGCGTATTCGGCTCCAAACAGTGACTTCGCGCGCTCAATTGCCAGGTTTTCGGCCACATCCACGTTTTCGCAACCACCGTAATAGCGATTACCCGGGTAGCCTTCGGCGTATTTATTGGTCAGCACACTGCCTTGACACTGCAAGACCGCGCGGGGCACGAAGTTCTCGGAAGCAATCATCTCCAGGGTGTTACGCTGTCGAGTCAGTTCCCCATCCAGCACGGCCTGGATTTCGGGATCTACCTCAGATAAAGGCTGGTTCAAAACATCGGTCATGGTTCCTCCTATCGGTAAGGGTTCATCACCCGTTTATTCTGGATATTTCTCGATTCTTGTCTTGGCACAACCCAGGCGTCCGATTGTGTAAATGCGCTCCCCGGAGGGTGTTTCCTCCCGCTTTCTCGGGGCGGTGCCGAAACGCCTGCCCTAGAAGCCTCGCCAGTCGCGACGCTTCTAGGTTACCAAACCCCCGCCAAGGTGTTTAAACTGTCCCTGCCATGCCAGTAACCCGACGGTAACCAACAAACACTATCGCCGTCGTTTAATCCGCCCCCGCCGTGCCAGTAGCCCCAAAATCAGAGTAGGTTTTGGTAGTCTTTCACCGTGCAGACCTTTCTTTTCCTTGCCGCTACCGCGATTCCGGTGACACCACCAAACAAGTGGTCTGTGACTCAAAACCTGCTGTATGCCCTGGTAATCTTGGCAACTATCGCCCTAACTGTGGGCGTTATCTGGCTGGCTTCCCGGCTTATGCCACGTCGTCGCAAAGTTGAGGTTCCCTCGACGCATTTGCAAGAAATCCACCTGGTTTACGAGGAAACCCTGTCCGCAGCCGACCGGGCGATTGTCCGTGACCAGCAGGTTCGCGAGGCCACCCGCTATATGCTCAAAGACCCCTCCTTGGCGCAGCCCCTCGAACAGTGGCGCGAAAAACGCCGCGAATGGGCTGCCCAACTGACCTTTTTAGAGGCACTTACTTCGAATCCGTCCAAGATGCTGACTGACCCGGCAGTGGCGGATAATCTGCGTTATGTGCACACGCTGGCTTTCGAGTTAGAGGCCGCCCAGCGCGCTATGTTGCGCGCGATTCGCCAGGCCGTGGCTACGGGCAGCGAAAATCCGCCCCTGGGTACTGCTTCCGATACCTAGGGACAGTTTCCCGCCCCGACGCTCTCAAAAGTCTCGACCGTGGGCGACCCGGAATCTAAGCCCAGCTCTTGACCCAGGCGATTTGCCTCGGCTATCAAGGTGGTCACAATCTCGCTTTCCGGCACGGTCTTAATGACCTTACCTTTAATGAAAATCTTGCCCTTGCCATTACCCGAAGCCACGCCCAAATCGGCTTCGCGCGCCTCGCCCGGACCGTTGACAATACACCCCATAACCGCGACCCGCAACGGGTAAGTAATATCTTTCAAGCCCTCGTTAACCTCGTTAGCCAGGGCACACACGTCCACCTGCGAACGCCCGCAAGAGGGACAAGAGACAATCTCGAAGTTACGTTTACGCAAACCCAGGCAACGCAGAATCTCCAAGCCCACCTTGACTTCTTCCACCGGCGGGGCGCTGAGCGAAACCCTAATCGTGTCGCCGATTCCCTCGGAGAGTAAGATTCCGAAAGCCGTAGCGGATTTAATCGTGCCTTGGAACTGGGGGCCGGCTTCGGTAACTCCTAGATGCAACGGCCATTCCCCAGCTTGAGACAGCAGACGATAGGCCTGAATCATAGTCAAGGGATCGTGATGTTTCACGGAAATCGCGAAGTCGTGGAAGCCTACGTCTTCGAACAGGGATGCCTCCCACACAGCTGATTCCACCAGTGCTTCCGGGGTGGCACCGCCATATTTTTCGTACAGGCGCTTGTCCAAAGATCCGGCGTTCACCCCAATGCGCAAAGCCGTGCCGTGGTCACTAGCAGCTTTGGCGATTTCCTTGACTTGGTCGTCGAAAGCCCGGATATTACCCGGGTTTACGCGCACCGCCCCACAGCCAGCTTCGATGGCTTGAAACACGTAACGAGATTGGAAGTGAATGTCGGCCACCACCGGGATGCTGGAGTGCTTACAGATTTCCGGCAAAGCTTCGGCGTCATCTTCAGAGGGACAGGCCACGCGGATAATATCGCAGCCGGCAGCGGTTAGTTCCGCTATTTGTTGCAAGGTCGCCCCCACGTCAGAAGTCAATGTCGTGGTCATGGATTGCACCGACACTGGGGCATCCCCACCCACCGGTACGCTACCCACCATGATTTTGCGGGTTTTACTGCGAGGAGCAAGAATCCGCTTTACCGGGGGGATTCCAAGATTAATTTCACTCACGCTGCGATTTTATCCTAGGTCTAGATTAAGGGCACTTCCAGGGCTTTTATACCCCGGGTGCCGGTCTAACTGGTTTAGACTGGTTTCACTATATCAGCCACTATCAGTAACACGGTCATGCCGATAAAAGCCACTACCACTGCGGCCGTCAGCGGCAAGACTCGTGCCAAGTCCACCGGCCCGGGGTCGGGGTGACCCCGCAAACGGCACCACCAGCGTCTTAGCTGTTCAAAAACTGCCCCAGCGGCTTGTCCCCCGTCAAGGGGCATCAACGGAATCAGGTTGAACAAAAACAAGGTCAGGTTCAACGACCCCATCATCAACAGGAAAGAGGCCACCCGATCGGCCAGGGTGAATCCCGGAGCTTTGGTTGAAGCTATCTGGCCAGCAATCTGTCCCATTCCCACGATTCCCATCACGGAGTTCGGATCGCGCGGTTTTTCGGTTTCAAATAGGCTCAAAGTGGTTTCCCACAGTTTCACGGGTAGAGCCACCAGAATTTTGGAAGTCGCCACCATCACCGCCCATTCGTATTTCAAAATGTCGCCGGGTGTTGCCCGATAACGTTGCGAAGCGGGTAACACCCCAATCACGCTGCGCCCTCCCGACTCACGCGGGGTAACAGATAACTCCAGACGTTCAGATCCGCGTTGCACCGCAATCCGAGCAGGTTTACCGGGCAAAGTCCGGCCAATGCCTTGTTGCACTGCCGCCCAGTCGGACACCTCACTTCCGTCAATCCCCACGATCTTGTCCCCCACCTGCATTCCAGCCTGAGCAGCGGGGGAACCCGCCGAAACCTCGGCCAGGCGCAGACTCGGTGCCGCATACCCGATTGCCCCTAGGGCGATACCCACGCACAGCAAGGAAAGAGCCAGATTCATCAAGATACCGCTGAGCATAACCACCAGTCTTTGCCACACCGGTCGAGCATAGAAAGCCCGGGATTCCTGGCCGGAGGGAATCTCGGCCACGGCTTCTTGCCGAGCCTGTTCCGCCCACGTCAGCTCGCCTTTACGGTTCGTGGTCTTGCGTCCCACCCGTCCGGGAGCATACATTCCCACCATGTGGACATAGCCACCAAGCAGAATCCACTTCACGCCGTATTCGGTCTCCCCAATTTTTTTAGACCAGATAGTCGGCCCGAAACCAATCATGTACTGCGGGGTGAGGATACCGAAGCGTTTCGCGGGGATAAAGTGCCCCAGCTCGTGCAGAGCAATAGAGGCTACCAGCCCGAATACCAAAATAATTACGCCCAGAATATAACTCAATGTTGCTCCGCTATCAGTTCAGTGGCGCGACGTTTGGCCCACTGCAAGGTGGCTTCGAGTTCAGCCAGTTCCGGGGCATTCTTGCCGTGGTGTTCCGCGACAACCCGCGAAACCACATCGTAAATCCCCAGGAAGGGCAGCTGACCATCGAGGAAAGCCGCAACGGCGACTTCGTCGGCACTGGCCAGCACCGCCGGATGCGTGGCCGAGGTTTGCAACGCCTGGCGCGCCAAGTTGACCGCCGGGAAAGCTTGGTTATCCACCGGTTCGAAATGCCAGTTCACCGGGCGCGTCCAGTCACAGCTCGGCGCCACATCCCGCAGCCGGCTTGGAGCAGACAGCCCCAAAGCAATGGGAATACGCATGTCGGGTGGAGAAGCCTGGAGCAAGGTGGCTCCGTCGCGGAATTCCACCATGGAATGCACCACCGAAGCCGGGTGCACCACCACGTCTATAAATTTGGGGTCAATGTCGAACAACAGCGAAGCTTCGATAACTTCCAAGCCCTTATTGAACATGGTGGCAGAGTTGATGGTCACCAGCGGCCCCATATCCCAAGTCGGATGACGCAAGGCCTCCGCAACCGTGACGTGTTCCAGCTCCGTCCGGGTTTTACCCCGGAACGGCCCGCCACTCGCAGTCAAAATCAGGCGGGAAACCTCGGTATATCCCGTGACTTGCGAGGCACATAACCCCCGTTCGTGTTTCCCGGAACGCAGGGCTTGCCAAATGGCGGAATGCTCGGAGTCTACCGGTGTGATTTGCCCGGGACGCACTACCGCCTCTCGCACCAGGGAACCGCCAATCACCAGGGATTCCTTATTGGCCAAGGCCAGTTGCGCTCCGGAATCCAGGGCACGCAGGGTGGCGTGCAAACCAGAGATTCCCGCGATACCGTTCAAAACAATCCCCCCGGGGACGCACCCGGCGGCGGCTTCCACGCCGGCACGTCCGGTCAACAGGTGATGTCGCACCGGGGGTTTATCGGATTGGGCTTGGGCGGCTTTCAGAGCCTGATCAAGTTCCCCCACCGAGCTGTTGGCGACCGCCACCAAGGGGACTTCATACTCCACTGCTTGGCGCGCCAGTAAATCTAGGTGGGTGCCCGAGGCTGCCAAGGCCTGGATGCGGAAGTGTCCGGGATGTGCCGCGACGATTTCGAGAGCTTGGGTGCCGATAGAACCGGTTGACCCCAGGATTACAATATCTTGCACGGATTTATTCTAGCGGTTTAGCGACGCGATGGGTGGTTGAGTTACTCCACGGCCGACGCTACGGGCGGCTCTGCCGCTTATTCCAGGGCTTACTCCACAGCCAGCAAGACTTCCACGGCGCGCGCTAGATAGGCGTCCACGGGTCCCTCTGCGTAGGCACGGGTTCCTTTGGATTCAGCGAATACCGCGTCACGAATTTCGCGGCTGGTCAGGGGCTTGTTTTCGTCGAAATACGCCACCAGGCGTTCCAGCAGAGCATCCACGTCAGCCGAACGATAACCACGTTCCCGGCCTTTCGGGTGCGAAAATCGCTTCCCGGCGGGACGTAACAATCGCGGATAGAGCGTGGTAGCCTGTTCCGACACCAGGTTCATCCAAGCCTTCTGGCCGTTTACCGCCACATGGTCAGCGCGGGCACGTGCCACAAAGGCGGATTCGAGACGATCCATAGCCGCGTCTACTTGGGCAAAGTTATAGCCACCGCGCACGACACGAAAGCCCTGGGCGCGAACCTGGGCGGCACCGAAGTTGGCCGGCCCCCCGGTGCCTTCATAGGCCGAGCGGGCGGTTTTCAGGAATTCCTCTACCTCGTCGCGATGGTAGCCTTTTTGAAAAAACTTCGCGGTGCGAAACATCGTGTCACTCAATGTTGGGGTTCCTCGCTTCCTTGTCCTAGCACTCGCGCCACGCCGGTCTTTTTGTGGTTCTTCGAGGCGGTTGCGAGTTGCCCGCAAGCTCCATCAATGTCAGAACCCCGGGTATCTCGCAAAGTAGTGCTAATCCCACTTTGCCGTAAAATCGAGGTGAATTCCTCCATGACACGCGGCAAGCTTGCAGTCCAGATACTTCCGGGGGTGGGATTTAGAGGTATGGGGTTAACATGTGCCCAGGTTTTACCCCGTTTATTCAGTTCATCGGCTAGTAGTTGCGCGCGCCACGGGTGGTCGTTCATGTCGCGGATAAGAGCGTATTCGATAGAGACGCGTCGTCCGGTGGTTTCGAAGTATTCATGAGCGGCATCGAGCAGTTGGCCGACTTTATAGTGGCGATTCATCGGAATAAGGGCATCACGCAGTTCATCGTCAGGAGCGTGCAGCGACACTGCCAGGGTGACCGGGATTCCTTCCGAGGCTAGACGGCGTATCCCCGGCACCATCCCAACCGTGGAAACCACCAGGTTGCGCGCGGAAATCCCGAAACCTTGGGGAACCGGGGCGGTGATGGTGCGCAGCGAAGTCAGCAGCGCCCGATAGTTGGACAGGGGCTCACCCATTCCCATGAACACAATATTGGAAAGGCGGGTTTCTTGCCCTCCCAGGGCTCCGGTGGCGGCGGCTCGGGCGGAAAATCGGACTTGCTCCAGGATTTCTCCGGCCGAAAGATTGCGAGCCAGCCCCAACTGTCCTGTGGCGCAAAACGGACAGCCCATCCCGCATCCTACCTGCGAGGATACACACAGGGTGACCCGTTTGGGATATCGCATCAACACGGATTCGACTTCCGCGCCGTCAAAGAGTCGCCACAGGGTTTTCTGGGTCCAGTCCTGGTCGGCGGTTTTGGTCACCACCGGGGTAATGAGTTGCGGCAAAAGTTGCGCGGCTAGTTCCCGGTCGCGCGCGTTCAAGTCAGTCATCAGCTGCGGGTCAGCTTCGAAACGTCCGAAGTAATGCCGGGCTATCTGGTCAGCTCGAAAGGCCTTGAGTCCCAATTCCGCAGCGGTTTCACGGCGAACTGCCGGTTCTAAATCCGCGAAATGTATCGGGGCTTTGCCCTTGCCGATGGGGATAAAGCTGACGCGCGGGCGCGCTTGGGGAGAAGTGGCTCCCACCGGGGGCTGGTCGCCGGGCATAACTTGTTTTGGCACGCGCCTATTTTAGCCGATGTTCAGGTTTTCGGTTTGATGACCGGCTCGGGCTTGTCCGAGGTCTTACCAATAGCCACCCGGTCTACGACATGGGGAGAACCTGGTGGAAGTGAATCGCGAACTTCAAGATGATATATGCCGCAGGCGCGGCCATCAGCAAAGAATCCATCCGGTCGAGCAACCCACCATGTCCCGGCAGTATATGCCCCATGTCTTTAATCCCCAGTTCCCGTTTCAACAGCGATTCGCTCAAGTCCCCTAGGGTGGCAAAAATTGCTATCAGCACCCCCAGAATCGGCCCGTAAAACCACGGAATTCCAATCCAAAACGTCCCGGCTATGCTGATTGCAACCGCAAAGACCACTGACCCGGCAAATCCTTCCCAGGTTTTCTTAGGGGATATCACCGGGGTCATGTGGTGACGTCCCAGGAAGCGCCCAACAACATACCCGCCGGTATCCGAGCCCAGGGTGGTAGCCAAGACGTACACTGCTGTCGCCGGCCCCCCACATTCCACCGACAATAGTCCCACGAATGATGTCAGAAAGGGGATATACGCCACTGTTAGGGCTGTGGCGCTAACATTTCGCAGCAGCTTCTCGCCGCGAGATTCCCCCGTCAAGTGCCACAGTATCCCAGCTCCTACCGTGAATAGGGTGGCGGTCAGCATGGCTTCCATCCCCATCTGAGAGGCACAAATAAAAATCCCGGCTCCCCCCACCATTGTCACTGGGGTGGCTAGATGCAAGTCAGTCTTCTGCCAGACACGGCGAAACTCCAGCAGCCCCGCCATCATGGCTATGATAACGGCCAGCCGAAACAACACTGGGACGAACAGCAGGGTCAGCCCGAAGAATGCCAACAGACCTCCACCCACGAGGAAAGCCGCACCCAAGTCACGGCCGGCTCGTGAACCCGACTTTTTTTCTTCGGTGACTACGGGCGGCGCGGCGCTCCCACCCGGTGTCGTGTCGCGCCGGGGACGTGCTCGTCTCCTCGCTGATGCCATACGTTTATCGCCCATAGTTGCCAATAATGCAGGAGTTCTACTTCCTGCCTGGTTTAGACAGTCATTAAGTCGGTTTCTTTGTCCTCCAGCAGGGTGTCAACCTCGTCGGTGAATTTCTTGGTGACGGTATCGAGTTCCTTGACCCCCCGTTCCACTTCGTCTTCGCCTAAAGTCTTGTCTTTCTTCAGTGCTTCCATGGCATCCTTAGCTTTGCGCCGAATCCCGCGAATCGACACCCGCCCTTCTTCGGCCTTGGTTTTGGCTTGTTTCACGTATTCTTTGCGTCGGTCTTCGGTCAGTGCCGGTAACACTACCCGAATGGTTTTGCCATCATCGGTGGGGGTGACTCCCAAATCTGATTCCGAAATAGCGTGGATAATGTCTTGGGTGGCGTTGCGGTCAAAAGGCTGAATAATTACGGTACGCGCCTCGGGAATATTAAATGATGCGAGTTGTTTCAACGGGGTGGGGGAACCGTAATATTCCACGACAATTCCGTCAAACATGGCCGCGTTGGCGCGCCCAGTGCGAATCGTGGCGAATTCATCCTTGGTGGCCTCCACGGCTTTTTGCATCTTGGTTTTCGTGTCCTTCAGTATTTCGTCTATCATGGGGTTTCTCCTTTGTTCGTTTTGGGGTTTCGTTTAGTTTATTGTTTTGGATTCGGGTTCATGAGGCGCCATTCTCGCTGTACAGCACTGTGCCGATATCCTCGCCTAATAGAGCCTTGGTGACATTGCCAGGTGTTCCCATCCCAAAGACTCGCATGGCTAAACCGTTGTCTTTGCACAAAGCAAAGGCGGCCGCGTCCACTACCTTGAGCCCGTCACGCAGGGCTTGTTCATAGCTTACTTTGTCGAGTTTGGTTGCGTTCGCATCTTTGCGGGGGTCAGCGGTATAGACCCCGTCGACCCCATTTTTACCCACCAACAGTTCCTGGCAATGGGTTTCTAAGGCACGCTGGGCGGAAACCGTGTCGGTCGAGAAATATGGCATCCCGGCGCCGGCGCCGAATACCACAACCCGACCTTTTTCCAGGTGCCTAATGGCGCGCAGGGGCACATAGGGCTCGGCAACCTGGGTCATGGTGATGGCGGATTGGACGCGGGTGCGCACCCCCGCTTGTTCCAAAAAGTCTTGCAATGCCAAGGCGTTCATCACAGTTCCAAGCATCCCCATATAGTCGGCACGGGCTCGATCTAGACCACGTTGGGACAGCTCTGCACCCCGGAAAAAGTTTCCCCCACCGACCACGATGGCTATTTGTACCCCGTTATTCACTGCAATCGCGACTTGGTGGGCGATATCCAAGACCACATTAGGGTCAAGTCCTACGGAACCTCCCCCAAAAACCTCGCCGGATAGCTTCATCAATACCCGTCTGGGCGGATTTTCAACCATTACCTGAGTCCTCGTTTCCTTTCCTCACTGGCTCGTTCGGTTCCACATTCGGTTCCGCGAGCGGTTTTGTGGTCACCGGTCGTGGGGTGCCACAGCCGCTTTGCTTATTATATGTAAATTTAGCGGGCAGCCCCGAAGCCTTTAGCTTCGGAGCTGCCCGATTTTGAAAACTACCGTGAATTATTCGCCGGCTTGCAAGCGGGCAAAACCGGTAACTTTGCCTTTCGAGGCTTCCACAATCTTGCCAACTGTGGTCTTGGGATCCTTGGCGTAAGGCTGGTCGAGCAGCACGTTTTCCTTAAAGAACCCGTTCATCTTGCCTTCGACAATCTTGGCGACTGCCGCTTCGGGTTTGCCTTCGGCGATGGTGGCTTCAGTCAAGGTTTCACGTTCTTTTTCGACGGCCTCGGCGGGAACCTCGTCACGGCTCAAGTATTCGGGAGAATACGCCGCGATATGCATCGCCACATCGTGGGCTACCCCAGCTCCGGCCTTATCGGTGGCTACCAGCACCCCCACGGTGGGGGGCAAGTCTTGGGAGGACTTGTGCAAGTACACATCCACCGCTTCGCCTTCTACCTGGCGCACATTGGCGACATCGAGTTTCTCGCCAATAATCGCTGCCACTGCGTCAATGGTGTCTTTTACGGTGCCGTCAGCGGTCTTGGCTTTCATCAGTTCTTCTGTGGTGCTAGCGCCGGATTCGGCCGCCGCCTGGAGCACTACCTCGGCCATATTGATGAATTTCTCGGTTTTCACCACGAAGTCGGTTTCCGCATTGACTTCCACCAGGGTGCCGCGCTGCCCCGCAGCTGTGTCGGTTATTTTGGCGGCGATTAATCCCATTCCGGCGGAACGCCCTTCCCGCTTAGACAGGGACTTTAGACCCTTGACGCGGATAATTTGCAGAGCCTTTTCACGGTCACCCTCGGCTTCTTCCAACGCTTTCTTGACGTCAGCCAAACCAGCTCCGGTTTCTTCGCGCAGTTCTTTCAAATCTTGCATGCTGTACTTTGCCATTGTTTTTCCTTATGTCTCGTCTCGGTTACTCGGCGGGGGTTTCATGAGTTGCTTCCGGGTTCGCGGCCTCGTCCGGAGTTTCTACCGGGGTCTGTGCGGCTTCACCTTGCAGCAAATCACGTTCCCACTCAGCCATAGGTTCGGCGTCTTGTCCGCCTTCACCCATTTGCTTCTTGGACTGTTCCACCAACCCCTCGGCACAGGCATCAGCGATAATCTTGGTCAATAAATCCACCGCACGAATCGCATCATCGTTGCCGGGAATCCCGTAATCTACTTCGTCGGGGTCGCAGTTGGTATCCAAAATGGCCACAATCGGAATCCCCAGCTTTTGCGCCTCGGAGATTGCGAGATGTTCTTTCTTGGTGTCAACCACCCACAGCATAGAGGGGGTCTT
This sequence comes from Mobiluncus mulieris, assembly GCF_014204735.1. Classification (NCBI taxonomy): domain Bacteria; kingdom Bacillati; phylum Actinomycetota; class Actinomycetes; order Actinomycetales; family Actinomycetaceae; genus Mobiluncus; species Mobiluncus mulieris. The sequence continues at coordinate 426,784 of NZ_JACHMA010000001.1, read as the reverse complement.
GTTCATGTCGCGGATACCGCCCAGTGTCTTGGCCAGCTTGTCCTTTTCGCGGCGCATCATCAACAGTTCTTTTTTGGTGAAGCCGGTAGAAGCAGTGTCCTCGAAATCGTACTGTTCGAGTTCCTTGAGGCGCTGCAAACGCTTGTGTACTGTAGCGAAGTTGGTTAACATCCCACCCAGCCAACGCTGGTTCACATAGGGCATCCCCACCCGGGTGGCTTGCTCCTGAATGGATTCCTGGGCTTGCTTTTTGGTGCCCACAAACAGCATGGTGCCGCCGTGAGCCACAGTTTGCTTGACGAAATCAAAGGCGATATCAATATCAGCCAGGGTCTGTTGCAAATCGAGGATGTAAATCCCAGAACGGTCGGTGAGGATGAAACGCTTCATCTTCGGGTTCCAGCGACGGGTTTGATGCCCGAAATGTACGCCACTTTCCAGTAGCTGGCGCATAGTTACGACTGCCATTGGTCGTCCTTCTTTCAGTTTTGGGGCACACCCGTGGTTAACGGATACACCCGATTTCGGTTAATTAATGCCTGGTGTCGCAGGATTCCCCGCACCCCGAAGGGACCTAGCGAGAAATCGGTGACCGCTGCACGACGTTTTTCGGTTCTCAGAACGGGAAAACGCGCGGCTGCGGCTGCGTACACGCGTAGTCAATTGGCCAAAGCCAATCGCGTTCTAAGTCTAGCAAAGCTGGAGAATCATCGCTAATTCTTGGCAATACCAAGCCGTTTCTCGAGTTTTCCACAGCCGTCCCCCACCCCGCTTTATCCACAGGATAGAGATTCTCCGCTGTGGTTATTCCTGGTTTACACGCAAGCTCTAGATATGAAAAGAATTTTAGTGTTTTGCCTCACGCTGTTCCTACTGGGTGCTCCCGGTGTGGCTTTTGGGACAAGTTCAACTGTCACCCCCGGATCTGTAATAACCACGACCGAGTTTCTATACTGGCCCACAGGTCGCCCTGTGCCGGTGCCCCGGCGTTTTGATCCCCCAGCACAAAGGTGGTTGCCGGGTCATCGTGGTATTGATTTACGGGTGACTCCCGGCGAAACTGTTTTCGCCGCTACAGATGCCACCGTACTCTATGCCGGGCAACTCGCCGGTCGTCCAGTGGTTTCATTAGAGGACAGCAGCGGTCGACGCTACACCTACGAACCAGTCGAGCCCAGTGTCAGTAAAAACGACGAGGTTTCTCGGGGCGACCCGATTGGTATCGCGCTAGGAGGACACTATCCAGGGGACAATCGTCTCCACTTTGGGGTAAAAGACGGTCGGGATGGCTATGTTGATCCACTGGAACTCCTGGGGGGCCGCATCCGACTCTGGCCGCTGTCATAAACAACCGGCAAACTGGATATGCGGGGAATCTAGCGGTAACGCTCGGGGACTTTGTAGATACCGGTAATCAGGTTCTTTCCTTGCACCGATTCCACCCGATAGAGCGACTTGGAGGTAGAGGGCGCGTCGTATCCCCCGGTTGTCCCTTTAGCATCACAGCCCAAAATGGCCGGTTCCCGGTTCTGAGCCACTACCCAGAACGCGAAACCGCCTTCGAGCTTTTCGCCGTAAACATCAATAATGTCAGTGGTGGGAATCCCGGTTTGCACCTGGGCATTTTTAGCCACAAAGGCATCAACCCAATCTGCCATGGCTGCACACTTAGTGCACTCATTGGTAAACACCCGGCGCATCAACGAGGTATCGCGCTTGACGAAACTGTAATAAGTAGCATAGGTGTAATAGGCCACGACATCAGCCGCTCCCTGCTCCGAAAATTCTTCGAAGCGCTTAGGTTCAGCAAAAGGCGCGACGCTCATCAGATTCTTCGGAGGAATCAGCTTGACTTCCGCGCAAGGCTTAGGTGTATTCGAAGCCGCCTTGGTAGGAACAGAACTTTCGGGAAGAGGGAAAGATGTTTTCGGCCCCGCCGGCTGCTGCAAGGTAATATCGGAACTCATTAATTCCCGAGCCGTAACAGCGGCACCGGTCTCTTTCTCGGAGCCACATGCCGAGAGCAGCGCAGCGGCAAGCGTCAGCGCTACTAAAGAACTGATTGAACGCTTCAGATTCACCACCATAACCTCCAACACTCGGTCTGCCTACGATGCAGAATGCCCTCAACTGACGTTCTGGTTCCATTCTAGCTATCATTCTCAGCTATTTCTAGGGTTCTTCTAACTTTACTTTAAGGATTTTGTAATTTCCAGTCGCGCATTTGTGCTTTTCAAGAGTGATTTCAAATCCAAAAATTGAAGACTCTCACAAAAATCTTCACCTACAAGGACTTAAGTCCCTTTTATTGGGTGTTTTTTTGCCGATTGTATTTTCTATCCGCCCTATCCTCCCCACCAGTAAATCCCAGCTAGGCGTGAGGGTGTGCCTGTAAATAGACCTGCCGCAAATGAGCCGTCGAAAGGTGGGTATACCTCTGGGTAGTGCCCAGACTGGCATGACCCAAAATTTCTTGGACACAACGCAAATCAGCCCCCCCATTCAATAAATGAGTGGCCGCCGTATGTCTCAAACCGTGCGGCCCCAAATCTGGCACTCCCGCCACCGCAGTCATACGGTGCAACATGCCTCGCACCAGGCGGGTGTCGAGCCGCCCGCCTTTCACGCCTAAAAACACCCACTCGCCCGCGTCCCTGTCAGGGGACACCAAAACCGGACGCCCCTGTTCCAGGTATTCATCGAGAGCAATACCAGCCGGTATTCCATAGGGAGCGACCCGCTCCTTACCGCCTTTGCCGCAAACCCTGATGGTAGCCTCACTGCGGCTAATGTCTCGCAACCGCAAACCCGTCAGCTCACTGACCCGAACACCGGTGGCATAAAGCAACTCCAAAAGCGCCCAATCCCGCAAACCTACGGGATTCGCGCGATAAGGCACGGCGCTATCCCCCGGAATCGAATCAGGAATTTCCGCTTGAGATTTCGAGGCCTTCTGGTGAACTCCCAGACTGTAGGCCTGAAGACGAGCCGTATTAAGTAACCGAGCCACCTGTGCTTCGCTCAAAACCGTAGGAAGTGAATTGTCTGGCTTTGGGGAGTGAAGCCGCAATCCAGAATCGCAACTCATGAAGCCGTGCTTTAACGCCCAAGCCGAAAACGTACGGAAAGAAGCCACGCGACGCGCCAAAGTAGCACGGCTAGCTCCGCGACGGGACATGTCCCCCAACCAAGCGCGAATTCGCGCGGGGTCACTAAGCGCGCGCGAAAGCTCTGGCGCAGCGAACCCGCGTCCCGAGCTCTCACCGCTTCGCGGCGGAGCAGCCAACCCCGCAGCGGGCACCAACGCTACAGGGGGACACAAAAACTCCAGTAATTCGCGCAAATCACCAAGATAAGCCCGCAAAGAATGAGGGGAAAATCCCCGATTGGCACGCAGATATTCCGCGAATTCGGCTAATACCTGGGCTTCCCATTCCTCGCTAGCGTCTTTGTCCACTATTTCAGTTTATGACTGGCACCACACGCCATCCCACCTGGCTCGCCCCAAACCGAGAGTTTACGCACCGCACCGCCAGCACCACCCCCGATTTCCACAAGTCTCCACAACGACTCGCTCGCCCCAACCGCCCCCACACTAGGGTTTAGGGCTGGGGACGGCGATATTTTCCGTCACGGGTTTCAGCTTTCCCGTCCAAAACCAGCAAGCCCAGCTCGCCAAGAGTCGCGCTGATTCCCAAGCCGGCCTTCTGCGCGATATTTTCAGGGCTGCCCCACATGCGTTTAGGCAAGGCATCGAAGACCTTGATGGTTTCCGGTTTCAAAAACGGGCTGAACAGGGAGTCAGCACTAGGCTTGGTACTAGGGTTGGCATTGCTGCCAGCTGCTGGGGCGCTATGCCCCGCCTCACTCGATTCTTTAGCCGCAGCGGTAGACAATGTCACATTCTCCGCGCTGTGCCCCGCACCCTCCCCAAGCGAGCCAGCTGTGCTACATGCCCCTATTGGTTTTTCGTCTGGAGCCACAAATGGCTGCATAAGCTCCAAAACGTCCCCGGCACACGTCACCAAGGTCGCGCCTTCCCGAATCAGCTGGTGACATCCCGCCGATGCTCCGGAGGTTACTAAACCCGGCACTGCCGCCACTGTACGTCCCTGTTCCGCCCCGTGGTTAGCGGTGGACATCGCCCCGGAACGAGTTCCGGCTTCCACCACAACCACCACCTGGCTCAGAGCGGAAATCAGCCGGTTGCGACTCAAAAACAGGTGACGCTGCGGGCGATACGACCAGGGTTGTTCGGAAATAATCGCCCCAGTTTCCAAGATTTGGTCAAACATCGAAGTGTTCATCGCGGGGTACAACTCCCGCAGCCCTCCGGCTTGCACACACAGAGTCTTTCCACTCGAACCCAAAGCTCCTCGATGTCCCGCCGCGTCAATACCGTAGGCACCGCCGCTAATCACCCAAACTCCGTGTTGCGCCAGGTCATATCCCAGTTCCCCGGCCATGCTCATGCCATAACGCGTCGCGGAACGCGAGCCCACCAAAGCCACCGCACCGGTTTCGGTGTCCTGTACTGCCGCCGAATCCCCTCGCACCCACAGGGCTAAGGGTCGGTTTGCTCCCATCGTGTCCAAGGTTCGGGGCCACTGCGGGTCACCGGGGATTAAAAAGCTGCCATCGTTTTCCCACAGCCACTCCAATTCCTGATCCACGCTAACCGCACGCCAACGCAACGCCCAGCCCGCGATTTTCGCCACCGAGGCAGGCAACACAAAGGGTTTAAAGGTGTCACGGATGGTGTCTTCATCGGGCTCGACTTCATGAGTTGCGAGTCTCATCAGCCGCTCTAAGGCCTCTAGCGCCCCAAAAAATTCCACTAGGTTCCCGGCTGTCACATCGCCAGGGTCTGCTAGGGCGGTCCAGGCTGCCCGCGCCCACCGAGAAGTATCCCGCTGGGGTACGGGACGCGCTTCTTCCTGTGAAACCCCGTTTAAACCAACCTTGTCCACTTCCAATACCGTATTAATCACCGGTGTTTCCAATTTCTGCTCCTTGTTGTCTCAATGTCATTGCTGCCCCCACGTGTTCCATGCCGGGCACGGTTTTTCCTTCTAAATCTGCGGCTGTCCACGCCAATCGCAACACCCGTTGCGCCCCTCGCATCGACAGTTTGCCCTTTTCAACCACGGCATCCACCATCCCCAGGATTTCAGGAGAAAATCCCCCAGATTTGGAACGCAGGAACGAACCTGGAATCTCGCGGTTCAGCAACCATCCTTGCCCCTGCCAACGTTCCGTTTGAGCCCGGCGCGCCTCGGCAACCCGTCGGGCGACTACCTCGGTAGTGTCAGCGGCTTGGGCGGCGCACAGCGCGCCCCGCCCCGGAGTTTCCACCTGGATTTGAATGTCCATCCGGTCTAGCAGCGGCCCGGAAAGCCGCTCTAAATAACGTTTACGCGCGAAAGGGGTACAGGTGCAGCGCGCCCGGCGCGACCCGGCATTGCCGCACGGACAGGGATTCGCCGCCATTATCAGCTGAAAACTGGCGGGATACACAGCCGCTCCGGCCGCCCGATGCAGCGTAATCTCGGCATTCTCCAGGGGCTCACGCAAGGAATCCAACACTCGTACCCCGAATTCGGGGGCTTCATCTAAGAACAGCACCCCGCAATGTGCCAACGAAGCCGCCCCCGGACGCGGCACTCCCGAACCTCCCCCCACCATCGCCGCCAAAGTCGCCGAGTGATGCGGAGCCTGGAAAGGAGGCCGCCGCATCAAGCCTTCACCAGAAAACAAGGTTCCCGCCAAAGAATGGATGGCGGTCACCGCCACGGCTTGTTCATCGGACAGCGGCGGCAAGATTCCTGGCAGACGCGAAGCCAGCATGGTTTTGCCGGAACCCGGGGTACCAACCATCAGCAAATGATGACCTCCAGCGGCGGCAATTTCCATGGCATGGCAGGCGGCGGCTTGCCCGCGAATATCCGCGAAGTCTCCGGCCGGGGCTTTACGCGCCGACACTGGTTCCACCCGGTCAATACTGTCTGGGGCGGGAGGAACCTCGATTAACAGACTCCCGCCTAAAAGCTCTATAACCTGTCCCAGGTGGTGTACCCCAATGACTTGCGCCCCGGGCACTAGCTGGGCTTCGGACACATTATCGTGGGGGACAATAAAACGGTGTTTACCTTGCTTAACCGCCCCCAAGACACTGGGCAGGATGCCTCGCACCGGGATGATGCGTCCATCCAGGCCGAGTTCACCAATCATCACGAAGTCATCGCCTGCCACCGGCGACACAATCCGCATCGCCGCCAGCACCGCCATCGCCATGGCCAAGTCGTAGCCCGACCCAGTTTTCGGCAGCGAGGCGGGCGACAGGTTCAGCACCACGCGCACATCGGGCCACTCGATAAAACAGCTAGAAACCGCTGCCCGCACCCGATCGCGAGCCTCACGTACCGCCGTATCAGGCAGCCCCACCAAAGTATAGGCCGAGATTCCCTCGGAAATATGGGCTTCAACCCGCACCAAAGTAGCCTCCATGGCCACCAGACCCACCGACCAAGTGTGTCCCGCGCTCATTTCAGCTTCTTTCGGTGGGTAATTGCGGCTTGGCCGACCCCATCCCATTCCACGCTGACCAAATCTAGGCTTACGTCGTGATGGAATGGCGCCTCATGAACCCGAAACCACGCCCCCATAACGCAACGCATCCGCGTCAACTTGGCATAGGTGATGGCCTCGGCAGGGGTGCCGTGACGTCGGGTGGAGCGAGTTTTGACCTCGACAAAAGCCAGGACGGAATCGGGGGACAAAGCCACAATGTCAACCTCGCCGGCACGACATCGCCAGTTGCGGTCAAGCACCTGGTAGCCCTGGGTTTGTAAAAACTCGGCCGCAAGCTCCTCGCCCGCAAGGCCAAGCTCCCGATTATGCGGGTTTTTCCGGGGAGCCTTCGGGGGTTTCAAGGCTCGACACAGTCGGCGTTGCGCCCGCAGTTGCGCCTTGTATCCCCCGCTGGCCGGGCAACTCGCCACAGTGGAGGGCGTCGGATTGGGGGCTAGCCCCTCATGAATCGTCTTCGTCATACCCCCCAGCATGGCGCGCCCCCGCCCTCACGAAAAGCGGCGCGAAAAAAACCTGTGAATTCAGGGGTTTTCCACAGGGTAAAAGTCCTTGAAACCTCAACAACGACCCCGGGTTAACGGTTTTTACCCGCCCCAAAATACCGCCGCGATGCCACTGGCACCTCCGACACCACCGCCGACTCCGACTCGACCCGCCAACAGCGGCGCACCAGTGAGCTAGCTGGGAATCTCAATCTCTGGTTTGGACAGTTCCTCGACGTTAACATCCTTGAAAGACAGCACTTTCACGCTCTGGACAAAACGTGAGGAACGGTAGACATCCCACACCCAGGCGTCTTCCAGTTCTATCTCGAAGAACACGTCCCCGCCGGTGTTGTTGTGAGTGGTGACATTGACTTTGTTGGCCAGATAGAAGCGCCGGTCGGTTTCCACAACGTAGTTGAACAGGGAAATCACATCACGGTATTCCCGGTAAAGTTCCAGCTCTAAGCCGTTTTCGTAGGACTCTATGTCTTCGTTGTTAACCATCAATGCGCCTTTTCGTAAATCCGTTACCTTACATATCCTAGTCGTTAAACGTTGAATCAGTGTTACCGGTTTTCAGTTTAATTTCCAGGTGTGGCGGTGCCACCGACTCGGTCCGAGTCGGGAAATGGCTTCTCGGTGCGCTTTTGTACCGTAGCCAACGTTGTGGCTCCAACCATAGCCGGGGTCTTCCAGGCGACTCATGAACGCGTCACGGTACACCTTTGCCAGCACGGCTGCTCCCGCCACCGTCGCGGCGTGTTGGTCGGCTTTCACCAGGGTTTGTACTTTTAATAGCGGGGCGGGCGGCGGGTTATGCGCCGGGGTTGTGCCCATTGCGGGTTGCGCGGGTTGCGCGGGTTGCGCGGGTTGCGCCGGGTTCATGAGGTGCCATTGGGCATCAAACAGATTCGCTTGATGTTCGGCCTGTAAGTAATCAACATTCCCGTCCAGAAGTAATTTTTGGGGCAAATGTCCCCGAGCGTCCAGTTGATTGAGGGCTCGCCACCCCGCCAAACGCATGGCCGCCATGATGCCCATTTCGTCGATTTCCATATTGGTGGCCTCGCCGATAGCGAAGTCCTTGACCCAAGATTGAATTGGCTGAACCAGGGCTTCGCGCCGCCGGGCGGTTAAAGCTTTGGAATCATTGAGGCCGGGCGGGAACCCGGCGGCGAGCTCCGTGGCACTCACCACGGTGACTCCTATACAAACCGGACCAGCCAAGGCACCGCGGCCGACCTCGTCCATACCACCCACCAGGGCGACCGGCGCGGCAGTACCACCGGAGGCCGCGAAGTAATCGCCCGAAACCGCACAGCCATTTACCCCGCCAAGGGCGGCGCTTTCCCAAGACAAGTCAGGCATTTGCTTAACCTCGACGTCCTGGGGGGACTTCATTGGATTCCGAGGAAAAGGCGTCTTTATCTCCCAAAACGGGTTTGGGAATGTTATAGAACGCACAGCTGGGCGAGATGAAACGCATGTGTTCCAACGGCCACACCACCACGAAGGCTCGACCCACGACTTGTTTTTCGGATACAAAGCCCCCCGAAGGGGAATCCATGTGATAGCGCGAGTCCGCCGAATGGTTGCGGTTATCTCCCATCACCCACAGTGAGCCTTTGGGAACCACCACATTGAACTTGACCTCAGAGGCGACACCGGTGTTCAAAGTGTAGTCTTCATCAATGGCTTTACCATTAATGTTCAACAGGCCGTCTTCGTCACAGCACGTCACGGTGTCTCCACCCATACCCATGACTCGCTTAATAACGAAGCCTTGGGCGTCTTCCGGGGCGAGGCCAGCGAAAATCATAAAACGTTTAATCCCGCCAAGCACCGGGTTGGGAGCTTTCTTTTTCACCAGCCCCTCGCGGCCTGACTGCAGCCAGTTCTCGGTGTCACGGAAAACCACAATATCGCCTCGGTTCAAAGGACTGTATCGGGGCGCGGTTTTGGCGACCAACACAGAGTCGTTAACCATTAAGGTATTTTGCATAGAAGCCGAGGGAATATAAAAGGGTTGCAGCAAGAAGGTACGCACCAGCGAGGAAATCGTCAGCATCGTGATAACCACCGCAATCAGCTCGAAGTACCAGGGGAAGTCCAAGGTAAGTTGGGGACGTCCAAAGGCTCCCGCCTGGCGAACCATCAGCTCGTTGGGATTGGGATAGGCGCGGGGGCGCATCATCCGGCTGGCGCGAAATTCGTCGACGCTGTCGCGATTAGAATCGCTTTGATGGACGGCCTGGAAATCGTCCAAATCCCCCCGCAATAGGTCATCATCATTATCAGGGTTTTTTGACTCTCCTTTACCTGAGCCCGCCCGCTGAGTCACTTTGCTGCGCGCCCCCTTTTCGGGGTGGGAGGCATCCGAGCCTGTTTTCTTACCATCGGAGCGGCCAGAATAGGGATGTGCGCCGTTGCTGTAGTATTCAAAGAGCTGGTCGTACAATCCAGGCGGATAATCTCCGAAACCTAAATCCGGGTTCCAGGCGGAATACATGGGAGGATACCCGGGGTATTCTCCGGGCATCGCTCCCGGCATCCTCCCTGTCATTCCACCCGGAAATTCGCCACCAGGGTGGGCTCGAGGAAATTCCTCGGCGAAATATTGCGTCTCGCTGCTGTCAACACCCCGGGCGCCCCCGGTTCCTTTGGGGTTGAGATTGCGCCCGTTATGTCCCTCAGTTCCTGAATTCGCCGCCCCCTTAGTCGAGCCAGACGACTGTTTGTCGGATTGAGGATCGGGAGGCAGCCCCGTACCAGGGGGGAAAGTCCCCCCGTTGTCGGCGCTAAATTTCGGACTCACATCCACTCCCTAGTAATCTCTGCGCACACCCCGTCATTTTTACCGACTGGGAACCTTGGTATTACTAAAATCATAACCTAAATGGGAAACGGAACCGGCCTTATTCCAAGGCCTGGCTCCGTTTCCCAGTTTCTTTTAGCGTCTTAATCCCCGCCGGTTTGACGCGAATCCGCGAAAACACTCGGGGGATTTTACGGGTGAAATTTGTTACGCCGTGGTCTTGTTGTCACGCTTTTCGGTGACCTTCGCGGCTTTCCCGTGCCGATTACGCAAGTAGTAGAGCTTCGCACGACGCACATCGCCTCGGGACACGACTTCAATCTTGTCCACGGTGGGGGCGTGCAACGGGAAGGTACGTTCCACTCCGGTGCCGAAGGACAGTTTACGCACCGTAAAGGTTTCCCCTACGCCCGCCCCGCGACGGGCAATCACGATGCCTTGGAAAATCTGGATACGCGAACGGTTACCTTCAATAACTTTCACGTGAACCTTGACGGTGTCTCCGGCGCGGAAATTCGGGATTTCCTCGCGCAACGAGGCCTTGTTGAATTCCTCTATCTGAGGTTTTTGCATGTTTTCTCCTCGACGCCCTTGCCACAGGTCAAAAACGCCTTTCGGGGCACCCTGGCCGCAACTTCACGGTTCGGACAAATTTCATGCCTTCGCGATAGTTTCGGCGGTGCCGGTTTCGGTTTCGCCCCCGGGTCAGTGGTTTCCCCCTGTGGCAGGTTAAACCGCCCGGAAGCTTGTATATTGTGCCATAAAATTGGGTCGCGACGCTAATTAGCCCCGCCGGCTCACCCGGGCGCCTCTGGTGGATAAACTTCGGCTCGGGCTGCGGTTTGTCTGCCCTGTCGCGGCTTCATGAGGTGCCAACCGAATCTGGGCGGAGGCGGCGCATCACCACATCCTGGTTTACGCGTCCCCCCACTACGAATTCTCGGGCGCCAATTTTTTTGAAGCCGTGTCGACGATAGAATTTCTGGGCGCGTTTGTTGTAAATCGATGTTCCCAGACTGACTGCCATCGTAGAATCCAGTTCCGCCAGCGCTGCTTCCAGCAGCGCCCCGGACAGCCCCAGGCCACGCAGGGACTCGCGTACATAGCATTTGGACAGATACGCGTCCCCCGGGGTGATTCCGGCACGCTGTGCCTCGGCTTCGTCCAGCCCGACAATCACATAGGTGTATCCCACCAGTTCCCCACCGATTTCCGCCACCAGGTACCGGTGGTGTTCCGGGTCTTTCAGCCGGGCTTTTACGGTTTCTAAGTTGAATTCTACCTCGGTGAATTCTTCGATTTCTGCGGGGGTAATATAACTGGGACAGGCCAGGGGGAAGGTTTCCGACCCTAAGGCTGACAAGGCCAGGGCTTCGCCTCGTTTCGGTTTGCGAATCACCACCCGCTGCGCCACGCAACTACGCGGCGCAGCGTCATTCGCTCCGCCGGCTACTTTCGTCTGTCGAGTCGCATTGTGTCCGCTAACAGCCGCTGCGCTGTCTCCCGGTACCAGGCTGGGTAAATAAATCCACCCCCAGCCAGCCAGGATTTCTCGCTCGGTTTTGCTTAGTTTCGCCGCGTCCAGGTGTTCCAACAGTTCGGGTCGTATCCGGGCGGTACGCTCTAAGGCTTGTGTTCGCCGCCATTCCTCGATTTTCGCGTGATTGCCGCCCAGCAAGACCTCGGGCACTTCCAGGTTTCGCCACTGTGACGGGCGGGTGTACGACGGATATTCCAACAGGCCAGAGCCCTCGAAGGACTCCTCGACCAGGGACTCGGGATTACCCACCATCCCTTCCAGCAGCCGCCCCACCGCCTCGACCAGGGCGACGGCCGCGATTTCGCCGCCATTCAAGACATAATCACCTAATGAATACTCGAAAACTTCCACGTTGGGCATCTCGCGGTAATGCGCCACTACCCGCGCGTCGATTCCCTCGTAGCGTCCACACGCCACGATGATGTTTTTGGCCTCGGCCAGTTCCCGCACCTTCGCCTGGGTCAAAGGATGCCCCGAGGGAGTGGGCACTGCTAACACGGTTTTCGCTCGCCTGGGGGATTGTGCTTCTGGTGGGGCGGATTGTCCTGTTACTTCCGGGTTTTCCGGCACTCGCCCCGCCGACTTCCCCGCGTCCAAGTCACAGTTTTCCAGCGCCCCATCAATGGCTTTGCCCCAAATATCGGCGCGCATCACCATCCCGGCGCCCCCACCATAGGGGGTGTCGTCCACAGTGCGATGCGGGTCGTCAGTAAAATCCCGTAAATCCGTGGCTATCCAGGACAATATGCCGTTTTGCGCGGCTTTACCCACCAGGGAAATCCGTAATACGTCAAAGAATTCGGGGAAAATGGAAATCAGTTGGAAGCGCATTAATTCCCCTTTTTCGTTTCATGAGGTGCCATCCGAGTCCCCTGCTTGTTTACTTTGTGTCCCATCGGGGAACAGTCCCCCCGGCGGTGCCATTACTACCCTGCCCGCCGCTAAGTCCACCTCGGGGACAAGCTCGAAAACAAAGGGAATCAAGACCTTGTGTCCATCCGCAGTGGTTACTTCCAACAAATCTTGGGCGGTACCGATTATCAAATCGCTCACCATACCCAGGCTTTCCCCGGTTTGGGTCTGGGCGGACAGTCCCACCAGTTCATGGCGGTAAAACCCGTCTTCACTGCCTGATTCTGTCGCGCCCGGGGTTTCGTCTGGGCCTGGCGGGTTAGTGGCTTCCGTGTCGGTTTCTATCACCAGTTTCACCCCGCCCAGGGTTTCAGCGGTATCCCGGTCGGGGATTTCTTTGAAACTGGCCACGAAGTGCTTCCCGCTGTGTCGCGCTTGTTTCACCGTCAATCGAGGAAAATCCGGGTGGTCGGTCACCAGCACCGCTCCGGGGGCGAACCGGGTATGGGGGTTATCGGTGCGCAGGGCAACGCGGATTTCGCCGCGCACTCCGCTGGCGCGACCTAGGGTGGCCACGGTGACTTTCACGGTTTTCTTCGCCTTTCCATCGGGTTGAATCTAAGTATTTCTGTTCTTGGATAATCTTATCGGCAGTTTTTCTTGGCACCTCATGAAACCGACGCAGCCAAATCGAGTTAAACCATCCTAGCCCCCACGTGTTCACGCGAGGGCTAGGATAGAGGTTTTTCTCAGTGCCGTTCCTGGTCGATAACGTCGACTCGTACCGAGCCGTTGGTCGATAGCGCGGTAGCTACGCAGCGCAAGGCTTTAGCAGTGCGCCCGTTGCGGCCAATCACCCGACCCAAATCGGCGGGAGCAACGCGAACCTCCAGCAATTTGCCGCGACGCAGGCTCTTTTCGTTGACCCGCACGGCTTCCGGTTCGTCTACGATCCCGCTGACCAGGTGTTCTAAAGATTCGGCAATCATCGACATTATTCAGCCTTCTCTTCGGCGGGGGCTTCTTCAGCCGGAGTCCCTTCCGCAGCCTTTTCGGACTCTGCCGCAGCCTTGGCGGCTTCCGCTTCCTTCTTGGCCTTAGCCTCGGCTTCAGCCTTCTTAGCCTTGGCCTTTTCAGCCGCGTCGTCGGCGGCCTTAATTGCCGCTGCTACGTCGTCGCCTTCATCCTTGGTGCGGATGCGGTTTTCAACATTCTTGGCACCCTTGAACTTGGCCCAGTCGCCACTGAGCACCAAGAAACGGTGTACCGCATCAGAGGGCTGGGCACCCACACCCAACCAGTACTGAATGCGTTCCGATTCCAGTTCAATCAGGGAAGGTTCCTGGTTAGGGTCGTATTTTCCGACCTCTTCGATGACGCGCCCGTCGCGCTTCTTGCGACTGTCGACCACCACTACGCGGTAAATCGGGTGATGGATTTTACCAATTCGCTTCAAACGAATACGTACTGCCACTTTTGTGACTCTCCTTGTAAATAAACTTTCGAGCAGGTCTTACCGCAGGCAGGGAAACACTGTGGCGGGGCTTGCTCTGAACTTCCGCAACCACGCAGAGAGGGAGGCGCAGCCACGTTTGTACAGTCTTTGATTATGCCAGATTCCCCACCCTCGGTGCAATTTTCGCGGTGATTTTGCGCATGCCGGAATAACCACGGCAGAGCGTGCCCATTGATAAGAATCGGGATGCCTTGGCAAAGGGCGTGACTAAACCAGGAAAAAACCGGGACACCAGGCGCTATACCGACCCCCCTTACCCGAAATCTCCTGAATTTACCACCGCAGCCTCCACCCGGTAGCCAAATTCTCCTGAATTCGTAACCAACGCTCACCTGCCGACCCGGTCTAGACAAGTATCGGGTTCCCTGGCAAGACCCAACCCACCCGCGAGTATCCCGCTGTCTTAACCCACTGGGCAAACCGGGGCGGGCGGGTGTCCGCCGGGCAACCCAAAGTATTCTGTCTAAAGAGGCGGGCAAACCGGGGCGGGCGGGTGTCCGCTTCGGTTCCCCGACGGGGTGAGGCTTAGGATATAACGGTGAGTCAAAAACCGGGGCGGGAGTCATCCCCTGCGAATCCGCTGGCGCATCTGTGGCGGTGGGGCTGGGGATATTTGCGCAATAACTGGTCAGAGATTGCGAAGTTTTTGATGGTGGGCGGGGCGAACTACGTGGTGGATTTGGCGGTGTTTAACCTGTTCTTGCTGTGGCTGACCCCGCAGTGGCCGCTGTTCGACAAGTGCGTGGCGGTGGCGGTGGCCACGACTTTTTCTTGGATTGCCAACCGGTCTTGGACCTTTCGCGAGCGCGGTGGCCACGGGGTGGCGAAGGAAGCCCTGCTGTTCGTGCTGGTTAATGTTATCGGAGCGCTGCCTCCCCTGGCCTGCCTATGGGTGTCCCATTATTTACTGAGCTTCACTTCGCCCCTGGCGGATAATATCTCGGCCAATATTATCGGCCTGATTATCGGCACCGCGCTGCGCTACGTCCTGTACAAACTGGTGGTTTTTCCTACAAAGACCACAAAACCAAACTAGTCTCAAGTGTTATAGTCGCCTCATGAAAACCGCCGGGGAAACGTGACCTTTCACAGACAAGTATCCGGCAGCAGCCAGGCGTTGTCGCCAACAGATGTGGGAGCGTCGACGGTACAGATGCACCCCCAGTAGGGCACCCGCGTTGCAACCGGCGCGAGCACCTCGAAATTTTTAAAAGGCGCGTGGGGCGTAGACGACACCTTTATTTCTAGGGGGAGGATTGTTTCACCAATTTCCAGAATCAAATCAATCTCTTTTTGGGACTGGTCACGGTAATAGAATACATGTTCACGCAAGCCCTGATTCCACCAAGATCGCAGAATCTCGCCCACCACCCACGTTTCATAGATTGCCCCGGAAATCGGGGAATTTTGCAGCGCCGCCTCGCTGGTGATACCGCAAAGATAACAAACCAGCCCGGTGTCGAGAAAATAGACTTTAGGACGCTTCACCACGCGTTTGCCCAGGTTCCTCGCCCACGCCGGCAACAGGTACACCAGTCCCGAAGACTCCAGCACCGACAGCCAAGAAGTCACGGTTTTCGTATCAACCTGCAAGGCAGCGGCCAAGGCACCCTTGTTTAGCTCCTGGCCGGTACGCGCGGCCAAAAGCCGGACAAACTGCAGGAAAGTCGACTCCGAGCGCAGGTTTAGCTGCTGGTACACGTCACGTTCCAACCAGGTCTGAATATAAGACGAAAAAAACAATTCGGCACTCAAATCCGGGTGGGTAACACCACGAGGAAACTGACCCCGCAAGATTCGTCCGAAACGTGACTGGCTCAGTTTTTGCCGCACGACGGGTTCCGGAAGGGATTGCGCGAGTTCGCCGTGATTGGTCGCCAGTTCATGAGGTGCCAGCCCGTATTCCTCGCGCCCAGTCAACCCACCCAGTCGCAGCACTGCTACCCGCCCCGCGAGGGATTCCGTCACGCCTTTCATGAGGGGAAACACCTGGGATCCGGTAATCCAGTATGCTCCATCTGCGCAGTCATCATCCACCGCCATTTTCAAATACGGGAAAAGCTGGGGTGCATATTGAATCTCTTCAATAGTAACCGGCGGGCGATGGCCCGCCAGGAAATCCTGGGGGCGGTTTTGCGCCATATCACGCTGAAACGGGTCATCCAGGGTGACATACTCGCGTTCAGAATCGCCCAACTGGCGCAAAACCGTGGATTTACCAACCTGTCTAGGACCGCTGAGCAACAGCACGGGAAAATTATCAGAACCATGCCTCACGGCAGCTTCCAGATGTCGCGTAATATACACGGCGCCCCCTTCCCTAGCCTCTTTTGGGGATTTTTCCCTCTGTTCAAGCCATTATAGACCCTGCCCACCAAATCTGGAGCGCAACTCCAGAAAATCAGGAATTGAACTCCAGATTTGTCAGAACCGGCCAACCGCCACGCCGAGGCACCTAGATTCTGCCCCGAAACTGGTTTTTCCGGTGCTCTAGCGTTTCCCAATTCGGTTGGTCGCCGGTTCATGAGGTGCCATCCGGGGTTTTAGGCGTAAATTCAGGGTAGAGACGGGTCACTTGTGACAAAATCAGGAAAATTCGGGGTACACTGGTCGATTTACCCCACGCCGAGCCGGTTTTTTCCTGAATTTGTCACGCCTATCCCCGTATCCTGTGTAGCATCCTGCAGTAATAGGTATCAAAATTGGTTATCTGAGCGAATCTTATCCGCACTATAGCTACGAATCAGTTCTGTAACGTGACTCGACAGTTTTGATTCCATTTTGGTGCGTTTTGTTTCAAAATTCATAACCCATTCCCGCATCCCTGGAATCAAACTTTCGAGCCCAGAAAAATCAAATGTTTTATCTTGTACAAGGCTGGTTTGAATATTTGCTCTCAGGTTTTCGTTATAATGAGTAAGCAAATAACACAGGGAAGTTCTGTTGGGGTTGCAGCTATCAGGTAGATTTGTCGAAAGTATCTTAAGGCAGCGAGTCTCATCAAAACATAATGTCATAAAATTACTTCTAAGATGTGTTACAACATCCCCCAATAGAAGAAAATCTATAGGCAAAATGATTTCGAGTAGTTTCATCCAATGAAATAATATTAGGTAATTTACGAGCCTCCTGTTTAACCTCTTCTAATATAGTGAAATATGACTTGCGTTCTTTAATATTCTTTCTTCGAGCCCAATCCATATCTTTAAAAAGCACGAATTCTTTTAAAATTACCTATATTACCCACAATAAAAGAATAATAATCAGACCATCTTTCTTGCTGAGGTAATGCAGGTATAGGCTTAGTAAATACCGACTGAATTTCTGGGGACAAACAAAACTCTAACCAATCCGCTGTCCCAGTACCCAGGTCTACCTTTTCAGATCGTTCTTTTACTGTTGAACTACTTTCACGTTTATCACCCCTTTCACGGCGGGATTTAATCAATTTATAAAGCTTCTCAGCAACACCTCTTACTATTTGCTTATATTCTTCAGAACCTGTTTTAATAGCTGCTAGCGTCTTTGGTAGTTCATGATACATATATTTTTTAGCTTTTTTAGCTCTGTCTTCGGCTGATTGGACTCATCCAAAGGCTGCATAATCAGAGACAACACATGCGGGACATGATCCTTTTCTGCCAGATGAAAAAATTTATTAAACTCGTAACAACAATACTCCGAACGAAAATACCTCGGAGTTACCATAGCCAAAAGAAAATCCGTGTACAGTAAATCATTTTCGATAGTTTTATGCAACTCCGCACCCCACTCGATATTATCCTCATCGATAAATAGTTCAACAGCTTCACCGAAACTTTACTCCAAGTTTTTAATAATATCTCGCACCAAATCAGTAATAGCGCCATTAAGATAATCGTTGTCATCGTGATGATAGCTGACAAAAAAAGTAGTAAATTCGCGATTAGGTTCATTCTCTCCTACAGTCATGTGCCATTACCTTTCTTATACAATAAAATCACATCACACTGTCAGCATTCTCAGTATCAACGACATTCACAAACGTCTCGTTCGAATGCCAGAAATTCTCTGCCTATTTTTTAGAGGTACGCTTGGGGATGCCAAGTGTAGCTTGGCATCCCCAAGTTTCCCCGTTTCTCTGAAAGGGTTGGTCGGGCGAAACACGACTAACTCCCGGCTGGGTGGGTCTTGGGATGGGGTTCCCCCGACCCACGGTCTTTGTTTACCTGTCTGCCGACCCGCCGCCTTAGCGCCTGACGGCTTTTACCCGCCTAGCGTCGCTGTTTTGGCGGCTGTGGTGCGGTTCGCGTCGCTTCTGCTGCTAGTGGCACGTAGCGACGAAGCGTTGGGAGCGCACGTAACGAGACTGCTGCGGCGCGTAGCGTAAGCCACATAACACCGCAGTCACAGAGCGAAGGCGTTAAGAATCAATCCAGTGAATTGATTTAGCCGAAGCACTTTGAACGACGCGGCCGCCAACCGCCGAAGCAGCACACCCAGGCAAGCACCTCATGAAGACGGCGAAACGTAAGCGACGGAGGCGGCGCAGCGAGGTGCGACGCGCAGCGGGACTGAGGGGTGAGACTTTCACGAAGTGAAAGTCGAGGGGAAACCTCCCCTTTTGTCCCGCCAGCGCGCACCCGTAAGCCGCCGAAGCAACACACCACGCCCGCGCGAAGGCGGCGCAGCGACGCGGCCGCCAACCGCCGAAGCAGCACACCCAGGCAAGCACCTCATGAAGACGGCGAAACGTAAGCGACGGAGGCGGCGCAGCGAGGTGCGACGCGCAGCGGGACTGAGGGGTGAGACTTTCACGAAGTGAAAGTCGAGGGGAAACCTCCCCTTTTGTCCCGCCAGCGCGCACCCGTAAGCCGCCGAAGCAACACACCACGCCCGCGCGAAGGCGGCGCAGCGGTAAGCCGCCGAAGCAACACACCACGCCCGCGCGAAGGCGGCGCAGCGGCGCAGCGGCGCAGCGGTAAGCCGCCGAAGCAGCACACCACGCCCACGCGAAGGCGGCGCAGCGGCGCGGCCGCCAACCGCCGAAGCAACACACCCAGGCAAGCACCTCATGAAGACGAGGAAGACCCACGGACATTTAGCGAGCAGGAAGAAAAACCCCGCCAGACAAAAGCACAGGTCACAGGCCTACCCAGCTGTCGCGTTCACTCTGAGTAAACACTAAATGTCCGTGGATTTTAGGCCAGAGCGCACTTAGGCTAGGCCGGGACAGCGGTTTTAGGGACAGACTTGGCGAAAGGCTGGGCGTGGGTTTCGAGGTATTCGTCAAGTAAATCCAGCGTAGCCTGGGCATAGTCACCGGGTTCATCGGTAGTGAACTGACGGATTTCAGCAATAAACTGTGGGGTAAGCATCACCTTGAAATCGAAGATATCGCCCATCAGTTTGAAGACAAGGATGTTATCCCACTCGGAGTAGGTATAGTCGAACAACACAGAAAATCTCGACTCCGGAACCTGATTGATGATGAAGCACGTCAAGCGACCCCCCAGGGAGTCGTCGCCCCAGGGACTGTCAAAATCACTTTCTTCCCAATCATCCCAATTCCGCTGCATAGCCATAATTCTATCCTATTTCCGCCGTTTCTGGCTGACCTTAACTTCCTTACCATTCCTCCACAGGCGCACACCCCGACCCCTGACGGGGAACATGTGAACCTGCTCTGTTTCAGTTGCAGACGCAACGAAAAAGCACTCTATAGTGATTTCTACCCCCAGGTAAACACCAGTGAATTCTAGACGGTTTTTCTTTATAACCGGCCGGTCTTGTATCAGATGGTAGAAGGCGTCGCGCACGGTTTCCGGTGTCCAGTCGGCGGGGAACTCGGAATGCTTCTTTTTGCCCCGGCCGTTGGGGATGGCGCCCCACACGTGGCCGCCACTGACCCGCTTAGTCACCGGGGCAGTCCTGCCGAAACAAATGGCGCGGAGGATTTCCTCGGTCAACACCGGCATGGGAAGACTCCCATCGGGATTCCACGACGGGAAACCAGTCAGCCACCAATACCGGGAAGGCTCATCCTTGCCACCCATACCCTTGTCCACGAATCAACCCATCACCTGAATCAAAAGCAACATACAGATATCATATACTATCTACAAACATATTAAAGCATCTAACTTAGGTTAAACGGATTAAATCCACGTAACTGTGATTTTCGATTGACCCGGGTCATGCGGTGGATGGCAGAAAAACAAGGATTTCAGATGGCACCTCATGAAGACGGCACCAGCATTGGCAGCAGAGCGTCGCTATTTGTAGATTTCTCGGCGGTGTCCCAAATCTACGGCTAGGATGAGCAGTCTCTCGTCCACAATGTCGCAGATGACGCGGTAATCTCCTACCCGGTAACGCCAGTAACCCGAATAGTTCCCGGTCATGGCTTTACCGCGCGAACGAGGATTGCTTAGCCTGGTGATCGCTTCGAGTTCAAGGATGATTTTTTCACCTGCTTGCGGGTCAGTTTTCTTGAGTTTCCGCAATTCTTTGGCTGCCCGCTTGGTGAAATCAATCCTCCAAGCCATAGAGAGCCTTCATCTCTTCGAGACTGACGGTGTCAAGTATTCCGGCGCGGTAGTCAGTGGAATCCTGCCGGAGTGAACTAAAGTACGCTTCGCGGGACTCCGCCGGCGCGGCGAATTCGAAAGGAATACGCCGCTCGTCACCGACGTAGCGCAAAAACCCCGTAATGGCACTGGACATGGGCAGACCCATGGCTTTGCAGGCCGCCTCGGCGCGCTTTTTGACCTCACGCGGAACGCGTACGACAACTTGGTCTTTTACGATGGTATCGGCTGCAGTGGACACTATTCTTACCCCCCTCCTACCCGAATGTTAGCTTTAGTATATCGCATAGATAGCAATCGGTGCGGCATGGGAAGACTCCCATCGGGATTCCACGACGGGAAACCAGTCAGCCACCAATACCGGGAAGACGCGTCCTTGCCTCTGCCCATGAATCAACCCACTGTTCGAACCAAAACCAACATACAGATATTATACACAATCTACAAGCATTAAAAGGCATCTAATCTGGGTTAGATGAGTTAAAATCCACGCAACCAAGACTTCCGATCACCCCGGGCCATACGGTGGATGGCAGAAATTTGGGAGAATTTGGGGGTTAGGCTCAAATATATGAAGCCCCACCCCCATTTTTTCACAAATTTCTGCCATTTCCAGAAAAACAAGGATTTGGGATGGCACCTCATGAAGACGAGGAAGACCTACGGACATTTAGCGAGCAGGAAGAAAAACCCCGCCAGACAAAAGCACAGGTCACGGGCTTTACCAGTTGACGCGTTCACTCTGGGCGAACACTAAATGTCCACAGATTGTTAACGCTGACAACGCGGGCACCAGTAGAGTTTACGCCCGCCCACGACCGCCAGGCGCACCGTCGCCCCGCAACGTACACAGGGGCGACCGTCGCGCTGATAGACGTAATAGCGCTGGTCAACGGCCTGGGCTTCCCGTCCCGCAGCGGCCTCGCTTGCGGCGAAAGCGGCCGCATCCTCTCGCCCAATCGTGGTGATACGCCCCGATTCCACTCCACGCGCCATATATTCCACCAACCAGTCCCACACCCGGCGCAGTTTACGCTCGCTGACTTCGCGGGCGGGAACAAAGGGACTCAACCGCGCCGCAAATAGCGCCTCGGCGCGGTAAATATTACCCACGCCCGCGATCACGTTTTGATCCATCAGGCTCTCCCCGATACCCTTTTTGCGGGTGGCGGCGCGTGCCACGAAATGCGTGAACCGGGCATCCGGTCGCAGTGGGTCGGGTCCCAGACGTGCCGCAATCGCTTGGGTTTGCGCCCAATCCAGCAGCTCACAGCGGTTTGGTCCGCTGAGATCAGCCACGCCGTGCGGGTTCATGAGGCGCAAGCGCACGGTGCCCACTGGCGCAAAGACTCTGAACTGGCCGGGCATCAAAAACCAGCGATCGGCAAAGTGCTCGTGGGGGGCGAAAGCCGAGCCATCGGCACGAGTATGGGCGGGAATCTCGCGGATAGTGACGTTTTCCCCAGAATCCACCAAGGTCACTTCCAGGCCGGAACCCAATTCCGCATCCGTATCGAGGCCGGAACCCGGTTTGGCGTCGTGCGAAGTTTGTTGCGCTTCGATATCTGGCCGACTGTCCTCCTGATTTTCCGACTCCGGGAGTAACCAGTGCAATGGCTCGTGAAACACCGCATCCCCGGTGAAACGCCAGGAACCGTAAATCCCCAGATGCACATGCAACCAGGTGAGAGCATCCTCGGAAATGGCGCCTCGTGAACCCCCCTCCGTAACCGCAACCACAGACGCAACCTTCAGGTCGGCCGGGGCAAAACCCAAAAACAGGTGCTTCCCGTGCACCCGCACCGCTACCAAACGCTGGCCGTCAAGCCGGGTGGCACCCGCCGCGAAACGTCCCTGGGGCGAAGACGCACTCAGCACCTGGCCGCCCAGCAAGACCCTAAACTGCCCGGCCAAACGATGAATCGAGTGTCCCTCCGGCATATTTGCACCTCCCCTGCGGCTCGTTTATATAGTTCTCAGACTCAAAGCTACGGAGTCCAAATGGCTGGATTTTTCCCACACGCCAACCACGGTTTCCCAGGCTTCGCTCGGTTGGATTCACAAATCGCATTGGTGCGCCAAAGCCGCCTCCCATTCTTGAATACTGGGTGTCTTACGCGGCAGAGTCAGCCTAGTGGGAGGTTTACCACTCGGCTCAAGTTTAGCGTAAATCCTGGCTGTCTCGGAGTTTGTGGAGTCCCACAGCTGGATACGTATAGAAATTGATTCGAAACTGTACACGCTGGGAGTCACACTATTAGCGGTTGCGAGAGGAACTGGTTCCACAGGGATTGTAGTTTCTGGGTTTGGGCGAGTTCCGTTGTTTTGGCGCGATTCACGTGTGCCAGTAACGCTCGTACTGCGTTTAGGGCTTCATGAGGGGCTAGCCCCCAATCCGGGCGAGACACTAAATCCAAGAGAGCCTGTTCCCGAGTTTGTACCCGGAAATAACCGAGACTGGATTTTACTATCTCGAAGTCCTGGACACGGCATCCCTTAGTAGAAAAATACACCCACACCCATATGTTATATATTTCCTTAAAGGTAATAAACTGCATAATTAATCGGGACTAGGTTAGTGGAGAATCGCGATTTAGCTAGATAGTCCTGCGATGCGGCGCAAAACTTACAGTTCCGTCACCCGGGCACCGGCCACGGGCTCGCCGCGCAGCACCACCAGGGCGGGGCGAGCGAGCACCGCGATGTCTGCGCGCGGGTCGCACGGATAGACCACCAGGTCAGCCGGGGCACCCTCGGATAGCACTGGCACACCCAGGAAATCGCGCGCCCGCCAAGTCGCTAAATCCACGATTTCCGCCGGCCGCAAGCCTAGGTTCAGCCAGCGTGCGAGCTCGGTGGGCAGCGACCCATGCGCCTGGTATCCCCCCGCATCGGTGCCGGGCAATAATTGCACCCCGGCCGCCAGCAAACTCGCCTGGTGTTCGATATTGCGCTGGTGCATGGCGCTCATGGTCGCCGCGTACACCGGGTATTTCGCGCCGGCTTGGGCGGCAAAATCCGCAAAACGCGCAATCTGCAACATAGTCGGGGTGACGGGAATGCCGCGCCGCGCGGCCTCCGCTATGTGGTCAGAATCCATGCCGGTGCCATGTTCTATACAGTCCACTCCCGCGTCCAGCAAGTCGTCTATGGTCGCCCGGGCAAAGGTGTGGACGGTTACCCGGGCGCCGTGTTCATGAGCGGCTTGCACCGCGTCACGCAAAATCCGCCCATCCCACAGGGGGCGCAAATCTGAATCCGCACCATCCGCCCGGTCTATCCAATCCCCCACGATTTTCACCCAGCCGTCACCCCGCGCGGTCTGGCGAGCTACCTCGGCGGGCAGGTCGTGGGGGTTTTCCAGCTCCAACCCAAAGTAGCGCAAGTATCGTTTCGGGCGCGCCAAGTGCGCCCCACAGTGAATGATACGCGGCAACTCGGGATGCTCGTTTATCCAACGCGTGTCCACGGGCGCGCCGCAATCGCGAATCAAGAGCACCCCCGCATCCCGGTCGGCTCGGGCTTGGGCTTCTTGGGTGTCGCAATCCACCGGACCGGATGAACCCAGACCGACATGGCAATGCAAATCGACCAAACCGGGAACAGCCCAGCCGCGAATCTCGCGGTAAGTCAGGCCAGCTTCGGGGTGGCGGCTGACCACCCCGTGGTGGACATAAAGACTGCCATCAACCCAGGTAGCGGGCGGCAACGCCTTGCCGCTACCGCCATCATTTCCGTTGCCCGTATCCCCCGCCGGGGAATCCCGCCACAGGAAAGAACCGGTAAATTTCAAATGGCCACTCATGAACCCGACACCCCCCAATGACGACGAAACACACCCCAGCACACGCCCAGGCGAGCCTACATGCCACCCAACATGCGCTTAATGTCATCGGGCAAGTCGTCCACCGTCAGAGCCGGTTGCCCGTCGGCGGACTTTCCGGGAGCACCCGCGCCCATTGCGGCACCCGCACCCCCGCCGAGGCCCCCGCCGAGACCGGGCAGACCGCCGACACCGGGAGCACCGGCTTCCAAGGCAGGCGGCAACGCCGCGCCCCCCACCCCACGCTGCTGCAAGGCCTCACGAGCCTGACGAGCCGCCTTGGCGGGATTACCAGACTTGGCTTTGCGCTGTGCCTTGGATTTCTTGCCGCTCTTGGCTTGCTGCTTGGCCTTGGAATGCTTGCCCATCCCCGGCATCCGCCCGAAGCCCGGCATCATTCCCATGCCGTCTTCGCCGCCGACGCCGGCCATTCCAGCCATGCCCCCCATCATTTTCTGTGCCATCTCGAAGCGTTGTACCAGGCCGTTCACATCGGCCACCGTGGTGCCAGAACCCGCCGCAATCCGAGCGCGGCGCGAGCCGTTAAGGAGCTTCAAGTCTTGGCGTTCCGCCGGGGTCATAGATCGCACAATCGCCTCGATACGGTCAACTTCGCGTTCATCGAACTGGTCGAGTTGTTCACGAATTTTGCCCGCCCCGGGCATCATCCCCAACAGTTTCTTCATGGAACCGAGTTTGCGGATTTGTTGCAGTTGCGCCAAAAAGTCATCGAGCGTCAGTTGCCCAGACTGGATTTTGCCAGCCATCTTTTGGGCTTGTTCCATATCAAAGGCTTCCTGTGCCTTTTCAATCAAAGACAACATATCGCCCATATCAAGGATGCGTGAAGCCATGCGATCGGCGTGGAAACGCTCAAAGTCATCCAAACCCTCGCCGGTGGAAGCAAACAACACCGGTTTGCCGGTCACCCCACGCACCGACAGTGCCGCGCCGCCGCGAGCATCGCCATCCAACTTGGACAGCACCACCCCGGTGAAATCCACGCCCTCTTGGAAGGCGCGCGCGGTGCGCACCGCGTCTTGACCAATCATGGCATCGAGTACAAAGAGAACCTCTTCAGGTTGAACTTCGTCGCGGATAGCGCGGGCTTGCGCCATTAGCTTCTCGTCCACGCCCAGGCGCCCGGCGGTATCCACAATCATCACGTCATAGCCGGAACCGGTAGCCAAAGCCAAGCCGCGCCTGGCCACATCCACCGGGTCGCCCACCCCATTGCCTGGTTCGGGGGCAAATACACTCACCCCGGCTTGTTCGCCGACAATCTGGAGCTGGGTCACCGCATTGGGACGCTGCAAATCGGCGGCCACCAGCAGGGTTTTTTTGTCTTGCTTACCCAACCACTTGCCGAGCTTGCCGGCCAGCGTGGTTTTACCGGCGCCCTGCAAACCCACCAGCATAAAAACTGTCGGGCCTTTGCCAGGCTTGACAAAGTGCAGCTCGCGGGCTTCCCCACCCAGAATTTCTACCAGCTCGTCATTGATAATCTTGACAATCTGTTGGGCAGGATTCAGTGCCTCGGAACGAGCCGCACCATAAGCCTTTTCTTTAACCTGGGCGGTGAAATCCTTGACGACTTCCAAGGCCACATCGGCTTCGAGCAGGGCACGGCGAATCTCGCCTACGGTCTGGTCTACATCGGTTTCGCTGAGTTTGCCTTTCTTACGAAGATGCTTAAAGGAATCAGCGATACGGTCTTGCAGTTTGTTAAACACCTTTCGATTCTATTAGGCACGCCGCAAAACAGACAAATACACCCCGATTCTTAGTAAGCTTCGGCGTTGAACCGAGACACCAAAGTATGGGCTATGCATCCAACAGGGCATCCGAGAAATCCCCGGGCACAAACGGCGCCAGGTCATCTGGCCCTTCACCCAAGCCCACCAGTTTCACGGGAATTCCCAGTTCGCGCTGCAAAGCCACCACAACCCCACCTTTGGCCGAACCATCCAGTTTGGTCAGTACAATGCCCGTAACCCCCACCGCTTCAGTGAAAATCTTGGCCTGGGACAAGGCATTTTGCCCGGTGGTAGCATCAATCACCAACAACACTTCGGTGATGGGAACCTGTTTTTCGGCCACCCGTTTGATTTTACCCAACTCGTCCATCAGTCCGGCTTTGTTCTGCAAACGCCCGGCAGTGTCTATCAGCACCACATCCGCGCTGTTATCCCGGGCGGCTTTAGCGGCATCGAAAGCCACCGAGGCAGGGTCGGCTTTGTCTTTCTCGGAGCGAATCACTGGCACGCCCACGTGGCTGCCCCAAGTTTCCAGCTGTTCCCCGGCGGCGGCACGGAAGGTATCAGCTGCACCCAAAACCACCGACTTGCGGTTGGCCACCAAGAAACGCGCCAGTTTCCCAACCGTGGTGGTTTTGCCACCCCCGTTGACCCCCACTATCAGGACACCCACGGTGTTTCCTTCGTGGCCTTCCGGAACGTCTAGGTTCAGATCTCGGTTGGCGTGACGATCCAGGAAATCCCCAATCATCCGTTTGGCCATGCGCCGCACTTCCTTGGCGCTCTTGGTTCCGATAACTTTCTGTTTGGTCTTCAGCTTTTCAATCAGTTCCAGCGTGGCTTCCACCCCGAAGTCGGCCGAAAGTAGCTCGTCTTCCAAGGCCTCCCAGTCGGATTCCTCCAGGTCAGCACGACTGAGTACCCCCAGTATTGCGCGGCCGAATTTGCCCTTGCCCGCCAGGCGTTCTTTCAACCGGCGCAGTCGCGAGGTCTTAGACTCAGGTTTGTCCAGGGGTTCTTCCGTGGCGGTCGGTTCGGGGCTGTCCGTGCCCGTTTCCTCGGGTTGCGCTTCCGCCGGTTCCTCGCTCGCGTTTTCAGCCACATCCGCCGGTTCCTCGGTCGCGCCTGTGGGTTCCGTTGGGGTTTCCACTGGGGTTTCCTCTTCACGAGGTGCCATCCCAGCGGCCGGCTCGACTGGCGAAATCTCGGCTGGTTCCTCGATAGTTTCCGCGCTGTCTTCGGATGGCACCTCATGAACGGAATCATCCGCAACCGATGCACCCACCGCGACCGATGCGCTCAACTCAGGCTCCGGCGCGGCCTCGGACGAATCGGGGGAAAGCGCCGCAGCTTCAGCCTCGGTCTGACCCTTAACATAGGTGCCGTCACGCTTGGCACGCGCAATGTAGCGCGCTTCTTCCACACTCTGGCCAGCCAACGGAAAGAAACACAACCCATCGGGATCGCACACTGCATTGGGCGGCTTGACTGGCTCGGCTTCAACCTCGAAATCGTCGTCGTCATCTTCAAAATCAAAACGCGAGGTTGCCTCGGGGAATTCCCCGCCCGCCGTCGAAGACTCCCGGTCGAGGTTCGTCGTGTCTTTCCGCGAATCCTCCGGCACCGTCCCGAATCCGGTAATCGCTATCGACGAACTGGTCAGGGACTTGGACTCCCCGGATAATCCCCCCATGAACAGTCCAATATTTTCACCGGAATGCGACTGCGGTTCGGATTCAATTTCCAAATCAGCATCCACCGGCTCCATATTTTCCCGGCGAATCCGCTCTAAGGTATCAAGCAACCGGTCTTCATTGCGAATCCGAGTTTGTTGAGAATCAATCTTGGTAGCACTGATGACGATAAGGATAACGATTACCACCAGAGTAACGGGGATGGCAAAAATAAGAGGATCTGTATAACCGCCAGTCCCATTCATATTATCAATCAATACCGCCGCTACATCCATCTTTATGCCCGTCGCTATGTTTTTCAAGGGATTTAACTCCAGGGATAAGCAGGCCGCCTAATGGCCACGTCCCCGCTCCCTATTCTATCTCAAACCCACCAAGCTTCCGACTTTCCCCGTATTTTCACGGCCATTTTTTGGCATTTACTGAAGTTTCTCAGTATTGCAAACCATTCCGGTTTATTTACCCTGCCCGCACTTATCCCTTTTCATGAGGCGACGCCAAGCGTTGAGATATAACCGTAGTGGTACCATCCCGCATCGTCACCCCATAGAGCGCATCCGCAATCTCCATGGTGCGCTTATGGTGGGTGATGATAATCAGCTGAGAATTTTGCCGTAGAATCTCAAAGACTCCCAGTAAACGCGAAAGGTTCACATCGTCCAGAGCCGCTTCGACCTCGTCGAGCACATAAAACGGCGAGGGGCGTGCCTGGAAAATCGCAAACAAGAACGCTAAAGCCGCCAGGGAACGCTCGCCGCCGGACAACAGACTCATGCGTTTCACATTCTTCCCGGCGGGACGCGCGTGAATGTCAATCCCCGTATTCAACAGGTCTTTCGCGTCAGTCAGTTCCAGGCGCCCTTCACCACCGGGGAATAACACTTCGAAAATCTTGGTGAAAGCCGCCGCCACATCGGTAAAAGCCGCCCCGAAAACCTCTACCACCTGGCGGTCTACCTCAGCTACCACATCCAACAGGTCATTGCGAGACTTCTTAAGGTCAGCCAATTGATCAGCCAAGAACTGGTGGCGCGCCACCAAAGCGGCATGCTCTTCTAGAGCCAGGGGATTAACCTTGCCGATGCGCTTCAACTCGGCAGCGGCTTTGCTTTTACGCGCCACCTGTTCCTCGCGCACATAGGGTACATGTTCCACAGTTTCGCCGGACTCGTCAAAAACCGGCACTAGATTGTGCGGCCCAAACTCGGATATCAAGGTGTCTTCGTCCAGGCCGCATTCATTCTGGGCTTTTTCCAGCAGGGATTCCAGTTTCGCATTTACCTCGGTCAATTTCAGCTGATCTTGGAGCGAGGCATCATTAAGTTCCCCGCGTTGACGTTGTAAATCATCCAGATTCGCCCGCAGCATCTCGATTTCTTGATTAAGGCTTTCCCGGTTGTTTTGCGCCACTTCCCGTTGGGCGGCGGCAGCGGCACCAGCCGCATGAGCCAGTTCACTGGCGACCTGCGACTGCCTCAGCACGTATTCGGCACGGTGCCGGCGCTTTTCGCGCAGCCGCGCCGCCGATGCCGCTGCCGCAGCGGCCGCTTTTTCCTTGCCGATATTTCGCCGCAAAGACTCGGCTCGTGATTCCAGGGATTGCAGGGAATCAGTGGCTCGACTCGACTCGATAACCGCATTAGCCTTGGCGCTTTGCGCGGCTGATACCCCCGCGATTGCCTGGGTTAAAGCGGTTTCCAACTCGCCGATTTGGGTTTCCTCAGACTGTCCCGACTGGGACTGCGCCGCCTCCAGTTCGGCCTGTGCCGCCGCGAGTTTTTCTTGACGTTTGGCTGCTTCCTCGCGGGCAGCGGCGATATCCTTAGCCACCCGTTCAGCCTCGGCCCCAACAGTGGCTTGACGAGCCTTCGCGGCAGCGACTTTGGCGGCAGCGGCGGCCATCTGGGCATCTTGGGCTTTAAGCTCGGCGACTAGCTGCTGGTGTTGGGTTTTCAAATCGCGCAAGTTGGTTTTGGATTTCTCCAGGCTCGCGTTAAGTTTGTCGACTTCACGAGTTGCTAACTCGGATTCCTCGCTAGCCTCATTGAACTCTGTGGCGCGACGCAAAATACCAGCCTGGGGATCGCCACCCCCCAGCACCCGGGTAGTAGACAAATAATCCCCCACCTGGGTAACGGCGACCGTCGCCTGGCCAGCGCCCACCAGCTCCCGGGCGGTTCCCAAATCGGCACAGGCCACCACCCCAGACAACAACTGGGTGACGACCCGGGGCAGTTTCTGTCCGGGATGCGCCGCCACCAAATCGACGGCCCAGTGTGCCCCTTCGGGCAGTTTCCCGGGGGGTTCACGGTTTTCTGATGGCGAGTCGCTCGGGTTCCCCAAGCAACTCGCACCCCCCGGATTGGCCACCAGCAGGTGCAGCTGCCCGGATTCGTGTTCACGCACAAAACGAATCGTGTCGGCGGCCTCCTCTATCCCGTTGGCCAATAACGCCCCAGACCAAGCTCCGAACACAGCCCCGATAGCTTCCTCCCACCCGTCTTGCACCACCAGAGCTTCCGGCAAACTACCTTGAATCCCGCTCAAATCTGCCGCTAGCACCGCTTGCCCGGCATCTTGGGGTTTCAAGGTTCCCGCCAGCACCTCGCGACGTGCCGCCCAGCGCGCCGCATCGGCCTGAGCACTGGCCAAGGTAGTACGCAGCTCTGCTACTTGCGACTCGGTGGTGGCCACTTTGCCCGCCACGGCCTCTTCCGCTTTAACCAGCGGATTCTCACCCTGCTGAGGATTCGGAACAGTGTCAGAGATTTCGGCAAGTTCGGCGGCCGCCGCCGCTGCCCGCTGCTGGGTTTCCCGCCGGCTTTCCTCTAGCCGCGCAATTTTCTGGGTGGATTCTTCAGCTAAAGACGTAGCGGTGGCTACTATCCCGCGCAGCCTTTCCAGGGCTTCCCGCCGGTCAGCTCGTGCCCGCTGGATGGATTCAATGCTCTTGCGCACCTCCAGTTCCGCGATTTTAGCGGTGTTTTCCGCCTCGATACTGGCCGCGACTTCCTTCTGTCGGGTTTCCACCAGAGCCTGAGCTGCCGCTATATCGGATAGGGTTTGAGCCAGGCGCTCCTCTAGTTCACTGGTATCCACCTGGTGGTTTTGCGCCACATCAGCGGCGGTATCCAAAGCCTTGACGCGCTCGGCCGCCTGATTACCTAGAGAATCCAAACGTTCCGCCACCTGATTTAGTTCCGCCCAAGTCTGAGTCAGATTTTCCAAATCCGGAACCACCTGGTCAAACGTGATTTTCACCGCCGAGAGTTTCTGGTTCAGCGCCGCAATCTTAGTTTCAACTTCCTGGATGTGTGCCGCGATTTGCGCCTTGGAAGTGGTTTGACTCTGAGCCTTTTCCCGGTATTGCGACACAGAATCGGCCAACAGTCGCGCCGTAGCGTCACTGAGCTCGGCTTGTACCCGGGCGGCTTTCCGAGCCGCTTCGGCCTGTTTCCCCAAAGGTCCCAGGCGCTTGCCCACATCATTGGTCAAGTCTTGAACCCGAGATAGGTTTACCGCCAAACTTTCCAGTTTCCGCAAGGCTCGATCCTTGCGCTGCCGGTGTTTCAACACTCCCGCAGCCTCTTCTACAAAAGCCCGCCGTTCCGCCTCCGAGGCCGACAGCACAGTATCTAACTGTCCCTGACCCACAATGACGTGCATTTGCCTTCCCATCCCGGTGTCAGAAAGCAACTCTTGAATATCGAGCAAACGCACCGGGGTGCCGTTGATGGCGTATTCTGAGCCCCCCGAACGAAACATGGTGCGCGAAATCGTCACCTCGGAGTATTCAATCGGCAACGCCCCGTCGGTGTTATCCACGGTCAGCTGGACTTCCGCGCGCCCCAGGGGTGCCTTGGTTTTGGTGCCGGCAAAAATCACATCCGACATCTGCCCGCCGCGCAGGTTCTTTGCCCCCTGTTCGCCCATCACCCAGGCCAGGGCATCCACCACATTGGACTTACCCGACCCGTTGGGACCGACCACACAGGTCACACCCGGTTCCAGGGACATGTGAACCGTGTTAGCGAAAGACTTAAAGCCTTTCAGGGTCAGGTTTTTAAGATACACGCATTTACTCTAACCTAGTTGACAGGCCTTGCCCTATTTTCCTGGTTTAGCTTTTCCAAGCCCGGATTGCCTAAACCATGCTGTCACCCCAGTGATTCCCAAACGTGAATAGCTCACCTGCGGTCTCTAATCGAGAATATCGTATGTCCCTAATCCCATCAGGACACTGCTGATTCCGCCGCGTTTTCCACCGCCAAGTCGATTCCCAAGGCCGAGGCTATCTGGGCTCCAGCTTTCACATCCTCGGACTGCGCGCTATCCTCGCCCAGCAACCGCAAGGCCGCACTTTGAAACGATTCGGCCTGGGTGGCTAGGTTCCCGGGAACCGCTGGCGCAGCGGGTACAGTTGGGGCGGTTGCCGACGCGGCTGGGATTGCGGCCGGGCTTTGATACTCGGTTTCACGAGGTGCCATCGAGCTCGGTGGACGTATATTTGAAACTGTGGCCAGTCCGGGTTTCCTAATCCCGCCAACTTCCACACTGGCACCTAATGAACCCGAATCCACCCCCGACGGGGCGAAACCCGACTGCGCCACCGCTGCTGTGGACGCCGCCTCAGAACCAGTCTCGAGGGGAATCTGTACCTCCAGGCTCTTTAACACGTCTTGAGCCAGATGGGACGGCCTACTCGCACCCCCCGGCAAACCCGTTTTTACGCCAGCCTCCAAAGAACCGTGGTTTTCAAAGCTCTGCGCTGTAGCAGCGGCAGACTCGAGAATCCAGGAAGTGGAAATCGCCCCGGGATCAAGGTGCCCAATCGAACGCTCCCCTAGCAGCGAAGCGCGACCCTTCTCGGCGGTCATCGACAAGGTGCTTTGTGCCCCATTGGCCGCTGCCGCCGCCGCGACACGCAAAATCTCGGCACAATCCGAACCCTTAGTCAAAGCCGCCGCCGCGTTGGTTGCCGCTGGATACCAAGCATCCAGCATGGTTTTACCCCCCGGTTCGGCTCCGCCGCGCTCTGCAATGCCCTCCGCCGCCTTGACCAGCATCATCGCCAGGCACTGCGGGTCAATTTCGGTGGCTTCCTTGGGAATAGCTTTAGCGGCTCGCAAAAAAGCCGTTCCCAACAGCGGCCCAGAGGCACCCCCGACAGCCGCCAACAGTACCGTCCCAGTGGTATGCAGGGCTTTACGCGGGGTACTGATTTCATAGTTAGAGAGTTTTTCTTCTACTGCCGAAAACCCCCGCGCCAAGTTTTCACCGTGATCCCCATCGCCGATTACCGCGTCTAAATCCGTCAAATACGCCTGTTTTTCGCGAAAATTCCGCGCCGCAGCAGCAATCCAGTTAAGTACCCACCTGGTCGTCAAACCCATGCGCACTCCTTTCTGTTTGCCTACCGGTTACGTTTTACGGTTACGTTTTCCGGCTTCATGAGGTGCCATTGCCGAGCCGCCCTCACCGCTAAATCCGCGTCATACCTATTCTACTGGTCGCGACCGTTCTTAGTCGCGGTTCAGTACCATGCGAGCCATCCCACTCAAAACCACCGATCCGAACACCAAAACCCCGCTAGTTCCGGGGGGTGCCTGCTGGAGATCATCAATCTCGCCGGCCTTGGCGATGGCCTCAGCCATAGTGTCGGCGACGATAACCCGGTCGGAGCCAAACACGTCTTCAGCAATGCTTTGCAAAGTCTCCAGGGAGGCGGCCCGCGACCCTGGCATCGGGGTCACCACCACCTCGCCTAGAACGGGTTCCATAATCCCCAAAACAGTTTCAATGTCTTTATCGGCCATGGCCGAGTATATTCCCACCGTATGTTCCCACCGCAGGTCTTCCGCTACGGCCTGCGCCAAGGCTTGTACCGCCCCGGGATTATGCCCAGCATCAGCCACAATCATCGGAGAAGAATGCAGCACTTCCAGGCGGCCCGGCGAAGACACCTCTGCAAAAGCCTGTGCTACTGATTCCCCGTCAAGTGCCTGCCCGCCCAGCTGGGCTTCCACCGCAGTCAAAGCCATCGCCGCGTTTTGGGCTTGAAATGCCCCGAATAGCGGCAAGAAAATATCTTGATAAGTCGCGGCGGGGGTGCGAATCGTTAAAATCTGGCCGCCGACGGCCGCCACGCGACCCAATACCTCGAAGTCGCGTCCTTCATAGCGCAGCGTGGCATCTTGTCGGCGGGCTGCCGCCTGGATGACTGCCAAAGCTTCCTCGGGCTGATGCGCCACTACCACATTCGCGCCACGCTTGATTATCCCAGATTTTTCGGTGGCAATATTAGTCAATCCTTTGCCCAACCACTGTTCGTGCTCAAGGCTGATTGGCCCGATTACGGCCGTGTCTGCGTCGATTACATTGGTAGCATCCCAACGTCCTCCCATCCCAACTTCCACCACCGCGACGTGTACCGGGGCATCCGCGAAAGCCGCATAAGCCATTACGGTCAATACCTCGAAAAAAGACAGCTGCGAGCCGGGATGTGCGTTTTCCCACAGGGCTAGCTGTGCCTCGATGTCTTCAAAAGCGGCGATAAAGGCTGCGATGGAAATCGGTTCACGGTCTATCGCTATTCTTTCCCGCACGTCGCTTAGGTGCGGGGAGGTAAACCGTCCGGTGCGGTATCCCAACACGCCCAGCAAAGCTTCAATCATTCGTGCGGTCGAGGTTTTCCCGTTGGTGCCGGTGACATGTACCGAGTGGAACAGCTCTTGGGGGTCGCCCAGATAATCCAAAACCCCCGCGACCCGCTCCAAAGTGGGTTCTATCTGGTGTTCGGCACGCCGCGCCAACAGGGACTGGTAGATGGCGGCAGCCTGCGGGTTGGTGGTGGTGCCGGGGCCGAGGCTTACGCTGGGACGTGGCTGGGCAAGCTGCTCGGCCAAGACTTCGTCTTGTTCCGCGCTCAGCTTCGCGCCGTCTTTGTCCCGTAGCGGTTTGGCCTCGGGCACGTCGGTTTCGGCTTCACGAGGTGCTTTCGCGGCCAACAGGTAAGGTATCAACTCCGGGTCTATCTCTAGCCCGTTCACGAGGGGCTTTTCCGGTTCCCCGGCAGGGGCTGGTTTCTGGTCTGGACTCACTCCCCCATACTAGACCACCATCATAAATCCCGCGATGAACCCAAGTCAGCCCGAAGCAATCCAAATCAGATACCACCCCAGGTCACCGGGATATAGTACTACCAGATACGGACGCGCGACTCGGGTTCTATCCACAAATCATCGCCGGGTTTGAGCCCGAAAGTCTTGGCAAACAAGTCCAGGTTTGCCACCACCCCGTTACAGCGGAACTCGGCGGGAGAATGCGGGTCAATAGCGATTAATTGTTTCGCGGCTTCCACCCGGGTTTTATTTTGCCAACTGAGCGCCCAGGAATAAAAGAATCTTTGGGCGCCCGTGTAGCCCTCGATTACCGGGGCATCCGCTGGATCGTTGATTCCTTGGTCTTTGAGCGCCAACAGATATGCCTTCCAGGCAATATCCAAGCCCCCGAGATCCCCAATATTCTCGCCGATAGTCAAAGCACCGTTGACGTGGAATTCTTCGGGCAAGCCCCGGGGCACATACTGGTCGTATTGGGCAATCAGAGCCCGGGTTCGTTTTTCGAATTCTTTCAAGTCGGTTTCAGTCCACCAGTTTTCAACCTTGCCGTGGCCGTCAAATTTGGCCCCCTGGTCGTCGAAACCGTGCCCGATTTCATGCCCGATAACCGCCCCAATCGAGCCGTAGTTCACCGCATCATCGGCCTGGGGGTCGAAAAATGGCGGCTGCAAGATTCCAGCGGGGAACACAATCTCGTTGTCAGTGGGATTGTAATAGGCGTTGACCGTTTGCGGGGTCATGTGCCAAATCGTGTGATCCACCGGTCCACCCAGCTTATCTATCCAGAAATCGGTTCCGAACTGGCTCGCGGAAGCTACCTTTTCCACCAAGGTGGGAGCCGAAACATCGAGTTTCTCGTAATTGCGCCACTTGTCGGGATACCCGATTTTCGGGGTGAACAGGCTCAGTTTCTCTAGGGCTTTCGCGCGGGTTTCCGATCCCATCCACTCTAGAGAAGAAATCGACTCGCGATAGGCCGCAATCAGGTTATCCACTAGGCGAGACATTTTTTCCTTGGAATCCGGGGGGAAATGCCGCGCCACATAGAGTTGCCCCAAGGCCTCGCCCATCACCGAAGAAGCCAGGGAAACCCCACGCTTCCAACGGTCACGAATCACCTCACGACCCGCGAGACGTTTGCCGTAAAACTCGAAGTTCGCCTGTACCAACGCATTTGAAAGCAAGGATACTTGGCCGTTTAGAGCCTGCCAGGTCATCCACAGGCGCAAGGTCTCGAAATCAGTCTCGGCCCACAACTGATCCATACCCGCAAAGAAATCAGGCATCCCCACGTTTACCTGGGTAAACATTTTTTCGGGCAGCCGCGAGGCTGCCCGCCAGGCATCGAGATCAAAAACGGGCAGCTTCGCGGCCAGTTCCGCCCAGGTCATCGGGTTATTGGTGGCATCGGTGTCACGGGTCTTGACGTTATCCCAATGCAGCCGCGCGATTTCTGTCTCAAAATCGACCACGGTGTTACCCGCCGCCTGGGATTGAGACTCGCTACTCATGAACCCCGAGAGAGAAAACATCCGCCCCACGTGTTCCCGGTAAGCTTGGAGCACCTCGCGGTGTTTTTCTTCTAAGAAATAGGCACGCTCCGGCAAGCCGATACCGTCTTGGCTAAAATAGTTGATATAGCAATCCGGGTTATTCAAATCAATGTCGATTCCCATCGAGAAAAACCCATCATAGGTGCCCATCTTCCAGGTTTTAGCCCACAAATCACGCAAATCACCCTTGGTTTTCGCCGTCCGCAACGGCGCAAAGAGACGCTCCAAACTGGGGGCACTATCAGCCTCTACCTGAGCCTCGTCCATAAACGAGCCATAGAGCGCAGCCACCTTCCCGGCCAGCTCCCCCGCGATTTTCCCCTCCACACAATCTTCGATAATGGCGCGAACCTGTTTCTCGCTGTTCTCGGTCAAAACATAGAACGAACCGTCCGCACTTTTATCCGCTGGAATCTGGCAGGCCTCTATCCATTTGCCGTTGACAAAACGGTACAGGTCATCTTGAGGGCGGATATTATTATCAAATTCATTGGGGTCAAGCGCCCCGAGCAAGGGATTTTTCGTCATGCTCTCCACCCTATCAGCGTTGTGTATCGAGGGTGAAGCCGAACTGGCACCTCATGAATCCGCCACCACCCGCAACGTCATCACCACCGCGAGACCCACCAACACACTCACTTTTGCGGCTCGTTCCAAGTCCAGGTCTGTAAAACCGCTTCGACAATGGGCTGATAGGTGTCCAAGGCATAATTCGGCACATCTTGCTTTAAAGCATAGGCATGATTATTGCCCGACACCATCGTCATAAACGCAGTCATCTCGACCTCGTGATAGGTGTAGTACCACTTCATAGCCAGCACGTTCAACCCCTCGACCTTAATGGGAGTCAACACCGTGAAATCCTTGAAATCCTTATAGATTGTGTCCTGTTTCAAGGTGCTCTTCACAAGTTCCGGGTCGGAAGTCACCTTAGCGTGGTCAATCACCAACACCGGAATATACCCGTGTATCGCCTGCGCAGAAGGCAACGAGAGAATCACCTGAGCATCGGGGAGCTTCTCGCCACCTGCAGCCTCGTAGGCATCGAGGTAACTGCCGGGTATTTTCACCCGGAAAGCCCCGTCTTTAGCGTTAACCCAGCCCTTTGGAGCCGGCGCGGCCTTAACCGCCTGATTCCATTGGGACTGTTGCTTGGGCGGTTCCTCTCTGCAGGCCGACAGGGACACCGCCGCCAAAGCAACCACCAAAAGCCCCCGCAACAGCACACCCCAAGGACTTCGCCGAAGGCGGGGACGAGGCCGCCCGGAATGCAGTGCCTCGGAGCGGCACAGCGACCCGACTAGACGGATTGGGGTGAAAAACGTCATCTGGAAGCCTCCTTATTGATAACTCCAGTTTAGTGAATTAATGAGCCTGTCTGGCCGCGTTTTTACCTAACCCGCTGAGACGTGCAAAATATAGACAAGATGTTTTAATTTCATAAATCTTAGAGTCGATAGGAGTAAGCATGCCAGGACAGAACCTTACGCGCGAAGAAGCCATGACCCGTTCCTCGCTGGTCAGCGATGCCCATTACCGCGTAGACCTCGATTTAACCCAAGGCGACCAGACTTTCCGATCCATCACAGAGATTGATTTTTCTGCCAGTCCGGGCTCTGCTACCTTTATCGATTTGATAGCCCAGCAGGTTCACGAAATTACTTTGAATGATACGGCGCTGGATTTAGCGGCCTACGCTGATTCCCGCATTGCTTTAGAGGGCTTGCAGGAACACAACACCTTGCGTGTGGTCGCGGATTGTGTCTATATGCACACCGGTGAAGGTATGCACCGTTTCACCGACCCGGCCGACAATAAATCCTATGTGTACACCCAGTTCGAAGTACCTGATGCCCGCCGGGTCTATACCGTGTTTGAGCAACCCGACCTCAAGGCCGATTTTACCTTCACCGTAACCACGCCGACGGATTGGAAAGTGTTTTCCAACTCGCCCTCCCCCGAACCCGAGATTACGGGTGACGGCACGGCGGCGATACACCGCTTCACCCCCACCGAAAAGATTTCTTCGTACCTGACTGCTATTGTGGCCGGCCCCTACGAAGGACACACTGGCAGCCTGGTCAGCTCCGATGGCCGCGAAATTCCCCTGGGGGTATATTGCCGCGCCTCAATGGTCAAACACCTAGATGCCGAGGAAATCATGAACATTACCCGGGCGGGTTTCGCGTTTTACGAACGGGCTTTCGAACATCCCTATCCTTTCCGTAAATACGACCAGATTTTCGTGCCCGAATACAATGCCGGAGCGATGGAAAACGCCGGTTGCGTCACCTTCCGCGACGAATATGTCTTCCGTTCCCGCCCGGTACAAACCCGGGTAGAACGCCGCGTAGAAACTATTTTGCATGAACTGGCACACATGTGGTTCGGTGACTTGGTGACCATGAAATGGTGGAATGACCTGTGGCTAAACGAGTCTTTTGCCGAATTTGTGTCCACCAAAGCCACTGCGGAAGCCACCAAGTGGACTGATATCTGGACGACTTTCTCTGCCTCAGAAAAAGCCTGGGCTTATAACCAAGACCAGCTGCCTTCCACCCACCCGGTAGTCGCACCCATCAATGACCTCGAAGATGTCCAGGTTAACTTCGACGGGATTACTTACGCGAAAGGGGCGTGCGTACTGTCCCAACTGGTTACCTATGTGGGCTGGGAAAACTTCCGGCGGGGCATCAGCCGTTACCTAGCTAAACACGAGTGGAGCAACGCCACTTTGGCGGATTTACTCGCGGAGCTAGAGGAAGCTTCCGGCAAGGACTTGCGAGCCTGGTCAAAGGCCTGGCTGGAGGAAGCCGGGATTACCTGGTTGAAACCCGAGGTCACACGGGGTCAAGACGGGCTGATTGAGCAGTTACGCGTCACCCAAGAAATTTTCACCCCCGGGGCAACACTGCGTCCCCAACGCATGGTGGTGCGAGCCTATAACCTGGAGCAACGCGAGGATAAACGCGTGTTTATACCCGAGCATTTCGAGGAATTTGACTTGGAAGGAGCCGGGATTGACCTGCCCAGTTTTGCCGGCCAACGCGCCGACGTGTTGCTGGTCAACGACCAAGACCTGGCCTATGGCAAGGTACGTTTAGATTCGGCTTCGCTAGAATTGGCCTGTCAACACATTGACTGTTTCGAGAATTCCCTGGCGCGCTCTCAGGTATTAGCGGTGTTGTGGGACATGGTTCGCGACGGCGAAATTTCAGCACGTCAATACGTGAAAGTTGCGTTGCAAGCCCTGTTGGTGGAAACGAACTCCACGGTGATGTCCGTGATGCTGCGCAACCTCAACACCGCAGTCGAACACTACATTCACCCTTCGAAACGCCCCGAGGTAGCGGTCAATATCAGCGCGGCTTTGCGCCGACTCTCGCGATTCGCCCAGGCCGAGTCCGATGCCCAGCTACAGCTGGTGCGGGCAGCAGCACGGCGGGCAGAATCCCCCGAAGATATCCAAGCCGCCCACGACTTGTTCACCGGCAAGGAAACCCTCACCGGCTTGGTGTTGGATGCCGAAATGCGCTGGAATTTATTGATTTCTTTAGCTGCGGCCGGAAAAGTCAGTGTGGTTGACATCAACGAGGAACTCAAAAACGACGATACGGTTAACGGGCGCGAAAGAGTTTTGGAAGCCAAGGCGGCGTTGCCGCAAACCGGCGAGAAATCAGCGGCATTCGAGTTGGCCTACGCCGATTCGGCTTTGACTAACGACCAGTTGGGCGGTCTGATTGCTGGGTTTAACCGCGCCAAAAACCCCCAGATTTTGGCTCCCTATGCCCCGCGTTACTTTGATACCTTGGTTGATACTTACACCAAATGCACCCACGAGATTGGCGAGTTACTGATTGTGGGACTCTATCCCCTGGGTCTGGTTGGTTTTGAGGAAACCGGGGTGGATGTGTTGCAGTTGACCGCCGATTGGCTGGCGACTCATGAAAACGCTCCCGCCGCGCTGGTACGGATGATGAAGGAAAACCAAGCCGTCGCCGAGCGTATCGCCCGCGCTCAAGCCTGCGATTTGGGCTAGGACGAACCGATTTCCGTGATACAACGCGGGCGGTGGCGGCGGTGCCATTAAAGCGCGGTTGGCTTTTAGGGCACCGGACGGTTGTGTCGGCTTGAGGCAGGCTTTCCCCTGTCGCTGGCGCCGCTTGCGCCATTTGCACCACTTGCGCCGCTGAAGTTCGAGTCGCGTCCGACTGCGCCCGCTTCCCGAGGCGCCACCCCTTCCCAGGCGCTACCGGAACGGGAGCGCGCCGGGAAATATCGCCCGTCTACCGGATAGGTACCCACGGGATAAGAGCCGCGACCCGACGCATCCGGATAGTATCGACCGCCAGCCATTGGGTACCCGCCTTGGGGCGGATACCCTTCAGGCGGGTAAGCCCCGGCTGAAGGGTATCCGG
Source organism: Mobiluncus mulieris (assembly GCF_014204735.1). Taxonomy (NCBI): domain Bacteria; kingdom Bacillati; phylum Actinomycetota; class Actinomycetes; order Actinomycetales; family Actinomycetaceae; genus Mobiluncus; species Mobiluncus mulieris. Next base: position 386,050 of record NZ_JACHMA010000001.1, on the reverse strand, counting down.
GCATGTTGTAAGCCGCGCCCTCGTATCCCTCGTATCGCTCGTATCCTGCGGCGGGATATCCCGTCGCGCTAGCATTGCCCGGAGTCGCCACGGGCGCAGTTGGAGCCGGAGGACGCGAAACGGCAATGCTGTCAGCTGGGTTTGGGGCGACGCTTTCGGTGGGTTTTGCGCCACCAGGTTCTGGTTTTGCAGCGGCGGGGGCGGCGGGGGTGCTAGCGTTGCGTACGGCCTTGGTGGCGTTGCCCGCCGCGTTGGGCTCGGATTCATGAGGCGCCATTTTAGGAGCGGCCGTTTTGACGGGGGCGGGCGGATTCTTTTTCTCGGTTGCGTCCGAGGTAGCCTCGCCAAAGGCCGCATCCGGTTTCTTGTCCGGTTTGGGAATACCCATAAATGGTTTAGTGATATAGGGAACCCCAAACCCAGGAAATAACAGTGTCTTACCGCGCCGCCGCACCGCAAGCAGACCGAAAATCAGGTATACGGCTGCGAAAAACACTCCCAGAATCAGCAAAATCAGCATTCCACTACCGGTTTGGCTCCAACGCAACAAGTCGACCACTCCCGGGCCACCGGTCCATCCAATGGTAACCATGAAAACAGCGGTAACTGCGTAGCTAACCGCCGCCGCCACCATATGCGCCACCAGCAAACCGGGAGCCGCAAAAGCCAGCAGGTAAATTCCAACTTTATCGGCTCCGGTTAGGAAAGTTGAGATAACCACCAGCAGGTACAAGATTCGCCAATACTGGCGGGTTTCCCCTTTAAGCTGCAGCCAAATCACCAAGAATAGGGTGGTCAGACCGAAACAAACTACCGGATATCCTCCCGCTAGGAACAAAGCCTGTTGTCCCTCGAGGGGATGCGCCCCGTAGATGAAGCAGTTATACGAGCCTTTAATCGTGTCCCCGCTGGGAGCCTGGCAGGAACCATAAGTCTTGAAAGGCGCAATGTCCAACAGGCTACTCCATCCGGTAACCTCCGCGATGGGGTGTAGGAAAGCATAGAGAGCGGCGGCCACTGGCTCGGGGGCATTAAGAATAGCGGAACCAATTCCGACTGCTACTACCAGGTAGAGAATCTGGAAAAATACCCCCATCAGAATCCCTAAAATCACCCCAGCTGTGGCAGCAATCACAATCACCAGGGGAATCCCACTTACCATGCGCGCCCAGATAGTGACCCGTCGGAAACGAAACATAGACCAGGAAATTGCGGTAATGAAACCGATAAGGACGCCTCCGAAAACACCCAGGTCAATCTCAGTAACAGCCCCCGCCGAAGCTCCCGCCAAATACTGGGACAGGGCGGTGGTGGCACCGGCATACCCAGACCAGGCCGCTAAAACGGCCAAGGCCACCCCGGAGTTAGGTCGTTTTGCGGCCGCGAAAGCCAGTATGAAAGCCACTATCAGTGGATAGTTTGACTCCATAGAATTACCAACATGATAGAGAATATCGGCAATAGACAGGATAGAGTTCAGGCTCTTGCCCAGCCCTTGATCACCCAGGATATCGGCTTGTCCCAATCTCTTGGTCAACACCGCGACGCATAGAATCAAAAGCGAAACGAAAAAGTATTCCAAAAAGCGCCGATACCAGCCCGCAGCCACGTAGGTGCCGAAGAATCCCCTCCGTTTCACCTTGGTTGCGGGTCTTTTTGGGCGGGTCTCAGGTTCGGGACGCACCGCATCGGTTGTCTTTTTGGATGGCACGTCATCGCTTCCTTCCACTTGGCTAAACTATTCAAAATTCCTTCTAGATGTCTAAGCTATATTTTGCCTCAAAAAACACGCATTACCGAAACTTTCAGCTGCTATACAGGCAACACTCAGGTATGGGTGCGACTCGGAACACTTTTCAAGTCGCACCCACACCTTTGCGGTACGGAAGTTCTTTTGCCACCTACCCCTAAGGGGTTTACCCACGGTGTCTGCCGCTTGGCAGGTCTTTCCGCAAGGCTTCCCTGACGCACTGGCAAATCTCGTTTACACCCACGTAATATTCGAGTTCTTCGATTTTCAGCGGGTGCCCCTGGGAATCCGCCAGGGGAATCCGCCAGTTCGGGTATTCATTATTGGTGCCGGGCTGATTTTGCATCCTGATGTCACCCACGGCGTCAACTAATGAAATCACATTCAACTTAGCGGGAGATGCACAGATGAAACGATGCAGACCAAGAATCAGCTCCCATTCCGTCGGTGTCTGGCTTTCAACTAATCCCAAGTCGTACAACACCCGAGTGACACTCGCGATATCCGCCGCCAAATCCCGCTTAGCTTCCTCGAGTGAAACAGGCAGAATCCCCAATTTGTCTTGTACTTCCAGATGATAGGCACGCAGATATCCCAGTGTCGGGGGCAAATCATGAGTGTTTACGGCAGCCATACACATCTCGCGGTACTGGTCGGGTTGGCGGAAAGTATTATCCGGGTTCTTTTCAAACCACAACACCGAAGTACCAAAGATTCCTCGGGAAACCATGTAATCTCGCACCCAGTCCTCGACGGTTCCCAAGTCCTCGCCGATAAGAATCGCCCCGGCACGAGTGGCTTCCAGCAGCAGAATCCCGACCGTTGCTTCGTGGTTGTAGCGTACGTAGGTGCCCTCATTCGGCTTCGCTCCCTGTGGTATCCACCACAGCCGCAACAACCCCATCAGATGGTCGATACGCAAAGCCCCACAGTCACGCAAAGCCGAGCGAATAATACCGCGCAGTGGTTCCCAGCCGTGGCGCTGCATGTAACGAGGGTTGAGCGGAGGCTGCGACCAATCCTGTCCCAGTTGGTTGTACATATCGGGGGGTGCCCCCACCGACATGCTTGTCACATAAGCTTCCGGCAAAGTCCAGGATGCCGCCCCGCAACGATGCACCCCCACCGCCAGGTCATTCATGATTCCAATCTGCATTCCTGACTGTTTCGCGACACTTTGCGCCTCGCGAAGTTGAGTGCGCGTCACCCACTGTAGCCAGCAGTGGAATTCCACGTCCTCGGCGAGTTCAAGGCGTAACTGCGGGATGCGCGCAGAGTGAATGTCTTTGAGATCGTCGGGCCAAGGTGCGGGGCCAAAATGATCGTAAATCGCACACCACAAAGCAAAGTCTTGCAGGATTTGTCCGCTTTCCGTCTTGAAATCCTGGAAGGCTTGCTCGCGAACTGAGGAGCGTGGAACTCTATAAATCAGCTCTAAGGACTTCCGTTTCGCCCTCCAGGAACGGTCGCGGTCAATTTGTTTCTCGCGGTCGGTAACTCCGATATCATTAGTGGCTTGCGCGAAAGCAACCTTGGACTTCGCCATGTCTTCTTGCCCTAATTCATGATATTCAGGGATATTTTCGGGGCGAATATAAAGCGGATTGAGGAAGCGGCGTGACACCGGCAGATACGGCGAAGGCGATATTGGCGGATTCGGTTCGCTGGCGTGCAGCGGATTCGTCAACAAGAAATCTGCCCCGAACTTACCGAAAGTTCGAACCAGGCTGGACAAATCCTCGAAATCACCGGTTCCCCACGATTCACGTGAAGTCACCGAATACAGCTGAGCCATCACCCCCCACGCACGCCTGTCCTTCAGTACATCGGAGGTCAGACAATCGGGAACCACCGCAATTTCCGCGCTGAATTCCCCTTCAACTGTACGGGCTTTAATGGTGTGATATCCCAAAGGGGTGTTTGCAGGCAGCCAGAAAGTAGCCTCCCCGATACGTCGATCGCCGTAATCGCGAGGGTTGACCCACTTATCAGTTTGCTGCAAAGGAATAATGTCGCCAGATTCGGTTTCTAAGTGAACTTCCAGCTGGGTGCCATCGGGAATATGCACCGGGATATCGGCTCCGGTAGACTGGCGCACTACCCACCCCTGAGGCAGTACCGCGAGCCAGTAATCCTTGTCGAAGCTCTCGAAGGCTCGGTCAATATCAGCTGGTTCGTATATGGGGTAGCCCAAAGCGTCAAGAACCTTTAGCAAAGTGAGCTGGTTGACCTGGTGATACTGTCCCGAGAAATCCCACCAATCCGTGTCCACCCCCAAGTGCCTCGCCAACTCTTGGATTTGCGGAAAGTAGCCCTCTATGTATTGTTTTGTTTCGCTCACCGTTAACGGCCCTCTGTTTGTCTTTCTAGTTTGTGTCCCCAAAATCGCGTCACTGACTGAGTAAAATCCGGGAACACCTTTGGTCGGTTTTACTGATGACATTATAACTAGCTGTTTTGGATTTTAGCAACGGTTCGGCACTGTCAAATTAGCTTTAATTTCAGGAAAACCTCAGCTCGCACCGGTTAGGTCTGGGACAATTCCAGTCCCAGACCTAACCGGATTTAGGCGCAAAGCTTACACGCTTAGTCGCGGGTGAGTTTGCGGTAGGTAACCCGGTGGGGACGAGCAGCTTCCTCGCCCAATCGCTGTACTTTATTGGCTTCGTAACCTTCGAAGTTGCCTTCGTACCAGTACCATTGCGCTGGGTTTTCCACACTACCTTCATAGGCCAGAATATGGGTCGCCACCCGATCCAGGAACCACCGGTCGTGGGTGATTACCACAGCGCAACCTGGGAACTGTAGGAGAGCGTTTTCTAAGCTCCCCAAGGTTTCCACGTCCAAATCATTGGTCGGTTCGTCGAGCAGCAACAGGTTCCCGCCCTCTTTCAGAGTCAAGGCCAGGTTTAAGCGGTTGCGTTCCCCCCCAGAGAGCACTCCGGCGGGTTTCTGTTGGTCGGCACCCTTGAATCCGAAGGCGGAAACATAGGCGCGAGAAGGCAGCTGTACTTTACCGACTTCGATATAGTCAGCCCCATCGGAAACCACTTCCCACAAAGTTTTGTTCGGATCTATACCGGCTCGATTTTGATCAACATAGGAAATCTTGACGGTCTCACCAATTTTCAGCTCGCCGTCGTCAAGTTCTTCCAGCCCCACAATGGTTTTGAACAAGGTGGTTTTCCCCACCCCGTTCGGGCCGATAATCCCCACAATTCCGTTACGCGGCAAACTAAACGAGAGATTGTCAATCAACACGCGATCCCCAAAGCCTTTCCGCAAGTTCTTGGCCTCGATAACCGTGGTTCCCAAACGCGGCCCAGGAGGAATCTGAATCTCGTCAAAATCGAGTTTACGAGTTTTCTCTGCTTCGGCAGCCATAGCTTCGTAGGCGGCCAAACGTGCCTTTGACTTGGCCTGGCGCCCTTTAGCCGAAGACCGTACCCATTCCAGTTCATCTTTCAGGCGTTTGGCCAGTTTCGCATCCTTGCGCCCCTGTACTTCCAGACGTTCTTGTTTCTTTTGCAGGTAAGTAGAATAGTTACCCTCGTAGGGATAGAGATGCCCCCGATCTACTTCGGCAATCCAGCTCGCCACATGGTCAAGGAAGTAGCGATCGTGGGTAATGGCGATAACCGCCCCGGGATACTGCTTGAGGTGTTGTTCTAGCCACAACACCGACTCGGCATCAAGGTGGTTGGTTGGCTCATCCAAGAGCAACAAGTCCGGGGCTTGCAGCAGGAGCTTACACAGCGCCACCCTACGTCGTTCCCCACCGGAAAGATTCTTGACCTCAGCATCAGGAGGCGGACAACGCAGTGCGTCCATGGCTTGCTCTAATTGATTGTCAAGATCCCAGGCATTAGCAGCATCGATTTCCTCTTGAAGCTTACCCATTTCTTCCATCAGGGCATCAAAGTCTGCATCAGGTTCAGACATCAAGGTAGAGATTTCGTTGAAACGGTCGAGTTTCGCCTTGATTTCCCCCACGCCTTCCTCGACATTACCTAAAACATCTTTATCTTCGTTCAAAGGTGGTTCTTGAAGCAGAATCCCCACAGAGAACCCGGGGCTAAGCACGGCTTCGCCGTTACTTGGCTCGTCGAGTCCCGCCATGATTTTCAGGATTGTGGACTTGCCAGCACCGTTGGGACCAACCATGCCAATTTTTGCCCCCGGCAGAAACGCCATGGTGACATCATCGAGAATCAACTTGTCGCCGACTTTCTTGCGGGCTTTGACCATCTGATAGATGTACTCAGACATACCTTTCCTTCTGAACTAGGACGGAATGCACCGTAATTGACCCCCTCAGCGAAAGCATTGGGGCTGGGGCAAGGCCGCCCCACACCCCAATGCTATCTGATTTAGAATGGTGCTTCGCTCGTACCCGCCTGGACGAGAGAGGACTCTTCTACTTCGTTGATTTCGTCAACTAGCTCGTCGGGCACCTCAGTTGCCTCGCTTGAGTCTAAATTCGTAGTTTGTTCTGGCTCTACGTCGAACCCTGATTTTTCAGTGACTTTGTTTGCTCCGGCATGTCTCACATTCACAGTCGAAGTGTGCACCAAATCAATACCGATATGCGTCAAGTGCAAGGCAATGTCCGCACGTTCGCTAACTACACCGGTGCTTTGGTCGGTGTGCTCATAGGAACCAACTACCAAGCGTCCCTGTGCCACCACCGGGTCGCCTTTACGCAGCGACTGGGCAATATTCACGGCGAAATTTCCCCAGGCCTTGCAGTTAAACCAAGTGGTTTCGCTATCTTTCCATTTTCCTTCCTGGTCTCGGTAACTGCTGGAAGTGGCTAGGCTAAACCGAACCCACTGAGTTCCGGAAGCCCCCTGGCGAATTATCGGGTTGTTGCCCAGGCGACCACTGACAGTCAAATTCATCGAGCTCATAATTGTTTCTCCTTTCGGCGCGTCTAGCGCCACATAACTTACTGATCCCTTGTGGCATCGGCTTCAGTTTTCCGCGATTTTGCAGCCCTAACAAGAAAAAAATTCCACCCCTGTGGAAAAGCGGGTTTTCCACAGGGGCTTAAATCGCGAAAATGCGTTAGCATAGACGAGTTAACGGTTTTAATCGACCCGTTTAGCCTCCGTAGCTCAATGGATAGAGCAACGGCCTTCTAATCCGTGGGTTGCAGGTTCGAGTCCTGTCGGGGGCACTTGGATGTTAAAATAAGTCCTGTGACCACAGAAACATTCACCGGCCCCGGCTCACCGTCGTCACTGCGGATGGCGAACCAAAAGCGTGTCCTCGCAGCAATAATCGACGCAGGGGGAATCTCGCAAGCCGAAATTTCACGACGCACCGGACTGGCACCCGCCACCGTGTCCAATATTGTACGCCAGCTGATTGATGCCGGTATCCTGCATCTAGCCGAAACAGCTTCGGGGCGACGGGGAAATACCATTGCCTTCGCCCCAGATATCGGCTATGCCATGGGAGTTTCGATAGAGCGCGAACTGGTACGAGTCGGCATTGTCACCTTAGATCACACCATTGTTGATTCTCAAGCACTACAGCTGCCGCCAGGGTTTTCCACCGCTTTAGGCCAAGAAAAAGCTGTCGAGATGTTCGATTCGATGATGGAGGCACACGGACTAAAGAACTCCCAGATTGTGGCCGGTTGTGTGGTGGTGGCCAATGCCGTGCGGGCGGACGGAACCCTGTCACATTTCATCGCGATGATTCCTGGATGGAACGATGTCAACCTGGAAAAACAAGCCCAAGCCATTTCACCCTTCCCGATTTTGACTGAAAACGACGCAAATGCCGGAGCCATGGCGGAACACATGTGGGGCGTGGCGCAAGATGTAGCTGATTTTATCTATGTCGAGGCTTCCTATGGTATTGGTGCCGGCATCATGAGCGAAGGCCGCATTTTACACGGCAGTGGCGGAATCGCCGGGGAAATTGGGCATCTACCGGTTCCCGGGTATAACAATTTGTGCAAATGTGGCGGAACTGGATGCCTAGAGTCCGTAGCGTCTTTGTCCTCGATTATTGCCTCGCTGCAAGATATAGGATTGCAAGTAGACACCTTGGAGGATTTGTATAAGCTGCTCGAAAACGGCGATATCCGTGCAATCCGCCAACTACGCAAAGCGGCTAGCGCGATGGGCTACATTTTGGCTCAGATTTGCAATATTCTAAATCCCCAGATGATTGTTATCGGCGGGGCATTGTCTCACGCCGGGGAGCTCTATCTGAACCAGGTGCGGGAAACCATCAATGATGTAGCCCTGCCGGATTCGGCCTCCGACATGGAGCTACGCCTCAGCACCCTGGGATCTTCCGGACCATTACGCGGGGCGATGGCCAAAGCGGTGAGTTTGGCTAATCTGGACGCGATTTTACAGAAATTTCTTGCCGACGAAGTTTAAAGTCATCGCCTAGGGGTTTTCGGACACGCCACAGGAATCTCTCCACAATAGTATCGGGGTCGGTTCACCCACCCGGATGCACTCCTAGCGCCGGTCTGACTAAACTGGTAGTGTCAAAACCAAGAATGGAAAGATAGTGAGAGAAATGACTAAAGCGCTTACTGATGCTCTGGTGTGGGTGGACTGCGAGATGACTGGGCTAGATTTGGCCACCGATGAACTGATTGAGATTGGCGTGATTGTGACTGATTTCAACCTGAATCCCCTTGATACGGGGATTGATTTGCTGATTAAGCCAAGTCAGACCGCCTTGGATAATATGGGGGATTTCGTGCGAGAAATGCACACTAAGTCGGGACTATTGGACGAGTTAGACCACGGTTTACCTGTAACAGAGGCCGCCCGCCAGGTGTTGGAGTACGTCCAACGTTTCGTACCAGAGGCCGGTAAAGCTCCCTTGGCCGGGAATTCGGTGGGTACGGATAAGACATTTTTGAAAAAGCAGATGCCGGATTTCGTGGACTGGTTGCACTACCGCATTGTGGACGTGTCGTCTATCAAGGAGCTGGCCGCGCGTTGGTTCCCCAAGGTTTACGGGATTGCTCCGGAAAAGTTTGGCAATCACCGCGCCCTGGGTGATATCCAAGACTCTATTAACGAGTTGCGTTATTATCGGGCGACTTTGTTCCCCTCTGACGAAGAACCGTCTTCCGAGGAACTGCAGGCCATCGCCGCAAAGATTAGCGAAACCTCGCCGTTTTAGTTCGGTTACGTCTGGTGGGGTTCACGAGGTGCCATCTTGAAATCCGAGGCGTTTCGCTGTGAGCTGCCCGATTAGTTTTTCGCGACTTTGGTCTGGCCGGTAAATCCTGTAAAATGGTCAAGTTGCGTTTCGACGCAATGGTGGCTGTAGTTCAGCGGTAGAGCACCTGATTGTGGTTCAGGATGTCGCGAGTTCGAATCTCGTCAGCCACCCCAATGTTGGTCAAGGCATGCGCCTTGACCAACAAGTTTTTTACGGAGTCGGCGTAGCCGACGAGCCACGGACAGAAACCGCGTCGCCAGCTAGCTGGCGTAAGCGGGGTTCTGGAAGTGGCGGAGCGAACGAAGTTCGCGCCGTAAAAAACTTGTCCCCCAGGCATATGCCGCTTCGACGAAGGGGTACGCAAGGCGAGCGAAGCGAGACCTTGCAAGTACCCCGATAAAAAACATGCTCGACCACGGACAGAAACCGCGTCGCCAGCTGGCTGGCGTAAGCGGGGTTCTGGAAGTGGCGGAGCGAACGAAGTTCGCGCCGTAAAAAACTTGTCCCCCAGGCATATGCCGCTTCGACGAAGGGGTACGCAAGGCGAGCGAAGCGAGACCTTGCAAGTACCCCGATAAAAAACATGCTCGACCACGGACAGAAACCGCGTCGCCAGCTGGCTGGCGTAAGCGGGGTTCTGGAAGTGGCGGAGCGAACGAAGTTCGCACCGTAAAAAACTTGTCCCCCAGGCATATGCCGCTTCGACGAAGGGGTACGCAAGGCGAGCGAAGCGAGACCTTGCAAGTACCCCGATAAAAAACATGCTCGACCACGGACAGAAACCGAGCTAAAAACCGAGCAAAGCGAGTCCTTGCAAGTACCCGATAGTAGCCGCAACCCACAGCCCGCCAATCCAGGGACTAAAATTAAATCCATGACTGAAGAAACAAAATACCTACCCGGCTTGAAACTGCGCGAGATTACCCTCAAAGTCCCCTTGAATCACCTTGAACCCGAAGGCCGCCAAATCGACATTTTCGCCCGCGTGGCGACTCGTGAAGACGGCGAAAAGAAACCTTACCTGGTGTTCTTCCAAGGCGGGCCGGGCAGCGAAGACCCGCGTCCCTCGCTTTATCCCGATACCAACCCGAACTGGCTGGAGCGCGTCCTACAGGACTACCAGGTTGTCCTGCTCGACCAGCGTGGTACGGGTCGATCCACTCCAGTCTATGCCACGACCGACCGGGGGGCACTAGCTGGACTCGACCCGCAAGACCAGGCGGAATACCTCAGTCATCTGCGTGCCGATGAAATTGTCAACGATGCCGAAGCCGTGCGCCAATACCTGGGCGTGCAACAGTGGGTGTCCCTGGGACAGTCTTTCGGCGGCTTCACCACGCTGCGTTATCTCTCGACACATCCCGAGTCTCTCGCCGGAGCGATTATCACCGGGGGACTCACGGCGGTGGGACACCCTATCGAGGATATTTACGCCGCGACCTGGCAGATTATGCTGGAAAAAACGGAGGCGTATTACCGCCAGTTCCCAGGCGACCGCAAGAAAGTCGCGCGGGTGGCGCAACTGTGCGCCGCAGGCAAGCTGCGTTTGCCTTCGGGTGAGGCGCTTTCGCTCGCTAGGTGGCGCAATATCGGGTCACGTCTAGGGGCACAAGGTGGCGATTTGTGGCTGCATAATTTGCTCGATCATGAGGCGCTATCCGCAGTTTTCAGCCATGATCTAGCCGACGCCCTGCCTTTCACGGGGCGAAACCCGATTTATTCGGTGCTGCATGAATCGTGCTATGCCGATGGGGTTTCGACGCGCTGGGCGGCACAACGCACCATGCCCGCAGCGGTTCGCGACGACCCGACCCGGTTTGCCGGCGAACATATCAGCCACGCGATTTTTACAGAAGACCGCGAACTCGCCAATCTGGCTGCGGCCGCTGATATCCTGGCCACTCATGAATGGCCAAAGTTGTACCAACCCGAAAAGCTCAAGGCCGCCCAGGTTCCGGTAGCGGCTGTGGCTTATTTCCACGACGCCTTTGTGCCCCTGGAGTATTCCCTGGAAACCGCCGCGTTGCTGCCCCAGTGCCGCTTGTGGGTGACCTCGGAGTACGAACACAATGGTTTGCGCCGCGACACCCGCGTTATCGACCGGCTGATTAAACTGCTCCAAGGGAAAATAACCCAGTAGGCGCTTGTAGTTACCCGGAATGACAAATGTACAGGTGAAAATGAGTGAGTCCTGTACGCAATCATCAGTTCAGAGATATATTATAAACACTTTACGCACGAGTAAGACTCAATTCGTATATAATATCCGGCATTTCATACACTACGGTATAGAAAAGATAACTCATCTCAAGATAATCCCATTTACAGATACGTCCATGTAGTCGCTACTTCCTGTTGCCGACTGGGGTAGGCGGAAACTTAGCGGTATCAATTTTGAATGAGGGAAAGGATATCTGCGATATCCGTTGCGGATCGTACCCAAAATCAGCAGAGAGCGACCGGAAAAACTCTCTAAAATCGTCCACCGTAGAAAAACGCCCAATAGACACGCTTCGCCTGGTGATAGTTGCGGACACACTTTTAAATTCTCACCAATTCTCAATAACATAATCCCAGGTCAAAGGCTTATCTCGATATCGAGATATCCGAAATTCCCCAAAGCGCGTCCGCAACATGTGAGAAATCTCACATTCAGGTCTACGTAGCAATCCCAACTAGCACCTCATGACCCGGAGACAGCGATTTGGGAGGCGACTTCGCGGGCAACGGTACGGGCTTGGTTCGTGTCCACGCCGGTAGCTAGTGCCACCCCCATGCGTCGACCCGGGTGTGCCTCAGGTTTGCCAAAAATTCGCAATTCGATGTCTGCTGGGGAGAAATCCCGCGATTCAACGCCGGGATTTGCAGCCGAAGCATCAGATGCGTCCATGGTGTCAGCAGCCACAGCATTGTCCGTATGCGGGTTGGCGACAGCCAGGGCTCGGGCGATGCCGGCGTAGCGGGGTGCCGAAGAATCCCGGTCGGCTTTGATTGGCACCGAGGCTCCAGCGGCTACCCCGGGTCGCATCCGCGTATCTACCGGCAGGCCGAGAATCGCCCGGACGTGCAGGTCAAACTCGTTTTGCGCCTGGGTAATCATAGTGACCATTCCGGTGTCATGCGGGCGCGGGGAGAGTTCCGAAAAGAATACCTCCTCGCCCTTGACAAATAGCTCTACCCCGAAGAGCCCCAACATTGGGTTCGCCGCGTCGGCGGATTCATGAGGGGCTTGCCGGGTTTCGGCCGCGAGGGCATCGAGGACTTTTTGGGCAATATTCTGGGATTTGACGAGTACCGCCGGGGGCATAGCCACCGATTGCCAGGATTCCGCATAGTCCCCCGCTTCCTGGCGGTGTCCGATAGGCGCGCAAAAACTGGTGTACACCCGTTCGGGATTAGCCGAATCCAAGTGGCGCACGGCCAACAGGGTTATCTCGTAGTCGAAAGCGATTTCACCCTCCACAATGACCCGGCCGGTTTCCGCGCGCGCCCCGGCGAAGGCCACTTCCCAGGCACCACGCAGTTCCTCGGGTCGTGTCACGCGGCTTTGCCCATGGCCTGACGATGACATAGTGGGCTTGACGAAACAGGGAAAACCGACCGTATTCGCGCCCGCAACTAATGAATCGTAGGAATCCGCGAAAGCGTAAGGCGAGGTCGGCACCCCCGCGACCTCGGCGGCAACCCGGCGAATCCCCTGACGGTCGAAAGTGAGCTGAACCACCCTGGCCGAGGGCGCCACCCGCACGCCCGCTGCAGCGGCCGCCACCAGCGGCTCGGGGGCAAGTTTCTCGACCTCCGGCACCACCAAATCCGGCTTGACCTCGGCAATCAGCGCTGCGAGCTTCGTCGCATCCGCCATATCCAACACCCGCGACTCGGAGGCAACTTGCATGGCCGGCGCTCCGGCGTAGGAATCGCAGGCCACGACCGGACACCCCAGGCGTTGCAAGGAAATCGTCAACTCCTTGCCCAGTTCCCCGGAACCAAGCAAAAGAACCTTCACGGGCAGAGTCAAGGGGAAAACGCTCATGAACCCAGTCTACCGCTCGCTTATGTGCCCATAACCAGAATTACAGCAAATCGGTCATATCCTCGGTGTAGAGCAGGCTGAAATCGGGGATGACGGAGTGGGCAGGGAGAGCAGCTGCGTCGGCGGCAACTGGGTGGGCTGCGGTGGCGACGGGTGTGAAGACCAGGGTGTTCAGACGTTCGACCAGCGCGGGGGGTCGTTTGACGTTTTCGTTGATTTTCCCGGCATTCAGCTTAGTGACCAGATGCTGGGTTTCGGTGTCTTCCAGAACACGTGCGGCTTGCCGGACTTCCGGGCTTAGCGGGGATTCCACCGGGATGGGGGTACCGAGCAGCACCCGACGCGGCAGCGTGACCCCGCCATCCAACGCCCGCCACCACAAATACGGCAGCGAGGAATTCAGCACCACGGCTGCCCGGTCGCGACTCACCGCATCCGGAAAATACAACTTTACCTTCGAGCCGCGCTGCAAATCCCGGTACACCGCCGAAATATAGTATCGTGGCGTAGTCGCCACCGTGAGCGCATACGGGGTTTCCCCCGAGGCCAGCAAATCCCGCAAAGTAGTCTTGACCAGGGATAGCTCATGCCACAAGGGACGTAAGTCCGCCGGCAGTTTCACCCACTCCCCCGTCGGTCCCTTTTCCCGGGGTACCAACAGCTCGGGGGCAAGTTCAAAAATCCGAGGGCGGTTGGCGCTTTTCCACCGCAAAATCGGGGTAATCGACCACTCGCGCTGCCCTGGGCTACACACGGTTATCGCGGCGCGCACAAAGTTTGTGCTCGACGTGTTACTGGAGCCGAATTTATAGCCCCTAAACAAGGTATCCGGCACATTATCGAACACAAACACCCGCCCGCCCGGTTGTTCACGCTCCAGGATGCCACGCAAGACCGCGAATTTCGGGACACACAGATAGGACGCAGGAGTTACCGCGATAAAACCTCGACTGGTTTTAGCGATTTTTTCCAAGAAATACGCGAAATATTCCCGGCTCGCGGCGCATTCCAGCCCGGGGGATTCTTTCGCGCGCGCATACGGGGGGTTGACGATGACGAATTCATGAGGCGCCAGCCCAGATTTTGAGAGAAAATCACGATTGGAGGCCTTCGCCCACAATTGGGCTAGCCCCTCATGATCCCCGCCAGACAAGAAATCTGCCCCCAACAAGGCCACCGCAGAACGCAAAGCGGTTTCGTCCACGTCGATAAGCACCAGGTTTTCACGCACAAAGCGCGCCGGATTACTCTGGGCGGCCACCAGATGCCAGGCCAGATTCCCCACTCCGCAACAGGGGTCGAGCCAAGTCCCAGCAGGAAAATCGCGGGATTGCGCCGCCATAAACGCCGCCGCATCGTCCGGGGTGAAAAACTGCCCCGCGCTACGGCGGCGGCGGCTATCCAAGGTCGCCAACAAAGCCTCGTAACACACCGCAATTTCCCCGATGCTCAAGTCTTCCAGCGGGTTCGTGTCGGCTCCCGATACCTCGCTTCCCAGAGGTTCAGCACCCGACACCTTGTCTCCCAAGGACTTGGCTCCCAGCGATTTGGCACCTAGCTGCGCTGCTCCCGGGGGGGTGACACCGATATCCAACGGCTCGCCCCCTGGAGGTTCGTCTCCCAACGGTTCAGCGTCTAGCGAGCCGATATCCCGCGGCTCAGTCCCCAACATTCTTGCTCCTTGCGGCTCGAGTCCGTGCGGCTCAATCCCCAAGATTTCAAGCAAATCACTGGCTAAATCTGGGCGCTGCCGGGTTGTCCGCGCCGCCACCGCGCGCAGCCAGTTTCGTCGCGTCTGGGTCTTGGTGGGTGCTTGCAACCGGGCGATAACCCGGGTAACTGCCGTGGGGGAAAATCGCCTTTCACCCGTACCGATACCTGTACCGACATCCTCCCTTGCTACCAAGCACGACCTCCCCCAGCAAAATTTTAGCTGCCAGCTATTTTTAGCATATACCAGGCTAAATCCATTTGCGGCCTCAATAATTCTCACTCCAAGAGTGCGCCATAAATTTATGCCAGCACCTCGTGAAAAGGCCGAGCCTAGCGCATCTCTTTTTTCCCGAAACATACCGTAGAAAGGTATAGCGCGACGAGACCGAGTCCGGTGGCACAAGGCAGAAAAGGGAATAAGTCAAGAGACGAGACTCTCACATTGTTTTGATAATCCGCCATCGCCGTAGCTATCAAATAGCCACCGTAGCAATAGGGGTAGAAAATCCACAGCGGCGTATTCGCCACCAGGATTCCCGGGATTACCAACAACAGGTTGATGCCGATACTCAACACCGGGCGGTTGAACACCACGGCTATCAGCCACATAAGAGCCACACTGGGAATCATCGCGAAAAACAACCCCGTGCATTTGCCCAGTAGGTAGGCCACGGGAATCGCCTGGGACACCCCCGCCGCGTGGGCGGTAACCAAGCCCGCCACCAGGAATACCACCAGATAGATTAGCATCTCGAGGAACAAGAAAGACAGCACTACCACGAATTTAGCCAGATTCAGCTGGCGGCGACTCACGGGCAGGGCGAGCATTTTCAGAATCCCGTTGTGTGCCGATTCACGTGCCGCTATCAAGACACACACCACAATCATGGAGAACGGCAGTAAATAATAGGCGTACAGCAGACAGCTTTGAATAAACATCGCTGCCCAAGCGTCCTTGTATTCCGGGGTCAAGTACATACGCAGGCTGGAAACACCGGAGATAATTACCACCACGGGGGCAATAAATATCAGTGGAATAATGAAAGACCTTTTTACTTTCATAAATTCAATTGCGAGTAAAGACGTAAAACGCACAACTAGCTCCTTTCATTCATAGGCTTTGTATTGGGATAGCACCAGCCCGAGGCCGCCAAACAAGACGGTTTCCACAATCGCGATGGCAATTACCAGCGGATTTGGCACGGCCGTAGTAGTTATAGCCGGTTGAAAAACTGCCACAAAAGGATGCCCCAGCCAAATGGGAGATTTAGCGGTGGCCAGGGCGATGCCGCTGAGGAAGCCGGCTACGCCCACCCCGAGCGGCACCCATATATTGGTAAAACGCGAGGCCACCAGCAGCATCAGCGACACAATTGGCAGGGTCGCCAGGAAAGTGTAGGCCGCAAAAGCCACCAGCGCCGCCACGTCGAAGGCTCCGGACGGCAGGTAACGTAGGCCCACCAACGCGATAGCGGCGTATTGAATCACCCACGCCGCCAGCAAACCGGCGGCGATAATGACGAATTTCCACAGGAAAATCTGTCCGCCGGCCAGGGGTAACACGCACAGTTTTCGAATCGCATTGCCGCTAAACTCCAGGTAATAGGCCAGGCAGGCGGCCACCACGATGCCGAAAATATTAAGCACGCACAGCACCCCGTAGAGTTGGGTCAACAGCACATCCATGGGCGCCAACGGTAAAGCCAGAAGTTGACTCCCGCGCAGCCCGAAAAGCAACGCCGCATAGCCCGCACCCAGCCAACCGACCACCAGCAGTGCCGTCAACAAACCGGTGCGCCGCTGCTTGTACAGTTCCACGCCCAACGCCTTCATACCCTTCATAGCAGTGCCCTTTCCCGGTGGGTCGCATTGTCGTTTTCAATCATGGCCAGGAAGGTGTCCTCGAGACTGCTCTCGGCTAGCCCCTCATGAACTGCGAGCCCGCGCAGCGCTTCCAGGCTCCCCTCAAAGAGCATTCGCCCGTGGTTCAAAATCCCGATATCTTGAGCCATCAGCTCGACCTCCGCGAGTAAATGCGAGGTGATTAGCACGGTGCAGTCGTAGCGGCTTGGCAGCGAGGTCACCAGATTGCGTATCTCGTGAATACCAGCCGGGTCGAGCCCATTGGTCGGCTCGTCCAGAAACAGGATCGGTGGTTTTCCCAGCATTGCCCCCGCGAGTCCCAGGCGCTGTTTCATGCCCAGGGAATATTTCCGCGCCAAGCGCCCGCCGAACTCGCGCAATCCCACCAGTTCCAGAGCCTCATCCACGCTGGAGCGCGGCAGATCTAAAATACGCCTGATGATTTCAAGGTTTTCCCGTCCGGTCAGATTCGCGTAAAACGACGGTGATTCAATAAACGAACCGATAGAGCGCAAAATCTCTATCCGGTCTGCGGGAAAGTGTTTCCCGGCAATCTCGAAACTGCCGCTGGTGGGTTTGGTCAACCCCAGCAACATCTTCATGGTGGTTGATTTACCCGCCCCATTTGGCCCCAGAAACCCGTAAATACTTCCCGGACGAATATGCAAACTCACGTCACTAACGGCAGTGAAGTCCCGGTAAATCTTGGTCAGATGATTGGTTTTCACGATGTAATCCATGACTGTTCCTTTCTGTCGAATCCAAGTTAGCGCGCTGACCTGGCGGGAAAATGGCGTGGGGATGGCGCAAAAATGACTTTTAGCTGACTTTTAGCTGACATGGCGGCTAGCGGCACGTCGCGTCTCGCGGGGGTGGTACGGTAGGTGGCGTTGTCGAATTCATGAGGAGCCAGCCCCGTGTTACCGCAAAGTTTTAAAGACCGCCGTATCCTGATCGTGGATGACGAGCCAGATATTCTTGAACTGGTGCGCACTACCTTGGAAAACGAGGGTTACACCCAGGTGGAAACGGCGAGCAGTGCCCGCGCTGCGGGACAGATTCTGCGCACCACGAAACCAGAGGCGGCAATCTTGGATGTGATGCTGCCCGATGGGAATGGCTTTGTGCTTTGTGACGAAATCCGTAAAACCCGCGATATTCCAGTGATTTTTTTGACTGCACGGGACGAACCCACCGACAAATTCCAGGGTCTGGGAATGGGCGCGGATGACTATATCACGAAGCCTTTTTATCCCGAGGAACTGGCATTGCGCCTGGCGGCGGTACTGCGCCGGTGCTATCCAGAGGACGTGGCGGAAAGCAATCGCGTGGAAATCGCAGCTGGCACTATTGACTTCGATTGTGCCGTGATGATACGCAGCGACGGTGGGGAGATTGCGTTGACCGCCAAGGAATGCACCTTGTTGCAAGCTTTGTGTCAGAATGCCGGGCGAATCGTGACCACCGATAGACTCTGTATAGCCGGGTGGGGCGAGAACTATTTCGGATACGAGACTTCACTGTTGTCTCATATTCGCCGCATTCGCGAGAAAATCGAGGCCAACCCGTCCGCGCCAGTGACCCTGCTGACCGCGCGCGGACTGGGGTACAAACTGTTGGTAAAGGAAACCTAAGATGGCACCATTTCACCAAATTCTGCGCCGTTTCGCGCTCGGTTTCCTGATTACCCTAACGGCTTTAGTGGCTACCAGTGTGACCCTTTATGCAGTCTATATGCACATCATAGTAAACCGTCTGCTCGAGCCTGCGGTGCCAAGCGTGCTGGCTCAGACCGCCGACTCCCTTAAATTAAAAGGGGGTGAATATGAGCTGGCACCCGCTGCCCGCCAGCAGCTCATGAAAGCCGCAGCCTGGGCGATGCTACTCGACAAACAGAGCGGGGAAGTCACTTGGCGCTACCACGTCCCTCCCGAGATTCACACGCACTACACCCTGACGGATGTAGCGAAGTTTTCGCGCGGCTACCTGCAAGATTACCCGGTTTTTACCTGGGAGCACCCCGGGGGGCTGCTGGTGGTGGGCTATCCCCGGGATAGCTTTGCTAAGCAACTTTCGAACTACATTCCCACAGCCGCCTACCAAAGTTTGATACCGTTTTGGGCGGTATTGATACCAGCTAATCTAACGGTATTGTTCCTGTTGTATTTCGGGGCGCAAAAACGCCTGGGACGAGCCGTGACTCCGCTGGTAGCGGGGATTGGGGAGCTCTCGCGGGGGCAAACTGTGCAGCTCGCGGAGCGCGCACCTTTTTCCACCTTGGCGCAAGAGATTAACACAGTTTCCGCCGCGCTCCAGAAACGCGACACGGCGCGAGCAAATTGGATTGCCGGGGTTTCCCACGATATTCGCACTCCCCTGTCAGTGATTATCGGATCCGCCGCCACCCTCGAGAAAACCACAGAAAACCCCGAAGTGGCCCAGAAAGCTCGCCAGATTATGGCGCATGGGGAGCGGATTAAAAACTTAGTCAATGACTTGAATTTGGCCTCGCGTTTGGATTACGAAATGCAGCCGCTGCGCCTGGAGTCGGTGCCGGTAGCACCCCTGTTGCGCTCGATTGCGGCGGATTTCTTGGATCGGGGTTATGACGGCCTGTATGACATTGCGTGCGAGATTGACTTTGCCAGTGATATTTGTGTCACCGGGGATGCCTCCTTGTTGCAAAGAGCGGTGGAGAATCTGGTCACTAATGCGATTGTGCACAACCCGCAAGGATGTCAGATACGCTTGGAAGCCCGGATGGCACCTCATGAAATCATCATCACCATAACCGATAACGGCACCGGGGTGAGCGCTGAGAAACTGCGCCAGCTGGAAACTCGGCCACATTACTGGCACTGTGATACGCCAACCGAACAACCTCAGCATGGGCTCGGGTTGCTGCTGGTGAATCAAATCATTGCTGCCCACCACGCCACCATGCGTCTGTCTGGCCGCGAGGGTGGCGGTTTCGCCGTCGAACTGCACCTATCGCCATCCGCCCCGCCGCCTTCATGAGGTTTGCGTACCAGAGTCTAGGGATTTTGCTTAAAACCCGAGTTTTTCCCGTCGGCGCGTTTGTCCCGAATCCGTTACGTTTTCATGAGGTGCCAGCCCAGATTTTGAGAGAAAATCACGATTGGAGGCCTTCGCCCACAATTGGTCTAGCCCCTCATGATCCCCGCCAGACAAGAAATCTGCCCCCAACAAGGCCACCGCAGAACGCAAAGCGGTTTCGTCCACGTCGATAAGCACCAGGTTTTCACGCACAAAGCGCGCCGGATTACTCTGGGCGGCCACCAGATGCCAGGCCAGATTCCCCACCCCGCAACATGGGTTAGCCATGTCCCGGCGGGGAAATCCCGAGATGGTGCCGCCATAAACGCCGCCGCATCGTCCGGGGTGAAAAACTGCCCCGCGCTACGGCGGCGGCGGCTATCCAAGGTCGCCAACAAAGCCTCGTAACACACCGCGATTTCCTCAATACTCAGGTTCCCCAAGGGGTTCGCCTCGTTTCCTCGCAACTCAATCCCCAAAATTTTCACCAGTTCGGCGGCTAAATCTGGGCGCTGCCGGGTTGTCCGCGCAGCCACCGCGCGCAGCCAGTTTCGTCGCGTCTGGGTCTTGGTGGGTGCTTGTAACCGAGTGAAAACCCGGGTAACCGCCGGGGGAAAACCGCCTGTCATCTGGACTGACGTCTGTGCCGATACCGTCCACTGTGACCAAGCGCAACCTCCCCTGGGCGAAATTTTGCTATAAGCTATTTTTATCAAACATCGTCAACCCAGTACCGCAGAATGCGGACTCTAAATTCAAGTTCGGCATTCATATGGGGGTACCTGTAATTATGGCGTTAACGCCGGTGAACACCCCCTAGAAACCAGCGGAAAAATGAGAGACAGTTGGGCGACTTGCATCGTCCTCACCTCGCCAAAATTATCCTTGAATCTCACCTACACACGATGGATTTGAAGGCTACAATTGACCAGAAACCACGTAGAATCAGCGATTGACTGGAAACTCCGGCAAGTCCCTAACAGCGGCATCTTCCGACACGCCGAGAACTTGCATTTGAGATGGATGTGGTGTAAACTTAAAATTAAGTATCAGTGTCGATAATTTTCTTGAAGGAAGATGAGAACCATGTTAGCTGTCCTGGGATTCGTCGGTCTGACGATAGTGGCTCTGGTGTTTTTTGTAGAGTACATGAAGGCCAGAAACCGGACGCTGCCCCTGAATCACGCTGTTGGACTGAGAACCAAAGCAATCATGCGTAATGAAAGCACTTGGGCGGAAACTCACCGACGTTACGCGCCTATCTTTTTAATTGATGGCTTGCTATTTCTTTTTGGAGGGTTGTATTTAGGAGCATCCGTTGTATTTACAAAGCTGAGTGATAGCGCGAATTACGTTGTTCTCGCAGCTTGTTGCCTGGTTGTTTTGGTAAATATTTCTATTGGTCTCAAGGCAACGCATTTCGCGCGTGGTCTTAACGAGTAAGGTGGGATAAAAAAGAGTGTTAATGAAAATGTCCTAAAGTTAATTTCTCTGCGTGAAGAAGTTTTGCGGACAGATGAAACAAAGAGAGCCTTCGAAAACAGCCCGAGGCTTTGGCAACCACCGACATATCAAACCCGACGTTAGGCTGCTGATTTTCCAAAAAACGGTCAATCTCGTAGCTAGTCATCTGGTGATTTCCATCGCCGATACCTATGTACGAGCCGTTTACTCGCCCAGATTTCCGCACATAACAGGGCTTTTCACTGTTGGAAAGTTCTGGGATATTTGCTATTAAAACCTGATTACCCTCGTAAAGCATAATATGAACATCCGCCGCTACCGCAGGTTGAACCGCCTTCCTGACAATTTGGGAGACCCCATCTTGGAGAACTTTAATATCCAAGTCAGGAACCGAAGTGAAGTCTTTTTCCGTTATCCCTAAAATAATGGTTCCACCCGAGGTATTCGCAAAGGCAGAAACTGTTTCCGCCAGAGAGCTAGGCAAACCGCCCTTGGCTGTTTTCAGCTCATACTCCGCGCAATCCGTACGAGCCAGACGCATCTTCGCAACGGCTTGTTCCAGTTCTGTGTCATTCGTAATCGTCACGAGCAGGACTTCTTACCACTCATACACGTTAAGCTACCTAGGAATTTACCTAGGTAGATTCCTAAGTAGCCTTCCTAGGTTACCTTCCAGACAACACTTTTACCATACCAGAGTATTGCAGGTAAAATACGCCATACATCGCCACAGTTTACATCAGGTCCAATAATCTTACCTAGGTAACCTAGGAGGCTATTCCTAGGTTACCTAGGTAGTTCCCGGAGTTTGTTCCCAGATTCATGAGGCGCTATCGGGGTGTGTCCACAGGCTAGAAATCGGCAGCAGGTAGTTTCCGGGGGCAATCTTGAGGCTTTGTTCGCCAAGATAGAGCACGACTCGCGCGACTACCCGGTCGCCGGGGATAAGCTGTTCAAGTTTAGCGAAGGTACCTTTGGGCACGCTCAGGCCAGATTTCACCTCTACCAGAATCAGCCTGCCATCTGGCAGTTCGATGACAATGTCAACTTCCTGGTCACGGTGGCGATAATGATACAGGTCAAAAGGACTGGCGGTCCATTCGCGTTGTTTACGCAGCTCCCCGGCCACAAACTGCTCGGTGAGCGCCCCGAAATATTCCATGCCTCCCACCAGCCGGGATTTCTCTACCGTCATCCCCACCGAGACAGCAGCCAAACCCGAATCCACCAGACTCACCTTGGGACGACGTATCACCCGTTTACTGATACCCACACCCCAAGCCGGCAACGCTTCTACCAGGTACATCGCATGGGCTAAATCGAAATAACCTCCCAGGGTTTTCTCCGAGACACCCAGATGGCGAGCCATTTTCGCCGCCACGTATTCGCTGACGCCCTCAGCGGCAAGCAGTCGCAGCAACTGGGGCAGTTTTCCGGGAAAATCCCCACCCGAAAGTTCCTCGGCATCCTTGGTGACTATGGATTGCAGATATCCGTTGAACCAGCGTTGTCGCGAAGCCGGGGTGCGACGCGACAAGGCCAGGGGGTAACCTCCACTGATAATGCATTCACGAGTGGCTTCCGGGGATTCGGCCTGGATCCTGCCCGGCGCTCCGGCCAGAATCCAGGAGACCCAGTCCTCCGGAGTGCGACGTTGCTGTAATTCCCCCATGCTTAGCGGACGTAAAGTCAGTATTTCTGCCCGCCCCGCCAGGGAATCCCCCGTGGTTTTTAGCCGCAAAAAATCCGCCGACCCGGTGATAAGGAATTGCCCCGGTCGCCGGTTTCTATCAACCGCCATTTTCAACGCCAGCGTGAGCGTGGGTTCGCGTTGCGCCTCGTCAAGCACCAGCAGCCTCCCCGGAGCTTGCCCCACGAAACCACGCGGGTCACTTCGCGCCAAGGCCGCCACATCTGTGTCATCGAGAGAGACACTCCAAGCATCACACCGCTCAGTCACCTGCCTTGCCAGCGTGGACTTCCCCACCTGACGCGCCCCTTGAATCACCACTATAGGTGATTCATCCAACATCTCCCCCAACAGACCGGAACAATGGCGTTTGACCTCGGTATTCAACGTGAACATAGCCTAAATTATACCCCATGATTCCGGATTTACCATCCTAATACTTCCAGATTTACCAGCCAATAACTTCGAGATTTACCTACGAAAAATTCCGGATTTACCACATCATAGGTTCCAGATTTATCGCCTTATCCCTCCCAGTTTTACCCGGCTAGCGGGAGCGCAAGTTCCGGCTAAAAGTAGCGTAGAATTACGGGTAAAGGTTGCACAGAACCTCGACTAACAGTAGGCCGGCACCAGTTTTTGCCGTAAAAGCACTCGACACAGTTTTTGCACATTTCGCTACCGCAGGTGACTCGGTTTATGTTTTCATGAGGCGCCATTCGGGGATTTACGTGTAAATCTGTGGCAAGCGCCTCATGAAACAGGGGAAACAGCGAGGAACAGACTTAGATGACCTTCACGACCCCTACCTCTACACTGCGGCTTCGCCGCTTAAGGCGCGACGTCGGCGACGGCAAATCGTTACTGTCGCTTAACCACCTTCGCACTGCGAGCGCATGGCTCACGCGGCTTTAGCCGCTGCCATGCGCCGACTCATGGCCTGCTCGAAGTCGCGGGTGCCCTTGAAGACCTCGTGCAGCCACGGGTTCACACCCTGCTGCTTCGCGCGGTACAGGATATAGCCCAGCGCCAGGATATTCGCCACCAAAGCCACCAGAGACACCCACAGGTTCACCTGCGGGTTATTCACCGAGTTAGTCGAAAACACCGAATAATCTTGGAATACGGGAACCACCTGGGCAAACATGCACCAAATCGCCAGGGTGTTCGCTCGGTTTTGAATCCAGCCACCCTTGTTCCACAACGCATTCGCCACCGTCGGCGCCAACAACAACGCGAAACCACAATACCAGGCGTGGGTCGGCAGACAGTTATAGGTGTAACAGAAGTTCCACAGGTCGTAGGACACGATAAACACCCAGGTCATATCCGGCCACAACATATCCTTGTTGCCTTTAGAAGCATAAATCCCGAACCAGCCCGTCATACACAAAATGTTGAGCAGCCCGGCAATACCGTTGAACACATTGTGCCACCCACCCATCAAGGTAATACCCTCGACCGAAACAAAAGTCGTGCCCCAAGCACGAATCGCGCTTTCAAAATCGGAGGCCACCGCTATCAAGATGTTAATTGCCACAATCACGAAAGGGAAACACTTGAACCAGTGCGCTTTACCCAGGCTCCCCCAGTGGTACTTCAACACCATAAAACCGATACACCCGGCCGTCGCCGCATAGAGTTTCGCATAGTGGAACCACGAACCCATGTGGATATACGTGGGGTTATTCAACGCCCAATCTGCGCCCATGGCCGCACCGACATAAATCGCCACGAAGTACACCGTCAGAATCGCGGGCACCACCAGGAAACAGAACACGCCGCCCCACTTGGAACGCCGGGCGATTTCATTCATAACAATCAAACCGACAAACACCATCACCCAGCCAATCCACTGAAAAATGGCATTTTCACCGTAAACATCGAACAACATAAGGGCTCCTCCTTTGCAGCTCCCGAATCTTGTTTACACAATTCTACGATTTGTAACACCTGACGCCAGGGACTTTGGGACTATTCAGGCTACGTGGCAGAAATCCGGGAAAATTTGAGGGTGAGGCACCACTATTTTGGCTCCCACCCTCATTTTTTCACTAATTTCTGCCAACATGGTTTTATCAATGCCAAATCCCACGATTCACGGGCAAACCCCTGGAAGGAACGCTTCCAGTCCAGGACAAGCGCCTCATGAATCCGGAGGAACAAGGCCAAAGAAACCATCCGCTACACTTAGGCTATGCAGATTTTGGTGGTGTGTACGGGCAATATTTGCCGCTCGCCCATGGGCGAGATTGTGTTGCGGGAATACTTGCAACGCGAGGGGCTTAGCGCCCCGAAGGCAAGGCATAACACAGAACCTGGTATCCCGGAAGGCGGGCTTGGCACCCCAGTGGTCAAGCCCAGCACCCCGGAAACAGGTCTTAGCGTCCCGGAAGTAACCGTGGCCTCGGCCGGAACCTCGGACGAGGAACACGGACACGGCTTGGATCGTCGCGCCGCACAAGTATTGCGGGAAGCCGGGTATCCGCTCCCCCGCGAGCACTTTGCACACCGCGCGACTGCGGCCGAACTGCGGGAATCCGGGTTGATACTGGCCATGACCGTGGGGCACGCGCGCTTGTTACGGGGAATGCTGGAGACTGCGGGTGAAGATACCCGCAAACTCCACTTGTGGCGCGAATTCGACGGGACAATTCCCTTTGCGCCGGGCGGGGTTTTCGGGGAAGGCGGAGTGCTGCCAGCGCCTCATGAACCCGGCAAAAACCCCACCCAACGCCCCAAACGCAAGCATTATTCCGACCAATACAGCTCGGATGGAGACTACGACGTGCCCGACCCCTGGTACGGCGGCCTCGACGGGTTTTACGACACCCTCACCGTGGTCGAAGCCGGCGCCACCGGCATAGTCAAGTACCTGCGCCGCCGCTAAAACGGATTCTATTGAATCCCACACGCGCACCCTTCAGGGGATAACAACGCCTTCCAGTCACGAGGGAACCCCAGATGAGACCGCCCCATATACGGTTGATACAGTTGGATTATTCCTTCTAATCGGCTAATCTCTTTTCGCCAGCTATGCTGATTGGGATGCATCCGGGACAGCATGTAGAGCTGCGAAAAAAGACTGTTGTCCATTTTCCAACGGACATCTCTAGGCTGGCGGGGTACAGTGGTAAAACGCCAAAAATAAAGCCTAGTGTAGTGAGCACACTTGTTCCGTAGCTCGGTAAAGGCACGCAACCACGATTCGAGTTGTTGATCTCCCGTGTTGAAAGCAACTCTAGCGATACGCTTGCGATCTTGGCGCTTCAAATCTGCGTAGGTAAAGGACAGCATACCCGTTGAAAAGAATTCGATAATCACCCAAATCGGGAAATGCCCACCAGTATGAAACCGACTTTAAACGCCGAATTACCAATCACCCAACCAAATCTGGCTTTCTTTCCAACCCGATTGAAGTCCCATACGCGTCTGGTCAATCGCGGGATGTTCTGCCAGCAGATCCTCGAAACGCTGCGGCCAGTGCGTGCTGGGTGCCACGCGACGCAACAAGTACCGCAGAATCATCACCACTGCGCCAATCTTGCGGGAATCGATTTCATACGGTTCATGCCACCGGGGGTCATCGCGCGGAATCATTGGTTGCGTGCCTAGCATACGGTTCCACAAACGCCCGTGATGAGCACAAATATTGCGCACTGTGTTCAACGTCATCAGCCAGGACTGCAACACTGCAGGCGCTACCCCAAGGTGAGCCGCCACCCGCCGACGAACCTCCACCGGAGCACCCCTATACAGCGTCAAAGTCATCCCAAAATCCATCAAATTAACCAGCATCCGGTACGGAGGCAATTTGTGTTTATCCCCATACACGTCACGAAAATGCACGGCGAAAGGCTCACGCGACCGCAAAAAAGCATGCCTACATTTATTCAAGAAATCCTCATGTTTGCTGCCACTAAGCCTGGGAAGACTGGTCGGATCTAGGTAGCCAAACGGTCCACCCGCCTCGGAAAGCAGATACGCCATCTGAGTCCGGATAAAAACCTCGACCCGTTCCACGGCATCGAACACAACCAGCCGTAGCTGCCGGTCAAAAACGTATGTTTCCCAAACCTTGTCCAAGGTAGCCCCGGGACGGAAAACATCACCGCTCCTAAACGGATACGTATAACCACTCAGCCGGTAATAACCCGTATCAAAAAGCCTTTGTAACAGCGCTTCGCGGTCAGCCACCAGCCCGCGTGTCAACAACAAGTCAGCCTGTTGCTCGAAACTCAGGTGCTGCTTCGTATACTCCACGTTGCCTCCAGAAAAGTAAAACCGGCCGTTGAGCTTGAATCAGAGGCCGGCCGGTGTACTGCTACTACTGTACCCCATATCCTCGCGTACATGCACAGTTTCGCACCCACCAATAGTGGGGTTACCCTTGTTTTGTTGGCATTAGTCTTAGAAGTTCTGCGGGGGATTCCGGGGACTGAGTATGCAGGTAGCACCACCAGGCTATAGCGCGGAGTTGATGGTTTATTCCCATACCACGATGCGCCCTAAGGACGCTTCTTAGCTGCGTGTTTACTCCGCCTTCGATAGGGTTATTAGTCCTTGGCAGACACCCAACTCTCTCATTGTCGGAGTATAAATCTGGTTCCAGAAACGTGAACATTTCACCTTTCTTGATAAGGCGTATTAGCAGGTTACGGGCTTTAACCAGTCGTTCATGAGTATCAACATACTTCCCCGTGTCCGTAAGAGTTTTCTCGGCCAAGAAATCCTCATACTTCTTCGTCCAGGTATAGAAATCTACTATCCACTTGTCCCTGTCTATAGTGGTCTTCACGGCTAGAAGTTGTTTAGCCAGCCGGTAGAGTTCCCTACCAGCAGGACTTTTTGACTTGGTAGAAGTGTAGGACTTGATGTTACAAAACACGTGGAACAGGCATCTTTGTACTCTAGTAGTTTTCCAGCACGCCCGCCTGGCCGAGGCGAAGCCCGTGCCGCCATCACATAGCATTAGCTGGGGTGGGGGTATCTTGCTGAGCAGGTCTTTATAGGCCTGTGTGGTTTCTTTCCGGGCAATATGCCACCCCACCACGTGCCTATCAGAGTAGGCTATCAAAACCACCACAATCCGGCGTAGATATATTCCATCAACATGAATAACACGGTGAGCCTCCCCGTCCGGAATCCAGATTGGCCATAATTCCCACAGCCTAGCGGATTTCCGTCTGAACGTGCGGCCTTGTCCTGGTAAGTCGCGGTGAGTGTTTTTACCCAGGATAAACTCCAGGAAAAACGTTAAGTCCCGTGCTGTCACATCGTTGCCCCACCGGCCAGTAATCCGGCATTCTGGGCAGCGCCAGCGCTGCACTCCGCGTTTATCGTGGCCATTCTTCACCATTGGTTTCCCACACTCGGGACAAGCTTTCCTATTCGTTTTCATACCCACCAGTATGAAACCGACTTTAAACCAGACTTTCCCCTGCTACACCAACAAAAAACCCGACCAAAATCAACACTAACTGTCCAACCAAAAAGTCAAGTCCAAACGACTTTTATCCCATCTTCCCTTGAAACACCAACGAAAAACCAAGAAAAAATCAACACTTTCTGTCCACTAAGCCTGAATTTGCTGTTCAAGTGGCAGTGGCGGCTTCAGCTCCACGGATTTCCTCCAGACATGAACGTCTCCCCTGGGACACATCGTTGAGAGGTGCGGGGAGTCCTGTTATTTAAATATTACCAGAGACTGCGAACGAAAAGAACCGTAGGGTTTTCAGTGCGCGAGCACCCCAGACAAGCGCCTCATGAACCCGGCAAAAACCCCGACCACCCCAACAAACCCGGCAAACGCACCCACTATTCCGACCAATACAGCTCGGATGGAGACTACGACGTGCCCGACCCCTGGTACGGCGGCCTCGACGGGTTTTACGACACCCTCACCGTGGTCGAAGCCAGCGCCACCGGCATAGTCAAGTACCTGCGCCGCCGCTGATTGGGCGACTTCATGAGGTGCCATCCGGGAATCGGGACGCAATTTCTGGGATTCCGCTCAAATTTATTAGTATTTAGTGCGATGCGTTGGCGGCAGATTCCAAGTGGCCACTCATGAACCGAGACAACCACCCGCCACGCGGAAAGTAAAGGAACAGCCTTGGAAAACCGAGACACCTCGTTAGCCCCCCACGCACACCGCTTCGCTACCCACTGGGGTTTTATTCTGGCCTCGGTCGGGTCAGCCGTCGGCATGGCCAATGTCTGGGGTTTTCCTTATAAAATTGGCAATAACGGCGGGGGCACGTTCCTGTTGATTTATATTTTCTTTGTCCTGCTGTTTACCTATGTCGGCCTGCCCGCCGAGTTCGCCAACGGACGCCGGGCGCGGACCGGGACACTGGGGACGTATCGGGCGGCTTGGGCGACTCGCGGGGACACGGCCGGGAAGATTGGCGCTGCCCTGGGGTGGCTGCCACTCGCGGGTTCGCTGTGTATCGCGATTGGTTACGCGGTGATTGTGGCCTATGTGGCCAAGGCTCTGTTCGATTCCCTGACCGGGGAACTAATGGGCGCCAACACCGAAAAATGGTTCGAGGGCTTCGCCTTGCAGGGATTCTCGGTGGTGCCCTTTCACGTGATTGTGGTGATTGGCACGCTGGTGACCCTGTTCCTGGGGGCGAAAAGCATCGAGAAAACCAACCGCATCATGATGCCGGTGTTTTTCGTGATTTTTGTTATCTTGGCGGTGCGGGTGGCGTTTTTGCCGGGCGTGGCGCAAGGGTACTTGTTCATGTTGACTCCGCGCTGGGAGGCGCTGGTAAACCCCACCGTGTGGGTGTGGGCCATGGGTCAGGCCTTCTTTTCGCTTTCGATTACGGGGTCGGGCATGATTGTTTACGGCGCCTATCTACCTGACGACGAGGACGTGGTAAAGGTTTCCCAGCGCACCGGGTTTTTTGACACGCTCGCGGCGGTGGTCGCCGCCTTGGTGATTATCCCGACTTGTTTCGCTTTTCAAACCGACGTGGGGGCGGGCCCGGGCTTGCTGTTTGTGACGCTCCCGGCGATTTTACAAAGCATTCCTTTGGGGCAGCTGTTCGCGGTAATCCTGTACGTGGCCATGATTTTCGCGGGCGTCAGTTCCTTGCAAAACATGTTCGAGGCCGTGGGTGAATCCTTGTTGCATCGTTTTCCGCGATTTAACCGCCCGGCGGTGCTGGTGGTTTTGTGCGTGCTTGCTTTGGGCGCGGGACTGGGCATGGAGGCAATCACGTCTTGGGGTCCGTGGATGGATTTGGTCTCGATTTACATCATCCCGATTGGGGCAAGCCTGGGGGCTATCACCTGGTTTTGGGTGATGCGCCGCGAGGAGTTGCTCCGAGCCATCAATACCGGGGCAGCGCGTCCCCGGGGCAAGTTTTGGCTGACGGTGGGGCGTTTTGTCTATGTGCCAGTCGCGGTGGTGTTGTGCGTAATTGCCCTGTTTGGCCACGTCGCGTTCTAGTGGGTTCGCGGCTAGGGGCTGCGGCCTGTCGGTTTAGGGTTTGGGAACTAAGCGGGAACTAGCTTTGCGCGTTCGCCGTTTAGCGGGTGTTTTACACGTTTACCATTTAGCGGGTGCTTTGCCCCTAAGTACTGCTGGCTCGAGGCAGGAACCTGGTAGGTGACGCTCTGCTAACCTGATAGGCTCCGCTATACTGGTAGGTTGCACCCTGTTAGTTGCGCCCCGTTAGGTTTGCGTTTTAGATTCGTGCGTTAGATTCGCTCTTTCCAGTGGTGAAAGTCGGCACGGGACTCGGGTTCTAGCTGAACCATGGTGTAATAGATGGAAATTCCGTGGTGGTGTTGCAGACAGTTCTCAATTTGTCCCAGGATTTCCACGGTATGCCCGTCGTGGAAGCATTTGTCCTCTAGGATGACGTGAGCCGTCAGCACTGGCAGTCCCGTAGATACCGTGGAGGCGTGCAGGTCATGTACCGCCACTACGTGGGGTAATTCGAGTAAGTGTTCGCGGACTTTTTCCAGGTCTAGTTTTTCCGGGGTGGCCTCCAGCAAGATTTCTCCTGCCGGGCGCGGGATTATCACCGCGCGGGGCACGATCAGGGCGGCAATTACCAGGGCTGCTACCGAGTCGATTTGTACCCAACCTGTGAGTTCCACCACGATGGCGCTGATGATTACCGCCGCCGAGCCTAGCGAATCGCTCAGAACCTCCAGGAAGGCGACTCGCAGGTTGAGGTTGTTTTTTTGGCACTCAGCAGGATTGTCAGGCTGAGCAGGTTTCCTAATAGTCCGATAATGCCCACTGCCAGCAGCATTTCCGCGCCGATTCGTTGCGGTTCCACCAGACGTTTTATCGCTTCGATGGCCGCGTATACGCCGATGAGGATCAGCAGGAGGGACTGCAGGGCGGCGGAGATTACTTCGGCGCGTCGCCACCCCCAGGTGCGCCGGTCGGTGGCCGGGCGGTGCTGTAAGTAGGCGGCTGTAACCGCTAGGGTCAATCCCGCGCAGTCTGTGAGCATGTGCCCCAGGTCGACCAGTAGGGTTAGGCTTCCGGTCAGCGCTGCCCCCGCTAGTTCGGCCAGCATCACTGTGAGGGTGATGGCGAGGGCGACGGTTAGTCGTTTTTTGTCCGCGCCTCCGCCGTGATGGTGGGAGTGGTCGTGGGTTGCATTAGGGGGTGTTGCGCTGCGGGGGGGGAGTATTGCCGGGGGACGTTTGGTGAGGGTTTGTTTTGCGGCGGTTTTCCCATGGGTGAGGTTTTTCTTTTTGGCTCATAAGCTCCCTTTTATTCTCAATAACCGGGTGAATCCTGACCAGTTGGCAATTAGTAAATCCAGGTTATTGTATATGAAACGTGGCTGAATATTCACTGCGAGCCACCATTTTGAATCTCATTATCGTTAGTAAGCCTGCTGCCCCCAGCTTACCCCTCCCCACGACGAGCCAAAACCCCCAAAGCGACCCAGCACCCCCAAGGCGACCCAGCCCCCCCAGCCCGCCTGACACCAGGGGTTACAGGCTCCCGGCGACCCCATGGGAGGGGTCGCCGGGAGCCTGGGGTGCCTCGAACAGGCAAGGCACAAAACCAGGAAACACCCGAATGTGTTACTAACTGAACGTGCCACCACCTGATTGCGCCACAAATCGTGGCCTACTAACTTCAGCCTACCTACCGTGGCCTACCTACCGTGGCCTACCTACTGTGGCTTACATACTGTGGCGAGGATTCCTCCGGCGGCGAGTCCCCCAGAACAGTGCCGTGCCGACGGTAGCCATTACCGCAGCCAACAGGGAAAGCAGGGAGGCGTTGCAACCGGTTTTGCTCAAAACTTCCGCCGCTTCCCGACCCGGGTTGTCGACTTTCAGGGGGGTATCCGCGTGCGCCAGTTCCGCCTCAGACTGGGCGTCGCCCAGAGCCTGACGCGCATTCGCCAGGTTGCGGGTGGCGTCATCCACCTGAGACTGGGTAGCGTCGGGATCCGCAGCGACCTTCTTAGCTTCCACCAGGGCAGCATCGAAATCAGCCAGCCCCTTGGCTTTAGGCTCGTTGCCCTGCAGTGCCGGGGAGGAAGCAAACGCGGTTTTCACCGTATCATTACTGTTCACGCCCGCCCGCGTCCCGCCGGGTTTACCGGCGCCGTGGTGCGAATCAGCCTCCGCCTTTGCTATCTGTGACAGCAGGTCGTGCTTGTCCACCGGCAGCGGGTCGCTACCGGTTGTTTTCACCTGCGAATCCGGGCTGGGGCTCGGATCCGGTGTCGGGTTTTCTCCCGAGTCTGACGAGAAATCCGGGCTCACCCACGAACCAGAATTAGCCTCCGGGCTGGGGGTAGAATTCGGGCTGGGGGTCGGATCCGGTGTCGAGGTCGGGCTCGGGGTTGTCCCCGAACCAGGATTAGCCTCCGGCGTCGGGTTTCCTGTCGGCTTTGGCGAGGAATCCGCACCATCCAGCCCGTTTTTCGCCTGGTTGATGGCCTGGATAGCCTTATCTACATCTGGCTTCGTTGCATTGGGGTTTTGCAATACTTTCTTGCCCTCGGTGATGGCTTGCGTATAGGCGTTTTGCTTGCCGGGGTTAGAGTTAACATACTTGGTAGTTTTCTCTACCGTGGGTGCCTCATTAACCAGTTGCTGCAACGCAGTCTTGTCAACTTTCGGTTTGTCCACGCCGCCCAGGGCGTCCGCAGCGTCTTGCAAAGCCTTGGTGTATTTTTCTACCTCGGTGGAATCGGCATTCTGCCCCGTGTCCTTGTCATCCAGATTGGTGGCATCCCCTAGGGCTTGGTCAAATTTATCCCGCTTATTGTCTGTGTTATTCCGGTAGTCGGGGGTCTGGGTGAGTTTGCCCTTCTGAGCATTCACGCGTCCGATGAGGTCGTGGAAATCCTTCATTTTGCCGTCGAGGGTTTTCGCTTTCTCCACCACTTTGTTGATGGCTTCCTTAAACTTAGCCACGTTTATGCTGTCGTCTTGGGGGTCGACCGCGCCGTCAAGAGTGTCAACCTCCTGCTGCAAAGCATCCTTTTGCGCATTGTTAAGGTATTGCAGTTTGCCTATGTCATCCTTTGCCCGGTTTCGGTTTTGGGCAAGCTCGGCATCGGTCAGGATACCATCCACCTCGGGCAGTCCCGTTGCATCCTCGATCCGCTTTTTGAACTTCTGCGCCTCATCGGGTGTGAGTTGGCCGCCGTTTTGCAAATCGCCAATCTTGTCTTTAGCCTTTTCCTTCGCCTGATTTTCTTCTTGCTTTGCCTGTTGCTCTGCCTGTTCCGCTGTATGCGTAGCCTGGTCAGGGCTGCTACCAGTGCCAGGGTCGGAGCCATAATTGTTGTCATCAGCCGTCTGCTGGTTTGTCGTGCCCTGGTCTTGCGCCTGTTTCAGGATATTGTCCAAGGTGTCCGGGGAAGTGCCGCCCGGCGTAGTACCACCGCCGGTACCACTAGTACCACCGCTGGTGTCACCGCCACCAGTACTCCCGCCGCCAGTACCGCCAGTACTGTCGCCGGTAGTACTCCCCGTACTGCCACCGCCGGAAGGAACTTTGGTATCCTGCACCTGTTTGATAAACTTTTGCTTATCCTCGGGCTTGAGCTGGTCATTATTCATGATTTTATCAATGACCTTCTGCTTGTCCGACTCGAGCTGGGAATCCTGCTTCTGCTTATCCCCCGTTTTATCATCGTCTTTTTGCTGCTTCTCCTGGTCAGTTTTCTGCTTAGTAACAGCCTGATTATCTTCCTGCTGCTGCTGTTTTGTGTCCTGCTCTGCCTTTTTATCAGCCTCCTGCTGCTTAGTATTAGCCTCCTGCTGTTCTTGCCGGGCAGTATTGTTAGCATTCTCGCTTTGCTGTTTCTGCCACTCTGCAGCATGGTCTTGCTGCATCTGCTTGCCAGCCTCGTTAGCCTGCTGAACCAGCTTATCCACGTCGCTTGGTTTTTTAATATTATTTATATCATTCTCATGGTCTTTCTTAAACTTATTGACATCTTCGTCAGGAAGCATGTACCCCTGTATTACCTTCGTAATGAGTTCCTTCGCTTGCTCCTTCAGGACATCCGGCTTAGGCTCAGCAGTATCGGACACAAAGCAGTCGTCTTTGTGAAGAGTAATCATTTCACTCCACGTATCAGAACCTGAAGACCATACTATTCCAATGGTATTATTTAGATAATGTATGCGTGCGATTCCATCTTTCCCATTTTCACCGCTTTCACAATCGCCAAGTTCTAACGTAGAACCATTTTTTACTTCCCATTTACCATAGAAGTCACACAACTGCAGGCCAAAATCGTCAGAGTTAGGATCTATCTTTTTCGTGAAGTTATCCAGGAAACCGGGAGCCTTATTAATGGACTCATCAGTTATGGGAGCATGCCCTGTATTCGTCTTCACTTGCCAGTTGTCTTGAATAAATTTCCTCTCAAACCTTTGCCAATCCTCCTTCGTCGGGTGTTCCACATCAGGGATAGCGATCTTGGTGAGATTGTATTTATATCCGCCACTTCCCGTGCTAGATGGTTTTGTGCTCGGGGGATCGGCTTTGGGCTGCGCATACACCAGCAAATCGTAGCCAACGGTGGTCGTGGAACCATCCGCGAAATGCACCGTCATCTGTTGGGTGTTATTATCAAAAGTAAACGCGCTATCCATATTCCCATTTAGGAAAATTTTCTCATCCCCTGATTTTTTGACGTTTGCCGCCCAGACTGCCCGTTTTACCTTTGCTATATCCTGTACGCTGAGTTGACTGGGGTCGTTCACCGGCGTGCGCGTGGGGTACGCGAGCTTCGCGCGCTCGGCGAGGTTTCCGCGCGCTACCACTAGCTTCGCCTTATCATCGAGCTTATCGCGGGAAGGAAAATCCGGGGCGTTATCCCGGTAGACGATGGTCGCGCTACCATCATCGCCGATTTTAATGATTCCACGTTTTTCCGCGTCCTCCGCGCTAGTAGGGTTGCCGATAGCGCCCATGAACCCATCTGTACGACCCTTATTAGCCTCAAGGATGCGTCCAATCAGTTGTGTTTTTTCCTGCGGGGTTAATTTTTCAACCTTATCCACGGGTAGGGGCAACGACGGGTAGTAGGGCGTGAACCGTTCCGCTAGAGGAACCTGTTTCCGCACCAGGTATTTGCCCTCCAGTTTCTTAGTGGAAGAGGTGCCAACCGTGTCGTTAAAGGTAACAGTAGCATTGCCTTTCTCGTCAACCGTGACCTCCTTGATACCATTTTTGTTGTTATCGTTCTTAACCTTCTGGTTAGCGTCCTTAACCGCTTGGGCGACTTTCTGCCGTTCTTCCGCAGTTAGCTTTCCCGGGTTTTTGACGGTAGTGGCAGGCGGGTAGGTAACCTCTGTGCGATCCGCGAGAGGCACATAGCGCCTAGTCAGATTCTCCTTCACTATGGTGTCGACGGATTTATGATTAGTGGAATTATCCGCATAGGTGACCGTCACGCTGCCATCCTGGTTGATTGACACGGCCTGGCCGAAATCCTCCAGGGTGGGCTTCTGGGGATTCTGGGGCATACCCTTGAGGTGTTTCAACACGCCAGTATTATTCTGGTTAGCCTCCCACAGGCGTTTCAACACCTCCTGGCGTTCAGACCCGCTCGGGTTCCCAAAATTCGCCACCGGCACTTTTTCTTTCGGATAGTTAAGCTCTAATTCTTGAGCGTATGTCGCCAATGTCGGAGCCAGCACGGTTTTACCGGCCGTGTAATGCCAGTTACCCGCCACCTGGTACACGCCAGCGGCAAACTTCAGCGGCGTATTCTTGTCTATCACCTGAACTTTAAAACTGATCGTGAACCTGGTGTTTCCCCGGCGCTCCCAGTTGATAATCAAATCATGCGTAGCCCGGCCATAAGCCTGTGAAGTGCCCATGGTGCCACCGGATTGGTTGTAATGCGTCCCCTCGCCGGTCATGCGCTGCCAGTTCCACTCAAAGTTCTTGCTTGCATTAGCATCATTACCATCATTGGTAAACCAGAAACGGCTATTCGATTGCACCCATTTTTCTTTGGAGTAACCGGTAGACTTTTCCACTGTTTGAGGCCCAGTGTGTTTATGGGTTAGCTCCTCGTATTTGATTAAAGAAATCTGGTCGCCAACCAGCCGGGTATTCTGTGGGATACCACCCCACCAGAACGGGCGGGCGCCCCACCAGTAGTTGTGATTATTAAACTGGTACTGAACCAGGTAATACTGTCCAAAAGTCTGCCTATCGGCGCTAGACTTGTTCGTGTTAAAGTGTTCATCGCAGGGCTCGAGTTTAATATCCACATACCTTTGAACCCTCATCGAAGAATCACGATTCGCATACAGGTAGCTGCCGTCAGGAAAGTTAAACCCATTAGCCCACGCCTGGCGTGCGGGCACGCCAGTCCCACTCACCAGCACACAGGCTAAAACCGCTGCTAAAACCAGCCGGGGGAAACGTGAAAGCACGCCAAACCCCAGACCTCGGGAACGCCTGTGCGCCACCGCACCAGCCGGCGAACCAAAGCGTCGCGACCGCAACGAGCAACCATCAGAAACATGCGCAGCACCCCTGCCAGGGTCAGACTCTCTAAACATTTGACTCTTCACCCACACATCTCTACCTATATGTTTACCTATAGTTTTCACGAACTCTGTGGCGGTAGACCCCGGCAAAACCCTCAGCCTATACCACGGTGAAAATGCTACCCCCCCCCGCGAGGAAGCTCAAATATGTAAACACAAACCCTATCGGCGCAGTCCCAGCTCGCTATCCCCGTTATCTCGCGTATTTCGCGTATTTCGCGTATCTCGCGTTACCACCTATCTCGCGCCCGGAACCCGCGCCGCATAGTTCGCGGCCAAAATCCCGTTGGTACGCCGCGGCTCACGCCGCGAGCCACCCTGGTCGCGCTGCGACCACACTGGTCACGCTGGGGGTCGGCCGTCCCGGCCTCCCCGGAAGCACGTCCCTTAGTTTCAACCCCGCCCCCGGCGGCCATTTTCCCCCAGCCGCCATTTTTCCCCCAGCCACGCCAGTGAAGCGTCCCAGGTTTTGTTCCGCTTCTTATACGGGGGTCAGTTCTCTGGCTCGGTGTTGATTATGGTTTGTGGTGAGTTCCTCGGGGGTGGCGTAGCCGAGGGATTCA
This sequence comes from Mobiluncus mulieris, assembly GCF_014204735.1. Lineage (NCBI taxonomy): Bacteria > Bacillati > Actinomycetota > Actinomycetes > Actinomycetales > Actinomycetaceae > Mobiluncus > Mobiluncus mulieris. The sequence goes on along the minus strand of NZ_JACHMA010000001.1, from coordinate 348,683 downwards.
TGGAGACGCTGGTGATTCCACCAGTACACCCAGTTCAGGGTCGCCCATTCGACTTCGGTACATGAGCCAGGTCTGGGAGTAAATCAACTCGGTTTTGTATAGCCCGTTGACAGTCTCGGCTAGCGCGTTATCGTAAGAATCCCCAATAGTTCCGGTCGATGATCTAATCCCTGCATCTGTTAGTCGTTGACTGTATTTAATGCTTACGTATTGACAACCATGGTCAGCGTGATGGATTAAGTCCTGCCAGATTGTCTTTAGCGCAGCCTATCGCCTGTTCTAGAGCCTTTAACGGCAACGCCTCAGTGGCATAGTTGACCTGGTAGCCCAGCCCACAATCTTGCGTGAATACACGTCTGTAACAAAAGCTGTGTACACGAAACCCGACAAAGTTCTGACATAAGTGATATCCGCGACCCACAGCCGGTTCGGCGCGTTGGAGCTGAACCGGCGTTGAACCAAGTCCGGGCGTGTATCCGGGCGGGGTGAAGGCCGGGTAGTAACCGGTTTACGGCCTCCAGACGTCGTATCTCGGCAGACTCCTCTCGAGTGACCCCGGATCTCTCGCCCTGATCTATTTCAGCTTGATTCACCCAGCGGCGCAGTGATTCCCGGCTGACACCGAGTTTCAGTCCGATATCGCTGATAACCGCCCATCTCGAAACCCCAGAATCGTCTCGAAGCCGGTCAAACACCAGCCCGACAGCACGATCCCTAAACTCCTGCGAATAATTCCTAGGCATAAAACAATCCTCTCAAAAAACCTAGGAACAAAACTTGGGACAATTCAACCACTATCGTTATTGCTCACCGACTCGCCTCAATCCGCATAGCAGAACAGATTGTTCTCTTGGATTCCGGGCAGATAGCAGCTGCTGGTACTCACGCAGAATTGAAAAACAACGATTTGTACCGAAATCTTCTCGGGAACCAAATCCAGTGAGCCCAATGCCAAACGCAAGTGGTGCGATTTCGGCTACATCTTCGCTATATATGACGGCATGACCGAAATCGCACCACTTACGACAAAAGCCGTCCCAGCCAAATCCAGCAGAGTCAGAACCAACCGGAACCGAACAACCGACCCCCAGCGGCTACACCTGTTCCTTCCAGTTGTGGAAGTCCGCACGCGAGGCCGGCTCCAATTGAATCGTGGTGTGGTAAATCGAGATTTCGTGGTGATGCTGCAGACAATCCTCAATCTGACCCAGGATTTCTACGGTGTGTCCGTCGTGGAAACACTCGTCTTCCAAGATGACATGCGCGGTTAGCACCGGCAACCCCGTGGACACGGTGGAAGCATGCAAGTCATGCACCGCCACGACGTGTGGCAATTGCAGCAATATAGCGCCTAGCCTATAGAAAATTCAACCTGCCCATTTCGCTACGGTCGGCAAGAGTAAACTATGCGTGCGGCATAGGAAATATATTCATCTCAGAATCTGATTTAGGAATTTCAAACCATCCTAAACGAACAGCTTCATCTGCCACAACATTATTTCCTAAATATGGAAAAGCGGCAGGTGTGTTACCTACAGTACCAGGTATAATTGTTCTGACAACTTTCCATCCGCAAGATGCTACGTCAGGGGAAGTTATGTCGACTACAATCACCCGCATCCCTCGACGCGCAATTTTACTAAGATAAGTTTCCAAACGGCTATCGGGGAGTTGATTTATAGAATCTATATCACGCGAAGGGGGCAGATCTAAAAGCGGCGCTACTTTTTTGACAGCGCGAGGGTCAAGGTATAATTCCTGTTGCACCAAAAGATCATCTACATCTTTTAAATCTGAACGAAAATCGTCTAAGTAATTGCGATCTAGACGCCACCTCTTGTAAGAGCGTCCCGGGAGTAGGCCCTTGTTAATAGCCTGCCAGTGTGTCCCATTGGGGTTATTAAGATCGTGTGCTCCCTCTTGAAGAGTTAGAGCTTCACTCCATGCTTTAAAAGCAGCTTCTTTGACGGTCGAACGACAGGAAAACCCAATATGCACCAGCTTAGAAGTATCATTATGCACGACACCGGCCACTACAGGAATTCCAAAAGTATTGTCTAAATGAATCAGGCTACCACGAAGAGTTTCTTTGACTCCATCAAACAAGTCGCTAAAGTGTCCACGTAAGTTGATGTGACTAAGAGGGTAAGCATTAAGCCACCAGACCATCGTCGCGTGACGTTCTATGATTTCACTAATTCCAGATAAACACGCTTGCTCAAAAGTAGTTCCTGCCGCTACACCTGCGAATGCCGGAAAATTAACACGAGGAGATGTTGCATATTGTTTAGAATACCAATTTACATATACCATAGAAGCAGGAACAAAAATAGGTGAATCATCATCTAAATATCTGCCTTCTACCCACTCAACTGGTAAGTCCCTGTCAAAAGGAGTAAATGGAAAACCGTGTTGCTTATACTGAGACGAGGAGAATAATACCAATTCTCCGGGATTCAGTACCGGTATTCCACGTTGCGATAGCGCCTGATACGACCCCTGTAAAACTGGCTTAAGGTCTATTAGATTCGAGCAATAGCGCTCTATAGATTCACCAATAGCTGCCTGCCGTGTATCTAAAATCAGCCTGTCCTTTTCTGTCTGACTCAAACTATCGGGTATCAATCGAGAACCTTGACAAAATACAGTATTTAGATACCCACCGATTCTGCGTAAATCGCATGTTCGGGCTTGAGTCGTGTGTAGCGTTTTAGGCATATACGATGTGTGCTTTACCTTAGAAATGTGTTTAACAATGCCGTAATCGCTATCGACCACAAAAGTCGACGGGTGGCATTGCTCTATGTTGTTGGCAGTCATAATAAATTTACATGGTAGTGCTGCATGTACTTCCAATTCACCTGCTAAAGATATCTTCCATATGGTATCAACACTGGTGTTTTTTTGTTTATCTACTTCACATTTAGCTATTGATTTTAGTAGCTGAGCAGCTGATTCAAATACGCGCTGCGAAGTTCCAATATATTTGATAAAATTCCCCCACACTGATGCACCCAATTTTGCTTGAAAAGCCTCTATTTCTACGGAATTCGCCTTTTTCCGAACAAGAGAATCTTCATATGAAGCACCGACGCCTTCCCATATAACCGGACCTATATTTAAAAGCGTTGCTTCGTAATCAATTATTATTAGCGAAATACACAAACTTGATATATCTGAAATCGCTTCTGAAAATACCTGTGGAGACTCCTCTCCTCGACACGCTACAAGAATTATGTCATTATTGAACGCGCTATATGCACATTCTCGAATTGAGCTTTCGAGATAATTTGCTACAACCCCTTGTTCACGCAAACAACTAGTAACCTTTAGTGCAATTTCAGGACATCCACAGACGAGGATTTCCGGCTCCTCTAGTCTCTCTATGCTGGTCTCTGCTCCACTAGGTAGCAGTTGACTTATCTCCACGAAGCAGTCGTGCTTGGATAACGCTGCTGCAAGATTCGCACCAAGTGGATTTTCTGACTGAGATTGCTCCGCTTCAGACAACGCCTGAGCAATCTCTGGTGCCCCCATGAAGAGCACTAAATCAGTGCCATCGGCGCAGGTTAAGAGACTTCTTTTACAATCAAGCGGACGCAACTCCGCACAAATTCCCCACATATTTTTCCTTACAGACTGAGTACCTTAATAAGGCGGGGCTAGCCGGACGAGCTAGCCCCGCCTCGAAACCACACCTCGGGCTATTTCCACGCAAAGGTTTGCGGGGTTGTTCCGTGATGGCAGTGAGGAACTGCAATCTGGTCGGTTCGAATCTCCTCGATTTCAACGATTTCAAGCTTATCCATACTAATCACCTCCTTCCTCTGTTACGAGGTACAACATCCGGTTAGCCAAAATCCCAAAATTAGGTTAGCCTAACCAAGGGTAATATTTGCATATTTTCCAACCCTACGCAAGCATCTAGAGTAAAACCGGAGAGTGGAAATGCCAGTTACAGACATAAGACCAGGTCAAAGCCTTGTCAGATATGTTCGAGGAGAAATTAAGCTCTCTGACGGAACCGCCTTCTTTCCATCGTGGCAAACAACCACGCATCCAACCGTGTTCGGAGGATATTTACATGGCTGCGAAGCCTTGATTTGTGAAACATACAACGGGAAAGCGAAAATCTGTAAAACTGGAGAAATTTTCCCATCTGGGCATCATCTGCGACCGGTGCAGACATCACCTGGCGCTTTGATTGTACAGTCCGAATCGTTTCTCGACCCCCCAAGCCTTTACCGCGTGGATTTAAACACAGGCAGTGTTATCACGCTCCAGCAGAGCACCCATACCAGCAATCATCTAAACTGTCATTGGATTACCGTAGCCAAATCCCAAGACGATACCCCGATTCCTGTAGACTGCTACGGCACGCCTTCCGAGTCGCGCCCCACAGTTGCGTTTGTTTATGGAGGGTTTATGCAGACCAACCACAGTTTTTACTCCCATGAAATCCGCCGATTCTGGCTTGATCAAGGATTTAACATTGCACTCATACACAGTAGAGGGGGCTACGAGTACGGAAAGGCATGGCATCAAGCGGGAACCCAAAACAACCGTTACCTAGTAAGATCAGATGTGGTCGCTGCCCTCCGTCAACTACACAAATCGCAAATTTGTGACCCCAAATTCACCTTTCTTCACGGAATGTCTCATGGAGCACTCGTTGCGGCGTTAACCACTATTTATCACCCAGAGCTTGTCAGCCATGTAGTTTGCCGCGTTCCAATTAGCGCAACAAAAAATCTCCCATCAACAGAACAGGGAAAAAATTGGATGAAAGAATATGGAGACCCCCGTACGCAAGACTGGGAAGAGTTCATGCAAAAAGAGGATCCACTGTGCTGTCCAGCCGCGAGGGGCTGCTTAGCCAACACATCTTGGCTGATTACCGGCTACAGCTCCGATGTCATAACCGGTATTTACCACGCGGATTGTCTGGCGGCACGAGCGGAGAGCCTAGGCGGTAAAGTGACATATTGGCGTTACAGTGTCGAAGGAGGACATGAGGGGCCTCTCGACCCAGTGGTACGCAGGAATCACGAGCAAAGACTGTGGAAATACCTGAATTATCAAGCAACCAAGCTGTACGCATGAAACGGCTACGGGGTCAACCCATGTACGTTATCTCTGGAAACTTAGTCACTATCGAGACAAGTTGTACGCGAGAATTGCCTCTGTTTCAGGTCTGAGCAGGCCTAAGAGGATGCAGGCTTCAAAATACAGTCCTCGAACTTGACATTTTATTTAGGTTAGGCTAACCTTGTCTCGGTAGTAGCGTGAAGTCTACTACCTGCAACGGTTATTAATACATTAGGAGCGAGTTATGCTTCATCCGCAGTTCGTTGTCTGGAATTTGAAGCTTTATTCAGATGCTGCTGCCGGTTTGTGATGAGCTCGACATGACACGAAAGGAATTTGAAAAGTGAGTCCGACGAAGAAAATAGTTGCAGCATTAAGTGCAAGTTGTTTGACAGTATCGCTGCTTTCAGGATGTGCTCAAAAAGATACTACCACCACTACAAACAATGCCACAAAGGCCAAATCCGACACATCGATGCCGATGACGATTAAGAACTGTGGAGTGGAAACGACATTTGATAAGCATCCATCAAAAGTGGTGTCTATGGGCGTAACAGGATTAGCCTACTTAATTGCTGCAGGAGCAGATGAAAACAAAGTTATTGGGAGAGCTAATGAGTGGGGTGAGCAACCTGCAGAGTGGATTGGTGACAGAGCCGATAAAATTAAACTTTTGAGCAACGACCAGCTTAGTATGGAGGGCTTGGTGTCGGCGCAGCCTGATCTCGCTTATGGTGGTGGATTCAGCAGCGAGCAATTATCTCCCCAAGATGTCTCCGCAAAAGGAATACCTGCAATCGTCGATGAGTCCGAATGCCACTATTTCTACAAAGAGCAGCCTCAAAATGAAAGCTTTAACACTATTCTCAGAGAGATTGGCCAAGTTGGGAAGCTACTTAACACTTCTGAGGTAGCAGACAAAACAGTCAAAGACTTAAAAACTCAACTCGATAAGATTAAAAAAGATAATCCTGGTAATGGAAGAACTGTTGCCTATGCGTACTATTATGGAGACGCCGATGAGGATTTATTTAGCTACGGAAACCAAGGTGTTATTGGCGAAATTAACAACGCATTAGGTGTCAAAGTTGCGATTGACCCGAATTATCATCCTCACCAAGGAGCCATCGCAAAAGAGGCTTTCGTGAAGTCAGATCCGGACATGATTTTTGTTCTTACGGGCATGGGCGGAGCAACGAAGGAAAGTACCATGGCAAGACTAGAAAAGATTCCAGGTTTCAAAGACTTAAAAGCTGTGAAGAATAACCAGATATTTTATGCCGAATCGGCTATTGGCTATGCTTCACCGTCTGCCATATATGGCACGATTGAACTAGCAAAACAAATCACCAAGTAAGGCGCGTGTTATGGCTGATTTCCCCCTTAGTTTACATCAGGTATCTATCCGCTTTGGCAATTTTATTGCGGTGGATGAGGTATCGTTTGAGATACCTGAAGGTAGGATAGTTGGGATAGCTGGTCCCAATGGATCTGGTAAAACAACATTACTTAGAGCAATGTTCGGTGCTCAACATGTTAACGAGGGGGAAATCAAGGTCTTTGACAAGCCGATTGACACATTACGAACCTCCGAGATAGGTCGCAAAATATCAGTTGTGTCACAATTTGAAAACACCACAGACAGGATGAGAGTGTGGGATTTAGTCTTGCTGGGTAGGTCGCCACATAGGCGTGACACCCAGGGATACTCTAAGGAAGATATGATGATAGCTAGCAATTCTCTGGTGGAAGTTGGAATGTTTGATGCTCGAAATCGTTATGTTGATACTCTTTCAGGTGGTGAGCGTCAACGCATACTGATTGCACGATCTCTAACACAACAAAGTTCATGCATGCTACTCGATGAACCGACTAATCATTTAGATGTGAAGTATCAACACCAAATTTTGGAGTTAATTCGCAGAGTGGCGAAAACAGCTGTAATAATTCTGCATGATTTGAATTTGGTTTCCAGATATTGCGATGAAGCAATAATATTAAGTCGTGGTAGGGTTCATTGTAAGGGGAATCCGAATGAAATTCTTAATACTCACCTCATTAATGAAGTGTATTCAGTAAATGCGAAAGAAGTAGTAGATGACGGTGTTAAACAATTTGTTTTCAGTGGAAATATAAATTAATATAACCTCTTTTATACTCGCACAGCTAAATAACCTTCAAAGTTTAGAAACCTGATTATCGGCAGAATTTTTTGAAATCCTGCTTCATGGAGTAGGTTTAGCATGACATGCTGTGGTTCCGGTTTAATCACACCGTAAACACTCTCAGATTTAGAAAGAACGTGACTTGGAGATAATCCATTGGATATTTTGAATCTGTTATACATCACAGAAGATAAATCCTGAAAAAACGAATCCTCTTGTAATATTTTAGTGTACAGAAAAAACGCACCTCGTTCTTTTAAACTATTATATATCTTACTGAATAATGTAAGTTGAGTCGTTTTGTTTAAAAACTGGCTAGTAAGGAAGTCCACAACATAATCGCAGGTTTGAAGTTCGTAATCTACAATATCTCCCAAGATTATTTCAATATTGTCAAACTGTTTACAGGATTCACGAGCTTTTTCAACCATCTCTATAGAATTATCTATACCAACCCAATTTACTGACTTGGTACGCGAATTGTAATTTGCCAATTTGGTAATTAATTCACCGGTTGAGCAACCCAATTCGTAAGCGAATCCTCCAGGTAGGGTAAAGCAAGAAGCAATTTCTGCTGCCATTCTGTGCCCGTGATCATACAGAGGAACAGACTTACGAACATGAGATACAAACGAATCAGCAACACCATGTTCAAAGCTCCAAGTTCCATTAGTAACCTGAATATCTACATCTACTTGGGCGCCAGACTGCGCAGGTATCTCATAATTTTTCATAGTACAACCTACTTTCGCTGATAAAGTCTAATCATATTTGGCGTTTTATTCGTAAGTGAAATCTTGCCCCATGAACCATATGCTTGTACAAAGTCAAATCCTGCTTCCCCTGCCATTGTATCTAGTTGTTCTGTCGTCCAATAATGAGATGCTGAAGTGTGTACTCTCGGTGTTTCATTATCTCTGAGAAATACATAAGTATTTAACAACAGTTGAGCATCCAAATTTCTCATTTCTCCGGAAAGCACCGCGAGACCTGTATCCATACCGGCAATCTGCAAAGTTCTATCACTAAATTTATATCCTTCATAGTGCATACATTCTATGACAAACAGTCCGTGATTATTTAAATGCTTGTTCACAGATTCAAAGCATCCTCTTACTTTTTCTTCACTCAATAGAGCATGCAAACCCCAAGATACAAAATATACTAAATCAAAATCTTTGTCTTTCAACTCAAATTTTTCTGCATTTCCTACTACCACTTGCACTGCATTTTTTTGATCGTTCTTCTGGAGATAACTGAGCATCGCTGTTGATGAATCTAGTCCAGTAACACGCATACCGCTTTCTGACAACGGTAATGCAATTCTACCGGATCCTACTCCAAGTTCTAGCACTTTTCCGTTAGGCGCTAGTTCCGAAAGAAATTTCACTGCGTCGTTAGTAGTTGGTCGATAAGCAAAATACTTCTGCCAAAGATTAGCCCATTCGTCTCCATATATATATTTATTCATTTCTTCCAAATTCGGTTTCATAAATAACATTTTATCTCCTTCTTATCTTGCATATTTCCTAATTAAGGCCATAAGCATCGGTGTGCCAACAATAGCTGTCAATATTCCTATGGGCATTTCAGCTGGTCTAATAATTATTCGAGCAAAAATATCTGCAATAACTAAAAGTATCGCTCCTGTTAACCCAGCAATAGGTAGGGAAATTCTAGTCATAGAACCTACCAATAATTTAGCTAAATGTGGAATAACTAAACCTATAAAACCAATAGATCCGGTCAGGGAAACTAAAATCGCTACTGTAAAAGCCACGATGCCAAATAGCACGTCACGAAATAATTTCGGGTTCGTACCTAGTGATCTTGCAGAGTCGTCACCTAAATTTAGGACATCAACTCTTCTACCAAATAGAGCAAAAAGTAGCAACGCCACTACAGTTGTGCTCAATCCTATGCCCACATCATTCCATTTAGCCGACGCGAGCGACCCTAATGTCCAGAACATGACTGATTTATGTCCCGCAGCCGTACCGGCCATCAGCGTTACTAAGCTAGTTACCGCAGCAAAAAAGTAGTTAACTGCCATACCGGCAAAGATAATTCTTGTAGGTGTTATACTTCCCCCAGCGCTAGCTAAAAGTGTTACAAGCACAATCGCCACCACAGCCCCCAAGAAGGCTCCTAATGAGACGCCTACTGCTGAATGAAATACACCTGTAATACCGACCACTATTACAAATGCTGCTCCAGCGGAGGCGCCGGACGAGATACCTAGGATATATGGATCGCCAAGTGGATTACGCAGCAAGGATTGCGTAATTAAACCGCAAACACCTAACCCCGCCCCCGCAGTGGCACCTAAAAGCACCCTTGGCGCACGAATTTCTTGAATTACCTGGATATCAGGGGTGCCTGTGTACCTGTCTAAAACAGCACCGTCAAAAAAGGCTCTCAGCCCGTCAACAGCAGTGACCAACGGTATGTCAGTTGCCCCTACTGAAACGCCCAGCAGTATACATAACAACAGAACTAGGGTCAAGGATACTAGCAAAGCCACTCGAACCTTCCACGTCGTTATCATCCCGATTTCCTTCTCCTTGTAGTTAAATCTGTTGCTATAATGACTCACAGAGCACCGCTGGGGGAAGTTGACAACTCTACTCAGATGTGCAAACCTTAAACTAAGGATAGCTTACCCTTAGTAAGTACGCAAGTTTACGGCATCAGGGAAGGAATCGCTTGTGTTTACCAATCAAATACGCATCATGCGTGCCGGTGGAGTGACCGCTTGGCTCCTGCTGCCCTCCATCCTCGCAGGTCTGATTTCTTCAGCTACCTACATCGGCGCTGCTGTGCTCAATGCCTTGCTCTTCACTGAACTACTCACGTCAAGGAATCTCGAGACCATCATCTATTTGATTTCCGGTGTAGCAATAATGCTGATTCTTCGTCCTTTAGCAGATGTTGCCGGCCAGTTATTGCAAAATAGAGCAGGCCTGAAATTAAAGACACGTCTGCGTGGGGCACTGCTAGATAAACTTGACAAACGCGGCCCTATGCGTGCTGGCCTCGGTAGATCAGGAAAAATCCAATCCGTCTTGACCGATGGGGTTGAGGCCATTGAGCCCTACTTCATTAAGTATTTCACCCAGTTAGTCGTTACTCTCGTGACCGCAATAGCTCTGACTATCGGCATGGGGCTTAGCAGCCCACTGATTGCAATCGTGCTTCTGCTGTGTGGTATTAGTATCGTGGCGATTCCTCGTCTTTGGGACAAAGCGCTGGCTGAAAGAGGGCAGAGTCACTGGATTGCCTACGAGGATCTCAACGCAGATTTCATAGACGCGATGATGGGAATGTCTACGCTCAAGTCCTTTGGTGCTGCGGATAGATACGGGAAAAGACTCCAAAACCAGTCAACCAGCTTGCTGCAAACCACTCTAAACCAGCTCCGTCTCTCCCTGGGAGAAACCGGTCTCAGTGGAGGAATGAAAGTATTAGGGCCGGCATTAGGACTGACGATTGCAATTTTCCAAATTGGACACCAGCAAATGGAGCTTAGTCAACTCTTCGTTATAACGATGCTTTCAATTGAATTTTTTAGACCTTTCAATACTTTATCTTCATGTTGGCATGAGGCATTCTTTGGAATTTCTGCTTTACCTGCTATGAATGCCATCTTTAGCGCCGCTGATGCTACGCCTCCTGCGAAGCTAACAGAACAAGCATCCAAGACGTGTGGGAATATAAGCTTCCAAAATGTTAGTTACACATACTTAGGAGCCAATGAACTTGCGTTAAACGGAGTTAGCTTCACCGTCCCAGCACAACAAATCACCGCGATTGTTGGCTTGTCCGGCTCAGGAAAATCTACAGCACTCGGACTAATGATGGGGTTCGACCAACCTAGTAGTGGCACCATTTCTTTAGCTGGGAACGACCCCAGACAAATTGATATTACAAGAGCTATGACTTTGGTTCCACAAGATCCAATTATTTTCCCTGGGACAGTAAGAGAAATCTTACTTTCTTCCAATCCGTCTGCTACTGAAAAAGAAATGCTAGACGCACTCACCTGGGCACATGCAATCAATTTGCATCAAGAAAACGCAGACGATACTTCTTCTGTGTTAAACCTGCGCATCTTTGAGCACGCCACCAATTTATCTGGAGGACAAAAACAACGACTCGCCATAGCTCGAGCATTGATTAGAGACACCCCAATACTGATTCTCGACGAGTCAACCTCAGCCCTCGACAGCGATACAGAATACTCTGTACTAGACGATATACGTCAAGCCAAGCCAGAACTCACAATGCTAATCGTGACCCACCGGATTGATACAGCAGCCAGGACAGACCACGTTATTGTTTTAGGAAATGGAGAGATTCTCTGCCAAGGATTCCCCGCAGAATTGGCAAAAAACCCAGATTCAGCCTGGTCAAAACTCTTACATACACAAATAGTAGAAGGCTAGTAACATGAAGAACACTATAAAAGAAGTTTGGAGCCTGATGGCCATGTTAAGGGAATGCTTTCCTTTATTTATAGCAGCTACCATTGTTACCGCATTTTCCCAGATAACTACTGTTGGTGTTGCTGTTACCTCAGTGGGGATTAGTACCTCGTTTTTTACTAATCAGGATTCTTCCCTCACCGGACTCTTTGCGCTCTTATTTTCCTTAGTACTGGTAAATGCTATTTCCACCTTGTTAGACGTATGGTGGTCTCATGAAGTGGCGTACCGAATTTTACATGTATTTCGGGTGCACATTTATAAGGCTATCAAACGTATCGCACCACTCGGGCTTCAGGGTAAACGCACGGGTGATGTTGCATCTGCCGCTATGAACGATGCTGAAACCCTTGAGTGGTTTTATGCCCATACCGCATCAACTGCAATTTGTGCAGTACTAAATTCAGCAGTATTCATCATAGCTTTATGCGTCCTAATTGGATCAGTTGGTTTAATCATGGCGTTGCCGATAGTTGCAATGATTCTTATACCCCTGTTTCTTCTTGACATTCAGGGGAGACAGGGAGTTCACCTCCGAGATGCGCTTGTAGAACTCAGAGTTACCGGACTTGATTCTATTCAAGGACAACGTGAACTTCGATCACTTGGAATGGTTGCACAGCAAAATAGCCTTGTGCTGCAAATTACTAAAACAGTCCAACACGTAAAGAACCGCCAAACAATTCGTAAAGCCTGGGAATCAGCTTTTTCTGCCATCGCTACCTCGTTCGGTTCTATCTCAATTTTAGTCATTTTAACCGGTCGTGTGCTCGATGGCACCCTGGATGCCAAGCTACTACCTGTTTCTATTGTGCTTGCTGGAATGTCCACTATGCCTGCACTCACATTGGTCGGAATGCTAGGTCGAGTTGGAGAAATTGGGGCGTGTGCGCACCGCATCAGGCTCATTCTTCAAGCTAAAGACCCTATTCCCTCCGTCCCAGATACGAATCTGCCCAACTACCAAAATGAAAAGGAGACTCTGGTTGCTCAAAATCTGGAGTTTAGCTATGAATCTAACAAACCTGTTCTCCAAGGAATAAACTTATCCGCTAAGCCTGAGCTGTCACTGGCTCTGGTAGGAAAGTCGGGAGCCGGGAAAACCACCCTCGCTAATCTAGCTATGCGATTTCTCGACCCCACAAATGGACAGGTTCGATTCAATGGCCAAAATTTACGCAGTCTCGAACCGGATACATACCGCGAAAGCTTAGCTCTTGTCCCGCAGGATTGCCATATTTTTGCGGGAACTATCCGCCAAAACCTTGAATTAGCCAAAGAAAACTCCACAGATGCTGAAATGTGGGAAGCTCTCAGAGCGGCAGACATCGACGAATTGGTTACCTCGCTGGGGGGTCTCGATACCCGAGTTGGAGACCGCGGAACTACTCTATCAGGCGGAGAACGTCAGCGAATTGGTATTGCACGCGCTTTCTTACGCAATCCACAGGTGCTGATTCTTGACGAACCACTAGCCAATATCGATCCATTCCTAGAAGCCAGTATTGCTGAAAAAATCCGCAAGCTTCGCTCTAATCGAACCACTATCGTTATTGCTCACCGACTCGCCTCAATCCGTATAGCAGAACAGATTGTTCTCTTGGATTCCGGGCAGATAGCAGCTGCTGGTACTCACGCAGAATTGAAAAACAACGATTTGTACCGAAATCTTCTCGGGAACCAAATCCAGTGAGTCCAATGCCAAACGTAAGTGGGGCGATTTCGGCTACATCTTCGCTATATATGACGACATGACCGAAATCGCACCACTTACGACAAAAGCCGTCCCAGCCAAACCCAGCAGAGTCAGAACCAACCGGAACCGGCAACCGACCCCCAGCGGCTACACCTGTTCCTTCCAGTTGTGGAAGTCTGCGCGCGAGGCCGGCTCCAACTGAATCGTGGTGTGATAAATCGAGATTTCGTGGTGATGCTGCAGACAATCCTCAATCTGACCCAGGATTTCTACGGTGTGTCCGTCGTGGAAACACTCGTCTTCCAAGATGACATGCGCAGTCAAAACCGGCAGCCCCGTGGACACGGTGGAAGCATGCAAATCATGCACCGCCACCACGTGTGGCAGCGTCAATAAATGCTCCCGTACCTTTTCCAAATCCAGGTCTTTGGGGGTAGCCTCCATCAAAATTAAGCCGGCGGGACGCAGAATCATCACCGCGCGCGGCACAATTAAGGCCGCAATCACCAAGGCTGCCACTGAATCGACCTGCACCCAACCAGTGGTCTCCATCACCACCGCGCTGACAATTACCGCCACCGACCCCAGGGAATCGTTCAAAACCTCTAGGAAGGCTACCCGCAAATTCAGGTTCCCGCTTTTGGCTCCAATCAGAATCGTCAGGCTCGCCAGATTCCCCAGCAGGCCAATAATTCCCACCGCCAGCAGCATCTGAGCCCCGATAGGCTCCGGGGTGACCAGACGTTTTATCGCTTCGATACAGGCGTAAACCCCAATCAGGATAAGCAACAGGGACTGCAGCGCCGCCGAAATCACCTCGGCGCGACGCCATCCCCAGGTACGCCGGGTGGTGGCTGGACGGCCTTGCAGGTGTGCCGCTATCACTGCCAGGGTCAGCCCCGCACAGTCGGTGAGCATATGTCCCAGGTCTACCAACAGGGTCAGACTGCCAGTCAAAGCTGCCCCCACCAGTTCGGAAAGCATCACCGCCAAGGTTATCGCCAGAGCGGCGATCAGCCGGTTCTTTCCGACACCTTCGCCGTGGTTGTGGGAATGCCCGTGCCCGTGGCCATGTGCATCCCCGTGCCCTTTTTCGTCGTGCTGGTGGGGACAGGCGGGGACGTGTTCGCGTGTCTGGTCGTGGTGGGGTTTCTGGTGGGGTTCATGAGGCGCGGGTTCTCGTTCCAGCGTTTCGCACGCCGCACTCCCGGTTTTGTGGGGTTCATGAGGCGCGTGTCCGTGTTGCGGCTCGTTCTCAATATGTCCCATTTCTGTATGACCCATCAGTTCCCTCTCCGTTTCCAGGCTAAACCCCCAATTACACGTGTTCCCTATCGGTTCTATCGTTTTCATTGTACCTAAGCCCGGCTAAAAATCTAAGGATGACCTTAGTTACAGAATTCATTATCAATAAGCGGGGTGGGCTGCGGCTTCACGCCACAGCCCACCCCGTGTTCCGCGTCTCAACGCTGCGCCGTCGCCGCGCCGAAAACCTGGATTTGTCCTCGGCCGGTGACCTCGCGCAGCGGCGAAAGCCGCAACTCTCGGTCGGTGACCTCGTTGAGAAACTCCCAATCATGGCTGATGACCAGCACGGCTTTTCCCGCAACTGCCAAGCGGCGAATCAAGCGGGAAATGGACATGAGATGCCCGTAGTCCACCCCGGAGGTCGGCTCATCAAACACATAGAGTTCCGCGTCCCCCGCGATAGCATTGGCGATAACCAGGCGCTGTTTTTGTCCCCCGGACAGGGTCATGGGGTGGCGTTCCTCCAGGCCGCCTAAGCCCAGTTCCGTGAGGATTTCCCGGGCCTGCCCGACACTGACCTCGGTGTTTCCCAAGGTGACTTCCCCAAGGACACTTTCCCCAAACAACTGTCGGTTCACGTCTTGCATCACCAAGGCGGAACGCTTGGTGCGCTGATGCGAGCGACATCGCTGGCCGTTAAAGTAAATGTGCGCGTCTTTTTCCGGATGCGCCAAGCCAATCAAAGTCCTGGCCAAAGTGGTTTTTCCAGCTCCGTTAGCCCCGGTCAAAGCTGTGACAGCCCCGGCGGGAACCTCCAGGCGGGGAATATCCAGGATTCGGGTTTTCCCGTAGCTAAACCGCAGGTTTTCCGCCACCACGCCGCTGCCCGAGACGATTTTCCCCGATATCGCGCGAACTGGCGTCTCCTGTGTTGCCTCCTCGTGAATCGGCACGTCAGTCACGTCCACTCGCGTCTCCTTGAAACAGTGCTGTTGAGGTGGGGTGAGGATTCGTAGCCCGAGTTCCCGACGCCGCGTGTCACTGCTGGCGAAAAATTCTGCGGCCGGTTGGTCGGTGACTACCGCGCCGTCGCGCATCACCACTACCCGATCGGCGAGTCCACGCAAGGGGTAGAGTCGGTGTTCCGCGACGACCACTGTCCACCCTTCGCGTTTCAACCCGGCGAGTACCGCAACGAAACCGTCGATGGCCTCGGGTGATAGGTTCGAAGTGGGCTCGTCCAGTAGGACGATGCGTTGGGGCCCCATCAGGGCGATAGCGGAGGCTACAAGCTGTTGTTCGCCGCCGGAAAGCTGTTTGAGTTTATATTCCAGCAGGGGTTCTATCCCCCAAATGCGAGCCACTTGTTCGAGGCGCTGTCGAATCACGGCGGGCGCATCCCCGGCGTTTTCACAGGCGAAGGCGAGTTCCTGGTAGACGGTGGCGGTGAAAAACTGGGAACGCGGGTTTTGGAACACGGTTCCGGCGGCGCGCCCGAGTTGCTGAATATCCGTGCCAACCGTATCCAGCCCGCCTAGCCGCACATCACCTTCCAGTTTGCCGGAGAACAGTTCAGGAATCAGCCCGTTCAGCAGTTTCAGCAGGGTGGATTTTCCCGAACCGGAAGGCCCGGTGACAAGAGTGCAGGAGCCGGGCGGAAACTCCAGGTTAATATTTTTCACCCCGGTGACCGCGAGGTCGGGGGTATCGTCTTCGTCGGTCTGGTATTCGAAAGTAACATGGTTGATGGCGGTAACTGCATCGTTACTGGCGGTCGCATCGTTCGGGATTTCTAGATTCATGAGGAGCCTCCGGGAAATGCCGGTAAATCTTTAAGCCACCAAGTGCTAGCCACCAGACCCACCACAATCAGAATCCACAGGGCGTCCAGCCCGGAAAAACCCAGGCGGGACAGGGTCGTGGGTTGCTGTTTAGAGCCGAGCCCCCGCACCATGCCGGCGGCAGTCATCTCGTCTGCAATCCGGGTGCAGGAGGCCAGCAGTGGCACCAGGACAAATTCCAGGAATCGCAACGGGTGTATCCAAGCACGCCACCCCATTGACAGTCCGCGCAGCGCCATGGCTTCACGCACTGCGTGGTATTCCGAAAACACGGTGGGAATGAACCGCAGCAAGACAATAACCGGCACGGTTATCGCAATCGGGATGCGCATCCGGCGCAGAGCGGCCACAAACTGTCCCGGCCGCACCAATATCACCAGGTAGGAGGCGATACCACCGGCGGTGGTGAGTTTAAACATCCAATATCCCATCAACGCGAGGAAAGCCACGAACCCGTTTTGCCACAGGTGTGGCAAAACGAGGAACAGTATCAGCCATCCGGCTTCAACCCCTAGGAATCCCGCTAGGAATCGCCACCGGCCGGTGGTTGCCAGCGCCACTGTCGCAATTGCCAGGCAAATCAAGGAAATCGTCATACTGTTGCGTCCCATCACCAAGGCGTTTACCACTAGCAGTACCAGGATAGCGGTGCGCGGGTCGGGTTGGTGGTGTGCACGCATTTACTTAGCGATACCGGCTTTACGGAAGTGGCGCGCCAAAACCGACTCCCCGAAAATCCCACCGATTAGCCCCAACAGGAAGATACAACCCATCCAGGCGAAAATCGGAGCGGGGGAAAGGAACCAGTCCAGCTGTACGGCGTAGGCTTCACCCATTGATTTAGTAATCATCTGCCGGTATCCCGCCGCGTCTGTCAATACCGGAAACCACGGGGTGACATACCACAGCGAGAACAGGGCGTAGGCCAGAATATTGAAGCCTTTTTTCCCCTTGGAGTACAGGAAATCTCCTATCAGACCTAGCAGCGGGGTCAAGATAACCACTACCCAGGGGTGTCCAGTCAGCATCATCAACACTCCCACCAGCAGTCCCAGAATAGCCAGGGCGCCGATTTTGCGCACCCGAGATTTGAACAAGCTGATTACCACCCCGTTGGCGATAATTCCCAGCGCGAACCCCACGAACATCATGAGAGGATTGATAATTCCGAGCATCCCGCTAGCAAAAACGAGCACAAAGTAGATAGCGGTAAATACTCCAATATTGATAAAGTCACGTGTTTTCATAACTGTAAATGCCCTCTTTCAAGCTCAGATTTTATTTAGGCGAGCCTATCCTAGCGTATTTATGAGGGGGGTGGGGTAAAGCGTACCGTAAGAACCAACCAGTTTAGACAACCTCACTGCGCTTATAAGTCAAAAATCCCTTAATCCGCAAGTCACCGTCAGAATGAAAACCCCCGTTTCACCTGGCATCACGAGAAAATATTTGCTAGATAGCCTCCATCTAGCAAAGACGCTGGTTCTGATGACCTCGCCGCATTTCCAACTGCCCCCCGAACACGACGAAATTAGCTAAGATTTTGAGCCATAGGGTAAAAAACCCACTCCCGAACACCACAACTAACTTGCCACTGCTGTCAGACTCAAGAAAATTGACTCTATTGCTAGCGGAGGCAAAATGAGTTAGGGTAGCCTTAGTAAGGCTACCATTGGCTGCTCGGGAATCATTACGATGAAGAAGGAAGTCAATAATGGAAAACATTTCCGAAATACTCGCCGCAGCCGGGCTGCATAACGAGGCCGTCGCCCGCTATGTAGAGCACTGGTCGGGAATCACCCAACCCGATAAAATTGAGGTGATTTCAGCGAAAGACGATGATCGCCTGATAGCGGAAGGGCTCGCTAGTGGAGAGATCGCCCCAGCCGGTGATGGACTGTACTACTCCCGTTCCTACTACAAAGACACCGCCCGCAGCGAAGAGCGCACCGTGGTAGCCACCCACAGACCCAGTGACAAGGGGGTTTACAACAACTGGCGTGACGCTGACCAGGTAATCGCCACTCAGGTAGAGCACATGCGCGGTGCTTCCAAGGGCAAGACCATGTATGTCATTCCCTATTTGATGGCTCCGCCAAAATCCCCGCTGGAAAAATGGGCTCGCGGGGTCGAGTTGACCGACAACTTGACCGTCGTATTGCACATGATTCGTATGGCGCGGGTAGGCGTGGAATACCTGAACAACCTGGCCAATCCCGACGAATTCGTCAAAGCCGTACATGTTACTGGCGATTTGGAAAATCTTGGTCAAGGCACTCCGGAGGACAAGCGCCTGTTCGCCACCGTGGCTGACGACCGCACGATTTTGCACTTCGGTTCGTCTTACGGCGGCAACGCCCTGCTGGGCAAGATTGCCCACGGCCTGCGCCAAGCCGCCTATGACGGCTGGGATTCCAAGGAATTCCTCTCCGAGCAGTTCATGCTGATTGGGATTAAAGACAAACAGGAAAACCGCACCTACTACGTGTGCGGCGGCTTCCCCTCGGCTTCTGGCAAAACCAACCTGGCGATGATGCTGGCTCCCGATGCTCTGGGTGACCGCTACGAAGTGTACTTCTACGGTGACGATATTGTCTGGCTGCGCGTGGGTGAAGACGGCCGTATCTACGGCATGAACCCCGAGTACGGCGCTTTCGGGGTGGCCAAGGACACCAATTGGAAGTCCAATCCCACCGCCATGGAAGCCATCAAACCGGGCACCAAGACCCTGTTTACCAACGTGGCCTACAATCCCGACACCCAGGAACTGTGGTGGGAAGGCAAAACCCCGGAGCACCCCGAGGACGTCACCGGCTGGATTGATTGGAAGGGCAACAAGATAGCGGATCGCCCGGTCGAACACCAACGCTCCAAGGCCAAAGGTGACGAATGGGCGCATCCGAACTCACGTTTCACCGCTTCGCTCAAGAATGTTCCGAATGTCGCCCCGGATTACGAAGACCCCAAGGGGGTGCCGATTGACGCGATTATTTTCGGTGGCCGTGTGAAAGACCGCGAACCCCTGATTCGCGCTATGACTGATTTGGCCGAAGGTGTCTATGATGGTTTGACTCTGGGCGCGCAAGCCACTTTCGCAGCCGAAGGCAAAGAGGGCATTCTGCGCTACGACCCGATGTCGATGCGCCCCTTCATGTCTTACCCCGAAGGCGAATACGCCCGCCACTGGCTGCGGATTATTGGTCAGGCCAAGCACCAGCCGATTTTCGCTCACGTCAACTGGTTCCAAAAGGATCCAAAGGATGGCCATTTCCGTTGGCCGGGCTACCGCGATAACTTGCGCGCCCTGCTGTGGCTGTTGGATTTAAAGGAAGGCCGGGCTCAGGGTAAGCAAACCCCGGTGGGGACTATCCCACTGAAAGAAGAGCTGAACCTGGATGGTTTCGAAGGCGACCCGGCTGACTTGGATGCCGTGTTGAGCATTGACACCGAACTGTGGAAGCGCGAAATGGGCTACCGCGAGGAGCACCTCAAGCAGTTCGAAGGCCTGCCGGAAGAAATCTGGGAGGCTCACCGCCGGGTAGCGGCCGCCCTAGGATAACCGGGGTAAACCGGGATAACCGGATAAATATCGCTCTTTTCGTAGGAAAATTGCATTGAAACGCTGGGGGTGCTGGTTTCGGCCAGCGCCCCCAGTCTATTTCGGGTTATCCAGTGTATTTTGGGCTAAAGCGGCCTAACGCGTTTTACGGCGTGGGCTGCGGGTTCATGAGGTGCTATCGGGCTCGCGACCAGTGCCGAGGCCAGACGCTGCACCATTTCGAGGTACAAATGCCTAGGAGTGGCGGCGTTCAACCGCAACAAAGTGGGATAGGCATCCCCCAGGATCGTCCCGCCGTTCACCGCTACCCCGGCCTGTTCTTCGGCGACGGCCACCGGGTTATCGCTGTAAGCCGCACAGTCCCAGGCTTGCAGATAGGTGCCCTGCAAGGCCGGTGCCTGCAGTTTCGGGGCAAGTTGACACGCCAAATCGCGTCCTTGGGAAAGGTTTACGCTCAAATACTCTCGCACTTCCTCCAGCCACTCGCGGCCTTCCCGGTAGGCCACCGTGGTGGCCAACACCCCCAGCGGAGTGGCACCGTGACTCATCCTGGTAGCAACTTCTTGCCAGGCCTGGCGCAGATTAGCATCGGATATCACCAGTTGGGCGCAGTGCAAACCCGCTAGATTCCAGCCTTTCGAGGCCGCATGAGCCGTTACCGTCACCGCCGCGACTTCCGGGCTCAAAGACGCGAAGGGAATGTGGCGAAACCCCGGCATAGTCAAGGGCGCGTGAATCTCGTCGGCAAAAACCTGAACCCCGGTCTCCAAGGCCAGTTGGGATACTTGTTGCAGCTCCGTTTCCGACAGAACCCTGCCCGTAGGATTCCAAGGATTGCACAGAATCAAGAGTTTTGCTTGGGGTCGGGCAAGCGCCTCATGCAAAGCCACCATGTCCAAAGACCACTGCCCATCAATGAAGCGCGAGGGTACCTGGACGCATTCGCGCCCGAGCTGCCCGGGAATGGTCAAAAACGGCATATAAGCCGGGGTGGGCACCACGATTTGTTCCCCTGGACTGGTAGCCAAAGTAATATGTTCACGCAAAATAGACAGCACATCCACCACGGGGGTAATCGCCTCGGGCTCGACCTCCCAGCCGTAGCGCTCCCCCAGCAGCCGCGCGGTTTCGGTGCGTAAATTCTGGGGCAGCTGCGGGGGCATGTATCCCAACAAGCCGCTGGTGATGGCGGTGGTGAGCGCCTCGAGCACGGGCGGGGCGGTGACGAAATCCATTTCCGCCACCCAGCATCCCATTAGGGCTTCGCCGGTTTTCGGATTGGTTTTCCCGGTCCACTTCAGGGAACCGACTTCGCGCAATTGCGCGGCGCTAACCTTGCTGAAATCTAACATAATTCCACTATATTTCGTTGCGGACGCATAGAGAAATTCTCAGGAATTCTCGATGACATGACTGCGAGGCATTGTGACTGGTTGATATGCAATCTCGCTATGCTCAACGCGCGGCGCAGTATCTCGAGGTCGAGAAACCTGAATTTTTGCCTTATACGTCCAGGATGGTTTTAACGCGCCCCGGGGATTCGCGCGGCGTAGTTCGCGGCGAGAATCCCGTTGGTGCGTTTCGGGTCGCGTGGCGGCTTCGGGGCGGGCGGTGGTAGCGTCGCGGGAAGCGAGGCGGCGCTGGCGGTTGCGCTGCCCGCTGGGGTTGCGCATTCATGAGGTGCCAACCGGGAATCCCCCCGCAGTGTTCCTCCGGTGTCTTTCCCTGGCACTCCAACCATCCCAGCGCCACAACCCGTGCCGCCATGTTTGTGATGTGTCAGCTTCGGGATAGTGGAAGTCGCCAAGCGCATCAGCCGCCCCACCGCCCGGGGATGACGCGCCTGGGCTATTGCAAACCATTTATAGATAATCATTGTTTAACCTTCTTGCTTGAAACTAAAACTGCCAGTTTCCCCGGAATTTAGACTGCGACAGGGGGTCTGGCAGAGCCCTGAATCGCGACTGGCACCTCAGGAACCCGCGTCTCTAAAGCCGTGAAGATTTCGGTGACTTCGCCGCGTGCCGCCTCGGCTTGGGCGGGAATCATGGTCAACCTGGTGCGCCGCTCTAAGATATCTTCCACGCTCAAAGCACCTTCGTGGGTGATGGCGTATTCGATTTCGGCTCGTACCAACGCTAAACCCGCGATTCGATCCAAGGGGCGTTCAAGAACGGCTGATTTCACCACGTTAACGGCTTCGTTCCCGAAGCGGCGCCACAGGAATTTTGGCACCGCGATGCGCCGCCCCAGGGTTCGGCCGGATTCATGAGGTGCTATCCGCCAATCCGTCGTTTCCCGGGATTGCGCCTCGTGAAGACCAAGAATACCAAGCAAAATAGCCCCCACGCGGCTCTTTCCGCTCCCCGGCATGTGGGCGTGTCCGGCGCTCCCCGCGCCGAACACGCCCAAACCCGGGCTATCGCCGGTGCTTGCGCCCCGGCGATAGCCCGGTGCCCCCACCAACGGGAAATTCCTGGTTCGGCACGGTCCGGCCGGTAAACCCCGGAGATTAACCACCGCGTCCACGGCTTGTTCGGCCATCAAACGGTATTCGGTGAACTTGCCGCCCACAATCGACACCAAGCCGTTATCAGCCAAAACTGTGGCGTGGCGCCGGGATAAATCAGCGGTGCTCGCAGTGCCATCCATCGCCAGCAGGGGACGCAAACCAGTGAAGACTCCGCGAATATCCGCGCGGGTCACCGGACGGGACAGGGCGCGGTTGATGTTTTCCAACAGGAAATCGATGTCTGCTTCGGGGGTAGAGGGCACTTCCGGAATCGGGCCAGGCTGGTCTTCGTCAGTCAACCCCAGGTAGCAGCGTCCTTTATCGGCGGGTAGCACGAAGAGGTATCGCGACACCGAGCCGGGCAGGGGAATTGTCAAAGCCCCCTTGGGGTGGCCGAAAACTGCCGCGTCGAACACCAGGTGGGTGCCGCGCGAGGGGCGAATCTTGATGCTGTCGTCCAGGCTGGCCGCCCACACTCCGGTGGCGTTTATCACGGCTTTCGCATGCAAATACAGTTTTTCCTCAGTCAGGGTATCCGTCAGCCACGCCCCGTTCCCGGTGGCCTCGGTGGCTTCGCAATATGTAAGGATGCGGGCGCCTTCCCCAGCGGCGGTGCGCGCCACCGCCAGAGTCAATCGGGCATCGTCAATCATCTGGCCGTCATAGTTCACCCACGCGCCTTTCAGGCCGTCGCGCCGCGCGGTGGGAACCAGGCGGCGGGTTTCGTCTGGCCGCGCAAAACGTGTGTGTGGCAGGGTGCGGCGACTGGTGCCGGCCGCTATTGCCAGTAAATCTCCCGCGCGGTATCCGGCGCGGGTTGCCAGGATTTGTAAAGGATTAACATAGTTATTCAGCGGGGTGACTTGCGCGAGGGGGCGCACCAGATGCGGGGCGGTGCGTTCCATAATAATCCGACGTTCCCGAGCCGAGTTAAAAGCAATGCCGACCTGCAGTTTCGCTAGGTAGCGCAGCCCGCCGTGCACCAGTTTCGACGACCAGCGCGAGGTACCGAAAGCTAAATCACGTCGCTCTACCAGCGCCACGCTCAGCCCGCGCGTCGCCGCGTCCAGGGCGATGCCGGCACCGGTGATACCCCCGCCAATCACCAGCAGGTCAACATGGGGATTTTGGTTCAGTTCCCACCATTCGGTTTGGCGGCGCGTGGCGTTCAAAGCGGTGGGGTCGAACGCGGACGTATACGCGGACGTATACGCGGAGGCATACGCGGACGCGCAGGCAGCGGGAACCGGAGCCGCTGCAGTATCCGCCTCAAAATCGGTATCTCGCATCATTGCAGGTATCCTTTCAACATTTTGCGCAGTTCTTCTTTCCAGCTGGCATCGTCAAAGTACTCTGACACGGTGTTAGCCATAAAGGCCACTGACTGTACCAGCATCAAAATAAACAGAGCCTGCTGTTTCGGGTTTTCCGAGGACAGACCGGGCAGCGCCCGCAGCATCCGTTCCAGAACATCGATAATCGCTAGCTGGCTGCGCCCCAATCGATGGAACTGGTAGGTGACCAGCAGTTCTGGTTCTTCACTTAGGATGGCGCGCATCAGCTCATTGCGTCGCACCCGATTGGTGACATCCACAATGATTTCAATGAATTCTTTGGTTGACGTGGGGTTTGCTACGTCTCCCAGCATCCCCACCATTTCTTGGGTCAGGGTTTCGGAGATAATCTCTTCCAGGGTGAAAAATTTGCGGTACACGGTGGGGCGGCTCACTCCGGCGCGGCGGGCGACGTCGGTGATGGTGGTGCGCATCCCGTTGCGTATCAGGCAGACTCGGGCGGCCGCGATGATTTTGGCGGCGCTGGGGTCGGGTTCGCTGGTATCTAGTGAGGTTTCGCTTTGGTTCATGAGGTGCCTCCCGGGGATTTCTAGCGTAGCTTCAAAACAGCTTGCCGGGGTTCATAATTCCCACCGGGTCGAGCGTGTCTTTAGCGGCCTGTAGCAGTTTGATTCCTAGCGACCCGATTTCGGATTCCAGGTAGGGGCGGTGGTCGGTGCCAACTCCGTGGTGGTGGCTGATGGTGCCGCCGTGGGTTACTATGGCGCGGCAGGTGGCGGCTTTCGCTTTCCACCACTGTTCATGAGGTGCCGCCGATTGTCCCGAGATTATCGTGAAATATAGCGAGGCTCCTTCCGGGTAAATATGTGAAACGTGACACATGACGATGCTCGGAGATGTGGGCAGGTTTACCCCTAAAGCTTCGACCACAGCAGCGCGCAATTTCAGGATGTTACTCCAGTCCGTGGCGGTTTCCAGGGTTTCACAAATAACGTGGTTGTCCAACAGTGCATCACGCAACATAGGAGCCCCGAAGCGGCCTTGTTCCCATTGGCGGGCGGGTTCTTCGCCCAGGCTTTTCGCGCCGTGTGCCAGCAGCACCGCCCGAGTTTCAGCGTGTCTGGATTTGGCGTGTTCCGGGCTGCCCTCAAACATGGTGATGCAGGTGCACCCGGAATCACCTTTGTTGGTTTCCCCGATTTTGTCGGTGGAGGACAGGTTGATAGAGGACTCGATGTCGTCCGACAGGCGGATTACGGTCGGCCCGGTGCCTTGTTGCGCTACGGCACGGACGGCCGCGACCCCAGCTTTGAAATCCCGGAAGCTAAAGGCTTCGTAGCGTTTTACTTCCGGGATGGGATGTATCCGCACCCGCACCCGGGTGATTACCCCCAAGGTACCCTCGGATCCCAAGAACAGCTGGCGCAAATCCGGTCCGGTGGCCGAAGCCGGGGCGGGGCCGCCGATTTCCATGATTCCTTGCGGGGTGACAACGGTAAGCGCTCGAACCATCGAGTCGAAACGCCCATATCCGCTCGAGCTTTGACCCGACGAACGGGCAGCGGCGTAGCCGCCAATCGTGGCGTAGGGGAAGGATTGAGGGTAATGCCCCAGTTGTAGCCCATGTTCCCCCAGCAGCAGCTCGGCTGCCGGCCCGGTCAGCCCCGCCCCCAAGGTGGCCAGTGCGGAAACCATGTCCACATCTTCTAACTGGGTGAAACGGTTCACGTCCAGGCTGATAACCGCCGCGAATTCCCCGCGTACCGGATTTACCCCGCCCACCACCGAGGAGCCGCCCCCGAAGGTAACCACGGCGATGCGTTCACGCGAACAGTACTGTAGAACTTCCAGCACTTCCGCCTCGGTTCCGGGGGCAATCACCGCATCGGGAGCGGCGATTACCTTGTCGGTGCGCCAGTCGAGCAGGTCGGGATAGGATTTGCCGTGCGAGCGACGCAGGCGCTGTTCGTGGTCTTGCGACACGTAGTCCGCGCCGACAATATTTTCCAGGGCGTGCAGCTGCCCGTCGGTTAGGCGTGGTTCACTGAGTTTGATTTGCGCGGCGGGAATCCGCGAGGCTGCATCCGTGGGTTTCGCCCCCAACAGCAGCCCCAATAATTTTTTGACCGAGTTCGACAGGGGTTTGCCTTCTTCGGCAGTCCCCCACAGATTGTGTTCCATCGGTGGCAGTGTAATTTTACTCACCCTTCTATTGTTACACATTTACAGCTTTCGTAACAATGTTTCAGGCTGGATTAATTAAATACTTAGAAGTCTCCGTTACAGAAAATCAGGCGAACCGGTCTTTTCTGCCGCTAAACCACTTCGAGAACACCGCAATCCCGGTAGAATGCTGGAAAACAGACAAGCACCTCATGAACATGAACGAAAAAGCACCCACAGACCAAGCCGAATACCGCCACGGCACCACCACCTTGCGGCGCGTCGCATTTATCACAAATCCGACGGCCGGCAAGGGACGCGGGCGCAAAACCGCCCGGTTGGCGCGCGAACACTTGCGGGCGCGGGGACTGGAACTGGCGGAATTCCCAGCACACACCCCCGCCGCCGTGATTGAAGCCGCCCGAGCGGCCAGTACCGACCCCGCGATTGACGCGATTGTATCTTGCGGCGGGGATGGGATGCTCTCCTTAGTGTTGCAAGCCCAGGTGGGCTCGGGCAAACCGCTGGGAGTGATACCGTCGGGAACTGGCAATGACCACGCCAGGCACTACGGGATTCCCCTTGACCCACGCGGAGCGGCCGAGGTAATCGCGGCCGGACATTGGCAGGAAACCGACCTGGGGCTCGCAACTTTCAACACTCCCCCCGCCCCAAACAACACAATCCTCGGCTCGCCAGCAGCGGGTCAGGGTCAACGACCCGCGAACAACCACGGCTCCAAGCCGGATGATAACCCTACCCAGACCCAACAACGCTGGTTTTCTACGATTGCCTGCGTCGGTTTTGACCAGTTAGTCAACGAAAAAACCACCGAGATCTCTTGGCCAAAGGGGTCGCTGCGCTATATGCTCGCCCTGCTGATTATTATATCTCAGTTTCGTCCTTATCCGGTGCGGGTTTCGATTGATGACCGCGAATTGCCCTATCGGGAACTGTCGCTGATTGCCGTGGCGAATACCTCCAGTTACGGCGGGGGAACCCGCATTGCCCCACAGGCCAGCACCCGTGACGGACGTTTCGCGGTAACCGCCCTGCCGGCTATGGCACGCCGCCGCGCGATACGCCTATTAGCGGGGTTGAAATTCGGGGACATCACCGGGGATTCACGCTTTATTTTCGATACGGGACAACGCGTGGTTGTGCAAATGGGCGACCTTACCCCGATCGCGGATGGAGAACCGCTTGGCTCGGGTCAGGTCACGCTAGAGGTTCGCCCCCGCGCCGGGTTGTTTCTGGTGGCGCCCCCGGGTTCATGAGGTGCCAGTCGCATTTCGACGCCGCCACCACATCCACCCCCATCAAATCGACAGTATCCGCAGTTCAAGGCGGCTTTGCCTGAAATTCACGCCGGAATGAATTACCGGGACAAGCGGCTTTGGTAAACCTAGTCGCCACCCTCGGGCTGGCACCTAGTGATACCCTAGTAAAAACAAAGTAAACCCCGGAATGGTACCCCCGCAGCCGACCAAACCGGCCATCCCTACCTTGGAGAAAGAATTATGCCAATCCTGGATTATGACAGCCCCCAAATCGCAGCCTTCGACGACTTCGTGCGACATTCCCCCTATGCGCGCTGCCCCCAAGATCGGCAGTGGAGTCAAGTAAAACAGAACTGGGATTCACATTTTGTGTATCTGGAATCCGAGGGGCACATTACCGCTGCCATGTCGGTATTGTCCTTGAAAGTAGCCAACGGCAAACGCCTGTTTTATGCCAACCGCGGCCCGGTTTGTGATTTCTATGACACCGACTTGGTTACGAGGCTGATTGCAGAGGCCACGCCCTTAATACGTGAACGTGACGGCTTTTTATTGCGTCTCGACCCAGAAGTGCGTTGGGATGGGGAATTAGTGTCGCGCTACCGGGATTTGGGCTATGTGTTTCGCAGCCGGGAAACCGACTTGGGGGATTTCATCCAGCCGCGTTTCAACATGATTTTGCCGCTATCCCCAAACACCACCCCTGCGGAACTAATGGCTGAATTTAACCAAAAAACCCGCTATAACATCAGGCTTTCCCAACGTAAAGGTTGCACCACCCAATATTACAGTTGGCAAAGCCATCGCGAAGCAGAAGTTTTAGCTGCCATTGATAAATTCTATGAACTCACCGAGATTATGGCGCAGCGTAACTCGATTACCTATCGAAATAAGGCTTATTTCGTGGGTCTGATTCGCGCCTTCCCTCAATCCCGGATTTACTTGACTTTCCACGAAGGCGAGGCGCTTTCGGCGGCTATCGCAGTGCCCTATAACCAAAAACTTTTCTATATGTATGGCGCCAGTTCCAACGAAAAGCGCAACCTCATGCCCAATTACAACATGCAATGGGAGATGATTCAGTGGGGACTGGAACTGGGAATGGCGGAATATGACTTTGGTGGAGTATTCCGTTTTGTGCCCGAGGACGGCTTGTTCCGGTTCAAAAACGGGTTTTGTCACACTTGTGGCCCCACTGAGTTCATAGGGGAACTCGATGTGGTTTTCGATGAATCGGCCTATGAACAGTTCAAAAGTACCCAACACAAGACGCACCACTAGCATAACGCGGGAAAATGACCCGCACCTCCGGAACCCTCCGGAACCCTCCGGAACCCCACCAGCGCCGAGGCACCGCCCCACCGGCTAGCAGCTACACCGCAACCGGCGGGCGTACCTAATTGTGAACCACCACGGGGGTTCCCAAGTCGGCAAAGTCATAAATCGCCTTCGCGGTGTCCTCTGCCATGTTTACGCAACCGTGGGATCCCCCGGGGGCTCCCGGTCCGAAAGTGGACCGCCAGTTACTGGCCGAGTGCGTGGCATAGTCCCCGTGGAAGTACAGAATCCAGTGAATATTGGGGAGCTCATAGCGGGTGCCATCAGGATTGAAGCCGCGCATGGTTTGGGTGGAGCGCTTGATATATACCTTGAATTGCCCCGTAATCGTGGGGGTGCCGGGGTTTCCTGGCACCATCGGATAGGGACCGGACACTTTCTCGGTGCCGACATAGCCGGTAACGGTACGCACCTCGGGAGAGGTATTAATATCAATCCACTTTTCCCCCGCACTGGCCACAAAAGGCAGAGTTTCCGCCCCCGGAGCCGCCACTTTATCTTCCCATTTGGCCGGAACGGTTTTTAGCTCCATGTTCTGAACGAAGTCTTTTTTAGCGGCAAAGCTCTCGGCTGCGCCGGTTTTTAGCTGCGTTAGATTGCTGACTTCTTTACCGTCTTTTTTCTCGGAGCGGACGGTGATAATTTTCCCGGCCGCGTTTAACATCCGAATTCCGTTAGTCCCCGGAGTATTTTCCGCCTCGCCTTGTTTCTCTACCCATTTGCCGATAGCTTCCCGGTCAATGTCGACGTGTTCAGGCAGCTTGTCCACACCAGAAGGAATCTTGACGAATCCGATTTTTTCCGAAGTTTTGGCTTGATAGAGTTCCTCTTGACCTTGCAATTCCAATTTCACTGTCAAGTAGCCATTGGCCTCGTCAACCAGGGGCTGCAGTTCCGCTTCCCGGTGGAAGGGCTGAACCACCTCGTTTTTCACCTGGACTGTTTTCGGATCGTTTTGGTTCAAGGCCTGCATCATCTGGTCTTTGAGCCAATAGGGATTAATCCCGAATCCGGGTTGCCCCGCAGTCACCTCAAATTTTTCGGATTTAGCGTCAGCCTTGATGGCTGGTTCTATCGGGGCGCGGCTTTGTCCCTGAATGGGAGTCAAGGCTACCGCTTTGGCATAGAGAGTGGCGTAGTCCACCTGGAGTTTCAAAGGCACTTTTTTCTCTTGGAACATCGCGGTAATGAAAGTTGCTAACTGACGGTTTGGTTTCAGCACTTCACGAGTTGTTTGCTTACTATCAACCGTAATTCCCAGTTCCGACGCGCTCACAGCGGGAACGGCGGCTCCTTGGAGTTCCAGTTTCGTATCACGCACCTTCGCATCAAAAAACTTAGCTAATTGCGGCTCGTTCATTCCCGCCACCGATTTTCCGGCGACGCGTATCCCCGGTAAGGCCAACTCGCGGTTTTGATGGTGATACACCCCAAAAGCAGTTCCCACACTGCCCAGCATCACCGCCAGTATCCCCAAGGTGACCCACAGCTTCACGTGACGTTTCCGAGGCGGTTTCCCCGGCGGAGGTGGCGGCAAGGAGGGTCGTTTAATCCCTGAGGGGAGCGGGGAATCCAGAGGCTCTGGCGGTCTTGAGGATCCCAGCCCTTGTTCAAGTTTGGCCATTCTTATTCCCATTCAATCGTTGCCGGTGGCTTGGAGGTGCAATCCAGGACAACTCGATTAATCTGAGGCACCTGATTAGTAATCTGGTTCGATATTTTAGCCACTAAACCCCATTCTAGTCGTGACCAGTCAGCAGTCATAGCGTCCTCGGAGGAAACCGGGCGTAACACAATCGGATGTCCATAAGTTCGCCCATCCCCCTGCACTCCTACGGAACGCACGTCCGCCAGCAGCACCACGGGGCATTGCCAAATCTGGTCATCCAGTCCTGCGGCCGTCAGCTCGTGACGCACTATCCAGTCGGCCTCGCGCAGCACATCGAGGCGTTCCTTGGTGACTTCGCCAATAATGCGAATCCCGAGTCCTGGTCCAGGGAAGGGTTGGCGTTTCACGATTACTTCCGGCACGCCCAGTTCCCGCCCCAGGGCTCGCACCTCGTCTTTGAATAACTGACGCAGGGGTTCGATTAGCTCAAATTTGAGGTCTTCGGGGAGGCCGCCCACATTGTGGTGCGACTTGATGTTCGCAGTGCCGGATCCCCCACCGGATTCCACTACATCAGGATAGAGGGTACCTTGAACCAGAAACTTTACTTCTTTGCCCGCCGCGCCTGCCTCGGCGATAACCGCCCGTTGGGCAGCTTCAAAGGAACGAATGAATTCACGGCCGATAATCTTGCGCTTTTGTTCCGGTTCAGTCACGCCTTTCAGCGCGGTCAAGAAGCGCGCGGATTCATCCACGTACTTGACGCGAATTCCCATCCCTGCTGCGTAATCGTGTTCGACTTGTTCTTTTTCCCCCTTACGCAGCAGGCCATGGTCGACAAATATGCAGGTCAGCTGGTCACCAACGGCTCGGTGAACCAGGGCGGCAGCCACCGAGGAATCCACCCCGCCGCTGAGCCCACAGATAACTTGGGCATCGCCGACTTGTTCGCGAATCAAGGCGACTTGGGTGTCAATGATTGATTTCGCGGTCCACACCGGTTCCAAACCAGCGCCGACGTACAAGAATTGCTCTAAGAGGCGCTGACCTTGAGTGGTATGTCGGACTTCAGGGTGGAACTGCACTCCATACAGGTGACGTTCAGGGTTTTCGAAGGCGGCTATCTGGGTTTCTTTGGTGCTGGCTGTAACTTGGAATCCGCTGGGAGCCGCCGTGACCGCATCGCCGTGACTCATCCATACAGCCTGTTCAGCTGGGATTTGTGCAAAGAGCGTTCCCGGGCAGGAAACTGACAAATCGGTGTGCCCATACTCGGAAGTACCCGTGGCGGTAACCACTCCACCAAGGGCTTGCGCCATCACCTGGAAGCCGTAACAAATGCCCAAGACCGGCACATTTGCGTCAAAAATAGCCGTGTCAAAGCGCGGCGCATCGGGGGCATACACCGAAGAAGGCCCACCTGAAAGAATGATGGCAGCCGGATGTTTGGCTAAAATCTGGTCAGCTGGCATCGAATACGGCACTATTTCCGAGTAAATCCGGGCTTCTCTCACCCTTCGAGCGATTAACTGGGCGTATTGTGCCCCAAAGTCGACAACAAGGACAGGACCAGCGGGTTTACCGCGCGACACGTTTTCTTCCATACCCCAATTCTAAGCCATATCCAGACCCCAAAATTTCACTTACCATTTGGTTAATTAACAGGGATATTTCGTTGAAATTTCAGTGCTTTTGGCCTATCATTCAGGCATTAATTGTCGATACAATAGGTGTAATCGAGGTCAAAGGAGTTGACCATCAAGGAAACGGAGGAACCAAAATGGTACAGGCACCAACTTACTTCGAAGCTGATGTGAGGCTGGATCGGAACTCTCCCGTCCCCCTCTATCACCAAATCGCACAACCAATAGAGGAACTAATCCTTTCCGGGCAGCTCACCCCAGGAACTCGCCTCGAAGACGAGCTCTCTATGGCACGCCGACTCAATGTCTCACGCCCCACCGCACGGCGGGCTCTGCAACAACTAGGTGATCATGGGCTGCTGGTACGCCGTCGTGGCATTGGCACCCAGGTGGCTCCCACCCGGGTGCACCGTCCCAACCAGTTGCAAACTGTTTTCGACCAGATGAAATCAGAAGGACGCAAACCCACCACCGAAGTGCTTTCCTATGGGTCGTCACCCGCCTCTAATGAAATCGCAGCTAAACTCGAGCTGCCAGTAGGCACCGATATTTCCACCATTCGCCGGTTGCGGCTGTGCGAACAGCAACCCGTGGGACTGATGTTCGACGTGATTCGAGCTGCCATCGCCCCGGCTGCTGTGGCCTTAGAGCGGGATTCTTTCGAATCCGCCTTGGCTGAACGTGGAGTGATTGTAGCCCAGGCTCGCCAGACCTTTTCGGCGCGTAAAGCCACCACCCCAGAGTCGCAACTGCTGCGGATTCCCGTGGGATCTCCGGTTTTGGCGGTTCAAAATGTGTCCCTGGATGACACCGGACACGTCACAGCCTACGGCGAATATTTATTCCGCCCTGACCGTTTCGCTTTCAAGTGCACCAACTTTGCCCACTGAACATACTAAAGTCGCTAAAACGCTTCCATCCGAACCCCAAAACAATTTTCGCGGTACAACATTTTAGCTCCCCCACCACTTGCGTTAGGATGAAGGGGATTCCCGTATGGATAAATACCGTCTAACAGACAGTAAAGGAGCTGGATATGAGTGGTTTTAAGGATTCATTTGTGGCCAACCTGGCCAAGCGAGCGGCCGCGAATCGGAAGCGGATTGTACTGCCCGAGGCCACTGACGAACGGGTGCTGCGAGCCGCAGCTCAGGTGTTACAAGATGGTTCGGCCGAAGTCATCTTTATCGGCGAAAAAGCTGAGATTGACACCAAGGCTCGAGTGCTTGGCGTGGATTTATCCGCTGCCACGGTGGTTTCATTGGACGACACCACCCGGCTGAACCGCTATGTTCCTAAACTGGTAGAGTTACGCCAGCATAAGGGGATGACCGAGGAAAAGGCTCGGGAAACCCTCAAGGATATTTCCTTCTTCGCTACCATGATGATTGTGTGCGGGGATGCCGATGGCATGGTGTCCGGCGCGGCACACACCACCGCCCATACGATTCGCCCCGCTTTGCAGGTTATCAAGACCCGCCCGGGCGTAAAACTGGTCAGCGGCGCATTCCTGATGGTCTTCGACGACCACTTCGATGTGTATTCCGACTGCGCGGTGACTATTGCTCCCACGGCGGAGCAACTGGCTGATATCGCCGTGGTTTCGGCCGCGACCGCCACCCAGTTCGGCTTAGAACCTAAAGTGGCGATGCTGTCTTATTCCACAATTGATTCCGGAACTGGCCCGATGGTTGACCTGGTGCGCGAGGCTACCGCCTTGGCCAAGGCGGCGGCTCCAGAAATGGCCATTGATGGACCGCTGCAGTTTGACGCAGCCGTGGTGGAATCAGTGGCCGCCAAGAAAGCACCTGGTTCAAAGGTAGCGGGTCAAGCCAATACCTTTATTTTCCCGGATTTGAATGCCGGCAATATCACATACAAGGCGGTACAGCGCACTTCCGGTGCCTTGGCTATCGGCCCGGTATTGCAAGGCCTCAACGCCCCGGTCAACGACTTGTCGCGCGGCGCCACGGTGGACGACATTATCAACACCGTGGTTATCACCGCTATCCAGGCGCAAGGCTAGTGGATAATAAGCTTGTAAACATAACCCAGACTCAAAGATATAGATAGGCAATTCATGACTAAACAGACAGTTTTCGTTATCAACTCTGGATCCTCTTCCTTGAAGTACCAGCTGATTGAGCCCGTTTCCGGTGAAGTGTTGGCCAAGGGTATCGCTGAACGTATCGGCACCGACAAAGGTGAAATCACCCACGAGGCTAACGGCGAAAAACACCATGATGCCTTGCCATTACCCACCCACAAGGAAGCCTTTACTCGTATCGTCGAAATGTTCAAGGAAAACGGACCTGACCTAGATAGCGCCAATGTGGTGGGCTGTGGACACCGCGTGGTGCAGGGCGGGTGGTATTTCCGTGGATCTGCGGTCATAAACCAGGACACTCACGCTAAAATCGTGGAACTGTGTGACTTGGCTCCCCTGCACAATCCCGCCCACCTGATTGGGATTGACACGGCGATGGAACTGTGGCCCGATTTG
The DNA here is from genome assembly GCF_014204735.1 of Mobiluncus mulieris. Lineage (NCBI taxonomy): Bacteria > Bacillati > Actinomycetota > Actinomycetes > Actinomycetales > Actinomycetaceae > Mobiluncus > Mobiluncus mulieris. Next base: position 314,259 of record NZ_JACHMA010000001.1, on the reverse strand, counting down.
CCCCACGTCGCCGCCTTTGACACGGCGTTTTTCCACGACTTGCCAACCGAAACCCAGACCTATGCCTTGGAAAAAGATACCGCCGCGAAATACCACATTCGCCGCTACGGGGCGCATGGAACATCCCACGAATACGTCTCGGGTCTGGTCTGTGATCACCTGGGACGCGACGATGTGAAGCAAATCACTCTGCACCTAGGCAACGGGGCTTCGGCCTGTGCGGAATTGGGACGCAAAGCCATCGATACTTCGATGGGCTTGACTCCCCTGGAAGGGCTGGTGATGGGGACTCGCACCGGCGATATCGACCCAGCTGTGGTGTTCCACTTGCTGCGCAAGGGCATGAATGTGGACGAACTGGATACCTTGTTCAACAAGAAATCCGGCATGTTGGGGCTGTGCGGCGACAATGATATGCGCGATGTGTGGCAACGATGCCAGGCCGGCGACCCCGATGCACTCCATGCCCTGCAGGTGTACTTGCAGCGCTTGTTGAAGTATGTCGGGGCGTATACGGCGGAACTCGGCGGTCTGGATGTACTGACATTCACCGCCGGTATCGGCGAAAATGACCCGGGGATTCGCGCGAAACTGTGCGAAAAACTGGCGTTCATGGGGGTCAAGCTTGACCCCGAGCGCAACGAAAACCGCGATCGCGCCGCCGAGGTATGGCAGATTTCCGCCCCGGATTCCCAGGTTATGGTCTTGGTGATTCCCACGAATGAAGAGGTCGCCATCGCCCGCCAGGTGCTCTCCTTGATTTAGGGTTTCTGGTGCCCTTTTCATGAGGTGCCACCCGAAATTCCTGGCGTAATCCTTAAAATTTATCCCCAAATCCTTCGGGATTTGGGGATAAATTTACTCCCCTCTTGATTAAGTATCTTAACTATCAATATACTTAACTACATGAGTGGAACATCCTACCAAAACAGAAACCACGACCCGGACAGCAACGCCGCAGCTGACTTCGCGCCCAGCGCTAAGACCGCGCGGGATACTGCCAGCGAGGCTGCCCCGGATGCCGCGCGACATCGCATAGTCTTCGAACTGCACCGCCTGATTTTCTCCTCCAGTGCCTTGATTAACAGCTACACATCGCGGCTGGGTCTGCATGGCAAAGACGGCGAGGCCGTACTGCTGGTGTGGCAAGCGGAACTGGAAGACAAGCCGCTGACCCCCTCCAACCTCGCGATGTCCCTGCACATCACCCGCGCGGCCGCGTCCTACCAAGTCGAGCGGCTGGTGGAACAGGGGCTGCTGCAACGCCACTCCGACCCGGCCGACCGGCGGCGCACTCTGTTGGGTTTGGGTAAGAATGCCGCAGATGTTGGCCACTATTTCACCACGCCCCTATCCGAGAGTATGGGGGAACTGTTTGCCGGGCGCCGACCCCGGGAAGTACAGCTATTCACCGAGATGCTCGGGGAACTGGCCGATGCCTTGCAAACTTGGCACCAGGGAGGCTCGCGATGAAAAACGCAACGCTTGATACCCAGATGGCACCTCATACAGCCGACACAGCCGACACGACCAACGCGACCAACGCGACCAACGCGACTTTCACTCCCCCGCGCCACTGGAAACTGATTTTGGCGCTCTACCTGGCGGGAATCGGGATGGGCGCGCTAGACACCGCGATTGTGAACCCCGCACGCACCGTCATCCAAGAAAGCCTGGGGGTGGGCGACCAAGTCAGCGTGTGGGTGTTCACGATTTACACCCTGGCCTACGCTGCCGGGATTCCAGCAATCGGGAAACTCGCGGATTTATGGGGCACAAAACCGGTATTTCTGGCGGCAATTGGTCTGTTCGCGGTCGGCTCGCTGGGATGTGGCCTGTCCCAGACCTTCGAGTCTTACGGGATGCTGCTGGCCTCGCGCGTGGTGCAAGCCCTGGGCGGGGGCGGGATTATGCCAGTGGCGACGGCGGCAGTGACCACTGTGGTGCCACCCGCGAAGCAGGGTCGCGCCCTGGGGCTGGTCGGCATGGTTTACGGGGTGACCTCGGTGCTGGGTGCCGGGGCGGGCTCCCTGGTGCTGGCGGTGGCCGGGGCGGGGAACTGGCAGTGGATTTTCTATATCAACCTGCCGGTGGCCGTGGTTGTGATTGGACTGGGTGCGTGGGTGTTGCCTCGAGGAGGTGCGCGCGACACGCGACGGCTGGATTTAGTGGGAATTGCGGTGCTGGTGGTGATGATAATCGCGCTGCTGTGGGGATTTCAGCACCTGGATTTCGGGGATTTCCTGGGCACGGCGCGCCAGCCGAATGTGTTTTTGGCTTTGGCGAGCTGCGCAGTGTTGGCACCCGTGTTTTGGTGGCGCGAAACCCGGCTGCAGCGGCGCGGGGGCGACCCGATTATTAACTTCAAATACTTCGCCACCCTGCCAGTTTTGACGACTTTGCTGGTTGGGGGGATTGCCGGGACTTTAATGATGACCATAATGTTCATCCCCCAGTTTTCCGAGTTCACCTTGGGTTTGCCCCGGGGCGCGGGCGGTTTCCCCACCGTGTTGGTCGGGCTCGCTTCGGCAGTGGGAGCACCGCTGTCGGGACGCTTGACGGACAGGTTTGGACCGCGTTTCGTGTTGGGCATGGGGCTGGTGATTTCGGCCGGATCCGGGGTATTGCTGGTGTTTTGGGCGACCCCATTCCCCGGGCTGGCCTCGACCTTGGTGGCCTTGGCCTTGATGGGACTCGGCATGGGGTTTTTGATGGGGGCACCGCTGAGTTATTTGGTATTGCACTTGGTGCCGGCGCGCGACGCGAATTCCGGCCAGGCCACACTGTCCTTGGTACGCTCGATTGCGACTACTTTGGCGCCGGCGCTGCTGGTGGGTTTCTTGGCCACCGGCGTGACTGCCGACGGGTCGGACGCCTCGCCCAGCGGCGCGGGTTGGTTTTCCCTGTTTCATGAGGGGCTATCCCTGGGTTTTGCGCGTATGTTCGGGTTCTATACCCTGGTCTCGATCCTGGGCATGGGCTTGTTAGCTGCGCTGCCGTCTAAATCCCGATTGGCGACTCATGAACCCGTGGAAAGATGACCGGGGTGCCTTTGGCAAGCATCTTTTTAGAGATATACACCCCAAGGAAGCTGCTTTAACGTACTCTAACATTGTTAGAGTACGTTAAAGCAGCTATTAGAGTACCGAAAACTCCTTGAAATTCCAAGGAAAACCCCGGACAGCTACTCTAACATCGAATGTTAGAGTAGCTTTAGAGTAGTTGGAACCGTGGTCAGAGCCGTTGGGTAATCTCGCGCAAGGCATTGACGTGCCCGGCATAGGCGCGCCGCCCCGCCGGGGTCAGTGCCACCCAGGTGCGCGGGCGTCCGACCACTTCGGGGCGTTTTTCCATCGCCAGGTAACCCGCCTCGGCCAGCAGTTTCAACTGTTTGCTCATGAGTTGCGTGGTGATTTCCACGTTTTCCTCCAGCGTGGCAAAGTCGATTTCCGACACCGCCGCGAGTGTCGCCATAATCCGCAGCCGGTTCGGGGAATGAATCAGTTCATCAAACTTGGCCGGGGTAGCCTCCGCCTGCCGAGCCGCGCCAGGTTTGTTCCGCCGGGCGGGTTTTACGGTTTCATGAGGTGCTATTTCGGGGGGCGAGGCGGGTTCCTGCTGCACAACCCCTTTTTCACGAGTCGCAGATTCGGGCGTTTTGCCCGGATCGACGGGCGGCACCTCATGAATCCGCCGTACCCCACCAACCCCGGAAGTACCATTCATCACCGAACACTCCCCCGGCGTTTAGCCTTTTCAGCGGTCTTGACCGCAGCGATGCGCCGACGAACCTCTTCGCGCGCCGAATCCCAGATTTCCTCCGACTCGGTGAAGTCAAAAGCCCTGGCCAGCACCCGCACCCGGTACCAATGCAAGACAACCTGGGCATAAAATCCCAAAACCACCGCCACCGCCACAAACACGATACTCGCCAGCAGCCACGGGGAATCGCCTTTACTTTCCCACAGGATATTGGCCGTGGCAGTGCCCCCGACCACGGGGGGCAGCAAGAACCGGATTTGCAAGCGCAGGCGTTCGTCTTGCCCCAGTCCGGTGCGTATCAGTTTGGGCCACATTAACGTCAACAGCGCATACGTGCCCAGTATTCCCCCGGCCACGGTTGCGACATAGACCCACTCGTTTTCCAGCAGCAGGGGAAACGACTGAATCGCGGCCGGTAACAGCATGTATAGCGTCAGCCACCAGCGTGGGAAACGTTGCAGAGTCACCACCCGGTCGGCCGTCTGGTCGACAAGTTCTAGCAGCTGCGCGGCTTCCTCGGGGCTCGGTTTCGTGGCAGCGAGTGCTAAATCGGCTGGGTCTGTCTGGGCTGAATCTGCCGCTGTTGGGGTTGTCTCGACTGGATTGGCTTCGCCTCTTGCAGCTTTGGGGGTAGCACCCGGAATGGTCATCCCCGCGCCAGGCTCTTTACTTGCATCGTTCGCTTCGTCACTCATTGGTTCGTCGCCTTTCATGAGGTGCCAACCGTTTTACCGGCTCTTCCTCAAAGTTAGTTGCCAACATGGCAAGTATAACAGCTTGGTTGCCACTTTGGCAAGCAACTCATGTTTATAGGTTTATGCCGGATACCCGGATACCGCGCGTTACTCTAAATCAATCGGGGTGCCAGGCTGAGCCTGGCACCCCGATTGATTTAGTTGCCTTTTTTACCGCTTAGGCTTGCCGTCGCGGTGGCGCCGCCTACTGTCGCTGCGGCAGTTCTCGCGCTTGTTGTCGCGGTGGCGCTCTGGGGTGGGACGGCCGGGCTAGCTATGGTTTGTCCGATTTCTCTAAGCGGCAAAGCCGCTAAGAGAAATTACGGAAACCATGAATCGCCCTACGCCGTCCCGCCCCGGACGCGCGCCGCCGCTAGCGAAGGTGGTGTGGCGAGGTGCGCAGCGCAGCGAGACTGAGAGGTGAAACTTTGCGGAGCAAAGTTGAGGGGAAACCTCCTCCCGTGGTGAATTCGAGCTCAGGACAGTTGGAGTTCCTGGTATCAGCTTCGATTGCAATTCCTACATCAGCTGTGGTTTTCAGTTCTCCCGCAACTGTAGCAGGGGTGGTCGCTTTGTACTATACCTTCACCGGAACAGTCTTATCGGAGTTGTTAATAGTCGGTTCACTTGCGAAAACCACGTTGGCGAAGGTGGGGGTGAGGCCTACTACGAGCAGGCCGGAGAGCGTGGCTATGCCCAGTCTATTTAGGCTGCCCCACCCCCGCGATTTTCTAAGTTCGTGTTTCATTTACATTTCCTTTCGGGTCTAAATATAGGGCAGCATAAAGCTGCCTGCGGGAATCTCCGCTGGGCAACATTACTACACACTTCTTGCCAAAAATTTAGGGTACAAGTTCCCTCAGGCTCCCGGCTCAACCCGAAAAACCCACAATCCCCCCCAGGTCAAACCCGTCCCACCAGAAAAACCCCAAGAAATGCAGCAAAGCAGCGCCGGCGCAGCAGCGTAAAACAAAGGCAAGCACCTCATGAAACCGAAACAAAAATACGCAGCGAAACCTGGCGCGGCGAAAAACGCCACGGAAAACGACGGAAAGTGAAGGCTAGCCTTTGACCGAACCAGCCATCATGCCGCCCACAAAGTACTTCCCCAGCGCAATATAGACCAGCAATGTCGGCACGGAAGCAATCAAGGCACCCGCCATGGAACCGCCATAGTCGGCCATAATCGACCCGTGTGCCAGTTCGTTTAGAGCCAAGGTAACCGGGCCATTTTGGGCTCCGCCCCCAAAGAAAAGGGCAAAGAGATAGTCATTCCATGCGGCTGTGAACTGCCAGATTAGCACTACCACAAAGGAAGGAATCGAAATTGGCAACACTACCGAGAAGTAGGTGCGCAGCATCCCGGCTCCGTCAATCCGAGCGGCCTCTATTAAATCTTTCGGAATCGACTCGTAGTAGTTGCGGAAAATCAGGGTGGTAATCGGGATGCCATAGACAATGTGCAAGAAAATCAGCAGGTGAATCCCGAAACCAATATTGGATGACACCACGATTTTCATCAGGGGAATCATCACTGCCTGGTAGGGAATGAACATTCCGAACAGAATCAGGGTAAAGACCACATTTGCCCCGGGGAAACGCCAGCGGGACAGCACAAAACCATTGGCCGAGCCCAGCATGGCCGAAATAATCGAGGACGGAATCACCATCAGCAGCGAGTTCAGCAAACCGCCTTTTAACGCCTCCCAGGCGCGAGCCCAGTTATCGGTGTTCCACTCGGTAGGCAAGAACCAGGTACGGGAGGGATCCGCATCACTCGCGCCTTTGAAAGAGGTAACAACCAGGACATAAACCGGCATCAGCACGGCGGCCAAGAACAAAATCAACAGCACGTAGCGCACGGTTTTCCCTATCGTGGTGCCGGTTTTACCTGGCACTCGGGTTTGAGGCTTCGTTTTCTTCATTGTCTTTTCCTTAACTGCGGTGTTGGTCATCGTGCCGACTCCTTTGCGTCGCGAATCAGGTAGGGCACGACCAGGCACGCCACAATCACCAGCAGCACCGTCCCCACGGCGGCCGCATTGGAATGGTCGGACACCGTCATAAAGTTATACATATCAATGGCGGGAACCTTGGTTTGATAGAAAGTCTGCGAGGCAATCGCCATAATCAAGTCGAAGGATTTGAGCGACATGTGTCCGATGATGATGACAGCCGACAAGGCCACGGGGGCAAGTTGCGGGAAAATAATGTGGCGGTAAAGTTGCCATTCATTCGCTCCATCCATGCGGGCAGCCTCGCGCAGGTCGTCGGGAATGCCGCGAAAACCGGCCAGGAACAGTGCCATTACGTAACCAGAAAGCTGCCACACCGCAGGAATACCAATGGCTAGAATACCGAAGCGAACATCAGATATCCACTGGTTTTCCAAGGCTTTCAACCCTGTCATTTCAAACAAGCGGTTCAGCCCCGAGGCATTATCCCCGGTGGCCGAGTTCAGCAGCCAGCGCCACACCACGCCCGAGGCAATGAAGGACACGGCCATCGGAAACAGGAATACCGAGCGAAAGAAGCCCTCGCCTTTCATGGGTTTCTCTAAAATCCAGGCCCACAGGAAGCCCAACACCAGGGTTCCTACCAGGAACATCACCGTGAACATTAACAGGTTCACCAAGGAATGTTGGAAGTCTTTGTCGGCGAACAGCGTGCTGAAGTTTTCAAAACCGATAAAGTGCACGGGTGCCTTCCCCGAGACTTGCGGCGGGGTGTGATTATCCTGCATCGAGGTAATAACGTTGGTTCCCAGCAGCCCGTAAACAAAAATCGCCACCAGTATCAGCGAAGGCGACACCAGCAACAGTCCCGGTCCCCACTGTTTGATACCGTTTGAACTGCGAGCCTTTCTCGGCTTAGATGCTGCGGCTACTTTGCTCACAGCGGCTTGATTGTCTGACATATTATCCTCAATTCAAGGCAGATTTTGCGGGTTACCATCCCGGCTGTTTTCCACTGCTTGTTTTATTTTTAAAAGCCCAAATCCCCTGTTTTAGGAAGGTGCGTCCCATGAGGGGCTTACCCGGGGGTCGAGTGGCTCCTCATGAAGTCGACCCGACCCCCGAAACAAACCCTTGGAAGGGGAATTACACGGCGCTCTTTACGGCAGCCACGAAGTCCTTTTGCAAGGCATCAACGTCTTTGGCTGCCATGAACTTGCCCAAAGCTGCTTTCATGGCTTCGGTGGCTTTCAGTGGCAACGCCGCCCCGTGGGCGATGGAGGACACTATGGTGTCCTTACCGAAAGATTCCATGGCGGACTGCTGGTATCCGGAGAACTCTTTAATCTGTTCCGGGGTCAAATCCGAACGAGATGGAATAGAGCCCTTGGCCTTGTTGAAAGCAATCTGGCCTTCCACCGAAGAAATCGTTTGCAACCAAGCCTTGGTGCCCTCGGGATGCTTCGCGCCTACCGGCATGGTGAAGGAATCCGCCAGGAAGTCAAACACGCCTTCGTTACCCGGAACCGGGAAGGTTACGTAGTCCTTGCCCCATTCCATATTGGCGTGCTCGAAGGCTGGCGGCGCCCAGTCGCCCATCACGTTATAGGCGCTCTTGCCTTCCAGAATCGGTTTCATGGCCGGCTCCCAGTCCTCGGTGTAAAGAGAGGGGTCGGTGTAGGAAATAATCTTGGCGTAATCTTCGAGTGCCGCCTTTACGTCCGCACCAGCCCAGTCGGTTTTGCCGTCCATGAGCCCGTTGTACTTGTCCACCCCCAGGTCGGAAATCAGCACGGTTTCCAGCAGTTCTAGCTGAGTCCAGGTGTCACCCACGGTGATGGGGAATTTCACCCCGGCACCCTTGAGTTTCTCCATGTCAGCAATCCAGCCTTTGATGTCTTTGGGGGGATTCTTGGGGTCGAGGCCGGCCTTTTCCATAACCTTCGGGTTAGCCCACACCACATTCGCGCGGTGAATATTAGAGGGCACCGAGTAAATCTTGCCGTCCACCGTCAGACGGTCAATCAGGGATTTCGGGAAGGCTTCACGCAGTTTGAACTCGTCGTAGAGCGAGGAAACATCCTCGACATAGCCCGAGGCGATATCCGCTGAAAGTTCCGCCCCCGCGTGGGACTGGTAGGTGTCCGGCGGGTTTTTGGCGGCCAGGTCAGCAGCCAGTTTTTGTTTGGCGTTAGTACCGCCGCCACCGGAAGTCGCCAGATTTTTCAGGGTAATATCCGGGTGCTGCTCTTTGAACACCTTGGACAAAGCCTCAAAGCCGTCTTTTTCTGAACCGGCCGACCACCAGGTGGTTACACCGACTTCTTTAGCTCCGTCAGCGCCAGAGTCGCCGGAAGCCTTACCCGCATCCCCGGAACCTCCTGAAGAACCGCACGCGGTCATAGTCAAAGCCAGTGCTACGGCACCGGCAGCTGCAAATAATTTTCGCATTGAAACTCCAATCCATTAAACATCGTTGTCTTTCCAGCCGGTAGGAACCAGCCGCGCCAGAGGAAACCAGCTGCGACTATTATCTATCATAAATGCTCCGAAGTGTTAACTTCATGCAGCTTTTTTGAAAAAAACCAAAATTTTACTTCATAGTTCATCACCTACATGAAAGTCTCGTGAATTTTGTGTTCATTTTGCAAAGGCTATTGAATATAAAACCGCAATGTCGGAATGGTTACCTTTAGGAAATTTCCACAAAAATCACAGCCAAAGTCGAGTCGGTTATATCCACGAAATCTTGCCCCGTCAGCTAGGCGACCGACATCATGAACCCAACCTGGAGAAACACCGTCGCTGCGCGGTTAGCTTGAACCAAAGGTACGCACTCACTGTGCGGCCAGTAGCTGCTGAAGCATTACGACGATGTCGTCTTGTTTCAGCTGTGGTTCGAAGCGTACTCTGATTCCCTGCTGTTGCATGAACTCGAAGAATTTTTTAGCCGCTTTGATTTTGAGCACCTCTACCCCACGCAGGTCGTTTCTGGTTTTGACATCCTTGGTTTCCACGATGAAATTCAAGCTCAAGGCACCTTCAGGAGTACGCAGCACATACATGAAATCCGGACTGGTGGTGCCCCCGAAATACAGGGGAACTTTAATGGAACAACGTGGAATCTTGCCGAAAACCTCGACCTCCTTTAGCCCAGAGTTTTTGATATTGGCTTTTTCCAGGTCTGAATCATAAACGAAAGCATCATAGAGATACTTGTCTGAAACTTGGAAGTGCTCCGTCCGGTGTATTCCCAAGTTTCCTTGAATGATGCTTTCAAGCGGTTCCCCGTTGGCTTCGGTCAGTGCTGTCGCCCCGATCACACCGTCAATTCTGGTGTAAGAGAAGCGGCTGACGAAACTGTCTTGCATCCAGGAATGGAACTTAGCGACGAACCTTGACAGGGTAGCTTTAGAGAAGAAATCCTGGGGCAGCGTCTTGGTGGCGTTTCGACGCGTTAAACCAGCGTGAACTGCGGAGATTGGCAGGAATGTCTGCTGGTAGACAGCCTTCAGCCACTCACCATAAGACAGCGTATCTTCGATTCGGTAAGTATCAATCGCCTCTGATTGGGTAACCAGGTTTCCCGTCGCATCACTATGGATACGGTTGCGCCTAATCACCCCCAGTTGTGGAGTGTAAATGTCATCTCCGGGGTCGAGAATATGGTCTATACAGGCTGTAAATTCCGCCTCGCTCAGTTCATCCAAACGGAGGTAGTATTTCTGGTTTACTAGCTCCCAAAGCTGCCTAATCTTGGCAAAGTTCTCTTTCCGGATTCGCACTTGCATCGGTTTTTCGACTACCTTGCCGCTATGAAGACCCGTGTTGAACTCTGGGTAGTTGGCAAAGAGCTCCGCCGCCCGGACTTCGATAATATTCTTGTCGGTGTCAACCAGTTTCTTTTGCAGTAGCTCGATAAACAGCTCTGTTTCGTCCAGACCATACTGCTTCGCGACCTTTTTCAGCATGGCGTTAATATTGCGGGGATTGCTTGGCGCCTCGGCGTTAATCTCCCGAATCAGCTTGTTAGCGAAATCGGCCTCGGTGAAGTCAATCAGATAGGTCAGATAGAACTGTTCATCGGCAATCCGGGTGCCGTACTCGTCTACTGGGAGCCGCAGACCGCGTCCCACCTCCTGTAGTTTTGAGATTTCCGAACCGGAGGAACGTAGCTTGACAATTTGGAACACATTGGGATTGTCCCAACCTTCCCGCAGGGTCCACTTCGAGAAGATGAAACGCATTGTGTTCCACCCCCCATCGGGTTTACGGAAAGACAGCAACGCTTCTTTGTCGCGTAAGATTGCGTCCACTTCGGCCTGGATGGCGGCATCGGTAGAGGCGTTATCAGCCGAGAAATATCCGCCGTTTGTGGCCGGCAAGTCCGCCAGGGAGGCGCGCAGATAATCGGCGTATTCTTGCGCCTTGGGACTAGGGTTGGATTGGTATTCCTCTAGGCGTTGCTTGATTTGCTTCATGAGGAGCTGCTCAAATTTGTGGCGTAAATGCCCGGGATGTCCGTCTTTGCCACGGTAGGACTCGATGGAGTCGATGAAAAACAGGCTCAGTGTTTTTATTTTGCGACCACGTTTGAAGTTTTCCCACTCGGTGTCAAAATGGTTGACCAGGGCACGTTCTAGCATTAAAGCCTGGTAGGTATCCGAGTATGCCCCAGAAGTAATAGTGTCGCCCCGAGCCAAAATCTGGCCATTGGACAGAGTAATCCCCGACTTGATGTTGATGCTTTCCGTCTTACCAATGCCTTCCACTGTGATACCAGCGAAATCGCCATCTATGCTCCCCAAAGAATCACCCAGATTTAGGGTGTGACTTTTCTGCGTGTCTTCATCCTTGAAGGTGACGGTTTTGGGTTTGGATGCAGAGAGACGTGTTAACTTCAAACGCACGGTTTTTTCGGTCGACTCCTGAGGATATTGCACCGCCACACCCTTGACTAGCTGGCGGTTAAACGCTTCTATGGAGCCCAGGTTGAAAATTAGGCTGTTATAGTCAATCCGACCTGTTTTCTCGCTGCGAGGGAAAGTAGCTCCAAAGCGAATCACCACCTGCGGACGGATGCGTTCCATGAGAGTTTCCCAAGCCTTGTTTTCCTTACGGAAACGGTGGGGTTCATCTATCAACACAATGGGGCGAGTTTCAGCCAAGGCATCGTAAGGCACCGAGGAAACACCCAAAACAACCTGGTCGTAGTTGGTGGCCATCGTTGCCTTCGACTGCAACATCCCATCGGTCATTAGCAAACAGTTGATACGGTTACGTTGTAGCCGCGAAGCACTGACGAAAGAAGAGATTGCCGTGGGGAAAACTTTGCGCCCATTGGAGCGTTTCTGGGGGTCGAGTACTTCGAGCGCAAGACGCGTCTGGGTACCGTAAATATCCGCAAAGTGTTCCCGGGCATAATCCGAGGCAATGAACTTCCTGGTTCCTTCTTTGATAGGCGTGGAGGGCACCAGGATAATAAACTTATTAAACCCATAGCGTTTATGCAGCTCAAACATGGTTCTGGTGTACACATAGGTTTTGCCGGTACCGGTTTCCATTCGCACGTCGATACCCAGGTATAGGCCTCTCTCTTTGGTGTGCAGTCCTTCAGCTATGGCCGGTACACCTTCTACACTGCCGTGTTGGATATCCCAGATATTTTCCTCAATTTTCAAGCCTTTCATATCGATAACCGGGTTGGCTTCACTCGAACCGGTTTTGTCCAACGCTACGTCTTGGAACACGTGGCTCAAAGCGGTGATGGCTGCAGTCTGGTGGGGTAGGTTTTGGAGCCTTATCTTCATCAGCTAAAACCTCTCGATTACTTCCGCACTCTGGCCGCTCTTGAGCACTGACAGGTTCTTCTTCAACTCGTGCATCACCGAAAAAGTCACTGAGTAAGGAAACACCACGATTCGGTTCAACAGCAACTCATTGGTTTCCAGCAGGCGCACCAGCTCCTGGACATCCTCAGAGGTAATACCTGGCTCGATAAGATAGGCCGAGTCCTCATACACATCCAATGTATAGCCTTTAAGCAGCAGTTTTTGGGGCTTAGCCAGCAGCCCGAAACCATCTTGGTTCAGCCAGGTAGCGAGCACAACATCACGACCTGGAGTCCCGTCAAGGTTGAACTTAGATACATAGTCACCCGCCAAGACTTCGGCCGGATTGGGGGTAAATTCATCGAGTTCATCGAGAGTTTTCGCGGCAGGTGTCTCGAGCCGAAACAGTTTGAAGCCGTAGTCGATGTTAACCCCGGTTTCTACTTTGATTTTCGCGGCGGCTCGCTTAATTCGTTCCCGCCCAATTTCATCAATCGTCCGATATCCCGCCTGGTAGGCGGCCTTTGAATGCCGGTTGTCCTTCGGGTTTATTATCTCGGGCAGCTGCACCATAATGTAACGACGGTTCCCACCATCTTCGGCATTCAGTTGCATTACCGCATCAGCTGTCGTGGAGGAACCCGAAAAGAAATCCAGGACAATGTCAGAATCATTCTTGGAAAGGATAGTGCAGCCCTGTACCACAGACTTGACCAGCTCCACCGGTTTTGGGAATGAAAAAAACGAATCTAGCTGCAATGATGACAGGTTAGCCACCCCCAACTTATTCAAGTATTTGGCGTAGCCTTCACCATCAAGTCTCTTCAAAACAGTGTAGAATTTGGAGGTATCGGTATCCACACGGCGCAAGCGGCCTACGATTGTGAACTGCCCTTTCGGCACTAAAACGTAGTCTCCTGATTCGATTCCAGCATCGATTTCTCGCTTCTTTTCCGCGCCCAGGTACCGCACTATTTCTTCATAATAGCATGTACCGTATTTACCAAATTCTTTTCGTAACCAATCTGTTTCAATCCAATAGTCGACTCCGTCTTTATTGATGATTTTGCCACGAATATCCTTGGGGCGCCCCAGAGGAATGAATTTATCTATATTTTTTGCGTAAGTCGGTAAATAATCATGACCTATCACAGCTTGTTTAGCAAGACCGCCCCCCTCTGACCGCACGATTACAAAGCTGGCTACAAAATTCTGTTCCCCAAAAATGTCGTCACACAGCAGTTTCAGATTAGCCTGTTCATTATCGTCAATACTGATAAAGATAACCCCATCGTCACTCAAGAGTTCTTTCGCGAGAGCAAGACGCGGGTACATAAAGGTCAGCCACGCGGAGTGGGAGGATTTGCCGCGCATATCCAAAACACGTCTGGCTTCATCCACACTAATGCCAATTTTGTCCACCAGCTGGCGGGCGGTAAAGCCAAAGTCGTCTTGGTACACGAACCCGTCAGACCCGGTGTTATAGGGCGGATCGATATAAATACACTTGACCATCCCCGCATAGGATTTCACCAGGTGCCCCAACGCATCAAGATTGTCGCCCACGATATAGAGGTTCTCGGATTCTCGGTTTTCAGGCTGCGCATTGTGTTCCATATCAGGCACAATCACGGTTTCGCTTTCCAAACCGGCCTGATATTTAGCATAGGTTTTACCCAAAAACCGCAGCTCGTAGCCTTCCCGACTCAGATTGATAGCTTCACTTTTAAGCATCTGTTCGAAACGGTCGAGCCGAAAAGCATCCTGCGCATCGAAATATTCCGGGAAAGCCAGACGTAGCCGCTCTATTTCGGCGCTATTAGGCCTCACAGCTTCGTTATGCTCACGGGCTTCACGGTTCATCTGTCCTATTTCCTCTCGGTTTTGGCTACAGCTGCCAGGCTAGGCGCATCCCGGCCACTTCTATGCAGCCACCAGCAGCACCCTCATTATATCTACCCGGCATTGCCGACTATCACGGCATTAGGGCGAAAACCGAGCCAACCAGCAGCTCCACGGGGTAAATCGCATAGAGCCACCACCCGGTGCGCGGGTCAGCGTAACCCTTGGTCTCGTTGCGATAGTGCAGAAAAGCCACGCCGATAGCCGGCGCCACCAAGGCCAGGGCACCCACCAGACCGGCCAGCATCATCATGGTATTTTCCCGCAGCTCCAACAGGTAGAAAATCACTACCATTACCACCAAAATAGCTCCAACGGGCATCAGGCCTTGGCGGGTTCCCAGGCGCAATAGCAGCGCCCACAGCACCCCCGCCAGCGCGACCACCGCCTCCAAGGCAATCGCACCCGCAGTGGATCTTGCCCAGTACTTTTCCCGCCCCAGTTTCATGAGGCGCAAGACAATCAGAGCCAAGCCCAAGGCCCACACCGGGTTTTGGGATCCAAAATCCCAAGGTCGTCCGAAAGTGACCAAGTCATAGGGCACTTCACAAAGCAAAGCCAGCACCCCGAGCCGGCCCAAATACATGCCGAAAGCCTGGGTTTTACGAAATCCCTCTACCAGCAGCCACGCATAAATCGGGATGGCCGCCCAAGACACTAGTTCACAAATCACTGCCAGGGTCAGGGTGGTCATATCCTGGAAGTCTTTGCCGGTCGCGGCGGGCACCACCGCCGTGGATGCCACCTGGAAGAACAGCATAATACCGGCGATTATCTTCAGACGTTTCCCGCTGAGACCACGAGCTGGGCGCCCCAAATCCTTGGGGTTTACCCCCCCGGATTCTGGACGCCCAGTACGTGATGTAGAATTCTTCATTTAGCCCTTGACCGAGCCGGACATGGACTCTTGATAGAAGCGCTGCATGATGATGAACAGGATGGCAATCGGAATAGAAACCAAAACTGCTCCGGCCGCGAAACGGGCGAACCAGTTATGAATGTATTCCTTTTCCAGCATCAGCCACAAGCCCAACGCCACGGTGTAATCAGACTGGGTACGGGCAATAACCTTTGCCATTACGAAGTCAAGCCACGGCCCCAGGAAGCTAGTGATGGCCTGGAACACAATCATGGGCTTACAAATCGGCAGGATAATCTTCCAAAACACCTGGGAGCGGGTGCAACCGTCCAGGATAGCCGCCTCGTCCAAGGAACTGGGAATGGTATCCATGTACCCTTTCATCACATAAAAGCCCGCGCCTGACCCGGCCGAATACACCAAAATCAGAGCCAGAATCGTGGTGCCGCCGCCCGTCATACCGATAGCCTTCAGAATGAAGTAGATGGCGGAAACCGCCATGATGCCGGGGAACATGCCCAGAATCAAAACCACGCTCATGAAGGTGCGACGCAACCGGAACCGCATGCGACTCATGACATAGGCGACCATCAGCACGAAGAATACCGAGATTACGCAAGTGAAACACGCGATGATGAAGGTGTTAAGATACATACGCGGGAAGTCCATTACCGTTCGATCCGTAAAGAGCTTCACATAGTTATCCAGCGAGAACTCCGCCGGGAAGAAGGTCTTGGTGAAAGGCGCGGTGTCCTTGTTGAAGGACTCGGCCAAAACCCAGGCAATGGGAACCAGCCAGATAACCGCCATAATCGCCAAGAAAGTATGGACAACTACGTCCCCAATAATCCGCCGTTTACTCAGGGATCCCATGATGGTGGGAGCTGATTCGGCATGAGGCGCCATTTCTATATTCTGCGTTGTTTTCATCGGAAGGCCTCCTCGTTCTTGAAGGAACCGGATCTCCGGTAGGTAATCAGGGACACGACTGCCAGCACGATGAAGGTCATAATACCGATAACCGCACCCAGGTTGTAGTCATTCTTGTCCACGGTCAACTTGTACAGCCAGGTAATCAGCAAGTCTGTCTTACCGGCGGAATCCCCCACCGGAACCGGGGCACCACCGGAAAGCAGGTAGATAACATTGAAGTTATTGACGTTGCCGGTAAAGGTGGTAATCAAATAAGGGGTGAGTACGAAGATAATGTAGGGCATGGTAATCTTGCGGAAAATCACCCAGTTATTGGCACCGTCAATCTTGGCGGCCTCGTACTGGTCGGCCGGGATGTTTTGCAAAATACCAGTTATCTGCATAATCGTGAACGGAATCCCGACCCACAAGTTCACAATAATCACGGTGACCCGCGCCCAGGTGGCATTCGTGAAGAACGGCAAAGCCTCGTTAATCCAACCCCAGTCCAGCAACAAGCGGTTGATAGCACCTTGAGGCTGCAGCATTAGGTTAATTACCAGCAAAGACACGAATTGCGGCACTGCAATCGACATCGAGAAGCAGGCTCGCCAAAAGTTCTTCAACCGCGTAGTCTTGCGGTTAATCAGCATCGCCATGAACATTCCCAGGAAGAAGTTGAGGAAAGTGGCGAAAACAGCCCAAACCAGCGTCCACACCAAGACCGACCCGAAAATCCGCAGGTTCACGGTGCCAGTAGCGTTAGTGAAAATCGCCGCAAAATTCTTTAACCCCACCCAGTCGAACAGCACCAGATTGTTGTGGTCATAAGAAGTGAAGGCCATAGAAATCATGAAAATCAGCGGTAACACACTAAAGGTCAAGATTCCCAAGGTGGGCAGGAACAGGAAACCAATATGAGCCCGACCATCCAGCATTTGCGCAATATCTTCACGTAGGGAGGGAACTCTGTTGTGTGTCTTCGCTAGCATTTGTGCTTTATAGGCCGAACGCACCGAGAGATTCCACAAACCAACAAAAGCCAAGATAATCAGTATCGTAGCCACCCCGTAAAGCAGGATAACCACCGAGTTATCCCCTGCGGTGTACTGCCAGTATCCATCCACCAGGACTTTACCCTGCTTTTGGTCACCCAGACCCGGCAGTTTAGTTAAGAATCCCAGCCCGTTGGTGAATAAAAATACAAAAAATCCGATTTCCAAGATCAGGAACAGCAAGCCCTTAACTATCTGCCGGTGTGCCAGATTACCCAATCCGAAAACCACGGCTGACGCCTTAGTCAGACCGTCGCCCTCTTGGAAGGCTGCTTTCAAGCTGTAGGGCGAAGGCGAAACATAGTCTTTCCCCAGTTTCTTCCTAAGTCTCGCTTCGCGTTTTGAGGTTAATGTTGCATCCATTCGCGTTTCCTCATTTCGTCAAAAAAGACCGGTAATGAGCCTTGCGGCTCTGTGATAAGGCCGCTGGAAGGAAGGCTGTCCTTCCAGCGGCCTTACGAGTGATAATCGTGTCTTAGCCCTTCATTTCGGCCAATTGCTTCGACCAATCCGCCAGTTTCGCTCCGGCGTTATCGGCCGTGATTTCCTTGTTCACCAAGCCCTTACCGAAAGCAGCCGCCGGATCCCACCAGGAACCCATCGCGGAGATAGTCGGCTGCAGGATGGAAGTACCGGAAATCACTTCCATCTGTGCCTTTGCTGCGTGGTCGTCGGCTTTGATTACACTGGCCAAAGACTTGTCGGTCGGTACAATCCCGCGCATCTCATAGTGAGCCTTCTGAGCTTCGGTGGAACCGAGGAAAGCCGCGAACTGAGCGGCCGCCTTAGCATTCTTGGCGTTCGGATTGTAAGCCACAGCCTTGGAACCAGCGAAAGCGTCCATCTGCACATCCTTGCCATTCACCTTGAAGATCGGCAGTTTAGCAGCCGCGTAGTTGCTACCCAAGGCTTCCTTCACGTTTTCAGCATCCCAGGTACCCGAGAATATTGCGTCGGTGTCTCCCGCCTTCAAAGCCCCCAAGCCGGAGCCCTCGGCATCGTTCGTGAAGTTCGGGTTGCTGGCCAAGCCGACCAGGTACTTGGTGACAGCCGTCGCCGCCTCGTCACCATCAGCGAAGGTAATCCCCTTAGAGGCATCATCGCTCTTGTCCCCGAAGAAGGTCAGCCCCGCCCCCTTGGTAAAGAAGGACTGGATGTACCAGCCATTGTCCAGCGGGAAGGACACCTTGCCCTTAGCCAGCATCGCGTCCAGGGATTTCACGTCGTCAGCGCTGAACTTAGAGGAGTTGTAGTACATGAACCAGGTGTTGGAAGTGAAAGGCACCCCGTAAATCTTGCCGTCAGTACCGGTCACAGAAGCCACCATGGATTCTTCGTTCTGTTCCTTGACCTGTTTGGTTTCGTTCTCGCCCAACTCGCCGATAGCACCCACATCCTGCAGCGCGCCTAGCTGGTCATTGGCGAACATGTAAACATCGGCGGCAGCCGAGGCATCTTCCTTTACCTTCTTGGCTGCGTCGCCCTCGGATACCACGTCGTTCTTCCAGGTAATCTTGTATTCAGAGTGAGCCTTTTCGAAGGCTTCCTCCATCTTAGCCAACCACGAGCCATCACCTTGATCTTCTTGCGGAGACCATACGGAGAGATTAACATTCTCGGTGCCTCCCTTGGCCGCAGCGCCGCCCTTAGCGGCATCGCCGGAGCCACCACAAGCACTCATGCTGAGCGCCACAGCTGCCGCAGCAGCAAGACCCAGGGTTTTTTTCCAAGTCATCAACATTATTTTTCCTTTCGGTACGTGGAGAGCTTTTCTCTCCATTCTCAAGGAGCGCCGCCATGCCCCTCGTCTGACAGCCTCAGGTCTGGCGAAACGTTTTTCGTTGTTGAGGTTAGCACTTTTTAAACCTGAAAATGCCCATTTCGCAAACTTTAAAGTATTTTTACCTATTTGTGACTTTCCCTTAAAGTTGCCAGCTGGGAAACATCCGCTGTCAGTGTCATTTCGGCCAGCACCTCATGAAGCCGACCCGACGAAATCTGCCCTGCCCGCTGCCACCTTCCGCTAAACTTGTCACGGTTCCGTTTCATGAGGTGCCACCCAACAATCCAGCGTAAAAGGAGCATAATGACTGGCCAATATCCACGTCCCCAGTGGTTGGACAACGCAGTTTTCTACGAGATTTACCCCCAAACTTTCCAGGATTCCAACGGCGACGGGATTGGCGACATTCCCGGGATTATCTCCCGTCTAGACTACCTGGCTGACCTGGGAGTGACCGGTCTGTGGCTCAATCCCCTGTTCGACTCGCCTTTCAAAGACGCGGGTTATGACGTGCGCGACTATCGCCTGGTCGCACCGCGTTACGGCACCAATACCGACCTAGAGGAACTGTTCCGAGAGGCACATTCCCGAGGGATTCGCGTGTTACTGGACTTGGTGCCGGGGCACACTTCCGAGGAACACGCCTGGTTTAAAAACAGTGCCCAGCCGACCCCAAACGAATTTTCCGACCGCTATATCTGGACAAATTCCTGGATTTCCGGGGGCGATGGATATCCCTTCATCGGCGGAGAGGCCGAGCGGGACGGCACCTATATTCTGAATTTCTTCAAATGTCAGCCAGCCTTGAACTATGGCTGGGCACATCCGAAATACCCCTGGCAAGATCCGGTTTTGGGCGAGGCCGCGCGAAAAACCTGTGACGCAATGGTGGATGTGATGCGGTTTTGGCTCACTAGGGGTGCCGACGGCTTCCGGGTCGACATGGCAAACTCGTTGGTGAAACACGATGATGAAGGCAAACCCAAAACGATTGAAACCTGGAACTATATGTTTGACCAGATTCGCCCCGAATTCCCCGAGGCTGCCTTCGTCGCGGAATGGGGGGTACCCCACGAGGCTGTCGCCGCCGGATTTGACATGGACTTTTACCTGGATTGGCGCTGGGACGGGAATCCCAATGGCTACAACATCTTGCTGCGTAACACCGATACCCCGCTCTTGCGTGAAGGCGATGTGAGTTACTTTAATTCCGATGCCGATACTTCGGTGCGCGGATTTTTGGATCAATACGTTCCCCAGTTACGCTCAGCCGAGGCCGCCGGGGCGTTTTTCAGTCTGATTACTGGCAACCATGACACCTTGCGGGTTTCGCCGCGTCTGACCACCCGCGAACAAAACTTGGCCTGGGCGACGATTCTGACTTTGCCGGGCGTGCCGTTTATCTACTATGGCGATGAAATCGGGTTGCGCCACCAACTGCTGCCTACTAAGGAAGGCGGCTATGTGCGCACCGGCGCCCGCACCCCGATGCAGTGGGATGAAACCTTGAATCTGGGATTTTCCACGGCGGATCCCGGCACGCTGTATCTGCCGGTTGACTCTAGCCCCGATGTCCCCACTGTCGCCTTGGAGCAAGCCGATCCGGATTCTCTGTGGCACTCCTTGCAACGCTTGATTGCGTTGCGTAAGGATTTGCCGGCTTTGCGTGCCGGGGCGGGGTTCGCGGTACGTCCGGGTGGGGATGGTCGAATCTTTGCGTTCATGAGGTGCCAAGGAGACGACAAGCTTATGGTCGCGGTAAACCCCGGCCGAGAAGGAGCCACGCTCCACCTAGAGCCGGGCGAGGCACACGAACCCCGCTTTACTATCGGGGAAGTACACGTCACCGATGGCGAGCTGCGCCTCGAGGCGCAATCCTTCGTGATTTTGTAGTAAGGACTTGTCGTAACCGGTGCGATTTCGGTCATATCGTCTTGTATACAAATGATGTTTCCGAAATCGCACCGGTTACGTTTCGTATTCCGATAAAGTGCGGATTTAGGCTGCCAAGGTGACGGTTCGGGTGGCAAGATGTTTTGGTGAAGGCGGTAACTCCGCGTTGCGCTGGTCGGAACCATGCACCCACTGGTGGACAAATTCCAGGGTCTTTTCTAAATGCTATCCGCCGCTTGACCAGGCGATTCAACCGGGTGGTGTCGTCGAGTTCCAAGTACCAGATTTCGGTGAAATGCCAGGCAACCTGATTTCACGGCGTGCTTTGCGTCAACAAGTAATTCCTCCCTCGCTGATGACCAACTCTACGTCCCCGGTAATTTCGATTTCAGCTCCGAAGGATTCTTCGAGTTCCCGGTGAAAAACCGGGACATAGATACTGGCATCTCCTGATTTCTACACCTTTAACCGACGCCGCATCTCGGCATAACCGGCAGTATCAAAAAACCTCGGGCTGCCCTTTTAGTCTCGCAACTGTTCCGTCACCAACGCCCAATTCAACAGGTGGCAACTATCCATGGGCAGTAAACCGCCCGCTGGCTCGGTTTTCCTTGGCGTAACCACGGCACAGCGTGGCTGTTTTCTCGTTGGGCTTATCACCTTGCACTTCGCCCCCCCTGACTCGTTTAGTGTCGCTGCCCCGGAAAGCAAACTCCCTGGTCGCCGTAAGCAGCTCTGAAAAAACCACGGATTCCACCGCTCACAAGTCCATCTTAGGCGCTCCTCCTGGCACATTCTCAACGCCGAGAGTTACCAGTATGAAGTGCCACCAAAAGGCTCTTTTGGGCACCCGAACCTAACCTGATGACCTGATGTGAAGTCAACAAATTTACGCGTAGAAATGCCTTAGCACCAGGCAGTTTACAAAACTTTTCTAAAAGCTTGCACCACGAAGATAATTGATGTATATTGTAAACGTTAGCGCTAACATAAAATTTGAACAACGTACACAGAGGTGCGATTATGGTAACAGCAACTAGAACTTAGGAGCCGTTAATCTAACCTAGAAAACAACACTATTTCGCAACAGCGTCTCACAACACCGCATTGCGCTGTGGTGTTGTATAGATAATTCATGTAGCCACATTTTTACAATACACATAAACACTATTAGTGTGTACATTTTAATATCAAAAAAGTGAGATTAAGGAGGTGGCGCAAAGCGTTACATAAAGATGAACAATCTGAACGCACAGTAGCGTACTGTCTAAACATTCAACCCAGTGTATTTTAAAGTTGAAATGGTTCCAACAGAGAGGATTAAACTTATATGAGTACGAAAAAACCGATAATCGCTATTCGGCCGATCATTGATGGGAGGCGGCGTGGCGTACGCGAGTCACTCGAAGAACAGACGATGCAGATGGCAAAGACCGCTGCGGCCTTGATTTCAGAGAACCTCAAGTACACTGACGGTACCCCCGTCCAGTCCGTCGTAGCCGACCGTACCATTGGTCGCGCCGGTGAATCCCAAAAGGTTCGCGAGCAGTTCTCACCATTCAATGTTTGTGCAGAACTTACGGTAACCCCTTGTTGGGACTATGTGACCGAGGTTATCGACATGAATCCCGCTATTCAGCATGCGGTTTGGGGTCTTAACGCCACAGAACGTCCCGGTGCGGTCACTCTAGCGGCCGCTATGGCGGCCTATGCGCAATTCGGTATCCCCGCTTTCGGCATCTACGGCGAACATGTCCAAGATGCTGACGACACCCGCGTTCCTGAAGAAGTTAGAGAGAAAATTTTGCGGTTCTGTCGCGCGGCCATTGCGGTTGGTGAAATGCGCAACCGGAACTACCTCCAGATTGGTTCGCAGTGTATGGGTATTGCCGGATCCATGGTCGACCGCCAGTTCATGCGCGATTACCTCGGGATGGGCGTTGAATCCGTTGACATGATTGAAATGGATCGTCGCATCACCCAGGGGATTTTTGACCCTGATGAGTACGCGAAAGCGCGCGCCTGGGTCAAAGATAAGCTCCATAAAGGCGAAGATATCGTCAATCACAAGCCAGAGTATGCGCTCAGCCCTGAGGAAACGGAGGCGCAGTGGGATTACGTAACCAAGATGGTTCTTATCGGGCGTGACTTGATGGAGGGCAACCCCAAACTGGCTGACCTAGGATTCCATGAAGAAGCCGCAGGGCACAACGCTATTGTGGCCGGCTTCCAAGGCCAGCGTCAATGGACCGACTACAAGCCGAATGGTGATTTGTTGGAAACCTTTGCCAACACCACCTTTGATTGGAATGGTCCGCGTGAACCCCTGACCCTCGCTACCGAAAACGATGTCTTAAATGGCATCACCATGTTGTTCAACCACCTGCTTACCAACTGTACCCAGATGTTCTCTGACGTGCGAACCTTCTGGTCACCAGAGGCTGTAAAACGAGTTACGGGCTGTGATCTAGAAGGTAAAGCTGCCGCAGGATTCCTGGATTTGCGCAACTCTGGTGCCACCACCCTTGATGCCACTGGGGCTATGCAAGATGAAAACGGTAAGCCAGTGATGAAGGAGTGGTGGAAAGTAACTGAAAAGGATATTCAGGCAGCACTTGATGCCACCACCTTCCATCCTTCCAACAAGGAATACTTCCGGGGTGGCGGGTTTTCTACCCACTTTGTAACCAAAGGGGATATGCCGTTGACTATGGTGCGGATAAACCTAGTAGCACATAGCCTCCCGGTAATTCAGTTTGTCGAAGGGTGGAGTGTAGAGATTCCAGATAAAGCCCGTGAAATCATTGAAAACCGTACGGATCCAGCCTGGCCTACAACCTTCTTTACCCCCAGGTTGACCGGTAAGTACCCGTTTGATTCCACGTACAATGTCATGGATGCCTGGGGCGCCAACCATGGTGCCATCGGGTATGGCCATTTTGGAGCCGATTTGATTACGCTAGCGGCGATGCTGCGCATTCCGGTAATGATGCATAATCTCAGCGCTGGACAAATTTATCGACCTCGAAACTGGAATGTTTTCGGAACTGATAACCTAGAATCTGCTGATTATCGGGCGTGTGAAGCATACGGCGCTCTGTATCGATAATTTTTGGAGTTGGTTGTTGTGGATGTGCTCGCAATCGATATGGGTTCCTCTGCAATCCGTGCCTTTTTAGGGCATTGGAACACTGCGGAAAATGAACTGAGCCTGCAAGAAATTTACCGACAGCCCATAGAGGTGCAGGTGGACGCTGATAACCATCTGACATGGCCGGTGGCGCAGTTCGCCGAGATTGCAAAGAAATGTGCCGCAGTTGCGGCGCAAACTCTCGGCCATGCCCCGGACTCAGTTGGAGTGGACGGCTGGGGAGTTGACTTTGTCAAAATCTTTGCCTCTGGTGAATGTGAACCGCAGGCCGTGGCCTATCGAGATACGTGCGGTCACATCGGACAAGCAGCCTTAGACACAAAAATTACACGACGCCACCAGTACCGGTTTACCGGAGTGATGCCGCAAAACATTAATTCGGTAAACCGGTTAACTGGGGCGAACGCGGTGGGTAAAGCCCCGTACGCGGGCATTTTATTCCTCCAAGATATGATTACGCGTGTTCTGGCGACCGCTGACATTCCCGGCTGGGACGCTCCCGTGGCTTGCGCTCCCTGGGCTTCGCAGGGAGTAGCCTCTACATCGGCGATGATGGATGTCAACCGCTTTGAATGGAATACCGAGATTCTCAAGGCAGCAGGGATAGACCCCAAAATTCTGCCTCCTATCCACGGAGAGCCTTCATTACTAGTAAAACGTGGGCGAACCAATGTGGCTTTAAGTGGCTCCCATGATACGGCCTGTGCGGCCTACTGTATTGCCCCCAATGTAGGGGATATATTCGTATCTTGCGGGTCTTGGGCGGTGATTGGGGCAATAACGCCAAAACCCCTGACAACAGATGAAGCCTATGAAAAAGGTGTTACCAATGAGGCCGCTACCGGGGGGAGCAACCGCGCGGAGCTAAACCAGACTGGGCTGTGGCTATTACAAGAATGTCGTCGGCAATGGTCTAAAGAAGGTAAAGACGTGAGTTTTTCCCAGTTAGACAAACAATGTTGGGAAGCGAAATCTTTGGGGGTGTTCATTAATCCCTCGGATGCGGAGCTAATCTCTCCGGGCGAGATGCCGAGTCGGCTCCGGGCGAAACTGGAATCAGAGTTCGGTATTCTCGAATGCAGCGATGGACAACTGCTACGCACCATCAAAGAATCACTAGCACATTCCATTGTCGCCGGAATAAATGACTTGCGACACTTGGTTAAAAGCGAGGGGGTTGTACATATTACCGGGGGAGGCACTTACGACACTTTCTTGATGCAGGAAATCACAAATTTGTTGGGAGAGCCCGTTAGGCTTGCCAAGTGCGAGGCTTCCATCATTGGAAATATGTTGGCTCAGCTTCACGTGTTGGGGGTTCCCAAAGGGGCAACACAAAAATGGTTTGACACTAGCGACTATACCGAGATGTTGCAACCTGTTACGCTTTAAATGAACATTTGCTTTAAAGTGGTATTTATGAACAAACAGAAAGGATTAATGTAATGGATAAAGAAGAGGAAGTAAAACGCCAAGAAGTATGCGAAATTGGTATGAAAGTGTGGCAGCGCGGATATGTTGCAGCCAATGACGGAAACATATCGGTACGACTGTCTGACAACACGGTACTATGTACCCCCACCGGAATTTCTAAAGGTGCTCTAATCCCGGAAATGATATGTAAAGTAAGGCTTGATGGTTCGGTTATCAGCGAAAATCCACCTTACAAGACTTCTTCCGAAGTAAAGGTACACCTACGGCTCTACCAAGAAGACTCTAAGGTAAATGCGGTTGTACACGCGCATCCGATATACGCCACCGCCTTTGCTATCGGTGGAAAAGAATTGGTCAACAAACAGATGCCGGAAAATGTTCTAGCTATGCCGGTAATTCCAGTGGCGCCGTACGCAACCCCATCCACAATGCAACTTGCCGAAAACATTGCTCCGTTTGTTCATGGACATACCGGGTGTCTGATGGAAATGCACGGAGCTCTGTCTTGGGGTGGTTCATTACTAGCGGCCTACCAGAATATGGAACGATTAG
Organism: Mobiluncus mulieris; assembly: GCF_014204735.1. Lineage (NCBI taxonomy): Bacteria > Bacillati > Actinomycetota > Actinomycetes > Actinomycetales > Actinomycetaceae > Mobiluncus > Mobiluncus mulieris. The sequence goes on along the minus strand of NZ_JACHMA010000001.1, from coordinate 288,436 downwards.
AATACACGGCGCAGCTCACGTATCTTTGCGAGCAGCTCGGATTCAAGTCTCGGCAGCTTCCCGAAGATGAAATCCAAAAATTAATATCTATGCGTCCTCAATATGGGTTATAAATCGAAAGGTGCCTAAATGTTATACAAAATACCTCATATTCTTTCACCTGAATTGGTTAAAGTCATGATGGAAATGGGACATGGTGATGAAATCACGTTTGGGGATGCCAACTATCCCCAAAATGGCTCGACCCAAAAAGTTATCAGAGCCGATGGCCTGTTGATTCCAGATATTTTAGCCGGGGTTTTGGAGCTGCTGCCGCTAGATTTTTACAATGATTGGCAGTATGCCCTCATGAATACGGTCGAGGGTGATTCGCGTCCGGATGTTTGGGATACTTACGACAAAATTGTCAAAAATGCCGCACCCCAAGCCACCCTAAAGCTCTTCGAACGCTTCGACTTCTATGAACAAGCTCGCAAGTCACAAATTACCGTCCTAACTGGGGAAACAGCTCTGTACGGAAACATTATTCTACGTAAGGGGGTCATTATGCAGTAATCATAAATTATAACTATTATAGCTAGCTCCCAACGCTGTATAACATACGGACGTTTTAAAGAGGAAGCCCCCAATTCGGAGGACTCTCAAATACAGAAATAGCGAATTAAATTCGCCATGCCACCTCTCAGGAATATATTTCAACAATACGGCTAGAACAAATAAAACTAACCAATCAAGAACTACACAAAATGGAGAATATAAGATAATGAAACGAACAACATTAGTAGCAGCTATAGCAGCATCAGCTCTTGCTCTATCACTTACAGGATGTGGCGATAGCGCCAAAACAGCAGATGCGCGAACTAACGCCATGTATACATGGATTGCAAACGCAGGAGATCGTGCACAATGGCAGGCTTTTGTGGATGGCGTAAAGCAAGGTGATTCAAAATTTAATCTTAAATTTGAGGGTCCTTCTTTCCAAGAATATTGGACAAAAGTAAAGACACGTATGAGTGCAGCGGACGCACCATGCATAATGACAACACAAGCTGCTAGAGCACAAGAACTTAAAAATCTACTCACCCCCTTAGATGAATTCGTCAAGAAGAATAAAATTAATTTGAAGGAGTATAACGAAGCAATGCTAAAAGGCATGACTGTAGACGGGAAGCTACGCGCCATACCTTACGATGCAGCACCGGAAGTGTTATACTACAATAAAGATCTCTTTGACAAGGCTGGCATTAAATATCCGACAACAAATTACACATGGGATCAAATGGTCAGTGACGCAAAGAAGCTAACAAATGGAGACGTATATGGATTATCTTTCCCACCCATACTTGAGGGCGTAGCAGCTGTTATATACGCTAACGGTGGAATGGTGGTTGAAAATGGAAAACCCACGTTAACAAATCCAGTTACAGTGAAAGCAGTACAAGATGTATTTGACTTAGCTGCCAAAGATAAGGTAATGAAGGCTCCAGTATCTGCAGATCCTATCACAATACAAATCGATGCTTTTAAAGCAGGAAAAGCTGCAATGATTATAGCAGGCCCTTGGATGTACGATTCTTTAGCTAGCACTAAAGGGCTATCTTTAGGCATGGCTGTTATCCCATCTCGCGATGGCACGGCTATCGGAATGGTACAAGGGTCAGGATTTGGAATTTCAGAGAATTGCCCAAACAAAGAGGCGGCCTTTAAGAACATAATCAAAATGACAACAGCAAAAGTAATGCGATATGTCGCACAAAAGAATGGAAATATTCCAGCTATTGTAGACGCATTCGACGGATGGGCCGAGAGCAAAGACCCAGCTGATGTAGAAGCAGTCAAGATTATGATTGATAACGCAAAGACATTTGAAACAACAGAAAACTGGCAGCAAGTAGAGATTGGTTTTACTCAAAACGTTTCTAATGGGTACACCGGAGAAAAAACAGCCGAGGAGATTTTGACAACACTGCAAAATTCCATCAAGTAGATAAATTTTATCAATCTACATGACACACAAGAAATGAAGGTGAAATAAAGGTGACAAGGACAAGTCAAATTAATCCAGTTAGAGCATTACCTTATCTAGCCCCAGGTATGACCGGATTTTTTATCTTCATAGTAATTCCGCTCGTATTTTCATTTATCATTTCGCTTTTCAATTGGCAACTATACGGAATACCGACATTCGTCGGTATTAAAAACTACGTCGATTTATTCAATGGCACAGATTCTGCATTTATGAGAGTGTTATTAAACACAGCAATTTTCGCTGTGTTCTATACAACATTGAATCTCGTTTTATCGACATTAATCGCCGTATGGCTGCATTCAATAGGAGGTAAACTCGCTGGCTTGTTTAGAGTTATTTTCTTCGTCCCAGTTGTAACACCAATGGTCGCCAACGCGCTAATCTGGCGTCTAATGTTTGACGAGAACGGAGTGGTTAATGCATTTCTTTCAATCTTTGGTGTTTCACCAAGACCCTGGCTGGCCTCAGAATTCTGGGCGATGGTGGTGTTGGTCATGATGTCACTGTGGCAAATTATCGGATACAATATCGTTGTTTTAGGGTCAGGGTTAAATAACATAAATCCCTCGGTGCTTGAGGCAGCAAAGGTTGACGGTGCCGGCCCCTTCAAGCGATTTTTTAAGGTTATCTTTCCGTTATTATCACCTGCATTATTTTTTTGCACAGTAATGACTCTGATAGGTGCTTTTAAAATTTTCGCGCAACCGTATATGCTAACCAAGGGAGGTCCCGGCGACTCCACAACAACCATAGTTCTTTATCTGTACAATCAAGGATTCAGCTACGATAAGTTAGGATACGCTTCAGCAATAGCATGGGTGCTATTTGTTATTGTGATGCTAATAACCGCGCTCCAGTTTATCGGACAAAAGAAATGGGTTAATTATGATCAGTAACACAAACAGAACACGACAAAAATTCTCTATGGGAAGAATAATTTCCGTAACCCTCCTTGTTTTGCTCGGTTTTTTATTCATATTTCCCTTTATATGGATGTTAGCATCAGCATTAAAGCCTACAGAAGAAATATTAAACTCCAGCAATTCTTTATTTGGATCACGATTTGCCTGGGAAAATTTTGTTTCGGTTTTCACAGCTGTGCCCTTTTTACAGATTATTATTAACACATTTTTTGTGGCTGGCATAGGTTCACTAATCGCTTGTGTAGTTTCAGTACTTTCAGCATATGCTTTTTCTAGAATCGAATTTCGGGGGAGAGCACAGCTGTTTGCCGTCTACTTAGCGACGCTTGTGCTTCCCATGGAGGTATTAGTCGTCCCATTATACATTGGAGCAAACTCTTTAGGGGTTGTTGATACATATGCTGCAATAATAATGCCTTTTGCTTTTGGTGCTTTTGGTACTTTTATGCTACGTCAATTCATTTTGTCACTACCTAGAGACTATGAAGAGGCTGCTCGTATCGACGGAGCAGGACAGCTACGCATATTGATATCAATAATATTACCTTTGCTAAGAGGACCACTATCAATAGTGGCTGCTTTCGCTTTCATTGATTATTGGAACAATTTCCTTTGGCCGCTAATTGTAATTAACAGTGCTGAAAAAGCTACAATACCGTTAGGTCTACAGATGTTTAGCGGTGAGCGAGGTACAGACTGGGGCGCATTAATGGCTGCTTCCACTGTGTCAGTATTAGCTTCGTTAATAATTGTGCTTGCAATGCAAAAACAATTATCCAAGGGTATCAATATGGGAGCATTTGGTGGACGCTAATATACAAAATTATCACAATTGACTAGAAAAGGAATTTAAAATGGAATGGTCTGATTTAGAACGACCCACACCGCTCTGGTTCAAAAAAGCCAAGTTAGGAATTTTTGTACACTGGGGTGCTTACTCTGTTGCAGGATGGGCCGAGCCCACTGCAGAATTAGGAACTGTTGATGATGCTCGAGAGTGGTACACCCATAATCCCTATGCCGAATGGTATTACAACACAATCCGAATTCCTAGCTCTCCCGCATCTTTACACCACATAGAAGTGTGGAACGGCTGCCCCTATGATGATTTGCTCGATAAGTGGAACGCAGACAGCTTCAGTGCACCAGATGTTATCAAGCAATTCCGTGATGCGGGTGCCGATTATGTCGTACTCACTACAAAGCATCACGATGGCATTACCTTGTGGGATGCTGTAGGAACAAACGGGCGCAATACTGTCTCTCGCGGGCCACATCGAAATCTTGTTGCAGAATATGCTAATGCTTCGAGAAAATTAGGGATTCGCTTCGGAGCCTACTACTCCGGGGGATTGGATTGGTATGTACGTCCTTTCCCTCCGCATCTTTCTCATGAATCAGTAAATGAAACAAATCGACCTAATGATATAGAATATGCAAAGTACGTAGCTAATCATCTAGATCAGCTAATTAATCTATATCATCCTGATATTTTATGGAATGACATTAACTATCCAGATACGGCTAAAAACACAACCGAAACTTACGGATTAGGACGACTATTCGCTCGATATTATGATACCTGTCCAGAGGGATTGGTTAATGATAGGTGGTGTGTTCCACACGCTGATTACGTAACTAGTGAATACCAAATGTTCTTAGATAAAGAAAACCAAGGAATTTGGGAAAACTGTCGCGGCATAGGACTTTCCTTCGGATACAACCAACTTGAAGGACCAGAGAATGGACCTCACCCGCGTGAGATTATGCACACAATTGTTGATGCTGCTGTGAGAAATGGGCGCATCCTGCTGGGTGTCGGCCCCAAGGCAGATGGTTCCCTGCCTGAATGGCAGTCCAATGCTTTATCAGACATTGGTAATTGGATGAAATACGCACACCCTATTATCTCAAACATAGACAAACGCGGAAAATCTAACCCGAAACTAGACGGTGACGGATGGATTATAGTGGGCAACGATGGTAAACAAGAATACGTATTTGTAGCTCCCAGTAATCCTAAAGCTGACCATGCACATGTCACGGTCAGGCTAGATTTTCCCATAAAAAAGGCGATTTCTATCCCTGGTGTGTCCATTACCAGCCATGGTAGCAGTGTTTCTGTTGATTTTTCTAAAAAGTGGGTCGGCCCAGCCATCATTCAGATCGAATCACAAATGGAATGCTAGACTTTTTAAGTTCACTAGACAGGGCGGGAAGCCGCAGCTCATCTACTGCTTCCCGCCCCTTTTCAATGTACTCTAATCTAAACGCACAAAAACTACGTCCTATCTGCACGGATAATCTCGACCACCGACTCGACGTCATATAAACCGCAAAATTCAGAATTCCAACTCAGGCATATACCAGGGAATTCTGCTATAAACTGTATCGTGTGGTTAAAAATGTTTTGATGCGAGATGTAGCTAACTTAGCCGGGGTATCGTCACAGACAGTCTCACGGGTTTTATCCGGAAAAACCAATGTTAGCGACTCCACCAAGCACAGAGTCCTCCAAGCCGTAGAGACTCTCGGATACCGCCCCAACCGACTCGCCGCTTCCTTAGCATCGGGAGAATCTTCCCTGGTAGGGGTGCTACGTGTTGGGCACTTGTCCTATGGCCGGGCGCAATCGTATATCCATTTTGAACGTATCCAAAACTCCAATGGACTCTATGTCGTCTCGGCCTCCGTGGACTACGACGATCGTGACGACTGGAAGCGAGGTTTGGATTATTTACAGTCAATCCGGCTTAGAGCCCTGGTCATCATGAGTCAAAATGTCACTATCGCCCAGTACCTCAATCCTCTTTTACGACAGCCTACCGTCTTGGCCATGAACGAAGCGGATGCATCCTGCAAGCTAGCGCGGGTGGAGCTAGAACAGCTTCAATCCATGGAGAAACTCCTAGCGCATCTTTACAGCCTCGGATGCCGTCGAATAGTACACATCTCACCTGAGCACAACGAAATCGATGCCAACCTGCGATGCCAAGCCTACCTAGATTTTTGCGAAGTACATGATTTGGAACCATTCGTTCTAAAAGTTCCCGACTGGAGCTCCGAATCCGGCACTTACGCTGCGCAGCAGTTATCCACCTACACCTTCGACGCTATTTCGGCCGCCAACGACTGGATTGCTCTAGGTGTCTCTACCAAGCTTTTCAACTGCTATGGTATGCTTGCCGGCCGCGACTATGCTTTAACCGGATACGACGACACCGACTTCGCCCCCTATGTCTCCCCCGCCCTGACGACAGTGCGCCAAGACTATACGCAACTCGCTATTTCCATCTCAGCACAGATTGATTCTCTTTTGTCCGATAAAAAACCAGGATGCACCATACTAGAAAACACGCTGGTCATTCGAGAATCAACCCTAAACTACCAAGCTGCCCGGTAGATGTCATTTAGCCCAAACTCAAATGGCACCTCATGAAAAGCCGATAAAACCCGACTAACTAAGTGCCAACAAAACAAGGGTAACCCCAAGGTAATGGTTTTCAAACGTGCATGCAGTCGACGCCAAGACCTAGGAAACGTGCAAAAATGCGCTATGCTTACCCCTAGGAATTGTGTGTTTTCTGTGGGTGTTGAAACCTAGGAAACGTGCATAACTGGAGCGTTTATGGAGGTGAACGGGTGTTTCATCGTAAGGTTTATGATCAACTATTGCAGTGGAAACGTTCCAGCAACGGAACCAGTGCGATGCTAATCGAGGGTGCCCGGCGAGTGGGAAAGTCCACGGTGTCAAGCCAGTTTGGTCGCCAGGAATACGCACAGAGCCTGCTGATTGATTTCACCACGGTGTCACCCGATTTTAAGCAGCTTTTCTTGGATACGCGTTCCGATTTGGACAGTTTCTTTCTGTACCTTTCGGCCACATTCGCGGTGACCTTTAAAACCCGCGATACCTTGATTATTTTCGACGAGGTACAAGCTTTCCCGGAAGCACGCCAGTTTATCAAGCACCTGGTGGCTGATGGCAGATACGACTATCTCGAAACCGGGTCGTTGGTCTCGCTACGCAGCAGCGCGGAAAAAATCCTCTTGCCTTCCGAAGAAGAATCGCTACTCATGAAGCCCCTGGATTTCGAAGAATTCCTGTGGGCGCTAGAGGAACACGGCTTGGCTGAACTTATCGGGCAATGCTTCCAAAACAGTCGCCCCCTACCGGATGAACTGCACCGCAAAGCCACCCGATTGTGGAACGAATATATGCTGGTGGGAGGGATGCCGGCAGCAGTGGCGGCCTACGCGCAGGGACGCGACCTGGCCGGGGCACAAAAAGCGAAACAGCTGGTGGTGAAACTCTATCGGGATGACATCGAGAAATACGGTGGAACCGAAGCGAAACGGGTCAAAGCGGTGTTTGACGCTATCCCTGGCCAGCTCTCGAAACGGGAAAAACGGCTCGTGTACACCCAGGTCGATGAGGGATCGCGGGCGCGAGACTATCAGCTGGCGTTTTCCTGGATGAAGGATGCGGCAACAGTGAACCTGTGCACCGCCGTAACCGACCCCACTTTAAGCATGGAACTGAGTGAGGACGAAACCACCGTGAAATGCTACCTGGCTGATACCGGGTTGCTCACCAACATGGCCTTTGCTAATGACGAGGTTTTGCTGCAGGCCAGCCGACAAGTACTGCGAGGAGACGCGGATATTAATCAAGGAATGCTGGCCGAAAACGCGGTGGCACAACAGTTGGCGGCGCGAGGCCATGAGCTCCATTTTTATTCCCGCTATTCCCGCCAAGCCGCCGAACGTATGGAGATTGATTTTTTGATTAGCTGCCCGCACTGGAATGCTGCGGGGAAACCACGAATCAGTCCCCTCGAAGTGAAATCCGGAAAACGCTACACCACGGTATCCCTGGATAAATTCAAAGCTAAATTCGGGAAACGCGTGGGCACTCAATACGTTTTACACCCCGGTCAGCTCCGTGTTGAGAGGGAGAGAATGTTCCTGCCGCTGTATATGTCCGCATGGCTGTAGCGTTCAAAACGTAGCGCTAGCGGCGACTCGTTAGCGGGTTGGAAGACTGGAAAACTAGCGTCGCCGGGTTCATGAGGTGCTGGCCGGGGTTGCGGGCGATGTTCCGGGGTTGCGGGCAAGGGAAGTCAGGGATTTTTGTGGCGTTTGCGCTGGTGGTGAGGGTTTAGAAATTTCTTTGTGGGGTTGACCGCAAGACTCGCTGTTCAGGCAAATTCAAGCAGAAAAAAGCTCGCCACCCCGGCTGGCACCTCATGCACCCCGCCATGACGACCACAACCACAGTTTTTGATTTTAGCGCTTATTTCAAATATACTATAAGCACAATAGTCAAGAAAGGTGCACGTAGTGATTCCCCTTGATTTGCGCACACTACTGGAGCACGGTGGCAACGTTGTCACCACGGCACAAGCCAACCAAGCCGGAATCTCCAACGAACGACTGAGACTGTTAGTGAAATCAGGTGATTTACAACGAATAGCGCATGGTGTTTACATGGAACCTCATGAACTGGAAGACCGAATGTACACCTGGCAGCTGCGGCGAGCGAAACTCATCTATTCCCACGACACCGCTCTGTTCCTGCACGGCCTGACCGACCGTGACCCACTAAGTTACACCGTGACCGTCCCCAGTGGATACAACACCAGCGGACTGCGAATGGCAGGATTCACGGTATTCACCATCAAACCCACACTGCATGAGGTGGGGATTGGGGTGGCGGACACCGTGTTTGGAAACCCGGTGCGAGTCTATGGATTGGAGCGCACCGTATGCGACATTGTACGCAGTCGCTCCCGGCTCGACCCTGCGATAATTAGCGAGGCAGTGAAACGCTACGTCTCACGGCGCGACAAGAACCTGGGCTTGTTGATGCCCCTCGCCGAACAATTCGGCATCGCCAGGCTGTTGCGCACTTACCTGGAGGTATTGCTATGAAAACTTCAACCCAGCTCAAAGCCCTGATTCGTAACCTGTCGAAACAATCCGGCGTAGAGACCGAGGTATTACTGCGCGGTTTCATGATGGAGAGATTTTTAGAACGCCTCGCCATCTCCCGATACCGAGACAACTTTATTTTGAAAGGTGGGTTGCTAGTCGCTGCAATGGTCGGAATTAGCACACGCACCACTATGGATATAGACGCAACACTCAAAGGGCAATCCCTATCAAGAAATACCCTTGAATCAATCATGACCGAAATTGCTAATATCCCACTGAACGACAACATTCGGCTGAACCTTTGCGAAATTGAGGAGATCCACGAAGAGGCAGATTATCCCGGATTCCGAGTATCTATCGCGGCGACGCTGGATAAAACCCGGCAAATGCTAAAAATAGATATAACCACCGGCGACCACGTGACACCCAAGGAAATCGAGTACGGATTCAATCTAATGTTTGAAGACCGCCATATCCAGCTTTTGGCGTATAACTTGGAAACCGTGCTGGCCGAGAAATTAGAAACCATCGTAACGCGCAGCGTCGCCAACACGCGGATGCGCGATTTCTACGATATCCACATTCTCACCGCCACCCAGCCATATGACACCGATGTGCTGCGGACTGCCCTGACCAACACCGCTGAGAGGCGTGGCACCATAGGACAAATGGCCGACATTATGGTGGCCGTTGAAATGCTAGAAACCAGTCCGGTAATGGCCAGTCATTGGCAACGCTACCGCCAGAAATACCCCTACGCCCAACAAGTGTCATGGGAAACCGTCACAAACGCCGTCAAAACACTGGCCGTAAAAATCCAGGCCGTACATGATTTATCGTAAATAGCAAGTAACAAACCAACCGTTATTGTGAATGGCAGCGTAGTCCCCTAGCCAGCCGCCGAAGCTGGTTTCAAGGGGTTTGCGTCGCCGGGTTCATGAGGTGCTGGCCGGGGTTCCGGGCTGGATTGAAGGGTTTTACAACCGTAAACGACTGCATTCCAGTATCGGCATGATGCCACCCGTGGAATACGAACTCAAGATGAGTCAGACCGCCTGGAAACAGGCAGCCTAAACAACCAACCTGTCAACAACTTGCGGCCAACCCCAGTTTTCGCCTCGTACTCTCGGCGCTGCTCCGGCGACATTTCCGTCAGCCTCCGAGCCTGCGCTTCTTTCCAACTAATCATTACGCTTCCCCTCTTCACGACTGCGCGGGTAAAAGGCTCAGCACCGTTAGTCACGTCGCCAGGCTAGTCAATCAGGGTGATGATGCGAGTAGCAAGATATTTGGTGGAGGCAATGAAATCCGCGTTGCGCTGATCGGAGCCATACGCCCACTGGCGGGCAAATTCCGGGTCTTTGCCGAATTCTATGTGCCGTTTAACCAGCCGGCTCATTCGAGTAGCATCGTCAAGTTCGAGGTACCAGATTTCGGTGAAGAACTGGGCAACCTGGCTCCACGGCTCGCTTTGTGCCAGTAGGTAATTCCCCTCACTGATGACCAGCTCTATATCCCCGGTCACCTCGATTTCAGCAGCAATAGCTTCCTCAAGTTCCCGGTGGTACACCGGGGCATAAACGCTGCCATCCCCCGGTTGTTGCGCTTTGAGACGCCGCAACATCTCCGCGTAGCCAGTGGCATCAAAAGTTGCCGGGCTGCCTTTCTGGTTTCGCAGCTGTTTGGCTTCCAACACCCGGTTAGACAGGTGGTATCCATCCATGGGCAGTAAAACCGCTCGCTTCCCCAGCTTGGCGTTGGATTGAATTCCCTGACATGCACTCGGTTTATCGTTGGGATTAGCATCCAGCTGCACGCCGTGCAACTCGCCGTGCAACTCGCCTAGTGACTCGTCGAGTGACTCGGTTAACGACTCGTTTAGTTCTGCCACCAGGCGCGCCGCCAGGGTTGACTTCCCTGCCCCAGGCGCACCAGCAATTCCCAGCAGATGCCGCTGCCCCGGGACACAGAGCCGCCTGGCCGCCGTAACCAGCTCGGAAAAACTCCTCGTTTCGCAGTTCATAAGCCCATAATACCGGAGAGCATCAATTCTCGGTCTCAAGAGGAACCCCTCGGGTTCCGCAACCCCTCAATCCCCCCATTCCCCCGGATCCTCCAATCCTCTCGGGTTCCTTCGTGATAATTTGCACAAACAAAGTGGTGGGTGTCGGGACATTCCCGACACCCACCACTTCAAGCACCTCATGAAGCGAAAACAAACGCCACCAGGTGAATCACGCCCCCAGGACTTACAGAATCCCCAGGGACTTCACGGTGTCAATTTCTTCGGTGGCGCGCGCCGCGTTGAACGCAATCTTTTCTTTGGTCTTGGCGCTCAATTCCAGGCCTTCCACGATCTTCCACGCCTTGCCGTCCGAAGTCACCGGGAAGCCGTAAGACAGCCCCTCCGGCACGCCGTATTCGCCGTGAGACGGCACTGCGGCCGTAACCCAGTCACCCGCCGGGGTACCCAGCGCCCAAGAATGCATGTGGTCAATCGCCGCCGAAGCCGCCGAAGCCGCCGAGGAAGCCCCGCGCGCCTCGATAATCGCCGCGCCGCGCTTGGCCACAGTCGGTACAAAGTATTCATCCAACCAGGCCTCGTCCACCAGACCGGTCGCCGCCTTGCCGGCCACCTCACAGAAAGAAACATCCGGGTACTGGTCGGCGGAGTGGTTACCCCACACAATCATCTTTTTAATGTCGGCCACAGCCGCACCGGTTTTCTCGGCCAACTGGGAAATAGCCCGGTTGTGATCGAGGCGCATCATGGCGTTGAAACGATCGGCGGGCACATCCGGGGCAGAAGCCGCCGCAATCACCGCATTGGTGTTGGCAGGGTTACCCACCACCAGAATCCGCACGTCATCCGCCGCGTGGTCGTTAATCGCCTTGCCTTGCGGCCCGAAAATCCCGCCGTTGGCGCTGATCAAATCCGCGCGCTCCATGCCTTTCTTGCGGGGCATCGAACCGACCAACAGCCCGAAGTTACAGCCCTCGAAGGCCACCCCGGCGTCATCGGTAATATCAATGCCCGTCAACAGAGGAAAGGCACAGTCATTGAGCTCCATCGCGGTGCCCTCCGCTGCCTTCAAAGCCGGGGGAATTTCCAGCATTTTAATGCGCACGGGTTGATCCGCACCCAGCATCGCCCCGGAAGCAATACGGAACAACAGCGCATAACCGATATTGCCAGCAGCTCCGGTAACGGTTACATTGACGGGATTTTTTACCATAACAGGACTCCTTTGTATTAGTTAATCCAAATGCCCACGGGGGCATCACCAGGCTCTATTTTAGTCCAAGGTCGCCCCGCAAGCTCACCCAAAAGTCCCGCGAGTTTCGGGGGCTGCCACGAGGCTTGCTCCGCTCGGTTTCGGTGTTCCTGTTAGGCGCGGGTTTCATGAGGTGCCAGCCCTTTTGGCTCGCACCTCATGAACGCTAGCCCTTTCAAATCACTTACTTGCGGTCAAAGAAATACTGCAGCAAGCCCCGCGTCGAGGGATCCGTGGCGGCCAGCGCCGCCACGTCTCCCGCGATTGCCGGCTTCAAATCAATCGCCATGGCCTTGCCCAGTTCCACGCCCCACTGGTCGAAGGAATCAATGCCCCAAATCACGCCTTGCACGAAAGTAATCATCTCGTACAGAGCAATCAGTTCACCCAAAACCCGGGGAGTCAGCTGCGCGGCCATGATAGATGTCGAAGGCCGGTTCCCAGGGAAGGTTCGATGCGCCACCAAGTCCTCGGCGGTGCCTTCGGCGCGAACCTCAGCGGCGGTTTTCCCGAAAGCCAGGGCGCGGGTCTGGGCAAAGAAATTCCCCAAGAACAACTCGTGTTGCCGCACGCCGCTCTCCGTGTCCACCAAATCCCAGGTTGGTTTAGCGAAAGCAATAAAATCGGCCGGAACAATCCGGGTTCCCTGATGCATCAACTGGTAGAACGCATGCTGGCCATTCGTGCCCGGCTCGCCCCAGAATACCTCGCCGGTGTGATAGTCCACCGCCGTGCCATCCCGGCGTACCCGCTTGCCATTGGACTCCATGGTTAGCTGCTGTAAATACGCGGGGAAACGGTGCAGATACTGGGAATACGGCAAGACCGCGTGGGTGTGCGCTCCCAAGAAATTCACGTACCACACGTTCAACAACCCCATCAAGAGTGGCACGTTTTCCGTCGCTGGCGCTGTCCGGAAGTGCTCATCTAACGCGTGGAATCCCGCTAAAAAGTCCTCGAAGCCGGAACGCCCGATGGCCACAGCCAAGGCGGTTCCCACAGCGGAATCCACCGAATACCGGCCGCCCACCCAATTCCAGAATCCGAAAGCATTCTTCGGATTAATCCCGAAAGCCGCGACCTTGTCCAAAGCGGTGGAAACCGCTACGAAGTGCTGACCCACGGCTCCGGCAGCCGCGTCCTTGGACCCGTCAATCGCCCCGGCTCGTTGCAAACCCGCCAGCAGCCACGCCCGCGCCGCCCGCGCATTTGTCAAGGTTTCCAAGGTGGTGAAAGTCTTAGAGGCCACAATAAACAGCGTGGTTTCCGGGTCAAGATCCTTGGTTTTCTCGCCCACATCTGTGGGGTCAATATTGGACACGAAACGGCATTCCAAACCGGGTTGCACATAGGGACGCAAAGCCTCGTAAGCCATCGCCGGCCCCAGGTCTGACCCGCCAATTCCGATGTTAACCACGGTTTCGATGCGTTTGCCGGTAATCCCCTTCCAGGAACCGTCGCGCACCGACTCGGCGAAAGCATAAATCCGGGTAAGCACCTCATGCACGTCCCTCACCACGTCTTGACCATCGACTACCAGCGACCCGGCCGCGTCCGCCGGAGCCCGCAAAGCCGAGTGCAGCACGGCGCGATCCTCGGTGTTGTTAATATGTTTGCCGCCAAACATCGCCTCGCGCCATTCACTCACCCCGGTTTGCTCAGCCAGCTCCAGCAACTTTGCCACCACCGGCTCGGTCACCAGGTTTTTCGACATATCAACGTGCAAATCCGCCGCCTCAAAACTCAACGCGGCGGCGCGTCCCGGGTCTGTCTCGAAAGCCTGGCGTAAATCGAGGTGAAATTCCTCGGCCAAGTCACGTAATTCTTGCCAAGCCGGCAATGTCGTTGGGTTCTTCGTTTCCATGGTTTTCCTTCCGTGTTTTCAAGTATGTTCTTTTGTGAGTTTACGTCATTTTGGCGGCTGGCACCTCATGAAGCCGTTTCATGAGGTGCCACCACCGCCACGCCCAAACGCACCTATCTGTCCTGGTCTTGGGTCAAATCAACCAGGGGCAGCGCGAAATCCTGCACCGCCGCGTTACTGTTAGCCATAACTTCGAGCAACGGACGCATACACATCCACCACTGTTTCTTCGGGCGGCGCTTGACCGAGTCAACCTGGACGGGCATATCGGCAATATCGTGGAACACTACGCGTCCGTTTTCCTCGCCCAAATATTCGATATGGGCCTCACCCCGCCCCAAGGCTTCATCAACGCGCGCCATCGCCCGGTACATCAGGCGTGTCGCCAACAGGCGGTCGAAAGGCGTGGGGGCGCCGCCCTGTTGCAGATAACCGATTTTGTCGGTACGTACATCGTAGTATCCGTGGGATTCCTGTTTGAACACATCCGCCATGAAATCCAGGTCATAGCGTCCCCCGGCCAGTTCGTTTCGCACCACCAGAGCCAGGCGGCGTCCCTCGCGGAAAGACTCCCGCATTTCCGCCGCGTCTTGCCCCAGACGGTCAAGGCTGATGGAGTCTTCCTCGAGGTAAACGGTTTCCGCGCCGGAAGAAAGCCCCCCCATCAACGCGAGGTATCCACAGTGGCGCCCCATGGCTTCCGCCACGAAACAGCGTTTCGCGGCCGCCGCCGATTCCTTAATTAAGTCCATCGACCACGTCAGATTATTCAAAGCCGTGTCGGCACCAATCGAAATCTCTGCCCCCGGCAAGTTATTGTCAATCGAGGCCGGCACCAGCAGCATCGGAATCCGCAACGCCGGATAGCGGCTCAGCTCCCCCGCGATAGCTTGCGCCGAAAGATAGGCGTTATACCCGCCCACCAGGATTAGCGCGTCAATCTGGTGGTTTTCCACCGCACGCCCGATGGCATAGAATTCCTCAACGACGGGGATTTCGCGTTTGGTGCCCAGTTCTGCCCCGCCGCGATACCCCCAGCCTTCCACGTCTTCCCAGGCCAGCGGCTTGATGTTGCCGTCAATCAAACCCTGGAAAGATCCTTGAATCCCCAAGACTTCCAAGCCGCGTTGCAAGCCAAACCGCACCGCTGCGCGCGAAGCCATGTTCATGCCCGGAGCCAGACCCCCCACATGCATAATCGCGACTCGTTTCGCCTTGGATTCCAGGGGGGTCAACAGGGATGGCGGGGTGGACAACACCCGGAAAACCTCGACCATATCAGTGAAAGACCGGCCGCGTGACTCGACTGCGGCCTCGTATTCCCCGGCTTCAATCAGTTTACGGACGTGGCGGGTTTCGGCTACTGTCCGGGTCAAGTCCAGGCGCGCAATCCGGTTGTAGCGCACCCCCAGCACCTTCGCGCTGTCCCCTGGCTGGGCTTTAATGACTTCCTGAGCCGCCGCATAGCCCAGCAGGGTTGGCATCCACCGGTCATAGGCGCTGGGAGTGCCGCCGCGTTGGATATGTCCCAAAATGGTGACCCGCGCGGATTCACTGGTGCGTTCCTCGATGGCTTTCGCTACATAGTCGGCGGTAATCCGCTGGCCTTGCTGGTCTTGGGCGCCCTCGGCGACAATTACCATGGATTCGCGTCGTCCCTGTTGGCGCCCTTCGGCCAGTTTCTTGCACATGTCGTCTTCCCAGCCGGGGGCGGGGGGATTTTCGGGCACCAACACATAGTCAGCCCCGCCCGCCACGGCGCTCATCAACGCCAGGTAGCCACAGTTACGTCCCATTACTTCCACCACGAAAGTACGCTGGTGTGAGGCCGCCGTGGATGACAACTGGTCTAGGGCGGTCACGATACGGTTCAGCGCGGAATCTGTGCCGATGGTCATGTCGGTGCCGGTCATATCGTTGTCGATGGATCCCACCAGCCCCACCACTATCAGCCCCGGGTGTTGCGCGGCTTGGGTCTTGGTCAGGCGTCCTTCGGCTACCAGTTCTTCTACCAGTTCCGGCCACAGTTGGCGCAATTCCTCGGTGCCGGACAGGGAGCCGTCGCCCCCGATGGAAACCAGCCGGTCGATACCGTTGGAAATCAGGTTCGCCACCGCATCCTTCATCCCTTCACGTTTGCGGAATCGTTCGGATCGAGCGGTGCCGATAATCGTGCCCCCCTTTGAGATGGTGTTGGAAAGGTCGCCCCAGGCCAGGGGGTGAATCAAGTCGCCCCCGTTCACCGCCCCGTACCAGCCTTCTCGTATCGCATAGGGAGTGGCTCCCAGTACTATCGCGGATCGCGCCACGGAACGTACCGCCGCGTTCATGCCTTGGGCATCGCCGCCGCTGGTCAGGATGCCGATTCGCACCGTGTTATCACGCGGTGTTGTGTCTTTTTTCTCACTTGTCATAGTTATTCGCGGCTTAGAGCCGTTTCCTCCCGTTATCTAGTTGTTTGTGTGCCGGGTGGCAGTTGTCTGGTAACAATCCAACGGTTCTATTGTGTCAAGTGTGCGGGGTTATCGGGGGATATTCGGGGGGTTTTCTTTCAGGTTCATGAGGCGCTAGCATTAATTCCAAGAAAGGATTAAAAATATGTTTAATTTATTATCAGTTTATGATTCGGCTGCTTCCACGCCCGAGGAAGACCCATTCACGCAGGTCAACGACGTAATCGCCGGCTGGCTGAACACTGGGTATGATTCCTCGATTGTCTGGGTGCTCTCGGCACTTTTGTTGGGAGTCGGTCTGTATTATTCAATCCGCACCAACTTCATGCAGATTCGCCTGTTCCCTCACATGGTAAAGGTGATTTTCAAGTCCCGCAAAGGCGCCAAGGGGGGGATTTCTTCCTTCCAGGCCTTCACGATTGGTATCGCCGAGCGGGTTGGTACCGGTTCCATTGCCGGTATCGCTTTGGCGGTGGTGGCGGGCGGACCGGGTTCCGTGTTTTGGATGTGGGTGGTGGCGACCTTGGGGATGGCCACGGCTTTCATCGAGTCCACCTTGGCGCAGTTATTCAAGGTGCGTAACGGGGACGGCACCTTCCGGGGTGGCCCTTCGTATTACATCATGAGGGGCTTGGGTTCGCGTCGCTGGGGCATGATTTTCTCGGTGTTGCTGATTTTCACTTATGGTTGCACCTTTGAGATGGTACAGGCTAACTCGATGGCTCAGTTGGCTCACGTGTCTTTTGGGATTCCCACTTGGGTTTCGGCGTTGATTTTGGTGGTGATGATTCTGCCGCTTTTGGTGGGCGGGATTCGCCGTATCGCGCGTTTTTCAGAGTGGTTGGCTCCCTTGATGGCGGTGATTTACATTTGTATGGGCTTGTTGGTTTTGGTAATCAACTTCCGCGAGATTCCCTATGTGTTCGAGCAAATCTTTGCCTCGGCTTTCGGCCAGGGCGACTATGTTCCCCCGGCGGTGGCCGGGGCGGGCGGCGCATTCATTGCCGCTTTAACCCAGGGGGTCAAGCGCGGCTTGTACACCAACGAAGCCGGAATGGGGGCGGTGCCTAATGCGGCCGCCACTGCCACGGTGGAGCACCCGGTGACCCAGGGCATGATTCAGTCTTTAGCTGTTTTCGTGGACACCATGATGATTTGCACCACCACCGCCTTTATTATTTTGCTGTCCACCCCGTTTTGGGATCCGGCGCGCGGTTCGGACGTAAACGGCACGGCTTTGACCAATGATTCCTTGGTTTCCACCTTGGGCTATGACAATCCGGCGATAAAGACGGTGATTGCCGTGGTCATTATGGTGATGATGATTGCTTTTGGGTATTCCACTATCTTGGGCAACTACACCTACGCCGAGTCCAACTGGGGCTTCCTGGTAGGTCGCAGTAAATCCACGGTGCCGGTACGTTTGTTGGCGATTATTTCTTCTGCCCTGGGGGCGGTGCTCCCCCTGGCGGCGGCGTGGGCATTGTCCGACTGGGTGTTTTCAGTAATGGCCGTGGTGAACCTGGCGGCTTTGGTGCTGCTGGGCAAGTGGGCCGTGGGGGCTTTGCGTGACTACGAGGCGCAGCGCCGCGAGGGCAAAACCCCCGTGTTCTGTTCGCGCAATAATTCCTATCTGCCGGGGGTGCTGCCCACCGAAGTGTGGGAGGTTCCCGGTGGCCACGACCCGTCGTGGGTCACCGCCGACGAACCTCCCGTCGGTTCTGTTTCTCCCGGTTCCGCTTCCTAATCTTTGGCGGCAGGCTGCTAGGGTCTTTGAATCGCTTGTATGCGCCGGCACGGGTCATACCGAGGTAGTCTCCGATGAGTTCCCAGAGAACGCTTTTGTAAACTGCTGAGGTTAACCGCAAGTTGTGGACATTTAGCGCGGGCGCTAGCCATCCCGGGCGGCGAGCGCCAGAAGATTCCTGCCACTATAAACAACACGAATCACGGTCACCAAGCGAATGGGTTCATCTATCGTATAGAAAACCACATAGCGGTTAACCGGAAGGCGATGCACCTCCTGGCTGCGCCAAGGCTCCCAATCCACCACTGCATGTCGGTAAGGCATGAATTCCAGGGTACTAACTTGGTCTTGGATGCGCTCAATCTGGTTCTGGGCAGCATCCGGGGATTCCAAATCCAGCGCAATATAGGCATAAATATCACGAAGATCAAGGTAAGCCAGAGGGGCATAGATGACCCGATAAATGTCACTCATAAGGAGAATTCCACAGCGAGTTTCCTTTTTACCTCCTCGGGAGTGAGGTAGCTGCCAGTGGCTTTACTGGCCATGCCTTCCGCTAGAACCGCATCAAGCTGCTCTCGATTCATGACTCCCAGCGCAATCGGTGGTTTCACGGTGGGCAAACTGGACGCAGCAGGGGAAGCGGACGACGCACCCTTCACCATCGTATTCAACATGACCAACACCCTACCTTCCCTATTGCCTCACTACTACTAAAGCTACCAGCCGCAAAAAGTCTTTGCAAGGATACATCCCGTCTTCTTCGGGTTCATGAGGCGCTTGCTCGAATCTCAGGCGTAAGTTTTCGAGGTGCCACCCTGGTTTCTAGGCGTAAGTTTGGAATGTGAACTTGCTCACATTCCGCAGACATTTAGCGCAACACACAAGTCCCAACTTAAGCGGCTCTTCGATTTTGAGGGTGTAGTTGGTTTTTGAAGCCTCCGGTTTCGAGGAGGCTGCGGATTCGGTAGTTGATGAGGTTGCGGATCCGAGGGCGGAGCCCCTCAGGTGTTCGAGGCGGCCGTTGATGGCTTCGGTTGGGCCGTTAGAACTATGGGGATGGTCGAAGTAGGCCAGGATGTCGGCGGCGCGGCGTTTCAATGTGAGTAGGTTTGCCCCGGTTTTCAGGGTTTTACGCGCCCCGTAGAGCGGGTCGCCGTTACGACCGCGCCGCCCCGGTCTTGTCCGCTACGGGAGTCAAATCGATTATCACCGTAACGAAACGCGGCCCACGCGGGGTATGCCGCCAAACATGTTCATCCACCCCGATAACCCGCACTCCCTCTAGCCTAGCGGGGTTGTTTATCAATACTTCCAAACCCAACTCGGATATGGCATCGTTAGCAGCGTGCCATGTCACGCCGATGGTTGCGGCTACCGAGGAGATAGACAGGTGGTCTACCACCACCAGCCGCAGCGCATGTAGAACGGTTTTCAGGGTCATTTTCCCGCGTGGCTTAGCGATATGCTCGGTGTTTTACCGCCATACTTTCCCGCAGGCTGCACACCCCAACACGGCACTCGTAGATTCAATATCGTGGGACGTGACCCGTAGGGCAGATGAGCCAACCTGTGTAATCTTGTTCCCCGCGCTACGCCCTGTACGCCACACAACTGGCAAAACTCGCCTTTCCTTGCTATCTTACAGTTGAGTACCGCTTGATGTGGGTTGACCTGCTGGGAAACAACGGTAATCCCCATCTTATCGAGCTCGCAAAACGCCTCCAGGCTAGGAGCGGTTACAGCAGGCGGATACGGTAGAATTCTGCATTGTCGGAGTCTTTCTATGAAGGTTTTATGTTTAGACACCATCATCGTAAAGGCTACGACACCTAATCCAGGCCGCCACACCACCGAACCCCAAAAACCCGCCTATCCCCAACCCCCTAAAACACCCTCAAAATCGAAGAGCCAGAAAAGCTTGTTCCCCGGGGCTGACGAAAGCCAACCCCGGGGAACAAACCGGATAGGAAAATTGCAAAGAAACGCTTTACTTGCCTTTAAAGAAGGCCTTACCTAACTGACGGTTGAGGTAACTGATGCAATCCAAGGGAATCTGCTTGGGACAAACCTTGGCGCATTCCCCAATGTTCTGGCACGCCCCGAAGCCCTCGGCGTCATGCTGGTTCAACATGTTCACCACGCGGTCATAGTTCTCTGGCTTGCCTTGTGGCAGCAACCCCAGGTGCATCACCTTCGCGGAAGTAAACAACATGGCCGACCCGTTGGGACAGGCCGCCGCGCAGGCTCCGCACCCAATACACGCCGCCGCTTCGAAAGCCATGTCGGCATTGTCCTTGGGTACCGGCACCGAGTGTGCCTCGGGGGCAGCACCGGTATTAACCGAGATATATCCCCCGGCCTGGACAATACGGTCATAGGCCTCGCGGTTAACCACCAGGTCACGCAGAATCGGGAAAGCCTTGGAACGCCACGGCTCGATAGTAATCGTGTCGCCATCCTTAAAGGTACGCATGTGCAACTGGCAGGTGGTGGTGCGATCCTTGTGTGGCCCGTGGGGCACCCCATTAATAACCACCCCGCACATCCCGCAGATGCCTTCGCGGCAGTCGGAGTCGAAAGCAATGGGTTCCTCGCCAGCAGCAAACAGCTGTTCGTTGAGAATGTCCAGCATTTCCAGGAAGGAGGCATCCTCGGATATCTCCGTAAGGTGATATTCGTGAAGCGCCCCTTTAGCTTTAGGGCCGTTTTGTCGCCAAACTCGTAATGTAATGTTCACTTGTAACTCCGTTGCTTCAGCTGAATATCCTTGTAAATCAAATCCTCTTTGTGCAGAATCGGGGCAGCATCCGGTTTCCCGCCGTATTCCCAGGCCGCAACATAGAGGAAGTTTTCATCGTCACGCTTCGCTTCGCCTTCCTCAGTTTGGGATTCGGCGCGGAAGTGACCCCCACAAGATTCCCGGCGATGCAGGGCATCGATACACATCAGTTCACCCAACTCCATGAAGTCCGCCAAACGATAGGCTTTCTCTAGGGACTGGTTCAACTCGTCGGCACGCCCCGGCACCCGCAGGTTCTTCCAGAACTCTTCACGCAAGGCGCGAATCTGGCCGATGGCTTCACGCAAACCGGCATCGGTGCGTTCCATGCCGCATTTCTCCCACATGATTTGGCCGAGCTCCTTGTGGAAGGAATCCGCCGAGCGGGTGCCTTGAATCCCCATCAGGGTGTCTATCTTGTGATGCACCCGCCCTAGGGTTTCCGTTACCGCCGGGTCGTCAACCTCCAGTTTCGGCATCGCCCCGCGCGCCAAGTAATCAGACAGGGTAGCGGGCATCACGAAATATCCATCCGAAAGACCCTGCATCAAAGCAGAAGCACCCAGGCGGTTCGCCCCGTGATCCGAGAAGTTAGCCTCGCCCGTAACGTAGAGCCCGGGAATGTTGCTCATCAAATCGTAGTCAACCCACAGGCCACCCATCGTGTAGTGCACCGCCGGATAGATACGCATCGGTACCTCGTAGGGGTTATCCCCGGTGATACGTTCATACATGTCGAAAAGGTTGCCGTACTTCTCGGAAACCTTGTCGCGCCCCATCCGGTTGATGGCCTCGCTGAAGTCCAGGTAAACCCCGCGTGCCACGCCGCCAATCTTGGGACCAACTCCGCGGCCTTCGTCACACATATTCTTGGCCTGACGCGAGGCGATATCGCGAGGCACCAGGTTACCGAAGGACGGATAGATGCGCTCCAGGTAATAGTCGCGGTCTTCCTCGGGGATATCACGCGGATCCTTCGAGCAATCCTCGGCGCGTTTCGGCACCCAAATCCGCCCATCGTTACGCAGGGACTCGGACATCAAAGTCAGTTTCGACTGGAAATCCCCGTGTTGCGGAATACAGGTGGGGTGAATCTGGGTGTAACAGGGGTTTCCAAAGTACGCGCCCTGTTTATAGGCATTCCACACCGCAGAACCGTTACACCCCATGGCGTTGGTGGACAGGAAGAACACATTGCCGTAGCCACCGGTAGCCAGGATTACCGCATCCGCAATCCACGGTTTAATCTCGCCGGTGCACATGTCACGGGTCACGATACCCCGCGCCCGACCATCTTTGACAATCAAATCCATCATTTCGCAGCGCGAATGCGGAATTACTGTCCCGGCCTTTACCTGGCGGCTAAAGGCTTGGTACGCCCCAATCAAAAGCTGCTGGCCGGTCTGGCCGCGGGCATAAAAAGTACGTGCTACCTGCACCCCGCCAAACGACCGGTTGTCCAGCAGGCCGCCGTATTCACGGGCGAAAGGCACCCCCTGGGCGACGCACTGGTCGATAATATTGGCTGAAACCTCGGCCAAGCGATACACGTTGTTTTCGCGTGCCCGATAGTCCCCGCCCTTAACCGTGTCATAGAACAACCGGTAAATCGAGTCATTGTCGTTGCGATAGTTCTTGGCCGCGTTGATACCGCCCTGGGCGGCGATAGAGTGGGCACGCCGCGCGGAATCCTGGTAGTAAAACGCATCAACGTGATAGCCCATCTCGCCCAGCGAGGCAGCCGCTGCCCCACCGGCCAGGCCAGTTCCCACCACAATAATATGTAGCTTACGGCGGTTGGTGGGGTTCACCAGGCCACCACGGAATTTACGTTCCTCCCAGCGGCGGGCAATCGGCACATCCATTGGCGCTTTGGTGTCGGCGACTTTCTCGCCTTCGTAATAGAAACCGTCAATCAGTTCACTCATGTTTTCTCTCCCTCAAAACCCTAGGCCACCGGAGCGGGCGCAGGCATCAACCCGGCCAGGAAACAAACCGGAGGCAGCAAGAACATCACCAGCACCGCCAGCCCGACCAGCCCGGAAATAATCTGTACCGGAACCTCGGTGTTGCGTCGCAACCAGCCGACGCTTTGCAGCGCGGACCACACCCCGTGAGCAATATGCAGACACAGCGCGGCCACAGCGATGCCGTAAATCAGCACCATCCACCAGTTGGAGAAAGTGGTGTACATCATGGCATAGGGATAGCCCTCGGTGACGGTGATAACAGCGGAGTCTGCCCCTTCCGGTACTACCGCGCCAGCGGCATCAAGCGTCACCTGATGCGAACCATAGGCGGCCGGATTCCCAATCTTGGCCCATTTCAAGGTGAAGTGCCCCAGGTGGAACAGAATAAAGAACAGTAAAATCACCCCGCCCCAACGTACCGTGCGCGCCGCATAGGCGGTGGCCAAGGATTTCTTGACCATATAACGCGAACCGCGAGCCTTTGCCGAGCGATGCCACAGGTAGAAAGCCGCCACCACGTGCACCAAGATGCACACCAAAAGCACGGCCCGTAAAATCCACAACAGCCCCTCGTAGGGCAGAATCGGCATCAAAAATGTCCGCAACGCTAACGCATAGTCGTTGTAATCTTTTTCGCCCAGGAACACCTTAAGGTTCCCATAGGCGTGCAAAATCACGAAGGCCACAAAAAACAGTCCGGTTACCGCCATGGCCTGTTTGATGATAACCGTGGTTTTGATTGCTCTGTTATCTGTACTCAGTTTCGTGTCAGTCACGATTTCGACTGTATAAGATTTAGTTCCTCTCTCCGAGGGTCACTGGTCCCAAAGCCCGATTCACCATCCACAAAACCGTCATTACCTGCGGTTTTACCGGGTTTCGGGGATTAAAATGCGACACGTTTCAGCCCCATAAAAGCTATCCTTTACCTATTCTTACGGGCGTATTTCGCAACCTTTGGTTATCTAAAATAATTTCGACCCGAAGGTACCCGCACGTTCACTTCTTTTCCTGTATGTCGGGGCGACGCAAGTACTCCGGTTCGGTACCGAGCCCCCGCTTCATGAGGAGCAACTCGGATTCCCCGCGCAATTTCTCTAAATCAAAGCCGACCCCGGTTTCCCCGTCACTCCCAGCTAAACAGCGCGCCACCACGGTTTGCGCCGCGCGCGCCAAATCAGCAATCCCCGGCTGCAGGGTCACGGCTGTGGGCACCGCGTCAGCCTTATTCCCCACGAAACGCACCAAGTCCCCCCGGCCCGGGAATTCCGGATCCCAAGTCGTCAACTGACCGGCCAAAACCTCTAGGCTCCCCACCCAGTCCTCGGACAGGCGAGACACCCCCGCATCGGCAGCAAACAAAGCCGCGTAAACCTCGTGACGACGGGCATCCATCACCGTGACAATACGCCCGTCATCCGGGTTGGCACCTCGTGAAGCCGCGTCCCACAGCGAAACCGCCGCCGTCGCCTGCACAGTCAACTCGTCGACGCCCAACACCGGCACCCCCCAAGCCGCCCCCAAGGCGCGGGCGGTCACCAAACCCACCCGCAACCCGGTGAAAGGCGCGGGACCGCGCGAAACCATAACACAGTCGGGCATCACACTCCCCGCCAGAACCCGCGATATCAAGCCAGAAAGCGACTCAACTTGGGAACGACTATCCGCCACTTCGGCGGTTTTCACATCAGAAGTATCAGTATCAACTAAAGCCACGGCACTAGCCGCGCAGGTATCTATGTATAGGTAACGCACGCTTCTAGTTTAGTGCGTCAAGGCTTCAGCGGCGGAAACCGTGATAGTTGGCACGGCGGTAGTAGGCGGCGGGGGCGGCACGATAATCAGCTCCGTGTCCTCCAGCGGCACGACCTCCTCGTAAGCCTTGGCTTGGCGCTGCAAAGCCGCAAAAATCAGCACCGCCACCAGTCCCGCCCCCAAAAAAGCCGCGACCACCACCCAAATGGCGGTGGGAGCGGGGGTAACCGCCGCTTCGAGAGCCTCCGGGGCGCGGGTAACCGGCGCGGTACCCCACCAGGATTGAATCGCCTCGCGCACCTGCCCCAGCGAAGCACTACCTGACAGACGCGCGCGAGCGGTGGCAGAGACCGCCACCAGCTGGTCATCGGTGAGCACGAACCAGGCATCCACCACCGGATCGTAAATCGGCACCGCGACACGCTGCGAGTTCCTCGCCCCATTTATCAAGGCGCGCGCCAAATCCGGCAAGATATACGCCGCCCCCGGAGGCACAGTCTTCACCGGCAAATGCGAGTTTTTCGGTTCCACCGCGCCCCAGCTATTACGCGTGTCACCGGGTTTCACAGTGGGTTCCGGGGTTCCCTCGGTGACTCTGGGAGCTAAAGTCGAGTTTTTCGGCACCGCCACCGGATAAAGACCCTGGTCAGAGCCGGTATAGACAACCACTCCCAGGATACTGCCGCCTTGAGTCACGGGGCTTATCCACATATTGATACGCTGCAAGGCGTTCTGGGGGGAAAAGGCACCCTTCAGCATGGATTTTGACCAGGTCGAAACCTGGGTGATATCCCCAATCTCGGGTTTCGCATCCGGGGCGGCGGCATCGGTGGGTAGGTATCCGGTGGTGGAAGCAGCCAGCTTATTCCCCTCGGCGGCAAACCACTTGCGGGCGGCGGAAGCATCGGACGGGTTCGCCGCACTTCGACTGGCCGTCATATCGGCCGTGGTTCTGGTCGCAACTGCGGCCAGGGTGGCACACCTTGGCACGGCGGGGTTCGCCCAGCTCGCCTCAGTTGTCCCAACAGTTATCGGGTTCACGAGGAGCCATCCGGCAATCACCGCCGCCAAGAGCCTCATGCCTGTCTCACCAGGGCTTCCCAGGCAGCCGGCAATCCAGATAAATCCCAAGCTCCCGCCGAGGCACGGAAAGTCAAGACGCACGGGGTATCTTCGGGAATATCCGCAAAATCAGAACCCGGCGGCAAAGTAGTTTCCGGCCGCGCGATTTCCACCATCAAGGTGTGGGGGGAAATCCCCTCGGCCTTGCCTTTACCCCACTCCACCACCACAATGGAATCCTCAAGAGCAGAATCCAAATCCAGGGATTCAATGTCGTCGCCAGCCTGGAGTCTATAGGCATCCACATGCACCAGGGGAACCAGCCCCGAACCGGGAGCAACGGGATGGGTGCGGGCAATAATAAAGGTAGGCGAGGTCACCCGCTGTTGCACCTGGAGCCCGGCGCCCAGCCCCTGAGTGAAAGTGGTTTTCCCCGCTCCCAGTTCGCCTTCCAGAATCAGCAAATCCCCAGCTTTAAGAAAGGGCGCGAGAGCCTGACCCAACAGTCGGGTTTCAGCAGCGGTTTTCGTTTCAAGAGTGGCCAACACCGGTAGCGCGGCCGTGGTTTCTAAATCTGTCATTTCTCTTTCTTGGTCTTGTCCACATAGATTCGCGGCGTGTCCTTGTCTACAGCAGTGAGAATCTCGTAAGAAATCGTGTCGGCCGCCGCCGCCAGGGCATCCGCTGATGGCACCGGGTCGTGATTCCACAAATCCGCTACTGTGGATTCACCGGCGGGTTCCCCGGGAGGAAATCCCGGGGGCAGGCGGTTCGGATCACCGAATATCACCGCTAAATCCCCGGGCTTTAGCGGTGGAGGAATCAAGTCCCCCGCTCCGTCAATAGCCGAACCGAGATTCAAAATAATCTGATCCATGGGGATGCGTCCCACCACTGGCCACAGGTGTCCCGCCACCCAGACTTTAGCTTTACCTTGCAAGCGCCTCATGAAACCGTCAGCGTAACCAATCGGCAGCAAAGCCAACCAGGTCGGCTCAGCGGCCACCCACTCACCGCCATAGGAAACCGCCGAACCAGCCGCCACCTTTTTGACCTGGGCCACCTCAGTTTCCAGGCGCATCACCGGGCGAATCCCCAGGTTTTGCGCACTGGCAATTTGCGGATTGGGCGACAGGCCATAAGCCGAGATTCCCACTCGCACCAGGTTAAAGTGGCTCTCGGGGTACCACAGAATCGCCCCGGTAGCAGCCATGTGACGCAATTTGGGTTGCAAACCACTAACCAGAGCAATGTCGTAGGCCTGGTTGAAAGTCGCCAACTGGCCTTGGGTAAAGGCCTCGGCTTCGGCGCTGGGTTCGTCGCTGCGCGCAAAATGCGACCAAATCGCACTGACTTCCACCAGACCGGAACGCTCGCGAGCCCGCGCCAGTTTGCACAGGTTTTCAAACTCGCTCAAAGTAGCGCCACCCCGACACAGCCCCGTGTCCACCTTTAGGTGAATCCGGGCGCGCAAACCCGCCGCATCCGCCGCGTGCGACACCTGGTCAAGCTGGTCAAGAGTGGAAACCGACAGATCAATCTCGGCTTTAATCGTGGATTTTAAATCGGTGCTGGGAGTATAGAGCCACGCGAAGATGCGCGGACGTTGCGCCGTGGGTAGCCCGGCGGCATCCGACTGGAACATGCGTGAGCGCAACAAAGCGGAAGTGGGAGTATCCCCAAAGTGGTCGCGCGCCACCCCGCTCTTGTCTAAAAACTGGCGCAAACGATAGGCTTCCGCGACTTTCGCCACGCCCAGCCACTGGGCACCAGCTTCAATAGCCGCCAGGGAGACCTGTTCCATACCATGCCCATAGGCATCGGCTTTCACAATGGCCATCTGTTGGCTGCGCGGCGCAAACTTCCGCATCCGCGCCAGATTCGCCCGATATGCGGCGAGATCCACCACGGCCCGCACCGGCCAGGACACCTGATTGTCTGTGTGAGTCATTATTTTCCTTTTCGACGAACCTTGACTCTAATAGTTTGTCACGTTTTGCCCCCCAGTGTGACCTACCATGGGACAAAAAAACCACGCGAAGGTAATACCTATCTTAGCGCGTAGCGTTTGCGCAGCTGGAGGCGCTTTAACGCGGGGTGAATCGCGGCCGCGATTTTCGTGGCGGATGGTGTGGGGGCGGCGAGTCGCCCCGCTTCGGCATGAAGCCAGGCACCAATCGCGGCGATTGTCGCTAAATCCAGATGGCGCCTCGTGGAGGCCAACAGGAACCCGACGACCCCCGCCAACACGTCGCCCGAACCCGCCGTCGCCAAGTCGGCAGTACCGTGCGTAACCACGAACAGCTCCCCGTCCGGCGCAGCGATAACGGTAATTTCCCCTTTAAGCAGCACAGTTGCCCCGGTTTCTCGCGCCAGCCACCGCGCCCAGTAGTAGGGCCTGGACTCGATGTCTTCGCGCGTGGTGTGGTGGCCGAGCTGCTGAGCCAGTCGGGCGGCTTCCCCGGCGTGGGGGGTCAACAGGCAGCGTTCATGAGGTGCTATTTCGCTTCCAACCAAGGCGAGAGCCCCGGCATCCAATAACACGTAGCCCCCGGCTTGATGTTCCCGCCAGGTTTGCCCCAGTTGCGCCCGGTGTTCGGGAATCTGGCCATCGAAACCCGATCCCATTACCAGAGCCTGAGCCTGACCCGCCCCCAAAACCACCTCGGGGGCGGCGGCGAGCACCAGGTTTTGCACGGCGGGCTCACCCAAGTAACGAAGATAAGACTGACCCGCGTGGAGCGCCGCCGTGGCTACCAGCACGCCCGCCCCGGGATATTTCGCGGTTCCCGCCACAACCGCAAGTACCCCGCGAGAGTATTTATCGTCACTGAATTGCGGCCACGGCCACAGTCTTGCGACGTCTTGGCGGGTCACCAGATTTACCAAAGGCAGTTCTAAATCCGTTCCGAATTGTGGTGCATATCCCCGAATCACCCTTACACCCTACGGGAAAACCAGTCGGGACGCGAAATGAAGCAAGACGCGGGCACGGAAAGACCCGGCTAGCGCTTTCCGCTGGGCAAAAAACCCAGTAATCTGGAAGCTAGTTTTATGCTTAAAAGTGAAGCTGGCGCAAGGAAAGAAGAATGCCCGTCAAAGACAAAGTGGAATCTTGGATAGTTGAAACCCCGAAACACCTGGTGACGGCCATGTTTGCCCTGGCCAGCACGGGGATTGTCCTGGTGTTGGTCACCCTGTTTGTAATCGCCCCTCGGATTGCGGCTATCCCCGACGAGACCGGCCAAAACCCCGAACCCAGCGCCTCGGCCAGCGCCCCCACCGACTCCCGCCTTTTGGTGGAAGTGAAAGGGAGCAACTATCGCAATCACTCCACCTTGAATATGGGGATTATCGGCCAGCCTTCGCCGGAAAACTTGGCGGGGAATCCCGGAAAAGCCCCTCATGAATCCCCCGATGCCAACCCCAACGAGGTTCCGCCCGGAGCGACACTAAACCTCGCCGGGCTCGACAACCTCCAGTTCCCCACCGCCTTGACCAGCGACGACAGCGATACTGATGCCGAAACCATCCCCGAAGTTACCTCAAAGTGGCAGCGACAACGACTGGAATCCAGCGTGAAAACCAACCAGGTTTCCGCCGGACAAAAGGTAGAGTGGCTGGGAATGCAGGCTTTTTTTGACGACTTGGCTAAGGGAAACTTCACCCAGATGCAACGCAACTGCTGGACTATTACCCCCGAAGTATTCACCGACCGCTACGCCACCAAACCCGCCCAAGTCGCGCTGGTACAAGCCCTGGGAACCAGCCCGAAAGTCACTGACACAGGCGTGAAGTGGCACGGCAACCGCGTTGACGTCACAGCCCCTTGGACGGAACTCGCCTCTCGATACACCTGTCCCAACGTGGCCTACGGCGGGAAAGTCGACGCGGTAACCACCCAAGACGTGAGCTATGTGATGGAACGCTTGATGACCCGGCGTACTACCCCGGTTAGCCCCAGCGACCGCGAGGATATCTATCCCCTGGTGTGCCCTCACTGGAACCCACCCGCCGCCATCACCGAGTTCAGCCCGAAGGCACGGGAAAAACTGGTCTTGGACGAGAATAAACAGATATCACCCGAAGCCTTTAAGGTTTTGCAGGCGATTCGAACCCGCAGCCTGCATATTTACGCAGTAAAGGATGAATACCCCATGTATCTGCGGGTTTCCGAGTCTCAGCTCAAGGAGCCTTCGGCGTATTTCTTCCGGGATGCGGCTGGATTTTTGTGTATCGGCTCGATTGTGGGGTTGTCGTAAATATGTTTGAAACCAGGGTGCTATCCGAGCCGAACCCGACTGGGGGGCAGGCACCTCATGAACCCGACAGTAACACCGCGACCGGGATGGACAACGGAAACGCCCCCATCCCCGAAGACCTCTCCGAACCTAGCTGGGCACCCAGCACCGAGTTGCTGCGCGACTTCATGGCTGACCCCACCGCCACCCAGGCACGCTACACCCAGGCTCGCTACAGCCAGGCCATGCGCGAGGTGCTTTCCGCCCGCCCCCATCTCCCGCCAGCAGACGAGTCCGCAGCGGCAGCCGCCTCGCCTTTCGTGATGTACAGTCGTGAGCAGTGGTCGGCGCTGTCCGACCAAACTCCGTTGCCGCTGCGCCAAGACGATGTGAACCGGCTCCGTGCCCTGGGAGACCCCCTGGACTTGGCCGAGGTCGACGCGATTTACCGTCCGCTGACAGCTTTGCTCCAGATTTACGCCACCGGAATGGTGAAGTTACGCGGACAACGCGCGGATTTTTTGGGGGAATCCAGCCGGGTGCGCACGCCTTTCGTGATTGGGGTGGCCGGTTCGGTGGCGGTCGGCAAGTCCTCGGTGTCGCGGTTGCTGCGCGAGCTCATGAGTCGCTGGCCGGGTACCCCGCGCGTAGATTTGGTGACCACGGACGGGTTTTTGTATCCCAACCGGGAGCTGGTAGAGCACGGGATTATGGATCGCAAGGGATTCCCGGAATCCTATAACCGCCGGGCTTTGCTACAGTTTCTGGCGGCGGTGAAATCCGGGGCACCCGAGGTCAGCGCCCCGGTGTATTCGCATGTTACTTACGACATTGTGCCGGGGAAATCCCAGGTGGTGCGAGCCCCAGATGTGTTGATTATCGAGGGCTTGAACGTGTTGGCTCCCCCCCGGATAACAGTGGCGGGGAATTCCTTGGCGGTGTCGGATTTCTTTGATTTTTCGATTTATTTACACGCTCGCCCCGCCGACATTGAACAGTGGTACATTTCGCGTTATCGCCAGTTACGCCGCACGGCTTTCAAGGATCCCCAGTCGTTTTTCCGCGAGATTGCTTCCTGGCCCGACGAGGAGGCCGAACAACACGCCCGCCGAATCTGGCGTGATGTGAACCTGAAGAACCTGGTGGAAAACGTGGCACCGACCCGGTCGCGTGCCACGCTTATCCTAGAGAAGGACTCGGATCACCGGGTGCATCGCCTGCATTTGCGCAAACTCTAGCGAGGGCGCTCGCCGGGGACGAAACGGCGTAGGGCGATTCATGTTTTACCAGAGTTTTTCTTAGCAACTTGTTGCTTAGAAAAACTGGACAAAACATAGCTAGCCCGGCCGTTTCGACCCAGAGCACCGAGCGGCAAATTTAAGACAAGCACCTCATGAACCCGAAGAGTCGGGTGCGGGCTTGTCCCAAAAACGCTTTTGCACCCACGACACCAACCGATCCATCACCAAGCTCAACACCAGCCCGCCGATAATCCCCACCGCTACCGCGAGCAACGGATGCACCCCGCCCACGATTTTCCCGGATACTGCACCGATTGTCATCCCGTAGGCCACCCAGCACATCACCGCCATGAAATCCGTGCGCAAGAACCGCGCATAGCCAAAATTCTTTGCCCCGGCACAGATATTGACCGCGATACGCCCCCCGGGAATGAAACGTGCCGCGAAGATAAACGAGGTACCGCGCCGATGCAGGGTACGCCGGGTCAAGTCATAGGCTGTCTTCCCTTTGCCCCGGTTCAGGAAGGGGATTTTTTCCACCGGGATGCGCGTGCCCAAGAAGAACGCGAAAGAATCCCCCAGCATCGCCCCGACACCGGCTGCCAGGAACACCGCCCACAGGGGCACCACCGCGCCCGGCGGCGAGGCGATAAACCAAGAGGTCAGCCCGATAACTATCGACTCGGAGGGCAGCGGCGGAAAGAATCCGTCAATAAAGCACAAGGCCGTGAGCACCACCAAAACCACGGGGGAACCAGCGGCGTGGTGGAACCAGGCGGTGATGTTATCGCTCAGCGAGCCGTCGCCGACAAGATGCCCGAGCGGGGCGACGCAGCCGGTATTTAGGGCTTCGCTGGCGTGGCTCAGCCCGGTCAGGTGACCGGTGGCGGAGAGGATGGCGGTTATGGTTGGGGTTACGGGTGCATGAGGTGCCATCCCCGATGCCAGCGTTGCCAATAATTCCATGCTTGTCCTATTCCACGGTGACGGACTTGGCGAGGTTGCGCGGCTGATCCACATCGAGTCCTAGCTGTTGGGCTTTACGCAAGGCTAGCAGCTGTAAAGGCAGCACATCAACCAGGGGGCGCATCAGGGTCGGGGTGGGCGGCACCCGCCACACGACTTCAGCGAATTCGGTGACGGTTTCGTCCCCGTCCTCGGCTATCACCAGGGTCATGGCGCCGCGGGCGCGTACCTCGGCGATATTGGACACCACCTTGCGATGCAGTTCGGGGCGGCGCGGGGTGGGCACGATAATCACCACAGGCTGGTCGGGTTCAATCAACGCTATCGGACCGTGTTTCAGTTCCCCGGCGGCGAAACCTTCGGCGTGCAGATAGGCGATTTCCTTCAGTTTCAAGGCGCCTTCCAGGGCCACGGGGAATCCGACATGGCGCCCCAGGAAGATTACCGAAGAAATCTCTGCTAGGTTTACCCCCAGGTCTGGCGAGCTGGCATAGCGGTCGAGTACGGTTTGAATCTTGGCCGGCATTTCCTGAAGTTTTTCCAGGTAATCCGCGATTTCATCGGCATACTTGTTGCCGCGCACCTGCGCCAGGTACAGCCCCAACAGGTAGCAGGCCGTAATTTGGGCGGTGAAGGCCTTGGTAGAGGCCACCGCGATTTCCGGCCCGGCGTGGGTCAACAACACCGCGTCGGATTCCCGGCTGATAGTGGAGCCGGGCGCGTTCACAATCGCCAACACCCGAGCACCCTGTTCGCGAGCGTGGCGGATTGCCATAATCGTGTCCATAGTTTCCCCGGATTGACTGATTGCCACCACCAGAGTGCGCACACTCACCACCGGGTCGCGATAGCGGAACTCGTGAGCCAGTTCAACTTCGCAAGGAATGCGGCACCAGTGTTCAATGGCATAACGCGCGACTTGCCCCGCATAAGCCGCCGTGCCGCAAGCTACGATAATCACCGAGTCGATACCCCGGAAAATATCCGCCCCGATGCGCAGTTCATCCAGAGTCAAGGCTCCATTGACATCCAGGCGTTCCTTGAGGGTTTCCGCTACCGCGCGGGGTTGTTCACGGATTTCTTTTTCCATAAACGTGCCATAGCCTTCCTTGGTAACCCGGTCGGTGGCAAAATCCACTTCAAAGCGACGATTTTGGTTTTCGGGGTCGGCGGCAAAGACTTCCAGCCCGCGCGTGTGCAGGATTTCGTGGCCTTCACTGTCCAGCACCAGTACCCCGGCCGGGGTGACCACGACGATTTCGTCCTGGCCGATTTCCAGGGCTTGCTTGGTTTTGCTGGCAAAGGCCAGCACATCGGAACCCAAATAGTTCGTGTCTTCGCCCAAGCCCACCACCAGGGGCGAGGAGCGGCGTGCCGCGACAATGACCCCGGGAGCCTCCTCATGAATGGCCAACAACGTAAAAGAACCTTCCAGATCGCGCGTCACCCGACTCATGGCACGTACCAGCCGGGTGGCGCCCGAAGGATGACGGTTTTCCGGGTCTATGTCGCGCAACGTGGCAGTTGCGGGAAACACGCTTTCTTCGCGCTCACCCTTGGGTTTCGGTTCCGCCAGGAAGGCGCGTTCCAACAGGTGGGCGACGACTTCGGTGTCGGTTTCCGAAACCATGGTGATACCCGTGGCTTGCAGATGTGCCCGGTAAGCATCGGCGTTTTCAATAATCCCGTTGTGTATCAACGCCAGTTTCCCGTCAAAAGACAGGTGTGGGTGGGCGTTTTCGCGGGTTACTCCCCCATGAGTCGCCCAGCGGGTGTGCCCGATAGCGGTGGTGGCCGCCGGTAACGGCTTGGTTTCCAAGGCCGCCCGCAGCGCGGCGAGTTTCCCCACTTCCTTGGCTGCGTGTAGTTTTGGGTTCGCAGCGGTGGCATCGACAACCGCGATACCGGCCGAGTCATAGCCACGATATTCCAGGCGGGCAAGGCCTTCCAGCACCGTTGCTTGCGCCTCTCCCCCAGCGGTTTTCCCCGCCACCCCAACAATTCCACACATATGGTTCCTTTGCGTTTAGCTTTTGTTCCGTGACAGATTTTACCGTCTGGTGGGGGCGTTGTCGCTTTGACCGGTGGGCTCGGTTTTTCCGGCTTCATGAGGTGCTTGCCGGGATTCCCGGCGTCAGCTTGGGCACTGCCCCGGCCAAAATCCCAGCTTCCGTGCTCCCATTTTGAACACAGGGTCGCTACGCCGAAAAGTGAACTTACGGTACAATTACTGTGAAGCCCCGGTGGAGCGCTGCCTGGCAGAGCAATCTGGCAGGTAAACTTACCGGGGTATTGACTTTTTACGAAAGACCAGCAAATGAGTGCAGATTTGAAATGGGTAGCATCGTGGCTTTCCCCGGCACGTTGGCAGGCTTACCTCGATTATTGTGACGGGCATCAAGAGCGTTCACTAGCACTCTACGAATGGAACCTAGACCTGGCAGGTGCGGTGCTTCACGACGTGGCGCACGTAGAAGTGGCTATCCGCAACGCCTTCAATCAGGTTTTCATAGCCCACTGGGAAGGTACACAGAGCTGGATGGTTGATGCTTCCTCTCCGGTGCAACAACCATTACAACGTCGCCGGCGTGGCCAGCTAATAGATGTGAATGCACGCAACCGAACAAGTATCAGTGAAGCTCTAACCCGAATCCACTCTAAGCAGCCGACCCTGGATCAGGTTATAGCCGAGTTACCTTTTGGATTTTGGCGACATATGACTGATGCCGCTCACGAAAAGACCGTGTGAATTCCCTACATCAGTCGGGTATTTCCGCCTGGAACCAGCCGCAAATTGATTGAACAGAACCTGGCAATAATCAATGTGGTGCGTAATCGTGTCTCACACCACGAACCACTGTTCAGCTCAAGCCGCCGTCAGGAAGTCGAGCAGGCTCACACAGCAATTACGCACTTAGAGAGTTTGTTGCTACCTCAACTCGCAGACCACACTGATAGAACCAGCCGAATCACGAAACTGCTCGCCTCGCAGCCTGGATACTTTCCGAGCAGCCGCAAAACCAGCCTGAAAATTGTCGATGGTAGTCCCGAAAATCTCGCTTCGGCGACAACCTGATGTACATCCAGATAAAACAGCGTGCGCAAATGAGCGTCACACGCCCGACACTTAGCGCTTACCGACGACTTCCGACTTCCAGACATCTGCATCGCCTCAGCTTAGGCACACGGCTTCATGAGGTGCTTGCCGGGATTCCCGGCGTAAGCTTGGGCACTGCCCCGGCCAAAATCCCAGTTTCCGTGCCCAAATCAGATGCGGCACGCCGGCGTCTAGGCAAAGAACTCTGGGTGTGTGAAAATGGATTGTAAAGGGAAGGAGGGAATCATGAACGCACATGACATTAAAAGCCTGGTTGAAAGCACCCCGCTGTACTCGGTGTCGGATGTTGCGCGGATAGTGAAAATGAACCCTTCCACGGCTCGTCGTTGGACTCAGCCGGACGAGAGCGGCCGTGCTATGCTTTACCGTTGCTCCGTGCCCAGTGGTGAATTGTCTATGCCTTTCATTAGCTTGGCGGAAGCTTTTGTCGCCAAAGGCTTCCGGGCGGCTGGAGTTCCGTTGCAGCGGATTCGTCCCGCAGTGCAGGTATTGCGAAAAGAACTGGGAATTGAGCACATCTTGGCGTCTGAGCGCCTGTACACTGATGGTGCGGAGGTTCTCTACGATTATGGGCAAACCGAAGATGGGCAATACGTTAGAAACTTAGTGGTGGCTGGCACTGGGCAAAGAGTTTTCAACGAAGTTGTGGAACAATTTTTACGCAAGATAACTTTCGAACAGGATTTTCCAGTCAAGATTAGTTTACGTAAGTACGGCGACGAACTGTTGGTTGTAAATCCGCTGATTAATTACGGTGAACCGATGTTGGAACGCTGTGGAATTCGTATCCGTGACATTGTGGGCTATGTCCAGGCCGGGGACAGTTACGAAGCTTTAGAGGAAAACTTCGGTATTCCGGTCGACACAATCAGAGATTTGATGGACGACCTCCCCATGGCAGCGTAATCATGCCCAAAGCGCGCTTTTTCATTGACCGGTGTTTAGAGAGCCCCTCATTGATTAAAGGGTTGTGCGAGGCTGGCCTAGATGTAGTAACCATGAGGGATGCTTTTGGCGACCGTGGTGAGCAAGTCACTGACTTGGAATGGCTAAGGTATTGCGGACAACACAATTTGATTGCCTTGACAAAGGATTCCAGAATATCCAGGAACCAAGTTGAACGTGAGGCGGTTATTGCCAATAAGGTTCGATACGTGAGAACCACTGCAGCCGGATTGCGTATAGACATGATTCAAGACCGTATTTTGCAACACCGGAAAAACTGGAAAATCTCATAAATCAAACCGGTCCCACATTTCACAAGATTGATGGTTCCGGCTTCACAAATGAGACTCGGAAAATGCTCAAAAAGAGTCAGCATCCCTCGAATCAGTAGGCTTCTGTCTGACTTCCACAATTACGTAGCATATGGCGTATTTTTGTTTTGTTTGTGCTGGTAGACTGGTTTTGCTAGCGTTTTTGACACCCTAATATCCGAAAATTAGAGGATTCTAGGTTGCCGTTACAACACCAATTACAATCTCAAATTATCAAAAAACAACAGCAACTTCTGAACCTGGCGGCAATATTCGTACCCTGTCGTGACAAATTCAGGAAAAACCGCCTCCACCATGAACTAAATCGGCCACCCTGTCTTGAATTTTCCTGATTTTGCCACAAACCCCTTCATGCTACCCCCAAAATTTCCTGATTCTGTCACAACCCAGACTGAAGTGTCCCAGGTTTTGTTCCTAGGTTTTTTTGAGAGGATTGCTTTATGCCTAGGAATTATTCGCAGGAGTTTAGGGATCGTGCTGTCAGGCTGGTGTTTGACCGGCTTCGAGACGATTCTGGGGTTTCGAGATGGGCGGTTATCAGCGATATCGGACTGAAACTCGGTGTCAGCCGGGAATCACTGCGCCGCTGGGTGAATCAAGCTGAAATAGATCAGGGCGAGAGATCCGGGGTCACTCGAGAGGAGTCTGCCGAGATACGACGTCTGCGTAAAGAAAACGCAGAACTCAGACGTACGAACGAGATTCTGAAACTGGCATCAGCTTTTTTCGCCCTAACAGATGCAGGGATTAGATCATCGACCGGAACTATTGGGGATTCTTACGATAACGCGCTAGCCGAGACCGTCAACGGGCTATACAAAACCGAGTTGATTTACTCCCAGACCTGACTCATGTACCGAAGTCGAATGGGCGACCCTGAACTGGGTGTACTGGTGGAATCACCAGCGTCTCCACGAATCGCTAGATTATTCCACTCCCGAGGAAGTGATAACCCAATATAATCAAACCCGTGCTAAACAACTAGCACCCGTATAAGAAGCGGAACAAAACCTGGGACACTTCAGAATTTTGGCAGCAATTGGTTTAGATAAGCTCTACTACGCCACGTTCACCGATGAAGCGTCCCGCAGCACTAGCTAGACCCTTGCCCCCACCCCACGCCCTTGTGCACTGCCTATTTACCGATATGTCAATCATGCGTACAATGGATATACAATGTACCACTTATGGACAAGGAGTGATGGGTATGGCAACTCCCGCAGCAGCCCGGATTAACTTCCGCACCGATGCGCAGACCAAGCAATCTGCCGAGGAACTCTTTGACGCCCTGGGGCTTGATATGTCCACGGCGCTCAATATGTTCTTAAAGCAAGCGGTGCGTGAACAAGCACTTCCCATCCGCCCCGCCCTCGCCTACATTCCTAATGCGCAAACCGCTCGTGTCATCGAGGATACCCAGAAGGTGATTGACGGCGAGAAACCCGAAACCGGGGCAGTCTTTGACGATGCCCCCCAGGCGGCGCAATTCCTGGACAGCCTCTCATGAAAATTATCTTTGACAGCCAGTTTCAAACGGATTTTACGCAGGTTGTACGACGCTATCCACACATTAAAGATGAGATGCGCGAGCTAATTTACGCTATCGAGGAACTCGGAGAAGTGCCGCCGACTTACGACCCGCATCTACTGACGCACACACGCGGAACCTACACCGGCTACTGGGGTTTACATCTACAAGAAGGCGCATTTGATGTAGTTGTGGTCTATCACCAGCGAAAAAAGACCCAGATAATCAGGTTCATTCGCATCGGCTCTCACAAGGAACTTTTCCAAGGGAAAGAACTATAAGCATTTTCTCGCAATAACGTAATCACTTTGACAATAAAGTGGAAAAATTCTAATGGTTTGCCCCCGGCGCTAGCCACCCTCGCCGTCGCGCTGCTTTTTGGCGTGTTTGCGAGCAGTTTTCCAAATATTGAGGCTCACGCCAAGGCTGCCTCGCGAATCAGAGACGAACGAGTCACCTGCCTGGCTTCGGCGCGGGCATCAAGCCTCGCCAGTTCTTCGGGTGTGAATCGAACCGCCACCACCAGACTCGGGGCTTCACCGCGCCCGGGACGTTCCCGCCCCGGCTACTTCACCGTTCGCTTCATCGTGAGAGAAGCGAGAAAAAGAACGGCAAGCGAGACCACAAAGAGCCCTCCCAGGCGAATCCATTCCCCCCAGGCGAGAGTGTCGTCTTCAATGACGGTATTTACCACGTCAGCAGCCCAGGTCATCGGCAAGCACCGGGCAATCACCTCCAACACATCGGGCATGGAGTCCACGGGGGCAAACAGTCCGCAGAGCAGCAGTTGCGGACCGATGAAAACCGGCATGAACTGCACTGCCTGGAACTCGGTGGTGGCAAAAGAGCTCGCCAACAGTCCGAACGACACGCCAAGCAGAGCGTCACCCACCGCTACCAGGAGCAACGTCCACCAGCTGCCTTCAATCTCCACCCCGAACACCCCGAGAATCAACACCTCGAGAATAACCGCTTGCGCCAACGCCAGCAGCGAAAATACCAGCGCATACGAGCCTATTAGATTCCACCTGCTCACCGGCGTGGTCAGCAATCGTTCCAAAGTACCCATGGTGCGTTCCCGCAGCATCACCACCGAAGTGATGATGAACATCATCAACATGGGAAGCACTGCGAGCATAGTCGACCCAATCCGATCAAACGGTGCTGGCGCTCCCGGGGGCACTTGAACATCGACAAACACGAAATATAGCAACGTCAAGAGGAGTGCGGGTACGACCAGCACAAGCGCGACAGTGCGCGGGTCATGACGCAACTGGGCGTTAATCCTCGAAACGGTAGCGAGTTTCATCGGTTTGCCTCCTCGTGGTCTTGCTGTTTCACCAGCGCCAAGAAGGCGTCCTCCGCGTTGGTTGTTCGGGTTCGTTCTTGCAGGTGAGCAATAGGTTCGTGGGCGAGGAACTCCCCATCGCGCATCAGCAACACGCTGTCGCAATGCCGCGCTTCGTCCATCACGTGGCTCGAAACCAGCAAGGTCACCCCGCGATTGGCAAGATTGCGAAACGTGGTCCACAGGGATTCACGAGTGAGCGGATCGAGACCAACAGTCGGCTCGTCCAAAACTAACAGCTGCGGCTTGCCCACCAGTGCGCATGCCAGGGAAGTGCGCGAGGCCTGACCGCCCGAAAGCGTGGACACCAGCTGGTTGCGTTGCTCGTCAAGCCCCACCGTTTCGATAGCCTCTGCCACGCTGGAGCTACCCGCCCCCGCCAGCCGGGCGAAATACGTGACGTTATCGGCTACCGAGATATCCGGATAAATCGAGAGATTTTGACTCGTATAGGAAACCAGACGGCGCAGCCTAGGGGTGCCGGCAGGCTCGCCCAGCACCCTTACGCTGCCCGAAGTGATGCGCTGAGCGCCTACAACCGTGCGAATCAACGTCGTTTTGCCGCACCCTGACGAGCCGAGCAGCCCCGTAATCGACCCGGTGGGCAGCTCACAAGAGATGCCGTGCAAGATTTCTTTGCGCGCCTTACCTTTGCCGCGGGTAACCACTAGGTCATCCACGACCACGGCTGGCTCGACAGGTGTTTCGCCGATTTTCATCGCTGTCCTCCCCGGATTTGGCGCGTAGCTAGTGCGCGCACTACGCCATGCACACGGAAGTTTTCAAGTTCAGCGAGTGTGGCTCTGAGCGACACCAAAACCTCCATTGTAGACACGGAACGTTTCTTACTAATCATAACAGATTTAGAAACGATGCGTATCTATGTAGAAAAATCACCTACAATCGAGGTATGCAATCCAAACGCCGCACCGGAGAAGAACTGCTTGACGCGCTAGCCGCAGCAATCATGACAGAACTTACCGAACACGGTTACCAAAACCTCACCTTCGAGGGAGTGGCACGCCGCGCGAAAACCAGCAAACCCGTCCTCTATCGGCGATTCACTACACGGTCGGAAATGGTGACATTTGCAGCAGTTCGCACCGCACCCGCCTTTCTGACCGAATTACATGATTCGACATCGCTGCGCAAGGACTTTATGAATCTGATTAACGTCATGAAGCGCTGGATGGAACATATTGAAATCGTCACCGTGCTGGGCGTTCTTTCGGAGGCAAGCCCGCAACAACGTGAGCATTTCTCTGCCGTAACAGTTCACCCCGGATTTGTAGCCGTCACTCGTCTCTATCGGGCAGCAATAGCGCGCGGCGAACTGAGCGAAGCGGTGTTGGATCCGTTTTACATTCGATTCCCGATGCTGTTGCTGCTGGCGGACATCCTGACGCGCGGCAAAGTCGACAAAACCGAGTTGATGAAACTGGTAGACCGCGTCATCATCCCCCGGCTCACAACTCTTTGACTGTACCCAGCGGCACCTCACCAGGATAACCGGGGGCAAACCGAGCGGCGCTCTCCTCCCCTTATGCACTGCAACAAGCAAGAATGTCCCGAGCTACATGAACATCGCCATGTAGAGGGGGAGGTGGAGGATACCGTCCTTTTCCATCAGGTCTTTAGTGTAGAGGATATAGCTCTGACCCAGTTTGGTGCGGAATTTGCTTCGGAATTTATCGAAAGAAGTGTGCCGTTGATAGCGTCCCGACTTGACCTCGATCGGGCAGATTTTTGCCGCAGATCCACCGTCATTTTCCGCGCCTCACCTTCCTAAGCCACCCGTAGTAAACACGAAATGACACTTAGACTCAGCTCAAATATACACGAAATGACACTTAGCGCCTGAGCTCCACAGTTTTTGTTCGCCAGTCAGCCTAGGATTCTTCACTGCCAAAGAGTAATCGTCGAACCCCAGGACAGAACCACTCCCAACTTCACCCAGGCGGAACAGGTTCTCGATGCCTTTTTCCTCTTGTAACCCAGTAATCTCGGACACCACCTTGCGCAGTAACTCCGTGTAGGCTCCCATCTTGGTGCCGTCAGCAGTTTGCTGATTGAATTTACGACACAAGCCGAATGGCACCTCATGAAGCCAACGGAATACGCAACACCGCACTTAGCGGCGCACGGGCGATTCCTTACAGCAAGTCCGAATGTGTCCCGGTTCGAGCCAGGGTTAGTACCAGCGTTCGGTTATTCACCGCGTAAATCAGCAGCCAATCCGGTCGGATATGACATTCCCGGTGTCCCAACCAGTTTCCAACCAATGCGTGATCCCGATATTTTTCGGGCAATTCCTCGCCCTCGGCAAGCAAGCGGATAACCTCATCGAGCTCTTCCATCGGTTGCCCGCGTCGCATCGCATTTTGTAGTCCTTTTTGAACCGCGCGGTCCACCGGATTTCAAGGCTCATTTTTTGAGCTCAGCCAAGGCTTGTTCCACATCCGTGTATCCCTTAGCGGTCGGGTCGTTCAACAAACGTTGCGATTCCACCAGCGCCTGCCACGTTTCCCGGTTAGGGTCGGCCTTCTTGACTTCGAATGGTAACCCGCCCGCCTGGATGGCCTGGCGCAAAAACACGTTAATTGCCGTAGTCAAGGTCATCCCCAAATCCTGAAACAACTGCTCGCTTTGAGCCTTTACCTGGGAATCCAAACGCACCGAAAAACTAGTAGTCGCCATCATACACCTCCACACCAAATGTAGCGCATAAACCACCTTTAATCAATGCGATGCACCGCAAATGCCACGCAAATAGCCGACAATATCGCCATTACCGCCATATATCGATTCGATATTTAAAAGTCCGGATTCAAGTTCGAAGCCCAACCCCGCTACCAAATAGAGCCGTAAATCCCGGATGGCGACTCATGCAGCCGAGGCAAACAAGGGAGGACGCTGGCTAGC
This sequence comes from Mobiluncus mulieris, assembly GCF_014204735.1. Taxonomy (NCBI): domain Bacteria; kingdom Bacillati; phylum Actinomycetota; class Actinomycetes; order Actinomycetales; family Actinomycetaceae; genus Mobiluncus; species Mobiluncus mulieris. Next base: position 245,998 of record NZ_JACHMA010000001.1, on the reverse strand, counting down.
GGATTTGCTCGATTCCTGTGGCATTACCCCAGGCTTTATCGGCGGTTAAAACCGTCGCATCCAGGCGCTGGCCCAAGGCCAGACAGAGTCGATCCCCCAAGGAAAGACCACTACCCGGATGCCACAAGCGCGCGGCCTGTTCGGCATCAGCCTCGGTTACCTCACGGATTTGCACCCCATAGGAAAACAACAAACTGGTAGCCAAAGACACATCCACACCCCGAGACAAGAGCTTCTGAATCACCTCAGACCAATTCGCCGCACCCACCACACCCTGGGGCAACGCCTCTTCGACCCGCTCGCAACCAGGCTCCCCTTGCAGGAACGCCAACAAAGCCGAAGCATCCAAAACAAACACTAGGAAGCCTCTTTCCCGGCAATCTCCCGACGCTCCGCGAGAAGCTCCGCAACCAGGCTCCCCGCACCAATTTGCCGCTTGACCAGGTCTTTGGCCTGGCTCCGAGTCATCGCCAACACCCCGTAAGGAGTTTCCAGCAGCAACAACTGGGTGCCCTGGCGCCAATCCTGACTACGACGCAAAACAGAGGGCACCACCAAGCGCCCCCTATCTCCCACAACAGTCGCATACGTGGTATCCATCCCGCCAGCGTACCACATTTAGCGTATCGACGAAGCCCAGCCCGGATTCAAGCTCGATGCCCATAAAGCCCTGTGGGGTTTAGCCCAGAAGCTTGTGAAAATCACTAGCCCGCAACAAGCAGACGAATGGACGAACCAGCTACAGCAATTCCACGACTTGTATAGCAAGTGGCTCGGAAAGAAAACCTACCGCAGTGAGGTTCTCCCCGATAACGTACCCACTTGGGTTAGGCCTTCCCAGGAGTGGTGGTACACGCATCAAAACGCCCGTAAAGCCTATAACCTCCTGGCAACCCAAACCAGGAAAGGCACCCTGTTCGCTTTCCTGAACCCTCATCTGCAAACCCAAGCCACTCTGCCGCCACCATCGACTACGAACGCGCTGGAAGGCGGCATAAACACGCAAATCAAAACGCTAATCCGTAACCATCGGGGTCTGTCCGAAGACCACATGAGACGCGCCGTCGAGTGGTGGTGCTACCTACACAGTGAAAATCCCGTTATCCCGCACCTGCTCATCAAGCCCGAACACCTAAACCCCCAGGCCAAACCACAAACCAGAGAACCTAAACCAGGACCCGCCCTATGGGATACTGGCAGCGACCTCACCCAAACCGACTACCACCCCGACATCTCCATCCGCAAAGGAACCATACGATAACAACACGCCCGATAAAAACACATAATTCGGGCATTAACCCCCATATTCACTCCATCCACCATAACGATCGACCGGATCTGCACCATGTCTCATTAAATAAATCATTTTAAAAAATCTGACTCCATCTTTTACATTCTTGTCTTCTTTTAAGTTGTCAACATATTTACCTGCATGTTTAATGTCCTTGCTTGTCCAGCTAGCCAGAAAACATGATTAATTAGTTTCCTTCTTACAACCTACAGCAATAAAAAATTCCATTTACTTATCTATATACCATTCAGTTCATTTCGCAAAATAAAGACAAAGGCAATTTCGGCAGCTGCAGCTGTTCCTGCAACAACAAATCCGCCAAAAAGATTTCCTAAAACAAGCGATAAAACAGGAATGATAATTGCGAAAACCCGGTAGACTTTTGATTTGTACAGCCATGAATACGGCAGTAAATGTGCGCCAAAGACCATTGCATACACCATAATCATTTTATCAGGTACGGCGTTAAACACCCATATTACAATGAGAAGATATAAAATCTGATTCATTGTAAATAAAAACCCTAAATTTCCCAACTCGTTGTCCTTTGAAAATATATCCACGCCAATTTTCTTCCCTATCAGCCATGACAGCGGAAGCATAGGCGTTGAACAACAAAACACCAAGATATTTTTCATCGCAATATTTATATCCAATGCAGCGACAACCGTAATCAATAACCATATTACGACGGACGTAAGAATAAACGGCAGACCTTTTTTCTGCTTTATGATGATATCATTCCTCAATTCATCTAAACTCATTGATTTCTCCTTCAAATGCTAATTTACACAATCTGATATTTCCCGTCGTGGCAGTGTAAAGGGACTACGGTAATCAATCCAAAACATAAGTGTTTCAAGTATCAAGGTTTGAGACTCCGCTTTAGCCTTTTGATTTTCTTCTTCCTCTCCACCGAATTCAATGATCGTTGCTCCGGCATCAACGTATTTCAAGCCTTGTAAAGTATGTCCCGCACCGGGATAACTTTGAATCACAATATTTTCAGGTCGTTGGTCTTTAATTGATAGTGCCATATTATGGGTATCCCATAATTGATCGGCTTCACCTGCCAGCAATAGAATATTTGCTTTCGTATTTGCTACTGGAATTGTTTTTGATGGAAGATCTTTCGCTTTCCGAACTGCTTCGCTATACATAGCCTTATAGGAAATCGGGGATTTAATAAGCAAGGGTATCGTCATGTCTTTCATGAAGCTGATAAAAGATGCCTTTTTGACACTGTTAAATAGAATCGGGGGAATTTTCTTTTATTTTAACATATTAAAGACAATTGTTTTACCGATACCGGTAATCCTGCAAATCAATGCCGCCGCAAGCCCGTTGCTGTTAAGAAGTTCAATGACCTCATTTCTCTCTTAGCTACCAAAACATCTTATTGTCCACACCCCATTCCTCTCCTAACCCTGTCTACATAGAGTTTATCATCGTAAATTGGGGTTGGCCGCAAGTTGTTGACAGGTTGGTTGTTTAGGCTGCCTGTTTCCAGGCGGTCTGACTCATCTTGAGTTCGTATTCCACGGGTGGCATCATGCCGATACTGGAATACAGCCGTTTACGGTTGTAAAACCCTTCAATCCAGCTTGAAACCCCTTCGTAGACCTCCTCTCTTGTCCTGAAAGCATGCCGGTAGTAGTACTCGATTTTCAATGTTGACCAAAACGATTGAGCTTGTCAAGTTTTATGTGTAAGTGGGGTTTGGTTTGTTAGTTTGTTTCGAATCTTTCAGGGTAGTGTAGGGATAGTTCTTGTAGTTTGACCCAGGCTCCATCGATCATCGGCAAAAACTGTTCGTTGAACTTGCCCCGCGCGAACCTATCGGTAATCCCTGGATATGCTAACAATGCGGGGCGTAGATTGTGAGCCATAGCTCGAAACCAGGCTTTCCATTCAAGGTCCGGGTCGGGAACTTCAATCCCGACACATACCCGGTCTACAACAGCATCACAAATGGCTTCCTTGTTTGGAAAATAATGATAAATCACTGAGGGAACCACGCCCAGTTCACGGGCAATGTCCCGTACTGACCATCCCTCAACGCCACTGATCGCGCTTAACTGTACAGCTTGTTTGACAATCAGCTCGCGTGATAGCCCAGCCCTTCGCCCCGTTAGCACAGTGTTCATAAGGTGACCCTAACTTATCCCTTGACCCTTACTAGAACACCATTCTATAATATCCCTAAGTGAAACAGTGTTCTAGTAATGGAGTGTAGTGATGCCTGACCCTCGTAGTAATAAGCCGGCACAGAGTTCTATTGATCCAGGAGCGCAAGCGAACCTGGTAGTGGGAATCGTTTTTCTCGCCTTTATGGGGCAAATGATTCTCAATCCGATCATCGCGCCACTGTCACGACAGATGGGATTGCGGGAATGGCATATTGGCGCCACTATCTCTTTGGCAGCGATTGTACTAGCGGGCTTGAGTGCTTATTGGGGGCGAGCTTCCCAACGTATCGGCGCTAAACGTGTACTCGCTGCCGGGCTTGTGATCGCAATCATCGCTTTGAGCGCCTTCGGTATTGTCTCCTACCTGGGGATGAACCAGGTAGTTGGCGGTGTCGGACTAGTTTTTGGTGTTGTGATCACTCGTGGTTTGCTCTATGGTGCAGGGATTTCAGCGATCGCCCCGACCGCGCAAGCTCACCTGGTCACGCATACTGCCAGCGAGAACGGGCGGGTAAAAGCACTAGGCATGATTGGAGCGGCTCAAGGGATGGCCTCCATTGTTGGAGGTGTTACTGGAGGTGTGTTAGCCGCTGCTGGTGGCCTGCTCTTGCCCTTGGTGGTCATGCCCGTTGTGATGGTGATTGGTCTGGTTGTTCTCTTGGTGAGTTTCGCACCTCAAAGACAATGGCAACTTTTTGCAAAGCCTCAACGGATTCGCTTCACTGATCCGCGTGTAGCTCCCTGGCTAGCAACTGGTCTGGTGATGTTTCTTGTGTTTTCTTCTGTTGCTACGATTTTTGGATTCACTGTCCAAGACCGCTTCGCCCTGTCGGCAACTGCGACCGCAGGTATTTCCGCGATTTACCTGACCATCATGGGCGTGACCATGATCATTGCCCAAGCGGTGATTGCTCCAAAGACAGGGTGGGGAGCAGCGAAGCTTTTACGTACTGGTCTGACCATTACACTAGTTGCAACTGTGCTCATTTGGCCTACCTCCTCGCACGCTTTACTGGTTGTCGGGTGTATCGTGCTGGGGGTAGGTATGGGACTGGCGATGCCCGGGTACAACACTGGCCCAACCTTGAAGATGAGTGCAGATGAGCAAGGCGCAGTGGCTGGCATCATCAACGCTAATAATGGGTTGGCGTACGCGATTGCCCCGCTGGCTTCGACCGCCCTTTACGGGTGGAACTCGCTGGCACCCTTCACCGTCTGTATCGCCTTGATTGCAGTGGTCGTCATCTACGCCCACACCGCACCCGCACTACGCCAATAACTATGAGCGTGCCTGAAGTAGCCGTTCCATCACGTTATCCGCAGGAGTCGGCCCCGAGTAGTCCACCAGCGAGTTGGCTTTGACCACATCGAAAATCTCGTACCAGAGCGTATTCGCCTGCTTGCTAAACGACTGAGACATGGCCACGAATAGGGATGCGATAGCCGCCCCCGTGGTCGGGTGCTTTCCGAGCAAACCGAACTTGGAGATTGCCTGCTCACACTGCACATAGCGGGCGAACGCCTGGGCGTAGGTCTCAATCAGGCGCTTAGAAACAAACCTCGTGCAGCCACGCTCATCAAGCCAGCGCCACGTCTCCCTATACACAATGTCCGCACCCAAGGGTTTACCATCACGCTGAATATCGCTTAAGTATTCAGAGGGTTCGGGCATCACTTCACCAGCAAGCACCGCCCCGTCACCAACATCTGCACCCTCGAAATCAAAAGGGCTCGCTAGCGGATCTTCCAGGCGAGTAGCAGGCAGACCCTTTGCGAGTTTCTCGTTGAGCGGGTCTGGTTTCGCGCCAGCCCTCACACGGCGCCCACCACGATTGGTTCCGTCTTTCGCCATGAAATCTCGCCTCCTTCCAGGCGGTTAGCCCGGTAATGGAGGGCTTGCGGGTTAATACCCTGTTTGATTCGGAAACTTCGTGCGCGGTTGGCCCCGCCCGCTGTCCAGTACCTCATCCCGTAGAGATTCGACCGCCCCTACCAAAACTGAGAGAATAGAAACCATCAATAATTAATCGTGGTGAAAGGTGCCTCATGGGTAAATGGTTCAATCAAGCAGCAGAAATCGATAAACTTCGCAGTGAAGTCCAACGTCAAGCAGCCGCTATCGAGCAGCTCCGTTCACAGCTCGCTGCCGCTGGCGTGCCAGCACAGGTTGACGCCTATGGCGTGACGGCTGAGGAACTCGAGCTAGTAGCGAACGGCCAACCCGTGGTAGCGATCAAGAAGTTTCGGGAACGCACCGGCGCTGACCTCGTCACCGCGAAACGAGCCATCGACTCCATCGCCTAAAACTCATAAACATCGCGCTTGGTAAACCTTCCGCTACGCCAGCGGTCACCGTCCAAAGCGGAGATCCGCGAGTGGCAGGGCTTGCATAATGCCATTAAATTATCGAAGTTGTGGTTTCCTCCGCGTGAGATTTGCCGTAAGCGCCGGACAAGAGCCAGGGAGACAACTTTGAGGTCGACGGAAGCTGCGGCGCAGGAGCAGGGTTTTCTGCAATAATTACGTCATGGAAGACAATCAAGACCTCGATAAGCCCCGCTCTTGGGCGTCCAGCAATCTTCGGGTGTTTATTAGTGCTGGCATCGGAGCCGTTCTTGGCTTGCTGGCCTACACCCAAAACTGGCTGGGCTAATACGAATACACCTGCGGGCCTTGCCGCCATCTGTCACCGTCCAACGCCGACTGCCTGGAGTGGCAGGGTTTGCACAGGCTGCGCAGGTTAGAAAAGTCGTGGCTGCCGCCATGGTCTAAGGGTAGGACGTGGTGGACTTCCTGAACTGGGGTGGTCACTCCTTTGTCTAGACAGTCTTCGCACAAAGGATGCTGGGAAATGTATGCGGCACGGATGCGTCGCCAGCGCCCGCCGTAACGCTTGTTGATCTTCGGGTCGCGTTGAAACTTGCGGTAGTTCTTGTCCGCTTCCTTGGCGTGGAGCTGGCAGAGAGCTTGTCAAGTTTTATGTGTAAGTTCGGTTTGGTTTGTTAGTTTGTTTCGAATCTTTCGGGGTAGTGTAGGGATAGTTCTTGTAGGACTTTGGTCCAGCCTTGTATGGCTTGTCCTTCGACTAGTTTTCCATTGACGTAGGTTCTGTCTTTTCTGGGTTTGATGGATTCTTTAGCGCGTTGACGAGCGCGTTTATCGTGGCCATTCTTCACCATTGGTTTCCCACACTCGGGACAAGCTTTCCTATTCGTTTTCATACCCACCAGTATGAAACCGACTTTAAACCAGACTTTCCCCTGCTACACCAACAAAAAACCCGACCAAAATCAACACTAACTGTCCAACCAAAAAGTCAAGTCCAAACGACTTTTATCCCGTCTTCCCTTGAAACACCAACGAAAAACCAAGAAAAAATCAACACTTTCTGTCCACTAAGCCCAAAATATTGTCAAAAGCCTGTCTGACCTGTGTCGCAATAAGTTCAGGCGCAACTCCGATGTTTAGCTCTCGAGTACGGTACTTCCCTGCCCAAACCCAGATATCACCATATAAATCTGAATGAAGCCGCCGCAGAAAATAATCACTCAGCAAATCGAATAAACCCAATTTACCGGAGGCTACTGCCAGTACCAGTTTTTCGCCGACCGCATTCTCGATGGATTACTCTATCTGATAAATACTTTGCTTGTCAGGTTCCCTCTGGGCGCGTCGAAACAACGACGTAAGAGCGGAAACCTCGTCATACGTCAGCGGTGTTTTGCCATAGTCTGGGGAGAAATTCATGAGCGTTTTGCAGCTAAAACGCTGTCAAGGAATCTTTGTGTTTCAGGCGCTAGCTTGAAGCCACTCGGAACACCACGACCCTCCAAACGTGCCGAAGCGAGAGTCTGGCTGCGCACAGCCTCCCTAATAGCTTTCCTAGTGATGTCTTTGCGCTTCATATAGCCAACTCCCTTCGTGAAACACTCCCAATTCTAACGACAGTGCCCTTTTCGGCCAGACACCGGCGCGCTTCAGATTGTTTGAGCATTAAAACAACGGCCTCTTACCGGGAAGAATCCACGAATACGCCCAAAATCCCGGATGGCACCTCATGAATCCGGGGCAACCGACCCACCCGTAACGCCCGGCAGCACCCCACCCGGCACTCTGCTCACGCCTAAAGCACCAACAAATCCTTTACCCGCTGGGCAATAACCGCCGCCTCCGCGTCGGACTGCTCCTGAGTGGGGGCTTCCACCATGACCCGCACCAGCGGCTCGGTGCCAGAAGGCCGCAGCAACACCCGTCCGCCACCACCCAAACGCGACTCGACCTCGGCCACAGTGGCCTGCAGCTGCGGGTCATCCACCCGCGTCTTGTCCACCCCCGGCACGTTTATCAAGGTTTGCGGCAGTTTTTGAATCTTTGCCACCAGCTCGCTTAGCGGCGCACTGGTAGCGGCAACCGTAGCCGCCACCTGCAGGGCGGTCAAAATCCCATCCCCGGTGGTGGCGAAACGGGCGTTGATAACATGCCCGGATTGCTCCCCACCCAAAACATAGCCATGCGCCCGCATTTCTTCCAAAACATAGCGATCGCCCACCGCCGTGGTAGCGACATTAATCCCGGCCGCCTCCATCGCCAGGCGCAGCCCCAGATTGGACATAACCGTAACAACCAGGGTGTCGTGGGTCAAGATCCCCTGTTCTTTCATCTTTAACGCCAGCATCCCCATAATCTGGTCGCCGTCCACCAGGTTGCCAATCCCGTCTACCGCCAGGCACCGGTCGGCATCCCCGTCGAAGGCCACCCCGAAATCTGCCCCGGCCGCCACCACCATGGTTTGTAACTGCTCGGGATGGGTCGAGCCGCACTTTAGGTTGATATTGCGCCCATCGGGCGAAGCGTTAATAACCACCACGTCCGCCCCGGCTTCCCGCAAGGCCCGCGGCCCAATCTCGGAGGCCGCCCCGTTGGCGCAGTCCACCACGATGCGCAGCCCATGCAGGGACACCGGCACCGTGTTCACCAGGTGATTGACATAGGCGGTGTCTGCGGCCGCCCCGTTGGCGACCACATTACCAACCCCCGCCCCCAGGGGACGTTCCCAGTTTTGCCCTAGCATGGCCTGGATGCGGTCTTCCATCTCGTCAGGAAGTTTATAGCCCCCGCGCGCAAAAAACTTAATGCCGTTGTCTTGCATCGGGTTGTGCGAGGCGGAAATCACCACGCCCAGTTCAATATCTTGTGCCTCGGTCAGATAGGCCACGCCGGGGGTGGGAATCACCCCGACGCGCGTCACATCCATGCCGGCGCTCGACAGGCCGGCCGCCAGGGCATGATCGAGGAATTGCCCGGAAACTCGGGTATCGCGTCCGATAATAGCGCGAGGTTTGGCAGGTTCTTCGGGAATAAGCTGGGGGCGTTTAATGCCGGTGCGCGATTCCATCATCGCGGCTTCGCGTTGTTCTTTCAGCAGGTCACGTACGATGGGCATCTGGCCGGTGGCCATAATGCGTTCCTCTACCACCAAACGCGCGGCCGCCACTCCCAAATCTAGCGCCAATTCGGCGGTGATGTCTTCGTTCGCGAGCCCCCGCACCCCGTCGGTTCCGAATAAACGCTTGGTCATATTACCTCTGCCTCCCTGTGTTAACGGCTGAATACTGTCGCTTTTATTATTGCACTTCCCGCAGCACATTTACCCCCTCTCGCTGTCACTAAAATTGCGGGGTGGAACTGGTCGCCGCCCGGCAACAGCAATCCGACCATCAGCCCTCATTAATACCCCTAGACCCCCCAAAAAGTGAGACACTGTTACCCGTAAGATTCATCTCTACGGGGAAGGTTATTATGTCCACCGAAAAAACCATCTACGGCACCCCGGTAGTAAACGGCCTGGCCTATGCGCCCGCCGCCTGGGTTTCCCGGTTCCAAATCCCGAAACTGGATGCAACCCCGCTGCCGGAATCCGAGCGCGAAACCGAGACCACGCGTTTCGACCAGGCCGCCGCCACAGTTTCCGCGCGGCTTGCGGCTCGCGCCAAGCAAGCTGTAGGCACCGCTTCGGACGTGTTGGCGGCACAATCCGAGCTCTCCGCCGACCCGGGATATCGCCAGATGGTGCACCAAGCCATCAAAGCGGGTACCCCGGCGGCGGTGGCTGCCTTGCAAACCACGGAAAAGTTTTGTGCCATGTTTGAAAAAGCCGGCGGGCTGATGGCAGAGCGCACTACTGACTTGCGCGATATTTGCACGCGGGTGGTAGCGGAGTTGCTGGGCGAGCCGGAACCGGGGGTGCCCCAGCTCCGCGAACCTTCCGTGCTGCTGGCCGACGATTTGGCTCCGGCTGATACCGCCGGGTTGAACCCCGAGATGATCTTGGCGCTGGTCACCGAACAGGGCGGCTCGACTTCACACACCTCGATTATCGCCCGGCAACTGGGAATTCCTTGTATCGTGGCGATGCGTGAACTCGGGTGTGTCCCGCCGGGTGAAAAGGTTTTCGTCGATGCTTCGTTGGGTTCGCTCACCCTGGGTGCTCCGGTTCATGAGGTGCTTCCCCGGGTCGAAGCTGATGTCCGTGCCCGCGAGGCCATTAGAAACTGGGCGGGTCCGGCCAGATTGGCCAGTGGCGAGGAGGTGGAGCTCTTGGCTAATGTCCAAGATGGAGCGGGGGCGCAAAAGGCAGCCTCGGGATACGCCCAAGGAGTGGGGTTATTCCGCACGGAGCTGTGCTTTTTGGATTCCACTCATGAACCCACTCTCGACGAACAAGCCGCCGTTTACTGCGAAGTCCTCACGGCTTTCCCCAACCAGAAAGTCGTCACCCGCACCTTGGATTCCGGCTCGGACAAGCCGATTGCCTGGGCAACCTTGGAACAGGAACCCAACCCGGCGCTGGGGGTGCGAGGCTTGCGTACCACGGGTCTGAACCAGGGGCTGTTCACCCGGCAGCTCGACGCGATTGCTGCGGCTTCCAAACAGCATTCCGGGAAGAACTGGGTGATGGTGCCGATGGTCTCCACCCTGCCGGAAGTCAAGTGGGTGACGAAGCTGATTCGCGAACGCGGGCTGGTGGCCGGGATTATGGTGGAAGTCCCGGCGGCGGCGATTATGATTGACCATTTCTTGGAAGAAGTCGATTTCGTGTCGATTGGGACGAATGACTTGACCCAATATGTGATGGCGGCCGACCGGATGAATGCGAATCTGGCGACTTACACGGATTCGTGGCAGCCGGCAGTGTTGACGCTGATTGCGCGGGTTGCCCGGGTCGGTCAAGAGAAAGGCAAACCGGTGGGGGTGTGTGGCGAGGCCGCCGCCGACCCGGTTTTGGCCTGTGTTTTGATTGGGATGGGGGTGACTTCCTTGTCGATGGCGGCCACCGCTATCCCCGGGGTCGGTGCTCAGCTGGGCGCGGTCACTCTGGATCAGTGCCAGGCTGCGGCCGCCGTCGTGCTTCAAGCCGCCGATGCGGGCGATGCCCGCGCCCGTGCCCGCCGCGCTCTTGGCCTAAGGTAACGTTTAGGAATCATGAATTTCTTTGGAAAGAGTTTGGGTAATACTGCATTGTACATGGGTATGCGGTCCACATATCGGCATGTAAGAATAAATATTAGGTTTACCAGTTTGGTCAAATGAAGAGTAATAAGCTAATTCTAGTAAATCAAGATGAGGGCAGTTTTTTACACTTATAATGGGGGGCATGACTAGAGTTATAACGAACATGGTTCCAAGCGTTTGGAATCGGTGGTTGCATGTTCATACTTAGATTTGGAGTATTAAGATAGACAGAAAATTGTGAATCTTCCGATAAAGAATAAACCTTGGATTCTTGCTGCCATTCGATTGTTATCCTATCCCCGAGCATTCCTTTTTGATAATTAGTTTCATGATGGTTATTAACAAGTGAACAGCTACTTGTTAGGATAAGAACCGTAGCCGATGTTACGCTAACAAGCAGTGAGACTAATAATTTTAGCGGATTTAACGATTTTACGTTCATATTCAGACCACATTGCAGATAAAGGTAGCCCCAAATCGGACAACGATGACGGTTGTTGTAAAAGCTTATATTTGGAAGAAAACAGTATCTGCCCCTGGAAACCTATAGCACTATAAAGTAAAGTGGAAATACCTTCTATGCGTGGGGTAGCAGTGTCATGTAAACAATCTATATATTTCTGGGTGTCAGCATTTGTTTGCGCTTTCTTTATATTCATTCTTAAGGCATTAAGATTACATTCAACATCGACTCTATTTATCTTGCATATTCCAAACGGCGCAATAGTCTGCTGCAGGCAAGCCAGAATTGGGGTAAAGGGAATATACAGAGATGAATCGCAACTCAAATCCAGCGTCAACCCGCGTCTAAGAAAATCCCCGGCAAGAGAAGAAAAATCATCATATACATACTTTGTAGACCAAAGACCGGAATATTCGTCTATCCCCGCTTCGAATCCAAGGAGATAAGATAATCGATGAAATTCGTCAGCTACATCCATATCGGGTGAAACATTCCTTATAGGATGGTCGACTCTTCCCTCAAGATGGAGTTTTACAATATGAAACTTTTTCCTCATCGAATCAAATTATACACCGCAGTTTATTCGGCTCACAGCACTTTCATGAAAACCCCATGGTTTTTGCGTACCCGGAGCGAATCCCTCGCCGTACGTATACCATTCTGTGCTCTTCGAGTTCCTACAAGTGTATCTTGCAACTGCCGCCTTGCCACGGCCACCACCAGGCCAAACGGCTACTTTCTTTGAGGAAACAATAGACGAATAGCCAAACCAGCCTTTCTTGATTCTTAAAGGCGAGCCACCGCCCTGCAAAGCGGAAAAAAGTTGGCCCCGGGGGTTACCCCCGGGGCCAACCAGCAACCAGGACTTACCTGGTAAACATGGGGATGTTATTGGGTAGCGCCTGGGTTCCACCCACCAAATGGGCATTCTTGGTGCCAGCCGGCAGGTTGACCCGCTTGCCATCGGACAGAATCAGGCGGGCATTAGTCGAAGCCGAGAGTGCCCCCGCCACCAAGGCATCAGCGGCGGCGTTGCTCGCATTGGAAACCACTACTTTTCCGGTAGCGGGAGTGAGTTCGGCAATCTTATAGGCTGTCTCGTAGCGGTCAGAACCGACTACTTTGTTCACGCCGTGACCGGCCGCCGCGCAAGCCGCGCCGCCGGCACAAATCGTCGTTTCCGCACTCGCATCAGCCGTCACGGCGCTGCCGGGTTTCACCAAGTCGACTACCCCCCCCGTCAGCGATGCTGCCGAGGCGCAGGCCAGAGCATCAGGGAAGTTAGATCCGGTCGCGTTACAAGATACCTTTGCTTTCGCGTTGCCTTTCAGCCCAAGCGCACTGCGGGTGGCAGCCTTTACCATTTTGGCGGTTTCATAGCGGTCAGATCCGGCTAGGCGCGTGACCTGGAAACCAGCCGCCTTCAGCGCGGCCTCTTTAGCGGCCGATATCGCCCCGTAGCCACCCACAATCTGGATTGTCTTGGTACCCTGTGCCTGCAACTGTTTCACGATGGCCGGCTCCAAGGTGTCATTGGTGGTCAACACCACCCCCGCTTTCATCGCCCCCGCTAGGGCACCCCCCACCAGGGCATCGGGGAAACTAGAACCTGTGGCCAAAACCACGGTGTCGTGGTTCTTAACTTGGGACAGGGCTTGCAAGGATGTATCTACCCGGTTGGCACCCGCCGCGCGCGTCACCGCTTCTTTGGCCAGTTTCACCGGGGTCTTAAACATCTTGTCAAACCTAGTTTCGGTGGGTTTCTTGGCGGCCGGTTTTTTAGTATCCGGCTTCTTAGCGGCGGGCTTCTCTTTTTCCTTGCCCTTATCAGCAGAGGCGGAAGAACTGGGCGAAGCGGAGGACGGGAAATAGCTTCCAGAATAGCCGCCGCCGGAACCACCGGACGCACTCGGGCTGGGCTGCGGTGTTGGAGGCACAGAAGGCACCGGGGGTGCCGGGGGTGACACTGGCTTCGGTTCGCACTTTGCCGTCAGGGTAAAGTTTTTGCTCACCCTCGCAGGTAAAGCGTCTTTTTCTATCGAAGCGTTTTCGTCTTCTTCAACTGTCCATTCTTTGAAAACATCAGTGTCCTTACAGTAGGAGTCCAGTTGATTCGTCACGTTAATCGTTTTTGCGCCTTTGGTGGCGGTACCCGTGGCATCACCCCCAGCGACGATATCCTCCACTCCAATAAGCTTGTCTGCATCAGCATGGTCGACGGCCTTTTTATAGGTTACCGTGTAGCCGTAGATAGCCGTGAGGGTGATATTGCCGCTTACCACAGAGGCAAAGTTATATTTCTCGGTGCCGGTGGCACCATCCGCTGTCCAGAACAGGAACTTCGAACCTGGTTTGCTGGCGGGGGGAGTGGGATCGGCAGGCTTCGAAAATGCTGTACCGGATTCGACCTGGGATTCAGGCTGAGACCCAGCCCCCAGGGTGCCGCCGTTAGCCTCCAAAGTCACTGTAACATTGGCGATAGGTTCGCAAACAGCCACATAATTCAAATCTTGAGTAACCTTGGCTTCTGGTTTCGTTAGCTCCGTCTGGGTCTTCTTTGTGGAATCCGCTGAATCAAGCAGTTTCCACCCGGCAATCCGCTTATTTGTACCACCTGTATTATCAGTGCAAGCTGTGCTGGCATTACTCGGGAAATTCCCGTCAGTTAGCGGCGTGCCGTGTTTCACCGTAGCCTTCGACAGAGTAGTTCCACTCGCAGTACTTGTGGTACCTTCCGGATAGAAATTTACTGTGTGTGGAGGAATGCATGATGACTTGTATGCAACCCAACTTTTTGGTTTATAAGCGTCGGTCTTTAACTCTTCAGAGCTGATAAGCTTACCACTACCATTTACTTGCCATCCTGCGAAAACCTCTGTATCTTTCTCGCATTGTCCAGTAGCGGGAACCTGGGTAATGTTTTTACCATTTGGGACAAGTTCGTCCGTAATTTTAGTACTGTGTGTTCCTTTGGAAAATTGTATCAGCCAATATTTGAAAAAACTCTGAAAATAGACGGCATTTTCTTCTGTCCCCGAATTACCTGAATTAACAGCTTCCGCTGCCGCTTTATTATCAAACTTACGCAACTTGGATTCCCATGTTCCTTGCTGTTTCTGTGTATCCTCATCACCCGCCCCTGGAGTATATTTCCACTCCAGCCTATAGGCAGATTTATCTAGTACCAGCGTATCGCCCTCAGCCGGGTTCTGTAATGTGATGATGTAAGTACAAGTCGTATCCTCAGTAGGATTTTTACTCTTATTCTCAGTAAATCCGAGTTTGTTAGTGAACACATAAGCATCCCCGCTTTGGCTTTTAGCGGGGTCACCTTCAACAGCAAGAGTAGGGCAATTAGTTTGATTGTCTTTCGGTGTAACTTCTATCTCTGTACCAGCTCTATTCTTCAAATCTTCTGTTAGAGTCGCATTAGATGCCGGCTTGTTTTCCAGTTTCACGTCAATAGTTTTTTTCTCTCCAGCTATCGAATCCGCGAAAGCCGCATTGACGACGACGGGACTCAATCCTACCAATACCGCTCCACACATCGCCGCTACCCCGAAGCGTTTAGCGCAGTTTCTGCGCTGCAAAACGCCATACTGGTATTTCATCGTTATTTTCTCCTGTTCTCTAGTGAATGACAGGCACCGGTGAAAACACCATGCCGCCAAATATTCTCACATACCTAGCCCTCTTGATACCATCAAAAAGTACTGTGATTATTAGGGAAATCCCCAAAATACGTACTAGAAAACTCCAGTGTCTCCGCTTCCAGTCCTTGCGGACACCGTTGTGGCGCGCTGACCTAAAGCTCCGTGCCCAATTCGCATAAAAAAACCGAACCCGGGGGGCAACCCCCGGGCTCGGTTCTAAACTTGGTGAACACCAGACAAAAATCTTTTTCGGTGCCCAACCAGCGTCGCCGGATGCGACTAACGCTTTGAATACTGCGGAGCCTTGCGAGCCTTTTTCAGACCGGCCTTCTTGCGTTCCACCTCGCGCGCATCGCGAGTCAAGAACCCGGCCTTTTTCAAAGCCGGACGGTTAGCATCGCGGTCAATCTCGTTTAGTGCCCGCGAAATCCCCAGACGCAGGGCACCGGCCTGACCGGAAATCCCGCCGCCATCGATTCTGGCCAAAACGTCGAAACGACCCCGCAAATCCAGCAACACGAAAGGAGCCATCACCAGTTGCTGATGCAGTTTATTCGGGAAATAATCCTCTAGGGTGTGGCCATTGATGGTCCAATTACCTTCACCCGGTACCAGGCGAACCCGAGCCACGGCGCTCTTACGCCGCCCCAGACCCATGCCTTTATCGATTCGAGAATTCCCGCGCCCCGGCTCATCCTTCGGGGTGGGAGTCTCGGTGGTGTATTCGCTGGGGGCATCCTCCAGCTCTTCAATTTCTTCGGTGGTCTTCGCCACAACTCTCCTCAGGTCGAAAACCGCGTTACTGCGCGATTTGAGTTAGTTCGAAAACTTCGGGATTCTGACCGGCATGCGGATGCTCCGCCCCAGCATAAACCTTCAGTTTCCTCAATTGATTCCGTCCGAGAGTCGTGTGGGGCATCATCCCACGCACTGCCCTCTCGATAACTTTCTCGGGCTGCTGCTCACGCAGCTTCCCATAAGAAGTAGCCTTCAACCCACCGGGAAAACCCGAGTGGTGATAAGCCATCTTTTCGTCCCATTTATTGCCGGTCAGCACAACTTTCTCTGCGTTGATGACCACGACATAGTCCCCGCCATCAAAGTTAGGAGCGAAAGTCGGCTTGTGTTTTCCACGCAAAAGAGTGGCAATCTGTGAGGCCAAACGCCCCAAAACAACGCCATCAGCGTCAATCAGATGCCACTTCGCGCTCACATCACCGGGCTTAGGTGAATACGTACGCACGTTTCTAGCCTTCAATTCTAATAGTCCTACCGGGACACTTTTGTGCCCGGAAAAGTTCGCGTGCCCGCAGGGGCGGCAGCGGTATGAGTGGGAAAAGCCACCAGCCCGCAGGCATACAACTGTTATATCCTATCGGTTTGCCTCCGCTGGGTCAAAAACTAGGGTTCGCTTGCATGAGGCGCCATCCTAAATTCCCCGCGCTGACACCCAAAACTATCCCCCGTCTTTCAACTTGGAGTACTTCCACCGGTAAACCGCGCGCATAATTGTGGAATCTAGCCGGGGTAAAGGGCTGGCACCTAATGAAGCCGCCACCTTTGCCGCCAACGCGTTCTTGCGGGAAACCTCGCGCGCCGCCTCGGCCTCCGCCAAGTCAGCCCCCAGGAAATACGCGGCTTTACGCCCGAAAATCAGATTCGTCCCGAAAGTTTTCCCGGCACGCAACCCAATCAGCTGGGCATAATCATCCAGATACGCCGGCAACCCGGTTTCCCTAAATTCCAAAAGCAGCGGGGAATCATCCCCGATTACGGCTCCCGCGTCCTCGCGCCTCATGAAAATGTGGACAACCTGGGGCGGCAAACCAAAACCGTCACGTACGAAACGTCGCACCGAGCCGCACGTCTCTGCCCCGGTCAAATCCGTGACCACCTCGGCACAAAATACTTCCAGGGACTGTGCTAAATCCACCAATTCTTCGGGATCTTCACCGAAAAGCACCGCTCCATGCGCGCGCATCAAAATCGCACGCGAACCCGTATGCCACATGGCATCCGCCACGGCCTGGTGCAGTTTCTTGGTGGAAGGCAAGCCGTATTCCGCCACCGGTAACACCGACGACCCCACGCGCGCCGCCAAATCCGACGGTAAGTCCAAGTCCCCACCTAGACTCAGCGCCGAGGCATAGGGCTGGTGGGTGTGAATAATGAACTTGGCGTCGCCGCGTTCGCGATAAATCGTGGTGTGCAGGCCACGCTCGCCCGAAGGCTTCAGGTCGCCTATCCAGTCGCCGTCAAAGGTTACTTCCACCAGGTCATGAGGTGCCATTTCATTGTAATCGCGCCCCGAAGGGGTAATCAGATAACTTTCGGGCGACAGTCGGCGCGACAGATTCCCCCAGGTGCGAGCCACCAGCCGCGCGGACAAGAGTTCCTGGGCAGTGGCAATCAGCGGGTCGGTTTCCGTTTCAGTCATTTCTTTACCACTTTCTGGAGGACTCGCTCGAAGCGAGTCAGGGCTTCGTCAATAAGTTCGGGAGTGTAAGCGGCCGAGGTGTACAACCGCGACCCAGCCAAGGTAATCAGGCCTTCGGCGGTGTAGGCCGCGCCCATATATTCCATTTCCTTCTTGCGAATCGAGGTCTCTTTGAGGATACCGGGAATCGTCCAGGGTTTAGACCAGTTAATTGAAAAGTGCATGGTTCCAACGGTTTCCAGGTGACACACCGAGCCTTCGTTCCACGCCACGAAAGGCAAGTCGTATTTTTGCACCAAAGCCTTTAGCCCGTCAGTCAAACGGTTGCCCATCTTGCCGGCGTATTCACACGCCCCCGTTTCAATGATGCGTTTGATGGTGTGATATCCGGCCACGCAGCTGATTGGGGTGGCGGCCATGGTGCCGCCAATCAAGGCTTTGTGCACTTTGTCCCCGTTTTGGATGCCGGCGGCGAGGTACTTCAGGTATTCTTTTTTGCCGCCCAATCCTCCGGCTCCGGGGTAGCCCCCGGCGATGACCTTGCCAAAAACCGTCAAATCCGTGTCAATACCGAACAGGCCGGAAGCCCCGCGATCGCTGATCCGGAAGGCGGTGACAACTTCATCGAAAATCAGCAATGCCCCGTAACGGCGACACAGCTTTTCCACCCCCTTAAGGAAGGCCTGGTCTATTGGCCAGGTGCCCGATTCCGGGCCAATCGGCTCAATCATGACCGCTGCCGTACCGCCGTGGAGTTTTTTAAGGCGCAGTTTGCGTTCCAAGTCAGCCAGGTCGCCGGGTCTAAATTCGTCGACGTAACGGAACATCGTCCAGGGCACGCCGTGTGCCTGGGTAAATTTCGATCCCGGCACGCGAATCCCGTAGGCCAACTGGTCTGACCAGCCGTGATACGCCCCACCCATCTTGAGGATGTGCTTTTTCTTGGTGGCCAGGCGTGCCACCCGAATCGCAGCCATGCAGGCTTCGGTGCCTGAACCCAACATGCGGAATTGGTCGACAGTGGGGATGCGCGAAGCAATCAGGTCAGCCAGCTTGTATTCGTATTCGTGGAATAGCCCGGTTGACGGCCCGCAGTCCTGAAGCAATTTGATGACTTCCTCGCGTACTTCGGGCGGATTTGAGCCCAGCACGGTAGGACCGCCAGCCTGGAGGAAATCGAAGTACACATTGCCGTCAATATCGGTCAGTTCATGGCCGGCCGCCTTGGTGATTACCAGCGGGAAAGGATGGTTGAAAGCTAAGTTATGCTGTACTCCCCCCGGGATGCGTTCCTTGGCCTGCTCAATCAGGGTTTTGGAACCCTGGCAGCGTTTTTCAAAGTAATTTTCCTCGTAGTCGCGCAATGCCTCGGGACTAATAGAGTAGATTGGTAGCTGGATGAGTTCATCCAGCTGCTTGTTGATAACGCGGGTGCTGGGGTAGTTGATACGCATTAGATTAGCCTCCTCACTGAGTTCAATCAGCTGAGTTATATTGTATAACTCTTGAACGAAAGAAGGAACCATGTTGGTGTTGTCTTATGATGTGGGAACCTCTGGGGTCAAGACCTGTCTGTATCAGTCAGGCGAAAGCTTGTCGCTGGTAGCCAGCGCGCTGGATACCTATGACTTGACAATCTTTCCTGACGGGGGCGCAGAGCAAGACCCCGAGGAATGGTGGCGCGCCATAGTTACCACCACCCAGGCACTGCGCGAGACGCACCCCCAAGAGCTTGCCCAGGTGGCGGGGATTAGTTTTTGCTCCCAGATGCAAGGATTAGTGTTGGTTGACGCGACCGGTCAACACTTGCGCCCGGCCATGAGCTACCTGGATCAGCGGGCTACAAAACAAAAACACGATGGCTTGGAAACCGGGTTCAAGATTTCGGGGATGAACGCAAAAAAGCTTTTATCCTCTCTTTACCGCACTTCGGCGGTTTCGGCCTCGGTGAAAGACCCCATGTGGAAATACCTGTGGGTCAAAGAAAATGAACCGGAAGTCATGGCACGCACCCGCTGGTGGCTCGATGTCAAGGAATACCTGATAGGCCGGATGACGCGACGTTTCATCATGTCTCTGGATTCAGCCTTCGCGACCCTGTTGCTAGACGTGCGTGCCCCGCAACCCGCCTGGGCGGCGCGACTCGCCCGCAGTTTCGGGGTAAATCCCGCGCATCTGCCCCCGATTGTGCCTTCTACCGAGGCGGTAGGAACCTTGCGCCCCGAGATTGCCGCCGAACTGGGGGTACCCGACACCGCCGTGGTTTACGCCGGAGGCGGGGATGCCTCGCTGATTGGAGTGGGGGCGGGAGCCTGCACGGTCGGGGCGACGCACGCCTACTGGGGCACGTCTGGCTGGGTTTCCACCGTGACCGATCGGCGCGTGGTGGACACGGGAGCGATGATAGCCACGGTTGACGGAGCTGACTGCGGCAAATACAACTATTTCGCAGAGCTGGAAACCGCCGGTAAATGTTTCGAGTGGGTACGCGAGCATCTGGCCGAGGATGAAATCAATGTCTATCTGTCCCACCATGACCAAACCGAGGACACCGAGCACCAATATCGTTCACTCTATGACTATCTCTCCAAGGTTATTTCCTGCGCCAAGCCAGGGGCTGACGGGGTAATTTTCACGCCCTGGCTGCACGGCAACCGTTGCCCCTTCGAGGATGCCAATGCGCGCGCCATGTTTTTTAACATATCCCTGGAAACCGGGAAAACCGAGTTGCTGCGCGCGGTCATCGAGGGGGTGTGCTTCCAGTTGCGCTGGTTTTTGGAAACCCAAGAACGTAAAGTGAATACTTCTAAAACGCTGCGTTTCGTGGGCGGCGGGGCGCTGTCCCCCGTGACCTGCCAGATTTTGGCTGATATCCTGGGACGACAGGTGGAAACCGTCGCGTCGCCCCAGAATGTGGGCTCGGTGGGGGCAGCCTTGGTCGCCTTGGTGGGGGCGGGTGAAATCCGGGATTTGACCGAGGCTACCTCGCGACTCGTGAAGCCGAACGCGGCGTACCGTCCCAACCCCGCCACCCGCGCGGTTTACGACCGACAGTATGCCGTGTTTAAGACGCTGTATCGGAATAATCGCCAGGCTTTTACTCGGTTAAACGCTGCCAAACCAGGAGGGGCAACTCGTGAAACGACTAAATGACACCCAAATCCAGGCTCTAAAGTTCACTTTGTTGTCGCTATCGGCGGGGCTGGTGGAAGCCGGGTCTTTCGCGCTGATGGAGCTCTTGTTCCCGTTTTGGCCGTACTGGGCGCAACACGGGGTGTCTTTGACGCTGTCGGTGATTTGGAATTTTACTTTGAATCGGCGCTATACCTTTAAGTCGGCCGGCAATATTCCGCGCGCGATGCTGCTGGTGGCGGCGTTTTACGCGGTGTTCATCCCGGTGACGATGTGGGGCGGCGAGTTGGCGGCGCGTGGTTTTGTGGTGGCCGGGCTGGGCAAGGGCGGGGCGGACACGATTGTCAAGATTGCGACGATGTTGCTGAACTTTGTCTTGGAGTTCGTGTGGTGGAAATTCGTGGTGTTTCGCGGCACCGAGAACACCAATGATTTGGCGCGGCGCCGGGATTGAGTGTCGCGGTGGCGGTGGCGGCGTGGAGTTTTGTCGGGTTCACGAGGTGCCAGCCGCGATGGCGGGCAAAACCACCGCGACCTGCATATTTGATACAGTTATATAAGTATGCTTAGATATAAAACAAACAGAAGAAACAGTGACCCCGTGGGGAAGGAATCTAAAGCTATGGCCAAAGGCGCACCAATTGAGTACTATGACCTGCCCGAAAGTGAGTGCCCTGACGTAGTGTATTTCTCGTCAGTTTCACAAAACACCCACAGGTTCGTACAAAAGTTGGAGCGCCCCGCCTTGCGTCTCCCGCTGCATCCTCGAGAGGAAGGCATGCCGCGGGTGTGTCGGCCATACATCCTGATTGTTCCCACCTATGGCGGTGGACACCAGGCGGCGGCCGTGCCGAAACAGGTGATTCATTTCCTCAATGACCCCCAGAATCGATCCTTGATTCGGGGCGTGATTGTCTCGGGGAACACTAACTTTGGCGAACACTACTGCATTGCCGGTCCGATTATCGCCCAGAAGTGTAACGTGCCGATTCTCTATCGTTTCGAGCTCTTGGGGACTCCCCGCGACGTCCAGACGGTTCGTGATTTGCTCGACGATTTCTGGCAAAAGTAGCTCGCCGTAGAGAAA
This sequence comes from Mobiluncus mulieris, assembly GCF_014204735.1. Taxonomy (NCBI): domain Bacteria; kingdom Bacillati; phylum Actinomycetota; class Actinomycetes; order Actinomycetales; family Actinomycetaceae; genus Mobiluncus; species Mobiluncus mulieris. The sequence goes on along the minus strand of NZ_JACHMA010000001.1, from coordinate 224,234 downwards.
GGAACATGTATGTCATACACTGATATCTCAGTTACTCCCCCGCAGTGGCGCCACAACCATTCCGCACGCTTGCGCCCCATCAACTGGAACAACATTACCGACGAAAAAGACCGCGAAATCTGGAACCGCTTGACCAGTAACTTCTGGCTGCCGGAAAAGGTGCCGCTGTCTAATGATTTGCCTTCGTGGAACCAGCTCAGTGACATGGAACGTAGCGTGACAATGCGGGTGTTTACCGGTTTGACCATGTTGGATACGGTACAGGCCACCGTCGGCGAAATTTCCCAGATTCAAGACGGCATTACCGAACATGAACAGGCTATTTACGCCAATATCGCGTTTATGCAAGCGGTGCATGCCCGTTCCTATTCCTCGATTTTTTCTACGCTATCGAACACCCCCGAGATTGACGCGGCCTATACTTGGGCGGTAAACAACGATTTGTTGCAAGAACGCGCAAAGATGGTTTTGCAACATTACTATGGCGAGGATTCCTTGAAACGCAAGGTGGCCTCTACCCTGTTGTCGTCGCTGTTGCTGTATGCGGGTTTCTATTTGCCACTGTATTTCTCGGCACGCGGAATTTTAATGAATACCGCCGATATGATTCGTTTGATTTTGCGGGACAAGGCGGTTCACGGGTATTACTCGGGATACAAATACCAGCGGGGCTTGGATTTGCATCCCGAGCGGGCGGCCGAAATGGAGGACTTTACTTTTCAGTTGCTCGATGACCTCTACGAGCTGGAGTTGAAGTATTCCGGCGAGATTTATGAACCCACGGGTTTGATGGATGATGTGGCGGTATTCGTGCGTTACAACGCGAATAAGGCCATGATGAATCTGGGTTACCCCACGCGTTTTGCCCCGGAGGAAACCGAGGTAAAGGCCGATATTCTGGCGGCTTTGGCTCCCGGCTCGGAGGAAACCCACGATTTCTTTTCGGGTTCAGGTTCGTCCTACGTTATCGGCAGCGCCGAGTCCACCAGCGACGAAGATTGGGATTTCTAAGATTCAGGGTTTTTACTGGCACCGTGCATTGAGATACCAGTCGACGCTGGTTGAATCTTGCCGCTATAACGCGTCTGTATATTCTGTATCTCCGCCCCGGCGGGGTTGCAAAGGCTCATTCCGAACACGATGGAGACAGCCAATCGGGTGAACCAGACTGCACGGATACGCTGGCTCCCACCCGAGGCACGGCCGAAACCCCTGGTGGCGAGGGTTTCTGAAACACCGGGTGGCGAGGGTTTCTGAAACACCGGGTGGCGAGGGTTTCTGAAACACCGGGTGGCGAGGGTTTCTGAAACACCGGGTGGCGAGGGTTTCTGAAACACCGGGTGGCGAGGGTTTCTGAAACACCGGGTGGCGAGGGTTTCTGAAACACCGGGTGGCGAGGGTTTCTGAAACACCGGGTGGCGAGGGTTTCTGAAACACCGGGTGGCGAGGGTTTCTGAAACATCGGGTGGGTTCATGAGTGGCCACTCATGAACCCACCCTTTCTGCCCCCGAAACCCCGAAAACTAACCCCCACAAAAGGCCGCTAGAATGAAACGGCAACATTTAAAACAACAGTGGGGCAAAACACCCTGAAATGGAGGAATATCCCGTGGTTGACGTCAGTGTAGTTCCCGAACAGCGCGCTTCTTGGTCTGGAAAGCTCGCTTTTGTTTTGGCGGCGGCCGGGTCCGCTGTCGGTTTGGGAACTATCTGGCGCTTCCCGTATTTGGCAGCGCACTACGGCGGGGGCACTTTCATTATCGTGTTCCTAGGGCTGATGCTGACCTTGGGGGTGACGTTGCTGGTCTTAGAGGCCGCTTTGGGGCGATACACCCAAAGTTCGGTTATCAAGGCTTTCGCGTCTTTCGGGCGGCGCTGGCGTCCCGCCGGGGTGTTCATCGCGATTATTCCTTTTGTCATTTCGGCTTACTACTGCGTGGTGGGGGGTTGGGTGACCCACTATATGTTTGCCTATGGGGCGGGGCAAAGCGCCCAGCTGGCGGATGGGGGCGCGAGTTTCAGCGCGTTCATCGCGGACTCCCCCCAGTCGGTGGCTTTCATGTTGGTGTTCGCCGCGATTACCTTTATCACTGTGGCGCTTGGGGTGAACGGCGGGGTGGAGCGGGCCAACCTGATTATGATGCCGGCTTTGATTGTGATTTCTTTCCTGATTGCGATTTACACTTTGGCTCAGCCCGGCGCGCTGGCGGGACTCCAGTATTTCTTTGTGCCTGACTGGTCGAAGTTTTCCGCCGAGCTGTTGATTGCCGCCCTGGGACAGACCTTTTTTGGGCTGTCGGTGGCCACTGCGGTGATGGTGACCTACGGGTCGTATATGAAAAAAGACGTGTCGGTTACCTCGTCTTCCTTGCAAACCACGCTGACTACCTTGGGGATTAGCCTGTTGGCGGGGTTGATGATTATTCCCGCGACTTTCGTGGCTTTAGGCTCGGCCGATGCGGTCGCTAAGAATTCCGGGCCGTCGCTGATGTTCCTGGTTCTGCCTCAGGTGTTCGTGAAACTCGGTGTGGCCGGCTCGGTGTTGGGTTTCGTGTTCTTCCTGCTGGTGGTGTTTGCGGCCTTAACATCAATGATTTCTCTGGTGGAATCCGATGTGACAATTCTGCAAGACACCCTGGGGTGGACGCGGCGTAAATCGTTGTTGATTGTGATTATTTTCATTACCTTGGCGGGTTCGGTGGTTACTTTAGGCTACAGTTCCTTGTCTTTTATCCAGCCGCTGGGCAAAGGCACGACTTTGCTGGATTTCTTGGATTTCTTGACTTCCTCGGTAATGATGCCACTGGCGGCCTTGGTGACGTGTCTGTTGGTGGGCTGGGTGTGGCGCCCTGACGTGTTGGTCGACGAGGTACGCGAGTCCTCTCGTTTTCGTCTGCGCCGCGCCTGGGTGGTTATGTTGCAGTACGTTACCCCGGTGTTGATTGTGTTGGTGCTGGTCACCAGTTTGTTGAAAGCTTTCGGTGTGATTTCCTTTTAGGTTTCGGGTTCACGAGGTGCCATCCCGGATTCCGACATATGGACAGTCGGCGGCTGGTTGGAATCCTCTAAATCGCACCAAACTCGGGGTTAGGATAAACGAACTAAATTTTTTTAGTAAGGCATTTTAAACCCACTCTGAACTGGAGTTTTACCTTGATTTCGCCGCGCTATACCCCGTTACTGGCCCCTGGGTTAATGCGCGAAAGGGGTCTCATCAGGTATCTTTCATAACATGTCTGACAACTCCCGTCGGGCATGTATCGCGTCGGGACAACGCAAACTCGGCCGCTTAGCACTTGCAACTACGACCTAAGGAAACACGAACAATGCTCAAACTCAAGACTAAACTGGGGCTTGGAATTGCGACTTTCAGCTTGCTGTCCAGTATCGGGATTACTCCCGCTATTGCTACCACCTCCACTACCGTCCCCGTCGATGCCACCCCGAGTGCGCGCCTGGCGGGCACTAATCGAGTCGACACCGCTTTAAAGGTTGCGACTCATGCCTTCAAAGGGCAAAAACCACGCGTTATGTACCTCGCTAGCTCTGATGACCGGCACCTCGTGGACGCGACCACTGCCGGAAAGCTGGCTGACGGACCGGTGCTTTACGCACCCAACAGCCCCGATGCCGCCGCGAGGCTCGCTGGCGCCATCGCCAGTAATCCCATCTTCAGTGGGGTGGAACAGGTCACCGCTATCGGTGGAACCGCCAGTGTTCATGAGGCGACACTCGACACGGTAGCGAAAGCGGTTAAGGCGAGCCAGACGGGTCGACTGGCGGGTGCCGATCGCTATGCGACCGCCGAGGCTATTGCCACGCATATCTTGGCACAAGCGAAGGCGGGTAATCCCGCTTATAAGAATCTTTTGGACAAGAACGGGCGGTTGCGCGCGGTGTACCTAGCCAATGGCAGTGACGCGCACCTGGTGGATTCCATGGTGGCTGGAACCCTGGGGGACGGCCCGACCTTATTGACCCGCCCGGATGGCACCCTGAGCGAGGTGGCTCGCCAGTTGCTGGCGCAGGCGAAACCCGTGCAGGTAACCGGGTTGGGTGGGGCTCGGGCTTTGCCGGAGGCCACGTTACAGGCGGCTGCTGCGGTTGGGAGCGCGAATGCCTCCCGTTTGGGTGGGGCGAATCGCTTCGCCACCGCCGCCTCGATTGCCAAGCATTACACCCAGATTCACGGCGCTGCCGGCGAAGTGTATGTGGCGGGTGGTGCGGCCACTGCCGATGCGATTATTGCCGGCCAGTTGAAACACGGCCCGATTCTGTTGGTTAAGCCCGGTGGGGAAACCCCGACCGAGACCGCGAGCGTGTTACGGGATTTCGCGAAGAATTCCGGCAAAAACCTCATGGTTTATGGCATCGGTGGCCAGGCGAGCCTTCCCGAAGCACAGCTGCGTCAAGCCGCCCAACCGGACGGCGCGAACGGGAAGGCGAAGGAAAAGCCGAAAGCTGGTGCTTCCGGGTCAAGCGGCGGTTCCGGCAGCTCTGGCAGCTCCGGTAGCTCCGGCGGTGGGTTTGGCGGTAGTTCCAGCAGCTCCGGTAGCTCCGGCGGTTCCAGCAGCTCCGGTAGTTCCAGCAGCTCCGGTAGCTCCGGCGGTTCCAGCAGCTCCGGTAGTTCCAGCAGCTCCGGTAGCTCCGGCGGTTCCAGCAGCTCCGGGGCAAATTCCGGCGCCCACTCCCAGCCCTCGCCACAGATTCAACCCAAGTTCGATAATGGCAAAAACACGCTAAATTCCACAAAAAACGAGACAACCACGGTGAGGTTTGAAGGGGCAGGCAGTGAGGCTGTCAAATGTGACGACCTGAGAAACCTCAGTCAAGGGAGCGCCGACTCTACTTCCCTTACTCTCCCGCAGATTGAGCCAGCAGCGTCCACAGTCACTATCAAAACCACTCCTGCAACCTCTGTGGGACGGTACACTATGTGGTGCTCTGTCGGTGGACAAAGCATTGAAGTCAAATTCATCGTACAGAAACAACATTCTGCACCGAGCACACTGACTGCGTCTGGTTCAACCCCGGTAACTATCAGCCTATCTAGTTCAGCAAGCAGTGGCGGCGATTACCTCGAGCATAAAGTGGCCACGTTTAGCAAGAACGACGGCGGGTGGAACAATCTCAAAAAAGAGCTGGGCAACAAGAATCCAGAAGTAGCAAACTACGAAGTTGAAATCTCGGGCTTAGACAGTTTTGACGCATCCGGTATTACCGGTTCCGTAGACATAGATTCAAGTTCCATTGTCGTAAAGGTGCCAAAAAACACCGGTACCAATAAATCATTTACGGTTCGCCTCCGCGCCAAGGAAAGCGACCGCTATCTGCCCAGTGAATGGACCAAAGCCATAACGGTTACCATCACCAACTAGTCGGAACGGATTACAACGGATTACGCTGGCCTCGGGGTTACCTCCCCGAGGCCAGCGTTCCCGCTCCTCCAAAAATCCCTGTATCTCCACCCCAAGGAGCTAATGCCGCATTTCAACCGAAATCCGGATAAAATCTAAGGGTAAGCTTAACCAAACTAGAAGCTCTCAAAAACACGCAAGGAAGTGACAGTGGTGCCTGTGAACAAGGATTCCCAAAATGTAGTGGACAAAAACATGCCAACTGGCCGAAGCCGGTTTGACTTACAGCCGCGCTACCTGGTTAACGCCGGAGTTTTCACCGTTATCTATATCCTGGCTTGCTGGGCGGTGATGGTGTTTTCCCTGCTCGGCCCGGCCTTCTCACTGCTTGGTATCGTGGTGTCCTTGCTCATAGGCGGGGTAGTAGTCATGCTCTATCTGGTACGCACCCCCACCATCGGAGCCATGACTATTATGGGGCTGATCACCGGGCTCCTGATTGGCCTGGCTCACGCCTGGCCCGCGATACCGATTTGTCTGGTGGCGGGGTTGGTGGCGGATATTATTGCCGCCTCGGGGGATTTCCGTTCCCGCGGGCGCAATATTATCGCCTATGCCGTGTTTTCCCTGTGGTACATCAGCCCTTATGTTAAGATATTCTACGATCCTGAAGCATACTTCGCTCATATGCGCGCCGGGAAGCGTTCCGCGCAGTTCGTGGATCAATTCCAAGCAATTTTCACGCCCACAAATCTGATTTTCATGGAAGTCGGAATTTTCGTGGTCGCCCTGCTAGGGGGCTGGCTCGGCACCCGCATGCTCTCCAAGCATTTCGCCAAGGCTGGCCTGGCATAACGGCTAGCACCTCATGAACCCGACTCCAGGAACCACCCCGCAGTGACCCCACGTTCCCACCCCGACACGCAGCCAGCCGCGCCAGCTGATGCTGCCACCACCCCTAACCCAGTCAACCCCCCAACAGCCTCGCGCTCCGCCCTCGGTTCCGCCAACGCCGGTCGCGAAAACCTGTGTGCTATCACACCTGCGATGCTTACTTTTGGGACAACCACCGACCGGCTACGCCTTGACCCGCGCACGAAGCTGTTGGCGGCGCTAACCATAAACATCCTGGTGCTAGGGCGCGTCGCCCCGGCGGATTTACTGGCGTGTTTCGGATTCACCGCGATTTTGCTGGCGACCACGGTTCGCTGGCGGTTAATACTCGGCTGGGCCAGCGGTTTCGTCTTCCTGCTGGGAGGTGCCTGGCTGGCCACCTATGCCGAAACCAGCGCGAGCGGCGTGTCCGCCGCCAACACCGCCGCCAACTCCGCCTTGGATATCCTCGTATTCGCGGGTCTGTGGATGTCCAGGTTTGTCGTGGCAGGCGGGATTTTTTGGTATCTGATTGCCTCGACATCCTCTGGGCAACTCACAGCCGCCCTGACCCGGATGCAGCTGCCCCGCGCGGTGATTGTGCCGGTGACGGTTATGCTGCGTTATGCGCCAAGCGCCTTGGCGGATTTGCGCGCGATTTTCGACACGATGCGTTTGCGCGGGGTGGCACCCACGTGGGGTCGGGTTTTGGCGCATCCGGGACACACGGTGGAGTTTATTTTGGTGCCGCTGTTGGCTTCTTCTACCCGGATTGCCGACGATTTGACGGCCTCCGGGCTGGTGCGGGGCTTGGGGAAACGCGGGCGGCGCACTTGCGTGTGGCCGATTGGTTTCGGCGGGGCGGACTTGGTGGTCGTGTTGGTTTTGGTGGCCTTAGTGGCCAGTCGTTTCGTGGGGCGGTGAATTCATGAGTTGCCAGCCGGAAAACACCCATTCCCCAAAAACCACACGCGACGCAGAAATTTCGGGGAAAAAACCCGCTGCCAAAATCCCCGTTGACTCGCCAACCCTAAACTCTGCCAACGCGGCCTCCGGTGGCGAGGCAAGGCAGCAACCAGGTGGCGGGACACTAACACCGGAAATCTTGGTACGGGGACTGAACTTTGCTTACGCCACGGCCAGCAACGGCGACGTGTTTGAAACCACAGCTCAACGCCGCGCCCGCCGCGCAGGTAAAGTCCCGGAAACCTCCACGATTCCGGCTTTGGTTGATATTAGCCTGGAATGCCCTCCGGGATCGTTGACCCTGCTGTGCGGGGCTTCGGGTTGCGGGAAATCCACACTTTTACGGGCTTTAAACGGCCTGGTGCCGTTTTTTCACCGCGGGACTTTGCGCGGGGAAGTCACGGTGGGAGGCCTAAGTGTGCCAGACGCTCCCCTGGCGCTGCTGGGTGATACTTCGGCCACGGTGTTTCAAAATCCGCGCACGCAATTTTTTACCGCCGATGTGACCTCGGAACTGGCTTTTCGCGGGGAAAACGCGGGGGAACCACCCGCCCAGATTTGGCAAGACATCCTGGGAGCCTGCAAGCAGCTGGACACCGCGAAATTCCTGGGGCGAGCGCTCGGAGCGCTATCCGGTGGAGAACTGCAAAAAATCGCTTGCACGGCGGCTCTGGCCAGTGGGAAACGGATACTATTCTTCGATGAACCTACTTCTAACTTGTCCCCGGGTTCTATCAGCGAGTTCGCAAAAATCCTAGCAAATCTCAAATCTCAAGGTTACACCATGGTAGTAGCCGAACACCGCTTGTACTTCTTGAACGGACTTGCCGACCGGGTAGTGGTTTTGGATCATGGCAAAATAGCAGCCGACTATGACGGTCAGGAATTTTTCGCTCTGAGCGAACGCGCTCGCCAAAATTTGGGTCTGCGAACTTTAACGGAACCCGGAGCCGACTCATCCTCGGTTCAACTTGTCCCAGATTTCCTACTGCCAGCCCCGGCAATGAAAACCGTCCCCCGCGTCCACGAACCCAAACCATCCGACAACGACACTAGCCCCAAAACCGACACCAACCCCGACACGAACCACGACAACGCCACTAATCCCAACACCAACCCAGCCACCGCGCCAGCCAAACTCACCACCATCCTCCCCGGGTCACGCCTCAAGAATTCGGCTCCGACTGCGTACAAAACACCCCCCGATAATCCAGACATCCAGGAGCCGCTTCCTTCCCCCGATGTTAATGGCCCTTCTTCTCGCGGGCTACGCCTGGAAAACCTGCGATTCTCCTATGGCAACCACCAGATTTTAGACATCCCCGATTTCACCTTTCCCGCCGGGAAAGTAAACGTCCTGGTAGGACAAAACGGGGTAGGTAAAACCACACTCTCACGGGTGATTTGCGGTTTAGCGAAAGCCTCCGGCCAGATCAGCCTGAACGGAAAACCTCTGTCACGCCGGGAACGACAGCGCGTAGCCTACATTGTGATGCAAGATGTCCACCGCCAGCTCTTCGCCGATTCCGTCCTGGCCGAAGTCACTTTAGGCCAAAAACCCTACCGCCCCGGTCACGGGGAGCCTGCCTCTGCGCAAGCCACTCGGATGACACCACCCCCCGAGCGGGTGCAAGAAATCCTCGCCGACCTGGACTTATGGGATTTGCGGGAGCGACACCCCCTGTCACTGTCCGGGGGACAAAAGCAACGCCTGGTGATTGCCAGCGCCCTGGCGTGGCGCAAACAGGTGTATATTTTCGACGAGCCGACCTCCGGGGTCGATTACCGCCACCTGCTTCAGATTGCCGACCAACTGCGCACGTTAGCGGACACGGGGGCAGTAGTAATAGTCGTTACTCACGATTTTGAGCTGCTCGAACACGCGGCCGATACGGTAATCAGGCTGGCGCCTCATGAACCCGACACCAAGAGCGCCGCTGCCCCGCCCGATTTGAAAATAATCACGTGAAGTCGGGTAAAACCTGTGGTGGAATCCCCTTTCAGAATCTCGCCCTAAGCCTCGACTCAATCCGCAAGATTATTCACCAGAGGAACTTTATCAGTGTCGCTGGGTTTCAGTTCCAGATTTTCTGGTAGCCAGCTAGCGGCCGGTTCTGCGGGCGATCTCGTCTTGGAATATTTCCAGGGCTTCGGGGGAAAACAACACGAAAGTCACGCTTTCGACGGGGCTTTCCCCCAGGTTTTCGCTTTCCGCATTTCCACAGATTGCCGCACCCTTGGCTTTTCCTTCACTCGGCGTGGTGTTTGCTGCGATTCTGTGAGATTCCTTTGCCAGCCAAGACGTTTCGTCGAGTTTTTCCGTCCGGCGCTTTTTTGCATAAAGCGTCGCCGTAATTCCAGCCGCGTCCCCGGATTGCCTGGACAGGCTCGCCGCCGCAGTCTTAGCCCGCCACGCGGCTGGCCACTCGTGCACCGCGCTCACCCCGATACGCGCCACCTCCGCCATATCCCAACCGTAGACTCCCCCAGAGATGGCGGGGAAAGCCACCGAATGCGCCCCCACCCGCGCCGCCTCGCGCAACGAGTTCACGAAGGCCGCGCGCAGTAATCCCGGGTCGGTTTGCCCCGCGTGCCGGTTGGGACCCACCGTGTGAATCACCCATTTGGCGGGCAGCTTGAAGCCTTTGGTGGCCACGGCCTGTCCCACCGGCAGCCCGTCGGGATAGCGCGTGGCACGAATCACCCGGCAAGCGGCCAGCAGCTCTGGCCCGGCCGCACGGTGAATCGCTCCGTCCACTCCCCCGCCGCCCAGCAGCGTCGAGTTCGCAGCATTCACAATCGCATCCACGTGAACCCGGGTAATGTCCCCGCCAATCGCGTGCAGTTGCATCGCGTCCCTCCTTAGCTTGTTTTAAGGATATAACCCGCAGCATCTAAATGGCCGGGAGTTTTAGTCGCCCAGACGCGCCTCGAGATTAGCAACAGACCAGAGTGCATTTTTGGTAACACGGTATGCTGTGCGCTAAATAATTCTGAACCAGAGCTCGGTGTCGCGCTAATTTTGCGGGGAAATCGCGGATTCACGAGGCGCTATTTAGATAGAATCGCTTTGCTATGGGTTTTATTTGCTGGCTTGATACCGGGGTGACGAATGACCACAAGTAAAAGCGCCAAATCCCAGACGCCCCTGTCGTTTCGCGAATTATTCGACCTGTTGGCAGCTCAGGTTAAGGCCGGTATCTGGTGGCCGGGCGAAACCCGCTTCGAGATAGCCTTGGGCGCGGTGTTGACCCAAAATACGGCTTGGACGAATGTGGAGCGCGCGCTTGGCAACCTGCGAGATGCCGGGCTGCTCCACCCACAGGGGATTCTGGCGGTTGACGAGGCGCACCTCGGGGAGCTAATCCACCCCTGCGGGTACTGGCGCACCAAAACCACCTATGTGAAAACCTTGACTGCCTGGTTCGCGGTTCATGACTCCCGCGCCCAGGGGCTGCCCACTGATGACCTGCGTGCGGAACTGCTCACCCTGCGCGGCATTGGCGCGGAAACCGCCGACGACCTGCTGTTATACGTGTATAACCGGCCGGTATTTATCTACGACCTCTATGCCCGGCGGCTGTTGGCTGTGGCCGGTTTCGGTGATTTCCAGACTTACGAGCGGGCTCGGGTCGCCTTGGATTCACGAGTTGCTAGCTGCAATTTCAGCGTCACCGAGCTGGCGACTTTTCACGGCCTGATTGTGGATGCCGGCAAGATTGCCCGCAGCCTGGGAGGCTGGAACCAGGCCTGGCCGCTGTTGCGGGCTGGTCAGTTCCCGGCTAGCACCTCATGAACCCGCAAACCGGAGAGCGTGGCAGAAATCCGGGAAAATTTGGGGGTGAGGCTACAGTATATTCACTGTCGACTACATTTATTCGTGAATTTCTGCCAGCCGAACCGCTTTACCCGCTGACGATGATAAAGCCGCAGGAGCTACAGCACCCCTTTGGGGTCGCGGATGTCTTGCGCCAGTTCACCCACCAGCACCGCTCCTTCCTTGATAACCGACAGATGCCCGGAGGGTTCCAACAGAATCACCCCCACCCCAGCTAGCGAAGCCAGGCCTTTTTCCCGCAAACTAGAGCGAATCTGGCCACGCGACAGGTGATAGCGTCGCAGCAATGCCTCGTCAAAGCAATCCCGCGCATAGATAATCACGGCCTGGCGCGGGCGGCGCTTCCAACCCAAAGCGAAACGCATCCCTAGGATTGATTCCAGCACCAAAACCACGGTGATAGCAATCGCCCACCCAAACAGGGTCGGGGAGTTCCCCAACATAGCACGGGCCGAAATCGAGCCCACCACCAAGGTAACCGCCAGCCCGGTCGCCGAATGATTGGCGTAAATCCGGCGACCCCACAACTGGATAATCGCGCTGATTACCAGGTAAATCACGATCGACGCAATCACCACGCCCAAAGCCTGGGCGGGACTCAGCCCGATTTGATACCACAGTTGTTCCCAAAAACTCACGCCTTAATCCTAGCCCCGCCCGGTGATGATTCCAACGCAATCGCAATAAAAACCACTAGCATCAGGTTAAACCGGGGTTTTCCCCTCCCCATCTCCGTTTAAGGCGTGAATCTGTGACTTCAACGAAGAGGATAATATTAGCTAAATGGAAATCGTTTTCGTGATTGCTATGACGCTCTTGGGTGGCTGCGTCCAGGGCGTGGCCGGAATGGGCTTTGGCTTGACCACAGTACCGGTGTTTATCTGGTTTTTCGGCCCGATAGACGGGGTAGTCATGGGTAATATCTTGGGTTTGGTGAACTCCATAACCCTGGGGGTGATGCTGCGCCGGGATATTAACTGGCCGATTGTGGGTTTGTTCGTAGCGGCGCAAACCCCCGCCATTATTATCACGATTTTGCTGCTCAGCGTGCTGCCCTTGAAGTCCTTGGAGATTACGATTGGCCTGCTGATGTTGGTGATGGTGGCGGCGGCGGTGTTTTCTTTCAAGCTGCCGCGTGTTTACGGCAAGAAACCCGTGTTTTTCTTTGCCGCCTTGGCGGGGGCGCTATCTGCGGCCGTGGCTCAGTCGGGTCCGGCGGTCACGGCCTATGCGCAGACCTCGCGTTGGGGTCAAAAACAGTTCTCGGCTTCGATGCAACCGATTTTCGCCGCAATGAACCTGGTGGTGGTGCCCACCAAGTATTTGACTGGTATGGCGGGCGCGTCGGGGGAGCTGTCGTGGAGCATTGTCGGAATCTTGGTTTTGGCGGTATTGGTGGGAAATTTCGTCTCCATCCCCCTGCGCCAAATCGTAAAGTCCACTTGGGCGCGTAATCTGGCGATTTTCTTGGGCGGGGTGGGTGCGGTGCGGGTTTTGTGGCACGCTTTCTCGCTCTAGTTCGCGCCAGCGTTGGCCGCTGGTTTTTCCCGTTCATGAGGTGCCAGTCCGGAATTCAGGCGTACGCTTAACACCCGGATTGGCACCTCATGAACCCGAAAGAACTTTACCGCTGTAGACTAACGGGGATTACGGTGGGAACTTCAGCTCCGGCGAAGCAGGTTCGGACTATCCTCACGTCAACGTCGAAAAGATCTGATAGGTGGGATTCGGTTAATATTTCCGCAGTGGAGCCGCTTAACGTACGATGCTGGGAATCCAGCAGCAGCACCTGATCCGCAATGCGTATCGCGTGTGCCGGGTAATGCGTGTTCATCACCACTATCAGCCCGCTATCGGCCAAGTGGCGCAGCAGCTGTAAGACTACCAGTTGATTGCGAAAATCCAAGCCGGTTTCCGGTTCGTCCAAAACCAAGATTTTCGGTTCCACCACCAGGGCTCTGGCTATCAGAATCATCTGAAATTGCCCGCCAGACATGGTAGAACACAGCATGTCTGCCAAGTGTCCGGCTCCAATTTTTTTTAACGTCTCCCCGGCCATTTCCCGTTCTGCCGATCCTGGTTGGGAAAAGGATCCGAGACGTGCGGCGCGCAAGCAGCCGAAGGGCCAACCACAATCGTATCAAGGCGGCTACATCACGCAGAGGTTTACCCTTCATCTCCGGCAAAGTCATAGTTCGTGGTAGTGATTCCACTTCAAAGGGCATTCCCCGCCCAATGCTGTTCTCCGAGGACGTAATTTCAGAATAGTGACTGCCTTCAATCGCATTAATCACTTTCACACTGGGGTCAATGTCCTCGATGAGGCGGTCATATATTTCCCAAGGCGCTCGCATTTTGGACTGGCACCTCATGAATCCGCCGCGACATCGACCATTACCAGCGACATCTGGCAGGGCTCGTCGGCAACCAGCGCGTGTACCTGGCCGGGTGCGAGGTAAATCATGTCCCCGGCCACCATATGGTGTGGCGTGTCATCCAGGGTGAAGGTCATCTTGCCAGCCAACAGTTGCACGACTACCGCCCGCGGACTGGAATGCGCGGTCAGCATCTCTCCCTTATCGAAAGAGAACACCACCACGCGCAGCGCCGAGTTATTAATCAGCACCCGCGAGGTGGTGGATTCTTTGCCCACCGGGATTTCATTTAGCAAATCCAGGTGCACCGAAGACTCGTTTAATTGTGTTTCTTTAGAGCTCATTTTCTTCCTTTCCTCTTTTCCATAACAGTTTTTCGCATCGGTTTCCGCCGGTTCTCCGGTCGCTGTTTTAGGGTTTTTCATGAGGTGCCAGTCCGGTTCCGTGGCCGATTTCCACTAAAGGAGTTCCGTCTAAAAAGCCACCGCAGACTTTCTTCACGGCTCTACCAGTAGCATCGATATGCGGGCGGCACCCACGTGGCGTATCCCCTAGGCCTCAGGTTTGACCGCAATCGCACCGATGGCAGCCAGGTTCTCGCGATGTTTACTAAACGTCGCGCGCATGTTCAAAATCCTTTTGCGAGCGGCCGGGTTGCGTGCCACATTGAACACAAAACGCAGGAACCCGAAAAATCCCTCATCATTGATTAGCCGCCGGGGCTCCAACAAAGCCATCGGACGAGTGGTGGTCATCTCGACGCGGAAGCCGGCTTCTTCCAGCAAGGTCTTCCAGTCGGATACCGTCATGGGGCGCGCGCCTACCTTGATGGCCAGGGACAGGGCTTTGCCGACTTCGTCTTGCACGCTTTCGGGACAATCGTCGGGAATAAAGGCCAACTCGTGAATGGCGTAGCGTCCCCCGGAGCGCAACAGGCGAAAGGCTTCGCGGGCGATAGCGAGTTTTTCTTTCCGTGACTGCATGGTCAACATGGCCTCGCCAATCACCACCGAGGCACAGCCATCATCGAGCCCGGTTTGCATAGCGTTAGCCGCGACTTTCCGCGCCTGCGGGTAGCGCTCGAGGACTTGGAGCAGGCTCGCTTCAACCTGGTCATTGGGGTCGACCCCGATGTAACTGGTGGGGTGGGCGCGCAGCATGAGTTCGGCGGTTTTCCCGACACCTGGCCCGAATTCCACTAGGTCGTCTTTCGCGCCGATAGACAGCTGCTTTACCAGGGTTTCGGTTAGCTCCCATCCCCCGGGGCGCAGCACTTTTTTGCCCATCTTGGCCAACAGCCAGTGTCCTTGCATCCGTTGTTCTTCGGGTCCTTTACGTTGCCCGTGTGCCGGTACAGATTCTCCCATACGACTCCTTACTATCTACAGGGTAAATCGAAAAGGCTAACCTAAGTAAGATAAACCTTAGCCATCCCGTTAGACTAGCATATAAAATCCTTAAAAACAAGGGTCATTAGCCATACTGAAGCGGTCTGGGTTTTCTTCACTCAGCACAATCCCCACCGCCAACACCGCGACGCAAAGCACCACCGGCCGCATTACATCAAAAACCGCCAGGCTCCCACCCCGCAAAGCCCCCAAGATAGACGCAAAGCCTTGGCTAAATCCCAGCCGCCCACAACCTTTGACCCGGGCGGCTTCGCGGTAAGTGTGGGTAGTAATGCAGGTTCTGTGCGGCCGGAAAAATAGCCGCAATCGCGCCACCGTAACAAGGCTCCCGGGAGGCCAGTTTTTCCCGGTTTGGTTTTGCCTCCCGCAGCATTTTCCCCCACATTCCACCCTTTGCTATAAAACATAGGTCACCCTAAGCTCAGGCTAGAACACCATTCTAGTACTGTCAATGGGCGCTAAAATATAGCTATGGATGTTACCCACCCCAACACCGGCCGCCGCGCCGGTTTGAGCCAAGCCAAAATCACCCAAGCCGCAAAGACCCTGACCCGCGAACACGGCTTGGAAAACTGGTCGATTCGCGACTTGGCGCAGCACCTAGAGGTCGCGCCTTCGGTGATTTATCACTATTTCGCCAGCCGGGATGCCATTGTCAACGCCATCATCGGGCAACTGGTCGGCGCGGTGCCCCTGCCCGATGAAAACTTGGAGTGGAAAGCCTGGTTTATGGCGCTGGCGCAAAACCTCCGCCCGGTGTTGCTGGAACATCCAGGAGTGACCGAAAGAATGATGTACGGCAATCTGAGTGCCGAAATGCTGCCGATACTCGAAGAATCTTTCCGAAAATTACACGAAGCAGGTTTCCGCCACTACGCCCCCCAGGCCTACACCATGATTCTCAACACGATTCTGTGGATTATCACGGCGCGTAATCTGCGCAGCCCCACGCGGGGTAAACAGCGCCATGACCTGAACCAGATGGTAGCACAAATGCAAGTTTTGGCCGCCAAATCGCCGACACTGGCGGAAATGGTGCAAAACTATTTCGTCCCCCTGGCCGACCCGCAAAACGAAGATCAAATGAGCCAAGAATACTTCGACCTCATGATGGAGAGCATGTTGGCGGGCTTGGAAATCACGGTCTTGCCCCGGGAAACCGATGCCTAATATTTTAGCGTCCTCAGCGTTACTAAATCGTGTACGAACATGAGCGATTTAGGATATCTGAGATATGCAAATAACTATACAGTTTTCACCTTAACATTAAGATAATTTTCGGCTGCTCTTACGGGAGTAAAAGCATCGCGTGCTGAATTATCATAAAGTAAGGCTCTTGAATGTATGCCATAGGCATAAGTGCTTGAAAACCAGGGGCCTCCACTGTCTCCCCGACGAGCCAGTCTCGAATTCATAACTGTCAATCCACAAACTCGAGGTTTCTCTGTGTAATCGCAATACCCGTTAGCAACTACTCTCTGCCCACATTCCTGCCCTGTTGTCATTCCGTTACGACACAGGGCTTGTCCTACAGCAGGATTCCTTGTTGCGGTTACATTCACTAAATGACCTGGCTTACTATAATATTGTGGTGCCGTGTAGGCGGTAGTGGAGTACACGGCGAAATCCCCGCGTTCTCCCACATAATTACCTTCATAAGTAAGCGGAATTGATTGGTAAGATTGAGACGTGTTGCAGTGTCCCGCCGTAAGAAGGGCATTGCCAAAATTGAAATATTCTGATTCAACTGAAAACGCAGAAGTGCATTTGTTCATAAAACCTCCCCCATAGAGAGCGTCGAGAGTAGATTTTGATTTGATAGCGTATTTAATATTTAGTTTCAGCTTGCCGTAATGTTTGTTAGCGATTTCTGCAATACTATTACTCATTCGTTCCTGTGCCTGGCTAGAGTCTAATTCAATCTCGACAGTGCGTTTCTTAAAATCAACAAATGACCCGAATTTTAAATCAGGGTTCTCTTGATGAATCTTATCGGCGATTTCGTGGTGAATATCTTGCGCCTCAAGGTTCGATATTCCAGTATCACCCACTAGCTCTAGATAGGGAAGTCGCGCAGCTTTTTTGGCAATTTCACGGGGAATCTCGGCTTTAAAATAGACCGCACCTTTAACCTTGTCCGTGTCGATGGTGCTAGTGGTGAAGTCCTGGGGATATTGCTCCTCGGCAAGGGTAGCTATACCGGCAATCTCATCTTGCCAATTTTCAGGAACCTCACTACCTGTCGTCTCGGCACGTGCCATAAAACTCGCTCCCAGCGAAAAAATTGCCACCGCTACCATGGGGAACAGTTTCTTCGTCATCTCGCATTCCCCCTGTAGAATAGAGTATTTTAATCCAAATTTACACTATATCTTGCGGTGTGTAAATAGCTCGCTCCACTTTTTTCAAGATAGACCGGAATAGGGTCATGAGGTGCCACCCGAGATGGCACCTCATGAACAATAACGAACTATTAGAAACAGGAAAACGCGACCGGGACGAAAAGCCCAAAGCCGCAAACCCGCGACTAAAACCCGAGGTCACGGGCGACCTGGCGCAGGCGCTCGGCCGAAGCAGTCATCCCGTCGCGTTCCTTCAAAGTCAGCGGGGGGCACAGCACCTTACCCGCCCCCGTACGCGAGGTAACCGTCGGCACCGCCAGACACACATCGCTAATCCCGTGCCAATCCTCCAGCAGGGTCGAAATCGACTGGACGCGATGCTGGTCGCGCATAATCGCGCGCAGAATCGAGGTCACCGCCAAGCCGATAGCGTAGTTCGTGGAACCTTTACCCTCAATAATCGTGTAAGCCGAACGCACCACCTTGTGGGCGATTTCATCCATAAGCTCGCTGTCGAAATGCCCCCCGTCAACAGTCTTGTCCCACTGCGTCAAGGGCACGTTACCAATGGTGGCCGACGACCACAAGGGAATCTCGGAATCCCCGTGCTCCCCGGCGATATAAGCATGAATGGACTGCGGGGCAACCCCGGTAGCCTGGCTGACCAGCAAGCGCAACCGGGAGGTGTCCAGAACCGTGCCGGAACCGAACATTTGGGAACGCCCCAACCCAGAAATCTTCAAAGAACAATACGTCACCACGTCCACCGGGTTCGTCACCATAATATAAATCGCGTCCGGGGCGACCTTGAGCAGGCTCGGCACCAGGTTTTTCATTAAATTCACAGTGGATTCCGCCAATTCCAGGCGAGTTTGCCCGGGCTTCTGAGCCGCACCGGCGGTAACCACCACTACATCGGCGTTACGACAGATTTCAATATCATCCGAACCACTAACGGCCTTAGTGGGGGTGAACTGGATGCCCTGGGCGATATCCAAGGCCTCGGCCTCTACCCGCTCCTTGTTGATGTCGTAAAGCACGATATCGGCGGCAATTCCTTCGACGGTAGCGGCATAAGCCAAGGTGGAACCCACCGCTCCGGCACCAATCACGGCAAGTTTCGTGGTCGGGGCGGCCCAGGCGGGATACGAACTGTTAACATTTACGGCACTCAACTTTATCTCCCTTTTAATCGTCTCGAGCATGTTGACGGCTTAATTTTAGGCAGGTCAACCGGCACTTGGCAATGATTTTCCGAAAAAATCCCGGCTGCGGCACCGTTGCGCCGCATCCCGGGTTCAAAAAAGCTAAATTGGAAGCTATGAGTAAACGCATTGAAAAGGACTCGATGGGTACCATCGAGGTTCCATCCGAACACTACTGGGGGGCGCAAACGGAGCGCTCCGTGCATAATTTCCCGATTGGACGCGATACCTTCGTGTGGAATCGCCCCATGATTCACGCCCTGGGCGTGCTAAAGAAATCCGCAGCTTTGGCTAACAAGGAACTGGGTGAACTGCCCGGCGACGTGGCCGACCTGATTACCGCCGCCGCTGACGAAGTAATCGCCGGAAAACGCGATGCCGAATTCCCGCTGGTGGTTTTCCAAACCGGTTCCGGCACCCAGTCAAATATGAATGCCAACGAGGTCATCGCCAATCTAGCCATCGAAAAGGCCGGCGGCGAGCTCGGGTCTAAAACCCCGGTTCATCCCAATGACCATGTCAACCGTGGCCAGTCCTCTAACGACACCTTCCCCACCGCCATGCACATCGCGGTGGTCAGCGAACTGAACCAGATTCTGTTCCCGGCGGTCGAGGAACTGCGCGACGTCCTGAAGGAAAAGTCGGCGGCCTTTATGGACGTGGTGAAAGTCGGGCGCACCCACCTGCAAGACGCCACCCCGATTACCGTGGGTCAGGAAATGTCCGGTTGGGCCGCGCAACTCGACTTCGCCCTGGAGGGTATCCATTTCGCCGACCAGCAGGCTCGTGGCCTGGCTATCGGTGGTACTGCGGTGGGCACCGGTTTGAACGCCCACCCCGAATTCGGCAAACTGTGTGCTAAGAAGATTTCGGAAGAAACCGGCTTGGAGTTCAAGCAGGCCGACAACTTGTTTGCCTCGCTGTCCGCCCACGATGCCCTGGTGCAAGTTTCCGGGTCGTTGCGGGTGTTGGCCGACGCCTTGATGAAGATTGCCAACGACGTGCGCTGGGAGGCTTCCGGGCCGCGCAACGGCATCGGCGAACTCTTGATTCCCGAAAACGAGCCAGGGTCGTCCATCATGCCAGGCAAGGTCAACCCCACCCAGTGCGAGGCCATGACCATGGTGTGTGTCAAGGTCTTTGGCAACGACGCAACTGTCGGCTTCGCCGGTTCCCAGGGCAACTTCCAGTTGAACGTGTTCAAACCAGTGATGGCCTGGTGCGTTTTGGAATCCATCCGGCTGCTTTCTGACACCTGCCGAGCCTTCACCGAGCATTGCGCTCGCGGCTTGGAGCCGAATTACCAAAAGATTGAGGCCAATTTGAACTCGAATCTGATGCAGGTCACTGCCTTGAACCGCCACATCGGCTATGACAAGGCCGCCAAGATTGCCAAGAACGCGCATCACCAGGGCATTTCCCTGCGCGAATCTGCCTTGGAATCCGGTTTCCTGACTGCCGAAGAATTCGACAAGTGGGTCGTGCCCCTCGACATGACGCACCCGTCGGCCGGCTAGTCGCAACGGGATGAGGTAACCCGAAGCACTGCTTGATTTGACAGGTAAACGCCGCGGGTAGTGGCTCATTTCCACTCGGTGCCGCAGTTCTATAGAGCTGCGGCACCGAAATTTTTTTAAAACCCACCTTGCCATATTTGATTTCACAATGTATGCTTTTATCAACTTTGATAGCTTTTAGTGTTTTTAGGAGTTTTTGATGGCAAAAAAATCGATTTTACTCATCTTAGTTACGGTGGGGGCTGTTTTCCTGGCTGTTCCTGGCTTTACAGCGACGCCTCCCCACAAGACCGCTACCGCCACGCCGCCCAACGCGCGCAGTTTCACCGCCAGAGCGCTATCCTCCCCTGTGGAGCAGTCTTTCCCCCCAGATACGCCGCCGCCCACCCCTTCGCCTTCTCCCGGGACAACCGAAGCAAAACAACCAGCTAATCCCGACAAAAAAGACAGCCTCCCCACTAGAGAGCAAACAAAACCCAGCGTCAATAAAGACGCGCAGCGGGTTTACCGCGAGGCCAAAATGCGCTACTACGGGTGGCACACTCTTTCTGAGACAGTGAGCATCAATCAATTCAAATCCTCGCCAGCAGCTTGGGGGCATCCCAATCCGGAGGCACTGGCGCTAACCTTCCCCCGTGTTCTTGACGAGGAAACTGAAGTCAGCGACGATACTACAGCTCTGTTCGTTTCCGACTGGCGTAAAGAACCTGTGGTAAGAGCCGGTTTACGATTCTGCTTTACCCCTACATGCCACGGGAAGACTGCTACCAGCTTTGTGGGCACGTACTGGTTGGCTCAAAACGCTCGGAGCAGTGCAGAAAATGTAGCCAATCAACCTGCCTTTGATGCCGCTATTGATGAGGTAGTCACCCCGGGAGCCACGGCTACCACGCCACTGGGGTATGACCTTCGTTTCGCTTTAGAAAACGGCATTGGCACTCTCTTAGCTAATCCAGTTACGGGGCAAAATCTCTACGCGGATTCAAGCCTTGCAGAACTAGCGAATCGTCTGGAAATTCAGGTCAATTTCCCTATCCCTGCCGACGTGCAGCAACTGAAAGCAGAACGGGATAAGTTCAAAGCTGCCTACGCGGTTTTCGCGCTCACCCAGGATGTGAAACGCGCTGCCCTGCTGCAGGCTAGCGAGAAGGATCGAGTGGCTTTGGAAGCCGCCGCCTCCGTTTTGAAAAAAACCGACCCTAACTTCGCCACCTTAAAGACGCGTAGCCGACTATCCTAGGGGTATGCTGAAAAAATTCCTGGTCTCTTTCGCTGCTGTTGCCCTGTTGTTCACAGGTTTCACATCCGCCACCCCTTCCGGCGCGGCTGCGGAGAAACGCATTGCCGGTGCTAATCGCTATGACACTTCTTTAGCAATCGCGCAAACGTTTTTCCCAAACGCACAATCAGTTTTCGTGGCTACGGGGAAGAACTTCCCCGATGCCCTGGCTGCTGGCCCCGTAGCCGCCACTAAACATGCCCCCATATTGCTGGTGGGAGATTCGCTGAACACCGCCCAGATTGGCTATCTGAAAACGCTCGCTTCCCCGCAGATTACGGTATTGGGCGGTTTCGGGGCAGTGAGTGAAAGCCTGGAAACGCAATTAGCTCAATACGGGAAGGTGACACGAATTAGTGGCGCTTCCCGCTATGAAACTGCCGCACAGTTAGCCAGCCAGTTTGGCCAACATCAGCAACAACGCCTCTACTTGGCTACCGGTACTAACTTCGCTGATGCCCTAGCCGGGGGTGCGCTGGCAGCGCGCGAAAATGCGCCTTTGATGCTGATTGGTTCCGGAACCGAAAACTTAGCCCGAAATGTGGCATCCCTTCTGGGCGTGACGCAAACCATAGTCTTGGGTGGCAACGGAGCGGTGCCCGATGCCCTGCTGACAGGTTTCCCGAATGTAAAACGTATCTACGGAGAAAACCGTTTTGAAACCGCATCCCAGGTATTTACAGCAAACCCTGCTCAGCAGGCCTTCCTCGCCTCGGGAATGAACTTCCCCGATGCGCTCTCCATTGTGCCCGCTGCTGGGGTGCTCCAGATGCCGCTGCTATTGGCAAAGCCCAGTTGTTCCCCGGTTACCCCCACCGTTCCGGTCACTTTCGTGGGTGGAACCGGTGTTTTGTCCAACGAATCCACTGCCGCTTGTCCACAGCCGCAGGCCAACCCATTGATTGCAGTGTTGCTCAACTTACCGGTGAAAGGACGCGCCCCTAAGACCGGCTACGATCGACAAGTGGTTTTTGGCCCGTCGTGGAAAGATATTGACCGTAACGGCTGTGATACTCGCAATGATATTTTGGCTCGCGATTTAACCAATATAACCTTCCGTGAGGGCACCAATAACTGTGTGGTCACTGCGGGACTGTTGGCCGATGTGTATTCCGGCACCAGCATTCAGTTTGCCAAAGCACAGGCTTCCCAAGTGCAGATTGACCACGTGGTGGCGCTGATGGATGCTTGGCAGAAAGGTGCCCAACAGCTAACACAAGAACAACGCGAACAGCTCGCCAATGACCCGATTAATCTGCTAGCGGTCAGCGGCAAACTGAATCAACAAAAAGGCGCGGGTGATGCGGCCACCTGGCTGCCGCCCAACCAGGCGTACCGCTGCACCTATGTTTCGCGCCAAGTAATAGTGAAGCAAAAATATCACCTGTGGGTTACCCCTGCTGAACGTGAAGCCATCTTGAATATTTTGCAAAATTGTGATGCTTCCACCGCGCCAAATGATCGCCCGATTGCCAATAATCGTCCCCGTCAGGCTCCCAGCAAATCTCCGCAGCCGTCCCCCACAACAGCTCCGAGTGCCCCGAACGCCCCGACAGGTGGAGTTTGCCCGGCGCACGCCCCCATTAAAGGAAATGCCAACTCGATGATTTACCATATGCCGGGGCAAAGATTCTACAACAGAACCATCCCAGAGGCTTGTTTTGCCACTGAATCCGATGCCCGAGCCGCTGGCTACCGCAAGGCCAAGCGTTAGTTCAATACAGACGTGTCATTGCGCCGAGAATCACGGTAGCGTCTGTTACCAGGTGCCGAGGCGTAGGCATCTGACTGGGTGGAATTCTCAGCCTAATTTCCCCAGCTGATTTTCCAAACAGCCCGTCCCTAATCCCGCTAATACCCGTAGCTGGCGGGTTTGTTTTTGCCGGGCCGCCAGTTCATGAGGCGCTTGCGGATAATCCACCCGCACCAAGGTCAGCCCCTGGGCTGGAGCCAAGGGGATTTCCGGAATCCGCACCGCACTGTGTAATGCTTGTTCCAGCCAATCCGCATCCCGTTTTCCGCGCCCCACTTCGGTTAGCGCCCCCACCAGGGATCGCACCATCGAGTGGCAAAACGCGTCAGCTGCCACATCAAACCGAATCTCTCCCGGTGCCAACCGGCTTACACCGAGCTGCTTGAGCGTGCGAATCGTGGTGGCGCCTTCCCGGGGTTTACAAAAAGCCGCGAAATCGTGTGTGCCCAGTAATCCGGCACTCGCCTCATGCATCCGTGCCACATTGAGGGGCGCACCGTACCACCAACAGGTGTTTCGCGTCAGTGGATTACGCGCCGTGGGCTCGTCGATGACCAGGTACTCGTAGTGCCTGGCGAGGGCTGAAAACCGGGCGTCGAAAGCGTCGGGAACCGGGCACGCCGCTGTCACTACAATGGCACCGTTGGCCTCGGGCGGGTATATCGGTTGGTCGTCCAGGTTTAGTCCGGGGATGGTTGGGGTGTTCCCAGAGGTCACGAGGCGCAAAACGGAATCTAAGCGTCGGTGTAATCCCGTTGACAGTTGGAAGTTCGCGATCCCCGGCGGATTGCTCGCCGCCACGATGGCACCTAATGAAGCCGCGAAATCCGTGTCGTGAGCATCGCGCAACCAGTCGCCAGAAAACTGATCAGGTAAATCAAAATGCGCGACCTGTCCCGTGGCGTGAACCCCCGCGTCAGTGCGTCCCGCCACCGTCAGGGTCACGGGCTGGCGAAACAACACCGTCAGCGCGGTTTCCAGGGCACCTTGCACCGTGGGTAAACCGGGTTGTCGCGCCCAACCGTGAAAGGGACGGCCGTCGTAGCGGATGTCGAAGCGAATTCGGGTCATTTAATAATTATAGATTTGCGGGTTGCGGTCGATGTTCATACTCTAAAGCATTGGGCTGGTTGGATAAAATATCCAACCAGCCCAACTCGAAACTAGCTGAGACTACTCAGCCTTCTCTTCTGTAGTCTCTTCTTTGGAGCCTTCAGCCGGAGCTTCTTCGGACTTGGGCTCTTCCTTCTTGGGAGCTTCAGCCTTCGGAGCCGGGGCACTGGCCTTCTTTTTCTTCTCTACGGCCTCGAGCACCAAGGAGATCTCGACCAGCGGGGCATTGTCGCCGCGACGGTTCCCGACTTTAACGAGGCGGGTGTAGCCGCCTTCACGCTGCGAATCAATAGCGGGGGCAATCTCTTCAAACAGCTGTGCGACCACACTCTTGTTGCGCAGCCGAGCCAGCACCTGACGGCGGGCGTGCAAATCACCGCGACGCGCTTTGGTAACCAGGCGCTCTGCTAGGGGCTGGAGGCGCTTAGCGCGAGCCTCGGTGGTAGTAATAGCCTTGTTTTCGAACAGCGCACAGGCTAGGTTCGACAGCATCAGGCGTTCATGAGCCGGGCTGCCACCAAGACGCGGTCCTTTCGTGGGCTTTGGCATTATTCTTTCTCCTTCAATATTTTCTAGTAAAGAATGGATTTAAAATTCATCGCTGAACTGCGGTACGCCGCTGTCAGTTTCGGGGTTTTGGGAATCCTTCAAGCTCATCCCCATAGTGGCCAGTTTTTCCTTGATTTCATCAATGGACTTGTGTCCAAAGTTACGAATATCAAGCAAATCGGCCTGAGAGCGAGCCACCAGGTCACCAACCGTCTTGATACCTTCACGGTTCAAACAGTTCAAGGCGCGGGAAGTCAGCTCAAGATCCTCGACGGACATAGCCAAATCCTCGGCTAAAGCCGAGTCAGTGTTAGACGACCCCAGCTCGATGCCTTCGGCATCTGCATTGAGCGCCCGAGCCAAACCGAACAGCTCCACCAGGGTTTTACCGGCCGAGGCCATCGCGTCGCGTGGGGAAATCGCTTTCTTGGTTTCCACATCCACAATCAGCCGATCGAAGTCGGTGCGCTGTTCGACACGGGTGGCTTCCACATGATACGAAACCTTGAGCACTGGCGAGTAGATAGAGTCTACCGGAATCCGAGATATTTCAGCTTCCGGATCCTTGTTTTGCGCGGCCGAAACATAGCCTCGACCACGTTCCACAGTCAGTTCAATCTCGAGTTTGCCATCTTTGTTGAGGGTGGCTATGTGATGCTCGGGATTATGAATGACAACCCCGGCAGGAGGCATGATGTCACCTACTGTGACCTCGCCTTCACCGGTTTTACGCAGGTACATCACCACAGGTTCGTCATTATCCGAAGATAAGACAATCTCCTTGATATTTAGAACTACCTGGGTGACATCCTCTTTCACTCCAGGCAGAGTGGTGAACTCGTGGAGAGCACCTTCAATCTTTATCGACGTCACCGCCGAACCTGGAATCGAGGACAGCAGCGTACGCCGCAAAGAGTTCCCCAAAGTGTACCCAAACCCGGGTTCTAGGGGTTCAATCGTAAAGCGTGAACGCTGGTTATTGATAACTTCTTCAGTCAGCTGCGGTTGCGCTTGAATAAGCACTGTTTATTTCCTTTCCGGCATCCGCCACCACACCGGTTTAGGCTTCAAATCCGTGGCGAAGGGATTTGAGTTTCCTATTTAGTAAATCTTCAATACAATCCCGAGTATTTCCCTGTATACAAGCGGAATAACCCGGGATGGGAGCCTTAATCAGACGCGACGACGCTTCGGGGGACGGCAGCCGTTGTGTGCCTGGGGGGTAACATCCTGGATGGAACCCACTTCCAGCCCAGCGGCTTGCAGGGAGCGAATCGCGGTTTCCCGACCGGAACCCGGTCCCTTTACATAAACGTCAACCTTCTTCATCCCGTGTTCCTGGGCGCGGCGTGCCGCTGCTTCGGCGGCCAACTGCGCCGCGAAGGGAGTAGACTTACGCGACCCTTTGAAACCAACCTGACCCGAAGATGCCGAAGCGATAACTGCCCCAGTCGGATCCGTGATGGAAACAATGGTGTTGTTGAACGTGGACTTAATATAGGCATTGCCTTCGGCAACGTTCTTGCGTTCCTTACGACGTGGCTTACTAGCTGTTTTTGCTGCCATAACTGTTGATGCCCCCTCTACTTAGCTTTCTTCTTACCGGCAACGGTACGCTTGGGTCCCTTGCGGGTACGGGCGTTGGTCTTGGTGCGCTGGCCATGAACCGGAAGCCCGGCGCGGTGGCGGCGACCTTGGTAGCAGTTAATCTCAATCTTACGGCGAATATCCGCTGCTACCTCACGACGCAAATCACCCTCGACCTTGTAGTTAGCCTGGATGAAGTCACGCAGTTTAATCAGTTCGTCTTCCGTCAAATCCTTGACGCGAGTATCGGGGCTGACCCCGGTTGATTCTAGGGTTTCCTTGGCGCGAGTACGTCCAATCCCATAAATGTATGTTAACGCGATTTCCATGCGCTTCTCGCGCGGTAAATCCACACCGACAAGGCGTGCCATTTATTTTTCTCCTACTGTTTTCGAAGGCCGTCATTCAACCCCCCGCTTTCACGGCCCCGGCCTTCGATACCGAGGGTTGCTACCGGTTTTACCCGGCGGCTGGTCGAATGCTTGACCCGGTTTGGGTCACATCCCGAGGCCACAGGCTCGGGCTTTGCGTCTCGCTGCGGGACTAGCCCTGGCGTTGTTTGTGACGCGGGTTCTCGCAAATCACCATCACGCGACCGTGGCGGCGAATCACCTTACACTTGTCGCAGATGGGTTTGACGCTAGGATAAACCTTCATCATTCCTCCGAGTTGTCTCTTACTTGTAACGATAAACAATACGGCCGCGATCCAGGTCGTACGGGCTCAACTCCACAACCACACGATCCTCAGGCAGGATGCGAATGTAATGTTGACGCATTTTCCCAGAGATATGTGCCAAAACGAGGTGTTCATTGGCAAGCTGGACGCGAAACATCGCATTAGGCAAGGCTTCCACTACGGTTCCTTCAACCTCAATGACTCCGTCCTTTTTCCCCATTAGTCCTCGTCTCCAATAAATCTCTACGGCTTAAAACCATCCACTGGCTGTCAGACAGTCCAAGAGTCAATCTTAATGAATTTTCGTTATGATTTCCAATTGAGCCTAATTAGCGCAGCCCCTGGCGGCGCAAACGTTGACGAGTGGTCTCGAGGTTACCGGCCAAAGCTGCCGTCCGCAACCGCGCTGCCCGGGCTTGACGTTGTGGGTCACGAGCATTAATCATCGAAGTACCAATCTGCCAACCGGCATAAATCAACAGCAACTGTGAAACCATAATCAGCATAAAAGACTTGGCGGCAGACGGCCACAGTCTAAAGGTGGCACCGAAAATCGGAACCTTGTACATTAGCTGGCCACGCATCTCGTCCAAGGTCACCCCTTGGGCAGCCGGCGCATTATCAAAGGCTACCTCAAACTGCATACTTTCGGCGCTACCGGTAATGCTTTCCACACGCCCCACCCGATATACTTCCTTACCACTGTCGGGTTGGAAAGCCACGACATCGCCGGGATTAAGGTTCTGTGCCCCAGTTTGTCGTATCTTTTGGAACACCAGTAAATCACTACCGGCAAAAGTCTTATTCATCGAGTCATCACTACAGGTATAGGTGACATATCCCTGAATCCGAGGTACCACAATTATCACCATCAAGATTGCACCAACGAAAATCAAGAAGAACCAACCAAAGGCAAACAGGATAGAGTTACGCACCGGATGTTCGGACTGCTTGGATAGCAGTGAAATAATCCTATCTGGCTGCGTTGTCATCTGCAGGTTCACCTCCTCGGGCTACTCTATTGGTATTCTAGCGGTTCTCAATGCAATTTCACTATTCAGTGGTTTAGCGCCCGAAAAGCCGGCGGAAAAATCCCTTCTTGGCGGGAGGCTCTACGGCTTCGACTTCTGCCAGGGATTCGTCGTCTTCAGCGTTTTCCTCGAATAACTCCGTGTCGGCTCCACCGGTATCGTCTAGGTCTCCCCCGGTTTCGTCGCTTGCGTAGTCTTCCGACGGGTCTGTGGCGGCGTCGCCGCTGTCTGGCGTGCTCTCGAAAGGTATCTCGTCGCTGGTGGTTTCCGGTGCGTCGTCGGTTTGTTCTCCCATCGCGTCGCTAGTTATGTTTTCTTCGAGGCTTTCGTTGTCTTCGACTTCATGAGGTGCCAGCTCGAACTCTGTCGCCTCTTCGCTGGTGTCCTCGTCTTCGCCCGTAACGGTGTCAAACTCAAATTCCCCTAGGTCAACCTCAGTCGGTTCAAAGCCTGAATCCGTGTCCACCGGTTCCGAGGCTTCCAGCCCGATTGCCGCGCTACCCGGCAGTTCATTGACAACTGAAGTGTCCAGCGTTGACTCGATATTATCCTCGGGTTCTATGGTCAAAACCTCTGCGTCAGCATCTGATTCTACAGTCCCAGTTTCTGTGGCTTGTCCGTCGGGGGGCAGTGCTTCGTCCAAAGCGGTGATTTCCTCGTTGAGGCTGTCCTCCAATGGGGTTTCGTCTAGCTCGTCCAAGTCCAAACCGTCAAGGTCGAAATCTGCCAGTTCTGTTTCTGCTTCAGGGGTGAGCATCTCTTCTGGTCTGATTTCTTCGCTCGGCGCGGCCAAATCTTCTTCCGGCTCGACTATCGCAACGTCGTCTCCGGCTTCGGTTTCTTCCGCCTGTCCAGGGACCGCAGTCGGAAGGTCGTCCCACAACGTGGGGGTCGGAGTCTCGCCGGATTCCTCAGCCAAAGCGTCGACATCGGGTTCTTCGGTTGGCAGTGTCGGTGGCAAATCCTCAGCCATAATGTCAGCCGGAATCTCTCCCGGCAGTTCTTCCAGCGAATCGCCATCATCTAGCTGTGCCTCGTCCACAGAATCCGCAGTTTCTGTGGACGTCTCTTCGGTAGCGTCTGGCAAAGGCGCTTCCGCTAGTTCCGAAATTTCCTCGGGCAAAGCATCTTCTGCCTCCGGAGCCTCCTCGGGCAAGCCTTCTTCCACCGCCGAAATTTCCTCGGGCAAAGCATCTTCTGCCTCCGGACCTTCCTCAGGCAGGCCTTCTTCCACCGCCAAGGCCTCCTCGGGCTCGGCCGATTGGGGCAAAATTTCTTCAGGTAATTCGTCTACCTGGTTTGGCTCTATCTCTGGCTGGGGCTCAATGTCACCCACAAAAAGCTCGTCATCATTACCAGCCGGCTCCAAAACCTCGCCATCATAAACCCGGGCAGCCGTCAAATCTTCCGACATCGACTCGCTCGCCACTGTCGCCTCGGTTTCCATTTCATGAGGCGCCTCGTGAACCCCAGCCGTATCCCCGAAAGCCGCGCCGTTCACCTCGGCCGGAGTTTCCGCCAAAGGCATTTCCTCGACTAAAGCACTCTCAACCGGGGTCTCTTCATCTAAGTCGGCGGTGAGGCTCTCCGCAGCTAGAGTCTGTGCAGCCGGGATTGGCTCTATCTCTGGCTGGGGCTCAATGTCACCCACAAAAAGCTCATCATCATTACCAGCCGGCTCCAAAACCTCGCCATCATAAACTCGAGCTGCCGTCAAATCTTCCGACATCGACTCGCTCGCCACTGTCGCCTCGGTTTCCATTTCATGAGGCGCCTCGTGAACCCCAGCCGTATCCTCGAAAGCCGCGCCGTTCCCTTCCCCAGGAACCTGAACCGCCGCAGTTTCCATCAAGTCTGGAGCCGCGAGCGTGTCTACTACCGGTTCCTCGGGCAATACTACAGATTCCTCCGGCGTGTCGGATTCTCCCGGTTCCACGGGTTGCGCGAATGCTTCCACCTCGGGGGTGGCTGTTGGTTCAGGCTCCACAATCGCCCCGGTGTCTATCGACGCGTCCACCGGTTCTTCGGGCAAGACTTCCGTAGCCGGTGGAGCTACCTCGGGTTGCGCGGTTACCGCTACCGGTTCTTCTGACTCCACGGAAACGTTGCCTGCAGCCGGAGTTGGTTCAGTCGACTCCGAGGGACTGGGTTCCGGTGTTGTCCCCCTAGCCGCAGCAATCACGCTTAAACCTGGAATAGCGGCAGCCTCTGGGTCATTAGCCAACGGCAAAGGTCGGTGCGACCCTTGTTCCAACGCGACTATTGCCCGATCCGCGATGGCTCGCCAATCAAAACCCGCTTTAGCGAGCTCCGAAGGTTCCACCTCCGGCAGCGGACGGGCAGGCAACTCGCTGCGCCCTTTCGCTCCGGCCACATTCCGAGCCAGTTCGTCGAGCAGTTCCGGCACGCTGGGCAGTTGGGAAGGCAAGGAAACCCCGTTGGCATAGATATACCCGGGGTTATGGGCACGCACTTTCGCGCGAAGCCTCTCCACATCCTCGCGTCCCTGTGCCGTCAGCACCGGGGGACGAACTGGCGAAGCGTCGGCGAAACCCTCCACATAGCGGCCAGACGCACGATAACGGGACGGAAAAGAAGGGTTGCTGCTTTGAGCCACTTTTACTTTCTCCTTGCCTAAACCTGTGCCGGTTGGCACACCTCTAAACATTCTATATTAGTGAAGCACACTCCCGTCACGAAAACCACAAAATTTCATCCTCTTGGTGCGATTGCTCGGGGTGAAAGCCCGAAAGGAGCCAGTCCACTGCGGCCACCATCGGGTTCGGTCAAAACCCACACTCCCCCTGGTAGTACCGCCACGGTGTGTTCAAAATGTGCCGCGCGAGAACCATCCACGGTTACCACCGTCCAACCATCCGCCAGTTCCTTGGTAACAGCTCCGCCCCGAGTCAGCATCGGTTCTATAGCCAATACCATTCCAGTTTTGATTTTCGGTCCCCTGGAACGGGTGGAAAAATTGAGCACATCGGGAGCTTGATGCAGACTGGTACCGATACCGTGGCCTACGTATTCCTCGACGATTCCAGCCTCCCAACCGAAACGTAAGGAATCCTCATAGACGACTTCCTCGACAGCATCCCCGATTTCCCCCAGATGCTGCGCTTTGGCCAGTGCCGCGATACCAGACCACAGGGCACGTTGGGTCGTGGTCATGAGTTGCAGGTCTTCGGGGCGAGCGTGTTCTTCTCCGCCGCAAACCATAGTGAAGGCCGCATCTGCGTGCCACTGGCGGTTATTACAATCCAGAACATAAGCCCCGCAATCAAAACTGACCAAATCGCCGAACTGTAACACCCGATTCCCGGGAATCCCGTGTATGACTTCCTCATTAACCGAAATGCAAACTGTGGCGGGGAAACCATCGTAGCCCAAGAAATTGGATTTAGCTCCCATTCGGGCTATTACCGCTGCGCTAACCTGGTCTAGCTCCCCGGTAGTAGTCCCGGGTTCACAAGCCGTTTTAAGCGCTTGGTGAATCTGGGCGACCACCATTCCGGCACGGCGCATCCGCAGAATCTGATCTGTGTTTTTAATTTCGATGCGCCGATCCTCGCTAGCCACGCTACCGCTTACTTTCAATCTCGTCGAGAACAGCGCTTATGCGCGCCGCTATTTCGGGAATCTCTCCAACGCCGTCTATTTGACGTAAAGAACCTTCCTGGGCGTAGAAATCAAGTAAAGGCTTGGTGGAGTTAAAGAACACCTCGAGCCGATGGGTAATAACTTCCTCGGTGTCATCGGCACGCCCCTGTACTACGGCGCGATGCAAAAGCCGCTGTTTGACTTCTTCGGGTGGCACCTCGAGATAGAGCGCTGCGTCCAAGCAAGTGCTTTTATCCGTCAGGAACTTACGCAGCACCTCGGCTTGAGATAAATTTCGGGGATAACCGTCGAGCAGGAATCCTTGCTTCGCATCAGCTTGTTCCAAGCGGTCGCACACGATGCGGTCGGTTACCTCGTCGGGAACAAACTCGCCTTTGTCGATATAGGAGGCGATTAGTTTACCGAAGTCGGTCTGGGCGGCTTTGTGGTGGCGAAAAATATCGCCGGTAGATATCCACGGCACCCCCAAACGCTGAGAGATATTGGTGGCGTGGGTACCTTTTCCTGCCCCGGGGGGGCCCATGATAATCAGCTTCATGCCATAAACCCTTCATAGTGATGCTGATGCAGTTGCGCATTAATGTCCTTAACAGTTTGCAACCCCACACCGACGATAATTAGGATTGTAGTACCACCGAAGGGCAGCTGCGGCACATTCATCGCCGCCATCGCAATCTGTGGTACCAAAGCCACGATGGTCAAGTAAATCGCCCCAGCAGTGGTGATGCGGTTCATCACGTAACGCAGGTAGTCAGCGGTGGGTCTGCCGGCACGCAACCCCGGCACAAAACCGCCGTATTTCTTCATATTATCCGCTACTTCTTCGGGATTGAAAGTAACCGAGGTATAGAAGAAGGTAAAGCCGAGGGTCAACAGGGCATAGAGCGTTAGGTGGAAGGGATGCGTGGAATGAAAGTACGTAGACATCCACCGTACCCACGGCGCTGTCTGGTCGCCAAACTGGATAATCATCATGGGCAAAGCCAAGAGAGAGGAAGCGAAAATGACCGGAATAACATTGGCCATGTTAATCTTCAAAGGAATATAGGTGGTGGTACCACCGTACATGCGCCGCCCCACCATGCGTTTGGCGTACTGTACCGGGATGCGGCGCATAGCCTGTTCCACATAAACAACTACCAGGGTAACCAACAGAATCAAGCCAACAATGGCAAAGAACTTTTGAACCCCACCGTTACCACCGGCAATAGAGACTAGCTTATTAGGCAGATTCGCAATGATAGACGTGAAAATCAGGATAGACATCCCGTTGCCTACGCCCTTTTCGGTTACTAACTCGCCCATCCACATAATCAGACCAGTTGCGGCAGTCATCACCAGGATTTGTAACACAAAAAGCCACACCGAGTTGGAGGGGATAATCTTTTTGTCAGAGACGTTTCCAAACAATGCCCCGGTGCGAGCCGCCGTAATAATCGAAGTGGATTGCAAAACCCCCAAGGCAATCGTCAGATAACGCGTGTACTGGGTCAGTTTGGCTTGCCCCGTCTGACCTTCCTTGTGTAAGTCCTCGAAACGAGGAATCACCACCCGCAACAGCTGGACAATGATGGAAGCCGTGATGTAGGGCATGATACCCAAGGCAAAAATCGAAAGCTGTAACAGTGCCCCGCCGGAAAACATATTTACCAAATCCAACAGGGAACCATTGTTTTGGACGTCAGCCATAATGGCTTTAAGGGATCCATAGTCAACCCCAGGCAACGGTATAAAAGAACCCCAACGGAACAAAGCCATGATGAACAGGGTAAACAACAGCTTCTTGCGAAGATCCGGCGTCTTGAAGGCCTGGATGAAAGCGGTAAACAAGTGTCCTCCAATGTGTTTCTTGCATTATTCTGTCGGTAAACACGTTACACCATGTTTATCCCAGAATTAAAGCGAGGGGCGGGGTACAAGCGTGCTGTACCCCGCCAAATCCTCTA
This sequence comes from Mobiluncus mulieris, assembly GCF_014204735.1. Lineage (NCBI taxonomy): Bacteria > Bacillati > Actinomycetota > Actinomycetes > Actinomycetales > Actinomycetaceae > Mobiluncus > Mobiluncus mulieris. The sequence goes on along the minus strand of NZ_JACHMA010000001.1, from coordinate 190,792 downwards.
ACGTGCTGTCAGGCTCCCGCCTTTAGCCTCTACCTTGGTCTTAGCGGACTGTGACCAGGCATCTACTGTCAAATCGAACTTGGCACCGGCTTCGCCACTGCCAAGCACCTTAACGCGTTCTCCCTTACGAACCAGACCTTTCGCAACCAGGTCCGCTACGGTCAAGGTGCCGCCTTCCGGGAAAGTCTCGCTGAGGCGATCCAGGTTCACCACCTGATACTCCACATGGAAGGGGTTCTTGAAACCGCGTAGCTTCGGAAGGCGCATATGCAAAGGCATCTGGCCACCTTCGAAGCGAGCCGGCACCTGGTAACGAGCCTTGGTGCCCTTGGTGCCACGCCCCGAGGTTTTACCTTTGGAGCCTTCGCCACGACCCACGCGCATTTTAGGCTTGTTGGAACCCGGGGCAGGACGCAAATCGTGCAGGTAGGTAACCCGCGCCGCTGAATCCTGTGCAGCCACGGATTTCTTCGCGGCGGGTTTCTTTGCCGCCGGGGTCTTCTTTTCTGAAGTTTCTGCTGCAGCCATGATTAGTCAATCTCCTCTACGGTGACCAGGTGGCGCACCTTGTGAACCTGGCCGCGCACAGCCGGGTTGTCCGGGTGCACCACGGACTGACGGATTTTCTTCAGGCCCAAAGAACTCATGGTGTCCCGCTGAGTTTGCGGGCTGCCAATCACGCTCTTGACCTGGGTGATTTTCAAATTCTTTGCCATTACGCACTCACTCCAGACGCCGCAGCCTCGGCTTCGGCCTTCTCTACATCCTTACGTACCTCGGCTTCACCCTCAGCGCGCGCCCGCAGCATCCCGGCCGGAGCCACCTTTTCCAGAGGCAAACCGCGACGTGCCGCCACCGCTTCGGGTTGTTCAAGCTGCCTGAGAGCAGCCACGGCTCCGCGCACAATGTTGATAGCGTTCGAGGATCCCAGGGACTTCGACAAGACATCGTGAACCCCAGCGCACTCCATCAAAGCACGAACCGGGCCACCGGCGATTACCCCAGTACCAGGGGAAGCCGGGCGAAGCAACACGACCCCGGCCGCATCTTCGCCTAGCACCTCGTGAACGATGGTACGACGAATCATCGGCACCTTGAAGAAGCTCTTCTTGGCTTCCTCAACGCCCTTAGCAATAGCAGCGGGAACTTCCTTAGCCTTACCGTAGCCGACACCGACCGTGCCTTCACCATCGCCAACAACCACCAGAGCGCAGAAGGAGAAGTTACGACCACCCTTCACTACCTTGGCGACACGGTTGATAGCCACTACGCGCTCTATGTACTTGTCATCACTATTGCCGCGACGGTTGTCACGACGATCTTCACGCTCACGGCGATTCCCGCGACGCTCCCGACGCTCTTCGCCGGAGTCGTCTGCAGCGGTTTCGCCTGTAACTTGCTGTTCTTGTTCAGCCATTCTCTCTACTTTCTCTACAGACTCAGTCCGCCCTCGCGGGCGCCTTCAGCAACGGCCGCGACACGACCATGATACTTGTTACCACCACGGTCAAAAACAACCGCTGCAATACCCGCCGCTTTAGCGCGTTGAGCAATTAGCTTGCCAACCTCGCGAGCCTTGTCAACCTTTTTATCCGAAGATGCCCGCAAAGTGTCTTCCATAGTGGAGGCACTGACCAGGGTCTTACCGACATAGTCGTCGACCAGCTGAGCAATCATGTGGCGGTTGGAACGGGTGACTACCAAACGGGGTTTCTCGGCGGAACCGAAGATATGCTTGCGCACCCGCTGGTGACGGCGCATCCGAGAGATACGCTTACCTTTGCCTTTAACGGAATAAGCCATAACTACTTACCTGCCTTTCCGACCTTACGGCGAACATTCTCGCCGAGGTAACGCACGCCTTTGCCCTTATACGGCTCGGGAGGACGAATCTTGCGGATATTCGCCGCTACCTCTCCAACTTGTTCCTTAGAGATACCTTCGACGGTGACACGGTTACCTTCTACCTTGAATGTGATACCCTCCGGGGGTTCTACATTCACCGGATGCGAAAATCCGAGGGCGAATTCCAGGGCGGCACCCTTTTGAGTAACGCGGTAACCAGTACCTTGGATTTCCAGTACCTTGGCATACCCCTTAGTGACACCCTCAATCATGTTGGCCACCAGGGTACGGGTCAAGCCGTGCAAGGAACGGGATTCCCGTTCGTCATTAGCACGGGTTACCACGACCTCGTTGCCTTCCACCTTCGCGGTGATGGGAGTGGCGATAGCCAGGCTCAGTGTCCCCTTGGGGCCTTTCACCGAGATATCTTGGCCATTGACGTTTACTTCCACACCCGAGGGAATCTCCACTGGTATCTTACCGATACGTGACATAGTCATTCCCTCCTTACCAGATGTAGGCGATTACTTCTCCGCCTACACCCTTGTCAGCTGCCTCGCGATCGGTGAGTAACCCGGAAGACGAAGAAATAATCGCCACCCCGAGTCCGCCCATAACCTTAGGCAGTTTGTTGGACTTTGCATATACCCGCAAACCGGGCTTAGAAACGCGCTTCACACCGGAAATCGCGCGTTCACGTTTGGTACCGTACTTCAAATTCAGTACCAAGGTCTTGCCGACCCGCGCCTCCTCGACCTGATAGTCCTTGATGTAACCTTCGGTCTGGAGGATATTCGCAATGGCGGCCTTCATTTTCGAGTACGGCATACTTACCGACTCGTGATACGCCGATGAGGCGTTGCGCAGACGTGTCAGCATGTCTGCGATGGGATCAGTCATTGTCATTGGGCTTTGGCCCTTTCTGAGGCGGTTTCGCTATCGACCTGCCCCGATTGTGTTTACCAGGAAGACTTCTTTACGCCAGGGAGTTCACCCGCATGGGCCATCTCGCGCAGGCAGATACGGCACAGGCCGAACTTGCGATACACCGAGTGAGGGCGTCCGCAACGCTGGCACCGAGTGTAAGCGCGCACCTTAAACTTAGGTTTACGTGCGGCCTTGTTCTTCAAAGCGGTTTTTGCCATTCTTTAATCCTCCTTGAACGGGAAACCGAGGTACTTGAGCAGCGCACGGCCTTCGTCATCAGTAGCCGCCGTAGTCACAACCGTGATGTCCATACCACGCACGTGGTCGATGGTATCTTGGTCGATTTCGTGGAACACGGACTGTTCGGTCAAACCGAAGGTGTAATTGCCGTGCCCGTCGAACTGCTTGGCAGAGAGACCACGGAAGTCACGGATTCGCGGCAAAGCGGTAGCGAGCAAGCGGTCAAGGAATTCCCACATCCGGTCACCACGCAGAGTCACGTGAGCCCCAATCGGGTTCCCTTCACGCAGCTTGAACTGGGCGATAGACTTGCGCGCCTTGTCGATAACTGGTTTCTGGCCGGTGATGGTCGCCAGGTCTCGCACCGCACCTTCAATGAGCTTATGGTCGTGTGCTGCGGCACCGACGCCCATGTTGACGACGATTTTTTCCAATCCGCCAACCTGGTGAACATTTTGGTGTTTGAACTCGGCCAGTAGCTTGGGTTTAATCTCGTCGCGGTACTTGGTCTTCAAGCGGGGAACATATGTTGTTGTCTCAGCCATTACAAATCCTTCCCGGTTGCCTTGGACACGCGCACGCGCACGGTTTTTTCCTTACCGTCGCGGTCAACGACCTCTTCACGAATCCCCACGCGAGTGCCGGGTATCTTTTTGGTCGTGTTACCCAATTTGGCCTTAGCCGCTGCGGGTTCATAGTACATGACATTGGAAATGTGAATGGCGGCTTCCTTGCTTTCGATACCGCCGGTGGGACCGCCCTGCTGGGAGCGCCCCGCCTTGTTGTGGTGCTTCATCATCATGACGCCTTCAACCACCACACGCTCACGCTTCCGGTCGATGCTCAAGATGCGGCCATGCTGACCCTTGTCACGGCCAGAAATGACGACGACCTCATCGCCGACTTTCAGTTTGGCTGCCATTAAATCACCTCCGGTGCGAGCGAAATAATCCGCATGAACTTCTTTTCCCGAAGTTCACGTCCGACGGGTCCAAAAATACGGGTGCCGCGTGGCTCCTCATCATTCTTGAGGATGACAGCGGCATTTTCGTCGAAACGAATATAGGATCCGTCTTTGCGGCGGGTTTCCTTCTTAGCGCGAACTACCACGGCCTTGACGACCTCACCTTTTTTGACGTTACCGCCGGGGATTGCATCCTTGACAGTAGCGACAATGGTGTCGCCGATGCCGGCATAGCGTCGCTTCGAACCGCCCATCACGCGGATGCACAAGATTTCCTTGGCTCCGGTGTTGTCGGCGACTTTGAGTCGCGACTCCTGCTGAATCATCTTTTCTCCTTCGTCTGGCTGGTTCTCTCGCGAGCCTAGCCGAACGCTCTTTACTTTACGGTTGCAGGGTGCACAAATTTCACCTAGGTTCTAGACAAATACTGAGACCCCTGGCAGACACAGACACATTTGTGAAAGGTCTCTGCCAAAAGCAACCCTCCAAGTCTAGTTGAATCAAGCGGCTCATGCAAAATATTGGGTTTCATGAGTCGCTGCGTGTTATTACCCTGCACGCCACTCATGGTCAGCGCGTAGGTGACTTTACCCTCCCCAAATAAATTTTTCCACGCCTAGGGCGTGGAAAAATCCTTGAAATTATTGATGAATCGCTAGAAAACCGTTATTCCCCGAGAGCGGAAAATGGCACGCACGGCTTCAACAGCTTCTTTAGAGGGTGGTTCGACATCTTCCAAAAGGTACTCCATCCCCAAATCCTCCCATTTGTCCCGTGCCATCTGGTGGAAAGGCAGCACTTCGAGGCGTTGCACATTTTTCCACGGCGCCACGATATCGGCTACTCGCGACACATTGTCCGGGTCGTCGGTCCAACCGGGCACCGCCACGAAACGAATCCACACTGGGATACCCGCCTCAAACAGGCGTTGCCCAAAATCGATGGTGGGTTGCAGGGGGCGGGAGGTGATTTTCCGGTAAGTGTCGGGATTGCCGGATTTCACATCCAACATCACCATATCCAACAGCTCTAAATCCTGGTCAGAAAAATTCGCGCCCAAGAAACCAGAGGTGTCAATATTGGTGTGAACCCCGTTGGCTTTAGCCCCGCGCAGCAACCGCTTCAAAAACATCGGTTGCATCATCGGCTCGCCTCCGGAAAAGGTTACCCCCCCTCCGGTGGCCTGATAGACCGCCTTGTAACGCAAAATTTTGTCCAGCAAATCATCGGCCAAAACCGGGGTGCCTTCACGCATCTGGAGGGTGTCGGGGTTGTGGCAATAGACACAACGCAGCGGGCATCCCGCCAAGAACACCGTCAATCGGGTACCCGGTCCATCTACGGCAGTGACCAGTTCCCAGGAATGGACTGAGCCTAGCTTCCCTTCTCGTACCAGTTGGAAGTGGGTTTTGCGATCCATCTCGGGGGCATCGGCGATGCCGTCCAAACCCGCGCCTTGAACGCGAGGTACTTCAATTTCTAAGGGTTCGGGTCGATACTCTCCCGTTGAACCTTCGGTTCCGAAGATGGTATCGACCCGAGCCCTTTCTAAAGTTGGAGTCACTCGAACCGAGCTACTTCTGGTTGTGGAAGGTACGAGAAATCACGTCCAGTTGCTGCTCACGAGTCAAACGCACGAAGTTCACGGCGTAGCCGGAAACACGCACGGTCAACTGGGGGTACTTCTCGGGGTGTTCCATTGCGTCTTCCAGGGTGTCGCGGTTCAACACGTTGATATTCGCGTGGTACAGCCCCTTAATCCCACCAGCAGAGTTGCGATTCGCTTTCATAGATTTCAAGCGCTCGTCATAGGTTAGTACTGTCATTTTCGTTTCCTTTCGTAGTGATTTGTTGTTATATAAAAGTTTGTGATTAGCCTTTGGCGATGAACCCAGCATCCATGATGCCAACTAGGCTCTTGATTTGTTCGTCTAGGTTACGTCCCAAAGACGAAGGCACAATCGTGTTGGTCAGCGAGATTCCATCCAAAGCATCATCGTAGTCCAGTTTCCCAACCGAAAGCATGGAAGCGAGCATCCCGTGAGTGTCAATCCCGTTTTCGGGGTTAGCGCCTGGAGCAAAAGGAGTTCCAGCCACGTGACCCGAAGGGAACGCCCCCGTATTCTTGCCATAAACCACATTGGAAGTAATGGTCAGAACCGACTGGGTGGGAATAGCGTCACGGTACATCGGAATGGCTTTAATCTTGGACATGATGGTGTGAACCACCGTGGCGGCAATATCGTCAGCACGGTCATCGTCATTACCATAAGTCGGGAATTCACCTTCGGTACGGTAGTCGATTACCAAGCCAGTTTCGTCGCGTACCGGGTAAACCTTGGCGTAACGAATTGCTGACAAAGAGTCCGCCACGATGGACAAGCCCGCGATACCACAGCCCATGGTGCGTATAATATCGGAGTCGTGCAAGGCCATCTCAATGGCTTCGTAAGCATAACGATCGTGGCAGTAGTGAATAATATTCAAAGCCTCGACGTAGGTTTCGATAACCCAGTCGAGCATGGATTCGTACTTGGCCCACACTTCGTCAAAGTCCAACGGTCCGTCATCGGCAATGCCTTCGTGGTCAGGCACAATCTGTTTGCCAGACATTTCATCGCGGCCGCCGTTAATCGCGTAGAGCAAGGCCTTGGCCGCGTTGACGCGAGCCCCAAAGAACTGCATCTGCTTGCCGATACGCATCGGGGAAACACAGCAGGCAATCGCCGCGTCGTCGCCCCAGTGGTCGCGAATCTGGGAGTCAGCTTCGTATTGGATAGAGGAGGTTTCGATGGATACCTTCGCGCAGAATTCCTTGTATCCGGTCGGCAACTTTTCGTTCCAGAAAATGGTGATATTCGGTTCCGGAGCCGGTCCTAGGTTCACTAGAGTCTGGAGCAGACGGAAGGAAGTCTTGGTCACCAAGGTACGCCCGTCATTACCGAAACCAGCGTCTGACCAGGTTGCCCAGTAGGGATCGCCAGAGAAAATCTGGTCATAGGCTTCGGTGCGCAAGAAACGCACGATACGCAGCTTAATCACCAGAGCATCGATAATCTCTTGAGCATCAGATTCGTTGAGAATCCCGCGCTTGAAATCACGTTCAAAGTAGATATCGAAGAAACCTGAGAGACGCCCGATGGACATGGCAGCTCCGTCTTGAGACTTGATAGAAGCCAAGTACCCGAAGTAAGTCCACTGCACAGCTTCCTTGGCGGTTTTGGCTGGACCAGAAATGTCGAAACCATAAGCCGCCGCCATGGCCTTGAGCTTCTTCAAGGCCTTAATCTGTTCGGAGTGCTCCTCGCGGTAGCGCGCCCAGTGTTCCGAGAAATTCTCGTCGGCTACCTTGTCTTTGGCGGCAGTTTTTTCCTCGATGAGCTTATCCACTCCGTAGAGCGCCACCCGGCGGTAGTCGCCAATAATCCGGCCACGTCCGTAAGCATCAGGTAAACCAGTGATGATGTGGCTGGAACGTGCCGCGCGAATCCGGGGGGTGTAAATATCGAATACCGCGTCATTGTGAGTCTTACGGTAGTGGGTGAAAATGTGTTTAATCTCGGGGTTTACTTCCTTGCCAGCTTCCTTGATGGCGGTTTCCACCATACGCCACCCACCGTTGGGCATCATGGCGCGCTTCAAGGGCACATCAGTTTGCAGCCCCACAATAACATTGTCATCATCGCTGATGTATCCCGGGCCGAAAGCATCCACATCCGCCGGGGTGTCAGTATCCACGTCGTAGACACGCTTTTGGCGTTCCACGGACAGATACTTTTTATCCAAATGGTCATACAAACGCTTGGTCTTCTCCGTGGGACCAGCCAGGAAAGAAGCATCGCCCTCGTAGGGTTGGTAGTTCTTTTGGATGAAATCACGAACATCAATGGTTTCGCACCAGTTTCCTGGGGTGAAACCTTCCCAGGCCGAAGTGTCGGTTTGATTGTCAGTGCATGAACAGGTTTGCGACATTGAAAACAGGACTCCTTTTTATTCACTCGTTCCTTCAGGCCTTCAGTCTACAACTTGTCAGACAAATTTTCCAGGTCTGTTGCCAATTATTGTAGCTCGAATTCCTCCAAGGTTCAACGCATTGGCAGCTGTTGCAATAAGGTTAGACTTGCAACATTGACTGGCTACAATTAAGGGTCTTTACCCCGGGCGCATCCCGGAACTACGCCCCCGCCAGAACTAGCACCTCATGAAAGGAAAATCCGGTGGAACTCCTGACCAATTCCCCCCTGCTAACCCTGTTTTTAGTGGTAGCACTCGGGGCCGTCCTCGGCGCCATCCCCTTCGGCCCGCTGCGCCTAGGAGCGGCCGGCGCCCTGTTTGTGGGCATAATCGTCGGCTTTTACGTCCCCAAACACGGTTCGCAGATGGCCTTAGTCCAACAGCTCGGCCTAGCACTCTTCGTCTACGGCGTGGGGCTGAGCGCGGGGCAAACTTTCTTCCGTGACCTGCGCAAACAGTACAAGCTAATCCTTGCAGCCGCCCTGTCTTTGGTGGCGGCAGTGGCGGTTACGGTGCTTGGCGGACTCGGCTTAGGTATGAAAACCGAGTTGAGTGTCGGTGTCTTCGCCGGAGCCCTCACCACCACCCCCGCCCTAGCGGCTGCCACCGACCTGACTGGTTCACAAAACCCAGCGGTGGGCTATTCCTTGGCCTATCCGGCCGGGGTAATTATCGGGATTATCATGGTCGGTTTTTTCGTCACACGCCGCTGGCCAGGCCAGCGCGACACCCCCGCCTTGGCAGGCCAGAAACTGCAAGCCGTTACTGCCGTGGTATCCAAGGAGATTAGTATGCGCGATGTTCCCGGTTGGCTCGACCAAAGCATTCGCATGTCCTATCTCCGCAGCGGGGATTCCATCCGGGTGATTGCCCCCGGCCAGATTTTGAACAAATCCGACCAGGTAGTCGTGGTGGGGCTGCCCGCCGATGTGGACAAGGCGGTGGCAGCCATTGGCTACGCTCTGCCCGAGCACCTGGCCAATGACCGTTCCGTGGTGGAATTCCAGTCTTTTATTGTCTCGCGCTCGCGGATTGCGGGTTCCACCGTGGCGGATTTGAACCTGGCGGCACGCTTCGGGGCGGTAGTGACGCGCATCAAGCGCGGCGATATCGAAACTTTGGCGGCCGACGATAAAACCGTGGAGCTTGGCGACCGGTTATTTGTGGCTTATCCACGCGAGGAAGAGCGCAATCTAGCGGCTTTCTTTGGGGATTCACGCAACAGCGTAGCTCAGGTGGACGCGATTGCTCTGGGACTTGGGATTGCTTGCGGGGTTTTGCTGGGCATGGTCAAGATTTCCTTGCCGGGTGGGAGTTCTTTCCAGTTGGGTTCCGCCGCAGGACCCTTGGTGGTGGGTTTGATTCTGGGGTATTTGCAACGTACCGGCCCGATTGTCTGGCAGCTGCCGCAGGGCGCGAATCTGACGGTGCGTCAACTCGGTTTAATGCTGTTCTTGGCGGCGGTGGGGATTAGTTCCGGGCCGGCCTTCGTCAAGATGGCGTTCACCGAGTTGGGGGTGCGCGCGGGATTCCTCGGGGTGCTGGTGGCAACGGTAACTTTGGTGGTAATGGGCTTGGCGGGGCGCGTTTTGGGGCTCTCGGCGGCGCGCACGGCCGGCTCGATGGCGGGGAGTCTGGGTCAGCCGGCGTTGTTGGCCTATGCCCAGTCGCGTACGAATGATGAGCGCATCGAGGCTGGTTACGCCACGATTTTTGCTTTTGGGATTGTGCTGAAAATTATTTTGGTTTCGGTGGTTTTACTGTTTTAGTTACGGGTTCATGAGGCGCTAGCGGGGTTCGGGCGTAGATTTTCTATCTGATAGCTCAAGCTAACTTGCTGTTGAGAATCGTTCTTATTATCATAGAAGGTGGGTAGCCTCGTGGGGCTTCTGGTTCATGAGGTGCCACCCCGATTCCCCGTCAAGCTAGAAAAGAGACGCCAATGTCAATCCCCAATCCGCGCCGAAGCATTTCCCTGCGACGGTTGAAAACCGGTGTTATAGCCATTGCCACCGCCCTGCCCCTCACGATTTTAGGGATTCCCGCCGCTTCAGCCGCTAGCAATTCCCACGAAATGGCACCTAATGAACACACCCACGTAAACTGGCTGTTCACCAAGGCCGGTAACTACCAAGCCACTTTCGCCATCACCGTGCCCTACCAGAACCCCACTGGGAAAACCAGCAGCAGTGTCACCACCGAGGCCACCCTAAACTTCCAAGTGGGAGCCGAGGGCACCGTCAGTTCCGGACACTATGATTTCGGACCGCACCTCGAGGGCGACAACCAGGTCAGCGCGAAAGTAAAAAACCCCAGTGGACAATGGCAAGACCCCGGCGAAATTTGGTTCGGACTGACCGAGGCCGCCCATCGCGATTTACCCGCAGAGATTTGTACCGGCCTGAATCTGAGTGCAGGCTGCGCGGGCTGGGTAATTCCACAAAGCCAGGAAAGCGCCATCCCCTGGTTGGGATTCAATACCCAAGACGACGGGGTGGCAAAACTGCTGCAAGGTAAGGCGACTTTCACCCTGACCAGCCTCTCTGGGCCAGGAGACCTCCACGTGTGGCAAAGCGGTTTCGACACGGCCATCTCGCAAGTCTGGTTCGCGGCTGGGGGCGACTCCACCGGAGCCTTCGAACCATCTGCCACAGACTCCGACACCCCAGACCGGGACACAAAAGACGCGAAGCTCCCGGCTGGCGCGAAAGCCCCTCGTGAAAAGGAAAACACCCCCACCGCAAGCCCCACACCCACCCCTAACACCCCCGGCAAAACCCCCGAAGGAGGCCAAAAACCCTCCCCGCAGCCCGACCCGACCAAAACCACCGCCCCACCCGAAACCGCCGGGATTCCCGCCGCTATCGGCTCACAGCTCCCCGCCGGCAATCACCCTGGGAGCGAGCCGTGCTATCCGATTCCCAGCTCCCAAAAATTCACCCTGCCCCTGCAAACCCACGTCCACCCCAACTGGATTTTCACCCAACCCGGCAACTACCAGGTAGGAATCCGCCAAAACGCGCGGATTAACGGCACCTGGCAAAGCGCGGACACGATTTTGAACTTCACCGTAGGCGGCGCCGGTAACGCTAACGAAGGCCACTTCGACCTGGGAGCCAAAGTGGAAAACGGTCGGCTCGTGGCCGCCCTGAAGGACGACCGCACTCCGGGCGGCACCTGGGTCGACCCCCGCAGTCTTGCCTTCGGGCTGGGCACTGGTTCACAGGCCAAACTGCCGGCCGGGCTGGAGTTTCTGGCTCCCGCCGGAACCCCTGTGTGGATGATTGGCTCCACCCAAACTGGCGGAGTGCCGTGGCTGGGGGCGAATACGCAACACCCTAGCTTGTTGCAAGCCACTAATGAACCCGTCAGCTGGGAGATGATAAGTTTTCGCGGACCCAACCCACAGGCGCGCCTGGCCGTGTTTACCTCCGGTAACTTCGGGAAAATCATGGGACAAAAGTGGTTTACCGCGCCCACGTCTGCAGCCAATGTGGGGCGTACCGCCAGCGGCAAGTACTGTCGTTTGGGAGTGGGGAGTCAAGCACAAAACGCCAATATTTCGCGAGTAACCGGCGGTTTGGCTGCCACGGGAATCGGGAATCTGACCCTGGCGCTGGCCGTGTTAGCCGGAGGAATTATCCTGCTGGGATTGGGGATGTTTTTCCAGGCCGCCGACCGGAAGAACGCGGTTGCCGACTAGCAACTCATGAAACTAGAAAGACTAACTATGCCAAAATTCTTGCTAAAAACTGCGATTATTGCGGGAATCACGCTGGGGTTGCTCAGCTACGGGGTACCGCTGGGGGCTACGGCACCTGCGGCGGCACTGCCCGTTGGGGCGGGTGCCTCACCCGATTCATTAGATGCCAACCGGGATTTAACCGATGTTTCCGAGGACACGACGTTGCACCTAGAAGTAGGTAACCAAACCGACGACCCGGTATTGACTAGCGACCCGGTATTGACTAGCAACTCGCAAACGACACCGATTTCCGCAGCCGCTTTAAGCTTCCGAGCTATTAATCAGGACACCGGTGTGGTTCCCCAAGCGAAGCTAAAAGCCGAATTTGCAGCTAAGCATCCGGAATTAGAGTACGAAAAATTGCCCCAGTGGGGTTTTGCTAATCTGCGGATAAGTGTTAGAGCTAGCGGGAATCAAGCCTATAACCTTCCAGCTCGGTTCTCGATTCATCAAACCGGGGGCAACGCATATCTAGCCGCCTACCGTTTACGCGATAACACTGCCGAACCAATTTTGGATAACGGCAGTGGTATTGCCTCGAAATACTTCGTCACCAGTCAAAACGCTAACTATAACTTCAGTGGGAAAGACGGGGACATCATTCAGCTGCTGGCCATAGGCAAAGGGTTAGTCACCTGTGAAGTTGACCCCATATATAACCCCACCGACGAGAATAACGCCAGTTTCGGCAAAACATTCACTCTTACTGTCAACGCTACCGGCAAGTCTTTTGCTGATTTACAGCCCGAAGATTTGGTGCCACCCGGGGAACAACCGCAAACCGTACCCAATAAACCCGGGGTGACGCAACTGCGCCACGGACATATGGATGTTTTCCACGTCGAACCCGACGAAAACAACAATCTGCGCCTGCTGATTAAAGAAGACATTACCGGCTCCGGGGTGCGACGCGCGGCGGAATCCGCCGAAATGATAATGGGCACGAACTGGTATGAAACCGGACTGAATTGGAACCTGCCGGGATGTGAAAACGCCGGTTTTACTACTGCTAGCCTGCATTCGGGGGATATGCTTTTCCCTGGGTTGTCTTCTTCCGATTTGGGTAGCGCGGGTTTTAGTGATGTAAAGGTCGAGTTTACTTCCGTGAATGCCCCGCCAGGGGGACGGATTGCCCTGGTGTTGACCTCTAGCCTGCAGGGAGGCCCCCAGCCAATATTGGAAGACAACCGCTACTATATTGAGCCGGGTGCTCGGTTGAAAATTACTACTCACCAGCATTTCCACTGGTTATTCACCAAACCGGGCACCTACCAGTTCCGAGCTAAGGCTATTGGCCAACTCCACGGTCAAACGGTGGAATCCCCCGAAGTAACCTATACCTGGAAAACCGAAGGTCAGCCCGACAATTACGACCCGGTGGGAATCGATGAAAACTGCACGCCGCACATTCCAAACAGCGGTGCCACTCCCGGAGCGCCTCATGAAAGCCCCCAGAAACCTCACGCGGACGAAACGCCAGGCTCCCGCCCGGTTTTCGACCACGGACATATGGATGTGTTCAATGTCAGCGCGCGCAACGGCAAACTGGTACTAGAAACTAAAGAGGATATCAGCGGTTCAGGGGTAATCCGCACCCCCGAAAGCTACTTACTGCGACTGCGCGATAACACCAAATACGATATTCCTGCGGATATGCAAGGTGATTTGGTGCCCAGTGGCTACCTGTTGCAAGAAAATGGCTCCAACCAAGCCGAGGCGCTGTTTCCCGGTTGGGACACTTTCGGGGTAGCGCCCGATTTCACTTCGATTGACTTGACTTTCCAGGAAGTCAGCGGACCGGGTAAGGCCTTCCTGTTTGTTCCAGGACAGTTCAATGTGGGTATCAACTCGACGCTGGTTTCTGGTGGCTATGAACTGCGTGCCGGTGAAGTAATCAAACAGTCTTATCCTGCCCACAAGCACGTATACTGGCTGTTTGCCAAGCCCGGGGTATATACCATGAAGGTGCAAGCCTCGGGTGAAAACCAGTCCGGGGAACTGGTGAAATCGAATATCGGTACCTACACCTGGGTGGTGGGCAGCGAAACTTCCGTACCTGCCGTACCGCCAAAACCAGGTAATCCTAAAACGGACAAGCCCGAGAAGACTGCGGAGCCAGACAAACCAGGTCGCGACCAAAAACCCCAGAAACCCGAAAAACCCGAAAACCAGACTCCGCCAGTGACGCTGGAAGGGAAATCGGGGCGAAGCGCGGTTCCCGCCCCGACGGTTCCCAATTCGAAGCGAAAAACCCCCGCTAATAACCAGCGGCACGGCGCGTGGAAGAGCGCAAAGAAATCTTCTGCGGTTCCCGCCCCGAGTTCGCTTCGAAATCCCCAGCCGCCCCGGGGCGGCAGTAACGCCCCCCAGGTCACCGCCAAAGGGAATAATTCCGGGGGAAACCCCGCCGCGTCCGCTGGATCCGCTGGGTTTAATTTAGGTACTGGATTCCTCAGCCCTGAGGATTCCCTCGGCACCGGGGTAACGGGGTTCACGGGTTTCAGCCCCAGTTCCCCCGACACGAACCAGACTGCGGGAATCCTGGGTTGGCCTGGGGGTACTGTCCCAGATGCGGCTTCGAGCCTCCCGGCGTTTCCTGGGGCTAATCCCTCCGGCTTTCCCGCTGGCCTCGGGCTCCCCACCGCCCCCGTGCCACTCCCAGACCAGCCCCCCACCCAAAGTCCTCGCTTGGAATCCCCGGTGGCACCTCATGAACAGTTAAGCGCCACCGGCGAAAGCCCCTACGGTTCAGCGGTGGTGCGCAACCAGGCTGGCCTCGACCCCACCGCCACTTTCCTGATTGGCACGGGCATCGCCTCCGGCTTGCTCGGCTTCGCGCTGCTTGCCTCGCGAATTCCGCGACGCTTCCCCGTTCTACGCCGCAATTAGTCCCGCTTGCTATATACCCCTAGACATTTAGCAAGCGACTCGCACCGCCGAGGCTTTGGGTTCTTGGAAGTCAAAGCCTCGGCGATACTTGGCACTACCCATAACGGCCTGGGCGTTATCAAAGTCAATTTCACCCAGTTTCTTGACAATTTGTCCGCAGGTATTGGTGCCTCGCGCCAACCCTTCGGGACCCCCCTTCCACCCGTGACAATCGTCATGTAAAAGTCGTGACGGGGCGGACTGTTGCCAAAACCGGCCGCACGTGATACTAGAAACATGACACAAACATTTGCGCTGCAGGTAAGCGACCTGCACAAACATTTTGGTTCTGTTCATGCGGTTGACGGGGTGAACCTCACGGTGCCAACCGGCTGCGTCATGGCATTGCTTGGCCCCAACGGGGCGGGAAAAACCACCACCTTGGATATGGCGTTAAATCTGTCGCGCCCCACCTCTGGCACGGTACAGGTTTTGGGCACCACGCCCGGAGAAGCGATTAATGCGGGGCGAATTTCGGCGGTGCTGCAAACCGGCGGATTGCTGGGCGACATGCGGGTTCACGAGGCGCTAGCCTGGATTGCGGCCACCTACGGAGGTGACGTGGACAGCCGGGAAAACCTGGAGCGCGTCATGGAGCAAGCGGGGATTACCGAGATTGCTAAACGCAAAATCCGCAAATGCTCCGGCGGGGAACAACAGCGCGTGAAATTCGCGCTCGCCCTGCTGCCGAACCCGGACTTGTTGATTCTAGACGAACCGACCGCCGGAATGGATGCCCAAGCCCGCCACGAGTTTTGGCAGACCATGCACGCCCAGGCCGCCTCCGGTAAAACCATTATTTTCGCCACCCACTACCTGCAGGAAGCCCAGGATTACGCCGAACGCATAGTGTTGATGAACCACGGAAAAATTGTGGCCGACGGCAGCCCCGCCGAGATTACTTCCCGCCAGCAGCGCGTGGTGTCTTTTGCGGCCAGCGACGCGGCGGTGGCGCGTATTCGCGACCACTACCCCGAGGTTGGCCTGGTGTCGACCGCTGGACGCTTCCAGGTGTCGCTGGTGCAAACCGATGATTTTGTCCGCTTCGCCCTCGCGGTTCCGGGAGTGGAGAACCTCGAAGTCACCCAGCCTTCCCTGGAGCAAGTCTTCTTTGATTTGACCGAGCCTGATAGCAGCCCCAACGCGGATGCCCGGCTGGCACCTCATGAAATCGAAACCACAACCACGCAAACGGCTCAACCGTCCCAACCGGCTCACACCACCAACCAAGCACCCACCAGCAAGGAGAACTAGCCATGAAAACAACCATTATTGCCCTGGAACTCAAACGCACCCTGCGCACCCCGGAAGTCCCACTGTTCATTGTGGGGCTGCCGACCCTGATGTTCGTGATTTTCGGAGTGGCCTCGCCCTGGGGGAAATTCGACCTGGGAAATAACGGTGCGAACTGGGCATTTGCGATTATGGTGAACCTTGCGGCCTACGGAGCCATCATCGCCAATACCTCGATGTCCGCCTCGGCCGCCTTGGAACGCCTGCAGGGCTGGGGGCGCCAAATCGCAATCACCCCACTGCGTGACACCAGCTATGTCGCGATGAAAGCCCTGGTGGGAATGGCGGTGACGGTGCTGCCGGTGGCGGTTATTTTCGCTATCGGGGCTGCCACCAAGGCAGTGGCGAAACCGGAAGCCTGGGTGGCGGCGGTCGTGGTGCTGCTGTTAGGTTCGCTGACCTTTACCTTTTACGGCATGGGGTTGGCGCTGCTGTTGCGCTCAGACATGGCGGTTTCGATTGCCTCGAGTTCCACCGTGCTGTTTGGTTTTGGTGCCACCATGTTTATGCAGCTAAGCGGCTGGATGCTAAAGGTGGCGCCCTTTGTGCCCGGTTATGGTTACGTCGTGTTGGCCAGGTATGCGGCCACCGGGGGCGCCTACATGGATGCCAACGGCCGGGATTACACTGATAGTCTGGGGGTAGCAGTGGCGAACCTGGTGGGATGGGCGGTACTGTTTGCCGTGTTCGCGCTGCTGGTACTGCGAACCTCTAGGGGAAGACGATGAAAACACAACTGGCCATGGCGACCCACTCCCAACGACGCGGGGTTGTCGTCGGGATGCTGTTTAGCTCGGTGTGGCTGTTGTTCTTGGCTTTCCCGGTGCTGGCAGCATTAGCGTTGCCGTGGCGGGCACGAGCGGTTTCTCTGCTTTTGACCTTGGCGTTTGCGGTCAGCTACACGGCGGGGATTTGGCGGTCTTTTTTCCCGGCTCCCACCCAAACCCGCCAGTGGCGCTACTTCGATGGCAGGTATGGTTTCCGGTGGGATACTTTCCTGATTTTTGTCCTGAATTTTTGCCTGGCCTTGTCACAAATTCCCTGGCTGGGGGTGGATTCACCCCTCATGTTCGCGCCTTTCTTGGTGGCGATAAGCAGTTTCACCATGCCGCTACTGTGGGGTCAGGTTTTCGGGGCGGCTGTTTGTATGACTGGTATTGTCGGGTCTTTCACCCTGGCACGTCCCCAAGACTATATTGGAATTACCATTGCGACTTGTGCGGTATTCTTTGGGATGCTGGGCATGACGTTTTTCATCAATAATTCGATTGCCCAGGGCAAGGAAGCCACTATCCAAGCCATTGCGCAGGAACGCGAGCGCGTGGCTCGTGATGTCCACGATGTTTTGGGGCACAGCCTGACGGTAATCGCTTTGAAATCCGAGTTGGCTGGGAAACTGGTGGATCGCGACCCCACTCGCGCCCAAGCGGAGATTGCCGCCATCACCAAGTTGGCGCGTGATTCCATCGGGGAACTGCGTTCCACCGTGGGTGGCTTGCGGGTACAGGATTTGACCACCGAGTTGGCCAATGCCCGTCAGGCTTGCCTGGCCGCCGAGATTGACCTGCGGGTCACGGGTGAGGTGGCTGACATCCCGCCCCAAGCGCAGGCGGTTTTTGCTTGGGGTTCACGAGAGGCCATCACCAATGTGATTCGCCACTCGGGGGCGAGCCGGGTAGAAATCACCATGACCCCGCACAGTTTGGTTGTTACGGACAACGGCCGGGGTATCCCGGATGGTGCCTGCGGTAACGGGCTGCGGGGGTTGCGCGAGCGCGTCGCCAATCTTGGCGGTAGCCTAAAGCTTACTAATTTGGCCGAATCCAATTCCCCGGCTGCGGGTACCAAACTGGAGGTGTTATTGTGATTAGCGTGGTATTGGCCGATGACCAAGCCCTGGTGCGCGGGGCTTTGAAGGCTTTGCTAGAGCTGGAAGGCGACCTCGAGGTGGTGGGCGAGGCTGGCACCGGCGAGGAGCTGCTGGCGACAGTGGCGAAGGTAACACCTGCGGTCGCCGTGGTGGATATTGAAATGCCGGATTTGGACGGGATTGGTGCCACCGCCAAGATTCGCGCCGCACACCCACAAACCCGCGTGTTGATTTTGACAACTTTCGGGCGTCCGGGTTACTTGCGTCGCGCCCTAGAGGCCGGAGCCAGCGGTTTCATGGTCAAAGACACACCTTCACAAGAACTCGCCCGGGCAGTACGCGAAATTGCGGCGGGCGGTCGGGTCGTAGATCCGAAACTGGCCGCCGAATCCCTCTTTGAGGGGGAAAATCCGCTGACCCCTCGTGAACAAGAAGTCCTGCGCGAAGTGGAGGCCGGCCACCACACCGCCACAATCGCTAAAACCATCTATCTCTCCCCCGGTACGGTACGCAACTACCTGTCCTCGGCCATCAGCAAAACCCACGCGGATACCTCCGCCGGGGCGGCCCGCTACGCCCGCGACCAGGGCTGGCTGTAACCTGAAGCCGTCTGGGTTTGCTTCCGGGGCGGGTACCTTGTTTTCTGTTATTTCGTGCTTTCTGGCGCGTTGCCAGTATTGGTCTTTGATTTCTTGGGGTGTTTGGTAGCCCAGGTTTTCGCGTAGCTGACAGTAGCAAATCCGGGGCAAGAGTAGCCCCTGCCGCCGTAATCAGCAGCCAGAACAGTTTCGGGCGCGGGTCAAAATGCACTTCATCTCGCAAGCCTAGGCTCAGAGGGGTTGGCTCAAAGACTAGCTCAGTTTCGCTGGAACCCCATTTGGGCTCTCTTTTTCGCCGGCCTTGTGGGAAAATATTCTGCGTGACTTTCTTCCGGGACTTCTGGGGACAGATTAATTTGCTCGATCCCCCAGCTTTCTATTTAGCTTGGGGGTTGCTTATCCTTACTTTCGTTCTGGGACTCGTTGCAGCGTTGCGGCGCAAACGAATCCGCACTTTTTTGGCGCTATTAGCAGCACTGATTGTCGATGCTTGCGTTGCTTTTGCCCTGTTGATATGGCCAAATCCCTACCCCGGTGAAATTCCCCCGCACCTTTTTTTGGCGGCCTTTCCGGTGCTGTTTTTGGCAACCGGAACGGTAATCATCAGTAAACGTCGCTTATTACTAGCTGGGCTGTTGGTGCTTTCACTGCCAGGAGCTGCTTTAGTGGTTAATCTAAACTACCGACAGTACTCCACTCTGGCTTCGATGCTGCCCGCCACTAATGTCAAAAAAATGAGCTATGACCAGTTCCGTCACCAAAAAACCGCCCCGCAGATAAACAGACACCCGATAGGTGCCCTGGTGACAGTGCCTTTATCGGGAACATCCTCGGGCTTCCAGGCTCGCGATGCCCTGGCCTACGTACCCCCCGCGTACTGGAGCCAACCAAAGCGACAACTGCCAGTTATGGTGCTGCTGGCGGGCAGTCCCGGCAAGCCGAGCGCGTGGTTTGACTCCGGGAAAGCCAATGATGTGGCTGATGACTATCAACGCCGCCACAACGGGAGGGCACCACTGGTAATTTCGGTGGATGCGACCGGTTCGCTGTGGGGACAACCGGGCTGCGTGGACGGACCGAAACTAAAGATACAAAGCTATCTGGCTAAAGACGTACCCGAACTCATCAAGCAACGCTTCCGCGTCAACCCTAACCAAAAGAAATGGACTATCGGGGGCTTAAGTTACGGGGGAACCTGTGCCCTGCAGATTATCGCTAACTCGCCGTCTTCCTACGGGACTTTCTTGGATTTTTCCGGCGAACCCCATCCCACCGTCAAAGATTTAGAAACTACGGTAAAGGAACTATTCAACGGGGATATCAAGGCTTTTCACCAGGTCAACGCCGCCGATGTGCTCCGGCGTGCCGCCACCGATAAATCCCGTCAATACCGAGGGGTTACCGGTAAATTCATCTGCGGACAGCGCGACGCTCCCGCCCGCCGGGCACAAAATATGCTGGCACCCCTAGCGCGGCGTGCCGGCATGAAGGTCAACGCCACCACCATTCCCGGGGGACACAACTACGATGTGTGGCGCAAGGCATTAAGACAAACTTTTGATTATGCTGCCGCCCGAGGGGGACTATCGTGAAACGCTTTTTCACCAGGATTTACGTTTGTTGGCAGCGCGTCCCCATCACGAGCATTTTGGTGGCCATGATTTGGCTAGCCTTCCTTGCCGGGGGTGCCAATCGCGCGTCTTTGCACCGCATTTTTGGTCTCTCTACCAGGGGGGATGCGAATTTTCTGCACCTGTTTTCCAGTGGTATCACCAGCCCCACCCTGATGGGCGCCTTGGGATCTAGTTTGTTTATCGCGGTTTTGGGCGTGGTCACAGAGCGTTCTTTGGGCTGGGCGCGGTATCTGTTGATTGTTTTAGCTTCCCAGGCGGTGACGGTTCCGGTGGGTTTGGGGCTGTGCCATGCTTTCTTGGGTGGCTCGCCTTTGTGGCATCACGAGTTGACAGCGGGAAATTACCTCTCCCCTTCAGCCTGGATTTTCACCGCTTCTATGGTGGCGTCCGCCCGGATGCCAACCTTGTGGCGGCGCCGGGTACGACTAATTGCTTTTGGTTATGTCACTACGGCGCTGTTGTTCACCGGCACTATTGCCACCCTGGTGGCTTTCACCGGGTGTGTGCTCGGCTTCATTGCCGGAGAGTTGGCTTTTCAGGGGGGCAACCGCCTGTTTAGATTCAGGGCAACAATTTCTTTGCGTGAACAGCGGTTTTTGGTGGCTTTCCTGATTGCTTGCGTAACTTTCGTACCTTTAATCGTATCTTTTCATGCTGAAACCCAAGATCCTTTCTTGCGTACCAGCCAACTGCTGTGGGAGTCAACCGAGGTAAGAATCACTAACTATCAGGCCTGTCAAACCCCCGATTCGCTGCGGTGTTTCGAGGCGGTGAAACTCGCCAATCAACATGGTGTGGGCAGTGCGATTACCAGTTTACTGCCGGGGCTTTTGCAGCTGCTGTTCACTTATGGACTGTTGCGCGGGCGGCGCGGCGCCTGGGTGGCTTCACTCCTGGCGCAGTTGGCCAACCTTGTCCTGGTGGCCACACAGTTTATCAGTGTTGACATTAGCCAGGCTCGTTTGGAATTCAATATCCTTTCCACCGCTTTTGCGGCTATTCCCTGGCTGATTTGTTTCTTTAGTTTACTTTTCACGAGGCGCTTGTTCCGGGTGCGAGCTAAACGCAAAAATGCTCGCCTGTGCCTGTTGGTGATTCTGGTGGGTTTGGTGAGTGCCTGCCTGTTTTGGTTTATTGGCACCTTGGCCATGCCCAACGCTTTCACACCCCGCGCCACTTTAGCACTGGCTTTGCAACAGTTGCCTTCACAATTACTGCCACCGGTCTTGTCGATATTGTTGCCTTTCTATCTGGTGCCGGTGTCTGCGGCGGGCTGGTTTATCTCCAGTTGGACGGTGGTGATTATGTGGGTAGCCTTGACGCTGGCTTTTAGTTTCCTGCTTTTCGGGACGGATTCCAGCGTTTCCGATGCGGATTGGCAGCGGGCTCGAGAGATTCTCGTTTCCGGCAGCGGCGATCACTTGTCTTTTATGACCCTATGGGAGGGAAATTCCTATTTCTTTAGTGATGATGGCTATGTGGCCTATCGGCATCACGGCGGTGTCGCGGTTACTCTGGGCGAGCCGGTGGTGGCCTCCGGGGGTGATAAACAGCGTTTAGCCAGTACTTTTGAAGCCTTTGTGCTTAAGCAGGGTTGGCACTGTGCCTGGTATTCCGTGTCCGCCGAATTTGAGCGCCCCGAATTTCACAAGTTGCACGTGGCAGAGGAGTCGATTTTGCATGCCACGCAGGTGGGTTTCACTGGCAAAAAATTCCAAAATATCCGCACTGCCCGCAATAACGCGGCCAAAGAGGGCATCACCGCACTGTGGACCACCTGGGAAGAACTGGATCTCGAGATGCGCGAAAAAATCGCGGCCCTCTCTGAAGAATGGGTGGCGCAAAAAGCGCTGCCAGAGATGGGTTTCACCTTGGGTACCCTGGAAGAACTGCAGGTTCCCGGCACAAAGCTGTTATTGGCGGTGGATCAGCAGGAAAATCTACACGGGGTCACCTCCTGGCTGCCGGTCTACCAACAAGGGCAACTCGCGGGCTACACCTTGGACTTCATGCGGCGTGACCGCGAGGGTTTCCGCGCGGTGATGGAATTCCTCTTGGCGCAAGCCTTGGTGCAGGCCGTCTCCGAGGGGCTGGAGTGGATTTCTCTCTCGGGGGCTCCCCTAGCCAAGGACAGCACCATCCAAAACCCCGGTTTGCTCGATGCCGTGTTGAATAAAGCCGGGCAAAGCATTGAACCGCTCTACGGGTTTCAGTCTTTGGCGAATTCCAAATACAAATTCCACCCGGAACACCGGGGCTGGTATTTGGCCTATAACGATGAACTTGCCCTGGGCTCAATCGCCCTGGCAGTTGTCTCGTGCTACCTGCCCTCGCTGCGCGCCACCGATACCCTTAACACCGTAAGACTGTGGCTAGAAGCCCAGCGCGAAAAACGGCTCCCCGCTAAGCCAATATCTCAACGGTAGCCCAGTTTCTCAGCGGTGCTACCCAATCGCGTCGCAATCCGGTCTTGTTCCGCTGCTGTGGCGTGGTAAGCCACCCACGAGACATAGGTGGGAGTGTCTCCGTAAACTTCCATGGTGGCGGGGTTACGCTTCGTCCGAACAATCTTGGATACGTGATATACGACCAAAATCACATTGGCGACTAATGAAGCCAAAGACACTAAAAACAAAGCCACCGGATTGTGCGCGGAGCGGTGCTCGAAAATCCCGCTGGCCACGAAGCCGGGCACAGTCAACATGAAACCCGACCAAAGCGTCAAAGTATAGGCGCGATAGTGAATCCACGCGCCGCGCCCCCATTTGAAACAGGCCGGGATTGTGCACGAGGCCAGCAGGGCAAAACCGGCGTACCATGACCGGTCGGACAGGCAGTTATAGCAATAGGCAAAATTCCACAAGTCATAACCGACAATCCACAAAATCGTCAAGTCGCCCCAGATAATCGCGTGGTCGCGACGTTTGGACACGAAAATTCCCACCCAACCCGAGATTGCTAAAATATTCAAAATCCCAGCAACGGCGTTCATAATGTTCCACGGTCCGCCCCACAGTACCGACCCGTTGGTATCCGCCCCATGAATATAATAGCACTGTAAGTCGCGCACTACCGCCTCGACAATATTCACCGCCAGCAGAATCGGCGGAATCAACAGATACCAGCGGTTGCGCCGCAGTTTCGGGAACATTTGCAGCGCCGCCAGCGATAGTGAACCAATCAAGGCGGAATACTGTTTCACTATCAAAAACCATCCCGACACCGTAGTTCCCTCGGTAGAATGTGGCCACCAAAAAATCGTCAGCCCCACCGGTGCCGCGATAAAGAACACCGCTACTGCCCAGCGGTAGCGGATCGTCAGCCACGCTGTCCCGGCCAGCGTCACAATCACCACCAGCAGCATCGCATAGTCCCACCATTCGCCCACTTCGAAGAAAAACAGCGTGGGATAGTCTGCCAGGGATTGGCTCGAGACCAGATTTAGCCAGGTGCTAGGCATCGTCAGTCCTCCTTTTGCTTGGGTTGGGCGGGTTGCTTGGGTTGAGCGGGTTCACGAGGTGCCAGCCCGGAATCCGACGGAAGCGGAGCCGGCGCCACCTCCCATTTCGGATCGGACACGACTCCTTTGGCGGCCAAAACCGGGTCGGCGCCTAGTGGAGTCCGTAATTTGGGGTATCGATGATCGCGGCGCCACCACGGCATCCACGCCACCCAACCAACGGCGGGCGGCTCCGGGGTATCCGGTTCAAACCCCAGTTGCGTCGGGGTTTCTTTCATCCGGTCACAGATATAGTATTTGTCCTTGTTGTCCAAGTGAGTCTGGGCAATCCGGCGGAATTCGGCCAGTTCGGGATAAAGCACCCCGGTAATCGGATTGCGCCGATGCTTGATAATCTGGTACAACCAGTAGCCAAACAAGGCCAGGTTCCCCGCCAAAGCCGCCCCGGAGCAAAGCATGTTCGCCACCGGGTTCATGGTCGCAAAGTTGAACATCTTCGAGGGTTTCACCAAAACATATGGCAGCAGGTTATTCGCTGCTATCCAAAACATCAGGGTATAGCACCTAAACCAAATCCACTGTCCCTTCGCCCAGGTGAAGGCGGGAATCGTACATGCCAGCAACAGCGCAAAGGAACAATACCAGGTGTAGTCCGCCAAAGCATTGTACAAAAACGCGTGATTCCACAGGTCATAGCCAATTACCCACGGCCAGACTTGGTCAATCCAAATCAAGCCACGCACCCGACGCTTCGGATTGGAAGTCACCACGATTTTCCCAATACCGGTGATACAGATAATGTTTAGCATCCCCGCCGCTGCACTCCACAGGTTCCACACCCCACCGATGGTGCGAAAACCGGTTTCCGGGTCGATACCCACATGCGCCGCCGCAAAGTTAGCGGCGAGCGCCTGATAGAATTGAGGGGTGTCAGCAGCGGCGGTAATGCCACGCGCCTCGGGTAGCCCCACCAGCATATCGGCTCCGTGAGTAGCATTGATGTTTTGCAGACATTGCCAGTTTGCGGCGCATTGATAATAACCATCGGCATTAAAATAAATCGCCACGTCACGAATATTAGCCTCCATAATGTTAGAGGCCAACAATAACCAGCAAATCACCCCAATCCAAATGGCATAGCGACGCGCCAGCAGCGGGCGACGTTTCATAAATACGATTAGCACGCCATTGAGAGTCGCAGCGGTTATCATCAACACGAATTTGCCAAAGGGAAACCATCCCACGACAGGGATAGCGTTTTCAATTGCCCACGGCATCACCGCTAGACCTCCTACCGTCCAGATTGCGAAAATCGTCCAGTTCCAACGCCGGTGGATTTCCGCCACCGCCATTTGCATCGCAAAAATCACGAACCACATCAAATACACAAATGGAGTGCCGAGCTCCCACATGAATAAATCTTTCATTTACTCACCCCTCGAGTAGGGAAACCACTTTGTTTCCATCCAAGCATCTTTGCATTTCAGTTTATCGCGCTTTGACTGTTTATATCGCGATTTCATGAGGGGATATTTCTGAAAATAAGCTGAAACTGGAACTAGCGCCTCATGAATTAAAATAAATCTAACCAGGCAAACCCTTACGATAAAAGAAAAACCCAGCGGCATTAACCCAAAACCCGCGCCCGGAACAACTATCCCCTAACGTCGCAAAACCCCGCGAGAAACCGGAATTTACGGTATCCTGAAACCAAGTGTTAAATTAGTCTTTCCAAGGAGGAAATTATGGTGTCAAAGAAGACATTGTTGAAACTAGCCGGGGGTGCGGGCGTGGCAACGCTTGGTGGCCTGTTTGCGTTTTCGCAGTTTACCGGCAAGGCCACCCCGGAAGAACGTGCCTTTAAGTATCCCGGCGATGACCTGGTTGATGCGGAATATGATAATGCTTATTCCTCAACCTATGCGATAACTATCGACGCCCCAGCCTACGCGGTGTGGCGACATCTCAAGCAGATTGGTTGCAACAAGGCCGGTTCGTATTCTTCGGAGTTCTTAGAGCGGGTCTTTGCCCGGCTACCGTTTTTCAACCAATACGAAATCCAAGAGGAATACCAGCAGCCTGATTCGCTGGTGGCTGGCGATGCGGGGCCTTTCGATTTCCACGGCATGACTATGGAATGGGTTGATGTGGTGCCCGGCAAATACCTGGTGCACTGGGTGGATACGAAACATCCACCGGCCGCCCCCGGTTCCTATGCTTTCCGTTTCCCCGGAATGAAACATTTTGCGGCGGCGTGGTGTTTCTACATGGTGCCGCTCAAGGGCGGGCAAACCCGCCTGATTAACCACTGGCGCCTGGGATACGAGCCGGACACGACTTTCCAAAAAGTCCTGAACTGGGTCAATATCGAGATGATTGGCGGATGTATGACAAACCTGCAAAATCTCTATGTGAAGCGGGTGTTAGAGTTCCGCAAGAAACAGCATCTCACCGGGCGTTTCATGCGCGGTGCCCTGGGCGGGAGATTCTTTAACACCGGTACTCCCGCCGGCCGTTGGGACGGCACGCCTTTCTTCGAGGAAACCTATACCCAGTGGATTCGCTACGGGCGACAGTGCCCCGCCAGCGCCGAGATTCGCCCCCCGGTCACCGATGACCCCTCCTGGCCGCCGACCGGGCCGGAGTCGCCGTGGGCAGCGGACGTGGATGCGGATTACTTCGTGGACTGGTCCGAGCCCGAGTTTTCTTGGGAGGAGCAAATGCGCCAAAAACGCGAGAAAACTTACCTGCCGGATTGGGGCAAGCCCCGCCAGTAGCCGCCCGTCGCTGCAAGATATCCCCTTCCTCATCTGCGGACGGGTTCATGAGGTGCCATCGCAAAACGAGGCGTAAACCGCCAGCCGGGCAAATTTAATTGGTGGTGGGGCGATACAATCGCCCCACCACCAATTTAAACCCTAAACACGGAAGCCGCTAAGGTGCTCATCCAAGCCTTGCGAGAGTTCTTCCATTTCGCGAGTGGCTGCTTGCAGCTCCAGGACTGCCTGCGCGATTTCTCCGCCGCCTTGTGCCACGGAAGAAATCATGGTGTTGATTTCTCCTACCACCGTAGCCGCATCCTGGGTGGAGCGCGACATCTCGTTGGTGGTGGCGGTTTGTTCTTCTACAGCAGAGGCAATAGTGGTTTGGAAATCCGAGATTTGGGACACAATCTGCGAGATTTCAGCAATGGCTTCTACCGCGCCGCTGGTATCGTGTTGAATCTGTTCAATACGCTGGGAAATCTCTTCGGTAGCCGTGCCGGTTTCGGCCGCCAAGTCTTTGACTTCCCCGGCGACTACTGCGAATCCTTTCCCGGCGTCTCCAGCGCGCGCCGCCTCAATGGTGGCGTTCAAGGCCAACAGGTTTGTTTGCTCGGCAATCTTGGTGATAGTCTTCACCACTTCCCCAATCTCTTGCGAAGATTCACCCAGCTTAGCCACCACTTCGTTGGTACGGGCGGCCACCTCGGTAGCATTTTGCGCTACCCTAGCGGCCTCGGTGGCGTTAGAAGAGATTTCTCGAATCGAGGCTCCCATTTCTTCCGCGCCTGCCGCCACCGTGGAAACATTGGAAGAGACTTGCGCGGAACTCTGATCCACTTGGTCGATAAGTTCATTGGCTTGGGTAGCACTTTGAGAGACTCCTTCAAGAGTGGCATTCACGTTGCGTGAAGCCTGTTTTACCTTGGCGGAAACTTCGGAAGTTCCGGCAATAAGCTCTCGGAGGCTTTCATTAGCTTTATTCATGCTGCGTGCCATATCGCCGGTTTCATCATTGCTCTTCACATCCATATGCACGGTCAAATCCCCGGATGCCATGTTTTCCAAGCCGCGACTGACCTGGCGTATCGGACCTACGATGCGTTTGGACATCGCCACACTAAGCACCACTGCGATTACAACGCCAAGTAATGCCATCACTCCGACACCCACTATCATTCCTATTTGGGCTCGCTCCGCCTCGGCCTTACATTTTGAAATATAGTTATCTAATTCGGTTCCGACCTTGGTGAGATTCCCTTCAAAGGCAGCAATCAGAGTCATATTGTCCTGTGGGCCGTTTTTAAAGGTTTCCAGCCCGTATGTCCAAAAATCTTTGGCATAGTTGGGGCCGTCTTTAACCGCATAAGCCATAGGAACCAAATGTTGGGTACGCAAGTTCTTCCAAGCTTCATAGCTTTTTACCAGGTTGGGAAAACTAGGTAATTGATTAATCATAGCCGAAGATTGTATTCGATCAATATTTTTTTGAATAATGTCATCATGAGCTTCAACTTTAGCCTTATCGCCGTCCTTGGCTTTATCTTCCAGTTCCAAAGCCACCCAGTCACCCATCATGCGCACATAGACTTCAGCGTGCCAAATTCTTTGTATCGGCTCTTTGAGGGCGTTAGCCTTCATAGTGTTGTCATTAGCCACATTGATGGCATGCAATCCGGAAAAACCGACCACAGCAACCAGAACAAGAGCTATCACCATCACCGATGTGACAAGCGCTAACTTCATGGAAATACTGAAGCGATGCCTCTGTTTAACGACATTGTCAGACATTACTACCTCCTTGCAGTACGAAAACAACCAGGGACAGCAAAAGCTACCTTGAATCGCCGTCCCTTTCCACAGGATACATCATTTAACTAGTAAAAGGAAGGCAATTGTTGTCATATTTTGGGCAAAATGCCAGCTAGATTCCTCTGTTTGACTTCGCTACAACAGCAGAAGCCAACGAAAACACGGGAAAGCGGCTCGGAACTGATGTTCCGAGCCGCTTTCCCTTACCCAAAAGAAAGGTTTGCTTAACCGGCGCAAAAGCGAAAGCCTGCGAACCTTCGATAGCTTACTTAGCCTTTTCGGCAATTTCCACTAAGCGCCAGTGTTTGGTGGCACTCAGTGGGCGGGTCTCCATGATGACAACCAAGTCGCCAATACCGGCGGCGTTGTGCTCGTCATGAACTTTGACCTTCTTGGTTTTACGCATAACCTTGCCGTAAAGCGGGTGCTTCTTGCGGTCTTCCAAACGAACTACAATGGTTTTTTCCATCTTGTCGGAGACCACGTAACCACGGCGCATCTTGCGATGGTTGCGTTCAGTTTGTTCCATAACATCCTCAGCCATTGCTTACTCCTTCACGCTTGGTTCGGTGCGAATTCCCAGCTCGCGTTCCCGATAGATGGTGTAGATACGAGCCACATCGCGGCGTACCGCTTTAATGCGACCATGGTCTTCGAGCTGGCCAGTAGCCTGGGCGAAACGAAGATTAAACAACTCCTGCTTCGCGTCTTTCAACTTCACCGCCAACTGTTCGTTGTCCATAGCATCCAAGTCATTGGGCGCAAGACCTTTAGAACCAATCATCGATTACTCACCACCTTCACGGGTAACGAAACGGGTCTTGATGGGCAGCTTGTGCTGGGCACGAGACAGTGCTTCGCGAGCAAGCTCCTCAGAGACACCGCTGATTTCCAACAGGATACGACCCGGTTTAACCGGGGCTACCCACCATTCAACGGAACCTTTACCGGAACCCATACGGGTTTCCGCCGGCTTCTTGGTCAAAGGACGGTCGGGGAAAATATTAATCCAAATTTTTCCACCACGCTTGACGTGACGAGTCACGGCAATACGTGCCGCCTCGATTTGACGGTTGGTCAGATAGGCACCTTCCAGGGCCTGAATCCCAAACTCACCGAAAGCGATTTCGGTGCCTCCCTTAGCATAGCCGCTACGCCCAGGGCGGTGCTGGCGACGCCACTTGGTACGACGAGGAATCAGCATTGCTTATGCCTCCGTTTCTGTTGCTGCCGCAGCGGGTACCTCGGAGGCAACCTGAGTGGCAGTTTCGGTTTTGTTGTTTTCCACAGCCTGATCGGCGCTGCGCTCGCCGCGGGGACGACGGTTCCCGTGACGTTCACCGCGACGGGACTGACGTCCGGCTTGTTCGGCTTGCATCCGAGCAAACTCCCGTTCGGTGGTGTCGCCCTTGTAAATCCATACCTTGACACCGATACGACCGAACGTGGTACGAGCCTCGAAGAAGCCATAGTCAATATTGGCTCTCAGGGTGTGCAGCGGCACGCGTCCTTCACGATAGAACTCGGAACGAGACATCTCAGCCCCACCCAAACGACCCGAGCACTGTACCCGGATACCTTTGGCTCCACCGCGCAGCGCGGACTGCATGCCCTTACGCATAGCCCGGCGGAAAGAGACCCGAGCAGAGAGCTGTTCGGCAATGGATTGGGCTACTAGCTGGGCGTCAATATCAGGGTTCTTGACCTCGCGAATATTGAGCTGCACCTGTTTGCCCGTCAGTTTCTCGAGCTGGGCGCGCAGGCGATCGGCTTCTGCCCCGCGGCGTCCAATGACAATCCCCGGTCGCGCCGTGTACAAATCCACAGACACCCGGTCGCGAGTGCGCTCGATTCCTACTTTAGAAATACCGGCACGTTCCAGTTTCTCCTCCATGAGACGACGAATCTCTACGTCTTCTTTCACGAAGTCACGGTAACGCTGCCCCGGCTTGGTGGAATCAGCGAACCAGCGGGAACGATGTTCCGTGGTGATTCCAAGACGGAACCCGGTGGGGTTAACCTTTTGACCCATACTTACTTCGCTCCCTTCTCGGTGTCAGCAGATTTCGCGGCGGGCTTGGCCGCAGCCTTCTTAGTCGGGCTCTTAGTCGCGGCTTCCTTATCCTTCGCCGCCGATTTTTCTTTCGGAGCCGACTTGGATTCCGTCGCCTTCTTAGTACTAGCAGCAGGTTTGCTCGACTTAGCAGCCGTAGACTTGGCGGCCGGTTTGCTTTCAGACTTGGCACCCGATGTGCGTGGCTTACTCGCTGGTTGCTCCTCGGTCTTCGCCGCCTTCACCTTGGCCTTAGAGACTTCACCAGCAGCTCGCCCGGTTTTAGGGGGTACTACCGGTTTTTGTGCCGACTCGAGCTCACGCTTGTCCGCAGCGTCTCCCACCACAACCGTCAGATGAGAGGTACGCTTCAAGATTCGAGCACCCCGGCCTTGAGCCCGGGCACGGAAGCGTTTCATGGTCGGGCCTTCGTTCACATAGGCCTCTATCACGAACATAGTGTCGGCATCAAAAGATTTTCCCTCCCGGCGGGCTGCCTGCTCGGCGTTAGCCAGGGCGGAAACCAAGGTCTTACGAATCGGTACGGCTGGTTTTTGCGGCGCGAACTTCAACACGTCGAGGGCTCGGTTAGCGGGTAAACCACGAACCTCTCGAATCACGCGACGGGCTTTTTGCGGTGTAACACGCACATAACGGGAATGGGCTGTTGCTTTCATGTTTTCCTCCTCCCGCTTTAGCGGCGACCTTTCTTGTCGTCTTTGGCGTGTCCCCGATAGGTACGAGTCGGAGCGAACTCTCCGAGCTTGTGACCCACCATGGCTTCGGTGATGAACACTGGCACATGCTTACGACCATCATGAACCGCGATGGTATGACCCAGGAAATCCGGGGTAATCATAGAACGGCGTGACCAGGTTTTAATCACGTTCTTGGTATTAGCCTCGTTTTGCGCGTCCACCTTCTTTTGCAGGTGGTCGTCAACAAAGGGGCCTTTCTTCAAACTGCGTGGCATATTCGAACTCCCCTATCAGCGTTTCTTGCCAGTCTTACGGCGACGGACTATGTACTGATTCGACGCCTTCTTCTTACTACGGGTACGACCCTCAGGCTTGCCCCAGGGGCTCACCGGGTGACGACCACCGGAGGTGCGACCTTCGCCACCACCATGCGGGTGATCAACGGGGTTCATGACAACACCACGAACCTTCGGACGGCGCCCCAACCAACGAGAGCGACCGGCCTTGCCTAAATCAATGTTGCCGTGGTCGGCATTCCCAACTTCACCGATAGTGGCGCGGCAACGAGCGTCAACATTACGGATTTCCCCAGAAGGCATCCGCAGTTGTGCCATCTTGCCTTCCTTAGCGACCAGTTGGACGGAAACCCCAGCGCTGCGAGCAATTTTAGCTCCCCCGCCGGGACGCATCTCGACCGCATGAACGGTGGTACCCAGCGGAATATTCTTCAACGGCAAGCAGTTGCCGGGTTTGATATCTGCACCTGGCCCTTGCTCAATCAAGTCTCCTTGCTTGAGTTTTTCAGGAGCCAAAATGTAACGCTTCTCGCCGTCAGCATAGTGCAGCAAAGCAATCCGCGCGGTACGGTTAGGATCGTATTCGATATGCGCCACTTTAGCGGGGATACCGTCCTTGTCGTGGCGACGGAAATCTATCAAGCGATATTGGCGTTTGTGCCCACCACCGCGACGTCGTGAAGTCACACGCCCCAGATTGTTACGTCCCCCAGTCTTGTGCAAAGGACGCAACAGGGACTTTTCCGGGTGGTCGCGGGTGATTTCATTGAAATCAGCCACCGACGCGCCACGACGACCCGGGGTTGTCGGTTTATATTTACGAATTCCCATTAGTTATCTCCCCTTAGGCCTGTTGTCCGAAAACGTCAATGGAGCCTTCCTTCAAGGTCACGATGGCTCGCTTGGTGTCTTTACGCTTGCCCCAACCAGTACGGGTACGCACGCGCTTCCCCTCGCGGTTTTGGGTATTTACCGAGGCTACCTTGACCTTGAAAATGGCTTCAATAGCCCGCTTAATTTCGGTCTTGTTCGATCGGGAATCCACCAGGAAGGTGTACTGCCCGTGGTCAATCAAGTTGTACGATTTCTCGCTTACAACGGGTTTCAAAATAATGTCGCGAGGATCTTTTTCTGACAGTAAGCTCACTTGTCTTCCCCTTTCTGCAAGAAGGAATCGAGGGCAGAAGCGGAAAACACCACATCGTCATTAGCCAACACATCGTAGGTATTGAGTTCCCCCACGAACAGGACATGATGTTCCGCCAGATTATTTACACTCAGCGCCACTACGTCGTCAACCTGCGGGGTCAACACAATCAGCGCGCGACGATCAGCCACTGCGTTTTGCAAAGCGGCTTTCGCTGCCTTCGTAGAAGGCGCGTCCTTGACCCCGAAATCGCTCAGGACATGGACTCGATTCGCCCGAGCTCGATCCGAAAGCGCCTGGCGCAAGGCGGCGGCCTTCATTTTCTTCGGAGTTTTCTGAGTGTAGTCACGAGGCTGTGGGCCGTGAACGATACCACCACCAGTGAACTGGGGGGCGCGAATCGAACCCTGACGAGCCCGACCGGTGCCTTTTTGCCGGTACGGCTTCTTACCACCACCGGACACATCCCCACGGGTCTTAGTCGCGTGAGTACCCTGACGAGCCGCCGCCAACTGTGCATTTACCACCTGGTGCAGCAAGGGCACGTTCAGCTCCAGGTCGAAAACCTCGCCGGGAAGCTCCACAGTGCCAGTTTTCTTGCCGGCTCCGTCCAAAACATCAATACTGCGGGTTTCAGTCATTGTTAGTCTCCCTTCACAGCCGAGCGAATCATCACAATACCGCCCTTGGGACCGGGGATAGCGCCAGCAATGACGACCAATCCTTTATCCGCGTCGATGGCCTGAACTTTAAGGTTCATGATGGTGCGGCGCTCCCCGCCCATCCGACCGGCCATATTCAAACCACGGAAAACCCGACCCGGCGTAGCGCAAGCCCCAATTGAACCAGGCTTACGGTGGTTGCGGTGGGCACCATGTGAAGAGGAAACCCCCTGGAAGCCGTGGCGCTTCATAACCCCGGCAAAACCCTTACCTTTAGTATTGCCGGTAACGTCCACCAAAGCACCCGTCTCGAATAAATCGGCACCGAGTTCTTGGCCAAGTTCATAGCTACCCGCATCGGTGGTGCGCACTTCCGCGAGATGACGACGCGGAGTCACCCCAGACTTGGCGAAGTGTCCGGCCATAGGCTTGGTGACCTTGCGTTCATCCAATTGGCCAAACCCCAACTGCAAAGCCGTGTAACCATCGCGTTCCGGGGTGCGAATGTCCGTTACTACGTTCTTTTCAACTTCGACCACAGTTACGGGGACAAGCTTACCTTCCTCGTCCCAAACCTGGGTCATTCCTAGCTTACGCCCGAGTAAAGCCTTTACCGGGGCCTGTGTTCCAGTAGTCATCGCGGCCCTCCCTACAGCTTAATCTCGATTTTCACGTCCGCCGGCAGCTCGAGATGCATCAACGAGTCCACCGCATTGGGCGTGGGGTCAATAATGTCAATCAGCCGTTTGTGCGTACGCACCTCGAATTGCTCGCGGCTGTCCTTGTACTTGTGCGGCGACCGAACTACAACGTAAACGTTCTTTTCGGTCGGCAGAGGCACGGGTCCGACTACGGTAGCGCCAGCACTGGTTACCGTTTCGACGATTTTCTTCGCCGAAGAGTCGATGACATCGTGATCATACGACTTCAGCCGGATGCGGATTTTTTGTCCCGCCATTGGCTTCCAACCTTTCCTTTACCTGGTTCTTCACCGATACACGCTTCCGGGCGTGTCGCATGGATTCTCACGCTCCAGCCGGTGCTTGCATCGTTGGATTTCCATTCCCGAAGGGGATTCCCTTGGGAGTTCGGTGCTCTCGGGAGGCCGAAATAGCCTCAAGACGCACCGAGGATTCAGCTTACGCTAGAAAACCCAGGTTTAGCAAATTCACTCTGCGGCACTACGCCGAAGAAATAAGCCGTCACATCCACAGATAAAAAAACCAGCACAGATTTCAAACCGTGGGCGCTGCAAGCTGGCACCTCATGAAACGGAAACCAACGCAACCAGCGGCTAAACCGGCCCTGAAAAACGATCTTGAAGACGGCGCCACGCAAGTTTAAAACCCTGCACCCACACCGTATCCGTTACGTTATGCGCCAACCACGAATTAATCCCCATCACCGAGAAAGTCAAACGTTCCGTCCAGTTACCCGAACGCCAATCTTGAGACACCCAAGAAATCCGTTTTAGCCGCACCGCCGAAAACACCCGCGTATATTGCAACATCGCCTCGACCCCATGACGAATCCCTTGCCCGGTTTCCTCACGACCCTGAATCGGAGCTCGCCATGCCCCCCACAAAGACATGTAAGAATCATTAACCGAAACCGTGGAAACTGCGGAATTCTCAATGAAATTCGAGACAAACTCCATGTCTTGGGTAAACAGATATGCGGCGTTAACCAGCCGAGAACTCTCCATGTAACGAACCACGTCAGTGACATCCTCAAAAGACACAATCGCAACCAGCGGACCGTAAAACTCTTCGGTGAGCAATTCGGGAACCGCCTTGACATCCGTAACAATGGTGGGCTCGAAAAAGGTTTCGGAAACCTCCGGGCGAGCATGTGAACCCACCAAGATACGTCCCCCGTGTTCCGTCAAGAACCTCACAGCCCTTTGGCTGCGCTCCACACGCTGCGGATTGAGCATAGCTCCCACCGTGGCATTCCTATCGGCGTAAGTACCCACCCGCAGCTGGTCACGGGTGTATTGGGTAACCAGCTCCTCGAAGGACTCTTTGACCTGTTCCTGGACGAAAATTACTTCTAACCCCGAAAGAGATTGACCAGCATTACGGAACGCCGAACGAGCACAGGCTTTGGCGGCCTCCCACAAGCGAGCATCCTCTAAAATAATGGCGATGTTCTTGAAAGAACCGAAAGAAGACATCGGCACCGAAAAGTAACCGCATTGACGCGCGACCTGGCTGCAGGTATCACTGGAAGCCGCAATAGAAACATAGTCCAGACCAGGAATAATCTTTATCCCCAAATCCACGGTGGGGGAAACCACAATACGCCAAGCATCAGCGGGTAAACCAGAGCTAACCAAGATGCCCTTCATCATCAGGGCTCCCAAGGCGGCTTGCGGGGTGACAAAGTTAACCACGGGGTTTCCCGTCATCAGCGCGTTTAATATGTCCCCCACCATTGAAAGCTGGAAATCGGAAGAAGAAAAGAAGCCCACCACCCCCAAGGGGCGGTGCATCACCCGATAGAACGAGAACGGAACTTGCCCACGTCCCCGACGCGGAGCAGCCACGTGCTTCAAAGCGCGTTTCATAGAACGCACCTGGGTAAGGATATCGAGGTACTCTTCGCCGGCATCAATCCAGGACTTGCCGCTGAGCAGCTGCGACAACGCCACAATGGGATTACGATAGCGCACCATCTGACGCAAAAAACGATACAAAATCCGGGAGCGGGAAAATCCTCCGACTCTAGACCAGGATTCCGCCATCACTCGGGCGTGAACCAGCGAATTTACCGCGTCGTCCAGGGTGGAAACCCGAATCTCGCCAATCTTTTCCCACTTCTGGATATTCCTGACCACAGCGATTTCACCGTGTTCAGAGGCAGCGGCAGCGAACAGTGAATCCAGGAACTTTTTGTCCAGTCCCATTGGCAAGTCCATTATGCCTCCTTTCTACGGTTGGCGGGCATTGCGGTTGGTTTTATCCTATGTTGGCTGAGATATCGTCTGAGTTATCAAGTCTAATGGTGGCGAGCACGGAGCAATCCAAGATTTGCGTCACAGTTTTCACCCTGGTTTTTATATCGGCCCGTGTATCCACGACCCGATGGATCTTCGCAAGCTGCGGAACAGATAAGCCAGAGGGGTGTCGGAAAATAACACCGAAATCCGCACCGAAAATTTGGTGCTAAACTCGGCGAATCTTTCAATAGGATTCCCCGGTTTGAGGTCATCAGGAATCCAAGTTCGCCCCCGCTGACGGGTAGCCGACTGGAGCCGTGAATACTGCGTAATTGACTCGACCCCGTGGCGGATACCACTTCCAGTGTCTTTCACGCCCTGGATGGGAGCCCGCCACGCAGAGTACAAAGACATATAGGCGTCGTTCACCACCAAAGCCGCTGAATCCACCGCATCCATGAAATTGCGCATTGTCTCTTGAGAGCGAGTAAACAGGTAGGCGAGATAGGCATGTCGAGACTTACCAATGTGTCGGGACACTTCGCTGAGCTCCGAGAAGGGCACCAAACATATGACCGGACCGTTAAGCTCCTTGCCGTACATTTTCGCTTCCCGGGGTACATCGGCAAGAATAGTCGGCTCAAAAAAGCCTTCTCCCAAGTCCTGACGACGTTTGCCCCCACAGATTAGCTGCGCTCCCATAGCCACGGCATCATCGATGTATTCCTGGAGGGTTTCGGCGCGTTTGGCATTCAGCAAGGAACCCACAGTGGTGTCATTAGAAGACAGCGAACCGACAACTACTTGTTTCTCGACATATTCTTTGAGGCCTTTTTGGAAGTCATCATAGATAGTATCTTGGACGAAAACTACCTCTAGAGCGGTTACTGCCTGACCGGCCGATTGGAATCCCGCCCTAGCTATTCCTCGGATAGCTCGGTTGAAATTCGCATCTTCGCAGACAACTCCGGTATTCAGTAACTGCAAGAAACCTTTAAACGGCACCCCCGCCTCCTGAGCGCTACGCGCCACGCGCCGCCCTAAACGTTGCGAACCCAACACCACCACCATGTCCAGACCCGGAACAATCGAGCGGCCTGGCCCAGAAGTAGTGGCAGGAATAATCTTCCACAAGCCGTAAGGCATTCCGGCATCCACCAGCATGGCATGAAGCAAAACCGCTCCGAGAGCCGCCTGGGGGGTGACAAAGTTGATTACCGCGTTGCCAGCCACCAGGGCTTGTAGAACGTCGCACAGGGAAGACATCGGCCATTCCGGCGAAGTGTACATGCCGATAGCACCGACCGGACGATAGTTAACCCGCCATTTAGAGAAAGGCAGCGAGCCACGTCCCCGCCGTCTTTTACTAAGCCTTTGGGACAGGGTCTTGGCGCTGCGGGTGGTAGCGAGTAAATCCAAGAACTCTTCATTGGCATCGTTTTTGGATTTTCCGCTGAGCATCTGGCTCATGGCCACAATTTCTTCCTGGAATCTCCACAGGGAATGACGGAACCGTGACATTACTTGGGTGCGACCGTATCCCTGCAATTCTTGCCACACCACTTGCGCGGCCTGAACCGAAAGCAAAGAATCTTTCACATCATCTTCGGTGGCGGTAGCGACGCGAGTCAACAGCCGACTGGACTCTACGTCCACCACGTCTTTACGGGGGCCGTGCATCCAGGATAAAAATTCCGACAGAGTAGCGAAAAATTGGTCGTCCAATACTTCGGATTGCATAATCCCCCCCTTCGGTAAATACTCAGCCGTACCATACTACTCTGTAATTACTTCGTCTCCATCATTTGAAAAGTTAACATCCGGAAAGAATTCTCAGACTATTTTCAGCAATAAAAAATAAATAACGCTCCCACCTGTAAAAACGGTGAGAGCCAGCATATAGAGGGGGCGGATGCAAACGCACCCGCCCCCTCTATAGCATCTAAAATTACTCGATAATCTTGGTTACCTTACCGGAACCAACGGTACGGCCACCTTCGCGAATAGCGAAGCCGAGGCCTTCTTCCATAGCGATAGGCTGAATCAGCTCCACGCTGATTTCAGTGGTATCGCCAGGCATAACCATCTCGGTGCCTTCCGGCAACTTGATAACGCCGGTAACGTCGGTGGTGCGGAAGAAGAACTGCGGGCGGTAGCCATCGTAGAAGGACTTGTGGCGTCCACCTTCTTCCTTCTTCAAGATGTAGACCTTGCCCTCGAACTTGGTGTGCGGGGTCACGGAACCGGGAACACACACAACCTGGCCACGCTCTACGTCTTCACGCTTGGTACCACGCAGCAACAGACCACAGTTCTCGCCGGCGTAGGCTTCGTCCATGGACTTGTGGAACATTTCAATACCGGTAACGGTGGTCTTCTGGGTATCGCGGATACCCACGATTTCCACTTCAGAGTTCAACGGCAGCTTGCCGCGCTCCACACGACCGGTAACCACGGTACCACGACCGGTGATGGTGAATACGTCTTCGATAGGCATCAAGAACGGCTTGTCCAAGTCACGCTCGGGGGTGGGAATGTAAGTGTCCACCGCGTCCATGAGCTCTTCAATCTTTTTGGTCCACTCGGGGTCGCCTTCCAGTGCCTTCAAAGCGGAAACGTGAACAATCGGGCAATCGCGATCAAAGCCCTGCTTTTCGAGGTCGTCACGAATCTCGTCCTCGACGATTTCCAGCATATCCTCGTCAACATCGGGGGAATCGCACTTGTTCAACGCTACCAAGATAGAGGGTACCCCAACCTGCTTCGCCAACAGGATGTGCTCCTTCGTCTGAGCCATCGGGCCGTCAGTGGCGGCTACCACGAGGATAGCACCGTCCATCTGCGCTGCGCCGGTAATCATGTTCTTGATGTAGTCGGCGTGCCCGGGAGCGTCCACGTGAGCGTAGTGACGGCTGGGGGTTTCGTATTCAACGTGAGACACGTTGATGGTGATGCCGCGCTGACGTTCCTCCGGAGCGTTATCCACCTGATCGAAGGGGGTGAACTTGTTTGCGGGCAAATCGGGGTACTTTTCCGCCAGTACCTTAGTGATAGCAGCGGTCAAAGTAGTCTTGCCGTGGTCAACGTGACCGATGGTGCCGACGTTTACGTGCGGCTTGTCGTGAGTATAAGTGCCTTGTGCC
The DNA here is from genome assembly GCF_014204735.1 of Mobiluncus mulieris. NCBI lineage: Bacteria > Bacillati > Actinomycetota > Actinomycetes > Actinomycetales > Actinomycetaceae > Mobiluncus > Mobiluncus mulieris. The sequence continues at coordinate 151,759 of NZ_JACHMA010000001.1, read as the reverse complement.
ACTTCTTTTCTTCCTCCTGGATTTTAGGTAGTTTGCTCCAACTAATAAGCAACAAAAGATTACCACTTACTAGCGGAATTTCCTACTTGGGTTGGATTATTTCTGCGTACTATGGGGTGTCACCTGGGCTCTCAAGGACTTGAGAGCCCCCGGTTTCAACCCGTTGTTACCTAGGCGCCGCGATTTTCAGAAACGATTTTCTCGGAAATCGACTTTGGAACCTCAGCATAGGAATCGAACTGCATGGTGAACATCGCGCGTCCCTGCGTCTTGGAACGCAAGTCGCCAATGTAACCAAACATCTCCGATAGGGGCACCTTGGCGCGAACAACCTTCACGCCTTGTGCGTCGGTCATAGAAGCAATATTACCGCGCCTCGAGTTCAGGTCGCCAATGACGTCGCCCATGTACTCTTCGGGGGTACGCACCTCTACATCCATAATCGGTTCCAAAATCACCGGACCGGCTTTCTTGGCACCTTCTTTGAAGACCATGTTCCCGGCAATCTTGAAGGCCATTTCCGAGGAGTCCACGTCGTGATAGGCGCCGTCCTCGAGGGTGGCTTTCAAATCCACCAAGGGGAACCCGGCTAGCACCCCAGAAGCCATAGCCTCTTGGATACCCGCGTCCACACTCGGAATGTACTCGCGCGGAATGCGACCACCGGTAACTTTGTCTTCGAAGAGATAGGTTTTTCCTTCGGCCTTTTCCTCTTCGGACAAGGGCTCGAAGGTAACCTGAACCTTGGCGAACTGACCCGAACCACCGGTCTGCTTCTTGTGAGTGTATTCGACCTTTTCTACCTTCTTGGTGATGGTTTCGCGGTAGGCCACCATCGGGGCACCCACATTAGCCTCGACCTTGAACTCGCGGCGCATCCGGTCGACCAGCACGTCGAGGTGCAGTTCGCCCATCCCGCCGATAACAGTCTGGCCAGTTTCATCGTCAAGTTTAACGGTAAAGGTCGGATCCTCTTCCGCCAGTTTCTGGATAGCAATACCCAGTTTTTCTTGATCAGCCTTAGACTTCGGCTCGATAGCCACGTGAATCACCGGATCAGGGAAGGTCATGGATTCCAAAACCACCGGCTTATCAATTGCGCACAGCGTGTCACCTGTAGTGGTCTCCTTCAATCCCACAAAAGCGTAAATATGACCGGCGTGAGCCACGTCCACAGCATTTTCGTGGTTAGAGTGCATCTGGAACAGTTTACCCACGCGTTCCTTCTTGCCCTTGGTAGAGTTCAACACCTGGGTTCCCTGTTCGGCTTTACCGGAGTAGACCCGAACATAGGTTAGCTTGCCATAGAAAGGATGCACCGCAATCTTGAAGGCCAAGGCGGCAAAAGGTTCATTCTCGTCAGGTTTACGAGTCTCAGTTTCACCATCTTCCTCGTGACCGGGACGGAACCCATTAACCGCACCAATATCCAAAGGTGTGGGCAAGAAATCGATGACCCCATCCAGAACCGGTTGAATCCCTTTATTCTTGAAGGCCGAACCGGCATAGACCGGGTAAATCTCGGAATTGATAGTGCGCTGACGAATCCCCGCCTTAATCTGGTCGAGGGTCAACTGGTCGTTTTCGATATAGGCATCCATCAGCTCTTCGCTGGCTTCGGCTGCTTCTTCCGTCGCTTTCACCAGGTATTCAGCGGCCTTAGCTTTGTATTCCTCGGGAATATCCTTGTATTCCAACACAGAACCCTTGGTTTCCTTGCCATCAGCGTCTTTTTCCGGGAAGTAAATCGCCTTTTGCTGCAAGACATCAACCACGCCGACAAAGTCGGATTCCGCCCCCATCGGGAAGGTGATAACAACCGGCTTGGCGCCCAAGCGATCAACGATGGTTTTGACGGAAAAGTCGAAGTCCGCGCCGAGCTTGTCCATCTTATTCACCAGGCAGATACGCGGCACATTGTACTTGTCGGCCTGACGCCACACGGTTTCGGACTGTGGTTCCACGCCTTCCTTGCCGTCAAATACCGCCACGGCACCGTCAAGGACGCGCAAGGAGCGCTCTACCTCGACAGTGAAGTCCACGTGGCCGGGGGTGTCAATAATGTTGATTTGGTTGTCTTTCCAAAAGCAGGTGGTGGCAGCCGAAGTAATCGTGATACCACGTTCCTGTTCCTGTTCCATCCAGTCCATGGTGGAAGCCCCATCGTGGGTTTCCCCAATCTTGTAGTTGATACCGGTATAGAACAAAATACGTTCCGTACAGGTGGTTTTGCCGGCATCGATGTGAGCCATGATACCGATGTTACGAACCCTATTCAGGTCGGTTAGCACGTCAAGTGCCACTAGCGTTGTCCCTTCGTTAGTCTCTAAATATTCGTTTCGGTTCCGCCGCAAAAAGTTTGCAGCTTACCGTGCTACTACCAGCGGTAGTGGGCAAAAGCCCGGTTGGCTTCGGCCATCTTGTGTACATCTTCACGGCGCTTTACCGCTGCCCCCAGACCGTTGGAGGCATCTAAGATTTCGTTCATGAGTCGCTCGGTCATGGATTTTTCGCGGCGTTGCCGTGAAAAATCCACGAGCCAACGCAAAGCTAGCGTGGTGGCCCGTCCGGCTTTCACTTCCACGGGCACCTGGTAGGTTGCCCCACCCACACGGCGGGAGCGAACCTCAAGGTGGGGGCGAATATTTTCCATGGCGCGCTTCAAAACCTGAATGGGATCTTGCTCGGTTTTCCGAGCCACGCCTTCCAAAGCTCCGTAAACAATTTTTTGGGCAATGGACTTCTTGCCGTCCAAAAGCACGCGGTTAACCAGTTGTGTAACCAACGGGGAATTGTAAACCGGGTCAGCAATCAGCGGGCGCTTGGGCGCCGGACCTTTACGTGGCATTACTTCTTCTCCTTCTTTGCACCGTACTTGGAACGTCCCTGCTTGCGGTCACGCACCCCCTGGGTGTCGAGTGCCCCGCGCACAATGTGGTAGCGCACCCCCGGCAAGTCTTTCACACGCCCGCCGCGCACCAGCACGATGGAGTGTTCCTGCAGGTTATGCCCCACCCCGGGGATATAAGCGGATACTTCAATGCCCGAGGACAACCGCACACGAGCCACTTTACGCAGCGCCGAGTTAGGTTTTTTCGGGGTAGTGGTGTACACGCGGGTACACACGCCACGACGCTGGGGAGACCCCACCAAGGCCGGGGTCTTCGACTTGGAGCGCTTCGTGGAACGTCCCTTGTGGACGAGCTGTTCAATAGTTGGCACAGTTACTCCGTTTCTTGCAATCTGTTAATTGGGATTTCTGGCTTCCAATCCCCCAGTGGGCACACGACATCGTCTGGGGGCCGGCCCGCCTTCCGTCCGCGTGAAACGGCTGAGGTTGCGTCCGGAACTCCAAACGATAGGAGCCCGCTGTCCTCTCGGGTTTCTCCGAAAGGCTCTGGGTGACTAAAAACAGACACCAAACGGAGATTCTAGCAAAATTCCCTATCGGCTGGCAATTTCGTTTCAACTACCGCTTCATGAGGTGCCAGCCTCATACTATGATTAACACATGATTATGCCCCAACAATCATCAAAGAATTCCGGCTTGTGGCAACAGGCCACGCTCCTCCCTATCGCCCTGGTGGCGATTGAGATTCTGGTCATTAATGGAGGCATGATTCTGGATATGACCACCAGTGGCACCAGTGATGCGACCCGGGTACTTTTGATGGATTCCCCGCACTGGTTCTTGCTCACCGGCCTGGTTTTAGGAGCCTCGGAAATCCTCGCCTATCGGTTCTTGGTAAAACGATTCGCCAAACGCCCGGTCACAGAATTGGGCGCTACCGGTTGTATTAAGGAAACTGCCCTGGGAATTTTGGTGGGATCCGTGCTGGTCAGTCTGCCGATGCTGATACTTTGGGCGCGAGGATTTTGGCGTTTTAACTCTTTTGCCATTAACTCCGGGATTCTCAAAGGCATTGGAATCGGGTTGATAGCCTGTGTTTTCGAGGAGCTCCTCATGCGCGGAGTCTTCCTGAGGCTACTGGAACAAAAGTGGGGAGCCCCCGGAGCACTGGTTGTCACCAGCCTGGTATTTGGGGCTATACACCTGAGTAATCCCGGCGTTACCTGGCTGGGAGCCTTGACTATCGGTGTCGAAGCCGGGTTCCTACTGGGGACAGCCTACCTGTGGAAACGCCGCCTGTGGTTCCCCATCGGCCTGCACTTTGGGTGGAACGCCATGCAAGCGGCATTTTGGGGTGGCAACGTGTCGGGAACCGGGAAACAAAGCGGGTTACTGGACGGGACACTCCACGGCCCAACTTGGTTAACCGGAGGCAGCGTCGGGATTGAGGGTTCACTGCTAACAGCCGTGATTGGACTGCTTGCAGCCGGGGTGATTTGGAAACTCACGCCACGCGAAGCGCCCGAAATGGCACCTCATGAAGCCAAAACCCCCACCGACGAAGTACCCGACACAGGCGAAACCCCCGCCATTACCGCAAGTGAACCCGGCAGACAAACCCGACGCGACTAGAGCAGCCTTGCCGCCCCCGCATCCAAATAAACCCGCACATCCGGGTGGTTTTGCAACACACTCGCGGGGCAATCCGGGCTGACCGGACCGTGAATCATGTCATAGACCGCCTGAGCTTTGTTCTCGCCCATGGCAATCAAACCGATAGCACGCGCCTCCATAATCGTGCCCAAACCCTGAGTGATGCACTGTTTGGGAACCTGGCTCTGGTCGCCCCCGAAAAACCGCGCATTATCCGCAATCGTCTGGGGTGCCAAATCCGCCACATGGGTACGGGAATCCAAGGGCGTGCCCGGCTCATTGAAAGCAATGTGTCCATCAGAACCAATCCCCAGGATCTGGAAGTCCACTCCCCCCGCAGCTTTGATATCCAGATCATAGGCCGCCGCAGCATCATCGAGGGTAGCGATACCTGGGTCACCCACCAGATGTGGATTCGGCACCGCCACATTAGCCGAATTCAAGTCCGTGAGCGCCACCAGGTTTTCCTCGATAAAAGTCCGATAGCTCTGCTCGTGACCGACCGGCAACCCCACATATTCATCGAGTTGGAAAGTCCTCACATTCTTCAGGCTAACCGCCCCGATTTCCACCAGGCGACCCAGCACCCGATAAACCTCTAAGGGGGAAGAACCCGTAGCGGTTCCAAGCACCCCATTGGGCTTGTCGCGGAAAACCGCCGCGACACAAGCCGCAAAATCACGCGCCAATTCCTCGGGGGATTCATAAACTGTATATGGCATCATTGCTGGTAAATCTCCTTTAGCTAGTTGGGTTTCACATCTTAGTGCATGCGGTTGAAAGCGGAATTTTCAACCAGTTGCTCCAAACCATCATGAATGATTTGTGCGCGCTGTGGTCCGACCCCATCAATTTCTTGAAGTTCCTCGGTAGAGACCTCCAGCAGTTCCGACAGGGTGCCCCAGCGGCGCGAAATCGCTTCGACGATATGCGCCGGCAGACGGGGAATACGCGCCAACATTCGCAGCCCGCGCGGCAGCAAAGGAGTCTCGAGAATCTCCGAGCCAGCACCGGAAACCCCGATTATGCGCGCCACCAAACCCAAGTCGAGCAGTTCCGCGTCGTCCAATCCCCCCAGGCGATCCACGACTTTTTCCTCCGAAAAACCCTGCGGGATATAGTCGCGAATCAGCAGGGAACGGTTCACCGCAAAACCACGCATCAACTCGGATTGCTGCATTTTGAGCAAGCGACCGTATTCACCGAGCTGAATCAATTGGTCGGAAACTTCGTGCCCCACCCGGCGCACCATTTCCTGGCGTTGTACCACCAGGGACACGTCACGTGCCGTCACCATATCGTCAATTTCAAGGGCAGTTAAGGATTCGGAAACCTCGTCAAGACGGCTGCGATATTTCTCTAAGGTAGCAATAGCCAAACTGGTTCGCGACAGCAACGTTTCGGGGTCATCCAAAACATAGCGCCTATTGTCCAGATACAGCGAAATCGCTCGCAGAGAATGCGAAACAGCAATTACCGGGTTCCCAGTTTGCACCGCCACCCGGTGAGCAGTACGGTGGCGCATCCCGGATTCCGTAGTGGGAATGGAAGGGTCGGGCAGCAGCTGGACATTAGCCCGACGAATCCGCCACCGTTCCGGGTCAATAATCACGGCTCCGTCCATTTTGCACAGTTCGCGCAACCTGGTAGCGGAAAACTCGACATCGATTTCAAAGCCATCTGAACACATCCGCTTGATGTGGTCTTCGTATCCCAACACAACCAGTGCCCCCGCCGAGGCTTTGATAACCCGGTCTAACCCGTCGCGCAGCTCCGTCCCGGGAGCCAACATAGTAATAACTTCCCGGAATCTTTGCGCGTCACTCATGGTTTTATCCTAATAGTTATCCAGCGGTTTTGGCAGGGTTTTCACCGGAGTTTTCCGTCTGGGCAGAGGGCGGGGGCGGATCTTGGAGCGCCAACACGGTTTCGGGGTCAACCGCCACCCCATCCCAAATTGCTTGGCTGCGATAGGTTCCCGCCCGCGCCACTTGTGTAGCGGGACTGCAATCCGAGTTGTGCACCATCCCATCCCAGTTCAGGGTCTGTTTCCAGCTTTTCCCGCCAGCCAGTAAAAGCTGCTTGGTGGCAGTCTTTTCCGGTTGACAGCTGGTGGAGTTATAAACAATTTGGTTTCCGGAAACGATTTGTACCCCAGATTTTCGGGGGTCAATCACGACGGTGCAAGGCGTTTTGCTGGCATTTTGAATCTCGAAGGCCATTTTCTCGCCCGTCCCCACATACACCAGGGGCGCGCCGGGAGTAAGGGCAATTTTCAGGTTTGACGCCGCGCAGGGTTTGGGCGGCTCGAAGGTGCGTTCTTCCATGCGAATCTGGTAGGCCCTGTCTTCAGCGGCCTGGTTTTTTTGCCAACGCTCAAGGGCAGCCACGCTGGAGCGAATTACCATCACAATTGCGATGATAACCACCACCACCAACGCCAAAATCATCAGAGCAATAATCCGATTGCGTCGAATTTGAGCGGGGGTGTATTTGCGACGCACCGCAGGTTTCGCGCCAGGTTTCGCACCAGGTTTCGCGCCAGGTTTCGCGCCAGGTTTCGCACCCGAAGGCCGGCGCGAGGAGGAACCCGAGGGCTTCGCTGAGGAGGTTTTTTTAGACACCACCTTTCAAAGTTTAGGCGCGAGCGCGGTTTTTCTCCGGTTCCACGCCGTGCTTTGCTAGAATCGTCCGTAAACAAAGGAGTGTGCTATGCCATCACATGACAACCCCAAAACTCGACGTTTCCCATTTGTTCCCAACGCGCGCCAACAATCCGTTACTTTGTTTGGCACCTTGGTGGTTTTTCTGTGGTACGCCATCCCGGATTTCATAACTGAAAAAAAGGCGCGCTTTTTCACCCGCCTAGCGGCTCTGGGCGGTCTCGCGGGAGTATTTGCTGCGATAACAAAGAATACCGTCAACGAAGTGCGCCGTGACTTCACTATGGAAAGCCCAGACGAGGAAGCCTGGGAAATGAATTCGAATACGGTGCAGCTAACGCGCGAGAACTTGAATGTGCCGATGCTGGTGCTGCTGTTCAGCTTCGGGGGTGCTATCATCACGGGTTCTATTTGGATAGAAACTTGGCTGTTTCGGCGCGGGGAGCGTCGGCGACGCGAGGGGGTGCGTTTCGCCCACACTCGTCAAGCGATTCCCCTCGGGTTGCTTTTCGGCGCGGTTAATCTTCTCGACGACTCCGCTAGTAGACAGGTTTCATGAGGCGCCACTCCGGGTTTCACTCTTAGGCGGGGGCTCGAACCATCCCGGATGGGGGTGGGGACTTGGGATCATTAGGATTTATAGTGCAGATTTTCTCGACCAAGATTCCGGTTATAACCATCAGCACCGCGCCCCCCAGCGCCATGATTTTCGCGCCCAACAGTGCCTCTAAGGCTTCATTGGTCAAGTGGAGCAGCAAATTTACCGTTTGGCCGCCGAAAAATCCTCCCAATATGGCTCCGACATGGGATAAAGCTAAAGCCAGAGCCGCGACTCGTGAAGCGCCAACCGCCGTAATCCACGTCTTCTTACGGGACTTAAACCGTTTAACGTGCCACCCCAACCACCCGGCGAACCCGCAGATAACCACGCTAGCCAACCCGAAATCGTAGCCGCCGACAGGCAGGCTCAGCCCCCGGTTCAGCATCCCCCCGAAAACCGCCGCTGTCACCACCCCCACGCCGAGGGCGAGACCCAGTAACACCAGCGGACGTGAGTGCATCAGCGTGCCTCGTGTTTACGTACGCGCCGCCAATCCGGGGTGACGGGGGTGCTGGGGGCGGTACCGGGTTCATGAGGTGCTGGCGCAGATGCACCCGTTTCTTGAATCGAACCGGGGGGAGAATAAATGTCCCCGGCCACATCGTCCACAACCCGCTGGGCAGCGGGTGTCGCCAAAGCGGCCCGCCACGACGGTAAGCCAAAGTCAGCGGCTTCGCTGGGGAGCGTACCGGCGGGAGTCCCCAAAACACTGGCCGTCTCGGTAGCAGCCTCAGGTGAAGCTGGAGCCACAGCAGTCTTGCCGGGTTCTTCCGGATGGGGTTCGCGGGAATCAGCACGGGAGGTATCTAGCCAGTCGAGCCACAGATTCACAATCCCCTCGCGGTCCTGGGCGGCGGCTAATTCTGCTACGGGTTGTCCCTCCAGGCGAGCTGTCGCATCCAGCTCCAGCCACGGCACCAGCACAAAGGCACGCGAGGCAGCACGCGGATGCGGCAAGGTCAAACTGGGGTGGTCTGATTCCAATCCTTCTACCGCGATAATGTCGATATCCAAGGTGCGTGCTGCCCACCGCGAGGGACGCTTCCGGTGGTGGTTTTGTTCCAAGTGCTGCGCCAAATCCAACAGCTCGGCGGCGGAAAGCCGGGACACCACCCGCACCACCGCATTGTAGTAATCCGGTTGCGGAGCCTGGTTCTTAGCCAGCACGGGACGGGTGCGTGCTAGAGGCGAGACTTGGACTTCTATGAACTCGGGGACACTTTGTAAATCAGCTACGACTTCCCGCAAGGTTCGCACCGGATCCCCCAGATTCGCCCCCAAGGCTAAGACCGCTACTCGGGGTTTATTCGGGCGAACTGTCAAATCCGCTGGTAGCAAAGTCGCCTCATTTTCAAAGTCTTCGCGGGTGCGGTGGATACAGATGGAAACGTCTTGAAATTCAACATCCAAAGGAGCATGTGGCTTATGCACAGTGACATCAACGGCCAAAATTTGTTCGTCTTCAAGGATGCGCATTGCGATATTATCAGCCAGGCGTTCAATCAAAGCCCGGCTTTTACCGCCAAGCACGGCCTGGACTTTCGTGGCTACCTCGGAGTAATCCACCGTCAGAGCCAAATCATCGACTCGGGCGGCGGGACGGGAGTCGAACCACAGGGACACATCCACCAGAAAATCTTGGGGCTGGTGGTGTTCAAAATCCAATACGCCGTGAATTGCCAGGGTGTGAATCCCTCGCAACGTGATGCAATCTCCCGTAAGCGGATGTGCCTGGTGTTGTTGCTTAGTCACGCTCAGCCTCCTGAACCCTTGAAACACACTGCAGTAATACAGCGGTAATCCTAGTTTTGGACTGGGAATTCACGGCATTCCGACATTTTTCGCAAGGCACGAATCCCCATCGCTATCGTTTCCACCTGGTGTACCCGCACTGCCCACACGCCTTTGAGGGCGCAATATAAGGATAGCAGCGCCGTGACTTCGTCACGAGGGTGGCGACCCGGGATACTGGTTTCGAATCCCGCCAGGAAACGTTTACGCGAAACTCCCACCAAAACCGGAAAGCCCTGCGCCAAAAAAGCCTCCAGATTTGCCAAAATATTCCAGTCTTGATCACCTTGTTTGGAAAATCCGAAACCGGGATCGAGGATGACCCGACCAAGGTCTATGTCGCCGCGCTGGCGCATCACTGCGACGCGTTCCTGAACCTCTTGGAGTACTTCCCGGTGAGGATTGTCGTAAACTGCCATCCGGTTGGCATCCTTGAGGTGGCCACGCCAATGCTGACATATATAGCTGAGCTGCGGATGTTGCGCTTGCAGGGCTGCCACGGTGTCGAACATGTCCGGATCCGTCAGCCCCCCGCTAACATCATTGATGATGAGCGCTCCCGCTGCAGCGGCAGCGCGGGCAGTTTCGGCGTGTCTAGTGTCGCATGAAATCAGGGCACCGTTGGCGGCCAAGGATTCGATTACTGGTACCACCCGTGCGGTTTCTTCCTGGGGGGAAACCGGGTCATTTCCGGGGGCAGTGGATTCTCCACCAACGTCGATTAGGTCAGCTCCGGCGGCCAACAGTTCCTGGCCATGAGCTACGGCGGCATCCGTGTCGAGCCATTTCCCCCCGTCGGAGAAAGAATTCGGGGTCACGTTCAGTACCCCCATAACCAGGGTTTTCCCGGGTCGCAGATATTCTGGGGTCACTTGCTTGACAGTGTGGTCAGGGTTCATGAGGTGCCGGCCTAATCTCGAGACAGAATCAAACTCATAGCTTCCGAACGGGTAACTTGGGAGCTTTGCATCACCCCGCGTACAGCCGAGGTGGTGGTTCTGGCTCCGGGTTTTTTGACCCCGCGTACCGTCATGCACATGTGTTCGGCCTGTAATACTACTATCACTCCCAGCGGGTCGAGCACTTCCCACAAGGCCTGCGAGATTTGCTCGGTGAGGCGTTCTTGAACCTGTAAACGGTGGGCATAACCATCCACTAGACGCGCTAGCTTAGACAACCCCGTGACTCGTTTACCCTTCGGGATATAGCCCACATGGGCGTGTCCAAAGAAGGGCAACAGGTGATGTTCACAGGTGGAGTTGAAGGGAATGTCTTTAACTAAAATCAGGTCATTGTGATCGACGGGAAACAAACGCCGCAGGTGTTCTTTGGGATCCTCACGGTAGCCTTCCAACAGTTCCGCAAATGAGCGTCCCAGTCGCGCCGGGGTTTCTATCAGGCCTTCTCGCTGGGGATCTTCACCGACGGCGGCAAGCAAATCCCGCACGGCTTGTTCCACTTTGGCAGCATCGTATTTACGTACAGTCATTGTTTAGCCTCCCCGGAAGGTGTTGTTGAGCTGGGATTACTCGGCGGTAGGGGTGGAAAATCGGGGGAATCCTGAGAGGAAGGGTTGGTGGTATAAGGTTCTTCTTCGTCGAGAATCCGGATCTCGTCAGCCGGGGGTTTCGGGGGCTGCGCTGGATTCGGAGCGTCACTCGAGATAGAACCAGTCGTAGGGGCGGAGTTTACCTCTTCCGGGTTGAAAGGCACTGTCCCCCCCAAACCAGCTTCGGCCAACGGACGGTTCGCGGCATCAAGCGCAAAGTTACCGCTGGTGGCTTCAAGGGCTTTAGCGGTTCGAATCCGTACCGCCTCGGGGATTTCTATCGGTTCACGATTCGCGGCTTCCAGCCCGGGATAGGACTGCCATGTTCCGCGTTTTGCCGACTTGGTCACGCCCGCAAAGATTTCGGCCAAGGCTTTTTCGTCCAGGGTTTCTTCTTCGAGCAGGCGCCTGGCCAATTCATCGAGAATATCGCGGTTATTTTCGATAATCCACCAGGCTTCACGGTGAGCTGCTTCCATAAGCTGCTGAATCTCTTGGTCGATAGTGGCCGCCGTGGTATCAGAGTACCCCGGCCCCCTACCATATTCCATCCCCACAAAAGGCTCATCATGGGAACTACCGTACTTCACTGTTCCCAAGCCCGCAGATAATCCCCATCTGGTAACCATTTTTCGAGCAATCTCGGTGGCTTTTTCAATATCATTAGCCGCCCCGGTGGAAGGATCGCGAAACACGATTTCCTCCACCACTCGACCGCCCATGGCGTAAACCAGTTGGTCGAGCAACTGATTGCGAGTCTCGGAATAGCGATCTTCAGTGGGCATCACCATGGTGTAACCCAGCGCCCGCCCACGCGGCAAAATTGTCACTTTAGTAACTGGATCGGAATAGTTCGAGGCTGCCGCGCAAAGAGCGTGCCCGCCCTCGTGATAGGCAGTTACCAGCTTGTCGTGGTCATTCATAATCCGAGAGTGTTTCTGGGGTCCGGCCACCACTCGATCCACAGCTTCATCGAGGTCGCTAGCATTGATTTCTTCCCGCGTGTGACGCGCTGCTAACAGTGCGGCTTCGTTCAAAACATTAGCCAAATCAGCCCCGGTGAATCCGGGAGTACGTTTCGCTAGGGCTTTCAAGTCAGTGTCTTTACTCAGGGGTTTGTTCTTGGCGTGTACTGTCAAGATAGCTTCGCGCCCCTTGATATCAGGAGCTTCCACCGCTACTTGCCGGTCAAAACGTCCCGGGCGCAGCAAGGCGGGATCAAGCACATCGGGACGGTTGGTAGCCGCAATCAGGATTACATTGGTACGCTCGTCGAAGCCGTCCATTTCCACCAATAGCTGATTGAGGGTTTGCTCGCGTTCATCATGGCCTCCCCCCATACCGGTGCCCCGGTGACGTCCTACCGCGTCGATTTCATCGACGAAAATAATCGCGGGAGCAGCATTACGGGCTTGCTCAAATAAATCCCGCACTCGAGAGGCTCCCATACCCACAAACATTTCCACGAATTCCGAGCCACTCATGGAAAAGAAGGGCACCCCAGCTTCCCCCGCTACTGCTTTAGCCAATAGGGTTTTCCCGGTGCCCGGAGGGCCATAGAGCAACACGCCTTTGGGAATTTTCGCACCCAGCTTATGGAATTTATCTGGTTCAGCCAAGAATTCTTTGATTTCTTGCAGCTCTTCTACGGCTTCATTCACCCCGGCCACATCCGCAAAAGTAACCTTGGTTTCATCCTCTTTATTAAATTTCCGTGCCCGAGATTTCCCGAATCCTAAGGAGCTAATTCCACCACTCATCCGCGAAGCGAACCAGAAGAACAGGCCGAACAATAGCAACATCGGAATCATCAGTGTCAGCATGCTCTCCCACCAAGTGGAGACCGGGTAAATCGAGTCGTAACCCTTCTGGGGGTCAGCCTTTGCTACGGCGGTGGCCACAGTTTCCGCTTGAGGTCGCACATAGGTGAACACGACTTCTTTGCCCACTACCGGGTCAGGCTTGATTCCGAACAGACCTTCCTTGGGTAGATAGCGTTTAGGACGTTTATAATCCTTGGTCAAGGTCATCGACACAGTTTGAGTGCCGTCATTAATCACGACTTTTTCCACAGTGTGGCTCGCCAACAAATCGATGCCCTCCGCAGTGGTGATGCGTTTGGGACCAGACCCGACCGAAATCATCATAATAACTGCTAGTACCGCCAGTACTACCAGCAGGGTTATCCACCCGGTGAGCCGCCTTTTTTTGGCAAGTTTTGGACTATGTTCCATTTTCCCGTTTTCTTTCGATTTACTAGACCCCCTAAGCCTATCAAGTCCGCCGGGATGAAAATAACCCTAAGTTGACACCTCTGTCTCGAGACAACTAGAGCTACTCGTAGACGTGGGGGGCTAAAAGTCCTACAAATGGCAGATTGCGGTATTTTTCCGCATAGTCCAGACCGTAGCCCACCACGAACTCGTTGGGAATATCGAAACCTACATAACGCGGACTAATGGTGGTCTTGGCTGCGTCAGGTTTGCGCAACAAAGCCGCAATGTTAAGCGAAGCGCAACCGCGACCCCGCAAGTTAGACTCTAGCCATGACAGTGTCAAACCCGAATCGATAATGTCTTCGACTATCAAAACGTGGCGGTCTTTGATGTCAGTGTCCAAATCCTTCAAAATCCGCACCACCCCCGAAGACTTAGTCCCGGAACCGTACGAGGAAACCGCCATCCAGTCCATCGCTACCGGGGTGTGGAGTTTGCGGGCTAAATCAGCCATCACCATAACCGCGCCACGCAGCACCCCCACTAAGAGGATTTCATGGCCAACATAGTCTTGGTCAATTACAGCCGCCATCTGTGCTAGGCGGTTTTGAATTTGTGCTTCGGTCAGCAAAATCTTTTGGAGGTCACTGCCCATGTCATTGGCATCCATCAGGTTCCTTTCTAAATTTACTACTTGATTCTAGACCGTTTTCAAGGGACTAATTACCAGTCTTTCTAAACACAATCTGGCCGTTCTCCCTAGACACTTGAACTCCGGGCAAATCCAGCGGCCCTTGCCCGTGCCAATCATGCACTAAATCCGTCACGGATTCGAGATGCTCCATGGTAACATCCCCCGCTCGCATTCCCGCCCAGCGCCCAGCCCGATACATTACGCGACGCAGGATTGGGCGCGGCACGATTCTTGCTTTTCCTATTCCGGAAAAATCGAGTCTCAAGGGTTGTCCCACATCCCACGTAGCCTCGTCCATAAAGACTTTATCTAATACCTCAGCGGCTTCTACTTGCAGATACATCTCGTCGCTATAGGCTTGCTCGGCTAAACGTGCCAGCGCGGGAGCAGGGTCTTGTCCCAAGGCTCGCCGTAATTCCGGTAAAACGCGTTGACGTATCGCCACACGCGGCAAAGCCTCGCCCGCTGCGGTTTTAGCTTCAGATTCCAGTTCATTGGTGGGGTCGTGGGCAGGAATAAGCCCGGCTTGGCGACACGCCTCGTGGGTAGTCTCCCGGCGCACCCCCAATAGTGGGCGCGAAATCCACACCAGGACATCCTCGTCGTTTTTGACAGAGTTCTCCAGGGGTTCTTCACGCCGAGGTAATCCGCTGGTGGAATCCAGCATGTCAACTGGCCACATCGCTGACAGCGCCAACAGGGAGGCACCGCGCCCCAGCCGTAACAACACAGTTTCGGCCTGGTCATCCAGGGTGTGTCCCGTGAAGAAATGGATGCTCTTTAGCTTGCGTTCGCGCGCGATACTCAGTGCTGCTCGCGTCATGAGGCGCCATCGCATTTCCCGGGCGCTCCCCTCGGGTCCTGCGCCGGTCTCCGGAATCTGAGCGCGAAGCACTTTCGCTTGAGCATAGCCCAAATCCCGAGCACACTTAGCCGCCGCAGCGGCCTCGCTTGCCGATTCGGCACGCCACTCATGATCTACCGTTAACGCCACCAGATTACCCGCTGGAACCCGCCGCGTCGCTGCCCGCAACAAACCCGCCGCCAAAGCCAGCGAATCCGGGCCGCCGGAAAGTGCCACCACCAGCAAGGTATCGGTATAGTCGTCGTCCCCCAGACAGTCTTTCAATACGAGTTGAATTTCACCCAGAGCCCCGCCAGCGTCGTGGTTCCACAGCTCCTTGCTTCGACCGGTTGCCGAAATGTAGGGAGCAATCGCGTCAGTCATGAAATAAGCCTATAACAATTCAGAGTCGCGCTACATAAGGCATGATTTTATTCACGCTGTAAAGCGGCACTACCGTAATTGTTTGCCCCGGTCTGGGGGCGTGGAGTAATTTGCCATCACCGGCGTAAATCCCGACGTGATAGACCCCGGCGGCGGTTCCATCCGAAGAGAAAAAGATTAAATCCCCCGGCTGGCGCTCCGCATAAGAGATATTCGCCAAGCTGGAGTATTGCCCCGAAGCGACGCGCGCTATCGAAAAACCGAGGTCTCTCATTCCGGCATATATCAAGCCGGAGCAATCATAGCCATTCGGGCCGCTGCCACCCCAAATGTAGGGCAGGCCCACTTTGCCATACGCCCAGCTCAACAAGGCGGAACCGACTCCCTGAGAAGCAGCGGCACTGGGGGCAATACTCGCGGGTTTCTTTTCGATTTCTTCGGCTTGTTTAGCGGCGCTAACAGCACGGTCTTGGGCAAGTTGCGCCGCCTGCTGTGCCCGGATTCGTTCTTGGGCATCAGCGCGAGCCTTCGCCGCAGCGGCTTCCTGGGCTTTGCGAGCCGCCTCAGCTTGGCGTTGGGCACGGATTTGCGCTTCGCGTAACTCTTGAGCCTTCTTGCGTTCGGCCTCGCGAGCCGCCCGAGCTGCTTCCTCTTGGCGTTTCTTTTCGGCAGCGGCGGCTAAGGCGGCTTGTCTAGCCGCTTCAGCTTTGGCTTGACGCTCACGTTCCTGAGCGAGGCTAATTTCTCGGGCACGCGCCAGCTCAGCGATAATCTGTTCACGCTGCGCCGAAGCCCTTTCGAGGTCTTTCACCGCTTCCTGGGCGCGAGCTCGGGCTTTTTTCTCTGTTTCTTCCAGGTTCTTAGCGGCCAGTTTTTTGCCTTGCACGGCTTGATTGGCTTTTTCTTGCAAAACCTCCGCCACATTTTTCAAGGCGGTAAGGCTCTGTACCTGAGCATCAGCCTTGGCACCTAAGATGTTATTAACTTCCTGCTTGAGCGCCTGGGTGTGGAAGGCATCGGTTTCGGTAATAGTTTCGAAATCAGCCAAATTGTGATGTTCTTGCCGATACTTCGCCACCGCCAGCAACCCCAGTTTGGCTTTAGCTGACTCGGCGGCTAGAGCGGCTTCCTTGGCTTTGCTTATGGCTGCTTTAGCGCTAGTTTCAGCGGCTTGCAGCTCATCAAAGGCTTGGGCATAGGCAGCGGCAGTCTGGTCTACAGCCAAGGCAGCCTTTTCGGCTTTGACACGGTTTTGCGCAATCTGGCTTTCAAGTTTAGCAATCTTATCTGATTTGCTTTCCGGAGCGGCAGTGGCTGGGGGTAAAGCCACTCCACACCAGCTAAACGCAGCGAGAACCGCGCCGACCATGAGGCGTTTCTGCCACGTTTTGAGCGATATTTCGGTTCCTAGAGTTTCACAAATCAAGATATCCTCCCCGAGAGTCAACTTCCTTAACTCTAACACCATTAAACACATTTGGCACCAAAGTTAACTTAAGTTAATAATTTCCCCAATTTTATCTACAACATCACGAGTAACATCTGTAACAGCAGGGCTTGACTTAGAGAGTGCCACCGGTGTCAATCAGAGTGCAGAAATGTTTGGCGCGGCTCTGAAAAAGAGCCGCGCCAAATTATTCCTAAACTAAACCAGCGGTGTCTTACTCGGCCGGGGTGGTCTTGGCCACCACCATCAAAAACTCGGCATTAGACTGGGTGTCCTTTAGCTTCTTCAACACCAGTTCGGTGGCCGCCTGGGTTTCCAGTCCGGCCATCAAACGACGCAAGCGCCACATAATAGCCAGTTCTTCTTTAGTCAACAGTACCTCTTCATGGCGAGTGCCCGAAGCATTGACATCCACCGCCGGATAGATGCGCTTTTCAGACAGCTCCCGAGACAGACGCAATTCCATATTGCCCGTGCCCTTGAATTCCTCGAAGATTACCTCGTCCATCTTGGAACCGGTTTCAACCAGGGCAGTGGCCAAAATCGTCAGCGACCCACCATTTTCCACATTACGCGCCGCCCCAAAGAAACGCTTGGGCGGATACAGCGCCGAGGCATCCACCCCACCGGAAAGAATCCGTCCGGAAGCGGGAGCCGCCAGATTATAAGCCCGCCCCAATCTAGTGATGGAATCGAGCAAAACCACTACATCCCCACCCAGTTCCACCAGGCGTTTAGCACGTTCAATCGCCAGTTCCGCCACGGTCGTATGTTCATTAGCGGGTCGGTCGAAAGTCGAAGCAATAACTTCACCCTTTACAGTGCGTTGCATATCGGTGACTTCTTCGGGACGCTCATCAACCAAAACCACCATGATGTGGACTTCCGGATTATTAATGGAAATCGCATTCGCAATCTGTTGCAAAATAATGGTTTTACCGGCTTTCGGAGGCGAGACAATCAAACCTCGCTGTCCTTTACCGATTGGAGCCACCAGGTCAATCACCCGCGAGGTTACCGCCTTAGCATTGGTCTCTAAACGCAGTTGCTCATCTGGATACAAGGGGGTAAGTTTCTCGAACTGCACCCGCCCCTGTGCTTCTTCAACCGTCAACCCATTGACAGACTCCAGGTGCACCAACGCATTATGTTTCACACGCTGTACTTCGCCCTCGCGAGGTTTACGAATCGCTCCCACAATGGCATCCCCGGGACGCAGTCCCCAGCGACGTACCTGCCCCAAAGTAACGTAAACATCATTGGATCCAGGCAGATATCCCGAAGTGCGCACAAAAGCGTGGTTTTCCTTTATATCCAAGATACCTGCAATAGGCAGCATTTCTTCCGGACTCAGTTCCTCGCCGCCACTAGAAGAACTACCATTATCGTTTTCATCCCGCTCGCGACCCCGATTGCGGTTACGATTGCGGTTACGGCCACGTTCCTGGTTGCGGTTGCGTCGCTCAAAACGCTCGGAGCGTTCCTGGTTAAACTCCCTCTTAGCACTGGCCTCATTAGCTACCGCTTCCAAAACCGGGATACTTTCCAATTCTTCCATGCTGGCATCAAGCGACTCTTTTTTACTCGGAGCCGCCCCCAAATCATGTTCCAGCGCTGCTTTAACATCAAGCTTCACCTCAGATTCATGCTCGGGTTCCCCCGCTGGTGCCGAGGCACGCCGCCGAGTACGTCCCCGAGTAGGCAGCGTTTCCGGCGAGTCTTCCTTTCCACTTTCCTTGAGGTTTTCCTTAGCGCCCCTTTTTCCGCTTTCTTTCGAGAGCTGCTCTAAGTTATCCTTGACACCGGCCGGTGCCGATTCCGATTCTTGGGGGGAACCAGCCTCGGCCTGCTTCGAACCGAAACCTTGAGCCATCTGGTTTTCTTGGATAGCCTCAATAAGTTGGGGTTTGCGCGCCTGCGAGATTCCCCTTATTCCCAGCGACTTTGCCAACTCGCGCAGTTCGCCCAGTTTCATTGCAGCAAATGATTGATTATCGTTCACCAGTTTCCTTATCTTAGGAGGAGATAGAATACAACTTCCCCGGGTGAAGACTCGGGGCGCACTGATTCCGAAAAATGAATCAGGCAGCTTCGGTTCGGCACAATTCCGCGAACCTGGAGGTAAGAACCTTCCTAATAATGATGATACTAGTTTTTAGGTTCCAAAGTAAAACGCATCGGGCAGCTATGCTTAAAAACATGTCAAAAGCTGAATTTCTTAAACAAGGCACTCCCCAGGCTCTGGCCTATGAAGCCGCCAGCTTAGAGTGGCTGGATCAGGCAAATGGAGCACGTATCGTAAAAGTGTTGCGCCACGACCACGCCGGATTACACCTGGAGCTCTTGGAAGACGGCTTTCAATCCCCGAAAGCCGCTCATGAATTCGGAGCCGCCTTAGCTGCCACCCACGCCGCCGGGGCACCCGGATGGGGGGCAGCTCCCCCCACGTGGGACAGCGAGCAGGCCTTTAAAGGACTGATGCCCATGAGCGTGGTTCCCGCTGGAAAGGACTTTCCATATCAGTCTTTCGGAACCTGGTTAAGCGCGCAACGCCTGCAACCGGTGGCCGAGGCCGCCGCAAAACATGGTGATTTACCCCCGAAGCTAATGGCACGATTCGAGAAACTGTACCACGTGTTACAAACCGGAGAGTTTGATTCTCCGCAACCGCAACTCGTGAAAACCCCCGCCGCCAGGCTACACGGGGATTTGTGGGCGGGGAATCTGTGTTGGACACGCCCCGGCATCGTCCTGATTGACCCCAGCGCGTACGGGGGTCACGCCGAAACCGATTTAGCGGAATGCGAAGTGTTTTCCACGCCGTATATCAACGAAATCTATGCTGGTTATCAAAGTGTCTCGCCGTTGAGCCCCGGGTGGAAAGAACGCCTGTCCTTGCACCAGCTGTATATGATGACCTTGCATTTAGCACTGTTTGGGGGCGGATATCTGCACGCGGTAAGCCGGATTTTGCAACAATACACCTAAATACTTTTCTCTCGGTGCGGTTCTCGTCCGCTTGGTGGCGGGTTCATGAGGTGATAATCCCGGTTCCAGCCACCGCCGGGGATAACACCCTCCAACCTTTATGTTCCAGACCCTGGCGTAACGCCACCGGCAGATGTGAGAACACGATAACCGTGGGACCGGCACCGGAAACTGCGGCCGGATAATTTTGCGCCCGTAAATAATCCACCAGTTCCAGGCTAGCTGGCATCCCTTCGCGACGGTATTCTTGGTGCAACCGGTCTTGGGTAGCGTAAAACAGCAGTTCCGGATGCGCGCTTAACGCCAAAGGCAGCAAGGCCGCCCTACCGGCGGTGAACACCGCGTCCCGGTGCGGAACAAATTCAGGCAACAGTCCGCGTGCCTTCGAAGTGGCCAGCTGAAAGTCGGGAATCAACACCGTGACTTTCACTTCGGAATGAATCGGAAAGGGCAGCGCAAAAGCCCGGGATTCCCCGGCTTGTTGCGGGTCACGCGGATTGGCAGGTTCAATCCATCCCACCACGGCACCCCCGTAAACAGCGGGAGCAGCATTATCGGGGTGTCCTTCTAGCTTGGTGGCCAGTTGAAAGATTTTATCGGCGGGCAGCGCTCCCGGTTCCACCAGCGCACTGGCGGCCGCCAACCCGGAAACTATCGCCGCCGAGGATGACCCCAGACCCCGCCCGTGAGGAATCCGATTCAAGCAATGCATCTCTATACCGATTTGCGGCGCCCCCACAGTTTCCAAGCCCAGGCGTAGCGACTGTACCACCAGATTGTCTTCATCCTTCATGACTCGCCCAGCCCCTTCGCCTTCCACGCTGACTCGGGTAGCACCGGTGATGGCACGCACCGTAATTTCGTCACGTATTTCAAGGGCCAAGCCTATAGCGTCAAAACCCGAACCTAGATTAGCTGATGAAGCTGGAACACAGACAGTAACCTGATCGCGTACTATCCTCATGGCTGTTCGGTCTTTCCCTCGGTTCTATCTGGACTTACAACCCCAAAGCGGTAACGGCTGCACTCAACTCCGGGGCAATCACCTGGGGGGCGATATTCCCTCGATTTTCCATGGCGGTGGCGGTGTCTTTAAGCCCGTTACCTGTGAGTGTACACACGATTTTAGCGCCGGCGGGCACTTTACCCTCTGCTGCCAAGGCCAGCAACCCCGCGACGCTCGCTGCTGAAGCGGGCTCGCAAAACACCCCTACCTCAGCGGCCAAAATCGCTTGGGCTTCCATAATGGCCGCATCCGATACGGCCGTTATCAGTCCCTGGGAATCATCGCGAGCCGCCACCGCATAATCCCAAGAAGCCGGGTTGCCGATGCGAATGGCGGTGGCCACAGTTTCGGGGTTCTCAACGGGTTTTCCGGCCACGAAAGGAGCCGCCCCTTCGGCTTGGATACCCCACATGCGGGGCACCTTGGTGCTTTGCGGTTTGAGCCTCATGGCAGAGTCCTCGATGGAAGAAGCCACTTTATGTCCAAAGTATTCGTTGTACCCCATCCAGTAGGCGCTGATATTACCAGCATTACCCACCGGCAACACGTGAATATCCGGGGCATCCCCTAAAGCATCACAAATCTCGAAGGCGGCGGTTTTCTGTCCCTGCAGCCGATAGGGGTTAATCGAGTTCACCAATGCAACCGGGTATTTTTCGGTCAGCTCCCGGGTGATACGCAAACAGTCATCAAAGTTCCCATCCACGGCCACCAGTCTCGCCCCGTGCATCACCGCTTGTGCCAGTTTCCCCAGCGCAATCTTGCCGGCCGGAAGAACCACGGCGCATTCTACCCCGGCCGCCACCGCGTAGGCGGCAGCGGAAGCGGAAGTGTTTCCAGTAGAAGCACAAGCCACCATCTGGGTTCCAGCCGCCTTCACCTTGGTCATCGCCATGGTCATCCCCCGGTCTTTAAACGACCCAGTGGGATTGGCACCCTCAAATTTCACGTAAATCCTGGTGCCACTAGCGTCCACGCCCACCGCTTCACTGGCCAGCGCCACCCGCTCTTCGAGTCGCGATGCTCGCACCAAAGGGGTGTTTCCCTCGAACAAGGTAACTACGGGGTCGCCTGGTTCCAGGGGAAGACGGTTCCGGTATTCCTCAATCAGGCCGCTCCACACATTAGCCATGGGTGAATCACTCCTTATTCTCTCTTACGGCTAGGGCTACTGTTCAACTGACAGCACCGATGCGATTCTATGCACCAAGGGGGATTTGGCCAAAACCGCCAAAATCGCGTCGAGCTGCTGGCGGCTGGCCGAATGCGTGGAAATAAACAAAGTGGCCTGGTCAGCCCCCGATTCAACCAAAGGCTGACGCACGGAAGCCACCGAAACCCCTTGGTCAAGGCAAGCCTGGAGCACTTGGGAGAGCGCTCCGATTTGCTGTGATACCTCCAGGCGCAGCTGCAGCCTGGTTTGTACCAACCCCGGGTCGCTGATTGGCAAGGCCGCATAGGTCGATTCGCGGGGAGCGTGCCCCCCGTTCGCAATATGCCCCGCCCCGGCCACCACATCGGAAAGCACCGCAGAGGCAGTAGGTGCCCCGCCAGCTCCCGCCCCGTAAAACATCAGTCGCCCCGCAAACTCGGTTTCCAGCACAATCGCGTTGTACGGCCCGTTAATTCCCGCCAAGGGATGTGTTTGTGGCACCAGGGTTGGTTCCACCCCCAAAGCAATCTGTTCTTGCCCGTTTACCATCACCCGTTCGGCTTTGGCCAACAGCTTCACCACATATCCGGCCTCGCGTGCTTGGGCAATATCGGCGGGGGTAATCTCGGTAATCCCCTTGGTGGGAACATCACTGATAGACACCCGAGTGTGATAGGCCAATGAGGCCAAAATCGCGCATTTCGCAGCCGCGTCGTGTCCTTCCACATCGGCGCTCGGCTCGGCTTCGGCGAAGCCGAGCTCCTGAGCCTTAGCCAAGGCCTGTTCATAGGACCAGCCTTGAGTGCTCATCTGGTCAAGAATATAGTTCGTGGTGCCGTTTACAATCCCCAATACCTGGTTGATGCGGTCTCCTGCCAGGGATTCGCGCAAACCATACACCACCGGCACTGCCCCGGCCACTGCCGCCTCAAAGTACAAGCTCGCGTCGTGGGTGTCGGCCGCAACATTCAGTTCCGGCCCATGCGTTGCCAGCACGGCCTTGTTCCCAGTCACCACGGTTTTGCCGTGCTGCAGGGCTCTAAGCATCGCGGTACGTGCCGGTTCCAAACCGCCCATCAGCTCGATAACTAAATCCGCATTATCGATTACCCGGTCAATATCGCTGGTAAGCAGCGCCGAGTCTATTCCCGGGCGCACCTTACCGGTATCGCGCACCGCCACCCCGGACAACACTAGTTTTGCCCCGGCACGCGCGCTAAGTTCCCGGTTTTGTTCTCTCAGGATTCGCGCCACCTGCAAACCAACAGTTCCAGCTCCCAGTAACCCTATTTTTACGGTTTTTTCGCTCATATTTACCCTTCCGTATCGGCTCTCACCCTAAGGTATCACGGGGTGAGTCCATAAATATTTCCTAAACGCCGGGTCGTGGTGCGCCAGCATTTCTTCGGCGTTTTCCCCAGAAATTAGCCAGTCCGCCCGCCAAGTTTCTTTCGTTTCCGGGATGGCACCTCGTGAAGCCGAATCCGTATCGTCGCTGGAAACTTGCCACACCCCTAACACTCCGGGGCGGGTAAACCAGTTGTAATTCGAACTCATCGACCAACCATAGGCTCCCGTCATCGGCACTGCCAGCAGGTCGCCTTCCGTCAAATCCGCCGGTAAAGCCACGTTTCGCACCACAATATCCCCCGATTCGCAATGTGTCCCCACCACGCGCGTAGCCACCAGCGGCGCGGCACTAAGCCGGTTTGCCAGGGTCGCCGTGTAGTGCGCGTCATAGAGCGCAGGGCGAATATTGTCACTCATTCCCCCATCCACCGCGACATAGCGGCGATACACAACGCTGCCGTCCAGGCGGGTTCCCACGGGTTGATCTTTTATGTTGAGCACGCGATACAAAGTGATGGTAGTGGGCGCTACCAGCGATCTTCCGGGCTCCACCGAGACTGCGGGGAGCGGCTGGTCGTGTTGCTCGCACGCGTCTTGTACCGCTCGGTACAGTTTTTCGGCGATTTCATGAGGTGCCATCCCGGGTGGTGTCGCCGCTGTGTAGGCCACCCCGTATCCCCCTCCAAGATCGATTTCCGGCACTAAATAGCCCGTTTCGCGCGCTACCGCGCCGCGAAACTCGATAATTTTCTGCGCAGCCGCCGTGAAACCCGCAAAGGCGCTAATCTGCGAACCGATATGGGAATGCAAACCCACCAGTTCTAACCGGTCATCAGCCAAGATGAGTTTCACCGCTGCTAGCGCCGGCGAGTCCGCCGGTGAAACCGCATAGCGACCGTCCCAATCCGAGTCATCCGGGCACAATCCAGCGTGGGTACCCGGCTCCAAGGACAGCCCGAATTTTTGGTCTTCATGCGCGGTGGCGATATATTCATGCCCCCCGGCGTGAACCCCGGTGGTCAAGCGAATCATCACCGGCACCATCGCGGCCTGAGGCAGCGCATCCAAAACTCTTTGCAGTCGGGGGATTTCGGCCAGGGAATCAATAATAATCCGCCCGATTCCGGCGCTGACCGCCTGGTGTAACAAAGCCGCAGACTTTCCGTTGCCGTGCAGGCCGACCCGCAACGGGTCAATCCCACTAGCCAAAGCCAGTGTCAACTCACCAGAAGAAGCCGTGTCCAGCCCCAGTCCTTGCGCTGTGGCAACACGCGCCAACCCCAGGCACAGGAAGGCTTTGCCGGCATAGTACACCTGGGCGTTGCCCTTCCCGAAAGTCTTTGTGAAGGCCTCGCGCCAGGCTCGCGCTCGCTTCCGGAAATCGTCCATATCCATGATGAACACCGGGGTGCGTCCATGTTGTTGCGCCAGCAGCGCAACCAGGTTTTGCCCATGTATACGTAGTTCGCCGGAGGCCGCGCGGTTTAAACCAGCCGGCCACATATCAGGCCGCTCGCTAGGTTCCGGGGCGGCCAAGGCTTGCAAACCCGGGTCGCCGGGAGCGAGCCACGCCGGGTCTTCGGGGGCTAAAGAATCTTGACTCACAATGCCTCCTGGTCAGGACTATCTGGCGGGGTCGGGGTTTACATCCGTTCGGGAGCGGAAACCCCCAACAGGTTCAATCCATTCCTCAACACTACTGTGACCGCGTCGTTTAGTGCCAATAAAGCCGCATGTTCGGCCGTAACCGGGTCGTCTCCTGCCGGGGTGACTCGACGTTTGCCGTACCAGGCGTGATACGCCCCGGCCAGGTTTTCCAAATACCGCGCCACCAGGTGCGGAGCACGCTCCGTGGCCGCCTGTGCTACGGTAGTAGGGAATTGTGCTAGGACTCCAATTAGCTCCCCGTCCGCTGCGGCGCGCAACTGCCCAGGATCAAAGCCAGCACCTCGTGACACCCCATGAGATGCCGCGTTTTTCGCAACATTACAGGTGCGAGCATGCGCATACTGCACGTAATACACGGGATTTTCGTTAGTATGTGAAGCCAACACGTCAAGGTCAATGTCCAACTGGGTATCCATCGAGGAGCGCACCAGCGAGTAACGCGCCGCATCCACACCAACCGCCTCTACGAAGTCATCCAGGGTGACGATGTTGCCGGCACGTTTGCTCATTTTCACCAGTTGGCCACTGCGATACAGGTTCACCAGCTGACCGATTAGAATTTGCAGGTTCACCCCCGGGGTGTCGCCGAAGGCCGCACACATCGCCATCATGCGCCCAATATAGCCGTGGTGGTCTGCTCCCAGCAGGTATATCGCGCAATCTGCGCCGCGTTCGCGCTTGTCCCGGTAATAGGCAATATCGGCCGCGAAGTAGGCCGCGTTGCCGTCGGATTTAATCAGCACCCGGTCTTTGTCGTCCCCGTGTTTAGTGGTTAACAGCCAGGTCGCGCCGTCTTTGTGGGCAATTTCACCCAAGCCATCCAAGAACTCAATAGCGGCCTCTACTTTGCCGGTTTCATAGAGCGAGTTTTCGTGGAAAAACACGTCAAATTCAGTGCGGAATTTTGCGAGCGCTGCCTTGATTTCGCTGAACATGAGGGTCACGCCATGTGCCCGGAAGTACTCCTGTGCCGCCGCATCGGGCAGAGTAGCGGGATCCGGGTCGCCGGCTTGCTGGGCTTGGGTTTGCACCTGGGCGGCGATATCGGCAATATACTGCCCGCCGTAGCCGTCCTCGGGGGCGGGCAGGCCGCGCGCTGCGGCCAGCAGAGAGGCCGCGAAACGGTCAATTTGGGTGCCGTGGTCGTTAAAGTAATATTCCCGGGTCACTTTAGCTCCGCTCGATTTCATGAGGCGCGCCAGGGAATCACCCACCGCTGCCCATCTGGCCCCACCCAAGTGGATAGGGCCGGTCGGATTTGCGGAAACATATTCCAGGTTGATGTGCTGGCCTTGGAAGGATTGGTTCTGGCCGAAGTTGTCGCCCGCCGCCAAAATATCGGCCACTAGAGCTCCCGCAGCCCCGGCTTCCAGGCGGATATTGATGAATCCGGGTCCAGCGACCTCTGCCGATTCCACGCCTTCGATTCCACTGATGGCTTTCACAAACATTTCCGCCAAATCACGGGGTTTCACCCCTGCTGTCTTGGCCAGTTGCATCGCGATATTAGTGGCCCAATCCCCGTGTTCACGGGATTTGGGGCGTTCCACCTTGACTTTCGCACCCAAATCTACCTCATTGAGGTCAAGACTGTTTTCTTTTGCCACCACCGTAAGCGCAGCAATAATCCGTTTCGTCAGTTCTTCAGGAGTCACGCTTTAACCCTACCGTCTGCCATGACCCGTCCCAAATACGGCTACCAACACTGCAGCTCCACCACTCGCGGGCACCGCTCAAAGTTATAAAACGCGGCAAAAGCCGCGTTTCATAACATGCTCAACTCACACAAGGAGTTCCGCCTAAAGCGGTTAGCGTGTTCATTGTTGTTTCCTTCCGTTGTTCGGGAAGGAACACCAAAACGAAAACTGTTTCGCTTATGTCCTGCGTATGTCCTAAAGGGGTGTACCCCATTATTAGAACATGACCTTTTGGCTTTATAGCAACGTTTCCAGTTGTGCCCCGGACGGGATTCGAACCCACGACCTTTTGCTCCGGAGGCAAACGCTCTATCCACTGAGCTACCGGGGCGAACAATTCACCCTACCATCCTAGCGAAGAGACGCTACAGGTAAAAACCGACACCTCAAAAGAAGTCCACATAAAACCGAGGACAACCACGAAATTAGAAACCAAACCCAGTCACAAATCAAAAATCCGGCCGCACCCGGCCGGATTCCCTCAAATTCTAGCCCAAACTAGAAATCAGTATCCAAGGCACGATGTGCCGCCGAGTTATACATCATCAAACGCAACGAAACAAAAGTGGCCGCGCGTTCGCGACTCTCCGCAGTGGCATCCCTCCAGACGCGTTCATTCACACGACTGCCTTTCAAAGCTTCATGACTATGACTCTGACTGGCAACGGCATCGACCAAACGAATCGCGGGGCGTTCCATTGTTGCCTCCTCCCGGGGAATCTCACTCGCACAGTAACCTACCAGGATTCACCCCGTCTTCCAAGCAGTTATTTAGCTCACTACAATGATTCATTCATGTATGCGGGTATTTTGCCTGAAAATGCGGGACTTACACCCTGATTCCGGGACATCAAATTGTCTGAAGTTGATGTAATGTATGGACAAAATCGGTGTAAACTCCGTCTACTCCCAGCCGCGCGAGCCGCTGAAACTGCGAGGTCTCGTTCACAGTCCACACATAAACCGGACACCCTAAGACATGCGCTCCCGCTATAAAGCGCCTCGTGAGCACCGTCACTCCCCACAACCGCTCTGGCACCGCAAACGCACAGGAGTACTCACGTAGCAGACGCGGCACCACCCCACGGCACTGCCGCAAACCACTAAACAAGACACCGCTTTCACAAGCCAACAAGAAACGCGCCACGTCCGCGCTACCCGGCAGATACCCCGGTTCGTGTCCAAGTCGTGCCGCTATCTCCCAAACTCGACCGGCCGAAAAAGAAGCCAAGCCCATCCGTTCTAAATCCCTGCGACCCTCAAGAATCCGCAAGGCTTCAGGTAAAACCGCAGCAACCTTGAAGTCGATATTCACATAAATTCCGGGATAACGATCCAGGAATTCCTCGAAACCCAGCGGATCCTCGCCGTTAGGAAGCCGGTACCGACACAGCTCCGCCCAGGTCACGTCGGCAATCACTACATCCCCATCCGCCGCGTGCCACTGCGGGTCGTGGCTGATTACAGGATAGCCGTCGCGAGTGGCATGAACATCAGTTTCTAAACCCCGCGCCTCTCCACTGTGGATACAAGCATCGAAGGCTGCCCGCGAATTCTCGGGCACTCCCGCCAGGGGGGAACCACGATGGGCTAATAGCACCGGCTTGCGGTGCTCCACAGTCTCTCCGGTTTCCCTAGCTGTTACAGTTTCCTGGTTGCGCGCCACCGCCCCAAGGTGCCCCGGCTCGAGAGGAAACACAGCGGCAGGTAGCGGATAAGGATAAGAGCAAAATCGCGACATACCTCTATTGTCACCCAGGCTCCCGGAGGCTACAAGCTGTAAAAACTAGTCACAACGCTGGTTCAAATACACCGCACCGTGTTTTTCCATGAAGCTCAGGGGTTCGATGGATTCCATCCTAGAGTTGCGAATTTCGAAATGCAAGTGCGGTCCAGTGGACCTCCCGGTAGATCCAACTCCCGCAATCAAATCCCCAGCTTTAACCATGTCGCCTTTGGCAGCGTAAATCCCATTGGAGTACATGTGCAGATAGCGAGAATAGAACACTACCCCGTTCAGATGGTGTTTAATCGTAATAATCCCCGTGGAACCTTGTATCCCGGCATTCACAACCTCTCCGTCGGCCACGGCGTAAATATTGGTTCCACTAGGCGCTGCCCAGTCGGCTCCTTCATGCATCATGCGTTCCCCGGTAATCGGGTGAATGCGCATTCCCCAAGGTGAGGTGTAAGTGTAAGAACCTTGGAACATGGGCCACACCAGGGTTTCTTTGGTGGCAGCTGCCTTGACATCCCCGTTAGCGGAGTCTTCTTTCGAGACACATCCACCTAGTTGCTGGGCTTCCTTGAGGCGAATTCGGCTCGAAGCCGGCACTGCATTCAAATCCGAGTCATACAGTGTCACCTCTTCCGAGGCAGCCACCAGGGACAGCAGGGTCTCGCCGGTGTTAAAAATCTTACTGGGGACAGCAGTAGACAAATCCGGGGAGACCAACCCAGTCAGGGGCGCTACCACGGTCACCGAGGCCACCAATCCAAGCAGTGCTGCCCGCATCACACCGTGATGGAGCTTTTTCTCGCCACCGAAAGCAAGTTTAAACCAGGAGTGGCGTTGCTGCCGTTCTCTTTCACGCAGTTCCCTGCGGGAGCGGGGTTTTTCGCTGTCCACGAGTCACCTTTCTGGATGCTTAGCAAACTGCCTAAAAGTTTATAACAAGTCGATAACATTTTTCAAGGGTTTGAAAGCCTCATTTTTCACACTTTTCACATTGGTCACAAAATTTGGGGATTTTTGCGGGTTTCTTGGGGAAAAACTGGGAGTTTAGCGTGAATTTTCGGGGTCACCTTCCGTTCGACCGGGGTGATTTTCGCTCGGCTTCATGAGGTGCTAGCGCCTCATGAAGCCCCATGTTCACTATCACGCTGGAGAGAATCATGAACCTCGCCCACCAGCCTTTCCAAGATATCTTCTAGAAATATAACCCCACTAACCTCCATCCCCGCCCGGGGTACCACCCCCGCCAGATGAGTTCCCTGCTTTTGCATCACCCGCAGCGCGTCTTCCACTTCCATATCGGGGCTAACCTCGGTCAGCTCCCGAATTCGCCACGATTCCAGGGGCTCGTCGCGCCGAGCCTCGTCAACTGCAATCACGTCCTTGATGTGCAGGTATCCGCAAATCCGCCCGGCCTTGTCCACCACGGGAAAGCGGGAAAACCCGGTGCGAGCCACCGCTTTTTCCACTCCAGAAACACTAACATCGCGGGGCAGCGTCACCAGGTGTTTCAGCCCCACCATCACCCCCGAAACCTGTTCGGTGGAAAATTCCAGGGTACCCGAGAGCAACCCCAAATCGTCTTCCACCGTACCTTCTGCCTGGGATTTCTTAACAATAGAGGTCATCTCCTCGACAGTGAAGGTATTGACAACCTCGTCACGGGGCTCCTTGCCAGCCAAGCGCACGAAAAAATTCGCCACTTTGTTCATGGCTCGAACAATCGGGGCAACACTTTTAGACAACGCCACCAATGTAGGCCCGTAAAACAAAATCAGGGTGGTGTGGGCGGAAATTGACAAATTCTTAGGGATAACCTCACCCCCCACCACATGCAGATACAGCACTATCAGCAGCGCTATCAACACCGCTGCAGCATGCGCCGTGACCGCAGGTGCCCCGGTCAACTCGACTACTGGGGTCAATAGTTGCGCCAAGGCCGGCTCGGCCACCACCCCCAGCCCCGTGGAAGCCAGGGTAATACCCAACTGGCAGGTGGCCAGCATCTCCGAGACGTGTTCCACCGCAAACAAAGCCGCCGAAGCGCCGCGTTTACCGGCTTTGACCAAGGGCTCGATTTCAGCGCGCCGCGAAGCGGTAACAGCGAACTCGGCACCGACGAAAAACCCGTTTACCGCCAGCAGCACCACCATCACCACCAAGCCCAGCCAACTATTCATGTTCGGCTCCCGAATCTTTAGATGATTTAGAGCCCTTTGAGTCATTCGAGCCCGTGTCGGGAAAGATTTTGGTGATACGCACCCGGGAAACCCGGCGGCCTTCCAGCTGTTCCACCCGCAGCCGATACCCACCTACTTCAACTTCGTCCCCTTGGGCAGGAATGCGGCGCAGCTCGTTCATAATCAGACCACCCAGAGTTTCGTAAGGACCTTCGTCAGGCAGCTCCACCCCGCTTTGTAACAGCAGTTCATCAGGACGAATCACCCCGGGAACCATCCACGAGGTTTCGGTCACCACATTCACCCCCGCCGCGTGTTGATCGTGTTCGTCACTGACCTCGCCCACGATTTCCTCCACAGCGTCTTCAAGCGTCACCAAACCAGAAGTACCGCCGTATTCATCAATCACCACAGCGGTTTGACTCCCCGCTTCACGCAATATCAGCAGCAAATCCGCCAAATCCATGGTTTCGGGGACACGGGGAACCTCGAACATCAGCGAAGAGGACGCCACTGGAACTTCCTCGCGGCGTTCGAAGGGCACGGATACCGCACGGCGCAGGTTGGCGAAACCCAAAATATCATCCAGTCCTCCGTCCCCCGCCACTGGGAAGCGAGAATACCCGGTTTCGCGCGCCAGGATAATCAAATCTGCCGCCGTGGCATCTTGTTGTAGGTAGTGGATACGCCCCCGGTCGGTCATAACGTCTTTGGCACACAGTTTCGAAAT
This sequence comes from Mobiluncus mulieris, assembly GCF_014204735.1. Taxonomy (NCBI): domain Bacteria; kingdom Bacillati; phylum Actinomycetota; class Actinomycetes; order Actinomycetales; family Actinomycetaceae; genus Mobiluncus; species Mobiluncus mulieris. The sequence goes on along the minus strand of NZ_JACHMA010000001.1, from coordinate 120,559 downwards.
ATGCAATGAACGGGTAAACAGGGAAGCGGTGGAAACATCAAGTTTCCCAGCCTCCGCGCTTTGACGTACCAGAGCAGCGAGTTCTTGGGCAGAGCGTTTCGAGGAAAGTTCCTCGACAGAATGCACCCCCAGCCGGTGCAACACCCAGCTAGCCGAGCCATTTAACACCACAATGATGGGGGTGAACAGCCAGGTAAAGACGTTTTGGAAGCGCACCACATTCCCAGCCACCCCCAGAGGATCAGCTAAAGCAAAGTTTTTCGGAACCAGTTCCCCGAAAACCATAGAAAACACGTTGGTCAATACCAGCGCCAAGATTCCCCCCGCCACCGCAGAAACCCCCAACGCCACCCCGGTGTATCCCAAACCCGAGGTAATCAGCCGCGTCAAAGCAGCCTGAGTGGTGTATCCCAACAGGATGGTGGTAAGAGTGATTCCCACCTGGGTTCCCGATAGCTGCGTAGACAGGCGAGAAATAGCTTTTTTCACCAAGGCGGCGCGTTTATCCCCGTTGGCGGCGCGCATCGATACCTTAGTTTCGTCCACGGCCACGAAAGAAAATTCCGCCGCCACGAACAGAGCGGTGCCAAAAGTGAGCAGCACCCCAACCGCTACCATCAGCCAATCTATCAAAACCGGATTCATAGAATACTTAGCGCTACTTTGCTAATTCCACCTTCGCTGCACGCAGGATTTCACGGCGCATCCGTTTGGAGGGCTGGTCATCATCGTCGAGAATCGCCATTCCCAGTCCCCCCGCCAGCGAAGCCCCAACCACCAGTCCCCGCGTGTAGTTACGGCGTTGTCCAGGAGTTTTCGCCATCCACATCGGATTATTCACCGCTGTTACCGGAAAGTTCACCGCCGCAAGCAGCGCCGCGCAAGTGCGGGGGTACTTGCCCGTCGCCAATCCCAAAGCGCTGGCGACGGTGATAAAACCGGCCAGGCGGGAAAGCAGGCGCGCATCGGAAGTCAGCACGGGTGGAAATCCGAGTTTTTCCAACGCAGGTTCGATTTTTTTGAATCTTTCCACGTGGTCATCGGGTGAGCGCAAAGCATCGAGGCCGTCAAAAAAGAACACAGATGCCAACATGGGTCGTGCCACCAGACGCAAGAGTGTTTTCATAGTTCCATTTCATCACAATCCCGGGTTTTTGCCTAGTTTTACCGGGTTTATTCTCTATCCAAGGCGGAAATATAGGATTTTCCAGGGGGGAGCCTCCACTATTTTGAGCCTCACCCCGATTTTTTCCCAGATTTCTGCCCCGGCTCGCTGGCCATACTGGTCTACAATTGCAAAGATAGCGTGATTTGTGCGACAATACACGGGTTCAAGTACTTGAAGATAAAGGAGCATTACCATGTCGAAACGCGGCCGCAAACGTCGTGCCCGGGCGAAGAGTGCCGCTAACCACGGCAAGCGTCCAAACGCTTAGGCTTTACGGAGACCCCCGCGAGGGGGTCTCCGATTTTCATTTCCTTGATTTACCCCGGCACTTACCGGTATTTGGTATAAGAGTGTGCTGAATCTGTTTCGGAGCGCGGGTTTCTTACCATAAATCTGAAATTTTGAATCTTGGGCTGGTACCTAGGGGTCAACCGGAACTCGGGCAGCCTAGAACCGAATTTTGCTCTTAAAGGCCTTGACCACGAAACTGGTACGGGACTCACAGTTGGTCAGCTTCAAAATCTTGGACACATAATCCCCCACGGTGCCCTCCGAGGTGTGCAGCTCTTTGGCGATAATCCGGTTCGACTTCCCCTCTACCAGCAAGGGCACAACCTTTTTCAGGCGATTAGGAATCGCGTGCAAAGCCTCGATAAATTCGACGTCCGGGGGCTCCGCATTGCTTTGACCAGCAATCATATCCGCCAGGGCAGCGGCAGGATCTTCACTGATAATACGTTTGCCATCGCGTGTAGCCAACAGTGCATCGACCATTTCATCTACCGGTTTATCTTTAGTAATGAAACCAGAGGCTCCGGCCTGAATGGCGCGCATCACCGAGGGACGCTGTTCGAAATTCGTAAAGATTAGCACCTTTGTCTCCGGGTGTTTGGTGCGGATTTGCTTCGTAGTCTCGATTCCATCCATCCGGGGCATATCCACATCCATTAACACCACGTCAGCGGTCCATTCCGTAAGAATCTGCAGGGCATGCAGCCCATCCTCGGCCGTTTTCAACGCAAAGATTCTAGGGTCAGATTGCAAGGATGCCCCCAGATAGGTGCGCACGATTTTGTCATCGTCAACCATCAGGACTTTCAACGGTAAAACTTGAGTTTCATTCATCTATTTGACTCCTTTCTTGGCCGGATTCCGGGGAATCCGTATCGGTGTGGTTCAGCGGTGTATTCAACATTTTTTGGTGCAAACTCCGGGGAATCCGCGCGTGCAGCAACCACATTCCCTGGTTAGCGACGTATTCGAGTTCTCCACCACGCCTCACCAGATATGCGGTTAACTGCTTCAGCCCCAGCCCAGAGGTCATAGCGTAATCACTCCTGGCTTTACCAATTTCATTAGTGGACATGAACTCGATGTGATGCGCATTGAATTCGATGGTTAGTTCCGCCGAGGTTCCGGGTTTTCCGTACTTCATCAGGTTCGTGGTAGCTTCCGTCACCAGCATTGACAAGGTGATTTTTTCATAACGGTTGAATTGATCCTCGATATCGGCGGGAACTTGCAGTTCCAAGTTGATATCGGCGACGCGAGCCACTTCGATGCTATCGTGCAGGATTTGGGTCAAAGTAGTGGTGGCGGATTCTTCGGTTACCGAAGTTTTCAACTGACGAATAGTGGTACGCAAGTCCGCCAGCGCCCCCCGCGACTGGGTGGACACCATTCCCAGGATGTCACGAGCTTCGCGGTTCATCTCGGGATTTTTTGCAAGATTTTCGGTTATCAAGGTAAGCCGGGTCAAATCGGCTGCCAGCGAATCATGCAAGTCTTGAGCCAGCGCGTTACGTAGCTGAGCCTGAGCCATACCAGCCTGAATGCGAATTTTCTCATTTTCGTGCTGTGCGCGTTTAAGCCCACGTTGGTAATAACCGAATGTCCAGCCTATGGCTGCAACCATTACACAGCCAATGATGTTGAACACCGAGGACACTACATCGAAGGTATTGGTAGTAAAATCAGACACCGCTATCAGTGTCAGGGAAATTCCCAACATGGCGTAAAGTTGATGAAACGCGAAATAAGCAAAAATCGTTGTTCCGCAAGTAAAGGTTCCTATAAACACCACGTAGCCAGGCAAATACGAAACCACAAACCATAGCATAATCACTGCCATGCCGCACACGCGAGGAAAACGCGCGCTCAATGCAAAGAGCAGCATCCCCAAAAGCTCAACAATCATGTTTCCGGGAACACGCAACGGACTAGCTTTCTCGTTTATTGTCGACAAATCTTGCGCCAAAGAGAAAACCAAGGTAGCTAAAACTACCAGTTTCCAACCAGTAAGATGGTAGCGGATTTTCGCGGAAACACGCATGCCAGCAAGTCTATCAATTTATGAGGTACTATCTACGACTTCAGCGTGATATTTCTTCAACGTGCTTTACTGCAAAACTTCATTCCTCCACCAGCGTCGCCTCTACAGGGTTGCGCCAAAGGCGGCTTCCATTAAGGCCAAAGCCTGTTCCTTGTGGAACGTAGAGTTACCGGTGGAAGGCGCGGCCATAGCCGGGCGCGACACCAGACGCAGGTCACGTCCCCCGGTAAACACGTCGCGGTGCGCGCTAACAAAAGTCCAGGCACCCTGGTTGGCCGGTTCGTCTTGTACCCAAACCAGCTCCGCATTCGGATAAGAATCCAGTATTTCACGCAGGTCATCGTGCAGTGGATAGTACTGTTCCAAACGAACTATCGCGGTCGTTCGATCCTGGCGTTTGTCCCGTTCAGCGACCAAGTCGTAGTAAACCCGGCCGGTACAGATAATCACGCGGCTAACCCCGGCGGCATCCAGTCCTGCGGTATCCCCGATAGCACGTTGAAACTCGCCACTCGTGAAATCTGAAATCTGTGAAACTGCCGCCCGCAACCTAAGCAGCTGTTTGGGGGTAAAGACCACCAGGGGGGTGCGGGGGTGACGATAGGCCTGCGCCCGCAACATGTGGAAGTGATTGGCCGGGGTAGAAGGCTGCACCACCCACATATTGTCTTCGGCGCACAAAGCCAGGAACCGCTCGATACGCGCCGAAGAATGGTCGGGACCTTGGCCTTCGAAGCCGTGGGGCAACAGCAGCACCAGCGAGGAATGCTGATGCCATTTTTGGGCTGAAGAAGAGATGAATTCGTCGATGATGGTCTGTCCCCCAAAGGTGAAATCACCGAACTGAGCCTCCCATAGGGTTAAGGCTTCGGGACGTTCCACGGAATAGCCGTATTCAAAACCGAGGGGCGCAAATTCAGACAGCGAAGAATCGTAAATCATGAAATCGCCTTGGTCGGGGGTCAGGAAGGCCAGGGGGGTCCATTCTTGGCCGGTAAGGTGGTCGTGAATCACAGCGTGGCGCTGCACGAAAGTGGCGCGCCGGGCATCCTCGCCGGACATGCGAATGGGGGTGCCTTCCATCAGAATCGACCCAAAGGCCAGCAGCTCCCCGAATCCCCAGTCAATATTGCCTTCCCGGGTCATGGTTTGGCGACGTTGCAACAGTTTCGCGACTTTCGGATGAACGGCGAAATCTTCGGGATATGCCACTTGGGAATCCCCGATGCGCTGCAACACGTCAAGGGGAATCGCGGAAGTCCAGCCAATCATTTCTTTGTTTTGGTTCGTTTGTGAGGCCGGCAAATTCCAGTCGTTACCGCCCTGTTCCCCAAGACGGGTCGGCTTATAGCCGTGTTCCTTGGTTTCCTCAAAGATACGTTCCAATTTAGCACGGAAGTCCTCCATCGCGGCTTTCGCTTCCGCGTCGGTGATGTCGCCACGACCAATCAAGTTGTTGACATACACCGTGCGAGTGGAAGGCAAGTTATCAATCAGCCCGTACATCACCGGTTGGGTCATCGAAGGGTCATCGCCTTCGTTGTGTCCCCGCCGCCGGTAACACAGCATGTCGATAATGACATCCTTATGGAATTTTTGTTGAAAACGATAGGCCAAACCCGCCACCCGCGTAACCATTTCGGGATCATCGGCGTTGACGTGGAAAATCGGAACCTGTAAGCCCTTAGCCAAATCCGTGCAGTATATCGTGGAGCGGGCATTGGTGGGGGAAGTGGTGAAACCAATCTGGTTGTTCACAATGATGTGCAAGGTTCCGCCGGTTTTATAGGCCTTTAGCTGGCTCATGTTCAAGGTCTCGTACACCACGCCTTGCCCCACGAAAGCCGCATCCCCGTGAATCAACACGGGCATATATCCGTAGTCGCCTTCAATACCTACCTTGTCTTGCTGGGCGCGGACAATGCCTTGCACCACTGGGTCAACGGCTTCCAGGTGTGAAGGGTTCGCGGCAATGTATACCTGTGTGTGGCACCCTTCATATGACTCATAGACCGATTCGGTGCCCAGGTGGTATTTCACATCCCCCGAGCCTTGCAAAGAACCCGGGTCAAGATTTCCTTCAAACTCCGAAAATATCTGCGCATTGGATTTCCCGGCCACATTCACCAACACATTTAGCCTTCCCCGGTGCGCCATCCCGATGGTCACCCCCGCCAGACCATCATGAGCCGCGTCGTCCATTACTCTAAGCAGCAATGGAATCAAGGATTCTCCGCCTTCCAACGAGAAGCGTTTCTGGCCGACATACTTGGTTTGCAAGAAACTTTCAAAGGCTTCGGCGGCGTTGAGACGATTCAGTATCGCCGCGCGAACCTCCTTGGTGGGGGGCTCGTAGGGTTGCTCGATTTCTCGTTGTATCCAGTCACGCTGCTCGGGGTCTTGGATGTGCATATATTCGATGCCGCTGGTGCGAGTGTAGGTGTCGCGCAAATGCCCCAGGAGCTCGCGTAAGGTCATGCGCTGGTTTTTCTTGCCTCCGTATACTCCGATGGGGAATTCCGTGTCCAAATCCCAAATCGACAGGCCATAGTTACACAGGCACAAATCGGGGTGATGCCGTACCCGGTAATCCAGAGGATCCGTGTCGGCAATCAGATGGCCGCTAGAACGGTAGGCATGTATCAAACGTTGCGCATTGGCCGCTTTGTACTGATTGCTGTAATTGTTATCAGCTTCGTTTCGAACCCACCCATACGGGTCATAGGGAACTTTTTCAGAGTTGAAAACCCGTTCATAGAATCCATCTTCGCCCTTGAGCTTCTTTTCTACCGTCCCCAGGAAGGTTCCAGACAGTGCCCCTTGAATCACGCGATGGTCATAGGTCGAAGACATATGCATGATTTTGCCAACCCCCGCTCGGGCTAGCTGTTCATCGCTAGCTCCAGCCCACTCGGCCGGGTATGCCGTGGCACCCACGCCAATAATCGAGCCTTGCCCCACCATGAGGCGCGGCGAGGACATCAGCGTTCCCAGGGTGCCTGGATTGGTCAGGGTCACGGTGGCACCGTTGTAGTCTTCCATGGTCAGTTTACCTTCGCGAGCTTTACGCACCAGCTCTTCGTAGGCGGCCACAAATTCGTGGAAGGACAGCGTGTCGGCCTTTGGCACCACCGGGGTTACCAATAGGCGTGATCCATCGTCTTTGGGCAGGTCTATGGCCAGTCCGAAGCCCACGTGAGCGGGATGGAAAATATAGGGTTTACCATCTCTAAGCTCGTAGCGAACATTCATTTCCGGCAGTTCCGACAGGGCTTCGACGATGGCATATCCAATCAGGTGGGTGAACGATACCTTGCCGCCTCGAGTGCGGCGCAGATGGTCGTTGATTTGAATGCGGTTTTCAATTAATACTTTCGCGGGGATTTGCCGGTAAGAGGTCGCGATGGGTACCGACAGGGAGGCTTCCATGTTTTTCGCGATGGCCGCGTTGATGCCTTTGAGGCGCTCCAGTTGATCTTCGGCGGCGGGGGCAAGATGCCGGTTATGCTCGATTTCGGCGGCTTCCCGGGCGGCGTAGGGTGAACTCGGGTCGGCCGCACGCGATCGCGGCGCTGGTGGCAGGTCGGAACGGGAGACGTCGAGGGTGCGAGCGGGGATAGCGGTGGGGGTGCTTTCGTAGGCTCCAACCCCGGTCTCGCTCTCGGGCGCTGGGCTGGGGGCGGTTTGCCCGCTGGGGGCGGCTTCATGAGGTGCTAGCTCGGTATCACGGCTAGCCACACCATCTGGATTCATTAATCCCAAGGATTCCATCTGTTGAAAATAGCTGCGCCATTCGGGTGAAACCGTTTGTGAATCTTGTAGGTACTGACGGTAATACTCGGCGATAAATTCCGGTGAGGCTTGGTTTCCTGACACCTGTGTCTGAGCCACTGTAATCCCTTTCATGTTATGGTAGTTAGAAGCTAATACTAAATCTAGTAGGGTTTTGGAATTTCCGCCAGAAGACGACGCAATGAGGCCAGTCTTTCGGCGTGTTCGGGATGCTTGTCCAGTTCACAGTCGGGGGAACCTTCCCGGTGGGTACAGCCCCGCGGACAAAGTTGAGCAATGGCATCCAGTTCGCTAAATCCTTTCACCAAGCCCGCTTCATCTACGTGTGCCAACCCAAAGGAACGCACTCCCGGCGTGTCAATCACCCAACCGTCGGGAACCGCCAGGGCGATGGCCGAAGACGAAGTATGGCGGCCTTTGCCGGTAACCTGGTTCACTTCCCCGGTGGCTCGCTGGGCGGCGGGCACCAAGGCATTAATCAGCGTGGATTTCCCCACTCCGGAGTGCCCCAGCAGCACGGTAGTTTCCCCCCGCAGCCTTTCGCGTAAATCCTGGAATTCCCCGGTGTCATAGTTATCCCTGCGCAATTTCCATACCGGCAGCAGGGTCTTGTACCGATTGGTCAAATTCGAGGCCGCATCCAAGTCGGTTTTCGTAATCGCTAACAGCGGCTTGACCCCGGCATCCAGGGCACTGACGATAGCGCGGTCTATCATGCCGGGTTTCGGTTCGGGGTTAGCCGCCGCCACCACTATCAGCATCTGGGTGGCATTGGCGACAATCAGTTTTTCTTTTATCCCGGTCTCTGATTCGTCAAATGTCCGGCGCAGCGCGGTGTGGCGTGGCTCGAGGGTTACGATTCGCGCCAAGGTGTCTGCCGTCCCAGAAGTGTCGCCTTCCAGACTGACTTTGTCGCCCACCACAATGCCTTTGCGTCCCAAGGCGCGGGCTTTCACGGCTTGTACCGCTCGTTGCTGGTCGGGAATCGCCACGGTGAATCGTCCTCGGTTTACAGCGGTAACGGTTCCGGGGGTGGCATCAGCAAAGTTGGGGCGTTTCTTGGTGCGCGGGCGGGTGCCTTTGCCGGGGCGCACTTTTACTCTGGGGTCGTCGGTGCCAATGTCACGTCGATTCATGAGGTGCTCCTATAACCTGCGCCCACATTTGCGGAAAATCTGGCAGAGTTTTCGTGGTGGCGCCAATATCGTCAATTTGTATCGTTCGGTACAATCCCATCAGGGCGGCAAAAGTCGCCATGCGGTGATCCCCGTAAGCTCGCATCATGAGGGGCTGGTCGGAAGGTAGCCGCGCTCCAAGCTGTGTTCTGGGAATTCCAATAATTTCCAACCCGTCCTCCGGGGTGATAGCACACCTGATACCCAGTTTTTGTAATTCTTGGTACAAAGCATTTAAACGGTCGGTTTCGTGTCCCCGCAGGTGACTCAGACCTTCGAGGTGGGACACCCCCGAGGCGTGCGCGGCCAAGGCTGCAATCGTAGGAACCAGTTCGCCACATTGACTGCAATCTAGTGAAACCGCCCGCAAAACCCCGGTACCACGCGCGGTGATCACCCCGCAGCGGTGACGCACCTGCATGCCGAACTGGGGCAGAATCTGGCGCCATAAATCACCCACTTGGCTGGTATGTGCTGGCCAGCCGGGCACTGAAACCACCCCGCCGATAATCCCGGCTGCTGCCAGGAACGGTCCGGCGTTAGACAGGTCGGGTTCAATGGCAAGATCTTGGCCAAACACCGAATCCGGTTCCACCCGCCATTGCCAGGTGCCGTCGGACTGTATCGATCCAGTGGCATTAATTCCACGTAAAGACAAAGCTTCCAGGGTCATCTGGATGTGTGGCAACGAAGGCACCACCGGGGTTTTACAACGTATAGTCAAAGGTTTCCCCCACAGTGGCGCGCTCAGCAGCAATGCCGAGACGAACTGCGAGGATGCAGCGGTATCCACGGTGATTACCTCGGGAACATCACCTCGGCGGGGATTAATGGTAAAGGGGAAGATGCCGTCCAAGGGGTCGTCACTTTCCCAGTTGGCACCTAATGAAGCCAAAGCCTCCAGCAACCCGCGTAACGGGCGCTTGTTTGCCGCCGCATCGGCTGTAAATCGCGCCGGCACTCCCAAAGCCACCACCAGGGCGGGTAGGAAGCGCATCACCGTGCCAGCCAAGCCACACTCAATTTGTACCGGTTGTTCCAATTCCGGGAGGTTACGATGGTTCGCTAGGGAATCCGAGGACGCCAAAGCTTCCAGCCCTGCACCAGAATTACTGCTGACACCGGATTGCTTGGTTTCTTCCCATAAACCGGGAATCGGCTGGATTTCTACCGGGTTACCTGCGGGGGGCCACGGGGAAATCCGCGCCCCCAAGCCTTGCAAGGCTCGCACCATCAAATCCGTGTCCCGCGCATACAGCAGACCCTCCACCCGCGAATCCGTATCCCCTATCGCGGAAAGCAGCAGTTCCCGGGCGCTAAGCGACTTAGATCCCGGCAGATGCACACTGGCATAGACCGACCCACTCGCTTGAGGAGCCGACCAAGGAGTTGGTGCAACATCCGTTTTCACGCCTCTAGCTTAGCGGTTGGGGTTCATGAGGTGCGGGTCGCTTCACAACTTCATTTCACGTTTTGCGGCTTTTCCCTTGATATCCTCAGGAAATACCGGAGCGCAGCGAAGAATATTTTTCCTTTGGAAGCACCCTTTATGCTGGAAGCATGAAAATTCTACACACCTCTGATTGGCACTTGGGTCGCGAATTTTACGGTTATGACCTGCGCGAGTACCAGGAACAATTTTTGGCGCAAATGCTAGGGCTACTCCGCGAGTTCCAGCCCGATGCGCTGGTGATTGCCGGGGACGTGCTGGATAAAAAGAACCCGGCGGATGTGGATGTGCTTATGTTGTCGGAATTCATCTGTGCTGCGAACGAATACTGCCATGTGGTAATAATTTCAGGTAACCACGATGGCGCATCTCGTCTGGGATTCCTCTCCGATGTTTTGCATCGCGTGGGGGTACACATTGTGAGTCGCGGCTCACAGGTGGGGATTCCAATCGAAATTCCTAATCGCGAGGGGAACTTGGCGGGACGGCTGTACCCGATTCCTTACCTTTACCCCCACCAGGAACGCGAGGAGCTCTCGACCTGGACTGATACCGAGGGTAATCCCCATCCGGATGCGTGGCTGGAACAAAACGCTGCACACAGTGAATCCGAGGCTCCGCAACAACGTCTTTTGCCTGGGAAAACCGGGATAATCAACGCCGCAGCTTTAAGGCGTATCGGTAATGACATCTTGGCACGGGGACGCACCGTGCCCCTAATCGGCATAGCACACGACAATTTCACCAAGAATTTCACGCCCCCTGAGGACGAAGTGGGCAAATACACTGTGGGGTCGCTGCCGAATGTGGATAACACGGTTCTCGCTACCTTAGGGGGGGTGGTATCAGGTAATCAAGGGCTGGATTACTTCGCTTTGGGACACATTCACAAGTGCTACCCAGTGATAAAAAGCTCGGGCTTCGAAGCCTGGTATTCGGGTTCTCCTCTGCCATATGCCACGGATGACACGAATGACAAGTACGTGCTCGCAGTCGAGATTAACCCGGCTCACGAGGTAACGGTCGAAAAAATCCCCTTGAGCATGCCCTATCAGGTATGCGAGTTTAACGATAGTTTCGAGAATCTGTTGAATCTAGGAAACCCTAAATACGCCGGGCTTCACGACGCGTTTTGTCAGATTACCCTTACGGAAAACTACACGCCCGAAAATGCCTTGCAACGCATTAAAAGCATCTTTCCACGTATGACTCGCCTGCAGACCTCCTCGAAGACTGGAGGAACTGCGAAATGGGTAACCGAGGCGGTTTCCCCCTTGGAATTCACCAAGACATTTTTGAAAAACGCCCAGTGCTCCGAGGAAGCCATCTTGCTAGTGGAAACAATCTACGAAGAATTAGTGAAAGGCGGCAGCAAATGAGATTTCATCGGCTAACCATGGAAGGAGTGGGTTCCTTTGCCCACCGGGAAGTCGTCGACTTTGATGCCCTGGGTTCTCAAGGCCTGTTCTTGATTCACGGGGATACCGGGGCGGGGAAATCCACGATTTTGGACGCCCTGTTTTGTGCCCTGTACGGCAGTGTCCCCGGGGGCTCAGAAAACAACGAACGCCGCATGGTGTCTTGGTATCTGCCGCCCAAGACCAAACCTCGACTGACTTTGGATTTTTCCGTGGGTAACAAGTTCTACCGGCTAACCCGCACCCTGTGGAGTTACAACGAGCTGGGGGAAAAACTGTCGAACTATCACGCGGCAACACTAGAGGTATCCGTAAAACCGGATTTCTGTGAAATCGACGAAACTATCTCCGGGGTCAATGCGGTCGCCGACCGGGTAGTGCGGGTTCTTGGTCTAGAATCCAAGCATTTCGAGCAAACCGTGATGCTCCCACAGGGCAAAGCCCAAGAATTTTTGACCGCTAACGGTACCGAACGCTATGGGGTGCTAAAAAGTCTATTCAAATCAGAGATTTATTCCGATCTGGAAGAGGCCGCCAAGGCTCGACAAAAGCAAGGTGCAGACGAGTCCAAGCAGTATAACGCCGCCCAGTTGGAACGCCTAAGCACGTTGGTTTCTGGACTGGTGAATAATCCGGTACTCGAAGGTTGCGGTATTGACCTCGATTCCATCCAAGAAGCTCTTCACCCGAAACAGGATGGGAAGAAAGGCTGGCAGCCTCGGGTTTTCGACACCCTTTACCCCCAGGTGAAACCGCAATTAGATCAGGTGAAAGAATTTATAGCGAATCAAAGTCAACACACACGACAGCAACTGGAGGAAGCTCAAAAACTTGCCGATAAAGCGGCCGATGATTTTTCTGGGGCTAAAGCCACCTTCCAAAAGATTCAGGCCGCGCACGCCCTGCAAGACCAACTCCAGGTTTTAGAGGCTCGCACGGAAGAAATCGCAAATCTGCGCGAGGAAAACGCCCAGGCCGCCCGCGCAGCCACAGTGATTACGACCGCTGATAACCTCCAGTCCCCCCAGCTTCAAGCCTCCCAGAAAGTGGCTGAACTGTCTTCACTGGTGCAACAAATTTTGTCAAAAGACCCGGTTTTAAGCAATGTACAAGCGCAAGGGCTGGATTTAGTCGCAGATACTAAAACCTGGTTATCGGCCGATTCCACCATGGATTTCCAGCGTAGTGACTCCTGGAAATCTTGGTTTAAACGGGCACGAGAACTGGTACAAAGCCAAGGAAATCGACTCCAGACAGTAGCCGGAAAACTGACCCAATGTCACCAGCAGGCTGAGATAAACCAAGGTTACTCTGTCCAGCTAGGAGAATTGACCCAGGAGCAAGCAAAGCTTTTGTCGCAACAAGATAACCTGCGCAAAGACCAGGACGCCGCGCGGGCAAAGCTGGAACAAACCCAGCAGCTGGCCGCTGCCCGCGTCGGCTTAGCGGAACAGAAACAAGAATCCGATAAGGCTTTGGAACAGGCTCGCGATTTAGAACGGTTGCAAAAGAAAGCTCAGAAGCTCTCGCAGTCAGTAGCCACGAACAAACAAGCGGTGAAATCCCAAGCCCGCCTCGTCAAACAGGCCTTGGATGCGTGGATTGCCGCTGACGCTCCCCGGTTAGCCGAGACCTTGGTGCCAGGTGAGCCCTGCCCGGTTTGCGGTTCGTGCGCACACCCCCACCCAGCCACGTCCCGGGGCACAGTGGCGGACTACGCCGAGTTTGAATCCGGCAGTGCCCGGTTAGAAGAGTTACAGGCAAAACTCCAAGAATCCGAAAAACAGCTGAGTACCCTCAACGGTGAAATCCAAAATCTGGAAAAAATTCTTGCGGGTCAAAGCCGCCAGGATTTGGAAAAAACCAATCAGGATTTGAATACTAGGCTCCAAGCAGCCACGCAGGCACAGCAGGACTTGGAAAAAACCCAGATTGAAGTCCAGTCCCTGGAAAAACAGCTCCAAGATGTCTTAGCTACCACCTTGGAGCTGGAAAAGTCTTTGGCAGCCACTCGCGCGAATCTGGAAACCGGAGAGGTCGCACTGCGTCAACTGCAAGCTGCCATCAAAGCTGATCTGGGAGAGAAACCTGGCGAAGTCTCCGTCGAGGACTACGCCGCAAAGCTGCTGTGCCACAACCAACAATCTGTCCAGACCTTAGAGCATATAGATGCCATCTATCAAGAGTGGCTTTCTGCCCGGGAACGCTGGCTGGCCAGGCAGGAACAACTGCAACAGGCTCTAAGGGAAAACGGGTACGACACCGTTACAGCGGCTCGCGACGATTTTAAACCGGAAAAAATCTTGGAGTCCGACTGTGCCACGGTTTCCCAGTGGGAAACCGACACGGCTAGCACCAAAAGTAAGCTAGAGGTGTTGCGTGACCTGTTGAATAAAAAAATCCCGGATATGTGCGTCTTAGAGCAGGCTCAACTTGCAGCCAAACAGAAGCTCTCCGATTTGCAGTCTTTGGAAAAAGACCTAGCCTTAGTGTCTCGGAAATTCGAAGAAAGCCTCGCCGGCATCGCTGCCAAGGAAGCCGCCTGGGTCGAGTCCTCAAAGCAGATAGCAACTCTAAACGAGCTGGTCGCAGCTCTTAGCGGCAATAATCCTAAAGGGCCGAGCCTGAGTTCCGCCTACCTGTCGACCCGGTTAAAACAAGTTATCGAGATCGCTAATGACACGGTCAAGGATATTTCTAATGGATATCTCGAGATGTCTTTTACCTCGCACAGCCTAGACGATCGGTCACGTAGCAAGGAGGGCTTGGGAATCAATATTTATAATGCCGCCGAGGATTCCACTACTTCTCCGCTGTCATTATCGGGTGGCGAGAAATTCTATTGCTCGCTAGCCATCGCCCTGGCGCTGTCTGCGGTGGTACAGGCTGAACGTGGGGGTGTTGAACTGGATAATATTTTTATTGACGAAGGCTTTGGTTCCCTTGACGACACCACCCGTGATATTGTTATCAGCACCCTGAAGCGGCTCTACCAGGATTCAAAGCGCAGCGTGGGGATTATTTCACATGTCAACGAGTTGAAAGCGGATATTCCACTGCAGCTCGAGGTGAAAAATTATCGCAGCGGCTCGGGAAGCAACCGGGATGCCGTTAAGAAAGGATCCTATTTGCAGGTTATCGGTTTGGAGTAATTCCCAGGAATTCTCGCACCAACTCTAGTTCACTAACGTCGAACCACAGCAAGCTGGGAAGCTCCACTCCCGCAGATGTCAGGCCATCAGCTTCACTTTCGCTAGTGTTGCCTTCCGGAGAATCACTTTCCGTAACAGCCTCGCTGACATGAAATGACACGACTTCCTCAAGTGGCACGGGACGAGACAGTGAGTACTCCCCGGGTTCCCCGAGTCGGCTTTGTAATTCGGCGGCAGTTTCCGCCACCGCCACCACTAGGCGCGGTTCGCTCGCGGCGCTTTGCAAGTGCCGCGACCGAGCCGCCGCCTGGTATAGAGCCGTGTCCTCGGCGATTTCCTGGTCTTCCCCGTGTAAGCCGCCCAGCTCAGGGAAGTTATTAGCTTTAAGGAATTCCTCGTCCACTATCGTGGCACAACCCCCGCTAAACTCTAGGTTTTCGAGTTCTTGGGGATTAAGCGCCAGATAGACTCGATGTAGTTTTCCTTCTTTCACCGTGCTCTCCTTTATTTGTCGGGGGCGGCAGCTTTTTTACTGCCGGTTTGCCTCACGGGTTTTTCGCCTCGGCGTCACCCGAATGCCGGCCACGCTTGGAAAGGCTTTTTCTTTGCCGCCCCGAATTTATGCCCGCCTTTCGACGCGGGCGCATTCCCAACAGCTGTAGCACCGAATTTGTTAGCTTGAGGAAATCCGTCAGCACCTTGGCCTCGGGGTTTGCCGTGACGATATCACAGCCAGCCACCAGGGCTCGGTCAAAGTCTTCACTCGCATCACGAATACATACCCCGGGGATTTCTGGCAGAAACTGAGCCAGAGCCTGGGAAATAGATTTATCCCAGTGCGAACCCGCCACGCCGGCACGAGCGCGATTGACCACCACCAGGGCAGGACAATGCCACAGGTTCCCCGCCACAGCCTGGTCGTGGTTCACTACCAGGCGACGCAAACCCACCGGATCAGCCAAACCTACCTCAAGCACCAGATCGGCAACGGATAAAACCGCTGTCTGTGCCGCAAAACGCGATGCCCCCATCCCAGCTAAAGGATCTGCAGTGTCTTCGAATCCGGGCGCCAAGTCAACCAGAATCCACGAGTATTTCTCGCGCGCCCATTCCACCACCGCCGCCAAGGGTTTATCGCTAATTTCGCGCCATCGATTTCCTTTGTTCAGCCCCGACAAAAGGTCTACCTGTGACCCCACATTCGTGACTACCTCTGCAAAGTTGCGCTGATTAAGGTGCCCAAGTTGCGCCAAACGACAGGCTTGCACCAAACCGGAAGTCTCGAGGGAAATCCCCAACATTTGTACCAGACAGGAATCTACCGTGTCGGCATCTATCAGCAAAACTTCGCCGTAGCCACGCAGGAATGACGCTAAGTTCACCACCATCGAGGATTTTCCGGTAGAACCGGGAGGCCCCCACACCGCCACGACTTTGCCGGATTTTGGGGCAACGGTAGCGGCGTCAGGCGTGTCGTTCTGGGGGCTCGCTGGCGGATGGGAGGGTGCCTGCGGGCTGGGTGGTGGGGGCGGCATCATGAGTTGCATTACCAGGGCGAGGATTCTGTCGGTATCGCTGTCGGTAATTTCGGGCAGGCGCGGATCGGTTTTGGCCAATACCGAGATTCCACCCCAATGCGTCAGCAATTCCAGGTCATCCACCGGAGCCAAGGCCACAACTGTCGTCTGAGCCTGGGTCAAATCCTGGCGTGCCGCCGCATCTAAATCAATGATTTCGGTGTCAATGATGGCTATATCTACCAGTTGCGCGGCGGAGGCCGCCAAAATCTCGGTAATATCCCTACAGCGGCGCACTATTTTCAACGGTAGATTCTGCTGCTCGATTTCACGGATTATTTCAGCCTCTAAATCCGGATCCAGGCAAGTGGCTATCCCGATTTCACTCATGATGCCACCGGAATAGCCACGAGGGATCGCTGCAAGCCGACGGCGGCGAGCAAGTCCTCTAAGTCTTTGTTTTCCACCAGGATTTCAATCGAAATATCCTCGGTAACCCGCATCGCCACCCCGGGTTTTTTCTCGGATACGAACACGACCCGAGGAGCAATATTGTGCGCCTCCCGAGGCAAATTTTCTACGTCGGTATCGCTGTCCGTCCCGTTGGGGAGCTGCCAGATTTCCAGGTAGTCACCTTTAGAAACCCCACTGGGCAGCGGGGAGGCCAGCTTCAACACGATTTTCTTGACATTTCCAGACCCGCTGGACACGCAACCTCGTGACAATAATTCCCCGGCACCGATGGTTTGAGTGGCGCGAATTTGTCCCAGTTTAGCGGCCGGGAAATAATGTCTGGCCGCCACCCCCGGGTTAGCTTCTATCGCCACCAGCATATCTTTGGTTATGGATTGACCCGCCAAGATAGTGTCCTTGGCCGCCCAGTATCGATCCATATGACCCGCGACCCGAATAGCTACAAAAGTCAGCACCATAGCCAGAGCTATCAGGATGATTCCGATATATACCCGGGGGCTGTGCCACCACCCTTGGGTTTTCCCACTGCCAATCGGCACTAGCATCACCTCCTATTATTTTATCCCTTAGAATATCATCCCCAACTGAATACTTTTTGTTGCGTCTTGGTTCTTTTTGATGTACCATGATGTCATGGACTTCAATTTTTACACGATTGCTGATGTAGCCGACATGCTCAAGGTTTCCCCCGGAGCGGTGCGTAACCTCATCAACAACCAAGAGTTGCGTGCCATCCAGATTGGGGGGCGGGGATTGTGGCGAATTGAACAATCAGCACTGGAGGAATACGTCCAAAAACAATATGCCCAAAGCGCGGAGCGCCTCGAGGCGGGACAGGTTTTGCTCGCCGACTAGGTTTTTCCCCTATAGCTCTTCGCTAGCGCGGACAAGACACATAGAGCAAGGCGTCAAAAGGCAAGGTAACCTGCCTGCCGTGGTCGATGATGTCCACAAAATCTTGCCCCACGCGTTGAATGTAGCCCTGCAGGGAACTATTGTGGGTTACGAACTGAATCTCTAAGCGACTGGCTGCGAAGTCGCGCAGAATTTTCGCGGCGGTGAGTCTTTCTTCTACCTTGGTTGGCCACTCTGGAGTGGCATCCAGACCCGAAATGGCACCTAATGAACGGTACCACACCAGCAACTGCGCGCGCTGCAGCTCCAGAATCAGCCACGTTCCCGCCGCGCGCAATACTTGACCCCGCAAAGATTCTCCGTTCATGAGTCGCAACTCGAGCTCCGCGCCCACACTCCCTAAAAGACGGCCGGCCAGGGTAACTTCGGTAGCCTCAGCGGTGGCCATATCAGCAACTTCCACTTGGCGTTGCACCTGGAGCTGGGCATCAAATTGTGAAGAAATATCGCTAATTAGAGGGTTTTCTCTCATGTTTCCAGTCTAGAACATCCCACCCCTTCAGGGCATAAATCAATCAAACAACACCAAACAACATTGCTTGACAACTAACCTGATGTATGATTGTATTATAGTCATAACAAACCTAAGCCCTCTAAACCAGTGGCTAAACCTAATGAAAGAAGGCGCAACATGACATCCACCACCCTCACCTATCAAACAAAGCCTGTTACGAACCGGGTTGCTCCCGAAGAGAGCTTCCGGTATTTGACTTGCCGCACACCCCCACGTGGGGGCACCTCGCTGTGCCAGCAGACCTCACGGCTCCGGCGCACTCGTCAAAACGCGGGCTCAACTCGCCCCGCTGATACCCGCCCCGGGCCTAGGCGCGGGAAAACCTCTCCGGATTTAGTGGCCAAATCCCCCTTTGATGACCCCAAGTTGTCAGACCCACGACGCTGGGCAGCTCAGATTGCGCGCTGTTCCCTAGAGGCCATCGAAGGTGAACGACCACTGACACAGTTAAATCCGTGGGTTACGCCCCTGCAATATCGGCTCCTAGAAAAGCAGCGCCAACGCAACCAGGGTTCACGCAGCCCGAAACATGGCTCGAAGCTTTCACAAAACCTGGGTACCCCACCGCAAGTACGTCCCGTCCGGGTACTTTCTGCTCGGTGTCGTGCCACCTTAGACGGAGCCCAAGAGGCCACCGTGGTGCTTCACGACGGGAAACGGGGGCGCGCCAGCTCGATGCGCTTGGAAAACCAGGGCAACCGCTGGCTGGTGACGGCGCTAAAAATCGGTTGAGTGCCAACCGCAACGATTGGCACTCAAGCTCAGCTGAAAAAATTCACCGCCGTTTCTTGGAAGCTCTACGCTGAGCCCGGTTTCCAGTCACAGCCGGTTCCAGGGAATCATCCCCGGAATACGTCACCTGTTCGCTCATAGCGGCACGCCCGGTATCCCCCATGACGCTGCGATTGGCACTAATCGACTTGGCTCCCGCCCGACGCCCTTTCGGCTTCGAACTCTTGCGGGAGTGACCGGCCTCATCACGAGGTTCTGATGCCGCGTTCTCATCCGCAACGGCCGACTCAGTTTCGCCGCCTTCCACCAGCTGTGCCTGTTCAAAAGCCTCCATAAAGGCCTTAACATAACCGAACACATTTTGGACGGTTTCTTCCTTTACCCGCTCCATCATGGACTTAAACATCAGGTAGCCCTCGGTTTTGTACTCTACCAGGGGATTTCGCTGCCCCATGGCACGTAAACCGATGCCTTCTTTCAAGTAATCCATCTCGTAGAGGTGTTCGCGCCACAGGCGATCCACCACGGAAAGCAACACCCGGCGTTCCATCTCGCGCATGGGGTCTTTACCCAACTGGGTTACGGCAATCTGGTTTTCCGCCAACGATTTTTCAGCCAATTCGTATTGCAGTTTCGCGTCATCAACCAACTGTTCGGAGATAAATTCGCTGGTCAAGGCACTCCGTCCCCCCACGGCATTCTCTATATCCGCCACCGTTAGGGAAACCGGGTAAATGTTTTTCAACCCCGCCCACAGAGTTTTCAAATCCCATTCACTGGATTCTTGAGCCGTGGTAGCCCCCTCTACCGCCGTGGACACGGTGTGCTCAATAAAGGATTCAATCGTGGGTTCCAAGTTTTTGCCATGCAACACCTGGGAACGTTCCCCGTAAATCGTCTCGCGTTGCTCGGTCATCACGTCGTCATATTTCAAGACATTTTTGCGAATCTCGGCGTTACGACCCTCCACCTGAGCCTGGGCGGATTTAATCGCCGAGGACACCATCTTAAACTCCAAGGGAATATCATCAGGCATCCCCGACTGCATAAACCGCGCCGCCGCCCCGGTGTTGAACAGGCGCATCAAATCGTCTTCCATCGACAGATAGAAACGCGACTTCCCAGGGTCACCTTGACGCCCGGAACGACCGCGCAACTGGTTGTCGATACGCCGCGACTCGTGGCGTTCCGTGCCCAACACATACAACCCGCCGAGCTCCACAACCTCGTCGTGTTCCTTCTTTACCGCCGCCTTGGCTTTCTCTAAGGCTTCTGGCCAGGCGGCTTCATAAGCCTCGGAATCTTCTTCGGGATCCAAACCTTGATCTTTCAAAGCCTGCACCGCCAGAAACTCGGCGTTGCCCCCAAGCATAATATCGGTACCACGACCAGCCATATTCGTGGCCACCGTAACTTGGCTTTTACGCCCCGCCATCGCTACCACCGCTGCTTCGCGTTCATGCTGCTTCGCGTTCAAAACCTGGTGAGGAATATGGCGGGCATTGAGTAACCTCGACAAATATTCGGATTTTTCCACGGAGGTCGTACCCACCAAAACCGGTTGCCCCCGGTGATAGTTCTCTTCGATGTCATCTACCACCGCCGCGAACTTGGCTTCGGCCGACTTGTAGACCACATCTTGTTTGTCTTCACGAATCATGGGTTTGTGGGTCGGAATCGGCACCACCCCCATCTTGTAAGTCTCTTGGAATTCGGCGGCCTCCGTCTCGGCGGTACCGGTCATACCGGCTCGCGAGCCTTGGGGGTAAAGCCGCACATAATTCTGCAGGGTAATCGTAGCCAAGGTCTGGTTCTCGGCCTTAATCTCTACCCCTTCTTTGGCCTCAATAGCCTGGTGCATCCCCTCGTTATAGCGCCGACCCGGCAACACGCGCCCGGTGTGTTCATCCACAATCAAGACTTCACCCTCGGGGGAAACAATGTAGTCCTTGTCCAGTTTGAACAATTCCTTGGCTTTAATCGCATTGTTCAAAAACCCAATCAGCGGGGTGTTAGCTACCTCGTAAAGATTGTCAATTCCCAGGTAATCCTCTACCTTGTCGATACCGGGCTCCAGAACACCAATCGTGCGTTTCTTTTCATCAACCTCGTAGTCCTCGCCGCGATTCAAGGTCAACACCACCTTCGCGAAATCCTGGTACCAGTGGTTGACATCGCCCTGGGCGGGACCAGAAATAATCAAGGGAGTACGAGCCTCGTCAATCAGAATCGAGTCAACCTCGTCGACGATGATGTAGTTGTGACCACGCTGTACCAAGTCCTCAACCCGCTGCGCCATATTGTCACGCAGATAGTCGAAACCGAACTCGTTATTTGTCCCATAGGTAATATCGCAGTTGTACTGCTTGCGCCGCTCCGCCGGATCCATCTGAGCCAAGATAATACCCGTGGTCAAACCGAGATAGCGGTATACCCGCCCCATCAGCTCGCCTTGATAGGAAGCCAGATAGTCGTTGACCGTCACGACATGCACGCCTTTACCACTCAAGGCTCGCAGATAACACGGCAAGGTGGCCACCAAGGTTTTGCCTTCACCAGTTTTCATTTCAGCGATATTGCCCCAGTGCAACGCCGCCCCACCCATGATTTGCTCCCGGAAATGGCGCAAACCCAAAATCCGGTCAGAGGCCTCGCGTACCGTAGCGAATGCCTCTACCAGCAGGCTGTCCAGGGACTCCCCATCCTCAAGGCGCTTCTTGAAGTCCGCAGTTTTCGCTTTCAACTCCTTTTCGGATAGCGCCTTGTATTCATCTTCCAGTCGATCCACTGCGTCGGCGATTTTCACCAGTTTCTTAAGGACTTTACCTTCACCTAAACGCAAGAACTTATCGATAACGGACACGTTTTCCCTTTCCTTTGGGGCTCGTTTGGGACTCTGTGGTGGCGACGCGACAAAGAGCTAAAACATCGCAGCCTCCCCCATTTTAGGGGAAAGTTCCATATTTAGCTAAAGCAAATCGGCAAAATGGCACCTCATGAAACCGAAAACCCAACGTCACCCCCAGGGAAACCTAGCCTCGGGGCTCAAAGAGAACCCCGAGGCTAGGCTACTGAAACCAATAAATAAAACCTATCCTTGGTTGATAGTGCAATTCGCGTTGAGCCGAATCACACCATAAGTCCAGCCTTGACGGTGGTAAACCACGGCGGGTTGCATGGTTTCCGAATCGATAAACAGATAGAAGGGATGCCCCACCAGCTCCATCTCGTCCAAAGCCTCCTCCACACTCACCGGCGTGGTTTCATGCAACTTTTCACGCACAATCACGGGAGAATCCCCCAGTTGATCCTCGCGTACCTCGCCGGGCTTTAACGGGGCGCGAACCGGGGCGGGCTTGGCTTGCGGCTCGGGCATCGCCACATCCAAATCGACATCCGGGGGAATGTCGTAGCGACGGTGATTCTTGATGCGGTCGCGGGCACGACGCAGCCTTTCATAGAGTTTACCCGCCGCAATATCAACAGCCGCATAGCGATCCGAAGACGAAGCCTCGGCGCGCACCACCGGACCTTTGCCATGAACTGTAATTTCGATACGCTCCGCAGTATCGACCTGTCGAGGATTGCGCTCGTGGGTCAATTCCACGTCCACACGTTGCGTACGCGGCGCTAACTGTTCCACCTTGGCGATTTTTTCCTCTACGTACTCGCGAAAATTCGGGTGGATTTCGGCGTTTCGGGCTTTTAGTGTGATTTCCATTGTTGGCCTCCTTAAGAGTTTGAGTTGGGACCCAGCACCAGCTGCTGGGACGGATGGTTCGCGTCTCACCTCCCTTCCGCGCGGGCAACACTCCGTCGTGTTTTACCTGCTGTTTTTACGTTAATTTTATTCTAGTGCAAGCGGATTATCCGCGCAGTATTTCCGGGGGGTTTATTTCATGAGGCGCCGGCTTCGCCGGTGAATTTCAGGCTACTATTGGGAAAACTGGCTGGTGGCGAACACGAATCCACCCAGGATTTCTGTCCCCACGCCTTGCAAAACCCGCGCCATTTCCCGCAAAGTGGAACCAGTGGCGCTGACATCATCAACCAAAACCGCCGCCACCCCGGAAAGCTCCGAACCAGCCCCGGGCGCAACCAGGGTCATTCGATGGTGCCGATTCGTCACCCGCTGCGAATACCCCAGCCCGGCCTGTTTTTTGGTGCCCGGCCGCATTTTTAGTATCTCTAGCACTCCCGACTGGCTCGCCACCCCGGATTTGACCAGCCCAGACATGATGCCGGTGGCGAAAGCCCCCGCGACCGGGGACGATGCTCCCGGGGTGGTCGAGGGTGCGGGGACTACGAACACTTCGCGATGGCACCTCATGACCCCGAGGCGCGCCGCTAAAACCGCCGCGTTTTCACCCGCGGCCGCAAAGTAAGACCGCAAATCCAAACGCGGGTCGTGTTTGCCCGCCAAAACAAAACGGCGCATAGCGCCTTCGTAATTCGCCACAGCGAAACCAGGGATGCCGGCAAGCTCCAGGTCAAGCACCTGGGGTTCACCCAAAATTTGCGCCAAACACCGGTCACAAACCATTTCATCCCAAGCCCCGCAACCCACGCATTCCGTGGGCAGCAGCACCCCACCCAAATCCGTCAACGCGGCCCGCAGTTCGCGACTGACTCGCAGTGCGCGACGTGAAGAATCCTCAAATTCACCGCCCACGATGACTACCCAGGATAGGTGGGGTCTTGCACCCCGCTCAAAGTGTGCTGCCAGTTACGCCCCGAACGCGAAAAGAGTTCGCCGTTCTTGGTGGCCAGGTAAACCTCGTTTTCGGTGCGCCCCCCCGCCAAGGCCACCGCGTCTTTCACCCCCGGCAGGGTCGAAACCGGACCGAACAGCGGGATTATACGCACCGTGGTTTTCTCGCCGCCGCCGGTCAAAGCGGCCAAAGTATAGCCTTGCAACCACGACAAATCCGCCACTGTACTAGTGCCGATTTCCAGCTCCTGAGTGCCCACCAGGGTTTCGGGCAGGCCGTACTGGTTACGCAGGATTATCGCCAGCGAAATCTGGTCTTTGCCGTCCACACTGCGAATCGCCGCCAAACGGCTGCCGTCCGGACTGATTGCTAGGGCGGTAACTATGCGGGAATCGTGCCAGGGCAGCTCGATTTGAATACCACTGCCGTCGTCGTTATACGCCAAAATATGGTTGGGTTGGGCGCTGTCTACCGTCCAAATCCAGCCCAAACGATCTACCACGGGCGCTGCTAATCCCAGGCCAGAGTACAACACCTGGGCGGAGCGTTGCTTCCACACATAGAGTTTTTGACGCGCGCCATCCGTGAAAGCAATCGTTTTCCCATCCACGGACACAGCCGGGTGGCTCATAGAAATCCCCGCTAAGTTCGACGCTGACAGCAGCACTTCAACTTTGTCCCCATCCAGGCGAACCAGGTTGCCATCTTTAATCATCACCGGGTTGACCACCCCCGACGGGTCGCTAATCGGCTCGGTGTTTGGCAGCGGCACATTACCCAGACTCAAACTGACCGAAGAAATCCCCGCCACATCGCGCAAAGTCGAGCCGATTTGCCAATAGGCCAGAGCGATGGTGTGCGGGTCGGTAAAGGGCTGGGTCGAATCGATGTTGACATTGGCTACCCCGTCGAAAACCTCGACGGTTCCCCCGCGCAGACTGGTTCCGGGGGGAAATACCGAGGTCGCCGCGCCACGAAAACTTCGTGGCGGCCCGGCCAAAATCGCGTTGACCAGGTAGGACGCCATGCGGCGGCGCGGGTACCAGCGTAAGTCTGGAATCAAGGCCCCGTGGTTGGCGGCCAAAAAGAATATCGGGGCTGAAGCGTAAATCGAAGCAAATACGGATTGGGACAGAATCACGCCGTCTTCAAGATTCGCGATGCGCCACTGGTTGTCCGCCGCTTTGACCAGGGAAAAACGTTCTTGAATCTCGGAGGTGGTGTTGGCGACTGAATATTTCCCGGAACTGTCGACGCTGCCCACGGCTTTCGCGTTGGCCTGAACCGCAGCATCACTGGTGGTGGTGATGTCTATGCCCGAATCGGTGTCGACAATCACCACTTGGGCATCTGGTTTCCAGTCCACCGCCGCCTTAGAGGCCAAAAAAGACCTGGCTACGGTGAAATCGTCGGAATACCCGGCCGCACAGGCGCGAATAAAGCCCCGCACGATTTCTTCCGGGGACGCATTCGGTACCGGCCCGGGCGCGTTTAGACCCAGCAATGGCTGGTTGGCTGCGATTTCGATATCGGATTTTTGTACCGTTCCGGCATACGGCAGGGTTGCGCAAGCACCTAATGAAACCGCCCCGACCAACAGGGCAGCTATCGTTACGTAACGGGGTTCATGAGGTGACATCCCCGTTGCTCTCCGCCCCCACCACTGTGACTTTCTAAACATCTTCACCCCCGACTGTGCTTTGGTATTCCTCAAGTTTGGGTTCTACGTAGTCAGTCAAGGCTACGGGAGCCGGTCCCATTTCGCCTCCACGCAATCGGGGCAGAGTCAAACGGAAGGACGAGCCGTAGCCTTCTTTGCCCCAGGCCTCCAAGGTACCCCCAGAGAGCCGGGCGTCTTCGAGGGAAATCGCCAGTCCCAACCCGGTTCCCCCGGTGGTGCGCGCCCGAGCGGTGTCTGCCCGATAGAAACGGTCGAAAACCCTCGAGGTCACTTCCGGGCTCATGCCCACCCCGTGGTCGCTTACCCGCAGGGAAACCGCAGTTTCACTGGTGTCCGTGGTGATGACCACCGGGTTGCCTTCCGAATGCTCGATGGCGTTTACCACCAGGTTGCGGATGATACGGGTAACCCGGCGGGTGTCGAGTTCGGCGGTGCAAGGATAGGCGGGCAGGTTCAACACCACCTTGCAGCCGACTTTTTCGGCCAAACTGGCGGTGTCCTCTACTACCTGGCGTGCCAGGGCGTTGATATCTGCCGTTTCAAAAGACAGGCGAGCCGAGCCGGAATCGATACGCGAGATTTCCAGCAAATCCGCCAGCATCGCGTCGAAACGCTCGATTTGGTCGTGCAGCAACTCCGCGCTGCGCAGCGCGGCGGGATCCAAGGCTCGGCGCGCGTCAAAGATTACATCATCGGCGATTCGCATGGTGGTCAGGGGGGTGCGCAGCTCGTGGGATACATCCGAAACGAAACGCTGCTGCAGGCGTGACATTTGCCCCAGGGTGTCGATTTTTGATTGCAAGGATCCAGCCATTTTATTGAAGGAATCCGCCAGCTGCGCCATCTCGTCTTGGCCTTGGGACAACACCCTAGCGTTGAGGTCGCCGGCGGCCAGACGTTCGGCGGTGCGCACCGTGCGGCGCACCGGCACCAACACGGAGTACACCACTACCCAGGTCATGGCCCCCACCAACAGCAGCAGAGCCACACCCCCCGCGCCCAACACTTGCATAACCAAGTCCAGATTGGCCTGTTCATCGGCCAGGGAATACACAAAATACAGTTCATGTGCTCCCGCCAAGGGCAGTATCAGGGGGGTTCCCACCGCAATTCCCGGGGCAAAGCGCCCGTTTGTTTCCTTGATTTTCACGGACTGCCAGTATTGTCCCGGCTTTTTTTCCACGGCTTCGCGCAGTTCGGGGGTGATGGTTTCCCGCAGGTTTCCCGTCCCGATTTCGTTAATCACAAAAGAAGATGTTTCGTGGGGGTTTCGCAGAATCAACACCGCCGGGGCGCTCCCCCCCGAGGCGAGGGTGGCCATGGAAGTAATCACGTCTTGAGCCAATGATTGCACTTGTTCCACCGTGGAGACTGGGGCTAAATCCAAACGATTTTGCGCCGATTTGGCGCGGGAAGCCGATTCGACCAGCAGCTGGTTGAGTCGTTCTTGAAAAATCCCGTCTCGGATTGAATTCGCGGTATACAGTCCGATTCCACCCAAAATCACCAGGGTGGACACCAGCATGACCATTCCCATGCGCAGCGTCAGGGATTTTTGTAAAGGCAGCGGCACCCATGATGACTGCAGCAGCTGTAAAGAATATCGGGTGACGGTGTTGATTAGCTGGCTGACCCGGCGCTGTCGCCTCGAGCGGCGAAACACTGCGGGGGTAGAGGCGCTCACGAATGCGCACTTCCAATCCGGTATCCCACTCCTCGAACCGTCAAAACAACCTGGGGGTTATCCGGATCAACTTCCACTTTGGCGCGCAGTCGTTGTACATGCACGTTCACGAGTCGCGTGTCGGCACCGTGACGTAAGCCCCATACTTGCTCCAGGAGTTCTTCGCGGCTCAAGACCCGCCCGGGTTTCGAGGCTAGTGCCACCAACAGGTCATATTCCAAAGGGGTGAGTCCCAAATCCCGACCGCCGCGAGTCACCTGGTGGGAGGCCAGATTAATCTCGAGGTCGGCGGCTTTCAGTACTTCTTCGGCTTGGGTTTCCAAGTGTCGCAGCCGGGCGGCGACCCGCGCCAGGAGTTCTTTGGGTTTAAAGGGTTTGGGCACATAGTCATCCGCCCCGGCCTCCAGGCCAGCCACCACATCAGTGGTGTCGGTTTTGGCAGTCAACATGATAATCGGCACCACCGAGGTCTGGCGGATGCGCCGACAGATTTCAATTCCGTCCATCCCGGGCAGCATCAAATCCAACAACACCAAGTCGGGGTTTATTCGGTTGAATTCACCCAGGGCTTTTGCCCCGTCGGCGCAAAAGCTCGGGGTGTAGCCGGATGATTCCAAAATAATGCCTATCATTTCAGACAGGGCGGTGTCGTCGTCAACTACCAGAATTTTAGAACTCATAGTCCTATTTTGACATGATTTACGGAAGCTGGGGCATTAGTCCTGGGAAAGCCGGGGATTTTTATTCACTTTGACAAGAAATTACGGCTCGGACATGGCAACATAGACTTGGGCTTAGTGAAAGGGAACAAATATTTATGGACCAACCGAATCAATCACCCACCCCGCCCAACCCCTCAAGTTGGGGCAACTCCGAGGTTCCTACCAGTGGATATGGACAGTTCAGCGCGGGTTCCTGGCAGAATCCCGGGGGGTCGCCCGCTGGCACGACTGCTGAGGCGGGAAATGGCAGTATTCCTCCGTCGGGTGTGTTCGGCGGAATATCGCGTCCAAATAACCCAGCCGGCTCCGACAATCAAAGTACTGCGGATACCTCGGGGATGGCTTTTAGGGGAACTCTGAATGCCAGTGCTGGTGCGAGTGCTGGTGCTGGTGCTGGTGCGGGAACCATGCCGGGGTTTAGTGAAAATCCTCGGGATTACCAGCAGGTTCAACCCGGGGTGATTCCCCTGCGGCCGTTGTCTTTGAGCGATATTTTCAACGGCGCATTCCGGGCGCTGCGCGAAGCCCCTTCGGTGATGTTCGGTCTGATTTTGGGAATCTGGGCCGTGTTTGCTTTGGTTTCGGGAATTATTACCGCCCTGTCATTCCCCGACATAAACCAGGCGATGCAAACGCTTGAAAACAGTGGTGAAAACACCGAGGCCATGTTGGATACCGTCCTGGGAATGATAGAGAGCGCTCTGCTGGTCAGCATCCCCACCAGTATTGTTCGGATTGCGGTTCTGGCGATAACCACGGGTATCGGGGTGGCGGCTATCGCCCCCATGGCTTTGGGACGCCGTCCTTCCATCGGTGACACTTGGGACGCGGTTAAACCCCACTTTTGGAGGCTGATTGGCTTTACTTTCCTGCTGGATTTGATTGCTATCGGGGTGGCGATGCTGGCTTTCTCGCCGCTGATTTTGACTTTCGTTGGGACTTATACCCAAAACCTGTGGATGGCGGTATCCGGGGGGTTACTGGTGTTGCTCACTGGTTTAGCCGGATTCCTGTGCTATGTGTTCATAACCATCCGCGTTATTTTCGCGGTTCCCGCTATGGTTATGGAGAACATCGGGGTGGGGGCATCCATGCGCCGCTCTTGGGCTCTGACCAAGAAGTCTTTTTGGCGGATTTTCGGTGTCATCGCTCTCACATACATGATTTGGATGGCGATTATGGCTGGACTAGGTTTCATTGTCCAGATAGTGGTTACGGTGGCTGCGACCGTCACCAAAAACATGACCTTGGTAATGGGAATCAGCGAAACCTTAAGCGGGGTTATCGCCGGGGTCTATATCCCGTTTATTGCCGGGGTACAGTCCATCCTCTATATCGATTTACGAATGCGCCGCGAAGGTCTGGCTTTAAGTTTGCTGCGCGCTTCCCAACAACAGGACTGAGAGGTTCCCTGTGTTCGCCCCCGTGTTTACCGCCTTCACTGTCTTCCCCACCGACGACAGTGCGAGTGACGCACCCCTGGGGGGGGCAGCCGGGCGGGAATTGTTGGAACGGGAGCTAGAAAAACCCATCTACCAGGAGCATCACTCGATACTCAAAGGCCTTATCTCTCAGCTTATCGAACTGTTTTCCGGCGCGCATTTCAACCCGGATTTGCCTTCCTTCAATTGGATTGTGGTTGCCCTGTTGATAGCGGTGATGGCGGCGGTGGCTACCTTGCTGTTGACCAACAGTTCCTGGCGAATCCACGCCCCAACAACAGGCAAAAAACCAAAAGATTCCGTGGTGTTTGACGACAACCGCAGCGCTATCCAATATTTGGCGGCGGCACGGGCAGCCGTGGGACGCGAAGACTTCTCGGTGGCTTTCCTCGAACAGTTCCGTCACCTCATGAAGATGTGTGAAGGGGAAGGCAAGCTGGTTATCCCCCCGGGGCTCACCGCCGTGGAAGCCAGCCAGAAACTGACCCGGATTGCCCCCAATTTCGGGGTCGACTTGAACTGGGCCGCCACCCAGTTCAACGCTTTGCGCTTCGGTCACCGCCAGGCTTCGCCTGCGGATTTCCACCGGATACGAATTTTGGATGAAAACCTGGAGCGTCAAATCAAATCACATTCTCCCCTCGCGCATCCTTCCGCACAGCTGGCGGCCACAGCACCGACCCCCGCCCTGGCTGCTGCCTCGACGGAGGTGACCTCATGAGTTCCCCCTCCGCTCCCACCGCCACCCCGCGTATCAGCGAAGCCTTGCACCAGTCACGCTGGATTGTGGGCGGTTTCGTGCTGCTGGTAATCTCTTCTCTGATTTTTGGTTTACTGTCCAGGCCTACAGACACTAACCCCTTGTCCCCTAATAATCCCGGCCCGCGCGGGGCAATGGCACTGGCTCAGGTTTTACAGCAAAAGGGAGTGAATGTCCGCAATATCTATACCACTCGTGACGTGGCGCAACTGGGGGAAGACGACCTGCTGGTGGTGACCGGGGTGGCGGATTTGACGGATAAACACATCAGCTCCCTGATGAAATCCCCGCGTACCAACCTGTTGTTCCTGGGTACTTTCGCTCAGACGAATCGCCTAGAGCCCTACGCGGTGGCAGTGGGTGAGAGTACCCCGGATGGAGTGGCACCGCGTTGTAAACTGCCGGCTGCTTTCGAGGCTGGTCCTTTGCACGGTTCGCGCGGTTCTCTCAAGCCTTTGCGTACCCCCGAAGCGGCCTGCTACCAGGTAGCACCCGAGAAATACGCCTATCTGCAGTTCCAGCGTCCTGGGGGGCTGCGGGTTAGCTTCCTGGCCGATGCTGCGGCCGCCGAAAACCGCGAAATTACCCAGAACTCTCAGGCTGCGTTCCTGTTGAACCTGATGCTGCCAGCCAAGAACGTGGGTTGGATTGTGGGCAGTACTTTCCAGCTGCCTTCTGGCCATGACGCCGGGTCGGGCACTGCCGATGTTATCCCCCCAGCCATGACTCGTGCCTTGATATTGTTCTTTGTGGCTTTGCTGGTTTTGGCTTTGGCGAAGGGTCGGCGTTTGGGGCGGGTCATCACCGAGGTGGTTCCAGTGGTGGTGCACGGAGCGGAAACCGTCTATGGGCGGGCTCGTATGTACCGGATTCACGGGGCGTTTGAAACCGCCGCCCATCACGCCCGGGGCTTCACCGCGCGGCGTTTGGGGGAAAGACTGCATCTGGCGCGGGGTATCAGTGCGGAGCAGCTATGCGAGCGGGTCGCGGAGCTCACCGGGATGCCCGAGTCGCGGGTTCATGAGGCGCTAGCGGGATCCCCGCCACGCACGGGAGCTGAATTGGTAAATCTTTTAAAGAATCTGAACAGCCTGGTTGAAACCACCAAAGGGAAGGAACACAAATAATGGAAACACAAGCTGCCATCTTGGATAAATTTTCTGCGCTTAGAGGCGAAATCAACAAGGTAGTCAAGGGGCAGGATGCCATCGTGACCGGGCTGGTCATCGGGCTTATCACCGGGGGACATGTCCTGTTAGAGGGCGTGCCGGGGGTGGCAAAAACCCTTACCGTACGGGCACTGGCGGCGGGGCTGAGCCTCAAAAACACGCGGGTGCAGTTCACCCCAGATTTGATGCCCGGAGATTTGACCGGTTCCTTGATTTTCAACTCGCAAACCTCGACTTTCACCTTCCGCGAAGGCCCGGTATTCACGAACCTGCTTTTGGCTGATGAAATCAACCGTACTCCCCCGAAAACCCAGTCGGCGCTGTTGGAGGCCATGGAGGAACACCAGGTCAGTGCCGACGGGGTCAGTCGGGAACTACCCAACCCTTTTATGGTAATCGCCACCCAAAACCCCGTGGAATACGAGGGTACCTATCCCCTGCCGGAGGCACAGCTAGACCGCTTCTTGCTGAAACTCGAGGTTCCCCTGCCTTCGCGGGATACCGAACTGGAGGTTCTTAACCTGCATTTACGCGGGTTTAACTCCCGGGCGCTGGCGGATTCCGGGCTGCGACCGGTGGCTAGTGCCGAGGATATCGCGGCGGCACGCCAGGCCGTGAAATCGGTGAGCGCCGGTTCGGAAGTATTGGGATACATCGTGGATTTGGTTCGCGCCACTCGGACACTACCCCAGGTGGAGCTGGGGGTATCCCCGCGCGGGGCGACAGCTCTGTTGGCGACCTCGCGGGTATGGGCTTGGCTGTGCGGGCGGGACTTCGTCACCCCTGATGATGTCAAATCCTTGGTGTTGCCCACTTTCCGACACCGGCTGCGCCTGCGTGCCGAGGCCGAGATGGAGGGTGTCACTGCCCAGTCCCTGTTGGATACGGTGTTATCCGCCACGCCGGTGCCCCGTTGAACTCGGGGGGGGTGAAACCCCCGGAGGAAAACCGGGATTCCCGGATGGCACCTCGTGAATTCGAACGAAAAACCCAACCCGCCCCCTTACAGAAAGGATCAGAATAGTGGCTGTGACTTCCCGCTTGGCGATACTGATCGCCTTGGGGATTCCGTTGATGTTCCTGACCGAATGGAAGGCGGCGGGGACGTCTTGGCTGTTGTTGTGCCTCGCGTTGTGGCTGTTTGACGCGCTGCTGGCACCATCGCCACGTCGCTTGACAATTACCCGGCAACTGCCGGTGTCGCTGCGCCTTAACGCCACTACCCCCTATTCGATTACGGTTTCGAACCCCACCCGGCGGCGATTTCGCGCCTGGCTGCGCGATGCGTGGCAGCCTTCCCTGCAAGCCGCGCCGGCGCGGCATCGTTTTGTGCTGGCGGGCAAGCAAACCCTGGAGTTGGCAGCCACGTTCACCCCAACCCGCAAAGGCACCCTGGTCAGTGATTCGGTGACGATACGTTCTTTTGGACCGCTCGGCCTGGGTGCCCGCCAGTTTTCCGCCCCGATTGGGCAAAAAGTGCGGGTGCTGCCCGAGTTTCGTTCCGCGAAGTATTTGCCGTCCCGCCTGGCGACGCTGCGGCGCCTGGAGGGTAACACCCTGTTGACCCAACGCGGGCAGGGATCGGAGTTTGATTCGCTGCGTGAATATGTGCCTGGTGATGATGTGCGCGACATCGAATGGCATGTTTCAGCGCGTAACCGGGTGCCGGTGGTGAAAACTTGGCGGCCGGAGCGTGACCGCAATGTGATTATTTGTTTGGATACCTCACGGACTTCGGCGGTGCGACTGGGAGCGTATCCGCGCCTGGATGCGAATATGGAGGCGGCTTTGCTGTTGGGAGCTTTGGCATCCAGTGCGGGGGATCGGATTCACTTGATTGCTTTCGACAACCGGATTCGCGCTAATATTCAGCCTTCTCGCGGCCAGGGTCTGGTCGGCGAGATGGCCAGTGCTATGGCCGGTTTGGAATCGTCTTTGACCGAGGCGAACTGGATGGGTTTGGGACAAAACCTGTTGGCGACGGTGCGCCAGCGTTCCCTGGTGGTGGTGTTGACTGGCTTGGAGGCCGGGCTGGATCGGGGGCAGTTGATGCCGATGGTGGAGTCTTTGAGTGGGCATCACCAGGTGTTGGTGGCCGCCGCGATGGATCCCGAGGTTAGCGAGCTGACAGTGAAGGCTGATAACACCGAGGAGGCCTTTCTGGCATCCGCCGCGATGGCGGACTGCGAGGAGCGCCGCCGCGCCGGGGATTTGCTGGGTTTGCTGGGTGCCCAGGTTCTGACCACGGATCCCGATGCTTTGCCGCCGGCCGTGGCCGATGCCTACCTAGCGCTCAAGCGTCGCGGCCAAATTTAAGCTACCTAAGGCGTAGTCTCTCTAAAGAGAAGCCGCAGCATTACAGCAATGATGACCTAATTTAGCAGTGGTGCCGGGCGTAAGCCCGGCACCACTGTTTTTCACCATCAATCTGAAAATCTGAATCTTTGGCTCGCGGTTTTGCCGTTTTGTCGCTCGGTGCTCCGGGGTGGCACGGCCGGGCTAGCTATGGTTTGTCCGATAACGCTTAGCGGCAAAGCCGCTAAGAGAAATTACGGAAACCATGAATCGCCACGCTGCGCCGCGCGGGCGAAGCCCGCATATCGGCGCAGTCACCATGTGGAGGCGGTCAGCGACAGCAACGATTTGCTGTCGCTGACCGCAACTCCGCAAACGGCGAAGCCGTAACAGCCACCCCGGACGAGCACCTCCGCTAGCTTCAATACTGCCGTACTCTATCTGACACCAGCGCCTCCACTAGCAAGACATCGCCCCTCGCCACACCGCCGCTCGCTGCGCCGCGCGGCGTACACCGCATATCGGCGCAGTCACAGCGTGGAGGTGGCTAGCGACAGCAACGATTTGCTGTCGCCGCCGTAACTCCTTACTTGGTGTACACCGCCATGTTCTCTGGCAGGACTGCCTTGCCACCGAAGAGCTGCATGGACTTGGTGTCAGCCGGGACGTTAACCCGGGTGGGCTTAGCCAACACCAAATCAGCATTCAGCGAACCCGCCAGGGCACCAGCCACGAGGGAATCAGCATAGGACTGGCCGCTGGACACTAGGACGCTGCCTTTAGCGGGGGTGACCCCGGCCAACATGTAGGCGGTCTCATACCGATCAGAGCCAACAACCTTATCCACCCCCGCACCAGCGGCGCGGCAGGCCGGGCCGCCCGCACACACAGTTTTCGCGGTCGCATCCTTAGCGACAGCCGCACCCGGCTTGACCAAATCCACCGTGCCACCCATCAGGGAAGCAGCCGAAGAACACGCCAAAGCATCAGGGAAGTCCCCGCCAGTAGCATTACACGCGATAGCGGATTTACCCCCCAAAGCCTGCAAAGTCGCAGCCTTCACCGAAGCAGCAGTCTGATACCGATCAACCCCAGCATGGCGGATTACCTCCAAACCAGCGTTCTTTAGCTGGGCTTCCTTCGCAGCCGACACCGCCTGGTATCCGCCAACAATGTGAACCGTCTTAGTCTTATACGCCTTCAAAGAATCCAAAATAGACTGCTCCAACACGCTACCGGTACTCAACACGACCCCACCCTTATACGCACCCGCCAAGGCACCACCAACCAGGGCATCCGGGAAACTAGACCCGGTAGCCAACACAACCACCTCGTGGTTCTTCGCCAGCCCCAGCGCCGCCACCGAGGTAGCCACCCGGTCAGCCCCAGCCGCACGCCTCACCGCACTCTTCGACAAATCCAGCTTCTTAGTGAACTGCTTATCAAACTTGTTTCCCACCGACGGCTTAGCACCGGGCTTCTTGTCGCCAGGCTTCTTCTTCCCGTCCCCAGCCTTCTTAGCCGGGGTGGACGGGCTAGACGGCGTATAGCCGCTGCCACCGTTACCAAACCAAGTACTACCGGATCCGCTGTTAGCAGCCTTGCACTGAGCTTTCAATTCCAAATCACTATTGAAGTCAGAGGCAGCCGGGTCACTGCCATCAGCCTTGACCCACTTCACGAACTCAGTCGCCGAACCATCCTTGCAAGCACCGTCAGTTGACACGCCATCATAGTTAGCCGGGACTTCACCCTTTTTCACCTGCTTAGTACGAGCATCCGGAGTGAAAGCAGTACCAGTGGAATCTTTAAACGTAATCGTCACCTTAGCACTGGTATTCGGTGGGGTGTATGTTGCTTCAAGTTCGGTTTTATCTGCAGTGATACTACCGCTTGACCAGCCGCTGGAGCCTTTGGTAATGGTGTAGGTGACGGCCGTGGTGGTGCCGAGAGCCCAGTTGGCTTTCTTAGTGTTATCGTCAACTAGGGTTTCAGTGAGTGTGTATTTACACGGTCCAGCTACGGAAGTAAACGCAGAATCGAAGATGAGTGTCTTGAGGGTGGTGTAGTAGTTTGTGGCACCGGATGAATTGCTTCTGTCCTTGATTAGCCCGGCTACGTCTACGTCTCCTGTCCATTGAGGACAACTGATTCCATCTGTTGTGGCGGTTATTTTTATTGGTGGTCCTGGGTTACCCCATTTTGTGCCGCTGGTGTCACCGGTGGTTTTCACGACTACTGTTAGATTGGCGCCCTCTCCGAACCTGGAGAATTTTCCGCCGTTCTTTGGTGTATCTGCGGCGAATGCTACGTTCGCAAAAGCGGGGGTGAGACCTATTACTAGCAGGCCTGAGAGGGCGGCTACGCTAAGACGTTTAGAACGCCCCCCCCCCGCAGAATTTCCATAGGTACGAGTCATATGTTTTCCTTTCAGATTTCAGATATGATGAACGGCATGAAGCCGTTTGCGTAGTTACACGCAAGAGCTACATTGTCATATTTCCGGCGGTTTTGCCAATGTTTCGCAAAAACTTGTCTGACTTCTTGGGGGTTTCTGCTGGTGACTCGGTGTTTCGGGTTTCTGAATCCAGGTTTTCCTTTTGTTTTGTCTTGGGGCGTGTTATGTTGCTTGGCCACAGAATTCTGTCCAGAGCACCAAGCGGGACGCGCACCTATTTCCTGTAAAACCAGGGCAACAAGGTAACCGAGGCTGCCTGAAGATACCCTAAAAGAGGGAGCTGCCACGTGCACAATCGCTTTTGATTTGGAACAGGACACCTTGTCGAAGACCTACGGCACCCCCACGTACACCAATGCATACACCGGTATCCAGATGCTGCGCATCGAAGACAGCAATAATTTGATGCCCGTAAATGGTGACCGGCAAGTAACACAGCTGCCGCGCGAAGCCGTTCACCAGCTAGGGTCGATATCCTCGGGGTGCTTACCCAACAGGCGCGCGGATTCCTCGAGGACGACCGCGTGAATCATTTCGCGCAACTCTATTATCGAACGCGCCCGCTGTTCCAGGGGACGACGATACACCACCACCTGCGGGTCAAGACCACGATGCGGATCAGCGCCGAAACCACGGGACAATACGACTGCGTCACGCTCCCACGGAGCCGGGTCGGAAGGCGGGACATCCTCGACCCCGTATTTGATAGCCGAAAAATCAGAACACACCGCCACCAAAGAACGAACTTCCTGTACCACCAGGTCATCGAAAGACTCCCGGCGGGTACGATAGCGCGGCAGCATCGCGGGCACCAACACCCCACGCGAACCGCGTCCATGCCGATCCCGATGCACCGGGTCACGACGGGTACGCGGGGCAGTGGACACCTGCCAATGCAGCTCGCCTCCGAAATCTAAAACCCGTACTTGATGTGTTCCACTAGCCACCCTGCTAGCATAACGCACCCTTCCCCGAAACTCCCAGGAAGCCGCCCCTGGGCGAGCCGCCGGCCAATTTAGTTTAAACCGCGCTAGGGTGGATACGTGAGTTATACCCGCTTGTGTTCCAAACCCGGTTGTGCCAACCCCGCCGTGGCGACGATGACCTTCGACCACGCCGAGGCCACCGCCATCCTAGGACCATTGGCCACCAAAGCCGACCCTATTGGCTATGACCTGTGCCAGAAACACGCCGAGAGACTCTCTGTTCCCCGCGGATGGCAGGTGGTGCGTCTGGCGGATTCCTTTACGCCGCCCGTCCCCAACGACGAAGAACTGATGGCCTTAGCCAACGCGGTTCGAGCCGCCAGCCGCACAGATTCCCCGCGCCAACAGCTTTCCCCCGGACACTATACCGGGTCAATAGACCGCGACTCTAACCCCGCCCAGCCCCAGACCCCGGGGACACGACGGGGACACTTGACCCTGGTGGATTCCCCGAAACGCGTGTCTTAAGGATGGCACCTCATGAACCCCGGCGAACCCTAACGGCGCCCCGGCGAACCCTAACGGTGAATATACGTATGCGCGTCAGGGCCTTCCTTTTCCCGGAAACGCGCCAGCGAAGCCAGAATCTCTTTTTCCGCCTCCGCGCGACCCACCCAGTCGGCACCCTCCACGGACTTCCCGGGCTCTAAATCCTTGTAAACCTCGAAGAAATGCTGAATCTCTAGACGGTGAAACTCGCTGACATCCTCTAACTCGGTACGCCACGACGCCCGCTGATCCCCAGCGGGCACACACAAAACCTTGTCATCCCCGCCATGTTCATCACTCATCCGGAACATCCCCAAGGCACGACAAGTAATCACACAACCCGGGAAAGTCGGTTCCTCTAGCAAAACCAAGGCATCCAGCGGGTCACCATCCAAGCCCAACGAGTCGTCAATAAACCCATAGTCATCGGGATAACGCGTGGAAGTAAACAACATGCGGTCAAGCCGAATCCGACCGGTTTCATGGTCAACCTCGTACTTGTTACGGTTCCCCTTAGGAATCTCGATGGTGACATTGAATTTCAAAAAATCCGTTGACATCTCTACCTTCTTGCTTGGTTCTTCAGCTGGCTTAGACTGTTGCGAGCTTATTTCTTCATTGTGCCATTAAGGACAGGCTCACGGGTAATCTTTTATAATTATCCACGGGTTTGCCCCTAGACCAGCTGGGCTGGCTGGACTGGCTGGACTAGCTGGGCTGCCCCAGTCGAAAGGTTTTCAATGCAGACACACACGCGAGCCGGCATCATCGTCGTGGTGGGCGCACTGGTGCTCGGCGGCGGATACATAATGGCAGACGGAGCCGATGCGGTGCCAGGGATACTCACCTTCAAGCCACCCCTGCCACGGGTGGCGGCCTTCCCCACCCCGAAAGCCGCGTCACCCACCCCGAATCAAGCCCCCCTGTTCGACACCAGCACCGCCCCCGACCCCGCGTTTTTCAAAAACCTGACCCGTGAGTTCATCACAGATTACCGCATGAAAGACATGAAAGTATCGTGGTGGATTGGCACCCTCGACGGGGTGGAACTGGCCTCTGCCAACCCGGATTTGGCGCTCGCCCCGGCATCCACCACAAAACTGTTCACGGCAGCGGCAACCTTGCACGATTTCGGGTCAACAGGACGGGCGCGCACCGTGGTGGCTTGGGATGAATCGGCTCGCAAACTGTACCTGATTGGAGGGGGAGACATCCTGCTGGGGACAGGAGCCGACACGCCAGAAGATATTTTCGGTTACGCCGGTTTGGGGACACTGGCCGCCGACACAGTTCGAGCCTTGACCAAGCATTCCAAAAACATTTTAACACAGGCTCCCTATACCCTGGTGGTGGATGCCTCCTGGTTCGGGACGGAAAAAGCCTCGTCAGCGTGGCGCCCCGAAGACCACCAGTGGGTTGGCCCGATTCAAGGTCTAGGAATCGACACGGGGTCGGTGGCGCGCGGCCAGTACGGCTACGTGCCGGACGCAGCTGGGGTGGCCGGCCAGGCTTTTGCCGCTGCATTAGGTGCCAGCGGGGCTGCGCCCGCCAAGATCGAAACCGGGAAATCTGGACTGGCCAAAACCGAGATTCTCGACCCGGCTCGCCCCCTGCCACAAGTAGTCGAAATCGGGCAGGCACCTCATGAATCCCCAACCATAGTAGCACTGGCGCAAGGTGCCCCCTTCGCCCAAGTAATTCGAAAAATGCTCAAAATCTCGGACAATACCCTGGCCGAAACCCTGGGACGGCTGGTGGCCTTGCATCGCGGGGCAAAGCCCACTTTTGCAGACAGCGGAAAAAGCGTACAAACAGCAATAGGGGAACTGGGGGTTCACCTGGGCAACACGAACCTCGTGGGATGCTCCGGCCTGGCGCATTCCACCCAAATCCCGGCGCAAGCCCTGGCCAATCTGGTGCGCACGGCGGCCAGCCCCGAGCACCCGGAACTGCGTGCCATGTTGGCGAATCTGCCGGTAGCGGGGGCGGATGGAACCTTAAGAAACGTCTACCAGGAAACAACGGCGGCGGGGAATCTGCGGGGGAAAACCGGCACCCTGGCGATTTCACATTCCCTGGCGGGCACGATGGTGTACCAAAACCAGGTGCTGGCCTATGCGCTGATTATTTCCGGATACCCGGAAGAAAGCCCCGGGGGAACCATCAGCGCAAAACAGATGTTTTTAACGGGACTGCTGGGCGGGAAAACCGAATTCTCCCCCACCGACCCCAAAACCAGCCCCGCACCAGCAGCGTGATTCAACCCGCCAGGCACACCCCAATTTTACTTGCTGGGAAGTTTCCTGTTACACTCTTGCCCATGATGAAGCGAATGCCTCGCTGACGTGCACGTCAGCCACTCACAGCCAGCGCCAGCTGCCCCGGCAGCACCTCGTGCGCTCACAGCATTCGTATTTTGTTCCTGCGTGCCCGTCAGAGCCAAAACCCTTTTGGAACACCACCAAATTTTCCCATTTTCACCCCGAAAACCGGGGTACTGACATGCAAAGGATAATCATCATGACTAAAACCACCATTGGACCCAACTGGCAAAACCACCCCGAATGGGGCTTCGCCACCCGCCAGATTCACGCCGGTTTCACCGGCGACCCGACCACCGGGGCACAAACTGTCCCGATTTACGCCACGAATGCCTTCCACTTTCCCAACGCCCAGACTGCGGCCGCACGTTTCGGACTGCAAGAACTCGGACCTATCTATTCCCGTTTGACCAACCCCACTAACGAGGCCTTAGAGGGACGCCTGGCTTCCCTGGAAGGCGGGGTGGGCGCCTTGGTGACCTCTTCCGGGCAGGGCGCCATCACCCTGGCGCTGTTGACTTTGGCCAGCCCCGGCAAGAACATCGTGGCTTCCCCGTCTATCTACGGCGGCACCTATAACCTGCTGGCGCGCACCTTGGCGCGGCTGGGTTTGGAAACCCGTTTCGTCACTGACCCCCGCCACCTGGTGGATTGGAAAGATCTGACCGATGAAAACACGATTGCCTACTATGGCGAAGTCATCCCCAACCCCCAAGGCGATGTGCTGGACTTGGAGCCGCTGGCGAATCTGGCGCATGATTTCGGGGTGCCGCTGGTAGTGGATAACACGGTTCCCACGCCGTATCTGTGCCGTCCGATAGAGTGGGGCGCGGATATTGTGGTGCATTCCGCCACGAAATACCTTGGCGGACACGGCTCGGCGCTGTTGGGAGCGATTGTGGACGCGGGGCGTTTCGACTTTGCTGACCAGGCGGTCGCCGCGAGGTTCCCCGGTTTCAACCAGCCCGACGATTCCTATCACGGCGTGGTTTACGCCCGGGATTTCGGGGTGGGCGGGGCGCTGGGCGCGAACCTGGCGTTTATCTTGAAGGCTCGCGCCGAGGGTTTGCGCGATTTGGGTTTCACTGCTTCGCCTTTCGCGGTGTGGGCCGTGGGGCTGGGGGTGGACACCTTGAGTCTGCGGGTGGCACGCCACGTGGAAAACGCCCGCGCGGTGGCCGAGCATTTACAGTCCCTGGTGGGTGGGGGCGTGGTTCAGACCGTGCGCTGGTCCTCGCTGCCGTCCTCGCCGTACTACCAGTTGGCGCAAAAATACACCCCAAAGGGTGCCGGGGCGGTGTTGAATTTCGACTTGACCGGCGGGCTCGAAGCCGGCAAGCGTTTCATCGATTCCCTGGAGTTGCTGGCAAATGTTGCTAACATTGGGGATGTGCGGTCTTTGGCGATTCACCCGGCTTCCACTACGCATTCCCAGTTGAGCGAGGCAGAGCTCGCCGCGCAGGGGATTTCGGCGGGAACCGTGCGGATTTCGGTTGGCATCGAAGATTCCCAGGATATTATCGCGGATATTGACCGAGGTTTGGCCGCAGCAAAGGCAGTGTGACGTGACGCTTCGAGATTTGTATGCAGCAGCGCCCGTGGCATCGGGGGTTGATTGGGTCGCCCCCGATGCCGGTGGGGTGCTCGACGCTCCTGGTGCGCCCGTAGCGTTTACTTCGGTTTCACGAGGTGCCAACCCGAAATCCTCGCGAAACCCCACCCGCCCGGTGCGGGTCTCTTTCGAGTTGTATCCGCCGCGCAATCCCGATCCTTTCAGCCAAGCCTGGGCGGGGATAGACCGGCTGTTGGATGCCCACCCGGACTATGTTTCGGTGACTTTCGGCACATCTAATTCCACCTCGGCATCCTCGCAGTCCGTGTTGGCGCACGCCTTGCAGCGCTTGGGTCGCCCGGTTTTAGCCCATTTGACCTGCGTGGGGAAAACCCGCACGGAACTAAGCACCACCATCACCGAAATGCTAGATATAGGGGTGCGGGATTTCCTGGCGCTGCGCGGGGACAATCCGAAAGGCTCGGTCAACTGGGAACCCGCCCCGGGCGAGTTTTCCCGCGCCAGCCAGCTGGTGACACTGCTGCGGGAAGTCGCCGCCGAATATCTCGGGGATGCCCGGGCGATTTCTATCGCGGTGGCGGCTTATCCGGCGGGGACCGTCTCGGCTCGAACCAATGCGGTGGCTGCCTTGGCCGAAAAACAGTCCGCTGGGGCGGATTTCGCTATCACCCAGGTGTTTTACAACGCGGATGACTACGGTGCCCTGCTGGATTCGGCAACCTACCAAGGGGTGAGCATCCCGATTATTCCAGGGATTATCCCCTTCACGGATGCCGCCCGTTTGCAACGCCTCGAGGGCTTGACCGGAGTGAGTGTGCCCTCTCGGCTGCAAGCGATAAGCGAAATCAGCGACCCGGAAGAACGCTTTTTAGAAGGTCTTAGCGCTACTCTCGATTTCGTAAACGACTTGATTCAGGCGGGGGCTCCCGGTTTACACTTCTATACGTTCAACCGCCCCCGCCCGGTACTCGACCTGGTCGAACACCTGCGCTCTAGGGGTTTCACCCACGTAGACGAAGATTCCTCTTCGGAGCTCTTGGATTTAATGAATGCCGCCATGCAGCGTTTTTCGCCGTGAATCCCGGCTGGCACCTCATGAACCCGAAACCAACCCAAACCACGAAACCAGGCCACAAACGGCCAAAAAGCAAGGAGAAAACTCATGCCACAAACCACACTCTTCCCCGCTGCCACCATCGCCGGCTACCCACGTATCGGCGCGAGGCGCGAACTCAAACGCAGCCTGGAGCGCTACTGGGCGAAAAAAATTGACCGCGCGACTTTCGATTCCGAGGTATCCCAGCAGATAAACGGGCGAATTAGCCACCTCAAGGGGCTTGGCCTAGACGGCGCAGCGGCGCAACCAGCCGATTTCGTGCCTTACGACCAAGTTCTCACTTTGACCTGTGCCCTGGGCGCGGTGCCGCAACGCTTCGGGAACCTGGTGCGCCCCGATGGCTCGCTGGATGTGGACGGCGAATTCACCCTGGCACGCGGGGTGGATGACAAGGCGGCGCTGGAAATGACCAAGTGGTTCGACACGAACTATCACTATCTGGTGCCCGAAATCGGGCTCTATACACCGATTAAGCCCGTGGCGAACCCCTGGCTGTCCCAGGTTGCGGCCGGGGGCAAGGCCGGGCGCCCGGTTTTGGTCGGACCGGTAACTTACCTGCTCGGAGCAAAACCCACGGGGGATGCGCCGGCGCAGTTCAATCCTCTGGATCGCCTGGACGACGTGTTGGCGGCCTTCGAAGTGTTCCTGGCACAATTCGCGGGGGCCGGAGTGGACTGGGTGCAGCTAGACGAGCCGGGTTTGGTGCGTGACACCTGGGCGCTGCCCCGCACGGACGTGCTGGCGGCGGCGGCGAAGGCCTATGATTTCTTGGGGGGATTGTCGCAGCGCCCGGCTTTGTTTGTGAATGCCCCGTACGGGGACTTGGGGTCTGACGGGCGCGAGGCGCTGGCAGGAACCCCTAT
The DNA here is from genome assembly GCF_014204735.1 of Mobiluncus mulieris. NCBI lineage: Bacteria > Bacillati > Actinomycetota > Actinomycetes > Actinomycetales > Actinomycetaceae > Mobiluncus > Mobiluncus mulieris. The sequence goes on along the minus strand of NZ_JACHMA010000001.1, from coordinate 77,648 downwards.
TGAGGCTATCGGCTTGGATTTGGTGGCTGGCCAGGTTCCTGCGGCCGAGGATTTGGCGCGGTTAGAGGGCAAAACCGTGGTGGCTGGGGTGGTATCGGGGCGTAACATTTGGCGCACTGATTTCGCGGCGGCACTGGAAAAACTTCGCCAGGTTCAGGCCGTGTGTCCCCGGGTTGCGGTGTCTACTTCGACGTCTTTGCAGCATGTGCCCCATGATGTCGCTGTCGAGACTGCTATCGACCCCGAGGTGCGTTCCTGGTTGGCGTTTGCCGACCAGAAAATCGCGGAGGTACAGGTTTTGGCGCGCGCTTTGGCTGATTCTGATTCGGTTCATGAGGCGCTAGCCGAAAACGCGCGGATTTTGGAAACCCGCGCCAAGCATCCGGGGGTGCGCCGCGCCGAGGTGCGGGCGGCTACCGCAGCGGTGGTGGACGGCGACCGCACCCGGGCACCCTATGCCGAGCGGGTGGCCGCGCAACGAGTTTTGGACTTGCCCTTGCTGCCGACCACGACGATTGGTTCTTTCCCCCAAACCACCGAGATTCGCCGGGCGCGTGCCGCGTGGCGTAAAGGCGAGATTGACGATGCCGGATACCGGGAGGAAATCAAGGCTGAGATTGCCAGGGTGGTGCGCCTGCAAGAGGACTTGGGGCTGGACGTGTTGGTGCACGGCGAGGCGGAACGCAACGACATGGTACAATATTTTGCCGAACAGCTGGAGGGTTTCGCCACCACCGAGCACGGTTGGGTGCAGTCCTATGGTTCGCGCTGTACCCGTCCTTCGATTCTGTGGGGGGATGTGACCCGGCCACATCCCATGACCGTAGAATGGTCGGCCTATGCCCAGGGGCTCACGTCCAAGCCCATGAAGGGAATGTTGACCGGCCCGGTTACCATTATGGCTTGGTCTTTTGTGCGTGACGATGTGCCCCGACGCGAGGTCGCCGACCAGATTGGCCTGGCCTTGCGCGCCGAGATCGCTGATTTGGAAGCATCCGGGATTCGCATTATCCAGGTCGACGAGCCGGCCATCCGGGAGCTGTTGCCGTTGCGCCGCGCCGGTCGGGCGGCTTATTTGGACTGGTCAGTAGGCGCTTTCCGGCTCGCGACCGGCGGAGCCAAGACGGCTACCCAGATTCACACGCACCTGTGCTACTCGGAATTCAACGTGGTGGTCGATGCGATTGACCACCTGGATGCGGATGTGACATCCATCGAGGCTTCGCGTTCCAAGATGGATATTCTACCGGCCGTGGCCGACCATGGTTTCGAACGGGGCTTGGGACCAGGAATTTGGGATATTCACTCGCCCCGGGTGCCGAAGCTGGACGAGGAAATCGGCCTGCTGGAAAAGGCCGTGGCAGCTCTAGATCCCCGCCAGTTGTGGGTTAACCCGGATTGCGGCTTGAAGACCCGAGCATATCCCGAAACCGTGGCGACACTGCAGAACCTGGTGGCGGCCGCGAAAGCGGTACGTCAAGAAATCCAAGACCAGGACTAGGTTATGCGCGAACTCCCCGAAATTCTGCCGGTAACCGGCGCGTGGCAGCCCACCGCCCCGGTGGGCAACCGCCAGTTCGCACACTTCGGAGCCTTGGAACTGGAGGGCGGGGGGCGCCTGCCCACGTTCCGGATGGCCTACGAGACTTTCGGGGAGCTCAACGCTGCGCGTTCCAACGCGATTCTGATTGACCACGCCTTGACCGGGGATTCCCATGTCTCCGGTTCGGCGGGTCCCGGGCATAGCAGTGCCGGCTGGTGGCGCGAAGTCGTGGGGCCAGGACGGGCGGTGGATACCGACCGGTGGTTCGTGGTGTGTCCCAATGTGCTCGGTGGCTGTCAGGGATCTACGGGGCCGGCAACACTCGCGCCTAATGGACGCGCCTGGGGTTCCAGTTTCCCGTTGGTGACGATTCGTGACCAGGTCGCGGCCGAAAAGCTCCTCATGGACACGCTGGGGATTACCCGCTGGCACGCGGTGATTGGCTGTTCCCTGGGCGGGCAGCGTACCTTGGAGTGGGCGGTGAGCTACCCCGAGGCGATGTCGAAGGTGGTGGCGGTGGCGACCGGAGCATCAACCACCGCCGAGCAGGCCGCCTGGTGTCACGCCCAGATGCACGTACTGGAACTCGATCCGAACTTCTGCGGCGGGGACTACTACGATAACCTGCCTGGTCACGGCCCGTTCCGGGGTTTGGCTTTGGCGCGCGAGATTGCCCACACCACCTATCGTTCCCCGCGTGAGCTCCAGGAGCGTTTCGGGCGCGACCCCGGCTATCAGGAGGATCCCCTGTCCGGGGGACGCCTGGCGGTGCAATCGTATCTGGATCACCACGGGATAAAGCTGGCCAAACGTTTCGATGCGGGGTCATACCAGGTGTTAACAAGGGCAATGCTGACCCACGATGTGGGGCGGGGTCGCGGCGGGCTGGTGGTAGCCTTGAGCCAGGTCACTGCCGAGGTGCTGGCTTTGGGGGTGGACACCGACCGGCTGTTCTATCCCGCGCAAACCCACCAGATTGCCGAGTTAACCCCCCACAGTCACGCAGTGATTATCCACTCCGACTCCGGCCACGATGGCTTCCTCATTGAGTCCGAACCCGTCGGCACCGCCATCGCCGATTTTTTGGCCTAACTATTCGTGGACATTTAGCGCGTGGAATAATGTAGCAATTATCGTAAAACCCAAGGCCAGAGGGTTGCCACTTGTTGCCAATGCCGGGTTCAGAGCCACTAAATGTCCACAGAATGTGACAAACCTCACAATTAAAGCCTTCGTCCGCGTTCCCATTTAAAACACAGGAACTATAAATTGACGACCGGTTTTGCGATAAACTGACTACTGGAAACTAAATAAATTGACGACTCGAACTACGGTAAATTGGCGACTAGCATCTCATGAACAGGGAAAACATGACCGAAACACCCGCTGCACCAGCACCGAAGCCCACCCCAACAGTACCACCGACCTCAGCGCCGTATAGTCCGCGTTTGGCTGATCAAGACCTACAAGACGCACTGCGACGGGCGGGTGGAGTGTTGATTACCGGACCGAAAGCTTGTGGGAAAACCGAAACCGCGCGGCAAATCGCGCAAAGCACCCTGCAAGCAGACACAGACCCCAGCCTGGCGCGGCAACTCGAAATCCTGCCTGACCTGGCACTTCAAGGTGCCACTCCCCGGCTGATAGACGAGTGGCAGGTTCACCCGATACTGTGGGATTTATCCCGGCACGAGATTGACCGGCGCCGCGAGCCCGGCCAGTTCATCCTCACCGGTTCCACCGCGCCGGGGGCGGGTGCCGCGAAACATTCCGGTGCCGGTCGTTTCGCGCGCCTCACGATGGGAACCATGACTTTCCTGGAAACCGGGCACAGTGACGCTACGATTTCTCTGCACGAACTGGCAAAATCCGCCCCCGGCGAGGAAATCGCACCTCACGCCAGCAGGCTGACCATACCCGACATCGCCCAGCGCCTCGCTTTCGGGGGGTGGCCAGGCAATTTGGGGCTTACCGCCAAGCAGGCGACGGAAAACAACCGCGACTACCTGGAGACCATCGCGGCGGTGGATATTCGGGTGCCCGATGACACGTATCGCGACCCGCAGCGGGTGAAAAGGCTGCTGGTGGCCTTGGCGCGCGGGGTGGGAACCGAGGTAACCACCAGCGTGTTGGCTCGTGACACGGATTTGTCTCGCGACACGGTGCGCGAATACCTCGATTCCTTGGCTCGTATCTTCGTGGCGCAAAACCAGTCGGCGTGGCGACCACATTTGCGCTCACGGGTGCCTTTGCGGGAAACCCCGAAGCGTCACCTGGCCGACCCGGCGCTGGCCGTGGCCGCCCTGCACGCCGATGCGGATGCCCTGCTGGGGGATTTGGAGTTTTTCGGGCAGGCCTTCGAGTCACAGGTGGTACATGATTTGGGTTTCATGAGTCGCCAGGAGGTATACCACGCCCGCGGCGCTGACGGCCTGGAAGTTGATGCGGTGGTGGAGATATCGGGGCGCACGGTTTTGGTCGAGGTGAAACTTGGCTCCAGCGATGTCACCATCGACACTGCCGCCACCCATTTGCAAGCCTTCGCGAGGCGATACCTGGAGGCGGGAAACACGAGACATGCCCCGGTGCTGGTGGTGGTCACCGGGGGCGGGCTTAGCTACACCCGCCCCGACGGGGTACACGTCGTGGCCTTCGGGAACCTCGGGGCTTGAATGGCGGACACACCGCAGACTGGGAAATGTGTCAGTCGCCAGACGGAGGCTAGCGTATAACAGCTTGGATGTCAGCCTTCTGGCTTCGCCGCGCAACTCGAGGCGCTACGATGGTTTCCGAATCGAAAGCGACCCCGTCAGCTCCGTCATCGCCAACTTCCTTGCTTCGTAAACAGTTATTCACTTTATGTCGACATCCGCAGTGGATTCCGTTCTCAGCCAGACCCTAAATCCTCACCTGCGATGCCCACTAATCAGGAGCAACCTCTGAGTATCCCCAGAGTAATATCAATCAGCATGTGCTATAAGTGCACGAAAATCATGCTTGGGGTGTATTGAAAATATCAACACACCCCAGGCACACTGTATTGGATTATACTAGTCGCATTCTTTATCCCCAAAGGGAAATACAGCAACTACTAGAGTGGAAAGCACTATAGCAATTACATAAGCAATAATTGGAAACCAGAAATTATCTAAGTACACGCCGTAGACAACATACGCAACCAGCCTCGAGGCTCGGCTAGCTTTATCAACCAGAACGGAATAAGGCTTATATATGTGTACAGCTGTACGAAGAATTGAATCTACTACTACCAGCATCGCGCCAATAATTATCGGTAACATGCTAGTTTGCATATACACCATAGCATCCCCCGATTCCAAGTATGTCAAACAAGGCTCCTTTACCTTCTTCCAATAATTTCTTTAAAGCACGCTCAGTGACCTCACCATACTTCTTGCCTTGCAGTTTACCTAACATCGTATGGATAGCTTTATTAAGACCACCAAGAGAATCGATAATCTTCTTCAGCTTCGGTGATTTCGCAAGGAAAGCAATAGCCTTAGCAGCCTTTGCTCCCTTTATAATTTGAGCCCCTGGTACAAAAATTGATGCCACTTCAGCTACGCAGATGGCGAGACTGCCCCACCAAGCAAAATCAGGATCTGCTACAACAGGAAAGACCGCCCCGTCCGTTTGCACATGTTGATAAACCTTGTCGCCATCAATGATATATGAAGTTGGCAATTTCTTTCCTGTGGCATCAATGGCCCATGGAACACCAGATTTCATCACAACTTCCGAAAAATCATCAGTTGCTTTTCTCTGAAGCGAAATAGAACCATCACTCTCCTTGCCCCATTTAGAGCCGTCTGGAAGCTCAGTCTTTAACTCCAAGCTCTCGGTTCCACTACCTTTATTAATCTTCCATAGTATTTGCACCCCATCCGATGTCGGATTAGAAACAACCTCTTGACTCCCTTTTTTCAGGATCGACAGTTCTCTCTTTTCTCCCCATTTAAAACCCGGGACACCAATCTTTAGTAATTCAGCTCCTTTCATGGTCTGTATTGTCAAATCCGATTTTGTAGGTATGCCGGTAAGCACACTTGTTTCTTTGGCGTAAGCAATATTTTCTTCTACTGGAGTCGTATCTTTAATTAGCGAGTCAATCAGGCTCGAAGTAGCACCTATACCTTTACGCGCTGAATCAGTATCGTACGTTGTAACAGATTCGAGTTGTTCTACGGGAACTGCTGCTGCTATCCCCGCACCACTTAAGGCCAGCGCAACCGTAGCAGCGCAGGCACATACCAGATTTATTGGTCTTTTCACGATTATCTCCTTTTTCGCTCTCCAACTCCTTGAGTTGGGTTACGATGGTGCTTCTATGCACCAGCAGCGATTTTTCGCTGCCAGTCTTAGTGAATCACATCTGCGGCTGTCGGGGCTACAGTCATGTGTCGGTATTTTTTATAGACACCTGTCGGTATCCAATGTCTGTTTACTCCGTTAGAATGCAGGTAAACCCTCGATTTTTTGACGAAAGAACTGGTTACTATGAAGTTTACTGCTTTTGCTAGTGCAGCCTTGTTGCTAGCGTCTACCTGTCTCGTTGGCATGATTGACGTGGATTCACATGCGTGGAACACGATAGTTACCCGCGTAATACAAACTCAGGATGAGTCAAGACACCTGAAAACAGACAGCCTAAACAACCAACCCGTCAACAACATGCAGCCAACCCCAAGAGCCGGTTAAGCGCAAGTTATGGACATGTCCCGTTTATGCAGCTTGTGAGGTTGTCCACAGTTTACAGTTAAGGCTACATGATTTCGAGTCGTGAGATTTGGAGAAAAGCACGAAATTCCGGGCACTCAGTTAAAAGAGTGAGCGGATCAGCAAATCCTAGTACAACCCCTGATTCTATAAACAAAACCTTGCTAGCATCGCGGATTGTGCTCTGGCGGTGTGTAATCATGATGCAGGTGATGGAAAGGTTGGCAATATTTCTAAGGATTTTATGTTCGGTTAGTGGATCGATGTTTGCGGTTGCTTCATCCAACAGCAAAAGTGCCGGCTTCCTTACCAACGCCCGCGCAAGCACTAGACGCTGCGCTTGACCACCGGACAGTCCAACTCCTCCTTCTCCCAAGGGTGTGCTCAGTCCCAAAGGCATCGATTTAATATCACTTGCGAGTTCAGCTGTCTCCAAAGCTTTCCAAATATCGGATTCTGATAAGCTATCGTCGCCCATCCTTAGATTGGATTCAATGGTACCCTGCGAGGCAGGTGCCCCTTGCACTACGACGCCGATTCGACGTCGTAATAGCTCCGAGCCGATTTCTGTGACGTCTACTTCATCTACAAGTACGCGGCCTTCTGTCGGTTTCAGTAACATGCAAAGGATTCGTCCAATTGTGGATTTCCCAGCACCCGTAGCGCCAGCAATAACAATATGGTCGCCGCGAGAAATTGTGAAACTAGCATCAGATATCACATTTTTCTCCGAACCGACGAATCGAAACGAGACCTTTTCAAAGCTAACCGAGTTCATGTCCAACTTACTGTCTGCATGAATAGCAGACGAGGGGTTAGCTTCGGTTTCTTCTCCTAGGATGTCAACCAGGCGGCTAATGTGTACACGTGTCATGAGAATAACATTGAAATCAGTAGCCATACTTGCTACGGGCGATAAAGCGGAACTAGATAAAGCGGACAGCCCAACAACGGTCCCCAAGGTTAGCCTGCCGTGCGCAAATTCAACGAAACCAATCGCTAACAGAACGAGCGGAGCAGCAAAGCTGATAGATGATACTATGGTTCCAAAGAGTGCGTCCATATTATTTCGTCTTGTCGAGGCTAGCACCTCTCGACGTAGCATCGAATCATACTTCGATGCAACAAACATCTCAAGCCCCATCGCTTTTGTATTTTCTATCCCATTCAAAGAATCAATTGTAAGGGACTGAGTCTTTGAACGAGCTTGAATCTCTTCGTCGGAAAGTCGCCGTCCGACTCGTGCAAAACAAAATACTGTTGCCAATACAACAGAAATTAGTAAGAAAAGTGCGATTCCGTAGGATAAAGAAATTTTTACAATAATCAATAGATAAAAAAATACATTAAAGACATTTAGGAATAGAGGTAGTATCCTTGTTGTGATGGCATCTCTAATGTTGGAAATCGAGCTAAATCGTAAAAGTAAATCTCCGGCAGGTCGTCCATAAAAATACGCAAAAGGTAATTTTACAAGGTGCGCAAAAACTTGTGATGACAGCCTGTAATCCAGAGAACGTTCTAAAATTATGGACGCAAATGCTTTTGCTAATATATTCGTTGCGTAGCAAAGAAAGAGTAATCCGATAAACACTAAGAGCATTCTGATATCTTTTAGATTAGGTTCAGCAAAATATTTGTCCATTATATATGCTGATAGCGCCGCTGGTACCAACCCGATAACAATACCAAAAATAGTTGTAGCGATTATAATAGTAATAACAGCGACATAATCTTTTAGCGGTCGCAAAAAAGACCGGTAATCAGTGCTATTTCTGCGTCGAGCTGTAGGCATCCGGCTTGTTGGTTTAGCGACAAGCGCAATTCCGCTTGCATGAGAGTTAAATTCATCATAGCTTAAAATCAAAGTCCCATATGCAGGATCAACGATAGTGACATGGTTGCGTTTCACGCTTTTTAGTACCACATAATGATTATTATTCCACAACAATACTGCGGGTACGCTAAGAGTAAGTATTGGAGTGTTAATATCAAAACGATACACATACACCTCATACCCGTACATCCGAAGCAGATCACGAAGCCTCCTAAGACTCAATCCGTCCCTTCCAACGGGTGCCGCCTTTCGCATATCGGGCACAGTGACATGACATCCAGTAGCGTTAAGAATCATAGCGGCACAGGCGAGGCCACATTCAGATTGGGTCGCTTGAAGTATTGGCTTTATCTTCCCCACGGTCAGCTCCAGCTATACAAAATAGAAATTATAGTGAAATTTTCCGCATCTGCATCCTGAGCAGGGGCAAGATTAAGCATGCATGCTAAGAATGCTGTGCATATCGAGAAGGTAAATAAAAGCACTGCCAACTTGCTCATTTTATCCAACGCGTCCACTTTATACTCCCAAAAGAAATGGATCAAAATTAGGTTTAACTGGTGAATATAGAGATGCTAATCCCCATACAATCCCAGGCATACCCATCATAAAACTATTAGATGGTATTCCCGGTATTCCTCCGAAACGCCAACCATCACGTTCGGCACGCGACAAAGTTGCTGACAAAATCGCATTGAATTCATCTATTGAGTACATACCTTTTATAGTCGCACGCTGCAATATCAACAGATTACCTACTGTCCCGTGGCATAGGCAATCGCTTGTACCAGCACTGACCATTTCTAAGGTTTTTTTTGCAAGTTTACGTACCGCATATTGCAACTCTTGGTCAAGATATCTTCTCTGATCGCCGCTCAACCCCGCGTCGTTATTATCTGCGATAATTTGACGAGCAATGTATGCTCCACCAGTGCCATGACACCATGCTTGGAGTTGTTCTGATTGTTCTTTGCTTTGAGATTCCTCTCTCAGATCTTCCCACCCTTTCTCAAAATCGAAATGGCGCCTTTCCCATTCAAGGGCAGCACCAATCATCTCAGCGCACTCTTCGACTCGATATTTAGAAGCCTTCCCACCAACTGCAAGTGCAGCGGCAATCCCTGATGCGCCATGCGATAAACCTGTGAGGCCTGATACACTATCTTGCGCTGGCCAAAAAGCGCCGTCGGCAGTTACCTGAGCCGCAGACAAAATTTTGTCAATGGATTGTCTAATAAGCTTGTTGACTGCTTCTTGGTAGTCCAATGGTAAACTGTTAGCAAGAAAAATCGAGCCTGCAGATCCCGATATGACATCGTAATTTTTGTCGTATGGAACCATACTCGTCAACATAGACAAAGTCCGTTTAAGCGATTCTGAGGCACGCTCGCGGTGCTTTACTTGTTGCAGAGATAGGTATTGAGAGACAGCAATTCCAGCAAGCTGGTCGAAAAGACCAACGTTTAACGCTTGTACATTCTTATCTACGCTTGCTTTATCAAGAGATACAGCATCCCCGAATAGCAATCCGGTATGTTCTATCTCGTCGTATAGGGACAAAAATTTCTCGGCAAAAGGTTCGTGGCGAACGCGTTCGAACATTAAGTGAATCCCAGCTAATCCGTTATAAAGATCCATACCAGCTGGTCCTAAAACCCAACAATCAGGAGTCAGGGCATTCATCGTAGCAAAACCAACGTTACCACGATGCCTAATAAGAAGATTCATCACGTTCTCCAGACCTTCGAAAATGTGCTCTTCTAATCGCTCTTTTTGTGAATATCTGGTGCAATCCCAACTGTATGTTTTTGTTAATATCTTTATTGATTCTACAGGAAGGCTGCTTTTCAAAATTGTTGAAGCGAAAGACATATCTATATATGCGCATTGTCGATGAATCTCGTCTTCATCAATATCCAGGATGTGATTTATTATACGATTAACACCGCCACATTCCGCCGAAAAGCGATGTGATTCAATAACAAAACTGTTATTCCTTAGGTCGAGTTCTGTGTATGGGATACGTGCGCCCCTTAGCGCTGCCATTTCTTCACGAATTAAGAGTCTGCGGTAAGATTTTCCAAAATATCTAGGCAGTAATTTACCTAAACAAGCATCTCGCAATGCAGCATCACGCATAAACGTTGGATGAAATGACTCAAGTAGAATCTTAGAATACACCATGGTTGGTCTCGGTAAAACTCTGACTACAAGTTCAGATGAACTTAGTACGGTATCTAAAATTTTTTCCTTTCGATTCATCATCAGAATTGCAGCCAGTTTAAAACCCTCCAAAAAATCAGAACCATACTGCAACAAAAGATGACGGTGTGTAATCGGATCTTTTTCGTTAAACTGAGCGGGTCCGTTGATTAGTGAATATCCTCCATCAGGTGTCGAATGAATTTGAGGTACGTTCAGCTCTACAGTTCCGCCAGGTTTGTAGCCGATGACTGATATATCTAATGGATTGGCACCGGAGACCTTTGAATTAACACGTTGTGGAACTATACCGACTGTATAGGCAGCATCAGCTAAAACTTTCGCGCCGACATTCTCAACGTCAATCGTCATGAAGTCTATAGGGCGGGTGGTATTTAGAACACATTCTGCATCAACAACTATGACGTTCTCACCAGATATCAATATGTTTTCATGATGCATATCGTCGGCTAGCAAGTAGTACAAAATGGCGTTAAGTACGCCAAGCTTCTTGGCGATAACCGGAGCCTGACGCGGCTCGAAATCTTTTGCTGCGAAGAATTCTTGCCACAGGTAATCGTCCTTCTCGAATGTGACAGGTATATGCGGCAGCAAGTCATTAAGCTCAGGTAATAACTTGCACACACGATATATCAAACGTTCGCCGAATGCATTCCGGGGCTTGTACACAACCTTTTGCATGTCTGACTCCAGCACTGCTACCGTCTGACCGTTATTGTGCCGGTCACCAAGGTTCGCGGTTATTCTCGAAAGCCGACTGACATCAAATCCAAACTCTCTTAACAGTAATGATTTATCCTGAATAAGATGCTCTCCGAGCTTGGTGGATGCTTCAATCCAGTCTATGAGAACCTCAGTTACCAGACGTGCGATAACCGGAAATTCTGTGTAGATGGCATCGCGTACCGAAGGCTCTCCCAGGATTGCGTAATACTCCTGCATAGATTTATCCGAATAGTCTCTTTTATAAACTAGCAGTGTCGATGGTGCTACAATCTGAGTTAGGATATCGACAGGGATGGAATCCGCCAATACATTAGAGAGTTTCTCACCGTATCCTCCATGTTCGGTGACCAGCGTTGTCCGAAGCTCTTGTGTCGCTGCTGTAACATGATTTTCTATGATGCTCAGTAACCCATGATGTCCTGATGTCGATTCACCACCGATAGTACGCGCCCACCGTTCGAATACTGTACTCCATTCAGGCAAAGCATGGTTTTGCATTCTCTCTGATAACGATTCAGAATCCTCATGAGAAAGCGACTCTAATTGTTTCAAGGTACACAGAGGAGAGAGCAATTCATCTAAATGATACATGCTATTTTTAAATATGCTTAATTGACGGAATATGTGCATAAAAGAATCATTCTCCGAGATTTTAGGATTCTGTTTTAGTTTATTACGTTCCGGAATGCTTAATGTGCGAGCGACAGCGTTATCAGATAATTTTCGCATAATATTTTCCATTTCAGACAAACATTTTAATAATAGAGAGAAAGTCTTGTCTGACGAGTTGAATTCGCCAGACAAGACTTTCTTTTTGTTTCCCAACGCACGAGATTCCAGCAGGACGCGCAGAGAAACTATCCGGCCTTAGCAATACTGTTCACTGCATACGACTCCACATTTAGTCCATGATGAGTACCAAGGTAAGCACCAGCAGCATCCGAGTGTCTTAAAGGCAGCGGAACCTGCACCGGCTTCATTTTCCAGTAATTCTTCTGGCACTTCAGCAAGGTCTACTTCTTCAAACTCAAACATAGTGTTTTCCTCTCTTTAGAATTGGTGTACATTAACAACAGGCGCGAGTGCCAAGACGGCAACTGCCCCAGACCAAGGTATCGTTGAAACATTGGGTGAGTGTGGCGATAATAAGAGTCCCGCAGGGAATCGATGTTCCTCCCGAAACGTCAAGATCCTCATCGTCCAACTCCACGACAAAGTCTAATTCTGGTTCTTTGACCATGATGTACACCTCCTTTCTAATCTAGATTGTTATCTCAATGCTCTGTTTCTGAATTGCGTGTATCCAAAAACAAAGATTAGTACCGCATATATCAGCATCACCGCAACAGCGTAGTTTCCAGGCAAGCCGATAGCCGCTCTTATGCTGGCGCTGCCAGCCCCCGCATCCCAACTACTAGCCCAATTGAGTGGGCCTGGTAACCATTTAGTAAATGACATCAAGCTTTGTGACTGATTCGATACCGCAGACAGTGTAGGTTCGATGAATAAGGCATATGTCAGAATAATACCGGTCAGTATCGCCAGGTTTCTGATGATGAAACCTAAACCCGCTCCCAGCAGTGCCCATATCCACTGCAAAGCTATCATTCGTAGTGATGGCTCCAGTTGAGTATCTGCAAATACTTTAGTCGGATACCCTGTGGAATAAAGAAAGAACGCTGAAACCGCGTGGTTAATAACAACACCCAGGGAACCGACACCTCCACCAAACAGGACACTTGAAACCCACAAGACTCGAAATGCGTTGTCTTTGCCCCCTCCAAGAAGACACAGTCTAACTGCCTGGCGACTAGTCAACGATGCAGTCGTCATGTAGGCAGACAAAATTAAGGGTTGGACGTATCCAACGCGACCTGAGAAACTGTACAAGTAGCTGTAAGATACGCGCTCTACTGCCTCGCCTTCGTAACCCAATGCAATGGCGTGTGTAATAAGGCCGTTCAGTAACGTAAACGTAACTAATAACACGCTCACAAGTCCCCACAGAAGATAATCACGGTACTGGACAGCACATGCGTACCGAAAAAGCAATGCTCTCATTAGTCATCCCCTTCGGAATAAAGAAAATCATGTACTTTCAATCGATATAGCGCCGACAACGAGATGTGTTTTTCTTTACTCCAGTCTGCTAAAGGCAACCCGCCAGATACTTGCATCGCAGGATCGTGCAGAATAAGAAGTTCTCTATCTCGATAAACAACGTCTTGATTACAAGAATTCTCTAAAGCTGACTCATTATCCGTGCAGATGTATCGTGCCGATTGACCTATGGATGCCAATATGCCTGACACGTCCCCCTCGTAGATTACTCTGCCCTCCATTAGAAAAATGCATCTATCAGTAATGGCTTCAGCTTCTGCCAAAAGATGCGTAGCGAGTAGGACAATTTTCTGGACTGTGGCCAGATTCTTCATCTTGCTATGAAACCACTCAATGCCTTCGGGATCCAGTCCGTTCAATGGCTCATCCAACACGAACACATCCGGATTCTGGATAAGCGCTAGGGCAAGAGCAAGACGTTGCCGATTTCCTGTGGACAGCTTCACAACTCTGCGGTTGAGGTAGGGCTGAAGGCCGCACTCGGCCACCACGCTATCTCGATTTTCACTGTCCAATCCCACCGCATCGCATAAGGCATCAATCTGGTCGATAACCCTAGTGTGCGGAAGAAGGAAGGGCTGGTCGAATACGCCACCATAGGTCACACCATCGCTAGGGAGAACAACTCCACTTTCCTTCTTAACAGCCCCGATCAGAAGCGAAATTAGCGTGGTCTTCCCGGCTCCATTCGGGCCAAAGACTCCGGTCACCTTACCAGGTGGAAAAGTCGCATCTATGGGGCCGAGATGAAACCCCTTATAGCTTTTCTGCAACTGTTTGCATCTGATTGACAACTCATTCATGGTTACGACAGCTCACTGAGTGGATTACAACGATCAATGCACAAACAAATGCTACGACGAAACATATACCGCTAAACATTGTCAGCCCCGGAACCCATAATGCTACACCACTAAGCAACGCCACGATCATCACCAGCGAAGTAGCCCGTGAGCTTCCTCGGAACATCCATGAACCAGACCCACGATCGGATCCACCATTGCGCGAGCCGTCAAATGACGAAATTTCCTCTTCCATAATCCACCTCTTCCTCACCGAATGCCCAAGTCATCCGTTGGTGTCAGCAACGATTTTTCGCCGCTATTCTCAGTGAATCACACGCGCAACCGTCGGCGCTATCGTCAAGTGTCGGTATTTTTATACCAACACCTGACGATACCCAGCATCACTTCGCTCCACTAGAATGCAGGTAAAACTCGATTTTTAGGCGGAAGGACTGGGTATCATGAAAATTGCCGCGTGCTTTTTACCCCATCACTAACATGCATAAGAGCGTAACCAGAATGAAACGACATCAACTCAAAAGCCTTCTCCGCTGGGTTTTCCCTAGTTTTAAACCCCACCCAGCTATTTTGACAGCGATTTTCGCTTTTACAGCAGCGTTCTCATTTATGGCCGAAACCATCATGGGGACATTTTCCGACCGCGTCATGGAACCGAGTTCTACAATTGTCCTGCTTGTGTTGATGGTATCACTCGCCCTGTGCGGGATTTTCCCACCGTACTTCGAGTCACTTTTCATTCTTCTGTCTAGTATTTACTTCGGTCTATTCGGGTCACTGACAACACCCACCCTCGGCATATACGTTCTGGTCGGGGTGTGGCTGGTGCGGTCTTGGATAATACCGGGGCTACTACTGCTCCTCGTGACCGAAATAAGTCTAACTGCGGTTTCCCCACACCCGAGTCTCCAGGCTATCGGAGCAGTATTCGGCTCCGGCGTGACCATAGCCCTAGGGCTCGCTATCCGTTATTTCCGGCTAAAAACCGCTAAAGCCAACACCCAAGCAGAGCACAGCCGCAGACAAACCGAACAAGCACGCCGCGAGGCGGAGCTCGCACGGCGGGAGGCGCGGGAGACCAGTAGTCTGATACGTAAACAGTTGGCGGTTCAGTTGCACGACACGATAGCCAAAGACCTCGCGCATATCGCGATTAAAGCCCAGGAACTAAGCCAACCGGGTTGCGCCACCCCTGAGGAACTCGCTGCCTTGGCAAACCAGGCCATCGCCACCTCGAAACGCATCAAACCTACCATTCTGCAACTCGATACCGAATCCGGGAGAGCCAACATCACCGAAACCGTATCCCTGGTAACCAAAATGCTCTCTACCAGGAACATCACCCTACAAAACGACGTGAGTGAAAACCTCGACCCACAGGTTACCCGCCAGCAAGCCCTCCTGGCCTGCCTAGTCATCCGCGAGGCCGCCACGAATATCCTAAAATACGCCCCCACCGACACCACCGCCAGCCTGGAAGTAACCCGAGAACCGGACGGAGCCATCACCATCACGACCAGCAACACTATCGGTGATTCGCCTGCAAACATAGGAACCACCGGGGGCTTTGGCCTGGCAAACCTCGAACGCCAAATCACAACTAATGGAGGCGAACTAGAATACAGTCATACCCCCGCCCGCTGGATACTGTGGGCTACAATTCCCACCGGAGGAAAGGAGTAGCTAATGAGTGAGGACATCCGCGTACTCATAGCCGACGACGACCCGATAATCCATGACAGCTTCGCTAGGCTCCTTGACAGCCAGGACGGCATCACTGTAGTCGCCACCGCCCCCAACGGAGCCGAAGCCCTCACCAAGATGACCCGGAGTATCGACGTGGCACTCATCGACGTAGACATGCCCATCTTGGATGGCATCGAGGCCGCGAAACTCATCCGCAAAAGCTACCCCCAAACCACCATCATCATGCTCACCGCTTTTGAACACGAGGATTCCTTGGCCCAAGCCCTCGCAGCGGGAGTCCAAGGCTTCCTCACCAAAAACACCACCCCCAAAGAAATCGCCGAATACCTCAAAAAAGCCCGCGCCGGCACGACTGTTTTCGACACCCGCCCCACGACGATTCTGACCGAATCCTACACCGAGAAAGCCCTCACCCAAGCCCAATACACGGACTTCATCAACGCTGTGAACACCCTACCCCAGCGTCTACAACCAGTATTCACCCAGCTACTCGACGCCAAAACCAACAAAGAAATCGCCCAAGAACTACACATGTCCCCCACCACCGTCCGCTCCTATGTTTCCGAAATACTTGCCCACACTGGATGCAAAAGCCGCGGGCAACTGGCCATCACCGCCGCCCGCGCCGGCATCACCCAATAGGTTCTATCCCGAAGCCTGGCAGAAATACGGGAGAAAATGGGGGTGAGACTCAAGATAACAGAGACTCACCCACACAAAAACCCCGGATTTCTGCCAGCACCCCCGAAAAGCGCCCAACTTGCCGACCGGAATTCCGACAAACTGACGACTGGAATCCAAATAAATTGGCGACTAGATTTACGCTAAATTGACGACTGGCACCTCATGACCCCTGACCCCATAGCCGATGGGAAGCCCGTCCACCGGAGGATACGCAGACCGGCCGACTTAATTTCGCCACGCCGGTAACGCACCTTCGCTGCGTTTCGCCAGTTTCCCCACTGCGTTTCGCCAGTTTCCCCACTGCGTTTCGCTAGTTTTCACGCTGCGTTTTGATAGAATGTGCTGGTGGAACTGATTCAAAGACACCTGGAAACGCGGGTAAAGGAGTTGCTGGGTATCAGCCCGATTGTAGTTATCGAGGGTGCCCGCCAGGTCGGTAAATCCACCATGACTAAAATGCTGCTGCCCCAAACGGAGGTACGGTTTCTTACTTTGGATGACCCCGTGACCAAGAATCTAGCCACGGAAGACCCCCTACTACTCCTGCAATCTAGCGGGGACACGCCACTGGTAATAGATGAAGTGCAGCGAGCCCCGCAGCTAGTGCTGGCACTAAAAATGCTGGTAGACCGCAATCGCCAGGTTGGGAAATACCTCTTGACCGGGTCGGCGAATCTGTTACGCATCCCCCAGTCCGAGGATTCCCTCGCAGGGCGGGCGATGACGCTACGCTTGCATCCATTTACTCAGGGAGAACTTGCAGGACAAAACGATGACTGGGTATCCGCGATTACCCAACTAGCCAAGGGTGGAGCCACGCTACTGGATAAGCAGCTGGCCGCCTTGACCCGCGAAGAAATCGTGAAACGCGCCGCCAAAGGCGGCTACCCACCCGTGCAACACTTGGATGAAAAACAACAACACTTATGGCTAAAGGACTACTTAAAGCGACTACTGCAAAGGGACGCCACCGATTTAGGGCAGCTCAACACGAAAACACTAACGCAGCTGTTCTCTCTGCTAGCGGCTAGCCCCGGCGGGGAACTTGTGCTGCAACATTTAGCGGATAAGCTCAGTATTAGTCGGGAAACCGTACGTCGCTATCTAGAGCTACTGGACTCGATGTTCCTCACGGTGGAACTACCAGCCTGGTCACGCAGCCTGACCACTCGCCAGGTGCGACGTCCGAAACTCTACCTCAGCGACCCCGGATTATTCACTACTCTGGAAAACCTCAACACTGCGCATTTGCTCTCACCCCAAGGCTTCGACTATTTAGGCGGACTGATAGAAACCTTCGTGGTATGCGAACTATACCGACAGCAAGGCTGGAGCGGCACTCCCCATGAGCTTTTCTATTACCGCGACCGCGCCGGAGCCGAGGTTGACATCATCATCGAAACTCCCTCGGGTGTTATCGGAGTGGAAGTCAAAGCCTCCACCAGCGTCGCTCCCAAACAATTCAAACACCTACAAACCCTACGTGACCGGCTCGGGGAGCAATTCATAGCCGGGATAGTACTGAACCTAGCCGAACCCACCCTGGTCGGCCGAAAGCTGTATTCACTGCCTATCAACTCCCTGTGGCAGTCCCCGCAGCCCGCTAGTCTTTAGCCCCCGCAGTTGTTAACGATAGGTAGTCACGATGAAAGTCCAGGTTTTGCCTGAAGCGTCCTGGGTTTTGTTCCGCTTCTTATACGGGTGCTAGTTGTTTAGCATGGGTTTGATTATATTGGGTTATCACTTCCTCGGGAGTGGAATAATCTAGCGATTCGTGGAGACGCTGGTGATTCCACCAGTACACCCAGTTCAGGGTTGCCCATTCGACTTCGGTACATGAGCCAGGTCTGGGAGTAAATCAACTCGGTTTTGTATAGCCCGTTGACTGTCTCGGCTAGCGCGTTATCGTAAGAATCCCCAATAGTTCCGGTCGATGATCTAATCCCTGCATCTGTTAGTCGTTGACTGTATTTAATGCTTACGTATTGACAACCATGGTCAGTGTGATGGATTAGTCCTGCCAGATTGTCTTTAGCGCAGCCTACCGCCTGTTCTAGAGCCTCTAACGGCAACGCCTCAGGGGCATAGTTGACCTGGTAGCCCAGCCCACAATCTTGCGTGAATACACGTCTGTAACAAAAGCTGTGTACACGAAACCCGACAAAGTTCTAACATAAGTGATATCCGCGACCCACAGCCGGTTCGGCGCGTTGGAGCTGAACCGGCGTTGAACCAAATCCGGGCGTGTATCCGGGCGGTGAAGGCCGGGTAGTCACCGGTTTACGGCCTCGGTGTGCCCCATGAATCCCGGCCAGGCGCATCAACCTGCCAGCCTGTTCCCGTCCGATAGCAAACCCCGCCCGGCGCATAGCACGCCAGATTTTACGAATCCCATAAACACGGTAATTCTGGTCGAAAATCTTTACGATTTCCTCGATTAACAAGGCATCTCTCAATCGCCTAGCACACACAGTTCTTGACTTTGCAGCCCGGTAACCACGTGGCGTGAGGAAGCCCCCAACCATGTGTTCTCTCATAACCCGGCAAATACACTCGACCGAGAAACAATCACGATACTCGTCAATAAACGCAATCATTTCATACCGGGGTACTTGCACCTCCGGTGCGTACCCAGCCTCGCTCGGAATGCAAACTCGAAAACTGCGTTTTCAGTTTGCATCCTCACTCGGCCGGGTGGTCGAGTTCTTTGGCGAAAAAAGCTGATGCCAGTTTCAGAATCTCATTCGTACGTCTGAGTTCTGCGTTTTCTTTACCCAGACGTCGTATCTCGGCAGACTCCTCTCGAGTGACCCCGGATCTCTCGCCCTGATCTATTTCAGCTTGATTCACCCAGCGCCACAGTGATTCCCGACTGACACCGAGTTTCAGACCGATATCACTGATAACCGCCCATCTCGAAACCCCAGAATCGTCTCGAAGCCGGTCAAACACCAGCCCGACAGCACGATCCCTAAACCCCTGCGAATAATTCCTAGGCATAAAACAATCCCCTCAAAAAAACCTAGAAACAAAACACGGGACACTTCAAGGCCACGAAATCCAATCCAGCAACCCCATCACCCCACAAGCCCAAAAAATCTTAGACAAGCTGGGTTCCTAAAGTTACATGATTCAGGATAGATGATTTCAGCGTATCACATCCTACAGAAGTGTCCCGTAGTATACAGAATATATCCGCATATCTACGGCTAAGCCCGCTTTTTCATGAGGATGCTGGTGCTATTTTGGCGACGTGTAGAACCGCCTGGTAATTTTCCATAGCATCGCGCAGACTAACACTTCGGGTGGCGAATTTATTATTTATCCAGGCAACGTAATCCCCTGAGATTGCGAATTGTCCATTAGCTAAGCTAGCGGCATCCTCAGCCTTAGGGTCGCCATCATCCTGTAGCACAATTGCGGTATTGTCTCGGGGATTGACTAGATACAGTTTCGAGGCCGGGCTGGAGAAGAAGACGAGATATTTTTCTGAGGCGTCCGCAAAAACCAGGGTGGAGTCCTCACCCAATACGCGAATCGATCCACCTGTTTCCAGGTCCAGATATTTTCGTACCGCCGAGTACCCAATCAGGAAGGGATTAGGATTCCCTTCTCCCCAAGTTACATACTTGCCGTTACCGTAGATAAACGCTATCGTCGGCGTAATGGAATGGTCTAGAGCTTTGATGACCTTATTTTTGGGAAAATCAGTGAAACTAGTTTGCCGAAACTCTACAGCATGATTCCGTATGGTTTTGGGAGTGTCTCCTTTGCAAGCAAATTCTTTACACCCCCATTGTCCGACAAACACCATGTCGCCGGATTTTTGCCACACAAAATCGTATGCACTCGGAGAATCCGTAATCAGGGTCTCACTCTTTACCGGATTCTGGCTCATATCCAGATGCAACAGCGAAAACGTCCCCTCTGGGTATCCTTCCTTATCGGTATTAACGGAATACCAACATAAAAGCTGTCTACCGTGAACCGAATGGGGATTGCATTCTAATGCGGTTTGGCCACTATTTTCCTCATAGAGAATTTGAGGCCTGCAATTGTTTATATCCTGGCAGGCTTTGATACGCCACGGTGTCCACATGCTGTCATCACCATTCCCACGCTCTACATTCATGGCTTCCGCCCAGCCAATGCCCTTAGCACCGTACGGAAAAATATGAATGATACTCCAGGCAGCGTCACCGGTATCCACAATTTTCCGAATCTGGTCACGCTCCGGTTCCACCAAAACCAAATCAGTAGGCAGCGGCTCATTCGCACCGGCAGAATACGGGTGACAATCCTGCAGACACGTTGCCAGATAAATCCCAGCCGAAGTCGCTAGCAAAGCCTCCGCCCGGTAAGTGGGAAGCGTCATCTGGATATGCTGTTTTACTCGTAACGAAGGCACATCATGGCGATGTTTTTCTACCAAGTGACGAGAAAAGAAACGTGGCTGGGAGAGCTTCTTGTCGAACCACTCAGTTTCGAAGCGTTCGGAAAGCGGCTGGGACGCATCACGCGCCACATCCTCATCTGGCTCCGCTATCTTGGAAGCCTGCTTTGAGTCGCCCGCCTGCCCCTTTCCTGAAGCCGACTCGACCGAGTTAACGGGAACACACCCCGCTAAGGCCGCACCTACCACCAGAACCAACGCCGAAATCTGCTTCCGTAAACTCATCTCCCAGCCCCATCTCTACTTCGTGGAATATACAACATACCCTGGATTACTTGTGACCATCTTGTACACGTTCCCAGCAGGTTCCCAGTGAAATGGTCCTTCAGGATTATCCACATTCTGTTTACCATAGACCTCCCCGACCAGAATCTTGTTATTGTTGTAGTTAACACCGATTCCCACATCATAATGTCCCCTGGACCCGCTACTACCTCTCCAATAAGAGAGCTTCCTTGTAGGGACACCGTCAAGGATCACGGCTTTGCCCCAATGTTGGTTAATCGCGGTGTGAATAGTACTTATCAAGTCAGACACGCTTGATGGTGTTTTATAAGTCCAATGCCCATATCCATTAAATTGCACTTCATTAAGATAGTCAATAACTTGATAAAGGTAAGTGCTACCTCCATGCGTTATTCCCCATTTAGATGCTAATCCAGACTGCGGGATGTTCCAACTTCCTTTTGTAAAACCGTGGACTAGATTTCTCGTAGACGCTGGCCCGCACCACCAGTCACGCTGTTGTTCTTGGAAATCAGAAATAGCTGTAGTTATCACACCAGGGTTGGATACTCTAGTGGATTCTAGGATTTTTGTTCTGGTAAGTCCGTTGTGATAGCCAATCAAAGAGAGCATACTGGGATTATCATCGAAAAATAACTCTCCTTCCCAAGGACAATTCTGAATCCCGTTGATATCAGGGTCGCATGGTTGATTCGTTAAAGAGGCTCTTATTTTCGCATCACGCGCTTTGTTCTCGGCTATCATTTCTCGCCATTCCCGCAGCATTTGTGGCTTTAACCTATCCAGCTCAGCTTGCGCTTCCGTTTCGGTAAGAGTTGCTTTGCTGTCCATTACTGAACGAGCTTCTCGAAGTTCTGCCGCCTGTGGCAAGTTGTTAAATTGCGGCGACATCTTAGCCATTTCTTCTAACTCATCAACATAGTAGCGGTACAGCTCTGTCGCACTTGCATCGGGAGCCGGTGGCGGAGGTACATTATCTTGCCTAGTTCCCGCGATGCTGTAGCTTTTAGGCTGCTGAGAACTGGAATCCTGATTTGAATCGCCATACGCCACGACACCGGCACTGCTTATCACTAGCGTAGCTACAACCGCGTAGGCACACGCCAAACCCACCTGTTTTCGCATAACATTCTCCCTTGAATCATACCAAGCTTCCTAGAGCTGGATTACTGTGATGCCGGCTGGCACCGGCAGCGAATTTTTCGATGACACTCTTAGTGAATCACACCCCCAACCGTCGTCGCTACCGTCATGTGTCGGTATTTTTATACCGACACATGACGGTACCCAGCGTCCGTTCGCTCCGTTAGAATGCAGGTAAGCCCTCGATTTTTTGACGAAAGAACTAGTTACCATGAGATTTACAGCCCTTGCCAGCATGATTTTAATGGCAGCGACCATCTGTTTTTCGGGTGCGACTGAAGTGAAGCCACAGTTCACTAGTAGTCCCACACATGCAACCGTCCTACCTACGATACTACAATGCATACTCAATCCGACATTACCGGAATGCCGTGGAAAGTAACCAGGCTAAGGGCTACGTGAATGCTAAGCTTCACTGACAGATTCTTCCCACGTTTTTCTTTAGACACCAAGAATTTAGCTCTACTCTACCTGTCTACAGCTGGTTTTATGATACTGTTTGATTTCGGTTCTGGGGTGGTCTCTAGCCAAGGGTTGCCGGATTCTAAATTCTTAGTGGCTCTGTTCTTGTTGGCGTTGACGCTTCCACTGTGCGCAATACATCCCCCTCTTTTTGAGCTGCTTTACATCACCATCTTCCTCACCAGCGCGTATATTGGGTTACAGCAGTCCTTGACTTCACCTGTAGTCGGGGCATACGTTCTGGTCGGGGTGTGGCTGGTGCGGTCTTGGATAATACCGGGGTTGTTACTACTGGTATTGACTGAGGCCAGCCTGGTTGTAGTGTCCCCGTATCCGGGGCTACAGGCAATTGGGGCTCTGTTCGGTTCTGGGATAACCATTGCCCTGAGCCTAGCCATCCGCTACTTGCGGCTAAAAACCGCTAAAGCCAACACGCTAGCAGAGCACAACCGCAAGCAAGCCGAGCAAGCACGCCTAGAGGCAGAGCAGGCAAGGCGGGAAGCACGACACGCCAGCAGTCTGGTACGTAAACAGTTGGCTGCCCAGTTGCATGACACAATCGCCAAGGACTTGGTGCATCTCGCTATCGATGCCCAACAGCTAAGCCTACAAGGCACAGCTAGCGCGACCGAGCTTACTGCGCTAGCCGAGCGGGCTATCGCCACCTCGAAACGCATCAAACCTACCATTCTGCAACTCGATACCGAATCCGGGAGAGCCAACATCACCGAAACCGTATCCCTGGTAACCAAAATGCTCTCTACCAGGAACATCACCCTACAAAACGACGTGAGTGAAAACCTCGACCCACAGGTTACCCGCCAGCAAGCCCTCCTGGCCTGCCTAGTCATCCGCGAGGCCGCCACGAATATCCTAAAATACGCCCCCACCGACACCACCGCCAGCCTGGAAGTAACCCGAGAACCGGACGGAGCCATCACCATCACGACCAGCAACACTATCGGTGATTCGCCTGCAAACATAGGAACCACCGGGGGCTTTGGCCTAGCCAACCTCGAACACCAAATTACCCTTCATGGAGGCGAACTAGAATACAGTCATACCCCCGCCCGCTGGATACTGTGGGCTACAATCCCCACCGGAGGAAAGGAGTAGCTAATGAGTGAGGACATCCGCGTACTCATAGCCGACGACGACCCGATAATCCATGACAGCTTCGCTAGGCTCCTTGACAGCCAGGACGGCATCAAAGTCGAAGCCACCGCCCCCAACGGAGCCGAAGCCCTCACCAAGATGACCCGGAGTATCGACGTGGCACTCATCGACGTAGACATGCCCATCTTGGATGGCATCGAGGCCGCGAAACTCATCCGCAAAAGCTACCCCCAAACCACCATCATCATGCTCACCGCTTTTGAACACGAGGATTCCTTGGCCCAAGCCCTCGCAGCGGGAGTCCAAGGCTTCCTCACCAAAAACACCACGCCAGCTGAGGTGGCTGAATATATCAAAAAGGCTCTGTCCGGACAGACCGTCTATGACTCGCGACCCACGGATATCCTCACCCAGTCTTACACCGAAAAATCCCTGACCCAAACCCAATATCAAGACTTCATCGACGCGGTGGACACCCTGCCTGGACGCTTTAAATCGGTATTCACCCAGCTACTCGACGCCAAAACCAACAAAGAAATCGCCCAAGAACTACACATGTCCCCCACCACCGTCCGTTCCTATGTCTCTGAAATACTTGCCCACACTGGATGCAAAAGCCGCGGGCAACTGGCCATCACCGCCGCCCGCACTGGATTCAACATCCCGTATGACGACTAGCACCTCATGAACCCCAGAAACCCCCGCCGCACCGGCCGATGTACCGGAGTCGGGACAAAATGCACAAAATACGCCCAAAAACCGAGCTTTTAAGCAAATTCTCCCGATTCCGGTACGCCCCAGCCACCAGCACCCCCAAAAAAATTCCCGCAGACCAAAACCCCAAGACAAAATCCCGTTTTGCCGCTAATCTAAAGAAGGGGCAAGACCCACTCTCCGTTCCGGAGAGGAATCAACGAAGATACTCTAAATAAGGGGGACAAATGAAGAAACTAATCAACGGTGTTGAAGACGTCATCACGGATACTTTACGTGGGGTAGCCGCAGCCGACCCGCGTGTTGAAGTGGACGCAGACTTGAAGGTCATCTATCGCAAGGCGATGAAGTCCGGCAAGGTCGGCCTGGTGTCCGGCGGCGGTTCGGGTCATGAGCCGCTGCACGGGGGCTATGTCGGACACGGTATGTTGGACGCGGCCGCAGCCGGCGAGGTATTCACTTCCCCCACCCCGGAGCAAGTCCTGCTGGCCACCCAAAAGGCCGACCAAGGCGCGGGTGTGTTGCATATTGTCAAGAACTATACCGGCGATGTGATGAACTTCGATATGGCTGCCGAAATGGCCGACGCCGAGGACATCAAGGTGAAGTCCATTGTGGTCGCCGATGATGTGGCGGTGCAAGACTCGCTTTACACGGCCGGGAGGCGCGGAGTTGGCCTGACGGTGTTGGTTGAAAAAATCGTGGGCGCGGCCGCCGAAGCGGGTCGTGACCTGGATGGTTGCCTGGCGGTGGCACAGAAAGTCTGTGACCGGGGTCGTTCCATGGGTATGGCGTTGACCAGTTGCACGGTTCCCGCTGTGGGGCATCCGACCTTTGACCTGCCCGCTGACGAGATGGAAATCGGCATCGGGATTCACGGCGAGCCGGGACGCGAACGCGTCAAGCTGGAGGATGCCAAGTCGATTGCCCGACGCCTGGTAGAGCCGATTCTTGAGGACTACGATTTCAGCGACGACCCGGTGATTGTGTTGATGAACGGCATGGGCGGCACGCCCCTGTCAGAATTATATTTGATGTACGCCGAGGTCAAAGCCCTGTTGGACACGAAGGGTATCGAAGTGGCACGCGTGTTGGTGGGTAACTATATAACCAGCCTGGACATGGCGGGCTGCTCGGTAACTTTGCTGTCGGCAGATACGGAGTTGTTGGAACTGTTTGATGCTCCGGTGGACACCGCCGGGTTGCGTTGGGGGATGTAAGTTCATGAGTAGCTTCTCTATAGACACCGCGAAAGCCTGGATGCAGGCCTATGCCCAGGTGTTAGAAGAAAACAAGGAATATCTCACCGAGTTGGACTCGGCTATTGGGGACGCGGATCACGGCACCAATATGGCACGCGGCATGAACGCGGCGGTGGAACCCGCGAATCTCGACCAGCCAGATTTGGCTACTTTATTCAAAAAGGTCGGCCTGGCTTTGGTTTCCAAGGTCGGCGGCACAGCTGGTCCGCTCTATGGCACATTCTTTATGCGGGCTGCCAAGGAAACTGGGGATGCGGGAAGCCTGGACGCTGCCGGTTTGTCGCGCGTGTTGCACGCCGGATTGCAAGGGGTGTTGGATCGCGGCAAGGCCGAGCTACAGGACAAAACCATGGTCGATGCTATGACCCCTGCCCTGGAGGCTTTCGATGCGGCGGCGGCCACAGGGTTGACGGCGGCCGCCACCGCTGCCGGAAAAGCCGCCCGCGCTGGTGCCGAGGCCACCACGCCACTGCTGGCACGTAAAGGGCGTGCGTCCTATCTGGGTGAACGCTCGGTGGGACACCAAGATCCGGGGGCTACTTCCAGCGCGTATCTCTTCGAGACGCTTGCGAAAGTCGTAAGCTAAACCAGAACCGTTTCGGGGTGTCCGCTGGTGGTTCCGGTGGGCACCCCGGTATTTAGCGCCAAATCATAACTGTTAGCAAGGAGGAATAATGACTCAGGTCGGTCTGGTGGTTGTCTCGCATTCCCGCGCCTTGGCCGAGGCCGCCGTGGAGCTGGCTCTCATTATGGTGCACGGGGATAAACCGCCGCTAGAAATCGCCGCTGGCACGGATGATGGTGGTTTCGGTACAGACGCGGTGGCGGTGATGGAGGCCATAATGTCTGCTAACCAAGGCGATGGGGTCGCGGTGTTTACCGACTTGGGTTCCGCGTTGACCTCCACGGATATGGCTCTGGAAATGCTAGCGGACATGGGAGAAGAAATCGAGGTGCGCGTGTTGCCAGCGCCTTTTGTCGAGGGGCTGACTGCCGCCGTGGTTCGGGCGGCTCTCGGGTCAGACCTCGACACGATAGAGTCCGAGGCGGTAAACAGCTTGGCTCCAAAGTTGGAACACTTGGGGGTAGCGGAGCCACCGGTTGCGGGAGCGTTGCCAGGCGCGGCGTCATTAGGCGCCAGCGATTCGGAAGCCCCTCATGAAACCCCACCTGACGCCCAACAGCTTGTCCAAGTGGTGAACCGGGACGGGCTGCACGCCCGCCCCGCTGCGGCTGTGGCTTCCCTGGCGCAAACTTTCCCTGGTGAAGTCATGCTGGATAAATCCGGGCGCCGTGCCAACGCTAAGAGTCCCATCAGTATCGCCACTCTCGCGGTGGCTTGCGGGGATAATGTCCAGGTTTTGGGCTACGGGGAACAAGCCGAGGCGGCCGTGACAGCCATAACCAAGCTAATCGCCAGCGGTTTTGGCGAGGAACGCGGCAAAATCCCCCTCCCAGACACCACCTCTAATTCCACCCCGGACACGACCCCGGCGGCTGTCCCGGCCGCAGAACCCGACTCAAAGCCAGGAACAAAAACTCCAACCCCGCCACGCCCCGTCTGGCACGCCCCTTGGGAAACCCCCACAGCCCTAAAACAATAAAATCAGCGACAAAACCCAAGGTCAAAGACCATCGACCCGCGCTGCCTCCAGGGTATTGCCAGAGTCCGGTGCCCTGCCGACGCGAATATCTCGACCAGGAACTTCAAGGTCGGGAGCTAGGCGTGGTTAAAACCTGGGGAAAATCCGCACCACCTCGAAATTCATACTGAATTCTTCATAAGGATTGTATTTTCTTTGCTGAAATCAAATATGCTATTCCCAGCGCCACGGAAATAATCAGAAAACCAACCGCATAATAAACGTAGGTAATAGTTGCAGGGCTTGTGCCCCATACTACAATCACACCTAAGAACAATCCCCAAGAAATTCGGGAAAGGTGCAACAACAGGGCTTGTTTTCGCCAAGCAGTATAAAGATAAGCCAAGAACATAAAGAACCCTGCAACAATCGCGAAAATACGACCCGCCAAATCCGCGTGGGCACAGGCCAAAACCAGCAAAGCAAATGATACGATAGTTATAAACCCTGCTGCAGACCCATCCAGAAATTCCCGATCCCCAGGCTGTAGAATATCTTTTTTCTTACTCATGCCATTCACACCCTTTCTCTCATTGGGGCTTTACCGTATACGTGTATCCGCCATTGGGTCCGAAAGAAGGCAGAAATTCGGCCACAATCACCACACCGCTCCCGCCAGCGGCAGCATATGCCACTTCTCCCATGGACATTGTTATCAGCTTAACTACAGCTAACAGTTTGCTTATCTCGGCATTATTAATTTTCGAGGTAACTTGACTAGAACTGTACTTTGATAGCAGCTGCGGGGAGGCTTGAGCACTTATGGGACATGTTTGGCTAAAGCAAAGACTCAGAACCAACGTTGACACAAAAGCGGTTTTCTTCAGCGAAATCATTCCAATTATCCTCCGTGTTGTTATCGTTAGGGGACTTGGACACCCGCGACGCAAGACCGCCTACAAGTTGGATAAAATGTACCATACGGTGTTGTGACTGTCAACACTTTGATGTGTATTTTATGCATGTTGAGGTTGAAATAAGGCTGACCTCGCTTTATTGGTATTTATTTTGTCAGGTCATTTTCAATAAGAGAGATTATGCGCCATATCTGCATGTAAACGAGTGTACTTCGAAGTTCCGACGAAGAACACGGAGAGATACCCGCGTCCGCCCACACGTATCCTCCCCTGTCCCAGATGCGCCGGGCTCAAACCCAATCCGCCCCCCGCCACCCCCGTCTGGCACGCCCCTTGGGAATCTTAAAGCCGCTATTCCCCCAAAACACACCCTGGATTCGGTAAAATCAGGGGCGTGCAATATCATCCTGACTTTCTCGGTGCTGGGTTCGAGGCCGCCCGCCTAGACTTGGAACCAGACCAGTTTTCCGCGCGTAGTATCACCCTGACCCGATATCTGCCAGCCAAAGACCCCAAGGCCGCACTACCAGACCGGGTCGTGCCAGACAATCTCGTGGTGGGGGGCGCCCCAAACACTGATTCTTTTACAGTCCTGCCACCGGAGGCTTCCCCCCAACAGCCCGGGGAACCCGGCACTTGCTATCACGAGTCCAGCACTCGCAAGGGCGAGCTACCGCCACCCTTGGCCAAGCCCCTGACGCAAGCCCAGCAGCAAGACCCAGCATGTCTCCGCGAATACCTGAGCCGGGAACTGGACGGCCGGGATTTGCACACCGCCACCAAATGGCAGCTGGCGTCCAGCGACCCGAAATTTGTGCTGGTTTATGTCCACGGTTGGAATGATTACTTCTACCAATCGCACCTGGCGCGGATGTTCAACCACCTGGGTGGGGCGTTTTACGCGCTTGACCTGCACCGTTATGGGCGTAACACGCCCCAGTGGCAGGGCAAGCCGTGGAATGGTTACACCGAAGATTTCACGAATTACGACCCGGAGCTAAATTGGGCGGTGGCTCATGCCCGCGAGGAGCATCCCGGTTTGCCGCTGCTGGTCATGGGACATTCTATGGGTGGGCTGGTGGTTTCGGGTTGGGCGGCGCGCCACCACAATGATTTCGATGGCCTTATTTTCAACTCGCCGTGGCTGGTTCACGATGTCAGTGGTGTCCCAGCCGGCGAGCAGTTACGGCGGCTTTTCGCGGATTATGGGCGGGCGAAACGCTTTGCTTTGCCCCAAGGCCCCGACATGGTTTATTCGGATTCCTTGGTGGGCTACCGGGCTATCGGCTCGCCGCTGCCGCGTCGCTTGGTGCCTTTCCAAAATGATCCGAGCGTGGCGGGGTGGATAATCAACCCCAAGTGGCGGATTTTGACGGGTGCCCCGATGGTGACGGGCTGGATTTCGGCGGTGTTCCAAGCCCATCGCTGGCTTGTCACCGAGGCTACGTTCCCGGATAAACCGGTGTTGTGTCTCAGCGGGAATCACCGCTTGGATTCCCGCTACCAGGCCGAAGTCACGCGAGTGGATGCTATCATGAAGCAGCGTCGTGATTTACGACGCACCCAGCATGGTGACTCTCCGTGGCGGCGTTTCTGGCAGGATAACGCCGCTTGGCTTCAAGACCCCTTCCGCACTGCGCGTTCTGTCCCCGGCGTGGATTCCGGCCAGCCGTACGCCTCAGCTTTGGTGGGTTGGACCGAGGCGGCACGCCACACCGACACGGTTTTGAACGGGGAGCTGATTGGGCAACGCGCCCGGGAATTGTTCGGGGATAATCTCACGTTCCGGTTGCTGTCGGGTTACCACGACTTGACTTTGTCCCAGCCGCTGGAACGGGCACAGTTCTTTGCGGGAATCTCGGATTGGTTGGCCGCCTCCGGTATCCTCGACTGAGGTTTCCCGTCAAAGGGTGGCGTTTCGGGTACCAGTCGGGGTGCTTGACTGGGTAGCTGCGCCGCGACCGTCGCTCCCGGCGGATTTCGGGTTTCCTTTCGGCTTCATGAGGTGCCAGCCAAAATTGTCGGCATCTCACCGGTTCTGTCTGCGCAATTCTAAACTTTTTGTGCCACTTAGTTTATCGGCTCTTTTTCGGCAAGAAAGCTTGCGCGCTGTGCCTACAAGGAAAAGGCATGCTACTGGGGCTTAGGCACTTCGCTTAGAATTGGTTTCCCCGCGGGCACCGCCCGCGGGGAAACCAATTAACTCCTCATGAAACCGATTAAACCGACTTCAAGAAATCATCCGTCGAGGAATCACCCCCGGCTTTTTCGGCCACCGCCGCGCGACCTGCCTCGAGGCGAGCCACCGGCACCCGGAAAGGCGAGCAGGACACATAGTTCACGCCTACCCGGTGGAAGAACTGAATCGAGAGCGGATCGCCGCCGTGCTCCCCACAGATACCCATGGACAGATCCGGCTTCGTGGAGCGACCCCGCGCCACGCCTTCGGCGATAACTCGGCCGACCCCGTGCACGTCGATGGATTCAAAGGGGGATACTCCAAAGATTCCGGCCTCGACATACTGGGGGAAGAACACGCCTTCCACGTCATCACGGCTGAACCCCCAGGTGGTTTGGGTCAGGTCGTTGGTACCAAAGCTAAAGAAATCGGCTTCTTTCGCTATGGTTTCGGCGGTCATCGCGGCGCGCGGCAGCTCAATCATGCAGCCGACCGGAACCTCGAATTGCACTCCGTATTCGGCCTGCACCGACTTGATGACTTCTTCGGCCTCATCACGCACAATCTGGAGCTCGCGGGTGGAACCAATCAGCGGCACCATAATCTCGGGATGCGGATTCTTGCCTTCCTTCTTCAGCTCGCAGGCCGCTTGTACCAGGGCGCGCATCTGCATCTGGAACAGACCCGGCAGGTAGATGCCCAAACGTACCCCGCGCAAGCCCAACATCGGGTTGGCTTCGTGCATGCGGCGCACCGCTTGCAGCATCTTCGTATCGGCCTCGGGCAGTTCCTGGCCTTGGGCACGTGCCACGGCTTCCTTTACTTCCAGACCCAACAAATCCGGCAGGAATTCGTGCAGCGGCGGGTCAATCAAACGCACCGTCATGTGTTTGCCGTCCATGATTTGCAGCATTTCTTTAAAGTCACCCTTCTGCAGGGGCTCCAAAGCGTCCAAGGCTGCCTGGCGCTCCGTCGAGCCTTCCGGCGAGAGGATTAGTCGTTCCACCAAGGGGCGGCGATCGCCGAGGAACATGTGCTCGGTGCGGCACAGCCCAATGCCTTCCGCGCCGAAAGATAACGCCCGTCGGGTGTCTTGAGGGTTGTCAGCATTAGTGCGCACTAACAGTTTACGTACCCGATCAGCGTGGGTCATGGCGCGATCTACGGCTTTAATCAAGTCGATGTCATCCTCGTCGGCTGCCATTTTCAAGGCGGCCTCTAGGCCGTGGGACAGATAGGTGGTAACCGGGGAATCCATCACTGGGACTTTACCGAGGAATACTTCCCCGGTAGAACCGTCGATGGAAATCTCGTCGCCTTCACGCAGTACCTTGTCGCCCACGGTTGCGGTCTTCTCCACCGCGTCCACGGCAATGTTTTCCGCACCTACCACAGCGGTTTTGCCCATGCCACGCGCCACCACTGCTGCGTGCGAGGTTTTCCCGCCCCGAGAGGTCAACACGCCATTAGCTGCCACCATGCCGCGTAGGTCATCGGGATTGGTTTCCCGGCGCACCAAAATACAGGGAACCCCAGCTTTTTCCGAGGCTTCGGCCGCGTCATTATCGAAGACAATTTTGCCAAAGGCAGCGCCGGGCGAAGCCGCCATGCCCTTGGTGAATACCGCCGGTTTGGCCGAAGCATCGAACATGGGGAACATCAGGTTTTGTAACTGTTCGCCGGTGACACGGGTCAAAGCTTCATCGGTGGTAATCAGGCCTTCATCAACCAGCTGCGAGGCGATACGGAAAGCC
Organism: Mobiluncus mulieris; assembly: GCF_014204735.1. Lineage (NCBI taxonomy): Bacteria > Bacillati > Actinomycetota > Actinomycetes > Actinomycetales > Actinomycetaceae > Mobiluncus > Mobiluncus mulieris. The sequence continues at coordinate 45,441 of NZ_JACHMA010000001.1, read as the reverse complement.
GCCCCTGCGGTGCGTTTGCCAACCCGGACTTGCAGCATCCACAGTTTGCCACGCTCGATAGTGAATTCGATATCACACATGTCCTGGTAGTGGGTTTCCAGGCGACGCATAATGCCGAGTAGTTCGTCATAGGATTTTTTGTCGTGTTTCTCCAGGTCTGTCAGGGCTTCAGTGTTGCGGATACCCGCCACCACGTCTTCGCCTTGGGCATTCATTAGGATGTCGCCGTAAACCCCGGGGCGTCCCGAGGAGGGGTCGCGGGTAAAGCACACCCCGGTACCGGAGTCTTCACCCATATTGCCAAACACCATGGTCACAATGTTGACGGCAGTGCCCAGTTCGTGGGGGATGCGTTCACGCCGGCGGTAAATCCGGGCGCGTTCCGAATTCCAAGAGCGGAATACGGCCTCGATGGCCATATCCAGCTGGACGCGCGGCTCTTGTGGGAAGGGTGTGCCGGTTTCTCGTTGGACAATGGCTTTGAATTGTTCGGTCAGTTCTTTCAAGTCCTCAGTGGTCAAATCGGTATCAGCCTTGGTGCCGCGCTGATGCTTCATCGAGTCGAGCGCGTCCGAGAATAAATCCCCATCGATGTCTTGCACGGTTTTACCAAACATTTGAATCAAACGGCGGTACGAATCCCAAGCAAAGCGTTCATTGCCGGACTTAGCGGCCAATCCCAGCACGGATTTATCGTTCAATCCCACATTCAAAACGGTTTCCATCATGCCAGGCATCGAGAATTTCGCCCCGGAACGTACCGAAACCAACAGCGGATCCTCGGGGGCTCCCAGCCTCCGTCCCACATTTGCTTCAACTTCCCGTAAAGCCTTGGTGACTTGGACGGTCATCTCTTCGGGAACCGTACCGTCGCGCAAATATGCCCGGCAAGCATCAGTGGTGATGGTGAATCCGGGAGGAACTGGCAATCCCAGGTTGTTCATTTCGGCCAGGTTTGCGCCCTTGCCACCCAAAAGATCTTTCTGATCTTTATTGCCTTCCTCGAATCGGTAAACATATTTAGGCATAAATTAAGCCTCCATTATCGTCGTGTTTTGTGCGCCAAACGCGCCGCTCCCATCCTAACAATTTTTGGCGCTCTCGCCTATACGATACAAAAAGCTCTTTACGCAATCTTTACTTTGTGGTTCTGTCTGGCTCTAACGAATCCCGTTAGCCCCTCTATGCCCGACTCGGATTGCCTACTGTGTTTGCTTTCCGACACTCGTTACGGCCAGCACTGTCCACACTCGCCCCTGAGTGTCAACCAGGTGATAAACCGGCATGGAGACGATACTGCCGTCTTTTTGCTTTACAGGCGCATTAGCTAGCTTTGCTTCCACCAATTCGATTTTGCCGACAATTTTTGCTGGGGCTTTACCCAGCGGGTCGAATACGTCTATCGGACCGAATTTCGGGTCGTTTAGTCGTTCCACTGCTTGTTTTTCAGAGATAACCTGATAGTCCCCTACTTTGGTTTCTCTACCAAGATTGGCTCGAATCGAGGCCAGTCCTTTGGAGGAAACCACGGCTCTCCAGGTTTGAGTCTGGGTTTGTCCCGGCATTTTAACGGGCACATCAACAGTGGTCAGGCCGTCTTTTTGGACTGCCCCGACCTGAGTGCTCACCACGGTAGCGCCTAAGGATTTGGCCACCTTGTTAACTTCTTCCATAGCCTGTTGCGCGGAGGGGGCTTCCCCGGCCACTTTCATCACGCAGTTGGCGGGACTCGGAGAGGGCGACTGGGTCACCTGTGATTCCGCTATATCGGTCTGGTCTGGAGTGGTAAGGTTTTCTGCGGTTTCATGAGGTGCTGGCTCGCTCGGCGGTTCTGTGTCCGAATTCCGGCGGGTCAAAACCCGCAGTTCACCAATCTCAACGGCTTCATCTCTCGGGGCTATACCCGGGTAATAGTTGTAAACCTGGGTCTCGCCAGAAGCCACGCCAGGAGCCTCGGTTTCTTTCCCCGGTTTATCCGGATTAGTGGAAGTCCCGTGAGTGACAGTACTGTTAGGATTCGCCATACCGGGACGCACTGCCGGGGGCACGGCCTCGGTGGGGGTTTCTGTTGGCGTCACCTGCGGTTGCTTCGGAGTCGGTTTTACTTCCGGCAGTTCCGGGCGTGGCACCGGTTCCCCCTTGGGAGGTATTTTCGGGTTGGTCGGGCGATTCGATGGCGACGTATTTCCCCCGGAATTCCCGGATGGTTGTGTTGAAGAGCTGGGTTTCGGACTTTCGTTGCGCCTGCCCAGTTCCACATTTCCATCCCCGGGGGTTACCGGCACGCACTCCATCCGCAAAGCGGCGGGATTACTGAAGTCTAACGAGGTTAACTCACCCACGGTCACGGTCAGAACGGCTCCGCTGGTGTCTTTCACGATGAATCCGGATTCGTTCTTTTTAACCGCACCTTTAATTCCCAGAGAATCAGCTACTTTCTGGATTTTCCCAGAGGAAACCTCCGCGCCTTGGCTCAACCGGTAGACCGGAGCCTTGGTCGTGGCGGTCGAGAAATCTTCGGCCGCTACAAAGTCGACTTCACCGACTTCGGAAAGTCGTTCGGCCGCTCCCGGAATCGCGGGACGCAGTTTCGCTGCTTCCAAGCGAGGTGAACTTTGGTAGGTTGGTCGTCCGGAATCCTCGGGGTGTGAAACTGTGGTGTCCCCTTGACCGAGTGTTGCCCAGCCGGTTAATCCCACTGCGGCAACGGTGGCTGCAGCACTTAACCCCCACCACCACGAGTGTTTCGAGGCACCGGCGCGCGGATGTAGCGCCACCACATTATCGGAGGCAACAGTTTCAGCTTCAACTACCCCCGCGTTCGCTGCTGGCGTAAATTCTAAACCTTGTGCTGACATTTTCGCAGCTATCTTCGCGCGCAAAGCCGTTATATCAATTTCGAGATTCTGGGCAGGGTCAAGCTCACTTAGGGCATGAAGTCCCTCGGTGTGGCTCTCGCGGTGTTCCACGTCCCTGTCCTTTCTTGCTATCTCTAGGTTTTCTCGGTTCGGCTTGGGCGTTGGCGGATTCATGAGGTGCTAGCCGTAATATGCTCAAAACTTCTAGTACCCAGCTCTCCTGTTTCTCAAGCCTTGCAATTAGTATCTGTAAGCAACACGGCGTTTCTTACAGGCGATTAAGTATTCCGTGCTATCGCCTCCTCCAGTCGTTTCCGCGCCCGTGACAGTGCCACATCAGCGGCGTTTCGAGACACTCCCAGATAATCCGCCAGGGCTTGTCCGGTCAGCCCTTCCCAGGCAACAGCGAGAATGATTTCTCGGTCGCGCTCGGAGAGTTCTGCCAGCACGGTGCGCATCCCCTGGTTTTCCATCACCAAGCTCGCTGGGTCATTGCTATCCACCGAGTCCAGGCTCTCCGTAGCATCCCCCAGCGGCAAAGATTTCTTTTTCCTAAACCAGTTGGATAGAGTCAACCCGGCGGTCTTGTACAGCCAAGGCAGCTCTGCGCCGTCAGGGACTTCATCTCTTTTGCGCCACAGCACCACAAAAGTTTCTGCCGCTAAATCTTCGGCTTCCGCGTAAGCACCACGCCGGTACAAGAATTTGACTATGGCCTTACCATGTTCAGAGAATACCGACTCGAACCACTGTTCATCATGCGCGGCGGTCATCTAGAGAAATCCTCCGTAAACAGGTACCAGGGGTCGAAAGGCTCAAATCCAAAGCCTACCTACATTTCTAGGTATTTTACCGTTTTATGACCTAGCTGCTCAATCGTTTGGAGCTAGATTCTCCAAACGATTGAGCGCCTGCGTTCACTCAAGTCCGATGCCTAGCTTGGTTCACCAGTACTTCCCGGCATTCCACCGCTACCACTATTGTCCTCAGAGGTGTCCCCAGCGTTTTCCGGCTGGGATTGGGGACTCGCCGGACTCCCCACTGTCACCGCTTGAGAGTCTTCAGCTTGTTGCGCGGCGAGTTCAGCTTCCCGAATGGTGGCGGCAGTTACATCCTCAAGTCGGTGACGCTTCGAGGCACGCCCTTCGGGCAAGCCGTCTTGACCAGTGAAAGTGAAGGTGGCGGCATCGTCGAATTCCCAGTCGATACCGTTTACCTTGTCCTCCGAAGCATGTTTGATAAACTTCGGATCCACATCGGCAAGCACCGTCTGTCCTTCGTGCAGCTCGTTGAACAGGATTTTTTCGGACAACACGTCTTCGATTTCGCGTTGCACTGCCCGACGCAAGGGGCGCGCCCCCAGAGTCTTATCAAATCCCTTGTACGCCAACAAAGCTCGAGCCTCCGGGGTCAGTTTGATAGCCATGCCTTGTTCCAGCATCCGATCATCGAGTTTCTTAATCATCAAATCGACAATCTTGAGGATTTCCTCCTTTTGCAGCTGCGGGAACACTACGACTTCATCTACGCGGTTCAAGAATTCGGGGCGGAAATGCTGTTTGAGTTCTTCTTGTACTTTGCCTTTCATCCGCTGGTAGTCGGTGGCCAGCTCCCCGCTAGCTTGGAAACCGGTCAACACCCCCTTGTTGATGTCGCGGGTACCCAAGTTCGTGGTCATGATGATAATCGTGTTCTTGAAATCCACCAAGCGCCCTTGGGAATCGGTAAGGTGGCCTTCCTCCAACACCTGCAGCAGCGAGTTGAAAATATCGGGGTGAGCCTTTTCTACTTCGTCAAACAACACCACGCTAAAGGGTTTACGGCGCACCTTTTCTGTCAGCTGCCCGCCTTCATCGTAACCTACGTACCCAGGCGGGGAGCCAAACAAACGTGACGCGGTGTGCTTCTCGGAGAATTCAGACATATCGAGTTGAATCAAAGCATTTTCGTCCCCGAACAGGAACTCTGCCAGCGCCTTGGCCAGCTCGGTCTTACCTACCCCGGTGGGGCCTGCGAATATAAACGAACCGCCGGGACGCTTGGGGTCTTTCAGACCGGCACGAGTACGGCGAATCGACTGGGACACAGCTTTCACCGCTTCGTTTTGACCAATAATCCGCTTATGCAGTTCGTCTTCCATGCGCAACAGCTTCGATGACTCCGCTTGGGTCAGCTTAAACACGGGAATTCCGGTGGCCATCGCCAAGACTTCAGCAATCTGCTCCGCATCGACCACTAACTTGGTTTTATCTTCACCCGAACGCCACTGTTCTTCTTTTTCGGCGCGTTCCGAAGCCAGCTTCTTTTCTTCGTCGCGCAGGCTCGCGGCTTTCTCGAAGTCCTGAGCATCGATAGCAGCCTCTTTCGCACGTCGGGTTTTCGCAATTTTCTCGTCTACTTCTTTGAGTTCCGGGGGGGCAGTCATTCGCTGAATACGCAGGCGTGCCCCCGCCTCGTCAATCAGATCGATAGCTTTGTCCGGCAAGAACCGGTCGGAAATATAGCGGTCGGCCAACTGCGCGGCACTAGCAACTGCCGCGTCGGTAATCATCACCCGGTGGTGGGATTCATACCGGTCGCGCAGCCCCTTCAAGATTGCCACGGTTTCTTCCACGCTGGGTTCCTCGACTCTAACAGGCTGAAAGCGCCGTTCCAAAGCAGAGTCTTTCTCAATGTACTTGCGGTATTCTTCCAGGGTGGTTGCTCCGATGGTTTGCAGTTCCCCGCGCGCCAGTATCGGTTTCAAGATGGACGCCGCATCTATAGCACCTTCAGCCGCGCCGGCACCTACCAAAGTGTGAATCTCGTCAATAAACAGGATAATGTCACCGCGAGTACGGATTTCTTTCAGAACTTTTTTCAACCGTTCTTCGAAATCACCGCGGTACCGCGAACCCGCGACTAATGAACCCATGTCCAAAGAATAAAGCTGCTTGTCCTTCAGGGTTTCGGGTACATCCCCACGCACAATGCTTTGAGCCAGACCTTCAACTACAGCGGTTTTGCCGACCCCGGGTTCACCCACCAAAACCGGATTGTTCTTGGTGCGACGCGACAGAATCTGCATCACCCGCTCCATCTCTTTGGTGCGCCCAATAACGGGGTCAAGTTTGTTTTCTTGCGCTGCCTGGGTCAAGTTGCGCCCAAATTGATCCAGCAGCGCCGAGTTGCCGCCCCGGGGGTTGTCGGCACGACCCCCGCCAACGCCAACCACGTCACGGTCACTACCCGGCGCATTTCCTCCCTGGAATCCACTGAGCAATTCGATAACAGTTTGGCGCACGGTGTTCAAATCCGCCCCCAGGTTCACCAACACCTGCGAGGCCACCCCGTCACCCTCGCGCAGCAAACCCAGCAGAATATGTTCGGTGCCAATATAGTTGTGCCCCAGCTGTAAGGCTTCACGCATCGAGTATTCCAAAACTTTTCGTGCCCTCGGAGTAAAGGGAATGTGCCCGGTGGTGGGTTGTTCGCCTTCCCCAATAATCTCAATGACTTGGGCACGCACAGCCTCGAGGGAAATCCCCATGGTTTCCAAGGCACGCGCGGCTATCCCGTCACCCTCATGAATCAAGCCCAACAGTAAATGTTCGGTGCCAATATAGTTTTGGTTCAAGCGCCTGGCTTCGTCTTGCGCCAACACCACCACGCGACGCGCCCGATCCGTAAATCTTTCAAACATTGGTTCCCCTCGTTTCTCTCACTTACACTCTAAGCCACCGCGCGGTGCTTTGCCGGCCTTGTTCACTACTGGCGGAGCGCTCTAAAACTCCAACAGTATGGTAAAAGGACCGTCATTGGTAAAGCTAAGCTGCATATCCGCCCCGAATACACCTCGTTCCACGCGCATCCCCATGCTTTCCAGCGCGACGCAGACCTCTTCTACCAGTGGGGCTGCGGTTTCCCCTGGAGCGGCACGAACCCATGAGGGGCGGTTACCTTTGCGGGCATCTCCGTAGAGCGTAAACTGACTGACGACCAGTACTGGCAGCCCCAAATCCAGGGCGGAAACTTCTTTGCCGCGCGCCTCGGCCAGTTTTTCCGAACCGGCCACATCCGTGTCATAGGCTCCCGGACCATCAAAAATTCGCAAATTAGCTACTTTACGTGCCACGGTCTGAGCCTCTTTCGGGGTATCTGTCGGGGTGACGCCCACCAATACCACCAGTCCTGGCCCTTCAAAACTGCCAGAAACCTTCCCTTCTACACTGCAACTCGCGCCTTGGGCACGTTGCACCACCGCTCGCATCTTGCCTCCTGTACTGCACTAATTCCCAATCCGAACGAGTGATTCCCCGCCCAATCCACTTTACCAGGGGGTGGGAGGCCGATTATTCGTGCCTCTCCCACCTCGGCGTTTTTGCCGCCAATACGTCACGGCGGGACGCACATCGGCTAAGTACACCCCCGGAATTATCAACGCTGTTAAAGCCCCAAACAATCCCACAGGACCAGCGGGAGTGAGTGCCAGAAAAGAAATCACTACAGCCAAACCATTCAGCAAGGCCCAAAAGTTACGGGTTCGTTTCCCTTCCGAAATAAAAGCTTGCTCCGGGGTGGTCAGCGTGTGATACAAGGCATAGCCAGACAGCACCATCACCACCGCTACCAAGGCAAACACCAGCCACATTTGCACATAGTTGATGATTCCGAACAGGCTTATCATTGCTTGTTTCCTTTCATTCCGATACCAATCCCCCGCTTGCCCTGCGGGGTAGTGCCTTTCCCGAAATTCCCTAAACCACCCAGTTTCCGTCCGTTCCCCCCGCGATGTGCCCGCATCCCTAGACCGGTGGCAAGCTTGGTGGCATCGAAACGTTTCGGGTTGTCCCCGCTGGGGTTCACGATTATGGTTTGCGCCGCGCGCACGGGATTTCCCTCCGGCCCAATCAATTCCAGCAGCGCCTCGGGGTCGGTTTGCCGTTTCACCACGCCCAGAGCAATCTGACCGTCAGTGGGGTGATACGCCACCGAGGTCAAATTCCCCACCGGTTCTCCCGTCGTAGCGAGTCGCAACTCAGTTCCTATCCGAGGCAACTCCTCGCTTGTCCCGTCTAAATCCAGAAACACCAGCCGGCGGGGTGGCCTCCCCCGGTTCACCAGTTTCGCGACGGTTTCTTGGCCGGTATAGCAGCCTTTATTCAAGGACACCGCGCTGCGCAGCCAATCGAGTTCGTGGGGCAGCATTCCAGGCATCCCTTCGCGTCCCAGTCGGGGTCGCCACCGGGCAATCCTCACGGCTTCCCATACCCCTAAATCCGCTTCTACCAGGTGGTTTGCCGCAGCCTGAGCTTCGAAGGTGGGGATGTTTTCCGGGGGTATCACGGCGAGGATTCTTTTTTCGGGTTCATGAGGTGCCAGCCCGGGATGCGATGCTTCGGGAAGAGTATAGACCGTGGTCTCTCCTACGGGTCGCGGCCAGGGGTCAATCCACACCACCTTCGCGAGTTCACCCAGACTGGCACCTAATGAACCCGCCAACACCACCGCCCCAGTGTCGCGCAATCCTAGCGAGGAACCCAGAAACCCGAGCACCACAAATTCTTGGCTACAATCAGTAATTTCCACCTTGCTTCGGAACCGCATTGCGTCCAGGAAAACCCGGGTAGCCTCGGGTACTTCCGTTAAAATCCAGGTATTATGGCCGTCATCAACCAGGTAAAAAGCCAGTTCAATGCGCCCTTGCACATCTAGAACCAGGGCTTCGCTACCAACCCCTGGGGCGAGCCCAGCCAGCTTCTGGGTGGTAACGGTTTCCAGCCAGGATAACCTCGAATCACCGCTGACTCGTATCACTCCCAGGGGTACCCGCACAAAACCTGAACCGGTCAGGAGCTCATGGCCGCCACGATAGCCCGCCGACACTGGTAACCCTGGCCAGTCACGGTTTACTTGCGGATAAATTTCCACCTGTTCTCCCTTTTGTTTCCTAGAGTTTTCCCGTTTCTGTCCGACGATTTACTGATTTCAAGGCAAAACCGAGCCTTCCCCCACCAGCAGTCGAGCCAGTACATACACCGGAATCCCGGCCGCTAAAACCGGGATTAATGCCTGCGAGAAAACCGCACTGATAGTGGCCGGAGCCATGTCGGCACTAAACATCACCGTCAGCGACGCAAACATCAAACCGATTACGAGTCCCAGTACCACCCCAGAGGCTATAGCTGCAGGCAAGGCAGACAGGTGTTCCCCGGTGAAAATCATAAGATTTTCACGCATAACACTATACCAAACCATGATGAGTATCCCCGCGATAGCTCCGAAGAGCATAGAAAATGCCAGGGTGGTTCCCGCACGCGCTTTGACACTCCAGTTGGCGCTAATCCCCATTCCGGCGCATCCGCCCAACAAGGTTAAAGCGGCAGGAACCAGCAAGAAAAACCACATCGCATCCTTTTCCAGGACAATCCACGCCCCGCTGGTAGAGACCACCAGTAAACCCGCCACATTTCCCGACACAGATAACAGCAAATCGTGGCGGGGATAACGCCACATTTCAACTCCAAAAGCCGCCACTATCCCCAGCCCCACTATTTCAGTCACTATCGAAAAATCCCCGAAAGTCCTCGCGGCAAGTACCACGAGGATTCCCACCCCTCCAACCAGAGCCGCCGTAGCAGTGGGAGCCGGCAGGCGAATCAGGCGAGCCCACCCGAAAGCAAAACTCACCACTCCAATGGCAGTTGCTACCGTCAAGATTTCGCGGGGCAACAAAAACAGTACCGCCAATAACAGGCACGCCACAGCAGTGACGATTTCAGGGTGGGCACACAACACTCGACCCACGAGACTCTCAGGAACTTTCGGCAGCTTCTCCAGATGCGCTTGGGCGTGAACGCTGCGTCGGTCGCGCCGTTTAATTACCATCGTGTCGGTCATAGCTGGGCTTTGTGGACTTGGTTTCACCACATTTCGTGACGCTGATTCAGAACTTTGCTGATTGTCATACCCCGTTGCATCCGGACGGGGCACGGCCGACGGTTGGAACGGGGTTGCAGCATTCATGTTCAGATTATTTCACACAATCGTTGGGGTTTCACCTTTGGCGAAACGCTGGAGAGCCGGTTCTAAAAACTTCGCAGGCTCCAGTTACCTGGAGCCTGCGCGACATCAGCACCGCAAAGCGCCTGTCGGCGCGAAGGCCGCTCGTAGCGGCAGTTAATGGAGCCCGGGGCTTTCGCGACACCGATGTCTTGATTAAAAGATACCCCACTGTGGAGTGTTTCGCCAGTGCTTTGAAAAATAAATTAAAAACTGTGGGGTTTAACCTGACAATTCTTGTTCTAAAGGCGCTAGCGGTAAATACCGTTCCATTCCCAGTAACTTTGCTTCGCCTGCCTGCGAGTACCCAAAGTGCGACACCATGATTTCAGCCAAACCCAGTGGACTCCAATTGGCTTCCCTTTTACCCCGAAAGCTCTCGCCAGCTGTCTGTTGTATTTGGGCTACGAGAGACTCTAAAACGGGACGGTGACTGCAAATCACAACCCCGCTACTCATGAGCCCTTGGGAAACACAAGCTGACAGTAAAGCCTGCGCCGTTTCCGGATGCGACGCAAAGCCCGCCTCGCTAAGTGCCGCCGTATATTCAGCGGCGATTCCAGTCGCCTCCAGGTATGGTTCCACGCTAAGAGCGGCGCGTTTCCATGGCGAGGTCACTACCCGAGACACTCCGAAAGCCGCCAACACGGGCACCATGTCTCGAGCTTGTCGGCATCCCTTTTTCCGCAACGGTCGCAGGGCATCATCGCCCGCCCAGTCCTCGCGAGCCTTAGCCTTGGCGTGACGAAACAGTACCACCGGCGCACTGCAGCCCCACCCGGCAGCTAGCAACTGCCCGGCGCGCCGAGCTAAACCCCGATCAAACTCTTGGGTCAATAGCTGCGCGGCCTGGTCAATTCCTACCCAACGCACTTCGTCGATTTCTTTTTTAGAAGCCGGATGGACGTGGGGACGAGCCCGCAGAGCGGGCGTGTCACGCGGAGCGGCCAGCCAGTAGGTAACCTGCTTGTCGATGCCGTCCACCGGATAGTTAGTCACTGCCAGGCGCGAACCCAGGCACACCTGATAGCCAGTTTCTTCTGCTATCTCGCGTACGGCCGCAGCCGGAAGCATCTCATCGGATTCAAGTTTGCCTTTCGGGAAGGACCAATCGTCGTATTTCGGACGGTGCACCACCAGAATCTCGAAACCTACAGGTTCGGGAGCCGGACGCCACACAATCCCTCCGGCTGCGTAAATTCCATAGCGGCGTGTACACCGGGGGTGGGACGAATCTGTCATGGACAGTTTCTCCCTACCACGCGTGACGAAGTCTGTGCCATCAGGGTTTCTTGAATGTCTTCGAGGCGGTTGCCGGCATCGTCGGCAGTAACACGCACCCACTGCTGGTCGGGCATGAGCCGCCAGGAAGATGTCAGGTCAGACACACCTTTACGCACCACTTCTATCAGGTATTTGACCTGCTCCGGGTTGATTATACGTACCAAGGCTTCCACGCGACGATCGAGGTTGCGGTGCATCAAATCTGCCGAACCAATCCACACCTGCGGATTGCCATCATTAGCGAAGGCATAAACCCGAGAGTGTTCCAGAAAACGCCCCAAAATTGACACGACGCGGATGTTTTCGGAAAGTCCCGGGATTCCCGGTTTCAGCGAACAAATCCCGCGAACCTGGACATCGACTGGCACTCCGGCCTGCGAGGCGCGATAGAGCGCATCGGTCATGCGCTCATCCACTATTGAATTCGCTTTGAACAGAATCCAGGCGGGTTTACCAGCCTGGTGGTTGGCAATTTCTTGTTCTATCCCGGCCAGTAGTCCGTCACGGATGGAACGTGGTGCCACCAGCAAACGGTGGAAAGTCGAACGTGGCGCATAGCCAGAGAGCTGGTTGAATAAACGGGTCAAGTCTTGGGCCACATCGCGGTTCACTGTCAACAAACCAAGATCTTCATAGCCACGCGCGGTTTTGGGATGATAGTTGCCGGTGCCCACATGACAGTAACGTTTCAAACCGTCGGGTTCTTGACGCACCACCAGGCACAGTTTGCAGTGGGTTTTCAGCCCTACCATGCCATAGACCACGTGTACCCCGTAGCGTTCCATTTTGCGAGCCCAGCTAATGTTCGCGGCCTCATCAAAACGCGCTTTTATTTCCACAATCGCCACGACTTGTTTTCCGGCGCGCGCCGCATCAATTAGGGCCTGAACAATTGGGGAATCCCCCGAGGTTCGATACAGGGTTTGCTTGATAGCCAACACATTGGGGTCATTGGCAGCTTGCACCACGAACTGTTGCACCGAGGTAGCAAAAGAGTCATAGGGCAGGTGAATCAGTACGTCGTGCTCACGAATCGCCGCGAACAAATCCTGGGATTTAGCGGATTCTTTCTCGGCCAAACCCGCTGGAGTCACCGGAACATAGGGGGGATACTTCAGTTCGGGAATATCCAAATTATGAAGATCGTTGAGCCCACGTAAGTCCAAAGGGCCGGCCAAACGAAACACATCCGAGGCACCTATCTCGAGATTTTCGGTCAAGAAATCCAAGATATAAGCTGGCATTTTCTCGGTTACTTCCAGGCGTACCGCCGGTCCAAACCGACGTTTAGCCAGTTCGGATTCCATCGCGGTCAAGATGTTTTCCGCATCGTCTTCTTCTACTTCCAAGTCTTCGTTGCGGGTAACCCTGAAAGGATGAGATTCCACTATTTCCATCCCCGGGAACAGGTGGTCAAGATGGGCAGCAATAATCTGCTCCATGGGTACAAAATTGACAGCCTCTCCACTCAGAATTCGCTCTGACGGGTCATTTTCCACGCCCTGTTCGCTTAACGGTACAAAACGCGGCAACTGCGCTGGTACCTTCAGGCGAGCAAAGTGATCCTTGCCGGAGCTAGGATTTCGCACCAGAATCGCTAGGTTCAGAGCCAAACCGGAGATAAAAGGAAAAGGGTGAGCCGGATCTATAGCCAGAGGCGACAGAATCGGGAACACCTGGTTGCGAAAATACCGGTGCAGGGCGTTTTTCTGAGTGTCGTTGAGTGCCTCCCAGTCGGTAATCACCAATCCGGCCTTATCGAGTTCCGGACGGATAGTTTCTTGAAAGTAGTGATACACATTTCCGGTCATCTCATGGGAACGACGGCTGATCTCGCCTTCTAGCTGCCTCGGGGTTAACCCCGAGGATGACACGGTGGCAAATCCGGCGGCGATACGACGTTTCAGTCCGGCGACTCGCACCATATAGAACTCGTCGAGGTTGGAACAGTAAATCGTTAAAAACCAAGCACGTTCCAACAGCTTTAGCTGCTCGTCTTGCGCTTGTTCGAAAACCCGTTGATTGAAAGCCAACCAGCTTAGCTCTCTATCAGCGAAACGTCCCTTGGGGAGTCTCGGCATTCCTTTGGCGGTCAGTCCCGGTTCAGTTTGCAGCTGCAGGGGCGGATGGTCTTGAACTTTGGTTGAAATGTTCCCTCGACTGCTGGTCAAGGCATCCGTGCTGGCTATTGCCACAGACTGGGGCGGACTTTTTACTGATTCGTTTTGTTCTGGTTCCACAAAATCGGCATCATCGTATTCCTGGGATCCCGCAAAAACAGAGGCATCTTTAGGGAACATCTCTTCTGCCTTAGCACCTTCGAAAGGGAATTTACGTTCCTCCTCGCCCCGGGTACCAGCCGGGGCTTCCGACAGCCCGGGCGGGGTGGCAAGTTCCGTTTCGGGATTGTCGTGATTTTCACTCATTAGCGCAAACGTCCTTCCCGGTAGAGGGTGGCGGAGTCAAAGAGTTCCTGAGCGGTGTTCATCAGGGCGTCGTCTCGCATCGTGACGGGATTAGCCAGGGGATTGGTGGGGTCTTCTTTCATCCACACTTCTTCACTGGCGGCCAACACTCGTAACACGGCTTGGGATTCTTCCAAGAAATCTGCAAAATCACCGGTGAAATCTCCAGTCATAATAGTGCCCAGACGTTTGTGCCACCCCAGAAAATCCAAGGTGCGCGCCCCCTGAACATCAATGAATTGAGAGAGTTTCGGGCTGGTCAAGCCCTGTTGGAAACGCCTGGACACGCCTTGGGGAAAACGTTTTATCCATTCATCTATCAACAGTAGCCGCCACAGGGTACCCGGCAAGGTTTCCGCCGGGGAATGCGACCACAGTTCCGCCAGGTCGTCAATCCCGTGGGTTTTCAGATAGCTCAACAGGCGCTCGCGGGTTTCCGCATCGGGGTCAGACCATTCTTCCCGGGGTGCTTTAATCAAAATACGTGCAGAGGTGTGCGCGGATTCACTAGACAGGGCGGGGTCTTCCTCACCTTCCAAATATTCCAGGGTCTCAGGGTCAATGATTGCGGGTCGGCGGGGTTTTCTCGTCTCCATAGGTCTTTCCTCCTGTGTCTAAAGCCTGGTTCAATTATGCGAGATTTTACTCAGATATGGGTGATTTTAGCTGCCCAAGAAATCTCAACCTGCATTTTTTACCCCCAAAATTTTGCCTCCAGTTTTGTTCCGCCAAACTTTCCGCTATAATCTTTCTTCGGGCCTATAGCTCAGTTGGTAGAGCAGCGGACTTTTAATCCGTGGGTCGGGGGTTCGAGCCCCCCTGGGCCTACTAAATGGATAAAATCACAGGTCAAAGCATTTCAAGGTCACGAAAACGGGGAAACACCCCAAACCTAAAGAACAACTAGATAAGCGACACTTAGCCTGCGGTTATGCTGAAATGCGTGCAAGTCCCCGGTTTCCCTTGTCTGAACCTACAATTCTTTTTCCCGAAACACCTATAATGGTGGCGAGCGAGAAACGGGAGGAATACCAATGGAAGAGAAATCCAGGAAACGTGCTTTACTGATTGTGGACGTACAGCCGACTTTTTGTGAAGGGGGAGCTCTCGCTTGTAAAGGCGGCAACGCCGTAGCCGAGAGAATCGCAGATTTCGTTACCGAAAATCAAGACGAATACGTTTTGCTCGTCACCACGCAAGATTGGCATATTAATCCGGGTTCTCACTTTTCCGATGACCCAGATTTCGTTGATTCCTGGCCTCCTCACGGGGTGGCGGGCACCCCTGAGGCCGAAGTTCACGATGCCATCGCCGCCTTACCAATCGATGAATCCGTGAAAAAAGGCCAATACGCGGCGGCTTACTCCGGATTTGAAGGGATTAACAAAGATGGTGCCACTTTGGAGGAAATTCTGCGCGCCGCCGAAATCACCGAAGTGGACATCGTGGGGATTGCGGAATCGCACTGTGTCAAGGACACGGCCTTGGATGCCATTGATTTAGGGTGGCCGACCCGGGTATTTTCTGATTTGACAATCCCGGTATCCGAGGAACTCGGCCAGGCTGCCCGCGAGGAAATGCGCGCGGCCGGTATTGACCAAATCCCCAGCGACGAGGCCTTTACAGAAATCCAACCGCTCCAGAAATAACCTGTAACCCAGGTTAGATGCCATCCAAAAACCGTCAGGTTAACCTAAAAAGTCCCGCCAGGCGGGACTTTTGGTGGCTCCGACCGGCGTCGATCCGGTGACCTAACGATTTTCAGTCGTTCGCTCTGCCAACTGAGCTACAGAGCCAGCAGTTCGAGCGATTTACACTCAAACCTGCGACCCTGACGGGACTTGAACCCGCGACCTCCGCCGTGACAGGGCGGCGCGCTAACCAACTGCGCTACAGGGCCTAACGCTTGCAGTCTTTACAGACTGCGGTACTCCCAACGGGATTTGAACCCGTGTTGCCGCCGTGAAAGGGCGGAGTCCTAGGCCGCTAGACGATAGGAGCGTCGCCTAACCTTTCGGATTAGGACTTGAAATAGTTTAAGGCATAAATCCCTTTTACGCAAAATCGAGTCCAGAGCCCACCCGTTACACAGCGCGCCCCGGGGCTTTCAAAGTCCTTTTCCCCCGGAAAACTGCTAGGTTTTAGGTATGTGTTTTTGGCCCGTTTCCCCATTGTTTCCCGGAGGATTAACTACTAGTGGAGACACTCCCAAAGTACCTCCACAGCCAAATCCCACCCCCACCACCCCAGTTGACCAGGTAATCGAGGCCTCCATAGACGTGGTGGCTGCACTTATATCCTGTTCAACCGGGGCGTTCATCATGCTGGTATCCACCCAATTAACGTGGTTTTTCTTACGACGGCTGGGTAGACTACATCCTTTCATCAAATACTTCGAACGCCGTTCACGTATTTCGGGCAGTATCGCGGCTTTCTTGCTGGGAGTGCATCTGGGCTGGTTGTGGTCGATGCACGGGGTTCCTGGCGCGTGGATAGATTTGGTGGGTCACACCCTGTTGATTATCACAATTCTGGGAGTTACCTGGTGGTTAATGCGCCTGTGCGCGGTACTCGAAGACCTCACCCGAACGCATCGCGAGAATGACAAAAAACCCAGCCGTCTCCTGACCCAAGCCCAGGTATTGCATCGGGTACTCCAGGCTTTTTTCGCGGTGACCGGGGCGAGCGTAATCGCGCTTTCTTTCCCCCAGGCGCGCGTTGCAATGGGCTCGGTCTTGGCTTCGGCGGGGATTATCTCACTGATTGCTGGTATCGCCGCCCAGGGGTTATTGGCGAACATGTTCGCCGGAGTCCAGATTGCTTTTTCAGACTCGATTCGAGTCGGTGATTTGGTGGTGGTTCATGGCGAGTCGGGCACCATCGAGGAAATCACCTTGACCTATGTGGTGGTGTTGATGTGGGATGGGCGGCGCCTAATCTTGCCGTCCAAAAAGTTCACCGAAGATGCCTTTGAGAACTGGACAAAACGCGATGCCCAGCTACTGGGTACGGTCGAAATTCACGCGGATTGGCGTCTACCAGTGCCGTCTTTACGTAACGAGGTAGATCGTCTCTTGAATGACACTGATTTGTGGGATGGCCGCACTGCAAACGTCCAGGTGACAGATTCTTCGGCGGATGGCATGGTGGTTCGGGTTGCGGTCAGCGCCCCAAATTCGGGGGACTTATGGGATTTGCGTTGTTACCTGCGTGAACACTTAATTGATTGGATTCAAGCGGAGGCTCCCTATGCGCTCCCACGACAGCGTTTGGAACCCCAGCAGGTTGAAACGGTGTCTTTACCGGCGGATAAAATTGCGATGGAACGTCAGCTGCGATACTCGGTTATCGCCGAGAATCACGCGCAAAACGCACGTCGTCGCGAAGAGGCCGCCGAGGCACGCAAGGAAGCTGCTTATGCCACGGATCCTTATGGTGAGCCAATTCTCGAACAGTATGCTCGCAAATTGCTGGATAAGCGACGTTCTTGGCGCGCCAAAGCGCGGGATTTGGATCTCTCTACAGCCGAGACTGATGAATGTACCGATGATAGTGCCGCCGCCTTTGACGCCTCTGACTTGGCGCAAACGAAGGTATTCTCCCCCACCACCACGATTTCCACGGAACGTTTTTATTCGGGTTCCCCGGATGCCGAAAAGCGCCGCGAAAAACTCACCGGCGCAAGTCGCGATTCTAAATCTACGTCGAATTCCGAACTAGCGTCTCATGAATCCGAAACTTCATCCAAGGACGCGCCGTGACTAACCCAAAGTCTAACCCCGGAAACCGCAAGAAGCTCCCCGCCGCTTTACGCATGAAGCTGCGCCGGTTCCCGCTACCCGAACAAGTAACTCCCACCCCGCTAGCGTCAACGGATTACCTACGGATTGTTACTTTCAATCTGCACCACGGCAAGCCCCCGAGTGGATGGCCAGATGCGGATTTAGGGGGGTTGGTGGCACCTGCAAAGCAGCACAGCACCCCTCGTCAGTGGTGGGCTCACTTTCTGGCCAGTATGTTTGGACCGAGCACCGCTTCGGCGCGAGCCGTAAACGCGGCTGGCGCCTTAGAGGACACAGCAGCGGTGTTGCGAGAGCTACGCCCGGATATTATTTGTCTGCAAGAAGTCGACAAGGGACAGCGTCGTTCCGGCTACTTACCGGAAGCCGAGTTCCTGGCTAATGCGATAGGCATGCCATATTGGCGCATGACAGCGGCTTTTGCGGGTGCCATGTCCGGACTGCGCCGTCGGCCGGTGCATACGAATATTACCCGCGAGAACGGCTACGGTATCGCAATGCTCTCGCGCTGGCCGGTGAAATCTTGGCATGTGAAACGTCTGGGACGCGCCCGGTGGAGTTTACAGTGGGGTTCGGGGTTTTGGCGCGGATTTTCCAAGGGGTTTCTGACGGGTTTGAAGTCCCTACCGGCGGCGATGCCTGGGGTGCGCCTGATTCCCGGTGAAATGCGTGTTTTGCAAGCCGCCCTGATTTTGACGCCTTTCGGTACCATCGCAGTGGGGAACACCCATCTAGACACCCATCGGGGTACGGCACAAAGTCAGTTGCGTCGAGCCTGGCGTTCCGTGTTGGAATTATCGCGGCATTCAGGAGTGTTGACGGGGGATTTCAACTTGTATGCGGATGATGCCGCAGCCGCTTTAGGTCTTCTAGATCAGACAATGCGTCCCTCTTGGCACGGAGCGACCCAATCTTTTCCAGTCAAGGTTCCCCAAAAAACTTTTAATCAGTTGCTAGCGGCGGGCTGGGTGCCGGTAGCCGCACCCCGGGCGCTGCGGCTACCGGTTTCTAATCACTTGGCGGTGGTCTATGACCTCAAACCTCGCCCGGTGACCCACTAGGCAAAAATGAACCGCCAGGTAATCCTGGCGGCTCATTTTTATGATTGCGTACAACTACCAATCTAGGCCGAGAAACGCGGGAAGGCATCTCGACCGGCATAAACTGCGGCTTCTTCGAGGAAGTCCTCGATGCGAAGCAGCTCATTGTACTTGGCGACGCGCTCGGTACGAGCCGGAGCCCCGGTTTTGATTTGCCCAGCGTTGGTAGCCACTGCCAGGTGTGCAATGGTGGTGTCTTCGGTTTCACCGGAACGGTGCGAGGTCATGGAATGGTAGCGGGCGCGGTGCGCCATCTCTACGGCGTCCAGGGTTTCAGTCAGCGAACCAATCTGGTTTACCTTCACCAACAGGGCATTGGCCACGTGGTTGTCGATACCTCGTTTGAGGCGCTCCGGGTTGGTGACAAACAGGTCGTCGCCCACCAGCTGCACCTTGTCGCCAATTTCGGCGGTCAGTTGCTTCCATGCTTCCCATTCTTCTTCCGAGAGGGGATCCTCGATGGAAACAATCGGGTATTTGGCAATGAGTTTCTCGTAGTATTTCACCATAAAGTCGGTGTCGCGGCCTTCACCTTCGAACTGGTACTTGCCGTCCTTAAAGAACTCAGAGGAGGCCACGTCTAGTGCCAAAGCGACATCTTTGCCGGGCTGGTAGCCGGCCTTAGAGATAGCGTCCACAATCAAGTCGAGAGCCTCGGCATTGGAATCGAGGTTGGGGGCGAAACCGCCTTCATCACCCAGACCAGTCGCCAAGCCCTTGTCTTTCAGCACGCCTTTGAGGGCGTGATAGACCTCGGCGCCCATCCGCAGCGCTTCTTTGAAGGAAGCGGCTCCGAGAGGCGCAATCATGAATTCTTGGATGTCCACATTGGAATCCGCGTGCGAACCACCATTCAAAATGTTCATCATCGGAACCGGCAGGACATGCGCATTGGGACCGCCCAGATAGGCGAAGAGCTGCTGGTCGAGAGAGGCCGCGCTGGCATGAGCCGCCACGAGCGATACTCCCAGGATGGCGTTGGCACCGAGCTTGCCCTTGTTGGGGGTACCGTCGAGATTAATCATGGCCTGGTCAATGGCACGTTGATCCAAGGAATCCATGCCAATGATTTCGGGCGCAATAGTCTCGTTCACAGCGGCGACAGCCTTTTGTACGCCTTTCCCAAGGTAACGAGACTTATCCCCGTCACGCAGTTCCACCGCCTCGAATTGTCCGGTAGAAGCCCCGGAAGGAACCGAGGCGCGGGCAAAGGTGCCGTCTTCCAACTCCATTTCTACTTCCACCGTGGGGTTGCCACGGGAATCGAGGATTTCACGACCATAGATGCTTTCAATGATTGCCAATTTAACTCCTAGCTGTCAGGATTCTTCACAGGCCAGAATTTTCTCCGACCCGGTTCTATTCTCGTGCATTTTTCCGGTTTTGACCAGCAGTAACCAATCAAAATCACGTACTTCTCACCATATTCCTCACAGCCCAGCCTTTTTTGGCCGAAAGTCCCAAGATTTATCGATGCTTTACTCTTGGGGAGTTTCCATGCGCGGCTGAGCCTGCCGTTGTTGAATCTGTTGCTCTAGAATACTCAGTCCGTATTGTTCTCGAGCCGAGCGCTCCACCCCGGGATTCCCTAAGGAGTTGAAAATCGTGTTCAAAAAGGCAGCGGTTTTCGGGTTGGTGACGGGCAGTCCCAGGTTTTGGGCTACTGCCGGATTGGCTGCCGCCTGGCATAGGCTCAGGGTCAGCACGTTTTTGGTCTGGACGGACAGTTCGGTTCCCGCCGGTATTTCAAAGTCTTTCACCGGGATATCTTCCCACGTTGGGCAGTGTTTCAAAGCTTCTTTGCCCCCATGTTTCAAGGCCAGCAGGGACTGCAGTACGGTGGCCCGATCCACCAGTGAAATCTGAGCCAGCTCGGCAGAGACTTGCCCCAGCTCCGCTTCGGTGATTTCTCCAGCCTGGCTCACGGCCGCCACTCCCGGTTTGGCCTCGCAGCCACTCAGAGTCATCCCTAATGCTGCTATCGCGACCCCGGTCGCTACTGCTTGAAATACCCGTTTGTGTTTCACTGTGTCTCCTTGCCTCTAACCTTTGTTTCTAGCTATTGACATCTCGGCCAATTTTATCAAAAAGGCTTTATTATCGCCGAAATAACCCCGCTAACCCAATCCATCAGTTCCACATCTACCACGGGAGTTTCCGACAGCCCCTCGCGTTTTACTGGTTTGGGGATGAACAGTTCACGAGTCGCCAGTTTGATTATGGCTCCGGGATGCAATCGCTTCAGCCTAGCTAATTGGGAATCGGCCAGTTCAACTGGCGTGAAACGAATAAACTTCCCCCGCACCCCAATCTCGCGCAGCCCGTATTTCCGCGCCAAATTTCGCAGTTTAGCCAGCTCTCCTAACCGCTGTACGGAACTGGGTGGCCGCCCGTAGCGGTCATCCATCTCGTCGAGCAGCTGATCAATTTCTTCGTCCAAGGTGGCGTTGGACAGGCGGGTATAGGCATCGAGGCGCAGCGATTGGGCTTCGAGATAATCTTCGGGAATATAGGCATCGACGGGAATCTCCAGGTTCACAGCAGTATCCTCGGCTGGTTCTTCCCCGTTATAGGCAGCGACAGCTTCACCAACCATGCGCACATACAGGTCGAATCCTATAGAGGCGATATGCCCGGATTGTTCGCCGCCAAGTAAATTGCCTGCCCCCCGAATCTCCAAGTCTTTTTGGGCAATGGCCATTCCTGCCCCGAGGCTCGTATTCGAGCCGATGGTTTTCAACCGCTCAAAAGCCGTTTCGCTCAAGGTATCTCCGCCAGGATAAAGGAAATACGCATAGCCGCGTTCTCGCCCGCGTCCCACGCGTCCCCGTAACTGATGCAGTTGCGACAGTCCCATCCGCTCCGCCCGGTCGATAATAATCGTATTCGCGTTTGTAACGTCCAGTCCATTTTCCACGATGGTGGTGGACACCAACACGTCGAATTCTTGGTTCCAGAAATCCATCATGACTTGTTCCAGCTGGGTTTCGGGCATCTGGCCGTGCCCTACCCGAATGCGAGCCTCCGGTACCAGTGACTGCAAATGCTTGGCCACCCGGGCAATGTCTTGTACTCGGTTGTGAACATAAAACACTTGACCGTCACGTAACATTTCGCGTCTAATGGCCGCCGCAACTTGTCGGTCTGAATACGCCCCCACATAGGTCAAAACGGGGTGACGTTCTTCGGGTGGGGTAGTCAGAGTGGACAAGCCACGAATCCCGGTAATCGCCATCTCCAGGGTGCGTGGAATCGGCGTGGCGCTCATAGCCAACACGTCCACATTGGTGCGCAGCGCTTTCAAAGCTTCTTTGTGCTCCACTCCGAAGCGTTGCTCTTCGTCTATAACCACCAGACCTAGGTCTTTGAAGCGAACTTTTCCCGACAAAAGCGCGTGGGTGCCTACAACTACCTCGATTTTCCCGTCCGCCAAATCTGCTTTGATACGTGTGGCTTCTTTGACGGTGGTGAAGCGTGATAGTGCTGCCACCGTAATCGGGAAGGCAGCGAAGCGGTTTTGAAATGTCTCCAAATGCTGGCTGACCAGCAGTGTGGTCGGGGCAAGCACCGCGACTTGTTTCCCGTCTTGCACGGCTTTAAAGGCTGCGCGCACCGCGATTTCGGTTTTCCCGTACCCCACGTCTCCGCACAGCAGCCGATCCATGGGCACCGGTTTTTCCATATCGGCTTTGACTTCATCGATGGTGGTCAACTGGTCGGGGGTTTCGACATACTCAAAGGAATCCTCCAACTCGCGCTGCCAGGGTGTGTCGGGGCTAAATGCGTGGCCTTTACTGGATTGACGCACCGCATAAAGTCGCACCAGCTCCCGGGCGATATCTTTGACGGCTTTCCGGGCTTTCTGTTTGGCTTTGTTCCAATCCGTTCCCCCCATCTTGGACAGCGTCGGGGTTTCCCCTCCCACGTATTTCGACAGCATATCGAGGGAATCAGTGGGAACCCACAGTAAATCTTTGGATCCTTGGCGTTGGGAAGGGGCATATTCCAACACCACGTATTCGCGCGAGGTGGCTTTATTCCCTTTTCCGATAGTGCGTTTTTCCAGTTTCACGAACCGTCCGATACCGTGTTGGGCGTGTACCACGTATTCGCCGGGGCTGAGGCTGAGCGGATCGATGGTTTTACGCCGCCGCGTGGGCAGTTTTACTTTCTGCTCGTGGTGGCGCGCTTGGCGTTTCCCCAAGGCCTCGGCTTCGCTAATCACCAGCAGTTTCGCCTCTGCCAGCGCAAATCCTTCTGTAATCGGCGCAACGGTGACCCAGGTTTTCCCACTGCGTTCGGGTTCGGCATCAAGGTCAGCGCTAACTTGAGCGGGGATGTCATTTTCTGCTAACAGCCTGTGGAGACGTTGCACCATTCCGTTGCTGGTGGCGGCAATCACCACGGTCCAGTGTTCTCGCGCTCGTTCCCGGATTGTACTGATTATTCCAGTTGCTCCGGTGGTGGGGAGTGGTACGGTTTCGGCTCCGCTGGTAGTGGCGGATTCATGAGTCGCAAATGGGGATATTCGCAAGGTTTTCATTCCTGCCTTGGCTTCGGATACACGCAGGGCATCCAAGTCGAGGAAAGAGGCGGTGTTTATCTCAAGGGGAATCTCGGATCCATCAGCGGCGGCCGACCAGGAAGCGGCTAAAAATTCCGCCGTGGTCTCGCCCAGTTCCACGGCGCGCGCCTCGAGTCGGGGTAAATCGGTGGCGACCAGTCTCGCGCCGGGTGGCAGTAGTTCGAAGAGTGGCTTCATCTCGGCCCCCAGTAAAGCACCGAGTGATTCTAAACCTTCGGAGTATATTCCTTGCGCCGCTAGGTTAAGAATCTCGGCAGCCTGGGGCAGTTGTGCAGCTAGACTGGCGGCGTGAACACGTGCGGTTTCGTCGAGGAGGAACTCGCGACACGCTGGAGCAGTGACCGATTGGAACTCTTGGTTAAAAGTGCGCTGATCGGAAACCGCAAAGGGACGGATGGAATCGATTTCATCCCCAAAAAGTTCGATGCGCACCGGGTGAGGGCTAACCGCAGAAAACACATCCACGATTCCGCCACGCAAAGAGTACTGACCTCGAGTCACAACTAATTCGGTACGTTCATAGCCCAAAGCCGCGAGGTCTCGAGACATCTCGTCGCGGCCGTAAGCCTTTCCGACCTGGGCTTTAAACAGTGGATAGCTAAGAATTTTTGTGTTGACCGGAGCCAACGCGGCGCGCATGGGTACCACCAGGAATTTGATGGGATTGTGTTCGGCGCTTTCCCCCACCTCCGAGTTTGTACCTTCTGTTCCAAAAGCTTCCGGGTGGGTGAGTCGATGCAGTGCCCAGATGCGACGTGCCATCGTGTCGGTGCGGGGCGAGAGTCTTTCATGGGGCAGGGTTTCCCAATCTGGGAAAACTTCTACCCCCCGAGTCCAACAGGATAAATCCCGAGCTAATTCTTCGGCTCCTCGTCCGCTAGGTGTCAAGATTACAGTTAAAGCAAGCGGAGGTAGTCCGGCTATAAGCGGGGCATAAAACCCGCTGGGTGCCACTATTTCCGAAGCCGCTTGATATGCCTGGCTCGGTATGAGGTCTAATAGCCCCCTTAAACTCATGGCTTCACCCTACTGTGTTTTCGATTTTTTCTTAAAGTAATCCCGGGCATTTCTTCAGGGATTGCCTAGGTGCAACCGCGCTTGTGCCTTAGCTAAGCCACTTTCGGCAACATCGTTGATACATTGTACCGCTCGGTCAAAAAATTCCTCAAGGTTAGCTTTTTCGGATTTCGGAAATCGTCCCAACACCCAGTTCACCACGTCCCCGCCTAGCTCGCGGCTAGGGGGGCGCCCCACCCCGATACGCAGCCGCGCAAAGTCTTTAGTTCCCAGCGTTTGCTGGATGGATTTCAGCCCGTTATGCCCTCCGTTCGAGCCCCCCACTTTAAGTTTGGCACAACGAAAGTTGAGGTCGATATCGTCGTGTACCACCACAAGATGTGCCGTGTCTATCTGATAGAACTTCAACAGCTGCCCCACCACCGGTCCGGAGGTATTCATATAGGTACCGGTATGTGCCACGATAACTTGCGGCGCGTCGATGCCGTATCCCAGGCGAATATCGGCCACTTTCGCCATGGCACCCCCGCGTCCCAGACTCTGGTTGCGATATTTTCCTCCGACACTTTCAACGAAACGGTCAGTGACCATATATCCGCAGTTGTGGCGAGTCTGGGCATATTCGATTCCAGGGTTGCCCAATCCGACCACGAGCCACGCGCCCTTCCCGTCTTCCATACGGGAAGGGTCTAAACGCGGCTCGTGTTTTGGGCTCATTTTGTATCAACTGGTACAGTTTTAGCCAAGCGTATCGCCCTACTCGGCTTCCCCAGCTCCCTCAGTTGCAGCGGCGTCTTCAGCCCCAGCGGCTTCTTCTCCACTGGATTCAGGAACCGCAACCTCTTGTGGGACAGCCACCGAGAGTACCACGGTTTCGCCATCGGTAACTGCCTCGACACCGGCGGGTAGTTTCATCTCAGAGACCAGCAATACCTCGCCGTCCTGCATGCCGTCTACATTCACCTCGATGGTTTCGGGGATATCTACCACTGGTGCCAGGACTTCGACGTGGAGTAAATCCAGGTTCGCTACGGTGCCCACGGCGGGTTCTCCGACTATCACCACAGGAACCTCCACATTGACTTTTTCGTCGGCCTTCACCAACAGCAGGTCGAGGTGCATGAGGCTACGCTTCACGGGATGGCGCTGAATGTCTTTAACCAAAACCATAGCCGGCTTCTTCAAGCCCTCCAAGGATATAACCGCGTTGGGGTTGTCCTTTACCAGCAAAAACGTGTCGTGGTATGGCAAAACGACATGTACCGGATCTGCCCCGTGGCCATAAACCACGGCGGGAATCTGGTCGTTCATGCGAGCGCGACGAGCGAAGCCCTTGCCAAACTCGGTGCGTTCACTTACTTTCAAGATGTGCTTTTCAGCCATTAGTCCTCCTCTAGGGGTTTACTTCTGTGTTTTCCCGGCTGGACCGCTGTCAAGCAACCAAAGCGTCCCATGCCCGAGGGCATTAAAAAAACCCGTCAATGCGGGCGAGACGTCCCTAGTTGAACCAGGGGCCGCGTCGATAACGGGTGTGATTCCAATCTGTTTGGAGCCAACCCCTCGCCGAGGCAACCCCACAAATATAGCAGTTGCGAGGATTTTCCTCAAAATATGTGGCGCAAACACCCGCAAAATGCCATACTCATCCTATGAATGAAACCGTTGAAACTCTACTTAGCCACCGTACTATCCGTAAGTTTGAAAACAAACCTGTTCCGGAAGATCTGATGCACACCCTTTTCGAGGTGGCGATGCGTACCGCCACCTCTCGGGCAACCCAAAATGCCTCGATTATCCGGGTAAAAGATCAAGCCAAACGCCAACGCTTAGCTGAAATTGGCGACCAGCCTTACCAGGCCAAAGCTCCGGAATACCTGGTGTTTATTGCGGATTGTGCCCGCGCTGCAGCGGTTTTACAAGACCTTGGTCATGACCCGGCCACGGCTGGCAGCCTGGACTATTTCCGTGAGGGCTTCACCGATGCGGTGCTGATGTGCCAAAGCGTGGCCAGCGCAGCAGAGTCCCTGGGGTTGGGAACCACCATGCTGGGCAGCATTCTGAATCAGCCGGCTGAAACCATTGCTGTCCTGAATCTACCTCAATACACTTTCCCGGTTTTGGGTCTAGTCTTGGGCTACCCCAATCAGAGCCCCGAACTCAAACCTCGCATTCCCCAAGATTTACGGGTTATGACCGATACCTACCAGGCTCCGGTTTCCTGGATAGATGCTTTAGCCCCCTATGACCAGGAAATGCACCGATACTACGACCTGCGTTCGACCAATCAACGTGAAGACACCTTCACGAACCAGATTGTGAAAAAGATGGGGGAATTTAGCCACAAGGATTCCCTACTAACGGCGGCGCTAGCCGCCCAGGGTTTCCATCTGGGCTAACGCTTTCACCCGAACTAGCACCTCATGATGTCCTACTCAAACAACGCTGCAACGGATCCTTCCTCAAAAACTTGCCGGATGGCGCGCGCCAACAGGGGGGCGATAGGCAAGACTACGAGCTGTGGAAAACGCTTCGCGGCGGGAATTGGCACAGTGTCGGTGACGATAATCTCTCGCGCCCCGCATTCACTCAAACGCTTCGTGGCCGGGTCAGACAGCACTCCGTGCGTGGCAGCCACCAAAACATCCTTTGCCCCAGCCGCTTTGAGCACCCCCACGGCTTCCGCGATGGTGCCACCGGTGTCAATCAAATCGTCTACCAACACGCAGGTGCGTCCTTCGACCTCACCGACGACCCGGTTGGCCACCGCCACATTGGGGCGGGTGGTATCTCGAGTTTTGTGGATAAAGGCCAGCGGATTGCCCCCCAGTCGATTAGCCCACTTTTCGGCCACCCGGATACGCCCGGCATCGGGGGAAACCACGGTCACTTTATTCAACTCCACCCGGGTGCGCACATAGTCAATGAGCACCGGCATGGCCATCAGATGATCCACCGGGCCCACAAAGAAACCCTGTTCCTGCGAGGCGTGCATGTCCACGCTCATCAGACGCGAGGCTCCCGCAGTTTTATACAAATCCGCCATAAGACGCGCCGAGATTGGTTCACGCCCCTGGTGTTTCTTGTCTTGCCGGGAATAGGGATAGAGCGGAGCCACCACGGTGATGCGTTTAGCTGAGGCTCGTTTCAGAGCATCAACCATAATCAGTTGTTCCATAAACCACTTATTCACGTCCCCGGAAATGGATTGGATGCAAAACACATCGCAACCGCGTACGGACTCGTTATATCGCACATAAATTTCCCCGGAAGCAAAGTCATAGATGGTGGTGGGGAGTACCTCGGTATCGAGGGCTTTCGCCACGTCCTCGGCCAGTTGGTGGTGGGAACGTCCCGAGACTATTACCAGTCGTTTCCGTGGCGTTTCGAACAAATCTGCCATCTCTATTCCTGTCTTTATCCTTGCTTGTGATGTAGTTGTAATTTATTTGTCCCCAGAATTAGAATCTGGGGCAAGACTCTCGGCGGTAGATTCAGCTTCGAGCGAATTTGTACCGACTGTTCCAATCTTTTCGGTGACAGCACGAGCCGCATCCGTATCGGGGCGATGTTCAACCACCCAATCGGGAATAATCCGCATGTCAAGCTGGTTTACCGCCAAGGCACCGGCAGGAATATCGTGACGCACAATAGTCCCCCCACCAGTATAGACACCATCGCCAATATGCACCGGAGCGATAAAAACATTGTCCGCCCCAGTGCGACAATACGAGCCCACCGTGGAATGGTGCTTGTTTACCCCATCGTAATTGGCGAAAATCGTGGCAGCCCCAATATTGGTGGCTTCACCGATAGTAGCATCCCCCACATAGGACAGATGCGGAATCTTAGTGCCACGTCCAACTTCAATATTTTTGGTTTCGCAAAACCCGCCCACTTTGGTTTCCGGTCCCAGTCGGGTACCTGGCCGTAGATAAGTGAAAGGCCCAATATTGGCTCTATCCCCAATTTCGGCTGAAATCGCGTGTACCCGACAGACTTCCGCCCCGTCTCCCACGCTCACATCAATCAAGGTGGAATCCGGTCCAATTCGGCAATCCTCGCCAATAACCGTGTTTTTCCGCAATTGTGTATTGGGGTAAATCGTCGTATCCATCCCTATGCTGGCATCGGCGTCTATCCAGGTGGAGGCCGGATCAATAATCGTCACGCCGTGCAACATCCAATACCTAGTGCGGCGGCGATTGTATTCGGCGCGCAGTTGTGCGAGCTGCGCCCGGTCATTACACCCCTCAGCCTGTGCTGTGTCAGCCAGCACCACAGAGGAGACTCTTCTCCCGTTCTCACGTGCTACTTTCAGCGTGTCAGTCAGGTAAATCTCGCCCTGGTTATTACTAGCGGATAGTTTCGGCAAAGCCTCCGCCAGGAATTCGGTATCGAAAGCATAAATCCCCGCATTGACTTCTTTAATCTGCTTCTGGGCATAAGTAGCATCCTTTTCTTCGACAATGCCCGCTACTTGCCCGGCAATACGTTGAATCCGACCGTAGCCGAAAGGATTCGCTATCTTCGTGGTCAGCAAGCACAGAGCCGAGCCCTCATCCTCACAGGTTTCCGCCAGCGATAGTACGGTAGAGGACTCCATTAGGGGCACATCTGCCGAGGTCACCACCAGGGTGCCTTCCTGCCCTTGCCCGATTTCTTCGAGTTTTTGCAGCGCACACCACACGGCTCTTCCGGTACCAGGTATTTCGTCTTGGTCGGCAATAATTATATCGGGACAGACCTGTTTCGCTTCGGCTGCTACCGCGTCACGTTGATGTCGCACTACCAGCACGATGCGTTCTGGCTTAATTTCTTGAGCGGTGTGTATGGCGTGCGACAACAAGGTTCGCCCTGCAAAAGAGTGTAAAACCTTTGCTTTCTTTGATTTCATGCGAGTTCCTTGACCCGCCGCCAAGATAACGATGGTGCTGATTTGAGTCAAAATGCCCTCCGTTCAAAGCTTGTGGTGCCTCCGGGTATGACCCGGCGCTCGGACAAAACTATCCTACCGCCTCTGGAGACGACACTGTACTCGGGATACAAAAAGTTCCGCCCCCAGGATTCGAACCCAGACTAAAGGTACCAAAAACCTCTGTGCTGCCATTACACCAGGGCGGAAAGCGAGATGAAATCCTAGATTTCATCCACGGCTTCCTATTTTGCCATTTTTCTGTTTTATTCCCAAGTCCACAGTCTAGTTTGAACTAAAGAATCTCTATCTCAAGATATCATGGGAGGAAAGTGCTACCTGAAAGCGACTAACTATGAAATCTGTTGATAAAAACGCACCGTACTCCGATGAAGTCGACGAGATTCTCAGCGCCTGGAAGAATCTTATCCCCGAGGCCGACTTAGCGCCTCTATCAGTGTTTTCGCGCTTAACACGCCTCTCACGACACCTGGATGTGGCCAGACGGGCGGCTTTTTCCCGAGTAAATCTAGAGCCTTGGTCTTTCGATGTGCTCTCAGCGCTACGCCGAGCCGGCGAGCCTTTCGCCTTGACTCCCGGAGCGTTGATGCAGCTTTCCCTGGTGTCTTCGGGGACAATGACGAATCGAATTGACCGTCTCGAGGAACGCGGTCTGGTTACCCGCCTGCGCCATCCCGATGATCGCCGTGCCGTCTTGGTGGCTCTAACCGATGCTGGTCAACAGTCTGCCGACGCGGCGATTACCGAGTTGCTCGCGATTGAGCGGACTTGGCTGGGAGATATGTCAGAGGATGACATAACACAGCTTGCTGATTTATTGCGGAGTTTGCAGTATTCTTTCGACAATCCTCAATAATCTGGTCCGGTGGTTTTTATCACCGTCTTCACGAGGGGATTGTCTTGAAGTTCCGCGTAAACCTGCGCGGCTGCTAATGCATCCGCGCACAGACAGGCCACCGTGGGTCCCGACCCCGAAATGATTGCCGCCAAGGCTCCGGCTTGCACAGCGGCCGTTTTCACAGCCTGCAGTTCCGGGCGCAGGCGCAACGCCGCCGCTTCCAGTTCATTGTACAGTTCAGCGGCAAACACCCGTGCTGGGGCTTCAAAATTCATTAAGAATTCCTTTGGCAATGAGTCTGGCAGGACGGGGAGCTTCGCTCCGGACAAAGCCCGCTGCCGGTCAAGTTCCCCAAACACTTGGGGGGTAGAGAGCCCAGCACTCGCAATCGCCAGAATCCAAAACCGTTTTGTACCGTTCGGTAAAGGCTCTAGGATGTCCCCGAAGCGGGTTCCCACCGAGTTGCCTCCCAGCAACAAAGCGGGCACATCTGCCCCAAGACGTGCTGCCACTTCTAGCTGGCGCTCCTGACTCAAACCTAGTTGATAGAGTCGGTTCACCCCTACTATTGTCCCGGCGGCATCCGCCGATCCCCCGGCCAATCCCCCGGCAATCGGAATCTTTTTGTCAACCAAAACCTGGGTGGGGGGAAAATCCACCCCGCTGGTTTCGCGCAGTAACCGCAGGGTTTTATACACCAGGTTCCCCGGCCCATCCAGATGTTCTTCCGAGCCTAACCCTGACTCTAGCCGGGTCTTTACCGCATCAATTCCCTCATCTTGGATTGTGTTTCCTCCCGATTGTGTACCACTTATCCCAAGGGGCTGAATTGTGAGGGTCTCCCCCAGGCTCAAGCACTGAAACACCGTTAACAGCTGGTGGCGAGGGGCATCAGAATCGGCTAAAACCGACCCGACACGCAAATAAAGATTCACCTTACCAGGAGAAAACACGCTAACACTGTCGGGTTCCTGCGCCACAATTCGTGCTCCTCGCACCTTATCTGTGCAGTTGTTTTGTTTTGATTTCATGAGGTGCTGGCTCATTTCCCCACCATTTCCGTGGATTCCACCCGAGCTAAATACGCAAAATCCGCCACCCCCAGATTCTCGGCGCGAAGCCCCGGGTCTATCCCGGCTTTTTCCAGTAATCCGGCCGCCGTATCTGGCGAACCACAGAGCCTCGCCAGGGATTGACGCAGGGTTTTGCGGCGCATCCCGAAGGCCGCCGTAATGAACTCAAAGCTACGCTGCCGCAGGGCTTCCATCTCGCTGGCATTCAAGGATTCAACACCCGGGAAAAGACGCGGTGACTCACGGCGGAATTCCACTACGGTGGAATCCACATTGGGGATGGGCATGAATACCTGCCGGGACACCCCAAAGGCACGTCGGGCGCACCCCCACCAGGCAAGTTTCACACTGGGAGCCCCATATGCCGAATCCCCCACTCTGGCAACCAGGCGGTCAGCTACTTCGGCTTGTACCATCACCTGGGCACGGTTAATTTCGGGCATAACTTCTAGGATATGCAACAGTATAGGCGTGGCCACGTTATAAGGCAGATTGGCTACCAAGGCCACCGGTGGCGGCCAGCCAGTATCTGTCATTACTCGCGACGTGGAATCCAGGTGCAGCGCATCAGCACAGCTTACGTACAGATTTTCGACTAGCCCCTCATGAACCCGCACAGTGGTGGGCAAAGCGGCAGCTAGACGGGAATCTATCTCTACCGCGATAACCCGTGCCCCAGTCTCTAGCAAAGCCAGAGTCAGGGAACCCAGACCAGGACCGATTTCCAGCACCACCTCGGCGGAGCTTAGCGATGCCCCAGCAGCGATGCGGCGCACCGTGCCGGGGTCGGTCACAAAGTTTTGTCCCCGTTTCTTAGAGGGTTTAATGTCTAGCGCCAGGCACAGCTCACGAATGTCTCGAGTCCCCAGCAGTTCAGTCACAAGCTCAAGTTTAGCTTGGGTCTTAGCGTAACCCGAGCTTTCGGGTACAAGCCGGCCATTGTCCCCACCCGGAGCGAGCCTGGAGAATCTTGGCGCGATGGGTTTGTTCTTCGGCACTGGCATCGCTGGGCAGACCGCTGCCACCCACGGAAAGCCAGGTAGAGAGAGTGAACTGGTACATGCCATAGAAACCGTTGCCAGTATTAGTGCCGGGACGTCCCCCGGACTCACAAAAAGCCAGTTTGGACCACACGTCATCGCCCACCGGAATCGCGGCGGCAGCGGGACGTTCTTTGGTTCCCACCGTAACTTTCTGGCTGACAGGCTGCGCCAGGATTTTCTCGCTTTGCACGGTTTCCGACTGCACTTGGCCATCAACAGAGCGCACGAGTTTCACGATTTCTTTCTCTCCGTTCTCGCCTTTTTGGGTCACGGTTTTATCTCCCTGATATTTGGAGTCGTCCTTAGTGGTTTCGGTCTGGAAGGGAATCGGCTCCTTGAGGCTAACCTGTTCCTCAGTGACCCGCTGGACTTGAATCAAGGGCAGGTTCTGGGGCGAGAACTTGACGGTCAGGATATCTTTTTCCCCCACGTTAAGCTTTGCCCGCTGCAAAATATCCGCGCTATTTTCACCGGTAAGTGCGCTAATCTCCTGGGTGTTTCCATCCGCAACCAGTTGCAGTTTATCTCCCGGCGCGAACAAAGGCAGGGGATTGCCGTGATGGTCTTTACCCGCCGTAGCCTTAAACACAACCTCTTTATCAGGCCAATTGGCCTTAATTGCAGCCGCTGCGCTGAGTTCAGTGGTGGCAGCACTGGCTTCCTGCCCGTTCAAATCCACGGTAACCTCGCGGGAAGATTGAATCTTGATGGTCATCCCGTTTTTCAGGGCAGCAGCGCGGCTAGGCTCAACTTTGTCTTGTTCGTCAAGGGAAATCTTATTTTCCTTCAAGGCATCAGCCACGGTCGCACCCCACGAGTACAGAATCTTGGTTTTCCCGTCCAAGTTCAGGTTCACTGACTTACGCGCGAGGGCAAAGGCGGTGCCAATCCCGGCAGCGACCACCGCAATCATCAGCGAAGCCGCCAGCATCACAACCAAGAGGTGCTGGGAACGCGATGCCACCGCGTCAGCAGAGAGGTGGCGCGGAGCACGAGGAGTAATTTTACGTATCAACTTAGTCATCTTTCGCATCGGTGAAATGTTACCAAAACGTTATAAAATTATCCAAATCGTTATCTATTTTGCCACATTAGTTAACAGCTGTCACTACTTTCTCACTTTTCGGAGTTTTTTAAGCCAATTCCATAGACTTCCCCGGCATTTTCACAGATTTGACAGCGCAGGGTATCCGAATCCACCCCCGCAAGTTGCGCTAAGAAATCCGCTGTGTGCCCGACTAAATAAGACGCGTTGGGTCGGCCCCGGTAGGGCTGCGGGGTCAAATATGGCGCATCGGTTTCCACCAAACATAGCTCGCGGGGCATCACCAAGACCGCCTCCTGTAAGTCACGGTTGGCAGGATAGGTAACATTGCCGGCGAAACTGGCGTACCACCCGTTCGCAGACAGAATTTCTGCCAACTCCCGGTCGCCCGAAAAACAGTGAAACACGGTGCGGCGCGGAGCCCCCACCCGGAGCAATAATTCCACGCAGTCCGCATGCGCCTCGCGGTCGTGAATCTGCAGGGGCAAATCCAGGGATTTGGCCAACTCTATATGCGCCGCAAAGGACTGTTTTTGGGCATCTTTCCCAACCTCAGCGGTGCGGAAATAGTCCAGGCCGGTCTCACCGATTGCCACGACTTTGTCTATGCGACGCGCGGCTTGTTCCACTGCAGTCAAGGCATCTGCCAGGGGAACTTCCTGCCAAGCCTCGCGGATTTGAGCGACGTTATCTGGCCCGGTTTCGAGAATACCCTCGTGGTGCGGCGCTTCATTGGGATGTATCGCCACCGCGAAGAACACCGAATCGAAAATCGGAAGTGCGAATCTTTCGCGCTGTTCGTCCAGGGTTTGTACCTCTACCAGGGAACACTGCGAAACCACCATCGCCTCCACCCCGGCCATGCGGGCACGGCGAACCTGCTCCTCGGCGCTAAGCCGTACTCCCGAGGTATCCGAAATAAACTCTCCCGGAAGGAGTGGCAAATGGGTGTGGTTGTCGACCAACGCTGCCCGACCAAACGTTCCCCCCTCAGCGGGGGCGAGTTCCGGCCGGGGAACCGGGGGCCACAAACGCGGCTTGTGTTTACTCACAAGCGGTCTATTTGCCCAGCAAATCCGCGTAGCGGACGATTTCTTCGTCCACCACGGATTCGTCCAGCTTTTCGAAAACCGGCACCGGCTTCGCCACTTTTCGACCGACCGTTACCGGGTGACGCTCCCAGGTGGGGGTGTCCGTGTAATCTCCGGTGATAATCGGATAGGTGCGCGGCGAGCCGTCGTCGTTCGAAACATCCAAATCCACGACTTCTTCAATTCGGGGCATCGGAGCGATATTACCCTCTCCACCCAACACCCGGTCGATGGTATTGCAAGAAGTTGGCAAGAACGGAGACATCATGCAATTCAAATCGGTGACTACCTGAGCCAGGACATGCAAAATTGTCCCTAAACGATTACGCTGCGATTCGTCTTTTAGCTTAAAAGGCTCGGTCTGTGCCACGTATCGGTTCGCCTCGCCCACCAAACGCATTACTTCACCCAGGGCGGCTTTCTGGTGGTGCGCCTCTATCAGCCCACCCACTGTGTCAAAACCAGTGGCGACCATATCCAATAATTCTTGGTCAATGCCCTCTAACTTCCCAGCGGGAGGAATCTCGCCAAATCGCTTGGATATCATCGCAGCAGTGCGGTTTACCAGGTTGCCCCAAGCGGCCACCAATTCCCCATTAGTGCGACGCACAAACTCAGCCCAGGTGAAATCTGCATCCTGATTTTCTGGTCCAGCCGCCGAAATGAAATATCGCAACGCGTCGACCTGGTAGCGTTCCAGCATGTCGCGCACGTAAATCACGATGCCCTTAGAGGTAGCGAATTTCTTGCCTTCCATGGTCAAGAACTCCGAGGACACCACTTCGGTGGGCAGATTCAAATGCCCCAAGTTCCCCGGGTCTCCCCCTCGGCTACCTTCTCCGTTATATCCCAACAGCTCGGCGGGCCAAATCTGGGAGTGGAACACAATATTGTCCTTACCCATGAAATAGTAAGACAGCGCCTCGGGGGAGTTCCACCACTTGCGCCATGCTTCGGGGTCTCCGCTGCGGCGAGCCCATTCAATCGAGGCCGACAGGTACCCGACCACGGCATCAAACCACACATAAAGCCGTTTGGGTTGATCTTCCCAACCGGGGATGGGAATCCCCCAGTCAATATCGCGAGTCATGGCGCGAGGCTTAATTTCCTTCAAGAAGTTCTTCGAAAACTTAATCACATTGGGTCGCCAGGTTCCGGTGGCTTCCCGCTCGTCGAGCCACTTAGTCAAGGCTTCAGCCAAAGCCGGCAAATCCAAGAAGTAATGTTCGGTTTCCACGAATTTCGGGGTTTCTCCGTTGATTTTGGAACGCGGCTTAACCAAATCCGTAGGATCGAGCTGATTGCCGCAGGCATCACATTGATCGCCACGCGCCCCTTCAGCTCCACAAATCGGACAGGTACCTTCGATATATCGATCGGGCAAGGTTCGCCCGGTAGAAGGTGATATCGCTGCCCGAGTAGTCTGTACCAACATGTAGCCATTGTCGCGTACCACCTCAAACATGGCACGCACGGTCTGGTAGTGATTACCTGTGGTGGTGCGGGTAAACAAATCATAGGAAAGCCCCAGTTGCACCAGGTCTTCTACAATCAGCCGGTTGTTTTTGTCGGCAAGTTGGCGCGGAGTCAAGCCTTCTTTTTCCGCTTCGACCAGAATAGGCGTACCGTGCTCATCCGTCCCGGAAACCATCAACACCTCATGGCCTTTCATGCGCATGTAGCGCGAAAACACATCCGAAGGAATTCCGAAACCAGCTACGTGTCCAATGTGGCGCGGCCCATTAGCGTAAGGCCAGGCCACGGCTGAGAGTATATGTGTCATAGCTCAATCCTATGCCTAAATCCACGAACTAAGCCACATCCGCCAATAAAACTGGTGTTGCGGCATGGTCATCCCCGTCCAGATGGGAAAGAAATACACTGCCACCAGAAAAATCAGCGCCACTATAAACAATCCCAAATAAATCTGTACCTGGTTCACGGGGAAAGAACGAGGCACCAAATTGTACCGACCAACCCAATTCTTGTCGCTGCAGATACGCCACTGTCCCATCATGACTCCCAGCGTATAAATCACCGCCAACACCACGAAGGGGGAAATCACCACGGTGTAAAAAGTGAAAATAGTACGGTTGGAGTAAATCATCCACGGGCCGAAAGTCGCGAAGTATCCGGCCAATACCAGCCCCGCGCGCCAATCCAGGAACACAAGGCTGCCCATTATCACCACCACTAAGGCCAGGGCTCCAAACCACCACAATAGCGGGTTACCCAGCGAGGTCACGGTTTGGATACACTGGTCTTTTCCACAATTTCCCGCGACTTTCTGGTAGTAAAAAGAAGTCGGACGCAGCTGCAACAGCCACCCCCACGGGCTGGCCTTATAGGGGTGATCCGAAACCAAGGTGGTGTGAAAATTCAGAATCTGGCGGTGGTATTCTAGCCAGTCGCGCCACCCGCTGCCCCCGGTGTGCCCCCAACCGTTAGGGTTTAGGAACCACCCCAACCACGAGCCCACGTAAACTACCGCTGTGATTGGCACCAGGTTTAAAAAGGCCGGGATTCCCCCAGTCAGAACCGAGGAGCTAATCCAGTAAGGTTCTGTGGCCCAGCGGGCGGAGAGCTCGCGGATGAACACGAAAATCCCGAATACTGCCACCACGTAGAGTCCCGACCATTTCACAGAAGTTGCCAATCCCCAGGCTATTCCAGCAGCGAATAGCCACGGGCGCCACCAAAATACGGGTCCAAGCAGGCTCCCCTTCCTTTGGGTTTTTTCGGTTTCTTGGGGGGACTTCCTGAAAGACCTAGGTAAGGGCGAGAAAGACCATGTTTTTTTGGTTTCTTGGGGGATTGCTACAGCTAGCGACCGGTACCGCGCCGGGTTAGCGGCCGCCGGTACTTTCTCGGGTTGATTCGATGTCATCAGATTGGCGGCTTGGGTTGGTGCGATTTCATGAGGTGCCAGCCGCAAATCCGGACGCTTTGCCCGCAATCCCAGCGTACGGCGGGTCTCATCAGCCCTCAGCAGCGCCGTCAACAGTTTCGGCCGGTAGCTCAGCTGGTCTCGAACCAGGAATACGACCCCCAACAGGATGAACAACTCCAACAATATATCCAGTATGGCCGTGCGAGACAGGGCAATCTGGACTCCATCCAATGCCATTAACACACTAGCCAAGGTGGCCATTTTCCCATTTCCAAACAGATGCCACACAATACGCCCTACCAGGAAAACGCAAATACTACCGGCCAGGCACACGGCCAGACGCCACCCCCAGGGATTATTTCCTAGCAGCTCAATTCCAAGGCCTATCAGCCATTTCCCGACACTGGGATGCACTACGAAGGCTCCTTCGGTAGGCAGGGTCAAATGTCCACTAATGAAAATATCGTCGTATTCTTTGGGCCACTGTACTTCGTAACCGCGTTTAATCAACCCATAGGCATCCTTGACATAATAGGTTTCATCGAAAACCAGGGTCTTGATGGCACCCAGTCGCCACAATCGTGACGCAAACGCCACCAGCATCACTACTAGCGGTCCGTAGCACCCCCACCGTGCCGCCGGAGATTTCGGAAGAGGCAACGCCCCAAACTCAGCACGCAGGAACATCGGGGGGTGCTTCATTTTCACTCTTCAAGTCTAGTCAGAAATTTGGGGCAGTATGCTAATTCGTGGAAAATGAAATGATGAATTTTCCCAGTCCTTTCGAAACAGTGTCTTTGGTTTTAGCGGCTACACCGATTGGTAATCTCGGTGATGCTTCGCCGCGTCTTGTCCAAGCCCTGCTTGAAGCCGAGGTTCTGGCCTGCGAAGACACTCGACGCTTACGGGACTTAGCCAGGCGCTTAGAATTGAACTTGTCCGGGCAACTTTTGGCCTACCACGAGCACAATGAGGTCGCAGTTACCGAGGATTTACTGACGGCAGCACGCCAGGGAACCAAAGTACTACAGGTAACCGATGCGGGAATGCCGGGGATTTCCGACCCCGGGTTCTGTCTTGCGCGCGCGGCCACTAGAGCCGCCGTGCCTTACACCGTCCTACCTGGCCCCTCGGCACCGCTCCTGGCTTTAGTAGCTTCGGGACTCCCCACCGACAGTTTTCGTTTTTGTGGGTTTCTGCCTCGTAAAATCACTTCTTTGTACCAAACGTTACAATCCCTATCCGCCGATACTTCCACCCTGATTTTTCTGGAATCTCCACGCCGAGTCCTCGCTACTCTCGTGGCTTTCCTAGAGATTTTCGGCGCGAACCGCCCGGCTGTGCTCGCCCGGGAGCTCACCAAAATTCATGAGGAGCTATTGGGTTCTACCCTCGGTGAAATCCACGCTAATTTGGCTTCAAGGGATGAAATCCGGGGAGAAATCGTTTTGGTGGTGTCCGGTGCGCCGGCACATGAGACTGCGGAAATCACTCCCGAGATTCTCGAAAAACTTGACCAGCTGGTACAAAATGGCATGCGTGCTAAGGATGGAGCGAAACTACTCTCGCAGTGGTTCAAAGTTGGAGCCAAGGCGCTCTACGAAACTCACATAACTCGCCGACACGATTCATGACCATATTCCAGATGGCACCTCATGAAGCCACCGAAATCGCCACTGCCAAGACGCACTCGGGCTAAACTGAAGCTATGGAGCCCTTGGACGCGCACACCGAAACCCAATTGGAAACCCTCGCCGAATGGATGCGTGGACGCAAGACCGTGCTGGTAACCGGCGCGGGTATGTCCACCGACACCGGAATCCCAGACTACCGCGGCCAGGGCAACACCACGATTCCTTCAGTGGAATATGACCAGTTCGTCTCCGACCCGGTATGGCAGCGCTGGGTGTGGGCACGCAACCATCAGACCTGGCAGACCATGCTGAAACTCGACCCTGCCCCGGCGCATCTGGCTCAAGCACGTCTGGAACGCGCGGGTCTGTTGACCGGAATTGCGACCCAAAACGTAGACGGTCTCGATTTCAAGGGCGGATGCAAAACTGTCTTCGAGATGCACGGCACCTTCTTGAAGGTCGAGTGCGTGGATTGCGGAGCAGTTACTGACCGAGCCCCCCTGCACGAACGACTCACAGCAGCGAATCCGGACTACCCTTTGGATCTTGACCCGGCACATGTAGCGATTTTGGCTC
Organism: Mobiluncus mulieris; assembly: GCF_014204735.1. Taxonomy (NCBI): domain Bacteria; kingdom Bacillati; phylum Actinomycetota; class Actinomycetes; order Actinomycetales; family Actinomycetaceae; genus Mobiluncus; species Mobiluncus mulieris. The sequence goes on along the minus strand of NZ_JACHMA010000001.1, from coordinate 6,168 downwards.
AAGCCGATCGCGAGGCCGCGTTGGCTTGCAACTTTCACACAGTGCCCTGCGAGACTTGTGGGGGTTTGTTGAAGCCGGCAGTAGTGTTTTTTGGTCAGCTGTTGCCTGAAACAACCATGAATCGCGCCCGCGCGGCCGCAGCGGAAGCTGATGTGGTGCTAGTGGTGGGCAGCTCACTGGTGGTAGGCACTGCCTCTTTCGTAATGCAGGCAGGCTTAATTTATGGTGCCCCACTAGTAATTATCAATCGTGGTCGTACCCAGTACGACCACATGGCCGATTTGCGTATCGAAGGCGGGGCCAGTGAATGTTTGACCCGGTTGGCGGATTTGCTGGGGGCTTAGCCTACGGGTGGGGGCACTACGCTACCGGCAACATAACGCCGAAGCCACGAACTATTTCTGGGCGACAACGGCGCACTCGAGACGAGCTTTTTATTCGTTTTCGTACCCACCTGCATGAAACCTGACTTTCCCTGCCTGTACCAACAAAACAACACTAATTGCCCAACCAAAAAGTCAAGTCAAAACGGCTTTTATCCTTATCTTGAAATACCAACTAAAAACCAAGAAAAAGCAACGCTAAATGGCCACTACACCAAATTATTGTCACGCATTCTTAAATATGTTTGTACCTCGGCTATGCCGAGGTACAAACATTAAGTTTTAGTGCGGCGGTTTCCTACTCTCCCACAACCCCTCGGTTGCAGTACCATCGGCGCGGGTAGGCTTAGCTTCCGGGTTCGGGATGGATCCGGGCGTTTCCCTACTGCTATGACCGCCGCCACACTGGCGGGCTGTATATCAACCTGTGATACTGTCTCTATCAACAGGTCAGACTCACACCATAGCCCCGACATGCCATTGTTTTCCCTTGTTCCCTACAAGAAAAACAACGGCACACGACACAGGCTGGTGGGCTGGTTTTCGTATAGCGGTAGCGAGTATAAGTAACACAATAAATCACTATCTTGTTTCAGCGTGTCCCAGAATAGGCTCTGTCCCCTGGACACTATGTTTTGTTGTTGTTATCGGCCGATTAGTACCGGTAGGCTCCACATGTCACCATGCTTCCACGTCCGGCCTATCTACCCCGTCATCTACAGGGGGCCTCACCACCACAAGGATGAGGGAGTTATCATCTTGGAGCAGGCTTCCCGCTTAGATGCTTTCAGCGGTTATCCCTCCCGAACGTAGCAAACCAGCCATGCTCTTGGCAGAACAACTGGCACACCAGAGGTTCGTCCGTCCCGGTCCTCTCGTACTAGGGACAGGCCTCCTCAAAACTCCAACGCACGCAGCGGATAGGGACCGAACTGTCTCACGACGTTCTGAACCCAGCTCGCGTACCGCTTTAATGGGCGAACAGCCCAACCCTTGGGACCAACTCCAGCCCCAGGATGCGACGAGCCGACATCGAGGTGCCAAACCATGCCGTCGATATGGACTCTTGGGCAAGATCAGCCTGTTATCCCCGGGGTACCTTTTATCCGTTGAGCGACCACGCTTCCTCAAGCCATGGCCGGATCACTAGTTCCTACTTTCGTACCTGCTCGACCTGTCAGTCTCACAGTCAAGCCCTCTTGTGCACTTACACTCAACACCTGATTGCCAACCAGGCTGAGAGAACCTTTGAGCGCCTCCGTTACCGTTTAGGAGGCAACCGCCCCAGTTAAACTACCCACCAGGCACTGTCCCTGACCCCGATCAGGGGTCTAAGTTAGGAACCCACTTACAACAGAGTGGTATTTCAACAATGACTCCACCAACACTAGCGTGCCAGCTTCACAGTCTCCCACCTATCCTACACAATCGCAAGCGAGCACCAATACCAAGCTATAGTAAAGGTCCCGGGGTCTTTCCGTCCTGCTGCGCGAAACGAGCATCTTTACTCGTAATGCAATTTCACCGGGCTCACGGTCGAGACAGCAGGGAAGTCGTTACGCCATTCGTGCAGGTCGGAACTTACCCGACAAGGAATTTCGCTACCTTAGGATGGTTATAGTTACCACCGCCGTTTACTGGGGCTTAAATTCACCGCTTCACCAAAAAAGGCTAACAGTTCCTCTTAACCTTCCAGCACCGGGCAGGCGTCAGTGCATATACAGCGCCTCACGGCTTAGCATGCACCTGTGTTTTTGATAAACAGTCGCTTCCCCCTATTCACTGCGACCACAACCAACTCAAAACCGTAAAAGCCATCACCAGTCATGGTCCCCCTTCTCCCGAAGTTACGGGGGCATTTTGCCGAGTTCCTTAACCATGATTAACCCGTCCGCTTTAGTATTCTCTACCTGACTACCAGTGTCGGTTTAGGGTACGGGCGGCTAAAACCTAACGCCGAGGCTTTTCTCGGCAGCACAGGCACACTGAACTTCAACCATAAACAGTCTCACCATCAAGCCTCACCTTCGCCATTCAAGACAGCCCCCCGGATTTCCCTAAGGGACAGGCCACACTCTTAGACGCGCCAAGCCATAAGACACGCGCCAGCTACCTCACTGCGTCACCCCTGTTAACACGCTTGACTACTAAACCACGGGACCCCAACAACACCAACCCAAACAAATCCGAAAACCTGTCTAGGAAAAACATCATTGGTTAGCACACGGCTCCTCGCCACTGACGGTTTTTCGCCGGTACCGGAATATCAACCGGTCACCCATCGACTACGCCTGTCGGCCTCGCCTTAGGACCCGACTCACCCAGAGCGGACAAACCTAGCCCTGGAACCCTTAGTCATCCAGCGGGAAAGATTCTCACTTTCCACTCGCTACTCATGCCTGCATTCTCACTCCCACCAAATCCACCAGACCTCACAGCCTGACTTCAACTCTGGCAGGACGCTCCCCTACCCAACAACACCACTAACAACACTCAATGCTGCCGTGTACACGTGTCGATGCCGCGACTTCGGCGGTACGCTTAAGCCCCGCTACATTATCGGCGCGGAACCACTTGACCAGTGAGCTATTACGCACTCTTTCAAGGATGGCTGCTTCTAAGCCAACCTCCTGGTTGTCTACGCGACTCCACATCCTTTCCCACTCAGCGCACGCTTAGGGGCCTTAGTCGACGATCTGGGCTGTTTCCCTCTCGACCACGGAGCTTATCCCCCGCAGTCTCACTGCCACGCTTAACTTAACCGGCATTCGGAGTTTGGCAGACCTCAGTAACCAACAAGGCCCATCAGTCAACCAGTAGCTCTACCACCAGCAAGAAACACGCAACGCTGCACCTAAATGCATTTCGGGGAGAACCAGCTATCACGGAGTTTGATTAGCCTTTCACCCCTACACTCAGCTCATCCCCCCGGTTTTCAACCCAGGTGGGTTCGGTCCTCCACACGCTTCTACACGTGCTTCAACCTGGCCAAGCGTAGATCACCCCGCTTCGGGTCTATATCATGCGACTCAACGCCCTATTCAGACTCGGACTTTCCCTACGGCTACCCCACCACGGGTTAACCTCGCCACACAACATAACTCGCAGGCTCATTCTTCAATAGGCACGCCATCACCCCACAAGGCTCTGACGGATCGTAAGCGCCCGGTTTCAGGTACTATTTCACTCCCCTCCCGGGGTACTTTTCACCATTCCCTCACGGTACTAATACACTATCGGTCACCAGGAAGTATTCAGGCTTACAAAGAGGTCTTTGCAGATTCAAGACAGATTACACGAGTCCGTCCCTACTCGGGGACACGCACCAACCCAAACGCATTCCAACCACCTACGGGGCTATCACCCTCTACGGCCTGCCATCCCAGACAGTTCAACTCAAAACACGCCAAAAGCCCTGCTCCCATGCGGAAAGCAGCATGCGACCCCACAACACCCCACCAGCAACGCCCGCACGCTTGACACCAGTAGAGTTTAGCCATAAATCCGCTTTCGCTCGCCACTACTCACGGAATATCTTCTCCTGCAGGTACTAAGATGTTTCACTTCCCCACGTTCCCCCCAACCCCCTATCAATTCAGAGATTGGTGACCAGCAACAAAACTGGCCGGGTTCCCCCATTCAGGCACCCTCGGATCAAAGCCCGCTCGACAACTCCCCGAGGAATATCGCAGTCCACCACGCCTTTCATCGGCCCCTGGTACCAAGGCATCCACCGAACGCCCCAAAAAACAACCAACAAACAGTTACACCAGAAGAACAAACACTAAAACAAGAACAAAAAAACTTGCATCACAGATACTCGCACCACTATACAAAAACCAACCAACCAACCAAACCAACCACAACAAGACAAAAACCCCACTGCAGCCAGCCGGCCAGGCATGTAAGCCCAAACCCCGATAGCGCCCCCACCCAAAACAGGCAGAACATGTAATCCATCCACACGCATATCCATAAACCAGACAACACCAAAACAAAACAAAACAGTCCAGTCAACGATGCTCCCTAGAAAGGAGGTGATCCAGCCGCACCTTCCGGTACGGCTACCTTGTTACGACTTCGTCCCAATCGCCAATCCCACCTTCGACCGCTCCCCCCAAAAAGGCTAGGCCACGGGCTTCGGGTGTTACCAACTTTCGTGACGTGACGGGCGGTGTGTACAAGGCCCGAGAACGTATTCACCGCAGCAATGCTGATCTGCGATTACTAGCGACTCCAACTTCATGGGGTCGAGTTGCAGACCCCAATCCGAACCGAGACCAGCTTTAAGAGATTAGCCCCACCTCACGGTATCGCAACCCTCTGTACTGGCCATTGTAGCATGCGTGAAGCCCAAGACATAAGGGGCATGATGATTTGACGTCATCCCCACCCTCCTCCGAGTTAACCCCGGCAGTCCCTCACGAGTCCCCACCATAACGTGCTGGCAACATGAGGCAAGGGTTGCGCTCGTTGCGGGACTTAACCCAACATCTCACGACACGAGCTGACGACAACCATGCACCACCTGTACACCACCCCGAAGGCCACACCATCTCTGGCATGTCGCAGTGTATGTCAAGCCTTGGTAAGGTTCTTCGCGTTGCATCGAATTAATCCGCATGCTCCGCCGCTTGTGCGGGCCCCCGTCAATTCCTTTGAGTTTTAGCCTTGCGGCCGTACTCCCCAGGCGGGGAACTTAATGCGTTAGCTACGGCGCAGAAACACAGGATAGCATCCCCACACCTAGTTCCCAACGTTTACAGCGTGGACTACCAGGGTATCTAATCCTGTTCGCTCCCCACGCTTTCGCTCCTCAGCGTCAGTAACGGCCCAGTGACCTGCCTTCGCCATCGGTGTTCCTCCTGATATCTGCGCATTCCACCGCTACACCAGGAATTCCAGTCACCCCTACCGCACTCAAGCCCGCCCGTACCCACCGCAGACCAACAGTTAAGCTGCTGGCTTTCACGACAGACGCGACGAACCACCTACGAGCTCTTTACGCCCAATAAATCCGGACAACGCTCGCGCCCTACGTATTACCGCGGCTGCTGGCACGTAGTTAGCCGGCGCTTCTTCCCCCGCTACCATCAACACACCCAAAAGCATGCCTTTTTCACGAGAAAAAGGAGTTCACAACCCGAAGGCCTACACCCTCCACGCGGCGTCGCTGCATCAAACTTCCGTCCATTGTGCAATATTCCCCACTGCTGCCTCCCGTAGGAGTCTGGGCCGTATCTCAGTCCCAGTGCGACCGACCACCCTCTCAGGCCGGCTACCCGTCAAAGCCTTGGTAAGCCATCACCCCACCAACAAGCTGATAGGCCGCGAGCCCACCCCATTCCAGAAAAAACCTTTCCAAACCACACCATGCGATGCAGCCTGAATATCCAGTATTAGCAGCCGTTTCCAGCCGTTATCCCAAAGAAAAGGACAGGTTACTCACGTGTTACTCGCCCGTTCGCCACTAATCCACCACAGCAAGCTGCGGCTTCATCGTTCGACTTGCATGTGTTAAGCACGCCGCCAGCGTTCGTCCTGAGCCAGGATCAAACTCTCCAACAAAAAACCAAAAACAACCCCAACCAAAAAAGCCAGAGCCACAAGATTTCAAGCCAGAAAAAAACCTGACAAAACCCCGTTATTCACAAACAGAAAACGAGACAAAAACACTAACAAACCCCACCCAAAACAGGGCAGGAAAAAAACAAAACGCGTAAACAAAAAACAAAACACTATCGAGACCAAAACCAACAAACCCACTCACAGACTCTCATCTGTC